>OZ271838.1:0-3862089 GCA_965601785.1 Woeseiaceae bacterium
CAGGTCGGCTTCATGGTCTGCGGCATCGGTATTGGCACCGAGATGGCGATCAACGGCGCCGCCGCGCATGCGTTTGCCCACATCATCTACAAGGCACTGCTGTTCATGAGCGCAGGCGTCGTCGTGTACCGCACCGGCATGAATCGCTGCTCGGACGTCGGTGGCCTGTTCCGGACGATGCCCCTGACCGCGATCTGCGGGATCATCGGTGCACTGGCGATCTCGGGCTTTCCGCTGACCTCGGGCTTTACGACCAAGACGCTGATATCCCAGGCCTCGGCCGACCAGGGCCTCGCGCTCGTCTACTTCCTGCTCGCCGCGGCGTCGGCCGGCGTCTTCCTGCACGCCGGCATCAAGTTTCCGTGGTTCGTATTCTTCCAGAAGGACTCGGGGCTCCGGCCCAAGGACGCGCCCTGGAACATGGCCCTCGCGATGCTCCTGTTTGCCGGGCTGTGCATCCTCCTTGGCGTCATGCCCGACCTCCTGTACCGGTTCCTGCCCTACCCGGTCGACTACGTGCCCTACACGGCCGGCAAGGTGCTGTTCTACCTGCAGCTCCTGACGTTCTCGGGGCTGGCGTTCTTCCTGCTGCTGCCACTGATGCAGCGCACGCTGACGATCAGCCTCGATCTCGACTGGGTCTGGCGGGTGCTCCTGTTCCGCGTCGGCGACCTGACGCTGAGGCTCGCGACACGGGTCAGGACCGGCGCGGCCGCCGCGGCGGTCGGCATCGGCAATCGGCTCGGCGACGTTCTGCGTCGCCATTTCGGCATGCCCGATGGCGCCGCTCGCCCGGGCGTGCTCGCCCGGACCTGGCCGATCGGCGTGACCGCCATCTGGATCGCGGTCCTCTTGACGGTCTATGTGTTCGTCTATTACCTCTAAGTGCTGGAACCGGTGGCGCTCCGCCTGACCACGGTACAAAGGCCCTATGGACGCAGACCACGAAATCCCGTAAAAACAGGTCGTCCGGTAGAGATGCCCGGATACCAATAACAAGATCCGGGGGTAGAGCGATGCCTTGGCCGGTGCCACTCAATGAGATCCACGTCCGCATTCTCGCGGTCGCAATTGCCTGCCTCGGCTGTGCCGGTAAGGCCGGCGCGGAAAGCGCGGACACCGAATTCACGCCGACCTGGTACTTCCAGGGCGGTGGATACATGCACTTCAGGACCAAGGACGAGTACGTCGGCGAGCACTGGTTCGTCGGTGTCGAACGACACCACAAACCCGACGCGATGATTGGCCTTTCGGTATTCGACAACTCCTTCGGCCAACTCTCACAGTACCTCTACTACGGCAAAACCTGGCACCCGTGGCAGAAGCACCCGGGCTTTCGGGTCAAGCTGACCGGCGGACTCGTGCACGGCTACGAGGGCGAACACCACGACACGTCACCCATATACTGGGGAGACGCGTGGTCGATCGGCGTCGTGCCCGGCATCGGCTACCAAAAGGGTGCGCTGGGCCTCGACCTGGCCTTCCTCTCCGCTTCGGGCCTGCTGTTTCTGGTCGGCTATTCGTTCGAGTAACGGCGTTCTACCGCGCGACGCTTACCGTCGTCGCAGTCCTGGATTGAATGCTGCCCCGACATAGAAGCAGTGCCTTGTAGGAGCGGCTTTGAAGCCGCGACTGCGACGTACTCACCGCCTGCAAACCATTCGCGGCTCGAGAGCCGCTCCTACAAGGCACCGTTTCGATGCCGGAACGAATCTGCTGTAGGAGCGGCTTTGAAGCCGCGACCGCGACGTGCTCACCGCCCGCAAACCATTCGCGGCTCGAGAGCCGCTCCTACAAGGCGCTGTTCAGACGCCGGAACGAATCTGCTGTAGGAGCGGCTTTGAAGCCGCGACTGCGACGTGCTCACCGCCTGCAGACCATTCGCGGCTCGAGAGCCGCTCCTGCAAGGCACCGTTTCGATGCCGGAACGTATCTGCTGTAGGAGCGGCTTTGAAGCCGCGACTGCGACGTACTCACCGCCTGCAAACCATTCGCGGCTCGAGAGCCGCTCCTACAAGGCACCGTTTCGATGCCGGAACGAATCTGCTGTAGAAGCGGCCTTGAAGCCGCAACCGCGACGTGCTCAGCGCCTGCAGACCATTCGCGGCTCGAGAGCCGCTCCTGCAAGGCACCGTTTCGATGCCGGAACGAATCTACTGTAGAAGCGGCTTTGAAGTCGCGACTGCGACGTACTCACCGCCTGCAAACCATTCGCGGCTCGAGAGCCGCCCCTGCAAGGCACTGTTTCGATGCCGGAACGAATCTGCTGTAGGAGCGGCTTTGAAGCCGCGACCGCGACGTGCTCACCGCCTGCAAACCATTCGCGGCTCGAGAGCCGCTCCTACAAGGCGCTGTTCAGACGCCGGAACGTATCTGCTGTAGGAGCGGCTTTGAAGCCGCGACTGCGATAAGGGTTGGCGCCGCGCGTTATGCGCGCAGTTCACCGACAGGGTCTTTAGCCCCTAGTTACAGTCGCTGATTTCCAGCCCGTTGATCCACGCACGCACGCGCCCGACCCCTGCCGTATCGATCAGGTTGGATCCGAGCGGCGGCATGCCATGCACGTCACGGCGTTCCATCCGGTTCACGATCATCGAGCGATTGGCATCCCCCGGCGCGATGAGCCGCACGTTGGCAATGTCGAGGTCGACCCCGACGGGCGTGACGTTACAGGCGTTGGTGTCCGCGAGCGCCGTCGTGTAACGCAGATCCAGGTCCGACGGTGTCGGGCCGTTCGGGCGATGGCACTGCGAGCAGTTAGTGTGCAATATCGCCCGCGCCCTGTCCTCATCGGAGGCGCCGCTGTCTTCGGGATCGGCGAGCGCGTCCAGCGTGTCGGCGGCACCCGGCAGAGGCCCTGAGAACATCATGACGTGATCGATCGTTTCGAGCTGGTTCGCGGTCCTGCCCGTCGACGGGTACGTGACGTCCTTGTTGAACTGGGCAATCTCGGGACCCAGCGCGACGCCGGCAGCCTGCGTATGGCACTGGAGGCACGCGCCCTCGGATGGATAGATCCAGTTCTGGCCATCAATGTTGGCGAGCTTGCCGCCGCGCACGCGTGTCGCCTCGGTTTGTGTATCGTTCCACTCGTAGGTGTAGCCAGCCCAGACGCCATCCGGGTGCCGCATCAGGTGACGCGTCTCGATCAGCCTGCCGTTGATGCGGAAATTCTTGACGATGACGGTGCCGTTCGGGAAATCGAAGTCGCCGCTGAGAGCGTCGATGCTCATCGTTGTGCCGTTTGGCAGGCCGATGAAGCGCTCCTTCTCCGCGCCGTCCGACCAGAACGGCGCGTTCATGTCGTAGGGCAGCAGGCCGGCGTAAGGCCGGGTGACGTCGTCCGGATCGACGCAGCCCGAAGCAGACAGCGCATCGGGAATCGTGTCGGGCGTCGGGGTGGCCGGCGGGTCGATTCGGCGAACGCTGCCGCCGAAGCTCAGGAAATACAGCTCGTTGTCCGGCCCAACGCCGAAGGCCGACGGATTCAGGCCCGTGTCGATAAGCTCGTCGTTGTCGTAGCCGCCCAGGCCGTCCGGACGAGCCGCCCAGAAGCGCCCGGACGCAAAGTCGGCGAAGACGTACAGGCCCTGAAGCTCGGGTATGGCGGTGCCCCGATAGACGAAGCCGCCCGTAATCGAATTGCCCGTGTCGGGTCCATGCTGATACTCCGTCACCGGGTCGATCAAGCCATCGCCCGCGCCGCAGTCGCCTGCGTTGCCGGTATCGCGCGTGCCCTCGCGACAGCGCCAGCCGTAGTTGCCGTTCCGCTCGATGATGTTCACTTCTTCCCGCGCGTTCTGGCCCACGTCGGCGAGCCAGAGCTGGCCCGTCGGTTCATCGAAGCTCCAGCGCCACGGGTTGCGCAGACCCCAGGCGTAGATCTCGGGGCAGTCGTTGGCGTTGGCGCCGGGCCCGCACAGCGGGTTGCCGGCGAAGCGATTGGTGGGCGGGATGTTGTAGCCGGCGCCCGTGCCGATGACGTCGATGCGCAGCATGGACCCCAGCAGTCGCGTCGTATCCTGCGAGCGCGCGCGTGGATCGTTGCCGCTGCCGCCGTCACCGAGACCGAAGTACAGGAAGCCTTCCGGCCCGAACGCAATATCCCCGCCGTTGTGATTTGTGAAGTCTTGCTCGACCTCGAGGATGATCTGCTCGTTCGTGCCCGCACCCGGACTATCGACGTCGTCCAGCACCATGCGGGACAGGATCGTGCGGTTGTTCGGCTCGACGTTGTACGAGAGGAAGATCTCGGGCGTTGCCGGGTAGTCGGGATGAAACGCCATGCCGAGCAGACCGCATTCGTTGCAGGTGCTGATCGTGCGCGTGCCGGTCAGGTCAAGGTACTCCGTTATGCTCGTCGGGTTGACCGTCGGGAAGGTGACGACCTGGCCGCTCTTTTGCAGTACAAACCAGCGGTCCTCGCTGCCGGGCTCGAGCAGGAGTTTCACGGGCTGATTCAGGTCCGGCAGCGACAGGTAGGGCTCGACGATCGACACGGACGCGTTTCCGGTTGGCCGGTCGGGCGCCACGCAGGTCCGGTTGTCAGGACGAACATCGAGACCAAACGCCGCGGTCGCCGCATCGTCATCGGCAATCGTTCCGGTGGCCGTGGCCGTTGCGATAGTCGCGTTGACCGGTGCCGACAGGTTGACCGTGAAGGTCTCGTCCGGCTCGATATCGGTGTCACCGAGGACCTCGATGTCGATCGTCACCTGGTCGACCGTACCCGGAATGAGCAGGCTGCCGCTCGCCGCCGTGTAGTCGACGCCCTCGGTAGCGGACCCGGCCACCGTCGCGAAATCCACGGAAGCATCCGCGACCGTCTGGCCGCTCGTCACGGTCGCTGACGCGACAACGGTAAACGTCAGCGTGGTCGTACCCATGTCGCCTTCGCGAACCGACGCGTCGCTGACCGATAGTGTCGGGTTGACGGTCGAAGGTGGTGGCGGCGACGTTGGCGGCGGTGGAGCCGCCGGGCTGCTGCTGCCGCCACAGGCAGACAGCGAAAACGCGACGCCCAGCGCGACAAGGGTGTGCGCCAGGCGAGGGAATCGGCCGATCAGTCTTCCGAGCATCGTTGTGCCCCAAGCAAGCTCGTACTGCGGAAGTATTGCACGTGATGCAAGCGGTCAACGTGCACCGTTACACATTTGCCAGTCGTCGCCGAATTGCGACGGGCAAGGCCAGTAAGCACCGTGCAAGGGCGGGGGTAGGGGCACGCCGCGAGGGTAGAAGGCACCATAATCTGCGCAGGCACCTCACATATCTGCGGCTTGCAACGGCAGGGCGGCTCTCGAGCCGCGACTGCGATGACGGCTCTGCCTGCGTCGCGGTTGCTGTTACGAGGCAGCGTCGCCCGAGTCGATACCCAGCTGATCCTTGAGCGCCGCAAGCTCGGCCTCGAGGCGATCGACGCGCTCGGTGAGTTCGGCGACCGAGCCGCTGCGGGCGGGTGCGGACCGTTCCGACGAGGACGCTTTCGCGGCATGCGCCTCGATATCGACCGGCCCCGAGAACAAGTGCATGTACTCCGAATCCTTGCGGCCCGGCGTACGCGGCAGCTTCAGGACCAGCGGGCCGGCTTCCCGCTCGAGCATGCCGTTCAGTACGCCGACCACCTCGGCATTGTCCTCGAAGTTGTGCAGACGGCCGCTGCGCGAACGGAGCTCGCCGGGCGTCTGCGGCCCGCGCAGCATGAGCAGACAGGCAATCGCGACCTCTGCGGGCTCGAGCTGCAGGTCGCTATAGCGCGTGTTGCAGAAGCGCTGCGAGTACTTCTCGGTACGGCTCTTGAAGTTCTCCTCGGCGCGCACGAGGTGCTTGCCCTCGAGGGCACGCAGCGTGTGCTGCACCTCGCCCTGTGTGAGGTTCATGACCGGGTCGCGAGACGATTTCTGGTTGCAGGCATTCGTCAGCGCGTTGAGCGTTAGCGGGTACTGGTCCGGCGTCACGATCGATTTCTCGATCAGGCAGCCCAGTACGCGTACTTCTTTGTCATCCAGTTCGTCGAGCAAAAGGGGTCTCCGTGGTCGGAGCGGGAGTTTAGCGTGATTCGCCGCCGTTGCCGTACTTGCTCAGCAGGCGGTCGAGGCCGTTGGCAAACGCCTGCTTGTCGCGCTGGCCGTAGGCTGCCGGCCCGCCGCTGAGTTCCACGCCGCTCGAGCGCATCGTCTCCATGAAATCGCGCATGTTGAGCTTCGCGCCGATGTTCTCGCGCGTCAGCGCCTCGCCGCGCGGGCTCAGGACCTGCGCGCCCTTCTCGATCACCTCGGCGGCGAGCGGGATATCGCTCGTGATGACGAGATCGCCGGCCTCGGCGCGCTTGACGATCTCGTCGTCGGCGACATCGAAGCCCCGCGGCACCTGCAGCGAGCGGACGTTATCTGAATCCGGCGTCTTCATCGGCTGGTTAGCAACCAGCGTCACGAGGACGCCCGTACGATCCGCCGCGCGGAACAGGATCTCCTTGGCAACGACCGGGCAGGCGTCGGCGTCTACCCATATCTTCATGGCGTCACAGATCGCACGTCACCGATCCTGCATTTCCCGCCGCCGCATCGGCATCCCGTCGATCAGACGAAACAGGTCAGTCATCGAAACGACCTCGCGCTCGCTGAGCTTGACCCCGCCGTCCTTGCCGACGAGGCGCAGTTCAAAGCTATCGGTCCCGGTCCCGAGGCGTTCGCGCAGCGCGTGAACCGTCTCGCTCGCGAGCGCCTCATCACCCGCCCGCGCGCTGCCGTCGTCGGTCAGGGTGACCAGCATGAGATCACGCTCCCCGAAACCCTCGCCGGCTTCCTCGATTGCGGCAAGCTGTTGCTGCAATAGAGGGTCGTCTGCGCTCTGCGCACTCAGCACGAGTACCCGCCTGTCCCAGCGCAGGTCGTCGAGTGAGAACGCCGCCGCGTAGGCGCGCACTTCGGCCAGCTCGAGCTCGAAAGCACCATCGCGCTTGTCGTAGATCATGAGGCCCATGCCGGTGATCCGGCTCGTGTCGAGCGGCGGCCCGTCCAGCACGGCTCCCCGGAACTGCGGGATGAAGTCGGCGAACGGCACGTCGACGTCCTGCCACTCGCCCGCGGTCGTCTCGAAGTCGGCCCAGTAGGCGACCTCGCGGCCGTAGATGCGTGCATTGGTCGTCAACCGCCAGGTGTAGCGACGCCCGTCGGCACGGACGCGCACGCGAATGCCTGCAAAGGCGGAGAGATCGAGTTCCAGCGGCGCGCTGCGAATCGAGCTGAAGCCGCCGCCGCGGGTGTTGGTGCGGCCCGCGAAGCGGAGCTCGCCCGCGGCGATCTCAAAACCGCCGTCGCTGCGGCCGCCCATGACGTTGTCGTTAACGACGAACCAGCCGAAGTCGGCCGTCGCCTCCGAAAAGTCGGTCAGCACGAGGCTCTCTGCACCCGAACCCGTCGGCAACATCAACAGCGCTCCCCAAATAGCATGGCGTCCCGTCATGAATCGACCCGGCAAGAACCGCATCGGCGACAGCATATAGCGTCGCGGCACGCTTATCGACGGACAGCGGCATTGACGATAGCCGCTGACCATTGTCAGCATACTGTGCATGAGAGCGCCGTTCGGATTACGCCATCTGAGGAACCCGGCTTGAGACTGAAGTCCCTGTTCCTGTTAGCCGTACTCGGCCTGCCCGCTGCGGCCTTAGCGGAACCGCCGGGCGCCTGCGGCTATCGCCAGGCCAGCATCTCAGTGCCGGCCTACCAGGTCAGCAGCAAGGAGGTGGGGCATCCCTATCGCGCGCTGTACGGCTACTGCCTCGGCCAGTACAAGCGCTGGGTCTTCCACCAGGACTGGGCGCTGTCCTACCTCGACGCCGACCCGTTCGGCGTCGATCCGGGCGGCGAAGGGGTCGGGCTCGGCACAGACTTCTTCGCCCGCTGGCATCCGAGCTGGCAGCCGTCGCTCGTGCCCTATTTCGATGCCGGACTCGGCGTCCAGTACGCCGCCGGCACGGCCTTTCCGGCCGACGCCACGCGCTGGAACTTCACGGTGCACGGCGGCGCCGGCTGGCTGATCCCGACGCGGAAGGACCGGCAGTTCAACGTGTCGTTGCGCTACCTGCACATCTCGAACGGCGGCTTCACCGACAGGAATTCGGGCTACGACGTGGTGCACCTCGTGCTGGGGCTGCGCTGGGGCCGGTAGGGCCGGCTGCGTCTCAGAAGCCGGCGATTCGCTCGATGGTCCAGAACCCGGCCATGGCGCCGATGCTGTAGACGGGAATGCGCCAGGACCAGGCCGGCAGGGGCAGACGACGCAGGAAGGCCCACGCCAGCAGCACGATCGCAACGAACAGGAGCTGGCCCGCCTCTACACCGAGATTGAAGAACAAGAGCGCAAGCGTTATCGCGTGCTCGGGCAGCCCGATCTCGGTCAGCGCGCCCGCGAAGCCGAAGCCATGCAACAGCCCGAATGTGAACGCGACAAGCCACGGTTTCTCACGCGTGATGCCGGGCTTGCCCTGCCGCCAGTGCACGATCTCGGCCGCGACGAACACGATGCTCAACGCGATCACGGCCTCAACCGGCGACTGCGGCACGTGGACCCAGCCCAGCGTTGCTGCCGCGAGTGTCACGCTGTGCGCGAGCGTGAACGCCGTCACGGTCGCGACCAGCTTGCGCCAGCCCTCGACGATCATGAGCAGCGCAAGAACGAACAACAGGTGATCGATGCCGAGCAGGATATGCTCGACGCCGAGTACCGTGTAGGTCGCAGCGACTTCCTGCCAGCTCTCGGAATCCGACACGGTAAACGTGTAGTCCGACGGGCTGAGCCGGGCGATCTGCGTCGTCCCGTCGAGACGCTCGTAGCGCCCGAGCACGTCGGTCAGCGTTGCCGACAGCCCATCGATCGCTACTTCGCCCCCGGTGATACCACCAGCGCAGGTGGCAACCCAGCGCTCGACGAAGGCGCCACCTTGCTGATAGCTGCGCGGCTCGCCGAGCGCCTCACAGTGGTCAGGCAAGCGTGCGTACAGGCCGAGCCTGAGCTCACCCCGCGCCGGCACGCGGAACAGCACGTCGTAGGTCGCGTCATCGACCTGCTGGATTCTCAGGTAGCCCGGCCGAACTTCGTGTGCGCCCGCGATGCTCGTGACAAGCAGCAAGGCCAGCGGCAAGACCATGCGCCGCATGCTCAACCCGCCTCTTCCTCGACCGCCATAGGTTCGACAGTAATCGTGTAGTTGCCGCGCAGCTCTTCATAGAGTCGCTCGATCGCACGGATGCGCTGCTCGTTGTCCCAGTCGCGTCGAATGTCCCGCCGAGCCTCCGACAGCGTCATCGGTCGACCCGGGCTGAACTCCTCGACGAACACGAGGTGCAGTCCATAGCCCGACAGCACCGGTCCCTGCCACTTGCCAACGTCGACGTTGCGCAGGCCCTCGGCAAAGTCGCGGCCGAGCAGCCCGGCCAACTCTCCTTCCCGCTTGGCAACGAAGCGGTGAGGAATCGAGAGACGATCGCCCAGGTTCTCGGGGTTGGTCAGTCCTGTATCCGTTTGCAGCACGAGGAGTGTCTGTTCGGCATCCTGCTCGACGGCGAGTCCGCGCTCGTCCGCGTTGAAATAGATCTGGCGCAGCGTATACACGGGCTCGAGCATGTACGCCTCGCCGTTCTCCTCGAGGTGTTGCTCGAGCATCTCCTCGGTCGGTTCGGCGAGCGCCACAATGTCCTCGGCCAGGACCTCGAGCTTCTGGCGGAGACGCCGGCGGATGATCGTGTCATCCGTGTCGAGGCCCATCGACAGTCCTTCACGATAAGCCACTTCCTCGTTGATCCAGTCGTCAACGATGTTCGTGAACTCGACCTGCGTCGGCGGCCGCCGCCAGGTGCGCGAGAAAGCCGTGACCAGGTGCTCCTGCTGGCCGCGAGTGACGACGATCTCGTCCTCGGACGGTGCGTCGGGACCAATTAAACCGTAGAGCACGAAGATCAGCGCGCCGAGTACAAGAAAGTGCAGCAGGGGTTCTTTGAGCCAGTTAGACATTGGTGACGGAGCCGAGTGATTGAAATCTTGCGCGGAATCTTAAGGAGCGGGGCTTTTCCCCTACAGCGCAACGATGATCATGATTCCAACAACAGTCTGCAAGGCTTGGCAATCCGTTGCCGACAGTCAGCCTGCTTGTCCGTTAGTATCCTGTAGCCTGCCAAACTGCGGACGCAGAGGAGACCGCATTGCAGAAGCTCTTGATCTTTCTGCTGTTAGTCGGGGTTTCGGTGGCCGATGCTGACGACGGAACTGCATCCTCGGGCTTCTCCTACAGCCGGCAGGGCCTACAGTACACGGACCGTTCCGGCGACAACTTCCTGTGGTTCGGCGTACGTGCCCAGACTCGCTGGACAGGTTCCGCCGTTGTCGAGGATGAGCTTCCCGGTGCACCGGTAGACGACGGCGACGATCTTGCGATAAATCGCGCCCGCCTCAAGCTGGGCGGGCACGTAATCCGGCCAGCATTGGCAATCTACTCAGAATACGATCTTGTCGGCGAGCGCCTCCTTGATCTGCGGGCGACCTACCAGTTCAGCGACAGCTTCGGCATCCGGATCGGGCAGTGGAAGTCCGAATTCAATAGAGAACGCGTGGACTCCTCGGGCAAACAGCAGTTCGTCGAACGCTCCGTGATCACTCCGTGGTTCACGATCGACCGCCAGCAGGGCATCGTCGCATCGGGCCGACTCGGTGCCGGCTCGAGGCTCGATACGAGCTACTGGGCCGGCTGGCTGACCGGCGCCGGCCGGGGCGGTGATGCGAACGACGCCGAAGGCCTCTGGCTGGGCCGCCTGCAGTGGAACACGCACGGCCGTGTACTCGGCTTCAGCCAGAGCGCCGTACCGCGCGCAGACAAACCAACGGGCTCGGTGGCCATTGCCGCGGTATCAGGCCGGTCGTCGTTTACCGCGTTCTCGAGCAACGGCGGCGGTCAGCTGCCCGGGTTCGCCAACGGTGCACCGGACCAGTACCGGCTACGCCAATTCCTTTTCGAAACGGCCTATCATCGCGGCGGCTTCTCCTGGCAACAGGAGCTGCACTGGAAGACGATCGACGATCGTGCGACAGGGCGAACGGTACGCCTCTTAGGCGTCTACGCGCAGGCCGGCATGTTCTTCTCGGGCATTATCGACGGCTTCCCGGAGCCGCTCGAGCTGGCGCTGCGCCTGGCATCGGTCGATCCTGATCGCGGTCGCGATGGCGTCCTCGAAAGGGAAGTCACGCTGGGTGCGAACTGGTTTTTCAACGGTCATCGCAATAAGCTCACGCTGGACGTTTCCCGCGTCACACGAAGGCTCGCACCCGAGAATGACACCTCGGATCGCGTGCGCCTGCAGTGGGACTGGTCGTTCTAGGCAACAGCGCTCAGAAGCTCGCCACGACTCCGATCAGGGGACCGTGGTAATCGTAGTTGATGTTGTAGATGAGCCGACGCTCGGACCAATCCGCATCGACGTCGAACAACTGGTAGCGCGCGAAGAAACCGACGTTATCAAAGGCTCGCCAGCGCACGCCGGCATGCGCATTGATGATGCTGCCCTTCAGGATCTCGTCGTCGCGCAGGCTCGCCTCAACGGCCAGCCAGCCGAGCTTCGACTGGAAGATCCACTTGTCATTGAACGCATAGCGAAAGCCTATGTTCAGCGTGGGCAACGGCGCACTCGAATCGAGGTCGAAGTTGATAATGGTTCCGGGATTCGGATCCAGCGCCGTACCGCGTATGCCGGCCGCGACATCCTGCAGTGACACCCCGATGCCGAGAGACAGGTCTTTCTTTTCATCGAGCAACACGGAGTAGGAGTAGGCGAGCTCGTTCGCCGAGATATCGAGGAAGGACTCTATCGGCAGGCTAACGTCAAACTCGGTGTCGGCAATGATAATCGTGACGTTCGAAGCGGGCGTCGAAGCACTCCGGTCCAGCTCGAAGACGTTGCACGTCAGCCGGTGGCGCCTGGCGAAGCGCCAGCCGACATCTAAGATGCCCGTAGTCTTGTTATCGTCGAGGCCGAGGTTTCTCTCGAAGCTGATCCTGGTCCCGACGTTGCCGCCCACGCCCGAAACCTGGACAGTCGTATCAAGATTTGGAATAAAGAAGCCGAGCGAAATACGCCAGGGCTCGGCGATTGCCCAGTCTTTCCAGTCATCGTCCGCGATCGCCGATGACGCCTGCGCGAACGCAGCACACCCGGTTGCCATGGCTGCCAGCGTCTTTGCCTTCACGTGCTGCACCCTTTTATTCTTCTATTCGGCCGCCTGAAGCCGGTCGCGGCGGCGTCGGATCCACCGCGTTAGTCCTTACTATAGTGCGCCGGCCAAAACCGTTAGGCAACTCGGCCACCCCAGGGCCTTGCGTTGAGCGCGTAGAAGTCGTCAGGCCGACGCCTTCGTCCGCGCTTCGGCACTCTCGATCACCTTGAGAAACTCGCTGCCGTAGCGATCCAGCTTCGCCGCGCCGACGCCGTTGATCGCCAGCAGCTCGTCCGAGCTCATCGGCCGGTGCTCGGCCATCTGCTTCAGCGTCGCGTCGTGGAAGATCACGTAAGGCGGCAGGTCCAGGCGATCCGCGATGTCCTTGCGGCATTGCCGCAAGGCCTCGAACAGCGGCCGGTCGCCGGGCGCAAGTGCTGCGCCCGTGTCTCGCCGCGACTTCTTTATAGTCTTTAGCTTGCGATCCTCACGCAGCCGAAGTTCGATCTCACCGCGAAGCAGCGGCCGGCTCTCCTCGGTCAGCACGAGCGCGCCAAAACGCTCCTGGTCGGCGCGCAGGAATCCCTGCACGACGAGCTGACGCACGACGGAGCGCCACGCGGGCGCGGCAAGCTCGGTGCCAATGGCGTACACGGACAGCCGGTCGTGGCCGTTTTGCCGAATCTTGTCGGTGTCCTTGCCGAGCAGCACGTCGATGACATGCGCCGCGCCAAACCGCTGACCGGTCCGGTAGACGGCCGAAGCCAGCTTCTGCGCCGCCTCGGTGCCGTCCCAGGTAACCGGCGGACTCAGGCAGTTGTCGCAGTTGCCGCAGTCTTGCCCCGGGTCGTCGCCGAAATAGGCCAGCAAGGGGCGCCGTCGACACTCCGTGACCTCGCACCAGCCGAGCAGCGTGTCGAGTTTCTGCCGGTCGTGATGCTTGCGAGCCTCGTCCGCCTCGGACTCGTCGACCATCTGCCGCAGCCTGACGACGTCCTGCAGCCCGTACACCATCCAGGCGTCGGCCGGTTCGCCGTCGCGACCGGCGCGGCCCGTCTCCTGGTAGTAGGCCTCGATGTTCTTCGGCAGGTCGAGATGCGCGACAAAGCGTACGTCGGGACGATCGATACCCATGCCGAACGCAATCGTCGCAACGACGATCACGGCGTCGTCGGTCAGGAAATGATGCTGGTGCTCGGCGCGCACCTCGGGCGCGAGGCCCGCATGGTAGGGCAGCGCGTTGTAGCCGTCGTCGACCAGTGAGTCGGCAATGCTCTCGACTTTCTTGCGCGACAGGCAGTAGACAATGCCCGTCTCGCCTTCATGACTCTTCAGGAACTGGCCGAGCTGCTGGCGCGGGTTGGTCTTCGGCTGCACGAGATAGCGAATATTCGGCCGGTCGAAGCCGCTGACGAACACATCGGGAGCATTCAGGCCGAGACGCTCGACGATTTCCTCGCGCACGATCGGCGTTGCGGTTGCGGTCAGCGCCATGCGCGGTACGCCCGGGAACGCCTCGCCGAGCTGCTTGAGCGCCATGTAGTCCGGCCGAAAATCATGGCCCCACTGCGAGACGCAGTGCGCCTCGTCGATCGCTATCAGCGCGAGCGGCACATCCGTCAGCATGCTGAGCGTCTGCGCCTGCGCGAGTCGCTCGGGCGCAATGTAGAGAAGCTTGATCTCGCCGGCCTTGAGTCTCTGGATGACCGACCACTGCTCGTCGCGATCGAGGCTCGAATTCAGGAACGCCGCCTCGATACCGAGCTCGTGCAAAGCTCGCACCTGGTCCTGCATGAGCGCAATCAGCGGTGAGACGACGAGCCCGACGCCATCGCGCAAGAGCGACGGCAGCTGGTAGCACAGTGACTTGCCGCCACCGGTCGGCATCAGCACAAGGACATCCCGCCCGGCCAGCGCCGCGTCGATGATCTCGGCCTGCTCGCCGCGAAACTGTTCATAGCCAAAGACGCCGTTGAGCGTCTGCAGTGCCTCGTCTTGCATGAGTGCCGTAAGCTGCCGGGGGGAGACGTGCATGATCGCACGATGACGGTGCGTGCTGCACGCGCCGAAACGCAACAGACACTCGGATTACGGTCTCGCCCTGCCGCCCGTTACCCGCGCTTGTGCTACCGTCTCGGTCCGGAACAAAAACAATCGGGGATCAACCGTGAACAAACTCATCGTATCAGCGCTTGCCGTTGCGGCTTTGCTTGTCGGAGCTGCCGCACTTCCCGTCGCCCTTGCCGACGACCAGAAGTCTATCCTCATTACAGGTGCAAGCTCGGGTATTGGCCGCAACCTCGCCGAGCGGCTCGCGGAATCCGGCTACCACGTCTATGCCGGCGCGCGTAAAGACGCAGACCTGGCCGAGCTCGACGCCATCGACAACATGACGGCCGTGAAGCTTGACGTCACGAGCCAGGAACAGGTGGATGCGGCCGTTGCCATGATCGAGAGCAAAGGCACGGGCTTGTACGCGCTCGTCAACAACGCCGGCGTCGGCGGCGGCGGGCCCGTCATGGAGACGTCTATCGAGGACCAGCGCTTCGTTTATGACGTAAACGTCGAAGGCGTGTACCGCGTCACCAAGGCCTTTGCACCAATGATCATCGAGTCCGGCGGCCGCATTACGACGACCGGTTCGATCGCGGGCACCATCGCGTCGACGGCCGGCTACAGCGCCTACAGTGGCAGCAAGCACTGGATCGAAGCCTACACCGATGCGCTGACCGACGAGATGACACCGCACGGCGTTGCCGTCAGCGTGATCGAACCGGGCTCCTACAAGTCGAAGATCCGCCGCAGCAGCGCGTCGCGTCGGCTCGAGGAGGTCAAGGCGGCCGGCGGCGAGATCACCGAAGAGATGAAGCAAGACTACGAGGCGACCGCGGAGCGCGAGCTGTCCTACAAGGAACCCGATGAGGTGACCGACGCGTTCATGCACGCGCTGTTCGCCGACGAGCCGCTGCGCCGTTACGTGGTCGTGCCCACCGAGGAGCAACAGGACCTCACGATCCGCACCAAGGTCGTCGAGCTTGCCCAGCTCAACGCCTGGGGGCCATACAGCTACAGCCGCGAGGAGCTGGTCGAGATGCTCGACGAGGCAATGGCAGATCTGCCTCCCGCCGAGTGATCACAGTGTGAAGACCGCCGTCGAGGCGGTCTTCCGTCCAGCCGCAGAGCCCCGGGCAACCGGGGCCTGATGCCGCAATGACCGAACCTACCCTGCTCTCCATCCTGCCGCCCGTGCTCGCGATCGTGCTGGCGATCTGGAGCAAGCAGGTCATCCCGTCGCTTGCGGCCGGGATCTGGATGGGCCACACGCTCCTGAACGGCTACAACCCGCTGGCAGGTGCAGCCGAAGGCCTCGACGGCATCATCAACGTGTTCTCGGATGCCGGCGATACGCGGGTCCTCGTATTCACACTGCTCATTGGGCCGCTGATCGGCACGATCGAGCACTCGGGTGGCGTGCGCGGCTTTGTGCGCTACCTCGAGAGCCGACACTGGGTACACAACGGCTTCCGCGCGCAGCTCCTCGCGTGGGGCACCGGTCTCGTGATCTTCGTGGAGTCGAGTATCACGCTGCTCGTCGCCGGTGCCGTGAGCCGTCCGCTGTTTGATCGCTACCAGGTTTCGCGGGAGAAGCTCGCGTATCTTATTGATGCGACCTCGGCACCGGTCTGCGTCATGATCCCGCTCAACGCCTGGGGCGCCTTCATCATTAGCCTTGTTGCCTCGACCGGCATCGAGAATCCGCTGCAGACCTTCGTCGCCGCGATCCCGCTCAACCTCTACGCGATCACGGCCATCTTGCTGGCCGCCGTCGTGATCTGGAAGAACATCAACATCGGTCCAATGAAAAAGGCCGAGGCGAGGACGCAGGCCGGCGACATACTCTGGCCTGGCGCGACACCGCTGATCGACGTCTCGGCCGAGGAGGTCGTCGATGACGCCGAGCATGTGCCCTCCGCCTGGCTAATGACGCTGCCGATCCTGACCATGGTTGTCGCCATGCCCGTGTCGCTGTACCTCACGGGCGACGGCAACCTGATTGCAGGCTCGGGCTCGACCTCCGTGCTCTGGGCCGTGTGCCTCGGCATTTCTGTTGCTTGGGTCATGACGCTCGCGAAAGGCGGCAGCTCGGTCGCCGAGCTCATGCGCATCTTCATGAAGGGCGCCGGTGACCTGCTGCCGATTGCGACAATCCTGCTGCTGGCCCTCGCGCTGGGTGACGTCGCCCAGACGCTGGGCACCGGCGACTACGTCGCCACGCTCGTCAGCGGCAACGTGCACCCGGTGCTGCTTGCGCCGCTCGTTTTCCTCGTCTCGGCGTTCATCGCCTTCTCGGTAGGTTCGAGCTGGGGGACCTTCGCCATCGTTATCCCGATTGCGATACCGATTGCGATGACGCTGGGGCTGCCCGTGCCGCTGCTCCTGGCCGCCGCCATCTCCGGCGCCATCTTCGGCGATCACGCCTCGCCGATCAGCGACACGACCGTCCTCGCCTCGATGGCCGCCGCGACCGATCACATCGATCACGTCCGGACCCAGCTGCCGTATGCGCTCGTTGCAGCCGCGATTGCGGCGCTTGGCTTCCTGTTGCTCTCGCTTTAGGAGGACAGAGCCTCAAGACTGTCCGAAGTCGGCCGATACGCTATTGAAGCGTTTGACCGGGCCGGGATATGCCCTACCTGAATTACCACTCCGACGTCGGGCCGAAGGTCTGGGCGAGAAAGATCTGCTTTCCCGACAAGGCGTCAGAAGAAGAACAGGAGTTTCGCCGCTACTTCCAGCGTCGCACCGTGCCCATGGCACAGATTGCGGTGGTTTTCGGCTTCGTGCTCGTGTTCGGCGTGTGCGTGCTCGACTGGCTCCTGATGCCGCGCGACTTTGCGGTGCCCGTCATATTGCTTCGGCTAGCAACCATGCTCCTGCCGATGGCGGTCGTCCTGCTCTTGTCTATCACCCGGCCGCAGGATCCGAGATTGACCTACGTCATCATGGCCGTTGGTGTGCTCGTTGGCGCATCGACCGTCGTCGTCGGCGCCATCGCCGCACAGTCGGGTACGCCGTTCGTCGTCTGGGGCACGATCTTCACGACCTTCTTTCTCTACCTAATTCTCGGTTTGCGCTTCCGGCAGGCAACGGTTGCCGGCTGGCCCGTGTTTCTCACCTACGTTGCGCTCGGCATCGCCTACGGCGCGCCGGCCGCGAAGCTTGCGCACGGAGCCTGGTTCCTCCTGTTCACAAACCTTGCCGGCATGTACGCGGCCTTCCTGTTCGAGCTCGACGCGCGCATGCTGTTTCACAAGAAGAAGCTGCTGAAAGACCTCGCTCGTACCGACGGCCTCACCGGCATCGACAACCGGCGGAGCTTCGATGAACACCTCGACGACGTCTGGAAACAGGCACGTCGCGAACAGCAGATGCTCGCAGTGCTGCTCGTCGATATTGATTACTTCAAGCTCTACAACGACTGCTACGGCCACCGGCCCGGCGACAACGTGATCCAGGCCGTAGCCGAGCGCCTCGCTCGCTCGGTAAACCGGCCCCTCGACCAGGTGGCACGCTACGGCGGCGAAGAGTTCGTCATTGTGCTCTACGACCCGACCGAGGAGTTCGTGCACGACTTCGCTGACGAGCTCGTCGCCGAGATTTCTGCGCTGGCAATCGAGCACAAGGCCTCTGACGCGTCAGACGTCGTGACGATCAGCGTTGGCGCCGCGACCGCATACCCGCACAACGCCGAACGGCCCGAGCAAATCCTGCGCGCCGCCGACGATGCGCTGTATGAGTCCAAGGCGCAGGGTCGAAACCGCGCGGCGGTGTATAGCCTGGAGAAGAGTCTGCGGGCGACGACGCCCGTGATGAAGGCGATCGCGTTGTAGCGTCCCTGCTACCATGCGGTTCGCTCAGGACTTCGTGAATGTAACCGCACTCATGACACACTTTCGACGGCAGCGGCCTGCTCTCGGCTTGCTGCTCGCAACGTCGCTTACGACGACCGAACCGCTTGTCGCCGCCGAACTCACGCTCGACACGCTCTTCGCTACGCCGAAGCTCACGGGCACATCGCCCTCGGCACCACGCTGGTCACCAGACGGCGAACACCTCGCCTTCTCCTGGAACGACAAAGGACATTCACAGCGAGCACTGTGGCTCGCGAGCGCGGATGGCGCGACGGTTCGGCAGGTCGGTTCGCAGGACGCGGATAGCTCCGTCGGCGATGTTGCCTGGCTCAGCGACTCGATCCTCCTGAGTCTCCGCGGCGACGAGCTGTGGCAGTCGGATGTGACAGACGATCGCGAGGAGCGGCTTGCAGCCGTCGGTGCCGGCGCCGGCAACCTCGCTATCGCACCCGACGGAACGCGTGCCTCGTTCCTCCGGGACGGCGATCTCTGGCTCGTCGATCTGGCCGACGGGACGGTCGAGCAAACGACCGAGCTCGGCATCGCGAGCCTCTCTTCACTGCCGAAAGGCCGCTACAGCCGGGCCGAGCGCGAGATCGGCCCCGGGATCTGGAGCGGGCCCACCTACGCCTGGTCGCCGGACGGCAAGACCATCGCCATCCACGTCGTCGACCGGCGCGACATGCGCAAGGTGCCGTTTCCGGACTACCTTGCCGAGGAAACCGACCCGAATCTCGTGCGTCGCGGGTATCCCGGCGACGCCAACGAGAGTCGCAGGGTAGGCCTCCTCGATGTCGCAAGCGGCGAGCTTCGCTTTCTCGACCTGCCTGCGCCCGACGCGACCCAGGTCATCGGCTTCAGCTGGTCGCCGACAGGTATGTTGCTCGTCGACACGGCTACCGACACCGCGGTCGACCGCCAGCTCTACACGGTGGACGTTGCGAGCGCCGGGCTCACGGAGATCTGGCACGGTCATCGGCCAAACCGCATGTACACCTCGTTCGCCTCGGCGTGGCACCCGGACGGTGAGCGCGTCGTGTTCCTGAGCGATCTCGACGATCGCTACGGGCTCTATGTTATCGACCCGGGCGCGGACAACCCGGAGCCTGTCCGCCTGACCGACCCGGCCTACGATGTACTGAGCGCTCCCGCCGTCGTTGCTGCCGACAACGCAATCTTCTATGCCGGCAACGGCGTCAATCCCTACGAACGTCACGTCTACCGGGTGCGTGCCGAGGGCGAGCTTAAGCGAATGGCGACGCTGCCCGGCCAGAATACGGGCTACCCGTCGCCGGACGGCCGCCATGTCGCGTTCCTGCACAGCAGTGACACCTCACCGCCCGATCTCTACGTCGTGGCAACCGACGGCGGCGACGCTGCGACGCGCATTACGAACTCGCCGCTGGCCGCGTTCCACGAGCACCGCTGGGTGGAAGCCCGCTACGTCAGCTTCCCGAGCCAGATTGACGACTACACGTTGCATGCCCGGATTCTCGAGCCGCACGGCATGCAGGAAGGCCGCAAGTACCCTGTGCTGTTCGGGCCCGTTTATTCGAACACGGCGCGCAACCGCTGGGCCGGTAACTACAGCCTCGTCCAGCAGCTACTGGTGCAGAAGGGTTACATCGTCGTGCAGGTCGACTCCCGCGGCAGCAATGGCTACGGCCGCGCCTTCCGCGAGGAGTTCCTGCTGGGCTTCGCCCAGGACGACATCGAGGACTACGCGAGCGCCGTGGCGTATATGGAGTCACTGCCCTACGTCGATCCCGATCGTATCGGCATCTGGGGAAGCAGCTACGGCGGCACCCTGTCCGTGTACTCGCTCCTCAAGAAACCCGGCCTGTTCCAGGTGGGCGTCGCAGCCGCAGCCGCCGTCGACCCGGATTTCTTCGGCACCGATGACGTCGCGATCGTACGCCGACCGCAAACCCACCCGGAGATCTTCGACAACAAGGCCATTTACTACGCGGCCAACCTCGAGGACAAGCTCTTGTTTATCCACGGTATGCAGGACCACGTCGTGCCCTTCAAGACGACGGCCGAACTCGCGGACGAGCTGATCCGGCAGGGCAAGGACTTCGATTTCGCCTTTGCGCCGGGCGCCACCCACAGCTGGAGCCGCGAGCCGTACGCCGAGCGCTACCTGTTCGGCAAGCTGATCGAATATTTCGATCGCCACCTCGGCGCAGCGCCCGACTAGCCCGTCCGTCGCTGGCTCACGCGTGGCAGCGCGGCCGGCTCATAAGTATCATGGCGGGTTTGCAGGTTACCCTGCACTCCCTAACAACGAACACGCGGAATCAGAACCTTGGAACTTACTGGCAAGATCATCAACGTCCTCGAAGAGAAGTCCGGCACCTCGGCGCGTGGCCCCTGGCGCAAGCAGGAATACGTCATCGAGATCCCGGGCGATTACCCGAAGCAGGTCTGCTTCATGGTCTGGGGCGACAAGATCGACCAGTTCAACGTGCAACAGGACGAGGAGCTGACCGTGCACTTCGACCTCGAAAGCCGCGAGTACAACGGTCGCTGGTACACCGACGTCAAGGCCTGGCGGGTGGAGCGCGGCGACACCAAGGGCGACCCGCAGGAAACACCACCGCCGCCCAACGAGGCGCCGCCCGCGAACTTCGACGACGACATCCCGTTCTGACCCCAGGCGCGTCGCAGAGCCGGCGCTGCCGGCTCGGGGCCTGTTAACCCTACGCAAAGAGCTACGCAATGAATGCCGAGATGCTCGCCTCCACCGTCCTGAACCCGGCGGTCCTGTTTTTCTTTCTCGGTATTGCCGCGGTCCTCGCACGCTCGGACCTCGAGATCCCGCAGTCGATCTCGAAGCTCATGTCGCTCTACCTGCTGCTCGCGATCGGCTTCAAGGGCGGCGTGGAGCTGTCGCACAGCAGCTTCGGCCCTGACATTGCGCTGACGCTGCTCGCCGCCGTTGCCATGTCGGCTCTCGTGCCCGTGTATACCTACTTCGTGCTGCGCCGCATTGTTCCGGTCCACGACGCCGCGGCCATTGCCGCGACCTACGGCTCGATCAGCGCTGTCACCTTCATTACGGCCGTCGGCTTCCTGCAGTCGCTCGAGATAGCGAGCAGCGGCTACCTTGTTGCCGCCATGGCGCTGATGGAATCGCCTGCAATCATTACGGGCCTCATCCTTTATCGCTTCTTCAGGACCGAACCGGACGCCGGTAAAGGCAACTTCTCCTGGGGCCGCGTCATCCGCGAGGCCTGCTTCAACGGCTCGGTGTTCCTGATTCTCGGTAGCCTCGTGATCGGGCTCATGACAACCGACGCGCATGCCGAGAGCCTCGCGCCGTTTACGAACGATCTCTTTAAAGGTGTGCTGACGCTGTTCCTGCTCGACATGGGCCTAATCGCGGGACGGCGCCTCTCCGCGCTGCGCGAGGCGGGCACGCCGCTGGTGCTGTTTGCGCTCGTCGTGCCGCTGGTCAACGCGGCGCTCGGCATTGCGCTCACCGTACTGCTCGACCTCGACATCGGCGACGCGCTGCTCTTCACCGTGCTCTGCGCGAGTGCCTCCTACATTGCCGTGCCGGCCGCCATGCGCATGTCGATACCCCGGGCCAACGCCAGTCTCTACGTGACGCTGTCACTCGCCGTAACCTTTCCGTTCAATATTGTCGTCGGCCTGCCGCTCTACCTCGCCGTCCTGAAATGGGTGCACGCATGAAGCCAGTCAAACGCATTGAGATCATTATTGACTCCCTCGACGTCCGCATTGTGCTCGAGGACCTCGAAGCCATCGGCATCACCTCCTACTCCGTCATCAGGAACGTCATCGGCTCCGGCGACCGGGGCGATCGCAGCGGCGACTTGCTCAACGACGCCATGAGCAACACCTACATCCTGATTGCCTGTGACGAGGAGCAGGCCGAGCGCATCGTCGAGAACATGCGCCCGAAGCTCAAGCGTTTTGGCGGCATGTGCCTCGTGTCGGACGCGCAGTGGGTCAAGCACTAGACGCCTGACTGGTGACACAGGGCGTCGCCCGGATCGCTACGCCGTGTCGTCGCGGTTGTGGCGCACCGAACCACGCGCGGCCCGTTGCGCGGTCAGGTTCTGGAGTCGCCAGAACGTGAATACCAGCGCGAACGACATGATCGACAAGGCCGACGTAACGACGAAAGTTGCTTCACTCATTGGATGGACTCCCCTGCCTGGTATGGGCGCGACCGCCTGACAGGCGCTCGCGGTAGATGCTTAACAGTAGCAGCAGGCGGCCACGCGGTGGTCGCAGGGCGGTCACAGGTTGTTGCCGTTTGTATCTTGCGTCGGCCGCTGCGCCGAACCGGACGCCGCGCTTCAGCAGCCGCGGCCCGGCAAAAAAAGTTGCCGATGAAACCGCTTGACTGCGGCCCGGAACGAAAAACCACCGCTGCCAGCCGGCGACCATCGATGTCGCTCTGCAACACAACCCTTGCAGCTGAATCGGTACTTCTCATGGCGCTTCGATATGTTATAACGTAGCGGAACCGCGACGCTCAGAGCGATCGTCACTTTTACAGGGCCAGAGCATCGGCCGACAACGACAACAAACGCGGTCCTGATGCCTGTCTTCCCTGCTGCTTCCGCCAGGAGACTTCCATGAATAGCAAGCTTCGCGTGCTCGTATTGCTGGGCGCGTCAACCATCGTCCTCTGGGCGAGTGCCGCTTCGGCGCAGTCGGCCGGTGCAGACGACTCGGAGATCGAAAACGTTACGGTCGTCGGCACGCGGCGTGCCTACCTCGGGGATTTCACCCCACTGGAAACCCCGCAGTCCGAGCTGCTGATCGACGAGACAACCCTCAGAAACTCGGGTTCTTTTGACCTGGTACAGGCACTCGACTTGTCGGCCTCGGTTGCGCGACAGAACAACTTTGGTGGTCTCTGGAACAGCTTCGCGATTCGCGGGTTCGTGGGTGACGAAAACCTGCCAAGCAACTTCCTCGTGAACGGTTTTAATGCCGGGCGCGGCTTCGGCGGCCCCAGGGATCTCGCGGGCGTCGAAGCGGTCCAGGTACTGAAGGGCCCGCGAGCGGCCTTGTTCGGACGCGGCGAGCCGGGAGGCACGATTAACCTCGTCACCAAGCGACCCACCTTCGAGCGATCAGGCGAAGTCCGGCTCACCGCCGGCAGCTGGTCAACTTACCGCGCTGACTTCGACTTTGACACGCCGCTGTCTGACGCCGTCGCAATACGTCTCGTTGGTGCGTACGAGGACGCCGAGAGCTTTCGGGACACCGTCGAAACCAACAGGCTCATGTTCAGCCCGTCGCTGGCCTGGCGGATCAGCGACCAGAGCCAGTTTGTTTACGAACTGGAATACAGCTCACAGGAGACCCCTTTTGACCGGGGCGTGATCGCCATTGATGACGTCCTGGGCCTTATCCCCGAAAGCCGCTTCCTTGGAGAGCCTGAGTACGGCCCGATCGAAACGGAAGTGCTGGGTCACCAGCTGGAGTTCCAGCATGATTTCAGCGACAGCTGGAGCGCCCTGGTTGGCTTCAACTACCGCGAGACGGAACTCGACGGCCTGGCGTCGGAGAACGGCTTTGGCACCCCGGACGCCGAGGGTAACTTCGGTCGATTCAGCCGCCGCCGGGACTACGACGCGACCTACTACGTCTTTCGCGCGGAGCTGAGCGGAAGCTTCGCGACGGGCTCACTGGAGCACCGCGTCATCATTGGTGCGGATACTGACGAGTTCGAAAACGACCAGATCGCATTTCGCGACAGGACGACGGACCAGAGCATCAACATCTTTAACCCGGTGTATGGCAACTCGCCGGAATCCGGCCTCGAGTTGGCACCCCAGCTCGACAGGGTAGAAGTACAGGAATCGCTCGGCTTTTACATACAGGACCAGATCAGCCTGACCGAGAAACTCGACGTACGAATCGGCGCGAGAGTCGATGACTACCAGCAGACCCTGACGAATCGCCTGTCGGACAGCGCATCGAGCTATTCCAAAACCCGGGTAAGTCCGCAAGTGGGCGTCGTCTTCAAGGCGACAGACGCCCTGTCGTTCTACGCCGCGTACGGCGAGAACTTTCGTCCTCTGTCGGGCGCTACGGATGAGAACGGCCTGGAGCCCAACGTTGCCGAATCGGCGGAAATCGGCGTGAACTTCACGCTGAACGACGGCGCGCTGGCGGGCAACTTTGCTATCTTCGATCTCAACCACTCCAACATCGCAACGTTCGACGATGACTTCAATCCGACCGCCGTTGGCGAGGCCGGTAGCCAGGGCTTTGAGTTTGACCTTACGGGCAACCTCACGGACACGCTGAACCTGTGGCTGTCCTACGCCTACGTCGACGCCGAAACGAAGAACGACTTTACGGATTTCATTTCATTTGCTTTCATTCCGGCAGGCTCGCCGCTGCTTAACGTGCCGGAGAATCAACTGAGTCTACAGGTCGCGAAGCAGACCCGGCTGGCCGGCAGAAACCTGAACCTGATTGGCGGGTTGACCTACGTCGACGAGAGAAGCGGGGAATTCGGTGACCCGACCTTCACGCTGCCGAGCTACACGACGGTACGCGTGGCGGCCGACTATGATTTCTCCGACGCCATCGGGCTGACCCTGGAAGTGAATAACCTGTTTGACGAGGAGTTCTACACCAACTCCTTCGCAAGCGTTTGGGTCCAGCCGGGAGCGCCGCGAAACTACCGCGTCACCGCGAACCTTCGCTTCTAGCGCACCCGCAGGAACACAGCAGCAAGAGACCGCAAATGAACGGCGCCATCAAACTGCAGGCAGACCAGCTGCGAATCAATCGTTCGGACAAGGAAGTCCTGAACGGTATCTCGTTCAGCGTCAGGAGCAGCGAGGTCTATGCACTTCTGGGTGGCAATGGCGCGGGCAAGTCGACCACGCTGCTGAGTTTTCTCGGTTTCCTGCCGCCCGCGGGCGGCAGCGTGTCGGTAGACGGCGTTGACGTCTCCAAAGACATCAGGAAAGCGCGCGCAGCAATTGCCTACCTGCCCGAATCGGCATCGCTCTACGAGCATCTCAATGCGTACGAGAACCTTGGCTACTTCCTGCAGCTTGCCGGGGTTCCTGATGACCGGTCTGCGATAGAGGCGGCGCTGGATCGCGTTCAACTCGACCCGGAATCGCGGCAACGGAAGCTCAAGGACTACTCGAAGGGCATGCGACAGAAGGTGGCGATTGCGCTCGCCATCCTCAGGGACACGGACATCCTCCTGCTTGACGAGCCAACCTCGGGACTCGATCCGGGCGCCATCGACGAGTTCCATGACCTCGTGCGTGACCTTGCTGATTCCGGCAAGACCATCTTGATGGTGACGCACGACGTTTACGGGGCATGCCAGGTGGCTGACCGGATCGGCTTGCTGCGCGGCGGCAAGCTCGTCGGGGAGTTTTCGGCGCCCGACGGCGGACGAATCGAGACCGAGGCGGTACATCGCGCCTTTTCGGGTCGCGAGGCAAGGTCCGCGGTAGGCGCATGAACGCTGCGCTGACCATTGCCCGGGAGGAGTGGCGATACTGGCTGCGTTCGAAACTTGCGCTGGCCGTAGTCGCGCTCTTTCTTGCCCTACTGCTGTCGGTAAGCGTGCTTACTACCCTGCGCATGCAGGCAGAGGCAGAAGAGCGGACGCACCACCAGGCCGAATCAGAGGAGACCTTTCTGTCCCAGCCTGATCGGCACCCGCACCGCATGGTCCATTACGGGCACTATCTCTTTCGGACACCCATGCCGCTCGCAATCTTCGATCCCGGGCTGGATTCCGTCACCGGGCAGACGATGTTTCTCGAAGGCCACCGCCAGAACTCGGCTACCTTTTCTGCGCTGGGCAGCAGCGCCGATCTCGGCGGACTCTCCTGGTTAACGCCTGCGTTGATTTACCAGATCTTCGCGCCACTCCTCATCATCGTGCTCGGGCACGGCGCGATCATCCGGGAACGGCAGGCCGGCGCCCTCGCGCCGTTGCTCGCGCAAGGCGTGTCCGGACGGACGCTGTTCGCTGGCAAGATATTGGCGCTCTTGCTGTTTGTCGTGCTGCTGATGGCACCTCTGCTCGTCAATGCAACGATTGCAGTCGCGAGCGGCGAACAGCTGCTGGCGGCGGCCTCACTGGTGGGCGTCTATCTGTTGTATTTGTCGATCTGGATCGCACTCGCTGTGCTCGTGTCCTCGGCACTGCGGAAGCGCTCGTCCGTTATCGCATCCCTTGCGGCCTGCTGGCTCGTGCTGAGCCTCGTGCTGCCGGCCGCTGCCGTCAACGTCACGGCCCGCACCGCACCGCTTGCGGGAAAGATCGAAACCGAGCTCACGATGTTGACCGAGGTCCGCAACCTGGGTGACGGACACGATGTTGACGACTCCGTGTACGACACGCTGCAGGCAAACCTGCTCAACGAGTACGGCGTAGACAAGATCGAGGATCTCGAGGTCAATATCCGCGGCATCATGGCAGGGAAAGCTGAGGCCGAACTGACGGACACCCTGAATGAATACGCGGAACGGCGTATGTCGGCGGAGTCGCGTCAGGCCAGCATGCTGCATGCCTATGGCTGGCTTAGCCCTGTGTTGGCGGTAGCCGCTGGATCCAGAACCCTGGCCGGCACCGACCTCGATCATTACCACCGCTTCTTGCGGCAGGCCGAAGCACTGAGAATAGACTTCGTGCAGGGTCTCAACCGGGCGCATGCCGAAGAGCTTTCCTACATCGATGACATCAATCGCAATCGCGATGAAGAGTCCTCGGCGAAAGCGCGTATCGACGCCGCCAACTGGCAAGTGCTGGATGAATTCTACTTCGAACCCGCCAGTGCGTCGGCGCGCCTGGCGAGTGCGCAGCCGTCTTTGCTGATGCTCCTGGCCTGGCTGTCAGTCTTGTCCGTCTTGCTGGTCCGGAGCAGCGGGAACCTCAAACCTTGAGCGGCCTTACTGCGCTCCGGCGCGAGACCTGGTTTGTACTCAGCGATCGCGGATTCGTCGTGTGGATCGTCGCCGTCCTTGCTCTGTCGTCATTCGCCGTTGTGTCCGGTCTCGCCGAGATTCGACAACAGCGCGACAGCATCGCGTTCCTGTTGGAAGCCGACCAGATGGACCGGTCGGCCGAGTTTTCGAGGCAGGGTGATTGGGGCAGCGCCGCTTACTACAGTTTCCACCTGACCTACGATCCGCCGTCGGACTTCGCCTTTGCGGCGATGGGACAGAGAGACTCGTCGTCGTGGAAACACCGAATTCGCATGCTTGCGCTCGAGGGACAGATTTACGAGCACGATCCGGGCAACCCGGAACTCGCGTTGACCGGACGCTTCGACTTCGCCTTCCTAGCGGCGTTTGTGCTGCCGCTGGTACTCATATTTCTCCTGCATGATTTACAGGCAAGTGAACGCAGCGCAGGGCGATTCAACCTGCTCGTTGCGTCTGACGTGGACGGCGGATCACTGTGGCGGCGACGAGCGCTGCTCAAATCCGGCGGCGTGCTGATTGCGGCCATCCTGCCGCTAGTGGCTGGCATAGCTGCAAGCGGTGCCCCGCTGTCGACAGGGGCGATCGCCGTCGCGCTGGTCTCTGCGTACGTCGCCTTCTGGACACTGCTGTGCCTGTGGTTCGCCAGCTCGAAGCGATCTGCCTCCGTCATCCTCGCCAGCCTGATTGGCGTCTGGATACTGCTCGGCACCCTGATCCCGGCCGGCAGCCGCGCGATTATCGATCAGCTCGTGCCGGTTCCCACGGGAGCTGACATCCTGATGACGCAGCGCGAGGCCGTGAACGACGCCTGGGACCTGCCCGTTGAGGACACCATGCGGCCCTTTATGGAGCGCCATGCTGAATGGACCGGTTATGTGCATTCGGGAGACGGCTTCGACTGGGGATGGTATTACGCCTTCCAGCAGGTTGGCGATCAACGCACTGAGCATCTTTCCACGGCCTTCACAGAAGGTCGCATTGAGCGTGATCGACTCGCCGGGTTGTTCGCGTTCGCCGCACCGCCTGCGCTCCTGGAGCGGCTGCTGCAAAAGCTGGCGGGAACGGAGATGCGCTCGGTGCTGGCTTATGAAGACCGGGTTCGTACCTTTCACGCCGAGCTGCGTGAGTTCTACTACCCGGGACTGTTCGGCGGCGGCACCTTCGACCCGACCCTGCATGCTGAACTGCCGCGGTTTTCAGACGTAGAATAGGCAGGATGCTCCCTGACCGCAGAATGGCGCTGGCGGCGCTCGCCGTGCTCGTCCTGAGTGGCTACGCCAACTCTGAGGACAACGTCGAGCTTGGCGGTATCACGGTTGACCGGGGTGAACGCAAGGACTTCCCGCTTGAGGTTCCCGCCGGTGACACGGACCCCGCGACGTTTATTCCCCTGTCGGTGATTTCAGGCGACGAGGACGGTCCGGCTGTTCTGATGGTTGCCGGCGTGCATGGATACGAGTTCTCGCCGATACTCGCAGCGGACCGCCTGGCTCGCGAGATCCTGCCGTCAGAGCTCGCTGGCACCCTCATCATCGTTCGCGCTGCGCACATACCGGCCTTCGAGAACCGCGTGCCCTACGTCAATCCTTTCGATCGGAAGAACCTCAATCGCTCGTTCCCGGGCTCGGCAGAGGGAACACAGACCGAGCGTATCGCGCACCTGCTCTCCTCGGACATTATTCCAGCGGCTGATTTCGTGTTCGACGTTCACAGCGGTGATGGCGCCGAGTGGCTCGAAGCCTTCGTCGGTGTTTACGGCGGGCCCTTGTCGAGCAGGTACGAAACGGCGCTGGGCGTCGCCGAGGCTATGGGGTTCCCCAACATTGTGCGCTACAGCATGAACACCCAGCAGCAGATCGATCAGGGTCGTTCGTTGAATCGGCAGGCCGTCGCACAGGGGCTGCCGACCGTGCTGGTAGAGATCGGCCAGAACGGCAGCCGCAACGATCAGGACATTGAGCGCATCGTAAGCGGCGTCAAGAACGCGTTGGCCTTTTTGGGCATGCTGCCGAACCACCATCGTCCAAAGCCGAGCGTATCGAGATATCACGACGGCACACGGTCTGTGCCCGTAGGTCACAGCGGACTGTGGAGCCCGACGCGGCAGGCAGGCCCGGTTACCCAAGGTGAAATACTCGGCGAAATACGAAGCTACACCGGTGAAGTCGTCGAGGTCGTCAAGGCACCGGTGTCCGGGCATGCAATTTACGGCCTTGCGGGTCCGCCCGTCCGTAACGGCGACAGCGTCATGACGATCGCGATCGAGGTCGACGCCCTGGATTAGCCGCGGCTGGGCCCGAAGCCGATCGACCTGTGGCGCAGACGGCATCATGCGCTATGCTTCGGCGCCTGATCCTATCCGGAAATGCGCATGGCCGGCGCCAGCCTCCTCACATTACTCGACGACATCGCCACGCTGCTCGACGACGTCGCGGTGTTGAGCAAGGTTGCCGCGAAGAAGACCGCGGGCGTGCTCGGCGACGACCTTGCGCTCAACGCCGAGCAGGTCACGGGCGTACGCGCCTCGCGTGAGCTGCCCGTCGTCTGGGCGGTCTTCAAGGGCTCGGCGGTCAACAAGCTCATCATGGTGCCGATTGCGCTGCTGTTGAGCGCCTTCGTGCCGTGGATCATCACGTCCTTGCTGATGCTCGGCGGTGCCTTTCTCTGCTACGAGGGCTTCGAGAAGGTGGCGCACCGCCTGCTACACAGCAAGGCAGAAGACGCCGAGTCACGCGCCGATCGCGTCAAGGCCGTCGTCGACAGCAACGTCGACATGGTCGAGTTCGAGAAGAAGCGCATCCGCGGCGCCATCCGCACCGACGCCATTCTCTCGGCCGAGATCATCGTCATTGTGCTCGGCACGGTGCAGGACGCACCGCTGCCAATCAGGATCGGCGTGCTGTCCCTGCTTGCCGCACTAATCACGATTGGGGTTTACGGCCTCGTAGCGGGGATCGTGCGAATGGACGACGTGGGCGTGCGGCTTATGGGGAAGACCGGTGAAAGCGGATTCGCGTCGCTGCAGCGGGCTACGGGCCGAATGCTGCTGCGCCTCGCTCCGAAGCTCATGAAGAGTCTGTCGATACTGGGCACGGCGGCCATGTTTCTCGTGGGCGGCGGCATCCTCGTGCACGCGATACCCGTGCTTGCGACGCTGCTGCACGACATCGAGCACCTGGTTCACGGCGATTCGGCGCTGGCAGGCACGGCGCGGGTGATCGCGGGCATGCTCTTCAACGCCGTGATTGGCATCCTGACCGGCGGGATTATTGTCGGCATCCAGAGTCTTGCGGGACGTATGTTCGGCAAGTCCGGCGACGAGCCGCAGGACGCCGGGCACTAGCCCGCTCGACGTCTTCGGGCAGCCGCAGAGTCGCCGGCGACACGCCCTAGCTGATCGGTTTGCCGCAGTGTTTACAGGTTGCCTGTGCGGGCTGACGCGCCTCGTCAAGGAGGCGACGGAGTTGCTGTATCGCCTCTTCGCTGTCGATCCCGAGCTCTTTTCTCAGCCTCTCGAGTTCGGAGCGTTCGTCCGCATCGAGCACGCCATCGTCGAGGAAGCGCTTTGCCGTCCGGTTGTACGCGGCCTGCCGCTCGTGAATATTGTCTGCAAAGCCCGAGGCCATGATGGCGGCCGGCAGCGCAATCATGCCGATACCCAAGAGCCCGATCAGCCCACCAAAAATCTTGCCGCCCGTGGTGACCGGCACGACGTCGCCGTAGCCGAGCGTCGTCAGCGTAACGATCGCCCACCACATAGCGCCGGGGATGCTGCCAAAGGTCTCCGGCTGGACGTCGTTCTCGAGGACATAGATGCCGCCGGCGGAGATCATGAGCAGGATCAGCAACACGACGAAGGCCGCCATCAGGGCCTCGGACTCCTTGCGGATGACGTCGAGCAGCGCGCTCAATGCCGGCGAGTAACGGCTGAGCTTGAACAGACGCAGCAGCCGAAGACCGCGCAGGAAGCGCAGGTCCATCGCAACGTACAGGCTCAGGTAGAACGGCAGGATTGCGAGCAGGTCCACGAGTGCGAGCGGCGTGAACATGTACTTGATCCGGCCAATGACTGGTGAGCGGTCACCGACGTCCTCGAGATCAATGCTGCACCAGACGCGGGCGATGTACTCCACCGTGAATACGGCGACCGAGAAGATCTCGAACAGTCGAAATATCAGCGCGTAGCGATCGAGAAGCCCGTCGACAGACTCGAGCGTAATCGCGAGGACGTTGAACGAAATCAGCAGGATCAGGGAGATGTTGACGAAGCGGCTGAGCCGATCCGTGTTGAACTCCTTTTCGAGAACCTGGGCGGTGCGTTTGCGTAGCGTCATGGTGAGTCCGGGTCGAGCGCAATGAGCGACCGACTCATCATATGGCGTGCGCGCAGCGTAGCCCAGAGACTGATGTCGTCGCTGGCTGTCTACGCCAGTCTTTTTGTACCCGGGAGCGCCGTTCTCGCTAGCTTCCCTCGCGCTCGTACTTGAGCTCACCGCCCACAAACGTCATCTCCACCGTTGTCTCGGGGATACGCGCCTCCTCGACGGTCAAGAGGTTCTGCGACAGCACGACGAAGTCGGCGTATTTGCCCGGCGTCAGGGAGCCCTTGATGTCTTCCTCGAACGCGGCGTAGGCGTTGTTCATCGTGTAGGTCGTGAGCGCCTCTTCGCGCGTCATGACGTGCTCCGGGTAGAAGCGTTCGCCGGTTCGCATCATGCGCGAGACCGAGGAATAGAACGACGCGATCGGATCGATGCGCTCGACCGGCACGTCGGTGCCGTTGGTGACAATCGCTCCTGTCTCGAAGAGGTGCCGCCAGGGCTGTGAGGTCAGGCGGGCCCGCTCTTCGCCGAGCCGGGTCGGAATCCATGGGCCGTCGGAGGTGCCGTGCACGGCCTGCACGGACGCGATGACGCCGAGCCCGCCGAAGCGCGGCACGTCGTCGGGGCGCACGTGCTGGGCGTGCTCGATACGCCAGCGGAGTTCGCTACCGTCGACCTCCATGCGCTCCCAGACCTTTTCATAGAGATCGAGAATCTCTTTCACGGCGCGGTCGCCGATCGCGTGGGTGTTGAGCTGGTAGCCGTGCCGAACCGCGTGCTCGGCGTTCGCCTCGATCTCTTCGAGAGTGTCGAGGACGAGACCGTCCGTACCGGGCAGGTCAGTGTACGGGCTCAAGAGCCAGGCACCGTGCGCGCCAAGTGCGCCGTCGACCTGCTTCTTGATACCACGGACCGTCAGAAAGTCGTTGCCCTCGGGCAGCATCTTCAGAACGGGCAACGCTTCTTCGAGCTGATCTTCGGGTACGCCCCGCGCCATCATATAGAGTCGGACCGGCAGCTCGCCCTCGTCCTCGAGCATCTTCATGAACTCGATGACATCAAAGAAGCTGCGTGTGCGCTCGCCCGCGTCCTGGAAGGACGTAACGCCGAACGCGAGTGCCTGCTCGCCGGCAAGTCGGGCCCGCTCGCGATCGATCGCTTCGCGGTCTGCCAGCGACAGGCTCTGGATGTACTGTCGCTCCGCGGCATCGACGATGTCTCTTGCGGTTTCACGCAGCATACCGGTTGCCTCACCTTCAGCATCGCGCACAATCGTGCCGCCGCGCGGGTCGGCCGTGTCCTTGTCGACACCGGCCGCTTCCAGCGCCGCATCATTGACAAAGTAGGCATGACCGCTCGCGTGCGTGAGTCGTACCGGGTTGTTTGGCGAGGCGGCCGACAGCGACTCGTTGATCGGCAAACCTTCGACGGCGTCCTCGGGCACGCTGTCCCACTTGTCCTGGTGCCAGCCGCGACCGGTAATCCAGTCGCCGGGCTTGGCGCCGTCCGCGGCCACCGCAACCATGCGAACCACCTCGCCCCAGTTGTTGACCTCCGAGAGATCGAGGATACGCAGCGACTCGCCAAAGCTCAGGAAATGACCGTGGCCTTCGATGAAGCCCGGCATCACGAACTGGCCGTCGAGTTCCAGCACCCTGGTTTCGGGACCAACGTACGCGCTGATCTCGTCGCTCGTACCCACAGCGGTAATCGTGTAGCCCGTTACCGCCAGCGCCTCGACCGTGCCAAGAGCCGGATCGGCCGTGGCGATCTCGCCGTTCATCAGGACGAGGTCGGCGGGTGGTACGGCGGGTGCGACCTCGGCAGGCTCGTTGCTGCAGGCGGCGAGCAGGGCGGCGATGACGAGGAAAGTGAGGGGACGAGGTACGAACATGATGACTCCAGTGGTGCGATCGACCACAGCGAGCAAAGCAAGTCCTTACCGCGGGACCAGGGGTCCCGTAACAAACCGCCACTCACGGTGGTCTTTTGTTGCATGAAGTGTATCCCTGTTGCTTTCGGCGCCTCAATGCGGCTTCTGACTATGGCGCTCCTTGTGGCCTCCCAGGCCCACGCTGAGCCTTTTGAAGTCGAAAGTGGCGACGACCGCGTGGCGCTCGTCGAGCTGTACACCTCGGAAGGCTGTAACAGCTGCCCGCCGGCCGATCGCTGGCTCAGCAAGCTGAAACAAGACCCTGCCCTCTGGTCCGGGTTCGTGCCAATCGCCTTTCACGTCGACTACTGGGACTACATTGGCTGGAAGGACCGCTTCGCAAAGGCGGAGTACGGCCACCGGCAGCGACGCTATGCGAAAGAAGGTGGCGCACGATTCGTGTACACACCCGGCATGTTCCGCAACGGCGCGGAGTGGCAGGACTGGCGGCGGAATGCGTCTGCCGCTGGCACGGACGATCCCGTCGGCAATCTCGGGCTTCGGGTTGAGGACCGCGTCGCGACGCTCACCTTCGACGCCGCCCGCGATGAAGACCGGCTAAGCGTGCACGTAGCCGTGCTGGGCATGAACCTCGAAACAGAGGTTCGCCGCGGCGAGAACGCTGGCAAGACGCTGAAGCACGACTTCGTGGTGCTGGATTTGCGGTCGGAGCCGTTGGCGATATCAAGCGACGGGCTGGCGGCTACAATCACGCTCCCGCGCTCGTTCGATAAAGCGGCAGGCCAGGCCATCGTGGCATGGGTAAGCCGCGCAGGGAGCCAGGAACCTGTGCAGGCGGTGGGTGGATACTTGCCCAACCAGGCTACAAACTAGTCCTTATCACGTTTTCGAGTCTCGCCCTCAACGGTCACAAAAGGACGAAGGCTCTCGAGGGTCTTTCCGCCGATCCCGGCGATCTTGTCTAGCTCGTCGACGGATTCATACGGCCGACTTGCAGTGATCTGCGCGGCGCGGGTGGGACCGATACCAGGGACAGCCTTGAGTTCTCGCTCGCTGGCCGTGTTGATGTTCACGATTAGTGAACCCTTCTCAGGCCCGAGGTCCTCCACTAGCGACTGCGTATCTCGCGCCAGATACACAGCAGAACTCGCAAGGGCAACGATCGCCGCAACTCCTGCGATCCACCCCGTAGCGTTATGCTTCGCTCGCCGCGACTTGATACTTGAAACTCGACTCCTCATTGCACTGACCTGTTGTCTCGATGCAGAGCGTCTGTGACTACGCAGCCGATGCGCGCTGGTGTTTCACGATCATCTCTTGCAGCTTTGTTGAGAAAGAAGATCTCTTGGAGCTTGTTACCAACAGGTTTTCCGTCGCTCGCGTCATAGCGACGTACAGCAGCTTCGCCTCTTCCTGAAGACGCTTTTCATCGAGCCCAAGTGAACCTACACCGCAGGTAGCAACCGTCGGGAATTCAAGACCCTTACTGCTGTGCATGGTCAGCAGTTTGACGGTGTCGGTACTGGCGCTGAACTCCCGTTTGCTCGCTGTGTCCTTGAGCCAGGAAAAAGGGATCCCGGCCTTCTCCATTGCGTTCGCCAGTGATTTACCCATCCAGTTGTGGCAATACAAAGCACACATGTCCGACCAAGGCACCTCCCGCTCACGATGCAATCGCTTGAACAGGGACGCTATGTACTCCGCCTCGCCGTCAAACGTCGCGAACTCTTTAACGACGGGCAGCGACCCATGCCGTCCTGCTGTATCAGGCTCAATGATCGGCACTTTGCTGTCGTCACCTGCCGTGGGCTTGACGTAGTCGTCAATGAAGTCAAAGGAGAACTTCAGGATCTCCTCCGTATTGCGGTAGTTGAGCTTCAGGATTGTCGACCTGCCCTGCGCTTCGATTCCTACGTCTTTCAGCGTAAAGCCAAGCCCGGCTGACTTCTTGTAGATCGACTGGGTATCGTCGTAGAGAAGTAGAAGGGAGTTCGTTTCCGGGTCGACCATGTCGACGATTAGCCGCAGCCATTCCTGCTTAAAGTCGTGGCCTTCGTCGATAAGAATTGCGCCGTACTGACCTCGAGGTATGTTGCCCTTGGCAACTTGCTCGATCAGCATTTCGATCGATGCATCGAAATCGCCGCTCTTGAATCTTGGTTTCAAATTGTAGGACTTCAGCATCGTATTGGCCCAGCGATGGATGCTGTAGACGTTGACGCGATCGTTGATTCCATGATCCTCGATCAGAGAGCGCAGCCTCGCCGCGAGCGTGACGTTGTAGCAAAGCGCAAGCACGGGCTTATGCATGAGTTTGGCAAGATGCAGACACCGATAGCCTAGAATCATGGTCTTGCCAGAACCGGCAACGCCGTGAATAACCCGGTGTCCTGAGCCCAACCCTCGGGCCAGCCTTTCCTGCTGGAGATCCATGACCTTGATGATGTCCGGAATCTCGAAGACGTCTTCCTTGCTCTCACTCGGCAGCTCGAGCTCCGGTTGCGGCTGCATGCGGATCTCAGGAAACATGTGCCAGCGAACCCGATCAATCTGCGGTTGGGTTAGCGTCTTGTTAAAGCAATAGTTGAACATGTCCCAGAGCCGCTTCTGGAAATCCTCCACCTCGACCGTCTCCACCATTTCGTCTTTGCAGATCGTCTGTATCTCGGGAATAACCTCGCCGAGATCGGTCCGCTCGAACTGCTCGCGAGTGATGTTAGTGAACACCACACCATAGCCATACGGCATGATCAGCTTGCCGCGATATGGACCGTCCTGGTTTATCAGTTGCGGGTCGCGCTCGAGATGACCGGTCAATTGATAGGTGCAGAGTCGAGCTTGCTTGATCGGGTTCTGTACCACCTTGCGGCCGGTGTTCAGCAAGAGCTCGAAGCTCTCCCGAGTTGCACGGCTGATCGTTTCCAGCTTCCAGTCCTTGACCTCCAGCAGGAGTAATCCCCGCATTGGATGAAGAATGACGAAATCGGTGTATCGAGGCCTCAGGCCGACCCCGGTTTCATACCAACACAGGTAGTCGTCCTCGAGGTGCGAAGCGAGGCGTCGCGCGAATCGCTTCTCACCAGCCTGCATTCGAGGCAGGCAGCTATTCAAAGATGGGATCAGTTCAGCCATGTTGGAGCCTCTCCAGCACTCTAACTTCCCGGATTCATTACTATAATCCGCACTTGCCAAGTCCTCGTTGAAGCAGGTCACAGCTCAGGCCGTGACCTCCAGGGGGATTGGCGCTCGTAGTGACAAATGTTGCGGGACGCGGGCTCCGAAAGCTGGTTAATAGGGGTCACAGTCCGGTCAATAGACGGCACAACGGCACGTTTGCAGCTACTCTGTAGCTACGTAAGACAGTTCACCGGAGACGAACCATGAGCCTCGACATCCGCATCGAAGAACACCCGCCCATGCACGGACTCGAAATCGAGGCGCAGGTCCCCATGCTGAAAATCGCCAAGGTGCTTAGCGACGCCTTCCCCCGGCTCGACAGGCACATCGCCGAAAAGGGCGGCGAACGCACGGGTGCGCCCTACGTCCGCTATCTCGAGATCGACTGGGAGATGATGCGCCACTGCGGACCGCTGAAGATGATGTGGCGCGTGTTTACCTACCAGCAGCCAATGCGCATTGGCATGGCCGTGGCGGCGCCTGTCGAGGGTGCCGGGGATATCGAGTCGGTAACGGTTGAGGCGCGGCAATGCGTGCGGACAATCCACAAGGGCCCCTACCAGAAGCTCGGCGACACCTATAACCAGATCATAGACTGGGCCGAGGCTAACAACGTTGAACTGGCCGATCACACGATGGAAAACTACATCAACGATCCGACCACAGTAGCGAAAGAGAATATCGAGACTCTGATTTTCGTCCCCGTCGTGAATGCGAGTGGTCCCGACTAGGCCCGGCCGACGGAGCTTGTCGACGCTATCAGTCCTCGATGCGCTGTCCCAGCCAGAATGACAGCGTGCTGAACTCGTCGGGCCACGGTTGGCCAACGAACTCCTGGCTGCGATACTGCCGGGACAGCCGAAGGCCGAAGCCCTGGCCCTGGTACTGAAGCCCGACACTCCCCTCCATGACGACCGGCTCTTTCTCGACGCTGTGGCTCGGCGACCAGGTGTTGCCGTCGAGAAAGACGTTCCTCACGACCGCACGGGCTTCGTAGCCGAGCAGGATCTGCCAGCCGTTCGCCATACTGCCCTTGCCCAACCTTGCCCGGTACTCAGCACCCACACCTGCATGGGTGGCCACGTTACCGACCGCGGCGACGACGTACGGCGAGACACGATGCGTCATCGTGCCATCTGACCTGCCCGCAAAGCCGAAGCGCATGCCCCGCTGGTAGCGAAGGACAACTCCAGGCTCGTTGTCGAGCTGATAGTCCCAGCCCAGCGGCGTGTCCTTGCCCAGCATGTCGTGACCCAGCTTCTGCGTCTGTTCGGCGAGCGATGCCGGACCCACGACGCCGACCTGAAGGCTGATCGCACTGAAGTGGCTTCGCCCGGGTCTTGCACTCACCTCTTCAGCCAGGAGCGACGCCTTCGCGTACAGCCAACCCGCGTAAGGGCGATCCCAGGAGGCCTGTCCCCGCCAGTAGATGTGATAAGGGGTGTAGATTTCCTGACCAACCTCGAACTCGGCGCCGGTTGCCCGCGTGCAGGCGTGGCAGCCGAGTGGGCGCGCGAGCCCCTGCAGCCAGGCGGGGGCGCTACTCGTCCGCCGCGTAATCCGCGTACCGTGCGTGTAGTTACTGTCCTGCTCGCCTTCCCAACTATCGTTGTCGAGCTCGATGCGCCATGAGCTGTCGTTCGCTGATTGTGCAGCGACGATCGGAACCCATAGCAGACTCGTTGTAATACACAGCCACCACGTCGTTCGCGCTACCAGGTTTCGCATATCCGCGCCCAAGTGACGGACAACGGTTGTTGTCCAACACGACGTTTATCGGCGGCATCTGGCGGGCGCTTTATGCAAGACCGGCAAAACTGTGACTGCAATCACTTGACGGCGGGGCGTCAGACGCTTGTCATGAGAGGAGCGAGGCTTTGATGATTCTGCCTGTCGTCTAGACACCACCAGACGGGTAGACTCGCGGTTCTCTTCGAGCAGGGCCCCGGCTTGGACGTCAGTCTTCTCTGGTACGCATTAGCGGCCACCCTCATCCTTATCGGCATTGCCGGCGCCATCCTGCCTGCCCTGCCGGGTGTGCCGCTCGTGTTTGCCGGCATGTGGCTCGCCGCCGCGGTCGACGAATACGCGCTCATTGGCGTGGGCACCCTGGTCTTGCTCGGCGTCCTCGCCGGCATTGCCGTCGTACTCGACTTCGTTGCCGGCATCCTGGGCGCCAAGCGTGTTGCCGCAACCGGAAAGGCGTTGTGGGGTGCAATGATCGGCACGATCGTAGGTATCTTCTTCGGACTGCCGGGGCTGCTGCTTGGGCCGTTCATTGGCGCGCTGGTCGGCGAGGCGTCAGCCGGCGCCACGCTGCAACGCTCGACCCACGTTGGGATCGCCACGTGGATAGGCCTACTGTTCGGGACCGTCGCGAAGATCGGCCTGTCGTTCACGATGCTCGGCATCTTCGTCGCGGCGCTGTTGATTCCATGAGCCGACGGCGATCGTGGCACCGACGCCTGCCGGAAGGCCTGTCCTGCGCGAGCGATCCATCCCCGGCCGACGATGTCCGCTTCCTGGCCGATACGACCTGGGTCGATGCCGACGGGAACCGGCACAGCGAGCAGGCAATCTTCGACGCGGCATTCGACATGATCCGGGGCGCGCAGCGCTTCATCCTGCTCGACATGTTCCTGTACAACGACTTCGAGATGCAGATAACCGATCCGTTGCGCACGCTGAGCAGCGAGTTGACGGACGTCTTGCTCGCGCAGAAAGCGCAGCATCCTGACATGATCGTGGTCGTCATTACCGACCCGATCAATACGGTCTACGGATCGCTTGAGTCGCCTTACTTCAAGAGACTCGAGGCCGCGGGGGTTTCAGTCGTTACGACAAACCTCCGAGTGCTAAGAGACAGCAGCCCTGTCTACTCTTTCCTATGGCGTCTGCTCGTAAAGCCCCTGGGTAACCCGGGCCCGGGTCGGTTCACGAACCCGTTTGATCCCCGCGGCAAGGTCACGCTTCGCAGCCAGCTCGAAATGCTCAACTGCAAGGCGAACCACCGCAAGATTCTCGTGTGCGACCACGCTGACACACTGTCCGCCCTTGTCAGTTCGGCAAACCCACACGATGCGAGCAGCGCGAACTCGAACGTGGGCATCCGCTTTACGGGACCGGCGGCTGCGGATCTCGTGAGAAGCGAAAACGCCGTGCTCGCGCTGTCCGGTCACGACGCACTGGCCGTGCCGGACGTAGCGCCGCCCGCTGAGCCCGAAAACACCGTCAGAGTGGTGACGGAGGGCGCGATCAAGACTGCAGCGCTGTCGATCATCGACGGCGCCACGGCGGGAACAACGATCGACATTACGGCCTTCTACGTCTGTGACCGCGACATAATTGTGGCATTGAAACGTGCCCGGCAACGAGACGTCGCGTTGCGGCTGATACTCGACCCGAACAAGGACGCGTTCGGCTACGACAAGCACGGCATCCCCAACCGGCCTGCCGCGGCAGAGCTGGTACGAGCGGGCATCGACGTCCGCTGGTACCACACGCACGGCGAGCAGTGTCATATCAAGATGCTGCTGGCGGAGGATGGTGAGAACCAGGCACAGCTGCTGCTCGGGTCTGCCAACCTGACGAGGCGTAACCTGGATGATTTCAATCTCGAGACCAACGTGCTCGTGAGGGGGAGTCGATCGACGACGGTCATGAGCGAGGCCCGTTCATGCTTCGATACACTCTGGCACAACCGCGAAGAACGCCTCTACACCGAGGCGTATGAGCTGTATCGAGACGACTCGCTCTTCAAGAAACTGCTTTACCGGTCGATGGAGGCCACCGGTTTGAGCGAGTTCTAGGACGCGACCTCGACAACTCGCACCCGCTGGGCTTCGGCTACCGCAACCGCGGGATCTTCCTGCATAAGAACGTCGAAGACCCGATGACGAAGACGGAGAACCCCTTCGGCGTCGTGATTGCCTACACGGATGAACCGGTCTACTCAGGCTTCGTCTCGGAAAAGAACGCCGACGAACTCGCCGGCACGAACAAGCTGTTCCTGAACGCGCTGTTTTTCTCGCGGGTGTTCGACGCGCCGTAAGAGGACTAGCGCAAAGACCCGGACCCAAGTCTGGGTCCCGGTTCTTTACTCAATAGTCAGTGAATTCGTGGATCTGTGAGACTGGTTTAGTCTCAACTCGCCATATGCGCCACACTCGGCCAGGCTAGTTGTACGAGGTGTCGCCATGTCGCGTCTGTTATGTCGTCTTACGACAATCGTTGTTTTCTCCAGCCTCATGCACGCCTGTGGCGGCGGAGGCGGTGGTAGCCCTCCAACGTCGACAAGTCCCCCGCCAGCTCCGCCACCGGTCCAGAACTCGGCGCCGGCCATCAGCGGCGCCCCCTCAGCTGAGGTCGAGGAAGACGCCGGCTACGCGTTCGCTCCTGCGGCGTCCGACGCGGACGGCGATGCGCTTGTGTTCAGCATCCAGAATCCGCCGACCTGGGCCACTTTCGACGGCGCTACCGGCGAACTGACAGGCACTCCGTCGCGAGATGACGTCGGGGTCTACGAAGGCATCCAGATTTCCGTATCCGACGGATCGTTGAGCACCAGTCTCCCGGCGTTTGACATCGAGGTCATCCAGGTTGAGAGCGTTACGCTCACCGGTGTCGTAACGGACAGTCCTGTTGCCAATGCCGTCGTCTCGGTGGAGGCAGGCACGCATGAAGCAAACGCCGTTGCCGACGCTGCAGGCGCTTACTCGGTCGAATTACGAATCCGTACCAGTGAACTCGACGCGGATGTCCTGCTGCTTATCACAGGACGAGGTGTCGGTGGCCAGGACGAGGTTGAGCTTCGTTCCGTGGTTGGCCGACTGGGAGATATTCTCAGCGAAGCCGGCAGCGATGAATTGCTGTCCGCCGACGAGAACAGCCGCCTCAACGTGACGCACGTCAGCACCGCTCGTTACCTGCTGGCGGTCGACAGCAACTTCGGCGCTATCCCAACGAATGCCTCGGAACTCGTGCTTGCCGAGGCAGCCACGGACATCGACGAGCTGCTCGACCTGGCGGCGTTGATCAAGCTCATCGTCGATGACGGCCTGATCACGGTACCAGCCGACGAGACGGTACTCGACTTGCTAACAAGCTCCACTGCCGGCACGACGAACCTCTCACATGTCCAGTCCCTGCTGGCGCAGAACGGCCTCCTCGGCACCGATGGAGAGCCCGTCGCGTCACTGCGGGACGCGCTGGATCAGATGATTGAGCTTACGCTCGTGGATTCTGCCGTCGCCGGGGCCATAGAGGCGTCCGCGCTGGCAGGTACCACAGTATGGGTCGAGCCAACTTATCCGGGAAGACTGCCCATAGCTGGAGAGGTAGTTGACTTCGCCAGTAACGGTAGCGGCGTTGCGTATCCGGATGCTTACCAAAGACTGTCCTTCCTCTTCGGCCAGCAAACCGTTGACCCGAACGATGTGGCCGAGCCCTTTGCCTGGAGCATCACCGACGGACGGCTGAGGATGGTCTTCGACGCCTATTCATTCGAGTCCTTCGAGTTCATGGGCCCATCATTCGACCCGCTCGTCACTGACTACGGGTTTGACCAGGTAGTCGTCGACTTTCTCGAGCAGGCGTACAACGATGGTCTTATCTTCGATCTCCAGGTCCCGATTCTCACCGAGTATGTCGCTCGGTCGGTCACGCTCATTGATAGCGTCGGGGACAAGCTGCAAGTCCGTATTGCTAATGAGCAACAACACAGCATCGACAACTACCTTTTGAACCTTGGGTGGCCCGGGGCCTTGCCTCGCGGCGAGACCGTCGATAGCTACACGTCCCTGGTAGATCCTCAAGGCGTGATCACGCGTTCTGCCGCGGCACCTCCTGCCACCGCCGAGACCTGGGCAGTCCCGACTCTGTATCCGCCGGATGAAGCACCCCTCGCGGCGCCCGCGGCGGAGGGTCTGTATATCGATCTGTTTACACTGGATGCCGGCGGGACCACCGCGCCGGGCGCGCTCAGCCAGCAGGTCTTTCAGTGGTCAAGTTCCGCTGAAGGTCTGACGTTCCAGTCTGGTCAAGCCTCGTGGACCTTTACGCCGCTGTCGATGAACAGTGATCTTTACTTCGGTCTGGTCACCTACCGGCTCGGCGGCAGTATCGTGTTCCGGACAGCGCAGTGGATGGCGAAAGCCAACAGCAACATCCCGCAACTTGCCAATGACCTGGTGCAGGCACCGCCGTTATTCTGGTCGGCAGGACTGGGCGCGACGGCCGCCTCGAGTTACCTGCCCGACGGGCGCCTCGATCCCCGCCGAGTCTTCGGCTACCAGTTCCTCGACGGCACCGAGATGGCTCGGGTTTACGACCAGGGCTTAGACGAAGAACCCATGATTTCGCGTGAACCCACTCCCTGGCTGTGGTCCACGCCTGGATCCGACATTGTTCTCGAGCGATTCACGGCGGAGAATCTCCGTCATCGCCGCTGGCGAGTTCTCGATTACACGCAGGGCGGCCGGGCGGTACTGCTGGAGCGCGACTTCATTCAGCTTGACGCTGAGCCGTGGGATGTACTGATTGGGCCTCGACTGAATATGATTGAGCTTCAGGACCTGCGTGCCTGGCCGGAGGCGCTTGGCAACGCCGCCGAGCCACCACCGGCCGGGGGGCCGGGCCCCTATACAGGTCCGGTTGCGCGTGACGCCGACGTCCTGGCCTTCCAGCAGGAATTCTGGGCGAATACTCGAGGCACGGATCGCTGCGGTGCCTGCCACAACGAAACCGTCGGGCAAACGCCACGGTTCGTGCGGAGCGATGACATCAATATTGCCTACGATGAGACGCTCCCATTCATCAACACGATGCAGCCAGCGTCGTCACTGATCGTCTCGAAGGTAGCCAACGGCCATAACTGTTGGGTTGCCGACGCCAACGTATGCGGCAGCATCATGACTACGTGGATCGAAAACTGGCTGAATGCCGGCCAGTAGCGCGTAGAGGCGCCCGGGCTCTTGCCCGGTTGCGCCTTGGATGCGCCTGCCCTGAGTTAGAGCCCACATCGACAAAGACCAGCTCGTAGTTCTCCTCGACGACCTCGGCCAGCGGCGACTTGTTCAGTCTTGCCGCGAGTGCTCGCGAATTGTGGCACCAGTTTGCTCCGAGGACGACGAGTCCGAGTCGATCGTTGTCACGCGCGCGAGCCAGTGTCTGCTCGACGTCGGCCACGGCGTCTACGGTATCTCGACCGAGTCCTCTGTACCGTAGATCCGCTTGGCAACGTCGCCTACCTGGTGTCCTGTCCGCTATGCCGCCAGGGGTCTGAGGTCACACCCGGGCACGCTTTCGATGCTGCACCTCGTAGTGCATCATCTTCAGGCACTGCTGAACGGAGAGTAGCCTTGATTTCGATAGCCTTATTATGCGGAAGCTCGGCGAGTATATGGCGGTGCTTGCCGGTCAGTTCATTAATGCCGCGTTCAGTTTCAAGATGGTAATCTTGGCGCAAATAAGAGGTTCGCCAATCATTCACTTGGGGGAATGTTGCGATGCTAGCCCGTTTCGCGATCTGCATGACGGCTCTGCTGCTGACGTTCAGCGGACAGGCCGAAGCAGCAAAGCTATCGAAGAAAGACCGTAAGGCTGTCGAATCCGGGACAGCAAGCCATGAACAGAAAGCGAACTACGTCGGCCATGCAATGACCGATGACGTCCAGCGCTATGCCCTGCTGCAGGCGTGGGCGGTCAACCCGGCGGACTTTCCGATCGAAACCTACACGGCACAGATCTCCGAGGACCGCGTGCCGTCGCTCTTTCGCGGCACCGACGCGGGCAAGATGCTGGTCGAGAACGGCGCTGTATCCATCTGCCTGATGGAGGCACCTTGCGCCGACCATCTTGCTGCCATTGCCGTGCAAATGAACGAGCTGCCGCGGGAAACCCTGGTTACGGCCTATCGCCAGAAGAGCCAGATCGACGCCGAGCTTTTTCGTGAGCAGATCGGATCCAACCTGGAGACCGCCGTTGCATCGGCCGCCGTAGCTGCAACTCCGGCGCCGGTTGCAACGCAGAGTCCGGCGCCGTCCCAGAGCGGGCAGATCCTCGATTTCCTCTTGGACCCGTACACCAACCAGACCATTACACGGGTTGTAACGGCTAACGGCAATCAGCAGGTAATTCGGGAGGAAGGCGACGAGAACGTGGTCCTCGCTGACCTGGCATCGACCGGGGAGAAATTCCTCGTAACGACATCCGACGGGAAGCGGTACCAGGCGAACCAAGTGAAGCTGACCTGGTTCGGACTGCTGCTGATCGCCGGCAACGAGCTACACAGTTTCGACGGCGAGAAGCACCAGCAGCTGTTCTTCCCTGAGGGCTTCGATGCCGCCAAGGCCCAGCGCCATGATGTGTACGAGACCGGCGCGATCGTGCTCGAACGACAGGAAGGCGGTGCGAGCGCGTTTGCGGATCTTGCGTCGATCGGCCGCTCCTTCGGCCTGAACAAAAAACTGGACTATGCCCTCTTGAACCTGCGGAACGGCAGGGTCGAGTTCTTCAATGTCTACCTCGATGGGAAGAACGTGCATGTCTACTCGAACTGCGTACCGAGGGAAGGTGGCCTGTTCAACGAGTGTGCTGACATCGATCAACGTGAGGGGCTGTACGACACCGACGGCTTCATTAACAACGAGCATTATCTTTGGGCGATCGACTGGGCACGGACCCCGGATGGCCTGTTCGCCGTCGCGCAGGAAGGCAACAAGATTACCGTTACCAACATGGCAAACGGCGACAGGAGGCTTGCCTTCAAGCGCGGGCTCGGAATCAACTGGTTCGAACTCGACAATGCCGGCGACGGGAACCTCACGCTAACCGCAAAGCTGGGCTTCAAGAAAGGGCGGATCACGGACCTCGCGACGGAGTATTCGAGCCTCCCGGAGTATGAGCCCGAAGAGGCGAAGGACGAACGCGCAGAAGCCGAGTGATAATCGCGCCGGCCTGCGGCGCGTAAACCCATAGCAAGAACAAATAATTAGGGGAAAACGATGAGACGCTCCCATTCATCAACACGATGCAGCCGGCGTCGTCATTGATCGTCTCGAAGGTAGCCAACGGCCATAACTGTTGGGTTGCCGACGCCAACGTATGCGGCAGCATCATGACTACGTGGATCGAAAACTGGCTGAATGCCGGCCAGTAGCGCGTAGAGGTGCCCGGGCTGCGCTACGATCCGTGCTTATCGCGATACAAGGTACCGAACAACCGATCGCAGATCGGGTAGGCAATATTGAAGTTGTAGCGCGTCATCAGCTGCCGATTGTGATGCACAAGGTGATGCTTGCGCAGCCGGCTCAGGAAGGGCAGACGGCCTATCCACGACGCCGGATCGGCGTGGTAGGCGAAGTGCAGGAGCTCGTAGTTCAGGAAGTACAGCACCGCCGTCAGGACAAACAGGAACCCGACATTGGCCGAGAACAGCCAGACGAGGAGTGCCCCGACCGGTATAGCGAAGCCCAGGATGAAGAACACCAGCAGCACCGGCGGGAACAGCACCGCTTTATAGTCTCTGGAAGAATCGAAAGTTGGGGCTTTGTCCGTAAAGAACGCGTGATGCTCGATCGAGTGCCGCTCGAACACCTTCGAAAGCAGGCGCGTCTTGTGATGCATCGGCCCGCGGTGGCCAAGGTATTCGCTCAGGTTTGCATACAGGAAGGTCAGCGGGACCGTCAGCCACTCGAGCGGCGTGACGCTCTCGAGCTGTAGGGCGCTGGCTACTGCCACGAGGACGCTAAGGCTGACCGTAGTCGTGAGATGCAGCGGCCCCGAATAGCGCGGACCGATACGACGCTGGCGAAAAGCGTTCCGCGCAATCTCAACAGAACTGGCTGACATGCGTCGCCTTTCGCTACCCGACGCGCCTATTGCGCTTCCCACGACAGCGGTGGATACGCCGGGAAGTCCAGCTGGATGTCGTCTTCACCGGCCTCCACGCGTCGCTTTGCCTCTGCACGAAGCTCCGCGATAGCGTTGGGAACGGACGTCCTGAAAGTCGCCAGCTCGCGCCAGCGCTCCGCAATGCCCTCGGGCGGATTTCCGTCCACCACATCCGCTTTCAACATCGGCCCCACGATCGCGTAGCCGGCGGCGACCCTCTCGGCAAGCTGTTGTTCGAACTGGTCGATCTCGGCAAAGAGCTGCTCAAGCTCGGCAGAGTCAGGAGCGGTTTCTCTGGGCGTGTCGTCCGCTGCCCACTTTTCGAAGTACTCGACCGATGACTCCATGTCGACCTGGTACGCATTGCTCCAGAGATGGCGCTCTTCGTTGTCGACGATCTGGTCGGTCGCCGGATCGATGATGAGCACCGTTGGCGTCGCATAGAACTGCGGCACGCCGTAGTGCTGCACGACGTCCCTGCCGGCCGTGTAAAAGCCCACATCGACAAAGACCAGCTCGTAGTTCTCCTCGACGACCTCGGCCAGCGGCGACTTGTTCAGTCTTGCCGCGAGTGCTCGCGAATCGTGGCACCAGTTTGCGCCGAGGATAACGAGTCCGAATCGATCGTTGTCACGCGCGCGAGCCATTGCCTGCTCGACGTCGGCCACGGCGTCGTCGGATGCCTCGAACAGGCGACCATCAGGATCGGTCTCGGCTGCTCTCGCGCCCTGCGTGAGCAGACCGAGGCACAGCGCGAGGGTGACGGCGGATAAGAGGCGTGAAGTCGGGCTGGGCATGACGTTCTGTAATCCTCGGGTACTGACGGGTGATGTTCGGCGCGTCCCGTACTGTACACGTAATGGATCCGCAGGAGTGGCAGGGCTCAGGCGCGGCAGGACGTGGGCTCGATCGTCCCGCGAGCGCGCATCAGGACGATTTGCGCTTGTTTTTCGATATGCATTTCCAAAGAAAAGCCATACGTAATTACCCGTAAAACTACCTATTGTCGCGGTGCCGTCAAGCCTTCATCTTGAGGATGAGAGGCAGCACGAACAACAAGAACATGTCCTCCAGGAGAGCGTATTTGCCACTGATGTGAGTCGAGGAATTGCCGCGCAGGGAGCACGACCCCGGGCAGGTGGCGGAGAAGCGAATTTGCCCCTAATGGAGAGTGTCATGTCCAAACCCAGCGTAGAAAGAGTCGCATCCAGCGACGACCGTTCATTACCCGTGTTCGACGAATTCGATCAGGTCACTGACCGAATCCGAAAGCGCGCCTACGAGTTGTTCAAATTGCACGGATCGGAACTTACCGCCGATGTCGATCACTGGCTGCGCGCCGAGCGAGAGGTGTGCTGGCCTGATGCCGAGCTGTGCGAGACCGAAGACAAGCTGACCTGCCGTGTCGCACTGGCGGGCTTCGATACGGATGACATTGCTGTCACGGCAACGCCGGCCGAGATCATCGTGAAGGCGGCCTTGCGCCATGAATCGACCGCCGACGAGAAATCGGACACGCCGGAGACGGTGTGCTGGTCGGACTTTCACTACGAAGACGTCTACCGACGCTTCCGACTCCCGGGCGAGATCGTCGTTGACGACGTCAAGGCGGAGTTCGACGACGGCATGTTGACGATTACGGCGCCGAAGGCAGCGCATACGGAAGACGACCAGTCCGAGCGGCGTATACCCGTATCCACGGCGGCCTGATTTCTGGCCTGGGCGGTGCCGGTGGTGAGCGTGCCGATCGTTCTCGTTTGAGCTGAGGGCACGAGGCCGTTCACTGGCACCGTCCAACCCGTCGTCGTGACGGATATCGCCCATCCGTATTTAACGAAATTTAAACGGGGTAGCTCGCCCATAGTTTACGTCGGGCTGCTTCGTTCCCGGTTTCAAGCTGTTTGGAATCGCAACCACCTGAGGTGTTCTGTGCCAGCTTCCAGTGATACGCCTACATCGCCAAGCCGAAGCCGGGCCCGGTCGACACGGGTGTGGACGCTCCGCTGCACGCTCTTCGGATTTACCGCACTGGCGCTCGGCGCCCTCGTGTACCTCGCCGCTCGTCCTGCCAGCGCTGTCTATTTGTTGCCCTTTGAAGGGCAAGCCTTGCTGGGTGCCGGTCACATTGTTACTGGCGCCCTGCCTGCCCTGCTCCACGTACTGGCTTTCTCTCTCCTGACTGCAGCGGCACTGGGGCCGGGAAGCATAAGAGCGTTCATTGCCATTGCCGTTTCTTGGCTGAGTGTCAACGCAATCCTCGAGATTGGTCAGCATGCCCGCCTGGCACCCGCCTTTGCGAACGCAGTCCCCGCCTCGTTTGGCAGCGTGCCTGTGCTCGAAAACCTGTCGCCGTACCTGCTTCGCGGGACGTTCGATATCGCCGATTTATTGGCTGCGACGCTCGGTGCCGTCGCCGCTGTTGTTGTTATGGCCTGGCCGTATCCAGTACGGCGGCCTTCATGATCCGGAGGTTCTTTCAGATGTCTGTCTTACGTTATTTGCTGGCTTCAGCCATTACTGTACTCGGACTTGCCTTGCTCATCGGCAGCGGAGGGGGCGGCGGTGGCGGCGACGACAACAGCGGCAGCTTGCCGGGCGGCGGTGGAGTTATCGACGACCCCGTCACCATATTGCCGACCTACAACATGATCCTCGCCGACTTACCCGGTGAGAACCCCCTGACCGCCAATGTCGGTGGCGCGTACTCTGTCGCACTCGACTTCGATGACGACCTGTTCTTCACGACGATCAACCTCGACGTCTCCGCCGACAACTCCGTCACCTTGTTGTCCTACGAGGCCCAGAGACTATCCGGATTCAATCTTGTCGTTTCGAGCGATGGCACGACGCCACTCGACGCAACGCTCTCGGTGACGGTCGACGCAGATATCGCTGCCAACGTCGACGAAGCCCCCACCAGCGGCGCGCTGAGCGTGCTCACACCCGAAGGTGTCGTCGGCGTCAACATCAATGGCGGAGATGTGGTCATGACCCTCAATGGCGCCGCTGCGGTTAGCTATACCTGGTCGCAGTTCGAGGATCTGCTGGAGGAGGAGACGGCGCCAGTCTGGCAGCGGCAGGCATCGCTTGCCGCCAATGCCCTTGGCCTGGTCTACGAGCTGTTCGTCCTCATTGCCGAACGGCTGGACGAACTGGAGGCGGTGACGCTCAACAACCCGACGGTCGCAAGCTGCGACATGTTTACGGGCACTCCGCCGCTCGGCGTCATGGCACAGGGCGAGACCGGGATCACGTGGCTGGGCTCGGGCCAGTTGTCGGACGACGACGACTTCCTGTGGGAATTCACGGACTGCTGGCTTGATGACCCTCTGGATGACACGGACAGCCTGTTCGATGGAAGTATCGACCTGCAGGACTACACCGAGACCGTGGATACCAACACGAATACGCTGTTCGAGATCGGCTTCGGCAGTATCAGCGGTAGACCCGGTGGCATCATTTTCGACCTCGAGGTCTCGGAAACCGAAGAGGCTAACGGCGCATTCACGATCGCGCCCGAGGATGTCTTCACGCTTACCGGCGGATTCGCCATGATCATCCAGCAGTTCTAGTGGGGGCAGAGATACAGCAGGTACGAGCTAGTCGGAAATTATGAGGAAGCTGCTCGTGTTCTCGATCGCAATCGACACGACGATCATGTAGCCGAACAGGATGCCGACGGATTTCAGCGCAGTGACCCACCACGCGGACGCGTAAACGCGTTTGACCGCAATGACGAAGTACGTGAGGAAGTAGATCAAGAGCAGGACCTGCACGACCATCGGGACGACCGCACGGTTGGCGATATTCTCGAGCGGCATGATGCCCGCAAGCACGAGGTAGCCGAAGGTGTGCAGGTGGATCGAGAAGATCAGGTGGTCGAAGTACAGGCGCCGGAAGTACATGAGCTTCATGAGCCCGGCGAATACCGGCAGCAACACGAACATGAGGCGCGGCAGGTCATCGGACAGGAAGCGCGCCTGCACAGCGGAATCGAAGACGGGGTCCTCACCCGGCTCGAACAGGAGCCCGCTCTGCGCCAGCCACGCGACGAACACGAAGAAGGAAATGCTCGTCACAAGGTAAAGGCGCAGCGGTGATGTGTAGGTGCGACGGCGTCCTGCCAGGAACTCGGCCGTCAGCTTGCCCGGATGGCGAAACAGCGTCCTGAGCGTCAGCCAGGCGCGGCCATCGACCTCGAAGGTCTCCTTGATCACGTCTGCCATGAGGCCCCAGATCGGGCGCTCTAGGTCGACGTTGCGCTGGCCGCAGTTGCCGCAGTACTCCCCGTCGAGCTGCGCCCCGCAGTTACGGCAGTCGGTCATGCGCCCGCGTGGGCCGCGGCGGACTCCTGGCCCTTGATTGCGTCCGCGATCTTCTCGGCAATCATGATGGTCGGTGCGTTGGTATTGCCCGAAACGAGCGTCGGCATGATGGACGCATCGACGACGCGTAAGCCCTCGACGCCGCGCACACGTGCCGACGGATCTACCACGGCGGTCGCATCCGACCCCATGCGGCAGGTCCCGACGGGGTGGTAGATCGTGTCGCCGCGACGCTTGATGTCATCGATCATCTCATCGTCGTCGGCGTCGCTGCCCGCGTACATTGGTCGATCCGCGAGGCCTTTGAACGCCTTCGCATCGAGGATGCGGTGCACCAGCCTCGCCCCCTTGAGCGTGCGCTGGATATCGTCTTCCGCGCTCAGGAAGCGCGGGTCGATAGCCGGGGCCGAGTACGGGTTGGCATCATGCAGCGTGACGCTGCCCCGGCTCTCGGGACGCAGCACGCAGACATGGCAGGAGATGCCGGCAATGAAGTGCTTTTTCCGGCCGTGGTCATCGACGATGCCCGGGACGAAATGCAGCTGGAGATCCGGCGCCGGCTCGTTGCTCGAGGTGCGGATGAAGCCGCCGGCTTCCGCGAGGTTCGACGTGAAGCGACCCTGTCCCTGGCGGTACTTGAGGTAATCAGGGATTGCGCTCAGCGTCCGCGACAGCGTGTAGCCCATCGCCAGTGACGAGTCGACCCGCCGAATCACGGTGTAGTCGAAGTGATCCTGCAGGTTCTGTCCGACCTCGGGCGCATCGTGGACCACCTCGATGCCGTGTTCCTTGAGATGCGGCGCCGGCCCAATGCCGGAGAGCATCAGCAGCTGCGGTGACTGGAAGGCGCCCGCCGACAGCAGTACCTCGCGATTCGCCTTGAGAGTCACGGCGCCTTTGTCACTCATGTAGTCGACACCAACGGCGCGCTGGTCTTCGATGATCAGCTTCTGCGCCTGCGCGCCGGTAAGCACCGTAAGGTTGCTACGGACCAGCGCCTGGGCCAGGTATCCGGCTGCCGAACTGCAGCGACGCCCCTCCCGCTGGGTGACCTGGTAGAACCCCACGCCTTCCTGCGTACTTCCGTTGAAGTCGTCGTTGGCCGGCAGGTCCAACTCCCCGGCCGCGTCGACGAACATCTGGCTCAAGGGGTTCTTGTACCGGAGATCGCTGACGGAGAGCGGCCCGCCCGTGCCATGGAACGCGTCCTCACCGCGCTCCTGGTCTTCCGAGCGCTTGAAGTACGGCAGCACGTCCCGGTACGACCAGCCGGTGGCGCCCGCCTCCGCCCAGCCATCGTAGTCGGCGGCCACGCCGCGGATATACACCATCGCATTCACGGAACTCGAGCCGCCGAGCACGCGACCGCGCGGCTGGTAGCCCCGTCGACCCTGCAGGGTCGGCTGCGGAATCGTCTCGAAGCACCAGTTGATGTTCTTGTTCTCACCAAGCAGGGAGAAACCCATCGGCATATGAATCAGCGGATGGCTGTCCACCGGGCCGGCTTCGAGCAGGCAGACACGAACCGACTCGTCCTCGCTCAGTCGATTCGCCAGCACGCAGCCGGCGGAACCTGCGCCGACGATGATGTAGTCAAAGTCTTGCATGCCCGCAGTGTAGTGCATGATCGATCGCCGGTGCGGCGGAATCCTGGCGAAAAAGGAACGAGGAGACTGAACGCATTCGGTCCGGGTGATTGCTCCTACAAACCCGTGCGAAGCTGCTCGAGTCGCGCCGGGATTTCACTGGCCGGCGGCAGGGAAGGCGCCAGGTCCGTGATCAGCGCATCGATTTCTTCAGTGCCAACAGGCTGCTGCCCGGCGCGATGCGCCGCTTCTACACGCATTGCCTCGAGGGCCGACAGCCGCCAGTGGCCGGCGGGCACGGCCTCTGACAAGGCGCTTTGCGCCTGTTCGATCACTTCGAGAGCGTCGTCAGGGCGCCCGGTGTCCAGGAGCAGCAGGGCGCGCTCGCTGCGCGCCTCGCCCATGTTGGGTTCGCTGTCCTCGGCGCGGTCGACGAGGAACTCGAGTGCCTCGATCGACGCACGATCGGCTTCATCGAGACGACCGAGATGCCGCAGCGCGCGGGCACGATGGGAGCGCGCCAGTTCGATCTGTGGACCCGCACCCGGGAACGCAATGACCGGCTCGAGCAGCTCGAGCGCCTCCTCGTACTGGCCCGCCTGGAGTCGAATGCCTGCAAATGCGTGCTGTGCCTTGAGGTATTCGAGCGCCTCGTTGCCGTACAGCTCATCAAGCTGGCGCATAGCGTCCTGCACATAGGTTTCCGCCTCGTCGAGCCGGCCGAGCAAGGTCAGCGCACGCCCGTAAATAACCTGGGCATCCGCGGTGCGCGGGTGTGGCCACGGGTTCTTCGCTTTGTAGATCGCCAGTGCCTTGTCGAGACTGTCGAGACCGGCCGCATACTCGCCGCCTTGGTAGCGCGCGTTGCCATGCGCAACCAGGATCAAGCCGGTCGAAGGATGATCGTCACCGAAGACCTTTGTCGCGATGGCGAGGCTTCGGTCGAGCGCCGCGACGGATTCGTCGTAACGTCCCGCGCGAATCAGGTAGCCGCCGTAGTTGTACAGGTCGACCGCCGCCCACGGGTGGTCGGCCGGAATCTGGACCTCGTTCCAGGCCAGCACTTCCTCCATGAGCTCTATCGCTCGTGTCGTGTCGCCGAGCCCCCAGTACGCAACCGCGAGGTTGTTTAGCGCGGTCGTGACGCTGCTGTGGTTCTCGCCGTGCAGTCGGCGGCGACCCGCGAGGATCTCGGCGTGCAGATCGCGGGCTTTCTCCGGTTGCTCCAAGCGCTGGTACGCCGTGGCCACAACGTACAGCGCCTGCAGCGCCTCGCTGCTGTCCGGTCCCAGCGCTTGCGCGCGTATGTCATACACCTGCTGGCCCAGCTCGAGCGCCGCCTGGTCCTCACCGAACCAGATCTTAAGCCGCCCGATCAGCGCCAGCGTCGTTGCGATCTCGAGCGGCTCGTCTGCGTAGACGGTCTGCTTGAGCTCGAGTGTTTCCTCGGCGAGCTCGAGTGCCTTCTGTTGATCGCCCAGGTTGTCATAGACGCGTGCGAGGGTATCGAGGAGATCGATCCGGAACTCGGGTTCGTCCTCGATCTCGTTGGTCTTCTCGAGACCGCGCGCCAGTATGTCGCGCGCGCTCAGGTCTTCGCCCATTGCCTGGCTCGGGTTGTTGGCTTCGAACAGGTCGACGAGGAACGCCGACACTCTTTCGGCCCGCTGTTGCTGTCGCTCGGTGGCCGCTCGCGCCGCCTCGGTAGCGGCCTGCTGCTGCAGCGACACGAACAGGAAGGCGAGCAGCGACACGAAGGTCAGGCCGATAGCCGCGCTCGGCAGCCAGTTGCGCCTGATGAACTTGATACCCCGCGCCAGCGTGCCCGGGTTGCGCGCCCTGACCGGGTAGCCACTCAGGAAACGCCTGAGATCGGCGGCGAGATCCGACGCCGAGGCGTAGCGCTCCGCCGGCTCGGCGCGCAGGCACTGGTTGATGATCGCCGTCAGATCAGCCGGCAGCGACTCCGCGAGGCGCTTTTCGGCCGTCACCGAGCGCTTCTGGATAGCGCGCTCGGTTGCCGAGGCCCGGGTTTCCGCCTCGACGTCGTCACGTTGCTCAAACAGCGACAGGAACAACAGGCCGAACTGATAGATATCACTTGCAACCGAAATCGGCTCGTTGAGGAGCTGCTCGGGACTTGCGTAGCGCGGCGTCATCGGTCGGTTTTCGACCGTAACGCTGTCCGGCGCCTCAAGGATCTTGGCAATGCCGAAGTCCAGCAGCTTGAGACTGTCGTCGGCACTGACGAACACGTTCGACGGCTTCAGGTCGCGATGAACGACGAGCCTCGAGTGCGCAAACGCGAGGGTCTCGGCGAGCGCGAGCATGAGGCGCGTCTTCGCGGTCGTGGTGAGGTCACGTGCGTACTCATCAATGGGAAGCCCGTCGACGAGCTCCATGACGAGGAACAGGCTGCCGGACTCTGCGAGGCCGGCATCAAAGAGCTGCGCAATGTTCGGGTGCGACAGGCTTGCAAGAATCTGCTGTTCCTGTTTGAAGCGGCTGATGTACTCGCCGCTCATCCCGGCCGGCAGCACCTTGAGCGCGACGTCACGGTCGAACTCGCCGTCGTCTCGCTGGCCGCGATAGACGCGGCCCATGCCGCCTTCCGCGACGAGCGCGATGACGCGATAGCTGCCGAGCGCCTGGCCGATCAGGGGATCATCACCGGACGCCATCCAGTGCTGGAACTTGTCCAGTCCACCCCCTGTTCGTAACGCGTCTTCATCGGTCATGACGCCACCTGTTTATTGCCGGCAAACGAGCTGCAGGAACTCGAAGAGCATTGCCTGTTGTTATGCAGCAGATTATAAGGGGTTCGACGCAGTAAAACGCGGGTGACGCCGAATGGAAGTGACTCAGCTGCTTCGCGACGTGGAGAGCGGCGATGAGGGCGCAATGGATCGTCTCACCGCACTCCTTTACCCGGAGCTCAAGGCCATGGCGCGCCGGCGCTCGCAGAACGTCGACGCGCTCGGGGCAACCACACTCGTCAACGAGACCTTTCTCAGGCTGCTCTCGGGCGGCCGGGTCCGCTCCAACGACCGGCGACAGTTCTTCGCCCTTGCGGGCACGGTGATGCGGCGCGTCATCGTGGACGAAATTCGTTACGCCAGCGCCGAGATGCGAGCCGGCAACGAAGTCACACTGATAGAGACGATCATGGGCGACGATGCCCAGAGCGACGCGGAGTTCCTGCTCGAAGTCGACCAGCTCGTCTCACTCGTCGAACAGGAAGACGAACGCAGTGCGCGCGTCTTCGAGTGCCGCTTCTTCGCAGGCCTCACAACCGCCGAAACCGCGGAGTGCCTTGGCGTCTCCGAGCGCTCCGTCGAACGCGCCTGGTCCTCGGCGCGCCAGCGCATCGCGAGCCTGCTCGACAAGTAAGCAGCACTGTTCGCCCGTCCCGCGTGGCGGTCGCACCCCCCGTTTTTCTCCGTGTGGTTCCACCCCCGATGGCGGGTTTTTCGCCGCCGATACGATCTTCTTAAGTAGGGACGTACAACGCCGCGCGTAAGCGGCTATGGGGAGACGGACTCCTCGACGGACTTGTTGTCCGACAGTCCGAAGCACGACCACACAGGAGTAAGGTAATGAAAAACAGATGCTTTATCGCCTGCACCGCGTTGGTTGCAGGACTCATGCTGGCGCCGCCAGCAAGCCACGCCGGCTGGAACTTCGGCTGGCGCCCCGCGAACCCGGTGGCCAACGTGCAGGGCGGTTGCCCGATCGAATCGCCCGATGGCCTGACGCTGTTCACGGCGGGTGGCTTCGACGGCACGCTGGACATCTGGATCTACGAGCGAGACAGCAAATCCTCGCCCTTCGGTCCGAGGATCAAGGTAGACGACCCGGTCAGTCTCGACGATGCCGGCGACTTCTGCCCGACGCCACTCGATGGTGAGGTGCTGTTCTTCGTGTCGGATCGAGACGACGAAACGAGCTGCGGTGGTGTAGACATCTTCGTCACGCGCTTCAAGGACGGTGCCGCGTCAGAGCCGCGCAGGCTCGCCTGTGCGCCACACGGTCCCAACACGGCGGGCCGGGAACTCGCTCCGTCGCTGGTGTATACGCGTCATGGTGCCTACCTGTACTACTCGACGAACGGTCCCAACGGCGACCAGGACATTCACCGGAGCCGGATGTACTTCGACGGATCCTTCGGGCCGGGCGAACCCGTGCACGATCTCAACACGAGCCATGACGACCAGCAGCCAAACCTGAGCCTCAACGGTCGGGAGATCGTCTTCAGCTCGAACCGGGCTGGCGAGGGGCAGGATGTCTATACGGCGTTCCGGGTTCGTGGCGGCTGGACGCGACCGCGGAACCTCAGCAAGGGCCTGAACCTGCCCACGGTGGACGGCAACGAGACGCGCGCATCGCTGTCTCGCGATCGCAGGAGCCTCTACTACGGCAGTGGCGGCACGATCTTCGTTAGCAAGCGCGGTGGTTTTTACTTCGGTGACGACAATAACGACGACGATTGATCGCTATTCACCCAAAGGCAGAGCTGCGCCACGGACGGCGCAGCTGATGGCGTCGAGGTAGCCGAAAGACCGTGGTCTAGTCGTTGGCGTCCTTCCCGCTGGCGGAATACACCGCCGCCGCAAACAACGCCCAGCCAAGAATAAAAAACACGCCGCCGATGGGCGTAACGGCACCGAGGATACGTACGCCGGACAAGGCCAGTGCGTACAGGCTGCCCGAGAAGAACACGAGTCCCGCGATAAAACACCAGCCGCTCGCGCTCACCAACTTGCCGGTAACCTGTTGCGCCAGGAAGCCAACGGCCACTAGCGCAAGGCTGTGATAGAAGTGGTAGGTATTGGCCGTCTGGTAGATGTCCAGCAGGTCCGGTGTCAGCCTGTCCTCGAGAGCGTGTGCGCCGAACGCGCCCAGCACGACGGCTAACAGCGCGCCAAGTGCGCCGGCGATCAGGAAGCGTCTCGAGGGTTTGTTCATTCAGGCCAGGTTCCGGGTGGTACGACTACGATGTCGAACCTAGGACAGCGGCCAACCGTTATCAATAGGCGGCAGACGGAAACGGCCTCAGCACTAGTGCGACGTGGCAGCCAGCGTTGCACTCGGATCGATCGCGTCGAAGTCCGGTATACGCAGCACGGCACCCTCGCGCAGGAAGTCGACGCTGCCGCCAAACGCCTGCGGGTTCTCTTCGAACAACGCGGACATCATGCGGTACATCGAAATGCCGTCGCCCGCAAGGCGGAGCGCAATCTCGGACAGCGTCTCGCCGTAGCCGACGGGACCGTAGACGTTGGGCCCAGGGTCGACGTCGTTGATGGGCGCTTCGACCTCGACCGGCGGCAACAGCTCGGCAACCAGCGGCAGTTCGCTACGCTCGTGGTCCCTTCCTCGCCAGCTTTCCGTCTGCTGCAGCACTTCGGCCAACGCGACATCCGCCGGGTAATGCTCGATGTCTGCGACCGGGGGAATCCGTAGCTCGGCACCGGCTTCGAGCCGGTTGATGTTGCCATCGAAGGCGTGCGGGTTTGCCTCATAGAGGGCAATCATGACCTGGTTCAGGCTCTGGCCGGCGCCCGCGTAGTCCCCGGCGATCAGCGAGAGCGTCTCGCCGGCATTGACGCGGCGCGTTGCAGGTCCGGTCGCGGGTTCGGTCGCGGGTTCGGTTTGAGCAAGCATTGCCGGGCGGGGCACGGATGGTGCGAGTCGCGTGGTGGATCCGACCGGCACCATCAGCTCCGCGGTGCCGTTGAGGACGCGTACGCCATATTCGTCGATGGCGAGGATCTCGATGCCGTCCACCCGTTCGCCTTCCTTGGCCACCTCGCCGTTAATCAAAGCCGATCGGGTCTTCGTGGAGATCAGGACGCCCGAAAGCGTGAATTCGACGCCGTAAGTGGGATTCTGTGACCATACTGGATGAACCCATGCGAAACAGATGGGAAACACCAGGAAAAGCAGCAGTCCTCTACGCATCGCGTTTTCATCCCGCCGGCCCAAACCGACCGCCCGACTTTACATAAGCACGTTATCGGCCGACGCCGGACTTTCTTTACCGGGCCTCGCAGCGCGAGGGGCCGGAGATACCCAAGGTCCAGCGAATTCAGAGAACCGTATTCGCCAAGAGGATCCAGCACTGGACTATGTCGTCTGACGGTCAGCCTGCAAGATATCGCTTGACAATTTAGTTGCATAAGTCAATTATTTAGTTGATTAACTCAACTAATGAGACGAACAATGGAAAAGGCGCAAACACATGCGCTCGTGCGCGAAGGCTATGCGCGCGTAGCGGAAGAAAAGACGAGCTGCTGCGGACCGACTGGCTGCAGCGACACCCGCGAAACCGATTCCGCAAAGCAGGCCGGGTATTCCGACGCGGACCTGGCCGGCCCTGCGGCTACCGGGAACCTCGGACTTGGCTGCGGCAACCCGACCGCGATCGCGAACCTGGAGCCAGGTGAAGTCGTCGTCGATCTTGGATCGGGCGCAGGCTTCGATGCATTGCTCGCCGCAGAGAAGCTCGGGAGCGACGGGCGTTTCATCGGTGTCGACATGACACCTGAAATGCTGGCGCGCGCACGCGCCAATGCCGTGAACGCAGGCTACGCCCGGACGGTAGAGTTCCGGGAGGGGATTATCGAGGCACTGCCCGTCGCATCAGGGTCCGCTGACGTCATCATATCCAACTGCGTTATCAACTTGAGTCCGGACAAGACAGCAGCGTTTCGAGAAGCGTTTCGTGTATTGAAGCCAGGCGGCCGGTTGGTGATCAGTGACATCCTGCTTACGGAGCCATTGCCGGCGGAGGTGGCGCAGAGCACCTCTGCGTACATTGGCTGCATTGCCGGCGCGGAAACGGAAAACGACTACCTGGGATACATTCGCGACGCCGGCTTCGTAGCCATTGAGCTGCAGCGCTGGCCGGCCGGACAGATATTCGACCTCACCACGGATGATCCGGTCATCGGCGCCGCCATAGCGGAGGTCGGCGTCGAGCGAGCAAAGGAAATCGCAGAGACGATCTACAGCTACACGATCCAGGCAACGAAACCGTGAGTACACTTGTCGGTGACGTCGTCGCGTTCTGCCGCATGTTCGCGATGGTGGAGCGAGATCAAGTCTGCTGTGGCACCGTGACCGTCACGCAATGCGTAGTCCTCCAGACTCTGCTGGACGGCACCTGGGATGCCTCGACCCTCGCCAGCCATACGCGCGTGACAAAAGGAGCAATGACGCGACTGCTCGACGGCCTGGAGTCACGCGGGTTCGTGGAGCGGCACCAGGACCCGGATGACGGACGCCGTTGGCTGATCGAGCTGACCGCAAGCGGCACAAAGGAGGCCAGGCGGCTCGCCAGCATGACCGAGAACGCGGTCGCCCTGATCGTGTCGCGAATACCAAAGGACATGCGCAAACCCGCGGTCGCCCTGATCGCAGAGCTGCGCAAGGCCGCGGAAGAGGTGCGCGACCAGATCGACTGCTGCTAAGGGATCCGGCCTGGAGGCGGTAGTGATCGAGCGACAGATGATGGCAGCGGGGTGAGACCAGCCGACCTCGCAGGTCTCGGCGGGCAACTCGTGCTTCGTGGTTGAACGGAAGTCGACTATGCTGCCACGGACCTTGGGAGCAGCCCGCTTGCATCGGCCGATCCCAGGCGTTTGCAGGTACTGGTTCCTTGTGAGCGCGATCTTCAGCGGCTTGGCGCACGCGAGGCCGGTTCCGTAACACAGACCCGGGTAGTGTTTCCCGGTCTGCAAGCACCTGTGGTAGCCTGCTACGAAGGTCGAAGAAAAAAGCCGGCCGAAAACAAGAAGAAAAAATATTTTTGAAAGTGCCATCAGCGCCGTTCGTGGGGGTCCAGAGCAGAGACCGAAAGTAATAAGAGGTAGAGGCCCAGATCTGCACTGCAGCGCCAGCCGTCTGTGCTACCCAGCGATCGGACCGCGCTGCAACGACGACAACATTACCAGTTCTAATGGTTGGCACTGTACGACGGAGCGGTTATGAAGAATCGTAGTGTCCTCCTCTTGTCGATCTTTGGCCTCTTTGCGTTGTCTGCCTGCGGTGGCGGCGGTGGCGATTCCTCGCCACCTCCTCCGCCAAGCAACCTCGCGCCAACGGCATCAGCCACATCCTCCCTTCCCAGCGCCTATTCGACACAGACTGTCAGTGTTGATGCGTCCGCTAGCAGCGATAGCGATGGCACGATATCAAGCTATGCGTGGCAGCAAGTTAGTGGGCCGACTGTCGATATTGTATCGGCCGACTCGTCTACAGCGAGTTTCACAGTACCGCCATTGTCAGGAGACGACCGGGTACAGCTGCGAGTCGTGGTTACGGATGACGATGGCGCGAGTGCCAGCGCAACGCTGAACGTAGCGGTATCTGCCGCACCGTTGGACATTGCAGCAGTGATCGATGGCGGCAAGGCCTTCGGCGTGGACGACATGGACCAGAGCCTGGTCGTCAGTTCATTGTCGATCGAGGGAACCGGCGAGGATGTATCGGCGGCCACCATTACCTGGAACTCCGACCTTCAGGAGCTCGCTGCCGGTGGGCTGGCGATCGGCGATGCGCTCGACGTCGCGCTCGTGCCCGGTGAACACACCTTGACGCTCACCGTTGACGCTGGGGCTCTCGGAACTTCGACCCATACCTATCCGTATCTCGTTCGTCCGCGCTACTGGCCTATGACGGACGATATGACAACGCCTGCCGCAGGTGGACGGCGCATCGCACCGATCTTGCTGATCACACACATCCCCACGACAGACGGAATAGCCCTCGATACGAACGAAGCTGACTATTTTTACAGGCCACCGGAATGGGGAGGCGATACGGTCGACGAAATAGCGGAGTACGTCCAGACCATTGCCGCAAGAACGAAGTTTTTCCTCGAGGAGCGCACACGATTCAGAGGCTACAAGAATCCATCAACGGAGCCTTTCGTTTCCTATCAAGTGGTTGATCACCTGGTGTTCTATGAGCCGCTCCCGAAGTCCACTCGGCAGAATCCGTTTGCTCCTCAGCAAGTGATGGTCGACTACGAGCAGATTCTCGACAAGGCAGGAGCACGAGACTACATCGAGACTCTGGGCGTCCAGGACGTGTGGTTGGCGATCTATTTCCGGGATGACATCCAGGTCTGGGAGTCCAATATGTCCAGCCCGGTCTCGGTCGATGTTTCGAACAGCGATCGTTTCGGCGGCGACCTGCCCGTGTTCGACAAGACCTACATAGTGTATGGCATCAATTATCACCGGACACAGGCTGAAGCTATTCACAATTACGGCCATCAGACAGAGGCGATGCTCGACTACATCGATCGCAGGGCCAGCGGAAATTCAGAGCTATTCTGGGGCAAGTTCGTCGGCGTGCCAGGGTTTCCCGGCCCTGCGATGCAACCCGGCCGTTGCGGCTGGACGCATATGCCGCCGAATACCATCGTTGACTACGACTACGTTAACTCGACACCGCAGGACTCCGACTGCGAGGATTGGCGACCGGATGGCAGCGGCGCGAGAACGGTCGTTAACTCCGTCTACTTCGATACGCTCGACTATGCCTGGCCCAGCGAGGTGTCGATGCCGCAAAAGACCGAGACACGGTTTTACTTGTGGTGGATGCAGAACATGCCGGGCGCCGAGAACGAAATACCGTACGACAACACTGTCATGAGCAATTGGTGGGACATACTCACCGATTGGGACACGACGATCGTAACGAGCGCAAAACTCTACATCGATAATTCGCCAGCGTCTGACGGTACGGCCACTATCATCAATAATTTTGGTGGCGCGCTGGTCATTCTGCCGGACGGCTCCCAGGTCACTTCGTCGTTGTCGGAGAGTTTTGCAGTCGATGTGGAACCCGGCGGCAGCGCAGTCCAGCTGTATTCCTGCGGCTGGGAAGTGACCACCTACCCCCCAAACGGCTGCCGGTATATTCCGTACACGCTGTTCGCCGGTGACACCTGGCAGATCGTGCCGACGAATCCCGCGCCACGCATCATTCTCGAAAGAATCAGCCAGGAACCGCCATCGCCTCCGTTAAAGTCGCCGCCCGTCGAGGTGGACGAGCAAGTCGAGTTCCAGAAAGGAACGCATCACCCCGGCGGGGCAGCCTGCCTACACCCGATGCCGCTGCTCGAGAACGAGGAGTCGAGCCCCAGCTACTGAGCTTGCCGCTGCCCGAATGAGGGGCGGCAATAATGGATTCAACGCCTGTAGGCAGGGGATAGTGCGGGGTGATTCTGCCGCGGTCGCACGCACGCTCGACAGACGTAGCAGGAGTCAGACCCCGATATCCGGCTTCATTCCGTCCCGACGATCGCTTCGGCTTCAATCTCAACGAGATAGCCGTCGCCGACGAGGCCCGCCTGCACGAGCGTGTTGGCGGGCCGAATGCTCCCGAAGCGTCGACCGTGCGCGCGAGAGACTGGCTCCCAGTCATCGAGGTTGTTGATCAGGATTCGGGTGCGGACAACATCCTCGAGTGACGCGCCGAGCGACTTAAGGGCACCGTCGATCTTGTCGATGGCAAAGTGAGTCTGCGCTGCGGGGTCCTCGCCACCAATGACACGGTCACCGTGCGTGGCCGTTGTGCCGGAGATGAGAACGCGGTCGCCTTTGCGGACAGCGCGGGCGAAACCGGCGATGTCCTCCCAGACTGTGCCGCTCAGGACCAGCGTGCGGCCGTCGTCGCCGGCTTGCGTCGGGTAGGGTGCCGGCAAGGCATCGATGTGGTGGCTCAGGTCGCCGGACGCCGTCAGGAAAGGCGGTTCGCGATACTCATCGCCGCAGTCGCCGGGGATGGGATCGAGCGTCGCCAGCGCTTCGGCGATGGCGTCCCGGTCGGCAGCGTCGAGGGCGAACTGCAGCAGCTGCCGGTTGTTGTCGATGTGCTCGCTCTCGCCGAGGCGAGCGCCGATGATCACGGCGCCAACCGCCGGCTGTTCCAGGATGTAGCGACTGGCGATATTCGCCATCGACATCCCGTGCCGATCCGCGATCGTTTTGACGGTTGCCAGCACCCGCTGGAACCGAAGCCAACCGCCCGCCGTGTCGATGTAGCGCTTGTACTTCATTTGCGACCACGTCAGTTGCTCGTCCATAGCGGGCTCCGGCTGACCCACCCAGCGTTCGGTCAGGAAGCCGCCGGCCAGCGTGCCGAAGGCGAGCAGCTTCACGCCCTCGTCCTCGCACAGGCGCGCCATGTCGCCGCTCGCACGCTGGTCGAGGAGCGAGAAGCAGACCTGGTTAGAGACGATCCTGATCCCCGTTTTAAGCACGACGCGAAGATGGTCGGTATCAAAGTTCGTCAGGCCGAGATGGCGGATCAGCCCCTCTTCCCGGAGCTCCTCGAGATGGTAAAGGTCGTCGAGATAGCTCGGGTCGGCGTAGTTCCAGGCGTGGTACTGCAGGAGATCAAGACGATCGGTCTGCAGACGGTCCAGCGATCGCTGCACGGCCTGCCGCACCGTGTCGCGCGACGAGCCGCCCGGTTCCGGGACCCACTTCGTGAGCAGGCTGAGCTCGCCGGCACGCTCGTAGCTCTGGAAGAAGATGCCGGCAATATCCTCGGCCGACCCGTAGTGATCAGCCATATCGAAGGTCGTCAGTCCGGCGTCGGCATAGGGCTGCATGTGGGCAGCGACCTGCTCGAGATCGAGCGAGCGTTCGTCGCGCTCCATGTCGGCGATCTGCCATAGACCCGTGACGACGCGCGATATACGCAGGTCGGGTGCAAGGTCGGTGTGGGTATGTTGTTCGCTCATGTTGTCACTCGGGTGGCAGGCGGCTGAACACCATTTCTACGTCAACGTTCCTGCGCTTCAGTTTCCGGAGCTCCCGGAAGTAGATCACGGACGCCACCGCCATGACGATGAGCCAGACGGGCGTCGACCGGAAGTACCAGGCGTCCACGTCCGCGCTCAGATCCTTGATCGTGTGAATGGCGAGAAAGCCCGCCAGCAGGATGACGCCCAGTGACGCCAGCACAAGCTGTAACGGACGCGACGTGAATACCTTCACCTCGCCGGCCAGTGCGGGATTACGCCCGGGCAGGGTGATAACGGCCACGCACATGAGCAGGAAGTTGACGAGCATGGAGGTCACCATGATGTCGATGCCGAGGAAGAAATCGCCGGCGAAGTGGCTGCCGAGAACGCCGACGCTCGCCATGGCGCCACTCAGTAACAGCGCCGTCTGCGGCGTGTGACGACGCGGATGAACGCGGGCCACCTGCTCAGGGAAGATACCGTCTTCCGCCCAGGCAAACATGAGCCGCGAGACGGCGAGCAGCATTGCCGGCAGGTCGTTGATCAGCGCAATCGCGGCACCGGCGACAATCGCGACGCCCCAGCCGGCTGGCAGCAGCGTGCTGAAAAGCCCGGGTGCGGTGATGTCCCGCACGAGGGCCTCTTCGGCGACATAGGTCCACGGCACCGCGTGATACACGGCTGCCGTAAACAGGAAATAGAACGTGCCAACCGTGACGATGGCAATGCCGATCGCGAGCGGCAGGTTGCGGCCGGGATTACGGGCTTCCCCGCCGGCCTGGGCGATGGCATCGAAGCCGATGAAGCTCGAGAACAGGATTGCAGAAGCCGACAGGAAGGTACGCAGATCGAACGGCGATGCCTCGGCAGGCGGCACGACGCGACCCTCACTCGCCAGCAGAGCGTCGGTGAAGACGGCGTGGTCGAACGAGAAGCCAGTCACGATGACAATCGCGCCAAGCCCGAACATCACGAACATCAGCGGGATCAGCGTGCGCTCGTAGTAGCGCCCGCCGAGCAGGTTGATCACCACGAACACCCATACAAGCAGCAGCGCGAGGCTGACGCGGACGAGACCCAGGTCGAGCGCGGCGGCCGTCGCCGACCAACCCAGCCCGTCGGCAATGTCGCGCAGGAACGGCACGATGATGTAGGCGATGACGCCAATCACGATCGACAGGCCAAACCACTGCGAGAAGCTCGCGACGAACCCGAGGTAGGGATTGAGCCCGCGGCTCGCGTACAGGTAGCTGCCGCCCGCGCGCGGCATGGCCGAGGCGAGGATGGCGTAGGCGAGCGCCGCAAGCAGTGCCGGGACCGCCGCGAACAGGAACGCCGGCAGCACCCACGAGCCTATGCCCGGCACGTTGCGCTGGATCATGAAGGGCACGACGTAGACCGACGCACCGAGCATCGCGCAGATGCCGGTCGCGGCGAGCCCGGGCAGGCTGAGCCGACGCAGGAGTCCGCTGTCCGCCTGTGCGGATTGTTCTACCTCGTGCGTCATGTCGAACCGGTCCTGCTGCGTCGGATGTGCGTCGGAGGAGGCGATACTATCGCCTGCCTGTGCCGTTGTGTGAGCAAATCCGCGGAGGGCCGACGTGCACCACGCGGAAGCATCCGCCGCACCATCGAAGTGCGAGCCCCTGCGTTTTGGCTATCTCCCTCGCCGCACGCAGCGCGCGAACTGCGCGCTCCACCCTCTTGGCACACAACCTGCATTACGCCTATGTCACCGGCCCGCGGGTACCGGGGGAAACAAGGGGATTGCGACCACGCGTCGTGAGTAAAGCGCCCCTCAAAAACGAAACATAGGGAGTCTCCATTCATGAAATACCACCATCGCTTATTCGCATCAGCGTTACTGCTTGTCGCCCTGGCAGGGAGCGCACAAGCCCAGGAAGACAAGCTCAGCGGCGCCATTGCGTTCAATACCGATGCCTTCTTTGGCGTGAACCCGTTCGTCGGACTTGCCTACGACACGGGCGACATGGACGTCACCTTCTACGGCATCTTCTGGGGTGCCGGTACCGGCCAGGCCTGGGGCAACTGGACCGAGTTCGGCGTTGGCTTGGGCTTTGAACGCATGGGCGGCAACCTCTACATCAACCCCCAGCTCGGTATCACCTCGGGCAACCTGCTGTCATCGGGTACGTCCGAGCCCGGCGTTGTCGGGGATGGCATCGTGCCCAACATCACGATGAACTATGACGACGGCAACTGGGAAGGCCAGTTCTACTTCGGCTACTACCTGCCGCTGCGCGACGAGGCGCCGCCGGAAGGGACAACGCTCGAGTACATTCACTATTGGGCGCATGGCGGCAAGAAGTTGAACGGCTACTTCTCGGTTGGTGGTCACTTCGAGGAGCTGCGCCTCACGGGCGGCTCCAACGTCGACAGCCAGGACGGCTACCAGTGGCTCGGGCCCTACTTCCAGGTGCACAACGGCACCACCGGGCTCCGCTTCTCGTTCGGCACCGATCTCACGGATGAAGCGGACTCATTCTCGTTGACCGACTTCTACAAACTGCAGTTCTTCTACAACTTCTAGACGCTCGACTAACTCACGATCGGGGCCGGTCCCGGGTACGAGGCCGGCCTTTTTGTTTCCAAGTTCAGACCCTGTTCTGGATCTTGGTCAGTGCTCCAGCCGAACGAAATAGCCGTTGTGCTTGCGAATATTGAGCACGCGGCCGTCGTCAAAGATCAGGTACTGGCCCTTGATGCCAGCCAGGCGGCCTTCGATCTCGGGGAGCTTGTCGAAGGACAGGCTCTTGACCTTGGCAGGATAGGTCTCGACCGGGTACGTGATCGTGCACACGTCAGTGTCGTCGGTGAGGTACTCCCGAAACTCCGACGGAATCTCGCTCGCGAGCGTCGCCTTCTTCTCGAGCAGGTCTACGTCGCTGACCTCGTTCTTCAACATACGCTGCCAGTTGGTCCGGTCGGTCAGGAATGATTTCATGGCCACCTCGATACAGCCGGCCGTGTAGCGGTTGGGCGCCCGGGCGAACACGACAGCCTCCGACGCACCCTGATCGATCCAGCGCGTCGGCACCTGCGAGTGTCGCGTGATACCCACCTTGATCGCCGAGCTCTTCGCCAGGTAGACAACCTGCTCCGTCAGGCAGTGAGACTCGGCCCACGCCATGTCCCGCGCCTCGCCCTCGTGCGCACGACAAAGCTCCGGGCGAAGGATGCACTCACTCGCCGACGGCGAATCCCGAAAGCAGGGGTAGCAGAAGCCCTGCCCGAAGGATTTCTTTGTCAGGCGCCCGCACTCGATGCAGTTGATCTGACCGTCGAAGCTTAGGCGGATGGACTCGCCGATCAGGTTGTTCATGTCGACGGCGGCATCGTTCATCTTTAGCTGGTAGTGAACGGTCGACTCCAGTGCGCTTTGCATTTTGCGGAGGTTGCCGGTGTGGGTGGTCATGGGCGGTGTTGATCCTTGGACAGCGGTGCTTAAGTCTGGGAGTCGGGAGCGGTCCCGGCAAGCAAGCAGACCAACAGGGCTGTCGCATGTGCAAAGCAGAAGCAGTAAAGGGGGTCTCGAGACCCTGCACTCTTAGAATGGTGGCCAGGGGCGGAATCGAACCACCGACACGCGGATTTTCAATCCGCTGCTCTACCAACTGAGCTACCTGGCCGTATTCGGCGGCGTCTGGGTGAGACGCTCTATATAAGGTGTCCCCGAGCGGGGCAGCGTATTAGACCGGCCCCGGGGCGGTGAGTCAAGACTGGCCCGGGGCCGTGCCGGGCTCGTCCGCGGCGGCGGTCTCGAGGTGGCGGAAGGCGCCGCTCTGGCGGGTCAGCAGCAGGAAAAACGCGGTCGAGAGGCCTGCGGCGCCGAAGATCATGCACATCACCATAATCTGGTAGCGGGCTGCGATCAGCGGCGAGACGCCGGAGAGGATCTGGCCCGTCATCATGCCCGGCAGCGAGATGAGCCCGACCGCGAAGAAGGAGTTGATGACCGGGATCATCGACGTGCGATAGGCGATCTCCCGGGCCCGCTCGTAGGCGAGCCCGTTCCTGAGCTCCGACTCGAGCCGTTCCACCGCAAGGCTGATGTTGGTCATGCTCGCGGCGAAGATCATACCGGCGAGCGGGATGACCACGCTCGGCGCGTACCAGGGATCGAGCGCAAGTACGCCCTGCGTGACGACGAGCATGACGATGCCGCCACCCGTGAACACCGAGATCAGCGATGCCGGGAACAGCGTCGACTTCTTCGTGTCGCTCGTGTTGAGGGCGATCCAGCTTGCGGCGACGACCATGACGCCGAGCACGCCCGAGATAAGAAGACCCGACTCGGTCTCGAAGATGAACACGAGCACATAGCCGATCAACAGGAGCTGCAGCAGCATGCGGGCCGTGGCCTGCAGTGCCCGACCCACGTCGCAGCGCCAGTAGGCCATGATCACGACCACCGCGGCCATCGGCAGGAACGCCAGCGCGAGCCGGCCCAAAGAGATCGTTTCGAGGTTCACCGGCGCCTCCGGGTCGCGGGCTTCACGCCGAGAGCGTACCGGTTCCGTGCGACTACCTGAAGCCGTCGCTCGGCACGTACAGCGGGCAATGACGAACGGGGTCAGCCGTATGCGAAATAAGAATCAGTCTCGACTTTGCCGCCGGCATAGCCTAGGGTCCCGGAGGCGGTATCGTCCGCCTGAACCAAGAAGAAAGACCCGGGGGGGTTCTCATGACCAATCTACGGTGGCTGATCGCCACATCTTTATTCCTGTTCATTACCGACGCGGCGCTTGCCGATAACTTTCGCTGGCGTCCCGGTCTCAACGAGCAGGCACGCCACGAACTCGAGGCTTCCGGCGTCACCGAGTACGTCGGTGACTTCGATCCTGTCGCAAGCATTCCCATCGAAGACGACTGGGTGCAGCACATCTTCGACCAGGACAACGCGCAGAAACCGGCAGGGCCTGCCTGCATCGTCGGCTCGCCTTACTCCGTCTTCACCAAGGCCAAGGACCCGCGCAAGGTCCTGATCTTCCTGCAGGGCGGCGGTGCCTGCTGGGAAGGCTTCTATCGGTGTAACCCCGTAGCCGAATCCCAGTTCCCGCCGCCACCGCCGGTCGGCATCTGGGGCGACTCTTTCGACCCGGGCGACGGTGCCATCGAGAACCCGCTCGCCGACTTCTCGATCGTCTACCTGCCGTACTGCGACGGCTCGGTGTTCACGGGCGACAACGACGTGTTCGACCCGAACTTTCCGGCCGCGGCCGCCCAGTTGACCGGACTGCCCGCCAGCCTGTTTCCGCCGGTCCGCTTTCACCGCGGCCTGCAGAACCTGACGGCCGGTGTCGATATCGCGAAAGACGAGTTCCCGCATGCACGCAAGATCGTCGTCGCGGGATCGAGCGCCGGCGGGGTTGGCGCCGCGAGTTTCGCGCCGTTCCTCGCGCGCTTCGCCTATGGCAACATCCGGGACCTTGCCGTCTTCAACGACGCTGGTCCGAACGCGATCAACCCGCTCGATATCACGGCCATCATGGCCCGCGCCGCCGACTGGCGCTTCGGCGAGCGGTTCCCGGAAAGCTGCGACGAGTGCGACGAACTCGGCCAGAGCACGGCGATCGTCAAGTGGCGACTCGAGAACGACTCGACGATTCGCGAATCGTTCTACTCCACCGACGGTGACGCGACGAACCGCGGTTTCTTAAGCGTGTTTACGCAGGAGCAGTATCGCGAGTTGATCGTCACAGAGCACGGCGAGATCAACGCGCAGTACCCGCGGCGCTACAAGCGCTTCATCCAGAGCGGCAGCACCTCGCACACGGCGCTGCAGACACCACTGTTCTACATCGGTACCGCCAACGGCGTGCCGCTGTATCGCTGGACCGAGGATTTCGTCTTCCCGCTCAGGCCGTTCTTCCGCGCCATTGCCCGCGGCGACCGCCGCTGGTGGCGGGCGCGCTCGGAGTGGGTGGATATCGTCGAGCCGTTTACGCCGGCGCCGTAGACAATCACCGACGCGATCCGACGAAAGCCGGGCTGCCCCTGGGCCGCCCGGCTTTTTTTTCTTCAGGCGCCGGCCTCGCTTAGTGCGCGCCACTTGCGACGGACCTTGGCCGTCAGCTTCGCGGGCTTGTCGTCGAGCAGCGTATCCGCGAGCGTTTCAGCCGCGATTCGAAGGCGCTTGCGTTCGCGCTTTGCGGCGCGGCGGATGGCGCCGGCCTGGCGGGTCTCGATAAGAAACGGAGGCAGGGCCTCGAGGTAATGCAGCAGCACGTCGTGATCGTGCACTTCGCCGAGCAGGCCACAGAGCTCGTGGAAGGCGTCCGTTCTTGCCCGCTCCTTCACGGGCAGCGCGTCGTGGAGCAGCAGCAGGTGGTACCAGTGATCCTTGCTGTGCTTGCGCCACTCGTGCGCGGCCTCGCTTTCGCTCCTGTCGTGCACGAGATCGCGCTGCTCGATGACAATGCCGTAGGTCTTGTTGAACCCGCCGAGCACGTCCGCCCGGCGAATGTCGTCGAAGCGCCAGTGATCGAGCTCCGTTAGCACCTCCTCGATGCGCTCCACGATCTCGGCGATCCGGTCCTCGGCAAGCGAGTCGGCTAGCGTGGCCTTGTAGTCGAACCAGGCACAGACCGGGTTTGCGGCCGGCGCCTTGCCGAGATGGCGCGTGAGCTCGGCCATGACGCGCGCGTCGCGGTGCGAGGTGACGAGCCGGGCCGTGTCGCGCAGCGCGACGTTGGCCGCTTTGAAATCCGGGAAGCCCTTCCTTACCAGCCGCAAGAGCGAGCGCACGCGCTTGGTGTACTTGCGGAGCTCGTGGATGCGGGTTGCCATCGTGTAGCGGGCGTCGGCGACTACCTCGAGGACCTGTTCGGATTCGGTCGTGGCGACTTCGCGAACGGCGTCGCCGGGCGGGATGGCCAGGTCGAGGCGGTAGCTGTCGTAGTTGGCCGGCGGCTTCATAGCCGGTTGACGATAGCACGCGGGGAAGGCCGCTCCTGTGATGGCGATCGAGGAGCGGCCTTCGCGCCGAGCTCCTCACATGTCGATCACCTCGGCCAGCTCGACCGAGCCGCCGGCCTTGAGAATCGGACAGCCTTTCGCCTTCGCGAGCGCATCGTCGTCATCGTCCGCCTCAAACAGGCCATAGCCCGAGGCCGGGTTGGCGCCGCCGTCGTGACTGACCTGGCCGTTCGGGTGCACGGTCTTCGACTGGCCGACCGGGTTGCCGCCGTCGACGACCGCGGCGCCCATGCCGCCGAGCCAGTTGCCCCAGTCGTCCATGACCTGCTGGACCTCCGCCTCGGTCTCGGGGTTGCTGCCGCCGTGATACACAAACAGGTACTTGGGCATGTCGTCTCTCCTTCCTTCGATGTGTGTTGAGTACAGAAATAGAGACTACGCCCATCTGAAAGGGTCACAATCCCCAGAATCACCGAATTCTCAAGAGCAGTATTGTGTAGACTGCACAATATGACCTCGCTGGACCGACAATCGCTCCAGACCCTCTCTGCGGCCGGTGTCCGCCCCGCCGCCGCCGGGGCGCTCGCGGCGAGCATGGATGAGATGGCGGCTCGGCTTCGCGAGACGATCCGCCGCGAGATCCCGGCGCTGACCGAAACGGGCAATCCGAACGTGCTGCCCGCGCTCGACACCCACCTTGGCGACCACCTCGCCGAAGTGCATCGTCTCGTCGGCGGCGCCAGTGAGGCGCGCCTCGAGTTCGTGCGCCGGCACGCGATCCAGACCGCCGAGCAGCACTTCCCGCTCGAGGCGCTGCTGCATGCCTATCGCTGCAGCCACCGGCTCATGACGGCCTGGCTACGGGCGGCCGCCGAGCCCGACGCACGCGCGGCCGTCGACGACTTCCTGCTCGACTACGTCGATGCGATCTCGACGATTGCGACGGCCGAGTACGTGCAGCGCACGCGCCAGCTCTCCGAGGCGGAGGCGGATCGACGCTCGCAATTGCTGAACCTGCTCATCACGGGCTACGACGAATCCGATGCCCGCGTAGCGCGACTGCTCCGCGCTGCCGGCTACCTCGAACAGCGCCAGGCCTACTGCGTGATCCTCGGCCGCTCGGTGAACCCGGCCGAGATGGACAGCCCGGCGCGGGCGAACCGCCTGCTCGCCGCGATGCGGGATGCCGTGGCGAAGTTCAACGTGCGGGCCCTGTTCGGGCTGCACGAGAATCGCGTCATTGCGATCGTCTCGGCGCAAAGACGACTGTCGGGCTGGACGGCACCGGCGAAGGACCTCGCCGAACGCGTGGCCTGGCCGCTCCTGACGCTCGGCAACTCGGTGCTGTTCGGTGTCAGCGCCGACGCGCCGTCCACCGCACTCGTGCCGAAGGCGCTCTACGAGGCCGAGCTCGCGCTCGAACTCTCGAGCGTGAGCGAACGGGTCGTGAAATACAGCGACATCCCGCTCCGTAAACTCCTGCTGCACCTTGCCGAGGATCGCGTGCAGTCGGCGCTGCCCGGCTGGACGACGAAGCTGGTCGCGGCGGACGCAAAGGCGAAGGGCAAGCTCACCGCGACGCTGAAGGCTTACGCCGATGCCGACATGAACGTGTTGAAGGCCGCGAAGGCGCTGAAGCTGCACCCGAACACGGTCTATGCACGCATGCACAAGATCCGTGACCTGACCGGGCAGGACCCGACGCGTTTTGCAGCGTTGAACGAGCTGTTGCTGGCGGTGGATTGTTCCGTGCGCAAATGATCGGCGCGTGGTCGCGGCTTGAAAGGCGTTCCCAAGAGATGCTGATTAGGGGCCGAGCCGGCGGTGGGTTCGTCGCGGTCGCGGCTTGAAAGCCGCTCCTACAAGGCACTGATTCAGCATCGTGCCGGTGTTGGGATTGGCGCGGTCGCGGCTTGAAAGCCGCTCCTACAAGGCTCGTTTCACGTTCGGTGTGAACGTCGCCTTGTAGGAGCGGCTCTCGAGCCGCGAATGTGACGTGCGTTCCGGCCGCGCCGTAGCTGCGGCCCCGGCTAAGCCTCAGGCAGCCTTCAACACATCCGCCGCCGACAGGTACGTATAACCAAGATCCTGCGCCACGGCCTCATGGTTCACATGCCCGCCGTGCACGTTGAGCCCGTTCGCAAGATGCGGGTCGGCAATCAGCGCCTCGCGCCAGCCGTGCCGTGCAATCGACTTCACGAACGGCAGCGTCGCGTTGGTCAGCGCAAAGGTGCTCGTGCGCGGCACGGCGCCCGGCATGTTCGTAACGCAGTAGTGCACGACGTCGTCGACAATGTAGGTCGGCTCGGCGTGGGTGGTCGGCCGGCTGGTCTCAAAGCAGCCGCCCTGGTCGATCGAGATGTCGACCATGACCGAACCGGCGCGCATCGCCTTGATGTCGTCGGTCGTGACAAGCTTCGGCGCCGCGGCGCCCGTGACGAGCACGGCGCCAACAACGAGGTCTGCTTCCTTCGTGTAGTCCTGTACGGCGTGACGCGTCGAGTAGATCGTCCGGACGCGGCCACCCCAGAGATCTTCGAGCTCGCGCAGTCGCGGCAGCGAGCGGTCGAGGATCGTGACCTCAGCCCCGAGGCCAACCGCCATGTCAGCGGCGTTGGTGCCGGCAACACCGCCACCGATAACGAGCACCTTGGCCGGCGCAACACCGGCGACGCCGCCCAAAAGGATGCCGCTGCCGCCGTTGGCTTTTTGCAGCGAGTAGGCGCCCGCCTGTACCGACAACCGTCCGGCAACTTCAGACATCGGCGTCAGCAAGGGCAGCGAGCCGTCATCGGCCGTGACGGTTTCATAAGCGATGGCCGTCGCGCCGGATTTCACGAGCGCTTCGGTCTGCGCCGGATCGGCCGCAAGGTGCAGGTACGTGAAGAGGACATGGTCCGGACGCAGCATCTCGCACTCGGGCAGCTGCGGCTCTTTTACCTTGACGATCATCTCGGCCTTGTCGAACACGGCCTCGGCCGAGTCGAGCACCGTGGCGCCCGCCGCCTCGTAGTCGGCGTCGCTCATCGCGATACCGGCGCCGGCATTGGTCTCGACGAAGACTTCATGGCCGTCGCGCACGAGCTCGTGCACGCCGGAAGGCCTCATGCCGACACGGAATTCGAGTGTTTTGATTTCTTTTGGTACTCCGACGCGCATGGCGGCCTCCCCGTTGATTTTGAATGTATCCGCAGGATACGCCCGTTTTTGCGCCATTTCCTTGCGTTACCTATGACAAAACACGGCTTCTATGGCAGATTCTGCTGCCGATAGTTTAGTTTGCAACGGTTCCTGCAATGGATCTCGACCGCTACGACAAAGCCATCCTCGCCGCGCTGCAGGCCGACGGCCGCATCAGCAACGTGCAGCTCGCACAGCGCGTGAATCTCTCCGAGTCCGCCTGCCTGCGCCGGGTCCGCGCGCTCGAGGATGCGGGCATGATCGACCGCTACGCCGCCCTCCTGAACCAGGCCAAGGCCGGCTTGCCCGGCAACGTGTTCGTGTCGATCGCGCTGAACCGCGAGGTCGACTCCGAGCTGGCCGCGTTCGAGACCGCGATCCGCGAGATTCCCGAGGTCATGGAGTGCTACCTCATGACGGGCGAGTTCGATTACCTCTTGCGCGTCGTCGTTGCTGACATGCCCGACTATGAACGGCTGCATCGCGACAAGCTGACCCGCCTGCCCGGCGTCGCGCGCGTGAACTCCAGCGTTGCGATTCGGACCGTGCAGAAGAAGACCGAGCTGGCGTTGTAGCTCACGGGTTTCTCCGTCGCCTGACAAGCGCCTTGTAGGAGCGGCTTTCAAGCCGCGAATGAGGTGGTGCGAGAGAGTACGTCGCAGTCGCGGCTTGAAAGCCGCTCCTACAAGGTCTTTTTCTGACGTCGACACGGTGGTTTTCCGGCGTCGCCGGAACGGCGCCTGGTTGCAGTTGTAACGACAACGTCACTGGTCCGTGCGGGGCGTTTCAGGTACCGTTAACGCCGGTCGCAAATCAGGTACCTGATGGTCTCCAGCCTCCAATCGCGGCAGCCTCGCACAGGCCTCGCTGACCGCTTCCTCGCCGTCCGCCGGACGAGCGAAACCCTTGTCGCCCCACTCGAGCCCGAAGACACGGTCGTGCAGTCCATGCCCGATGTCAGCCCGGCCAAGTGGCACCTGGCGCACGTCACGTGGTTCTTCGAGTCCTTCGTGCTCGCGCACTTCGACAAGGACTACCGGCGCTACGACGAGGCCTACGACTACCTCTTCAACTCCTATTACTACACGGTCGGGCAAATGCACGCGCGGCCGCAACGCGGACTCTTGACCCGACCGACGCTCGCCGAGGTGCTGGCCTTCCGCCGGCACGTCGACGCGGCGGTCACGGACCTCATCGAACGCAACCCCGACAACGCCGATCTCGCCTTTCGCATCGAGCTTGGCCTAAACCACGAGCAGCAGCACCAGGAGCTGCTGCTTTGCGACATCAAGCACGTGCTGTTCCAGAACCCGATGCAGCCGGCCTACAACGCTGAGCTGCCCGGGCCGCCGCACTGGAAAGCGGCCGAGCTCGAGTTCACGCCAGGACCCACCGGCATTGTCAAAGCCGGTTTCGACGGCGACGGCTTCGCCTTCGATAACGAAACGCCGCGGCACGACACGCTGCTGCATCCGCACCGGATCGCGTCGCGCCCGGTGACTAACGCCGAGTACCTCGCGTTCATCGAAGACAAGGGCTACGCCACGGCGTCGCTCTGGCTTTCGGACGGCTGGTCGACGGTACAGGCCGACGCCTGGCAGCGGCCGCTGTACTGGAGCGAAGACCTCGAGTCCGAGTTCACGCTGGGCGGCACGCGCGCGCTCGATCCGGATGCCCCGGTGAGCCACGTGAGCTTCTACGAAGCCGACGCCTTCGCGCGCTGGGCCGGCGCACGACTGCCCACCGAGTTCGAATGGGAGGCCGCGGCGAGTGACGAACCGGTCGACGGCAACCTGTTCGATGCGGGCTTCCTGCACCCGGTGTCGGGAGGCGGCAGCCGCTACTTCGGCGACGTTTGGGAATGGACGGCATCGCCGTATACGCCGTACCCGGGCTTCAAGCCGCTCGACGGCTCGCTTGGCGAGTACAACGGCAAGTTCATGTGCAACCAGCTGACCGTGCGCGGCGGCTCGGCCGTCACCTCGCGCGACCACGTGCGCGCAAGCTACCGCAGCTTTTTCTATCCCCACCAGCGCTGGCAGATGCTTGGCCTGCGCCTTGCCAAAGACGGAGACCAGTAGCAATGGCGCCGAAGAGCAACCTGGCAGTGAGCGAGCAATCGAACGACCTGTCAGACGACCTCGACGAGATTGTCGAAGGGCTGAAACAGGACGAGAAGATGATTTCGCCGAAGTACTTCTATGACGAGCGCGGCTCGCAGCTCTTCGATGAGATCACGCGGCTGCCCGAGTACTACCCGACCGAGACCGAGCTTCAGATCATGCGCGACAACATCGACGAGATCGCCGATCTCGTTGGTGAGCAGGCAAGCCTGATCGAGTTCGGCTCGGGCTCGAGCCTGAAGATTCGCATCCTGCTCGATCACCTGAAGTCGCTGGCCGTGTACGTGCCCGTGGATATTTCCGAGGATCACCTCGTCGCCTCGGCCGAGGCCCTCAAGGCCGACTACCCGGACCTCGAGATTCTGCCGGTGGCGGCCGACTTCACGCAGCCATTTGATTTGCCCTCGCCGACGATCATGCCGGTCAAGAACGTCGTCTACTTCCCGGGCTCGACGATTGGCAACTTCACGAACGATGCCGCGCTCGAACTCCTTAAGGTCATGCACCACGAGGCGAAGGAAGGCGGCGCGCTGCTGATCGGCGTCGACCTGCAGAAAGACAGCGAGATCCTCGAGGCCGCGTACAACGATTCGCAGGGCGTGACGGCCGAGTTCAACCTCAACATGCTGCGCCACATCAACCGCGAGCACGGCGCGAACTTCGACCTCGAAGCCTTCGAGCATCGCGCCGAGTACAACGAAGAGGCGGGTCGCATCGAGATCCACCTCGACGCCACGACCGACCAGACGATCGAGCTCGGCGAGGACACGATCGAAATCGAAGCGGGCGAGGCAATCCTGACCGAGTACTCACACAAGTACACGCTCGAAGGCTTCGCGGCGATGGCCCGCGAGGCAGGCTTCGAGGTGAAGAAGGTCTGGACCGACCCGGAGCAGCTGTTCAGCGTGCAGTACTGCGAACGGGCGTAGCCCCGGTGATCTTTCGACGTTGCCGGAACAGAGCCTTGTAGGAGCGGCTCTGGAGCCGCGACTGCGGCGTACTATCCGGCTGCACCTCATTCGCGGCTTGAAAGCCGCTCCTACAAGGTTCTTTTCTGGCGTCGGCACGGGGTCAGTCGACATTGCCGGAACAGAGCCTTGTAGGAGCGGCTCTGGAGCCGCGACTGCGGCGTACTCTCTGGCTGCACCTCAGTCGCGGCTTTAAAGCCGCTCCTACAAGGCCTTTTTCAATCCTCGGTAGCAGGATCGGTTATACGGGTTTCGTTTGCGGCAGCGGGCCCGGTTGCCAGCGCTCGCGGAACTTGAGGAGCATGACCAGGAGCGACGGCAAGAAGGTCAGCGTTACGAGCGTCGCGAACAACAGCCCCGTCAGCACCACGACGCCAACGCCGCGATAGAGCTCGGTACCCTCGCCCGGGATAAACACGAGCGGCGCAAGACCGAACAGCGTCGTAATCATCGACATCATGATCGGCCGGATGCGGCTCGCCACGGCGTCCTTGACGGCTTCGACAACGTCGGTTGCCCCGGCCCTCAGGTTCGTGAGCGCGCCGTCGACGATCAGGATCGGGTTGTTGACGACGACGCCGAGCAGGATCAGGAAGCCCAGCATCGTGATCATATCGAAGGGCTGGCGCACACCGATGGCGTTCATGAGCGCAAGTCCGCCAATGCCGCCCGCAATACCCAGCGGCACGGCGGTCAGGATGACCAGCGGCCAGCCCCAGTGGTTGAAGATCGCCACCATGACGAGAAAGCTCAGCACGATCGCCACGACGTAGTTGTCGGCCAAGGCGGCGCGCGTGGCACTAAGCTGGTCGCTCGCGCCGGAAATATCCACCGACACCGACTGCGGCAGCATGCCGTCGGCGCGCATCCTGTCGATGACCTCGCTGCGCACGATGCCGACCGCAGTCTCCAGCGCCACCGAGCGCGGCGGGATGATGTTGAGCGTCACGGTGCGCCGGCCGTTGAGCCGACGCAGCGAGTCCGTGTCGACGGTCTCGACGATATCCGCGATCGCAGACAGCGGCACGACCGCGCCCGACGGCGTGAACACGGGCAGGTCGGCGACGTTCGCGAGCTGCTGCGAATCGCCCGCCGACGAGTACAGGAAGATGTCGATCTTGTCGTCGCCGCGGAAGAACTCGTCGACGAAGGCACCGTCGGTCAGTGCCGCCACCGCGAAACCGAGGCCGTCGGCCGAGAACCCGAGCTCCGCGGCGCGGTACCAGTTCGGCCGCACTTCGATCAGCGGCTGGTCGAGCGACAGCGAGCCCGGCGAGGAGTTGATGTTCGGATTGTCGAAGGCCGCGTCGGCATAGCGAAAGGCCGTCTCGGCCACCGTGTACAGCTCGGCGAGATCCTGGCCCGTAATATCGAGGTTGACGCTGCGCGTGCCGCCGTCGTTGCTCGAGATGATCGAGCCGCGTGCCGCGAACGCGCGCATGCCCGGGTAGGCCTCGTAGCGGTTGGTAATCGCCACCATGAGGGCCTCGATATCACGAGGGTCGAGCGCCTCGGCAATGATGCGCAGCCGGTCCGGACCGTAGCCAAGGTTGAGATACATGATCGGCGGTATGTCGGTGCGTCCCGCCTCGTAGTCCGCGCGATCCGCATTGATATGCGGCAGGAACATGGCCTCGATCTCTTTCGCGATGCGGCTCATCTCGGTGAAGTTGTAGCCGGGCGGCGCGGTCATGAACGCGAAGGTCTTGGGCTCCTCGCCCTCGGGCAGGTATTCGGCCGGCGGCGTCAGCAGCACGAGGATCAAGACGACGCCAAGCAGCGTACCGACCACCGTGGCCGTGCGCCGCGATGCCGAAGCGATCAGCCAGCCGACGCGCTGAACGAGCTTCTCACGCAGCACCTTGCCGGTCTCGGCCGTGTCATGAAAACCGAAGCTGAGCCGCGCCGACAGCGCAGGCACCACCGTAACGGCAACGAGCATGCTCGCGAGGATCGACGCCGATATGGCGACGGCAACATCGGAGTACAGCTGCCCGGCTTCTTCCCTGATGAAGAAGATCGGCGCGAACACGAGCACCGTGGTCATCGTCGAGGCGAGCACGGCCGACCACACCTGGCGCACGCCGACGAGCGCCGCCTCGACCTTGTCCATACCAAGGCGGCGGTTACGCTCGATCGCCTCGAGCACGACAATGCTGTTGTCGAGCGTCATGCCGATCGCGAAGGCGACGCCGGCCAGCGAAATTACGTTAATCGTTCGGCCTGCCGCGAGCAGCCCGAGGAAGGCCGCAATGGTGCAGATCGGCACGCCAATGACGCCGACGAGCGTGGCTTTCGACGAGCGCAGGAACAGGAACATGACCGCGGTTGCCAGGAACGCGCCGATCGCGAGGTTCTTCCAGACGTTGGCGACCGAGGCCTCGACGTAGCGCGCGTCGTCCGCAATCAGCTTGATCTCGAGCCCGTTCGGGTTCATGAGCTCGCGATTGATCTGCTCGATTGCGGGCAGCATGGCGTTCTTGATATCGATGACGTTGGAGCCGGGCTCGCGGTCGACCGACAGCGACAGCGCGAGGAGACCGTCCGACGACGAGCGATCGCGGAGCTCGTAGTGCGACAGCTCGATCTCGGCAATGTCGCCGAGTCGCACGACCTGGTCGCCGTTCGAGGCGACGATCGTCTCGCCCATCTGCTCGACCGAGTCGTAGCGACCGACCGTGCGCAGCAGGTAGCGACGCTTGCCCGCGTCGAGATCGCCGCCCGACACGTCGCGGTTGCGGCCACGAATGGCGGCACGCACCTCTGCAAGCGTAATGCCGCGCTCGGCCGCCGCGGACGGATCGACCAGCACGCGCACCTGGCGCTCGGCACCGCCGCGCACGTTGACGCGCGACACGCCCGGCACGCGCTCCATGCGGGTACGCACGTTGTCGTCGACGAAGTCGCGCAGGAGCGTAATGTCGAGATCGAAGGGATTGCCCGGCAGCGGCCGCACGGCAAAGAACATGAACGAGTTCTGCGAGAACGAGCTAGCGTCGAGACTCGGCTCGTCGACGTTCTCGGGATAGTTCGGCACCTGGCTCAGCGCGTTGTTGACGCGGATCAGCGCCTCGTTGATATCGACGCCGAACGGAAACTCGAGCTCGATCGACGCGCTGCCGTAGGACGCGGTCGAGATCATGCGCTCGAGACCCGGCAGGGAGCGCAGGTACTCCTCCTGCTCGATCAGGATTTCCTTCTCGACGTCCTGCGGTGTTGCACCCGGCCAGCGGGTTTCGACGCTGACGACGCGGACCTCGAGGTCCGGGATCATCTGCACGGGAATCCTGAGCGCCGCAAGGATGCCGAGCACGGCAACGACGAGCACAACCACGGCGAGGATCGTGCCGTGGTGAATGATGCGCTCGAACACGGCCGACTAGCTCCCGGTGCCGCTGACGAGGCGCACGGCCTGGCCGTCGGTCAACACCTCGTTGCCGCGCGTGACGACCGGGCTCAGGGTATCGAGTCCACTGACAATGACGGCCGTATCGCCGTACACGCGGCCAACCTCGACGGCCTTCTGGCGCACGACTGGCGTTGCGCCCTCTTCAACGATGAAGACCGTCGTGGTGCCGTCCGGATAACGGATCAGCGCGTCGCGCGGAATCAGGAGCGTTTCCTCGGTGCTGGCGAGACGCAGCTCGGCCGTTGCCGACATGCCCGGCGTCAGGTCGGAGACGGCCTCGTCGAGCCGAAGCCGGACGAGGAAGGTACGTGCGCCCGGGTCGCTCTGCGGCACGCGCGCGGCAAGCGTTGCCGATACGCGCCGTCCCGAGAGCGCATCGATACGCACCGTGGCCGACTCGAGCCGGCCAAGCTCGGGCCACAGCGACTGCGGCGCCTGCAGCTCCAGCCAGAGATCGTCGGGCGCCACGATGTTCGCAACGGCCGTGCCCTGGTTGACCCACTCGCCGGCATCGACGAGCCGGCGTACGACGACGCCTGAAAACGGCGCCGTGACGTTGTGCAGTTCTCGCTGTCGCGCCGCGGTATCGCGCGCCGCCTTCGCCACTTCGAGCGCGGCGGCCGCCACCTCGACGCCGGACTCCCGCGCCCGAAGCTCGGTCTCGGGAAAGAGCTTGTCGGCGCGCAGCGCCGCGGCCTCATCGGCGAGTCGCTGTGCCTCACGGAACGCCGCCTCGGCGCGCGCCACCTCGGCGTCGGCCTGGGCAAGACGCAGCACCGCGAGCCGCGCATCGAGTCGGACGAGTACGCGGCCCTTGTCGATCGTATCGCCGGGCTCGAAGTCCGCCTCGGCCACGAGGCCCGCCACCTGCGGTGACAGCGCGGCCTGCCGGCGCGGCACGAAGGATCCGCTCAGGCTGACTTCGTCGATGGCCGGCGCGATCTCGGGCGTTGCCACGACGACGGGCGCCTGGGCGGCCGCCGTTGCCGCGAACAGCGACAGCAAGAGGGCAACCGGGGCCGTCCGACGTGGCGTAAGAGAGCTCATGGTCAGGAGGATACTCCAGGTTCGGTGTCGCGAGGCTGGAATCAACAGACAGCGGCGAGCCGGTTCGCGTTCCCGTGGATCGGCGTGGTTACGGTTCGGGAAGCGGTTTTACAGGACACGGCTAACGTGGCCAGGCCGAAGGCGCATCGCGGTCGCGGCTTCAAAGCCGCGCCTACAATGGCCCGGTTTGACGCCGGAACAGAGCCTTGGAAAAACCGCGACCCCGACGACCGACCAGCTCCGGCGCCGGAACAGAGCCTTGTAGGAGCGGCTTTGAAGCCGCGACCGCGCCGTTTTGTCCGACTTGCCACCAGAGCCTTGCCCTGCGCCAGGCCCGCCTATGACGACGGCGGCACAAACTCCTTCGGCGCCGCCGAGCCTTCGCCGAAGAAGAACTTCTCCATCTCGGCCTCGAGGAACTTGCGCGCCTCGGGCTCGATCGGCGTCAGCCGGTACTCGTTGATCAGCATGGTCTGGTGGCCCAGCCAGCGCGACCAGGCTTCCTTCGACACGTTGTCGTAGATGCGCTGGCCGAGCTCGCCCGGGTAGGGCAGGAATTCGAGGCCCTCGGCGCCTTCGCCGAGCATGACGCAGTTAACGGTTCGGGACATGGATGTCGTTCCTCAACACATCGAGCAGTTTTTTCACGGGAGCGGCTATGCCGCCGGGTGGCTCGCCGTCGAGCGCAACCCAGCGGGTCGATTCGCCGTCGCGTACTCTACGCGACTCCCCGTCGAGCCGCACGACGACCGGGTGGATATCGAGATCGTAGTGCGAAAAGCTGTGGCGCAGCGCCGACCAGCGCGTGAGCTCGGCCGGTTCGATCGCGAGCGAATCGCGACACCAGGACTCGGCGCTGTCCGCCTCGGGCAGGGACCACAGCCCGCCCCAGATGCCACTGGCCGGGCGACGCTCGAGGTACACCTCGCCGGCGTGCACGGCCATGACCATCGTCGTTTCCTTAAGCGGCTTGTCGCGCTTCGGTTTCTTGCCCGGGTAGCGCTCGACCTCGCCGGCGGCAAATGCACTGCAGTCGGCACTGACGGGACAGCGGCCGCAGTCGGGACGGCTGCGCGTACAGAGCGTGGCGCCGAGATCCATGATCGCCTGCGTGTAGTCGTTGACGCGCACGTCCGGTGTGTTCGTCTCGGCCGCGGCCCAGAGTGCCTTCGCGACGGCCGTCGTGCCCGGCCAGCCGTCGATCGCCTCATGGCGTGCGAGCACGCGCTTGACGTTGCCATCGAGGATTGCGTGTCGCTGGCCGGCCGCAATCGACAGGATGGCGCCCGCCGTGGAGCGGCCGATGCCCGGCAGAGCGATGACCGCGTCAATGTCGGTCGGAAACTCGCCGCCATGCTCATCGCGGATCGTCTTTGCCGCCTTGTGCAGGTTACGGGCGCGGGCGTAGTAGCCGAGGCCCGACCAGTGCGCGAGCACCGCGTCTTCGTCGGCATCGGCCAGGGTCACGACATCAGGAAAGCTCGTCATGAAACGTTCAAAGTAGGGAATGACCGTCGTCACCTGCGTCTGCTGCAGCATGATTTCGGAGATCCAGACGCGATACGGCGAGATGGCCTCCTGCCACGGCAGGTGCTTGCGTCCCTCGACATCGAACCAGTCGAGTACGCGCCCGGAGAAACTAGTGGACACTGGCGGTCCCGCTGATCGCGATGGCCTCGATACGATCGAGCGCCTCGCCGCTGTCGTTCGCGAGCTTGCGCTTGAGCACGTAAGGACCAACGACGGGCGGAATCCAGAACTTCGGTTTCATCTCGAGCGTGTAGGTGACGAGCGTGCCGTCCTCGACCTCCTCGAACTCCCAGGACTCGATGCTGACGTAGAAGTCGCTTTGCTCGGGATCCACGGTGGCGCGGATGAAGCGCACGGGTTCGTGTTCGACCGTTCCGGCGCGTTCCACCGACTTACAGTAGAACAGCACGCAGGCGCGGTTCCTCGCGTAGAAGCCGCGATCACCCGTAGCGTCCGAGCCCGTGTTGCGCGACTCGACCACGACGCTCGAAAACTGCTCCGAGAGATCCCAGTCGAGGAACACGTGATACAGCGCGTCAATGTCGGCGTTGAACCAGACGATCGAGCGGACGTGATAGGTGCCGTCCTCATGGTCGACCCTGACGTCGCGAAGGTCGGCCCCGTGTGCTGACGCCATGGGCAGGGCCACGAGCAGTGTCGTCAACAGCCCGCGCATCAGTCCCGTTTCAGAAGATCGCGCAGCTTGTCCTTGAGGATCTCTTCCGGGTCCGCCTCGGCGTCCTCGGCGCCGGCTTCACCCTCGGCAGGCTCGTCGTCGCCAAGGAGATCGAGGAGCTTGTCCTTGACGGCCTCTTCGGCCTTCTCCTTGACCAGCTCTTCGAAGTCGAGACCAAACTTCGGCTCGGCGAGCTCGCCGCTGATCCGGATCGGCAGTTCGACCTTCGTGAAGTCCTCGAGCTCCTCGGGCGTCACGTCACCCATGAGCTCGGGCTTTTCGAACACGCGGCCGTTGAGCGTGTAGTCGAGCGTGGCGGCGACAAGGTCGACGCTGCCGCGACCCGCCAGGCGAATGAACGGCAGCTCGGCCACGAGATCGTCGTTGTTGAGGACGCCGTTGACCACGCGGCCCGTTGCGCTGACCTCGGTGAAACGGGTTCGCGCGGGCAGCGTCGGCTCGGGCGGCGGCTCACGCCGGATCACGGCACGTGCCCGGCGGAGTTCGTGCCAGACGTCCGTGCCTTCGTAGGTGCCGTCCCTGAGCTGGAAGGAGACATTGCCGTTCAGCGTCTTCTGCATTTCGGCCGTGTCGTTGCCGGTGCCGTTGAGGGTAAACACGCCGTCGATGCGCCCGGAGAGCCGGTCGTTGTCGAGCATGGCCTGGCCGAGCGGGCCGAGGCCGACGTTCTCGATGCGCTCGTTGACCGAGATCACCGGCGTTGCGCCGGACACGTCGAGCTGCACGTCACCCTGGTACTGGCCGCCGAAGAGCTTCGACGACATCGGGTTGAGGCGCAGGCGACCGTCCTTCTGGTTGAGGACAACGTTGATGTCCTCGAACAGGATCTTGCCGAGCAGCACCTCGCCGAAGACGAGGCTGCCGCGCGCGTTTATCGGCCTCAACAACTCGCTCGGAATCTCGGCTGGCGGGGCCCCCTCGGCGGCCGCGGCCTCATTTTCTTCAGGCGGCGCAAGATAGCGGTTGAGATCGATCGTGTCGCCGGCAAGATCGAGTTCGAAGCTGCCGCCCGGCTCGCGGGGCACGACGAGCTGACCGCTGAGCGTCGTATCGTCGAGCTTCAGGACGATATCCGACAGCGAAATGCTCGATGCCGTTACGGCGGCGGCGGCGTCTAGCTGCAGGTATTCGAGCGCCGCCGGGTCGGCCGTTGCCGGCAGCTCGGCACCCAGCGTCGTCAACAACGAGCGCGGCGAGAAGGCCGCAATGCTGAACGTCGCGCTGGGTTCGATCGAGCCGGCGTAGCTGAAGGGTTCGACGTCAGCCGCAAGGTCGAGGTCGAAGATGCTGAACTCGATGCTGCCAAGCGAGAGCGTCTCGTTGCCTGTCCCCACCGTGACAACCGGTGCAGCGAAACGAATGTCGGCCGGCGCCGCGGTGGCGCCCTCGATGCGCGCCAGCAGTTCCAGGCCGTCGAGGCGAACGACGTCATCGTCCGCCGTGTCGGCCGTCACGCGCATATCTACCGTGCCGGCAATATCGTCGGGTTCGGCCGCGAAGGCGAAGCTTGCGCTGAGCGGCAGCGGCTCGCCCTCGGCAATCCGCCCGGTCTCGAGGTTGATCGCGTCGACGTTGACGGCCGTGCCTTCCTGCGCATCGCGATAGCTGAACGCCGCGTCGATGACCGCAATGCGCTCGACGCTGAGTTCGAGACTCGCAGTAGCACCCTGACCGTCAGCAGGCGGCGCTGCCTCCTCGGCTTGCTCGGCTGCGTCGAAGCGTTCAACAAGGTCGTCCCAGTTGGCCCGGCCCGTTTCATCCACGCCAAGATTGACGGCGAGACCCTCGATCGAGGCTTTGCCGATCGAAAGTTCATCACGCGTCAACGCCGGCCACAGGCGCATCGAAAAGCTCGCCGAATCGAGTTCGAAGAAGGGCTCGTCGCCGAAGCCTTCGGCGTTGCCGAGCGTCATGCGGCCGGTGTCGAGCGCCAGCCACGGGAACAGCGACAGCGACAGATCGCCCTCGATGGCGAACTCGCGCCCGGTCGCGTCGCGAACGGCCTCTTCGATTTGCGGCTTATAGGAATTGGCGTCGAAGAACAGGGCGACGTAAATGCTCGCCAGGACGACGAACGCGAAGACAAGTCCAATGAGGACGGCAATGCCTTTCAGGAGGGTGCGCATGGCGATGTGGTCTCGACAGGTCTCGGGCGCGGAGCGGGCCGCCTAGGGTAGCAAATCGAGTGTGTTGAGACCGCGTAGAGAACGACCAGGTTCAGGAAAAAGCAGGATCAATGCCTTGTAGGAGCGGCTTTCAAGCCGCGACTGAGGCAATGCTCGAAAGTACGTCGCCGTCGCGGCTTCAAAGCCGCTCCTACAAGGGAGGTGCCAGGGCTCTGTCGTACGCTACTGCTTGCAGACGTCCACCGACCCGTTCAGCGTGGCAATCGAGACCCGGCCGTCACCGCTGCCCTCGGAGAAGGATACTTCCCAGCCCGGTGCGTACTTGCTCGTTCGCTCGGCCTTCGGGCCGAAGCAGTTGCGGATGCGGCCATTGAAGGTCTCGATCTCGAAGCGGGCCGACACGTCGCCAATGAACTCGACGTCGACGCTGCCGTTCACCGTCTCGATATCGAGGCGGCCGCCCTTCTCGAGCGCCGCGCGGCAGGTCGTGTCGCCGTTGACGGTTTCGAACTTGGCGCGGCGGACGCTGGAGTCGACGACGCCAAGATCGCCGCTTACGGTTTCCGCGTCGACGTCGCCGCCGATCTTCTGTGCCGAAATATCACCCGACACGCTCGTCAGGCCCATCTCGGTCGACTTGCCGTCGCCCTGGATCTCGATGTCGCCGCTGACGGTCTCGGCATCGAGGTCACCGCCGAACACCTCCGAATCGATATCGCCGCTGATCGCCTGCAGATCCTGCTCGCCCATGACGCCGCTGACCTCGATGTCGGCACTAATCGTCGCCACGTCGATCGAGCTGCCTTCGGGCACGCGTATCGACAGGTCGGCCGAGACGTCCTTCCAGCCGCGGTTCTTTTCCGGAATCTTGACCTTGATGCGAATCGTGTCGCCACTGCGATCGAAGATCAGTTCCTCGACCTCGTCACCCATCGTGCCCGTTATCTCGACCTCGTTGCGCGACCAGCCCTCGACCTCGATGTCGCCGGAGGTATTCGATATCGATACGCGGCCGTCGGATGCGGCGTCCATGCGTTCGTCCACGCGCTGCGACGCCCAGGCGGGCAGCGCTAACAGGGTCACGCAGCAGGTGGCCGCCAGGGCCAGGGAAAGCGGGTAACGGGTGTTTCGTTCGTTCATCGTCGTAAAGTCCTGAAGTCGATTCAGTCTGTCTAGATATCGGTCCGTCCCGCGTAGTTACGCGCGGTCACGTCCTGAGTCAATCCGCCTACGCGACGCATGACGGTCAGCTCGTCGCGATAGGTCCGAAGCAGCAGTTCCTGCAGCAATACGTTATCCGGCTCGGCATCCAGCGCTTCGTTGATCTCGGCAATCGCCGTACGAATCGCGACGAGGTTCTCTTCGACCTCGGCGCGCGCCTCGGGCGACAGCTTGGCAAGTTCGTCGTCGAGCTGTGACGACAGCTTGTTGCGCGCGTCCTTGAAGCCGGGCCCGAGATCATAGCGGGCAAAGCTCGTCTGCTCGAACAGGAGCTCGGGTGCAATGACCAACCCGGGACCGCGATCGTCTTTTGTCGCCAGCCAGGTGACGCCCGAGGACCCGGCCACGAGCAGCACGACGGCGGCTGCCTGCGCGAACGACGGCCACTGCCAGGCGCCGCCGGCTTCGTCGCCGTGCTTGTCATCAAGACGCGCTGCAATGCCCGGCCAGAGGTCGCGCTCGGGCGCTATCCCGGTCGCGAGCCCTGCCGCCATCCGGTCGAACCTGTCGTCGTTACTGTCGTTCATTTCCTGAATCCTTCGGCTTCCAGCCGCTCGCTCAACAAGCGTCGTGCGCGATGCAGCTGGGCCTTGCTTGTTCCCACGGCGATGCCGAGCATGCTGCTCGCCTCCTCGTGGCTGTATCCATATATCGCGCTAAGCACAAAGACGTAGCGCGCGCCTTCCGGCAGTCCTTCGACAGCCTCGGCGAGGTCACGCAGTTCTCCCGTGTCGGCCGCGGTGACCGGGCTTGCGCTCGTCTGCTCGCTTACGGCCTTGATGCGGTCCTCCTCGCGCTTCGCCTTGCGCATGCGCCCGAGGACGGCATTGACCGCAATGCGGTGTAACCAGGTCGAGAACGCGCTGTCGCCGCGAAACTTCCCGAGCTGCTTCCAGGCCTGGATGAAGGCCTCCTGCACGCAGTCCTCGGCCTCGCCGACATTGCCGGTCATCCGCAGGCAAAGGCCGTACACCTTGTCCACGCTACGTCGGTACAGCATTTCGAAGGCCCTCGAATCGCCGCCTTTCGCGCGTTCGATCAGGGTTTCGTCGCTGGCACTCTCGACCTTGGAGGCAGTAGCCATTCCGGCACTATAGTGCGTGGTTTCCGCGGTCAAAAGCACTCCAGACGCCGTCCCTTCCCTTGTGACTCGTTTCTTTGATGCCCGGAACCCGCTGACGGTTTGAATTCAGGGCCTTTAAACCGCCTCGCCGGACACGCCGAATCGGCCCCGATAAGCCCCTGACTCCGCTCGCGATTCTGTTATCATGCGCGGGACCTCAGCCGAGGTCGCCGGCACGATGCGGGTAGACACCACGATCTATGGCTCCACTAACAACAGGCAGGTTGTTAACGCAGTTTCTAACCCCGGGGCCAAGTTGCCGGCGAAATTCGCGCCTCCCCATCAATAACGTAGCGAGCGTCCCGGCACGATGAGCGGCCACTCCATCCTGTTTCTCGGTCGTGGCGACGAAGCGGCCGACTACCTTGCCGAACTCGAAACCCTGCCGACCTGCTCGCTACTGACACGCTCGCCGGGGCTCGTCGTTCCCGACGAAGCGCCCTCCGTGATCGACCTCGTCATCCTCGAACTCGGCCCGCTGGTCGCCGAGTCGGAGCTTGCGCTCGGCGAGATCATTCACGGGCTGGCCGACCACCCGGTCGTGGCGCTTACCGACAAAGAGCATGAGCATCGCGGCATTGCCGCCATGCGCGCCGGCGCCGATGGCTACATCCTCTGCGACAACGTCAGCGTCGAGGCACAGGACGCTATTTTCGATCACGCCGTGATGCGTCACGCCATGACCGAACGGCTGTCGGAAACCGACACGACGGCGCTGTCGATCCTCAAGAACATCAACGACGGCGTGATCGTCGTCGACCTCGAGGGCAATATCCTCGACATCAACCCGGCCGCACGCAGCATCCTCGGGCTCGGCGCACGCTGGCAGCCCGACGTGAGCTGGGAGCAGACCTTCTGCTGCTACGACGCCGACGGCAAGAGCTACCGGAATTCCGCCGAGCTGCCGCTCGTCAGGGCCCGCTACGGTGAGAAGTTCACGGGCCAGCTGGCGACCTATCACGCGCCGGGACAGCCCGACGTCCTGCTGAGCCTCAACGGCCATGGACTCTACGACGGCAACGGCCAGCTCGTCGGCGGCGTGGTTACCTTCCGTGACGTTACCGACTCGACGCGGCGCGAAAGCCGGCTAGAGCGACTTGCGCAGTACGACCCGCTAACGGCACTGCCGAACCGCCGGCTGTTCCTCGAGAACCTGAACCGCGCCATGGGTCGCGCACGCCGCAAACACGCACCGCTCGCTGTACTGTTTATTGACCTCGACCGCTTCAAGTCCGTCAACGACACGCTCGGTCACGATACCGGTGACCTTGTGCTCATCGACGTGGCGCAGCGGCTGCAGGGCAACCTGCGCATTGGCGACTTTCTCGGCCGCTGGGGCGGCGACGAGTTCGTTGTCTGTCTCGAGGACTTTGGTGAGGACACGGCAAATGCCGGCGCAGCCGCACAGAAACTGCAGCTCGTCCTGTCGGAGCGCTACGCGATCGGCGGCGCCGAAGTGTATGCGACGCCGAGTATCGGCATTGCGCTGTTCCCGGACTCGGGCGATGACGCCGAGAGCCTCGTGCGCGCAGCAGACATTGCCATGTACGAGGCGAAGAAACGCGGCGGCAGCCGCTTCCACGTCTATTCCGAGGCGCTCGACTCGAAGCTCAAGAATCGCGAGGAGCTCGAGGTTGGCCTCAGGCACGCGCTGGTCCGCCAGGAATTCGTCCTGCACTACCAGCCGCGTATCGATATCTCGACGGGCCGGCTGATTGGCCTCGAGGCGCTCTTGCGCTGGCAGCATCCGCGCTATGGCCTACTGGCGCCGGAACGCTTCCTGCCGATCCTCGAGTCGAGCGGCCTGATCCACTCGGCCGGTGAGTGGGTAATAGAGAACGCCTGCCGCCAGCTCGCTGCCTGGCAGCGCCAGTTCGAACTGCCGGACCTGTCTATTGCGATCAACGTTTCGCCGCAGCAGCTCAAGCATCCGCGTATTGTCAACGTCGTCCACACAGCGTTATCCAACTCGGCGCTCGATGCCGGCTGCGTGGAACTCGAGATTGGCGAAGGCGCCCTGGTCCGCGACCGCGAGACCGAGGCGAAGACGCTAAAGGCGCTGCGCAAGATCGGTGTGCGCCTGTCGCTCGACCACTTCGGCGTGCGCGACGTGTCCTTTGCATCACTCGACGAGGGCTACGTCGACAGCTTCATCCTCGACCATTCGCTGATCGCGGACGTCGACGACAACCTTTCGCACCAGCGTATCGTCCGCGCCGCCATTGCGATGGCGCAGGGTATGGACATCGAGGTTGCCGCCGAAGGCGTCGAGACCTTAAGCCAGCTCGAGTTCCTGAAGAGCGCCAACTGCGACCTCGCGCAGGGCTACCTGATCTCGCGACCGGTGCAGCCGGAGAAAGTAGCTGCGCTCCTGCGCAGCGAGATAGCAGGCACGCGCCTCCTCGCGCGGGGAATGCCGTAGGCGGCGGTTCGAGCCCCACTCCTGCGGCAAATACGTCCCGGAATTTGAACAGCGCCTTGTAGGAGCGGCTTTAAAGCCGCGACTGCGACGTACTTACCGCCTGCAAACCATTCGCGGCTCGAGAGCCGCTCCTACAGCAGAAACGTTCCAACATCGAAACCATGCTCTGCGGGAATCGTTCTGAGCTCGGACTCCAGAACAGAGCCTTGTAGGAGCGGCTTTGAAGCCGCGACTGCGATGCACGCACCGCCTGCAAACCATTCGCGGCTCGAGAGCCGCTCCTACAGCAGATACGCTCCGGTATCGAAACAGTGCCTTGTAGGAGCGGCTTTGAAGCCGCGACTGCGACGCACGCACCGCCCGCAAACCATTCGCGGCTCGAGAGCCGCTCTACAGCAGAAGCGCTCGGACATCGAAACAGAGCCTTGTAGGAGCGGCTTTAAAGCCGCGACCGCGACGCACTTACCGCCGGCACCTCATTCAGGGCGCGGTTATCAGGCAACAACCCTGTTCGTTCTCACTGATGCTTACGCACGCCGCCGTAGCAATCCGGGGTATCGCCGGCGTCCTGCATGTCGACGAGCAGCCGGGCATACACCTCGTCGGCGATCGACCGCGCCAGCGCTTCCCTGTCGTTTTTGGCCCAGTCCCGGTTACCGTCGGAGCGATTCGTCACGCTCGTTGGCGACCAGCCAAACAGACAGGCGGAGGCCACGACGAACGGCAGGCCAACGAGGCACAGCATCACCGCAAACTGATCCAGCCACTCCGGTAGTGCCAGCGCGTCTTCGAGAACCGAACAGACTTCGATGCTCGTCCAGGCGACGACCCAGTAGGCGAGTACCGCCCTCAGGATTCGCTTTTGCCGCGCTGCCGTTTTCATTGCTTGTCGACTGCCGGTCGCCATGACCCCGTCCCGTCGCTATCAGTTGTTCGCCGTCAGCGGATCGATGATCTGCGTGATCTCGGTAATGGCAGACACGGGGATTCCACTGAGCTCGGCATGCTTGTTGATCGTCGCCCGGTCCTTGGCAAGGTAGACGCAGAAGGTCTTCTCATCGGCGACGTAGCTGTGCACCCACTGCACGTCCCGGCCAAGTTGTTCGACGGCCTGGTTGGAGGCGCGCGCCGCGCCGCAGAGTTCGACAACCGACATGGAGCCGACGCCGGGGATGTCTCGTTCGATCAGGTAACGTTTCAGTCTGTTCATGCTGCTCACTCTCTGCTCGTTCGCTGGTGAGGTTCATTGTCGTGAATCGGAGATTTCCTTCAAGGTAAATATTCTTTATGTAACTAAAGAAAATATTTATCATTGCAGGATGTCGATGGTGACCCACCTGCGCGCCCTGCAGGCGCTGGAGCTGGCGATTCGCAAGGGCTCCCTGAAGCTCGCCGCGGCCGAGCTCGCAATAACGCCGGCAGCACTCGGCCAGCGCATCCGTGCGCTCGAGGACTACCTCGGCTTCGACCTGATCGTCCGCGGCCGCTCGGGCATCCGGCCGACGCGCGAACTCGACACGGCGCTTGCCCACCTGCAGGCAGGCTTTCGTGAGCTGGAAACCGTCGCCGAGCTGCTCGATTTCCAGCGCGTCAACGAAATCCACATTACTGCCGACGTCGACTGGGCCGAGCTGTGGCTCAAGCCCCGCCTCGTTCGCTTCGAGAAAGACAATCCGAGCACACTGTTCTGCATCAACGGGGTCGGCGATGTGCCAATGCGGCTCGGCGAAGCTGACTGCGTGATCACCTTCGACCGTAATACCGAAGACGATACCGAGCGCGAGGCGACGCTGCTGTTTCACGACTACCTGCTGCCGGTCAGTTCACCGGAGAACACGCGGCGCGTCCTGAAGATGCCCGAGGAGAGCATGCTGGAGGGTTTCCCGCTGCTGCACCTCGACTGCTACACGCACGACGGCGGCGGTCCCGGCTGGCCCGAATGGATCGCACGTTACGGCTACCGTACGACCGCGCCGGGCATCGGCATTCGCTACCGGCGACTAACGCATGCGCTGGAAGCGGTGTACGCCGACTCGGGATTTCTCGTGTGCGGCCTCGCGCTGATCAGGCCGCAGCTCGACGATGGCCGACTCGCCACGCCGTTTCCGCACGCCAAGGGCGAGTGGTCCAGGAACGCGTATCGAGTCCGCTTCACTCCGGCAGCGCTGCGTCGCGAACAGACCGAGCGATTCAGGGCCTGGTTGCTCGAGGAGGCCGCCGCCTCGCTTGACGAGGTGAGCACCGCTGCGGGGAGTGAGCCGCCGCAGGACGCTGTCTGATTGACGGCCAGCCGTCGTCGCGAGATGCGTAAGTGACGTCCGCAGGTCGCCGCTCCGAAGTCGCGCCGCGAACTCGACGCTACGTCGACACTTCCGCCGGCGCTCCGCAGTTCCAGCACGCCGCGAACTGGCCTTCGTTCTCTTCGCCGCAGTGCCGACACCGCCATGGCTCCGCCGGGCTCTCGTCGAGCGCCGAGCCATCGATGAGCTGGCGGGCACGGTCGAACTCGAGGTCGTTGTGCACCCACAGTTCGGGCCAGGCCTCGACGAACGGCATGTCGCCCATGATCGAACCCAGGTGCTGGTTACGAATCTCGGCCGCGATCCCCTCCGCCTCGAGCACGTTCTTGTAGTGGTTGATCGTAATGAGCGACGCGTGCGTCGTGAGCTTCTTCATTAACCGCGCAGGGACTCGATGAAGGTCACAGGATCATCGCCGTTTTCCAGCACTTCGACCAGCGCCGAGCCGACGATGGCGCCGGACGCGTGCGCGCCGACGTTGGCGACGTCGTCCGCGGCGCGGATCCCGAAGCCGGCGCAGACCGGCAGCGGCGACAAGGTCGATACGCGATCGAGGTAGCCCGCAAGATCGTCGGGCAGGCCGGCACCGCCGCCCGTAATGCCCGTAATCGTCACGGCGTAGACGAAACCGCGCGATGCCTTACCGAGTTTCTCGAGACGCTCGTCCGGTGACGCGGGCGTCACGAGCTGGATGACGCCCAGCCCTTCAGCCTCCAGCGCCTCGCGCAGCGCCTCCGACTCTTCGTACGGCAGGTCGGGGACGATGAAGCCGCACACGCCCGTCGCCTTCGCGCGCTTTGCGAGTCGCGCGTAGCCGAACTGCAGGAGCGGGTTCAGGTAGGACATCATGACGAGCGGCGCCTCGATGTCGTCCTTCGCCGCCTCGATCTCGTCGAAGATCCATTCGAGGTTCACGCCCTGCTTGAGCGCCTCGAAGCTCGAGCGCTGGATCGTCATGCCGTCGGCCATCGGGTCCGAGAACGGGATACCCACCTCGACGACGTCGCCAGCGCTGGCAACCTGCTTCAGCGTGTCGATGAAGGTATTGCGATCCGGGTAACCGGCCGTAATGAACGGCACGAGCGCCGTGCGTCCGTCGTCATTGGCGGCGCGAATCGCCGCGGTTATGCGTTCATGCGCCTGCATGGGTACGTACCTTTGCGGGGAACTTGGTGAGCGTCGGCATATCCTTGTCGCCACGACCGGAGTTGCCGATCAGGATGCGCTTGCCCGGGTTTTCCTTCGCCCAGTCGCGCGCACCGGCGAAGGCGTGCGCCGTTTCGAGCGCCGTCAGGATGCCCTCGAGTTCGCAGAGCTCCTCGAGCGCGTCGAGCGCTTCCTCGTCGGTTGCCGAGATATAGCGCACGCGGCCGATCGACTGCAGCAAGGCATGCTCGGGACCAACGCCCGAGTAGTCGAGACCGGCCGAGACCGAGTGCGTCTCCTGCACCTGGCCGTCGTTGTCCTGCAGGATGATCGTGTAGGTACCCTGCAGCACCCCGGGCGTGCCGGTCGCGAGCGTGGCCGCGTTCTGGCCGAGCCCGGAACCCTTGCCGCCGGCTTCGACGCCGATGAGCTCGGTGTCATCGCCGAGCATCGGGTAGAAGAGGCCAATGGCGTTCGAGCCGCCGCCAACGCAGGCGAACGCCGCGTCGGGCAGGCCACCCGCCTGGGTCTTCATCTGCTCACGCGACTCCTCGCCAATCACCGAGTGCAGCTCGCGGACGAGATAGGGATACGGGTGCGCGCCTACGGCCGAACCGAGGATGTAATAGATGCCGTCCGGGTCCGATACCCAGACGCGCAGCGCTTCGTCGATCGCCGCGCGTAGCGTCGCATCGCCCGAGGTGACCGCAACGACTTCGGCGCCGAGGCGGCGCATGCGATCGACGTTGGGCGCCTGGCGCTCGATATCGACGGCGCCCATGTACACCGTGCAGGGCAGACCGACGCGGGCACAGGCTGCCGCCGAGGCAACACCGTGCTGGCCGGCACCGGTCTCGGCGATCACGCGCCTGGCACCGAGCCGCTTGGCGAGGATCGCCTGGCCGATTGCGTTATTGATCTTGTGCGCACCGGTATGCGCGAGGTCCTCGCGCTTCAGCCACACCTCGGCACCCCAGCGCTCGGAGAGTCGCGGCGCATAGGTCAGCGCCGTCGGCCGGCCAACCCATTCGCGCAGTTCTCGACGGTACTCGGCCTGGAACGCGGGTTCGTGCAGGTGCTCGGCGACGCCTTTCTCGAGGCGTTCGAACGCCGGCACGAGCGTTTCCGGAACGTAGCGTCCGCCGAAGGGACCGAAACGGCCGCGCTCGTCCGGCAGTTCGCCGGCGAGTTCACGGGCCAGCAAGGACTCGGCTTCGCCGTCCTTCATGATGGCACTCATAGGTATTGCTCCGCGGCTCGTGCCGCTTTGACGAATTCGTGGATCCTGGCAGGGTCTTTGACGCCCGGGGCAGATTCGACGCCTGACGACGTATCGACACCCCACGGTCGGGCGGTTTGCACGGCCTCACTGACGTTTGCGGCAGACAGGCCGCCCGCCAGCACCATCTTACCGCGTCTTGCGACATCGCCGGCCTGCGACCAGTCGACGGTTTCGCCCGCGCCGCTCTTCGGCCCCTCGTAGAGGAACTCGCGCGGCATCGCCTCGGTGTCGACGATCATGCCCTGGCGGTAGACGGGCCAGCGGCGGACCGTATCAGGCACGTCGAGCCCGGCGTAGTCCTCGGCGTCGGTCTGCAGTACGTCCGGGCGGAAGTTCTCGAGTACAGCCTGCCAGTCGCTATTGGCCGGGTGCTTCATGACCGCGACGCGCAGCGTGTCGCTGCCGAGCCCTTCGCAGGCTGTCGCGGCCTCGGCCGGCGTGACCCGGCGCACGGACTCGGCGAAGACGAAACCGACGGCGTCGGCCCCGGCGCTGACCACAGCCTCGACGTCGGCCGCGGTCCTGAGCCCGCAGATCTTCACGACGAGACTCATGCTGACGCTCCCGCCTCGGTCATCTCCCGAATCAGCGCGGCGGGATCGTCCGCCCGCATCAGTGCCGTGCCGACGAGCGCGAGCCGGTAGCCCTTGGCCGCGACGCGCTCGGCATCGGCCGTCGTCTTGAGTCCGCTCTCGGCAACGGCAACGCCGTCGGGCACGAGCAGCGCGTAGCGTTCGAGGCGCGTCGGGTCGACCTCGAGCGTGCGCAGGTTGCGCGAGTTCACGCCGAACAAGAGCTCGCCATAGCGCGCCTTCGACATGTGCACGACGCTCTCGAACAGGCGCTTCGCCCGCTCGATGTCCTCTTCGCTGAACGCCTCGAGCAGCACGAACAAGTCATGGTTCCACGCACAGTCGAGCATTGCGTTGAGCGTCTTGTCGTCGAGCATCGCCGTGATCAGCAAGACGCCGCTAGCACCGACGGCATGCGCCTCCCTGATCTGCACCGGGTCGACGAGAAAGTCCTTGCGCATGACGGGCGTGCCCGGCACCGCGTCGACGACGGCGGCGAGATGATCGAGGTGACCGTCGAAGCGCTCGGGCTCGGTCAGCACCGAGATCGCGGCCGCGCCGGCCCCGGCGTAGGTTCTTGCCCGCGCCGCCAGATCCTCGACGCCGGGCGTGGCCAGCGCGCCTTCGGCGGGCGAGCGCTGCTTGATCTCGGCAATGATGCCGAAGCGCGTAGTAGCCAGCGGCGACCGTGGCCGGAGCTTCGGCGTCGGCACGACCGCGGCCTTCGCTCTTGCCCGGCTCGATGCCGCCATTTGTTCGAGGAAGTCACTCATGATCAGGGTAGGAAGTGGGCTCGTAGATTATCGACCAGTTCGGCCGCGCGTCCGGAGTCGATGCTCTCGGCAGCGGCGCTGACGCCAGCCTCGGGACCGTCGACCTGCCCCGTGACCTCGAGTACGAGGGACGTGCCCATCAGGAGCGCGTCGCGATGTGCACCCTTGTCCTCGCCGCGGAACACGCGCACGAGTTCCTTCGCGTTGTGCTCGGCGTCGCCGCCCGCGAGATCCTCCGGCGCACAGCGCGCGAGGCCATAGTCCTCGGGCGTGCGCCTGTGTTCCTCGACCTGGCCGGGGTGTACATCGTAGAGCAGGAACTCACCGCAGGGCGTCGCCTCGTCCCAGCCCGGTTCGCCGTGCACGACAAAGGCGCGCTCGATCGGCAGCCCGGCAAGCGAGTCCGCCATGAGCTTCGCCGCCTCGGGACTCCATGCGCCAATGAGCTGGTAGGGCGTTGCGGCCGGGTTCGTCAATGGACCCAGCATGTTGAAGACCGTGCGCACCGACATGGCCGCGCGAATCGGCACAACGGCCTTCATGGCCGGGTGATAGGCCGGCGCGAAGAGGAAGGTGAAACCGGTTGCCTCGAGGCAATCGACCGCGGCGCTCTCGTCAAGCGGCAGCGGCATGCCGAGGCGCTCGAGCATGTCGGCACTGCCGGAGCGGCTCGAAACCGAGCGGTTGCCGTGCTTGACGACGCGCGCGCCGGCCGCCGCGGCGAGCAGGCCGGTCCCCGTCGACAGGTTGAGACTGCCGGAGCCGTCGCCGCCCGTGCCCACCGTATCGACCGTGGGTGTCCCGGGCGGGATCGAAGGCTTCACGGCGAGCTCGCGCATGGTCCGCGCGAAACCGCGAATCTCGTCGGCCGTTTCGCCCTTGGCGCGAAGCCCGGCGAGGAGCGCGCCGGCCAGGGCCGGCTCGAGATCGCCGCGGGCGAGGCCGTGCATCAGCGTGGCGGCCGCGTCCTCGGTGAGGTCCTCACCGTTCAGGAGCGTGTCGAGCACCTTCGACCAGGTCTTGCTCATGCCGTGTCCCTTGCAGCGTTCATGCGCATAAAGTTCGCGAGCAGGCGATCACCTTCCGGCGTCAGCACGCTCTCGGGGTGGAACTGTACCCCCTCGAGCGGCAGCGTCTTGTGGCGCACGCCCATGATTTCGCCGCGCTCGGTCTCGGCCGTCAGCTCGAGGACGTCCGGCAGAGTATCGTGCTCGGCGCACAGCGAATGATAGCGGCCGACCTCGACCGGCTGGGACAGGCCGTCGTAAATCGACTTGCCGTCGTGCTTCGCCATCGAGGTCTTGCCGTGCATGAGCCGCTCGGCCGAGACGATGCGACCGCCGAAGTGGTGCACGAGACACTGGTGACCGAGACAGACGCCAAGCACCGGCACCGACTCGGCGAAGGCCGCAATCATGTCGAGCGACACGCCGGCATCCTCCGGCCGCCCGGGTCCCGGCGAAATGACGAGATGGCTGGGCGCGATGGTCCTGGCTTCATCAACCGTAATGGCGTCGTTGCGATGCACGATGACCTCGGCGCCCTGCGCCGCGAACGCCTGCACGAGGTTGTAGGTAAACGAGTCGTAGTTGTCGACCAGCAGCATGCGCACATGAGCGAAATCCTGAGCGGCACTCATCTACAGGCCCTCCCCGGCAATCTCGAGCGCGCGCCTCAGGATCGCGCTCTTCGCAAGCACCTCCTGGTACTCCCGCTCCGGCACCGAGTCGGCCACGATACCGGCGCCAGCCTGGAAGCTGTACTCCTCGCCCGAGAACACGAGCGTGCGAATCGTAATCGCCTGGTCCATGTCGCCCGTGTTACCGAAGTATCCGGCCGTGCCGGCATAGAGGCCGCGGCCGACCGTTTCCATGTCCTCGATGATTTCCATGGCGCGCACCTTCGGCGCGCCGACCAGCGTGCCGGCCGGGAAGGTTGCGGCCAACAGGTCGAACTGGTCGAAGCGCTCGTCGAGTTCCCCCTCGACGCCGCTGACGATGTGCATCACGTGGCTGTAACGCTCGATCGACCGGTAGGGATTGACGTGCACGCTGCCGGCGCTCGCGACGCGGCCGAGATCGTTGCGCGCAAGATCGACGAGCATGACGTGCTCGGCAGCCTCCTTGGGATCGGCGAGCAGCCGGGCCTCGTTGGCGCTGTCCTCGGCCGCGTCCTTGCCGCGCGGCAGCGTACCCGCAATGGGCCTGAGGGAGGCCGTGCTGCCGTTGAGCTTGACGAGCGCTTCGGGCGACGAACCTACAACCTTGAGCTCGCCGAAATCGAAATAGAACATGTACGGCGACGGGTTGATGAGCCGCATGGCGCGGTACACCTCGAACGGCGGCACGTCCGTGCGGCCGCGGAACAGCACCGAAATCACGATCTGGTAGATGTCGCCGGCCGCAATGTGCTCCTTGCAGGCGGCAACGCGTTCGCAGAACTCGGCTTCCGACAGCGACCCTTCCGGCGTGCTCGTCGTCGTCTCGGCGGCGTGCTTCGGTACGGCCGAGGCGAGGCATTCGCGCACCTCCTTCCTGAGCCGCTGGCGCTCGTACTCGGGACCGTCGTGCAACAGCGCAATGCGTCGCGTCAGGTGATCGAACACGAGCAGCGACGCCGGGGCGACGAAGGCGGCATCGGGCACCGTGGTCTGCGGCGTCGTGTGCCGCGGCAGCCGCTCGAACAGGCGGACGACGTCGTAGCCCGAGACGCCGACGAGGCCGCCCGTGAACGGCAGCCCGGGCACCTCGGGCTTCGGCCGCGGCGCAAGCTCGAGCGCGGCCCGGAGGGCATCGAGGTACTCGACCTGCGAGCCCGGCCGCGGCCCGGCGTCGCCGTCGACCGTGAGTCCGTCGCTGTCCATCCGCACCTCGAGTGCATCGCCGAAACCGAGGAACGAGTAGCGGGCCAGGCGTTCGCCACCCTCGACGCTCTCGAGCAGGAAGCGCGGCTTCAGCCGGCCGAGCTTCAGGAACGCCGATACCGGTGTGTCGAGATCGGCGGCTATGTCAAACGGTGCCTGCATGGAGCATCCTGGCTTGCGCCCGTGGCTTCAACGCCCGGGCAAAAAAAAACCCACCTCCTGTTCGTCAGGAGATGGGCTTGTGTGTCTTTGCTTTGCGCTTACATACCGACGGCCGGCCCACTCCCGAGAGAGGACAGCCACCACTCATTGTTAGCGACGCGTGTAGTCATGCCTTGGTCTTTTACCGGCCACCGGCGTATCCGTCAAGACCGCTACAGTGGATACAGGGTCGGCAGGATTAGCGAAAACCCTGCCCACATGATCAGGGTCAGCGGAATCCCGACCCTCAGGAAGTCGCTGAAGGTGTAGCCGCCGGCGGACAGGATCAGGAGATTGGTCTGGTAGCCGTAGGGCGTTGCGAAGCTCATGTTCGCGCCGAACAGCACCGCAAGGATGAACGGCTCCGGGTTGACGCCGAGCGACTGGGCAATGCTGATCGCAATGGGCGTACCAATGACGGCTGCGGCGTTGTTGGAAACGACGTTGGTCATGAGCGCCATCAAGAGCAGGAACGCCGAGAGGATCATCGGCGTCGGCAGCGCCGCCGTGGCCATGACGAAGCTGTCGGCGAGCCATGCCGCCATGCCCGTGTCCATGAGCGCGCGGCCGAGCGCAAGCGAGGTGACAATAATCATGATTACGGGCACCGACAGCGACGCCGCTGCGTCGCGCCAGGACAGGCAGCCTGTGGCGAGCATCAGGCCGAGGCCGAGCACGGCCGATACCGAGATCGGCAGCACGCCGAGCGCGGCCGCTGCAATGACGAAGCCCATGATGCCGAGCGCCCGCTTGGCGTTCTGCGTGTGCGGCAGGTCCGTCGTGCCGTCGAGGACGAGCATTGTGCCGGCGTCCTTCAGGCTCTCGATGCTCTCGCGCGTACCCTGCACGAGCAGGACGTCACCGGCCCGGAGCCGGATCATCGTGATGTCGCCCGTGACCTGCGAACTCGGTGCGCGCGCCCGGTGCAGCGCGAGCGGCAGCAGTCCATAAGAGGCGCTGAAGCGCGCCGCGGTCAGCGTGCGCAAGTGCAGCGGCGAGCCGCGGGTTACGACAACCTCGGCAAGCTGCTGGCCCTCGGCCTTGAGCGGCGTGTCCTCATCGACCGGGTGCTCGTCGTCGCTGATGTTGTAGAGCGTCGCGCCGAGCACGCGCTCGTACTCCTTGAGGTTATCCGGCGTGTCCTTGACGAACAGCCGGTCGCCCGGCTGGATCTTGACCGACGGCAGCTTGGCAAGGAACAGCGACTCGCTGCGCTGGATCTTGTCGACGCGCATGTTGCCATCGGTCTTGCCGAGCACCTCCGACAGCGTCTTGCCGTCGGCGAAGCCGCCCTCGGTGATATTGAGCTGCGCGTTGAAGATGCGCGGCGTCGTATCCGCCATGGGCGGCGTGCGATCGGGCAGGAAGCGCGGCGCGATGAGCCAGAGAAACAGTATGCCGACGCCGCCGACGATGAACACCGGCAGCATGAACTCGAACATCGTGAACTCTTTGAGGCCGAGATCGCGCGAGATGCCGACGACGAGCAGGTTGGTCGACGTGCCGATCGTCGTCGACATGCCGCCAATGATCGTCGACAGGCCCATGGGCAGCATGATCCCGGAGACCGGGAACTTGCTGCGCAGCGACGCGCCGACGAGGATGGGCATGAGCAGCACGACAATGGGCGTGTTGTTCATGAACGCGCTAAGCAATGCGCCGGCAAACAGCGTCGTCAGCGAGGCGATGACGGGCATGTTGGACCATGCCCTGCCAACGATACTCGCAAGCGGTTGCAGCGCGCCCGTGGTCTCGAGCGCCTTGCCCACCATCATGAGCGCCGAGATCGCTATTAGCGCTTCGTTGCCGAAGCCCGCGAAAAAATCGACCGCGGAAATGAGGACCTCGCCGTCCTTTTCGTAAGGAAACAGCGTAAAGCCCGTCACGAGCACAATGAGAATCGCGAGCGACGACGACTCGAGTGGAATGTGATCGCGGGTAAACAGGAACAGCGCCACGACCGTAAGGAGCAAGACGGCAATGCCGTGTGCGTCGACCGTTATCGGCTGCATGATCGGCTGCAAGCTGCCCCCTTCCAGTGCTGCGTCGCCAGGTCCCGGCGACAGCCGGAGGCAGTAAAGCTACCGAAACGCCCCCGGCACTGCAATGCACAGCAACGCCGTAACGTCGCCCGAACACGACGGCCTTCGGACAGCTAAGCGACTGAATGCACGGCCTATTTCGCCTGCGCAAGAGCGCAAGGTCTCAGCGCGTCATAGCGGCTGACCGCAACTAGGCGGGCAATCGCGAAAATGCTAATGTCATGACCGTTTTCAGCCACTCACGCGTGAAGAGCGCGATAGCCTAATGAGCTACAAAGACCTCCTCGACGCCTGGTCGGGGGCCGTCGAACCTCCCCGGACCGAAGAGCACTACGCCGTCCGGCTCACCGTCGACGACGCCGCGCGGGTCAAGGCCCTGGCCGACCTGTTTCCCGGCATGGATGCCGAGCGCATCATCGCGGACCTCCTGTCGATCGCCATTGCCGAAGTCGAAGCCGCAATACCTTACGAAGCCGGCAGCGAAGTCATCCGCGAGGATGATTTCGGTGACCCGGTCTACGCCGACGCCGGCATGACGCCGCGCTTCCGCGAACTCGTACAGGCGCACAAGGAACAGCTGGAGGCCTGACATGCCGTCTTTCGACGTCGTCAGTGATTTCGACGCGCAGGAAGCGCGCAATGCCGTCGACCAGGCCAATCGCGAAGTCAACCAGCGCTTCGACTTCAAGGGCACGGGTTCGACCTACGCCTTCGACGACCCCGTCGTTCAGCTCAAGTCGGAAAGCGACTTCCAGCTGAAGCAAATGGTCGACATCCTGCACCAGAAACTCGTCAAGCGCGGCATCGACATTGCCTGCATCGAGGAGGGTGAACCCGAAATTACGGGCAGCGAGGCGCGCCAGCAGCTGACGCTCCGACGCGGCATCGATTCGGAGCTGGCACGAAAGCTCGTCAAGGTGGTCAAAGGTAGCAAGATCAAGGTGCAGGCAGCGATCCAGGGCGACAAGCTCCGGATCAACGGCAAGAAGCGCGACGACCTGCAGGCGACCATCCGGCTCCTGAAAGAACAGGACGTCGAGCTGCCGCTGCAGTACGAGAATTTCCGCGACTAGGCCGCCGGCACCGCGGCAAGCAACAAGACGATGAGCGCCAGCGACATTCAACCCCTGCGACGCCAGGATCTCGTGTTCTCCGACCGCGAGCAGCCGCTGCGCGATGACGTTCGCCGCCTCGGCACCATGGTGGGCGATCTCATCCGCGAGCAGGGCGGCGAGGAGCTGTTCGAGTTCGTCGAGAAGGCGCGGCTCCTGGCCATCCGGCGGCGCGAGGGGCACGACATTTCGGGCGAGGAACTCGGCGAGCAGATCCGCGATCTCGACCCGGCGCTGGCGCTTGCCGTCATTCGTTCCTTCTCGACCTATTTCCAGATGGTCAACACGGCCGAGAAGGTCCACCGGATTCGTCGTCGTCGCGAGTACCTGCGCGACGTCGGCCAGTACCAGCCGGGCGGCCTCGAAGACAACCTGATGCGGCTCAAGGCCGCCGGCAAGGACCTCGGCGCAATCACCGAGCTGCTCAGGTGCCTGCGCATCGAGCCCGTGTTCACGGCGCACCCGACCGAGCCGACGCGCCGGACGATGCTGCGCAAGGAACAGAACATCGTGCGCTATCTCGTCGAGCTGCTGAACCCGACGATGACCCCGCAGGAAGAAAGCGCGGCACTCGAGAACATTCGCCTCCTGATGTCGACGGGCTGGCAGACCAACGAGCACCCCTCTGAACAGATGACGGTTGCCGATGAGCTCGAGCACGTGCTGTTCTTCGTCACCGACGTGCTCTATCGCGCGATGCCCGTGTTCTACGAAGACATCGAAGGGGCGCTTGTCCGCATCTACGGCGAGGAGGCCGAAACGGTCAAGGTGCCGCGCATCGTGCGCTTCTCGTCCTGGGTTGGCGGCGACATGGACGGCAACCCGAACGTCAACGCCAAGACGATTCGCGCCACGCTCGCGCGGCAGCGATCGCTCGTGCTCGACCTCTACTACCGCGAGTGCGGCGCACTGTCGACCAAGCTCAGCCAGTCGACCGAGGTCATCGGCGTTTCCAGCGCGCTGCTCGAACGCATCGAGGACTACCGCGACATCTTTCAGAACGCCTATCACGCCGTGCCGGCTCGGCACCGCGACATGCCCTATCGTGTGTTCCTGAAGCTCGTGCAGCAGCGCCTGCAGTCGACCTATGACGACGACATCTACCCCTACGAGGACGTCGACCAGTTCGAGGCGGACATCCGGCTCATTGCCGACAGCCTGATTGCGAACCGCGGCAGGCAGGCGGGGCTGTTTGCCGTGCGCCGCCTGATTCGGCGTATCCAGACCTTCGGCTTCCACCTCGTCACGCTCGACGTGCGCCAGGACGCCGAGGTGCATCGCGCGGTCGTCGGCGAGTGCCTGGGCATAGACGACTGGGAGGACTGGGAGCCTTCGAAACGCGTCGAACGCATCCTCGAGGCGATCGAGTACAAGGAAGCCGCGCCCGTGACGCTGAGCCCGCAGGCCCGCAAGACCATTGCCGTCTTCCAGGCGATCGGCTTTTGCCAGCGCAAGTACGGTCGCCGCGCCATCGGCCCGTTTATCGTCAGCATGACGCAGGGCGCCGACGACATCCTGTCGGTGCTGCTGCTCGCCGACTGGGGCGAGCTGCACAACAAGCGCGGCGATGTGCCGCTCGACGTTTCGCCGCTCCTCGAAACCGTTGACGACCTCCAGCGCGGCAACGAAATTCTCAACGACCTGCTCGACATCGAACGCTATCGTGTGCACCTCACGCGGCGCCTGAACCGCCAGATGATCATGGTGGGCTACTCCGACAGCAACAAGGACGGCGGCCTGGCCTCCGCCCGCTGGGCGCTGCAGAACGCCCAGATGGAGCTCGTCGAGGCCATGGAATCGCGCGACATCGAGCTCATGCTGTTCCATGGCCGCGGCGGCACGGTCAGCCGCGGCGGCAGCAAGACCCACGTTGCGGTGCTCGGCGCGCCGCCCGGCACCGTCAACGGTCGGCTGCGCGTCACCGAGCAGGGCGAAATCATCAACGAGAAGTACGGGCTCCGGAGCATTGCACTCAGGACGCTCGAACAGGTCACGGGCTCCGTCGCGCTGGCGACGGCGCTGCCGCATCACCGCGGCAACGACCAGCCCGAGTGGCACACGATGATGGATGTCATTGCCGAGGAGAGTCGCAAGGCCTATCGCGAACTCGTCTACGATACGCCCCGCTTTTACGAGTACTTCCGCGCGGCAACGCCCATCGACCTGATCGAACGCATGCGCATCGGCTCGCGCCCGGCCTCGCGCCGCAAGAAGCCCGGCATCGACTCGCTGCGCGCGATTCCATGGGTGTTCTCATGGACGCAGGCGCGCTTCGTCCTGCCGGGATGGTACGGCTTCGGCTCCGGGCTGAAACGCGCCGCCGAACAGTTCGACGACGGCGAGTTCCGCAACATGTTCATGGAGTGGCATTTTATGCGCGCGCTGTGCGCCGATGCCGAAATGGTGCTGTCGAAAGCGGATCTCGACATCGCGAAGCTGTACTCGGAGCTGGCCGGCGACGCCCATGCCGAGTTCTTCCCGATCATCGAAGCGGAGTACGCACTCCTGCGCGAACAGATCCTCAAGTACTCAGGTGCCGAAACCCTGCTCGAGGGCGATGAGACGCTGCAGCGCGCCATCATGCTGCGTAATCCCTACGTTGACCCGATGAGCCTGATGCAGGTCGACCTGCTACGGCGCTGGCGAGCCAACGGCCGCGCGGAGGGACCGCTGTTCGACGCGCTGCTTGCAAGCGTCAACGGTATCGCGCAGGGTCTGCAAAACACCGGCTAGCAAGCACCGGGCAATGGACGCACCGTACAAGAAAAGCAAACTGAGCATGATTCATCGATCGCTTCGCACCCGTTTCCGGGGCGAGGCGCCAACGGTGAAGTTCATTCGCCAGCTCAATCGCCCGGGCACGACCATGCTCGACATTGGCGCAAACCACGGCGATATCGGCATTTTCATCTCGCGCGCCGCCGGGGCTGACGGCCGCCTCGTGTCCTTCGAGGCGCAGCCCGAGCTTGGACCGCACCTCGAGAACGTCAAGCGGCAGTTCGGACTCCAGAACCAGACCATCATCAACCAGGGACTCTCGTCGGAGCCCGGCACGTTAACCATGCGCCGTCGCAAGATCGGCGACGGCGGCGCGACGGTCGCTGACCTGAACCCGTCCGAAGACCCGGGCGATACGCTCTCGATCCCGATGACCACGCTCGACACGATCCTTCCCGAGCTCGGCGTCGAGCACGTCAGCTTTATCAAGTGCGACGTCGAAGGCCATGAGCTCGAGGTTTTTCGCGGCGGTCGGGAAATGCTTACGCGGGATCACCCGGTACTGGTCTTCGAAAGCCACGACAGTGAGCTCGAGGACAACCGGCTGTACGATTTCCTGACCGAGCTCGGCTACGAAGGCTATTTCTTCTTCGTCACACAAGAAGACCGGAAGAGCCTCCTGCACACCGCACGCGGTCGCTTCGTCCACTTCGAGGACCGCAGGGACTACCCGCACGAAAAGCCCGGGATGCAGCACCGCAACTACTTCTTCGTACGCGCCGGCACCGTTCCCGAGGACTACCAGCGCCCGGGCTGAAGGCGCGTTAGTCCTCGTCCTTCACCTCGATGATGAGGTAGCTCGTCGTCGTATCGCCGACATTGAGCACCTCGTGCCACTCTACGCCCTCGCTGTTCCAGCCGGTGTTCGCCGTGGTTTCGACCTCGCGTGTGCCGTCCGCATCGGTGATGCGCATGCGCCCACCCTCGAGCACGTAGCCAAGGTGCGGCGCGTGGAAGTGGCGTTCGTGACCCGTGCCGGGCGGGAAGGTACAGCGAAGCACACGCTGGCGAATGCCGTCGTGCACGATTTCGCAGACGGGCTTACCCTCCCAGCCGGCTTCCAGCGGATCGGGCAGCGGTGCATCGGCGGCGAGGCCGACGGCGGCTGCCAGTAGTGCACTACTCGTCAATAAAGCTCGCAAACTCATCCAGTGCTTTTCGCTTGATGTCGGGGACCTCGCAGTCGTCGGCAGGATAGCCAACCACGAGCAGCAGGAACGGCCGCTCGGTCTTCGGCCGACCGAGGATTTCATTGAGGAACTTCATCGGGCTCGGCGTGTGCGTCAGCGTTGCGAGCCCGGCCTCGTGCAACGCCGTAATCAGGATGCCGGATGCGAGCCCGGTCGACTCGGTCGGGTAATAGTGCTTCACCTTCTCGCCGTGCTCGTCCGCGCTGAATTTTTGCAGGAAGATCGCGATCAGCCACGGCGCGGTCTCGAGGAAGGGCTTGTTGGCGTCGGTGCCGAAGGGCTTCAGCGCATCGAGCCACTCGTCGGACGCGCGATGGCCGTAGAAGGCGCGTTCCTCCTCCTCGGCCGCAAGGCGAATGCGCCGCTTGGTATCCGCACCGCTGATTGCCACGAAGTGCCAGGGCTGCATGTTGGCGCCACTGGGGGCCGTGTTGGCCGCCTTGAGCGCTGCCTCGATCAGCTCACGAGCGACGGGGCGATCGGAGAACTCGCGAACGCTGCGGCGCCGCTCGGCGTCGGCGTGAAATCGCCTGGCACGCTCGAGCATCTCCTCGGGCGGGTATTCGCGGTATTCGGAAAATGGCCGGGTTGGCGCCTCGTCCTCGCTCACAGGCTTTAACCTTCAGTCTTCGGTGAGTTTCTGTAGCACGGTCCACTCGTCGGTGTCACGCTCCGAGACCATCGATGCGCGCATCGAGATTCCGGCCTCGTGCACCGACTCCGGGTCACCCGTCAACAGCGGATGCCAGGACGGCAGGTCCTGGCCATTGGCAAGCCGTCGATACGCGCAGCTGGCCGGCAGCCACTCAAAAGCCTCGCCGGCGTCAGCCGACAGGTCAATGCAATCGGTAACAATCCGGACCCGTTCGGCATAGTTCGTACAGCGACAGGTCGACGTATCCAGCAAACGGCAGGCAAGGTTGGTGTAGTACAGCTCGCCCGTGTCCTCGTCCTCGACCTTGTGCATGCAGCACAGCGCACAGCCGTCGCAGAGCGATTCCCACTCCTCGCGGTTCATCTCGGCCAGCGTTTTTTCCTTCCAGAACACATGCACTCCCGCCGTTTCGAACCGCTATCCTGCGTGCCCGGGCCGAGCACGGCAAGCGCATTGTCGGCACTTGTCGGCGCGCCTATAGTCTCTTCTGTCATGCCACGCATTCCCGGACTCCTGCTCCTCTCGCTTGTCGCCGTGCAACAAGCGGCTGCCGACGACACGGTCGACCTGCACGCTTTCTCTGAGCCCGTGCACCGCGGCGCGAGCCTCGCCGACGGTCGCCCGGGCGCCGGTATCACGGCGAGCTGGGATTTCGACAGTGGCTGGTTCGTAGGTGGCGGCGCTCACTACGCTGGCGGGACGCCGTCGGGGCAGAACCTGTCGCAAGGCGTCAATGCCAACGTCGGCTGGTTCGGCAGCTTCGCCAATAATCGCGCGCTGGAACTGTCCCTGAGCCGCAACGAATTCATCGACGTTGATGACTGGAGCTACACCGAAGTCCGCGCCGACCTGCACTTCGGACCGGATTTCTCGCTGATGCTCGCGTGGTCGCCGGACTACTACGGTCGGGCGGAGACCAGTAACGTTGCCGCAACCTGGCGACGCAGCCTGGGCGAGCGCTTCTACACGGTACTGGCAGGCGGATTCGGCTACGTCGGCGACGGCGTCAGTGAGCGCATCGCCTGGGGAAGCGTGGGCGTCGGCCTCAGCGTGAATCGCTATGACGTCTCACTAAGCTACAACGCCGTGGACAGCAATACCGAGACGATCTTCCAGCGGCCGCGTGACACGCTGGCACTCGCCGTCAGTTACCGGCTGCGCTAGCGCAGGACGCACAGGCGTCGCCCGATGCGCTGCAGCCCATGGCGATGCAGGCATCGATACTCGCAACCGCCTGCGTTGCGCGCACGCTTGCCCGGAGCCTGTCCACGGTCTCGGTAGCCGTGAGGGCCGGTTCTGCTTCGAGCAGCAGGGCCAGCACACCGGACACATGCGCAGCCGACAGCGACGAGCCGCCCATGTAGTCGTAGGCGTGACCCGGCTGCGCCGTCAACACGTTGCCGCCCGGCGCATAGACCGCGTTCTGTTCCGGCACCGAAACACCTGTGCCGTCGTGCACGATCAAGACGCCTTCCTGCAGGCTCGGGAAGCGAGATGCACCGCGCTCACGATCATGCGCAGCAACCACGAAGGCCCCGCTATCGACGAGCATCCGGACCAGTGCATCGAGCAGCCGATCCTCCGGGCCCGTGAGGCTCAGGTTCACAACCTGCGGCTGGATCGTCAGCGCATGGTCGAGCGCCAGCGACAGTGTCAGGCTGTTGCAGCGCGTGCCGCCGGTGTCGTTCTCCCAACAGGCGCGATACGCGTACAGGCTGGCTGCCGGGGCAACACCGCTGATCCCCTCGCCGTTGCGGCTTGCCGCCACGAGGACGCCAGCGATACCCGTGCCGTGCCGCTCGGCGTCTGCACCGCTGCCCACGAAGTCGACGTTGGCGGACAGCGCGTGCTCGAGGTCGGGATGGTTGTGCTCTACGCCAGAGTCGATCATTGCGATACGGATCCCGTGACCCGTGAACTGCGTATGCAGTGGCGCGACGTTCATGATGTCCAGCGAGCCCTGCAGGTGTCGATAGGGATCGCTCGTACCGAGGCCCTCGAACTCCTGCAGCGGCTGCACCCAGCGGACGCGCTGGTCATCTCGCAGTTCATCGAGGACGGATGCGCGAGCCGACTCGACGCGCACGACGACGCAGTGCACACCCAGCGCACGGATCGGCCACTGGCGGGTAACTTCGAGTGCGTAGTCCTCGGCGATGCTTCGCGCGAGTCGCGCAAGCTTCGGATCGTCGGCGTAATTGAAGTTGCCGGAATAGCCAACCCCTGACGACCAGCCGCGACGCCGCTCGGGGCGGGTATCGTCGAGTACGACGATCCATTCGTCCTGCCACGGCCGGGCAGGCTCGGCATGGGCCGGAGCAAGCGTCGCGGCAGCAGCAGCCACGAGGACGAGGCAGGCAAGGAGTGACTTCATGGCTGCGGACGGTAAGCGACAGGCTCCGCCAGGTCGATACGCGGGTCGTCTCGCCAGCTTGCGAGCTCGTCACGATTCACGGGGCGTGTGCTCTCCACGATGTAGGAACCCGCCGGTCCCGAGGCGCTCACAATCGTGAAGCCGAACGCCTTTGCCAGGGCCTCCCGCGTCGTCGCATCGGTTCCCTCGGTAAAGACGATTCGAACCTGGCGACCGTCATCAATGCTCACTGCGCCGTCGTCCGACAAGGTCTTGAATCCCTCGTCACCGGGACCGTCCGGCGCGACACTGAACAGCGCCACACTGGCCGCTACGACTACGACGGCTGCCACCGCACCGAGCCGCCACGAGCGCGTGGGCGACGCCTCCGCGTCGACCTCGGCACGGAGCTTGTCGAAAGCAGCGGCTTCGGGTACGTCGCCCGCTGTCCGTTGCAGCAAGGCACTGCGCAGTCCTTCCTCATCAGCGACGCGGGCACGCAGAGCGCTATCGGCTGCGAGACGCGTCTCGAAGGCCTTCCTGGCGGCCGCATCGAGGCGTCCGGCCACGTAGTCGACGACGTCGAGCTCCTCGTCGATGTCCTTACGGGTTACGAAGTCGGTGGTCGTGTCCTGCATATGCGTTTCCTTAATCTCGTGCTCTGGTCACGGCCGGCGTTCGCCGAGGCCGGCCATGATGTCCCTTAGCCGCCGGCGCGCGTGAAACACGCGCGTCTTGACCGTGTTCTCGGGACAACCCGCGATCTCGGCGATCTCCTGGTAGGTGTGGCCGCCGAAGTACGACAGCTCGATGACCAGCCGATGCTCGGCCGACAGCCCCTCGAGTGCTGTCGCAACGAGGTCCTGTCGTTCCGGGTTGCCGGCCTCCGCCGCAAGTTCGTCGGGCAAGGCCTGTTCATCCCGGTAGCGCCGCGCCGACCTGAGGGACTTCAGGCATTGGCGATAGGCGATCGCGAAGATCCACGTCGATACGCGTGAGCGGCCGTTGTACGTCGACGCTTTCCTCCAGACCGTCAGCATGACGTCGTTGAACGCCTCTTCGTTCGCCGCCTGATCATTAACGATTCGGTACATGAACGGTCCCAGCCGCCGCCGGTAGTCGTGATACAGGCGCTCGAAGGCAGCTGTATCGCGGCGTGCCGCGATGCGCTCGATCAGCCTGCGATCGTCGTCGTCTGTCGCCGTCTTCGTCATGCCTTTCGGGGGCTCGATCTCGGCCAGCGCTGCCGCCATGGTCGGTTTCCACGTTACTCCTTTGCCGGTTTACACCTCAAGGCCGGCGAAAGGTTCACTGCGGTTCGAACATTTCCAGACGTAACGGCCAGGTCCCCGCTGTGAACGTTTTCCTGCCCCACGGGCATTCACGTGCCACACCAGCCGACACGGCTTTCTCAGACGCACACAAGGACCTGATCTCATGCATCACCTGACCCTTTCCTGCCTGCGACCGGCGCTCAGACGTGCCGCCGCACTCGTCGCCGCCAGCCTTGCGCTGGCAGGCTGCTCCAGTTCCTCCGACGCTCCTGCCCTGGCGCCACCGGCCGCGAGTCCGCCGCCGCCGGCGGCGGTCGCAAACCCGCCGCAGCAGGCGCTCCCCGGCGCAACGAGCGTAACGGCTATCGGCGAAGTCTTTGCGAAGAGCGCCGATGGCCTCACCCTGTATACCTTCGAGGACGACCGCAACGATGCCGACGGCGACGGCGCAGGCGACTCGGACTGCAATGCGGGATGCGCGGAGAACTGGCCGCCGCTACTCGCCGAGGCATCATCGACGGCAGACGGCGCGTTCTCGATCATTACCCGCGACGACGGCGCCACGCTGCAGTGGGCGTTCAAGGGCCTGCCGCTCTACACGTTTTCGGGCGATGCCAACGCCGGCGAGGTAAACGGAGATGGCCTCGGCGGTACCTGGTACGTTGCACGTCCCGATCCGTGGCAGCGCCGTGACGTCGACGCCACGGCGAAGGGCACCGTCTTCGCGGGCCGCGCGTCCGTGCGCAACGTTGATGGCAATGGCGGCATCGCCCAGGAGCGCCTCGATCGCGACGGCTTCACGCTCTACACCTTCGAAAGTGATCGCAATGACGCCGACGGCGATGGCGACGGTGACTCCGATTGCAATGGCGGCTGCGCCGAAGTCTGGCCGCCGTTGTTTGCCGATCCCGGCGCAACAGCGGGCGGGCCGTTCACGATCGTCGAGCGCGACGACGGCACGCGACAGTGGGCGCTGGACGGGCTGCCGCTGTACTTCTACGCCCCTGACCAGGCACCCGGCGAGACGACGGGTGAAGGCGCCGGCGGTGTCTGGTACGTCGCGCGACCGCAGCCTTTCGCGGCGGTCGACTCGGTACTGGGCCCGATTGTGGCCGCCGCAACGTCGGTGCGGGGTCTCGATGCGAATGGCGCGCCGACCCTGGAGCGCGCTGAGCTCGCCGGCTTCTCACTTTACGTCTTCGACAACGACGTCGCGGATACGGATGGCGATGGCAGGGGAGACTCCGACTGCAACGGTGGCTGTGCGCAAAGCTGGCCACCATTGTTCGCTGATGCCGGCGCGAGGCCGGTCGGCAACTACTCGCTGATTGCCCGAGACGACGGGGCTCGGCAGTGGGCGCTGAACGGCGAACCGCTCTACTTCTTCGCCGGCGACAGCCAGGCGGGGGACGTCAACGGCGACCAGGTGGGCGGCGTCTGGCATCTCGCACGCCGCGCCCCGGTGCAGGTCGTGACGGATAGCGCTGAAGGTGACATCTTCGAGGCTCGTGGCGAGATCGCCGACGTCGACGCCAACGGGGAACGCGCCGACAGCACGTCTGACAAGACCGGCTTTACGCTGTACCGCTTCGACAATGACAGGAACGACGCCGAAGGCGACGGCGCGGGCGATTCCGACTGCAACGGCGGCTGCGCCGTGACCTGGCCGCCACTGTTCGCCGAGGCATCGGCAACGGCAAGCGGTGATTTCGACATCATCGATCGCGAGGACGGTTCCCGCCAGTGGACGTACCGGGGCGACCCGCTGTACTTCTTCTCGGGCGACGGCTCACCCGACGATGTCAACGGCGTCTACGGCACCTGGTTCACGGTCAGCCCGACCGCTGTGGCAGGCGCGTCTAACCCCGCTGGCGGCTACTAGTCGGTAGTTCTCCGAACGGCCGGGCCCGTGGGCCCGGCCGTTTGCGCATTGCAACGGCATCGGTCATCGTCGTGTCCACAGTGAAGAAACCCGGGCCACGTCATGAAGGCAGTATTCCTCGATTTCGGAACGATGGGTGACGGCCTCGACCTTGCGCCGCTCGAGGCGATCGTCGATGAGCTCGACGTGTTTGACGCGACGAGCAGCGACGAGATCGCCGGGCGCGTGGCCGGCCGGGAGATCGTCTTCTGCAACAAGAATGCGCTCAACGCGAACACGATCGGCGATGCCGGTGCGCTCTGCTTCATCGGTCTGACGGCAACGGGCACCGACAACGTCGACCTCGACTACGCGAAAGCCAACGACATTGCAGTCACCAATATCCGTGCCTACTGCACCGAGTCGCTGGTCGAGCACGTGTTCGGCGTGCTGCTGATGCTGACGCATAACCTGCCTCGCTACAGCGCAAGCGTTCGCGCGGGCGACTGGCAGGCTGCGACGGGCGCGTTCAGGCTGCGACACCCGGTGCGTGAGCTCTCGGCCATGACGCTCGGCATCGTGGGCTACGGCGAACTCGGTCAGCGCGCGGCAAGCATTGCGCGTGCCTTCGGCATGCAGGTGCTCGTGGCGGCACGACCCGATGCAGAGACTGTGCCGGAGGGTCGCGTGGCCTTCGACACGCTGCTCGAACACGCCGACGCCGTCACGCTGCATTGCCCGCTCAATGCCGAGACCGAGGGCCTCATCGGCGAGCGCGAACTCAAGGTCATGCGGCGCTCGGCCTATCTCATCAACACGGCGCGAGGCGGGCTCGTCGACTCGGCGGCGCTGGTGAAGGCGCTCGAAGACGGCGAGATTGCGGGCGCCGCGGTGGACGTGCTGCCGACCGAGCCACCCGTCAACGGCGACCCCCTGCTCGACTACAGCGGCGATAATCTCATCGTAACGCCACATATCGCCTGGGCCAGTCGCGAGGCGCGGCAAAACGCTATCAACGAACTCGGCAGGAACGCGGCCGCGTTCCTGCGCGGCGAGCGGCGCAATCGCGTGGTGTGACGGCGGCAAGGCCTCGAGGCACGGTGGACATTCCGCCCGCCCGTGCTAATGTTCCGACACGGCCAACCCGGGACAGAAAAGCAATGAACACCTGCATCAGAATCGTACGCACCGTCGCAGTACTCGGCGTCATCAGCCTGGCTACTGGCTGCGGCTCCAGCGGCAAGCTGCGCTCCGACTATGATCCGACCGCGGACTTCAGTCAGTACAGGACATATAACTTCTTCGCCGACGCGGGGCCTGAAGCCACGAGCTACCAGAGCTTCTTCTCGAATTACATGGTCGTCGCGATCTCGAAGGAGATGGAGAAGCGCGGTTACGTCCAGTCAGACGACCCCGACCTGCTCGTCAACTTCAACGCGAGGCTGCAGGACAAGACCGACGTCCGGACCGTACCCTCGGCACCCATGGGCGGCTACTACGGTTATCGCGGCGGCTTCTACGACCCATGGATGGGCTACGGTTACGCCACCGAAACGCACGTGTCGCAGTACACGGAAGGCACCTTCAACATCGACCTTGTCGATGCGCGCAAGAAGAAGCTCGTCTGGGAAGCCGTCGGCGTCGGGCGTGTCACGGACGAGCTGCTGGAGAACCTCGAGGAACGCGTCTACGAAGCGGTACCGCAGTTCTTTGAGACCTATCCGTTTGTTGCGGGCAGCGGTACGCCGGTAACGCCCGAATAACTCATCCTCAGGCGCCGATGACCTGGCGCGCCCAGCGAACGACGTCGCGAACACGCGGCGCCGTCATATCGTAGGCCTCGTCGAAGCTCACCCAGCGCCACTCGTGGTGTTCAGGTTGTCCCGTCTCGGGTGACGGGCCGAGTACAACGTCGGCGGTCGTGGTTTCGGCCAGGTAATAGCGCGCCACCTTGCCACGGCTGTACGGACCGGTTTCGATATGGCGGTCGTCCCATACGAAGTCGAGATCGCCAATGCCGGTTTCCTCGCGCACCTCACGAACGGCCGCATCGAACGGCGCCTCGCCATCCTCGACGACACCTTTCGGGAAGTCCCAGTGGTGATAGGCCCGGAGCAGCAGCGTCTGCCAGCCTGCGCCTTCGCGGCGCGCCACGACGACGCCGCAGGACAGCGTCACGGGACGCTGCCCCTTGGCCGTCAACCGGCCGCCCCCCTCAGCACATCGACCGGCGCGGCGTTGATGGCACCGCGCGCGGCGAAGTAGCCGCTGAAGCAGACGATCAACACGCCGGCCGCGAGTCCGGCAAGCCACAGCTCGGGACTGAAGGCCCACGGCAGCTGAAAGAGCTCGACCGCAACGATCGCCGCAAGTACGGAGGCGCCGAGCGCCGCCAGGAAACCGGCTGCCAGGCCGAGTGCCGCAAACTCAGCCATGACGCCAGCGAACACGATGCGCTTCGGCGCGCCGAGCGCGCGCAGCATGGCGCTCTCGAAGCGGCGTTCGTCGATCGTCGACTGCACGGCGGCAAACAGCACGGCGATGCCGGCGAGAATCGTGAATATGAAGACGGCCTGCACCGCGAGACTCGCCTTCTCGATGATGCCGCGCACCTGGCTGATGATCGAATCGAGATCAATTACCGAGACGCTCGGGTGCTGGCGCACGAGGCCCGCGAACACCGTCTTCTTCTCGGTCGGTACACGCAGGCTCGAAATGTAGCTGGTCGGGAAGCCGTCTAGCGCACCCGGCGTCAACACGAGGAAGAAGTTCGGCTCGAACGAGTCCCAGTTCACCTTGCGGACGCTCGTAATCGTTGCTTCGACCGTCTGGCCCGCAACGCTGAACTCGAGGACGTCACCAATACCGAGACCCGTCTCGATGGCGACCTCCTCCTCGACCGACACGAGCGGCGGGCCGGCATAGTCGGTCGGCCACCACTCGCCCTCGAGCAACTCATTGCTGGATTTGAGATCGCCTGAAAATGACAGGTTCTGCTCGCGGTTTGCAAACCACTCGCCGCCGCCGTCCGGGTAGGTGATCTCCTTGACCGAGGTGCCGTTGATCGTCGTCATCCGGGCGCGCACGAGCGGGTCGAAGCGCGGCACCGGGATCGCTGCGTCCTCGAAGATCGCCGCGATCGATTCGCGCTCATCGGGCTGGATGTTGATCAGGAAGTGGTTGGGCGCGTTCTCGTCCAGCGTCTGGCGCCAGCCCTCGAGCAGGTCGGTACGCACGAGCGTCAAGAGGAGCAGCACCGTAATGCCCAGTCCAAACGCCACAACCTGTACCGCGCTGGCACGGCCGCGTCGCGCGACGTTGGCGAGCCCGTAGCGCCAGGCAACGCCGACCCCCGAGCGAAAGCGACCCATGGTCGCGACAAGGCCGCGGCCGACGACGTACAGCGCCAGCGAGATGACGATGATACCGCCGAGCAGGATCGCGAGGAGTTCGGCATCGCCAACGGAGTTGTAAAGCAGGAGCGCGACGGCGCCGAGCGCAAGGCCCGCTACGAGGAGACGCGACGGCGTCGGCGGCTCGGCATCGTGACGAAGCACGCGCAGCGGCGGCGTGTCCTTGAGCTGCAGCAGCGAGGGCAGCGCGAAGCCTATGAGCAGGACCATGGCGCTGCCGGTCGCGAGCAACACGGGCTTCAAGCCCGGATCGGGCAGGTCGCCCTGGATCAGGTCGGCCAGCACGATTGTCAGCGCCTGCTCGGCCAGGAAACCACAAACGCTGCCGAGCGCAACACCAATGGCGCCCAGCGCGACGAGCTGCATGACCGAGACGCGGATGACGAAGCCCTGCGATGCGCCGAGACTCTTCATGAGCGCGACCGTGTCCATGCGTCGCTGGGCAAAGCGTCGCGCGGACATGGCGATCGCCACGGCGCTCAGCAGCAGGCTGATCACGGCGGTCAGTGACAGGAATCGCTGGGCCCGGTCGGCGGCCGCATAGGCTCGTTCACTGGACTCCTCGGCGCTGCGCAGGCGAACGTCGTCGGGCAGCTCATTCTCGACGCGGTTGCTGAACTCGCTCACGTCATCGTCATTGCCGGCCACGAGCATCGCGTAGGTCACGCGGCTTCCCTCGGAAATCAGACCACTGCGCGGTATGTCGTCAATGTTCATGAGCAATGACGGTGCCAGCGACGCAAAGCCGATGGACTGGTCGGGCCGGTAGGTCAGCACGGCCGTGACCTCGAGATCGAGCTCGCCGACCGCAAGCGTTGCGCCAACGTCGGCATCGAGTCGTGCGAGCAGCGCCGCATCGGCCCAGACCTCGCCGGGTCCGGGTACGCCGTCGGCGACCACCTGGCCCGTGAACAGGCCCGCCGAGGTGCGAACTTCGCCCCTGAGCGGGTAGTTGCCGTCGACGGCATTGATGCTCGTGAGCGCGCTCGAGTCGCCCAGGAACACGACGGTCGGGAAGTACAGCGTGTCGGCCCGGCGCAGCTGGTAGTCGTCGGCCAGCTGACGCCAGTCGTCAGGGATCGGCTCGGCCGAACGCAGCCTGAGGTCGGCGGCCAGCACTTCGTTCGCCTGGCGGGCGACCGCCTTGCCAATCCGGTCGGTGAGGAAGCCGACAGCCGTCAGCGCCGCCACGGCGAGCACAACGGCGGCAAGCAGCACGAGCACCTCGCCCGAACGAAGCTCGCGGCCGAAACTCCGGATTGCGAAGCGCAGTGCGCTCACGCAGCGGCCCGCACGTCGCTGACGAGTTTGCCGGCGTCGAGACTCAGCACGCGATCGCAGCGTCCCGCCAGCGCGTTGTCATGGGTCACGAGCACGAGCGTCGTCGCCGAACTCTTGTTGAGCTCGAACATGAGCTGCATGATCTTCTCGCCCGTGCGGCTGTCGAGGTTGCCCGTCGGCTCATCGGCAAACAGGACGGCCGGCGACGTCGCAAACGCCCGCGCAATGGCGACGCGCTGCTTCTCGCCGCCAGACAGCTGCGCCGGGTAATGCGACCAGCGCTCCGCCAGCCCGACCTTGTCGATGACCGCTCGCGACGCCTCGCGCGCGCCGTCACTGCCGGCGAGCTCGAGGGGCAGCATGACGTTCTCGAGAGCGTTCAGTGAGGGCACGAGATGGAAGGACTGGAAGACGAAGCCCACGTGGTCAGCGCGAACGCGGGCCCGCCCGTCTTCGTCGAGCTTGCTGAGATCCTGGCCGTTCAGGACCACGTGGCCACGGCTCGGCGTATCGAGACCGGCGAGCAGCGACAGGAGCGTCGACTTGCCGGCGCCCGACGCGCCTACAATGGCGATGCTCTCGCCCGGCGCCACGCTGAAACTGACGTCGTCGAGAATGGTCAGAGACCCTTCGGGACTGCTAACCTGCTTGGTCAGGCCGAAAGCCGCGAGTACGGCGGCGTCACTGGATGACGAATTGCTCATGCGCTATCTCAAAACCTCGTTCAACCTGTCATTACTGGTCGCTGCCCTGTTCATCCTGGCAGCGGCGCCGGGCGATCTGCGTGCCAACGGTGCGCCCGTTATCATCGTGCTCGGCGACAGTCTTAGCGCCGGCTACGGTATAGACGTTGACCAGTCCTGGACCGCGTTGTTGCAGGCGCGACTCCGGGAGCAAGGCTACGAGCACGAGGTCGTCAATGCCAGCATTAGCGGCGAGACCACCGAGGGCGGGGCAACGCGCATAGGCGACATAATGACGCGGTTCTCCCCGGCTGCCGTGGTCGTCGAACTCGGCGGCAACGATGGCCTGCGCGGCTTCCCCCCGGCACGTACGCGCGAAAACCTCACGACGATCATCGAGACTGCAAGGGCAGGCGGTGCGGACGTGGCCCTGCTCGGCATCCGGATCCCGCCCAACTACGGCCCGCGCTATACCCGCGCCTTCGAAGGCACTTTCGAAGACCTCGCCACCTCGATGGATATCCCGTGGATCGAGTTCTTCATGGAAGGCGTCGCGCTCGATGCGGAGCTCATGCAGTCAGACGGTATTCATCCGAACGCGGCGGCACAGCCGCGTCTGCTCGATAACGCCTGGCCGGCTATTGAGGCTGTGCTTACAAAAAGCCCGTAATCGTCGAATGTTCCTAGTCTGGCCGATGCGCTATTCTTCCGTCTGTTTCAAATGGTAACGCGCTGCCGATAGCGCGCCGGGGGAGGCCTTGCAAGAGAAGATCTGGCTCAATTCGTACGGACCGGGGGTACCTGCCGAAGTACCCGAACCACCGTTTCGTACCATCCGCGACCTCGTAGAAAACAGCTTCCGCGAGTATCCCGACCAGCCCGCGTTTTCGAACATGGGCAAGACGATGACATATCGCGAGGTCGACGAAGCCTCCGACCGCTTCGCACGCTACCTGCAGGGCGAGCTCGGCCTGACGCGCGGCGAGCGCGTGGCCATAATGCTGCCGAACATCATGCAGTACCCCATCGCGATGTGCGGTGCGTTCCGTGCAGGGCTCGTCGTGGTCAACGTCAACCCGCTTTATACGGCCCGCGAACTCAAGCACCAGCTGACGGATTCGGGCGCCAAGGCGATCGTCATCCTCGAGAACTTCGCGCACATCCTTGACGATGTCATTACCGACACGGCCGTCGAGAACGTCGTGGTGACGGGCGTCGGGGATCTCCTGTCCTTCCCGAAGAGCGCGATCGTCAACTTCGTTCTGCGCAGGGTGCGCAAGCAAGTGCCTGCATATTCACTCCCGGGTCACCAGCGCTTCGGCGAAGCGCTGCGTGCGGGTAGCTCGCATTCGCTGAATCCGACCGAGCTCGGCTATGCCGACATTGCCTACCTGCAGTATACGGGCGGTACGACCGGCGTCTCGAAAGGCGCCATGCTGAGCCATCGCAACATGGTCTTCAATGTGCAGCAGACGATGGTCTGGCAGGGTGATGTGTACAAGGGTGTCGAACCCGTCGTAGCCATTACGGCGCTGCCGCTTTATCACATCTTTTCGCTGCAAACGAACCTGCTCACGGTCATGGCACAAGGCGGTCTCAACGTGTTGATCACGAACCCGCGCGACCTGCCGGCGTTCGTCAAGGAGCTCGGCAGTCACAAGTTCAACATGATCACCGGCGTCAACACGCTGTTTGCCGCGCTCGTGAACACGCCCGGCTTCAGCAGCATCGACTTCTCCCATCTCAGGACGAGCATTGGCGGCGGCATGGCCGTGCAGCCGGCCGTCGCGAAACAATGGGAAAGCGTAACCGGTAGCCCGATCCACCAGGGCTACGGCCTGACCGAGACCTCGCCCGTGGCAACCTCCAACCCGATCGACTCCGCGTTCAACGGTTCGGTCGGGCTGCCCGTACCGTCAACGGAAATCATGATTGCCGATGACGATGGCAACGCGCTGGCGCAGGGCGAGATCGGCGAGATCTGCATCAAGGGCCCACAGGTCATGGAAGGTTACTGGCAGCGGCCGGCGGAAACGTCGAAAGTCATGCTGCCGGGCGGCTGGCTCAGGACCGGCGACATCGGTCGCATGGACGAGAACGGCTTCGTCTACATCGAGGATCGCAAGAAGGACATGATCCTCGTCTCGGGCTTCAACGTGTACCCGAACGAGGTCGAAAACGTCGTCGTCGAGATGGACGGCATCCTCGAAGCGGCCGCAATCGGCATTCCCGACGAGCACTCGGGCGAGATCGTCAAGATCTTTGCCGTACGCACGTCGGACGCCGTTACCGAGGACATGGTGCTCGAGTACTGCCGCGACAACCTGACGAACTACAAGCGGCCCAAGGCCGTCGAGTTTCGCGAGGAGCTGCCGAAGACCAACGTCGGCAAGATCCTGCGCCGTGAACTACGTGACGAGGTGCTCGCGAAAAAACCGGAAGAGGCAACGGCTTGAAGGCAGCCGGTCTCGCCGGAGCACTCGCGCTGGCGTTTCTCGCGGGCATGGTCTTTGCGAAGTCCCCGCTCGACCCGGTGCGGGTTGCGCCGCATATCTATGAACTCGCGTTCGAGAACGAGCGGGTCCGGGTACTCAAGCGCACGATCCGCAATGGCGAGACGACGCCTCTCATGGCGCAGCCGGACCGGGTAGTCGTCTACCTTAACCCTTGCGCCTGGCTCGAGGAGGATGACGCGGGCGAGAAGACGATGCAGTCCTTCAAGTTCGGCGAGCCGACCTGGCAGCCGGCCAATACGCACGGCGGTTCGAGTATCCCGGTCGTGCAGGAGTGCAAGATCGTCGAGGTCGAGATAAAGAACGACTTCTGAGTATGCTCACGCTGCCACTCTTCCAGGTCGACGCCTTCGCCGCGCGCCCGTTCGAGGGCAACCCGGCCGCCGTCTGCCCGCTGGAGGAGTGGCTGCCCGATGAGCTCATGCTGGCAATCGCGGCCGAGAACAACCTCTCCGAAACGGCTTTCTTCGTCCAAGAGGCGGGCGGCTACCGGGTACGCTGGTTCACGCCGGCCACCGAGGTCGATCTCTGCGGTCACGCAACGCTTGCCACCGCGACGGTCCTTTATGAACGCCTCGGCCACGACGAACCGCGAATCGACTTCGCCTCGCGCTCAGGTCCGCTGGCGGTAACCCGCAGCGGCGATCGCTATACGCTCGACTTCCCGGCGGACCCGCCCGTCGCGGTAGAGACACCGGAGGCCCTCGTTGACGCCTTCGGCAACGTGTCGATGAGCTGCGCTTTGGCCAGCGATCTCATTGCCGTCTTCGACAGCAGCGACGCCGTTCGACGCGCAGAGCCCGACATAGCGACGCTCGCGAGCGTCGATGCGCGCGGCATCATCATTACGGCCGCTGATGAGGACTACGACTTTGTCGCCCGCTTCTTTGGCCCGCGCGTCGGCGTCGACGAGGACCCGGTCACGGGTTCGGCCTATACCCAGCTCGCTCCTTACTGGGCTTCCGTAACAGACAGGACCGACTTCCGTGCCCGCCAGGTCTCGAAGCGCGGCGGCAACGTCGACTGCCGCCTCGATGGCGACCGCGTCCACATTACGGGCAGCTCGGTCATAGTGCTGGAAGGCAGCCTGAAACTGGCCTTGTAGGAGCGGCTTTAAAGCCGCGACTGCGACGCACGTTTCGCCCGCAAACCATTCGCGGCTCGAGAGCCGCTCTTACAGCAGAAACGTTCCGACATCGAAACGGCGCCTTGTAGGAGCGGCTTTGAAGCCGCGACTGCGACGTACGCACCGCCTGCAAACCATTCGCGGCTCGAGAGCCGCTCCTACGGCAGGTACGCTCCGACATCCGAACAGTGCCTTGTAGGAGCGGCTTTGAAGCCGCAACTGCGGCGTACTCACCGCCCACAGACCATTCGCGGCTCGAGAGCCGCTCCTACAAGGCACGTAGCCAACGCCGGTACGGCGCCAAGCCAAGGGCGCGGTGCCTACGCCGGCACCGTAGCAAGCCGCGGGTGCGGTGCCGCTGCCCGTAAATAAAGCGCAGCAAAGCGAGCCATTCCGGGCAGCGGTAGCGCGGCCGCGGCGGAATCGTGCGACCGATCCCCTGGCAACTAGTCGTGATACTGCGGACTGAACTCGTGCACCGCATCGACGAGCACGCCGAGATGCTCGGGATCGATATCCGGCGTAATGCCGTGGCCGAGGTTGAAGACGTGCCCCGGTCCCTTGCCGTAACTCGCGAGCGTCTGCTTCACGCCTTCGCGAATCGTCTCCGGACTCTCCCGGAGCGTCGCCGGATCGAGATTGCCCTGCAGCGCAACCTTGTCGTCGACGTAGCCGCGCGCTGTCGCAAGGTCCGTCGTCCAGTCCACGCCGAGCGCGTCGCAGCCGGTCTCGGCAAGATCGGCGAGCAGCGGCCCGGCGCCCTTCGTAAACAGGATGACCGGGATACGCCGGCCGTCCTTCTCGCGAGTCAGTCCGTCGACGATCTTCTGCATCGAGGCCAGCGAGAAGCGCCGGAAGTCATCAGGCTCGAGCGCCGATCCCCAGGTGTCGAAGACCTGCACGGCCTGGGCACCCGCCTCGATCTGCGCGTTGAGGTATTCGATCGTCGTCTCGGCAACAAGATTCATGAGATGGTCGAGCACCTCGGGTGACTCCTTGGCGAGTCCCCGAATCGTCGGGAATTCCCGGCTGGAGCCGCCTTCGACCATGTAGGTGCCCACCGTGAAGGGGCTGCCGGCGAAGCCGATCAGCGGTACCTTGCCGTCGAGCTCGCGACGAATCGTCCGGACCGCGTCGAACACGTAGCCCAGCGTCTTCTCGACGTCGGGCACCTTGAGCCTGCGGATTGCGTCGGCCGTTTGCACGGGACGCTCGAATTTCGGGCCCTCGCCCGTCTCGAAGTAGAGCCCGAGACCCATGGCGTCCGGCACCGTCAGGATGTCGGAGAAAAGAATGGCGGCATCGAGCTTGTAGCGACGCAGCGGCTGCATCGTGACCTCGCAGGCCAGCTCCGGGTTGCGGCACAGGCTCATGAAGTCGCCAGCCTCGGCGCGCGTCGCGCGGTACTCAGGCAGGTAGCGGCCTGCCTGGCGCATGATCCAGAGCGGTGTGCGCGGCACGGGTTCTCGCATCAGGGCACGAAGCAACAGGTCATTCTTGAGCTCGCTGGTCACGCGGCTACCTCCTTCAGGATGGATTGCTGGATCGACATTGCCGCCTCACGGGGACTCTCGGCATCGCGGATGGGTCGGCCGACAACAATGTAGTCGGCGCCGTTCTGGAAGGCCGTTTCGACCGTGACGACGCGCTTCTGGTCGCCGACCGGGCGGTTGTCGACGGGGCGGATGCCGGGCGTCACGACGAGCAGCTCGGTGTTGACGAACTCGCGCAGGCGCGGCACTTCAAGCCCGGAGGAAATGACGCCGTCGCAGCCGGCCTCGAGTGCGCGGCGGGCACGGGACAGGACGAGCTCGCCAATATCGCAGTCGAAGCCGAGATCGTCGAGGTCGCCCCGGTCGAGGCTCGTCAGCACGGTCACGCCGAGCACCTTGAGCGTGTCGCCCTTGTTCGCGGCGGCGGCCTCCATGATCGACTGGTTGCCGTGCACGGTCACGAAGCTTGCGCCGCGGTCCTTGAGCTGGCGCACGGCCGAGCCGACCGTCGCAGGGATATCGAAGAACTTGAGGTCGCAGAAGACCTTCTTGTCGCGCTCGAGCAGCCAGTCAAGGAGCTCGAAGTAGCCGCCGCTCATCATGAGTTCGAGGCCGATCTTGTAAAAGGTCACGGCATCGCCGAGCTCGTCGGCGAGCTTTTTTGCCACGTCACAATCCGGCACGTCCATGGCGAAGATGAGCCGGTCGGCGACCGGGATGTCCTTGTGCTGCACGAATGTCTCCCCTTTCCGAGCGGCGCGTATTCTAACGGATTCAGCCGCCGGACAGGCGAGCGTGTTCCTTCAGCGCATAGCGGTCCGTCATGCCGGCAATATAGTCGGCAACGACGCGCGCTCGCCCGAGCTCGTCGGTGCCGGTCGCGGCGTCGGCGAATTCCGGGGGCAGCAGTGCCGTGTCGCCCATGTACAGGTCGAACAGCTCGCGCAGCACGCCCTGAACCTTCGCCGTCATTGCGAGTTTTTGCTCGTGGCTGTAGAGGTAGTCGTGCAGGAAGCGCTTCAGCGCCAGGTGTTCCTCGCTGACCTCTGCCGAGAAACCGACAAGCCGTCGCCCGGCCTGCCGTACGTCTTCGATGGACGCGGGTGCGGCCGCCGCGATATTGCTGCGGGTCGTGTCGATCAGGTCGGTTACGACGGCGTTGATCATGCGCCGGATGATCTCGTAGATGAGCCTGCGATCCTCGAGATCCGGGTATTTGCTGATGACCTCGATGTAGTGCCGCTCGAACAGCGACTGCTCGCGCAGCTGCTCGAGGCTGATGAGACCTGCACGATAGCCGTCGTCGACGTCGTGATTGTTGTAGGCGATCGCGTCGGCCACGTCGGCCAGCTGCGCCTCGAGACCCGGCTGGGTGCGTTCGAGGAAGCGCTCGCCGACATCGCCGAGTTCGCGGGCGTTCTTTTTCGAGCAGTGCTTAAGGATGCCTTCGCGGGTTTCGAACATGAGGTTGAGGCCCGGGAAGTCGGCGTACTTGGCCTCGAGCTGATCGACGACCCGGAGTGACTGCAGGTTGTGCTCGAAACCGCCGTAGTCGCGCATGCAGTCGTTTAGCGTGTCCTGCCCGGCATGACCGAAGGGCGTATGGCCGAGATCGTGCGCAAGGCAGATCGCCTCGGTCAGTGGCTCGGAGAGCCCGAGTGCCAGCGCCGCGGTGCGGGCAATCTGCGCCACCTCGAGTGAGTGGGTCAGCCGCGTCCGGTACAGGTCGCCCTCGTGGTTGACGAACACCTGGGTCTTGTAGATCAGTCGACGGAATGCTGTCGAGTGGACGATGCGGTCACGGTCGCGCTGATACTCGCCGCGGTAGTCTGCAGCGGGTTCCGGGTAGCGTCGACCGCGCGACGCCGAGGCGTCCGCGGCCCAGGGTTTGAGCTCGCTCACGCCGCGGCGGCCTCGAGTATGGAATCGAGCAGCTGTACGTCATAGTCGCTCGTGACCTCTGCTGCGCCAAGACGCTCGAGCAGCACGAAGCGGAGCTGCTTGCCCAGCACCTTCTTGTCGTGACCCATTGCCGCGAGCAGGTCGTCGGCCGCGACGGGCGGCGGCGCGACTGGCAAGCCGGCGCGCCCGGTGAGCGCCACGAGACGGTCGAGGTCATCGGCGGGCAGACCCGACAACTCTGCCGCCATGATCATGCCAGCCGCGACGGCCTCACCGTGCAGCCAGTCGCCGTAGCCCTGGCAGCGCTCGATAGCGTGCCCGAAGGTATGGCCAAAGTTGAGGATGGCGCGGCGGCCCTGCTCGCGTTCGTCATCGGCGACGACCTCGGCCTTGAGCTCGCAGGAGCGTGCGATCGCACGCGACAGCGCCTCGGGATCACGACCGACCAGCACGTCGATGTTGTCTTCGAGCCATGCGAAGAAGTCGGCGTCTGCAATGGCACCGTACTTGATGACCTCGGCAAGGCCTGCCGAGAGTTCACGGTCGGGCAGCGTCGCGAGGGTGTCGGTATCGATCATGACCGCGCGCGGCTGGTGGAACGCGCCGATCAGGTTCTTGCCGGCGGGGTGGTTCACGCCGGTCTTGCCGCCTACCGAGCTGTCGACCTGCGCCAGCAGCGTCGTCGGTACCTGCACGAAGGCGACGCCGCGCATATAGCTCGCCGCGGCGAAACCGGCAATATCGCCAACCACTCCACCGCCCAGTGCAACGACGGTCACGTCGCGCGCGGCACGGGACTCGGCCAGCGCGTCGAGGATACGGCGCATCGTGTCGAGCGTCTTGTGTGCCTCGCCGTCGGGCAGCGACACGGCGGTAATGCGCCGATCGCCCAGACAGGGCTTGAGGCTGTCGAGGTACAGCGGCGCCACCGTGTCGTTGCTGACGACGAGGCAGTCGGGGCCCGCCAGGTAGGGTTCAAGATCGAAGCCGCCGGCGAGGAGTCCATCGCCAATGACGATCGGGTAGCTGCGCTCACCGAGCGCGACGTCGAGAGTCTGCTTCAGGGCCATGCGTGTTCCGGGAGTTGAGCGTGAAGCTTAGCGCAAACGGCGGCGCCAGCGGCATGCGCTGTCACGGCAGTCGGTCGAGAATCTCGTTGCTGACCGCGCGGACCTTGCGACCATCCGTGTCCACGACGAGATCGGCGATCTCGAGGTAGCGCGGCTTGCGCTCGGCGTACAGCTGCTCGAGCCGCGAGCGCCGATCGTCCACTTCGTCGAGGAGCGGTCGCTCGCGACCACGATTGGTGCGCTTCAGCTGCTGTTCGACCGAGGTCTCGAGGTAGATGACGTAACCGCGCGCGCCAATCAGTGCCCGGTTCTCGGCGCTGACGATCGCCCCGCCGCCCGTGGCCAGCACGATCCCGTCGTGCGCAACGAGATCGGCAATGACCTTCGACTCGCGCAGCCGAAAGCCTGCTTCGCCTTCTTTCTCGAAGATGTAGGGTATATCGACGCCCGTGCGTTCCTCGATCACATCGTCGCTGTCGAAGAACTCGCGATGCAGGCTCTTTGCAATCGAGCGGCCAACCGCCGACTTGCCGGAACCCATCGGCCCGATGAGGATCAGGTTCTGCTGCGCGTTCATGCCGTCGGTACCCCTGAAAAGAAGAAAGCCAACCCGAAGGTTGGCTTTCCCGTATGCCGTTGAGTTACCGAGCTTAGTAAAGCTTCGCATCCTCCTCAAGAATGCGCGGCGTTACGAAGATCAGGAGTTCGGCCTTGTCGTTCTGGACTTCCGTCGAACGGAAGAACACGCCGACGTAGGGGATATCGCCAAGGTAGGGAACCTTGTTTACGGTCTCGCGACGCTCGGTCTCGTAGATGCCGCCAAGGACCACCGTCTGGCCATCGGCAACGAGCACCTGCGTCTCGACCTGGCGGGTATCGATACTCGGCACCGTGCCGCCGATACCACCGGTCGAAATGACGTCACCGACGCTGTCCGCGTTGACGCGAAGATCCATGATGATGTTGTTGTCCGGCGTAATCTGCGGCGACACGACCAGGCTAAGCACGGCCTTCTTGAACTGTACGGCCGTGGCGCCCGAGGACGCTGCCTGCTGGAACGGAATCTCGACACCCTGTTCGATGCGCGCTTCCTTCTGGTTCGCCGTGATGACGCGCGGCGTCGATACGATCTCACCGCGGCCTTCCGACTGCAGCGCCGTCAGCTCGAGGTCGACCAGGTAGTTGCCATCGAGAACCGCCAGGCCAAAGGTACCGGCCGGGCTGCCGACGGGCACGTTTACGTTGTAGCGGTTGACGAGGTCCGGCAGCTGTACCGGGAAGAAGCTTCCGTTGCCCGGGTCCGCGGCGTTATCGAGCGCCGACGTGACAATCGTGTTCGTGCCGGCGCCGTTGCCGGAGATCGTCGTCAGGCCATCGCTACCGTTCTGCTCGACGCCCGTTACACCCAGGCGAATGCCGAGGTCGCGGCTGACGTCGTCGTTGACGATGACGATGCGTGCTTCGATAAGCACCTGCTTGATCGGGATATCGAGTGTCCGCACCATGCGGCGGATGTTCTGCAGGCGTTCGGCCGTATCGTTGATCAACAGCGTATTGGTGCGGTCGTCGACCGAAATGCTGCCTCGCTCGGACAACAGGGCTCCAGCTGCGTTGCCGGCGCCACCGCCACCACCGCCGCCGGCTCGTACGCCGCCGATCAGTTCGGCGAGGTTCTCGGCCTTCGCGTAGTTGACCTGGATGAACTCGGAGTAGAGCGGCTCGAGTTCGCTGATGGCCTGCTTGGCTTCGAGGTCGGCCGTTTCGCGGGCCGCGATCTCTTCAGCCGGTGCAACGATGATGACGTTGCCGTTCTGGCGCATGTCTAGGCCCTTGGTGGTCAGCACAATGTCGAGTGCCTGGTCCCACGGGACGTTGCGCAGGCGCAGGGTCACGTTGCCCTGCACCGTGTCGGAGACAACGATGTTGCGGCCCGAGGTCTCGGCGAGCAGCTGCAGCACAGCGCGCGTCTCGATGTCCTGGAAGTTGAGCGTCAGGCGCTGGCCCGTGTACTCACGCGTTTCCGAGAACAGGTCGGAACCCTCTTCCTCGGACTCGATGACCGGGTTGATCTCGACCGTGAATTCCGTATCGGACTGGTAGGCAAGCTGCTCGTAGGCGTCTGCGGCGGAGATGATGATGCGGGCATCGTTGTTCGCACGCAGCGTGTCGACCGTCGTCACCGGCGTCGCGAAGTCATTGACGTCGAGGCGGCGCATGAGCTCGGCAGGGAGCGCGGTGTCCTTGAAGATCGCGACGACGCGGCCGCCTTCCTGGCGGATGTCGACCGGCGTGCCCGGGTCGGTCAGGCTGACGACGACGCGGCCACCGCCATCGCGGTTGCGGCGGAAATCTACGCCCGTGATCGAGCGGGGACCTGCGGGTGCGGCGCTGACGGCGGGAGCGGAGGCCTGCGTACCGGCGAACTGGGTGGTACCGGCATCGTAGGCATCATCGCCACCAATCGTCACGACCAGCGTATTGCCGCTGCGGCGCGTGTCGTAATCGACCATCTTGTCGAGGTTCAGAACAACTCGCGTGCGGCCGTTGGCCTCCGCGGTCAGGACCGTATCGACCGGACCGAGGTTCACATCGCGGCGACGCGAATCGAGGGCAAGCCCCGTATTCGGCAGATCGAGTGCAATGCGTGCTGGATTCTCGATGGTAAAGGCCAGGGGCTCCGGTGCGTCCTGGCTCATCACGAGCGTCAGCTCGACGCGGTTGCCCGGCAAACTCTGCACCTGGATGTCCTGCAGCTGGTTCGTGCCCTGCGCCGAGGCAGTGGCTCCGACCAGGAGCAGCACCGCTGCCTGTGCAAACAGCGCCAGTCTCCCGAAGGCGCTACTCTGCGCAGCTGCGTATGTGTCGATGAGCTTCATTCCTATAACTCCCAGTTCCATGCAGGCATCAGTTCAGACCGATCGCAGCGTCGCGCTCGATGTAGCCGCCAATTCCGTCAGAGATGATTTCAACCAGTTCGATCGAAGAATCCGTAATCGCCGTGATCCGGCCGTCGTTTTGACCCATGTAGTTGCCCGGTATGACGCGGTGGATAAGGCCGTCGTTGGTTTGCACGAGGCCGTAGATCGTACCTTCCATATCGAGCGTGCCCACCATCGACATCGTGTCGAGTGAGAAACTCTCGAGGTGCTCACGAATGCGGTCGGGCTCCGGCCGAACCGTGCCGGCCTGATTGCCAACGACCTGCGGTGAGTCGGGCATGAACGGTGAGCGAACGCCGTCGACATCGGCACGGTAGACGAACACCTCGTAGGGCGTCACCTCCGGCAGCGGGTCGATGCGGCCGCCGGGCCGCGCCTTGACGTCGTTGATGTAGCGGTCGAGTTCACCCATGTCGGCGCCGCAACCGGCGAGCAGCAATCCCGTTGCGCCGAGCAGCACCGTTTTCCTGAGTATGGCTATCATGACTATTGCGCCTCCTCGAGGTAGCGGTACGTCTGCGCCGTCACCTCCATGCTGAGGCGATCGTACGAGTCATCGTTTTCCGGGTTGATGGTGATGTTGTGCAGCGTGACGATTCGCGGCAGAGCAGCAACGCCACTCACAAAGTTCGCAATCTCGTGGTAGCTGCCCGAGAGCTGGATCTTGATCGGCTTCTCGGCGTAGAAGTCACGCGGGATTTCGGACTGCGGCTCGAACAGCTTCTCCTGCAGGCCGGCTGACAGACCCTGCTGCGAAATGTCGACGATCAGGCTCGGAATCTCGGTCTCGCCCGGAAGCTGCCGGAGCATCGTGCCGAAGGACTCCTGGATCTGGTCGAGCTGTACGCGATACGCATCGTAGTTGGCGGCCTTGCGCTGCTTGTTCTCAAACGAGACCTTGAGATCGGCTTCCTCAGCCTCGGCTCGCGCAAGCATCGGCGCCTTGTCCTTGACGATCGTGAAGTAGATGCCAAGGCCCACGACCAGTGCAAACGCGATCGCAATCACCGCCGCGCGGAATACAAATGGCCAGCGGCCAACGTCATTGACGTCAAGGCTCTTGAGCTCTTCTACGTAATTCATCAGAACTCCTCCTCTTCGTCGCTGTTCGGGCTCGACTGGCGCAGGTAGACGACGAACTCCGACTGGCGCGAGGTGCCTACGTCGGTGGTCTGCACACGCTCCACCTCGGGGTCACCGACCCATTCAGACGAGTCGATCTGTCGCATCAGCGCCGATACGCGGGTACTGGACTGCGCGACACCGCGCAGCTCGACGCGGTTGCCGTTCTGGCTGATGCCGGTCAGGTATACGCCGTCCGGCAGCTGGCGGACCAGCTCATCAAACAGGTGAACGATTTCCGGGCGCGACTTCTGCAGCTGGTCGATGATCTCCATGCGTGCCAGCAGGCGTTCCTTCTGGCGCTCGAGGCCATCGATCTCCTCGATACTCTTGTCGAGGATCGCGATCTCATCGGTCAGACGGGCGTTGCGGCGCTTCTGCGCATCAATCATTGACGAGAACACAAACATCACCGTCATGACGACGGCAATACCGGCAACGACGGCGCCGCCCATGGCCACGCCGAAGTCGCGTTGCCGCCGCTTGCGCTCTTCTTCGCGCCAGGGAAGTAGGTTAATGCGTGGCATCTTAGTCGAAGCTCCTCAGTGCGAGTCCGCAGGCAGTCAGGAGCGCGGTAGCATCCTTGTGGACACCCTGCGACTTCGCTTTGGAAGAAATTTTCATCTGGCCGAGCGGATCACCTACCTCGGTCGGGATACCGACCCGGCTGGAGATCACATCGGCGATGCCGGGGATGTTCGCGCAGCCACCGCAGACCAGGATCATGTCCGGCTGTTCGCGGCCGCCGCCCGACGCAAGATAGAACTGCAGCGATCGACTGACCTGCTGGGTCATGTCATCGATGAAGGGCTCCAGTACTTCGGGCTGGTAGTTGCTGGGCAGTCCGCCCTGCTTCTTGGCGCGACCGGCGTCCTCCATTGAGAGACCGTAGGTGCGCATGATTTCCTCGGTCAGCTGCTGGCCACCGAAGTTGAAGTCGCGCGTGTACACGACCTTCATGTCCTTGAGTACGCTGAACGTCGTCGAGCTGGCGCCAATATCGACGACCGCAACCGACTGGCCAACGCCCTGGTCCGGAATCTGGTGCGACAGGAGCTCGCAGGCGTTTTCGAGGGCAAAGGCCTCGACATCGACAACCTGCGTTGCAAGTCCGGCGGCCGTGACGGCCGACTGACGCTGTTCGACATTCTCGGTACGAGTTGCGACGAGGAGGACGTCCATGAGTTCGGGGTCCTTCTCATTCGGACCGACGATCTCGTAGTCGAAGCTCACCTCTTCCATCGGGAACGGGATGTACTGGTCCGCCTGGATTTCGACCTGGCCCTCGAGGTCGCGCTCCGACAGCGACGAGGGCATCTGGATGACCTTGGTGATGGCGGCGTCGCCGCTGATGGCGACCGCAACGTCGGTCGCCTTGGCGCCGGCGCGCTTGACCGCGCGGCGGATTGCTTCACCAACGGCCTTGGCATCGACGATCGCTTTTTCGCTGACCGAGGAAGGCGGTGTTGGCTCCGCAGAATAGGACTCGACGCGGTAGCGTTTACCGCTTTGTGACAACTCAATCAGCTTGACCGACGAGGTCGTGATATCGAGACCCAACAAAGGTTGAGATTTCTTGCCGAAAAGCACGCTTTTTTCCTTCCCTGTCGGTGGGTTGCGAACCAAAACTCAGCTGGTTCGAAGCAACGCGATTTAACTATATATCAAGAAAATGTTAAATAAAACGTGGCTCTGCTCACGTTCCACATCGCGCACTCTAAGCCTCAGCCAAGCCGAATTCCGTGAACTGGTCCGCGGTTGGGAACCTGACGTAATGCGCGGGCGACAAGCTTCCCGAAATGCGAAACAGGTCACGGTTTCAGTCGTGTCCGGAGCCCGTTTTCAGCCTTGCCAGACGGCCCGTGGCGTCATTGCGCCGCCGGGGCGCCGTTGGCGTCCTGCCGCCCGCGTCGCTATCATTCGAAGCCGCTTGGGGGCCCTTGCCACATTTTTGCCACTATTTCCGCACGGCCGGCACACACCGGTACGTACAGACTCTACTGCCACCGGGTGGGCTGACCCCTGCCTGAAAGCCCCCGATTCCGCCTGATATTCCCTATGGGAGCGACCGTTGAATCCCGGGCAACCATGCAAGACTGAGCCAACGTGAACAAAGCCAGAGATCACAAATCGCGCCATCCATGGCGCAAGTTGCTCCTCGTCCTGGTAACGCTGGCGGGCGTGCTGACCGCGAGCGTCGTCGCGGCGGTGACGGGGGCCTACTACTTCGTCGAACCAGGGCTGCCGAAAGCCGAGACGATTCGCGACATCCCGCTGCAGATTCCGCTGCGCATCTACAGCCGTGACGGCGCGCTGATCGAGGAGATCGGGCAGCGACGCCGCGAGATCATTACCTATGACGAAGTGCCGGAGCATGTCGTTGCGGCATTCATTGCGGCCGAGGACCGGCGCTTTTTCGACCACCCGGGGGTCGACTACGTCGGTGTGCTGCGCGCGCTGTTCCAGCTCGCCACGACGGGCGATGTGCAGGCGGGCGGCAGCACGCTGACCCAGCAGCTCGCGCGAGACTACTTCCTGACCCGCGAACGCCGCTTCACGCGCAAGATTCGCGAGGCCTTCCTCGCGTGGAAGATCGAGCAGGAGTTCACCAAGGAACAGATCATGGCGCTGTTCCTCAACAAGATGTTCTTCGGCCAGCGCGCCTACGGCGTCGCGGCGGCATCGCGGGTGTACTTCAACAAGCCGCTCGCCGACCTCAACGTGGCCGAGGCAGCGACGCTTGCAGGCGTGCTGCCCGCGCCGTCGCGCTACAACCCGGTGCGCAGCCCGACCAATGCCGAGCGACGCCGCGGCTACGTGCTCGGCCGCATGCGCGATCTCGACTACATTTCCGTCGCCGAGTACGACGACGCCATGGCCTGGCCAATGGAGTCGAGGCTCTACGGCGCCGCGGTAGAACTCAACGCACCCTACGTCGCCGAGATGGTCCGTCGCGAGATGGTGTCGCGCTACGGTGACGCCACCTACACGGCCGGCTACCAGGTTGTGACCGCGCTCGATTCGCGACTGCAGCGCGGCGCGAACTACGCGCTGCGCAACGGGCTCCTCGGCTTCACGCGCCGCCGCGGCTATCGCGGACCCGTCACGAGTTTCGAGCTGGCAGACGACACGCTCACAGGCCCGGCACTCGAATGGCCCGAGGACATTCGCGAGGCACTCGATCAGTACGCGCCGGGTGACCTGTCGCTCGCGATCGTTACCGCCACCAACGACAACAACAGCGTCTCGATCCGCTTCGGCGACGGTACTGAGGATGGCGTCCCGTGGGCAGGCCTGTCATGGGCCAAGCCGTTTATCGATCGCACGACCACGGGACCTGCTCCCGAGACCGCGGCGGACGTGCTGACCGTGGGCGACGTTATCTATGTGATGCCAACCGAAGCAGGCTTCTGGGCGCTGGCGCAGGTGCCCGATGCGCAGGCAGCCGTCGTCTCGCTCGACCCCCACGACGGCGCGATCACGAGCCTGGCCGGCGGCTTCGATTTCGCGACCAGCAAGTTCAACCGCGCCGTGCAGTCTTTCCGGCAGCCCGGGTCGTCGTTCAAACCCTTCATTTACTCGGCAGCTCTCGAGCACGGTAATACGCCGGCCACGGTCGTGCTCGATGCCCCCGTCGTGATCAACTCGTCCGAGCTCGAGGCCGTGTGGCGGCCGATCAACTACAGCGGGCGCTTCTACGGTCCCACGCGAATGCGCGAAGCGCTCGTGCGCTCTATGAACCTCGTCTCGGTGCGCCTGCTCCTGTTTGAAACCGGCGTCGGCAACGCCGTTCGGCATATCGCGAAGTTCGGCTTCGGTGACGCCGCCTTACCGCGCAACGGCTCGCTGGCGCTCGGTGCCGGTGGTGCATCGCCGCTCGACATGGCGCAGGGCTACGCCACGCTTGCCAACGGCGGCTTCGCGGTGAAGCCCTACGTCATTGACGCGATCTTCGGACCCGACGGCGAAGCGCTGTACCGCGCTGATCCGCTCGTCGCCTGCGAAGTGTGCGAGGCCGCAGAGAAAGCGGCAGCCGACGCGGGCGGTCAGAGCGGCGCCGCCCTCGTCGATGTGGCCGGCGATCCGGTCGCGGGCGCCGCGGACAGACCCAGCTACACCGAGGACGAACTGGCGCTCGACATCCTGTCGCTCGCGAATCCGAGCGTGCGCCCTGACGGCGTACCGGATCCTGCGCTCCTCGACGGCGTGCACCGCGCGCCGCGGGCAATCTCGGCGCAGAACGCCTTCCTCGTATCGGACATGATGCGCGACGTTATACGTCGCGGCACGGGACGCCGCGCACTGACCCTGGGACGCCGGGACCTGTCCGGCAAGACGGGGACCTCGAACGACCGTCGCGACGCCTGGTTCGGCGGCTTCAACGCAGGGCTCGCGAGCATAGTCTGGGTGGGCTACGACGACGACACCCCGCTCGGCCCCGGCGAAGAGGGATCGCGAACGGCGCTGCCCGTCTGGATCGATTTCTCGCGAATCGCGTTCAAAGGCGTGGCTGAAAACGCGCGGCCGATGCCTGAAGGCATCGTGTCGATTCGCATCGACCGGGAAACGGGCTGCCCTGCCAGGGCTGGCCAGCCCAACGCCGTGTTCGAGGTCTTCGAGCTGGGTCGTGAACCGGAGTGCACGATCGTCGAGGAAGTGCCCGACGTGTTCAACGACGCGAGCGGCATGGGCGATCTGTTCGGCGCGCCCGACCCGGCAGGCGAGACCGCAGCCGACCCTGCCGATGAGGAGGCAGCAGCGGAGGAAGAAGAGACAACCGAGGAAGAGGAAGACACGCCGACCGAAGAAGACATCTTCTGACGCAATGCCGAAGAAAAACGACAACGGCGCCGACCGGGCACGGCAAATGGTGGCGCAGGAAGCCGCGCGGCTGATCGTCGACCAGGGCATGCGCGACTATCGCACCGCGAAGATCAAGGCTGCCGAGCGGCTCGGTCTCAACAACCGCGGTTCGCTGCCCGGCAACGCCGAGATCGAGGCGGCGGTCGGTGAGTTTCACAAGATTTTCGGTGGCGAGGAGCACGAGGCTTTCCTGCGCTTCATGCGCGAAGCGGCGCTCGAAGCCATGCGGCTGCTCGAAGACTTCGAGCCGCGACTCGTCGGCCCGGTGCTGGCGGGGACCGCCGACGACAACTCCTCGGTCAACCTGCACGTCTTCGCGGACAGTCCCGAGATGGTTGCCCTGTCGCTGGACGACCGCGGCTACAGCTGCCGCTCCTATGAGCGGCGCCTGAAGAGCCGCCAGGGGCAGGTAAACGTCTACGCCGGGTTTCGATTCACCTGTGCCGACGCGCGGGTCGAGGCCACGGTATTTCCCTTCGACGGTATCCGGCAGGCGCCGATCAGCCCGATCGACGGGCGGCCGATGCGCCGTGCCGACCGGCAAAGCGTCATCGACCTGCTCGACTAGAAACGACTAGCGCTTGTCCAGCGGCACGTAGTCGCGCGGACCCGGGCCCGTGTAGAGCTGGCGTGGTCTCGAAATCTTGCCTTTCGGATCCGCAATCATCTCGCGCCAGTGCGCCGTCCAGCCGACCGAGCGGCCCAGGGCAAACATGACCGTGAACATCGTTGTCGGGATGTTCAGCGCCCGGTAGATGATGCCGGAGTAGAAGTCGACGTTCGGGTACAGGTTCTTCTCGATGAAGTATTCATCCTTGAGCGCAATCTGCTCGAGCTCGAGGGCGAGATCGAACAGCGGCGTGTCGACACGGCCGAGGCGTGCCAGCACCTTGTGGCACATCTCGCGGATGATCGTCGCACGCGGATCGAAGTTCTTGTAGACGCGGTGACCGAAGCCCATGAGCCGGAACGGATCATTGCGGTCCTTGGCCTTCTCGACGTACTTCGGAATCTGGCTGACATCGCCGATCTCCTCGAGCATCTCGAGCACGGCCTCATTGGCGCCGCCGTGCGCGGGACCCCAGAGCGCCGAAATACCGGCCGCAATAGCGGAGTACGGATTGGCGCCGGAGCTGCCCGCCATACGGACGGTGGAGGTCGAGCAGTTCTGCTCGTGGTCGGCATGCAGGATGAACAGGAGGTCGAGTGCCTCGGCTGCCACCGGATCGATCTCATAGTCTTCGGCCGGTACCGCGAACATCATGTGCAGGAGGTTCTCGCAGTAGTTCAGGTCGTTCTTCGGGTAGATCGCCGGCTGGCCAATGTGCATCTTGTAGGCCGCCGCGGCAATCGTCGGCAGTTTCGCGACGATACGATGCGAGAAGATATCGCGGTGCTCGGGATCCTCGACGTCGGTCGAGTCATGGTAGTAGGCGGACATCGAGCCGACCACTGCCGACAGGATCGCCATCGGATGCGCGTCGTAGCGGAAGCCCTTGAAGAAGTTCAGCATGCCCTCGTTCAACATCGTGTGGTAACGAATGTTGTGGTCATACTCCGCGAGCTCTTCGGCATTCGGCAGGTCGCCGTGCTGCAGCAGGTAAGCGACCTCGATGAAGTTGGAGTGCTCGGCGAGCTGCTCGATCGGGTAGCCCCGATAGGCGAGGACGCCTTTTTCCCCGTCGATAAAGGTAATGTCGGAGGCGCAGTTGGCCGTCGACACGAAGCCGGGGTCATAGGTGAAGACGCCGAGTTCGCGATACAGGCTCGCGATTTCGACGACATCGGGACCGACGGTCCCGGAACGGTACGGAAGCTCTATTTCTTCGCCGGTTGGGCTGATAAGGCGGTAGACGTCCTGGCTCATGTTGTTCTCTTAACTCCTCTCATGATTCCCGGGCGAGGGACCGCGCACCATCCTGCAGGCCGCGTGAGGGCGTGCGAGACAATGTGAGTCATTCGCTCAAGGCGGCGCCGGAGCGCCCGGGTTGCCGCCGGCCCACGGGACCGGCGGGCGCATTCTAGCAAACCGCCACGGCTTCCGTGGCGGCTCTGGATCACGTCGTGGAGCTAATTCGTAAGAGCGCTGGGGGGCGAGGACGAACGTCGTCGCGGACGTGGCTACTTCGCCATCCCGTACTTCTTGCGGAACTTGTCGACGCGGCCGCCCGTATCGAGAATCTTCTGCTTGCCCGTGTAGAAGGGATGGCACGAGGAGCACACTTCCACCGTAAGGTCTTCGCCGAGCGTCGAACGTGTCTTGAACGTGTTGCCGCAGCTACAGGTGACCGTGATCTCGCTGTAGTTGGGATGAATGTCGGCTTTCATGAACGGGTCCTCCGGAAGGACGTGGCGGTGCAAAAAGGGCGCGTAATATACGCGCTGGACCTGGGACTGGCAAGAGGCCAGTCGAGCCGCAGCAGCGGGCCCCTGCGAGCCCCCGAGGTTATCCACAGAAGCTGTGGATAAGGTTGTGGAAGCTTTTTGGGTGAGTGCCCTAAGGTGCGGATTTACAAGCAGCGTTTTCAATATGACTAAATTATGGCCATTTTGTGAAACGCTTTAAAAACAGTTAGTTATGTGCGGTTTCCCACATCAAAACTGAGATGAGACGTAGTTCACACTGCAAATACAGCGCGCGCTTCGCCGGTGTGCATAAGTCTACCCACCAACTACCCCGGTATATTGGCGTGCTATACGATTTGTCAAGGCCTTTCAGCGCCTAAAAACCCGGCCATGAGCGTGTTCAGATGCGCCCGTCCGAGTGGCGTTGGCTTGACCTTTGCGCCAATGTCGACGAGACCAAGTGCAGCCAGCCTGTCGAGCTCGGGCAGGACCGCGGAGCGAGCGACCCTGGCCCGCGCTTCGAACGCCGCGAGCGAAAAACCATCTTCGAGGCGCAGGGCATTGAGCATGAACTCGAAGACGCGGTCGTCCGTTTCGACGGCGCTCAGCACCGGGATCCCGCCGGGCCCCTCGAGCGAGTCCATGTAGGCACCCGGATTGGCCGGCCGCGTGTAGCGACTGACCACACCCTCACGGGTCACCTTGCCGTGCGCGCCGGCGCCCACAGCCAGGTAGTCGCCGAAATTCCAGTAATTCAGATTGTGTGCACAACGCCGCTCGTCCCGGGCCCAGGCCGACACCTCGTAGCGGGCGTAGCCCGCCTCTTCGAGTCGCGCCGCGCCGACGTCCTCGATATCGGCCATGAGAGTGTCACCGGGCAGGCCCGCCGGCGGCCTCGCGTAGAACACCGTGTTGGGCTCGAGCGTCAGCTGGTACCAGGAGATGTGCTCGGGCCCCAGGCCAATCGCACGGTCCAGGTCGGCACGGGCCGCGTCAACGTCCTGGCCAGGCAGCGCGTACATGAGGTCGAGGTTGATGTTGTCGAAGCCGGCCTCGCGCGCCTCGCGAAACGTACCGTCAATGGCGGCGGCGCGATGCAGGCGCCCGAGGACGGCGAGGAGGCTGTCGTCGAAAGACTGCGCGCCAATGGACAGGCGATTGACGCCGGCGCCACGATAGCCCGCGAGACTGCCGCACTCGACGGTGCCCGGGTTGGCCTCCATCGTGATCTCGGCGCCGGCCGCAATCCTGAAGCGCGCGCTGACTGCGTCGAGGATGCTTGCGATCTCCGCGGACGTGAACAGGCTCGGCGTGCCGCCGCCAATGAAGATCGTTGTGAGCGGTCGATTGGCAGCAAGGTCGAGCGCAAGATCGAGGTCGGCGCACAGGGCAGCCACGTAGCGCTCGCGCGGCGGTGCGTGGCCCGCCGTAAACGAGTTGAAGTCGCAGTACGGGCATTTCTTCGCGCACCAGGGCAGGTGCACGTACAGCGCGAGGGGAATCTCGCCCGTCACGGCTGGCCGTAGCGCTCTTCGATCCTCGCGATCAGCGCACGCAGCGCCTGGCCGCGATGACTCGCCCGGTTCTTTTCGTCGGCCGCAAACTCGGCGGCGCTCTTGCCCGCCGCCGGATCGAAGAACACAGGGTCGTAGCCGAAGCCGCCGCTGCCCTGGCGCGCCTCGAGGATCAGCCCTCGCCAGCGTCCCTCGGCAAGCAGCGGCTCGTCGATCGCCGGGTCGACGAAACTCGCGACGCAGTGGAAGGCCGCCGCGCGCGCATCCCGGGGCACCCCGTCGAGCGCAGCGAGCAGCTTGTCGATGTTCGCGTCGTCGTCGGCGTCGGCGCCGGCGTAGCGCGCGGAGTAGACCCCCGGAGCACCGTCGAGCGCGTCGACGACGAGGCCCGAGTCATCGGCAATGGCCGCAAGACCGGACTCGGCTGCCGCGTGGCGTGACTTCAGGAGCGAGTTGCCGGAGAACGTGGTGGCGGTCTCGTCGGCGCCCGTGATGCCCAGCTCGGACTGCGGCACGACCTCGACGTCGTAATCGGCAAGGAGGCGCTGAACCTCGGCCAGCTTGCCGCGATTGCCGCTCGCAAAGACGATGCGTTTCGGCAGCGGCACGATCAGCCCTCGAGCACGGCGTTCTGCAGGCCGACGATCTCGTCGATACCGGCCCGCGCCAGCTCGATCATGGCCGTGAATTCGTCGCCCGTGAACGCATGGCCCTCGGCCGTGCCCTGCACCTCGATGAAACGGCCGGCCTCGTTCATGACGATGTTCATGTCGGTCTCGGCCTGCGAATCCTCGGCGTAGTCGAGGTCGAGCACGGGTGTCCCGTCGTAGATGCCGACCGATACCGCGGCAACCTGGCCGAAGAGCGGACTGCGCTTGAGCTTGTGACGCTTTTCGAGATCGCGGATCGCCATGGCGAGCGCGAGCCACGCGCCGCTGATGGCGGCCGTGCGCGTTCCACCGTCGGCCTGCAGTACGTCGCAGTCGAGCGTGATCATGCGCTCCCCCAGCGCCTCGAGATCGACCACGGCGCGCAGGCTGCGGCCGATCAGGCGCGAGATCTCCTGGGTCCGGCCACTCTGCTTACCCTTCGCAGCCTCGCGCTGGGTCCGGGTATGCGTCGAGCGCGGCAGCATGCCGTACTCGCCTGTCACCCAGCCGCTGCCCTTGCCGCGCATCCAGGGCGGCACGCGCTCCTCGATACTGGCCGTGCACAGAACGCGGGTATCGCCGAACTCGGACAGCACGCTGCCTTCCGCATGGCGGGTGAAATCGGGCACAAAACGCACCGGGCGAAGCTCGCCGGCTTCGCGACCGCTGGGACGCATGGGGATCTCCTTGAGTTGGGCCAGGGCCCGCTACCGCTATCCGGGCTAACCCTGGTTGCCGAGCCAGCGAATGGCCGTACCGGTCGTATTGTCGCTGTAGGGCGCGTTGACGTTCAACGCCTTGAGACTGAGCGCCTTGAGATTGTCGGCGAGATTATCCTCGCCGGGCACCGAGATCGCCGCCATTTCCTCGTCCTTCATGCCGGACCAGAGCCCGTCGCTGCAGACCAGCAGGACGTCGCCTGCCTCGAGCCGCGTCTTCGGCGTAATACTCATGTCAGGAACCGGCGGATCGCCGCCGAGGCAGCACTCGACGAAGTTGCGCATCGGATGGTCCTGCGCTTCCTCCTCGGTGATGGCGCCTTCCTGGATCAGCACTTCGACGTGACTGTGATCGCGGGAGCGCTTGAGCACGCGGCCGTCGCGAACGTGATAGATGCGACTGTCACCCACATGGGCCCAGTAGGCGCCCGCTTCCTGCACGAGGCACACGGCGCAGGTGGCGCGCGGCCGGAAATCGACGGCGAGATCGGTGCCGAGCGCAACGACAGCATCGTGGGCGCGCGATAGCGCCATATAAAGAAAACCCATCGGATCGAGAATCGGCAGCTGCGATGCCATAAACAGGTCCTGCACGACCTGGATACCCGTCTCGGCAGCCCGGGCACCGTCCGAGTGCCCGCCCATCCCGTCAAACACCAGCATCAGGGCGGCCCTGTCGGCCACCACAACGGCGGCACGGTCCTGGTTATCGGTCCGGTCGCCCAGCGCCGAAACCTTGGCATACTCGATGTTCAATCGACCCTCTCGATTATCGTTGTCGGGGAGAGGATTGACCTTGGGTGCATTCGCGCTCACTGGGGGACGTCCGATCCTTCACTGCTTAACCGGGTCAACGGCTGGCCGCTTGCGCCGACCAGCGAGTATTATGCGCCGCTAGCCCGCGGCAAAACGTGATCGAAACGGCAGATCCGGAGACCCGAACCGATGTTACACAGTATGACCGGCTTCGCGCGAGAAACGCTCGAAACCGACGTCGGCGCCCTTACCTGGGAGCTCAAGGCCGTCAATCACCGCTATCTCGACGTGTCCTTTCGCCTGCCCGAGGAACTGCGCGGCGAGGAGCAGGCGCTGCGCAAGATGGCCGCCGACGTCCTGAAGCGCGGCAAGGTCGACTGCGGCCTCTATTTCCGCCGCGCGGAAGCCAGCCGCAACGAGCTCGAACTCGACCGTGAACTGGTCTCGATCCTGACCGAGAAGATCGAGGAGCTGAGGGTTGCAGGCCACGACTACAATGCCTTGAACCCGGTCGATATCCTGCGCTGGCCCGGCGTGTTGCAGCAGCGCGAAGTGGACGCCGGGCCGCTGTTCGCCGAGGCGGGCACGCTGTTCAGGACCGCGCTCGAGACGATGAACCAGAGCCGGGCGAGCGAGGGCGAGCGCATTTACGACATGCTCGTCGCGCGCTGCGCTGAGATCGAGACGATCGCCGCCAGCGTCAGCGAACGGCTGCCGGCCGTCCTCGACGCCGTGCGGCAAAAGCAGCGCGAGCGCATCGATGGCCTCGATGTCGACGCGGATCCGGCTCGTCTCGAGGTCGAACTGGCGCTGATTGCGCAGAAACTCGACGTTGCCGAGGAGCTCGATCGTCTCCAGTCGCACGTTACCGAGATTCGCGACGTGCTGGACCGGGACGAGGCTGTCGGCCGCCGCCTCGACTTCCTGATGCAGGAACTCAACCGCGAGGCCAACACGCTGGCGTCAAAATCGGCGGATACCGAGACGACGCGCGCCGCTGTCGAGCTCAAGGTCCTGATCGAACAGATGCGAGAGCAGATCCAGAATGTCGAGTAGCGAGCCTCTGCCGAGGCTGTTCGTGCTCGCCGCGCCCTCGGGTGCCGGCAAGACCACGCTCGTGCACGCCCTGACGCGCAATCATCCGGAGCTCAGGTTCTCGATCTCCTATACGACGCGGCCGCAGCGCCGTAACGAGGCCAACGGCGTCGACTACCTGTTTGTCGACGAAGACGAGTTCCTCGCGCTCAAGGCGGACGGCAAGCTGATCGAGTCGGCGCTCGTGTTCGACAACCACTACGGCACGAGCCGCGAGCAGGTCGAGGAACACCTGGCGGCGGGCCATAACGTCATCCTCGAGATCGACTGGCAGGGCGCGCGCCAGGTTCGCGAGTCGATGCCCGCAGGACGGTCCGTGTTCATCCTGCCGCCGTCGCGCCGTGAACTCGAGCGGCGCCTGCGCGACCGGCGTACCGACAGCGCCGAGGTCATCGAGCGGCGCCTGCGCGACGCGGTCTCGGACATGCTGCACTGGGACGAATTCGACTATGTCATCGTCAACGATGACCTCGACCGCGCGGTCAGCGACCTCGAGGCGGTCATTGCCGGCGACGGCGCGGCGCACGCCACGGACAATGCTCACGTTCGCGAGCGCGTGGCGGCCATCCTCGACTTATAACCTTTGGGAATATGGACTGGTCGCGTCGCCGATGCGCCCCTACAGTGGCGCCCTTTCACGGCATACGCCGAACGACACAACGAAGGAATTCGCCATGGCGCGCATTACGGTCGAGGACTGCCTCGAGAACATCGACAACATCTTTGAGATGGTCCTGGTCGCCGCCAAGCGCGCGCGTCGCATCGCCCACGGCTCCGAGCCCATGGTGGAACTCGAGAACGACAAGCCGACGGTGCTGGCGCTACGCGAAATCGCCGACGGCCACGTCAACTCGGCCATCCTCGACGAGATCGAGCAGCCGGCCACCGAGGACCTGCTTGCCGCCGAGGCCAGTGCCGAGGACCTGATTCCGCCGCTTCGCGGTATCTCGATCGGCGACTAGAGCGCCTCATCCAGCCCTGGTCACTCCGGAAGGCCCGCTGGCGGGCCTTGAAATCAGCGCTGCTCGCCCAGACCGCCGTAATACTGCGCATGCGACACGCTGACGCGCACGAAATCACGGGTATTATGGGTCCATGGGCTACGCCGCCACATTGCTCTCCAAACTCCCGCCGGTGCTCGGCGGGGACAATGGCCTGCGCGCGCTCTTAACGGATCTCGAGACTTACCTGCCGCCCGAGCAGATCGACAGGGTGGCGAAGGCCTACGGTTACGGCGCGGACGCGCACGATGGCCAGACCCGCAAGACCGGCGAGCCCTACATTACCCACCCCGTTGCGGTTGCCCAGGAGCTCGGCCGCATGCACCTCGACGTCGAGGCGATAATCGCGGCACTCCTGCACGACGTCGTCGAGGACACGGATGTGACCCTCGACGACGTCCGCGAGCAATTCGGCGAGGAGGTCGCGGCGATCGTCGACGGCGTCAGCAAGCTCGACCAGATCCAGTTCCGGAGCCGCGCCGAGGCCCAGGCGGAAAGCTTCCGCAAGATGATGCTGGCGATGATCGAAGACATTCGCGTCATCCTCGTCAAGCTCGCCGACCGCCTGCACAATATGCAGACGATGGGCGCCATGCCGCCCGAGAAGCAGCGGCGCATCGCGCGCGAGACGCTCGACATCTACGCCCCGATTGCCAACCGGCTGGGCATCAACCGCATGAAGGTCGAGCTCGAGGAGCTCGGTTTCCGCTACCTGTACCCGATGCGCCATCGCGTCATCGAGAAGGCGCTCAGGCGCAGCAAGGGCAGCCAGCGGCAGATCGTCAAGAAGATTTCCGAGGAACTCAGCAAGGCACTCCGCGACAACGGCATCAAGGGTGAGGTCGCGGGTCGCGAGAAACACCTTTACAGCGTCTACCGCAAGATGGCGGAGAAGAAGCGGCTGTTATCGGACGTCGTCGACGTCTACGGTTTCCGTATCGTCGTCGACAATGTCGACGACTGCTATCGCGTAATCGGTCTCGTCCACGGCCTGTACAAGCCCATGCCGGGCCGCTTCAAGGATTACATTGCGATCCCGCGGATCAACGGCTACCAGTCCCTGCACACGACGCTGTTCGGTCCCAAGGGCCTGCCGCTCGAGGTGCAGATCCGGACGCATCACATGGACCGCGTCGCCGAATCGGGCGTCGCCTCGCACTGGCAGTACAAGGCGGAAGACCCGGCCGACGCCTCGCCGCAGCGCCGCGCGCGCGACTGGCTGTCGCGCCTCGAGGAACTGCAGTCGGAAGGCTCGTCGGAAGAGTTTCTCGAAACGGTCAAGGTCGACCTGTTTCCGGACAAGATCTACGTGTTCACGCCCAAAGGCGACATCATGCCGCTACCGAAGGGCGCAACCGCCGTCGACTTTGCCTACACCGTGCACACGGACGTTGGCAATCGCACCGTCGCCGCCAAGGTCGATCGCAAGCTGGTGCCGCTGCGCACTGCGCTCGAGAACGGTGAGACGGTCGAGATCATTACCAGCAAGAGCGCAAAGCCGAATCCGCACTGGCTGACCTTCGTGCGCTCCGCCAAAGCGCGGACCGCGATTCGCCAGCACATGCGCAAGCTGCGCTCGACGGAGTCGATCGACCTCGGTCGTCGCCTCCTGGACCGGTCGCTCAAGGACCTCGGCTCGTCGCTGCGCAAGGTCGGCAAGGTGCGCATGCGCGAGGCGCTCGACGAGCTCGGCCTCAATAACACCTCCGAGCTGTTCGAACAGATCGGCCTCGGCGAACGCCTGGCGCCGCTCACGGCGCGCGGCCTCCTTGGTCGCGGCGACGACGAGGAAGGAACCGATCAGGCGAGCCTCGTGATTGCCGGCACTGAAGGCCTCGTTGTCTCCTACGCCAAGTGCTGCCACCCCATTCCGGGCGATGACGTCATGGGCTACCTGAGTACCGGGCGCGGTGTCGTCATTCACAGGAACTGCTGCGGCAACCTGTCGAATTTCCGCAAGCAGCCCGAGAAGTGGCTGGCCGTGAGCTGGGAAAAAAACATCGATCGCGAATTTCACACCCAGATCCAGACCGACACGCACAACAAGCCCGGCGTGCTTGCCGAAATCGCCGCAACGATTGCCGACTGTGGCTCCAACATCGAGCAGGTCGAGGTACTCGGCCGACACGAGGACTGCTCGGTGCTGTCGTTCCTGCTGCAGGTCCGGGATCGCAAACACCTTGCGGACATCATGCGAAACGTTCGTAATATGCCGAACGTTATCCGCGTCAGCCGCGAGTGCACCTGAGGCAGCATGAAGACACCCATCCACAGCGACAACGCGCCGGCCGCGATCGGCACCTATTCACAGGCGATATCCGCCAGCGGCGATTTCGTCTTCCTGTCCGGGCAGATTCCGCTCGACCCGCAGTCGATGGAGGTTGTCGACGGCGATTTCGAGGCGCGTGCACGACAGGTGTTCAGGAACCTCGCAGCCGTTGCCGCCGCGGCCGGGGGCAGCCTCGATGACGCCGTCAAGATTACGGTGTTCCTGACCGATCTCGATAACTTCGCAACCGTCAACAAGGTGATGGAGGACTTCTTCGAGGCACCCTACCCTGCACGCGCCGCCGTTGGCGTCGCGTCGCTGCCGAAAGGTGTCGACGTCGAGGCCGACGCTGTCCTGAATCTCGGCTGAGGATACCCGGCCGACGCTAATGGCTGCCGACGAGGATTTCCTCCGGGCGCCCGTGACCGCGCTCACGGGGGTCGGACCGGCGCTGGCCGAGAAACTCGGCAAGCTCGGCCTCGAACGCGTCGAGGACCTCCTGTTCCTGTTTCCGCTGCGCTACGAGGATCGTACCCGGCTCGTGCCGATCGGTGGCCTTGTGGCAGGACAGCGGAGCCTGACCAGCGGTGAAGTGCTGCTCGCCGAGACCGTCTACCGAGGCCGCCGCAGCCTCCTCGTTCGCCTTGGCGATGGCACCGGGCAGCTGACGCTACGCTTCTTCTATTTCTCACGCTCCCAGGCCGCGCAGTTCCAGGCGGGCGTCAGCGTCTCCTGCTTTGGTGATGTCCGCCGCGGGCCCGCCGGGCTCGAAATGATCCACCCCGAGTACCGCATCCTGTCGGCCAATGAAGACCCGGTACGCTCCGATGCGCTCACGCCCTATTACCCGGCCACCGAAGGCGTCCAGCAGGGTCGCCTGCGCAACCTCACGACCCAGGCCCTGAAGGCCCTCGACCGGCAGTCGCCCGAGGAGCTCCTGCCCGACACGGTGCGCGACGACCTCGAAATGCCGACGCTGGTCGATGCCATCCGCTACCTGCACCGGCCGCCGCCGGACGCGGACACGGCACTGATCCAGAAGGGCAAGCACCCTTGCCAGCGGCGGCTTGCCTTCGAAGAACTCCTTGCGCATTACCTGAGCCTCCGGAGCCTGCGCGCCGAAGCCCGCACCGAGAGAGCGATTGCGCTGGTCGACGGCGACCGCGAGGTGACGGCGTTTATCGAGAGCCTGCCGTTCACGCTGACGGGCGCACAACAACGCGTCGTGCGGGACATAAGCGCCGACCTTGCCGAGGCTCACCCGATGATGCGCCTGATCCAGGGCGACGTCGGCTCGGGCAAGACCGTGGTGGCTGCCCTTGCGGCCGTGCGCGCCATGGCGAACGGTGTGCAAACGGCGGTCATGGCGCCGACCGAGCTGCTTGCCGAGCAACATCTCGCGAGTTTCTCCAACTGGCTCAAGCCCCTCGGCACGGAGCCAGTCTGGCTTTCCGGCAGCCAGCGGACGCGCGAACGGCGCGAGTCACTCGAGGCGATCGCCTCGGGCCACGCAAAGGTGGTCGTCGGCACCCACGCCCTGTTCCAGGAGGGCGTGGCGTTTTCCCGACTCGGCCTCGTCGTCATCGACGAGCAGCACCGCTTTGGCGTCAACCAGCGCCTGGCGCTGCGGGACAAGGGTCAGGACAGCGATGGCATGCCGCATCAGCTCGTCATGACCGCAACGCCGATCCCGCGGACGCTTGCGATGGCGGCCTACGCCGATCTCGATACCTCGGTCATCGACGAACTGCCGCCCGGCCGCGAACCGGTCGCCACGATTGCGGTACCCGAGACGCGCCGCCACGAGGTCGTCGAGCGCGTTCGTGAAGCCTGCGTCTCGGGCCAGCAGGCGTACTGGGTGTGCCCGCTGATCGAGGAGTCCGAGATGCTCGACCACCAGGCCGCCGAGGCGAGTTACGAGTTCCTGGCCGAGGCATTGCCCGGCATCAACGTCGGCCTCGTGCACGGCCGCATGAAGCCTGCCGAGAAGGAGCGCGGCATGCGCGCGTTCAAGGACGGCGTCATCCAGCTCCTGGTCGCAACCACGGTGATCGAGGTGGGTGTCGACGTACCCAACGCGAGCCTCATGATTATCGAGAACGCCGAGCGCATGGGTCTGTCGCAGCTGCACCAGCTGCGCGGTCGCGTCGGCCGAGGCAACGTCCGCTCACACTGCGTGCTCCTGTACAAGGCACCGCTCGGACAGCTGGCACGCGAACGACTCGCCGTGCTGCGCGATACCAACGACGGCTTTGTCGTCGCGCAGCGGGACCTCGAGCTGCGCGGCCCGGGCGACATGATGGGTACCCGGCAGACGGGCCTGCCCGAGTACCGGGTTGCCGACCTCGTCCGAGACTCGGCGCTGATGCCGAAAGTGCAGGTCACGGCCGAAGACCTCATGCACGACGACCAGGCTCGTGCCAGTGCGCTCGTCGAGCGCTGGCTCGGGAGTGCCGGTCGCTATACACGCGTCTGATCGGGCGCGGCGCTTTTTTGGTACGGTTCAGCCCACGGAAAACAACCCCGAGCATCGTGAGACCCGCTGCCCGACACGACCTGAAGAGCGAAATACTGACCCAGCTTGGCCACTACGCGCGCCTGATGCGCATGGACAAGCCGGTGGGGTACTGGCTCTTGCTGTGGCCTACGTTGTGGGCACTGTGGCTCGCCGGGGAAGGTCATCCTGACCAGGGCCTGTTCGCCGTGTTCGTGATTGGCGTGCTAGTGATGCGCTCGGCGGGCTGTGTAATCAACGACTTCGCCGATCGCAAGATCGACCCCTACGTGCAGCGGACCCGGCAGCGGCCGCTCGCGAGCGGCGCGGTGCAGTCGATCGAGGCGCTGGTCCTGTTCGCCGCACTCGGCCTCGTTGCCATAGGCCTTGCCAGCATGCTCAACCGGCAGGCGCAGGTGCTCGCAGCGGTTGCCGCGCTGCTCACGATCATCTACCCCTTCATCAAGCGCTACGTCTCGATCCCGCAGTTCTTTCTCGGCGCGGCGTTCGGCTGTGCCGTGCCCATGGCGTTCGCGGCGGAAACGGGTAGCACACCGGAACTCGCGTGGCTCGCCTTCGGCGCCGCGCTCACCTGGGCCGTCATCTACGACACCTTCTACGCAATGGTCGATCGAGAGGACGACCTCAGGATCGGCGTCAAATCGACCGCCGTGTTGTTCGGCGATCTCGACCTCGTCGTGATCGGCGGGCTGCAGGCGATCATGCTGCTCGCACTCGTATTGATCGGTCACCGCGCCGAGCTCGGCGCCTGGTACTACGCGTCCGTCATCGTCGCAGGCGGACTCATGGCGCGGCACCTGTGGCTGGCGCGCCGTCGCGACCCGGACGGCTGCTTTCAGGCCTTTCTCGAAAACCACCAGGTCGGGCTCGTCGTCTTTATCGGCATCCTGCTGCACTACACCTTCGCACCCGCCGCCTGACCGCCGCCGCGAGCCGCGACCAGCACACTGACCTCGGCAGCACCGGCCGACCCGAGCGCACGGGCCAGCTCGCGTACTGTGCTGCCGGTCGTGTAGACGTCATCGATAATCAGCACGCGCGCGCCGTCTAGCGCCCCGCTAACGCGAAACGCAGACTTCAGGTTGTGCCGTCGCTCGGACGCGGTGAGGCCTGTCTGCGGCGACGTCGCTCGCACGCGCTCGACCGCGTTGTAGAGCGGCAGCCGCCGCCGTCCTGCAACGCGGGCGGCAAGGCGCTCCGCCTGGTTGAAGCCGCGACGCGCGTGACGCAGGAAATGCAGCGGCACCGGAACCACGACATCGCAGTCGACACGGGCGGAGAACAGTGCGGCGTGCATGGCACCTGCGAGCACCGGAAGAAACCCGAGCCGGCGGCGGTACTTGAGCGCGCGAACGGCCGCGTCGACCGGGAATTCGAAACGGAGCGGCGCGAGGACTCGAGCGAAGGGCGGCGGCCGCAGCAGGCACCGCGCACAGGGCGCCGTCCCGACGCTGCCCGGGCACGGCGCGGCGCAGAGCGGGCAGGCGTTCGTGTTCCACGGCAAATCGAGACGGCAGGGGCGGCATAGCCCGGGCTCGCCCGGCCGGAGACTCGTAGCGCAGAAGGGACAGATTGGCGGCAATACGAAGCGCCCTGCGCGGACGAGACGCCTCAAGAGGCCGAAGCGAGAGATCATGCTACTACGCTACGTGACGACCCGCCGCCCGCAAGCGGCGAAAGTGGGCAGCTCGCCCGATAACGGCGTGCTAGGGTCGCGGTCTTCGCCCGACCGAATCACACCGTGCTGAAACCCGAGCATCTCAAGCGCCGCCTCGACCGGGCAGCCCCGCACTTCGACGACCACGCCGTCGTGCACGACCTGACGCGCGAGGCGCTGTTGTCGCGCCTCGAACCCATGAGCGTTACGGCGAGGACCGTCATCGACCTGGGCGCCGGCACCGGACGCGCAAGCCGCGATCTCAAGCGGCGCTTTTCGCGCGCGAGCGTGCACAGCGTCGACCTGTCGCTGGCCATGCTCAGGCAGCAGACGGGCAGCTGGCTCTCCCGACCGTCGCGCATTGTCGCGTCGGCAACGGCGCTGCCGTTGGCCGACGCATCGGTCGACGTCGTGTTTGCGAACCAGCTGCTGCCCTACGTCGACAACCTGCCCGCGGCGTTTGCCGAGGTTGCTCGCGTACTCGTCCCCGGGGGCGTTTTCGCCTTCGCGACGCTCGGCCCCGACAGCTTCGCCGAGATTCGCGCCGCCTGGGCCGCGGTTGACGACGCGGAGCACGTAGCGCGTTTCCCGGACATGCACGACCTCGGCGACCTCATCGTCCGCGCCGGCCTGTCCGACCCGGTGCTCGACGTCGATCACCTCAACGTCAGCTACCGGGAACCCGCCAGGCTCGTCGCCGACCTCCGGGCGCTGGCGCTCGGTAACGCGCTCGAGGGTCGCGACCGCGGTCTCGCGGGGCGTGCCCGTCTCGATGCGTTCTATTCGGCCCTGTTCGGCAGGCCGCCGAGCGCAGCCACCATCAGCCTCGAACTGGTCTACGGCCACGCCTTTGGCGGCACGCCGCGAGAACCACGCGGACCCATCAGGATCGATCCGTCGAGCATCGGCACGCGGGCGCGGCGCGGTTGACGGCAGGCCGAGTTGACAGGTTTTGAGACGGCCGTCACAGGCGCGCTTAAACTATTGAAAAGAAAGCGCTTTTAACCTGTGCTCCCGAGGCCGAAAGGATTGCCAGTCTAGACTGATTTCAGTACACTTGCGGTGTCTCCAACCGGGGGAGACTTAGGACGGAGGACGCCTTTGGGGGGTGTTCCTTCGCCATCATTACCGGCTTCCGGTTCTGCCACCCATCAAGCTGCCGTCTGCGATGCGCTCGTCAAGAAGCGTGCGCCGGCCGAATGCTACGAGCGCCCGCAAGGTGCGCACGGGTTGCAAGACGAGTAATGAACAGACGACACGGGCCACGGGGCCCGCAGGAACCGAAGAGCCAATGCCAAGAAAACTCGTCTCTGCCCTGATCGCGCTGCTGGCGGCCGGAGCCGCACAGGCCGAATGGGCCCTGAATATGCCGGAAGGCGTCACTGAACTCAGCAAGGAGACCTACGATCTCCACATGCTGATTTTCTGGGTGTGCGTCTGGATCGGCGTTGCCGTTTTCGGCGTCATGATTTACTCGATCTTTGCCCATCGCCAGTCGAAAGGCGCTAAACCGGCCAACTGGTCGCACAGCACTGCCGCGGAGATCGTCTGGACCGCCATCCCGGTGTTCATCCTGCTCGCACTCGCCGTGCCGACCGCCCGGACCCTCATCAAGATCGAGGATACGCGCGACCCGGACCTGACGATTGTCGCCACAGGCTACCAGTGGAAGTGGCACTACCAGTACCAGGACGAAGATATGGGCTTCTACTCGACGCTGTCCCGCGCGAGCCTCGAAGCACGGCGCAAGGCATCCGGTATCGATCCTTTCAGCGTCGACAACTACCTGCTCGACGTCGACAACCCCGTTGTTGTCCCCGTCAACAAGAAAGTTCGCGTACTGCTGACATCCAACGACGTCTTGCACGCCTGGTGGATTCCGGAGTTCGCGGTCAAGCGTGATGCCATTCCGGGCATGATCAACGAGATCAACTTCAAGCCAACGAAAGTCGGTACCTACCGCGGCCAGTGCGCCGAGTTGTGCGGCGCCGACCACGGCTACATGCCGATCGTCGTCGAGGTCGTCGATGAAGACGCTTACACGGCCTGGGTCGAAACCCGCAAGGCGGACGACGCCCCGCAACTCGCCGCCAACTAGAACCTGAATACCCCAGGGCGCTCTTTACGAGACGGCGCCAATTGGAGAAGCAATGAGCACTATCGCAGCAGAAGTCAACGACCACGTCCATGACGACCACGGCCCCGCCAAGGGCCTGAAGCGCTGGTTGTTCGCAACCAACCATAAGGACATCGGCACGATGTACCTTATTTTCAGCTTCGCCATGTTCCTGGTCGGCGGCCTGATGGCACTGGTCATCCGCTCGGAACTGGCCGTGCCCGGCCTGCAGTTCGTCCACCCCGAGTTCTTCAACTCGATGACGACGATGCACGCGCTGATCATGGTCTTCGGCGCGGTCATGCCGGCCTTCGTCGGCCTCGCCAACTGGATGATCCCGCTCATGATCGGGGCACCCGACATGGCGCTGCCGCGCATGAACAACTGGTCGTTCTGGATCCTGCCCGTCGCCTTCGGCATCCTCCTGTCGACGCTCTTCATGCCGGGTGGCGCCCCGTCGAGTGGCTGGACGATGTACCCGCCGCTCGTGCTGCAGACCGGTGACGCGTTCCCGTTCCTGATCTTCTCGGTACACCTGATGGGTATCTCGTCGATCATGGGCGCCATCAACATCATCGTGACGATCCTCAACATGCGTGCACCGAGCATGTCGCTGTTGCGCATGCCGATCTTTGTCTGGACCTGGCTGATCACGGCCTACCTGCTCATTGCCGTCATGCCGGTACTGGCCGGGGCCGTCACGATGCTCCTGACCGACCAGTTCTTCGGCACGAGCTTCTTCCTCGCCGCCGGCGGCGGTGACCCGGTCATGTTCCAGCACATCTTCTGGTTCTTCGGGCACCCCGAGGTCTACATCATGATCCTGCCGGCGTTCGGCGTCGTCTCCGAGATCATCCCGACCTTCGCCCGCAAGGCGCTGTTCGGCCGCGACTCGATGATCTACGCCGCGTCGTGCATTGCATTCCTGTCGTTCATTGTCTGGGCGCACCACATGTTCACGGTCGGCATGCCGCTGTCGGGCCAGCTGTTCTTCATGTTCGCGACAATGCTCATTGCCGTCCCGACGGGTGTGAAGGTCTTCAACTGGGTGGCGACCATGTGGAAAGGCGCCATGACCTTCGAGACGCCGATGCTGTTCGCACTTGCGTTCGTCTTCCTGTTCACGATCGGCGGTTTCTCGGGCCTGATGCTCGCGATCACGCCGGCCGACATCCAGTACCACGACAGCTACTTCGTCGTTGCCCACTTCCACTACGTGCTCGTGCCCGGCTCGGTCTTCGCGATCATGGCGGGCGTCTACTACTGGCTGCCCAAGTGGACCGGCTACATGTACAACGAGTCTGTCGGCAAGCTGCACTTCTGGATGTCGACGCTGTTCGTCAACCTGACGTTCTTCCCGATGCACTTCCTCGGTCTTGCCGGCATGCCACGTCGCATCCCGGACTACTCGACGCAGTTCGCCGACTTCAACTTCATTGCGAGCATTGGCGCGTTCGGCTTCGGCCTGTCGCAGCTGATCTTCCTCTGGGTGCTCCTGACGGCGAAGAAGGGCGTTCCGGCAACGGACGCCGTCTGGGATGAGCCGGAAGGCCTCGAGTGGACCGTGCCGTCACCGGCGCCGTTCCACACCTTCGACACGCCGCCAGAAACGCTGCCGGCCCTGAAGCAGGACGCGCACGCGTAACATGACCGGAGAGACCGATCGCAAGGCCGCAGTGCGACGCACGACGCTGATTCTCGTCGGCGTTGCAGTCGCGTTCTATGTCGGCTTCATCCTGGTTGGCGTCCTGCGCTAGGCAGTCGCGGTGAGCAAGGACAACAAGGGCATCTCGAACAGGTCGCTGATCGGCGGCCTGTTGGCTGTCGTCGGCGTGAGCTTCGCCTTCGGCTTCGCCCTTGTCCCGCTGTATGACGTGTTCTGCGAGATCACGGGCTTCGGCGGCCGGACGAATAGGGAGGCCGTGAACGTTGCCGAAGCACCCGATCTCGATCGCGAGATCCGGGTCGAGTTCGTGACGACGCTGAACTCCTACGCACAGTTCGAGTTCACGCCCGACGTGCGCAGCATGACCGTCAACCCGGGCAAGATGTACTACGCCACGTTTACGGCGAAGAACCTGACCGGCCGCGACACCGTTGCGCAGGCTGTGCCGAGCGTGACACCGAACGCAGCCTCCGGCCATTTCATCAAGATCGAGTGCTTCTGCTTCGAATCGCAGGAGTTCATGGTCGACGAGGGCCGGCCGCTGCCACTGCAGTTCTACGTCGACCCGGACCTGCCGGAATACGTCGACACGATTACGCTGCAGTACACACTCTTTGACAACTCTCGCACAACGGCGAGCAACCAGCTCTAAGCGGAAACTACCATGGCATCACACGCAGACGACCGTTACTACGTCCCACATGGCAGCCACTGGCCGATCGTCGGCTCGGTTGGCCTCTTGCTGTTGATGGTCGGCGTTTCAACCTGGCTGAACGGCAGCAACCCCGGCTTCTGGGTCATGCTGACCGGCTTCGCCGTCATCATCTACATGGTCACGGGCTGGTTCGGCAACGTGATCTCCGAAAGCCAGGCCGGCATGTACAACGCGCAGGTCGACCAGTCGTTCCGCATGGGCATGCTCTGGTTCATCTTTTCCGAAGTGATGTTCTTCGCCGCGTTCTTCGGTGCGCTTTACTACGCACGTAACATGGCGGTGCCGTGGCTTGGCGGCGCGGACAACAACTTCTTTACCAACCTGCTCTTGTGGACGGACTACGAAAGCACCTGGCCCACGAACGGTCCGGGCGAGGTTGGCGGTGAGTTCGAGACGATGGGCCCGCTGGGGCTGCCGCTCCTGAACACCGCCCTGCTCCTGACCAGTAGCGTCACGATCACAGTGGCACACCACGCGCTCATTGAAGGCAAGCGCGGACTGCTGACGGTGTTCCTGGGCCTGACGATCGCGCTGGGCTTCACGTTCCTGTATTTCCAGGGCGTCGAGTACATCCATGCCTACAACGACCTGAACCTGCGGCTGACATCGGGCATCTACGGCTCGACGTTCTTCATGCTGACAGGCTTCCACGGGCTGCACGTGACGCTCGGAGCAATCATGCTGACGATCATGTTCCTGCGCGTTCTGAAGGGGCATTTCACGGCAGACAGCCACTTCGCGTTCGAAGCAACGTCGTGGTACTGGCACTTCGTCGACGTCGTGTGGGTAGGGCTCTACATTTTCGTCTACTGGCTGTAGACAGGCAGGATCAGATTGACCACGGTGCGGGCGCTTCGGCGCCCGCGCTTGTAAATGCGGTCTTACCCGGCCGGGATCAGGCCGAGAAAATACGCGCTGACGAGGAAAGCGACCAGCGTAATCGACAGGCCGACGCGCACCTTCAGCGCCAGCAGCATATGCCTCGAACTCTCTTCATTGCGCTTCGTCAGGAAGAACAGCGCACTGAAGAGGCTGGCCACGATGGCCACGAGCATGACGAGTACGAAAGTTTTCATGGATACCGGTACACCGACCTGACGGGCTTCAAGTATATAACGTGAACACAGGCACTACAGAACGAAACCGATCCCTGCTGCCCTTCGTCGTGGGCGGCGGTTTCGTGCTGCTGTTTATTACAGCCGGGGTCTGGCAGCTCGAGCGTGCCGACGAGAAACGTGCCGACCGTAACGCTTTTGCCGACAGCCCGGTGTTCCGGCGCTTTTCGAGCGGCAACGAGCTCACCGCCTACGAGGGCATCGAAGTCCGCGGCCGCTGGCTGGGGGAGCAGCAGATCCTGCTCGACAACATTATTGTCGCAACCCGCGTCGGCCACTACGTGCTCACTGCCCTCGAGGTATCCGCGGACGAGCCGCTGGTCATCGTCAACCGTGGCTTCCTGCCCATGCAGGCCGACGGCATCCGTGCCGAGGATATCGCGGTGGGTGCCAGTGAAAGGACCGTCCGAGGCCGGGTGGGGCGGCTGCCCCGGGCAGGCTACCGGATGGGCGCTGCCATCCCGGAAGTGTCGGGCTGGCCCGTGCACGCCGTGTATCCCGTATACAAGGATATCGAGCTGACGCTCGGCCGCGCGGTCGAACCGTTCGTCCTGCTGCTCGACGCCGCCGAGACCGACGGCTTCGAGCGCAACTGGCAACCGGAGGGCATCGGCCCGGGGCGGCACACGGCCTACGCCGTGCAGTGGTTTGCGATGGCGGTCGTGCTCACCGGGCTCCTCGCCTGGCACGCCCGCAGACGGAGTTTTGATCATGAGTGATGACAAGCCGCGCCGCGGCCAGCTGCAAATGGCGCTGATTGCGCTGATATTCCTGGGACCGCTCGCGCTCGCAGCGTGGCTCTACTACGGCGACCCGTCGTTGCAGCCGGAGGGCCGCGCCAACCACGGGGTGCTGCTCGAGCCGATCATGAACCTCGAGGACGCCCGGCCGGAATCGGGCCTGCACGCTATCGAGGGCGCGCACTGGAAGCTCGTCTACAGCTTCACATCCCCCTGCGACGACGACTGCCGCAACGGCCTCTACACGATCCGCCAGATCCGGCTCATGCTGGGCCGCGAAATGGAGCGTGTCGTGCGGGTTTTCTTGCATGGCGAGGCCCCGCTGGATACCATTTTTCTTGAGGCTGAGCACGAGGGCCTGGTGACGCTCGGGGAGACGTCGCTCACCGAAACCCTCGTCGGCAAACTCCCGGCAGGGACACCCGGAAACGGCTATTTCCTAGTGGACCCGCTGGGCAACCTCGTTCTGTATTTCCCCCCTGACACCGAACCCAGAGACATGGTGAGCGACCTCAAGCGCCTGTTGCGTCTGTCGCGCATCGGCTAGGGGACGGGCCATAGCAACCGGCTAGAGAGACAACACGTGAGCGTAAACGTAGAACTGCAGCACGCTGACTGGCGCGACTATTACGAACTGACGAAGCCCAGGGTCGTCATGCTGATCGTCTTCACGGCGGTTGTCGGCATGTTCCTGGCCGTGCCGGGATGGCCGGGTCTCGCGCCGATTGTCTTCGGCACCATCGGCATCGGTCTGGCCGCCTCGTCTGCGGCCGTGTTCAACCACGTGCTCGACGCGCGCATCGATATTCACATGCTCCGGACCTGCTCGCGGCCGCTGCCGCAGGGCAGGCTCGGCGAAGCGACTGCGCTGCGCTTCGCGACCGCCATTGGCGCAGTGTCGATGCTCATGCTGTGGTTCCTCGTCAATCCGCTCACCGCGGTACTGACGTTCTTCTCACTGATTGGCTACGCCGCGATCTACACGGTCTGGCTCAAGCGCGCGACGCCGCAGAACATCGTCATTGGCGGCGCCGCAGGGGCAGCACCACCTGTGCTCGGCTGGGCGGCCGTCACGGGTGAAGTGCACAGCGATGCGCTGCTCCTGTTCCTGATCATCTTCGCGTGGACGCCACCGCACTTCTGGGCGCTCGCAATTGCCCGCAAGGACGAGTACGCCAAGGTCGGCATCCCGATGCTGCCGGTCACGCATGGCGAAGCGTTCACCCGCCTCAATATCCTCCTGTACACGATCCTTCTGCTCGTCATTACGATCATGCCGTACCTCACGGGCATGAGCGGCCTGATCTACCTCATGACGGCGCTGGCGTCGGGCGGGTGGTTCCTGTGGCTCGCGATCGAGATGGTGCGGAGGCCCGACGAGAAGGCGCTACCCATGCAGACCTTCAAGTACTCGATCACCTACCTGTCGCTCTTGTTCGCAGCCTTCCTGATCGATCACTACCTGATCATTCGAGTCAGCTTCGAGGTCGTGAGCTAACGACGCCTCACGGGCTGCCGTTCGTACAGCGTTGATCGTCCGCGGGCACGGCATTTACGGGAGACCGACATGAAGCGATACCTCGGCGTGCTGGCGGCATCCGCCGCTATCCTTGGCTGCGCATCCGCCGGCGATACCGCTGCGACCACCGACGACGGGGCGGCCGTTCCCGCGTTCCAGCAGCCCATAGACTACATTCCGTCAGCGCTGGGGCCGCATTCCTGGAAGATCACGACCTCGAGCGAGATGGCGCAGAAGTATTTCGACCAGGGCCTGCAGATGCGCTACGCCTACGGCATGAACGACGCCGCGCGGAGCTTTCGCCAGGCGCATCGCGAAGACCCGGACTGCGCCATGTGCTACTGGGGCGAGGCGTTTGCGCTGGGCTCGTTCTTGAACGGCGGGATGACGGCGGAGAAGGCACCGTATGCACACGAGGCCATCGAAACGGCCGTTGCGCTGTCGGGCGACGTAACGACGGTCGAGCGCGATCTGATCATGGCGGCGCGAGACCGTTACCCGGCAGACTACGATCCGGACAAGCGTCGCCCCGTCGACGAGGCCTTTGCCGAGCGCATGCAGGTGTTGTACGAGAAGTACCCGGGCCACCATGAAGTTGCGACCGTGTACGCCGTGTCGCTGTTCCTGCTCGAGGAACGGCGCGGCTACCGGGACATCAATGATCCCGACCTGGTCCGCCTGCACGCCGTGCTGACGGGTGTTCTCGACGACGACATTACGCATCCGGGCGCCTGCCATCTCTACATTCACGCCACGGAGTCGAGCCAGAAGCCGGAGCTGGCGCTGCCCTGTGCCGAGTACCTGAGTGACGCGGTCCCGGCGGCGAGCCACATCCAGCATATGCCGTCGCATACCTGGAACGAGGTGGGTTACTGGGGCAAGTCGGTGCGCGCCAACACCAAGGCCTGGCATTCCGACCTCAAGTCACGCCAGGGTGAGGGCTTCTCGTACGCCCCCGGCCACAACCTGCACATGCTGCTGTTCGCCGCGTCGATGGACGGCCAGGGCGCCGTCGCGACGCAGGCCGGCAAGGACTACATGAAGGAGACCGGCAACAGCATGTACCAGGTACTGACGCTGTTGCGCTTCGGCCGTTACGACGAGATCCCGGCCATCACGGCCCGACCGTCCGGCGAAATCGAGGGCGGCTTCTGGGACTTTGCGCAGGGCTACGCGGCCGCGCAAAACGGCGATCTCGAGCTTGCCCGCGACTACCTCGCCAGGGTGCAGACGCTCGCCGACGAATCGACGGCGGTCTTTCGTTTTCACGATGCCAGCCAGCTCATGGGGCTGTCGGCCGCGATCCTCGACGGCGAGATCAGGCGTCTCGACGGCAACCTCGACGGCGCCATCGAAGCATTCCGCCGCGCCGCCGAGTTCGACGACCAGCAGAACTACGATGAACCCGAACCGATTCCCTTCGCGGCCCGTCACTGGCTCGGCGCCGCGCTGATTGAAGCGGGCCGTTACGCCGAGGCGGAACAGGAGTTCCGCACCGAGCTCGCCGACCATCCGCACAACGTCTGGTCACTGCACGGCCTCAAGGCGGCGCTCGAGGCGCAGGGCAAGGAAGACCCGGACGTCGACGCGGATTTCGAGGCGAGCACCGCGCGGATGGACGTCTGGATCACGACGTCCATCATTTCGCGCGACCCTGGGTAGCGACCCTATTCCACGGGCCGGATCACGTACGGCTCCTGCCGCTCGTAAGCCCAGCGATTGATCGGCTCGATATAGTCCTCGGTGATGCCGCGCAACTCGGCCTCGAGCGCATTCCACTCGGCAACAAGGTCGGACTGGCGCGTCCGCATGCCCTCGGTAACCGGCGCGCCCGAATCGTCGATCACATCCATCAGGTAGCGCAGCTGGCCGTCAAACATCGTTGCCCAGGCGTCCTCATCCTCGTAGGTCTCGAACTTGAGCTGCGTGATCTTCTCTTCCCAGGCATCGATGCTCTTGGTTGCCTGCTCGGCCAGCGACAAGAGCGCATCGTCGTCGTGCTCTGACGCGATATAGGCAATCTGCTCGCGCGCCTGCCGCGCTTCGTCGAGCGCGAGCAGCGACCGGGTCAATAGCGCCTTGACCTCGGCGAGCGTCTCGACCCAGTCGGCGATCTCTGCGTCGCTCGCCAACGAACGCGGGTCCTTCGTCACAGTGAACGTCGCCTCGCTCGTCAGGTCGCCGAGCGTCACGCGCGCGGTGTAGGTGCCCGGTGCCACGCTGGGTCCGGAGAAGCCGGGGTTCAGCAGGATATTGTCGATGCAGGGCACGTCGTCTGACTTAAGGTTCCAGCGCCAGCGATTGAAACCCTGCTCGACCGGTGCGTACTCGTGCTCGACGGGCCGGCGAGGGTCCTCGTTGCCTTTCTCGCAGCGCTCCTGCTCTCCTTCTTCGCTCGACATCGTGCGCACCACGGCACCGCTCGCGTCGAGGATCTCGATCAGGAGTTCGGTGTCGTCGTCTACCTCGTCGCCGATCACGTAGAACAGCGGGACGTGCGGGGACGGGTTCGCACCTTCGAAGTTGCCCGGACGGCTGCCGGGCTTGCCCATTGCCCAGCTTGGCGGCGTATAGAGGTGCAGCGACTTGTCAGCCAGCGCTTTGGACGCCTGGCGAAGCAGCCACAGGTCGTCGAGCACCCAGAACGCCCTGCCCTGGGTCGCAACGGCAAGCCCGTCCTCGCGGGCGCTCAGGTCCGTGATCGGCACGGCAGGGAGGTTCAGGTCGAAGGCCTGCCAGTTCTCGCCATCGTCAAAGGAGACGAACATGCCTTTCTCGGTGCCCGCATACAGAAGACCCGGCTCCACCGGATCCTCGCGGACCACCCGCACGAACGCACCGTCCGGCAGCCCGCGATCGATGCGCTTCCAGCTCTTGCCGTGGTTGGAGGTCTTGTAGATATAGGGTTTGAAATCGTTGAGCTTGTAGCCCGTCACGGCAAGGTATGCCGTGCCCTCGCTGTGCGGCGACAGGTCGATCGCGTTGATCATGGCCTCGCCGCGGTGCGGCGGCGAGATGTCGGTCCAGTTGTCGCCGCCGTCCCGCGTAATGTGCACGAGCCCGTCGTCCGCACCGACCCAGATCGTGCCCTCGTCGTTGCTGCTCTCGGCAATCGCGAAGATCGTGTGATAGAACTCGGCGCCGACATTCTCGGGCGTCAGCGGACCGCCGTTCCGGCCCATGTGCTCGGGGATGTTGCGCGTCAGGTCGGGGCTGACTTCCTCCCAGTTGAGCCCGCGGTCGGTGCTCTTCAACAGGAACTGCGTGCCGTAGTAGATCGTCGAGTGATCGTGCGGGCTCGTAATGACCGGCGGGTTCCAGTTGGCGCGATACTTGAGGTCCTTCGAGTCCATACCGAAGACGAGCTCGGGATACGGGATGATGTATCGCGTCTTCCTGTTGTCGTGGTTGTACTCGGTCAGTGTGCCGTTGATCGTCGTGGCATAGACGAGCGTCGGATCGTCGGGGTCGAAGGCAATGTGCGCGCTCTCGCCGCCGCCGACCGCATAAAAGTCATCGGCGCCGATACCGCCGTCCCATGCATAGCTCGCAATCGATACGGTCGAATTGTCCTGCTGTCCGCCGTAGAGGCGATACGGGTCCTGGTTGTCGGTGATGATCCGGTAGAACTGCGCCGTCGGCTGGTTATTGATCGAACTCCAGGTCTCACCGCCGTCGAAGGTGACGTTGGCACCGCCGTCGTTGGCGTTGATGATGTTGTCGCCGTCCGCCGGGTTGAACCAAAGGTCATGGTGATCGCCGTGCGGTGCCTCCACGAGTTCCCAGTCTTCGCCGCCGTTGACGGACCGGTACAGTCGCGTGTTCAAAGCCCACACGGTATCGGCGTCGGTCGGGTCGACGGCTATATGCGTGTAGTACCAGGCACGCGACCACAGCGCGCGATGGCCGTTCATCAGCGTCCAGCTGTCACCGTGATCATCACTGCGCCAGACGCCGCCCTCACCGGGCCCGGCCTCGATGATGGCGTAGACCCTGGCAGGATCGTCAGCCGACACGGCAATGCCGGTCTTGCCGATGAGATCCGGCAGGCCGCCCTCGAGCTGTTCCCAGGAATCGCCGCCGTCAATGCTGCGATAGACGCCGCCACCCTCGCCGCCGGACTTGATGAACCAGGGCTTGCGGCCGTGATGCCACAGGCCAGCATACAGCACGCGCGGGTTGGTCGGATCCATCACGAGGTCGGTCGCACCCGTGTCCTCATTGACTTCCAGCACCTGTTCCCAGGTCTCACCACCGTCCGTGCTGCGGTAGACGCCGCGTTCCGGGTTCGGCGACCAGATCTGGCCTTGTGCCGCGACGTAAACGAGGTTCGGGTCGTTCGGATGCACCTGGATTTTTGCGATCTGCCCGGCATCGGGCAGGCCCATGAAGGAAAACGTTTGCCCGGCGTCGGTCGATTTCCAGAGGCCCTCGCCCTGCGCCGTCGTCACGCCGCGTATCGGCGCTTCGCCGGTGCCAACGTAGACGACGTTCGGATCAGACGGCGCAATGCCGATCGCACCGATCGTGCCGACCGGGATCTGCCCGTCAGATATGTTCTCCCAGCTCTGGCCACCGTTGCCGGTTTTCCAGAGACCGCCCCCGGCTGCACCCATGTAGTAGAGCTGGTCGTCGCCGGGTACGCCGTGGACCGCGGTTGCACGACCCCCGCGCCAGGGTCCGATGAGTCGGTATTCGAGACCGTCTAAAAGCTGCTCGGGAACGGCGTCTGCGTGGACGGTCGTTGCGATCAGGAGGGTGGCGGCAACGAGGCCGGTAACGGAAGCACGGGGGCGCATAGTCATCCTGGTTCTTGGTATTTATTGGCCCGGAGGAGTCTACGGTACCGCCCAGGCGTGCGCTACGGCATCGCGGGCGCCGGACGCGGATGACGGTCGCCCGGCCGCTGCCTCGACTTCAACCCTCCGGGCCCGGCACCTCGATCGTCGTTGCCGTGATCGGCTTGCCGGACAGAAAATCGCCCATGACGTCCTCTACCGTCGGCGACGACATGAACAGGTTATGCCCTGCCCCCTCAACCGTCACGTGCGTGGCGTTGGTGAGGCCACGAGTCGCCTCGCGCTGACCTTCAGGATACGTGCGGCCGTCCAGTGATCCTGTGAGCACAAGCGTCGGAATCGACGACTCGGGAGCGGTCCTGAAGTCATCGCCCAGATCGAGGTGCGCGAGCTCGGTGAGCACCTGCGGCATGGGAAAATTCAGGTAGCCACCGAGCAGGCTGGTCGCGGCCTCGCGGTTTACCCTCTCGAGACGAGCCTCGCCGATGCCGGAGGCCCGGTCCATCGCGGCCGGCATAGCCCGGAGCTCGATAGGACCGCCCGGGTTGACGAAGCGAGGCAGGAGCTCGAGAACGGGCTCATAGTTGCCCGCGTGCAGAGCCTTGTAGAGCGCAACGAGCTGCGCGGCCCACCGCGGATCCGAGATCGCCCCGCTCGCCATGATCTGTACATCGCGCCGCTGGAGCAGATAGGGCACTTCGCCCGCCTCGCCCATATCGACCGTTAGCAACACAGGGTCTTCATCGAGCGCCGCGTGCACGGTCCGCATCAGCCCTGGCAGATCCTCCTCGCCGAGCAGGAACCCAAGCCGCTCGAAGTAGGCGTCGGTGCGCGACGGCAGCTTCACGGTCTGGTCGAGCCCCTCGACGCTCGCGATGACGACCCTGTCGATCTCGTCCGGAATCGTCTTCATGGCCGCCAGCGCAAGGTGGCTGCCGTAGGAGATACCCCATAGCGAGATCTTCTCGACGCCGAGGTGGCGTCGCAGGGCGCTCAGGTCCTCGACGCTCTCGAGCGTCGTGTAGCCGCGTAAATCCGTGCCTTCGGCCGCCCAGAAGGACGCGCACTCGCGGATCGCGCGCCGGTAGTGTTCAGCGAATGCCTCGTCGCTGACGCGCCGCGTACCCGGCGCGAGCTGCGACGACTGGCACTCAGGTGGCGAGTCGGACTGGCCCGTGCCGCGCTGGTCGAGCGCGATAACGTCGGCGTGTACCGTCATTGCCAGGAACAGCGGATAGCGGCGCCACTTCGCCGTAGCGATACCAGAGCCGCCGGGACCACCCGCGAGGTAAACGATCGGGTAGCCGGGATTCTCTGCGCTCGTCGGGAAGCGCACGTACCGCAGCGCTATCGACTTGGCCGCGGGATCGCCACGATACTCCGGAACGGAGAATGTCCCCGCCCAGGCGTCGGTCGTTTCTCCGGAGTTGGCCTCGAAGACGATCGACTCCTCGGAGGCCATGGCGGCTGCAGACCACGCCGCCGCGAGCAGGCACAGCGAAAGGAAGCACAAGGCCCCGAAACCGGGGACGTCGCTGCTGTTCTTCTCTGCCGCTATCGATAGACAGCGGTGACGTTCATTTCGCATGTCGATGCCGTCGTCCATCTCTTTGCTCCACCCTAAGATGTCTGCGAGACCCGATGGGTTTGATAACCGTACCGGCTGCTCGTCTTCCATGGACGGCGAAGCCTGACCCTGCTCATGATAACCTGCCGCTCCGCCCGGACGCACCGCAACCCCGTGACATTGAATAGGCCCCATCATGAAACCGATCTCGCACCTGACGTCTCCATGCCTGGTCGCGCTTCTCAGCATTACGCTAAGCGCCTGTCAAAAGGACAGTGGCAGCGACACCGCTGACGTGATGACCGAGCCAGAACTCAGTAACGAGGCGATCTTCGGCGAGCGCCTGTACGACGCCGCGCGACCGGTCGCGTCACGCTGGCACCCCGATGGCCAATCGTTCACGGTACTGGAGACCAATCCTGCCTATGAAGATGCCGAGATGCAGGTCGACGAGAATGGCGACCTCGTCGAGCACCCCAAGGATTTGGTCAGCTACGACTTCGAGACGCTCGACCGCACGGTGATCCTCTCGGCAGAGGATCTCGTCCCGCCAGGCAGCGACGAGCCGCTGGTCATCGACGACTACGAGTGGTCTGAAGACCAGGACAAGCTGCTCTTGTACACGAACAGCGTCAGGGTGCGCCGCGTCAAGTCGAGGGGCGACTATTCGGTACTCGATCTCGAGACCGGCAACCTGACGACACTCGGTGGGCCCGACGCCGAACCAAGTACGCTGCAGTTCGCGAAGTTCTCACCGGACGGCAGCAAGGTTGCCTACGTGCGCGACGCGAACATTTTTGTCGAAGATCTCGCAAGCGGCGAGATCACCCGGCTGACGGAACGCGACAGCGAATCGATCATCAACGGCATCATGAGCTGGGCCTATGAAGAAGAGTTCAGTATTCGCGACGGCTTTCGCTGGAGTCCAGACGGATCGCGCATTGCGTACTGGCAGTTCGATACGTCCGGCGTCAGGGACTTCCTGCTCATCAACAACACTGACTCGCTGTATCCGACGATTACCCGCATTCCGTATCCGAAGGTTGGCGAGACGATCTCGGCTGCGCGCGTCGGCGTTGTATCCCTGAATACCGGCAATACCGCCTGGGCGAGCCTGCCGGGCGATCCGCGCGACAACTACATTCCGCGCATGCAGTGGACCGACAACAGCGACGAGGTGCTGCTGCAGTACGTGAACCGCAAGCAGGATACGAATCGCGTCTACCTCGTCGAGGCGGTCAGTGGCGAGAGCCGCAATATCTTTACCGACAAGGAAGAGCACTATCTCGACGACTTCCATGACGTCGAGTGGCTGGATGACGGCAAGGCCTTCACCTTCGTATCGGAGCGAAGCGGCTGGCGGCATGTGCACAAGGTCTCGCGCGACGGACAGACCGTTACCGACCTGACGCCGGGCGATTACGATATCGCGTCGCTGATCAAGGTCGATACCGACGGCGGCTGGCTGTACTTCACGGCGTCGCCCGACAATATGACGCAGCGCTACCTGTACCGGGCGCCGCTCGATGGCAGCGGTGGCAAGGAGCGCCTGACACCCGAGGAGTACGCGGGCACCAATAGCTACAAGATCTCTGACGATGCACGCCACGCCGTGCACACACACGCGTCGTTCATGCAGCCGCCGCAGTATCGCCTCGTAGCGATCGACGGGCACCGCGTGCTGCAGACCTTCGAGGACAATCAGGAACTCATCGACCGGCTGGCGGAGCTCACCCTCGGTGAGGTCGAGTTCTTGCAGGTGGACGTACAGGACGGCCTGACGCTGGACGGCTACGTGATCTATCCGCCGGGATTCGACCCGTCGAAGAAGTACCCGATCATCAACTTCGTCTACGGTGAGGTGGCTGGCCAGACCGTGCTCGACAACTGGATGGGCCTGCGTCATATGTGGCACCTGCTGATGTCGCAGAAGGGCTATGTCGTCGCGTCCGTCGACAATCGCGGCACGCCGTCATTGCGCGGACGTGACTTTCGCAAGTCCCTGTACGGCGGCATTGGCATCCTCTCATCGCGCGACCAGGCAGAATCGCAGAAGGCGTTGCAGGAGCGCTGGGGGTTTATCGATGAGGACCGGGTCGGTATCTGGGGGCACTCAGGTGGCGGCTCGATGACGCTGAACATGCTGTTTCGCTACCCGGACCTTTACAAGGTTGGCGTGTCGCGGGCGCCGGTGCCGGACCAGCGTCTGTACGACGCCATTTACCAGGAACGCTACTCCGGGCTCATCGAGGACCACGCTGACGGCTACGAGCAGGGCTCGCCGATAACGCACGCCAAGAACCTCGAAGGCAAGCTGCTGCTCGTACACGGTACGGGTGACGACAACGTGCACTACCAGGGCAGCGAGCGGCTGATCGACGAACTGGTGCGACACAACAAGTCCTTCGACTTCATGTCCTATCCGAACCGGGCGCATGGCATTACGGAGCGCGAAGGCACGCTGCTGCACCTGCACTCGATGATGAGCGACTACTTCGACGAGCACCTGGCACGATGATTCGAGGCAGCCACTTCAGGCGCGGGTGGCGCCAGCCTTCAAGGAACGGTCTGCCCGATACCTAAGGCGGACCGGTCGTTCCGACTCGTTAGCTACTGGCAGTCGGCGAACGAGCGCTGAATAACCGCCTGCGCGATCAGAATGCGCTTCATCCGGATGTCGAAGGTCTGCCAGCTCTCACTCGCCATGCGACTGGCAAAGAGCGCGGTCTTTTCCGGATCAAAAGACGCCGGGTCACCGATTTCCCTCGACCGCGCGTCGATCGCCGCCTCGATGCAGTCACGCTCGGCAAGTGACGGCGGGTAGGACAGCGCATCATAATCCAGCGCGAGTTCTTCGAGGGTGATGGGTCCGTCGGCCGATGGATCGACGGTGAACACGGGGTCACGAGGATCCTCACTCGGGGCAGGGATGCTCGCGCGCTCGTCGGCGTCGCAGGCTGCAAGGCCTGCAGCCAGTAACCACGTGAGCACAAGGCATTTTGTCGGCCTAGTCATCAAGTTCTGGCGCCGCCTGCTTCGGCGACGGTGTCGACCGGCGCCTTGTCAGCCACGCGTGCAGCAAGACGGTAATTGCAAACGCCAACACGGCAACGGGCCAGAACCAACTGATTGCCGTCTCGGCGACGATGTTCCAGCGTGTGCCCGTTTCGTCGTGAAAAATCCCTGACGGGTTCTGTCGCCAGTCGAGAACGGTCATCGGAATCGCGACGAGCAGACCGGCCAGGAGACCGAACATCGTGCCGAGGGTCCATGATCGGGATCGCACTACGGCTTAGCCTCTCTTCATTGCGTTCCTGACGCGGCGTGAAGCGATTCAACAGACGAAGTCGCTGCCAGCTCTATATCGACTCGAGTTCTGACAGCCGCGCCTTCAGCGCGGCGTTCTCCTCTAGCAGCTCGCGGTAGTGGTCCTCGACGATTCCATGAACCTCGTCTTCCGTGAATCGCGGCGTAATGTACTGCGGGCAGTTCCAGTCGAACGCCTCGACCTCAACAACAAACAGGCGTTCAACCCTGCCTTGTCCATCAACGTGCAGTTGCTCGGCAAGCTCGGGATCGTCATCCGCGTCCATTGCCTTTGCGTGTCCGGCCAGTTTGAGCCGGGACCGTTGCGGGTAGTCCATGAGGATGAGCGCTACCCGGTCGACCGTCTCGAGGTTGCCCTTCGAAATGAACTGCCGGTTGCCACGATAGTCCGCGAAACCGATCGTAGTCGGACCCAGGATTCGGAGAAATCCGCGCGGTCCGCCACGATGCTGTACATAGGGCCAGCCGGTCTCGGTGACCGTAGCCATGTAGAACGTATCCCTCGCACGGATGAAGTCCGCCTCCCGCTCGCTTAGGCCCTCCGGTGCCGGAAGCGCTGTCATCTTCCCGTACGCCTTGCGCGACCCGCGGCGCTCCTGCTCGGCCCTTACCTTGTCGGTGAACATGATGTCGCCGAAGTGTTTCATACGTCGTGCCCTCCCGGGGCAGTTCAAGAAAGGCAGGCAGCGCCGGTTGAGCAGCAGGTCACCATGTGATCGTGTGGCACGGTCTGCTTATCGATTATCACGGACAATCGCACCATCCAGCATGACGAGGGCGATGGACCGGCCCGGCGTCTGGATGACCGAGATATCGTCGAGCGGATCCTCCTCGAACAGAACGAGATCGGCGTTCCACCCGGCGCGAATCTCACCGAAGAGACCCTGCCGGTTGAGCTTGCCCGCCATGCGAATAACTTCCGCGCTCTCCGAGGTTGCCTGGATCAGCACTTCGGCCGGCGTCCAGTATTCGGCTCGCTCCGAGAACTCCTGGGGAAGCTTGCGATAGGCGCTGTTGATCAGGTCGGTGCCGAAGCCGGTCGTGATGTTGTACTTCTTGATCAGCCGGATCAGGTTCTCCTGGCCCTCGAGCACGAGCGCGGCCTTTTGCCGGTTGTTGTCTGACAGGCCCGGCATCTCGCCGAGCGTGCGGAAGATCACGAGCTGCGTGCTGATCACGACATCGTTATCGGCCACCATTTTCGCCGTCGCATCATCAATCAGAAGGCCGTGCTCGATGCAGCGCACGCCGTTTTCGACCAGCCGGGTTACGGCTTCGGACGTATAGGCATGTGCGAGCACGTAGGTATCCCAATCGCTGGCCGCCTGCACCGCGGCGCGGATTTCCGCAGGTGACGGCTGTAGCGTGTGGATGGGATCGGACTCGGACATGACGCCACCGCCACCCATGATCTTGATCTGCGTCGCACCGTTCTTGAGATTCTCGCGCACAGCCGCAAGCGTCCGGTCGACGCCGTCGGCGATCACGGCAGAACGACCGCCAATGTAGGGCGTGCCCGACTCGAGCTCCGGGTGAGGCTCATGCCGTTCCCGCCAGTCGCCGTGGCCCGAGGTCTGGGTGATGACAGGACCGGAGGGGAACAGGCGAGGGCCATCGATCTCGCCGCTGTCGAACGCGCGCGCAAGGCCCGGCGAGGTGCCGCCGGCATCCCGCAGAGTCGTGAAGCCGTGATCGAGATAGAAGCTCGCCACCTTCGCGGCGAAGGCGCCCTGCACGACGGGGTCCCGATTATCCAGTCCATCGGCGACATGGCCCGTCAGGTGCGAGTGCAGGTCGATAAAGCCCGGCGTCAGCAGGCGGCCGCGGCCCTCAATGATCTCTGCGCCGGGCGGGCGCTCCAGCGGCGAGCGCGAGACGGCCTCGATCTTGCCATCACGAACCAGCACGTTGCCGGCAAACGGCGTTTCGTTGGTGCCGTCAAAGATGCGCACGTTCTGGAACAGCGTGGTCTGGCCGATCGCTGTCGCAGGCAGGATCGCAGCGGCGGCCACGATGACGGAAAGTATCAGGCGGTTCATTGTTGTCGTCCTTCTTGGAAGAGGTCAGTCGCGGCCAGGCGCTGATCATAGTGACAAAAAGCCCGGCTCGGCCGCAACGCACAGCGTGAGCAAAGCGTCGACGGCGTCACTTGCCGCAGGCGCACCGCGGTCTAGACTGGCGCTCATGACTGCGAGGGACCAACAGCTTGCCTTTGAGCGCCTGCTCAAGCCGCACCTGGAGCGGCTGTATCGGCTTGCGTTTCGGCTGTGCGGTAACCGCGCCGACGCCGAGGACCTGTTCCAGGAAGTGCTCGTCAAGGCGTTCGACCGCATCGAGACGATCGCAGGCCTCGACGACCCTGGCTCCTGGCTCGGTCGCGTGATGTACAACCGCTTCGTCGATACCGCCCGGCAGCGCGCGCGCCGTCGCTTGCAGACCGTCAGCGAGGGAGAACTGCCGGGCGTTGACCTCGGCAATCTTGGCGACACGCCCTCGGCCGAGGCGGATGCCGCGCGCCTCGAGCGAATAGCCGAGCTCGACCGGGCACTCGCGACGCTCTCCGAAGAACACCGCATCGTCGTCCTGCTGCACGACACAGAAGGCTATAAAATTGAGGAAATAGAGTCACTTACAGGCATCAAGGCAGGCACGATCAAATCCCGCCTGCATCGGGCACGGGCGCGACTCAAGGCGATTCTCTGTCTGGATGGAACCGAAAGCGCCTGACCAGCGTGTAAGAAGACAGGAAGCGGAAACCATGAACGATAAGACGACAGCAGACATGGCACGGGACGACGAACTGTCGTCGCTGCTCGAGGACTACCCGATGGAAGCCGTAGAGCCCGGGTTCTTCGACCGCGCGCTGGTACGTGCCGCCGAGACCAGTCGCCGCCGTCAGCAACGTCGCTGGCTGGCAACGGGCTTCGGTGGCGCCGTCGCAGCAGGCATCGTTGCCTGGCTCGTCGGTGGCGTGCTGTTCACGTCGCCCGACACCGTCGTGCCGGACATCCCGGGCATCACGATTGCAGTCGAGGAACGACGCGAAGTCAGCTTCGTATTCGCGTCGTCCACAGCGCTCGATAACGCGGTGCTGACGATAGAGCTGCCGGAAGGCGTCGAGCTCGCGGGCTTCCCCGGGCAGGCGGCGGTTTCTTGGGAGACGAGCCTCGACGCCGGCAAGAATCACTTACCGCTGACGCTCGTAGCGACGAGGGCTGTGGACGGCATCGTCGTCGCACGGCTCGAACACGACGAGCGCAGCAAGATCTTCCGCCTGCGAGTAAGCGCAGGCTAATCACAGAGACAGGAATGACGCGCAAAAGGGCGCGTACCCAGGGAGCAGGAAGTATGCAAGCAACACGCAGCAGGATAGCGATGGCCGTCGCGGCGGCGCTGGTAGTAACGCCCGTGGTCGCAACCGCCCAGGACGACCTCGGCGACCTCGAAGTGACCATGGAGATCGTCGACGACGGGCGCGAGCTGGACGAGTTCATGTCAGAGATGCCCGGTCCGGGCTCTGGCCTCGACGACGGGATCGACGTTGTCGATGAGCGCGAAGACCGTCCCAGAGACGCTGGTCTCGGCGGCACCGGTAACCGCGACGACGCGGTGAACCTGCCCGAGGGCGGCGAGCGCGCCGGCGTCGACGGCTTCGAAGACGATGACTTCAGCGACGGTAACGATGACCTCGAGGATTCCGATCGGGCGTTTGCGGCCGAGGACGACTTCGAGGAAGGCGAGTGGGTCGACACGGACGAGTTTGACGAGATGCTCGAGATGGACGATGACATGGACGAGATGGAAGGGGACGAGTCCGACGACGACACCGACGACTGATCTACGGCACGCCCGGCCCGGCGCCCTTGCCAGAGCGGTGCCTTTTCGCCCGATCCTTGCGCTGTTTCACAGTGTTAGAGGCCGAAATGCGTCATCTTTCGATTTACATAACGCCCGGGTCCACGCCCCCCATGCATCGATACGCCAGTCTCCTGTTGCTGCTCACGCTCATCGCAGGGCCCGCAGCCGCAATGACGCCTGCGGAAGTATTCGCGGACGGCAACCGGCTGTTCCGGGACGACCTCTATTTCGCGGCGTTGCTGCGCTACGAGCAGGCCCTGGATGCCGGCCTCGACACGCCGGCGCTGCACTACAACACGGGCGTCGCGCACTACAAGGCACTGCAGTTTCGGCGTGCGCGTGAGGCCCTGTTGCGCGCCGAGCGCTATCCCGAATTTGCGATACCTGCCCGCTACAACCTCGGCCTGACCGCCTACGCTGCGGGCGACCGTGAGGAGGCGCTGCGCTGGTTCCGCCTGGTCCGCGACCAGGACACGAACCGCCGTCTCGCGAAGTACGCGGAGATCGCCATTGCGCGCCTCGAAACGGTCGAAGTCATCGAGCTCGAGGAATTCACCGAGCGCGCGGCGACCGTCAAGCAGACGCGCCGGTTCTCGAACTTCGAGCTCCGTACGCGCGTCGGCTTCGGTACCGACTCGAACCCGTTTCGGACACCCGGCGAAGACTATGTCGACCTTGCCGATCCTGATCTGCCGGTTGTCACGCCGGAAGTGCAAAGCGGCGCCTTCGTGCCGGTCAGCCTGTCGGCGAAGTACCAGGTCAACGCGCTCGAGAATGAAGGTTTCTTCGTCGCCTACCGTTTCGGCGGGCGGTTCTTCCAGGACGAGAACCTGAAAGACGCCAACGAATACCGGCAGGAAGGCAGCTTCGGCAGCAACTTCCGGAAGCGCGAAGATGGCGTGACCCGCGAGGTGTACTCGGCGTTCACCTTCGCGCAAAGCGACGAGACCTTCTATGACCCTGACGACGGCGGTCGCGTCGTCGTCGACGGCGTCGATATCCAGGACCGCATGAACTACACGCGCTACGGGCCCGAGATTACGCTCAGGCGTACCGGTCCGCGTTGGGGCGTGGGCTTCGCTGCCAAGGGTCAGCTGTGGGACTACGAGGACATCGAGGTCATACCCTCCTACGACCACGAGTATTTCCTTTTCGGCGGTCGACTGCAGTACCGCTTCTCGCGGACCTCCCTCATCCGCGTTGTCGCCGATCGCTACTCGCGGCGCTTTAGCGACAGGCCGTCCTTCGATCTCGACGGCAACCAGTTCATTACCAACCCGCCGCTGCGCTACGACTTCCTCGATCTCGGGGTGCTTGCACGGCAGCGCGTGACCGACTCTTTATGGTTCGGCGTCGACTTTACGCGCACCGAGCGTGTCGACAAGTTCCAGGGCTATAACGACTACACGCGCGATGCCTTCGGTTTCGAGTTTCACTGGACGCCGCACTACCGATTCGACCTCGAAGCGTCCGGGGAATACCGGCTGTTCGACTACCCGAATGCCTTCGCCTTCAACGAGCCCATTGGCGGTCCCAAGACCCGGGAAGACATCCGTGGCTCGTTGATCGCGAGCTACCGCATGACCGACTCGCTGTCGCTGGTCGCCGAGGCCCATCTCGTCGAAGTTGCCTCGAACGATACGCGACTCGCTTACGCGCGAAACCGCTTCGCCCTGAGCGTTCGCTGGGAGCCCTGAGGGCGCGGCAACAGGGCCACGGAACGCCGCGAAACGGGCGGCAATCGGGGGCGCGTTTCTTGTTACCATGACGCGCTTTCACGACGCGTTCGATTCATGGACGTCACCCCGATTCTCGAAAACCTGAACGACGCGCAGCGCGAGGCCGTGACGGCCCCGGCGCGGCCGACCCTCGTCATTGCCGGCGCCGGCAGCGGCAAGACCCGCGTGCTCGTGCATCGTGCCGCCTGGCTCATCGACGTTGAGGGCGTATCGCCGCAGGGCCTCATCGCCGTCACCTTCACGAACAAGGCCGCCGCCGAAATGCGCGGCCGCATCGAGGCGCTGCTCGGCCTCCCCGTCAACCATCTCTGGATCGGCACCTTCCATGGCCTTGCCCATCGTCTGCTCCGCCGGCACTGGCGCGAGGCGAAGCTGCCGCAGGGCTTCCAGATCATCGACTCGGACGACCAGCTGCGCATCATCAAGCGGCTGGTCAAGAGCCTCGAGAAGGACGACGGTGCCTTCACGCCGCGCGAAGTCCAGTACTTCATCAACGCGCAGAAGGACGAAGGGCTGCGCGCCGAACACCTTGACGACGAGCGCGATCCGAACCGGCGCGAGATGATCGACCTGTACAGCGCCTATGAAGAAGTCTGCAGACGCGGCGGACTCGTCGACTTTGCCGAGCTCCTGTTACGCGCGCACGAACTCTGGCGCGACAATCCCGAGCTGCTCGACCACTATCGCCGGCGTTTCCAGCACATCCTCGTCGACGAGTTCCAGGACACCAATGCCATCCAGTACGCGTGGCTCAGGCTGCTCGCGGGCGATACGGGCATCCCGTTTGCCGTGGGCGACGACGACCAGTCGATCTACCGCTGGCGCGGCGCGCGCGTCGAGCACATCCAGCAGTTCCAGCGGGACTTTCCGAAGACGCTGATCGTCAAGCTGGAACAGAACTACCGCTCGACGGGCACGATCCTCAATGCCGCTAACGCCGTCATTGCGCACAACAGTGCCCGCATGGGCAAGAACCTGTGGACGGACGGCTCCATCGGAGAACCGATTCGCGTGTACGCCGCCTACAATGAGCGGGACGAAGCGGACTTCATCGTCGGACGCCTGCGCGACTGGAGCGACCAGGGCAATGCGCGCCAGGACGCAGCGATACTGTATCGCTCAAACGCGCAGTCCCGCGTGCTTGAAGAGGCGTTGATCAACGCGCGTATGCCCTATCGTGTGTACGGCGGCCTGCGCTTCTTCGAACGCCAGGAGATCAAGGACGCGCTGGCCTACCTCCGGCTCATCGTCAACCGCGACGACGACGCGTCCTTCGAGCGCATCGTCAACCGGCCGACGCGGGGTATTGGTGCCCGCACGGTCGAAATGATGCGGAGCTACGCGCGCGCCAACGCCTGTTCGCTGTGGCGCGCAGCGGGCGCCGTCGCCAGCGACGAGCTCGGTGGACGGGCTGCCAACGCGGTCAACGCATTCATGACCCTGATCGAGCGCCTCGCGCGGGAGACCCGCGGCCTGCCGCTCAGTGACCAGGTCGACCACGTGATCGGCATGAGCGGGCTCATCGACTTCTTCAAGAAGGAAAAGGGCGAGAAAGGCGAGACCCGCATCGAGAACCTCGAGGAACTCGTCAGCGCCGCGAAGAGCTTCGAGCCGGATCCGGCCGAGGAGATGTCGCCGCTCGACGAGTTTCTCGCGCACGCGGCACTCGAGTCGGGGGAAGGCCAGGCCGAAGCCTGGGACGACTGCGTGCAGCTCATGACGATGCACTCGGCCAAGGGCCTCGAATTCCCGCTCGTATTTCTCGCCGGCATGGAAGACGGCCTGTTTCCACACCAGCGCTCGGCCAACGATCCGGCCGGCCTCGAGGAGGAGCGAAGGCTCTGCTACGTCGGGATCACCCGGGCCAAGCAGTCGCTGTACGTAACCTACGCCGAGCAGCGGCGCCTGCACGGCACCGACAGCTTCTCGATGCCTTCGCGCTTTATCCGCGAAATCCCGGACGAATACGTCGAGGAAGTTCGCCCGAAGGTCAACGTCTCCCGGCCCATCCGCTCGCCCGAGCGGCGATCCACGCCGGTCAGCCGCGAGGCCGAGATGGGCATCCGCCTCGGTCAGCGCGTCCGCCACGGCAAGTTCGGTGATGGCGTCATCCTGAACTGCGAGGGCCAGGGCCCGCACGCGCGGGTCGAAGTCAATTTCGAGACGGCCGGCACAAAATGGCTCGTGCTTTCCTATGCCAACCTCGATCTCATGTAGAATCGGGACACCACGCGGATCCCGGTCAAACGTGGCCGCAGGCCAGGTACAACAACAACAGTGAAGATTCTGATTCTCGGTGCAGGCCAGGTCGGCTCTTCAGCCGCCTATCACCTGTCGCGTGAGGAGGCCAACGAGGTCACCGTCGTCGACATGCGACCCGAGGTGCTACGCGAGCTCCAGGACCGCCTCGACATTCGCACCGTCGTGGGCCATGCCGCCTATCCGGACGTGCTGCAGCGCTCCGGCGCCAACGACGCCGACATTGTCGTCGCGCTGACGGACAGCGACGAGACCAACATGGTGGCCTGCCAGGTCGCGTACACGAAGTTCCACACGCCCACCAAGATCGCCCGCATTCGCGCCGCCGAGTACATGAACTCACGGACGCTGTTTGCACAGGACGCCATCCCGATCGACGTCCGGATCAGTCCCGAGCAGCTCGTCTGTGAGTATGTCGAACAGCTGATCCTGTATCCGGGTGCCTCGCAGGTCCTCGACTTTGCCGACGGACGCGTCAGGCTCGTCGGTGTCATCGCCGACCGCGACGGACTGCTGGTCGGCCAGAAACTCGCCACGCTCAAGGAACACATCCCCAACACCGAGGGGCGCATTGCGGCCATCTACCGGCACGGCAAAGCCATGCTGCCGGACGGCGACACCATCATCGAGGAAGGCGACGAGGTCTTCTTCATTGCCGATCGCAAGGACATCCGCGTGTTCATGAGCGAGATCCGGCGCCTCGAGGACCCGGTGCGGCGCGTCGTCATAGCCGGCGGCGGCAACATTGGCGTACGCCTTGCGCTGGCGCTCGAGCAGACCAACCAGGTCAAGATCATCGAGCGCGACCCGAAGCGCGCGCGGCAGATTTCCGAACAGGTGGCGAAGGCCATTGTGCTGGTCGGCGATGCGGCGGACGAGGAGCTACTGCTCGAGGAGAACGTCGACGCCGTCGATGTCTTCGTCGCGATCACCAACTCCGAAGAAGCCAACATCCTGAGCTCGATGCTTGCCAAGCGCCTCGGTGCCCACAAGGTAATGGCGCTGATCAACCGGCCGTCCTACGTCGACCTCGTCGAAGCCGGCAGCATCGACATAGCCATCTCGCCGCAGCAGGTCACGATCGGCTCGCTCCTGGCACACGTGCGCCGCGGCGACGTCGTCAAGGTGCACTCGCTCAGGCGGGGCGCCGCCGAGGCTATCGAAGCCATTGCGCACGGCAGTGCCGACGAGTCGCGCGTCGTCGGCCGGACGATCGAGGAGATCGAGCTGCCGCCAGGCTCAGCCATCGTCGCGCTGGTCCGCGACGACCGGGTCATCATTGCTCACCATGACACGATCATCGAAACTGACGATCACGTCATCCTGTTCATGACCGACCGCCGCAAGATCGAGCGCATCGAGAAGCTGTTCCAGGTTGGCGTGTCGTTCGTCTGAATGAACCTTACCGTCGTACAACGCATCCTCGGCCTGTTGCTGATGATCTTCAGCATCTCGATGCTGCCGCCGGTTGCCGTTGCCCTGATTTACGGTGACGGTGAATGGCTGTCGTTCGTCGAGGGCTTCGGCATCGTCTTTGCCGCGGGCCTTTTGGCCTGGCTGCCCGTACGCAAGGTGCGCAAGGAGCTCAGGCTTCGCGACGGCTTTCTCGTCGTCGCCTCGTTCTGGGCCGTTCTCGGCATTGCCGGCTCGGCGCCGCTGTACCTTGCCGACGTCCTCCAGCTGACATTCACCGACGCCGCCTTTGAGTCGATTTCCGGCCTCACGACGACCGGGGCAACGGTGCTCACGGGTCTCGACGAGCTGCCAAAGTCGATCCTCTATTACCGCCAGCAGCTGCAGTGGCTCGGCGGGATGGGCATCATCGTACTTGCTGTCGCCGTGCTGCCCATGCTCGGCGTCGGCGGTATGCAGCTATACCGCGCCGAGACGCCGGGGCCGGTCAAGGACACCAAGCTCACACCGCGGATTACCGAGACGGCCAAGGCGCTCTGGTATGTCTACCTCGCCTTCACGATTACCTGCATGGTGGCCTATCGCTCGGCCGGCATGAACTGGTTCGACGCGCTGTGCCACGCGTTCTCGACGGTTGCGATTGGCGGCTTCTCGCCCTATGACGGCAGCATTGGTCATTTCGATTCGACGGCCATCGACATTGTTGCGATCGTCTTCATGTTCCTTGCCGGCATTAACTTCTCGCTGCATTTCTTCGCCTGGCGTTACGTCTCGATCAAGCACTACTTCGAGGACCCGGAGTTTCGCGCCTACTCACTGTTCCTGTTCGTCGTTTCACTCGTTGTCGTCGTAACGCTGATCCAGTCCGACTACGGCGGTACCTACTCGATCGTCAATGGCACGTTCCAGGCTGTGTCGATCGCGACGACGACCGGCTTCACGACGGCGCAGTTCGCCGACTGGCCGCTGAGCCTGCCCGCGCTATTGATCCTGGCGAGTTTCGTTGGCGGCTCCGCGGGTTCTACGGCCGGCGGCATCAAGGTCATTCGCTGGCTACTTATTTACAAGCAGGGTGTGCGCGAGATCGTTCGCCTCGTGCACCCGAGCGCGGAGCTGCCCGTCAAACTCGGCAACACGGCTGTGCAGTATCGCGTCGTCGATGCGGTCTGGGGTTTCTTCTCGGTCTACATTGTCGTCTTCGGCATCATGATGCTTGCCATGATGTTCACCGGCCTCGACCAGGTAACGGCCTTTTCCGCCGTTGCGGCAACGCTCAACAACCTCGGTCCCGGACTCGGCGACGTCGCCGGCGGCTTCATGCACGTCTCCGACACGGCCAAGTGGATCTCGATTTCGGGCATGCTCCTGGGTCGCCTCGAGATCTTCACCCTGCTCGTCCTCATTACGCCCACGTTCTGGCGGCCGTAGGAGGCTGACCCTGCAGGACCAGCGCCGGCAAGACTCCGTGATCGACCGCTTCAGCGACCTGACCGGGCGACTCGTCGCCTGGCTGACGCTCGCGATGGTGCTCGTCACCTGCCTCGTCGTGTTGCTGCGCTATGCGTTCGACACGGGCTTCATCTGGCTGCAGGAGTCGGTTACGTGGATGCACGCCGCCGTGTTCATGCTGGGTGCGGCCTATACCTTCGGTCGTGATGAGCATGTTCGCGTCGACGTCTTCTATCGGGACTTCGGCGCTAAACGCAAAGCCATCGTCGACCTTGTGGGCGTTGTCGTCTTCCTGCTGCCACTCGCAGGCTTCATCCTCTGGAGCTCGTGGGATTTCGTCGCGGCGTCGTGGTCGATTCGCGAAGCATCGCGCGAGTCGGGCGGACTGCCCTACCCGATGGTGCCGCTGTTGAAGTCGGTGATCGTCGTCATGCCGATAGCGCTCGGCCTGCAGGGCGTCGCCGTTGCCCTTCGCGCTGTCAGGACGCTCGGGGGACGGTAGCCATGGAGTGGGTTGCCCTGCTGCTGTTCGTCACGGTCGTCGTGGTTCTCCTGGCAGGATTTCCCGTGGCCTTCTCGCTGGGCGGCACCGCCCTGATCTTTGCCGCCGTCGGCGCGGCGAGCGGCAGTTTTAACGATGCACTCCTGTCCGGATTGCCGAATCGAATCTTCGGCATCATGACCAACGAGACGCTCGTCGCGGTACCGCTGTTCGTGTTCATGGGCGTCATGCTCGAGCGCGCGAAAATCGCGGAAGAACTGCTCGACACGCTGAGTCGGCTGTTCGGCACGCTCGGCGGCGGTCTTGGCATCTCGGTAACGATTGTCGGCATGCTGCTCGCGGCCAGTACAGGCATCGTTGGCGCAACCGTCGTGACGATGGGGCTACTCTCGCTACCGACGATGCTGAAGCGCGGCTACGCGCCCGAGATCAGCGCCGGCACGATCTGCGCGTCGGGCACTCTTGGCCAGATCATTCCGCCATCGATCGTGCTCGTCATGCTCGGCGATGTGATGACGTCGGCCTACCAGCAGGCGCAGCTGTCGATGGGCGTCTTCTCGCCGAAGACCGTGTCGGTCGGCGACCTGTTTGCGGGCGCGCTGATCCCGGGACTGTTGCTCGTGCTGCTGTACATCGCCTATATCGTTATGGCGGCGTGGTTCAAACCCGCACTGATGCCCGCACATGAACGCGAGGCCGACGAAGTCGTAGGCCTCGGCGCTATTGCAAAGGCGCTGTTTCCGCCGCTGCTCCTGATCTTCGCGGTCCTCGGCTCGATTCTCACCGGGCTTGCGACGCCAACCGAGGCGGCCGGCGTCGGCGGCCTTGGCGCGCTCTTGCTCGCGATCGCACGCAGACAGCTCGATCTCACGCGCCTCCAAGACGTCATGCGCGCGACGCTCAGCATCAGCAGCATGGTGTTCATGATTCTGATCGGTGCGTCGGTGTTCTCGCTCGTGTTTCGTGGCTACGGCGGTGACGATGCCGTGCATGCGCTTCTGTCGGGCCTGCCGGGCGGCGTGTTCGGCGCCGTGCTCGCGGTCATGCTCGTGATGTTCCTCCTGGGCTTTGTGCTCGACTTCATCGAGATTACCTTCGTCGTCGTGCCAATTGTCGGCCCGGTGCTGCTGGCGATGGGTCTCGACCCGGTCTGGCTCGGCATCATGATTGCGATCAACCTGCAGACCTCATTCCTGACGCCGCCGTTCGGCTTTGCGTTGTTCTACCTGAGAGGCGTCGCGCCGGCCGAGGTCTCGACCGGCGCGATCTATCGCGGCGTGGCGCCGTTTGTGGCCATCCAGGTGTTTGCGCTGGTGCTGCTTGCGCTATTCCCGGACCTCGTGACCTGGCTGCCCGGCCGCATCTACGGCAATTAGCCCTACGCCAGACTAACGCGACGTCGTCAGAGTCATCTCGTCGACGATGTGGCCGGCGTCATCGACCTTTTCCATGACCCACAGCATGTAGCGCGTGTCGACGTGAATCGTGCGTGTCGTGCGCGGATCGAAGTCCCAGTCCGAGTTGACCGACTCGATCGTGCCATCGAACAAAAGGCCGACTAGGTTGCCTTCGCCGTCAACGGTTGCCGAGCCTGAGTTGCCGCCCGTGGAGTCGAGATCGGTCAGGAAGTTGACGGGAACCGAGTCGATCGAGTCGAGCGCGTAGCGTCCGTAGTCCTTGCCGGCGATCAGCTCGAGCTGGCGCGCGGGGGCGTTGAAGGGTTCGCGGCCCGTGTCTTTTTCCGTGATGCCTTCGAGTCGCGTGAACGGTTCATAGATCAGGCCGTCTTTTGGCGAGCCGCCAAACACGCTGCCATAGGTCACGCGTAGCGTGCTGTTGGCATCCGGGTACACCGCCTGATCCTGCGACTCGCTGTAGGCGATGATGGCGTCCATGTACGCGGGCCGCACGTCGCTCATGCGACCGCTAAAGGTCTTGTCCTGCTCTTCCTCGGCAATCTCGTGGTCGTACAGCGCCACCGCTAGCGTAATGAAAGGGTCGTCGCTTGCCTCGAAGTCGGCAACCGGCCGCTCCATCCAGGCGAGTCGTGCCTCGACATTGTCGAGCTCGGTGTCCGCGTAGTAGTCCCCGAGCTGGTTCCGGAGATCCGCAGCGTTACTGACACCGTCAAGGCCCATCACCTCATCGAGTGCCGCGACGCGACCCTCGGCCGGCTGCGCGAGGTACCTGTCGAGGAACAGGAGCCACTCCGCCTTGTCGACCGCCGGATCAAATCGACGATCAATAACCTGCATGCGCTGCTTCAGGAAAGTCAGGTCGCGCTCCTGGTAACCCGACTCGCGCTCGGCGTCGGGCTTCTCACTTTCCTTCGCAAGCCGGTAGAGAATCTGCGCGGCCGCGAGCAGCTGCGGGCGCGTCACGTTGGCGTACCAGAAGTCCTGGCGCAGATCCGCGTTCATCTCTTCGACAAGTTCATCAAGATTGTCGAAGGCAGACCGGTAGGCGCTGCGCGAGGCTTCAGCCTCTACCCAGTCCGAGAGCGCCGACTCGCGGGCGGCGCGGCGCTCGGCGAGACCCACGCGTTCGGCCCCTTCGAGCTGGCCGCCGATATTCTTGAGGAAGTTATTGAGACCTGCGAGGCGGGCCTCGTACTTGATGCGCGCGTCGCTGCCCGCAGGGGCGCTGTCCTCGATCGTCGCCACCCAGTCCGCAATAAGCTCCTGCCAGTTCGGGTAGGTCCAGCCGAAGGTGTTCTCCACCTCTGACAGGCGCGCGTAGCGGCGCGTCGCGCCCGGGTAACCAATGGCCATGACGAAGTCACCGTCGTCGAGGCCCTTGCGGCTGACCTTGAGGAAGTGCTTCGGCTTGAATGGCACGTTGTCTTCCGAGTAGTCGGCGGGCATACCATCCGGTCCGACGTAGGCGCGGTAGAACGCAAAGTCGCCCGTGTGCCGCGGCCATAGCCAGTTATCGATATCACCGCCGTACTTGCCGATGCTGTCGCCCGGTGCGTATACGAGGCGTACATCGCGAATCTCGAGGCGCTCGATCAGCCGGTAGCTTGCACCGCCATAGAAGCTCGCCACCTGGCAGCGGAAGCCGCCGCCGGCTTCACACTCGGCAATCAGTGCCTTGCGCGTGTCCTCGATCGCCTGGTAGCGATCACGCGGGTCCATGCCGTCGGAAAGCGCCGCTTCGACCTTGTCCGTCACGTCCTCGACGCGCGTCGTTACGTAGACACGCGTGCCCGGGGACGCCTGCAGCTCACCGGCCTTGTTGCGCGCGATGAAGCCGTCGACAAGGTAGTTGTTTTCTTCGGTCGAGTTGAACTGCACCGAGCCCCGCGCGCAGTGATGGTTCGTGACGACGAGACCCTCGGGCGACACGAAGGAGGCCGTGCAGCCGCCGAGCGAGATCACGGCCCCCATCGGGAACGCCGTAAGGTCGGTGAGCTTGTCGGTCTTGATCCTCAAGCCCGCCGCCTTGAGCTCCGCCTCGATATCGGGCAGCTGTCCCGGCGTCCACATGCCTTCGACGGCATGTGCGAACGGCGCGATCATCGTCAGTGCACTCGCGGCAAGCAGCCCGCAGAGAAGATGGTTCCTGGACATGGTGGTTGTCCCCCTTTGTGAGTATTGGGTGGCGGCCCGGCGGCCGACGAGCATACGAAAAGCGTGTACGCGGATCGAGTTCTGTTCGCCTATAACGCGGCGCTCAGGCGTCCTCGGCCGCGATCGCCGCAGCCCAGGCGGCGTCGAGCAGCGCCTGGGTACGTTCACTCTGCCGCATGTTCGCCTCGCGCAGTGTCGGATCGGCTACCGCCGCGGCGAAGTCCGCGAACATAAGTGCCGCACCGGGCAACGACGACTCGATGCGGACCGACTCGCTTCTCCCCGAGCCCCAGCCGCCCTGCTTGAGCGTGTAGCTCGCCGAGTCATCGGCGTCCTGCGACAGAAAGTTGTCGATACTCACGACGCCTGAGGCGCCCGTGATTCTTACGTCCATGACCACGGCACCGCTGTCGAAGCCGCAGTTCCAGGTCGACGTCGAGCCATCTTCGAAGGTCATGACTCCACTGCCGCTGATCGCGGCGCCCGTCTCCTGATCGCGGCGCAGCGTTGCCATCGAGGCTGTAAGACTTGCGTCCGGCGACAGGTACTCGACCGCGGCTCGCATGTTGTACCAGCCCGCATCGCCAACTGCCCCCATCGGCTCGAGCGCTGGATTGAAACGAATATTCCCCTTGTCGCCGAGCCCGAACTGGAAGGCCGACGCCACCGACCACGGCCAGCCTACCGACCCGGCCATCGCCGCCTGTAGCGACGCCGTGCGGGGATGGTGAACGAAGTGCGTGCCGTCCATAAACACCACGTTGTTGGACCGGCAGGCCTCGGTGATCCGACGCACCGACGGCAGGCTTGCGAAGGGCTTCTCGGCCAGTACGTGCTTGCCGGCGCCGGCCGCCGCCACCGAGATTTCCTCACGAACGCTGGTTGGCGTGGCCACGTAAACCGCATCGATGCCGTCCCAGGCGGCCATGCCAGCCCAGGAATCGAAGGCCCGCTGTGCGTCATTCTGGTCGCGGAAGGCTTCGGCCTTCTCCATGCGCCGGCTGCTGACCGCGACGAGCTCGGCCAGCGGCGTCATTTTGACGACGCGGGCCATCGACGACGCGATCCCGCCCGTGCCGACAAAACCCCAGCGCAGGGGTCGCGTCTCCGATGCCCTCGCAACGCCGCCCATCGTCGTTAGAACAGCCGGTGAGACAGAGGCCGCCACGCCGCCCGCTGCGATTCCCAGAACGCGACGTCGGCTGTGATCGACGCGCTCGCCACTCTTACTGTCCCGCATTGTTGTCTCCCCGTCGGACATCGTTTCATCAGTGTAGTTGACGATGTCGCTGCCTTGCCAGACGGTGCCGTTGACCCCTCAAGGCGTGCTACGGTTCGATGAAATTCCGGGCCACTTGATCGGGATACACAAATACACTTCTCACGTGCTCCACGGGAAAGGCACCGACATGAAAAGAATCCTTGTTTTGATAGCACTGCTGACGGCTGTTGCCGGAGCGAACGCGGAAACGCCCGAGGAGCGCCTTGTCGCGGCTGGCTATTCGCTGCCGGAGCCCGCGCGCCCCGTCGCCGTTTACGTGACGTCCGTGCAGTCAGGCAATCTTTTGTTCCTGTCGGGTCACGGGGAATGCCGCGACATCGACGAGATGACGAAGGGCAAGGTCGGCCGGGACCTGACGGTCGAAGAAGGAAACGCATCGGCGGAACGCGTCGGGCTTTGCATGCTTGCGACCATGAAGAACGCGCTTGGCGACCTGTCGAGGGTCAAGCGCTTTGTGCGCATCCTCGGCATGGTCAACGCCACCGAGGACTTCACCCAGCACCCGGCCGTCATCAACGGCTTCTCGGAACTCATGGTTGTCGCCTTCGGCGAGGAAGGCAAGGCGGCCCGTGCAGCCGTCGGCATGGCCTCGCTGCCATCGAACATTGCCGTCGAGATCGAGGCAATCGTCGAGATTCGCGACTAGCGGTCAGGCGAGCGCCGCGCAGGCGTCGTGTCGAAAACAGCTGATGAGGTGGTCGTTGACGAGGCCGGTTGCCTGCATATGCGCGTAAACGATCGTGCTGCCCACGAAGCGGAAGCCTCGCTGCTTCAGATCCTTGCTGAGTGCATCGGACACGGGTGACGTTGCCGGCACCTCTGCGTCGGATTCGAAGCGGTTCTGGATCGGCTCGCCGTCGACGAAGCCCCAAATGTAGTCGCAAAAGCTGCCGAACTCTGCCTGCACCTCGAGGAAGGCCCGGGCGTTGGTCACTGCGGACTCGACCTTGAGGCGATTCCGGACGACACCCGGATCCGTCAGTATCTTCTCGATGCGCTTCGCCGAGAAACGCGCAACCTTCACAGGATCGAAGTCCGCAAAGTTCCGCCGATAACCGTCACGCTTGTTAAGCACAGTGGACCAGGACAGGCCAGCCTGCGCGCCTTCGAGAATCAGGAACTCGAACTGGCCGCGGTCGTCGCGGACGGGGACGCCCCACTCGGTGTCGTGGTACGCAAGATAGAGATCGCTGACCCCTTCGGCCCAGCCGCAGCGGGTGACCTTAGCTGTTGCTTTCGCTGGCATGGTACGAACCTAACACCAGCACCTCTGTCGGCGCGATACGCAATTCGCCGTTTACGAGGAAGATACGATTCGTTTGTCCCGGGTTACCACGCAAAGGCGGCGCTAATCGTTTGCGGCAGCCGACGGTAGTCATACGCGCCTTTGCCGGTCCAGTCCCTGCCGTTCGGATAGCGAACCTCGATGCCGTCGAGGTCCTCGATCTCGAAGATCTTCATGTTGACTCCCATTCTGTCGACCGACGGGTTCTCGCGGAGGAACGACTCCGTGAGCTCGAAGTGGGTGGTCGTACCGCACTGCGGGCAGGAGTGCACCGCCGCCGCGGGGGAATCCTTGTCCTGGCGCACGTAGGCCAGCGTCGCGCCGACAATGTCGACCTCTTCCGCCTTGAAGTATCCCCAGGCCGAGCCGGTCTTGCGGCACAGGCTGCAGTTACACTCATTAATGAAGGTCGGGACCGCGACAATCGATACGCTGACTGCGCCGCAGGCGCAGTGGGCGGCGAGGCGTTCTTTCATAAATCGGATTCCACCAGGGAAGCTCGTTGGGTTAATTGCGAGAGTCACACACTACCCGTATCGGGGAAAGAGTGTCTGTCGAGGCGGAGAGCAGCGTCTGGCTTGTCCAGGTCGCGGCTTGAAAGCCGCTCCTGCAAGGCAGGTAGCCGACCGCGGCGCGACGGCAAACCACGGGCGCGGTGCCGCTGGCCGGAAATAAAGCGCAGCAGAGCGAGCCATTCCGGGCAGCGGTAGCGCGCTCGGGGCGGAGGCGTACGCATCACGTGCAAACCAGTCGCGGCTTCAAAGCCGCTCCTACAAGGCACGTAGCCAACCGCGGCACGGTAGCAAGCCGTGGGCGCGGTGCCGCTGGCCGGAAATAAAGCGCAGCGCAGCGAGCCATTCCGGGCAGCGGTAGCGCGACCGGGGCGGATCGATGCTCTGGAACCCCGGACGCAAAAAAAAGGCCCGTGCGTCGCCGCACGGGCCTTCTTCGTTCCGATGGGGAACGCTCTCAGGCAGTTACTGCCTTAGATCGCACCACCGCAAGAACCTTCACCGCAGGCGCCTTCGGCATCCTTATCGCCGCCGCAAGAGCCTTCTTCGCCCTTGTCACCGCCGCAGGAACCTTCGCCGCAAGAGCCTTCACCGCCCTTGTCACCGCCGCAGGAGCCTTCGCCACACGAGCCTTCGCCGCCCTTGTCGCCACCACAGGAACCTTCACCGACGCCCAGCATGTAGCCCGACTTCAGGCTCGACATTTCGAACGGGTTGTCGATCGAGTCGGCCGTTGCAACGCCGGTCAGCGCGAACGTGCTTGCCAGAGCGGCACCAACTGCCAGTGCAACGGGTTTTACTACTTTCTTATCTGCCATCTTCATCTCTCCTCACAGGGATTTGCCCAAATGATCCTACCGGGCGGTTTATGCCAGCGACGTCAGCGTCAGGTGCTCCACATCACTGAGTTCACAACACTCTCTTGGATTGCTTCAACGTCCTCATCTTTATCACCGATGATGGCGATGCTGCCATCACCGACTGGAATAAGAACTCCGTTTATGCCTTCCCCTTCCAGCGTCTCGGCTACAGAGACCCGCTCATCCGGCAAAAGTATTACAGTGACCGGACCATTTTTTCCCTGGATGACCAGGTGCGGTACTTTATTGCCGTTGATTTCGCAGCTTTTCGCGTACGTGATAAGGCCGGCGTCATGGTTCAGATTCGCCATTGACGATGGCACGACGCGAGACAGTTTGCCGTCACTGACCGGCGTGTCGGTGACACGCGTTGCGTTGGGCTCGTGATCGAGGTGCGCGACAATCTCATCGGCCAGTGATTCGAACCGCGGTGTCGTGCCAAACATTTGAACACCGATAATCGCAACCAGCGCCAGGCTTGCTGCCATGGCGAACCATGTTGGCGTCGATACCCGCCGACGGCTGGACAACGTAACGACATTGTCGGTTTCGATCGGCGGCAGCTCGGGCATCTTCAATTCCGGGACAGGAATCGTCAGTGCGCGAAGGATCTTGTCCTCGAACTCAGGGGTAGTGGGCGCGTCGACGTCGCCGTCATGGCTGGCATCAGCAGCAATCGGCGGCAGCTCCGGCATTTTCAACGCCGGGACCGGAATCGTCAGCGCGCGAAGGATCCTGTCCTCGAACTCGGGCGAAGAGTGCCCGTACGACTCTTTATTGCTGTCGGCATCGATATCGATCGGCGGCAGCGCCGGCATTTTCAACGCCGGCACCGGGATTTCGAGCGCACGACGAAGCTTCGCTTCGAAGTCGGGGTCTTCCCCAGGCGTATATTTGTCGTCGTCGCGGCTCGTCATATCTTTCATTCATAAGCGCCAGCCACGCCGGCGTCTTTCTCTATCTGGTCCTTGAGCTTGTGGCGTGCCCGGTGCAGGCGCGTCAGTACCGCACCCTGCTTGAGCCCCATTTGCTCTGCGATCTCGTTCGTGCTGAAGCCCATCAGGACCTGTAGCACGAGCGGCTCGCGGTAATCGTCGTCGAGCTTGTAGATTGCCTCGCGAACATCAGCAACGTCATCGTTCGGCGCCTCGGCGATGAGCGCCTCCTGTGAAGGCGTCAGATCGTCGACATCAACCGTCTCGAGACGGCGTCGCTCAAACCACCTGGCGTTCTCGCGCCTAACGATCGTCAGCAGCCATTGCTTCGCTGCCGCCTCGTCGCGCAGGGCGTCGAGTGACTTCCAGGCCCTCAGCAGTGCCTCCTGGACGACGTCGTCCGCAATAGCAGAATCCCTGCTCAGCCACGCTGCATACCGGTACATATCCTGGTAGTACACGGCGACGAGGCTGTCATAGCGTTTGCGCCGTTCGGCGTCCGCAGCACTGTCAGTCATCGGATTTGACCTGCCTCCTGGAGGAATTATTACGGCTGCCCGCGAAATTTTCGGACGAACCATGGAAAACGCGGCTAAATACAGGGAAAATCGAGAGTTTCAAGGATTCTTCTGGTTCGTTATGGATGCTATGAAGCCCGGTCACTTTCCCCATGTACGCCTCCGGCGCACGCGCCGCACCCCGAGCCTGCGCCGCCTCGTTGCCGAGACCGGCTTGTCGGCTGACAACCTAATTTACCCTGTTTTCGTGATCGAGGGCGAGGGCCGCGAAGAGGACGTCCCCTCCATGCCCGGCATCCGTCGTCGCTCAATTGACCTCCTGATCGAACACCTCACCGAGGTCGTCCGTCTCGACATCCCGGCCGTAGCGCTGTTCCCGGTCGTGCACGAATCACGCAAGTCGCTCGACGGTGCGGAATGCGCCAACCCGGACGGTCTCGCGCAATCCACGGTCAGGGAAATCAAGAAACACTATCCCGAACTCACCGTCATTACGGACGTGGCGCTCGACCCTTATACGACCCATGGCCAGGACGGAATTATCGACGATGAAGGCTACGTGCTGAACGATGAAACGGTCACGATGCTCGTACGACAGGCGGTATCCCACGCCGACGCGGGTGCGGACGTCGTGGCGCCCTCGGACATGATGGACGGTCGTATCGGCGCGATCAGGGCGGCACTCGAAGACGCAGGGCACCGCAACACGGTCATCCTGAGCTACGCCGCCAAGTACGCATCGAGCTTCTACGGGCCGTTCCGCGACGCGGTCGGCTCCGCGGCAAACCTCGGCAGCGGCGACAAATACACCTACCAGATGTACCCGGCCAACTCCGACGAGTCACTGCGCGAAGTCGCGATCGATCTCGAAGAAGGCGCGGATATCGTCATGGTGAAGCCGGCGCTGCCGTATCTCGACATTATCCGGCGTGTAACGACGACGTTTGGCGTCCCGACCTTCGCCTATCATGTCAGCGGCGAATACGCGATGTTGAAGGCGGCGGCCCAGAATGGCTGGCTCGACGAGCGACAGACCGTGCTCGAAGCGCTGCTGTCGATACGCCGCGCCGGGGCTGCTGCGATCCTGACCTATTACGCTATCGACGTGGCAACGTGGCTGGCGGGCGAAGACTGAGCCCGGGAAAACACGGCAGCGCTACGGTTATACTGTCGTAACAATAAGACGGCGACAAACAACGACAATAACAGGGGACAGCTTGGGCGAACCGCACAGGAACGGTGTCGAGGAAACCAGGGGCGATCGGCAAGATGGCCGCTGACGCAGTCGACCGCTATGGCGTAATGGGTTACCCCGTAGCCCACAGTCGCTCGCCGGTCATTCATACGCTGTTCGCCCATCAGACGGGCCAGAAGATCCGCTACGAGTTGCTCAAGGTTGCGCCCGAGAAGCTCGAGCAGGCCGTGCACCAGTTTCGCGATACGGGCGGCAAGGGCCTCAACATTACGGTCCCGCACAAGACGGAGGTCTGCAGGATTGCCGACCAGCTCAGCGAGCGTGCCGCAACCGCCGGTGCTGCCAACACGCTGGCCTTTACCGACGGCGAGATTTTCGGCGACAACACTGACGGCATCGGGCTGGTCCGCGACCTCGTTGCAAACCGCGGCCTCGCGCTCGCCGACAGTCGCATACTGATCCTCGGTGCCGGCGGCGCAACGCGAGGCATCGTCGGGCCGCTGCTCGATGCGGGCCCGGATGCTGTGCTCATTGCAAACCGCACTCCGAAGAAAGCAGAGATCATTGCCGACCACTTCGCTCGCGGCGGCAACATCGAGTCCTGCGCCTTCGACGACATCCCCGCCGGCGACTGGCAGCTCATCATCAACGCCACCTCGGCCGGCGTGCACGGCGAAACGCCGCCGTGGCCGTCCAGCGTCGTGACGGCATCAACGGTCTGCTATGACCTTGCGTACGGCCAGAAGCCCACGCCGTTTTGCCAGTGGGCCCGCGAGCAGGGTGCGCAGCAGGTGATCATGGGCTGGGGGATGCTGGTGGAACAGGCCGCAGAGTCGTTCCATATCTGGCGCGGCGTACGACCGGATACGGCACCCGTTCTCAAGCAGCTGATGGTCAACGCATAGTCACGAGTTCTTCGGCGCTGGTCGGGTGAATCGCCACGGTGTCGTCGAAGTCGCGCTTGGTGGCCCCCATGCGGATAGCCACCGCGAAACCCTGCATCATTTCGTCGGCGCCGTCGCCAATGATGTGACAGCCGACGATACGTTCTTCCTCGCCCGTGACGATCAGCTTCATGTGCGTACGGCTCTTCTTCTCGCCGAGCGCGTAATACATCGCGGTAAACGCCGATGAGTAGACCTTGACGTCATCACCGTACTCGGCGCGCGCCTGGGGCTCGGTCATGCCGATAGTACCCATGGGTGGATGGCTGAAGATGACCGTTGCAATGTTGCTGTAGTCGAGGTGTCGATCCTGCATGCCACCGTACAGGCGATCGGCAAGACGCCGGCCTGCCGCAATAGCAACCGGCGTTAGCGCAACGGCGCCGGTCACGTCGCCCAGTGCAAAGATGTTCCCGACGTTGGTTGCCTGGTACTTGTCGACCGGTATGAAGCCGTAGCCGTTGAGTTCGACGCCCGCGCGATCGAGATGCAGGCGTTCGGTGTTCGGCGCCCGGCCCACTGCCCAGAGGAAACAGTCAACGGGACCGAACTGGCGACCGTCGTCCGCCGTCATAACAATGCCGTCCGCGGTCTTGTCGAGCCTTGCCGGATGCGCTCCGGTCTGGACGCTGATGCCATCGGCACGCATTGCGTCGACGAGTTCACTGCCCAGCATCGGGTCGAAGCTCCGCAGCACGCCGTCCTTACGCACGACAATCTCCACGTCGCTGCCGAGCGCGTTGAAGACGCCGCCGAGTTCCACGGCGACATAGCCGCTGCCGGCAATGAGCACACGCTCCGGCCGCGACTCGAGCTCGAAGAACTCGTCCGAGGTGATCCCCAGCTCGTGCCCCGGACAATGCGGCACGATGGGCCTGCCGCCCGTCGCGATCACGATGTTCTCGGTCGTTATGTCTTCGTTGCCGACGCGGACCGTGTGCGCATCGACGAGCGAGCCCTCGCCGGCAATGAAGTCCACGCCGCGTTTGTCGAGATTACCGGCGTAGATGCCGTTCAGACGCTCGATGTAGGCATCCCGCGCCGCCTTGAGCGCACCCCAGTCATGTCCGTTGACGGCAACGTCGAAGCCGTAGTCGGCGGCGTGCGCAAAATGGTGCATGTGCTCGGCCGTGTACCACATGACTTTCTTGGGCACGCAGCCGACATTGACGCAGGTACCGCCGAGCCGACCCCACTCGACAACCAGTGCCTTTGCACCGTATTCTGCTGCGCGCTGAGCGTGCGCCAATCCGCCGCTACCGCCGCCGATAACTACAAGGTCGTATTGCTCGCTCACTGCGAAAACTCCTGATTACGCTTGATATCTGGCCTGATGGGACCATATGACGTGATAGAATGCGACGCCGGTTCGGCTCCAACTCACTAGCAGCATGACGAATCCGCTACTCGAAACAACGAGCCTGCCGCGCTTCGACGCGATATCGCCTGACGACGTCGTTCCGGCGCTGACGGAGCTTATCGCAAGCAACCGACGAACGCTCGACGAGCTGCTCGACAGCGACGCGCCGGACTTCGAATCCCTGGTGCTGCCGCTCGAGAGCATGGAGCATGCCCTGTCGCGCGCGTGGTCGCCCGTGAGTCACCTGCAGGGTGTCCTCGGATCACCGCGCTGGCGCGAAGCCTATAACCAGGCGCTGCCTATCCTGACCGAATACGGCACCGAGCTCGCCCAGAACGCAAAGCTGCAGCATGCTTTCGCGACCATTGCCGAGAACCTCGACGCCGCTCCCGGCACACCGGAACGCTCGATCGTCGAACACGCACTGCGCGACTTCCGGCTGGCGGGCGTCGACCTGCCCGACGAACAGAAGGCACGCTTTCGCGAGATCATGCAGGAGCTCGCCGGTATCCAGGCGCGCTTCGAACAGAACATCCAGGACGCCTCGGACGCGTGGAAACTCGAAATCGGCTCGGCTGATGAACTCGCCGGGCTGCCGGAACAGGCGCTGACACGGGCGAAGGCGGAAGCCGGGGACGAAGGCCGCGACGGCTGGCTGTTGAAGCTCGACTACCCGACCTATGACGCGGTGATGCGCTTCGCCGACAACCGTTCCCTGCGCGAGACGTTCTATCACGGCTGGGTGACGCGCGCGTCCGACGAAGGGACGGATCCCGACTGGGACAACACGGCGAATATCGAGCGCATTCTCGAACTGCGCCGGGAAGCCGCATCGCTGGTCGGCTTCGACAACTATGCGGCGTACTCGCTCGCAACGAAGATGGCGTCCACGCCCGACGAAGTGCTGTCTTTCCTCGACGAGCTTGCCGAGCGATCCCGCGACGCGGCCGAACGAGAACTCGCCGAGCTGACCGAACTCGCGGGTATGACGATCGAACCGTGGGACGTCAATTACTGGCTCGAAAAGCTCAAGCTCGAGAAGTACTCGATTTCGGACGAAGAACTCCGGAGTTACTTCCCGGCCGGGCGCGTCACCGAGGGACTGTTCTCACTGGCGAGCCGGCTGTACGGACTCAGCATCGAGAAGCAGGACGGTGTCGAGACATGGAACGACGACGCGGTGTACTACCGCGTCAGCCGCGAAGACGGGACGCCGGTTGGCGGCTTCTACGCCGATCTTTACGCCCGCCCGGGCAAGCGCACGGGCGCCTGGATTTCCGACCTAGTCAACCGCATGCACGTCAACGGCGAGACCATTGCGCCCGAGGGGTTCCTCGTCTGCAATTTCCCGCCGCCTGATCAGAATGGCGTATCCCTGCTGGGTCACGGCGACGTCGTGACGCTCTTCCACGAATTCGGCCACATGCTGCATCACCTGCTGACACAGATCGACTACCCGAGCATTGCCGGCATCAACGGCGTGCCCTGGGACGCGGTCGAACTGCCCAGCCAGTTCATGGAGAACTTCGCGTGGAGCTACGACGTGCTCGAGCAGTGTACTGCGCACCGGGACACCGGTGAGGCGCTGCCGAAGGCGCTGTTCGATCGGCTGGATGCAAGCCGTCACGCCGGCGCAGCGCTCGGCATGCTGCGGCAGCTCGAATTCGGCCTGTTCGATTTCAGGCTGCATGCCCAAAGCGATGCCAGTCTGTCGCCGCTCGAGACGCTGGCCGGTGTCCGCGACGACGTAGCCCTGATCCGGCACCCCGATTACAACCGCTTGCCGCACAGCTTCAGCCACATATTCGCGGGCGGCTACGCCGCCGGCTATTACAGCTACAAGTGGGCCGAGGTCCTCGCCGCCGATGCCTTCGACGCGTTCACCGAGAGCGGGATCTTCAACAGCGACACAGCGGCGAGCTTCAGGAAGGAGATCCTCGAGGTCGGCGGCAGCCGTGACTTCATGGATGCGTACGTGGCGTTTCGCGGGCGCAAGCCCTCGCTCCAGGCGCTGTTACGCCAGCACGGCATCGAATGAAACTCGCCACCTGGAACGTTAATTCCCTCAAGGTCCGCCTCCCGCACGTTCTCGACTGGCTGGAAACGCACTCGCCGGACGCGCTGGTCCTGCAGGAGATCAAACAGGTCACCGAGGCGTTTCCGGCCGAAGAATTCGCCTCGCGTGGCTACGAGGCGATCGCCAGCGGCCAGAAGACCTACAACGGCGTCGCCGTGATCGCGAGGTCCGAGCCAGAGGCACCGGTCACCGACTTTCCCGGCTTTGAAGACCCGCAGCGGCGCATCCTCGCGACGACGATCAATGGTGTCCGCGTCGTCAATCTCTATGTGCCGAACGGCTCCGAGGTCGGGTCCGAGAAATATGCGTACAAGCTCGACTGGCTGAAGGCACTGGAGGGCTTTCTCGCCGAAGAGATGAAGACGCACGAACGCCTCGTTGTCCTCGGCGACTTCAATATCGCGCCCGCTGACGAGGACGTCTACGACGCCGAGAAATGGGGCGATGCGATCCTCTGCAGCCCGCTGGAGCGCGAGGCGCTCGGGCGGCTCATCGACCTCGGTCTCACGGACGTGTTCCGCAACTTCGACCAGCCGGAGAAGACCTTCAGCTGGTGGGACTACCGGGCGGCCGGCTTTCGCCGCAACGCGGGGCTGCGTATCGACCTGATCCTCGCGAGCGACGCCATGAACGGCGCGTGCACGGCCAGCTACGTCGACAAGGAGCCGCGCGCGCTCGAACGCCCGTCCGATCATGCCCCGGTGGTTGCCGAGTTTGATCTCTGAGCGTCGTCGCGACCCGGCGACAGACGCATGACATAAGGCGAATTTTTCTCAAGCCCCGACGGGGGCTTACGGGTATCATTGAGTAAAGACAAAGCGCCGGCTGATCGAACGCGCGAGAGTCAGGGGATTGACCGAGTGTCTCAACCAAAGCCGGCCGCGGCGCACGCCAACATACGCATGGATCGGACCGTTTCGCAGGATCGTCGTAACGACTACGATGTCACCAACACCGTTCAGGTAAGCAGTCCTGCCGCGGTGCGCAATGCCGTCCACGAGATCTTCAGCGATACCTATCCCGGTACGGCCTTCGACAAGCTCTGGCTCGCGTTCTATGACTTCGAGCGCCTGTTCACGGGCCGCTATCCGGGGTATGTCGGCTGCGATACGACGTACCACGACATGCAGCACACGCTCGATATGACGCTCGCCGTAGCGCGCCTTGTGGCGGGCTACGAACGCAGCGTCGAGTCGCGTGATCGTCTCGGTCCGGACCGTGCCTTGCTCGCCGTCGTTGTATCGCTGTTTCATGACGCGGGCTACGTGCGTCACGGTGAGCGCGATGCCGAGTACCGGAACGGCGCCGAGTTCACGATGTACCACGTCTCGCGCAGCAGCGACTTCCTGCGTCGTTACCTGCCGTCGCTTGGCATGACGCGAGAGATTGGCGTCGCCAGTATGATCGTGCACTTCACGGGCTACGAACTCGAACTCGATCGCATCGAACTCGACGATCCGCGCGACGTCATCTGCGGCCACCTGATCGGCACGGCCGATATGCTCGCGCAAATGGCAGACCGCTGTTATCTCGAGAAGTGTCGCGACCGCCTCTACAAGGAGTTTGTCGTGGGCGGCGTCGCCATCGAGAACGCCCGGCCCGGCGAGTACATGGTGCGCTACGAGTCCGGTCTCGACCTTCTGAAGAAGACGCCGGTGTTCTACCAGCAGGTCATGCGCAAGCGCCTGAACAAGCAGTTCAACCAAGCCTACCGCTATATAGAGGCGCTGTACGAGGGCAGGAACCCATACATCGAGGCCATTGCCCGCAACGTTCAGCACCTCGTTCACGTCATCGAAACCGGCAGCTGGAATCTCCTGAGGCGCCAGCCGCCCGTCTTCGTCGGCATCGTCGACGCCGTCGGCAACATGGAGCAGCTCGCTCTCAAGCACCTCGAGTCGTTCACGGGCCGCCAGGTCGAAGCCGACAATCCCCTGCTGATGCCGGTATAGCCGCGTAGCGCCTTAAGGACGAATCTGCTACACAAGGCGCTCCCGGGGCAGCAGGGCTTCCTTTGCATTGGCGTCCGATCCGAAAACCATACTGATCATTGCCGTACCGCTGCTCGGCGACGTGCTCCTGACGACGCCGCTGATCCGCTCCGTCAAGGCGAGGTGGCCCGAGGCTGATATTGACGTCATTACGCCGCCCGGCGGCGCGGCCGTGCTGGAAGGCAACCCGAACGTACGGGAGGCCATGGAGCCGCGCAAGAAACCGCTGTCGGCGTTTCTCGGCTTCGTTCTGAGTCGCTTTCGCAACTACGACCTCGTGTTGTCCAACAGCGCCAGCGACCGGGCACTCACCTACGCGCTGATCATGGCCCGGCGACGCGTCTCGCTGGTCATGAAGGACCGCGGCGATACGAAGTTCAAACGACGCCTGTATGACAGCATCACCATGGTCGACTATGAGCGTTACCACACGGTCTGCCAGAACCTCAAGCTGCTCGACGGACTCGACGTCGCGCGGCGCTACGAGATTTGCCTGCCGTCGAGTGCCGACTCGCCTGCCACGCTCGACGACGTCCTCGGTGCGGGCTGGCGGGACGATGCGCTCGCCGTCATCCATCCCGACAGCTCCGCGGACTGGAAACGCTGGCACAAGGCAGGCTGGCACGCCGTCGCGGACTGGCTTACTGCACGGGGTTTCCGTGTGCTCGTAACCGGGGGTCCGCGACCCGAGGATATTGCCTACGTCGAGGACGACCTCGAACTCACGGCAGGGCGCGCCGAGTGCCTTGCCGGCAGGATTCGCCTGCCCGACGTAGCCCTGCTGCTCAGGAACAGCCGCCTATACATTGGCGTCGACACGCTGATCTCCCACATGGCAGCGGCGGCCGGTATCCCGAGCATCGTCCTGTTCGGGCCGATCAACCCGCTCACCTGGGGACCGTGGCCGAATGGCTATGAGGGCGGCAACTCGCCGTGGACACCGGTCGACGCCGGAACCGTCGGCAACGTCACGATCGTGCAGGGTGATCCTGACGAGGTAGCGCGCGACCAGGCGGCGACGCGGGAGCGGCCCGGGAGCCGCAGCGAATCGCTGGCGGGGCTCTCTGCGGATACGGTCATTGCGGCGGCCGAGCGCGCGCTGACAGGAAGCACTGACACAAACTGATCAGCGCGGGTTCTGCTCCTGCCATTGCCTGAGCGCGTAGTACTGCGGCCGCGTCAGTCGGCGGTTCGCATAGAAAGCGGCGATCCCGGCAGCAATCAGCGCGAACACGTAGTCAGCCCCGTTCAGCGCCTCGTCGAAGAAGACGGGCCAGGTCATCGGCGTGACCTTGGCAAGGATACGCAGCGTGCTGGTCTCGAGTTCGCCGGCCGTGTACGCCGCCGCAAGCACGATATTGCCCAGCAGCGCGCCGCCGAGGGCCAGTGCCGCCGCCAGGAACGGAAACCGCCAGTCGAGGCCCCTGCCGAAGCGGCGTACGGCAATGCCGATGGCCGGCCCGAGCAGCACCGTCGCCCATGGGAATACCTTGCCGGCGACCCCGGAAACGAGCACCCAGGCAAGCGTGAATACGATCACGACGATGAGTCCCGCGACGGCGCCCGCCCGGACGGACTGCCGGGCCGCGAGACGGCGGCCGAGATCGGGATCCGGCGCCTCGTCGATGCCGCTGGCGTGTTTCTTCGGCAGCCTCAGGACCTGGTTTTCGGTGTCGTATGCCATCCAGTGCGGGAAACGGCGGGAGAAAAGCCGCTAGACTTACGGTCGAAGCACGCAAACATACCGGAGCCCCCGTAATGATCCAACCGGCGCACTTCCTCGCGGCTCAGAGAGCTGCTGTCCTTGTCGTTGCACTTATCCTTGCCGTCCCGGTACCGGTCACGGCACAGGAGGGTGACGAGAGCAACCTCCAGCGAGCCGCCCGACTCATCAGCGGCGGCACACGCGAGCTCATCGACACCGAGATCCCGATGACGCCGGCGGAGGCCGAGGCCTTCTGGGCCGTCTACGATCGCTTCGACCAGGAAATGGATTTGCTGGGCGCCCAGTACGTCCGGCTCGTCGAGAGCTATATCGATCGTTTCGTCTACGAAGCCGTGGACGACGCGGCAGCGGAGCGTTTCATCAATGAGTACCTCGCCCTGCAGATTGGCTTCCTCAGGGTGCGGCAGAAGTACGTCGACGACTTTCGCGGTGCCATTGGCAGCGTCCGGACCATGCGCCTCTACCAGCTTCAGAACCAGGTCAGGATCGAAGTCGAGCGAGCGCTGATCGACGTGGTGCCGCTGGTCGAAGGCTCCTGATGCCCGTCGTCGGTTGCCGCGGAGCCGCTGCATGAAGTTCTCGACGCGCGCCATCCACGTGCCCGGCATTCGCCACGAAGGCGCCGTCGCACCGCCGATCCAGCTCTCGACCACCTACGAACACGGACCCGCCAACGAGTCGCTCGTCGAGTATGAGTATGTGCGCTCCGGTAATCCGAACGTCAACGAGCTGGAGACTCGACTTCAGAGCCTGGAAGGAGGCACCGCGGCGCTGGTCTATGCTTCCGGCATGGCAGCCTCGACCGCGCTGATGGCCAGCGTGCCTGCGGGCAAAGAGGTGCTGATCCACCAGGACAGCTACTACGATACGCGCACGATCGCGGCCGAGATCATGGCGCCGCTCGGCATTCGCCACCGGGTGCTTGACCTTCGTGACAACGCGACGCTCGACGAGGCGTTATCGGGCGATACCGCAATGGTCTGGCTGGAGACGCCGTCGAACCCGCGCCTCGATGTCCTAGACATCGAGCGAGCCGCGGAGCGGGCTCACGCGGTGGGGGCAACGCTGACCGTCGACGGCACGTTCGCCTCCCCGGCCGTGCAGCGGCCACTCGAGCTCGGCGCCGATGTCGTGATGCACTCCATGACCAAGTTCATGGGCGGTCACTCCGACATCCAGGGCGGCGCGCTCGTGTTTCGCAATGATGACGAACTCGCCGAATCGCTGAAGCGACGCCGCACCCTCGAGGGCGCCGTGTTGTCGCCGTTCAATGCCTGGCTGATTGCGCGCGGCCTGCAGACCCTCGAGTGTCGCATGGAGAAACACGCCGCCAACGCCCTGGCCGTCGCCCGCATGCTCGATGCCCACCCTGCCGTAGCGCGCACGAACTACCCGTTCCTCGACACCTCGCCGGACATCGAGCTTGCGCGCCGGCAGATGCGCTCGGGGGGCGGCATGCTGTCTTTCGAACTGGCGGGGGGCCGTGACGCCGCAATACGCGTTGCGTCGCGTGTGAAGCTGTTCGTCAACGCTACGAGCCTCGGCGGCGTCGAGAGCCTGATCGAACATCGTGCCTCGATCGAGGGGCCGTACACGGCGTCACCGCCGTCGCTGTTGCGCTGCTCGATTGGTCTCGAGCACGCGGACGACCTTATCGCCGACCTCGAGGCAGCGCTGGGCTAGGCAGGCGCGACGGCCTGCCGGGAGATAAGCTCGAGGCGCGGGTGTCTGCTACTGGGCGGCACCCGCGTCGATCCACTGTGCAATCACGTCGATCGTCGTCTGCGGCAGCGGTGCCTGGCCCAGCGGCATCCGCAGCCCCACCTGCGGCATGGGCCCGAGCTTCTCGATCAGGTAGCTGTTTGCCGAGTCGCCGGCAATGACCAGCGTCCGGCCCGCCGCGTTCGCGCTCGGCACACCGACGAGCTCCATGAAACTCGTCATTGTATCGGTCAGCACGAGCTGTCCTGCCATGGTCACGGCGTTGTGACAGCCCGCCGTAGCACAGGTGGGCGTAAACACGAGATTCTGAATCGACTGCAGGTTCGGCTCGAGTACCACGGGCGTCAGGATCGTGAAGTCGGCAACGAAGTCGCCGCCCGCCGTGCCGTTGCCGGACGGGAAGACGTTCGAGAACTCACCGTCCAGCGCCATGCCGTCGACATCGAGGATGACCGGCGCGCCAACACCCTGCAGCGTAACCCGATAGGCATCGTCCGCCAGCATGAAGTTGGCAAGGCTCACGTCGACACGGCGACCGTTCTGCAGCACCGTAATGTCGGCCGCCTGCAGGTTGACGGGCACCTCGTTGCCATTCGTGAACATCTGGTCATTGCCGGCCGCCACGAGTCGGACCGTCGTTGGGTTGATCGTCGCGGGATCGAGGTCCTTCGAGAAGCCGAAGGTCAATACCGCCGGCTGGTCATCGAGCGTCGTGTTCGGCGCCGGTACCATCGAGAGCACGGTCGCCGGCATGGCAGGAACGACGGTGTCATCGACCGCACCGTTCGCGATCCAGGTTCGCAGCACATCAATGTTTGCCTGCGCCACAGCTGCGCCCGTGGGGTGCGGCGGGTCGCCGTTCACACCTTCGAGCTTCTGGATCAGGTAACTCGTGTTCGGCTGTCCCGGCTCGACGCGAAGGACGTTGGCATCGGCGTCGCTCGGCACGTCCACGAGCATCATGTAACTCATGCCCGCCTCGAGACTCAGGTTACCAGCCGGGGTTGCGCCCCGGTGACACGCAGCCGCGCAGCCATCAAAGAGACCCGGCTGAATCTCCGAGAAGTTCGGGCCGAACGATGCGCCAACCGGTGGCGGGGGCGGTGGCGGCGGGGGCGGGGGTGGTGGTGATCCCGGCGGTGGCGGACTGCCGCCCGCCTGCCGGTTCTCGAACGCCTCGCGCTCGCTCTCGAAGGTCTCGATGTCGCAGGCCGTGAGCCCGCCCAGTGCGAGAAGTGCTGCTCCGCATACCCGCAGCATCGATACGATTGTCACGCCACGCATGATCCGTGTCCCCGGCCGTTACCAGTCCCAAGCGAAGAAATGATGGTAGCGCGCGCTACCCGTCAAAACGCGACCCATTTCACAGTAACGCGGGAATAAGCGAAAGATGTCGCCAGAAGGCGACAGGTTTCACGAAGATATGGCGGTTTGCGTGACTACGGGGTGTCGTAGGACGTCACGTTCACAGGCAGTACGCCGGAGGTCAGGATGATAACGAGGTTGCGTGCTTCCGCTTCACTTGGCAGCTCGAACTGGTAGAAGGGGCCGAAGGGCGCGAGCACCTCGCTCTCTACGAGCGTATCGCCATCGAGCGTTGCCCGAACGGTCGTACCAATGTTCGACTTCGACAGTTCCTGCAGACGACTCGCCGCGTCGATGCTGAGCGCGAAAAAGACCTGGCCCTGGCCGCCGGACCGGCTGGACTCGACGCCGGCAATATCGCGGTTGTTGATCCACTCGGTCTCTTCACCGTCCGCGCTCGCTGACGCCAGGCGGTACTCCCCGCGGGTCTCGTAGAGGAAGCGGATGGATTCAGGGTCCGGCGCCGAGCGATCGTATTCGAAGACAAGCTTGCCGGTGTCGGGAAAGTAACCCGTCCCGACATTGACGAAAGGGTTTCCTGACGCCTTGACCAGGCGCTTGTAAAGAACGGCCTGCGTGCGCCGAATGATCTCCGGATCATCACTGTCCACGGCGAGCTCGATCCTGGCACCCGGACCGCAACCTGCAAGCAATACCAGCGAAACTATCGATACGAGAAACCGCATCACTGAATCTCCTCAACCTGGTTCATGCCAGTGTCCTCGAGCACGTCCGTTGTCGTGTTGACGAGAACGTAGAAACCCACGGCGATCATAATAACGGGTGCGAGACGGCTTGCATAATGCTCGACGAGCGGACCGATTCTTCGGTTCTCCAGCGCAAGAAAAGCGAGTACCGCGAGCAGGACGGCGGCCAGCAGCACCGTAGCGAAGGCGATCGAGTCATAGCGGGACGCGGTGTCTGCGAACACGACCGCCAGCGACAGCAGGCTGTCGACACCGTTGGCCGCGAGCGACGTCACCGTCGTGAGCAAAACGCCTGCGCCGTCCGCAGTATGGACAGGCACTGTCGCTGCGTCGGCAGGACGCCAGAGCCGATACGCCCAGTAGAGACCGATCGCGAGCGGTATGGCACCGAGGAAGCCAACGTAGTGAACCGGCATGCGCCCGGCTGCCTCGCCTATGCCAAAGGCCAGCGATGCGGTAATAGCAACCACGATCAGATGGCCTGCCACGACCCAGGCAGCGTGACTGCGGAAGCGCGACAACAGCGCAACCAGGATCGCGAGATTGTCGATGTTGGTCGCGGCGTATGCGACCGCAACCACGGCAACAAGGGCAATGACATCTGTCACGCTGTGCTCCGGCAACGGGAAAGCGGGTGGAAAAACCGCTGTGCTATAGTTTTTGCCGCCGCTATGCGGCCGGCCGAGAAGGAAAATAATAAGACATGCAAGCAAGACCTGCCCGCGGCCTTTCCGCATTGTTGTTCATGTTGTTGCTGACGCTGCCCGTTGCGAGCGCAGAACCTGTCATCGACGTACCGGCCGTTGCGCTCGAAGGTGTCGGCTTCGATATCTCGGTAAGCAACATCGACGAGAACCAGCTGCTCGAAGTCCGCGTGGGCGACCGAAGCATTGCCACGACAACAGGACGATCGATTAGCGCCAGCGACATCGTCGTAGAGGATACCGGCACCTCGACGGTCACAGTGACCGCAAACGGCATCCTGCTCGTCGAGCGTCTGCTGCCCGTCATACCCGGATGGGTCTCCCTCTTGCCACCGCTGTTCGCCATCCTGCTCGCCTTCCTGACGCGATCGGTCATACCGTCGCTGTTCGCCGGCATCCTCGTCGGCGCATGGGCCGTCAACGGCATGACGCTGCCCGGCTTCATAGCGGGCTTCTTCGACACCGTAACGATCTACATCATGGACGCTGCGACCGACAGGGATCATATGTCGATCATGATCTTCACCTTCATGATTGGCGGCATGGTGGGCATCATCTCGAAGAACGGCGGCATGCTGGGTGCCGTCAACAAGGTCATACCGCTGGCGCGGACGCCGAAGCGCGCACAGGCGGTCGTCGCAGGCCTCGGGCTCGGGATTTTCTTCGACGACTACGCCAACACCATGGTCGTCGGCAACTCGACACGACCGATGACCGACAGCCTGCGCATATCGCGCGAGAAACTGGCCTATATCGTCGACTCGACGGCGGCTCCCGTATCCACGGTCGCCATTATCACAACGTGGATCGGCTTCCAGCTCGGCCTCATCGACTCGGCAATCGACAACCTGCCGGCGATTACCGAGACCGCCTACGTGCTGTTCCTGAACTCCATTCTCTACAGCTTTTATCCCTTCCTCGCGATCTTCCTCGTCTACCTCGTCATCCTGTCAGGCAAGGACTTTGGACCAATGTACAAGGCAGAGCGGCGGGCGCGTGAGACGGGGGCTGTGAAGCGGACGGACCTCGAAAGCGACGGCAAGAAGGGCGAAAGCACCGATGAGTTTGCGGCCATGGACGGCATTCCATGCCGGGCGATCAACGCAATCGTGCCTATCCTGACTATGATCTTTACGGTCGTTGCCGGGCTGTTCGTGTCCGGCGAGGGCGAAACGCTGACCGAGATTATCGGCAGCGCGGATGCCTACGTCGTGCTGATCTGGGCATCACTCCTCGCCTGTTTCGTCGCGGCCGGTCTGACGCTGGGCCAGCGCCTGCTTACGCTCGACCAGACGGTCGAAGCCTTCCTGACGGGCGGTCGCTTCATGGTGACGGGGCTCGTGCTCCTGGTCATGGCGTGGTCGCTGGCCGAAGTCGCGAACACGCTGCATGCGGCCGAGTACCTCGTCACGATACTCGGCGACTCGCTATCGCCCTATACGCTCCCGGCCGTGGTCTTCCTGCTCGCCGGTGCCACCGCGTTTGCAACGGGCACAAGCTGGGGCGTCATGGCCATCCTGATGCCGCTCGTCATTCCGCTCGTGTGGGCGGTGCTCGACGCCAACGGCATTGCCGATGCCGATCACATGCACATTCTTTATTCGTCGATCGCCTGCGTATTGACCGGCGCCGTCTGGGCAGACCACTGCTCACCGATTTCGGATACGACCGTGCTGTCGTCGCTGGCGACAGGGTGTGACCACATGGATCACGTCACCACGCAGATTCCTTATGCGCTGACCGGGGGCGCCGTAGCGCTCCTCGCCGGTACCCTGCCGGCGGGCTTCGGTATCCCGTGGTTCTTCCTGTTGCCGAGCGGCTTCGTATTGCTCTTCGCGATCCACCGCCTGCTCGGCAAACCCGTTGACGAACAGGCGGCTCTGACGAGCTAGCGATGCTGGTCGATCAGCACCGGGTTGCCGTCAGGATCGAGCACCGCAAAACTCGCCGGACCCGAACCGCTTTCGTCGGCTTCATTGAGGATCTCGATACCGGCATCCCGTAGCGCTGCCTGCAGCTCGCGCACGTCCGTGAAGGATGCCGTCTCGTTGCACTGCTGATCCCAGCCCGGGTTGAAGGTCAGCGTGTTCTTCTCGAACATGCCCTGGAAAAGCCCGATAACGTGGTCGCCGTTGCGCAACACGAGCCAGTTCTGCTCGACGTCGCCGCCAATGGCCTCGAAGCCCAGCTTGCTATAGAAATCCCGCGACGCCTTGATGTCGCTGACCGCGAGACTGACCGAGAATGCACCGAGGTTCATACCTGTCTCCTGCGTTGGCAGGGCATCAATATAGCGCAGCCGTCGCGGCTTGAAAGCCGCTCCTACAAGGCACGGTTTGGCACGGTGCCGGGAATAGCCTTGTGGGGTCGCGCTGCGGCCGCTATTGCGAGGTGTGTTCATGCATTGCCTCATTCGCGGCTTGAAAGCCGCTCCTACAAGGCACGTTGCGGCACGGTGCCGGGAATAGCCTTGTGGGGTGGCGCTGCGGCCGCTATTGCGAGGTGTGTTCATGCATTGCCTCATTCGCGGCTTGAAAGCCGCTCCTACAAGGCACGTTTTGACACGCTGCCGGGAATAGCCTTGTGGGGTCGCACAGCGGCCACCCGAGCCCCTACTTCGTACTACCCGCAATCGGCAGAGGATCGCGCTGCCACAGCTCGGGAATCCCCGTATCGTCGCCGGTCATTTCCCAGCGCACGAGCGACAGCGGCAGGCGTCCGGCAGCCATGATCGCGTCATGAAACTCTCGCAGTGAGAACGCGTCGCCGAGCTGGCGCTGTCGCTCGGCAAGCAGCGCCTGCATCTGCAGCATGCCCGTCGTATAGCCCAGGCCATAGCCGGGCGGGCGGCGCAGGTAGATCTCGGCATCGACTCGCGCAACGTCCCGGTCGAGGTACGGCACGTTGTCGATCCAGAACTCGGCAACCTCGTCCGCCGTCATCACGTTGAGCTGCAGCCATACGTCAGCCGGCATCCGCGCGGCGCGAAAGATGCCGAACAGGTAGATGAGCTCGCGAACCCGCGGCTTCGCCTCGAGCAGACCTGCGTACATCATGGCCTCCTCGAGATAGACACCCCAGCCCTCGACGCGGGCGCCGTCGGTCAGCCGGCCGCGTATCGGGTGCGGGTTGTTGCGCTCGACCACGGCATCAAAACGGTGCCCCGGGATAACCGCGTGCACATGATCGGGAGTCGGGTTGCGATACTGAATCTGCTCCCAGAAATTCGGGCCGCCGTCGCGAACAATCCACGGCACGTTGGTTGCCAGCTCGCCGATGTACTCGGGGATCGTGATGATCTCCTCATCGATGAGGAAGCGACGAATCTCGGCATCGGTCGCGTCAATGCGGGACTGGTATTCCTCGCCCGACGTCGGCAGCGCGATCTCGGGCAGGTCACGATTACGATGTCGCTCCAGCGCGTACTGCGCCCACAGCCGGTCGAGTTCGCGCCGGCCCAGCGTCACGATCTCGTCGCTCGTATACGGCATCAGCTTGACGTGTTTCAGGTACCAGTCGAAGGCGTCCTTGCCGACGCCAGCGTCGGCCGTCATCGCATCGCGGTTATCGACCAGCCACTGTCGCAGCGCATCAACGGCAGATCGGGCGGCTTCAATGTCGTCGACGAGTCCTGGCTGTGCGCTACGGGCACGATCGAGCAGGTCGTCGTACCAGCCGATGACCCCGGCTGGCGGCACCGCACGGTAGGGGTAACCGTGGCCCACGCCGTCGGCGTTCGACAGGTTGAAGATCGCAAGGTCGGCGTAGTCCGCAGCGACGAAGACGAGATTGGTCCGGGCCTGTTCGACGAGACCCGGTATCGCGCGGAGTTTCAGCCTGAGCTCCGCCAGTTCGCCCCCCTCGACCGGCAGCTCCGTAAACGTCATCCTCAGCATCTGGTCGACGTAAAAGCCCGGGTCCCGGGCCCACGGCCGCGAGATGCGCAGCCTGAATTCCTCCTGGTCGATACGCGAACGGATCGCGAGGAATTCGACCTGCTGCTCGACCGGCCAGCCCGCCACAGCGAAATCGTCGAGCCTCGCCTGAAGCGCGAAAAGCTCCGCCAGACGGTTTTCCATAGCCGCTTCGCTGTAGTCCGGGAAGACCTCGCCGTCGCTGCCGGCAACATCGACAAGCGACTGCTGCCTGGCCGCGCGTTGAGGGTCTTTCCAGAGCAGGAATTCATCCCAGAAGGTTACGAGCTCGTCGTAGGTCGCGGCGCCGCTCGGCATGCCAGGGTAGGTCGTGGTGTCGGCGGCGGCGGTCATTGCCAACAGGAGACAGGCCACAGCGAAAGGCAGGTGCCGGTAGGTCATAAGCAATCGTCCTAATCGAAACGTCGACGCCCAATGCGGATGCAGACGAGCAGGGCGCGGGCGTTACTGGCAACGGGCAGCATGAGCAGTAGAATGCCCTTCCACCAGACCTATCCGGACCGCGCAACCCGTCGCAGGATTCGCCCGCTGCCAACGGCAGCATGGGACACGAATTCGACAGGGCACGCAAGCCGCGCGCCAGCGACACCCAAGGACCTGCACCATGCTCTCGAGAATCGTATTCCCGTTCCTTCTCCTCACCGCCTTCCCGGCCCCTGCAAACGCCGACTTTGATTACGACGACGCCGGCAGAAAGATGATCCGGAATGGCGTTCAGGCCGTCCTGACCTGCAACGGCCTGTTTACCTCGGGTCGCTCCGCGGAACGCGTCGCCAGTGAAGAACTCCAGTACCTGCGCTACCCGCGCTTTGGGGGCGACGTCGAGGAGCGCGTAGCCGTCGACCGGGAACGGCAGGCCGTTACGATCGGTGGCGGCGAGACGGGCGTGGCGATCTCTGCTGCGTTTCGCGAAGGCATCGGCTGCGTGGTGATGGCGCCCGACCAGTCCCTCGACGATATCGATGCGCTGCCTTCACTCGAACTGCCGTACCCGGATCTCGACCCCGAGACGACGCCGTGGCCGAACGGCGACCTAGTCACGCCGACGCCCTGGCCGGAGGTCGTCGATCGCGCCAGGCTCAAGGCTGCGTCCGACCGTATCTTTGCCCCTGAGCTCGACAACCAGCTGACGCTGAGTCTCATCGTCATGCACAACGGCAATATCATCCACGAGCGCTATCGCGACGGTGTCGACCGCAACACGCGTACCCGTACCTGGTCGACGGCGAAGAGTATTGCCGCAACGCTGATTGGCATGCTCGTCGATGACGGCCGGCTCGAGCTCGACGCGCCGCTCGGCATCGACTGGCTGCCCGCTGTCGCTGCCGACGAGCACGATCCGCGGGACGAGATTACCTTGCGGCACGTACTCAACATGTCCAGCGGTCTCTACCCCGTCGACAGCTTCAACATGGAGTACGCCACGGGCTCCGGGCTTGCCTACTGGGCTGGTGCGAGTTCGGTCGACGGTGCAAGAAACCGCGGCCTCATCCGCGAGCCCGGGTCCTTCTGGGACTACGAGAACTACGACACGCTCCTGGCCGTGCTGGCGATGAAGAACGTGCTCGGCAGCGAGCAGGCCTACCGGGAATTTCCGCGTCGCGCCCTGCTCGATCGCATCGGCATGCGCAATACGCTGCTCAGCACGGATCGCTTTGGCGACTTCATCCTGAGCTCACAGGTCTACACCAACGCGCGTGACCTCGCCCGCTTCGGGCTGTTGTACCTGAACGGCGGTACCTGGGAGGGTGAGCGCATCATCTCGGAAGCGTGGATCGACTTCGTTCGGACACCGGCGCCGGCAAGCAGCGTGCGCGGCAATGACTACGGCGGCCAGTTCTGGCTGGTCCCGGACGGTCGCACCGATGTGCCGAGAGACGCCTACTCCACGGCCGGCAACCGGGGTCAGTACGTGATCATCGTTCCCTCGCATGACCTCGTCATCGTGCGGCGCGGTCTCGACCACGGCAGCCCGCACATGAATCGCTGGGACATCGCGGCCGACGTGCTCGGCGCGTTTCGCGACTAGGGCTACGCCGCCTCTACCGAGTCCCTAGCCGGCGCTGGCAACCAGGAGCAGGGGCGCTTCCGAGACGACGACACCGCCGGGCTTCTCGAGGGTAATGGCGAACGCCGCCGGGTCGCTGACCTCGAGCTTGGCGTCGATCGGGATTACAACCGCGGCGGCGCCGGCCGGCACGTCGAATACGCCGCCGTCGACGGGGTTGCTGTCGCGGTCCGGGTCGACGAGCCACAGCTGGTATTGCGCCACGCCCGGGTCGTTCGCCGGCATGCCGGCGAGCAGCAGGTAGCCTTCCTGGCGCTGGTCATCCCACACAACGTCGCCGCTGACGCCGGCGTAGTCCGGATCCCTGGAACGCGCCCACGGCAGCGCTTCGCTGCCCGCGGCAAGCAGGGCGTCGCGTGCTGCCGCCGGGTCTTCTATCCGCGGCTCACCGCTCCGGAAGTTACTCATCAGTAGCGCCAGCAGCAGTACGGCAGCGGCCGCCCAGCCCCAGTCGCGCCGCGGCGGTTTGGTCACGGGCCGTGGCAGCGCAATGACCGTCTCGTCCGGGCTGCGCGCGTCCGCCTCGTCGAAATAGCGGCTTGCATCCTCGAGGAGCTTAGCGCGCAGATCGGCCGGCGCAGGCGTCAGTGTCTCCGGCCGGGCGTGCGCATGCGCGTTAGCCGCGGCGGCCGCGGCTCGCCGGTAGCCGTCCCGGTCAGTGACGCCATGCTTGTCGAGCAGCCGCTCGAGTTCGGCGGTCCCGGCGTCGTCCAGTCCTTCCGTAGCCTCGAGGGCCAGGAGCTCACGTATCGTGTCCGGCATGTCCTTCATGATGATGCCTTGCGTACTCGCGCCGGCTCGCCGAGCGCGTCGCGTATGGTAGATAGTCCGCGGGAGATATGACTCTTCACGGTGCCGAGCGGCAGGCCTGTCTGATCGGCAATTGCGCCGTGCGACATACCGAGCCATGACGCCATACCAAGTACTTCCTGTTGTTCCGTCCTGAGTGTACCCATGACTTCGAGCACACTGTGCACGTCGGCCGACGCTTCGAGCTGACGATGCGCGCGATCGCAGGGAGGCAGCGACGATTCGTCGAGTGGTTCGGCACCGGGCTCCCTGTCGATCCGCCGACGCCGGTCGATCAGGCGGCGGCGCGCCAGCATTGACACAAAGGTGGCCTCGGCGGCAACGGCCGGGTCATAGCGGCCGGCGATTTCCCAGAGTTCGAGGAAAATCTCCTGCACGGCCTCCTCGGCGTCGGCCTCGTTGGCGAGGAAGCGCCGTGCCAACGACCACACGAGGCCACTGTACGCATCGATGCACTCGGTGACGGCGGGGCGGTCACCGCTGGCGATGCGTTCCAGTATTGTGGCTGTCGCTGGCATGGAATCCCTGTAACGCGAAACGGCGCCCCTGTCTGACAGGGGCGCCGGGACCATTGTCGCTGGACCTAAGCTTAGCGCGTCATGCGGCTGGCGGCCTGCATTCGATCTTCGCCGTGCAGCGAGGCGCGAACATCGTCGAGCGCGTAGCGGAGTTCCCAGGCGCTGGCGCGTGCACCGTGAGCCCGGTCGGCTTCCTCGAGACCCGTCTCGAGCCGGCCGCGCTCCTTCGCCGTCAGGTCGCCCTGGCGCAAGAGCTGCTCGGAGACCGCCGTGTAGACAGCGACGGTGCCGCGCGCATTGCCATGGTTGAACATCGGCACGCCGCGATCGATCGCATCGCGAATCGCGCGCTCGCTGGCGTCGCGCGACAGCTGTGCCGGCGGCAGGATTACGCGATCGATGACGTGGATAACGCCGTTCGAAGCGTCGACATCCGTGGCGACGATACGCGCGTTCTCGATGTTGAAGCCGGACTCGGTCTGCTGGATAACAGCATCGACGCCGGCAAGTGTGGTCAGCCGCACACCGTCGGCAAGTGCCGCGGAGCCTATATCACCCGCAACGACGTGAAACTTGAGGATCGTCGCGAGCTGGTCGCGATTCTCGGGCTCGAGCAGGGTCTCGATCGTTCCGGCCGGCAGAGCACCGAACGCCTCGTCGGTGGGTGCAAAGACGGTCAGCGGACCGTCGCCCTTGAGCGCCCCGGCAAGCCCGGCAGCCTTGGCGGCGGCGAGCAGCGTCTCGAACTGTTCCGCCGCGGCGGCCGTGTCGACGATGTCGCGGGTGTTGTGTCCGGCCATGGCAGGCGATGCCAGGCTTACGAGCACGGCGGCGAATACAACCGTGAGTTGCTTGATGCGGTTCATACAGGTTTCTCCTCGAATGAATGGGGCGCTGTGTGGCGCTGTATCCCTGTATTCGGTGGGAGAACGGTTTTGGATGCAGCCGGCGTGAGATTTCTCAGACAGGGCGCACCGGTGCTGCGGGCCAGCCGCCGGCGAACTTGATGATCGTGCCGGTGTGGAATGCGCCCTGCATGTTCGCGAGGTAGCTCACGAGTTCGCCGATTTCGGCAGGATCGCCCAGCCGTCCGGCAGGTACGACCTCGCGTATGAAAGCGCGGCCGGCCGGATCGTCGATGAACTTTGCCTTGGGGAAGTAGGCCTCGCTGTAGAGGTAGTTTGGTGCGATCGCGTTGACCGGGATGCCGAAGGGCGCAAGGTCGAGGCTCGCCGACTTGACCAGTGCATTGGCACCGGCTCGCGCCATGTCCGGTATGGCCCCGCCTGGCAGGGGCAACTCGGTGCGGCAGGACGTCACCATGATGACGTTGCCGCCCTCTTGTGCCTTCAGTCTCGGGATGGCTGCCTTGAGCACCCGGAAGGGATACACCATCAGCCGCGCGATCGTCGCCTCGAGATCATCGACGCTTGCGTCTTCCAAGGGAACGTGGATTGCCGGATAGGTGTCATTACAGACGAGCACATCAACCGTCCCGCCGTAGTCCCAGGCGTGTTCTACCAGCGCCTCGGGCTCGTCGATCGCAACCGTTACGACACCAGCGTTAGCCCCGGCATAGTCACTCGCCGCGTCGTCGTCCACGAAAGCGCGGTCCTGTGCCAGCACCGTAAACCCGTCGGCAAGCAGCGCAGCGACGGCAGGCGGTCCGACGAAGTCGAGTGCATTGGTAACGAGGGCGGCAGGCATCGTGACGTTCTCTTCTTGCGGGATCGGCGAGTGTAGCGCGAAACCTCCGAGTGCCAACGGAAGATGGAAAGGTCGCTCGAGGAAGGGCTGCCGACGCAGCCCGCGCTGGTCATAATCGCCTATATTTGCCGCTCCGGCTCTGCTAGGGTTTCCGACCGTCTCCAACACAGGTCACCCACCATGCAGGATCAGCTCAGCTATCCGACAACAGCCGCACGGGCGTCGGTAGAAGATCGCTCCGAGTTCATCTGGAAGTGTTACGCCCACGTGGTCATGGGCATACTCGCCTTTGCAGGCGTGCTCGCGTACATGGTCTCGTCCGGGCTCGCCTTCGCGATCGCGCAGACGATGATCGAATACTGGTGGGCCGTGCTGGGTGCCTTCATGCTCACGAGCTGGGGCGCGTCTCATCTTGCGCACACGCTCGAGTCGAAGCCGGCGCAGTACGCGGCCTATGCAGTGCTCGTGGTTGCCCAGGCGCTGATCTTCTCGCCAATGATTGCGATTGCCATCGTGACCCAGCCGGGCGTCATCGAAAGCGCCGCCGGCGTCACGGTCCTCGGCAGCATTGGCCTGATCGCCACGGCCATGATCACGCGCAAGGACTTCACTTTCCTGCGTGGCATCCTCGTGTGGGGCGGTATTCTCGCACTGGTCGGCATCTTCTCGTCGCTGATCTTCGGCTTCCAGCTCGGCACCTGGTTCTCAGTCGCGATGATCGGCTTCGCGGGCGCCGCCGTGCTCTATGACACCTCGAACATCCTGCACCACTACCCGACCGATCGCTACGTGGCCGCGGCAATGTCGCTGTTCGCCTCGATAGCGCTGATGTTCTGGTACATCCTGCGCCTGTTCATGAGCCGCGAATAAGCCTGGCCCGCATACCCAGGCAAAGAAAAAGCCCGGCCGCACTGCGACCGGGTTTTTTTTGTTGCTTACACGTCGCCTTACCAGGCGACGAGATCACCGCTGTAGCCACGGTAGACGCCGTTGTCGTCGGCGTCCATATCATCGATAACCGCCCGCATGGACGTAACCGACTCCTCCACCGACAGGTTGGCACTGGGTCCGCCCATGTCGGTGCGCACCCAGCCCGGGTGCAGCGCGAGGCAAATAAAGCCCTCGGGGCCAAGTTCGGCTGCCAGTGATTTCGTGAACATATTGAGCGCAGCCTTGCTCTCACGATAGCCGTAATAGCCGCCGGAGCTTTGCTCGATGCTGCCGAGGCCGCTCGTGATATTGACGACGCGCTTCATACCCCCGCTGCGCAGGTTCGGCATGACGGCCTGCGTGACGAGCACGGGGCCCAGCGTATTCACCATGAGCGTGAGCGCGTAGTCATCGGCGTCGACGCTGTCGATCTCACTGACCCGCGGAAAGATACCGGCGTTGTTGATCAAGAGGTCGACGGAACGATCGCCCAGCGACGTCTTGAGCGCAGCAATACTGTCGCGGTCCGTGACATCCAGCTTGAGCACGTCGACGTCGAGGGCGTGGAGATCGCTGGCGCGCTCCGGGCTGCGCGCCGTGCCGATCACCGACCAGCCGGCGTCGGCGTACTGGCGTGCGAACTCGAGTCCGAGTCCACGGTTGGCGCCCGTGATCAGGACCGTCGGCTTGTCGGCTGTGCTGTGGGAATCGGCGCTGGCTGGCATGGCGAATTGGGTTATAAAAAGGCTGGAAAAGAGGGTTGCTACCACGGTTTTCCGAATGGACAAGAGTAGTCTCCGGGACATTGAACGTTGCTCCGATGGTGGCGAGCCCGACAACCGCCGGACGCGCGCGATGTATGGGTCGCGGGATGATAACAGTTGAGGACATAACCGGTCCCCGGGGGCTGGTATCACGCGGGAACCGCTGAATCGCGGCTTGCTTACGTCAGATCGGCTCGGTTGACCCCGGGTATAGCGCTATACTGGTGTCGCGCGCGTCGTAGACCGGCGTGTGCAGCGGGTACGTGATATGACTGCAAGCACCAGGTTCTTGCTGGCATTCCTGCCAGCCCTGCTCCTCGCCGGCTGCGCGAGCGCCCCCGTTTCGCCCCACAGTAATGTTCTCTCCACCGATGTCATCCTGCGCGCCGAGTCCCTGACCGGGGCAGCCGATCTTCCGGTCGTGGACGACGTCGACGTACTGGCACTGAACGATGACATGCTCGCCTTCATCGACGAGCACGTAGACCCGAAGCAACCCGGCCAGACGAAGGTACGCGCGCTGCTGCATGCGCTGCTCAACCATAGCGGCGTCGGCCTCGAGTACGACACGATGACGCGGACGGCTGCGGAAACCTACGGTGCAGGGCTCGGCAACTGCCTGTCGTTTACGAACATGTTCGTCGCCATGGCGCGCGAGGCCGGCCTGAACGTTACTTACCAGGAAGTGAAGATTCCGCCGTCGTGGACCCTGGAGGGCGACACCTATGTGCTTAGCCGCCATGTGAATGCCGTTGTCGACCTCGGTTTCGGCGCGACGAACGAAGTCGACTTTAATGTTGCCTACGACGACTTCGAAGATACCTACAGTCGTGAAGACGTTTCGGACGCGCGGGCACTCGCCCACTATTACTCCAACATTGGCGTCGAGTACCTGCAGAAGGACCAGCCAATGGAGGCGCTCCGATACTTTCGCAAGGCGCTGACGAGCGACGGCTTATACGCGCCGGGCTGGAGCAATCTCGGCGTCCTGTTCTCGCGAGCCGGCCACCTCGACTACGCCGAGGCGGCCTACGTACAGGCCTTGATCAGCGACCCCGACGAACTCGTGGCAATGAGCAACCTTGGCCGCCTGTACCTGCGCATGGGGCGAAAGGAGCTTGCGAACTGGTACGCCGAACGCAGTGAGCAGCATCGCCTGCGCAATCCCTACTACCGGTATCACCTCGCACGCAAGGCCTTTGCCTACGGCGACTATGACGCGGCTATCGAGCACCTCGAAGTCTCGGTACGCGAACGACGTACCGAAGGGTCGTTCTACGTGCTGATGGGCCTCAGCTACATGCAGATTGGCAACGAGGCCGCCGCGAGGAAATGGCTCCGCAAGGTCGAACGACTCGCAGAGGATAACGAGCGCAACAAGACTCACGTCCACAAGCTCGAACGGCTGATGTCACAGCGCAATTAGCCCACGCATCACAACGGTTGGTTAACGGCACCGCCAACTTCTGTACGAGACGTCCGACTAGACGCGCTCCGCTAGCCAGCGCTCGGCCGCCGTCACAGTGTCCTCAACGAAGCCTGCCTTGAGCGATTGGTAGCGGGCCTTGTCGACGGAATCATCCGCAAGGATGTGTTGCTTTAGCGCCGAGTACCGCTCCGCCTCGACCCGGTGCGCGAGGAGATAGTCGCGAAAGGCAAGCAAGCGGCGGACATCGTCAGACGACGCCGCATAGGCGTGCACATGAAAGCCCGGTCGCTTGTGGTCGGGGCCCCGACGGAAGTACCGCCGCCCTGCAATGCCGTACTCGCCCCGTGGCTCATAAGCGATGTTTACCATGGCATCGCTGCGTCGATCGACGACACTGATATCCGCTACCTCGACAAGGACATCGATGACCGGCTTGGCAAGAATGTCCGGGATGGCCGTGCTGCCAACGTGGTGAACAGCAAGTGCGTTCGGCCCGAGCGCATCCCGTAGTGCCGGGACCTCATCCTCGAATCGGTCTTTCCATGACGAATCATGCGGCGTAACCAGCGAGTTTCCTCGGGCCATCGTCCCGTTACCTGACGCCCGCGCGTTCATCTGCGCGCAGAGCGCTGAGGGTTACTCGCTGACGCGAAAAGTCGCGAGGATCGCATTGAAGCTGCCGTCTTCCCGCATGCCGGCAATCGCCTTTTCGAAGGCATCGACAATCGCCTCTGCATCCTCGCGCTGTCGGGATACGCCGATTCGAAGCCCCCGTGACAAGAGCGGCTCGGGAAGTACATCGAACTGCTTCGCATACGTGCCTTCGTTGATTTCACTCAAGGCAACGCGCCGGTCCGCCAGTACGAGGTCGAGCTCGCCCTGCTTCAGCTTCTCGATGTTCTCGGCGACGCTGCCGGACGAGGCGATGTCGATCCCGTCAGTGTCCGCGTCCGCCGCGTAGGCGAAGTCACTGACAATGCCGATTCGGAGCCCGACGAGGTCCTCGCGCTTCCTCGGCCGGATGCCACTGTCCGCCTTGCGGACGAACACGAGGTCGTTATTGATGTAAGGCTCGCTGAACACGAGCGACTCGGCGCGCGACTCGGTGAACCACAGCGTGGCGAAGACATCATGCTTCCCGGCAACGGTATCCTCGAGTGATTGTGGCCAGGGGCCTGTCTCGATACGCGTGTCATAGCCGGCTCGCTCGAGTGCCTGTGACACGACGGATACGGCGAAACCAGCCAGGGGTGCATCCGGGTCCACGTAGGGTCGCCACTCGCTGGCCGTTACGCTCAATGCCTCCGCACTGGCGGCAGTGGCAAACAGGAATAGCGTCAGGCAGAGCGTTAGCTGTGCTCGAATCTGCATCATGGAGACCATCTCGGTTTTGTGGCTACGCCGAGTGTAGCTAAGGCGAGAAACATTGTGGACATGCCGCGCTGCCTGCTGCTAGCGGTAAACCGGCAGCTGGCGATTGTGCGTGCTGGCGAAAATAAGGTGGGTCTCGATATTGGCCACTTCGGAACGCGTCGTGAACGAGTCCATCGCGACGTCGCGCAGGTGGTGCGCATCCTTGACGGCAACGTGCACGAGGAAATCGTGCTCGCCCGAGACATGGTAAACGGCAACGACCTCCTTGAGTCCCCTCGCATGTTTCTGGAAAGAGTCGACGGCTTCGCGAGCGTGCTGCGCCAGCCGTACGAAGATCATTGCCTCGAGATCGATACCGAGCGCGTGGCGATCGACGAGTTCGTGCGCGCCCTGGAGCACGCCGGCCTGTCTGAGGCGCCGGACGCGTTCCAGGCAGGTCGACGGGGCCAGCCCGACCCGGGCCGCGAGCACTTTGTTTGCGATCCGCGCATTATTCTGTAATTGGCCAATAATTTCGAAGTCTATTCGGTCAAGATCGATTTCAGTCATAGCAAACTGGCAATAATTCGAGTGCTGACGAATATCCGGGATTCTAGAATAAGATGCTAATCAATGCAGGGGCAGACGATGGACATGTTCAGCAAGGCCGTGCACGCCGGCCACCGGGAGATCGAGAAATCAGGCACCCACGTGCCCGTCATCGATCTCTCCAGCACGTACCCGACACCGGATTTCGAGGCAGCGGTCGGCAGCCTCACCGACTTCGCCGGCGGCGCGGCCGATGCGGCCAACCCGGTGTATGCACGTCTCTACAACCGCACTGTGGATGCCTTCGAGCAGGGCGTCGCCGAGCTCGAGGACGCTGCCGAGGCTGTCGCCTTCGCCTCGGGAATGGCGGCAATCACGGCCTGCCTGCTCGCGTGCCGAATGGGCGGCAGCAATCACGTCATAGGCATCCGTCCGCTCTACGGCGGCACCGACCACCTGTTATCGAGTGGGCTGACCGGCATGGACGTCTCGTGGTGCCAGCCCGAGGAGGCAGCCGCGGCCGTGCGCCATGACACGGGCCTCGTCATCGTCGAGACACCGGCGAACCCGACGCTCAAGCTGACTGACATTGCGGCACTGGCCGACGCGGTCGCGCCGGTACCCGTACTCGTTGATTCAACGTTTGCGACGCCGATCCTGCAGCGCCCGCTCGAGTGCGGCGCCGTGCTCTCGCTGCACAGTGCAACGAAATTCCTGGGCGGGCATGGTGATGCCGTGGGCGGAGTCGTCGCGACGAACGCCGACTGGGCGGCTCGCCTCAGGCAGGTGCGGATCGCGACGGGCGGCATCATGCACCCGATGGCAGCTTTCCTGATGCATCGCGGCCTGAAGACGCTGCCACTGCGCGTGTTGAAGGCGCAGGAAGCGGCGACGATTATCGCCGAACGCCTGCGGGGCCATGCGAACGTGGACAAGGTTCATTACCCGGGCCTCGACCCGGCCTACCCGGCATTACGCTCGCAGATGCAGGGTCCGGGATCGATACTGTCGTTCGAACTCGCCTCGGGACGGAGGTCGGTATCCCGCCTGCTTGAAGCGCTCGACATGATCACGCCGGCGGTGAGCCTCGGCTCGACGGACACGCTGATCCAGCACCCGGCCGGATTGACGCATCAGGTCGTCGATGAAGACGTCCGTGAATCCTGTGGCATAGCCGATTCGCTGCTCCGCGTTTCGGTCGGACTCGAATCTGCAGACGACATCTGGGCCGACCTGTCACAAGCGCTGGACCGAGCGGCGCTCATGCCGCGCGTTGCCTCAGGTAACTGAGGGTCTCGACCCGGACACGCCGGGCCAGCGTCGGCCTGTCACCCGTCCGCGCCTGGTTATTCGTCGACGTGCCGCATCAGGAACTCCGACGTCGCTTCGTACGCCTCGACCCAGTTCCTGTGCAGCAGGAAGCCGTGCACTTCGTCGGGGAACACGAGTTGCTCGACGTGCACGCCGCGCTCACGCAGTTCGCGAGCGAGCCGGGTCGACTGGTTGTAGTTGACGTTCCTGTCGTCGTCGCCATGGATAAGCAGCACCGGGGAGCGCCAGCCTTCGATGAAGTTCATGGGTGACGCCCGGAAGGCGATCGCCGACCGGACAGGGAAGTCGTTCTTGTTGTAGCTTGGCACGAAATTCCTGATCGAGTCGTTCCAGTCATGCACGCCGTGAATATCGACACCCGCGGCGAACAGGTCGGAGGCCTGTGCCAGGGCATGCGCGGTCAGGTAGCCACCGTAGGAACCGCCCCAGGTTGTGACCAGGTCGGGATCGACGTCGGGCCGGCCGCGAAGATAGAGTGCCGCGCCGAGAACGTCGCGAAACTCGCTGTTGCCGGTCGCACCATAGTCCAGCGCCTCGCGGAACTCGAGGCCGTAACCGATGCCGCTGCGGTAGTTCAAGGCAAGTGCCATGATGCCGCGTGACGCCAGGTACTGACTCATACCGTAGGCGTTGTGATAGTAGCCGCGCATATGCCACCCCAGCAGCATCTGCCGACGCGAGCCGCCGTGCAGGAAGATGGCGGCAGGCACCTTGTCACCAGGCTGCAGGCCTTTCGGCACGAACAGCTGGGCGGGCACTTTCATCCCGTCGGTTGCCGTAATCTCGACGTGAACCGGCGCCACGAGCCCGCGCGGGAAATCGCCGGGCACGCCGGGGGCAAGGTCACGTAGTTTGCCGTCACGACCGAGCAAAGCAGGCCGCGCCGGTAAGGTCGCCTCGGCGCGCAGCAACCCGATGCTGCCATCGGCAAGCGGCGCGGGCGCCCACTCGATACCGTCGCCAGGCGTCAGGAGCTCAGGGCGGCTTTCGTTAACGCCGACGCGCCACAGGTGACGCCGGTGCAGGTCGTCCTGGTTGCTCGCGTAGATAATCGAGCGGCCGTCGGTCGACGGCGCGGCGTACTCGATTTCGAATTCCCCGGGCGTCAGGTGCCTCGGCTTACCGCCCTTGGTCGGAATCGAATAGAGCTGGTTCCAGCCGTTTCGTTCCCACGCAAATACGATCCTGTTCCCCGCCGTCCAGAAGATCTGGGAATCGGACTCTATGCCTCGATAGGCGCTGCCGCGACCCTCGTCTGCGCGCCAGATTTCGCTGCTCTTGCCGGTCGCGGGATCCGCTATGCGGATCGACCAGGGCAGGTCCTCGCGATCCGGCCCGAACGGGAACTGGGTAACGTCACGCGTCGGCAGACGCTGGAATGCCACCTGCGTACCGTCGGGCGACCAGATTGGCGATCCATCGCGGTCCAGCGACGGCGACAGCCAGCGAATGCTGCCGTCCCCGTCGTCGGCTTGCCAGATACCAATGAACGAGTGGGTGCCGCGATTGCTGCTGAACAGGAGCTGCTCACCGTCCGGTGACCATGCGAGGTCACCGGTGCTGCCGCGCGCGCCGAACAGCGTGTCGGGTTCGGCGTCCGGGTCGCCCAGTACGAGCTCCCAGACCTTGCCTTTCCTGACGTAGGCCACTCGTTCGCCGGACGGATGGACGGCAGGGCCGTAGCCATCGTCGAGCTTCTGCGGCTTACCGTCGGCAATAGACACAATGTAGACGGCGCGTTCACCACCACCCGGCAGGCTGGCCGGGTTCGGCAGTTCGTCTTGACGATTGGGGCTGCCACCACGCACAAAGACGATGTGGTCACCGTCAGGCGTAAACGTGATGTCGGATACGCCGATGCCATCGTCAGCCGTGTAGTCGGTAAGCTTACGCGCATCGAAGTCCGGTCCCGCGGCGTACCAGATGTTCCTCGCGCCCTTGTCATTGACGACGTAGGCCAGGGAGTTCGAGAGAGCGACGATCTCCGTCGGAAACGGCGCGCTGAGCATTGCCGAGACCGGGAATTGCTCGTCGCGAAGCTCTGCGTGGGCGATCGAGGCGCACAGGGCGCCAAGCAGTAGGGTGAGTCGAGCCATGCGGAAACCCCTGTTGTCGTTGTATTTCCGGGGACAGTGTACTGAGCCGCTGTCAGTGCCCGTCACTATAGCGAAATCAGCGTGGAAGATGCCGCTTCGCCAGCATTGGCCGCGCCGCTACAGTCGAACGTCCGAAAAGGACTCGATGCCGCCAAGACGCGGCCCGACCGCAACGAAACTCCAGCCAAGATCGGCGCAGGCACGCCGATCCCATTCAGCGTCGCCGAAATACGTAATCGCCTCGGGAGTGCCGCCGGTCATGCGCAGCGCAGCTCGCATGATATCGACCCGGGACGTCGAATCATCACAGGTAGCGATGGGAATACCCTCGATCTCGAATCCCGACGTCTTGAGCTTGAGAAGCGCGGACTCTCTCCAGCAGCCGGTAGCAATGGCCACGTGCGTATCCGACAGTCCTCGCACGTGGTCTATGAACTCGAGGGCACCGTCAATGACGGGAAACGAACCGCAATCGTCGATGTAGCGATTGAGCTCCTTGAGAAAATCAGCCTTGATGACTCTCGCGATATCGCGTGCCTCCGAAAGTCCGTGCTCCTCGAGGATCTGCTCGAGTATCCCGCTATCCGTCACATGCCGGTAGTCGTTGAGGTCGCGGAGCGTGACCGGGCCGAGGACCCGCTCGATGGCGGAGTAATACAGCCTCGGATCCACGCCCATCGAGTCGATCAGGGTGCCATCGATATCGAAGATCATGGTTCTCACAGGAGTACTTTCTCTGCCGAGCAAGGATTCTTGGTCAGAAAACGGGACCACGCCGACGCCCGGTCAGCGGTCGGATGGATTCATGCATGAGACTGCAGTCGCTCGAACCATTTGAGCCCACAGATTCTGTACGGGCCATGGGCTTGTCTTCTTGCGGCTAACCGTCCGACCAGATGCTCTCGACAGGCTCATAGCTCGCCCGGTGTCCGGCTGATATCCAGTTGAGGAAGAAGCGCGGCGGCTCGAAGTGATATTCGGCAGTAAAGGGCGCGAGAAACTTGTCGGCCACCAACTCCTCCTTCACAAAAAACGCGTTGTTTCCGTTCAGGGTGCATCCGACCAGTGCATAGCCTTTCTTGCGAAGATGCACCTCGAAGAACTTCAGTGACGCGCCGTAGTAGTCGTTGTAGCGCCAGGCATGGGTTTCCTCATACTTCATACAGAACTCGATCGGCGGAGCGAACTTCGCGTTGTACTCCACAACAATTACGCGTGGCTCGACGCACTTGATCGCTTCGAGAACATGATAGTCGTTGCCATCAATATCTACGGACATGAGATCAATCACGGACTCCGAGATCTTGCTCGAGATCAGAGAGTCGATATTGTCCCTGGTAATGAAACTGTTGATGAGCGCGAGTTTGCCGCTAGCAAGTGTCCGAGGCAGATTCCGCCTGATCTTGCCTGCCTGCTTCTCTGACCCCTCTATCCACAGCCCGCTCCAGCCCTGTAACAGAAGTGCCAGCGTATTGTTCTCTAGTCCGTCGCCTACGCCGAACTCGACGAAAGTCCGGTTTGTTTCACCGATTCGCCGAAAAATCTCGGTAATGAAGCCGTCTTCGTCACTCTGCGAGTAGACCCGCTGGCCGAACGGAATGAGGCTCCTCTCGTCCGCGTACCGCGGATCGCTGTGGAGCGCGTGTCGGTAGCGCTGCGCATGTAGCTCTCGTATTCCACGGAGCATCTTTGGAATATGAAAGATACTTGCCATTTGCACTCCTGGCCAAAACAACGAGGCTTTCGCGCCAGCTTATGCAACTCCGCACACGCGAAAAGCAGGCGCCAGCACGGAGCCATGCTAGCAACACCTTTCACGAGCATCCAGAACCCGGGGCTCCTGTTGGACGAGGCAGTCTACGGACAGACGGGTTGAATACACTCCCCTAAACGGCTGGCAACCACAGCTCCGCGGCTATCCAGGAACGTCCAGGCCGTGGTGCCTCGTGTCCCTGAGAATGTCGGGTGGTGGGCCCTGCAAGGACCGGGCGATACACTCGTCGATGACGCCTAGAGGCCGCTCTCCTTGATGACTACGTCGAAGTAGTTCGTATCGCTTTTGCATTCCGGGATGTTCGCTGCAAAGTGGTCCCTGCAGCCAGGGTTACAGAAGCCGACGGTGTGACCACGGTACTCGGTCAAGGCGTCTTTCTCGACGGGCTTGCCGGATCGCGGGCAGAACTTGTTAATGGCTTTTGTCACGGCGGCATTCTCGCTAGAAGTTGCTTGGCGCCGGAGGCGCTTCGACATTGGCCGGTGGGTTCTTCTCGAGTTCTTCGAGCAGGTACCTGACGGCCGCTTCGAGCGTCGGATCCTTGTCGGCGGCGACGAGCTCCGGCCGATCGACAACCTCGATATCCGGCGCGACGCCTTCGTTCTCGACGGCCCACTCGTTGTCGGTATCGAGGAAGCGGAAGGTGGAGGCCAGGATGCTGCCGCCATCGGCAAGTGACGGGTTCCCGGAAATGCCAATGAGTCCGCCCCAGGTTCGCGTACCAATCAGGGGACCCAAACCGAGTTTCCTGAAATAGTAGGGGAACGCATCGCCGCCGGAAGACGAGTAACCATTAATAAGCGTTGCCTTCGGACCCGTGTGAGAAAAGGTTGGCGTCGCGAGCGGCTCGAGTCCGCGTCGCTTCCAGTAATTCAAGGGCTGGCGAGAGACGATTTCAATCATGCGGTCGGGAATGAATCCGCCGCCGTTGTACCGTGCGTCGATGATTACGGCGTCCTTGTTCATCTGTGGGAGGAACCGTTTGAACAGCTCACGGTTGCCGGCCACGGCGGTGTTCGGCAGGTGCACGTACCCGACCCTGCCACCGGACAGCGCTTCGACACGACGCGCCCTGTCTTCCACCCAGTCGAGGTAACGCAGCTGGGTTTCCGATTTGACGGTCTGCACCATCACCTCGCGACTGCCCCGGGCCGACGGCTCATCGTTGATTGTCAGGGTGACGACGTCGCCGCCGGAATTCTCGAGCAGCGCGTAGAAATTGCTTACGTCTGCGGTTGAGACCCCGTTGACGGCGAGGATGTAGTCGCCCACCGAGATATCCACACCTGCCGCGTCCAGCGGCGAATAAAATGCCGCCTGCCAGGGCTCACCCTTGAAGATCTTGACGATGCGGTAAGCGCCCTCATCGCGCTCGACCTCCGCGCCCAGCAAACCACCGTCACGACGTTCGACGGACGGCTGATCGCCTGATTGCACGTAGATGTGCCCGGCATTCATTTCGCCCGCTATCTCGCCGAAGACGTAGTCGAGATCGGCACGATGCGCAATATGTGCGACCAGCGGTTCGTACTTCGCTCGAATCGCGTCCCAGTCCTGCCCATGCATGTTGGGGTCATAGAACCAGTCGCGCAGTATTCGCCAGCCGTCGACATACATCTGGCGCCACTCGACTTTGGGATCGATGAGCAGCTCCATGTCGTCGAGGTCAAGTCGACCCTTGGTCGCGTCCTGATCGGTCGCCAGCTCGGCGATGCCCAGCTTGCCATCAGCGGAAAACATGATCTTCTTGCCATTGCCTGACAGGGAGAATGAAGCAACGTCCTTCAGGACCGTAGCCTCCTCCTCTTTTTCGAGGTCAAACATGGCGACCTTCCTGTCGTCGCCGTTGCTTACGACATAGACCGGACCCTTCGGGCTTGCCGCAAGGTTGCTGTAATTGCCGCCCTTGGCCTGCAACGCAACCACGCGGTCCTCGATGCCATCAAAGTCGATGCTTACGACAACCTTCTCGTCTTCTTTCTTGTCCTTACCTTTGTCCTTGTCGTCTTCCGTGCTGACCTCGTCGCTCTTCGGCAGGAACAGGGCGGGCTGCTCGGCGTTCAGCTGCGCCGCGTAGACGCGCGTCGAGTTGGTGACCATGTAATTGAATTCGATTGAGCTGAATGCAAGGTCCTGGTCGCGCGATGAGACGAAGTACAGGTAGCGACCCTTCGGATCAAACTCGGGCTCACTGTCGTTGGTCATATCCGACGTGACCTGGCGCGCAAGCTTGTCGCGAAGAGAGTAAACCCAGACGTCGCCGATCCCCAACTCGTTGCGCTTGACGTAGGCAACGTACCGGCTGTCCGGCGACCAGCTATAGTCAGTGATGTCGTTGTATACCGATGTGTCCACATCGGTGATTCGGCCGTTCCTTACGTTGACCACGTGCAGGCGCTGCTCCTTATCGCTAAACAGGAGCATCTTCGAATCCGGTGACCAGACCGGGGCGAAACGCCAGATTGTGCCGCCACTCGTGACCTGTCGCGGCTCGCCTCCGCCCACCGGGCGTACCCACAGTTCATACTCACCTGTCGCATCTGACAGGTAGGCGAGCTGCTTGCCATCGGGAGACCAGCTGGCAGCGATCTCGCGTTCGCTCGGGGTGCGCGTCAGGTTCCGGATCGGCCCGTCCTTCGCAGGCACACTGAAGATATCGCCGCGGGCCGTGATCAATGCGCGATTGCCGGCGGGGGAGAGATCCGATGACTCGATAAAGTCAGCTGCTTCCACGACCTTCGGCAGCGTAGCAGGGCGATCGCCGCCTACAGTGATCGAAAGCCTGCGCGATTCATTGGTGGATGGATCGAAGCGGTACAGCCAGCCGCCGTTCTCATAGACGACGGCCCGCGGGCCGGCGCTTGCCCATAGAACGTCGAACCCCTCGTGGGTCGTCACCGCTTCGGGCCCCGCCTCGGTATACCGGTAGAGATTCAGCGTGTAATCCCGATCGGAGGTGAAGAAGATCTCGTCGCCGACCCAAACCGGCTGCTGGTCGGTCGCAGGATCATCCGTCAGCTGCTCTGACGTGCTGTTTTCGAGATCGTAGACCCAAACGTCCTGGGCGCGGCCGCCGCGATAGCGTTTCCACGTCCTGAACTCCCGATCAATCGGCGTATAGACCACTTTCCTGCCGTCGGGGGAGAACATGCCGCCGCCGCCCTCCGGGATTTCCAGCGGGGACTCGTCGCCACCGGCGGCCGGGACGAGGTAGTAGCGCCCCATTCGCACGCCCCACGGCAGGCGGTTCGCGCGCACCAGCACGTTCTTGCCGTCCGGGGTCCAGTCGAGTACGCGGTAGTCAGTTCCGCCGCGCGGCGGCATCGGGCCGACGTCGTTGTACCAGGTCAGCTGGCGCGGGGTGCCGCCAGTCGACGGGATCACGTACACCTGCCGCGTGCCGTTGTATTCCGCGGAATAGGCAATCTCAGCGCCATCGGGCGAGAACTTCGGATAGAGCTCCATGCCCTCGTGCGATGTCAGCCGGGTCGCGCTACCGCCCGCCGTTGACGCGACATAGAGGTCGCCTGCGTACACAAACGCGACGCGGTTTTCAAAAATATCTGGGAATCGCAGCAGGCGCGTTTCGTCGGCAGCGCCGACACTGGCGACTGAAAGTAGCAGAACAAACAAAGCGGCCCGCAGAACAGGCATACGGTCTCTCCTTGATAAGCGCGGCGAGTATCCTATCGCACACCGTATACGGGCGCGAAATGACGTCGCCGGCAGCCCGTCGAGCTCGCGCACCTAGCGGAACTGCCCCGTCATCGTAAGCGTGACGAAAATGCCGCGGTCACGGCTGATGGTCTCCGTCCCCACGAACTCGCCTGCCCGACTGGGATCAAAGAAACGGCGTTTGCGGAAGAAGTTGCGGCCACCGGGATTGCGAATCGCGAAGTTCGTTCGTACGCCCCAAAAGCGGGTGGTCTCGATGAACATACCCCAGCGGCCACCGTTCGTCGTGAAGCTCTCCTCGTCGGCAAAATAGAACACGTTGTCCTGCGCGAAACGATATGCAATGCCCCAGGCGATCCTGCGATCGGTCAGGTCCTGGCGAAACTCGGCAACAGCCGTGGGCGACCTGACGTTCGACAGCACGCGGTTGCTGCCGGTCAGGGGGTCATCGAAGCTGGAGTCGCGAATATCGGCTTCCACCTCGATGAGTCCGCCGGGAATGAAGCGGGTCAGCGGGATCGCCGTATTGGCGGTGACGCCCCATACCTCGCCGCTACCCGCATTATCGGCACCGAATGCGCCGGACGGCAGCAGGACCTGTTCGATGACGTCGTCCCGCATCTCGTAGAAGAGCTCAATATTGAGTGCACCGCGCGTATCGGAACGGATATCCAGCGTCAGGGAGCTGCGCGTAGTCTGGTCCGGCCCGAGCTCCGGGTTACCGCCCAGAAAGCGATCGTCCTCGGCGGACGCAGACGCGGCAAACTCACTGAAGTCCAGTTGTCCAACAGTGCGTCGGATGCCGGCACGGAGCTGCACGCCCTGTCCGACATCGTAGATCAGGGTGGCGAACGGCTTCGGAAAGACAAAGCGCTGGGTGTTCGAGGCATCGCCGGAAACCGAGATCTCGGAAGCCTCGACGGCAAGCCCCGTCTCGACCGAGAGTTTGTCCGTCGCGCGCCAGATAAGATTGGCGAACGCTTCGCCACGAATTTCCTCAACCCGGACATTTGCGGCGGGCAGTTCGATTTCCGACACCTCATCACCGGTTCGGACCTCCAGCGCCAGGGCACTGTCAAGGCGATTGTAGGTCAGCTCCCCGCCGAACTCGGGCCGGAAACGGCCGCCACCAACCTTGCCGAACGTGCCACGGATAATGCTCTCCACCGCGTCCTCTTCCAGGGCGAACGTGGAAACTGACACAAGCTCGCCTACTGGTCTCTCGGTGGTAACGATTTGCTCGTCGTCGAGCGCGGAGACTGATGAAAACGACAGCAGCTTCAGAGACCAGTCATTGTCGAGCGACCGGGTCCAGTCGATGCCGAGTTCCGCCTCGACGAAGATGCTGTCGAAGTCGATAAACAGTCGGTCGTCAGGGGACCCGTCCGGCAGCCGGCCATCGAAACCAAGTCGCTCGGTATCCGGCAGAAACTCGCTTCTCCCGGCGCGGCCGGTGACAGTCAGGGTGCCGCCGCCGAGTGGGCGATCGGCGTCCGTTGAAATATAGCCCTGGGTAAACACACTGGGCCGGTCCTCGAGCTGCGAGGACAGCAAATCACCGTTGGCATCTCGCTGGATGCGAGGCCCTTCGAGAGGAAAGCGCTCCCAGAAAGCATTGAGCTTGGTGGATGTATCCCAGGCGCCCAGCTGCCGGGCAATCGTTACCTCCCCGGCAGGGTAGACGATTCCATCGGCCGCGCGTTCGAGCTTCGCCTCCCAGCTGCCCGCCGCTGAGCCACGTTCGCGAACGACGTTCGCGACAACCGCCTGACCAGCAGCCTCACTGAGGCCTGCCGAGCCCCGGATTACTTCGATGCGCTCTACCTGGCTTGCAGGTATGCGGCGCAGCGCGTCTTCTATCCCGCCAGACTTCGATGACGGTCGTTCACCGTCAATAAGAACGTTGCCCGCCGTGCCACCGAAACCGCGAAGGTCGTCATCCCCCGCGTCCAGCGAGAAGCCCGGCAGCCGCTCGATCAGGTCGAGCGCAGTCTGTGGATTGAAACGGTTGAAGAACGCACGCGGGTAGGTCTGGATACCCTCACCGGCCGGTGCCTGCGGTGCATCCTCGGCGGTCTGCGCTCGCAGAGGCGCGCAGATCAGGGCACTGCCGAGGCAAGCAATCGCGAGGGTCGCGAGTTTACGCTGAAGCCCGAAGATGTTGTCCATTAGTGTCAACGCCGTGTTCACGCGTGCCCATGGACATGTGCAAGGCCCATGACGTTCAAATCCAGGCACTCACTACGAAAACCTGTGAGTGCATATTGGAATGACGCGTGCCGCCGCCAACACCCGTAACGCAGCGGCGCCTCCATTGCTTCGCTCGCCGCACGTATGCTGCTGGCAGATGCGTCTGACGTCCTGCCGCTGCGTTGGCCTATCGGTTCGGCCCGCCAGCTCCGGTGCTGTCGATCTGGAAGTCGCGCGGGTTTACTGACTGGACGACCAACTCACCGTCCGGCCCCCCGAGCAGCTCGAGGTTGTACTGAGCTGCCAACTCAACCAGAACTTCGTCGGCGTCGTCGATGGGATAGGTGGCTGTAATTGCCTGCAGGTCCTCGGCTATCGCGCCAACCGACAGCGCCCGGTCCGTATAGTGACCAAGAACATGCAGGACGGCCGGGAGCGGCCGTTCGTCGAAAACGAGTTCTCCAACCTGCCAGGACGCGATACTCGCTACGCTCACGTCGCTGGTGTCGAAGGTTTCGCCCTTGAGAACGAAGGTCTGCTGCGCAGGGCCAAGGCGGCGTCGCTGGTTTAACCCGTCCCCTGCAATGGCAACTGAACCACTTCGCACCTGCAGAAGGGCATCCTCGGGACCGTGGGAATGCACCGCAAATTCGCTGGCCTTGGACTGCACGACGGCATCTCCGGCGCGAACGAGAACAGTGCGATCTGGTGCCGGAGGCACGGAGAACAGCACATCACCGCCTCGCACGTCGATCTGCACCCCGTCCGTTGCGCCTCCCACGAGGATCTCGGTATTCCAGTTCAGCCACACGGTCGTGCCGTCCGGCAGTCTTACTTCTCGCTGCTCACCATGGCGAGTCACAATCCGCTCAACGCTATTTTTATCCGGCAGGGCGAGTTGCGCGTAGGACTCGGCGTTGCCGGCACGCGACGCAGCGGGCAAAGAGTCGGGCCGGCTGCCGACAAGAAACGGAGCAAGCGCAACCGCGGCCATTACGCAGGCAACAACGCCGATCCTGCCCGGGTAGTCCGAAGCACTGGCAAGCGCTATTTCTGTACCCAGTCTGAGTCTCGACAGTGCAGTGAGCGGCTCAGACGGCGCATGACCCATCAGCATCCAGCTCGCTTCAGCCTCACGGTACGCGATGTCATGCCGTGATGACTGCGACCGCCACTGCTTCAGAGCGCGAGCCTTGTCTTCTGGCGCTGCCTCCGAGTGCTCTATCAGCCGCGTGAGTGCCTCATGAACGAGATCATCGTGCGTCCTGCTTTGGTCCTTAAGGGAACGGGACATGGTCATACTCAGCCTGCGTCGGTGTCCGAGCCTTTGCCTGTATGACGCCTGTCGTATTCGACTCCCGTAAGCCCATGTGTTTTCAGACGACGGTAGCAGTGGATCGACGCTTTGGAGAGTCGCTTCTCGACGGTGGACAGGCTCACTCCGAAGCGCCTGGCGATGGTTCGTTGCGGCTCTCCGTTGACCCGGAAGGCTATGAACATGCGCTGCGTGAGTAGCGGCAGCTCCGCCAACGCCTGTTGCAGGATAGCCAGCGACTCCTGGCTGATTGCCGTGCGTTCGGGGTCCAGCACATCGACCTGATCCGTCTGTGTGGCCGCTGCGGTCTCGTAACCTGCCCGCGTGAGCTCTTTTCGTGAGTAGGAGTTGGCAGCGTTGGCAGCCGCCCGAAAGACATACGCCTTCGGGTTATCGACGGGCTTCGCTGCTGGCTCGCCCAGCAGGCGCTCGGAGAGGGACTGGAGAACGTCTTCGGCGCTTTCGGCCGAACCCAGACGCTGCCTGAGGAATCGAAACAGGCTGGTTCGATGCTCCTCGAGGGTAAGGAGTAAAGATGTTGTGTCTACGCTCATGGCCGGGTTGTTACCTTATGCCTGAACGGCACGTCCTTTGCAGAGACACTCTGGATCGGCTCGCAGCCTTGCCAGACTCAGGCCGAGGCGGCTCAGAAGCACATCACCGTGAACAGGTTGTCAGACTCCGGCGCCTCTACGCGGTTGCTGACACAGACCAGTCGCTGCGAACTGACCGGACAACTCGTTGCGGCGCTGCGCCGGCAGCTCGTGCATATCGACATCTCGTCGTCGACGGAACAGCTGTCACAACAATAAGACTGGGCGCCGCCGGCAGCCACCGGCGTCGGCGTTGGCTGTATGGGTCGGCTGGACGTATCGATGGAACACCCTGACAGCGCGAACAGAAGCAAGGCTGGAATCGCAATGGAGTACTTCATAACAGAGACCCAGGAAGAGTGAGTGGATGCCTGGCGCCTGCCGGAATCGTCGACGGCGCAGTAGCGCGGAGCTTAACTCCGTCATTCTGCAGATCACAAGCGACCTCGATTCTCCCCGCATACTCCGTGATCTGGCGCGGCTGGCTCAACGACGGTGGCGACGACACGACGAGCTCGCTTCTGCCTAAGCGTGATGAGGGTAGAGAGCCTCGAACATATAGCTCCGGATGTCGTCGAGTACGTCGGCGGGTCGCTCTCGGCCGGCAAGACCTCGATCGTAGGCGATAGTGGCGACCTCCACTGCGATCCTGGCTGAGACCTCGCGGATACTAGCCAACGGCGGAAACACGCGACCTTGCTCAAGGTCCGACCTGGATACCATCGATGCAAGCGTCTGCGCGGCCGCAGAGAACATCTCGTCCGTCACCTCGCGCGACCGACTTGTTACGATTCCGAGGCCGACCCCGGGGAAGATATAGGCATTGTTGCATTGCCCGGGCACGAAAGTCCTGTTGCTGAGGGTGACCGGCTCGAACGGGCTGCCGCTAGCGAATATCGCCCGGCCCTGGCTGAACGTATAGGCCTGCTCGGCCGTGCACTCGGCATTGGCCGTCGGGTTCGACAGTGCAAAGACCACGGGTCGCGCGTTGAGAGTCGACATTGCCTCAATCACTTCTCTCCCGAAAAGGCCGGGCTGGCCCGAGAGACCAATGATTGCGGTCGGTTTCAGGATCTCGATGGCGTTGAGAAAGTCCGTGACGGGAGCGTGCTCGTGTGCGTAAGCCGACTTGTGGGCCGCGAGATCCTGGCGCCCGGCCACAACCAGTCCCCGGGTATCGAAAAGCCAGCACCGCTGGCGCGCTTCGTGAGGCGACATGCCGGTATCGACAAGAGCCGCACTGAAGATGTCCGCCGTGCCGATTGCCGCTTCGCCGGCGCCGAGGAACAAGAGCCTCTGATCCGCAAGCTCGCCACCGCTCAGGCGCATAGCGCTGATGAGCCCGGCGACCGCCACGGCCCCGGTACCCTGGATATCGTCATCAAAAAGGCAACAGCGGCTGCGGTAGTCGGCAAGCAGTCGGAAGGCGTTGGTGTTGCCGAAGTCCTCGAGCTGGATCACGATACCGGGGAATGCATCGTTTGCCGCCGCGACGAACTCGTCGAAGAGCTCGTCGTAATCCGGCCCGCGAACACGTCTGCGTTCGAGACCGTTGTAGAGCGCATCGTTCAGCAGCGACTCATTATTCGTGCCAACGTCGAGCATCACCGGAATGCAGTGCGTCGGGGGGATGCCGGCACAGGCCGTATACAGCGCCAGCTTGCCGATTGCGATGCCCATGCCGTCGGCACCAAGGTCACCGAGACCGAGGATTCGTTCGCCGTCCGTAACGACGATAATGCGCGCATCCTTATGCGGCCAGTTGTCCATCAGCTCCCGGACCCGGCCACGATCCTCGATGGACACGTAAAGCCCGCGGGACTGACGGAAGATGTGCTGAAACTCCTGACACGCCTTGCCGACTGTCGACGTGTAGATCAGCGGCATGATTTCCTCGATGTTGTTCTGCACTACTCGATAGAACAGGGTCTCGTTACGATCCTGCAAAGCGACCAGGTAGAGATAGCGCTCGAGGTCGGTCGACTTCGCGCGAATGTTGCCGAGTGCGCGGAGTTCCTGCTCCGCGAGGGTGTGCACCCGCGGCGGGAGCAGGCCGCGCAGCTTCAGATGGTCCCGTTCCGCCTCGGTGAATGCCGTACCCTTGTTGCGGACCGGGTCATGGAGGATTTTGACGCCGCGATAGAGCGCGCCAGGGTTCTTGTCGTTCACCTTTTCACACGTCGCGTGATGCGTAATGGTGACGATAGTCCTGCCGGGCGGCTGACAGAATGCCGGATTTTACCTAGCGGCTGTCCGGGTAGGGGCTGTTTGCGCGGTCGACGGCGGTTCCCTCAATAGTGAAGCGGCCGAGAACACGTCATATCGGCGGTCGGCAGCGCTGGCGTCTGGAGACCCGTTAAGCGGCGCCCGTCAAAGTGTCTACGGAGACGGAGTCTCCTTCCTGTGTCAGCTGTATGCAGGCGGCTTCCAGCTTCGCAAGACAAGGTTCGCTTATTGGGATCAGGCTATTGAGCCCGATGGAGAAAGACACGGGTACCCGTGGTTCCTTTCGTCGGCCGTCTCGTACGGCTCCGAAATCTCGTCCATCGAGGCAACCTAAAGAACAAATGGCACTTCTTCGTGCTCGCCAGTGTCTTGGTCTTATCGAGTTTCTGGCTGCGGATGGTCCTCTTCAAAGTAGAAAACGCCCACGCCGACAAAGCGGGTCTCTGAGTTGGTGGAGTGCACCGGCTCCGTGTAAGTGTTCATAAACTCATCAATATCAAAGATTGCCTGCTCACCGCGTTTGCGGGCGCCCTGTCGAACGTAGGCAAGACGGCTTAAAGGCACCCGTCGCGCGTAGGACGTTGTCTGCATCCACATGTCCTCAGCCTTGACCGTCCCCATGTTGTGCTCGATCGTCAGACAGATTGGCATCAATGCTGAACGTAGCATCGTCCAGAGTCCCTCGGAATTACGGCGCGTGTGAGCATTCCGGTGATTGGGCTCGAACACATCGGAACCGACTTCGCGCACGTTGTTGTTCCGGAGCAGCCGCGAGATTGCGTTGCTTGGCGATATATTGGGCACTGATTTTTCGACGAGATCGATCAGGGTTCCTTTGCCCGGCCCACGGGCCAGCGCCCTGGGCAGGCCGTCCTCCCCAAGGTAGTCAGGATCGGTAAACCACTCCTGCAGAATCGCCGCGTCCGGTCGCGGGTCTACCGCTTGTTCGAGTCCAGAATCGTCGGCAAGCCTCGACTTCAAACGTCGAACCTCGTGTCTTGAAAGTCCGGTGAGTTCAACCAGTGTCTTGACGCTTGGGTGCCGACAAGCAGACGAGTGTTTCCGGATTGCGGCGTCCACGTAAGCGAGCTTGGCGAGTTCTACAAACTCCCTGGCATTTATCCCGAAGTCCATCAGCAGGCTTGCGAGTGCGCGTATAGATCGATAGATCAACGCACGAATTTTCGATATGTCCGTGTTCATGGGGACTCGTTACCGTCAGCTGCAGCTTGGTCATTATCAGCGGGTTGCCCCTTTGCCTCGAAATAGAAGAGTCCCAGTCCAACCAGGTCATGGTCGCCGCCAGTCGGCGGTCCCTCGACGAAAGACGACATGAACTCATCCACGTTGAGCAGAAACTCTCCGCCTCGATCCCGTACTCGCCGTCGAATATATGGCAAGTGTTCTTTCGGAATACGCTGTGCAAATGCGCTGCGCAGAAGCCACTTCTCGTTGGCATCCGTTTCCGTCATGTTGTGTTCTATAGCCAGGCATATGGGATGGAACGCCATCTGTAGAGTGGCCTCAAGACCTTCCGCGTCTTCATGCGCGACAGCGCTGCGGTTCAGCGGTCGGATGGCGTCTGGAGTGGCCTCGACCACGTCATCGTAATGAAAAAGGCGGTCAATGATCCGCTTTGGATCTTGCGCCGGCACGCTGTCGAGAATCAGTTCCGTCAAAGAACCGTCGCCGGGTCCGCGTGGCAGTGTTCTTGGCTCACCTTGATCATCGAGGTAGCGCGGGTCGCTAAACCATCGTTCCAAGACGAGCCCCTCCGGCCGCGGATAGATCGGGTTGTCACGCTGGTCGCCGGCAGCCAGCTTCTCACGCAGGCGCCGTACCTCATGTTTTGAAAAGCCGGTCTTCTCGACAAGTTTTGCGACGCTGGTGTGTTTCGGAGTGGATGCCGCGTCGATGAAGGCGAGCTTCGCAAGCTCAATGAAGTCGCGGCCCGTTACCCCGACGGCCATAAGGCGGCCGGCCAGGGCACGTAGCGAGCGAAAGATAAGGTTTCGGATTCTTTCCTGGCTTCTATTCATTCAGCACCCGCAAATCGTCCTCGGTCTCATCTGACAGAGCTCGTTCAATGATGCCAACGCGCTATTCGATTGGCCATTTTTGGCAATTCTCGTGTCGAAATATCGACCCAGATTCGACACGTTCCTTCTCGCTAATTGAGGGTCGGCTGTTCGAGTGCTCGCCTGGCCAATTATTTTCATAGGCTTGTGTCGGTCCCGCCGTTTTCTCCGTGACTGCTGTAGCTCTCTCGATCCGTCCAATTTCGTACAAAGCGATTTGCGTCACAACCCGAATCCTGTGAGGGTTTTTCGCGCGTTAAGGATGAGCGCTGCTGTTGATCAACACAGAAACCAAAATAGCCTCGGGCGTTAACGCTCGTGCCAATCCATAGCACCTTTAGGAGGGCTCAATGAAAGCAATAAGACCTATTGCACTTGCCACGGCAATCGCGACGGTGAGCTACCTCGTTCTCGTGGAACGCTCCACGTCGCCAATGATTGATAGTTTAGTCACGTCCGATACGACCCCCCCCGCGGAGCTCTCCGTGCCAAGCGTAAGCGCACAGCGAGACACGGTTTCGTTCGAGATTGACGAGTCTCGACTCTACGATGTCTCCTATCTTGTCGAGCCGGACCTTGTTGCGTACGCCGAAAGCATCGATAGAACACCTGAGTGTGTAGTGCATCGAGCGCGAGTCGATATGTACGATGCAGCGACCTATAACCCAAGGGATTCCATCTGTTACTCGGTTACCGCCAGTAAATTTGCGATTCCAATCGAACCTGAGAACCTCGGGTTCATGACTATCGACGAGTTAAAGGCGCTCGCAGAAACACAGCCTGCTGCGAACCTGATGCTCGCGAAACACTACCGCCGAGCGCAAGAGTTCGCCAACGCTGAACGTGTGCTGGAGCGTGCTGTAGCCCTGTCGGGCAGTCCGAACCCGCTTTATAAAATTGTTTACACAAACGGAATCACGGATGACATGTTGCGTTGGGAAATTTATCTCACCGCGGAAGCACTGGGTCGCAAGAACCATCCAATGATGCGCGATCTGCTGCGTAATAAGCTCACGATTGAGGAAAGAGAGATTGCGGAGCGGCGCGCACAAGAGCGCGTGGCGAAACTGACAGCTCTACGTCAGGAACTGGTCGGACGACCATGGGGGTCGTCATGAGAACATACACACTCTGGATTGCGCTGCTTTGGACAACCGCGGCGACAGCACAACAATCAGACATTAACTGTCCACTCGACTACGACGGAACACAAACGAATACGCGTGTTGAAGCGTGCTATGGCGAGTATCAGGCGTCTTCCTGCCAAGACATCACGAAGGGCGATAATTGGAAGGACTGGCGAAACATGATGCTTTCGAATCTTAACGGCGATGGGATCAACGATATTGCGTACGATGTACCGCGATGGGGTGTCGTCGAACATGCTGTGACATTTTGCAGCCGGCATGGACAGTGTGCGACCGTCACGGCGTTATTGACAGTCCAGGGATACAACGTAACCGTGAGTGGCGGCAATAGACGATTCCAAGTGGGCGTTACCGCCAAGGTTCCGTTGAACACCTTGCTTGGTAGTGGCGCGGTATCGCGGATCACGATCATCGTGCAGGACCCGAGCACAGGCGATGCACTATCTGGTGACAGCAGCCAGTACACGGTCAGTCAGATCAAGAATACCAACCATGACCGACTAATCCCGTTGGCAAATCAACGTATGACGACCAGCGAATGCGTTGATAACAGCGGGGCTAGCGTTCCGAAGCTCCCGGCATTCGACGGGCCAACGGTTGGAGGAGGGGGCATCGTCCCTCAGGGACGAATTCACGTGACACCGCCGCCAGCATTGCCGAGGCCGCCGGCAGGTAGTTCCTGGGTCTGCTTTCGGGAAGGTACCTACAAGACCGTGTGCGTATTGGTCGAGCAGCCGTCATTCAGTCCCTTCTAATTCAATCAGTCGCAAAGAACCCTTGCTTCGGCCCGCGCTACGCGGGTCGAAGCAGGAGCCTGATTAATCACGTGTCAGCCCAAAAGGGCTCCGATCGCGCAGCAACTACGAAAAGACTCTATAGGAGATGATTGGTTCGCAATGAAGAGGGCGGCTAAGACGAGTTACATGCAGCAGCTCGCTTACTCAACGCTCAAGGGTCAGCCAATTGTGATTAAGCGCCCATCTCCTAACAGCTCTTTATCATGAACCGCGGAGCCTAACTCCGTCACTTGTTGCTTTGTAAGTGACTGATCAGCGGTTCTTTCCAGAAACCGGTCGTCTGTGTAACTCCGTCACTATTACCAGAGTTACGAGCAACTTGTGCAGGTTACCGGTATAAGCGGACGCCCAATGTCCGCTTTTCAGCGAAGTACCAAGGGCCGCTCTCGGCCACTTCCGGTCATTCGCTTGTGCAGTCGCGAATAAGGTCCATTCCCACGAAGACGGCTTTCAGCCCGTGACTGAGTCTGTCTAGCGTCTGCTCATCCGCATCAAAAGTGATCAACACGTTCTTGCCCAACCTAAGGAACTGCGCCCCCGCCTCATCTAAGTTCAGCCTGATCGCGTTGGGACCCAAGTCAACACTCTCAATACCCCCGTAGCAGCTGTTGGATTGATCATCTTTTTCGACATAGTACGTATCGTGCCCGAGCGCTGTATCTTGCGAATCGCTCACATGGCCACGTTGAAACTGCAAATACTGTTTTGCGTCGTTTTCGCTATCTGCCAAACCAACAACCCAGCCAATTTCATCTTCAATGGCTGCTACGCAAGTTGCATGAAAGAGGGGCGCACTCATATTTCTTCGATAATCTGAAGCTCAAAACTGCGAACGACCACTTTGGGTCACAGGCAGAAATAATACATCAATGGCCTGGCCGGCTCCTTCTGGCCAGAAGGAGCCATTCGAAATCTCGTCGCGTACCAGTGAAGACACTATTCTTGGAGGCGACTAATGCTGTCAGCGATTGCGCCGACTACCGAACCCGTTCGTGTCTCGACTAGCTCGAATTCTGATGCAATACACTCGAACGTCGTATCGTGGAAGGACAGCACGAAGTGCCTGTATCGAGCCAAAAAGTCGGTTTTGTCGTGGTACGGGTGAACGGAGTTCATCCGTTCAAGGCCTCTAATCCAAGATGAATCGAAAATTTCGAAAAACCCGTAAGGCTTCAGACCGCGAGCGGCAAGCGGGTGGCCCGAAAACGCTTCGTCATTCGGCGGCCCGAACATTGTTGCGTACGCGTTGAACTTCACGATAGCTACAAGTTCGTCATCCGAATCAGGCCCGACGACTCGCACAGTAGTGCCGTCCCAATCTGGGTCACGTTGCTCAACGTAATAGGCGACGAAGGTGCGATGCTCGTCTTCGACGATTATTGGAATAGGCGCCCCAACAGATGACTGCGGCAGGTCACTGAGTTCCTTCACTGTGTCCTGATCGTCTACTTGATACATTTGCGCCTATTTAGCGAACGGCTGCTTCGGGTCAAATGCCGCAGCTCGCCTTTTCGAAATATATGGGTCCGCTAACCGCAGTGAAGCTGCCACCCGACCCCTGACACTTCTCCATCGACAGGTACTATGAGAGGCACGTTCCCCGTTTACTCAACGGTCACGCTTTTCGCAAGGTTTCTCGGCTGGTCGACGTCGGTGCCCTTCAACACCGCTACATGATAGGACAGAAGCTGTAGCGGTACGGTGTAGACGATCGGCGCGATGAGACGGGCTGCGTGCGGCATGTCGATGACCACCAACCCCTCCTCGCTTTCTACCCCGGATTCCTTGTCGGCGAAGACGTAGAGCTGGCCACCGCGGGCGCGTACCACCTGCATGTTGGACTTGAGCTTGTCGAGCAACTCGTTGTTCGGCGCTACAACCACGACGGGCATGTCCTCATCGATCAGCGCCAGTGGACCGTGCTTGAGTTCGCCGGCAGCATAGGCCTCGGCGTGGATGTACGAGATCTCCTTGAGCTTCAGCGCACCTTCCATCGCAATCGGCCACATGGGTCCGCGACCGAGGAACAAAGTGTGGTGCTTTTCAGCGAACTCTTCGGCGAGTTCCTTGAGGTCCTCGCTCATGGTGAGTGCCTCGTCGGAGGCGGACGCCGCGTGCACGAGCTGTTTCACGAAATCTTTCTCGTGCTCCTCGTCGAGGCCACGATAGCGCGCCAGCATCAGCGTCACGATGAGCATCGACAGCAGCTGCGTGGTGAAGGCCTTGGTGCTAGCGACGCCGATTTCGGGGCCGGCCTGGGTCATCATGACGAGGTCGGACTCGCGCACCATGGAGCTGTGGGCACTGTTGCAGATCGTCAGTGAACCAATGTATCCAGACTCCTTGGCAAGGCGCAGCGCCTCGAGCGTGTCCGCCGTCTCGCCGGACTGCGAGAGCGTAATGAACAGGGTATTCGGCGGTACGACGATGTTGCGATAGCGATACTCGCTCGCGATCTCGACGCTGGTCGGGATATTCGCTATGGATTCCAGCCAGTACTTGCCGACGCAGCCGGCGTGGTAGGACGTACCGCAGGCAACAATATGTATGTTCTCGATCTTATCCAGCAGTTCGCCGGCCTTCGGGCCCAGTGATTCAGGCACGACCCGGTTGTTCTCGATCCGGCCATACAGCGTGTCGGCCAGCGCGCTCGGCTGCTCGAAGATCTCCTTGAGCATGAAGTGGCGATACGGCCCCTTCTCTGCGGCATCGGTGTCCCAGTTCGCCTCGTGGACCTCGCGCTCGACGAGTCGTCGATCCGCGTTGTAAATGCTGACACCGTCGCGGCGAATCTCCGCAAGGTCGTCCTGTTCGAGATAGATAAACCGCTGGGTTACGGGCAACAGCGCCGGCACGCCGCTGGCGACGAAGTTCTCACCGAGCCCGAGACCAATGACGAGCGGGCTGGCGACGCGGCTTACGACAATCCGGTCGGGCTCTGCCGCATCAACCACGAGCAGCGCGTAGGCGCCCTGGAAGCGATCGACGGCACGGCCGACCGCATCGATGAGGTCGAGACCTTCCTTGATGAAATCGTGCACGAGGTGCGCGGCAACTTCCGTATCGGTTTCCGACTTGAACTCGTAGCCCTTGGCGATGAGCTCGTCCTTGATCTCCTGGAAGTTCTCGATGATGCCGTTGTGAATGACGGCAATGCGGCCTTCGCTCAGGTGCGGATGGGCGTTCGCCTCGGTGACGCCGCCGTGAGTCGCCCACCGCGTGTGCGCAACGCCGATGCGTCCCTTGAGCGGGTTGGCCTTGAGCTTGGCTTCGAGCTTGGACACCTTGCCCACGGTGCGGCAAAGACCGATCTCGTTCTTGTCGTCGATGACCGCAACGCCGGCCGAGTCGTAGCCACGGTACTCGAGGCGTCTCAGGCCCTCGACAAGGATCGGAACGATATTGCGTTCGGCAACGGCGCCGACGATTCCACACATTGCGTTAGCTTCCTTTCTTCGTTGGCCGTTGCCAGCCACGGACCGTCATTTGCTTGGCACGTTCGAGCGTGAGTTCGCCGTCCGGTGCGTCTTTCGTCAGCGTCGTACCGGCGCCAATCGTTGCGTCGACACCTACCTCGACCGGTGCCACGAGCTCGACGCCCGAGCCGATGAAAGCGCCGTCGCGGATCACCGTCTTGTGCTTGTTGGCACCGTCGTAGTTGCAGGTAATCGTGCCGGCGCCGATATTGACCCGCTTGCCGATCTCGGCGTCACCAACGTAGGTCAGGTGGTTGACCTTGCTGCCGTCTTCGACCGTGCTCTTCTTCACTTCGACGAAGTTACCAGCCTTGACCTGGTTCCTGAAGGTAGCGCCGGGGCGCAGTCGCGTGAACGGCCCAAGTTCGCAGTTGGCGCCCGTCTCTGCACCTTCGATATGGCAGTTACTGTGGATGACGGTGCCGGCGCCGATGCTCGTGTCGCGCAGCAGGTTGTTGGATTCGATGACGACCTCATCACCCAGCGTGACGTCGCCTTCGAAGATCGTGTTGACGTCGATGAAGACATCGCGGCCGCAGCGGAGCGTGCCACGAATATCGACGCGGGCAGGATCGGCGAAGCCTACACCCTCACGCATCAGGGCAGTCACGCGGCGGCGCTGCAGGGCGCGCTCGGCCTCTGCCAGCTGCAGCTTGTCGTTGATGCCCATGACTTCTTCTTCGGAGTCGGCTTTGACGCCGTGCACGACGACGCCGTCTGCCACCGCCATGGCGATGACGTCGGTCAGGTAGTACTCGCCCTGGGCATTGTCGTTGCCGAGACCGTCGAGCCAGCTCTTGAGCTTGCCTGTCGGGCACAGCATGACGCCGGTGTTGATCTCCGCGATCGCTTTCTCGGCATCGCTCGCGTCCTTTTCCTCGACGATGCGCTGCACCGACTCACCGTCACGCACGATACGACCGTAGCCGGACGGATCGTCGAGATCGACGGTCAGTACGGCCATATCGTCATCCGGCGTTGCCGCAAGCAATCGCTCGAGGGTTGATACCGTCAGGAGCGGCACATCCCCGAACAGCACGAGCGTCCGGCCGTCGTCGGGCCCGCCGGGCATGGCCTGTTGCACGGCATGGCCCGTGCCGTGCTGCTCTGCCTGCAGGGCCCAGCGCAGATCGTCGCCGGGAAGCGCCGCCTGTACGGCATCACCGCCGTGGCCGTACACCACGCAGGTATCATCCGCGCCAAGGGCCTTCGCCGTGTCGATGACATGCACCAGCAAGGGCTTCTCAGCCAGCCGGTGCAGCACCTTTGGCAGGCTGGAGCGCATGCGCGTGCCCTGGCCGGCGGCAAGAATGACGATGCTGAGCGACAAATCGGGGTCCCGTTTGAAATCGATCGCGAATGATACCGCAAGCGTGCGACGGGTGAGACCGCGGGACTCATCGTTTCAGGGGTTATGGCGAGCGTTCAGGCAGCGTTAATGAAGCCGGGCTAGAGTGCTCGCATGAAGCTTTCGATGACGCTCCTCGCCGTATGCCTGCTGGCCGCCTGTAATCACGGGATCTACGTGAAAGAGGGCGTCACTGACGGCGATACCTTTTACCTTGCCCCGCAGGCGTTTACAGACCCCGACCCGGTGCTGTCGGCATGGGCGTCTTACAGCCTGACGAAGAGCGCCTGCCAGCTCGAAATCGGCGGCGAAACACCCTCGCGTTCAAGCAGCTACGGCTGCGAGCTGACGGCCCGGCAGCACCTGCTCGACACCTGGGCCGATCAGCGGGCCAGCCACGCCGGCGCCGCGGACGACTACCTGGATACGCTCACTACCGTGCGGGAGGCCGGCTTCCTGGACGAGTACGTCGTGTTCTACTTCCGCAGCGAGGGATGGCAGGTCCCGTCCGAGGTCGACATGCCGCGCTTCGCGCGCTGGCAGCGCCGGCACCTGGATGATCACAAGGCCGTCACGCGCATTGTCGGCTCATGGAACTACCACGAGCGGGTCATGCAGGCCGCCCGGGATGCACCGGATATAGGCGCGAGATAATGCGAGGCTCTACACACTCTGCTGGCGTTGCGCCAGTCAGAGCGAGTCCGTAGAGCTCTGCAGCAAGCGTTCCTGACCGGTAACCGTGCTATTTCGGATTGCGCTGATCGCCCCGCGACCGGCGACGCTACTCTAACGCTTGCCTTTGAGCTTCTGGGCGGCGCGGTAGCGAGCCTCGGCCTCGGCGAGCTCCGCCTGGGCGCGCGCAAGGTCGGTCTCCTCCGAGATACCGGCGAGGGTCCGCTCCGCTTCCTGCTTCGCCGCCAGTGCCGCGGCCTCGTCGAGCTGGTCACCACGCAGCGCGGTGTCAGCGAGCACGGTCACCTTGTGCGGCTGCACCTCGAGAATGCCACCGGTGATGAAGTAGAAGTGCTCCTTGCCATCGGTGTCTTCCACGCGGACTTCACCGGGCTTCAGCATAGTCAGGAGCGGCGCGTGGCGAGGGGCAATGCCTACTTCGCCCATTCGCGCTGGGGCGTAGACCATTTGGGCTGTGCCGCTGTGGATCTCGCCCTCGGCAGACACGATGTCGACGTCGATGGTTGTGGCCATGGGGGCCTCTCGCTTAACTAAAGTTCTTTGCGTTCTCGACAGCCTCGTCGATCGTGCCGACCATGTAGAACGCCTGCTCGGGCAGGTGATCGTAGTCGCCGTTGGCGATGCCGTTGAAGCCGCGAATCGTTTCGGACAGCGGTACGTACTTACCCGGTGCGTTGGTGAAGACCTCGGCAACGAAGAACGGCTGCGACAGGAAGCGCTGGATCTTGCGTGCGCGACCGACCGTCAGCTTGTCCTCTTCGGACAGCTCGTCCATACCCAGAATAGCAATGATGTCCTGCAGTTCCTTCTGGCGCTGCAGGATTGCCTGGACGTTACGCGCACAGTCGTAATGCTCCTGGCCGATAACCAGCGGATCGAGAATACGCGACGTGGAATCGAGCGGATCGACCGCAGGGTAGATGCCGAGCTCAGCGATCTGGCGTGACAGTACGAGCGTTGCATCAAGGTGAGCAAAGGTCGTTGCCGGCGACGGGTCGGTAAGGTCGTCGGCAGGGACGTAGACGGCCTGGAATGACGTGATCGAGCCCGTCTTGGTAGAGGCGATTCGCTCCTGCAGTACACCCATCTCCTCGGCAAGCGTCGGCTGGTAGCCTACTGCCGACGGCATGCGGCCAAGCAGGGCAGACACTTCGGTGCCGGCCAGGGTGTAACGATAGATGTTGTCGATGAACATGAGGACGTCACGACCTTCGTCGCGGAACGCCTCGGCCATCGTCAGACCGGTCAGCGCGACGCGCAGGCGGTTGCCCGGCGGCTCGTTCATCTGGCCGTAGACGAGTGCCACCTTGTCGATAACGCCCGAGTCGGTCATTTCGTGGTAGAAATCGTTACCCTCGCGGGTACGCTCACCGACGCCTGCAAACACGGAGTAACCGCCGTGCTCCTTGGCAATGTTGTTGATGAGCTCCATGAGCGTGACAGTCTTGCCCACGCCGGCACCGCCGAAGAGGCCAACCTTACCGCCCTTCGCGATCGGCATGATCAGGTCGATAACCTTGATGCCCGTTTCGAGCAGGTCGGTCGTTGCAGCCTGGTCCTCGTAGCTCGGCGGCTCGCGGTGGATCGGCATCGTCGTCGGCGCGCCAATGTCGCCGGCGTTGTCGATCGGGGTGCCCAGGACGTCCATGATGCGTCCGAGCGTCTTCTCACCGACCGGTACGGAAATCGGCTGACCCGTGTTGGACACGGCCATCCCGCGCTTCAGGCCTTCCGAGGCACCCATCGCGATCGTGCGAACGATGCCATCGCCCAGCTGCTGCTGAACCTCGAGCGTAATGTCCGAGTCGTCGATCTTGAGTGCGTCATAGACCCTCGGGATCTGGCCCGCGGGAAACTCGACGTCCACAACGGCGCCAATAACCTGCACTGTAGTTCCGGTGCTCATCTTCTGCTTATCCTCGCTTTCGGACGGTACTGCCGCCCAAAACTCAACGTGTAGTTGCCGGCCTAGCCGGAGACGGCGGCCGCGCCGCCCACAATTTCTGAAATTTCCTGCGTAATCGCAGCCTGCCGCGCCTTGTTGTACTGGAGCTGCAGCGTATTGATGATCTCGCCCGCGTTGTCGGTAGCCGATTTCATCGCCACCATCTTGGCGGCCATCTCGCAGGCGAAGTTCTCGACGGCGCCGCGATAGACCTGTGACTCGATGTAGCGCATGAGTATGTCCTCAAGCAGCTCGCCGGCGTCGGGCTCGTAGAGATAGTCCCAGTGTGCCGCCAGCGTCTCACCTTCGAGGCCGATCTCACTGACGGGCAGAATCGTCTGCGCGGTCGGCTTCTGGCTCATGGCGCTGACGAAGACGTTGTGGAACAGGAAGACGCGATCGATGCGCCCCTCCTCGTACGCATCGAGCATGATGCGAATCGAGCCGATCAGCTCGTTGACGCTCGGCTGGTCACCGAGGTGCGACGTCGTACCCAGTACGCTGCCGCCGAAGCGCTTGAAGAACTGCACGGCCTTGGCGCCCACGAGGACAAGGTCGACGTCGACGTTCTGCTCTTTCCAGTTGGCCATCTCCTTGATGACCTGTTTGAAGAGGTTGGCATTGAGGCCGCCACACAGCCCGCGGTCGGTGGAAATGACAATGAAGCCGACGCGCTTTGCCTCGCGCTCGACGAGAAAGGGGTGCTTGTAGTCAGGATTGGCGTAAGCCAGGTGACTGATGACGCGGCGGATTCGCTCGGCATAGGGCCGCGACTCGTCCATCTGCGCCTGCGCTTTACGAATCTTGGACGCCGCCACTTTCTCCATGGCGCTCGTGATCTTCTGCATGTTCTTTACAGAAGCAATCTTCGATCGTATTTCCTTTTCGCCCGGCATAGTCGTTCCGCTTGTCGTCGTTCGCTGTCGCGGCCTTAAAGACCGCTCCTACCGTTCCTGCTGCCTAAAACGCGCCCTTCTCGGCGAAGTCCTCGCAAACGCCCTTGAGCGTTGCGGCGATCTCGTCGTTGTAGTCGCCGGTCTCGTTGATCGAGTCGAGCGTCGCGGCGTGATTCGCGCGCGCGAAGTCATGCAGCGCCGCCTCGTAATCGACGACCTTTTCGACGTCGACGCCGTCCAGGAAGCCTTCGTTGACCGCGAACAGCGACAGCGCCATCTCGGCCACCGACAGGGGTGAGTACTGCTTCTGCTTCATGAGCTCGGTGACGCGTTCGCCGCGCTCTAGCTGCTTGCGCGTTGCCGCGTCGAGGTCGGACGCGAACTGTGCGAACGCCGCGAGCTCACGATACTGGGCAAGCGCAAGGCGCACGCCACCACCAAGCTTCTTGATGATCTTGGTCTGGGCAGCACCACCCACGCGCGAGACCGAGAGGCCGGCGTTGATGGCCGGACGGATACCGGCGGCAAACAGGTCGGACTCGAGGAAGATCTGGCCGTCGGTAATCGAGATCACGTTGGTCGGGACAAACGCAGATACGTCGCCGGCCTGCGTCTCGATGATGGGCAGTGCGGTCAGCGAGCCCGTCTGGCCTTTGACCTTGCCTTCCGTCACGCGCTCGACGTAGTCGGCACTGACGCGCGCCGCGCGCTCGAGCAGGCGCGAGTGCAGGTAGAAGACGTCACCCGGATAGGCTTCGCGACCCGGCGGTCGACGCAGGAGCAGCGAGACCTGGCGGTAGGCCACGGCCTGCTTGGACAGGTCATCGAAAACGATCAGCGCGTCTTCGCCGTTATCCATGAAGAATTCGCCCATCGTCGTGCCGGCGTACGGCGCGATGTACTGCATGGCCGGGCTGTCCGCCGCGGCAGCAGCAACGACGATCGTGTGCTCCATGGCGTTCTCTTCCTCGAGCTTGCGAACAACGCCCGCAATCGAGGAGGCCTTCTGGCCGACGGCCACGTAGATGCACTTAACGCCGGTGCCGCGCTGGTTGATGATCGCGTCGATCGCGACGGCAGTCTTACCGGTCTGGCGGTCACCAATGATCAGCTCACGCTGGCCACGACCGATCGGCACCATCGAGTCGATGGCCTTGAGACCGGTCTGCACCGGCTGGTCGACCGACTGGCGCTCGATGACGCCCGGTGCGATACGTTCGATAGGTTTCGTCTCGTCAGCCTCGATCGGGCCCTTGCCATCAATCGGGTTGCCGAGCGCGTCAACGACGCGGCCCAGCATGCCGCGACCGACCGGCACCTCGAGAATGCGGCCGGTCGTCTTGACCGTGTCGCCCTCGGAGATCTCCTTGTAGTCACCGAGGATAACGGCACCCACCGAGTCCTGCTCCAGGTTGAGTGCGAGGCCAAAGGTATTGCCGGGAAATTCGAGCATTTCGCCGTAGCGTGCGTCGGCGAGGCCGTGAATACGCACGATACCGTCGGTGACAGCAATGACGCTGCCAACGTCCCGCGCCTCGGCTTTCGCCTCGAAGTTCTCGATGCGTTCCTTAATCAGCTGGCTGATTTCAGAAGCTTTGAGTGCCATGGTGTATTTCCTCTTCAGGTGATCAAGGCGTTGGTAAGGCCAGCGAGCCTCGCACGCATTGATCCGTCTATTACGATGTCGCCGGCCTTGATGACGGCGCCGCCAATGAGCGTTTCGTCGATCTCGGTTGCGATGTTGACGTCGCGTCCGAGGCGTTTCTCGAGGGCCGCGCTGATTGCCTTGAGGCGATCGTCACTGACCGGCGTCGCCGACGTAACCGTTACGTCGACGGTGTTTTGAACCTGCGCCTTTAGCGCCTCGTACTGCTCGGCAATTTCCGGCAGCACGTTGACCCGACCGTTGTCGACGAGGACGCGCAGGAAGTTCATGCCTTTGGCGTCGGCGCCGCCCAGGACGCTGATACCAGCCTTGTCGAACAGGCCTTTGAGAAACTCGAGACGCTTCGGATCGTCGAGCGCCGGGTCGCGCAGGAAGGTGACCACCTGGCCGTCGGCCATCAGGTCACTCGCCGCGGCGAGGGCCTCGGACCAGCTGTCAAGCGTGCCGGCCTCGTTGGCAACCTCGAACAGTGCCTGGGCGTAGGGTCGTGCGATGGTGTTGTGATCAGCCATTTACAGTGAACCTACAGCTGCTCAGCGAGCTCGCCCAGGATATCGTCGTGCGCCGACGAATCGATTTCACGCTTCAGTATCTTCTCGGCACCGGCAAGCGCTACCGTCGACACCTGTGTCCTCAGTTCCTCGCGGGCGCGACTCGCTTCCTGCTCGATCTCGGCTTTCGCCGCGGTAAGCTGGCGCTCACGCTCGCGGGTCCCTTCGGCCTTGCCGTCAGCAACGATCTCATTCGCCCGGGCGTTGGCCTGGTCGAGGATCTGCGTCGCCTGGCGCCGCGCCTCGGCAATGATGTCGTCGGCCTCGGCTTTCGCACGATCGAGCTGCTCAGCGCCCTGCTCGGCGGCCGCAAGACCTTCGGCAATCTTTTCCTGACGCTCTTCGATGGCACCCATGATGTGGGGCCAGATGTACTTCATGCAGAACCAGACGAAGACGATCATCGCGATCGTCTGGCCGCCCAGTGTGCCTATATTGATGTCCACGTAATGCTCCTTATCGCATCATGTCGCGAAAGGCCAAGCGCACCGCGCTGTTTAGCCGCCGGTTGCGGCCTGGAACTGGGCGATGAACGGGTTTGCAAACGCGAAGAACAGGGCAATACCCACGCCGATCATGGCGACGGCGTCGAGCAGCGCCACGACCAGGAACATCTTGGTCTGCAGCATCGGGGCAAGTTCCGGCTGACGCGCTGCGCCTTCGAGGAAGCGACCGCCCAGAAGGCCCATGCCGATACCTACGCCGAGGGCGCCAAGGCCGATCAGGAGTGCAACAGCAATCGCCGTCAAGCCAATAACAATATCCATCAATATCTCCTAACGAGGATGTAGTCCAAATTGTCCCGGGTAAGACACCCGAAATTCCTAATGCTTCTCCGATGCCAGACTGAGATAGACAATCGTCAGCATCATGAAAATGTAAGCCTGCAGCGTCACGATTAGCACGTGGAACACGGCCCAGCCGAAATGCAGCGGTAGCTGGAACCAGCCGATCAACGCAATCAGGATAAAAATCAGTTCGCCGGCGAACAGGTTGCCGAACAGTCGCAGGCTTAATGACAGCGGCTTGGCGAGCAGGGCCACCGACTCGAGAATGAAGTTAAACGCTATAACGAGCGGCGCGGCGATCAGGCCAGCGCCCTTGGTCGGCGGCGCAATCGGATGCAGCGTCAGCTCTGCCACGAAGCCGCCAAGCCCTTTGTTCTTGATCGTGTAGAAGATGATCAGCGCGAACACCGACAGCGACATACCGAAGGTGATGTTGACGTCCGTCGTCGGCACCACCTTCTGGTAAGGCAGGTGCAGGCCACCCTCGGCAACCAGCGGCAGCCAGTCGACCGGGATCAGGTCCATCAGGTTCATGAAGAACACCCAGACGAAGATCGTCAGGGCGAGCGGCGCAATGAGCTTCGATTTGCCGTGAAAGGTCTCTTTCACCGAGGTGTCGACAACCTCGACGATCAGCTCGATGGCGGCCTGGAACTTGGTCGGTACGCCGGAATTCGCCTGCTTGGCAACCCGCCGGAACAGAAAGACGAAGATGAGACCAAGGAGCACGGACCAGAACATCGAATCGACGTTGACGGCCCAGAATTCGCCGGGGCAGGCACCGAGATACCAGTCGCCATCCTTCTTGCAGAGCTGCAGGTTCTGGAGGTGGTGGGTAATGTAATCGCCCGATGACCTCGGGCCGCCTTCACTCGCCATTCGAAACGCTCGTTTCTGTCTCTTCTTTATTTGGGCTTCGCAGCAGGAAACCAAGGAAGGTCGCGAGCTGCGAGGCAATAAATCCTGCAAATAGTGGTCCGCCCGCGAGCGGTCGGACCGTGGCGAATACCATACTGAACATCAGCACAGTCAGCGCCAGCTTGCCTGCCTCCCCGAGCCACGCTGCACGCATGAGCGCTTTCGCTCCCGGGTCGCGACGCGGCACGGCCAGTCGGAGCGCAAGAAAGCCGTTCGGGACGACGCAGGCCAGGCTGCCGAGCGCCGCTGAATACGCGGATACCGTATCCCCGAAGGCCCAGAAGGCACCGGCGGTGACCAGCCCGGCTGCCGCTTGTCCCAGCAGCACCTTCAGCATGACGCTCATATCCTGAGTCTCTTGCCGGCGCTAAAAAAGCCACCACCCGGCGGCTGACCGTAAGGGTGTGGCTCGGAACATTGCGGTTTGTTGTCCAGGCGGCCCGTCGTTTGAGGCGAGCGCATTATAGTGTCCGCCCCGGTGCATGGCAACCAAGATTCGACGCTCTGCGGCGGGCAAAAAATTGCGGTTTTTCCCCGGGAAAACGGCGGTTTTTACCATATTGGATCAGGCAGGCTGAGCGGCACCCGTTCAGGGCCGGAATGGCCTCAATTTTTTCCCCGGGTGGCCGATAACCCGCATGTGGCAGACAAGCCTATTCCTGAACCCACTCCGGAGACACCATGCTGCTCGTAGCCAGCCAATCGCTCAAAGACCAGCCTGTGCTCAATGACCTCGTCCGCGAGATGAGCTTTGCCGCCAGTTTCTTCTCGGCGCCCGACACGCTCGAACCCCTCTTGCAGGGGCAGCTGCGGCGAATCCTCCTTGTCGCAGACCGGGACCTGACGCCGGAAATCGCCGCGCTGATCAAGGATGCGTCTGCATCGACGCCGCTCGGTGTCGTGCTGGTGGCGGAACGCGCGCGCATCGCCAACGGTGACCGCGCCGGGCTGATCGACGTCCTGCAGGACATCGAGAACCTCGAGTGGGTTGGGCGAAAACCCGATTTCGACGGTCTCAGGAACTCCGCAACCCGCTGCCGTCGCCGCCTCCTCAAGGTGTCCCGCGAGGACCTCGCCCGGGCTTTCGACGAGTTCGAGTTCGTTGTGCGCTACCAACCCAAGGTCGAACGCGCCGGGGACTCGGAATGGCGTACCTGTGAAGCGGAGGCGCTCGTGCGCTGGAAGCACCCGGAACTCGGCTTGCTCGGCCCGATGGAATTCCTGCCGGAAATCGAGGCCTTCGGCATGATGGGCCGGCTGACCGAGTTCGTGCTGCGCAAGGCCGCGGCCCAGCTCAAGACCTGGCACTCGCAGGGCATCGAGCTCCGGGCCTGTATCAACCTCGCCTCGAGCCTCCTGAACGAACCGCGCCTTGCCGAGCGCTACGCAGACATCGTGCGGGAGCTGCGCTTCACGCCGGACTGCTTCACGTTCGAGGTCATCGAGCAGGACCTGTCGAACCCCGAGGCGCCGCACGTCCGCTCGCTCGAAGAGCTGCGCAAGGTCGGCTTCCGTCTCTGCCTCGACGATTTCCGCGTCGCCGCGGCCTCACTCTCGACACTCGAACGCCTGCCCTTCGACGAGATCAAGATCCACGCCGCCGCGCTTCGCCGCGCGCAGAACGACCCGCGCCGCATGGCCGTACTCGCCGCCGTCACCGGGCTTGCGCACAACCTCGGCATGTCGGTCTGCGCCGAAGGGGTCGAGGAACAGGCCACCTTCGAGTTCCTGAAGACGATCGAGTGCGACAAGATGCAGGGCTTCCTGATCTCCGAGGCCGTGCTGCCGCACATCATTCGTTCGGTCTACACGACCAGCGACCTGAGCGTCGATAACGTGGCCTGACGAAGCCGGGCTAGCGTCGGTTGGGCCATTCGCCGAACTGCAGCTCGAACTCGATGCCCACGCCAAGGTTGCGCTCGCGCTCCTCGTCGACGAACTCCTGCGGGTAGGAGATGCTGCTTAGGAGCTCGATGAAGAACCATTCCCGGAAGATCCGGCGCCGGTAGCGCAGCTCGAAGCCATAGTCGCGCAGCGGCACCTCGAGCCCCGTCTCGCCGGAGGCAAACAGGCTGTAGGCCAATGCCGTCCGCGTGCTGACGTTCTGGAAGGCCGTCAGCTTGGTCGTCCAGTCCATCTCTTCCGAAACCTCGTCTTCGACGAGCGATGTCCAGTGACGCACGAGCCAGGCTTCCGATACGGCAACGTCAAAGGTGTTGACGAGCGACACGCCGGCGCCACGCGTGTTCTGCCAGAACAGCTGCGGCGTTACTCGCCAGAGGAAGCGCTCGCTGATCACCGGATTCAGGTGATAGCGCATACGTACATACGGATCGATAGGGTTGCTCAGTCGGACGCCCGCACCGAAGTCCCAGCCTTTCCGCACGCCGGCCCTACTCGAATAGCCGAGACCGACGAGAAACTCCTGCTCGTCGAAGCTGTTGAAGCGATCCGGCAGCGTCTGGATGTTCTCGTCTTCGGTGCCCTCGATGAAGCGGTCGGCGTCGCCGCGGCCAACGACGAGCCGCGCCCGGCGGCTCATGGCCGGCAGCGCTACGCTAGCCCGGAAGCGGGCGCGCAGCTTCGCACCGTCGCGCTGGTCCCAGCGCACGCCAGTGCTGACATAGCCGCGCGAGACGTTACCGGCACATTCGACGTTGCTCTTGCCGAACAGCCCGTCGAACCAGCGGGAGGTGCCGTAGACGATTTGCTCCACGCGCACCTGCGTCACGTCGAGCAGGTCCGGGTCCTCGCTTTCGCTCAGCGACGGCGCCTGACAGTCGATACCGGGCTTGTCGCCCAGCGCGGGCGCGCCGAACTCGGGCGGCAGCTCGGGCTCGCTGCGGTTGGCCGCGCAGCCGGCGAGCAGGGCAATCGATGCGAGTCGGCAACACCCGTTCGCCTGCCGGACGATTGTGTCCACCAGGGTCATGGGATCATTGTAATGGCGAGCGCCACACAAAGCGTGGCGGAGGTCGCAGCCTCGGACGTTACTTGATGTGCTCGAGGATGCCGTCCAGCTCGTCCAGGTTGTTGTAGCGGATGACGAGCTTGCCGAAGCCCTTCTTGCCGTGCTCGATCCGCACCCTGGCGCCGAGCTTATCGGAGATATCCATCTCGAGACGACGTATGTCCGCGTTCGACTCCTCGGCCGCAGCGGCCTTCTTTGCGGGCTTGCCCGCCTGCATGCGCTTGACGAGTTGCTCGGTCGCGCGCACCGACAGGCCCTTCCGCACCACCTGGCGGGCCGCATCGAGCTGCTGCACCGGGTCCTGCACGGCCAGCAGCGCCCGGCCGTGCCCCATGTCGATCTGCCGCTCCTCGAGGAGCACCTTGACCTTGTCGCCAAGCTCTTCGAGGCGCAGCAGGTTGCTGACGGCAGCCCGCGACCGGCCCACGGCCGTCGCCGCCTCGGCGTGCGTGAGATCGAACTCGGCAATCAGCCGGGACAGGGCGCGGCTCTCTTCGAGCGGGTTGAGATCCTCGCGCTGGATGTTCTCGATGAGCGCCATGGCGATCGCGTCTTCATCGTCGATGTCGCGAACGATGGCGGGCACTTCGGCAAGACCTGCGAGCTGGGCGGCACGCCAGCGGCGCTCGCCCGCAATGATCTCGTAGCGCGCCGAGCCGGCAGCAGCAATCTCGCGAACGACGATCGGCTGCACGATGCCCTGCACCTTGATGGACTCTGCGAGCTCGGCAAGCGACTCCTGGCGCATGTCGACGCGCGGCTGGTACTCGCCGCGCTTCAGGAGCTCGACGGGTATGTCCTTGAGTGCGCTGTCGCCGCCCGCTGCTGGCGACGCCGCAACCGCGGGTGCCGTGGCCGACGACGCGGTGGCCGCTGCCGGTTTGCTCAACAGGGCGTCGAGACCGCGCCCCAGGCGTTTCTTTCTAGCAGTCATAATCTGGACCTGGCTCCGTCAACGTGCGCAACCATCAGGCAGCGCCCGCCGCCGGCTCTGAATCCTCGCGCCTCAGGATTTCACCGGCGAGCGCAAGGTAGGCAATGGCACCGCGTGACGAGCGATCGTGCAACAGCGCCGGCCGACCGAAGCTCGGGGCCTCGGCAAGACGGATGTTGCGTGGCACGACGGTGCGGAAGACTTTCCTGTCGAAGTGCTCAATCAGCTGCAGCGAGACCTCGTTCGACAGGTTGATGCGTGGATCGAACATCGTACGCAGTATGCCGTAAACCTCGAGCCTCGGGTTCACGGTGTCGCGTATCTGTTCGATCGTTGTCAGCAGGGCGGACAGGCCTTCGAGGGCGTAGTACTCGCACTGCATCGGGATCAGTACCCCGTCCGCTGCCGTCAAGGCGTTGACGGTCAGCATGTTGATCGATGGCGGGCAGTCGATCAGCACAAAATCATAGAGACCCGTGACGGGCTCAAGCGCCTTGGCAAGCCGAAGCTCGCGGCCGATCTGCTGCAGGAGTTCGACCTCGGCGACAGTCAGGTCCGCGTTGCCGGGCATGACCGCGAAGTTGCCCTCCGGCGCCGAGACGATCGTGTCGGCAGCGCTCGCCTCACCAAGCAGCACATCGCAGGTCGTCAGCTCGAGGTTCATCTTGTCGATGCCGCAGCCCATCGTCGCGTTGCCCTGTGGGTCCATGTCGACGAGCAGGACTCGCCGGTGGGTAGCGGCAAGCGAGGCAGCGAGATTCACACAGGTCGTGGTCTTGCCTACGCCGCCTTTCTGGTTGGCCACGGCCAGGATACGGGTCATAAATGTCTTCCGCTCCCGCGGCTCGCCGCGGGGTGTCGCCTGTTTGTTCTAGTCTCGTTGGGGCTCGAGGAGCACGGCGTGGCGTGAGCCGTCTTCCAGTCCCGGAACATCGAGCCGGGCGACGTTGGCCGTCCACCCGGCGGGTAGCCGCTCGAGTTCCTCTGCCGGGTAGCGCCCCTTGAGCGCTACGAACACCCCGTCCTCTCCCACGTGGTGTCCGGCAATGCTCACGAGCTCCGCCAGTTCGGCGACCGCTCGTGCGATCACGGTATCAAAGCGGTCGCCGGGAGCAAAGTCCTCGGCCCGCGCCTTGACCGCAGTCACGTTGTCGAGTGCGAGCTGGCGCACAGCGTGCTCGACGAAACGAATCTTCTTGTTGTTGCTGTCGACGAGCACGAAGTCCCGGTCCGGCTCGACGATAGCCAGCGGCAAACCGGGAAAGCCCGCGCCGGTGCCAATATCGAGCACGGTCCTGCCTTTCAGCAGCGGCCGCGCGGCCAGGCTGTCGAAGATATGCAGGGCGAGCATGTCCTCACGATCGCGAATCGCCGTCAGGTTGATGCGCGCGTTCCAGCGCTCGAGTTCATCCAACAGGCGGTGAAGGCTTGCAGCCGCACCCGGCGGCACCGGTCGACCGAGTGCGTCGAGCCCCGCGGCCAGCCGCGCCGCCTCGTCGCCGTCCGTCACTCGCCGAGGAGGTGCTGCCTGAAGAACAACACGGTGGCTTGCTGGTAGATGTCACGGTTCTCCTTTTTTCGGTAGCCGTGACCTTCGTTGAGGGCGTTCATGTACCAGACCGTCTGGCCCTGCTCGCGCAGCGCATTGACCACCTGTATCGATTCGGTAACCGGCACACGCGGGTCGTTTTCACCCTGCACGACGAACATCGGGACACCGATCTTCTCGACGTTGTTGACCGGGCTGATCGACTCGAGGTGGGCACGCATCTCGGGATCACGCTCGTCACCGTACTCGACGCGACGCAGGTCGCGGCGGTAGTCCTGGGTGTTTTCCAGGAAGGTGACGAAGCTCGAAATGCCGACAATATCGACCGCGGCCTTGAGCCGGTCGCTGAAATGCACGGCGCTGGCCAGCACCATGTAGCCGCCGTAGCTGCCGCCGAATACCGCAACGCGCTCTTCGTCGAGATCGGGGTTGGCCGCTATCCAGTCGAGCAGGGCACCAATGTCGCGCACCGAGTCTTCACGCTTGAAGCCGTTGTCGAGCGACACATAGGTTTTGCCGTAGCCGGCTGAGCCGCGGACGTTTGGTACGACCACGGCAACGCCCAGCTTTTCGAGCCAGAGCTGGTAGGTGCTCGAGAACCAGGGCCGTGACTGGCTCTCCGGCCCGCCGTGAATCGATACGACGACGGGGTGCGGGCCGGGGGTTCGCGGCTTGTAGAGCCACGCGGGAATCATGCGCGGCTTGCCGTCTACCTCATCGAAGGTCGGGAACTCGATGAGCTCGGGCTCGACAAACGTGCTCGTGTCGAGGCCACCGACCTCGCTGAAGGTCCAGCGCTCGAGCCTGCCGTAATCGAGTGGCTTGCGGCCGAGCTCGAGCACGAACGTATCGCTGGGCGAGCCGGCCGTGTTGATCGTCATGCCGAGCCGGCGCCCGTCAGGGCTGAATGCGAGGCCGTACACCACGCCGGTCGGAATGCTGTCGACACGGCGATAGTCGCGAGACTTCGGGTCGAGGAGGTACACGGCCGTCTGCCCGCCTTCGTTGACCGTAAACGCCGCCCGCTTGCGATCGCGGCTGACGACACCGCCTTCGACGTTCCAGTCGATGTCGGCCGTCACGAACTCAGGCTCGGCGCCCGGCGCGAGTGACTGCCACGCGAGCATGGTGAACTCACCGGCCTGGTCGGTGATGAACCAGAAGCCCTCGTTGGCGTCATCGAACGCCAGCGGCACATTGACACTCGGCGTCGCGCCGCCGCCGGCGAGCGTCGTCAGCTCGCCGGAGTCGAGATCGAGCAACGTGACCCGGGAATCGGTAATGCTGACGTAGTTCGTGACCAGCAGCCGGGTGCCGCTGGCCGAGAACTCGGCGGGTCCCCACAGGCTGCCGTCAGGCGATTCGAGCACGAGCTCTGCGCTGCCGGGTTCTTCGGGGTCCATGATCCAGACGTCGTTCGATGCACCGTTACGCCGGGTGCTCTGGTAAGCGAGGCGACGGCCCTCACGATCCCAGAGCACGGCGCCATTGCGCGACTCGCCGTCGGTCAGCATGCGAACATCGCCGCCGCTCGGGTCGAACAGGAAGGCCTGGCTGAACTCGCTGCCCCCCGCATCACGCGTGAACACGAGCTTGCCGCCACCCGGCTGGCGCGCCACTTCGCCGATCGGCTCACGGTAATAGGTGAGCTGGTGGCGGGCACCTCCGGGCATGTCCACGCGATGCAACTGGCCGACGTCGCCGAAACGGGTATTGATGATGACGCCCTTGCCATCGGCCGCGAAGGCCTGGAACGCCGCCGAGCGCACGTTCTGGTAGCGGTTCAGGTCGGTGACGATATCGGCCGGAATGTCGGGCACGTCCTCCATGACGAGGTTGCCGTTGTTCGCAAGCCGTCGCTCGATATCGGCGACCGCGGCGGAAGCCACGAGCATCAGGGCGAGCACAGGAAGCTGGCGCATAGAAAGTCCTCGGAAGCGTTGGCGTCAGGCGACGAGCAGCGCCATGAAATCATCGACGGCGGTGGCAGCCAGCTTTTCGCGATCGGCCGTCAGCGCATCGAGTTCACTCCACTGGCCCGACGCGAGTTTCGGCGACACGCTGTCGACGAACTTCTTCTTGAGGACCGGGATGCCCTCCTCACGACGCTCGCGATGACCAATCGGGAAATGTACCTCGATGCGGTCTGTCGACGTGCCGTCATTGAAGAACACCTGCACGGCGTTGCCGATGTAGCGCAACTCAGGATCGAAGTAGTCCTTCGTGTATTGCTCGTTCTCGCGCACTTCCATCTTGTCACGCAGCGCATCGATACGCGGATCGCTCGCGACGTCGTCCTCGTAGTCGGCCGCGGTCAGGCGACCGAAGATGAGTGGCACGGCCACCATGTACTGGATGCAGTGATCGCGGTCGGCGGGGTTATCGAGCGGGCCGGTCTTGTCGATGATGCGAACGCCGGCCTCCTGCGTTTCGATGACGATGCGCTCGATGTCGTCGATGCGATCCTTGACGACCTCGTGCAGCGTCATCCCCGCCTCGACCGCCGTCTGTGAGTGGAACTCGGCCGGGTAGGAGATCTTGAACAGCACGTTCTCCATGACGTAGCTGCCGTAGCCGCGCTGGAAGCCGAAGGGCTTGCCCTTGAACAGCACGTCGTAAAAGCCCCAGGTCTTCGCCGACAGCGCGGACGGGTAACCCATCTCGCCGGTCATTGCGATCAACGCAAGGCGCACGGCCCGGCTCGTCGCATCGCCGGCCGCCCAGCTCTTGCGCGAGCCCGTGTTCGGCGCGTGACGGTAGGTTCTGAGTGAACAGCCGTCGATCCACGCGTTCGACACGGCGTTGAGCACGGTGTCGCGATCGCCGCCGAGCATGCTCGTGACCACCGCGGTCGACGCAATGCGCACGAGCAAGACGTGATCGAGCCCGACGCGGTTGTAGCTGTTCTCGAGCGCAAGCACGCCCTGGATCTCGTGCGCCTTGATCATGGCGGTCAGCACGTCCTGCATCGTCAGCGGCTCACCGCCCTCGGCGCGCGCCTTGCGGCTCAGGTAGTCCGCAACCGCGAGGATGCCGCCAAGGTTGTCTGACGGATGTCCCCATTCCGCCGCGAGCCAGGTGTCGTTGAAGTCGAGCCAGCGGTTCATGGCGCCAATGTTGAACGCCGCCATGACGGGCTCGAGTTCGTAGGACGTGCCCGGGACGCGGGCGCCGCCCGGCAGGGTTGCGCCCGGTACGACGGGACCGAGCAGCTTGGTGCAGGCCGGGTAGTCGAGGGCCTGGAAGCCGCAGGCGAGCGTATCCATAAGGCAGTAGTGGGCGGTCTCGTAGGCGAGGTCGGAATCGATCTCAGCGTTGCAAACGTAGTCGGCAATAGCGACGAGGACGTCGTCCCAGTCGGGACGGACGGCCGAGCGAATATCAGCTCCGGACATGATTTGGGTTCTCCACTTGGGAAAGCCTGTCCGCAACATGCGGACAGGCAGGTTTAGGGGAATTCAGGCGGCTAGCCGCGCTTGTCGATCGGCACCCACTCCTGAAGGCCGGGACCGGTGTAGTCCGCCGCCGGGCGAATGAGCTTGTTGTTGGCGCGCTGTTCCATGACGTGCGCCGCCCAGCCCGTAATGCGCGAGCAGACGAAGATGGGGGTAAAGAGGTAAGTCGGCACACCGAGGAAGTGATACACGGTCGCCGCGTAGAAGTCGGCGTTCGCGAACAGCTTCTTCTCATCCCACATGATCGTCTCGATCGTCTCCGACACAGGGAACAGCCGTTCATCGCCCGCCTCCTCGGCGAGCGCCTTCGACATCCGCTTGTTGATCGCGTTGCGCGGATCCGAGGTCGTGTAGACGCGATGCCCGAAGCCCATGATGAGCTCCTTCTTGGCCAGCTTGTCGCGGATGCCCGCATCCGCCGCCTCCACCGAGTCGAAGCTCGAGACGAGTGCCATGGCAGCCTCGTTGGCACCGCCGTGCAGGGCGCCGCGCAGGCAGCCGATGGCACCGGTGATTGCCGAATGCATATCGGACAGCGTCGCGGCAATAACGCGCGCCGTGAACGTCGAGGCGTTGAACTCGTGTTCGGCGTACAGGATCAGCGTCGTGTCGAGCGACTGCTGGTGCATGGCCGACGGCGCCTTGTCGTGGAGCATGTGCAGAATATGCCCGGGCACGCTGTCGTCGTCGGTTTCGGTATCGATGCGCACACCGTCCGTGTGATAGCGGTGCCAGTACACCATGATCGACGGCAGCACCGCGAAGATGCGCTCGGCAACGGCTTCCTGGTCTGAGAAATCGTCCGCTTCACCTTCGATGTTGCCGAGGAAAGAGATGCCCGTCCTGAGCACGTCCATCGGGTGCGCGTCCGCGGGCACGCTTTCGAGCACGGTCTTGAGGGCATCGGGCAGGCCCCGGTTGGCCTTGACCGTCGCCACAAAGCTGTCGAGTTCTGCCTGCGTCGGCAGCTTGCCCCTCAGTAGCAGGTAGGCAACCTCGTTGAAGGTTGCGTGGTCGGCCAGGTCGAAGATGTCGTAGCCGCGGTAGGTCAGGCCGGCACCTTCCTTGCCGACCGTGCAGAGCGCGGTCGCGCCTGCCGTTACGCCGGCCAGTCCGCCGGTCTTCTTGGTCTCTCCCATCAGGTTCTCCCGTGCAAGCCTGCCGGAATGGCGGCCCGTCGTTCTAGTTGCCTGTTTTGAAACCCTTCTCAGCGAAGAGCTCGTCGAGCTTGTCCTCATAGTCCTGGTAGCCCAGCACGTCGTAGAGCTCCATGCGGGTCTGCATCCGGTCGACAACGCTCTCCTGGTTCTCCTCGTCGGCGATCGTCGTGTACACCTCGAGTGCCGCTTTCGACATGGCGCGGAAGGCGCTCAGCGGATACAGCGTCATCGCTACACCAACGTCCGCGAGCTCACTCGCGTTGAAGAGCGGCGTCTTGCCGAACTCGGTGAGATTGGCCAGCACCGGCACGCCCACGGCGTCGGTGAACTGTCGATACTCGTCGAGAGTCGTCAGCGCTTCGGCGAAAATTGTATCGGCGCCCGCCTCGACGTAGGCACGGGCACGATCGACCGCAGCCTGTTGCCCCTCGACGGCGTGGGCGTCGGTCCGCGCCATGATGACGAAGTGTGAATCGGTGCGCGCGTCCACGGCGGCCTTGATGCGGTCGCACATTTCCGCGGTCTCGACCAGCGCCTTGCCGGGACGGTGGCCGCAGCGTTTCACGGCGACCTGGTCCTCGAGATGGCAGCCCGCCGCGCCGGCGCGGGTCATCTCGCGGATCGTGCGGCCGATCATGAACGCGCTGCCCCAACCCGTATCGGCGTCGACCAGGAGCGGCATCGAGGTGGTGCCTGCAATGCGGCGGATGTCCTCGCACACGTCGTTGAGGGTCGTCATTGCGAGATCCGGCAGCCCGAAGGAGGCGTTGGCGACGCCGGCGCCGGACAGGTAGATCGCCTTGTGGCCGGCCTTTTCGGCGAGCAGTGCCGTGTACGCATTGATCGTACCGACGATCTTGAGCGGCTTTTCGGTCTCGAGCAGTGAGCGGAAACGGGCGCCAGCACTCATCGTGGAATCCTCTTCTAGTGTCCGCCGGGCAGGGGCCCGGCTTCGGGGGCGTCGGCAGGGACCCGGGTTCCCGGTCCGGATCCAGGGGCCGCTGCCGCGGCCCGACCGCCGGTTCTAATCAGGATTAAATTCCGGCGGGGGCGGGATTCTAGCCCAGCGAAACCCCCATTCCCAAATGAACGCCACCGGCGCGCGGGCTTCGGCAGCAGTGAGCTGCCCGCAAAGCTGCAATAATGCTCTGCCGCATACAGAGACACGAGCCATGCGCTGGCGCGACGGACGCCGCAGTAGCAACATCGAGGACCGCCGCGGCAGGCGGCCCGGCAGCCGGACCCTGGGCGGCGGCATCGGGACCCTCCTGATCATCCTCGCCGCCTGGTATTTCGGTGTCGACGTGCGTCCGCTCTTGTCCGTGCTCGAAGGCAGCCAGGTTGCCTCGACCGGCACCCAGCCGACCGCGGAGGACCTGTCCGGCGACCCGGTAGCGGACCGCGTTGCCGTTGTCATGGGCGACACGGAGGATGCCTGGCACGCCCTGTTTCGGGCATCAGGACTCACCTACCGTGAGCCGACGCTGGTTTTATTCACGGGTTCGACGAGGTCTGCCTGCGGCCTCGGCCAGGCTGCAATGGGTCCGTTCTACTGCCCGGCCGACCAGAAAGCCTATATCGACCTGTCGTTTTTCCGGGACCTCGAGACGCGTTTCGGTGCGCCGGGTGACTTCGCCCAGGCCTACGTGATTGCCCATGAGGTCGGCCACCATGTCCAGAACCTGCTCGGTACCTCGACCGAGGTACGCCGTCGGCAGGCACAGCTCGGCAAGGCCGGCGCCAACGAGCTATCCGTCCGCCTCGAACTCCAGGCTGACTGCTACGCCGGCATCTGGGCCCACCATGCGGACAAGGCGCGTCAGCTCCTCGAGAGCGGCGACATCGACGAGGCGCTGAACGCGGCCAGCGCCATCGGCGACGATCGCCTGCAGCGGCAGAGCCAGGGTCGCGTCGTGCCGGAATCGTTCACTCACGGCACGTCGGCACAGCGCCAGCGCTGGTTCGCACGAGGCTTCGAGAGTGGTGACCCTGCCGACTGCGATACCTTCAGCGGCAACCTCTGACCCGGCTTGTAGCGTTACTCGGTATCCGCGCGCCGTTCCGTCGCCCGGTCGCCGAGGGTGCCGTAGCGGTGATAGTCGAATGACAGGCTCTGCTCGCGCAGGTACCACGGCAGCTCGAGGCGGCCGTCAACGTTGACGGGCTGAGACGCAAGGTAAACACCGGTATCGCCGACCGCTCGCTGCACGACCTCCGGCGCCCGGCCGGGCGCCGCAAAGCGCACACGATCGGTGCCGCGGCTTGCAACGACGACGGCAAGCTCGTCGTCAGTCTCCTCGACGAACTCGATAGCCCCGCCCCAGGACTCGGTCAGGTGTTCGAGCACGACAAGCGCATCCGGCCGATAGTCCGGCGGCGTACTGATCGTGACGTGATTGCCGGCCGCACGCGCCGCCGCGGCGCGGACGAAGAGCTCGACAGGCGTGTCATCAGCGCTCACCCGAACCCGTACCTGCCCGGCAGGCAGGTAACGACGGAGGTTGTCCTGTCCAATCAGACGGAAGCTGTCCTCGGCCGCGGCGAAGTGCTCGCTGAAACACCGGTCGGCACTGCGGATGGCCGCGCGGATCGTCGCCCGGTCGCCGGCCTCTAGCCGCGGCACCGTGAACGCATCCGGATCGGCAAGCGCAAACTCGAGCGCCCGAAGGTCTTCGTTGCTGATCTCGCCGCTGGCCGGCGGCGGCGCCGTCTGGGAGAAGCGCATGAGCGGCAGCACGTAGTTGGGGCCGCCAGCCTTGATGCCCGGTCCGAACGCCGACTTGCCCATGCCGCCAAAGGGCTGGCGCAGCACGATTGCACCGGTCGTGACGCGGTTGATGTAGAGGTTGCCTGCGCGGATGTGCTCCTGCCAGGTCGCCTGTTCGCGGTCGTCGAGACTCTCGAGACCCGACGTCAGTCCGTAGCCCGTCGCATTGACGAGCTCGATGGCCTCGTCGAGATCACGTGCCCGCATGACGCCAAGTACCGGGCCGAACAGCTCGGTCATGTGCGTGAAGCTGCCGGGCTGGACGTTCCACTTGATGCCGGGCGACCACAGCGACGGGTTGTCGTCCACGATGTGCGGCTTGAGTGCCCACTCTTCGCCGGGCTCGAGTCGCGTCAGCCCGCGCTCAAGGTCGGCGCCAGGCGGATGGATCATGGGTCCGACGAGCGTCTCGGGCTGCCACGCGGAACCCACGGTCATGCTTGCCGCCGCGTCGACGAGCGCGTTCCTGAAGCGCGGGTCGTCGTAGATTTCGGCCTCGAGGACCAGCAGCGATGTTGCCGAGCATTTCTGGCCGCTGTGGCCGAACGCCGACTGCAGCACGTGCGCAATCGCGAGGTCACGATCCGCCATTGCCGTGACGATCGTGGCGTTCTTGCCGCCGGTTTCGGCGAACAGGTCCATGTCCGGGCGAGCGTCGAGCATCCGTAGCGCCGTGTCGGTGCCACCCGTCAGGATCACAACGTCGACGTCGTGATGCGCGGCCAGCACTGCACCCACCGAGCCGCCGTCGCAGGGCAGGAACTGCAGCGCGTCGCCGGGCACGCCGGCTCGCCAGAACGCCTGCACGAGCAGCCAGGCCGTCAGGACGGTGTCGGAGGCCGGCTTCACGATCACGCTGTTGCCGGCCGCGAGCGCTGCGGCAATGCCGCCGCAGGGTATGGCAATCGGGAAATTCCACGGCGGGACTACCGCCACGACGCCACGACCCTCCGCGGTCGTGCCCTCGAGCGCCTCGAATTCACACGCGCTGCGCCGGTAGTACTCACAGAAGTCGATCGCCTCGGAGACTTCGGGGTCCGACTGCAGGAAGATCTTGCCCCCCTCGGCCATTGCCGCGCCCATCAGGTCGCCGCGAGCCGCCCTGAGCTCGTTGGCGGCCTTGCCGAGGACCGCCGAGCGTTCGCTCGCGGACCGGTCCCGCCAGCCCGATGCGTTGCGACGCGCAATCGACACGGCAGCCTCGATGTCGTCTGTCGTTGCCAGCCGGTAACGCGCGACGACGGTACCCGGTCGCGACGGATCAACCGACTCGCGGACCTCACGGTCAAGATGCTCGTCGTCGCCAATGCGGATTGGCACATCGGCAGCCTGCTCGCCGTGGCGCACGTGCCAGCGATCGATGAGACCCGATGCCCAGTCCACGTTCTGGTGCAGCGCAAAGTCCGTATCCGGTTCGTTCACGAACGGCGTGCCGTCTTCCTGCACGGGCGGGACCGGGTCCTTCAGCCGGTCCTGGGTGCGTCGCGGCGTGCAGGGCGTCGAGTCGATGAAGTCGAAGGACTCGAAGAACTGTCCCTCGAGTCGCTGCCACTCATCGTCGCCGGGAACGAGCTTGAAAGCGTGACTCAGGAAATTGTCGGGCCCCGTGTTCTCGTCGAGGCGGCGCACGAGGTAGCCGATCGCGTTGATGAAGTTCTCGCGGCGCGTGGCCGGCGCGTACAGGACGAGGTTGCCGGTCATCTCGGCCAGCGCGCGGCGTATGTGATTCGCCATGCCCTCGAGCATCTCGAACTGCAGTCGGTCGAGGCAGTCGTTCCTGACCGCCAGAACGAGCGCGTAGGCGATCTCGAACAGGTTGTGCGACGCAATACCGAGCGTGACCGCCTCGATATTCTCGGGCTTGAAGGCCTCGTGCAGCATGCGCTTGAAGTTGGCATCGGTGGAACGCTTGTCCTTGTAAGGTGCCTGCGGCCAGCCGCGCGCCGATGCCTCGACGCGCTCCGCCTCCATGTTGGCGCCCTTCACGATGCGCAACGTGACCGGCGTACCGCCTGCCGCGACGCGCTCGCGCGCCCATTCGTTCAGGCGGCACTGCCACAGATAGGAATCGGGCACGTAGGACTGCAGGGCAATGCCGCCGCGCGCGGTCTCGAGGCCCGGCCGTGACAGCGTCTGCATGAAGGCCTCGGCGGTCAACTGGAGATCCTTGTATTCCTCCATATCGAGGTACACGAACTTCGAGACCTCGCTGCCGTCGGCGCGACGATAGCTGTGCCGCGACGCTTCCCGGTACAGCCGTTCGAGTCGTTCACACAGCACGGCAAGGGTGTGCTCGTAGCCAACCGAGGACAGCTGCGAGTAAATCGTCGAGACCTTGACCGAGATGCTCTCGATCGTCGGGTTTGCCAGCGCGTCGAGGTAGGATGCCAGCCGCCGCTTCGCCTCCTCCTCGCCCAGCATGGCTTCGCCAAGCAGGTTGACGTTCATGCGCAGGCCCGATTCGTTGCGCCGCGCCAGGTGCGAGCCCAGCACGCGGTCTTCGGCCGGGAGGATGACGTTCGCCGTTTCGGCGCGCATCTTTTCCTTGATCAGCGGCACGGCAACGCCGGGTAAGTAGCTGCCGAAAGACTGGAAGCCACGAATCAGCGCCTGGTCGATCGGACTGAAGTACCGCGGCACGCCCTGCGCGTCGAGTATGTGAGTGAGCTGACTGACCGCCCGCTTCGGCCGCTCCGAGCGAAACGTCTGGTCCGTCATCTGGATCATCGTCGCCTTGTCGTGCGGGTTCCGGATCATCTTGTCGAGCTCGCGCTGCTGTTTGCGCTCCGCGGACGTCTGCAGTTCGGTCGCGCGAACCTGCAGCTTTGCTGCCAGCGCGGCAGCCGCGCGGGCATCGGCAAGCGGGTCGTCGCTCGTGGTATCCGTAACGTCAGCGAGGATCCGGGCGAGTGCGCCTTCGAGGGAGTCAGAAGGCAGTGTTTCGCGGGCATGGCTCATGCGGCACCTCCTGCCGCATACGCTAGCAAAAGGCCGGGGCAGGCTTCGTCAGGGATTCTCCGTAGTCGTATGTCGCCGTGCTCAGAGCATGCCGGCGCGCTTGATGGCGAGATACCGGCTGGTGATCGCGGCAGGGAGCTCGTCGCTCAGGCAGTCCTCGACGAACACGCCGCGTGCACGCAGGAGGTTTTCCGACTCGCGGCGGTCCTCGAGGTACTGGCTCGTTGCCGCAAACGACAGGGCCGCCTCGAAGCCCTGCACGGGCTCCTCGATGACCTCGTCGAGGGCGCGCTCCCGCAGCGAGGCGAGGATGACGAGGTGACGGCGACGGAGAAGCCCGGTTGCCGCCGAAAGGTCCTCGGAGTCCTCCTCGCGAACATTTGTCAGCATCACAATGAGCGAGCGACGCCGCTGGCGCACCGCAAGGTCGGTCGCGGCGGCGACGTAGTCGATCTCGATCGGTTCGGGCTGCACGTCGTAGACGTGGTTCAGGAGTCCATTGACTGCGTCCATGCCTTTGCGGGGCTTGAGCCAGCGGCGCTGGCTGCCGACGGTCATGACGCCGGTCGCATCGCCCTGACGCAGGGCGACATAGCTCATCAGCAGCATGGCATTCAGCGCATGATCGAAGTGCGACAGATCGGCGTCACGCGCCAGCATCCTCCGGCCTGCATCGATAATGAACACGATCTGCTGGTCGCGCTCGTCCTGGTACTCGCGCGCGATGAGCCGCTGCATTCTCGAGGTCGCCTTCCAGTCTATGGCGCGCAGGCTGTCGCCGTCACGGTAGTCGCGCAGCTGTTCGAACTCGATGCCCTCGCCGCGGCGCCGACTCATGCGGACCCCCGCAACCTTGAGGTGGTTCTCCACCTGGTACTCGAGCAGTTTGCGGATCGTCGAGTAGTTCGGGTACACGCGCACCGTGTCCGTGACGGGCAGGCGTACCCGCCGCCACCAGAACGTGAGCGGCGAGCCGACACGCAGCTCCGTCCCGGGAAACTCGAACGGCCCGCGCTCGGTCGGGCGCACGCCATAGACCAGGTCGACGAAGGTCCCTGCCCGGACGCGTACCGTTGCCGGGATGTCCCGGACATCGAAGTTCTGCGGATGGAAATCGTAGACAACCATTGTCAGCGCGCGGCGCGCCCGGGCGTTGGTGACCGTGATGTGCACGTCCGTCCACGTTACCAGCGACATCGAGCCCGGCAGGCGGCGCTCGACGTCCGGCAGTGGCGTGAGCCAGGCGAGCAATCCATCGATCGCGGCGAGCACGAAGAAAGCCGCGGCGAGAAGCTGCCAGACCAATGCAGCGCCTGGCACGAACGCAGCGACGAGGCCAACGATGACCAGCGCCGCAACAACAACGAAGAGTCCGGATCGCGGAATCACTGGCGCGGCGCACTGACCTTGTTCAGGACTTCACGCAGGATGTCGTCGGGGCTCATCGCCTCGATCTCGAGCTCGGGCGCCAGCGCGATCCGATGGCGGAGCGCGGGCAAGGCGACCTGGCGCACATCGTCCGGCGTCACGAAGTCCCGGTTGGCGAGCACAGCAGCGGCCCTGGCCGCGCGCACCACCGCGATCGAGCCGCGCGGTCCGGCGCCCATGCGGATACCGCTGGCTTCGCGCGTCTCGCGAACGATGCGCACCGCGTAGTCGACGACGGCGTCGTCCATCCGCGTTTGCGCCACGAGCTTGCGTGCGGCGTTGACATGGTCCGGACTCATGACCGTTTGCACGGCGTCCACATCGAGCGAATCGCCGACGCGGCCACCCGTCACCGTGTTGACGATGCGGAGCTCGTCCTCGTGGCCCGGGTAGTCGATCAGCACCTTGAGCAGGAAACGATCGAGCTGCGCCTCTGGCAACGGGTACGTGCCTTCGTGCTCGACCGGGTTCTGCGTTGCCACGGTCATGAACGGTGGCGCAACCGGCGTCGACTGGCCCTCGATCGTCACCTGGTTCTCCTGCATGACCTCGAGCAGCGCCGCCTGCGTCTTGGCGGGCGCACGGTTGATCTCATCGGCCAGAAGCAGGTTGGCAAACACAGGACCCCGGCGAATGCGGAACGTCTCGGTCTTGGGGTCGTAAACCGCATGACCGCTAACATCGCTCGGCATCAGGTCCGGCGTGAACTGGATGCGCGAGAACTTGCCGCCGAACGCGCCGGCCATGGCCTTGACGAGCAGCGTCTTGCCGAGTCCCGGCACGCCCTCGAGCAGCACGTGCCCGCCCGCGAGCAGCGCAATGACGACGCCGTCGACGACCTCCTCCTGGCCAATGAATGCGCGTGAGATCTCCGCTTTCATCTGCCCCGTCAGCTCTCGCAGCCGCGCGGCGGCGTCGGGCGTTTCATTCATAGTGCTTTCCTTATTGTCTGCAACAGCTGGACGTTGTCGGTGAAGTCCCGGGGACGTTCACCGCCAGCAGCCAGCATGGCGTCGAGGACCTTTTGCTGATCGATACCGGTCAGGTGGGCAAGCACCCCGGCCTGTTTTTCGGGCGGCAGGCGGCCGATGCCCGGATGACGACGTTCTGCCTCGTGGAGGAGCGAGCGTACAACGCTCCTGCCGAGACTCTCCGCGCCGTCGTTGCGCCAGGCAAAACTGCCCGCCGCGTTGAGATGCTCGAGGAGGGAGCGGCGCTCCTCACCCGGCACGTCGACCTTCGGCCCGAAGCGCGGTATCGCCGCCCACAGCCAGAACACGAAGGCCGCAGCAAGACTCAGCACCAGCCATGGGGCTGCCGTCCAGATAACGCGCCAGAGCGATGGGTAGGCTGCCTCGAAGATCAGCCACACCTTGCCAGGATCGACGAAACCGGCAACGCCGTCGAGCAGGAGCTTCGCGTGCTGTGCCTCGCCAAGGTAAGGGTTGTTGAACAGGCGCCGGCTCGCGAACAGCGTCACAAAGCCGTTGCCGGCGGGCACACGAACGGCAATATTGCCGAGCTCGTCCTCGACGGTCGCAACCGTCTCGTCGAGGTTCAGCGTGAGACGATAATCGGCCATGCCCACGGCAAGCATGTAATCGCCCGCAACATCGACATCGACGTCCTCCCCGTCGCCTGCCTCGTCGGTATCGTCCACGACATCGATGTCGGCAAGCGCCTCGGCGTCGAGTTCCTTTATGCCGAGGCCGAACTCGGACAGGAACAGGTCGGCTGCCTGCGTCCGCTCTGCAGGCGGCAGCAGGACCAGGTGGCCGCCGCTACCGATGATCCAGTTCAACAGCAGCTCGAACTCGGTGCCCGTGACGATGCCGGGGTCCAGTGACATCACGATCGTATCGCTCGCCGGCGGCAGCCACTCCGACGGCAGGAAGGACTCGCGCGACTCCGCCTCGATGCCGAGCTCGTTGAGGAGCCGGTCGGCCGCGAGGAACTGGTTGTAACGGGCCTCGCCGCGGTAGCCCGTCACGATCTCGTACTCCTCGCGTTCGTGGGTCGTGTAAAACCACGCGAGGTAGCCGGCAACCAGGAGCATCGCAATGCCGGTCAGGATCGCGGGCCTCATGTCCCGTCTCCGTACTGTGCACGCCAGCCGCGAACGAGTTCAGTAACCTGCTCGGGGCGCGGCGCCTCGGCGCCATAGGCAAGCCGACTCCACGCATCGACCACCTGCCGGAAGAAACGGCTCTGCGCCGCATCGGCCTGCCTGTCTACAGCCGCGACGCAGGCGCCCTCGGTGGCACTTGCGGGTAGCCTGACGCCGTAGCGATCGACGAGCACGAACACGCTGCCGCGATACAGGAGCGACAGGGCCTCGCGGTGCCTGCCCTCGGTCCACAGCGCCTGCACGGCAGCGGGGATATCGGCCGGCAGCGACTCGGCCGTCACCTCGCCGGTCGCGAGCATGACCCGGGGTCGCCGGGCGCGAGCTTGCCTGCCCGAGAAGAGGTAGTGCAGCCACAGCTCGCGCTTCAGGATCAGCCACAACACGATCGCGCCGACGAGGATCCAGAGACCGAACTCGGCCAGGAAGGCGCCAAGCTGCCCGAGCCACTCGGCGAAGTCCCGGAGTCCCGACAGGTCGGCATCACTCTCGGCCTCCTCACGCGGATTTTTCGGCACCCAGCGCTCACCGGTCTCGGTGGTCTGGAACGCCTCGTCGGCCAACACCGTGTCGAGTTCGTTCCGATAGTCCGCCTCGTCCCAGAAGCCCGGGAACCCGGGGTCATCGACCGCTTCCTGTGCACGGGCCGGCGTTACGGTGACGGCGAGTGCGGTAATCGCGAAGGCGACAGTCGCAAGCGCCGGCAGAGCTGCCTGGCGGCGCGCCAGCATGCGGCGGAAGGCTACCTCGATGTCCCAGGCTTCGAGGCGGGTGCGGCAGTTGATATAGAGGCCGAAGCCGGCACCGACGAACCACGGCTCCAGCAAGGTCTGCGCGGTGTAAAACAGGAGCAGGCTGAGTGCCGTGGTGTGGCGATCCTCGCCGCTTACTATCCAGACAACGGTATCGAAGAGGTCGAAGCCCTGGTACGGCGTCGGCACGAACATCAGGGCACCGAGCACAATACCGAAGTACACGACGGCGACGAGATGATGGTAGGCGACCGTAACGCCAATGCCGTGATTCAGGACACTCTGGTTGAGCACCGCGGCGCGCTTGCGGCGCCGGTCGCCGGACAGGCCCTCGAGCTGGGTTAACGGCATTGCGGTCGAGCGTGCAAAGTGCAGCCGCCATGGCGTCACGAGGAACAGCCAGTTTCGTCGTGCCAGCGTCCCCGTAGCTCGAACAGTCGCCGCCGGGTTTGCGTCACCACCGAACAGCCGGCGCGCGACAATGTCGAGGATCGGGCCGTCCAGCACCGGCTCGAGCCACCAGTACAGCAGCAGCGCATAGCCCGCGAACGGCGTCAGGTAGATGACGGCCAGCGCGGTCGCGAGCAGCGGCAGCGATGTAGCGAACCACGCCTTGTAGATTGCCGCCGCATCCCGGCGGACCAGGCGTACGCCGAGATCGGCGGCCTCCCAGGCGCTGCGCGGGCGCAGCTCGACGGTCACGTTATCGAGATTCATCCCGTCCCATCAGCAAGAGATACGCGAAGGTCAGTATCCACAGGGCAATGCCCACCCCGTACTTCAGCGTGACCGGCGGCCAGGTCGAGGAACTCCAGAACGCTTCGACAAAAGCGGCAAGGACCAGCATGCCGGTGCCGCCGTACACGAGCGGTAAGGATTCCGCCGCCGCGTCGCGGACCGCGTGCCAGCGGCGCTTCTGTCCGGGCGCGATGGCGCGGTAGCCCAGCTTGAGTCCACTTGCCCCGAAGATCGTAATGGCCGTCAGCTCGAAGGCGGCATGACCGGCAACGAAGCCCCAGAAGGTCTCGATGAATCCCGCGGCGGTGAGGTGCGCGGCTATCGAACCGATGTAAAGACCGTTAAAGACGAGGAAGAAGATACTTCCGGCCGTGAACAACAAGCCACCCGCGAACGTCTGGAAGCCGATCGAGATGTTGTTGTAGATGTACACGCCGAACATGTAGAGGTCGGTACTCGACTGGCGCTCGCGGCCGAGACGGCGATTCTCCGGATCGTACATTGCCTCCATCGTCGCAACGTCACCCGGCTCGAGCAGCGAGTAGATCAGCTCCGGACGAAACGCCAGTGCCAGTGCCATGAGCAACATCGGCAGATAAAACAAGCCGTGGGCGGCGACGTTGAACCGCCACTGCCGACGAAAGGCGACCGGGAAATCGTTGGCAATGAAGCGACCGAGTGCAGAGAGGAACGGAATACGGGTCCGGTAGAGATGCTGGTGGCCGTCCAGTGCGAGCTGGTTGAGCCGCTGCTCGAGGCCGGCGCTGTAGCGCCTCGCCCGCGCAAGGGCAAGGTGATGACAGATTTGCCGGTACAACACCGGGAACTCGCGGGCGAGGCGCTCACGCTCCGCCTGCGGCAACGACGATCGCTTGCCGATCAGTTCGATCAGGCGGCTGAGTTCGTCCCAGGATTCACCGTAGCGTGCCTCGAAGGCTTCCTGCTTCACTGCCCGCCCCCGGCGATCCAGCTCGCGTGGCGCTTGAGCCGATCGGCATCGGCATCGTCGAATAGCGGCGCTACGATGCCGGCGAGCTCGTCGACGCGCTCGGCGTTGATGCGTGGCGCTCGCTCCGCGAAGCTGACGATCGCCTGCTGCTCGGCCGCCGTTAGCGGCACGGACAGCGGCAACGGATCCTTGCTTTCGGCAAGCGTCGTTCGCGCGGCCTGCGTGTCGTGAATGACGATAGTGCCGGCCGCAAGATCGCCGAGTCGCTGGAAGCGCTTGCTCAGGAAGACACTCAGGAATCCGAGCAGGTAGCAGCCCGGCAGGGCGTCGACGGGCCGGATCAGGTTGCGGACAACCGAAGGGCCCCAGCCGACCGGCGTCCCATTGCTGTTCATGACCCGAATACCGAGCGCTCGCTTGCCCGGCGTGGCGCCGTGATTCAGCACCTCGTACAGCACGTTGTAGAGCCAGAGCACGACGAACAGGCCGATGAGGAACAGCCCTTCGCCTGCCGCCCCCATGAGCGCGAGGACGGTGCCGCCAATGGAGATGGCGAAGAACTTGATGATCGCGTCGATGATCCACGCGAGGCTGCGGGCGGCAAGTCCCGCGACGGGCAGCTTCAGCTCGACACCTTCCGGCGTCGCGATGTTATGCGTTGTATCGAGCAAGGGCCGAGGATTCCCGGACGCTAGGCTTGCGATGGCCCAAGTGTATGCGAATGCTCCGGCAGCACAAACGCGGCAGCGCACACGGTCGTCGAGGCCTGACTATTCCGCCGCGATGTTGACGATCGTACGGCCCGTTACACGGCCCTCGAGGTAGGCCGTGAACGCCTCGGGCAGAGCATCGAAGTCGATGGTCGTGTGGCCGATCGTATCGAGATGCCGCGGCCTGAGGTCGCCGGCAATACGCGACCAGACGGCAAGCCTGAGGTCGCGCGGCGTGTCGACCGAGTTGATGCCAATGAGGCATACGGCCCGAAGGATGAACGGGATAACGGTCGTGTTGAGTGCAACGCTTGCAGCGAGTCCGACGCTCGCAATGTTGCCACCGTAGTCCATCGTGCGCGTCAGCCAGGTGAGCACGTCGCCGCCAAGGTTATCGATCGCGCCGGCCCACTCGGCCCGCTCCAGCGGCCGCGAGCCTGTATCGATGTCATCGCGGTTCAGGATGCGACGTGCGCCGATGGCCTTGAGGTAATCACTCGCGTCGGTCTTGCCGCTGACCGCGACGGTTTCGTAGCCGCGACCGTCGAGCATGTCGATCGCGATACTGCCCACGCCGCCCGTCGCACCCGTTACGACAACCGGGCCGTTCTCCGGCCGCTGGCCGTTCTGTTCCATGCGGTGAATGGCGAGGGCTGCCGTGTAGCCGGCCGTGCCGATCTGCATGGCTTCGGCGTTGCTGATGTCATCCGGCAAGGGCACACAGGCCTCGGCCGGGACGCGCGCGAACTCGGCGTAGCCACCGTCGAGCGTTTCCGACAAACCGCAGCCGTTGACGACAATCCGGGTCCCGGGTTCGATCTCGATGTCCGTCGAGCTGACGACGACGCCGGCAAGGTCGATGCCACCGTTCAGCGGAAAGCGGCGCAGGATCTTTCCCTTGCCGGTTGCCGCGAGCGCGTCCTTGTAGTTGATCGTCGAGTGCGTCACGCGCACGACGACGTCGCCAGGCGTGAGCTCCTCGATGCGCATGTCGGCGAAGCCGGCCGAGACCGTGCCGTCGTCGGAATCGATCCGGAACGCCTTGAAGGTGTCGTCGCTACTCATGGAACTGCCTCTGCGTGCCAACCGAGCAGCAGTGTAACCGCGGATGACGCGCTATCTGTCGACAGGCGTGGTTTCCAGTCCCTTGAGGCCTGCGTAGTAGGCTGCGAGTGCCTTGATGTCGGCGTCCGTCAGGTTCATCGCCATTGGCATCATCAGGGCGTTCTTGCGATCGCCATCGCGATACTGCTTCAGCGCGTGCTCGAGGTAGGACTCATGCTGGCCCGCGAGCGTCGGCCACATGGGCTGTACGCCAATACCGTTCTTGCCGTGGCAAGCCTGGCAGGCGGCCGTCTTGTCGAAGGGCGGCGCGTCGACACCGCCCGCGGCGATCGTTGCGTTCTCGTAGCTCGAGAAGAACGCGGCAAGATCGAGGATGTCCTGGTCCGACATGCTGACCGCCTGGCCCTGCATCGTGCCGTGCTGACGCTCGCCGGACCGGTAGCCCGTCAGTGCTGCCGCTATATATTCCGCTTTCTGGCCACCCAGTTTCGGTACACGAAAGGATGGGTATGCATTGCGCTGGCCTTCAACGCCGTGACAACCGAGGCAGGTGTACGCGAGCGTCTCCCCACGCTCGATATCCCCGTCTGCGTAAACCGGCGCCGAGACGGCGCCCAGAACGAGCAGGAACGCCCGCAAATAAGCAAACTTCATGACAGTAACCAGTGGAAATTCAAAGACTTGACGACACGCTGCCGTCAGGGCGCCCCAAAGCACGGCCGCTATGTTAGAGCCACTCGGCCGATAATGCCAGACAGGTAGCGTGCTAGCATCGGCGCCCTTCACAGTCCTGAGCAGGAAAGCCGCATGCGAAAAGGCGTCATCATCCTCCTGGTGGGCCTCGCCCTCGTCATCTTTATTTCGCCCGGCCTCATTGGCCGGCTGGCGGAACAGAGCGTCGACGAAGGCATCCGCTCCGGCACGGTGTCCAGTGAAGAGGTGGTCGTGACCGCGAAGACCTTCGACCGCGGCTGGTTCTCCACCGAAGGCGAGCACCGCATCGAGATCCGGGACGGCGACACGGCAGAGCGTCTGCGCAGCACGCTGGGACTCGAACCGGATACCGCGCTGCCCGTCGCTATTGTCAGTACGCGCATCGACCACGGCATCTTCCCGGTGGGCTCCATGACCCGGGACGGCGGCTCGCTGGCGCCGGGACTTGGCGACGCCGTGTCGACGATTGCGCTCGAGATGCCCGACGGTGAAACCCTGGCGCTGCCGGGCAGCATCGACTCGCGGATCGGCCTGACCGGTACCCTGGTCTCGACCTACGACGTGCCGGCCGGCAACCTTGCCGACCTTGGCGGTGACCTGAGCTGGAGCGACGGCAAGCTTCGTCTCGAGACAACGGCCGACAGCACGCGGACACGCCTCGATGCCGAGCTCGATTCGTTGTCGCTCGTCGACGCGGGACAATCCATCTCGCTCGAGGGCCTGTCGTTCAGCGGAGAGCAGCGGGCAACCCGCTACGGCTATTCGCTGGGCAACGTAAACCTGGGCGTGGCGGACTTCTCGATACCCGAGGTCGGACAACGCGGCTCGATCGATCTCATGGCCAACGGTCGGATCGAGCAGGAGTCGGTGATCCTCGACCTTGATCTCGACCTGGCGTCGAGCCTGCCAGGCGCCGGTGAAACCGTCACCACGATCGAGATGACAGCCTCGGGGATCGACCCGAGCGCGTTCGGCGCGCTCGTCTCACGCTACCGTGCCGTCAGCCAGAACACCACGCTGGGTCCCGATGCAGCAATGGCGGAAATCCAGCCGGCGCTCCAGGCGCTGCTCGCCGAGGGTCTCGACGTCGACGTCAGCCGCCTGAACGTCACCATGCAGGGCGAGACCATCGAGAGCGAAATCGCCGTCGACATACAGTCGAGTGACGTCGATACCTTCACCTGGTCAACGCTGCTGCTCGCAACAGAGGCTGACGCATCGCTGCGTATTCCCGAAGGCCTGCTCGACTACCTTGCCGCCATGAACCCGAACGTGGGCACAGCGGTCGGGCTCGGTTATCTCAAGAAGGACGGCGTCGATTACGTGGCCGACGTGCGCTACGCGAAGGGCATCCTCAACATCAACGGCGCGCCGACGGCGATCCCGCTGACGGCGCCTTAGTCAGACCACGCTTCAGTAGCGGAACAGTGCCTTGTAGGAGCGGCTTTAAGGCCGCGACTGCGACGCAGCGGTCACCCTTTCCTCATTCGCGGCTCGAGAGCCGCTCCTACAGCAGAAGCGCTCGGACATCGAAACCATGCTCTGCGGGAATGGCGTTGAGACCCTTGGCGGCAGGTGAGCTCGGACTCCAGAACAGTGCCTTGTAGGAGCGGCTTCAAAGCCGCGACTGTGACGCAGCGGTCACCCTTTCCTCATTCGCGGCTCGAGAGCCGCTCCTACAGCAGAAGCGCTCCGACACCGAAACCATGCTCTGCGGGAATGGCGTTGAGATCGTTGGCGGCAGGTGAGCTCGGACTCCAGAACAGTGCCTTGTAGGAGCGGCTTTAAAGCCGCGACTGCGACGCACGTTCCGCTTTCGATCCGGTCGCGGCGCGCGAGATGCGCCTGCAGCCGCCGTAGCTGACCGACGAGCGACTACACCACCCGGCCACCCGGTGCCCGCGGATCGGGCCTTGGCACAGCCGCCAGCAGTGCCTTCGTGTAGTCCTCGCGCGGCGACGACAGCACCTCGCGCGCCGGCCCCGACTCGACGAAGCGGCCGGCGTACATGACGGCGACGCGGTGGGCCATGCTGCCGACGACGGTGAGGTCATGGCTGATAAACAGTATCGCGAGTCCATCCTCCGCCTGGATGGCCTCAAGCCGCGCAAGGATTCGTGCCCGCGTGTCGCCGTCCAGTGAGGCGACGGCCTCGTCGCAGATCAGCACATCGGGCCGGGCGAGGAGCGCACGCGCAATGGCGACGCGCTGCGCCTGCCCCCCCGACAGCTCGTGCGGAAAACGCTCAAGAAGCTCGGGCCCGAGACCCATCCGCCGCAGTGCGCCGACGACTGCGTCAGGGCGTTCACGGGCGTCGACGCCGCCGAGCATGAGCTGCTCGTCGAGTAGCGCCGATACCGTCATGGAAGGACTCAGCGACGCCGCAGGTTCCTGGAACACAAGTTGCAGACGCCGACGCGTAGCGCTGTCGCGATCGTTGAGCGACGCGGCGACCGGCTCACCCGACAGGAGCACGCTGCCGGCCGCGGGCTCGACAAGGCCGAGAATCGCCCGCGACAGGCTGGTCTTGCCGGACCCGGATTCGCCAACCACCGCCAGCGTCTCGCCGCGGCGCAACATCAGGCTCACATCGTCGACGGCGACCAGTGGCGTTTCGCCACGCTCCTCGTAGACCACCCGCATGCCTTCGGCGCTCAATGCAATGTCGCCGTCGACGGGTGCCGGTGGCAGCTTGTCGAGCGCCTGCGCCGCATCGATGGCGCGCCGGGTCATTGCGTGTTGCGGCCCGCTGAACACGCTGATTGTGCGGCCGGATTCGATAAGCCGTCCCTCATCCATAATCAGCATTTCCTCGCAACGACCTGCGACGATGCCGAGGTCGTGCGTGACGAGCAGGAGCGCCGTGTCCTCACGAAGCTCATCAAGCAGGTCGAGAATCCGGGCCTGCACCGTGACGTCCAGCGCCGTCGTCGGCTCGTCGGCGATCAGAAGATCCGGCTCGCCCAGGAGCGCCGCGGCAATCATGACGCGCTGACGCATACCGCCTGAGAGCTCATGCGAATAGGCCCGGAACTGCCGCTCCGGGTCCGGCAGCCGGACCCTGGCCAGCGCCTCGATTGCTCGCGCCGGTGCTTCATCGGGCGTGGCGAGGTCGTGAGCCAGCAGAATCTCGACGAGCTGTCGCCCCACCGTGACATAGGGGTTCATCGCCTTTGCCGAGTCCTGGAAAACCATGGCAACCCGGCGGCTGCGGAGTCGCCTGAGCTCGTCGGTACCAGCCTCGAGCAGATTGAGGTCGTCGAAACGGACGCTGCCTTCGACGTTTGCGCCCGGCGGCGTGAGCCTCATCAGGGCAAGGGCCGTCTGGCTCTTGCCGGCACCCGAGGCACCAACGAGGCCGACCGAGGCACCACGCTCCACGCGGAAGTCGACAGCGTCGACAACCGCTTTGTTGCCGTAGCGAATCGTCAGTCCCGTGACGTCGAGCAGGCTCACCGGCCCGGCCTCTCGCCGACCCTGACGTCTGCCGCGTCACGCAGCCCGTCGCCCAGGAAGTTGAACGCCAGGAGGATCATGAACAGCGTCAGCGACGGTACGAGCAAAACCCAGGGCGCGCTTTCGAGGACGGCAACACCGTTTGCGACCAGCGTGCCGAGTGAGGTGCCGGGCTCCTGGATACCCAGCCCCAGGAAACTCAGGAACGACTCGACGAGCACGGCCTGCGGAATCGTCAGCGTCAGGTAAACGAGGACAACGCCCATAAGGTTCGGCGTGATATGCCGCCAGAGTATGCGTGCAGGTTTCACGCCGGCGAGACGGGCCGCGGCGACGAAGTCCTGCTCCTTGAGACTCAGCGTCTGGCCGCGCACGATCCGCGCCATATCGAGCCAGTTGACCGCACCGATGGCAACGAAAATCAGCACGAAGTCCTGGCCGAACACGACCATCAGCAGAATGACGAAAAATATGAACGGTAGCGCATAGAGAGCGTCCACGATGCGCATCATGACGGCATCGACGCGGCCGCCGACGTAGCCGGCAACGGCTCCCCAGGCCACACCGATGACGAGACTGACGACGCTTGCCACAAGCGCAACGGCGAGCGTCGTACGCGTGCCGTCCAGCGTGCGAACGAACAGGTCGCGACCGAGGTTGTCGGTACCGAAGAGCCGCGCGTCACCGAGCGACGGCGGCGACAGGATCGCATCGAAGTCGGTTGCCGTCGGATCGTGGGGACTCAGCGTGGGCCCCGCGAGCGCGAGGACCGTCATCGCCAGCAGCCACAGCCCGGGGACGCGGACGAGGCTCGACTGGCGCGCGCGGGCCAGGAACCGACGGCCGGCAATCATGACACGCGTATCCGCGGATCGACGACGCTGTACAGGATGTCGACGATGAGATTCAGCAGCACGACGAGCGCAGCGTAGACAATGACGATGCCGAGCACGAGCGTGTAGTCGCGGTTGAGCGCAGCCGTGACGAAAAACTGGCCCAGCCCTGCAATGCCGAAGACCTGTTCGACGACGACCGAACCGGCCAGTATCGACGCCGTCGCCGGACCGAGGTAGGACAGCACCGGCAGCATGGCCGGGCGCAGGGCATGCACGATAATGATGCTCTGCGTCGTAAGTCCCTGGGCTCGCGCCGTACGGATGTAGTCGCTGTCGAGCACCTCGACCAGGCTCGCGCGCAAGAGCCGTGCAATGTAGGCAACCTGCGGCAGCGCCAGCGCAACGACCGGCAGTATCAGTCGCCCGACCGGGTTGGCACCGGTCCAGCCGGCGGGCAGCCAGTTGAGCATCACGGCGAATACGAGCACGAGCACGGGCGCCACGACGAACACCGGGATCGAAATGCCGGTCATGGCAATCGTCATGACGCTGCGATCGACCCATGTGTTTTTCCTGAGGGCTGCGGCGATTCCCGCCGCCGTGCCGAGCACGAGCGCGAGCGCCATCGCGAGCCCGCCGACAAGCGCCGACAGGGGCAGCGCGCCCCGGATCAGTTCCGATACCGTGTAGTCGCGCCAGCGGTAGGACGGCCCGAAGTCGCCCTTAAGGAGATCGCCGACGTAGCGCAGGAATTGCATCGGCAGCGGCTTGTCGAGATCGTATGCCGCCTCCATGCGCGCCTCGATCTCCGGCGGCAGGACACGCTCCGTGTCGAACGGGCCGCCGGGTGCCGCGTGCACCATCAGGAACGCAATCAGGATGACGAGGAGCATCGTCGGGATTGCGGCCAGGAGACGTCGCAGCGCGAAAGCGAACAACGGCATGGTGCTAGCAGGCCCTACCTGTTCTCGAGGTGGAAGTGCTGTGAGTAGTGGTAGTCGAGGATGTTGTCCTCCCAGCCGACAACGTTCTTGCTGACGAGGTGCTTGCTGACATAGAAGTACAAGGGGACGACGGCATGTTCAGACAAAAGCAGCCGCTCGGCTTCCTCCATGTACCGGGCGCGGGTGTCGAGATCGAGCTGCTTCGACGCCCGCTCCATCAGCGAGTCGTACTCGTCGTTGTTCCAGCGCGGCAGGTTTTGCGGATTGTCGCTTTCGAGGATCGAGAGGAAGGTATGCGGATCAGGGTAATCGCCGTTCCAGCTCGAGCGGAATGCCTGGGTGATCGTGCCAGCGTACATCTGGCTCAGCAGGACCTTGAACTCGACGTTGACGAGCTCGACCTCCGCGCCCAGAACGGTTTCCCACATCGACTTCACGGCCAGCGCAATCTGCTTGTGGTCTTCGTGCGTGTTGTAGCGAAGCTCGAAGCGTGCGGGATTCTGTGCACTGAAACCGGCCTGCTGATACAGCGCGCGAGCCCGTTCTTCGCGGTCGGCCTTTGCCAACTTGCTGAACGTCATCGTAGGCGGCGTGTAGCCATCGAGTCCCGGGGGCACCCAGCTGTAGGCAGGCTTCTCGCCACGCGCCGTGATCTTGTCGACGAGCACTTCGCGATCGATCGCCATCGACAGCGCCTCGCGCAACAGCGGGTTGTCGGCGAAGGGCGGCCGCGACACGTTGAAGCCGTAGTAGTAGACGCCGAGGCTTGGCGCAATGCGCAGCTCGTCCGGAAACTGCTCGCGAATCGAGGCGAAATTACTCGCCGGCAGCGTGCTCGTAATGTGTAGCTCGCCGGCCCGGAAACGGTTGTACTCGCTCATTGGCTCGACATGCACGTGATAGTGCACGCGCTCGATCGCGGTCGACCCGGCGTCGTGGTAGCACGCGTTGCGCTCGAGCTCGACGAGCGCACCGGGGGTAACGGCGGCGAGCGTGTAGGCGCCATTGCTGATCAGCGTGCCGGGGCGCGCGTGCTGGGCACCGTGGGTCGCAATATTCTGAGCGTGCTGCGGGAAGGCGCTCGGACGTGTGAGCAGATGCAGGAAATAAGGCGTTGGCTGCTCGAGCGTCACTTCGAGGGTGCGGGGGTCAACGGCGCGTACGCCAAGGTCCGTCGGCGGCAACTGCCCCGCAATAATCTGCGACGCGTTGACGACGATACCGAGCGACTGCGTCCTCGGCGCCGCGGTGGCAGGATCAACGAGTCGCCGGAACGCGTACACGAAATCGTCGGCCGTCACGGGATCACAGTTCGACCAGCGGCCGTCCTCGCGCAGCACGAAGGTGTACACGAGGCCGTCATCGCTGACGCTCCAGTCCTCGGCCGCGCCCGGCACAAGCTTCCCACCCGCCGTGTAGGTCATGAGACCTTCGCCGAGGTCACGCTGGACAATGGATGCCTGCACGCTTTGGGATTGTTGCGCGTCGAAGGTCTCAGGGTCTGTGCCGAGCCCGCGATGCAGGACGTTGCCAGGTGGCGGCGTCGCGTCAGGACCGGCGCCGTCGCGGAGAACAAACACCGCCGCCGCGATCAGGGCGGCGGCAACGAGCCCGAAGATCAGGCGAGTCGACGTCGGTTTCGAATCCGGCATGAAGCGGGTTCCACGGTACGAACACGTGTAAGGATACACGCCGCGTCAGGCAGGCGCTCTGACCGGTTACCGCTTGCGATCAGGCGGTCTGGCTCAGCGATTCCCCGGCACCCGACTTCTTCAGGTGCACGAGCAACAGCGATACGGCCGACGGCGTCATGCCTTCTAGCCGCGACGCCTGGCCGAGGGTCTCCGGCCGGCTGGCCTCGAGCTTCTGCCGCGCTTCGTTCGACAGCCCGGTTACGGCCGCGTAGTCGATGTTGGCAGGCAGGCGCAACCGTTCCTGTTTTGCATGCCGGGCAATCTCGCGTTCCTGCCGCTCGATGTAGCCGGCGTACTTGGCCTTGACGTCGAGCTGGCCGCGCACCGCTTCGTCGAGCTCGGCGTGACCGCTTTCGTCCATGGGCCCAACCATCGATAGCGACGTCACGGCGCGATGATCGAGTTCCGGTCGGCGCAATAGCTCGATGGCACGGCTCTCGCGACTCAGCGGGGCCGCGAGGCAGGCCTGATCCGCGTCCGTGACATCGGCGGGTCGTACTGTAATGCCGGCTAGCCGCTCCTCTTCCGCGGCAACCCGCTCGAGTTTGTCCTCGTAAGCGTGCCAGCGGGCATCGTCGACAAGGCCCAGCCCGCGACCGACCGGCGTGAGGCGCTGGTCGGCGTTGTCTTCGCGGAGCGTCAGGCGGTATTCGGCGCGGCTCGTGAACATGCGATAGGGCTCGCTGACGCCGCGGGTGACGAGGTCATCGACCAGCACGCCTATATAGGCTTCGTGGCGCGCCGGGAACCATTCATCAAGGTCTGCGGCACGGCGCGCCGCGTTGAGTCCGGCAAGCAAACCCTGTGCACCAGCCTCTTCATAGCCCGTCGTGCCGTTGATCTGGCCCGCGAAGTACAGGCCCGCCACGTGCTTAGTCTCAAGCGTCGGCTTGAGGTCGCGCGGGTCGAAGTAGTCATACTCGATCGCATAACCCGGCTGGGTCACGCGGGCATTCTCGAAGCCCGGGATAGAGCGTACGAAGGCGAGCTGGATGTCGGCCGGGAGACTCGTCGAAATACCGTTCGGGTAGACCTCATCCGTATCGAGGCCTTCGGGCTCGACGAATACCTGGTGCGATGCCTTGTCGGCGAAGCGGACGATCTTGTCCTCGACGGACGGGCAGTAACGCGGACCGACACCATCAATCACACCGGCGTACATGGGCGACTGGTCCAGGGCACCACGGATAATGTCGTGCGTCTCACCCGTCGTCTTGGTGATGTAGCAGGACACCTGCCGCGGGTGCTCGTCGCGCCGACCGAGAAACGAAAACACGGGCACGGGCGTATCGCCCGGCTGTTCCTGCATGCGGTCCCAGTCGAGCGTCTTGCCGTCGAGCCGTGGAGGCGTGCCGGTCTTGAGTCGGGCAACCCGGAACGGCATCTCGCGCAGTCGCTCGGCGAGAGCAATCGAGGGCGGGTCACCGGCGCGGCCGCCGGCGCGTTCTTCGCGACCGTAAAGGATGCGTCCGCCGAGAAACGTGCCGACGGTCAGCACCACGCTCGCCGCCTCGAAACGCTGTCCGTCTGCACCGACGACGCCCCGGACGGCGTCGCCGTCGACAAGCAGGTCGTCGACCGACGCCTCCGCGATCGACAGTCCGGGCTGGCGCTCGACGATCGCGCGAATAGCCTCGCGGTACAGGACCCGGTCAGCCTGCGCGCGGGTAGCGCGTACGGCAGGCCCCTTGCTCGCGTTGAGCGTACGAAACTGGATGCCGGCGCGGTCGATAGCGCGCGCCATCGCCCCGCCGAGCGCATCGATCTCGCGCGTCAAATGACCCTTGCCGATACCGCCAATCGCAGGGTTACAGCTCATCTGCCCGATCGTCGCGATGCTCTGCGTAACGAGCAGCGTACGCGCGCCCGTCCGGGCAGCCGCAAGGGCTGCCTCGGTGCCGGCGTGACCGCCGCCAACCACGATGACATCGAAACGTTGCGTCATTGCTCAAAAAACAGGCAGATTCGGGAGCGCGGATTGTAGTGGCTGTTTACGGGCTTCGCCATATCGGCTGCTGCCCGGCAGCCTCCCCGGCTTGCAAGAACCTCACGAATTCAACACCATACGCGGCCGTTTGGTCGAGGTAGCCTCTGCGAATGCGACGACTGCTCCTGGTTCTGGCCCTTGTATTTGCCGCCGCAGAAGTGCCGGCAAGCGTGGTGCTCGAGGAATGCCGCATCAGCCCGGGGCCCGGTTTCCCGGGCATCAAGGCGCGCTGCGCCGACGTCGAGCGGCCGCTCGATCCTGACCGCCCTGACGGCGAGACGATTACGCTCCGGGTGGCCGTCGTGCCCGCGCTAAACCTCGATCCCGAGCCTGATCCTGTCGTGCCCCTCGCCGGTGGCCCGGGCCAGGGCGCAATAGAAATGTATACGCTGTACGCCGGCGCCTTCGAGCCGATCCGTCGCGACCGCGACATCCTGCTGGTCGACCAGCGTGGCACCGGCGCCTCGACACGTCTCAGCTGCGACTCCGACGCCGACGTCACGGCGGGCGCAGGCTCGGCGGAGGAAGCGCTCGAGCTTACGCGCCAGTGCCTCGACGAACTGCCGTACGACCCGCGCTGGTTTACGACGTCGGTTGCGGTCCGCGACCTCGACGCGATTCGCGAGGCGCTCGGTTATCCCGCGCTGAACCTGTATGGCGTGTCGTACGGCACCCGCGTCGCCCAGCATTATGCGCGGCGTTACCCCGAGGCGACGCGGACCATCGTCCTCGACGGCGTGGTGCCCCCGGACCTCCCCCTCGGACCCGATATTGCGCTCGAAGCCCAGCACGCCGTGGACTCGATCTTTACGCGCTGCACCGAGGACGCCGCGTGCAACGCCGCGTTTCCCGACGTTGCCGCAAGCTTCGAGACGCTGCGCGAGCGCCTTAGCGCGGAGGCACTGGAGATTCGCATGGCTGACCCCGTGTCGGGGCGGGTCGACACCGTGACGTTCGGCGCGGATGAGCTCGCGGTTGCAATTCGCCTGCTGGCCTACGTGCCGAACACGATTGCGCTGATACCGCTGCTCGTCCACGAAGCAGCGAACGGCAACCCCGAGCCGCTGGCCGCGCAGTACCTGACGACGGCCACAAATCTGTCAGACGCGCTGGCCATTGGCATGCACAACGCGGTCATGTGCGCCGAGGACGCGCCGCGCTACGCGGCAATGACAATCGATCGCGCCGCGCTCGAGGCGAGCTACCTCGGACCGATGCTCGTCGACATGATGCTCGACGTCTGCGAGTTTTGGCCGAAAGGGCCTGTCGATCCCGGCTTCGACGAGCCGCTCGACACCGACATCCCGACGCTGCTCCTGTCCGGCAGCGCCGACCCGATCACACCGCCAGGCTATGCCGTGCGCGCGGCCGCCTCGCTAGAGACTGCATGGCTGCTTACGGGCAGGGACCAGGGCCACGGCCAGCTCGCCGTCGGCTGCACGAGCGACGTCATAGCCGGCTTCATCGAAACGACCGCCATTGCGGACGGTGACGCCAGCTGCATCGAAGACAGCTTCGTGCCGCCGTTCTTTATCGACTTCTCGGGGCCAGCACCATGATCCGTGTCAGTGACGTCTACAAGTCCTTCGGCGAGGTCCGCGCCGTGCAGGGCGTGAGCTTCGAGGCGCCCGACGGCAAGATCACAGGGTTGCTCGGTCCCAACGGCGCCGGCAAGTCCACGACGCTGCGCATGCTGTACACGGTCGTCCGCCCCGACAGCGGCAGCGCCGAGATCGACGGCTCCGACGTCGTCACCGACAGTCTTGGTGTCCGCCAGAAGATCGGCGTACTGCCGCACGGCGCAGGGCTGTACCCCAACCTGACGGCGCGCGAGAACATTCGTTACTACGCGAAGCTCTGTGGCGTACCCAAAGCCGAACTCGACGACCGCGTCGCCGAGATCATTACGCTCCTCGAGATCGCCGATTTTGCCGACCGCCGCACCCGCGGGTTTTCGCAGGGGCAGAAGACCAAGGTGGCCCTTGCCCGCGCCCTCGTCCACGGGCCGCGCAACGTACTGCTCGACGAACCGACCAACGGTCTTGACGTCATGGCCACGCGCTCGCTGCGTGACCTGATCATGAAACTGCGGGACACGGGACGCTGCGTGCTGTTCTCGAGTCACATCATGCAGGAGGTAGCGGCGCTGTGTGACGACATCGTGATCATTGCCCACGGTCGCGTCGCTATTCGGGGCAGTGCGGACGCCATCCGCGAACGCACGGGCGCTGACGACCTCGAGGATGCCTTCGTACGTGCGATCCAGCGCGTCGACCCGGGGGTGACGCTGTGAGTACCTTCCTGACCGTATTCAGGAAGGAGATCCTCGACTTCACGCGTGACCGGCGCACGCTCATCACGTCGCTGGTCTTCGGTCCGCTGTTCGGGCCCGTCCTGTTTACTTTCATCATCAACTTCTCGATCAAGCAGCAGCTCGGCAGCACGACCGAGCCGCTGGACGTGCCGGTCATAGGCGCGGAGCGCGCGCCCAACCTCATAAGCTTTCTCGAGAGCAACCGGCTGGTGCCGGTCGATGGCCCGGAAGATCTCGATGCCGCCAAAGCGGCCGTCGCAACGGGCGAGTACGACGTGGTCCTGAGGATTCCGGAAGACTTTGCCGAGCTGCTGCGTTCGGGTACGCCGGCGCGTATCGAGGTCATCGCCGACCTCGCCAACTCCGCGGGCGAGCGTGACACACGCCGGGTACGGCGTGCGCTGCAGGCCTATAACGGCCAGCTCGCGGGCATGCGCCTGACCGCGCGCGGCATCAGCCCCATGGTGCTGCAGCCGATCAGCATTGATGAAGTCGATGTGTCGACGCCTTCGGGTCGCTCGGCGCTGATACTGGGCATGCTGAGCTACTTCTTCATTTTCGCCATGCTCATGGGCGGCATGAATCTCGCGATCGACAGCACCGCGGGTGAGCGTGAGCGCGGTTCGCTGGAGCCGCTGGTGTCGCTACCGGTCCGGCGGGAGACGGTTACCGTCGGCAAGATAGCGGCCACCTGCGTGTTCATGATGCTCGCCCTGGCCCTGAGCCTCTCGGCGTTTACGATCGCACTCGAGTTCCTGCCGCTGCAGACGCTCGGCCTGACACCGAACTTCGGGGTCGAGACGGTGCTGTTCGCGCTGCTCCTGTTCCTGCCGTTCAGCCTGCTGGGTGCATCCTTGATGACGATCGTCGCGTCCTTCACCAAGAGCTACAAGGAAGCGCAATCCTACGTGTCGTTCCTGCTGCTGCTGCCCACATTGCCCATCATTGTCGTCAGCATCCTGACGCTCAGGCCGCGCTTCGAGTTCATGTTTGTCCCGAGCCTTTCACAGCACCTCCTGCTCGTCGACCAGGTCAAGAATGAGCCGCCGAACCTCGAGTATTTCGCCATCTCGTTCGCCAGCACGCTGGTGCTGGGGCTGCTGTCGACCCTCGTGGCCGCCCGCCTGTACCGGCGCGAGGGCCTTCTCGGTTGACATCTCGGGCCCATCGCCCACCATGTAGGGCCCGGTGGCAGGATCGTTGAATTATGTCGCTCTACTCGGAGCTTAGGCGCCGTAACGTCTTCAAGGTTGCGAGCCTGTATGTCGTCGGCGGCCTGCTCCTTATCTGGCTAACCTGGGTCGCCCGGACCCAGCTCGGCCTGCCGGGCTGGGCCGAGGAGTTCGTCTCGATACTCCTGTTCGTCGGCTTCCCGGTTGCGATTCTGTTTGCCTGGGTTTACGAAATCACACCGAGCGGCCTGAAGAAGGCCGATGACGTCGACCAGACCCAGTCGATCGTCTTCAAAACCGGCCAGAAGCTCAACGCCGCGCTCGTCGTGACCGGCGCACTCGCCATCGTCGCGCTGGTCGTCGACCAGCTCTTGCCGGAACTTGCGCTGCCGCCGCCGCCCGAGCCAGAACCGGCGCCCACCGTCGCCGACATTGCCGACGCGGCGCTCGGCGGCGACGTGCCGCCGGAAATCGTCAGCTGGACCATGTCCAACGGCCTGCGCGTCATCGTCTGGCCCGACAGCGATATTCCCAACGTGGCGATGTACAACTTCGTGCGCGCGGGCGGTCGCAACGAATACCCCGGCATCACGGGCATTGCGCATTTCTTCGAGCACATGATGTTCAACGGCACGTCGCGCCTCGAGCCCGGCGAGTTCGACCGCATCATGGAGGCCAACGGCGGCTCCAACAACGCATACACGAGCAAGGACGTCACGGTCTACCAGGACTGGTTCCCCAAGAGCGCGCTCGAGGTGATCTTCGATCTCGAGGCAGACCGCTTCGCCAACCTCGCGTTCGACGACGAGGTCATCGAGAGTGAGCGCGGTGTCGTGTATTCCGAACGGCGCACGCGGGTCGACAACGATTACTTCGGCCTGCTGTACGAACAGATGATCGCAATGGCCTTCATTGCCCATCCCTACCAGTTCCCGGTCATCGGCTGGCCGTCCGACATCGAGTCCTGGAGCAAGGACGACCTGGTCGGTTTCTACCGGACCTACTACGCTCCGAACAACGGCACGCTGGTCATCGTCGGCGACGTCACGCCCGCCGAGATCTACAACCTTGCCGAGTCCCACTTCGGCCTCATCAGTCCGGAGGAGCCGCCGGAGCCGGTGCGTACGATCGAACCGAAGCAGGCCGGCGAGCGGCGCTTCGTTATCGAGGCGGAATCGCAGACGCCGCTCCTGCATTTCGCCTTCCACGGCGCGAGCGCCGACGATCCGGATTCGCTGGCGATGGACCTCCTGCTCAACATCCTCGCGGGCGGCGACTCCTCGCGGCTGCACCAGCGGCTGGTCGAGGAAGACGAGCTGGCGATTGCGGTCGGCAGTTACCAGCACGCGGGCTTCGATCCGGGCTTTGTTTACTTCTACCTGACGCTGCCGCCAGGGGGCGATCCCGGAGCTGCCGAAGCCGCGTTCTTCGAAGAACTCGACGGCATTATCGAGGACGGCGTCACTCAAGCCGAACTCGATAAGGCGAGAAACCTGATGCTCGTTGCGTACTGGCGGGAACTCGCAACGATCGACGGCAAGGCCGAGGCGATCGGCCGCTTTGAAGTGTTCCACGGCGGCTATGAGAAGCTCTTCGAACTGCCGTCACGCATCGACGCGATGGAGGCCGACGCACTGGCCGACACTGCCCGGCGGGTGTTCCGGCGCAACAACGTCACGGTCGGCCTCTTGACCGCACCGACGGCTGATGAGGAAGCGCCATGAGGGTCCTGCTCGCCGTAGTGGCATTGCTCGTCGCTGGCAACGCGACTGCTGCCGGCGTCACGCTACCCGAAACCACTCGCGTCGTCCTCGACAACGGCGCCGTCCTCATCGTCAACGAAAAGCGCGATGTGCCGCTCGTCGGTATCGAGGTCCTGATTCGCGGCGGCAGCGTGCGTGATCCCGCCGACAAGCCCGGCACGGCATCGCTCCTCGCAGGACTGCTCGAACGCGGCGCCGGTGATCGCGATGCCGCGGCGTTCGCCGAAGCCATCGAGTCGGTTGGCGGTGAGCTCCGCGCATCGGCAGAGCTCGAGGCAATCCGTATTCGCGGCGAGTTCCTGTCCCGCGACCTCGAGCTTGCGCTCGGACTCTTGCGCGACATGCTGCTCGCGCCGTCGCTCGACGCCGGGGAACTGGACACGCTGCGCGAGCGCCAGGCCAATCTCCTGCGCGCTGCGAAGGATTCGGATCCGGGCCAGCTCATGCCAGTGTACGCGGCCGGTTTCCTGTTCGAGGACCATCCCTACGGCACTCCGCTGTATGGCAGCGAGTCCTCGCTCGCGACTATCAGCCACGAGGACGTGCTCGCGTTCCACGCCAACGAGGTCGGTGCGGACCGCCTGATCATTGCCGTCTCCGGGAACATTGACGCGGCTGCCGTAACGGCGACGTTGAGCGACGCGTTCGCCGGCATGCGTCCGGCAGCAGCGAGCATTGAGCCGCTACGGCCCGCGCGACGCGCCAGCACCCGGCGGGTGTTGCTGATCGACAAACCTGGCGCCACGCAGAGCTATTTCTGGATTGGCAACGTCGGCGTTGCCGTCGACGATCCGCGGCGCGCGGATATCGATATTGCCAACACCGTGTTCGGCGGCCGCTTCACGTCGATGCTCAACACCGCGCTGCGCGTCGAGTCCGGGCTCACCTACGGCGCGCGCTCGCTGCTGGTCCGCCCGTCTGCACGAGGCTCGGTCGGCATCAGCTCCTTCACGCGCACCGGGTCGACGACGGATGCCATCGAGCTGGCGCTCAACGTCCTGTATCGACTGCGCGAGTACGGCCTCGATGACGCCGCGCTCGAATCGGCGCAGAACTACGTGCTTGGTGACTTCCCGCCACGACTCGAGACGGCGCGGCAACTGGCCGCACAGTTTGCGATGCTCGAGCTGTACGGACTCGACACGGCGTTTATCGATGACTACGCCGAGGCAATCGGCGCCGTCACGCTCGAGTCCGTGGACGCCGCGATTGACGACGTCTACCCGGCCGACGACGCGCTCGTCTTCGTGATCCTTGGTGATGCGGAGGCGATTCGCGACCAGGTCTCACGCTACGGCGCGCTCTCAGAGCTGTCGATTAGCGAGCCGGTATTCCGCGTGACGAGTGACGAGGACGCCGCGGAGTCGCAACCGGGAGACTAGCCGATCACTGGCGGTAGGCCCGAGGCGGTCCCGCCAGCGTCAGGGCGCTTGTACCGAGAACGTCAGCGTCACAAAGTCGCTTTCCCAGGCAAAGTCGTCATTGCTCACTCGCCGCAGCTTGGTCGCGTAGACCATGTGACGTCCCTCACCGGCCACTTGCACCTCGACACGCCCGGAACCGTCTGAACGCCGTAGCGGCTCCGGGCTCGCACCCTCGCGGACAAAGCCTATCGCCTGGCCGGCCAGCGGCTTGCCGTCGAACATCACCTTGAGGGCAAGGGTGTCACCGACCGCCAGCGTGGTCGGATCGTCGAGCGGCACAATGTCGAAACGCGCATTCCCACCGTCCTGCCAACAGGGTGCGACTTCACCGTCCGCGCTTGCCGCGAAATAGCTCCGCGCGAGCTTGCCGTAGGACTCCCGCCAGGCAACGCTGTCTTTGGACGCTTCCCACGCCGCCCACACCGACTCGGGCGCGCCGATTTCATCGAGGTAATGCTCGACCCGGTCGGCGGCGTCCATCTCAAGAATGCGCGGTTTGAGGCTGACCATGGCACAGGCCACGCCGCCTCCCGGCGCGGCACTGAGCTCGAGGGCGTGGTCACTGCTGCCGCCCGGCACGAGGGCCTGGCTGGCGTTGCCCTGTGTAAGCGTCGCGGCAACGATTCGCGACGGGTCGATACCCGCGCCGTCGTCAGGAAACCCCATGCCACTTCGCAACGTGAAGCCGAGACGTTGACCGGCAGGCGGCGCGAAGCTGTCCGGCAAGAGCCAGGTCTCATGAGCGATAGCGGGCAACGACAGTGTCACCAGCAGCGCACCGGCCAAAAGCGCCCGGCCGCGACCCGGAGTGCCTCGGAAAAGCCGTAGCGTGTTTTGCATTATCTCTGGCCTCGCAACGAAAGTCTTAAGCGCCATACTCTTCACCAGGCGCGTTGCCGTTGCAACGGCGTCAGTACGCTTGCAAGCTACCTTCCCTGCCCAACCAACAACGAAGGATCAGGCATGTCCAAGACGATACTGATTACCGGGTGCAGCAGCGGCTTCGGCCTGGATGCTGCGAAGACGCTCGCAAACAAGGGCCACCATGTGTACGCAACGATGCGCGACGTCGAGGGACGTAACGCGCCCAAGGCCGAAGCGCTCCGCACCGCCGCTGTCGAAAACGGTGGCGCCATAACGGTCCACGAGATGGACGTTACCGATGACGCCAGTGTGCGCAACGCGGTCGCGGCAATGAAGCAGATCGATGTGCTGATCAACAACGCGGGCTACGGCTACGGCGGGCCCGTCGAGTCGTTCAACGGCGACGACATACTGGCGCAGCTCGATCTCAACATCGTTGGCGCGGCGCGCACGGCGAACGCGGTGCTGCCCGGCATGCGGGACAAGGGCGAAGGCCTGATCATCCAGGTCAGCTCGACGGCGGGCCGCGCGGCGTTCCCCGGCTTCGGCGTGTATCACGCCAGCAAGTGGGGGCTCGAAGGGATGAGCGAGGCCATGCGCTACGAGCTCGCGCCGCTCGGCGTCGACGTCGTCATCGTTGAGCCCGGACCCTTCGCGACGAGCTTCTTCGACAACATGAAGCAGGGCTCACAGCAGGAGGTCATGAGCAACTACGCGCACATTGGCGAGTTCCTGGCGGGCTTCCAGACCACCGTGACCGAGCTGTTCGAGAATGCCGAGGCGCCGACTGATCCGCATATCGTCATCGACATCTTCGACACGCTCATCGACACGCCGGCAGGCCAGCGCCCGATCCGCACGATTGCGGGCCTCGACTTCGGCTTCCAGGCACTCAACGACGCCGCGGAACCGATACGCAAGTCCGGCCTCGAGGCGATGGGTATCGCCGAGTGGGACGGCCCGCGGGCCTGAGCCGCTTCGCCTACCCGCCCCTTACCTCCGACAAGCGATTCGAGCGGTCACGCGCGCAATGAACGACGAACATGACCGGGAGGCGCTGGCCGACATCACACGGCGCATTTACGCCGTGATATCAGGGCCGAACGACGAGAGAGACTGGGAGAGCATTCGCGAGCTGTACCATCCGCGCGCCACGCTCGTGCGGACGGGCGTCGACGACAAGGGCGAACCCTTCGTGCTGGCGATGAGTTTCGACGAATACCTTGCCGACGTCGCTGGCAAGCTTGCCGGAATCGAGTTTGCCGAGACCGAGATCAGCCTCGAGATCTCGGTGTTCGGCAACGTTGCCCGGCTGGCGAGCGTGTATGCGTTTACCGCGACGTCCGCGACAGGGACCAAGCGCGGTTGCGGCGTGAACTTCTTCAATCTCGTCAACGAGGGCGACGGCTGGAAAGTCATGAATATCGTCTGGGACAACGAGCGAGACGGCCTGTCGCTGGCCGCCCAGGGCCTGCGCTTGCCCGGCGCCTGACACCGGGCAAGCGCCACGGCAACATCACGCATCGCCGCTGCAGGCATCCTCACGTCCGTTACACTTCGGCTTCCAGCGTCCGACAGCGCGAGGAGACGCTTACACGCATGCACGAGATCAAATGCCCCCACTGTGGCAAGGCCTTCACGATTGACGAGGCCGGCTACGCCGAGATCCTGAAGCAGGTTCGGGACGACGAGTTCGACCGCCAGCTGCACGAGCGACTCGAACTTGCCGAGAAGGAGAAAGAGAGTGCCGTCGAGCTGGCGAGGCACAAGGCCGAAATGGACCGCGAAAAGGCGGCGGCCGCCAAGGATGCCGAGATCCAGGCGCTGAAAGCCGAGCTCGGCCGTTTCGACGTCTCCAAGAAGCTCGAGATTACCGAGGCCCTGAGCGCGGTCGAGAAGGAGCGCGACAACCTCAAGAACGATCTCAAGCAGGCAGCACTCGAGAAGACGCTGTCGGAGAAGTCGCTGCGGGAGAAATACGAGATCCAGATCAAGGATCGGGACGATGCGATCGAACGCCTGCGCGACATGAAGGCGCGGCTGTCGACCAAGATGGTGGGCGAGACGCTGGAGCAGCACTGCGAGACCGAGTTCAACCGGCTCCGCTCGACAGCGTTTCCCCGGGCCTACTTCGAGAAGGACAACGATGCGCGATCCGGCAGCAAGGGCGACTATATCTTCCGTGACTCGGACGACAGCGGGACCGAGATCGTGTCGATCATGTTCGAGATGAAAAACGAGAGCGACACGACGAGCACCAAGAAGAAAAACGAAGACTTCCTCAAAGAGCTCGACAAGGATCGCAACGAGAAAGGCTGCGAGTACGCCGTACTCGTGTCGTTGCTCGAGCCGGAGAGTGAGCTGTACAACTCGGGGATCGTCGACGTGTTCCATCGCTACCCGAAGATGTACGTCATCCGGCCACAGTTCTTCCTGCCGATCATTACGCTCTTGCGCAACGCAGCGATGAAGTCGCTCGAGTACAAGACGGAGCTCGCGCTGGTCAAGGCACAGAATGTCGACATTACGAACTTCGAGAATGATCTCGAAACCTTCAAGAGCGCGTTTGCCCGCAACTACGACCTGGCATCGCGAAAATTCCAGAAGGCCATCGACGAGATCGACAAGTCGATCAACCACCTGCAAAAAACCAAGGACGCACTGCTCGGCACCGACCGGAACCTGCGGCTCGCTAACAACAAGGCGCAGGACGTCACGATCAAGAAGCTGACGCGCAAGAATCCGACGATGGCCGAGAAATTCAAGGCGTTGAAGGACAACGAGCCCTGATGACAGCCGCAAGTCCCAACGCGCCGGCGAGAATCCCGGAGTACGACACCTACACGCTGCTCGAGCTCTACCAGGTGCTCAACTCGATCCGCCCGGAGCTGGTCCCGCATGTCTACGAGGCGCTCGAAAAGGAGATCGCGCGGCGCAGCCCCGAGTCCGTCGTTGAACTCGAGGACTGTTACTACGCGCTGGACCGCGAAAAAAATCCCGGGTACGCAGACAAGCTCGAGCAGCAGATCGAAGCGCTCGGCGGCAGCCTGTACACGTCAGAGGAGGCAATCACCGAGGCGAATCGCTACCGGACCTTCTGGCGGCGGTACTGGGCGCAAGTGTTGGACAGCGCAATACTGACCCTGCCGCTTGGCGTGGTGCTGTTCGTCCTGCTCATGAACGGGGTAATAACGCCGGCCAGCGAGCCCTACGTAAACCAGGTGGCCTTCTTCATCCTGCTCGTCTACTCCATCGGCATGCACGCGAGCTTCGGCCAGACGGTTGGCAAGATGGCAACCGGCGTGAAGGTGGTCAGGAACGCGGACGGCGGCAATATCGGTGTGAAGCAGGCGCTGCTGCGCGACCTCGTGCCGGTCGTGTTTTTTCTCGTATCCCTCGGCTACCTTGCGCTCTTCGGCGCGTCGATCCAGGGCGTCGTCGTCGAAGACGCAACCGTGCCCGCCACCGTAGTGGTCGATGCCTACGCATGGGCAATATCGGGCTGGGGCCTTGCCGAACTGGTGACGATGCTGTTCAACGCGAAAAGGCGCGCCGTGCATGATTTCCTGGCCGGCACGGTCGTTACGCGAATCTGAGCGCTCTCCGAAGGCCCGGGGGCGCGGCCGCAAGCCCTTTCCGGCTGGTCAAATAACCCCGGGGAAACCCCGCCGAACGGTCCGCCTCGCGGGGCACGCATACTATGAACTCGGTCACGGTGCAGCGGTAGCGATGCTGTCACTATTCCTCGCGTCAGCTTACGTCAAGTGAGCTACCGCGGGGGAGATCGCGGCGTTCACAGACCAGCTGTCGGCCGAGGTCCGTCACGGGTGGAGCACTCCCCCAAAACGGGCCGCGCAGAGGGCGTATTGACTAATCAGACGGCTTAGTGCAAATACCGCTCTTGATATTTTGTTAAATAAGACATTAGCTTGTCGCTGGGCGTTGAACGCCCTTGTGAGCTCAAGAGAGAAGGATCGCTGCTATGTTTTCCAGCACTGCCGAATCAAAGACACGGTATTTGCCCCTGTTCGCATCGCTTGCCGTGTTGGCACTGGCCGGCTGCGACGGCTCATCCGGAGAGCAGTTCTCCGGCACTGGCGGCAGCATTGGCGGCGGTGGTGGTGCCGGCGGTGGAGGCGGCGGCGGCGCTGGGGGTGGCGCCCCGGGCGGCGTCCGTATCGGCAGCACGGACAGTGGCACCTTCACAGAGGGCGCGCTCCAGCTCGGCATTGATTCGATTTCGGCGGGCGGTACCACGACCGTGATCGCCAACCTTGTCGACGGCAGTGGCGCGCCTTACCTGCAGTCGGCATCGGTATCGTTTACGAGCTCCTGCTCGGCCACCAACGACGCGACGCTCGACTCACCGGTGGAAACGTCCACGGGCACCGCGATCTCGAATTACGTCGCTACCGGCTGCTCGGGCGGCGACACGATCACGGCGGTTGCCACGGTCGGCGGGGCTGCGCTCACCGCGCAGGCCACCCTGACGGTGCAGCCGGCCGTTATCGGCAGCCTGCAGTTTGAATCGGCCGATCCCGCCGATATCGGCATCCGGGGCTTCGGCCTGACCGAATCGTCGGCGGTACGCTTCCGGGTTCTGGACACCCAGGGCAACCCGGCATCCGCACAGGATGTTACGTTCTCGCTCAACTCGACGCTGGGCGGCATCAGCATTGCGCCGGAGACGGCCGTCAGTGACGCCAACGGCTTCGTCACCACCTTCGTCACCTCGGGTACCGTGGCAACGTCGGTGCGTGTCACCGCCTCGCTGCTCGCCAACCCGGCGATTTCGACGCAGTCGGACAGCCTCGTGATCTCGACCGGTATTGCCGACCAGGACAGCTTCTCGCTCAGCGCCTCGATTCTGAACCCCGAGGGATGGACGCGTGACAACACGATCGTCGACATCCTGATTCTCGCCGCCGACCGCTTCAACAACCCGGTCCCGGACGGCACCGCGATCTTCTTCACGGTCGAAGGCGGCCAGGTCACGTCGTCCTGCCAGACAACCAACGGCCAGTGCACGGTCGAATGGCGCAGCAGCGCACCGCGACCGGCGAACGGCCGCGTGACCCTGCTGGCGACGGCCATTGGTGAAGAGAGCTTCGTCGACCTGAACGGCAACAACGTGCTCGACGACGGCGACAATTTCGAAGACCGCGGCGAGGCCTTCCGCGACGACAACGAGAACGGTGTTCACGACGCGGGTACCGAGGAGTTCCGCGACTTCAACTCGAACAACGTTCGCGACCCGGGTGACATGGAGTACAACGGCACGCTGTGTAATGCAGCCAACATGATGAACGTCTGCAGCGCCAGCAGGAACATCTTCGTCGCCGACTCGCTTGTCCTGACGATGTCAGGCAGCACCGCGTTCCTCGACCTGCGTGATCAGAATGGCGCTCCGATCAGCGACATGACGGCAGGCCAGACCGCCTTCGCGATCATCAGCGACGTCAATGGGCAGCCCATGCCGGCAACCACGGAGATAGACTTCGAGGTATCCGCGGGCAACCTGTTCACGCCCGACGCCGTCGTCGTACCGAACACCAACATCCCGGCCAGCGACCCGAACTATCCGCTCGTCTACCCGATCCTCGCCAGTGACCCGGCCATCCTGACGATCCAGGTCGAAACGCCGGCCGGCAACATCACGAGTATCCTCGTTAACGTGCAGTAGCCTGGCAGCAGGGCGGATACGAATGACGCCATGTCCCTTCTGGGACTCGAGCCTCGAAACAACGTAGGGCTTAGGGGGTCAGGTCTTCGGACCTGACCCCTTTTTCATTGCCACCGCGGGTAACGGGTCGGCTATTTGCCGATGCAGAACTCGGAAAAGATATGGCCCAGCAGGTCATCCGCGCTGACGGCGCCCGTGATTTCACCGAGGGCGTCCTGCGCCTGGCGCAACTCCTCGGCCAGGAGTTCGCCGGCCCGCGAGTCCTCGAGCGCCTTGCGGCCCTTCGAGAAGTGTTCGCGCGCGCGCTCGATGGCGCCGACATGCCGGCGCCGCGCCGTGAAGGTTCCCTCGCCGAAATCGCCGCCGCCGGCCATGTCACGAATGCGCTCGCGCAGCGCGTCGATACCCTCGCCGGTCTTCGCTGACACTGCCAGTACCGGCGGCTCGCCGCCCGACAGGCCCGCCGCCTCCCCGGTGAGATCGATCTTGTTGCGCACGACCGTCAGGCTTGCACCCGCCGGTATTGCCTCGTCCGGCACGTCGTCCGCCGTCGCATCCTGCACCCAGAGACAGGCGTCAGCATCCGCAAGCGCCTGCCGCGCTCGCCGAATGCCCTCTTCCTCGATGCGGCCAGGGTCCTCGCGGAGGCCCGCCGTATCGACGAGCTCGACGACGAGACCATCGAGGTTGAGGGTCTCCTTGAGCACATCGCGCGTCGTACCCGCTATCTCGGTGACGATCGCGGTCTCCTCGCCCGACAGGCGATTCATCAGGCTCGACTTGCCGCTGTTCGGCCGGCCGACGAGAACGACGCGGTAGCCGTCGCGCAACAGGCGCCCGCGACTGGCGCCGGCTGCCAGCGTTTCGAAGCGGGCCGCGCAGTCTTCGAGCCGGGCCGCCAGCGCCTCGTCGTCGAGGAAGTCGATCTCTTCTTCGGGAAAGTCTATCGCTGCCTCGACGTGCATTCGCGTCGTCGTGAGCGCCTCGACCAGCGCGTGAACGAGGTCCGAGAACTCGCCGTTGAGCGAGCGCAGCGCCGCGCGCGCCGCCTGTTCGGAGCCCGCGGCAATCAGGTCGGCGACGGCCTCGGCCTGGGCGAGATCCAGCTTGTCGTTCAGGAACGCGCGCTTCGAGAATTCGCCGGGCTCGGCAGGGCGGGCGCCCAGGTCGACGGCGGCCTGCGTCAAGAGCGAGACCACAACGGGGCCGCCGTGGCCATGCAGCTCCAGGACGTCCTCGCCCGTAAACGAGCCGGGCGCCGGGAAGAACAGGGCAAGTCCTTCGTCCACGCGCCGGCCCCGGGCATCGCGGAACACGCGATAGCGCGCCTCTCGCGCGGCGGGCACTGAGCCGAGCATCGCTTCGCCGATCTCGGTCGCTTTGCTGCCCGAAATCCGGACAATGGCCACGCCACCGGCGCCCGGCGGCGTGGCCGCTGCAACAATTGTGGGGGGTGCGCCGGTCATGGTGTGCAATGAGACCACAGGAAGCGACAACATGCAGAGCCAGAGAATCGAGTTTACGAACCAGGCAGGACTTCGCCTTGCGGGCCTGCTCGATGCACCGGCCGCGGCGCCGCGCGCCTGGGCGCTATTCGCCCACTGCTTCACCTGCTCGAAGAACCTGAAGGCGGCGAACCACATTGTCCGGGCCCTCACCGCGGCAGGAATTGGCGTGCTGCGCTTCGATTTCACAGGACTCGGCCAGAGTGAAGGCGAGTTCGGTGACACGAGCTTCACCTCGAACGTCGAGGACCTCGTCGCGGCGTCGGCCTGGCTGACAGAGCACCGCGAGGCCCCGGCCATCCTGCTCGGGCATTCCCTGGGCGGCACCGCCGTCTTACGCGCGGCAGCTTCGGTCCCCTCGGCGTTGGCCGTCGCAACAATCGGCTCGCCTGCCGAACCCGTGCACGTCAAACACCTCTTCGCGGACTCGCTCGACGAGATGGCGAGCGCTGGCAGTGCAGAAGTTACGTTGGGCGGACGTCAGTTCCGGATCGGCCAGCAGTTCGTCGAGGATCTCGAGGCCCACGACCTGCTCGGCGAAGTCCGCGACCTTCGGAAGGCGCTCCTCGTCATGCACGCACCGCTCGATTCCTACGTCGAGATCGAAAACGCCTCGGCCCTGTTCGCTGCAGCGAAACACCCGAAGAGTTTCGTAAGCCTCGACAGCGCGGACCACCTCCTGACGCGCGAAGAGGATTCGCGCTACGTCGGCACGGTGCTCGCGGCCTGGGCGAGCCGCTACCTGCCGGCGAGCGACGCACCGCGACTCGACGCCGCGCCCGACGAGACCGTGGCGCGGACGGAGACCGGCAGCTTCCTGACGGAGATAGCCAGCGGCGAGCATGCGCTCATTGCCGATGAGCCGGCCTCGGTTGGCGGCAGCAACCTGGGCCCGACGCCTTATGATCTGCTGTCGGCGGCGCTCGCGAGCTGCACGACGATGACGCTCAAGATGTACGCCAAGCACAAGGGCCTCGACCTCGAGGCCAGCACGGTCCGGGTGAAACACGGCAAGGTGCATGCGACTGACTGCGCGGATTGTGAATCAACGAGCGGCAAGGTCGACGAGTTTGTTCGTGAGCTGTCCTTCGAGGGTGACCTCAGCGACGCCGAGCGCGAGCGTCTCGTCGAAATTGCGGACAAGTGCCCGGTGCACCGCACGCTGCACGGCGAGGTCAAGGTGCGCACGCGGCTCGCCGATACCTGACGGGACAGCGGCCTCGAAAAGCGCGTAAGCTTGACGCGCAATAACACCACAAACGGGGACTCCAATGGCCAGGCTTTTTTCACTCGCGGTCGCGAGCCTGCTGCTCGTCGCCTGCGCGCCCGAGGAAACGGCAAGCACGGCATCCGAACCCGGCTTCGACATTCTCGTGTCGGGGGGCATGGTCTATGACGGCAGCGGCACCGAACCCTTCCAGGCCGACGTCGCGATCGACGGCGACCGGATCGTTGCCATCGGCAGCGACCTCGGCACGGCGGAGACGGTGATCGACGCCAGCGGCCTCGCGGTTGCGCCCGGCTTCATCAACATGCTGAGCTGGGCGACCGAATCGCTGATCGAGGACGGTCTGTCGCAGAGTGACATCCGCCAGGGCGTCACGCTCGAGGTCATGGGCGAGGGCTGGTCGATGGGGCCGCTCAACGACATGATGCGCGAGGAGATGAAGCGGCGGCAGTCCGACGTCACCTTCGACATCACGTGGACGACGCTGGGTGAGTATCTAGAGCACCTCGAGGACCGAGGCATCGCCACGAACGTCGCATCGTTCGTCGGTGCATCGACGCTCAGAATTCATGAGATCGGTTTCGAGGACCGGCCGCCGACCGACGAGGAGCTTGCGCGCATGCAGGACCTCGTGCGCCAGGCCATGGAAGAGGGCGCCATGGGCATTGGGGCCTCGCTCATTTACGCGCCGGCCTTTTACGCCGATACCGACGAACTGATTGCGCTCAACAAGGCTGCGGCACCCTACGGCGGCCGCTACATTGCTCACGTTAGGAACGAGAGCAACCGGCTGGTCGAATCGATCGACGAACTGATCACCGTTGCTCGTGAGGCCGGCGTCGGCGCCGAAATCTACCACCTCAAGGCGGCGGGCGCCGCCAACTACGGCAAGCTCGACGAGGTCATCGAGCTCGTAGAAGCCGCGCGCGCCGAGGGTCTCGACATTACCGCCGACATGTATACCTACACGGCCGGGGCAACCGGGCTCGATGCCTCGATGCCACCGTGGGTCCAGGAAGGCGGCTACGAGGCCTGGGCGGAGCGCCTGCGTGACCCGGAAATTCGCGAACGCCTGAAGACCGAGATCACGACCCCCACCGACGAGTGGGAAAACCTGTACCTCGCTGCAGGCAGCCCCGACCGCGTCATTCTCGTCGGCTTCAAGAACGACGAACTCAAGCCGCTGACCGGCAAGACGCTGGCCGAGGTTGCCGAGATGCGCGGCACCTCGCCCGAAGAAACGATGATGGACCTCGTCGTCGAGGACGGCAGCCGTGTCGGCACCGTGTATTTCGTCATGTCCGAGGACAACATCAGCAAGAAGATCTCGCTGCCGTGGATGGCGTTCGGCTCGGACGCCGAATCGATGGCGCCCGAGGGCAACTTCCTGCTGTCGAACCCGCACCCGCGCGCCTACGGCACGTTTGCGCGTTTGCTCGGCAAATACGTTCGTGATGAACGGGTCATCCCGCTGGAGGAAGCCGTGCGCCGACTGACGAGCTTCCCGGCCGACAACCTCAAGATCCGGGAACGCGGTCGTCTCGAGGAAGGCTATTTCGCGGACGTTGTCGTCTTCGACCCGGCAACGATCCAGGATCGCGCGACCTTCGCCGAGCCTCATCAGTATTCGACCGGCGTGCAGCATGTCCTCGTTAACGGGGTGCCGGTACTAAGCAACGGCGAACACACAGGGGCAACACCGGGACGCGTCGTCCGCGGACCAGGCTACCAGCCAGAGGTTCAGAACGCCGACGTGGCATCCCTGTCTCAATAGCAAGGGCCGTCGACCTGCCGCCCCGGGATCGTCAAAACAGGGGAGATAGCGTTTGATTGCCAGCAGCTGGAGCACGACGACTCGCGTCGCCTGGGGTCTCATGACGCTCCTCGCGATCGGCGTCGCCGGCTACGGCATTGGCGCGATGGTGCTCAGCACGTCGGGCGAGCTGCCGTCGATGCCGCACCACTTCCCGGACCGGGTCATCGCTGCCGCCGTGCACTTCGGCGTCGGCGGCCTCGTGCTGCTAATCGGGCCGTTCCAGTTCCTGCCGGGACTCCGTGCGAAGCGCCCGGCGCTGCACCGCTGGATCGGTCGCGTCTACGTGGCGGGTTGTCTCGCGTCCGGGGTTGCAGCCCTCGTTCTGTCACCGCACGTGCACACGGGACTGGTCGCGCAGGGCGGTTTCACGTTGCTCGCGCTCGGTTGGATCGTTACCACCTCGGTCGCCTTCGTGTTTGCGCTCAGGCGACGTTTTGCCGAGCACCGCCGCTGGATGATCCGTTCCTTCGCATTCACACTCGCCGCGGTCACGCTGCGCTTCTACCTACCGGCCGCGCAGCTGCTCGAGATTCCGTTCGCGACGGCTTACCCGGTTATTGCCTATCTTTGCTGGGTGCCGAATGTCGTCATTGCGGAGTGGATGCTTCGTCGATGATCCGGGCGACATCCGGCGGGTGATTTGTCGGAAGCGTTTCGTGACCGTGAGTTCTGATCCTGGTAATAACAGGCTGCGATCAGTCAATGTAGTCGTAGTCCGTACGCAAGCCCACAAACGCTTCGAGGTCGTCCTTGAGTCGGCTCAGAAAGCCGTCGAAGTCAGCTGCGATTATTCTGGCCTGACTCTCGCGGTTGTCGTATACGTTTTCGTGAATTCCGCCAGGAGGAAGGGCAAGAACTTCGCCGCTGGTTCGGCGGACAACGAACAACGTGCCCCCACCATTCGAGCCAAGCTGCAGAACACTGCCGGCGAGTTCACCGTCTAGTGAGGTGGGCACAAACTCATCTTTGACCTGACCTATTTCGTCACCTCTGACAATGAAATACCCATTCCTGACTTCTGGCCACGTGATTCCGTCACATACAGAGAAGAACTCTCCTATCTGCCGCGCAACGGCCAGACTTCCAAGGGGCGGGACTCTGACTTCGCCACTCGTCTTCGGAACAACCTCATTGGTGCCGAGCGGGTAGGGAAGATCAAGCTCATCCAGTTTGGCTAGCAGCTGATCTACTTCTTCTATCCACAACCGATAGTCCAACGGACTTGCTCCTGCGCTGCGTCGTCGAGGGTCTGCCATGAGTTAGCCGGTGCCATTGTAGCCTCTGGCCAATTGCGGTCTGCTGTTCGCTCCAAGGTGTCATTGCCCCTGCACGAACACTCCGTATCGCTAAGCTCGCAGGAACTCCGCATAGGGATGGATCGCCGGCGCCCCGCCGGTGTGCAGGAAGACAACGTCCCTCGCGTTGTCGAGCTTACCGGTACTGACCATATCGAGCATCCCGGCCATGGCCTTCCCGGTGTAGACAGGGTCGAGAATGATGCCCTCGTTCTCTGCGAGGGTTCGAATCGCCGCGATACCACCATCGGTGGGGCGCCCGTAGCCGGTCCCTAGATACTCATCACTCACGTAGATCTGGTCGTCGCCGACGATCGCGTCGGGAATGGCGGTCGCGTCACTGATCATGCCCATGACGGTCCGCGTATGTGCTGCGAGGCTCTCGGCGGGCGCGCTGACCGATATGCCAACTACCGAGGTGGTCGTGTTACCGAAGTAACGGAGTCCCAGCAGCAGGCCAGCGTGCGTACCGCAGCTGCCGGTAGCCGTAAACACGTGGCTGGGGCTAATGCCCATCGCGTCCCACTGCGTGATGAGCTCGCGTGCCGCGTTGACATAGCCAAGACTCCCGATGCCGTTCGAGGCGCCCGTCGGGATGTTGTAGGGCTGCTTGCCGGCAGCAGTGAGATCCGCGAGCACGCGCTCGACCACCGGGCCGCGATCGTCATCGGCGCGGTAGATGTGTGCGCCCATCAGCTGGTCCATCAAAAAGTTACCGCTGCCCGTCAGCTGCTCTTCCATTTCCGGTACGGGATTTGAAAGGATGACATGCGCCTCGAGGCCAACCTTGGCGGCGCCCGCGCAGGTCTGCCGCACGTGATTCGACTGTAAACCTCCCTGGGTCACCACGGCGTTCGCACCGCGTTCCAGTGCCTCAGCGAGAGCGTATTCGAGTTTGCGGGTCTTGTTACCGCCGTGGGCGAGTTCCATGACATCGTCCCGCTTGATGTACAGGTCCGGGCCACCGACCAGCCGGGTCACGTTGTCCATCCTGCTGCAGGCGGTTGGCAGCGTCGTCAGCTTCACGCGCGGAATCTCGTCGAAGGCCTTGCTGGACTGTGAAAACCCTGCGCAGCCACCCGCCGACGCCGCCAGTGCTGCAGCACCAACCGCTTTCATGAACTGTCTGCGTTCCCGGGAGATCATGGTGTTGTCCAGGGTCTGTTTCGGCCGCTCACCGCTTGAGGAGTTGCTGCAGTGATCGCGAACGCTCGACCGCAGTCCGGGGCGGGGCCGAGACACTTGTCAGCTTTTCTCCACGATCCGCTGCGCCTTCTTGCAATCCTCACTGGCAGGGTCGGCCTCGCAGGCACGCTTCATGGAGTTGCACATCTTTTTGCCCATTTCCTCGGAACCCCCCTTCCGCTCGAAGGCCGCCATGCAGGCATTGTAAATCTCGTCCGGGCTCGCGCTACCTGCGCCCGGGCCACCGCATCCGGGCAGGCTCATGCACAGCGAAAGAATAATCGCTACTGAAGCGACAGGTTTCATCGTGATTGTTCCCCAAGGTTGACTGGTCCGCGTCCGCCGAGTGTAGCAACCATGACAGACACTGATGACACGTGTGCACCGTCAATCGGCTTCACCCGGCCAGGTGTCATTGATCCGATAGCCGAGCGGCCACGGATCGGTGGGGTCGAGCTTCAGCTCACGGCTGCCCGTGATCCACGCCCTGCCCTCGATACTCGGCACGACCCAGGGCACGCCATCGCGCATCGACTCGTCTTCGATGCGGCCTATGAACACCGAATCGATGATCGATCGGGCACAGAGCGTCGACCCGACAGCCGCCTGTTCGCGCGCTCGCAGCACGGCAAGGCGCGCAGACACGCCCGTGCCCGTCGGAGAACGGTCAATCTTGCCGGGACGTATCGCGACGGCGTGGCGCGTCGTCAGGACGCCATCCACTTCCTCGACCGGCGTGGCGAACAGGCAAAACGAGATATGGGTCCAGTCCGGATTGTCGGGTTGTTCGATGCCGATCTGCTCTGTCGCGGCCTTCGACAGGCGTACGCCGAGCTCGGAGAGATCGGCGGCCTCGTCCGGCGACAGCGAGAAACCGAGCGAGCCTGCGTCGACGATGACAAAGCTGTCGCCGCCGTAGGCAATATCGCCGGTCAGGGTGCCGAGTCCCTCGATGTCGAGCCTCTGATCGAGTTTGTACGCAAACGAGGGCACGTTCTTTACACGAATCGACTGCACCGAGCCGTCGCTGCAACGAGCCTCGACCTCTACGAGCCCGCCGGGCGCTTCGAGCGTCAGGCGCGTGACGGGCTCGACCATGGGCACGATGCCCGTCTCGAGCACGACGTTGGATACGCAGATAGAGTTCGAGCCGGACATGGGCGGGGTATCGGCAGGCTCCATGATGATAAAGGCCGCGTCCGCGTCCGGGTGGATGGGAGGCACGAGCAGGTTGCAGTGCCGAAACACCCCGCCGCGAGGCTCGTTGAGCATGTACTGGCGCAGGCGATCGTCGTTCGCGATCCAGCGCGACTGGTCCCAAACCGTGTCACCGGGCGGTGGCTCAACGCCGCCGACGATGACATCGCCTACTTCGCCCTCAGCGTGACACTCGACAACCCGTATTGGCCCCCTGAGGTTCATCAATGCTCTCCGTTTGCCAGCTCGAGAGTGTACTCGTTGTCGTCGGCGAGCAGCACTTGATACCGCGCGGTCTTTCACCACCGCAAACCGCCATTCGAGGCGGTTTTGCCGGTCACCGGCGGATGGTACGCTCGAGCAATAACAAGAAGACAGGCCAGACGATTTGATAGCGGCATTCCGACCAGCGGCGTTTCTGCCGGAACGACAGCGAGCGATTGTCTCCGCTACGCGTGGTGATGCCCCTTCTTGACGGCGTTGACGCACCAGTGGCGCATCGGATTCCTGTCGCTGGTCAGCGCGATTGTCTACTGTCTGTTTTCCTTCGATGCCCGCGGCGACGTGCCATCAACGAGCTCGGGGTTAAGCAGCTACGACGTCGCCGATGGACTATCGCAGAACACCGTTGCTGCCATCGCACAGGACAGCCGCGGCTTCATCTGGATCGGCACGCAAGATGGCCTGAACCGCTTTGACGGTTACGAGTTCGAGACATTTCGCCAGCAGGCCGACGCCGCGAATGCACTCACCAATAGCCGGATCGAGGTCATCCACCTCGATGGTCTCGGTCGGCTCTGGGTTGGCACAAACGCAGGAGGACTGCATGTCTTGCTGCCCGACACCCTCGAGTTTGTGCACATCACTGTTGATGGAGCGCTTACGGGCGTCGAGCGCGTAACGGCCCTCGCCGGCGACACGGATACATCAGCCTGGGTTGCGACCAGCGGCGGCATCTACCACGTCGCAATCGACGCCGACCTCGAGGTCACACTCACAGACCCCGGGCTTGCCTCGATCAATGGTCGCTATATCAGCGACCTGCAGCTGTCGAGCGCCGGCGACCTCTGGATATGCACCTACGGCGCCGGGCTCAAGGTGCTGGACGCTCAGTCGGGCGAGCTGGTCGATATCGCAATTCCGGACAACGCGTCGGTGGATACCACGAGTTTCACGGCGCTCGCGGAAGCCCCCGACGGGTCGATCTGGGCAGGACTGAACGGTCCCGGCATCTACCGGGTCGACAGGGAGACAGGCGGCAGTACGCTGATTCCGCTGGAGTCTGTCGCCAACCGGCCATCACGCGTTCGCGACCTGCTCGTCGATAACTTCGGGCGCGTCTGGATCGCCGGTCTGAGCGCAGGGCTGCAGCGCTACGAGCCGGGCACGAAGAGCCTGGTCAGCTACCCGGTCGCACCAAACACCAGCACCTCGGTTGGCGACGCCGACACCTACTCCCTGTTCCTCGACCTTACCGGCGTGCTCTGGATCGGCACGCTGAGTGCCGGGTTCGAAACCTTGGATCTTTATTCCGGCGGTTTCGAGCTGTTCCGCAAGGACGGTGCCCGGGCCGACGGTCTCAGTCACAACATGGTGACCTCGTTTCTCGAAGACCCGTCCGGCGCGATCCTGATCGGGACCGACGGCGGCGGGCTCAATCATTTCGAGCCGGGGTCGCGACATTTTGAGGCGTTTACGCCCAGCAATAGCGGGCTCGGTGATGACCGGATCTGGGACCTGCACCGCTCGCAGACCGGGCAACTGTGGATCGGCAGCTGGGGAGGTGGCCTGTTCGCGCAGTCCACGGCAGGCGGCGCGATTGTCGACGTGTGGGGTAGTGATGATGCCTATGCCGACGCGCCCGATAACATCATTGCCCTGACGGATGACAAGCGTGGCCGCCTCTGGATCGGCACGGTGGATCGCGGCGTCTGGACGCTCGATATCGAGTCCGGCCAGCTGCAACAGCTCGAACCAGTCGACGCAGACGGAGAAGTCCTCGACATCGTACGAGTCAGCGCCCTCCATACCGATGACCGTGGATCCATCTGGTTAGCTGCTTCGGGACTGGACCTGATCGAGGTTACGCCGGACGGTGACTTCAGGCGCCTTGATTTCTCCGACGACCAAATAGCGCTACCCGGCAGCCGGGTCCTGTCGATAACCGAGGGCAATAACGACACGCTGCTGCTGGCCACCTCCGGCGGCCTGGCGGTCATGGACCTCGCATCACGAAAACTCGTGCTCTCGATGGGCGCCGATGACGGCATGCCGCCCGGCGTCCTCTACGGCGCGCTTCAGGACCAGAGCGGCAGGATCTGGGTATCGAGCAATCGTGGCGTTGTCCGTGTCGATCCGGAGACGGGGACCACGCGCAACTTCACACCGCGAGACGGTCTTCAGGGCTACGAGTACAACCGCGGCGCTGCGCTGGTCGATTCAACAGGCCATCTCTACTTCGGCGGTACGGCAGGTTTCAACCGCTTCTTCCCGGACGACATTCGCGACAACCCGATCCCGCCCCCGGTCAGCCTGACGCGATTTTTCCTGTTCGGCGAGGAACAGCGTCCGCGCGACGAACAGAGCATTGTTGGTCGCCATGTGTCCTACCTGCCGTTCGTTGAGCTCGAGCATCGGCAGAATGTCGTTTCACTGCAATTCGCGGCGCTGCATTTCGTTGCACCCGAGCGCAATCGCTACCGCTATCGCCTGGATGGCTTCGACCGCGACTGGACTTCTGTGGCCGCCGACGGCCGCCTCGTGACCTACACCAATCTCGACCCGGGCGACTACCGTTTCCGGGTGCAAGGCGCCAATAGCGACGGGGTCTGGAGTACCGACGAGGCGACGCTCGACATCAACGTGCTTGCGCCGTGGTGGGAGACACCACCGGCGCTCCTCGCCTATGCCGTACTCGCCCTGCTTGCGGTGTCGGCGTTTGTTCGCTGGCGCACCTTGAGCCTGCGCGCCCAGGCCGCGGAACTCAAACGCACGGTTGATGAGCGAACCGAACTCGTCACGCGGCAGAAAGAGACGATCGAGGAGCAGGCCACCCGGACTGCGGAGCTCCTGCACGCCAAGGAGCAGTTGTTCGCGAGAGTGTCGCACGAGTTCAGGACACCGCTGACGCTGATCCTCGGCGCTGCCGACCGCCTCGAGCCCGGTACCGACGACACGAAGCACCGTCAACGCGTCACAAGCATCAAGAACAGCGGTGATCGCCTGCTGCGGCTCGTTAATCAGCTCCTCGACATTACGCGCAACGATGAAAACGACATCGACGATGCCGTGCCGCAGGATTTCGGTGCCGTCGTTCAGGCGGCGGTTGACGGCTTCGACGGCCTGTCGAGGACACAAGGCGTTTCGCTTGACGCGCATATCGACGAAGGCGCCCGTGTCCTCGCGCCGCCAGCCTCACTGGAGCCGCTGATCCTCAACCTGCTCTCTAACGCCTTCAAGTTCACACCGCGCGGCGGCAGCGTCACGGTGCGCCTCGATGCGAACGACGCCAACACTCAACTGACAGTCCAGGATACCGGCCCTGGGATACCGGAGGAGCTACTGCCTACGCTGTTCGAGCCGTTCATGCGCGGCACAGCGCCGGGCGCCGGCAGCGGCATCGGGCTGGCCCTGGTTCGCGAAACGTCTACCGCGCTAGGTGGATCAGTCCGCGCCCGCAACCGGGTAAACGGCGGCGCCGAGTTCGTGATCATCCTCCCGGTAACGGAGCTTTCCCCCGACGTCGCGACCGGCGCCTCTACCGCCGGGGTCGCCCAGGAGCTTGCCTACGCCGAACGCGCGTTACAGAAGCAAACGCCGGCGCAATTCCAGGACGCAGCCGTCAGGTCGGACGGCCCGGCGGAGGTCCTCGTCGTCGAGGATGAAGCCGAGCTACGCGGTTTCCTCGTTGAGACGATCGGCGAACACTACCGGGTGCGCTCGGAAAACGACGGCGCCGCGGCGCTGGCTGCCATTCGGGACAACGCACCGGACATCGTCGTTTCCGACATCATGATGCCCACCATGGACGGCTTCGAGCTCTGCAACGCCATCAAGACCGACGAGCGTACGAGTCACGTACCCGTCGTCCTCCTGACCGCGCTCGGCGATCAGTCAAACCTCATGCGCGGACTCGAGGAAGGCGCCGATGAGTACCTCACGAAGCCGTTCAATGCCGATGAGTTGCTGCTCAGGCTACGCAACCTGCTCGAGACGCGGCGCATGCTGCAGCTTCGGGTCGCGCAGCGGCTAGCCGTTGCCGCAACGGAAGGCGAGCCCGCGGTTGCCGGACTGGGCAAGCGGGACCGGGCGTTCCTCGACCGCCTCGACAGAAGCCTCGAAGCGCGCTACGCCGACGCGAGCGCCGGCATTGCTGACCTGGCCGGCGATCTCGCCATGAGCAGTCGTCAGCTGCAGCGCAAGCTGAAGTCGCTGACGAACCTGAGTCCCTCCGAGTACCTCCGGGCATACCGCCTGAGAAAGGCCGCCGCCCTGTTGAAGGACGGCGGCAATCCGGGCGAGGTTGCCTTCGCGACCGGCTTCAACTCGCAGTCGCACTTCGGCGCCTGCTTCAAAGCCTACTTCGGCGCTACGCCAGGCGAGTACCGGGAATCGGCCGCGTGACTCGGCGATAACGTCGCCAGCGCCGGTAGAGCGTCGATAGCGCAATCAGCAGCAGCAGCGCCGTCAGCGGGTGGCGAATGGCGAATACAACCGGTGTCAGCACCGTCCGCACGAGCCAGCGCGCCCACTCCCGCTCGGCGATCCAGTCCGCGATGGGCGGTGAGTGGCGGTAGTAGAAGTCGACAAAGGCGCGGCCGGGTGCGTTGGTCAGTAGCCATCGGTCGCGGAACTGGCGCAGGGTGACAACGTTGGGTTCCCAAAGGGTTCCATAGCTGGCGGTAGCAATGAAGCAATTGTCGCTGGTCCGAGTCAACTGAAGAAGGTCTGTGAACCCTCGAAAGATACTGACAGTCGCTCTCCCAGTGGATTCGCCAAGAGGGGAAGGCGGTGACGGTCTGGGTGTAACGGTTACAATACCATTGCCGACACGTAGCTTTTCTAGCGAAACGACGATACTGAATGAACTCCCCGCCGGTATGTTGATGTCTCCCGAGCAGCCATCGTCGGATAAGTTGTTGCAAAAGAACGTTTCATCGTTGAATCGAATCGAGGTGGATACAGAGCCTCCAATATCAAGGGTGCTGGTTACACCAATCTGTAAGTCCTTGCCCACGGTTGCGTTGGAAAGGCTATCGATCCCACTCACACTAGCGTGAAACTCGATAGAGCGACTTTCAAGGTATGGCTCGTCGCTCCTATTGTCCGTGTCGGTCTCCTCGAGGATAGGATCAACGTCTGACACAGAAATGAAATAGCAATTGCCGGTTCCAATCTGATTTTCGGCCACATCATTCGCCGTACTCTCGTCCCGGCCAGAGCTCTGTACTGTAGCGGTACTAGTGACACAGCCTGTCGCCCCTTCCGCGATATCAAGTTGCAACACAGCGGTCACAATTGTATCGGCTGCAATTTCGCCTATGTCCCAGACCCCAGAAAATGCGTTACCTGCGTCCAGAAAACACTCACCGATCGCGACATCACAGAAAGGGGGCTGACCTTCTGTAGCTACAGTCGCAGAGGAGCTCGGCGATAGGTTGACTACGACGTCAGTCGCCGGACCCGGTCCGTTGTTCGTAACGCTTATTTCCAGTATCGCCGTGCGACTCGTTTCGGGAATCCCAAACACCGTTTCTGGTGTGGCACTCAAGCGAATCCCCAGATCATAATCCCCCGCAATGTCGAGTACCTCTCCAACGACAGCGATTGTTGCGTTGGCTTCCGCAGGTGCGGTAACCGGCACAGTAAGCGTCTGAGCAACGTTTTCGAGATGCGCGTCAACACCGGGGGCGAACTCAAGGTCAATGTCACAGCTCGCAGCAGGGTCGAGCGTTACGCCCGAGCAGCCGTCTGCGGCCACCCCGAAGGGCGCCGTCAGTGGTTCCATTACTGCGGCAAGATTACCCAGCGTCACAAGACCTGTCGTCGTGTTGGTCACCGTTACAGCGGCCGTCGACGATTCGCCGCGGCGCGTTGGCGCGAAATTCACAACACCGTCATCCAGCGGCTCGAGGCTGTCGCTCAGCTCGATCAGAGCCTCGATGACCGTGGCGGTAACAGCCACGCTACCGGTTTGCCGATTACCAACCGGCCCGAACTCGTAGTCGAGGGCATCGTTGAAGACGCCAACGTTATCTGCCCTCAAACGGACGCCGACAGCGCAGGTTTCGATACCTCGCAGAAATGCTGTCTCACAGACCGGCGGCAGGGGCTCGAACGGCGCCGTGGGCAAGGTCAGGACGTCGAAGTCGATGGTGCCGCCGCCCGAGTTGGTGAAGCTGATACCGCGCACCGGTTCGCCGCCTCGTATCACCGTGCCGAAATTGAGCGTGCCGTCGTCCAGTGGGTCGCCTTCCTCTACCAGGAGCGCAGTCATGTCGTCGGTACCCGTACCCGTCAGGACTATGCTTGCCGATTGCGACGGCAGCATCGCATCGACAGTTGAGGTGTACTCGACATTGACGGTAGCCGAAAAGCTACCCGCAGCAGGCGGCATGAACTCGATTTCAACCTCATCGATAGTCCTGCCAGAAATAAACTCCGGTGCCGAGTAGAGCCCGTTGAAAGGCTCATTGTTCGGCTGGGTTATGCCCGTGACCGACGCTATCCTGATTTCGTCGGTGCCCGTGTTCTGCAGCCGGAATTGCCGCACCGTCCTGTCGTTGACCGTGTAGGTGCCGTAGTCGTACGTCCCGGGCGGTGTGGCTGACGACGCATCAGCACCCGGCGGCAGGATACGCAGGCCAAAGGTTCGTCCCTGGCCGGCGAGGCTGACGGCGACGGTTGGCTCGTCGGTATCATTGCTGTTTATCGTTACGGTTTCCGTGAAGGGCTGGTTCATGTCGGGGCTGAACGTCACGTCGACGGTGCAGGTAGCACCGGCCGCGACCGGTGCGCTCGTGCAAGCGGTCGCATTCAGCGAGAAGATTGTGGATGCAGTGTTGGCAAGCATGACGCCGGAGATGGTCAGTGGCGTGGTTCCCGTGTTCGCTATCGAAATAGTCTCGGTCGCGGGGCTCGTCAGGAGCACGGCGCCGAAGTCGACCGACAAGTCGTCCGGCGCGCCCGTCGAATCCGTGACATCGATCTCCGGAGCTGCAGTGGTGGGAGACTCCGTGAACTTGACGATCAGCTCCTCAGGACCCACGGGCGGTGGGTTGCTGACGCGTACATAGGCGACAACCTCGCCACTGTCGCTCAGTCCCTCGGCGCCGAAGAAGAACTGGCCGGCGGTGCCGCCGAGAAACGGATCACCGTTCCTTAGCAACGTGGTAATCAAGCCGGTGCTGGCCGCTCGGACATAAAGCCCGGTCGTTGTACCGTCGCTCGCCGTGAACGCCACGTCCCCGTTCGCATTGATCGACCAGTCGAGGAAATCCACGAAGCCGTTGCTCGCGGTCGACGCGAGGGTCGTTACATTACCTGACGAATCGGCCGTGGCGAGGCGTCGCTCCGCACCCAGCAACTCTTCGAATACAACGACGCCTGCGTTGTTGATTGCCAAGCGGTTCTCTATGTCGAACACGTCCCCTTCGTAAAGGACGTCCAGCGACGTACCGACCAGGCTGAAGATCCCAGTGATATCACGACCGAACAGGCTCCCGTCATCTAGCTCGCCCTGCCCGGGAAAGGCGCGAGCGTTTCCATCGGGCGATACGGCCAGCCACGCCCCCGGAAAGAACCGGTTGGCCGCCCACGGAAACCCGAGATAGGTCGGCGGGTTGCACTGGTTGAAGATTCGTTGTGTGCCCGTGTCATCAGCGGCGGGAATCCCCAGCAGCGGGTTGACCAACCCTAAGCCGTCGCTTTCATAGACGCGCGAGCAGTCACTTGAGCCGAGGTAGAGCCAGTTGCGGACGAGGTTATTGTCATCGAGTCCACCGCTGGTGATAACGCTTGCATTGAACCCGATGAACGCGCGCGAGGTCAGGAATGCCTGCGCCGGGGTTGCGATCTCCTGGAGGGCAACCCGCGGGTCGATCGTGTCGCTTGTGATCAGGATGTCCGTGACCTGGTTTGGCCTCGAGGTGTCTGCCTCTACCGCGAAGGCCACCGTGTTGACGTTGTTGAGCATAACGCCCTGGTCAAACGGTACGTCGACGCAGCGCAGGTTTCGGGTGATCGTGTCCGGGTAAACCGCAGCACAGAAAGCGCCGTTCCGTGGCGCCGACGCCATCATTGGAACCGGCGGCGTGCCTCCGATGCCGTCGTCGATGAAGACGACGTCAGGTGCACCAAGACCCGGGAGCACGAGATCGCCGATGAACGCGACCCGCCCGCTGTTGTTGATCGCCGGCGGCGAAAAGTTGCGGTACTCGGTGTTCGGGCCGAAGTCGCCGGGCGAGGCAATCTCAACGGCGGTGTACTGAGCGACGGCGCTGCCTGCCGAAAACAGTGCGCAGAGCCCGATCGTAAGGACAGTTTTGAATCTGTGAGTCACGGCGTGGCTTCCTTGTTGTTCTTGCATCCGTTCAAGACGCTAGGTGATTGAAGCCGGGAGCGTTATCACGCACGCGACCAAGCCTGTCGCGACGGCGACATCTTCAAGCAGGACGGCTGAAACCAGCGTCTTTCGGGCGGTCCAGCGAGCAAGATGAGGCCGCTGTCGTTGCGGCACGTGGTGTGCCGGACCGCCATAGGCAATAATCGAGATTCAAACTCAGGGGGACCGCAAGTGACACCCGAACTCAAACGCGCAGCGGAACTGGCCGCTGACTATCTCGACAATCTCGATCAGCAGCACGTCAGCGAGGAGCCTACTCCGGAGGCGGTTCGCAGCCGTCTCCACAAAGAGCTCACCGACGACGGGCTGCCATCGCTCGAGGTGATCGAGGAACTGGCCGAGGACGCGCGGCACGGCCTGTTGAATACGGCCAATGGCCGGTTCTATGGATGGGTGATCGGCGGCAGCGTCCCCGTGTCGATTGCAGCGGACTGGCTGACCTCGACATGGGACCAGAACGCAGCGGCCTATGCCTGTTCACCGACGGCGGCCGTCGTCGAGGACGTCGTTGCCGAATGGATCAAGGACATCCTTGGCCTCCCGCAGCACGCATCCTACGCCTTCGTGACCGGCTGCCAGATGGCGCACTTCACGGCGCTTGCCGCGGCCCGGCACCGGGTGCTAGCCGACAAGGGCTGGTCCGTCGAAACGCAGGGGCTCGCAGGCAGTCCGCCGATACGCGTGCTGGTCGGTGAGCACCACGAAACGCTGCTGCGGGCGCTCCGCCACTTAGGTATAGGCACTGACGCCGTCGTGCAGGTAGCCCTGCACGATGACGGCACGATCAACGTGGACGCGCTAAGACAAGAACTCGAGGCCAACCCCGATGTGCCGACGATCGTGTCGCTGGCCGCCGGTGATCTCAATCGCGGCGCCTTCGATCCGTTCGATGCCGTGTGCGATCTTGCGCATGCACATAATGCCTGGGTGCACATCGACGGCGCATTTGGCCTGTGGGTCGCATCGAGTCCGCGCTACCGGCATCTTGTCAAAGGCATCGAGAAAGCCGACTCCTGGGCGACGGACGCGCACAAGTGGCTGAATGTTCCCTACGACAGCGGCATGGCGTTCGTGGCCGATCCCGAGGCGCACAAGACCGCCATGACCATTCCGGCCGCCTACAAGATCGAGTACGACAACGTGCGCGACCAGATCGAATGGGGGCCCGAGTGGTCACGCCGTGCGAGAGGTATCCCGCTGTACGCGGCGCTGCGCGCGATGGGCCGCAACGGCGTTGCCGGGATTATCGAGCGCTGCTGCGACCTGACGCACGACCTGGTCATGAAGCTCGGCGAGCTACCAGGTGTGGAAGTGCTCGCCGAACCGATCATCAACCAGGGGCTCGTGCGCTTCACGGATCCCGACGGCGATCACGACCGGCGGACCGACGAGGTCATCAACCGCATCAACGAGGACGGTCAGGCCTGGTTCGGACCGACGACGTGGCAGGGCATGCGCGTCATGCGCGTGTCGTTGAGCAATTTCCGCACGACGCCAGACGACATCGATCGCACGGTCGAAGCCGTCGGCAAAGCCCTCTCGGCCTGACCCTAGCCGCTCTTTGACGTCGTCCTCAGCCCGAGCAAGACGGCGGCGGCAATCAGGCTGGTGCCGGCGGCTCGCTCGACCCAGGCCTTGTGACGGGTCTCGAGCTTCGATGCCAGCCAGCTTGCACCGCGGCCGTAGGCGGCGAGAAAGCACGCATCAACGATGATGTACGTCGCGCCCAGCGCGAGGATCTGCGGCGCCAGCGATGTCGCAGGATTCAGGAACTGCGGGAACAGTGCGGCAAAGAACACGACGGCCTTCGGGTTTGCCGCGGAGGTCACAAAGCCCCGCATCCATAGCTGTCGCAGCGATGCGGGCAACGCCGTCGCTCGCGTGTCGCTGCCCCTGAATGACGCGAGGATTTGCTTGCTCGCAATCCACACGAGGTAGGCCACACCGGCCCATTTCACGACCGCGAAGGCCGTTTTCGACGCCGATATCACGGCGGCGAGGCCCAGGCCTGCCAGGAGAATCTGCAGGGCATTCGCAGACAGGTCACCGGCAGCCGTCGCCAGAGACCGGCGAAAACCATTGCTCATGCTGGTCGAGAGCATCAACAAGTGGCTCGGCCCTGGCGTGCACATGAACAGCAGGACGGTACCGACGTAGAGCAACCATGTCTCGGACGTCACCCGTATGTCCCCGGAAAGTAGCGAAGACGCCGAGTATAGCGGCCGTTCATCGCTCCGCGACAAGCTGCGTCAGATCGCTTCCTCGCCGACGGCAAATTCCCGCTGGCGCATCTTCTGTCCGACGAGTTCCCGCCGAGCCCGGATCGCGCGGACAAAGAAGAAGCTCCCGAGCAGAAGCAGCCCGAACGGCACGACAATATCGATGGCGTCGAAGGACGAATCGCGGGCGATCCGGATGAAGGCGTAGAACGCAATCGCTGCGAGCGACATGACGACGCCGGACACGTTGTGGTAGAGACGCGCCTCGACAAGCGCGACGCTTGCATTGATATGCTCGGCGACGCTCATGTCCAGCGCGGCAATGTTCGAGGAGCGACTCATCCACCCGATAGCGCCACCGAAGACCGAGTACACGAGGGCCGCCGCGCCGATCCAGTACTGGCTGTCGAGCAGCAGCGCCACGCCGACGACAGCCCCTGCTGTGGCGACAGCCATTTCGAGCAGCAGCGATAGTCGCTGTCGGCGACGGCGACTCGCGATATCCGCGAGCGGTCGTCGGGCCGCTTGATCGTCAGCCTCCGAACGCCACAGTCCGCCGAACTCGTCCAGGTTGTCATCGCGCATCATGTGCAACGCCTCGGTCTTGTTGATCGGCTGCGAGCGCTTTTCGTAGCGCCGTCTTGGCGCGCTGCAGCCTGAGTGAAATCGTGTTGGCCCCCTCGCCCGTGACGTAGGCAATCTCCCGGGGCTTGAAGCCCTCGAGCGTCAGCGTCACGGGCAGCCGCCAGTTGAGCGGCAGCTCCTGCACGGCCGCCAGCAGTCGCGCCTTCTTCTGGTGAAGATCCAGGGCGTCGTCAACGCGCGGTGCGTCGGCCGCAATACTGTCGGCGCGATCGTCATCCCGGGTCTCCGGCTGGCGGACTTCGCGACGGACATGCGAGATCGCCTGGTTGGTCGCAATACGGGCTATGTACGCCCGCGGGTTTTCAGCCTCGTCGACCCGGCCGCGTGCCTGCCAGAGCGCGAAGCAGATGTCCTGGTAGAGCTCTTCTGCCACGGCCGTATTGCGCTCGTGCGATCGCGCAATGCGCCACAGCATGTCGCCATATTTTGCGAGGAGTTCTTCGAATTTCACGCCATCCGCCCGTCGGCAAGCCGCTCATTGACGATAAGTCGCTTACGTTGCGCTTTTCTGTCGGTCCGGGAACGGATTGTCGCAGGCGACCCGCAGCGCCGGCTACACGGTTACAGTCCGAGCGCCTCTCTCGCAACCTCCAGGGTCCGGTCGCGGCCGGCGAAGTAGTCTTCGGCTGTCTGCGGGACCTCGATGTCCGGGGCTATGCCGTCGCGCTGCGGCAGCGCATCGCGGTTGGCGATCAGGGTGCGCTGCGCCGGAACGCGCACGAGGATGCCCGAGTTTGGCAGCCTCAGGAAATAAATGACGTTGGCGGTGGCACCACTCGGCGCCCCACCCGTGGTCTCGCCGACGAAGCGGATGCCGCCGTGTGACTTCAGCGTCGCGAGCATATGCGTGACGCCCGATGCATTGACCGGCCCGGTCAGGATCACGACCTTGCCCTCGAAGGCGTGTGGCAGCGGTTCGACGAGCTCGGGCGCCGGTCCGGCAGTGAATCGGTAAAAGCCGTCCCCCGCCGGCTCGAACCAGTCGGGATCCAGGTCGAGCGCTGACGGATCCCAGGTGTCGAGATGCGGACGAATATCCGCAGGTATTGCCGTAAAGCGCGTGAGGATACCGTCGACCTGCATGACCGGCTTCGAGACGAGGTAGCCCAGCAACGCATCCTGCGCATCATTCGAGCCCCCGCCATTCTTGCGCATGTCGACGATGAGCTTCGTGCGCCCTTGCTGTTGGAGCGCCACGAAGTACGGTTTGAGGAAGGCGACCGGATCGACCGGTCGCCGATAGTTCACGAAGGTGTCGACAGCGAGGTAGGCGCCGTCGTCACCCAGCGTCTCGAAGCGCACCGAGGTGTCGAAGTTGCGCGAATAGCGCGCCTCGCCGGTCATGGCCTGGTAATCGTCGTAGGAAATGCGTTCGATCTCGGCCGTACGGAGCTCACCGTTCGCGCGGCGAAATTCGATCCGGGCCGTTTCCGTAATGTCGACGAGGAACGGCGCGAAGTGATCGAGCGCACCGCCCATGAACTCGGTGCCGTATTCGATGGTGTTCGGCTTGGTGTGGTCGCTGTCGCCGTCGACGGGAACGAGCGGCTCGATCATGGTGAGCCACTCACGAATGGCAATGCCGTCGATCGACACGACCTCGTCGCCACGCGTGAGCGCGGGTGCCGCACTCGTCGCGACGTACATGCGCCCGTCGAACAGCCGGAAACGAAACGGCAGATAGACGGGCACCTCGTTCCGCGCCGCTTCCATATCCGGCGGCAGCTCCGCCTTGGTGTGGTCGCAGCGAATCGCTGCGAGGATGCGCGACAGGCCGAGATACACCGTGCCGCGCTCAGCACCCGCTGCCGCCTCGCCTTCCAGTTGTTCCCACATCGCGTCGAGCGTTTTATGCCCGGTGTAGCGTTCGTAGCCGGGATGCATAGTCTCGAGGGCCTTCCGCGCCAGGGCGAGATCGTCGAGCAGCGCGTCCGGCTCGAGGCTGTCGGCCTGTGCCGTTACAGCGAGGCTCAACGCCAGGAGCGTGGTAACAACTTGTCGCAGCATGTGGTTCTCCGTGGTCGGTCGTCGTAGTCTGGGGCGATACCTCACAGACGGAATCCGCCATGCGCAGGCTCGCTTTCTGGTCGTCTTTGCCGTTCGTCGCCCCACAGGCACTGTGGATCCGCAAAACGGCATCACGATTCTCAGATGCTGCCGGACCCCGACAGGGTTGCACGGGAGAGGGTGAACGGAAACAACTCGTTGCAGTTGGTGATTCGATTATTGCTGGCGTCGGCGCACCGACGCTCGACCTCGCCCTGGTCGGCCAGACCGCCGCGGCGCTCGCGACGCGCCTGGGCGTTGCGGTCGAATGGCGCGCCTCCGGACGCACGGGGCAGACGTCCTCCGGCCTGATCGAGCGCCAGCTTCGGCGACTCCCGGACGTCGACGCTGATTTCGTCATCGTCTCGATCGGCGTCAACGACCTGACCCGCATCGAAACGACACGGCGCTTTGCCCTCAACGTCGAGCGTATTGCGGGTGAGCTCAGGGCACGATATCCGGGTGCCGTCATCGCCTTTGCCAGCCTGCCGCCGCTCGGTATCTTTCCGCTGTTGCCGCAGCCCCTTCGCGCCGTGCTCGGACTGCGGGCGAAGACCTTCAACCAGGTACTCGAGCGCACGCTGACCGGTATACATAACGCGGTCTACGTGCCCGTCGAGTTCGACTTCCAGCCCGGCACCTTCGCCGACGACGGTTTCCACCCCTCCCCGTCGGGCTACGCCATCTTTGGCACCGTCATGGCAGACAGTCTTATTGCTGCGGAAAGTCTCGATAGCCGGGCTGCCTGAGTCGGGCTAGGCTAGGGATTCCTGAATTCGCTGGGATCACCCGATGCGCAACACCAGTATCGAACGCGTCATGACGACCGACCCTACCGCCGTGACACCGGAAACGCCCGTCGCTGCCGTCCAGAGCCTGCTCGAGTTTGGCGAGCTGCATCACCTGCCTGTCATCAGCGACGGCAAGCTCGTCGGCATCGTCTCGTCAGCCGACCTGCTCAAGCTCTACCTCATGGATGGTTCGAGCCATGCCCCCAAGGCGGTGAAGATTTCCAGCATCATGGTGCCGGCACCGAAGACCCTGCCGCGGACCGCTACGCTGCGCGACGCCGCCCTCGCCCTGTCCACCGGCAGTTTTCACGCACTCCCGGTCGTCGATGACGATATGACGCTCGTGGGGATCGTTACGTCTTCGGATCTCGGCATCTACCTGCTCAGGCACCTGCCCTCCGGCGACGGCAGCCTGCCCGAGGACAGTGGCGTAAGCGATGCCGTGAATCGTGGACCGCTTCGCGATGCAGAATTCCTGAGCGGCCTCGCGGCGCTCAAGGCCGCATCGCCGGATGACCCCGTGGCGAATTTTGCCCGCGCGCTGGTGGCCGAACATCGTTCGCTGGAACAAGTTCGCAAGGCCGCCGAGCACTACCTGCGCAGCGGTCACGCGGCGCGGGAGCAAAGCGTGCTCGAGAAAGCGCTGGCGGATGCGCGCGGGCTGCCTGAGGAACTCTCGCTGTAACGACGGCCTCAGGACCGGAGGCGTCGCCTTAGCCGCGCGGCGCTGCCGCGCGACGGAGACGATCATTGATCGCCTCGCCAAGGCCGGTCGATGGTATCGGCGCAACCGCGATCGCATCAGCGCCGCGCGCATCGAGTTCCCTCAGCATGCGATAGAGATTGGCGGCCGCCTCGACCGTATCGCCGGACGGTGACAGGTTGGCGTCGGCATCCGGTTGCCCGGGACCGAAGCCCAACAGCACCTCGCCAGGTCCTGGCGTCGTCGCGTCAAGACGGACGGCCGCCCTGGGAGCGTAGTGCGACGACAGCTGGCCGGGCGCCGTGATCGTGTCACCGTCGGCATCTGCGAGCGTCCCGACGACGGCCTCGAGGTCCTCCCGGGCAATGGCGCCGGGGCGCAACAGCTGAGGTGCACGCCCTGGCAGCACCGCAACGATCGAGGATTCGATGCCGCGCTCGGCGTTGCCGCCATCGAGCACCAGACGAAGCTTGTCGCCAAGGTCCCGGCGCACATCGTCTGCTGACGTCGGACTCAGCCTGCCCGACGGGTTTGCCGACGGCGCCGACACGGGGCCCCCGAACGCCTCGAGCAGCGCGCGGGCGGTGTCGTGACCCGGCACGCGAAGGCCGATCGTATCGAGGCCCGCGCGCGCGAGTTCGGACGTCCTCGCCGTGTCGGCCACGGGCACGACGAGCGTCAGAGGCCCCGGCCAGAAACGCTCGGCCAGCTTCAGGGCCCGGTCGTCCAGCATGCCCTCACGCCTTGCGAGCGACACCGACGCCACGTGCGAGATCAGCGGGTTGAAGGCGGGCCGTTCCTTCGCGGCGAAGATGCGTGCGACGGCCTCCGGGTTGGCGGCGTCGCCGGCGAGTCCATAGACGGTTTCGGTCGGCATGCCGACGAGCTCGCCGGCTCGGATCGCGTGGACGGCCGCGCTTATCTGTTCACTGTCTATGGCGGGTGTGGACATGGCTACGGGCTCCCGCAGCAACCCTGGCATTCAGGCGCGGAGCCGGGCGTCGCGACGACGTTCGGACTCCTTGAGCAGTTTCTTCCTGAGACGAATGCTCTCGGGCGTCACTTCGACGAGTTCATCATCGTCGATGAACTCGAGCGCCTGCTCGAGCGACATGCGTATGGGCGGCGTCAGGATGATGTTGTCATCGCTCCCGGCGGCGCGAATGTTGGTGAGCTGCTTGGCCTTGGTCGGGTTGACGACAAGGTCGTTCTGGCGACTGTGAATGCCGACGATCATGCCTTCGTAGACCGCCTCGCCGTGGCCGATCATGAGCCGGCCGCGATCCTGCAGGTTATCGAGCGCATATCCCAGCGCCTTGCCGTCGACCATCGACACGAGGACGCCGTTGATACGCTGCGCGAGCTCGCCCTGGACCTTGCGATCGTATTGGTCGAACACGCTGTAGATGAGGCCCGTACCTGCCGTTGCGGTCAGGAACTCGGTACGGAAGCCGATAAGGCCGCGCGTCGGGATGCGGTAGTCGAGCCGCACCCGGCCCTTGCCGTCAGGTGCGATGGCCTGCAGCTCGCCCTTGCGATCCGCGAGCTTCGACATGACGGCGCCCTGGTAGTCCTCTTCGAGATCAACCGTCAGCTGCTCCCAAGGCTCGAGCGTTGCACCCTCCTCCTCGTGGAAGATGACTTCGGGCCGCGACACGGCGAGCTCGAAGCCCTCGCGGCGCATGTTCTCGATCAGCACCGACAGATGCAGCTCCCCGCGGCCCGACACGCGAAACTTGTCCGGGTCGTCGGTCGCTTCGACCTTGAGCGCAACGTTGTGCTTGAGCTCCTGGTCCAGGCGTTCGCCAATCTGGCGGCTCGTCAGGAACTTGCCTTCCTTGCCGGCGAAAGGCGACTTGTTGACCTGGAATGTCATGCTGATCGTCGGCTCATCGACCGCGAGCGCGGGCAGCCCTTCCGGCTTGTCGCGCGGGCACAGCGTGTCCGAAATATCGAGGTCGTCGATGCCGCTGAAAACGATGATGTCACCGGCGCTGGCCGACTCGACCTTGACCCGCTCGAGGCCGTGGAAGCCATACAGCTCGAGCACACGGCCGTTGCGCTGCTTGCCGTCGGCCGCGAGTATCGTCACGGGTGAGTTCGCCGTGATCGTGCCGCGCTGGATGCGGCCGATGCCAAGTACGCCGACATAGCTGTCGTAGTCGAGACTCGATACCTGTAGTTGCAGGCTGCCGTCGCGGTCGACATCGGGCGCGGGCACTTCGTTGACCACCGCTTCGAACAGCGGCGTCATGTCGCCCTCGCGAACGTCGGCATCGGTGCCGGCATAGCCATCGAGCCCGGAAGCGTAGATGACGCTGAAATCCAGCTGCTCGTCGGTCGCACCGAGACGATCAAACAGGTCAAAGGTCTGGTCCAGCACCCAGTCGGGTCGCGCGCCGTCGCGATCGATCTTGTTGATGACCACGAGGGGCTTCAGGCCCTTCGCGAAGGCCTTCTGGGTCACGAAGCGCGTCTGTGGCATCGGGCCTTCGACCGCGTCGACCAGCAACAGCACGCTGTCGACCATCGACAGTACGCGCTCGACTTCACCGCCGAAGTCGGCGTGCCCCGGCGTGTCGACAATGTTGATGCGATAGTCGCCCCAGTTGATCGCCGTGTTTTTCGACAGGATCGTAATACCGCGCTCGCGCTCGAGGTCGTTCGAGTCCATGACGCGCTCGGGCGCAACGGCGCGCGGGCCCAGGGTGCCCGACTGCTTCAGGAGCTGATCGACGAGCGTCGTCTTGCCGTGATCGACGTGCGCAATAATGGCGATATTGCGCAGCTTCGAGAGTTCGCTCATGGCTGCCTACCCGCCCGACGGACGCGGCTTCTTACCGCCCTTGTCTGCCTTGGCCTCGTTCTCGACGACCTTGTTGATCTTCCACTGCTGGGCGATCGACAGGACCGTGTTCGTTACCCAGTACAGGACCAGGCCTGCCGGGAAGAAGGCGAAAAAGCCGGTGAACATGATCGGCATGATCTGCATGACCCGCGCCTGCACGGGATCGGTTGGCGCCGGGTTGAGTCGCTGCTGCATGAACATCGCTGCGCCCATGATCAGCGGCAGGATGAAGTAAGGATCGCGTGACGACAGGTCGGTAATCCACAGCGCGAACGGCGCCTGGCGCATCTCGACGCTCTCTACGAGCACCCAGTAGAACGCGAGGAAGAACGGCATCTGGATCAGGATAGGCAGGCAGCCAGCGGCCGGGTTGACCTTTTCGCGTTTGTACAGCTCCATCATCTGCTGTGACAGCGCCTGGCGGTCGTCCTTGTAACGCTCCTGCAGCGCCTTCATGCGTGGCTGCAGGTTACGCATCTTCGCCATCGAGCGACCGGAGGTCTCGGTCAGCTTGTAGAACGCAAGCTTGATCAGGAACGTCACGATGATGATTGACCAGCCCCAGTTGCCGACGAAGCCGTGCACCTTGGACAGGAGCCAGAACATCGGCTGCGACAGCATCGTCAGGAAGCCGTAGTCGACCGACAGCTTGAGCTTGGGCTCGATCGCCTCGAGCTGGCGCTGGACTTTCGGACCCACGAAGAAAGTTCGCTGGAAGGTGTAGCTGGCACCGGGCTCTACAGTCCGCTCGGCACCTACCGTGCTTGCAGTCAGTCGGCCATCCTTGACGCCAAGGCGATACACAAACTTGTCATCGCGCGGCGGCACAACGGCGACCAGGAAGTGCTGCTGGATCGTCGCGAAGTAGGCGCCGGCGCCCGTGAACGTAAAGGCTTCCTCGTCGAGGTCCTTCGGCTTGAGCTTCTCGGCCTTTTTGCCGTCGAAGAACAGCGCGCCGTCGAAGGAGTAGGAGCCGACGTCGAACATCGAGCGCTCCTGCTTCTTCGAGCGCCTGAGAATCTGCGAGTACTGGTCCGCACTCCACGCGACGTCGCTACCGTTGTCGACGCGCTGGCTAAGCCCGATCGCGTACTCGCCACGCCGGAACAGAAACTCCTTGGTGACAATGACGCCGCCGTCGCCTGTCCAGGTGAGCGGGACACGCAGCTCATCGGCACTGCCCAGCTCGAAACGGTCGGACGTCGACGTGAACAGGGCGGTATGCGTCGGCGCCTCATCGTCAGAACGAAGGCCCGTTCGCAATATCCCCAGGTTCTCGTTCGTCGGGCTCAGCAGTTCGACGAGATCATCCGGCCGGTCCTTGGCAACGGGATAGTTGAGCATGGTTGCGCGGATGATCGATCCGCCGCGCGTGCTTATCTCGTAGCGAGCAACGTCGGTGACCACCTCGATCGTAGCCGCATCGTCGAGCGTCGTGTTGCCGGCGGCCGTCGCCGCTACCGGGCTGTCAGACAGGTCCGGTATGGCGTCGCTGACCGGCTCGGAGAGTTCCGGCAGCGTGTCCTCGATCAGGGGCTCGGGTTCGGGCGGGGCATTCGTGGCGGCGGCCGGGACAGGCGCCGGCGCGTAGTCCTGCTGCCACGCCTGGTAGGTCAGCCACAGCATCAGGCCAAATACGGCCCAGACTAGTAGACGCTGGTTGTCCATGGTTCCCTGTCAGTCCTTCGTGTCACTGGTTTTGCCCCGAATGCTACGTTGCCAGTGAGTCTCGAGACTGTCCATGAGCTCGCGGTTAGTTGCCATCGCGGCGCCCGGTTGATTGAGAATAACGACGTCGAGGCCCCGCAGAGTCGCCTGGTTGAGGCGGAACGACTCGCGCACGATGCGCTTGATGCGGTTCCGGTCCGTCGCTTTCTTGCAGTGTTTCTTGGAGATCGCCATGCCGAGTCGTGCCGGCATGTCGTTGCTGCGTCGTGCAAGCACGGTAAAGCATTTGTCGCGGCTGCGCCGGGCTCTTTTAAAGACGCGATCGAAGTCTTTGCGGGTAAGGAGCTTCTGATGCCTTTTAAACGGGTACTCGCTGACCGGTACCACGGCAGGGCGAAGTGCCGGGCGTTACGGCGTCAGCTTGGCGCGGCCTTTCGCACGTCGCCGCTTGATGACGAGGCGGCCTGCCTTGGTGGCCATGCGGGCGCGAAAGCCGTGCGTGCGGGCTCGCTTCAGTTTGCTGGGCTGGAATGTGCGTTTCATGGCGCTAAACCTTGGGAATCCGGTACCTGCCGCGGCGCGACAGCAGTCAAAAAGGCCGGCAAGGGTATAGAGAAGCGGAAGACCTGTCAATAGACCGGGTTTTTCCCTGAGAAACCGGGAGTTGCGACCGTTTCCAGGCCTGTGGATAAGTCCTCTGGCGGGCCTCCGGGAATACCGCTAGACTGCGCCGTCTTTCCGGTCTTTTGCGTTGCTTTCGGGGGTATTGTCTTGGTCGCGGATTCGCCACTGTGGGATCGCTGCGTCCGTGAACTCAAGGCCGAGCTGCCGGAAGACCAGTTCAATACCTGGATTCGCCCCCTGCAGGCCGTCGAGGACGGCACCCGGCTAAGGCTGCTTGCGCCAAATCGCTTCGTTGTCGAGTGGCTCAACGATCATTACGCCGCCCGCATCAAGGAAACGCTCCGGGGCCTGGACAGCGGGGTCAGCCTGTCCGTCGAGGTGGGCTCTCGCGTTCAGGCGCCCGCGGTAGAAGCGCCTCAGCCGGCGGCGGCGCCGACGCAAAAGACGCCGGCAGCAGAACCCGTCTCATCGCGACTCAGCCCGTCGTTTACGTTCGCTACGTTCGTCGAGGGCAAGAGCAACCAGCTCGCGCGCGCCGCGGCCAGCCAGGTCGGCGAAAACCCCGGGCAGTCCTACAACCCGCTGTTCATCTATGGCGGCGTCGGTCTCGGCAAGACCCACCTGATGCACGCTATTGGCAACGCGATCCTCGCGGACAAGCCCGACGCGCGGGTGGCCTATGTGCATTCCGAACGCTTTGTCGGCGATATGGTGAAAGGCCTGCAGCACAACCGCATTTCCGAGTTCAAGCGGGCGTACCGTTCGCTCGATGCACTGTTGATCGATGACATCCAGTTCTTCGCCGGCAAAGACCGATCACAGGAAGAATTCTTCCATACTTTCAATGCCTTACTTGAGGGCCAGCGGCAGATCGTGTTGACCTGCGATCGCTATCCGAAAGAGGTGAGCGGTCTCGAGGAACGCCTCAAGTCGAGGTTCGGCTGGGGACTTACGGTTGCGATCGAGCCACCTGAGCTCGAGACCTCAGTGGCTATCCTGATGAGCAAGGCGGACGCCGAGGGCGTCGAACTGCCGGAAGAAGTCGCGTTCTTCGTGGCCAAGCGCATACGCTCGAACGTTCGAGAGCTCGAGGGCGCGCTGCGCCGCGTCATCGCCAATTCCCGGTTCACCGGTCGGCCCATCAATCTCGACTTCGCGAAGGAAGCCTTGCGCGATCTCCTGGCCCTGCAGGAACGCCTCGTCTCCATCGAGAATATCCAGAAGACCGTTGCGGACTACTACAAGATCCGCGTCGCGGACCTGTTGTCGAAGAAACGGAGCCGCTCGATCGCAAGACCCCGCCAGGTTGCTATGGCGTTGGCCAAGGAGCTGACGAATCACAGCCTGCCCGAAATTGGCGATGCGTTCGGCGGTCGCGATCATACGACGGTCCTGCATGGATGCCGTCGTATCGAAGGATTACGCGAAACGGAAAAGCGCGTCGATGATGATTATTTGAATTTGTTGAGAACTCTGACAGGATAGTGTGGATAACCGGTGTACAACTTCAGACCGCGTTTTTATCCACAGGCTCTGCACAGGCAGTCGCCAGTTGGCAAAGCCCCTGTCCCTCTTGCTTTTAGAATCTAACCTGTTGTTTTAAATAGAGATATTTTTGTTATCCACAGGCAGGTTCGGTCCCTATAACAACAACAGTATTAATATTTCCAATATTTATTAACAGGTGGAATCTATGAAGTTCAGCGCTTCACGCGAGGTGCTCTTGAAGCCCTTACAGGCGGTTATCGGTGTGGTCGAGCGTCGTCAGACGATGCCGATCCTGTCCAACATCCTCCTGGTTGCACGGGGCGGGCAGCTGGCGGTCACCGCAACGGATCTCGAGGTGGAGCTGGTGGCCTCCGCTGAGGTCGACGTCGACGTCGATGGCGAAATCACAGTGTCGGGGCGCAAGCTGCTGGATATCGTCAAGGCGCTGCCAGACGGTGCGAATGTCGCGTTCGCGGTCAGCGGCGACAAAGCCTCGGTGAAGGCGGGACGCAGCAAGTTCAGCCTGGCAACGCTACCGGCGGCCGAGTTCCCGAGCGTTGAGGACATCAAGGCAAACCAGACGATAGAGGTTGACCAGGGAACGCTGGGCAAGCTCATTGAGAAAACGCATTTTTCGATGGCGCAGCAGGATGTCCGCTATTACCTGAATGGCATGCTGCTCGAGACGGGCGGAGCGCACTTGAGGGCAGTCGCAACGGACGGGCACCGGCTTGCACTGTGCCAGGCCGAGCTCGGCGGTGGGGACATGGCGGAACAGCAGGTGATAGTGCCGCGCAAGGGCGTGCTGGAGCTACAGCGCCTGATGGCGGGCGAGGGACCGCTGGCGATTGAACTGGGGCCCAACCACATCCGCATCGAGCTCGAGGGGATTCGATTTACGTCCAAGCTGATCGACGGGCGGTTCCCCGAGTACGAACGCGTTATTCCGAAGGATTCGTCGAATCTGCTGACGGCGGAGAAACAGGTGCTTCGTGACGCGCTGCAGCGCACTGCGATCCTGTCGAATGAAAAGTATCGCGGCATCAGGCTCGTGATCCGCGACAGCGGTGTGACACTCCAGGCTCACAACCCGGAACAGGAAGAGGCCGAGGAGGAAGTCGAGGTGAACTACAGCGGTGAGGACATCGAGATCGGCTTCAACGTGAATTACCTGCTGGATGCGATATCGGCTGTCGATGGCGACGAGGTGACGGTTTCCGTGGTCGACAGCAATTCGAGCTGCCTCGTCAGGGAACCCGGCAACGACGACAGCAAGTTTGTCGTCATGCCGATGAGGTTGTAAGTGGCTGGTGATTCGGTCGTTCAAGGCATCCCGCTTCCGGTGCCTCGCTGAGACAGAGCTCGAGTTCGACGCCCACTACAACCTGGTGTACGGCAAAAACGCCTCCGGCAAGACGAGCTTGCTGGAGGCGTTGGCCTATCTGGGTCGCGGAAAATCCTTCCGTGGTGCGCCGACGACCGCCGTCGTCCAGCATGGAGAGCAGGATTTCGTGCTGTTCGGCAGAGTGTTGGCGGGCGAGAAAGAGGTATCGGTCGGCGTCCGCAACGGCCGTGACAAGCTCGAAGTCAGGGTAGGCGGTGATACTGCATCGGGCGTAGCGGACCTCGTGTCGGTGTTGCCGCTTCAGGTCATCGACCCGGAAGTGCATAGCCTCGTGGGGGGCGGACCGGAGCAGCGCCGACGCTTTCTCGACTGGATGGTGTTCCACGTGGAACACGAGTTTCTCCCCGTGTGGCGCCGTTTCCGGCGGGTGCTGAAACAGCGGAACAGCCTGCTGAAGCAGGGCGGTGCGTCGTCGTCGCTCGATAGCTGGGATGGCGAGTTCGCCGAGCTTGGGGAGCGCGTCGATCGTATCCGGCGGGAAACGCTGGAAATCGCGCTGCCCGTTCTCGAGGACACGGCGTCGCAATTGCTCGACGATCCCGTCACCCTGGGGTATGCGAAGGGCTGGAAAGAGGAGTTGTCCCTGGCGGAGGCCCTGGAGGCGTCGCGCTCCCGGGATGTCCAGCTCGGTGCGTCGCAGGTTGGGCCGCAGCGTGCGGAGCTGAAAATCCAGGCGAGCGATCGCCAGGCTAAGCGGCTGGTGTCGAGGGGGCAGCAGAAGCTATTGGCGAGTGCCCTGATCCTCGGCGGGACTGACGTGGTTCAAACGGCGCTCGGGCGACCGTTGATGCTGTTGATGGACGATCCGGCCGCGGAACTCGATCGTGATTCGCTGCGCCGGGTGCTCGAAGGCGCGATCGGACTGGGGTCGCAGCTGATTGTGACGAGCCTCGACCCGGACCTGATTGAGTTCCCTGGCGACACGTCGGTGTTCCACGTGGAACAGGGGCTTGTGCGCCCGCTGGCTACCTGACGCCAGGGTCAGCCCGTGGCGCGTCCTTTGTGCCGCTGAAGACCAGAAAACGGGGCGATGACGGCACCGGTTTTGGTACAATAAGCCGGTTTCCGCCCGAGCAATCCGCATGACCGACGACACCGAATATACTTCCAGTAATATCAAGGTCTTAAAGGGCCTAGAGGCCGTCCGTAAACGGCCAGGAATGTACATTGGTGATACCGATGACGGTACTGGTCTGCACCACATGGTGTTCGAGGTCGTCGACAACTCCATCGACGAGGCGCTCGCGGGGTTTTGCAACGAGATTACCGTGACGATTCATGCCGACGAGTCGGTCACGATCTCGGACGACGGCCGGGGAATTCCCGTGGACATGCACCCCGAGGAGGGGCGCTCGGCCGCTGAGGTCATCATGACCGTGCTGCACGCCGGCGGTAAATTTGACGACAACTCTTACAAGGTATCCGGCGGCCTGCACGGCGTCGGCGTCTCGGTCGTGAATGCGCTGTCCGAGCACCTTGTCCTGACGATCCACCGCAACAACGAGGTTCACCAGCAGGAATACCAGCACGGCGAACCGGTAGCGCCGCTCAAGGTGATCGGGAAGACGGAGACAACGGGCACGACGATTCGCTTCAAGCCGAGCGCTGAGACGTTTACGAATATCGAGTTTCACTACGATTTGCTCGCGCAGCGCCTGAGGGAGCTGTCATTCCTCAATTCCGGCGTGCGAATTCACCTGGTCGACGAGCGGGACGAGCGCGACGATGTCTTCGAGTACGAGGGTGGGATTCGCGCCTTTGTTGAACATCTGAACCGGCGCAAGACGCCGATTCACCCGAACGTCTTCCACTTTTCGGGGATGAAGGATGACGTCGGCGTCGAGGCCGCGCTGCAGTGGAACGACGGCTACCAGGAAAACATGTTCTGCTACACGAACAACATCCCGCAGCGCGATGGCGGTACTCACCTGGCGGGTTTCCGCACGGCACTGACGCGCACCCTCAACACCTACATCGAAAAAGAAATGTCCGGGCGCAAGGACAAGTTCACGCCGTCCGGCGACGATGCGCGAGAAGGCCTCACGGCAGTGCTGTCGGTGAAGGTGCCGGATCCGAAGTTCTCCTCCCAGACCAAAGAGAAACTAGTTTCATCTGAAATTAAAGGCATAGTCGAGCAGGCGATGGCCGGGCGACTCGAGGAGTTTCTGCTCGAGCACCCCCAGGAGGCCAAGGCTATCGTCTCGAAGATCATCGAGGCGGCGCGTGCCCGCGAGGCGGCGCGCAAGGCTCGCGAGATGACCCGGCGCAAGGGTGCGCTCGACGTGGCCGGGCTGCCCGGCAAGCTCGCTGACTGCCAGGAGAAAGACCCGGCGCTGTCCGAACTGTTCCTCGTCGAGGGTGACTCGGCCGGCGGCTCGGCGAAGCAGGGCCGGGACCGTCGAACGCAGGCAATCCTGCCGCTCAAGGGCAAGATCCTGAATGTCGAGAAGGCTCGATTCGACAAGATGTTGTCATCGGCCGAAGTGGGTACGCTGATTACCGCGCTCGGCACCGGCATCGGTCGGGAAGACTTCGATCCGGACAAGCTGCGCTATCACCGCATCATCATCATGACCGACGCCGACGTTGACGGCTCCCACATTCGCACGCTGCTCCTGACCTTCTTCTATCGCCAGATGCCCGAGCTGATCGAGCGAGGCCACGTGTACATTGCCCAGCCGCCGCTCTACAAGATCAAGCGCGGCAAGCAGGAGGTCTACGTCAAGGACGATAACGAGCTCAACACTCACCTGCTCGCCAGCGCCGTGGAAAACGCCGAGCTGTTCGTCAACGAAGAAGCACCGTCGCTGTCCGGTGTCGGCCTCGAAACGCTGGCCAAGGAATACATCGCGGTTGAGCAGATTATCGAGCGCCTGGCGAACCGCTACGACGAAAACGTGCTGCGCGTGCTGGCAACGCAACCTCGTGTGTCACGCGATACTCGTGACGATCTCGACGCGCTCGATGCATGGACCGGCAACTTTTCCGACGCGCTGCCGAAGCTCGTGTCCGATCGGGCAAGCGAGGGCAATGACGGCGCCTACAGCGCCGCGCTGGAGCGCGGCGACGAAGACGGCGAGGGCGTGCGACTAGCGATTACCCGCGTACAGCATGGCCTCGGCCAGACGCGCTACCTGCCTATCGAGTTCTTTGAGACCAATGAGTACCGTCACCTGATGGCGCTTGCCGACAAGCTCGACGATCTCGTCGGCGACGGCGCGTACATCAAGCGCGGCGAGCGGCAGGCAAACGTCGAGAATTTCGGCGAGGCGGTTGACTGGCTCATGAGCGAGGCCCGCCGCGGCCAGTCAATCCAGCGCTACAAGGGGCTCGGTGAAATGAACCCTGACCAGCTCTGGGATACGACCGTCAACCCCGAAACGCGTCGGCTTATGCAGGTGAAGATCGAGGATGCCGTGAAGGCCGACGAGATCTTCACGACGCTCATGGGTGACCAGGTCGAACCGCGACGCGAGTTCATCGAAAAGAACGCGCTGACCGTCTCGAATCTCGACGTCTAATCAGAAACCCAGACCACTCGACATGAATCTCAAGCGTGCACTACCGGTGCTGCTGCTGCTGGTCTTGCCGGTAGCTGTCGCCGTGTTCGACATCTCGGTGCTGACGGCGCTGATTGTTGTTCTGGCCTGGGTGCTGTGGCAGTGGCTTGCTTCGCTCAAGGCGCTGACCCGGATAACGGGCGAAGCCGATTTCGTCATCGAAACGATCGGTATCAGCCACTTCGCCGAAACAGTCCGCTGGAGCCTCGACAGGCTCGGGGTCGACTACCGAGAGCGCGTCTGTGCGGGAACGCTCGGCGCGTTCTACGCGGGACGAACGGTACCTGTCCTTGAATTCAGGGCTGGCCGAAGCCGTTCCCGGATTGGCAACTCCACCGAAATCCTTCGCTATCTCCGCGGCACCGCAGAGGCGCTGGCTCCTGCGAGGGCGGACTTCCTTGCACCGAACGCCGAGCGCACCGACTTTGAACAGACGCTCGCTCGATACGGCCGCAACCTGCAGGTCTGGGCGTACACGCATCTACTTGAAGAACGCGACATCATGCTGCGGGCGTGGGGAGCCGACGATCCTCGCGTACCGGCGTGGCAGCGAAAAGCCATCCAGTTACTCTATCCGCTGCAGGTCATCCTGATGCGACGCGCCTTCAGGTTGACGCCCGAGCACTACACCAAGGCGACCGAGCGTATCGAGAAGCTGCTCGGCGACATCGACGCCCGCCTCGAATCCTCACCGAACTCGATCCTCGGCGGCGAGTCCATCAATTACACAGACATTGCATTCGCGGCGCTGTCGACGCCCTGGCTGTTGCCGCCCAATTTCGCCGGCCGCGATGAAGGAATCCTCGAACCGGCCACGCTGCCAGCCGCCATGCAGAACGACATCGAGCGATTCAGGAGCCGCTTCGCGCGCGCGGCCGCCTTTGCCGACCGCCTGTATCGCGAAGAACGCGGCGCGACACATGGAGTCTCGTCTTGACCCACAAGCTGGACATCGCTGTCCTGACGCTGCTCAGCGTCTCCCTGTTCGCCGCCTGCTCGACCGAGCCTCGCAAGCCGGACGCGAAAGAGCTTGCGATCCGCGACTACGTGGATCTTGTCGATCTCGAAGCGGTAAGCGAGATTCGCTATGACAACAGCAGTCGCATCGAACGGCTCGATAACAACCGCTATATCATCTACATCACACGGCGCGGCGACTTTCTTATCGAGTTCCGCAATCCTTGCTGGGATCTCTTCGACAACACTCGCGTCGAGGCCGACGTACGCTTCGAGGCGAACCGCATACGGGTTCGACAGGATACGCTGCGCGGCTGCCCGATCCAGGATGCCTGGCTCCTGACCGAAGACCAGGCGAAGGAAATCCGCGAGATCGGCGAGGCGCCGACCGGAGGATAAGCTTGCATCGCCGCCTGGCGACCACCAACCGCGATACCCGGGTTCGCCCGACACACGCGAACACCAGAACACCAGTACATCGGAACCACATTATGAAACGACTCTTTCTTCTCGCCGCCCTGGCGACCCCCCTCGCAGCCTGCAGTCCTGCGACCGACAGCCAGGCGCCGACAGCCAGCGCCCCGAACTCGGGGATCGATCTTGCCAACATGAATACGACTGTGAGGCCCGGCGACAACTTCTTTGCTTACGTCAACGGCACCTGGCTGGAGGCGACCGACATCCCGGCCGACCGTTCGTCCTATGGCAGCTTCTCGATACTGAACGAGGTCGCCCAGGAGAACGTCCGGGCCATCATCGAAGAGTCGGCGAGCGGCGACTTCCCGGCCGGCTCCGAGGAGCAGAAAGTCGGCGACCTGTACCAGTCGTTCATGAACACCGAGCAGCGCGATTCGCTCGGAACGTCGCCTATCGAGCCCGAATTTCAGCGAATAGACGCGATTTCCGACAAAAACGAGCTTGCAGCCTATTTCGCGTCGGCCGTACGGCGAGGGCTCGACGCGCCGTTTGCGATAACCCAGTTTGCCGATCTCAAGTCGCCCGAGTTGTACGCTATCTACGCTTACCAGAGCGGGCTCGGTTTGCCTGATCGCGAGTACTACTTCAACGAAGACGAGAAAAGCGTCGAAATTCGGGAAAAGTATCAAGAACACGTCGCGAAAATGCTCGAACTCGCCGGTATGGACGATCCGGTTGCGGCGGCAGCCGGTATCATGGCGCTCGAAACGCGTCTCGCCGCGGAAAACATGAAAAAGGAGGACACGCGGGACTGGAGCGCCAACTACAACAAAGTTGCCGTGACCGAGCTCCCGACGATCATGCCCGGCTTTGACTGGGACGCGTACCTCGAGGGCCTGGGCGCTGACGAGCTCGACGCCATCGTGGTCATCATGACCGACTACATGAAGGCTCTCGACGGCATCGTTGCCGAGACAGACCTTGACGCCTGGAAGCCTTACCTGAAATGGCATGCCCTGAACGCCACGGCTGCACGCCTCGACACGGACATCGACGCCGCCAACTTCGATTTCTATGGCAAGACCCTCGCCGGCACCGAGGAACAGCGGCTGCTCTGGCGCCGCGGTGTCAACGTGGTCAACAACACGCTGGGCGAGGCGGTTGGCAAGGTGTACGTCTCCCGGCATTTCCCGCCCGAGGCCAAGGAGCGGATGCTGGAACTCGTCGGTAACCTGATTCGAGCCTACGAGGTGAGTATTCGGGATCTCGACTGGATGAGCGAAACGACGAAGATCGAGGCACTCGACAAGCTGTCGAAGTTCACGCCCAAGATCGGCTACCCCGATGTCTGGCGCGATTATTCGGCGCTCGACATTCGCAACGACGATCTCTACGGCAACCTAGAGCGCGCGGCCGCGGCGGAATTCGATCGCCGGCTGGCGCGGCAGGGAGGCAAGGTCGATCGGACCGAGTGGGGCATGACGCCGCAGACCGTGAACGCCTATTACAACCCGCCACTCAACGAGATCGTGTTCCCCGCAGCCATCCTGCAACCGCCGTTTTTCGACCTCGAGGCTGACGATGCCGTGAACTACGGCGCCATTGGTGCCGTGATCGGCCACGAAATCGGCCACGGTTTTGATGACTCTGGCAGCCGCTTCGACGGTGACGGCGTGCTGCGCAACTGGTGGACCGACGAGGACCGGGCCGAATTCGAGAAGCGCACCGCCAAGCTCGTCGACCAGTACAGCGCGTTTGCGCCCTTCGATGACCTGAACGTCAACGGCGAGTTTACGCTCGGCGAGAACATTGGCGACCTGGGCGGCATCAGCATTGGCCTCCTCGCCTACAAGATGTCACTGAATGGCGAGCAAGCGCCCGTCATCGACGGCTTTACGGGCGTGCAGCGCGTGTTCCTGGGCTACGGCCAGGTCTGGCGCAACAAGTATCGTGACGAGGCACTGCGACTCAGAATCGGCACCGATCCACACGCGCCGTCGAAGTATCGGGCCAACGGTGCGGTGCGGAATGTGCCCGAGTTCTACGACGCCTTCGACGTGGCGGAGGGCGACGCGCTCTACCTGCCGCCCGAAGAGCGCGTAAAGATCTGGTAGGAGAGCTACCTAACTCGCGTCGGTCGTTGGCTCGCCAGCCTCAGACCCTTTCGAGCGGTAGTGGGTACTGATGTCCTGCATCGTACCCTCGATCCACGCCTGAACGATCAGGTTGGTCTCTTTCGGTGGCTGGGTCGTCGCGTCTATGGGCGGCCCGATCACGAAACGTGCCGTGCCGGGTCGTTTCGTGAATCCCCGCCGTAGCCACAGGTCACCGGCGTTGTGTGCGACGGGAACGATCCTGACGCCGGCCGCCTGTGCGAGCGCCGCGCCGCTGACGCCATACTTGCGGGTTTCCCCCGGCGGCATGCGCGTACCCTCGGGAAAAACTGTTACCCAGATACCATCGGCGAGCTTCTGCTTGCCCTGTTCGATGACCTGCTTGACGGCGCGCTTGCCAGAGCTCCGATTGATCGCAATCGTGTCGAGCAACAGCCCCATCGTCCAGCCGAAGAACGGGATCAGCAGCAGCTCGCGCTTGACGACCCAGGCCGTGCGGGGAAAGACCGTTACGTGCCAGTAGGTCTCGAGCGCCGTCGTGTGCTTGATCATGATGACGCAGGGCTCGTCCGGGATGTTCTCGCGGCCCTCAACCTCGACCTTCATGCCGCAGAAGAACTCTCCTGCCCAGACCGACAGCCTGCACCAGCTGATCGTCATCCACCAGTGCCAGCGACGCGGCCCCCAGAACGTTGCGAGTGCTATGAAGCCCGCGACGAGCGCTGTTATGAACAGGAAGGTCGTAAACAGGAGGGAGCGCAGGATCAGCACGTTGGGGGCTCCGTCCCGGTCAGCGACGCAGCGACCGCGGCCAGGTCATCGAAGACTTCGACGTTGCCGAGCGCCGCGTCGAGACCAGCCTCGGTGTCTCGTCCGTTGCCCGTCCTGACGAGCACGGGCGTCACGCCGGCAGCGACCGCCGCCTCGAGGTCACGCCGTGAATCACCAACGGCGATGACGCTGGCCGGCTCGACGCCGTAGTGCGCGACGAGACGATTCAGCATGCCGGGCTTGGGCTTGCGGCAGTCGCTCTCGTCGTCAGGGCCATGCGGACAGACCTCGATGCGGTCGACCCGGCCGCCGGCGTCGCCGACCAGGGCGTGCAGCTTGTCGTGCATGGCGTCGAGCGTTGCCCAGTCAAAGTAGCCGCGAGCAATGCCCGACTGGTTGGTTGCAATGGCGACCGTGTAACCGGCGCGGTGTAGTGTGGCAATCGCGTCGAGGCTGCCTGCGAGCGGTATCCACTCGTCGGGCGACTTCACGAACTCAGTCGAATCCCGGTTGATGACGCCGTCGCGATCGAGGATCACAAGCCGCGTGCCCGTTTTCGCCGAGGCCATCCTGTCACTCAGGACGCTGACAGCCGCGAGACGTCGGCAACGTCGAGGAACAGCGTACGTAATTCGCCGAGCAGTGCCAGCCGGTTTGCGCGCAAGCGCGTATCGTCCGTCATGACCATGACATCATCGAAGAACCGGTCCACAGGGTCCCTCAGCGCCGCCATCTCGAGCAGTGCTCGGGTGTAGTCGTGCTCCGCAATGAGCGGCCTGACCGTGCCACCGACAGACTCGAGCGCCCGGTGCAGCGCCTCCTCGGCTTCCTCGGCAAACAACGCGGTGTCGATCGCGACGTCCGTCGCGTCCGCGCCGCTTTTCTTGAGGATATTGGCAATGCGCTTGTTGGCGGCGGCGAGGCTTTCTGCCTCGTCGAGCTCGAGAAACCCCTTCACCGCCGCGAGTCGATGCGCGAAGTCGAGCAGTGATGATGGCTGTCGCGCCATGACCGCATCGAGCGTTTCCGTCGCAAGTGCCGTATCGCGGTCCTGGAAGTAGCGGCGGAGTCGTTCGCTGATGAAGTGGTAAACCTCACCGGCGGTTGCTGCCGTGTCGACGTCGTCAACGGGCTGCAACTCAACGGCAAGCGCAATCGCCGACTTGAGATCGAGATCGAGTTCGCCCTCGACGAGCGTGCGAACAATGCCCAGCGCCGCGCGCCTGAGGCCGAACGGATCGCGGTTGCCGGAGGGTTTCTTGCCGAGCGCGAAGATCCCCGCGAGCATATCCAGACGATCAGCGATCGCGAGCAGGCGCCCCGCCGGACTCTCGGCCAACGCATCGCCGGCGAAGCGCGGCAGGTATTGCTCGCGGATGGCTGCTGCAACGGCCGGCGGCTCACCATCCGCGGCGGCGTAGTAGGCGCCCATGGTTCCCTGCAGCTCGGGGAACTCACCGACCATGCCCGAGAGGAGATCGCACTTCGCGAGCCGCGCGGCACGTTCGGCGTCGCTGCCGTCCGACCCGACACTCTCCGCCAGATAGGCGACGAGCTTCCCGATGCGACGGGAGCGGTCACCGAGGCTGCCGAGTCCTTGCTGGTAGACGACGCGGTCGAGCGCCTCGACGCGCGACTCGAGCGAGTGCTTGCGGTCGCTGTCCCAGAAGAACGCCGCGTCCGCAAGCCGTGGCCGGATGACGCGTTCGTTGCCGTCGCGCACCTGGCCCGGGTCGGTGCTTTCGAGATTCGCGACCGTGACGAACGCATTGATCAGTTCGCCCTTGTCGTTCGCCACCGGGAAGTAACGCTGGTGCCCGGTCAGCGTGCTCGCGACCACTTCGGGCGGCAGCGACAGGTACTGCTCGTCAAAGCGACCGAGCAGCGGGACGGGCCACTCGACCAGGGCCGTCACTTCGTCATACAGCGACTCCCCGTCGACGATGTGACCGCCCGCCTCCCGCGCAATCCGGTTGACGCCTTCTTTGACGAGCGCGCGGCGACGATCGAGATCTGCGATGACATAGCCCTTCTGTTCGAGAAGCTCGAGGTAGTCACGGGCTTCGGGGATGCTGATCGGGTCGGGCGCATGGTGCCGGTGTCCGTAGGTGTTGCGATCGGCAGCAAAGCCCATGAGGGACACGTCGATGACGTCTTTGCCGTGCAGCAACACGACCCAGTGCACGGGCCGTACGAACTCGGCGTCGCTGTCACCCCAGCGCATGCGGCGCGGGATGGGCAGCTTCGACAGCGCGGTTTCGACGATGTCGGCAATGAGCTCGGCCGTTGCCTTGCCGGGCTCGGTTGCCGTGTAGCTTAGCCATTCGCCCTTGTCCGTCGCGGTCCTTGCAAGGTCCGCAACGTCGACGCCGCATTTCTTCGCAAAGGCGAGCGCGGGCGGCTTTGGCGCACCGTCGTCGTCGAAGGCAATGCGCACGGGCGGGCCCTTGTGTTCGATCTCACGCTCTTCCTGCGCTTTGGCGAGCGACTCGACGATCACGGCGAGCCGTCTGGGGCTCGCGTAGCCGGAGACGGCTCCATGTGCCAATCGCGCTTCGTCGAGCCCGGACTCGAGCTCGTCCCGGAAAGCGACGGACAGCGCCGCGAGCGCTTTCGGCGGCAGCTCCTCGGTGCCGATCTCAACGAGCAGGTCAGCCGTTTTCATGCGGCTTTGCCGCCCTGGCCGACAGTCTCGAGCATCGGGAAGCCGAGCGCCTCACGGCTCTGGTAATAGGTTTCGGCAATGGCCCGGGCCATGGTCCTGACGCGCAGGATGAAGCGCTGCCGCTCGCTTACCGATATCGCCTGGCGCGCGTCGAGCAGGTTGAAGAGGTGCGATGCTTCCAGCATCCGCTCGTAGGCTGGCAGCGCCAGCCCTTCGGCGATCATGCGGCCGCTGTCCGCCTCGGCCTGGTCAAACGCCCGGAACAGGGCTTCGACGTCGGCGTGTTCGAAGTTGTACGTCGACTGCTCGACCTCGTTCTGGTGATACACGTCGCCGTAGGTGATGCGGCCGAGCGGTCCGTCAGTCCAGACAATGTCGAAAATGCTCTCGACGCTTTGCAGGTACATGGCCAGCCGCTCGAGCCCGTAGGTGATTTCGCCGGTAACCGGGCGGCACTCGAGGCCACCTACCTGCTGGAAATAGGTGAACTGCGTGACTTCCATGCCATTCAGCCACACTTCCCAGCCGAGTCCCCAGGCGCCGAGCGTCGGTGACTCCCAGTTGTCTTCGACAAAGCGAATGTCGTGCACGGTCGGGTCGATGCCGATCGCTTCGAGCGACTCGAGGTAGAGGTCCTGAATCTTGTGCGGCGAGGGCTTGATGACCACCTGGTACTGGTAGTAATGCTGCAGCCGGAACGGGTTATCGCCGTAGCGCCCGTCGGTCGGCCGCCGGCTCGGCTGCACGTAGGCGGCGCTCCAGGGCTCCGGACCGACGGCACGCAGGAAGGTTGCCGGATGAAAGGTACCGGCGCCCATCTCCTTGTCATAGGGCTGCAGGATGACGCAGCCCTGGTCGGCCCAGAATTGCTGCAGGCGAAGAATAAGGTCCTGGAAGCTCGGGGCTCCGGACGCGGTGGAAGCGCTCATGAGTTTGGCACGGGGGCTAAAAGCCGCGGATTATATCGGTTTGCGCTACGTATAAAACGCTCGATGTGTCGCTTGCGCCCCTGAGGACCTTTGGGCACTCGGCCACGGACTGGCCACGATGCACCAGTTTGATGCACAATCATGTCGTTACGCTCCATCTTGGTGCAAAAGACGCATCGATTTCACCCGAAACTCAAGTAAAAACAACCGCTTCGGGTTAGCACCACGATGGCACAGAACCTGCACCGTAACGATCATGGGCGCGCGAGCGCCCTTTCATTTGGCAACACGCTACAACACACCGGGAGGAACCATCCATGACGCCGTCAGAGGTCCTAAGCCTCATCAAAGAAAATGAGGTCAAATTTGTCGATCTCCGTTTCACGGATACGAAAGGCAAAGAACAACACGTAACCGTGCCGTCCCACACTGTCGACGAGGACCTGTTTGAAGACGGCAAGATGTTCGATGGCTCCTCCATCGCCGGCTGGAAGGGCATCAATGAGTCCGACATGATCCTGATGCCCGAGGCGGCGTCGACCGTCATGGACATCTTCGCGGACGAGACGACCATCAACATCCGCTGCGACGTCGTCGAGCCTGCCACGATGCAGGGCTACGATCGCTGCCCGCGGTCGCTTGCGCACCGCGCGCAGGCCTACCTGAACGCCACGGGCATTGCGGACACCGCCTACTTCGGTCCGGAGAATGAGTTCTTCGTGTTCGACAACGTCACCTGGGACGACACGATGCAGGGTGCGTTTTACAAGGTCGACTCCGAAGAAGGCGCGTGGAACACGAACCGCAGCTACGAAGACGGCAACACCGGGCACCGCCCGACCGTCAAGGGCGGCTACTTCCCGGTGCCACCGGTCGACTCGCTGCACGATATCCGCTCGGCGATGTGCCTTGCGCTCGAGGACATGGGGCTCATGACCGAGGTGCATCACCACGAGGTGGCCACAGCCGGCCAGTGTGAAATCGGCGTCCTGTTCAACACGCTGGTGCGCAAGGCCGACGAGGTACAGATACTCAAATACGTGGTGCACAACGTAGCCCACGCCTACGGCAAGACAGCTACTTTCATGCCGAAGCCGCTCGTCAACGACAACGGTAATGGCATGCACGTTCACCAGTCGCTGTCGAAGGATGGCGAGAACCTGTTTGCCGGCGACGGCTACGGGGGACTGTCGGAAACGGCGCTGTACTACATTGGCGGCATCATCAAGCACGCCAAGGCGATCAACGCCTTTGCCAACCCGGCAACGAACAGCTACAAGCGCCTCGTTCCCGGCTTCGAAGCACCGACGATCCTGGCCTACTCGGCACGCAACCGGTCGGCATCGATTCGAATTCCTTACGTCTCGAACCCGAAGGCGCGTCGCATCGAGATTCGCTTCCCCGACTCGATGGCCAACCCCTACCTCGCGTTCTCGGCCATGCTCATGGCGGGCCTCGACGGCATCGCCAACAAGATCCATCCGGGCGACGCCATGGACAAGGATCTCTATGACCTGCCGCCCGAGGAAGAGAAGGACCTGCAGCTCGTTGCGTTCTCGCTGGACGAGGCGCTGGGCGCGCTGGACGAGGACCGGGAGTTCCTGAAAGCGGGCGACGTGTTCTCGGACGACCTGATCGACGCCTACATCGACCTCAAGATGGAAAACGTCACGCGACTAAGGATGACGACGCACCCGGTCGAATTTGACATGTATTACAGCCTGTAAAAGCCGAAAACTGTGAACCGGGCGGCACTTTTTGGCCGCCCGGTCACTGGCTTGAATCTGCCTGACACTGTTATGCTAAACCCATGGCATTACGAACGATTTTCGCTATTGCGGCACTCCTCGTGGCCGGCGCCGTCGCGGCGCAGGCATATCGATGGGTGGATGAAGACGGTGTCGTGCATTTCTCCGATCGGCCGATCGAAGGCGCCGAGCGAATCGTCCTGCCTGACTCGAACACGGTCTCGACCGTACGGCGGCAACCGCGTTCCTCGCTTACCGAGGAGTCCGACGCAGAAGCCGAGCCACCGACGGAGTTTGCCTACAGTGTGCTCGAGGTCGCCAACCCGCAGCCGGAAGAGACGCTGTGGAACATAGAGGGCGTCCTGTCGGTATCGCTGAACCTGCAACCGGCGCTCCGGCCGGAGGACCAGGTACGCGTCTACTTCAATGGCGAGCCGCGGATCGTGGCCGGCACGAGCTTCCAGATCGAGGAAGTCTGGCGGGGCGTGCACAACATCCAAGCCGAGGTGGTCGATGCATCCGGCAAGATGATGATTCGCAGCAAGACCAACCGCTTCTACGTGCAGCAGAACACGGTGGCGTTCTAACGCCATCCAACGACGACCCGCCACGCTCATCGGAGCGCAGCAACGACCCTGACGGTAGCGACGAATTCAGCAAGCTGCCGGCGCTGCTAGACGCGCTTGTCACCGGCGTCGTCCTCGTCAATCGCAACTTTCTCGTTCGCTATCTCAATCCAGCGGCCGAGGATCTCCTGGAAATCAGCCTCAAGCGCGCGGTCGGCCGGTCGATTCTCGAACTCGTCGGCGACGATGCCGATTTTTGCAGGGCCATGGAGCGGGTGCAGGAGAGCGGCGATGGTTGCGCCAATGAGTTCCGCCTGCCGCCCACCGAGCTCCACGCCAAGGAGCGTATGCTCGACTGCCGCATATCGATGTTCAACGACGACGAACTGATCGTCGAGTTCAGCGACGTGACCCGGCGCTCGAAGATCACCCGCGATAACGCCCTGATCATCCAGCACGGTGCGGGCCGGCGCATGATTCGCCAGCTGGCGCATGAGATCAAGAACCCGCTGGGCGGTATTCGCGGCGCTGCGCAGCTGCTCGAGCGGCAGCTGCCGGACGACGAGCAAAAGGAATACACACAGGTTGTGATCAGCGAGACCGACCGGCTCGCGGCGCTCGTCGATACCCTGCTCGGCCCGGGCGGCCCGACCAACAAGCAGGCCACCAACATTCACGAACTGCTCGAGTACGTCATCCGGCTGACCGAGGCGGAAGCCGCGGCGGACCTGACGATACGTCGCGAATACGACCCTGGACTGCCTGAGCTCGCGCTCGATCGCGATCAGATCGTGCAGGCGCTGATCAATATCGTCAGGAATGCGGTGTGGGCCCTCGAGGGTCACGGCACGCTGACTATCAGGACGCGGGCGTCCCATAACTTCACGATCGGCAAGGTTCATCACGGCGTGCTGGCCACCGTCGAGATCGAGGACGATGGCCCCGGCATACCCGACGAACTCAAGGATTCAATTTTCTATCCACTCGTCACGAGCAGTGCCGAAGGCACCGGCCTCGGGCTGCCGACCGCGCAGGAGCTCCTGAGCCGGCACGACGGGCTGATCGAGTTCGACAGTCGCCCCGGCAAGACCGTGTTCAAGCTGCGCATTCCAATTACCGAGGAGGTATCGAATGGCTGACGCGCTCACAGCGTGGGTCGTCGACGATGACCAGTCCGTGCGCTGGGTGCTCGAAAAGGCGCTGCGCCAGGCCGGCATCGAGTCGCGCTCATTCGAGCGCGCCGAGCACCTGCTCGACTCGATGGATGTTGCCCCGCCCGATGTCCTGATCACCGACGTGCGCATGCCGGGGATGAGCGGCATAGCGCTCCTCGAGCGGCTGCACAACGAGCATCCGGACCTGCCCGTCATCGTTATCACGGCGCACTCCGACCTCGAGAACGCCGTTGCCGCCTACAAGGGCGGGGCGTTCGAGTACCTGCCGAAGCCATTCGACATTGACGAGGCGGTCAACCTCGTCAAGAAAGCGGCAAGGGCCCAGGCGAGCAATGACGCCGACGGGCCGGGCGACGCAGGGGCCGAAATCCCGTCGCTCATCGGCCAGGCGCCGGCCATGCAGGAAGTGTTTCGCTCGATAGGCCGGCTCTCCGGCTCGAGTATGACGGTATTGATCACGGGCGAGTCCGGCACGGGCAAGGAACTCGTTGCCCGCGCCCTGCACGATCATTCGCCGCGTGCGAAGAAACCGTTCGTTGCGCTGAACACCTCGGCCATTGCCTCGGAACTGCTCGAGTCGGAGCTCTTTGGCCATGAAAAAGGCGCCTTTACGGGCGCAGACTCACGGCGCATCGGCCGCTTCGAACAGGCCGACGGCGGCACCTTGTTCCTTGACGAGATCGGCGACATGTCGCCTGCGCTGCAGACCCGGCTCCTGCGCGTTCTGGCCGAGAGCGAGTTCTATCGTGTCGGTGGTCAACAGTCGATACGTGTCGACGTGCGCGTCATTGCGGCCACTAACCAGAATCTCGCGCGCGCGGTCCAAGAGGCCCGCTTCCGCGAAGACCTCTATCACCGTCTCAACGTCATCCGCATAGACACGCCGCCGCTGCGCCAGCGGCGCGAAGACATTCCGCTCCTGATCAATCACTACCTTGCGAAAGCCGCTGACGAACTCAAGTCGCCGCCGAAGGCTATCGACTCCGAGGCGCTCGAGCTGCTCGAGTCCTACAGCTGGCCGGGGAATGTGCGCCAGCTCGTTAACGCGACCCGCCGCCTGACCGTTACGGCGCCAGGCAGCGTCATTACGGCTGCCGATATCCCGCCGGATTTCGGCGGATCGGACAGCGGCCAGCGGCAGGTCACCGAGTGGACCCACGGTCTCGAAAGCTGGGCGGCTGCGCGACTGTCACGCGGCGAGACGCCGCTGCTCGATACGGCCCTGCCCGAGTTCGAGAAGGCACTGATTCGAACGACTCTTGCGCGCACCAACGGTCACCGACAGGCGGCGGCGAAGCTCCTGGGCTGGGGCCGTAATACGCTCGCGCGCAAAATGAAAGCGCTGCAGATGGATTAGCCGGCCGCCGCAGGCCTCTGACTTTGCACAGTCTGCGGTTCGTCACGGCATTCGCCGTCGCTCCGGGCTATGCTGACGCCTTTGGAACGTATGCCGGCAGGCAGGGGCGAACGTGTGGTCGAAGGCTAAGGCGCTGGCAGCGAAAACTCCCGAGGCGCGCAATCGCTATGTCGATTTTCTGCGCGGCGTCTCGATTTCGGTCGTCATCCTCGGACACTGGCTGATCGCGACGGCCTGGCAGACCGACGGCGAGTTCATTACGGGCCACCTCCTGAAAGACCGTCCCGAGACGCAGTGGCTGACCTGGCTGTTCCAGGTCATGCCCGTGTTCTTCATCGTTGGCGGTTACTCCAATGCCGTGTCGCTTGAGAGCGCGACAAAAAAAAGACTTGCCTACGCGGACTGGCTGATCGCGCGTGTGACCCGGCTCGTCGTCCCGGTTCTCGTACTGCTGCTTGTCTGGGCGGGCATAGCGCTTGTCATGGGTATGCTCGAGGTACGGCCGGCCGTTATCCGCTACATGTCACAGGCATCGCTGATCCCGACCTGGTTTCTCGCGATCTACATCATGGTGGCAATACTTGCGCCGCTGGCATGGCGTTTCTGGCAACGCGCGGGCTACCTGTCGTTCCTTGCGTTTGCGTCGCTGGCCGTGCTCAACGACGTGCTGTTCTTTGCCGCTGACCTGAAGTGGGTCGGCTGGAGTAACTACTTCTGGGTATGGCTCGCCGTGCACCAGCTCGGCTTCGCCTGGCGCGAAGGACGTATTCCGGGCCCGGCCGGCCTGCTCGCAGTCAGCGCGGCCGGCTTCGTTGCGCTGTACCTGATGATCAGCTACGGCCCCTATCCTCTCGCCATGGTCGGGTCACCCGACGAGGGCCTCTCCAACACGCTGCCACCGAAAGCCACGCTGATAGCGCTTGGCCTGTTCCAGTTCGGCCTGCTGCTGGCGCTCGAGGGCCCCATGCGTCGCGCCCTTCAAGGGCTCAGCCTCTGGACCGCCACGGTGCTCGTCAACTCGATGATCATGACCGTGTACCTCTGGCACATCACGGTCATGATCGTGTTTGGCGGCATGCTGTACCTGGCGGGCGGCGTCGGCTTTGGACTCGAACCCGGAACCTCGGCGTGGTGGTGGTCGCGACCCCTGTGGCTCGGCATCCTGCTCGTGCTGCTCCTGCCGATCGCGCTGTTGCTGTCGCCGCTCGAGCGTCGGGGACGGCCCGCGGATGCGTCGGTGCCTGGCGCGCCCCGGCAGGTTGCGGGTGCCACGATGGTGGGCCTTGGCATTGCGCTGCTTGCACTGTTCGGCTACGGCGGTGGACCCGTGCCCTGGCTCGACAAGGCGGCGTTCGCGCTGGTGTTCGTGGGTGCTGCCGCCGGCGGGGTCCTGCCGGCGCTCAGGGGGCGCTAGCCCAAGGTACCGACGAGCTCGCTGACCGACGCCATGCCGTGGCGCTCGAGGTAGTCGAGAATGCCGTCGTTGATCTTGCGGCACACGAGCGGGTCGTAAAACAGCGCCGTACCGATGCCGACGGCCGATGCGCCCGCAATGATGAACTCGAGCGCGTCGCGTGCCGAGACGATGCCGCCCTGACCGATGATCGGCACGTTATGCGGCTTCGACACCTCGTAGACCTGCGCGGTCTTGAGCAGCGCAATGGGCTTGATGGCGGGCCCGGACAGACCGCCCTGGCGGTTGCCGATGACGGGTTTGCGCGTCTCGGCGTCTATTGCCATGCCCATGACCGTGTTGATCACGGCGAAGCCGTCGGTTCCGGCCTCGATGCAGCGCCGCGCGTTCTCCTGGATGTCGGTCTGGTTCGGCGACAGCTTGGTAATGATGGGCTTCGTGGTCTGTGCACGGCAGGCTTCGACGACGCGCGCCGACATATCCGGGTCGTTGCCAAAAGCGACGCCGCCTTCCTTGACGTTCGGGCAGGAGATATTGATCTCGATGGCGTCGATCGGGGATTCGTCGAAGCGCTTCGTGACCCGCTCGTACTCCTCGATGGTCGAACCCGACACGTTTGCGAGGAAGCGGGTCTCCGTAAAGTCCAGCCCCGGCAGGATGTCGTCGACGACGGTGTCGACCCCGGGGTTCTGCAGGCCGATCGCGTTCAGCATGCCGTCCGGCGTTTCGTAAACGCGGTGTGCCGGGTTGCCGAGCCGGGCGTCACCGGTCGTGCCTTTGAGAACGACGCCCCCAACGTCCGCGTTCGAGTAGCCCTCGACGCGCGTGTATTCCTCGCCGAAGCCGACGCAGCCGGACAGAAGAACGATCGGCGTGGCAAACGACAGGCCACAGAAGTCGACGTTGAGCGGGCTGGCCGGGTTGTCGGTGTCAGGCATTGCGGTCATGGCGCGCCATTCTAAAGGCTTTCGACGTCTGCAGGCAGACTATTGGTAGCCTTCGGCCTGCAGCTGGAACAGGTGGGCGTACTGGCCGTTCTTCGCCATCAGGCTGTCGTGGTCACCGGTTTCCTGCACCTCGCCGTGTTCGAGCACGATAATCTGGTCAGCCTTGCGCACCGTCGAGAAGCGATGCGAGATCAGTATCGTCATCTTGTCGCGGCTCATCTGCCGGAAGTGCTCGAAGATGGCCGCCTCGGAGGCCGCATCCATCGCGGCGGTCGGCTCGTCGAGCACGAGGATGTCGGCATCGCTGCGCATAAAGGCGCGTGACAGCGCAATCTTCTGCCACTGCCCGCCCGACAGTTCGCGGCCGTCCTTGAACCAGCGGCCGAGCTGCGTCGAATAGCCCTCGGGAAGGTCCTCGATAAACGGGGCGGCCATGCCTGACGCGGCGGCTTCCTGCCAGCGCTCGCTGTCCTCGATGTGCCGCACGTCGCCGGCGCCAATGTTCTCGCCTACCGTGAACTGGTAGCGGCCGAAGTCCTGGAAGATGACGCCAATGCGTCTGCGCAAAGCCTCTACGTCCCAGTTCGCGAGTTCGAGGCCGTCGAGTCGAATCGTTCCCTCCGTCGGCTCGTAGAGTCGCGTGATCAGCTTGATCAGTGTCGTCTTCCCGGAGCCGTTCTCACCGACGATCGCGAGGCTGGTGCCGGGCTTCAGTTCGAGCGAGAGGTTCCGGAGTGCATAGTCGTTCGCACCGGGATAGCGGAAGGATACGTTGTCGAGCTCGAGGCCCCGAGACGGGTCCGGGCCTTCCTCACGGCTGCCCGACTGGGCAATGACGGGCTGCTCGAGGTACTCGTACAGGTTGGAGACATACAGATTGTCCTCGTACATCCCGCTGACCGCCGAAAGGATCGCCGTAACCGCGGTCTGTCCCTGCCGGAACAGCATCAGGTACATCGTCATGGCGCCGAGCGTTATCTCGCGACTGATCGTGGCAACCACGATCCAGGCGTAGGCGCCGTAGAACGCCGCCGTCGAGATAAGCCCCAGCGCGAAGCCCCACGCGTCGCGGCGTAGGGTCAAGGCACGGTCCTCTTTGAAGAGTTTCGTAAAGATGTCCCTGTAGCGATCGAGCAGGCGCGGGCCGAGCTGGAACAGCTTGACCTCCTTGACGCCGTCCTCGCGGGCCATGACGGTCTCGAGGTACATCTGCATCCGCGTGTCGGGAGAGCGCCAGCGGAACAAACGGAAGCGGTCGCCCGAGAACTTGGCCTCGGCGAAGAACGACGGCAGGCCGGCCAGCACGAGAATCAGCACGGCCCAGGGCGAGAAAGCGAACAGCAACGCGGCGTAGCTTGCGAGCGATAGCAGGTTCTGTGCCAGCCCGAACGTGCGGTTGACGAGCGACAGCGGTCGGCTCGAGGCTTCGCGGCGCGCCTGCGTCAGCTTGTCGTAGAACTCCGAATCCTCGAAATGCGAGAGCTGGAGTGTCAGCGCCTTCTCGAGGATCATGACGTTGACGCGCTGTCCGAGGAGGGCGCGGAGCAGTGACTGGCTCGCCGAAATGCCGCGCTGGCTCGCGGCCAGCGCGATGACAATCCCGGCTTCGAGCACGAGCAGCCGGAACACGCCGGCGACGTCCGGCTGCTCGGCGTCGATGGCGGCAACGACGGCATCGACGATGAGCTGGCCTACCCAGGCGACGGCCGCCGGCAGCACACCGGCAACAATCGTGAGCGCGGCGAGCGTCAGCGTCAGCGCGCGGCTCGTCGTCCAGACAAGCTCGAGCGCGCGGCGGCTGTAGGCGAATACGCCTACGGCGCGGCGGAAAAAGCCGGTCTCGTCAGGGGTAGTGGCAGCCATGCGCCGAGTTATGCGGGCGACTCAATACAAAGCAAGCGTTGGCCTGAGGCACAATGCGGCGCATATCCAGTCAACGGCGGACGCAAACCCTGTTTCACCTCATCCTCTACGAGCCGGAAATCCCCCCGAATACCGGCAACGTCATTCGTCTGTGCGCCAACACCGGCGCGAGTCTCAGCCTTATCGAGCCACTCGGTTTCGAACTCGATGACAAGCGGCTGCGTCGCGCCGGGCTCGACTATCGCGAGTACGCCGCTGTGAAGACCTGGCCGTCGCTCGAGGCCTGCATCGAGGGTCTCGGCCAGCCTCGTCTTTTCGCCTTCTCGACGCGCGGTGTCACCCGCTATGACTCTGCCGGCTTCAAGCGTGGCGATGCGCTGCTGTTCGGGCCCGAAAGCCGCGGCCTGCCGCAGGCCGTGCTCGACGCGCTGCCCCCGGCGCAGCGATTGCGGATGCCCATGATCCCCGGCAACCGCAGCCTGAACCTGTCCAACACGGTCGCGATTGCGGCCTACGAGGCCTGGCGGCAGCTCGAGTTCGCAACGACGGAGGGCGAGACCGCTAACTAGACGTCCTCGGCCTTGAGCTCCCGGCTCATGAGCTCGGCAACAGCCTCGCGCGGTGCGAGGCCGCGGTAGAGAATTCGGTAAACCTGCTGGCAGATCGGCATCTCGATACCGAGCTTGTCGGCCACTTCGTGCACGGCCTCGGCAGCCATGACGCCTTCAACGACCTGGCGTATTTCCGCCTGGGCCTCGGCAACGGGTTTGCCGGCGGCGAGCGCGAGGCCCATGCGGCGGTTGCGGGACAGGTTATCGGTGCAGGTCAGTACGAGGTCACCCATGCCGGCGAGCCCCATGAAGGTCTCCTGCCGGGCGCCTAGTGCAACACCCAGGCGGGTCATTTCCACGAGGCCACGCGTGATCATTGCAATACGCGTGTTCGCGCCAAAACCTAGGCCGTCCGACATGCCCGCGCCAATCGCGAGCACGTTCTTGACGGCGCCGCCAACCTCGACGCCAACGATATCGTCCGAGGTGTAGGCACGAAAGTTCGGGCCCGACAGGGCCGCCGCAATATCGCTCGCGAAGCCCTGGTCGTTCGAGGCAACCGTCAGCGCCGTCGGCAGGCCTTCGCCGACCTCCTTGGCAAACGTCGGTCCCGACAGGACCGCAAGTGGGAGCTGGTCGCCCAACACCTCGGCAACAACCTGGTGCGGCAGCTTGCCGGTGCCGAGTTCGAAACCCTTGGTGGCCCAGCAAACGCGAGCATCGTCGGCCGCGTGATCGGCTATTGCCATCGCCGTTTCGCGCAGCGCGTGCGACGGGACGGCGATCAGGATGTCACGCGTGTCTTCGAGCGCGGCCGCGAGCTCGGTGTGCACGGTCAGGCTGTAGGGGAAAGCGGCGCCAGGCAGGTACTGCGCGTTCTCGCGCTCGGCCGCCATGGCCGCGGTGTGTCTAGGGCTGCGGCCCCACAAGCGCACGGCCCGCCCGCCGCGAGCGAAGGCCAACGCGAGCGCCGTGCCCCAGGACCCGGCGCCGACGACCGCTAACGCGTTCGCGCGATCGCTCAATGCGTTTCCGTGGATCCGCCGCCGTTGCTGCCGAGCTCAGTGACGTCGTCGGCGTCGCCGCCCTGCTGCGCCTGCTGCAGCGCAGTTGCATACAGCGCGTCGAAGTTGATCGGCTGCAGTACGAACTCGGGGAAGCCACCCCGCTGGATCGTGCTGGCAATGGCCTCGCGGGCATAGGGAAACAGGAGGTTCGGGCAGAAACTGCCGAGCAGCGCGCCGAGCTCGGCCGCGGCATGACCCGTAATCTCGAAGATGCCGGCCTGCTGGATTTCCATCAGGAACAGCGTCTTGTCGCCGTCGGAATCCTTCGCCTCAACGGTCAGCGTCAGCACGACCTCGTGCACGTTGTCGTCGATCGGGTTGTGCTTGCTGCGCAGGTTCAGGTTGGTCTGCGGCGACCAGTCCTTGGTCGTGAAGACGGCTGGTGACTGCGGCGATTCGAAAGAGAGGTCCTTCACGTAGATCTTGATGATCGAAAGGCGCTTCTCGCCGTCCTGTTCTGCCATGGTGGTATTCCTGTCGAGTGGTACGCCCGTCAGGCCGTGGTGGCTGCGAGCAGTTTGTCGAGTTCGCCCGTTTCGTCGAGCGCACAAAGATCGTCGAAGCCGCCGACGTGAGTGTCACCGATAAAGATCTGTGGCACCGACGTGCGGCCTGAACGTGATTCCATTTCCTCGCGAAGGGCGGGGTCCCGGGACACGACGTGCTCCTCGTACTTCACTCCCTTGCGCGCCAACAGCATCCGCGCCGCGCCGCAGTACGAGCAGGTGTCGGTGCAATACATGCTGACGGCTGACTTGCTCACGATTTCTTCTTGCCTTTGCCCTTGCCCTTCGACTTGGTCTTCTTGCCGGTGACAACTGGCAGGCCTTCCTGGGTCCACGCGTTCATGCCGCCCTTTATGCCCCAGGCGCTCTCGAAGCCGGCTTTGCGAAGCTTGTCGATGGCCCGGTTGGAGGTGACGCCTGCGTCGCAGACCGCGACGATGGCTTTCGACTTGTCGAGCGAATCGAGGCGCTGGTCGAGCTCGTCGAGGCTCAGGTTCTTCGCGCCGACGATATGCCCGCTACCGAAGGCTTCAGCGCTACGGATATCGATGACCGTCGCATCGTTGTTGATCAGTTTCACGGCTTCGCCCGGGTCGACGTTGACCATGCCCGCCGCCTTGCGGCGCAGCTCGGTGAAGACGAGCAGGAAGAAGCTCGCGAACAGGGCGACGACGAGAATCGTGTGGTTGCCGACGAATTCGAGGTACTGGTCCATGGGTGCGTAGTGCCGGGGCCGGTGGCAAAAGGCCGCGCATTATAGCAGCCGAATCCGGCCCGTGACGGCCCGGAGCAGCTTCCGGTCGGACCGCCGCAAACCGTACAATCGCGGGATGCGGCGCTTCACGTTTGTTCTTCTCTGCCTGGCGTTCGGGCTGTCGGTTGCGGCGGACGACGAGCTGGCCAAGGTCAAGGAACGCGAGCTCGAAGCGGTGCGTGATCGCATCAGCGACCTTAAGAAAAGCATGGACAAGGCGACCCGTGAGCGCGACCGGGTCACGAGCGAGCTGCAGGCGGCCGAAGTGAAGATTGCCGAACAGCGCCTGTTGATTCGCGATATCGAGCGCGAGCGCCGCTATACCGAGAAGCGCCTTGGCGAACTCGAGACCGAGATCTCGAGCCGCGAAGCCGAGCTGGATCACGAGTCCGGTGAACTCTCAGAGCAGGTGCGGGCAGCCTACATGTCCGGCGGCCAGGAACGGCTCAAGCTGCTCCTGAACCAGCAGAATCCGGCGACGCTCGGTCGCATGCTTGCCTACTACGATTACCTCAACCGCTTTCGCGCCGGGAACATCGAGGCGGTCACGGGGCGGCTCGAGCGCCTCGCCGAGCTCCGGGGCGAGGTGGCGGCCGAGCAGGCCCGGCTGGATCGACTGGCCGAGCGTCGCTACGAGGAACTTGCGGTCCTCGACCGCACGCAGACCGAGCGACGCGAGCTCCTCGCGGCACTCGACAGCCGGATGCAGAGCGAGTCCCGTGAGATCGAGCGCCTTGCCGTCGAGGAAAAGGAGCTCGGGCGCCTGATTGCCGAGCTGACGACTATCCTGTCGGACTACCCGATCACGTCGGAAGAGCCGTTCGCTGACTATCGCGGCCGGCTCACCTGGCCGGTCGCCGGCCGCCTCATCCGCGACTACGGCCAGCCGCGCAGCGGCCAACTCAAATGGAACGGTGTTGTCCTGGCGGCTGCGGCAGGCAGCGAAGTGCGCGCGGTGTACCATGGCCGGGTGGTTTTCGCCGACTGGCTTGCCGGGATGGGGCTGCTCGTGATCGTCGACCACGGTGAAGGCTTCCTGACGCTCTATGGATACAACGAGACCATCCTCAAGAACCCGGGTGACTGGGTGGCACCCGGGGACGTCATTGCGACGGTCGGCGACAGCGGCGGGCAGCAGGCACCTGGCCTGTATTTCGAGGTGCGAGCAGGGACAAAGCCCGTGAATCCTCGAGTCTGGGTCACGCGGCAGCCCGGAAATCCGTAGCCTATTCGTTTTTGTCGCGCTGTCCGGCTGTGCTAAATTCGAAGAGACACCTCACGGAGCCGTCTATGTCCCTGAAGACCCGGGCAATTCTCGTTGTCGTCATCGGCCTGGTCATGGGTACCAGCCTGTCGATCGGCGGTGGTCTCGTTGATATCGAGGCGAAGCCAGCCAATGACGAGGATTATGCGTGGGAGCAGGCGCGGCTGTTTGTCGAGGTAATGGAGCGGGTCAAGGCAGATTATGTCGAACCGCTCGACGACGCCGAACTCATCGAGAGCGCAATCCGCGGCATGGTCCGGGACCTGGATGCGCATTCCCAGTATCTCGATGCCGATGAGTACCGCGATATTCGCGCGTCGACGACGGGTAGCTACACGGGCGTCGGCGTCGAGGTGGCCGAGATCGACGGCACGATCCGCGTGGTCACGCCGATCGTAGGCTCACCCGCTGCGCGCTCAGGCATCCTCTCCGGCGACACGATCATTGCGGTCGACGGCATCACGGTCGACCCTGACCATCTCGAGGATACGATCGGCCGCATGCGTGGCCGTCCCGGCTCGCGGATTTCGATTACGGTCGATCGCGACGGCGCGGCCATTATTCACGAGATGCGCCGCGACATCGTTCGCGTCGCGAGCGTGCACGCCGAACTCCTCGCGCCGTCCTACGGCTACATCCGGCTGGGCCAGTTCAGCGAGACGACGGCCCGCGAAGTGTCATCGGCGATCGACGGACTGGCCGACGAGAACAATGGCCTCCTCGCCGGCCTCGTACTCGATTTACGGAACAACCCGGGCGGTGTGCTCGATGCGGCCGTCGACGTCAGCGACCTGTTTCTCGACAACGGCGTGATCGTGTCGGCCGATGGCCGCTCGAACGAAGCGCGCTTCACGCGGTCGGCGCACCGCGGCGACGTACTCGACGGCTCGAGCATGGTCGTGCTCGTCAACGACGGCTCGGCATCCGCGTCCGAGATCGTCGCCGGCGCCCTGCAGGACCACGGCCGTGCGCTGGTTATCGGCACCAACACCTTCGGCAAGGGGCTCGTGCAGACGGTCATGCCGCTGTCGAAGGGTCGGGCGATCAAGCTCACGACCTCGCGCTACTACACGCCGTCGGGTGACTCGATACATGGCACGGGCATTACGCCCGACGTTTACATCGAGAATACGCCGGGCTACCCGAACCAGTCCCTGTACAGCTTCGTCGATCGCGAGGCTGACGCCCAGCTCATCGAGGCCCTCGCGCGCCTGGATTCACGCGGCGTCATGCACAGCTCCGTCGAATGACCCGACTCCTGTTGGCTGCTCTTGCAGCCCTTTTCGGCTCTGTCGCTACAGCCGAACCCAGCGTTGCCATCATCATTGACGATCTGGGCTATCGCCACGCCGAGGGGCGGCGGGCCGTGGCGCTGCCCGGGCCGGTCGCTGTCGCAGTCTTGCCCGGCTCACCGCGCTCGTCCTCGCTGGCAGTAGCCGCGCACGAGGCGGGCAAAGAAGTGCTCATCCACCTGCCGCTGCAGGCCACCGTAAGCGACGGCGTCGATGAGCCCGGCAGTATCACCCTCGACACGTCCCGCAGCGGCTTCAGTGAAGTATTCGCTGCGGCGGTCGACGCCGTGCCCTATGCGAGCGGCGTGAACAACCATCGCGGCAGCCTGTTGACGCAGCATCCTGGCCACATGCGCTGGCTCATGGAAGAAATCGAGGCCCAGGGCGACTGGTTCTTCGTCGACAGTTATACAACGCACAGAAGCGTTGCACTCAGGATTGCCCAGGAACACGGCATACCGGCGGCGCGACGTAACGTGTTCCTCGACAGCGAGCGCGACCCGGCGAGCATTGCGGCCGCGTTCGAGCGGCTTGTTGATATTGCGCGCGCCGAGGGTCAGGCGATCGCGATCGGTCACCCGTTCCCCGAGACGCTTGCGTTCCTCGAGGCCGCACTCCCGGAGCTCGCCGAGACAGGTATTCGGCTCGTTGCACCCAGCGCGCTGCTCCAGACCTCGCGGGCGGCCGGGACGGCGGCGGCGCAACAGCAGTAAACTTCGATCGGCCCGAAACTCCACGCAAAGACATCGCTCTAAGCCACCCGATGACCATGAACCTGAAGCTTGTAGTGTTGGCAGCCGCCTTGCTGTCCTTATTCGCCGCGGCGAGCGCCGAGGACTATCGTCGCCTGTTCGTCAGTCCCGCCGCGCTTTTGCAGGCGTCTGAGGACGTCGCCTGCACGATGGAGTACGACCCCGTTTGCGGTGCCGACGGCATGACCTATGGCAACGCCTGCGAAGCGGGCGTCGCGGGCGTTGCAGTCGTGTCCGAGGGCGAGTGCGTGGCCGTCGAAACGGCGCCCGAGGGCGAGTGCAGCGACGAGTTCGACCCGGTGTGCGGCATTGATGGCAACACCTTTATCAATGCCTGCTTTGCCGAGAAGTCCGGGATCGAGGTGGCCGGGCTGGGTGCTTGCACCCCCAGCGGCTGTCCCGCGACAGGTGACCCTGTCTGCGGTGCCAACGGCCGGACCTACCCGAATCGCTGCGAGGCGAACGCGAACCGAGTGCCGGTGCAGCGCGCCGACCAATGCGATCCGGAGAACTGCCCGAAGGTGTTTGCACCGGTTTGCGGTGACGACAACGTGACCTATGCAAACGAGTGCGCAGCGTCGCGCGCCGGTATCGCGACCTTTACCGATGGCATCTGCGGCGTCAGGCCCTGCCCGAAGCTGTTTGTGCCGGTATGCGGCTCCGACGGCGCTACTTATGGCAACGCCTGCGTCGCTGAACGGCGTGGCATCCGCATTGACTACGCGGGCGTGTGCGAGGACGCCGGCGAGAACTGCGACCGGGTCTACCTGCCGGTCTGCGGAACGGACGGCGTGACCTACGATAACGAGTGCCAGTTGGACAACGCCGGCGTGGTCAAGGCTTACGCCGGCAAGTGCCTTGGCGACTAGCGGCGAGGCTTGACCCGCCGGCTGTTTCGAGCAAGAGTCGTTGTCCCCCGGGCAACGCGCCCGCCAACGACCACCCTTTCGGAGTCCGGGCAACATGACCTACGACACCTTCCCTGAGACCTACGAACAATGGCGTCACTGCATTACCGTTGAGTGTGGCATTCCCCTGACGGCCGAGTACGTCGCGGAGCGGCTTGCCGTCTGGCGCGATGAACAGGCCGACGAGACAAAGCGCTTTCGTCGCCTCTACGGCGACGGCTACTGGCGAGCCATGATCGGCTGGTTTGAGCGCGCCGAAGTGGAGACGGCGAAGAGCATTCTCTGATTCGCGTCTGAAGGGCAACTCGAGAGTGCCCGCTCAGACGTATGCGAGGCTGCCGTTTCTGTGGGCGACGGTCGCGCGTTTGACCGTCGTGACATCAAATACCCGGGATTCGACCGTGCTGACCACGTTGAACTCGACCCTCGCGACCTCCCGCCCGAGCGCCAGCCGGATAAAACCGCGACCTTTGCCACTGGACCACGCTACGGACGCGTTGTGTCTGGCGACCAGCTCGTCGAATCGCGACGCCGCCTGATCCCCGAGCGAGGCATAACCACGTGGTGAGGTAATGGCGGTCGTCCCGAGCTCTACGCCCATCGGCGTGCCGATATCGTCGCGCAGTGAATTGGCCCAGAACGTGTGGGTGTCCCCGGTCACAACGAGCAGGTCTTTCGCCCCGGCCCGGGCGGCAATATCGTAGAAGCGCCGCCTGGCGGCGGGATAACCATCCCACGCGTCCATGTTGCCCGGTATCCCCAGATTCGCGAAGCCTGAAAGACGATCGCGCAGGCGTCGTGCGTTATCAGGCATCGTATCAATGTAGGCGTCGAGCTCGGGGTCATCCAGGGGTGGTGCAACGATGGTCGACAGCAGCGTCTGGTTGCCAATGATGCGCCATACGGTATTGCTATCCACCGACGCCTGCAGCTCACGGCGGACAAACGCTTCCATGTCTGCCGACAAGAGCGTGCGCTCCTCCGCGCCGACAACCTCTTTGTAGAAGCGCCGCGCGTCGTCGGGATCCTTAAGGTGCTGCTCATGGTCTGCCAGGTGAATCTGCTCGCTTCTGCCCGTGTGGCGTGTCTCCAGCGTAACCAGCGTCGCAAGATCACCGAATTGCAGGCTGCGCCAGTACTCGGCACGGCTCATGCCTGCGTCAGGTTCCCGTATGGGCATCCACTCGTAGTACGCCTGCAGCGATGAATCCCGGCGCGTCGCCCAGTCACCTTCGCCGTCTTGATGGTTTTGAGCGCCACCTACCCAGGGATTGTTGGTCGTTTCGTGATCGTCCCAGGTGGCAATCAGCGGGTGCCGCGCGTGCATAGCCTGTGAACCGGCATCGGTCTTGTACTGCGCGTGTCGGGTGCGGTAGTCCTGAAGCGTTGTGATTTCGTGGGACGGCTCGTGCATGCGTCCGAGTCGTCTGCCCGTCTCAGCGCCGTAACTGTCAATGTCGTACTCGTAGATGTAGTCGCCCAGGTGAATGACAAACTGGATCGAGTCATCGTCGGCAATGGCTTCGCAGGCGTTGAAGTATCCGAAGGGATAGTTCGAACAGCTGACAACGGCAAGCACAAGCTCATCGAGGCGACCAACGGGTAGCGTTCGCGTCCGGCCAACGGGGGACAACACCTCACCGGCGCGAAAACGGTAGAAGTAGGCTTGCCCGGCCTTGAGGCCGTCTGCGATGGCCTTGGCAGTAAAATCGCGGTCCGGTCCTGTCGTTACTCGGCCCGAGCGCACGACGTCGACGAAGTCTTCATCGCTTGCCACCTGCCACTCAGCCTCGACCAGGTCGTTCTGATTGCTGACTCGTGTCCACAGCACGACACTGCTGCTGTCCGGATCGCCGCTGGCAACCCCGTGTCGAAAGACCGTGCCGGCCCTCGCGCCATTAGGCTCCGGTGTGGCGACGCAGGCGGTCTGTAACAACAAAACAGAGGAGGCGCCGAGCAACGCCTCGCGCCGTGTGAGCTTACCGGGCATAGGAAACTTCCTTGATGGGCCTGATCGTAGCAGCGGGCGACAATCGAAACGGCGCTTCGAGAGGCGGATGCGACAACACTCCGCTTACGCTACCTGCAAATTGCCAGTCAATTATTGCACCTGTATGACTCATGCGACTTTCTGCGTAAACCCAATGACCAGCGCTCCAGATTGACGCGCTGCGCGAGCCATAACAACACCAAGAAGGCGCCTGATGGAGGGGCAGAATATTCCGATTTGTCGTCTGTCCGAGCCGGCCAATATGCTGGTTATCGTTACTGGTGTTGTCATCGTAAAAACCAACCCCGGAGGAAGCATGGCTTACTACTTCTTTATGCCGACGGTAAACATCATGGGATCCGGTGGTCTCGCCGATGCCGGACGGGAGATCCAGGCGCTGGGCTTCAAGAAAGCGCTGATCGTGACGGATGCGCCACTGCACCGTGAACTCAAGGCGACGGCGGTGCTGACCGATCTCCTCGACGAGATCGGTGTTGGCTATGCCGTGTATGACGAGGTCGAGCCGAATCCCACGACCGCCCAGGTCGATGCGGGCACCGCGCTGCTCCGCGATGAAGATTGCGACTTCATCATCTCTTTCGGCGGCGGCTCGCCGCACGATGCCGCAAAGGCAATCGGTATCCTTGCCACTCACGGTGGTGATATCCGCGACTTCGAGGGTATCAACCAGATGAGCAAACCGATGCTGCCACTTGTGGCCATCAACACCACGTCCGGCACGGCAAGTGAGATGACGCGGTTCGCGATCATTACCGACGAGAAGCGCCATGTGAAAATGGCGATTGTCGACGCGCGCACCACGCCGACGCTATCGGTTGACGATCCGGACCTGATGGAAGCGATGCCACCGGCGTTGACAGCGGCCACCGGGATGGATGCGCTGACCCATGCCATTGAAGCCTTCGTGTCCACGGCAGCAACGCCGGTTACGGATTCAGCGGCGCTGCACGCGATCAAGCTGATCAGCGCCTACCTGGCCCGGGCGGTCGAAGACGGCCACGATCATGAAGCCCGCGAGATGATGACCTATGCGGAGTTCCTGGCCGGCATGGCGTTCAACAGCGCGAGCCTCGGCTACGTGCACGCCATGGCGCACCAGCTGGGCGGTTTCTACGATTTACCGCACGGCGTCTGCAACGCGATCCTGCTGCCGCACGTCCAGGCCTACAACGCGCGTGTCGTGCCGGAGCGCTTCGTCGACATTGCACAGGCGATGGGCGTGGATACGCGTGATATGAATCCTGAAGACGCCGCCGACGCGGCGCTGGGCGCAATCCGGGCCCTGTCGGAAAAGGTGGGCATTCCACCCAACCTCGCCGCATTTGACGTGGTCAGGCCGGACGACTTCTCGACCCTGTCCGACAACGCGATGAAGGACGCCTGCGGCGCCACCAATCCCAAGCAGCCCAGCAAAGACGAAGTCATCGCCTTATACCAGGCGGCGTACCAGGGATAGCGACGCTCGTACGTCGTATTCAGGCTAGCAGCCGCAATACCGCCCCGGGGCTGGCGGCGATAGCGTCGGCCCCGGCGGCCTCGAGTTCCTGTCGGCTGCCGTAGCCGTAGGTAACCCCTATCGATCTCAGATCATTGGCCTTCGCACCGACGACGTCGTGTCGCCGATCGCCAATCATGGTTGCCTCACTACCCGCGTCGGACTCTTCGAGCGCGAATCGCAGCAGCTCGGCTTTGTCAGAGCGCGTTCCGTCGAGTTCGGAACCAAAAACGCGAAGTACATGGTCACCAAGGCCGAAGTGCCTAACGATCCGTTCGGCGTAAACCAGCGGCTTGCTCGTCGCGACGTACACCGGGCGGCCCTCGCGGACAAGGTGCTCAAGAAGTTCGACGATGCCGGGGTAGACCGCATTCTCGAGCCAGCCCAGCGCGGCGAAACGTTCCCGATACAAGGTGAGCGCCTGCGGCGCGAGAGCGGGTCCAACGAGTGACTCGAGGCTCTCGAGTAGCGGCGGCCCGATGCACCATGTCAGCTCGCCCTCCGGGGCGTCGAGGCCGAGTTCCTGCAGCGCGAAGAGAATGCAGCGCGTAATGCCGGTCTTTGGATCTGTGAGGGTGCCATCCAGGTCGAAAAAGACTTCCGCCGTCATTGATCATTACTGTGCCCCGCGGCCCGGTATTATAGACGGCGGACGGGTCCGCATCCGGCGGACTAGTGAAGGGGACAGGTTATGGGCGAGAACATTACGCGACGCGATTTCCTGAACGGAACCCAGGTCGCCATCGGCGCCTCGTTGCTCACGCCGTGGGCTGAAGTCTTCGGCGCCAGCGGCGGGCCATTCGACCTGCCGGCCGGCTATTACCCACCAGCCCTCACCGGCCTGCGCGGCAGCCATGACGGCTCATGGGAAACCATGCATGCCCGCGTGGCGGGACAGGAGTGGCCCGTAGGCAAGCCCGAGGAGCACTACGACCTCGTCGTCGTCGGTGCAGGCATCAGCGGCCTGGCGGCGGCGTACTTCTATCTCGACGAGCACCCCGACGCGCGTATCCTCGTTCTCGATAACCACGACGATTTCGGCGGGCACGCCAAGCGCAACGAGTTCCGCGACGGTGGCACGACCCGCATCGGCTACGGCGGTACCGAAGCCATCGACACGCCGTCCGGTTACTCGGCGGTGTCCCGACAGCTCCTGAAAGCGATTGGTATCGAGACTGAACGCTTCTACGACTACTTCGACCAGTCGCTATACGCGAAGTACGGCCTGTCGCATTCGATCATGTTCGATGAGGCTACCTACGGCGAGCGCAAGCTCGTGCGAGGATACGGCTCTGTGCCATGGGAGGAGTTTGCGGCCGAGACGCCAATGAGCGATGCGGCGAAAGCCGATCTCGTGCGCGTCTTCACCGAGGAGAAGGACTATCTCGAGGGCATGAGCTACGACGAGAAGTATGCCCTGTTGGCGAAGACGAGCTACCTCGACTACCTCCGCGATTACGCGAAGGTCGACGAACAGGTGCTCGGCATCTACCGGCAGTGGTTCCGCAGTTACTATGGCCTCGGATCGAAAGACGTGCCGGCGCTGATCGTCAGCGAATACGATGACGGCGGCGGACTCCCGGGTCTCGCGCACACGATGCCGCGCGTCAGTGACCGTGGCGACGAGCCGTATATCTTCCATTTTCCTGACGGCAACGCTTCCGTCGCGCGCCTGATAGTCCGGGCGATGCTGCCCGAGGCCGTGCCCGGCAGCACGATGGAGGACGTCGTTACGGCGCGCATCGACTATTCGACCCTTGACCGTCCCGGGGCGCCGGTCCGGATTCGTCTCAACAGCACGGTAGTCAACGCCCGGCATACGGCGGATGCGAGTGCTGTCGACGTCACCTTCGTGCACGACGGCGAACCGTATACGGTTCGAGCCGGCAAGTGCATCATGGCCTGTTACAACAGCGCGATTCCGTACCTCGTGCCCGACCTGCCCGACGAGCAAAAAGACGGACTCGCCTACAACGTCAAGGTGCCGCTCACTTACACGAAGGTCCTGATCGACAACTGGGAGCCGTTCGTCGAACTCGGCGTGTCCTACGTCTATTTCACGAACGACTTCTACAAGCAGATCGAGCTCGACTACCCCGTATCACTCGGCAACTACCAGTTCAGCGCAACACCCGACAAGCCTATGGTCGTGCATCTCTGCAACGTGCCTTACTTCGATGACATCGACGGCCCCGAGCAGTGGCGGCAGGGGCGACGGGTTTTGCTGTCGACGCCGTTCGAGACCTTCGAGCATCACGTCAGGGACCAGATGGGTGCCGCGCTCGCGGCCGGCGGATTCGATGCCGATCGCGATATCCGCGCGATCACGGTGAATCGCTGGCCGCACGGTTACGCCTACAACCCCGATTATCTCTGGGAGCCGGACTGGGCGAGCGAAGAGGACACGCCGTGGTTCAAGGGCCGCCAGCGCTACGGTCGAATAGCCATTGCCAATTCCGACGCGGGCGCGAAGTCCAACACCGACTCGGCAATCAAGGAGGCGCACCGGGCGGTCCAGGACCTGGGCGAGGTCTAGACGCTGCCGTGCCGTCAGATCGACCAGCCGACCTCGTACCGCTTGGCGTTCTTGTCTTCGTACATGCGGCGGTCGGCGTCGGCGAGCAGGGCATCGACGTCCGAATGGCGGTCGGGGTCGAAATCCACCCGCCCGACGCTCCAGCGCAGTTGCTCCGCGCCAAAAGCTTCAGAGGACCGGCTCATGCATTCGAGCCGATCGAGCGCCGCGGTTGAGCTCGAGTCACTGCCGGCCATCAGGACGACGAACTCGTCGCCACCGAGCCGGGCAACGACGTCGGCGGTGCGGAAACACTTGGTCAAGAGCGTCGCAAACTGGCAGAGCAATCGATCACCAGCCTCGTGACCGATGTCGTCGTTGATCTGCTTGAAGCCGTCGAGATCGAAGAACAACAGTTCGGCGGGCGTCCCGATGCGTCGACACAGCGGAAGAATGTGGCCCGCAATCGCGTTGAAGCCGCGACGATTCGATAGCCCGGTCAGTTCGTCGACGCTGGTTTGCGACAGCAGCGCCAGCTCGTCCTCGACCATTGCTGCGAAGTCACGCAGCGTCTTTACATCGTCCGTTGACAGGCCCCGCGGCGTCGAGTGAATGAGGCACAGCGTGCCGATCCTGTGGCCGCCCGGTCCGCGAACAGGGCAGCCGGCGTAGAAGCGGATATCCGGGGCGCCGGTGACGAGCGGGTTGTCGGCGAAACGTCGGTCCAGCGACGCGTCCTCTACGACGAAGACCGCGTCCTCGAGAATCGCATGGCCACAGAAAGAGATGTCACGGGACGTCTCGCAGGCGTCGAGTCCCTGTCTGGACTTGAACCACTGCCGGCCGGTGTCGACGAGACTGATGAGGCAGATGTCGACGTCGAAATACCGCTGTGCCATCCGCGTAATGCGATCGAAGCGCTCTTCCGGCGTGGTGTCGAGGATCCTGAGAGAGTGCAGGCTCATGAGACGCTGGGTCTCGTCGAGTGGCACGGGCGGTTTGTTCATATCGTCTTCCAGCGGATTCTTGCTGGTGATATCGGCGGGACGCCGCATTTCTTTACGGGCACCGCGCACTAATAGCCGCTGGCAGCGGCAGGCTGACCGCCGTTGTGCAATCCCGCCGTGAAGCCTCTTGAGCTAGGCTGCTTCCCACGTCGGCCGTAGCCGCCCGCTCTTGTCGGCGGCGTAGGGCATCCAGACCAGACCCGTGACGGCGACGTGCACATCCGTCGCCTTCGCGCGCACGACGATCTCCTTAAGCTCCTCCGCCTGCGCGTCAAAGGACGTGTCCAGCGCCGCTACCTCGCTCTCCAGCTGCGCTTCCAGCGCCGCGAGATCCTCACGAACTTTCGCCGCGGTTGCTCTCGCGCGATCGACGTCCTGCGCTTCTTTGCGCGCACCACCCGCGGTCTTGATGGCCGAACCGATCTTCGTTGCCGTACTGCTCGACAGGCGCTTCCTGCCGAGGACGGCGCCGAGAATGGCCGTGCCGACCGACACGGCGGTGTCCAGCGCTTTCTTGGTGGACTGCTCCTTCTCGCGCTCGATAGCCTGCTCGGCGCGCATGAGCCGGTTTTCGAGCGTCGTCACCTTCGTCGCATAGCGCTTGCGGAGCTTGGCGACGGCAAGGTCACGTTGTTCGTTCGCGGCCGTCTGCAGGCGAATCCGGAAGTCGCCCTCGGACTCGCCGGGTTCGGACGCCAGCTTGAAGCGTGCGCTCTTGTAGAGCTTGACCGTCACGTTCTGCCTTGCCCATTTCTTGAACGCCGAGCCCCAGCTCCGGTACTTGCGGCCGTCGCCGGCGGCGGCCGGAAGGTCGGCGAAACTCGCGTCTCCTGCCGCCTCGTCGAGGAGGTCATCGATCGACAGCGGCAGCGCTTCGCCCTGGTCCCAGTCGACCGGCACGGCGCCGTCCTCGATCTCGGTACTGTAAACGACGCTCTGTTCGTCCTCGATACCGTAACGGGCGCTCGAGAAGACGAGGTCGGCTGTGGCAAGCGCGCGCGGGTAGTAGACGGGTGCATCCGTCGTGGCGGGCACGAAATACTGGGCCACGCCCGGCGACAGCGCGGGCGCCACGTCGGTCTTCTTGCGTCGCTTGACTGCCTTGCCCGAGGGTGCCAGTGCCCTACGATCCTTCTCGGTCAGCTGGCGAATCTGGTCGCGCGTCAGCGGACCCGCAAGGTAGCTCATGACCCAGCGCGTGTTGAACACGACGGGCTCGTCCTCGTGCACGTTGTGCAACAGGAATCGCCGCTTGCCGAGACCCGCGAGCGTCTGCTCCATAGCGCTGCGGTTGAAGCTGCCGTCGCCGGCGCCTTCGAGGCCCTCCATGACGCGCGCCTTGTCGCGCTCGGTCTGCAGTCGGCCGATGAACCAGGTGCCCGTGTTCGACAGCGCCTTGTAGTCGAGGTCGACGGGGTTCTGCGTTGCGAGCACGAGGCCGAGACCATAGGCGCGGGCCTGCTTCAACAGCGTCAGGAACAGCGTCTTTGATGGTGGGTTCGCGACCGGCGGCAGGTAGCCGAAGATCTCGTCCATGTAGAGGATGGCGCGCAGGGTCGATGTGCCGGGCTGGGCGCGCATCCACGCGATCAGCTCGTTCAGGAGCATGCAGACGAAGAACATGCGGCCGGCGTCGTCGAGGTGGGCGATCGACATGACCGAAACCCGCGGCTTGCCGTCGTCCGTGTACAAAAGTTTCTGCGCCGACAGCGGCGCGCCCTCGAGCCAGGATTCGAAGCCGGGCGCGGCGAGCAGGTTGTTGAGGCGCATGGCGAGCGCAAAGCGATCCTTCTCGGGGAAGAAGGCATCGAGCGTCATGACGCCGACCTTCGTGATCGGCGGTACCTGGATATCGTTGATCAGGCCCGCAATATCGAGGTCACGACCTTCCCGCCAGGCATGATCGAGGAGCTGCGAAATCAGGATGTGTTCGCGACTCGTCACCGGGTCGGCGTCGATGCCGATCAGCGTCAGGATGCCCGTTGCCGTGGCCTGCACGCGTTCGCGGTACAGGTCGACATCATCCATCAGCGCCGGCTCGGGCGCGGCGAAGCTCTTCAGCACCGACACGGGCAGGCCGGCGTTGCTGCCCGGCGTGTAGATCGACAGCTCGGCGCTGTGGCGGAGCTTCTTGATTCGCGCGCCGGTCTGGCCCCACTCGCCGAGCCCTTTCTTCCACAGGGCCGCCTGCGCGGCGGCGAACTCGGGCACCGTGTGGCCCTTGTCGGCGGCCGTGCGCGGATTGACCCAGGGCTCGAAGTCCTCGGGCGCGAGCTTCGGGAAGGTCAGGAGCAGGTTGCCCATGTCGCCCTTCGGGTCGATCGCAATGACCGGCACGTGATCGAGCGCGGCTTCCTCGAGCAGGCCAATGCCGAGACCGGTCTTGCCGGAACCCGTCATGCCAATGATGACGGCGTGGGTCGTCAGATCCTTGGCGTCGTACAGTACGACGTCGTCGCTCATGTCGCCGGCGTCGTCGACGCGCTTGCCGACATAGAACGCGCCGAGTTTTTCGAAGTCCTTGATGGGTGCTTTGTCAGCCATGGTTACGACGCCGGGTATTCGTAGCTCGACAGGATGCCGAGCGGTATCCCGAGCCAGTAGAAGGTCAGAAGAAAGATCGTCCAGGCAATGATGAACGTAATCGAGTATGGCAGCATCATGGCGGCCAGCGTGCCGATCCCCGTGTTCTTCACGTAACGCTGGCAGTAGATCACGACGAGCGGGAAGTACGGCATCAGCGGCGTAATAATGTTGGTGCTCGAATCACCGACGCGGTACGCGGCCTGGGTCAGATCCGGCGATACGCCGAGCGTCATGAGCATGGGCACGAAGATGGGCGCGAGCAGCCCCCACTTGCCGCTCGCCGAACCGACGAACAGGTTGACGAAGCCGGTCAGGAACACGATGCCGACAATCGTGACCGATATCGGCAGGCCTAGAGCCTTGAGGCCGTTGGCGCCCGAGATCGCAAGCAACGTGCCGAGCCCGGACTGGCCGAAAGCAATGACGAACTGGGCAATGAAGAACATGATGACGAGGTAGTAGGCCATGTCGCGCATGGCCTTGGTCATGCCCTCGATCATGTCCTTCATGCCCGTCATCGTCCCGGAGACACGGCCGTAGACAATGCCCGGTATGGCGAACAGGAAGAAGATCAGCGCAACGATCGACTGCATGATGGGCGCGCCGAACGACACGGCGACACCGTTGGCGTCGCGCCACGGCGAATCGGCGGGCATCAGCGTAATCGCGAGGATGACAATGCCGATCACCATCGAAGCCAGTGCCCAGTTGAGCCCCTTCTTTTCGTGTGGCTCTATCGGGTGCAACTCGGGCAGGTCCTCGGCGTCGCCGTCGATGACGGTGCCGGCAAGGCGAGGTTCGACGACCTTGTCGGTCAGGTACCAGCCAATGCTCGTGATCAGGACCGAGGATGCCGTCGTGAACCAGTAGTTGTTGAGTACGTTGATCTGGATCTCGGGATCGAGCAGCTGGGCGCCGGAGAGTGTGAGTCCCTGCAGCAGCGGGTCCAGCGACGACGGGACGAAGTTCGCCGAAAAGCCGCCCGATACGCCGGCGAAGGCCGCTGCAATACCGGCCAGCGGGTGGCGACCGGCGGCATAGAAGATGACGCCACCGAGCGGGATGACGAGAACGTAGCCGGCATCGACTGCCGAGTGGCTGATAATGCCGACAAGAATGACCATTGGCGTCAGCAGCGCCTTGGGCGTTACGTTCAGGAGAGCGCGAATAGCGGTAGTGATAAAGCCCGAGTGCTCTGCAATCCCGATACCGAGCATGGCGACGAGCACGACGCCGACCGGGCCGAAGGTCATGAAGCGTGTGACCATCGTGGCCATGAACTGCACGAAGTTGTCGCCCGCCAGCTGGTTGACGACGACGATGCGCTCGCCCGTCGCCGGGTGGAAGACGTCGAAGGTGATGTAGGACAGGAGCCAGGACAGCACCCACACGATCACCAGCAGCCCGATAAACAGGACGGCCGGGTCCGGTAAGGCGTTGCCTACGCGTTCGACGGTTCCGAGAAATCCCCGGGGGCTTCCGGCCGTAGCGGCCTGTTCTTGTTCTGCCATGAGTGTCCCCTGCGTATTGCGGGGCACAGTGTAACGGATTTGCCGGCGGCGGCTACCGGTCGCCCGCAGGGCGACCGGTCATGGTCGCGATCAGTGAATACCGTGCATCCAGCGCTTGAGGATCGGCGAGATGATGATCATAAAGAGCCCGACGCCCAGCCCTAAGTACATCAGGAACTCGAAGAGCTGGGTGTAGGTGACGAGCGCCGCGGCCACGTCCTGGGTTTCGCCGCCGTCCGTGCTGATGGCCGCCATCTTGCCGATGCGCGTGGCCACGGTTTCCGACAGCGCCGTCGCGAGGAACCAGGTGCCCATGCTGACGCCAACTACCTGGTGGATCGTCAGCTTGGTCACGGCGGACAGGCCGACCGGCGACAGGCAAAGCTCGCCCATCGTGTGCAGCAGGTAGGCGAGCACGAGCCAGATCATGGCCACCTGGCCCGCCTCGTTCGGGAACTCTGCGCCGATGACGAGAGCGCCGAAGCCCAAGCCCGCCTGCACGATACCGAGACCGAACTTCACGGGCGTGTTCGGCTCCAAGTTGCGCTTCGATAGCCAGATCCACAGCGCCGCGAACGGAATCGCGAGCAGCATGATGAAGCCGGCGTTCAGCGAGCCGAACTGTGAGGCCGTGAACGTGACGTCGCCGAGCGAGCGGTTGACGACGCGGTCGGCGTACAGGGTCATCGAGCCGGCGGACTGTTCGAACAACGCCCAGAACACGACGGTCGACAGGATCAGGATCATCAGGACGACGGTACGCCCGAACTCCTCGGAGTAATGAGTGACGAAGCCGTAGACGACGAAGGCGGTAATGAGCCCGATCGCAAGGTAGAGCGTCGGGTCGGCGAGCGCCGTAAGCCCGAGGCTCGGTTCAAGGTTGACGAACACGGCGGCGAGACCGGACAGGATCGCAACCCCGGCGAAGATATAGGCCGTTGTGTTGTTCTCGCCCTGGCGGCTGTGAACCATCGAGTACAGGATCAGGCCGACAATGGCGATGATCAGGAAGACGTTCTGCGAGATCAGGACGACGTGCTCTTTCTGCACGAGCAACCAGAGCAGGCCGAGAAACGGCAGCGTCAGGAGATAGATGCCCCATTCCTTGTTGATGGGTCCGAGGAAGCTCTCCTTGAGTCGTCCGGGCTCGGGCGGTTCGGCGAGGCCGAGCAGGTACTTCTGGCCGTACGAGAAGGTGATGAGACCAATGATCATGCCGATACCCGCGGCGCCGAAGCCGTACTTCCAGCCGAAGGTTTCGCCCAGCCAGCCGCACAGCAGCGTTGCGGTAAACGAGCCGATATTGATACCCATGTAGAAGATCGTGAAGCCGGAGTCGCGCCGCGGATCGTCTTCGGCGTAGAGCTGGCCGACGATCGTCGAGATGTTCGGTTTCAGGTAGCCGACGCCGGCCACGATCAGCGCGAGCGCCAGGAAGAAGACGTTGAGCGCTGCCGTGTCGCGGATCGTGATCGCTTCGGTCAGCACGGTGCCTGCCGCAAGGACCTCGCCGCTCGCGAGCTTAAGGTCGTCAACGAGCGTCGTGCCAACCGGGTAGTTGATCGCCTGGAAGCCCTCGACAGCCATCAGGATATGGCCCAGCGACAGCAGGATCCCGCCGAACAGCACCGACTTGCGCATCCCGAGGTAGCGGTCGGCGAGCATGCCGCCAATCAGGGGCAGCGCGTATACCAGGCCCGCGTAGGCACCGAGGACGTCGAGCCCCATGGCATCGGTAAAGAGGTGGTACTTGGTCAGGTAGAGCAGCAGCAGGTACTTCATCCCGTAGAAGGAGAAGCGCTCCCAAAGTTCCGTGGCGAAGCAGACGTAGAGCCCCTTCGGGTGGCCGAAAATCTCTTCCTGTTCCGCGATATCGTCCGCTGTGATTACGGCTTCGGTCATGTTGTCCCCTGTCGGCGGGCCCCCTCGCCCGGCCGGGTCGTTCAAACGGCCACGCAATGTAACACGTTTGCCAGCGGCCGCCCGGCTCCGCGGACGGCGCCCTTTACCGCATCAATAGACTGGAGACTTTATGTTCGGTTCAGCCGTCGGCGGTTACGGCGTCTTCATCCTCGTCGGTTGCCGGCTTGCGAGCGAAGAAGCGGGACATGAAGATGCCGAGCTCGTAAAGCAGGTAGACGGGCACGGCCAACAGCGTCTGGCTGATGATGTCGGGCGGCGTCAGGAGCATGCCGACGACGAAAGCCAGGAGGAATACGTAGGGTCGGGCTTTTGCAAGCTGCTGTGGCGTCGTCAGTCCGGTCCAGACGGTCAGGACCGTCGCGATCGGCGTCTCGAAAGCGAGACCGAAGGCCAGTACGACCATCGTCACGAAGTCGAGGTACTGCGAGATGTCCGTCGTCATCTCGACGTCCATGGGCGTGATCTTGACGAAAAAGCCGAACACGAGCGGGAACACGACGAAGTAGGCGAACGCCGTACCCGCGTAGAACAGGATGATGCTCGAGCCGAGTAGCGGGAAGGCGAAGCGTTTCTCGTTCTTGTAGAGGCCGGGCGCCACAAACGCCCAGAGCTGGTAGAGCACGACGGGCATGGCGAGCATCAGGGCGACGAAGAACGTGAGCTTGAACGGCGTCAGGAGCGGTGCCGTCACGCTCGTCGCAATCATCTTGCCGCCGGGCAGGACGGAGACCAGTGGGTCGGCGATCAGCGTGAAGATGCGATTTGCAAAGGGCAGCAGCACGACGAACAGCACGAGGATTGCCGCGAACATCTTGATCAGGCGGCTGCGCAGCTCGATCAGGTGCGAAAGCAGGGTGCCTTCCGCTAGATCCTCGGTGCCCTCGGCCTCACTCATGTCGCGGGTTCTTTGTGCTCGTCGCCGCGGTCGTCGACCGGCGCGGACTCATCCGAAGATGTCTCGTCATCGTCATCGTCATCGCGCGCGGGCGGCGGGATCGTGTCGGTGTCGTCTTCGTCAGGCAGCGTGACGGCGCTCGCCTTGACGTTGGACTGGACGCTGCCGATGTTCGGATTGCGCTCGCCCGGGGCGTGCGCTGCCGAATAATCGTCGTCATCGCGCGGCACGTAGGAGTCGAAGGGCGTGCCCTTCATGTCCTCGGTGTTGAGTTCCTCTTCGAGCTGGCGCTTCATGACGCGGGTCATGCGCCGCGCCTGGCCCACGAGGCTGCCGATCTTGTTGGCGATCTCCGGCAGGCGCTTCGGCCCGAGGATGACCAGCGCAATCAGGAGCAGCAGGAAAAATTCGGCACCGCCGATTTCGGTCATGACAGTGCCCGGGTGTTACGCGTCTTCCTTGCGCGTTTCTTCGGCAGGGGTGTTGTCGAAGTCGGCGTCGGCCGACTGCGTTGCATCGCTGAGCTGCTCCTTGGCGTTCTCGGCTTCGTTCATTGCGTCCTTGAAGCCTTTCACGGTCTTGCCGAGGTCCGAGCCCAGGGTCCGGAACTTCTTGGTGCCGAAGATCGCGAGCACGATGACGAGCACAATCAGAAGCTGCGGCCAGCTAATGTTGGATAACATCCGGTATCTCCTGCGACGTGGTCGCGTGTCGTGGTGGCCCGGCGCGCGCCGGGCGGCATATGTTAATGATACTGCCCGGAGAACACCAAGAGTGTGAATCAGTCGTGTTATGGGAATTCGAGTGCGAGAGGCACCAGTAGGTTCAGCTCTCCAGCCAGAACGTGACGGGCCCGTCGTTGACGAGTTCTACCTGCATATTGGCGCCAAAGACGCCGGATTCCACCCGGTCCAGCGACCTGCGACAGACCTCGACCAGCCGGTCAAAATAGGCGCTGGCCGTGGCCGGCTCCGCGGCTTTCGTGAAACTCGCGCGGGTACCCTTGCGGGTGTCCGCTGCCAGCGTGAATTGTGGGACCAGCAACAACCCACCATCGATGTCCCTCACGCTCCGGTTCATGCGTCCGGCCTCATCCGGGAAGACCCGGTAGCCCAGCAGGCGCTCGGCAAGCCGCTCGATCGCGGCTTCTTCGTCATCGCGATGCACGCCAACCAGCACGAGGAGTCCACGGTCGATTTCGCCGGTCGTTTGCTCGTCCACCGTGACTCGGGCGCGCGCGACGCGCTGCAGTAATCCAATCATCTTCGGCCTAATTTTCCGGAATTCGAGTATTTTCGTCGCTGTTCGCGGTGATTTCGATACTTTATGCGTATGCCGGCGAGATTCAAGCGCGCCGGGCCCGCCGTCGTCGTGAGAGGCTTGCCTGTACCGGTCGGCGGGTCCTGTAACCGGCCAGCCCCGGCGTAGGCACTGCGTCCGGCCACGGAGGGCTGGCGTGGTGAGGGCCTGCCGGCCGGATCTTTTTCCACAAGGCCTCGAAAATTAGTGAAAAAATATACATAAAATCCCACTTAAATAAATATATTACAAAAGTGGGAAATATATTCCATAAGGCCGGGTTTGTCGCCAAGTTGCGGGTGCCACGGTTCGGCTGTCCTTTCGCCCTCTGCATTGTCGCATCCCGGGGTGGCCCCTTACACTACGCCGACTTGAGACGAAGAGCTCCGGGGGAGTCAGGATGAAACGACGCCAGGTAATAGGCGGCCTCGCCGCCGCGGCTGGGCTCGCAGCCTGCAGCAGCGAATCGAGCGACTGCGAGTCGGGCGCCGCGACGGCAACACAGCGCTTCGAGTGGTCGATGGTGACGTCATGGCCGCCGGGACTGCCGGGACTCGGTGCGGGTGCTGCCAATTTTGCGAAGCGTATTGGCGAGGCGTCGGGAGGCCGACTCACGGTCAAGCTCTACGCGGGCGGCGAGCTAGTGCCGCCTTTCGAGGTGTTCGACGCCGTGAGCCGCGGCACCGTGGAAATGGGCCACGGGGCGGCGTACTACCACAAGGGCAAGGTCGACGCCGCGCAGTTCTTTACGGCGATCCCCTTCGGTCTCAACGCGCAGGAGATGAACGGCTGGCTGTATCGCGGTGGCGGTCTCGAGCTCTGGCGCGAGGTCTATGCGCCGTTCAATCTCGTGCCGTTCCCCTGCGGCAATTCCGGCGTGCAGATGGGCGGCTGGTTCAACAAGGAGATCAACTCCGTCGACGACCTCAAGGGCCTCAAAATGCGCATCCCCGGACTCGGCGGCGAGGTGCTGCGCAGGGCCGGGGGGACGCCCGTATCGCTGCCTGGTTCCGAGGTGTTCACGGCGCTCACAACGGGAGCCATCGATGCCACTGAGTGGGTGGGCCCCTACAACGATGTCGCTTTCGGCCTTCACAAAGCGGCAAGGTATTACTACTACCCGGGCTGGCACGAGCCCGGTCCAACGCTCGAGGCCATCGTCAACAAGGAGGCCTGGGAGTCGTTGCCGGACGATCTCAAGGCGATCGTCGAACTTGCCGCACAGGCGGTCAACAATGACATGCTCGCCGAGTTCGTCCACGGCAATGCGACGGCGTTGGTGCAGCTCATGGACGATCCCAACGTCGAGATCCGCGCGTTTCCGGCCGACGTGCTCGAGCTGTTGCGCGGCCATACTGAAGCCATCGTCAACGAGATGGCGGCAAATGACCCGGCCATTGCGCGCATCAACGAGTCGTTCAAGGCATATCGCGAGAAGGCCGCGGCATGGCAGGCTATCAGCGAGCGGGCTTTCCTCGAATCGCGCGGCCGTTAGGTCGTCTCCGTTGCCCGGCTGCCGGCCTTCTACATAATCCCGGACGTGGTTAACCGACTCGGCGCGGTCATTCGCGCATACTCCCGAGGCTTGCGTAAGGGAGGGCGCGAATGGCGAAACACGCATGGATTGCGTTGGTCCTGGCCGTCATGGCCATGGCGTCGCTGTGCCACGCCGAAGACGAATCCCCGGCGCCCGACGCCGCGGATCAGGCGCCCGGCGTTACAACCATCGACGACCTCCTCGCCGACACGTCCTACGCCGCGTTCGACTACGTCCCGACGTCACTGGGCGTTGCGCCGGATGCCGCTGAGGTGGAACCCATCAATCTCGAACTCGAGGACAACAGCTTCTTTGGCCGCGCTCAGCGCGAGCGCAGCCTCGCCCTGTTGACACTGTCGAACCAGCGACGCTCCCGGCTCTTCCTGGGCGTCAATGAAAAAGGCCTCTTTGGCCTGCACCTGACGGGTACCCCGAAGCAGACGCCGCCACCGGCGAGCGTCGCTGCCCCGGATGGAGACGGCGAGGACGAGCAGGACTGACGCACGGCTGAGCAGCCGAGCCGTTGTCGGCAACGCGGACGACGCGCCGCGCGCTCGGCGCCGCGTCTTGCATTCAGCTGACGTGAGCGCGAGTATCGACACGCATTCAGCACATCCGGGGGGATAATCATGGTGGACTCGCTGGACCCGAAGCCGGGTTTCACTTTCTGGACAATCGGCGCGGTTGCCCTGCTCTGGAATCTTGTCGGCGTGCTGTTCTTCGTCATGCAGGTTTCTGCAACGCCGGAAGAGCTGGCCCAGGCGTACTCGCCGGAGCAGGCTCAAATGATCCAGTCCGTACCGGCGTGGGCACAGGCGATGACAGGCATTGCGACGATAGCCGGTGTACTCGGCAGCGTCCTGCTTCTGCTGCGGCGCGGCTGGGCCATTAGCCTATTTGCCGTCTCGTTCCTTGCGCTCGTCGTCCAGGATATCTACACGTTCGTACTGACCGACACCCTCAAGGTCTTTGGCACGACGCCGCTGATTATCCAGGCCGTCGTGATTGCCATCGCGCTATTCCTGTTGACCTATTCCCGCGGCGTCCTGGCTCGCGGCCTGCTCCGCTAGGCGGGGACTCGTCGCTGCCGTCAGTTGCCGATCGTCAGTAGCGTAATGGCGGAGAGGCCCGACGGCGTATTGTGCGAAATGCCGCCGAAGTAGATCGTCTGCGACTGCAGATCCACCCAGTTGACGGTGACGGTGCCGGTGGCACCGGCGGTCGCGGCGCCCGGCCCTGACACGGACAGGTTGCCCTGGTCGTCGTTGACGCCGAACGACCAGCTCAGGAGCTGGTAGTTTGCGCCCGGACCTCCGCTGATCTCGTCCGTCTCGAAACCATGCACCAGCACGGCGTAGTTCCCGGGTGCCGGAAACGCAAGGTCAACCTGTTCGTCGGACGTCGGTCCGCCACTCTTGCCAACCTCTGTGCAGTTCGTGTCGGTTGGGCAGAAATACACGTACAGGTCGAGGTCGTCGTCTCCGTCGGTCAGCGCGTCGAACAACGAAAAACGTGCGTACAGCTGATCGGGCGGCACGCTGATGATCTGGGAGGTGACGCCATTCGTGCTGCGAAATGAGAAGGTCTTGGTCGGGTCGTTATCGACGAAGCCGTCGAGCACGAGCGGCAAACGCAGGCCATGTACGCGCGCTTCGTAGCTGCCGGTGTAACCGAACTCGACGTCAAAAGACGCGGCTCCCGTACCGCCGAAGCCGCTGACTTCCTGCGGTACGCGAATCGACACCGGCCGCACTGCAAGTGTGCTCCGGACCGCATGCTCCGCGCCCCGCCACGTCAGGCTGCCGAAGCGCCAGAGGTCGAGCGGACCGTCGGTATAGGTGAAGCTGACGTCGTAGGAGGCGGTCTGGCCGGGTCCGGGTGACAGGGTTGGTGGCGTCACCGTGACGATCACGCCGTCCGGCGCCTCGATCTCCGCCACGTAGGTATCACTGCTGTCACTCACGCTGGTCGCTCGCCGCGTGACTGTCTGCGAGGCAGTCAGGCTGCCGAGCGCAATGTTCGGCTGGTTCATGTCGACCGGCGCCAGTGACTGGCCGCCGTCGATCAGCGCCTGGCAGCGCTCCGCGCTGACCGCAGGCGAATCGGTGGCGCAGGCAAACGCGTCGTATTCGTCAGCGCTGGTCTCGTAAACGAGCCCCGGGTCGCGCGCCGCGTTCGGCACGATATGGCCTGAACCGATATCGAAGGCGTTGGCCGCTGTGCCGGCGGCGTCGCGCGTCAGGTCCTGTCGCGCCGTCGTCATGAGCGCGGACTTGATGGCTTCCGGGGTCCAGTCCGGATGCGCTTCCTTGAGCAGCGCCGCGACACCTGCAACGTGCGGCGTCGACATCGAGGTGCCGGTCAGATAGCCGAAGGTCTCGCCGGCTGTCGTATTGACGGCTTCGGGCGTAACGCCTGCGAGAATGTCGACGCCGGGGGCGGTGACGTCAGGCTTCAGAATATCGATCGCGGGCCCGGGCCCGCGCGACGAAAACACCGCGACCTGGTTGCCGACCTGGGTTTCGGTCAAGAGGAAACTCTTGTCGAGAACGACCGTGACCGTTTCGTTGGCATCGAGCTCGGCAATGATCAGGTTGGCGTCGGCCTGGCCCATCATGATGGCCGGTATGTCGCTCAGGCCAGGGTCGCCCTGCATGACGATCGGATCATCAGAGAAGTTGTAGACGATGGCCGCTACGGCGCCGGCATCGTCCGCGTTGGCAATCTTGACATCGAAGTCGCAGCCGCCCCGGGCTATCAGTACAACGTTGTCGGCGGCCTCGGCATCGTTGACGAGCGGCTCACAGGCATCGCTTCGCGTGCCATCCGAGCCGTCCGACAGTTCCGTCGTGTCGTCATCGGCAAGCACGAGTTCGGCCTCGATCGGATCGACATCGGCAAGCGGCGGCGTAAAAGCGGCTTCGCGGCTGGCGTAACGAGCCGCAATGGACGCCGGCGCAGTGACGTCGAAACCCTCGCGCGACGTTTCCCCGTCGCGTGTCGACGCTGCGACCGAAATTGCCCAGGGTCCGCCGGCCGGCGATGCCACCGTCGCAAGGTTCGGCCCGTTGTTGCCGGCGGCAACGACGGGCAGAACGCCCGCCTTGGCGGCGTTCATTAACGCAATGTCGTCGGGCGCCGTAGTTTCGGTCAGCGATGCGCCCACCGAGTAGTTGATGATGTCGACGCCGTCGGCCACCGCCTGGTCGATGGCGTTGGCCAGGTCCGAGGTGTTGCAGGCTGCGCGGGTTTCCCCGGGTCTTAGCCAGCAGGCCTTGTAGACGGCCACTCGTGCACGCGGCGCCATGCCCTCGACGTCGCCAATCCGGGTGCCGAATATCGACGCCCTGACCCGGTTGCCAGCGGCCGTCGTGGCAATGTGGGTGCCGTGACCGTCGACGTCCCGCGCCGAGCGAATCTCGCCGCTGTCAATCGGACCGCTGGCCTCGGCGCCGCTGATATACCAGCGCGCTCCGAGCAGTTTGTTATTGCAGTCGTCCGCTTCCCATTGCTCTCCGGTCTGGCAAACACCTGCCCAGTCTTCAAGCGGTTCGAAGGCGAGTTTGTCGGGCAGACGGTTGTAGCGTGCGCATAGCCAAAGACCGAGAAACGTCCTTTCGGCCCACGAGGAGCGACAGGCGCTCGGCCGGTCCGCCGGCTCTGTCTCCTGGACAGCCGGATGCTCAGGATAGATGCCCGAGTCGATGACGGCGATGACGACGTCCTCGCCGGTTAGGCCCTCGACGCTGCGGAGGCCCGCCTGGCTATCGAAGAGGTCGAGAAACTCCGCGCTGAAATTCGTCGCGAGCGGCCGTATCTCGTCCTCCCAGACCCGGACCACTCCGGACAGGTGGCCGAGCTTGTTGGCCGCAGCCGGCGTCATTATGGCGGCGAAGCCGTTCAGGCCGTAGCGGTAGCTGTAGATGAGTTCGGTGTTGCTGCCCGCGTGAGCAAGCACCTCGCGCTGGCGGTTTTCGAGTCCGCGGGTGTAGGACTTGATGGCCGCCGCGTCGCGATCGAATTTCGCCGTCGGTCGCAAGCCGCTCGTCGTGCCGACCTTGCTGATCAGCCCGGCGTGAAACTCCGCCGCCGACGGCTCGGCGAGTTGCACGATATACACCCGGCGCGCGTTCGGGTCCTCGCTGTCGGCAAGTGCAAAGCCCGCGCCTCCGCCGCCGTCGCGCAGCAACGGCTCCTCGGCCGAGCGTGCCGGGCCGGCAACGACGAAGACGAGGAGCAAAAGTAGAATTGCGCGAGCGGTCACGAGATTGCCAGGTTGTGATGACGGGCCGATCGCCGTCGCCCCTGGTGCCTCGAAAAGGCCGTGGCGCGGCGTCGGACGTCACCGCAAAGTAGCACAGGGTCTTTTGCGCTCGCCAGCCTCAAAACGGCCTGAAAATACTGCTACAGGCAGGCCGTCTGCAGGCTACGTGGCGGGCCTTTCGGGCTCAGCTCGCGAACAGCTGCGATCGATCGCGAAAACTCTTGAACTCGAGGGCGTTGCCCGATGGGTCGGTGAAGAACATCGTTGCCTGTTCGCCGACCTCGCCTTCGAAGCGTATCCGCGGTTCGATCAGGAAATCGATGGCCGCAGCGGAGAGTCTCGCCGCCAACGTGTCCCAGTCCTTGCGGTCGAGGATGACGCCGAAGTGGCTCGCGGGCACCTGGTCGCCGTCCACGGCGTTGGTGCTTGCTGCCGTATCGAGATCATCGACGAGGTGCAGCGTGACCTGGTGACCGAAGAAGTCGAGGTCTATCCAGCGCCCGGCGGTGCGGCCGGTACCGAGTCCGAGCGTGTCGCAATAGAACGCCCGGGCCAGATCGAGGTCGTGCACCGGTAGCGCCAGGTGAAACGGCGCGAGCTCGTCAGCCACCGGATTCGCCCAGCCAGTCGCGAGGCTTCAGATAATCGCTGTACAGCTTGGCCTCGGGTGAACCGCGCTCCGGGTGCCAGTCGTATTCCCAGCGGACGAGCGGCGGCAGCGACATCAGGATCGACTCGGTGCGGCCGCCGGACTGCAGGCCGAACACGGTGCCGCGATCGAAGATCAGGTTGAACTCGACGTAGCGGCCGCGGCGATACAGTTGAAAGTCGCGCTGGCGCTCGCCGTAGGGGTGTTCGAAGCGCCGCCTGACGATGGGCGCGTACGCGCGCATGAAGCTGTCGCCCACCGAGCGCACGAACTCGAAGGCGCGGTCGAAACCATGCTCGTTGAAGTCATCGAAGAACAGGCCACCGACGCCGCGGGTCTCGTCGCGGTGCTTGAGATAGAAGTACTCGTCGCACCATTGCTTGAAGCGTGGGTAGTAGTCGTTGCCGTAGGGAACGCAGGCAGCCTTCGCCGTGCTGTGCCATTCGATGACGTCGTCGTGAAACGGGTAATACGGGGTCAGGTCGTAGCCGCCGCCGAACCACCAGACGGGATCGTCGCCGTCACCGGCCTTGAACAGGCGGAAGTTCGCGTGCGTCGTCGGCACGTAGGGGTTTTCGGGGTGCAGCACCAGCGATACGCCCATCGCTTCGAAACCCTGCCCGGCCAGGTCCGGTCGGTTCTTCGTTGCGGACGGCGGCAGCTGGTTGCCGAACACGTGGGAGAAATTCACGCCGGCTTTCTCGAAGATCGCGCCGTCGGCCAGCGCGCGGCTTTCGCCGCCCCCGCCGCCGTCGCGCTGCCAGGCGTCACGGCGAAACGAGCCCTTGCCGTCGATCGATTCGAGTTCGGCAACGATGCGGTTTTGCAGCGACAGGAGATAGTCCTTGACGGCGTCGGTATCGATCATTGGCCCCCTCCGGACCTGTGCGTGTCTTCAGCTCGCGTCATTACCGCCGGCTGACTTTTTCTTCGTGGCGGCTTTCTTCTTTGCAGCCTTCTTCTTCGCCTTCTTGCGCGTCGTCTTTTTCTTGGTCTTCTTCTTGGCGGTTTTCTTCTTCGCGGCGGCCGCCTTCGTTACGCCGGCGCTGTCATCGTTGGCGGCGCGCGTTTTCTTCTTCGCGGCCTTTTTCTTGCCGCGACGCCCGCGCTCGGGCGCGGCGGCGAGCAGCTCCTTGCACTCCTCGAGCGTCAGGCTCTTCGGATCGCGGTCCTTGGGCACGCGCGCGTTCTTGGCCTTGTTCGTAATGTAGGGGCCATAGCGACCGTTCAGGACCTGGATCCCCTCGTCCTCGAAGTCCTGGATGAGCCGCTCGGCGTCGGCCTTTTTCTTCTCCTCGATCAGCTCGAGTGCGCGCGGCAGCTCGATCGTGTACGGATCGTCCTCGCCGCGGATCGACACGTACTTGTCGCCATAGCGGACGTACGGACCGAAGCGGCCGATGCTGGCGGACACGGCCAGGCCGTCCTCGGTTTCGCCGAGTTTGCGCGGCAGCTTGAAGAGTTCGAGCGCGTCTTCGAGCGTCACCTCGTTCATTTTCTGACCGGGACGGAGACCCGCGAACTTCGGTTTTTCCTCGTCGTCCTTCGTGCCGATTTGCACGAAGGGCCCGTAGCGGCCCATGCGCACCGTGATCGGCTTGCCGGTTTTCGGGTCCGTACCGAGCTCGCGTGCCTGCGACACCTGCTCGCGCGTAACGGTTGCGTCCTTTTCCTCGCAGAGCTTGTGGAACGCCTTCCAGAACGCATCGAGGACCGGGACCCATTCCGCTTCGCCACGCGATACGGCATCGAGTTCATCTTCGAGCCTCGCCGTGAAGTCGTAGTCCACGTACTGCGTGAAATGGTCGGTCAAGAAGCCGGTCAGGATGCGGCCAATGTCCGACGGGATGAAGCGCTTGCCATCCATCTCGACGTACTCGCGGTCCTTGAGCGTCTTGATGATGCTGGCGTAGGTCGACGGCCGACCGATGCCGTACTCCTCGAGCGCCTTGACGAGGCTTGCCTCGGTGAAGCGTGGCGGCGGCTCGGTAAAGTGCTGCTCGGGCCTCAGTTCATCGAGACGGATGACGTCGCCTTCGGCGATCTCGGGGAGCAGCCGGTCGCCGTCGTCGGTCTTGCTGTCGTCCTGGCCTTCCTGGTAGACCGCCATGAACCCCGGAACGACCAGCACCGAGCCGTTCGCCCGCAGGCGATGGCCGGCGTCGGGGTCGCCCGCCGCAAGGTCGACGGCCACGGTGTCGAAGACGGCAGGGATCATCTGGCTCGCCATCGTGCGTCGCCAGATCAGGCCGTAAAGCTTGTACTGGTCTTCGTCGAGGGACGCTTTGAGGTCCTCGGGCGAGCGCGCGACCGACGTCGGCCGGATCGCTTCGTGGGCTTCCTGGGCGTTTTTCGACTTGTTCTTGAACTCGCGAATCTCGCTCGGCACGTTGTCGGCGCCGTAGCGTTCGGCAATGACCTCGCGAATCTCGTCGAGTGCCACCTGCGCAAGCGTGACCGAGTCCGTGCGCATATAGGTGATCAGGCCGACGTTGCCTTCTCCCGGCAGCTCGATACCTTCATACAGCTTCTGCGCCACGCGCATCGTTCGCTGCGTATTGAAGCCGAGCTTGCGGGATGCTTCCTGTTGCAGTGTGGACGTCGTAAACGGCGCGGTCGGGTTGCGCCGGCGCTGCTTCTTCGTGACGCTGACGGCGGTCAGGCTGCCGTTCGCGGCGCCGAGGATCGTTTGCTCCACCTCGCGCGCCGAGTCTTCGTTCTCGAAGCTGAACTGCTCGACCTTGTCGCCCCGGTAGCTGACGAGACGTGAGACGAAGGGCTGTTCGTCCTTGCTGACGTCGGCCTCGATGCTCCAGTACTCGCGCGCCTTGAACGCCTCGATCTCGAGCTCACGCTCGACGATCATCCTGAGTGCCGGGCTCTGCACGCGCCCGGCCGACTTCGCGCCGGCAACCTTGCGCCACAACAGCGGCGAGAGGTTGAAGCCGTAGAGGTAGTCGAGCGCGCGGCGCGCCTGCTGCGCGCCCACGAGGTCATCGGACAGCGTGCGCGGGTGATCGATCGCCTCGCGGACGGCGTTCTTCGTGATCTCGTGGAAAATGACGCGGTGCACGTCCTTGTCGTCGAGCACCTTCTTCTCGCGCAGCAGCTCGATGAGGTGCCAGGAGATGGCCTCACCTTCGCGGTCCGGGTCAGTGGCGAGGTACAGCGCGTCGGCCTTCTTCAGCGCGCGGACGATCGCATTGACGTGTTTCTCGTTGCGATCGATGACCTGGTACTTCATCGAGAAGCTGTTCTCGGGATCGACAGCGCCTTCTTTGGGTACAAGGTCGCGGACGTGACCGTACGACGCAAGCACGTCGAAGTCCTTACCGAGGTACTTCGAAATGGTCTTCGCCTTGGCCGGCGATTCAACAATGACGAGGTTCTTTGACATACGTCCGAGCGATAGCCTCTGAGATTAGACTGCCGTGTAGCGCGGTTGAATTACAGATTTCGCCGAGACCTGTCAAGAAAGTGCAGGTTAACCCGGCGCGCCACGTGGCGCGGAAGCGGAGGTGTAGTCCGCGCGGGAGCGGGCAGAGCGGCTCCCTCGCCCTAGTGAATCCGTCCGGTCGTCTCGTCGAAGACGAGGTCTTCCATGCGCGCGTAGGCGAGTTCCTGGCCGGGCTGACTGAACAACACCATCAGTACGACCCACTTGATCTGCTCGACGTCGATGTCGGGCGCTTCGAGCGCCAGCAAACGGTCGATCAGGATCTCGCGCTGCGGCAGCGACAGGATGCCGATCTGCTCGAGGTAGAGAATGTAGCCGCGGCACGCGGCATCGAGCCGCTCGAGTTCGGTATCGCTGTAGACGCGCGTGCCCTGTCCGGACGAGCGATTGAAAACGAGGTTGTCCTGGTGATCAGTAAGGCCGTCGAGCCAGTCCAGCGCGCGGTCGATCTCCGAGTCGGCGAAGCCGGCGCGGGACAGTTCGTCGCGGAGTTCGTTCTGGTCGGGTTCCGGGTCGTCTTCCGTGTCGACGTAGGTCTCGAAGAGGTACATCAAAACGTCGAGTACGTTTTCTTTCATGCCTGGAGCGGCTCCTGTCTGTTAGGCAACGAGCGCGTTACCGGGTGCTCGAGCACTATTCTGATCGCACGTAGCGGCGTCCAGCCAGCTTGTCGACCTTTCCCTCAAGCTCCGGTATCAGGAGCATGGAGGAAAGCTCCGCAATCGTCAAACCTGAACCGGTGGCGAGCTCATCGATGCTGACCGGGTCGAAACCGATGCGATTTAACAGATTCATATGGTCGTCATTGACGGCACCGGACACGATCTCGTCCGGCCGCGGCGCATCCGGTGTTGTCGCAAGGTGACCGGCCAGTGCGCCGAGCTCCGTAACGATGTCTTCCGAGGTCTCGACAAGTTTCGCGCCCTGGCGGATCAGGGCATGACAACCGCGCGACAAGGGGTTGTGGATCGAGCCCGGTATTGCGAACACCTCACGACCCTGCTCCGCAGCCAGCCTGGCGCTGATCAGTGAGCCGCTCTGCCTGGCTGCCTCGACGACGAGGACGCCGAGCGCCATGCCGGTAATCAGGCGATTACGCTCCGGAAAGTGCTGGCGGCGTGGCGGCGTTCCGGGCGGGTACTCCGTCACCAGTGCGCCACGGGCTGCGATTCGGTGTGCGAGCTCGCGGTGCTTCGCGGGGTAGACACGATCGATCCCCGTGCCCATGACGGCAACGGTTGCTGCGTCGGCCTGCAGCGCGCCTTCGTGGGCCGCAGCGTCAATGCCCTCGGCCAGTCCGCTGACGATACCGAGCCCGACGGAGCCCAGGTGACGGGCGAAGTCGCGGGCAGTGCGAACCCCGCCCGCCGTCGGATTACGGCTGCCGACGATGGCGAGGCATGGCAGGCTCATTGTCGTCATGTGGCCGGTGACATAGAGCACGAGGGGCCGGTCCGGGATATCGCGGAGCAACGGCGGGAAGCTCTCGTCCTCCGGCATCAGCATCCAGTGTTCGTCCGCGTCTGCCCAGTCGAGTATCGCGGCGACCGCTTCGTTGTCGGGTGCCGCAATGCGTTGCGCCTTCTCGGCTGAGAGTCCTCTCGCTTCGAGCGCCGCCCGCGATGCCTCGACGATAGCGTCGGACGCGCCGAAGTGGGCGCCGAGTTCGTCGTACTCGTCGGCCCGGAGCCAGGCGAGCGAGAGGATGGCGCGGGTGCGCGGGCTACTGGTCATACGCGAAAAGCCTGGCCGGGTTCGTGCCGGCTATATTACGGCTTCGGGGTGGGGTCTGCGCCCGCCGAATCGCGACGGCACGGCAACTTAAGCGCGCTGGCGATACCCGGAAAAGACGACGGCGCCTTTGGGCGCCGTCATTTTCATATCCTGTGGTGACCGTACGTCGTCAGATCGGGTTGCGTACCGGGTCCTTGATGTGCAGCGGCCGCGTGGCTTCCATGACGAGCCCGTAGGAAATCTCGTCATAGGTCTTGAAGATCATGATCGTGCCTGCAGGCTCGTCCGGTAGCGCGACCTTGCCGCCGCCGATGCGGTCACGGATCGTGCCGCCCGACTCGAAGGCTGTCAGCACGTCGCCCTGGGCAAGGCCGTCAGACGCGCCGCGGTTCATCACGACCACCTGGTACTGCCCGATCTGCGAAACGCCGCCGATCACCGCCATGATGCGGCCGTCGATCTCGGTGTCAGGCGCCTTCGGGAAAAAGTTCAGCGGCAGGTCAATCGTCGCGGGAACCAGGCGATCGCCTCGACGCGCCTCCTGGGTGCTCGCGGTCAGCTCGACCGTCTGCGGATCGCCGTCGCGTCGCATCGTGCCCTCGGCGACCCTGAGGGCGTGGTAGCCCATGATCTTGTTGTTGTCGGGATCACGCAGCGGGTCGCCGATTTTCACGACCGTGTAGCGCGAGCCGACCGTATCGTCGTCAGCGCCGCGCACGTAAATTCGGTTGCCGGCTGACGCGAGCAGGTGGTCGCCGCGTACGTCGAGCAAGTAGGGCAGGCGGTCGGCCTCACCCTTTTCGAGGACGGTGCCGCCACGCAGGAACGCGGCAATCGATTCGAACGGGATCGACGTAATCGCCTCGTTCAGCGGCGTGACGCGGGCCTCTGGTGACAGCCGCAGCGATGAGCCTCGCGCGGTGGTCACGCGCGGCTGGCCGTCGATGTAAACGAGCGCAAGAACGTCGCCGGGGTATATAAGGTGCGGGTTCACGATCTCCGGGTTGACGTACCAGATCTCCGGCCAGAACCATGGGTCGCGCAGGAAGGTCCCGGCGATGTCCCAGAGCGTGTCGCCCTCCTGGACGACGTACTGTGAAGGCGCGTCGGCCGCAAGCGCGGGCGCCTGCTGGGCGATGGTGCTGATGCCGAGCGTCGCCGACGTTTCGGTCGATGCGACGTTCCCTGCGAATACCGTCAGTAGCGTGGCGGCGCAGGCTGCCGCGAGACGGGGCGGCGTCTTCGTGTTCAGTGTAGTGCGAGACATGCGTGTCCTCTGCTCCCTCGGGACGCTCCGCAGTGGAGGTCCGGGCCTTGAGTTTCCGGGCGTTGGTATAATATGTCCGCTTGAGGCTTGTGTAGCTGCCAATTACGTCACATTTCCGGGCCGGGAACCCCATTCCCCGACCGTGAAACCAGCGCCATTGTCAGCGATCATATTCAATAAAGTCAATTGTTTAGGGCGCTTTCGGAGAATCTGCAGAGTGCAGGTGCCGAAAACACCCGTGGCGGATCCAGCGATTCTAGGAGAAGCTGCCGCCAGGCGCCCGGGATGAAACCATGGCAAAACTGAAAATTCTGGAATTTCCGGACCCGAAACTACGGACGAAGGCACGTCCGGTCGAGTCCGTCGACGACCGTATTCGTACCCTGATCGACGACCTGTTCGAGACCATGTACGACGCGCCCGGCATTGGTCTTGCCGCGACCCAGGTCGACGTGCACGAGCGCGTGCTCGTGGCCGACGTGTCGAGTGACCAGAGCGAACCCCATGCCCTGGTGAACCCGGTGATCATCGAGAGGGACGGCGAAACCGTCACCGACGAGGGCTGCCTCTCGGTGCCCGGCTACTACGAGCCGGTAAAGCGCGCTGAGGAGATCAAGGTCCGGCACCTCGATCGTGACGGCAACGAGGTCGTGACCGAGGCCAGCGGTCTGCTTGCGGTCTGCATCCAGCACGAGATGGATCACCTCGACGGCAAGCTGTTCGTCGACTACCTGTCCGAGGCAAAGCGCAGCCGCATACGCAAGCGCCTGGTGCGCGACCGACGTCACCAGGCCGCCGTCGCCTGAACGACTGACGCTCCCAGTGCCCGCACCGAGAGTGCTATTTGCCGGCACGCCGGCGTTCGCGCGTGCGTCGCTCAAGGCGCTCGTCGACAGCGGGACCCGGCCCGTCGCCGTGCTGACCCAGCCCGACCGGCGTTCGGGTCGTGGTCGAAAGGCCCGGCCGAGCCCGGTCAAGGCGTATGCCCTCGAGGAATCGCTGCCGTTGCTGCAGCCAAAGACCCTGCGCGACGAAGCGGCACAGGCGAGCTTGCGTGACCTCGAGCCCGACGTCCTCATTGTCGCGGCGTACGGGCTGATCCTGCCCCAGGCGGTGCTGGACATTCCCGTGCACGGCTGCCTCAACGTGCATGCCTCTGTCCTGCCGCGGCACCGCGGCGCTGCGCCGATCCAGGCGGCAATCCTTGCCGGGGACGAGACCACCGGCATCAGCCTCATGCAAATGGAGGCTGGCCTCGATACCGGCCCGGTGTTCGTCACGGCCGACATAGCGATTGGCGCGATGGAGACGGCCGGCGAGCTGCACGACCGCCTTGCCGTGCTCGGCGGCGAACTCCTCGCGGCTAGGCTCGACGACATCCTGTCCGGGCGGCTCGCGGCTGTCGCACAGGACGAAGCGCTCGCAAGCTATGCTGGCAAGATCAACCGCGACGACGCGCGCCTCGACTGGCGACGCCCGACCGTCGAGCTCGATCGGGCGATTCGGGCGTTCAACCCGGTGCCCGGGGCTTTTACCGAGGTGCTCGGTGAGGACCTGAAGATCTGGCAGGCCCGTCCGGCGGAAGCATCCGGTCCGCCTGGTACGGTCCTCAACGCCACGCGCGACGGCCTCGTGGTTGCCACGGGCGATGCGGCGCTCGAATTACTTACTGTGCAACGGCCGGGCAAGGGACGCGTGACCGGCGTCGAGTATGCGAGCCAGCGACCGCTCGACGGTGTCCGCTTCGGGTCGTCGTCGTGAGCGACAAACGCGGCGCGCGCGTTCGCGCCGCTGCCGCGGAGGCGGTCCATGCCGTCGCGGAGCACGGCCGCTCCCTCGATGCCGAGCTGAGACGGCTCGAGGTGACGCTGCCGGCGCAGGACCAGCCGTTGTTCAGGAACCTGGCCTATGGCGTCCTGCGTCGCTGGTACCGGTATCGCGAATGGCTCGATCTGCTGGTCGATCGCCGGCCGCGACGACGTGACCGGATCGTCGAGTCCTTGCTGTGCCTGGGGTTTCACCAGCTCACGGCAACGCGAATCCCGGATCATGCGGTCGTATCGGCAACGGTCGAGGCCGCGCGCTTGCTCGGCAAGCGGTCCTACGCCGGCCTGATCAACGCGGTGCTGCGGCGATTCCGCCGCGAGGACGTGGAACACCGCGAACCCGAGAGCGACGAGGCACGCTACAACCACCCCGACTGGCTCCTTGCCCGCTTCCGGACAGACTGGCCCGATGACGCGCTGTCGATCGTCGAGGCCAACAACGCGCGAGCGCCAATGTGGCTCCGCGTAAATCGATCCCGCGGCTCGCTCGAAGACTACGAGTCCCGGCTCACTGCGGCGGGCATCGCCAGCTCGCGCCTGTCCGGGCTGCCGTCGGCGCTCTGCCTCGACGAGCCCCTGCCCGTTGCCGACCTGCCGGGCTTCGCCGCGGGCGACGTCTCCGTGCAGGACGGCGGTGCCCAGGTGGCCGCGGACTGGCTCCTTGCCGACGGCGGCGGCCGCGTACTCGATGCCTGTGCGGCGCCCGGGGGCAAGACGGCGCACCTGCTCGAGATCGGCCAGGTCGAGGTCGATGCGATTGACGTCGACGACGCGCGGCTCGCGGCGGTCGAGGAAAACCTCGGCCGACTCGGGCTCGACGCAGAGCTCCGGGCTGCCGATGCCGGCGACCTCGACAGCTGGTGGGACGGCACACCCTATGACCGCATACTCCTCGACGCGCCCTGCTCGGCGACGGGCGTCATACGCCGGCATCCGGACATCAAGCTCCTCCGCCGCGACAGCGATATCGCGTCGCTCGCCCGTACCCAGGCCACCCTGCTGGATCGACTCTGGCAGACGCTCAAGCCCGGCGGCCGCCTGCTGTACGTCACCTGCTCGGTGCTGGCGGAGGAGAACGAGTCGGTCGTCGCGGGGTTCCTCGCGCGCACCGCTGATGCCACGGCGTCCTCGCTGTTGCCAAATAACAACATCCGCGCTCTAATGCAGTCGAGAGGTCCCGGGTACCAGCTAAGGCCAGGCACCGGGGGAATGGATGGCTTTTTCTTTGCGGCCATCGACAAGCGGGGCTAGGACGCCCCGGGGAGACCGCGCGACGCGATGCACGCGTACTTGCTAAGACTGGCCATCGCCGCCTCGCTGTCCTTGCTGCTGGTCGCGGGCGCCCGCGCCCAGGACGACGTCGAGCGCGAAGGCTATTTCGAGGTTCGCCAGGCGTCGACGACGCTGGCCGACGACGGCGTGCACCGGCTCGATGCAAGGCTGCAGCTCGTTCTTCCGAGCGAGGCCCTCGATGCGCTCGACAGCGGTGTGCCGCTGACCATCGAGCTGCAGGCACAGCTGATCCGCCGCAAGCGCTGGGTCCCCGACAGCACCGACGCCGAACTGGCCGTAACGTTCGAACTCGAATACCGGCCGCTCAGCCAGCGCTATCTCGTCAGGAATCTGAACAGCGGCGAACAGGACAGCTTCGCGACGCTGTATTCGGCGCTCAACAACCTCGGCCGGATCGATGGCCTGCCGCTGATCGACGACGAACTCCTGGCCGCCGGCAAGCCGTACACGGCGCGTATGCGCGCCCTGCTGCAGACCAAGCAGTACCCTGCTCCACTGAGGCTCCTGTTCTTCTGGCGGTCCGGGTGGCAACTCAAGAGCGAGTGGCTGGAATGGTCTATAGAACGCTGAAACGGGTGCTGTACTCGCTGCTCGCCGCATCCGGCGTGCTGCTCGCGTTGACGGCACTGTGGATGCTGTCGCAGACGGCGCAGAACTCCGACGCGTTCAACCAGCAGCACAACCTGCTGCTCGTCATCAACGTTGCCGGCGTGCTGATCCTGCTGCTGTTGTTGCTCGGCAACCTCGGGCGCCTCGTTCGCGACTACCGCATGCACGTGCCCGGCGCCAAGCTCAAGGCGCGCATCGTGACGATGTTCGTCGGCCTTGCCGTACTGCCGCTCCTGGTCGTCTTCTACTTCTCGATGCAGTTTATCAACCGCGGTATCGATACCTGGTTCAACGTCGACGTCGAGGACGGCCTCAACAACGCGCTGACGCTGACCGACGCCGTACTCGACATTCGCCAGCGTGACAACCTCGTAGCGACGCAGCAGATTGCACGGCGCCTTGCCCGGGTCTCGGACCAGCAGCTGTTCTTCGAGCTTGCGAAGCTGCGCCGCGAGGCCAACGCGAGCGAACTGACCCTGTTCGCGGGCGCGAACCGCATTGTCGGGACGAGCTCCGACAACTCGGCCGGCACGCTGCCCCGGCCACTAACCGAGGAGGTCCTCCTCCAGCTCAACCAGGGCCGGCCCTTCGTGAGCCTCGATCCGCTCGACGACGGTGGCTACCAGATTCGTACCGCCGTGTACGTCAACCGCGACGCGCGCAGCGGCCAGCCCGGCGTGCTCCTCGCGCACTTCCCCGTGACCGAGCGACTCGGTCGCATGGCCAACAGCGTCGAGCGCTCGAACACCGAGTACCAGCGCCTCGTCTTCCTGCGCGGTCCGCTGAAGAGCACCTTCACGCTGACGCTGACCGTCGTCCTCATGCTGAGCCTCCTGACCGCAATCTACGGCGCGTTCCTCCTGGCGCGGCGGCTCGTGGCGCCGATCCAGGATCTCGTTGCCGGTACGCGGGCCGTCGCCAAGGGCGATTTCGACACCCGGTTGCCGCAGCCGACCAAGGATGAGATCGGCTTCCTCGTGAGCTCCTTCAACGACATGACCCAGCGACTGTCGACCGCGCATCGCGAAACCGAACTGAGTCGCGCGCTGGTCGAGGCGGAGCGCACCAACCTCGAGGTCATACTCGCAAGGCTGTCTACGGGCGTCGTGGCGCTCGATTCGGACTTGCGCATTCGCACGGCGAACCAGGCCTCCGGTGCGATCCTCAACGTCGATCTCGAAAATCGCGTCGGCGAGCTCCTGACCGACGTTGCGGCGCACGAGCCGCTGCTCGACCAGTTTGTCGACGTTGCCCAGGTGCACCTCTCGGCGGGCGAAACCGAGTGGCGCGAGCAAATCGTCCTGCGCGGTGAAGTTGGCCGTCGCGTGCTGACCTGTGCCTGTACGACGCTGCCGGGCGACGAGGATCGGCCGGCGGGCTACGTCGTCGTCTTCGACGATATTACGGCGCTACTGCAGGCGCAGCGCGATGCGGCGTGGGGCGAGGTGGCGCGCCGGCTTGCGCACGAGATCAAGAACCCGCTGACACCGATCCAGCTGTCCGCCGAGCGGCTGCGCCGCAAGTACCTCGACACGATGAGCGCGGACGAGGCGCAAATCCTCGATCGTGCAACCCACACGATCGTGCAGCAGGTCGAGTCGATGAAGGAAATGGTCAACGCCTTCAGCGACTATGCGCGTGCGCCGGACATGGATATCGAGCGATTCGACATGTCAGAACTGGCTCACGAGGTGGTTGAGCTGTACCGGGCCGAGGGCAGTCACGTGCGAATCTCGATGCACGTCGATCCAACGATGCCCGCGGTCGAGGCAGATATTGGCCGCGTCCGGCAAATCCTGCACAACCTGATTCGCAACGCGCTCGAGGCGCTCGAAAGCTCCGATCGCGGCGAAGTCGAAGTGTCCCTGAGCAGCGGCGAGTTCGAAGGCATTGCCGTTATCAACATACGCGTCGAGGACAACGGTCCTGGTTTCGATGCCAGCGCCATTTCACAGGTGTTCGACCCCTACGTGACGAGCAAGCCGAAAGGCACTGGCCTGGGCCTTGCCATCGTCAAGAAGCTGGTCGAGGAACACGCGGGCACGATCCGCGCCGACAACCGTAAGGAGGGCGGCGCCGTGATTCGCATCCGCCTGCCCGTGGACGAGACTGCGCGCGAGGCAATGATCGCGCGCGCACCCGGGCGGAAGGAACCAATGAGGGAGAGAGCGTGAGCCAGGTATTAGTAGTAGACGACGAAGCCGATATCCGCGCGCTGATATCGGACATCCTGACCGACGAGGGCTACGGCGTAACGGTCGCGGCAAACGCGAGCGAGGCGCGGAGCGCGCGTGATGCGGATCGCTTCGATCTCGTGCTGCTCGACATCTGGATGCCCGACACCGATGGCATCACGCTCCTCCGGGAGTGGTCGGATGCAGGCGACCTGAGCTGCCCCGTTGTTGTCATGTCGGGCCACGGCACGGTCGAGACCGCGGTCGAGGCGACGCGCCTCGGCGCCTACGACTTCGTCGAAAAGCCGTTGTCGCTTGCGAAGCTGTTACGCACCGTCGAAGGCGCGCTCGAGTCATCGGGCAAGCCGGCGGCGGCGGCGCAGGTGCTGCCCGAACTCCTGACACCGGTCGGTCGCAGCAAGCTCATGAAGGAGCTGCGTGAGAAGGTGCAGCAATATGCGCGTCACGATGCCCCGGTGCTGCTGCGCGGCGAAGCGGGCACAGGCCGCGGCGCCTTTGCCCGCTACATGCACGCGCTGTCGCCGCGTGCGGAGGGCCCGCTGATCAGCGTCACGTCGGCGTCCCTGACGGACGGCAACGTGGAGGAGCGCCTGCTCGGCAGCGAAACCAGCGACGGGGAGATCACGAGCGGCGTGTTCGAACGCGCGAGCGAAGGCACGCTGATCTTCGACGAGTTAGTCGACCTCAACCCGACCGGGCAGCGGATACTGCTCGGGGTGCTCGAGGACGGGCAGTATCGGCGCGTCGGCGGCACGTTGCCCGTGCGACTCGACGCAAGGATTCTTGCGACCGTTGCTGACGACTACGAGGGCCTGGTCGAGTCGGGTGAACTGCGGCGCGACCTCATCGCGCACCTCAACGTGCTCAACGCCCGCGTGCCGCCACTGCGGGACTACCCGGAGGACGTGCCCGAACTCCTGTCCTACTACGTCGACATGCTCGTCGATTCCGAAGGACTCACGTTCCGGCGTTTCAGCGTCGCCGCGCAAAACCGGCTCAGGAACTACCCGTGGCCCGACAACGTTCGCGAGCTCAAGAACCTTGTTCGACGTCTCCTCATGGGGGGTTCGGACGATGATATTTCGCTCGAGGAGGTCGAAGCCGAGATCAGCGAAGCCGGTGCGCACGACGAGCCACTCGTCAAGCAGGACCTCCTGTCGCTGCCACTGCGCGAGGCGCGGGAGCAGTTCGAACGCGCCTACCTGCAGCAGCAGCTGGTGCTCTGTAACGGCAAGGTGGGTCAGCTTGCGAAGCGCGTGGGCATGGAGCGGACGCATCTGTACCGCAAGCTGCGCTCGCTCGGCGTCGACTTCAAGTCTGTCGCTGCCGACGACTAGCAGGTCGTCGTTCAGAGGCCCTGATCAGCGTCCTCTTGTTCGTCGGTGAGCGTTTCCGGCACCGGGTGCGGCTTGACCCAGGGCCGGTCGACGGCCTCGATGCGGCCGTCGGCGTGAAAGGCGAGCCCCGAGTTGCCGAAATCCTGGCGACTCAGGACGTCGAGCATCCTGAGTGCCTTTGCGTCGGGATCGATAGACGGACCCGCCGGACGAAGCTGATGGGTTGAGACAACGTCGCCCGAGACGAATCGTCCGTTGCCGTCCAGCGTCACGACCAGGATCGGCGCAATGCCCTTGTCGCCCTCGACGCTGATGCCGTAGTAGGTCGCGAAGTTGCCAAGGCTGTAGGCCACGAGACGATCCTCGTAGCGTTCCGCTGCGCGAATGCGATGCGGGCCATGCCCGACGACGAGGTCGGCGCCCGCGTCGACGGCGAGCCTCGCGAAGCGCACGACGTCGCCGCGCGGCTCGCCATAGTAGGTTTCCTCGGCGAACGGCAGTCGCTCGCTGCCGGCGCCCTCGGCGCCGCCGTGAAAGGAGACAACGACGATATCGTGACTGGCTGCGAACTCGCGAATCGTGGCGTCGGCGAGTTCGTAGTCGAACAGCAGGTTGGACTCGCGCGTCACCGCGTAGGCCAGGAACGCAATCGACAGGTCGTCGTAACGGAAGCTTGCAAATTCGCCTTCGCGGCCGGAGTGGCGGATACTCACGGCGTCCAGCGCGCGCATTGTGCTGTCCCTGCCCGCTTCCCCGAAGTCCCGCGCGTGATTGTTGGCGACGCTCAGAAGGTCGAAGCCTGCGTTGCGGTAATGCTCGGCATAGCGCGTCGGCGAGCGAAACAGGTAACAGGCGCTCTTGCAGGTCTTGCCCGGCTCGCCGCCGTCGACGAGAACGCCCTCGAGATTGCCGACGGCGAGGTCAGCCGAGGCGATGACCGCGGTAACGTCAGCGAGGAAGCTCACGCCGTCGTCGTCGGGCAGATGATTCTCGGGATAGTCCGTGCCCAGCATCATGTCGCCGACGAGCGCGAAACGGATGCGGCGTTGGGCGAGCGCGCGATCGTCAGCGGGCCGGGGCGGCGCGTCGGCAGGTGCAGGCACCGTCTCCTCGACAGGCGGCGGACTTTGGGTCGCTTCGGGAGGTGGTTTGGGCGTTGCCGGCGGCGCGCTCGCGCAGGCTGCAACGACCAGGCAAAGGCCGCCAAGCGTGAGCTTCTGCCAGGCGCTACTCAACTTCACGCATGACGAGCGCATCGATCTTCGCGGCGCGAAGCCGGCTTCTGAGCATATTGAGTTCGTCGAGGTTGTCGGTGGGGCCAATGCGAACGCGGTAGCGAATCTCGTTGCGCACGGACGCTTTCTGGATGTTCGATTCGAGGCCGTGCAGCGCAAGCTCTGCGCGACGTCGATCCGCGTCGGCGGCGCTCGAGAAGCTGCCGACCTGCAGCACATAGGTGCCCGGGTCGACGACGGCGACGGGGCTCGGCTCGCCAGCGGGTGTGTCGTCATCAGGGACGAGCACCTCAGACCGTTTCAGCATCTCGTAAAATGTAAAGCGTCGCTCGCCTTCGTTCGCCTCCTCGTCACCGAGGTCGGGGGCGGCGACGGGCGGCGGTGTTTCGCGATTGTCGTCGTAGGTGCCTGCACCGGCAGGCGGCGCGACGGCGGCGGCTGGCGCGGGCTCGCTGTCGCGGCGATCACTGACATAGATGGCCGCGGCAACGGACAGGCCAACGCCCAGGCCGAATAAGCCGTAAACCCAGCCCGGCGTATCGTCGCTCCTCGAACGGCGGCGAGTTGTCTTGCGCTTCTTCCTGGCCATTACATCGTGTCGGGCGCCGATACGCCGAGGATGCCGAGACCGTTGGCGATGACGATGCCTGCGGCCTTGGCGAGCATCAGGCGGGCTTCGCGGAGCGCCGGATCGTCCACTTCGATGAAACGGTGCGCCGTGTACCAGCTGTGGAAGTCGTTGGCGAGATCGCGAAGGAAATGCACGAGCGTCTGCGGCGCCCGGTTCGCCGCGGCAATCTCGAGGATTTCGGGGTAGCGGGACAGCGCCGTCATGAGCGCCTTCTCCTGGTCTTCGACCAGGAGGCCTAGATGCTCGCGGGCGCTCGCAGGGTCGAAGGTCAGCGAGAACTCCTTGTCGAGCTTCGCGAACACCTGGGCGATGCGCGCGTGCGCGTACTGGATGTAATACACCGGGTTGTCGTTCGACTGCGAGCTCGCAACGTCGAGATCAAAGTCGAGATGCTGGTCGTTCGAACGCATGACGTAGTAGAACCGTGCCGCATCGTTGCCGACCTCTGCACGCAGCTGCCTCAAGGTGTCGAACTCGCCGCTGCGCGTCGACATCTGCATGCGCTTGCCCGAGCGGTACAGCGCGACGAACTGGATGAGCCGGACTTCGAGGTCGTCCGCCTGGTAGCCCATCGCCTCGAGGCCGCCGCCCACCCGGGCAACATAGCCATGGTGGTCCGCGCCCAGCACGTCGATCAGGAGATCGTAGCCGCGCTCGCGCTTGTCGAAGTGATAGGCAATGTCGGAGGCGAAGTAGGTCTTGACGCCGTTGGCGCGGACCACGACGCGGTCCTTCTCGTCGCCGAAGCGTGTCGCGGGGAACCAGGTGGCGCCGTCCTTCTCGTACAACATGCCCCGCTCGCGGAGCACATCGAGCGCCGCGTCAATGCGTCCGGTCTTCGTCAGGCTCTGCTCCGAAAACCACTCGTTGAAGACCACGCCGAATTCCTCGAGGTCGTCCCGGATGTCGTCGCGGATCGTCTCGAGCGAGTACTGGCGAATCGCGTCGAAACCGGCGTCGCCGAGCAGTTGACTGGCGCGGGCGACGAGCGCTTCGGCATAAGCTTCGCGCTGTAGCTTGTTGTCGGCGCGGGTGTCGACCGTGTCGTCGGCCGCATCGCCCGGACCGTCGCCGGGCAGGTCTTCGGCAAGGTCTGTCGCCGTGATCGCCGGCACGTCGCCCTTGTAGCCGGCTGCGACGTCGCGGATGTAGTCGCCGCGATAGCCCGCCTTCGGGAAGTCGAGCTCGACGCCGCGAGCTTCCAGGAGTCGCAGCCACACGCTGACGCCAAGAATGTCCATCTGGCGGCCGGCGTCGTTGACGTAGTACTCCCGGTGGACCGGGTAGCCGGCCGCTTCCAAAAGGTTGCCGAGCGTCGCGCCGTAGGCGGCACCGCGGCCGTGGCCGACATGCAATGGCCCCGTGGGATTCGCGGAAACGAACTCCAGGTGAACGCGCGGCCCGTCCTTCGCGGGCTGGCGGCCGTAGTCGTCGCCCGCCTCGAGGATGGCACCGAGTTCGCGGTGATAAACCGCGCCGGCAAGAAAGAAGTTGATGAACCCCGGGCCGGCTACCTCGACGCGGTCGATATCCGGGTTGTCGCCAAGGGCTTCGACGAGCAGCGCGGCAATATCGCGCGGCGCCTTCCTCGCAGGCTTTGCGAGCCGCATGGCAATGTTGCTCGCGAAGTCGCCGTGGCTGGCATCGCGAGTGCGCTCGATGGTCTCCGCTGCATCAAGATCGCGAGCGGCCTCGAGAAGCTCGGGCAGCGAGTCGAGGGCGGTCGCAATGGACCGCGCAACAATGGCTTTCATGGGGGGAAGGTACCGGGCGCCGGAAAGGGGCGAAATTCTACAAGAGATTTTGCAGGCGTGGCATCAGAAGAGCTGTACCGGGTCGACGTCGATCGACCAGCGTGCCCGGCGTGACGTGTTCGCGTCCTCGAGGATTGGCACCAGTGCGGCGAGCGCCGCGTGCAGCGTACGCCGATCGGCGGACTTCAGGAGCAGCTGGACCCGGTGGCGCCCGGCGCGGCGCGCCATGGGTGCATCGACCGGACCGAGCACGGCGAGACCCGGAAGCGCCAGTCCGGCGGCCCGGGCTCGGGCCGTTTCCAGGCAGGCGAAGGCATCCTCGCGACGATGGGCGGAGGCGCGCAGCAGGGCAAGGCGTGAATACGGCGGCCAGCCTGACGCGGCGCGCTCGTCGAGTGCATCGTCGGCAATGCCGGGATAGCCCGCCTCGAGGAGGCGCGACCAGAAACGGTGTTCCGGGAAGGCCGTCTGGATCATGACGGTTCCCTGTTTCTCGACGCGGCCGGCGCGGCCGGCTACCTGGATGATCGACTGCGCGAGGCGCTCGTCGCTGCGAAAGTCGCTGCCGAAAAGACCCTGGTCGGCGTTGACGATCCCTACCAGGGTCAGGCGCGGGAAATGGTGGCCCTTCGAGAGCATCTGCGTGCCAACGAGGATGTCCGCATCGCCGCTGGCCGCCCGTCGGAGCGCCTCGTCGATGGCCCCTTTCTGCTGCATGCTGTCGCTGTCGATACGCAGTATGTGCCGACCGGGGAAGCGTATTGCGAGCGCCTGTTCGAGGCGCTCCGTGCCCTCGCCGAGCGGCCGCATGTTGCCCGTGCATTCAGGGCAGCGCTCGTCGATGGGGCGGGACGCGCCGCAGTGGTGGCAGCGGAGCTCGCCGCGCTTGAGATGTATTGTCATGCGCGAGTCGCAGCGCGAGCACTCGGCCACATACCCGCAGTTGCTGCAGATCAAGGTCGGTGCGAAGCCGCGGCGATTCAGGAAGACGAGCGCCTGGCCGCCGTCCTCGAGATGGCTGTCGATGGCAGCCGCCAGCGGCTCACTCAGGCCCTCGTTGCTTGCATGCCGGGACAGGTCGACGAGGTGTATCGAGGGCGGCGAGGCGCGACCGGCTCGTCGCGGCAGGCGAAGATGCGTGTACTGGCCGTCCCGGCACTGCTTCAGCACCTCGAGCGTGGGCGTTGCCGAGCCCAGCACGACCGGCACCCCGGCACGACTCGCGCGGAACACGGCGAGGTCTCTCGCCGAGTAGCGCAGCCCTTCCTGCTGTTTGAGCGAGTGGTCGTGTTCCTCGTCGACGATAACGAGACCGAGCGCCGGCATGGGCGTAAACACGGCAGAGCGCGTGCCGACGACGAGCTTCGCCTCGCCGCTCTGCGCGCGTCGCCAGGCGATGAGCCGTTCGGTATCGGTGAGCGATGAGTGCATGGCGGCGGGCCGGAAGCCGAGCCGCGCCTCGAAGCGCCGCACGAGCTGCGGCGTCAGGCCGATTTCCGGCACCAGCACGAGAACCTGCCGGCCGGCCCCGAGCGCGCGCTCGATGAGCCGGAGGTAGACCTCGGTCTTGCCGCTGCCCGTCACGCCGTCGAGCACGAAGGCGCGGTAAGCCTCTGCCGCTTCGATGGCCCCGATCGCCGCGCGCTGTTCGTCGTTCGGCTCCGGCCCCGGCGCGATTGCGGGACGATCCGGCGTGTCCTCGGCAGCGACCGATTCGATCGCAATGAGGCCCTTGTCGACCAACACCCGCGCGGCGCGCCGCCAGCTCGGCATGAGCGTCGTCAGGCGTTCGGCGTCCTCACCGCTCTCGCCGAGCAGGTCGAGTAGCTCGGCCTGCCGCGGTGCCCGGCGTTTGAGTGCCTCGCAATCGATGTCAGCCGCGATGATCCGGGCGCGTTCGACCTTGCCGTACAACGACTTGCCCTGGCGGAGGTATGCGGGCAGGGCAGCGGCCACGACCTCCCCGATCGGGTGGTGGTAGTAGTCGCTCGTGAACCTGAGCAACGCAAGGTCATCGTCCGAGAACAGTGGCTCGTCGTCGAGGCGCTCGATCGCCCGCTTCAGGCGGCCGTCCGCAAAGTCCGAGTCACTGCCGTGCGCGAGGACCAGCCCGGTCTCGCGGCGACGGCCGAACGGCACCCGCACCCGTGCCCCCGGTGGCGGCAGCGGCTCGCCCGCCGGCGGCAGGTAGTCGAATTCGCGGGACAGCGGGACATTGACCGCAACGCGCAGGACGGTGTGGGTTTTCAACGGCGTGTCGTCAGGACGGCAACGGGACATTACATAAGCGGCAAAGGTCGCACGCCGTCCGGTCAACCGGACGGGCCGTGCTGCGTTAATGCTACAGGAGGCGGCAAGGAGCCGTCGTCAGTGCAGGGTGGAAGCGCCTATGAACCGCCATAACGACAGGCCAGGGAGGCCGCCGGCATGAACGCAGTCAGCGCATTTGCGGTATCGTCCGGACGCGACGGAGAGACGGGGAGAGCGACCCTGCAGCGCCAGCAGCAAATGAACGCGTTTCTGAAGGGCGTCGAGCGTCGTGCGCTGCGTTTCGCCGAGATCGCGATTCGCGATCGCGATGACGCGATGGACCTCGTGCAGGACGCGATGATCAAGCTGGCGCAGAAGTATGCCGGCAAGCCCGAGGACCAGTGGGCGCCGCTGTTCTATCGCATCCTGCAGAATGGCGTGCGTGACTGGCACCGGCGTCAGGCCGTACGCAACAAGGTCATGGTCTGGTTCGGGAAAAGCCAGCGCGACGGTGAGGATTACGATCCGGTTGCAGCGGCACCCGATCCGCTGGCTCGGCGTCCTGAAGACGCGCTGCAAACGGATAGCGCCATGGGCGAACTGCAGAACGCCCTCGAGCGCCTGCCCGCGCGCCAGCGCGAGGCCTTCATGCTCCGGACTTTCGAGGGTCTCGACGTGGCCGGCACCGCGACCGCCATGGGCGTCAGCGAGGGCAGCGTGAAGACACATTATTCGCGCGCCGTGCATACTCTGCGCGACGAGCTGGGAGAACACTACGGTGAGTAACGACGACGACAGGCTGGTCCGCCGGGCCAGGGAAGTATTCGACGAGAGCGTGGATACGCTCGACGGTGAACGGCTGTCGAAGCTCAACCAGGCGCGGCACCGGGCGCTCGAGCAACTCGATCGTCGCTCGCCGCTCGCGAGCTGGTTCACCGTGGTGCCCGCGGGAGCGCTTGCGGCGGTTGCGCTCGTTGCCGTGCTGCTCACCCTCAGGGTCGATGACACCGGGACGCCGTTGCCGGGCGCGACGACGGCAGAAGACGTGGATTTCGAACTGCTGATTAACGACGACAACCTCGAGATGCTCGAGGACCTCGAGTTCTATAGCTGGCTCGATGCCGACGCGTTTGAAGACGGCGAGCAGACAAGCTGAGCTGGCGGGTCTCGCGGCGCTGTTGTCGGGTGTCATGGCGGCGCCCGTAGTCGCCGACGAGGGCGACGACGAGGCACTGCCCGACATGGCGTTCCTGGAATACCTAGGTAGCTGGGAGACGTCGGACGAAGAATGGACGTGGCTGGCGGACGATGACGAATCGCCGGCAGACCGGGCCAATCGCGATGTTGGCGACCGTAGCGACAACAGCGACGATGCCCCGGCGGAGACGAACGATGATGGCTAGATTGCTTGTGACATTGCTGCTGCTGTTCACGCTGTCGACGGCCGACGCGCAGCTGGCGTGGGACGACCTGTCGACGGAGCAGCAGACCGTGCTCGGCCGCTTCGCCGAGAGCTGGGGCGACATACCGGCTGAGCGCCGCGAGCGTCTCGCGACCGGCGCCGAACGCTGGCTTGCCATGAGCCCGGAGGATCGCCAGGCGGCAGCCGGTCGCTTCGAACAGTGGCGCTCGCTGTCGGCCGAGCGCCGCCAGCTGATTCGTGAGCGCTACGAGATCTATCGCGGCCTTTCGCCCGAGCAGCAGCAGCGTATCCGCGACAATTTCCGGCGCTTCAACGAGCTCAATCGGGATCGCCGCCAGCAGATCCGCGAGCGCTGGCGACAGCTCTCCCCGGAGCAGCGCCAGCGCGTCCGCGATCGCGTCCGCGACCAGCGGCAGCAGCGACCCCGGCGACGAGACTAGGCAGCCAACGGGCGGCGCTCCGCCTCGCCTTTGCCGGGGCGTAGCTGCTACATTACGCGTCCTTTGGCCCGTTGCACCGGATCCCCCGGTGCCTGTACCGGGCCGGCATCGCCGGAGAACTGCATGAAGATTGGGGTACCGGGTGAAACCTACCCGGGTGAGAAGCGCGTCGCGACGACGCCCGAGGTTGCCACCCAGCTACAGAAGCTCGGCTTCGAGGTCAGCGTTGAAACCGGTGCCGGTGTATCCGCGAGCTACTCCGATGACGCCTATCGCGAGGCGGGCTGCACGATCGTCGACAGCGCCGCCGACATCTGGGACAACGCCGATATCGTGCTCAAGGTGCGTGCGCCCGGCGACGACGAGGCCGGCAAGCTCAAGAGCGGCCAAACCCTGATCTCCTTTCTCTGGCCGGCGCAGAACCCCGAGCTGCTCGAGCGCCTGACAAAGACCGGTGCCACGGTCATGGCCATGGACAGCGTGCCGCGCATCTCGCGTGCGCAGAAGATGGACGCGCTGAGTTCGATGGCCAACATCGGTGGCTATCGTGCCGTCGTCGAGGCGTCGCAGCACTTCGGTCGGTTCTTTACGGGACAGATCACGGCTGCCGGCAAGATTCCGCCTGCCAAGGTGCTGGTTATTGGTGCGGGCGTGGCTGGCCTTGCAGCCATTGGCGCCGCGCGCAGCATGGGCGCGATTGTCCGCGCGTTCGATACCCGCCCCGAGGTCAAGGAGCAGGTCGAGTCGATGGACGGCGAGTTCCTGATGCTCGAGTTCGACGAGGAAGACGGTGCCGGCGAAGGCGGCTACGCCAAGGTGATGAGCGAGGAGTTCATCAAGGCCGAAATGGCGCTGTTCGCCGAACAGGCCAAAGACGTCGACATCATCATTACCACCGCGCTGATTCCGGGCAAGCCGGCACCGCGCCTGATCACGGCCGAGATGGTCGAGTCGATGAAGGACGGCAGCGTGGTCGTCGACCTCGCCGCCGAGCAGGGCGGCAACTGCGAACTCACTGAACCCGGCGAGGTGATCACGCGGCACGGTGTGACGATCATTGGCTACACCGACCTGCCGAGCCGGCTGGCCGCCCAGTCGAGCCAGCTGTACGGCACCAACCTCCGTCACCTGCTCACCGACCTGACTCCCGAGAAGGACGGCAGCATCGTTGTCGACATGGACGACGAGATCATTCGTGGCGTGACCGTCTGCAAGGATGGCGAAACGACCTGGCCGCCGCCTGCGCCGAAGCTATCTGCTGCGCCCAAGCAGGCCGAGCCGGCACCGGCTCCCGTCGTCAAGCAGGAAGACGCGGAGCCGTCGGTGTTCGGGCCTATTGCCGCCATGGTGGCTGGGGGTGTTGCGCTATTGGCGCTCGGCTCGGTGGCGCCGGCGTCGTTCATGGCGCATTTCACCGTGTTCGTACTCGCCTGTTTTGTCGGCTACATGGTGATCTGGAACGTCACCCCGGCGCTGCACACGCCGCTGATGAGCGTGACCAACGCCATCTCGAGCATCATTGTGATTGGCGCTCTCCTGCAGATCAGTTCGACGGACACGATGATCATGGGGATTGCGGGCTTCACCGTGTTGATCACGGCCATCAACATTGCGGGCGGCTTTGCCGTGACACGCCGCATGCTCGACATGTTCAGGAAGTAGGCGACCATGATAAACGCAGGCGTCGTTACCGCATCGTATATAGCGGCCATCATTCTCTTTATCCTTGCCCTTGGCGGGCTGTCGAACCAGGAGACCGCGCGACGCGGTAACTGGTACGGCATCATCGGCATGAGCATTGCGCTCGTTGCCACGATTCTCGGCGTCGTCAGCGAGAACTACGCGCTCCTGATGGGTGCGCTCGTGGTTGGCGGCAGCATTGGTCTCCTCCTCGCGCGCCGCGTGCAGATGACGCAGATGCCCGAGCTCGTCGCGATCCTGCACAGCCTCGTCGGGCTCGGCGCCGTGCTCGTCGGCTTCGCGAGCTTCTTGGGCGATGCCGCGAAATTCGTCGGCATCGAGAAAACCATCCACGACATCGAGGTCTACGTCGGCGTATTGATCGGCGCCGTGACCTTTTCGGGATCGGTCATTGCCTTCGGCAAGCTGTCGGGCCGCATTGGCGGCAAACCCCTGATCCTGCCCGCACGCCACTGGCTGAACCTCGGCCTGCTGCTCGCCGCTATCTGGTTCGGTCGCGAGTTCGTGCTGCAGTCGGCGGCCGGCGACGGCCTGACGCCGCTCGTGATCATGACGGTCATTGCGCTCCTGTTCGGGATTCACATGGTCATGGCCATTGGCGGTGCGGACATGCCCGTCGTCGTGTCGATGCTGAACAGCTACTCCGGCTGGGCGGCGTCGGCAACGGGCTTCATGCTGAGCAATGACCTGCTGATCGTGACCGGTGCGCTCGTCGGCTCGAGCGGCGCCATCCTGTCCTACATCATGTGCCGGGCCATGAACCGCAAGTTCCTCAACGTCATTGCCGGTGGCTTCGGCACCGGCGGCGGCACGTCGGCCGCGGGCGGTGAAGAGCAGGGTGAGGTCGTGCCGGTCGATGTCGAGGAAACGGCGAACCTCCTGACGAGCGCCAAGGAAGTCATGATCATCCCGGGCTACGGCATGGCCGTGGCGCAGGCGCAGCACGCGGTCTTTGAAATCACGCGCACGCTGCGCGACAAGGGCGTCAACGTGCGCTTCGGGATTCACCCGGTTGCAGGCCGCATGCCCGGTCACATGAACGTGCTGCTTGCCGAGGCCAAGGTGCCATACGACATCGTCTTCGAGATGGACGAGATCAATGACGACTTTCCCGACGTGGACGTCTCGGTCGTCATTGGTGCCAACGACATCGTCAACCCGTCCGCGCAGGAAGTGCCCGACAGCCCGATTGCCGGCATGCCCGTGCTCGAGGTCTGGAAAGGCAAGACGACGATCGTCCTCAAGCGCAGCATGGCGACGGGCTATGCCGGTGTACAGAACCCGCTGTTCTTCAAGGACAACACCCGCATGCTGTTCGGTGATGCCAAGGAAAGCCTCGACGCCGTGCTGAAGGCGCTCTGAGCCTCCACGACAAAGACGCGCGTGCCGTCATCGTTTGGTCATAAGGGGATTGAATAATCCCCTCCGACAGCCCGGTTCCGTGTTGCTTTTTGTCGAGCGTTCGGCACACTAGCCAGCATGGTCGGCCGCTAACCGGCTGACCGGGCTCAAAGGCCAACCGAGGTGTGCCTATGCTCGCTGGACTTGCTTCCGAAATATCGCAGCAGGTGCTGCGGACGGATGTTGCCGGAATGCCGCTCGAGTGGATCGACTACCGGGAGGCGGTGCGGCTGTATCATGCCGAGCAGGTCGCCTATGACTGCGGCACGCGCCTTTACACGGTCTTCGGCGGCTACTGCGCGTCCAGCGGCGAACGCAGCCTCGTCGAGGTCAACTCGATCATTGCGACCCACGGCACCTCGAAGAGCCTTTCGGCGAACCGCGACAAGTACGTCCCGCCGCTCAACAACCGCACCCTGTTCAAGCGCGACGGCAACATCTGCCTGTATTGCGCCAGCCGCTACCCGACCCGTGACCTGACCCGCGATCACATTACGCCCCTGTCGCAGGGCGGCCTCGACATCTGGACCAACGTTGCGACGGCCTGCCGGCGCTGTAACAACTACAAGGGCGGCCGGACGCCCGAACAGGCCGCAATGGAGCTCATAGCGATTCCGTTCACGCCGACCTACGCCGAGTATATCTACCTCAAGGGCCGGCGCGTGCTCGCCGACCAGATGCAATACCTCCTCGCGCATATTCCCCGATCGAGCCCGCTGCACGCGCGGCTGACGGATCACCTGGGTACGGGACTGCAAATCATCGACACTCACTTCCACGATTAGTGCGGGAAGCTAACGGGCCTCTGCGATACGGCGGTTCGTCTCGTCGCTATCGCTTGCTATTGCCATTGTAGGAGCGGCTCTAAAGCCGCAACTGCGCGGACGTCAACTGCGTCGCGGTGGTCGCGGCCTTATCGTTGTTACCAATTGGCTCCGTCGGACCTGTGAAGCACGCACTGGCGCTGCTACAGGGCGCACGGCATCCTGTGTCGACACAGGCTTGGGAGAACCTTGTGCACATCATTCTGGGCTTCCTGACGACGGTCCTTACGCTGCTTTATGTCCTCGAGAAGCTGGGCATCGACGTCGGCTACATCAATCCCTTCAGCTGGGCACGACGGCGCGCCTGGGCGAAGAAGTATGAAGGCGACCCGATCCACGCGGTCGACGATCCTGTCCACGTCGCGGCGATCCTCGTCGTCGGCACGGCGAGGCTCGGCGACGATATTTCTGCGGACCAGAAAGCGCGCATTGTCGGGGCGTTCGCCGATACGTTTTCGCTGCCGCAGAAGGACGCGAACGAGCTTTACTTGTCGGCACTGCACCTGCTCGGTGCGCCACAGGTTCTCGAGAACCAGCTGACGGGCGTTGCCGAACGGCACCGGAATACCTTCACGGCGAGCCAGGCCGAATCGATTGTCGAAATGATCAGCGGAGTTGTCGGTGAAGCCAGCAACGAAGAGCAGCGATCCTTCGCGAGCGACCTGACATCGCGGCTGGCACCGGCGCCGAAGCCGGGCGAAAGCTGGAGCTAACCGCGGGCCGGCAGGCCCTAGTCCCAGCGCGCGCCCTCGCATTCCCTGGACTCGTAGTTCCACAGGCCGCCGCGATCGAGGCAGTCCTCGGCGTCGTCTGTCTCGAGCCAGAGAAAGTAGCCCCACACAACGAACAGCAGCAGCGTCGCGCCGGCGAGGCCCATCAGGAAGGTCACGATGTGTCGTTGCCAGGCCGGTGGGCCTGATAGACGTGGATGCTTCTTCACGGCGCGGAGTATAGTCGACTCCCGGCGTCGGCATGCGTAACCGGGTTCACGTTCCGGCGCCGTACTGTCACGAGGCTATACTTCGACCCATGCAATACCTGATCGATGCCAGCGTCTACGTCTTCCGCGCCTATTACTCGATGCCCGACGACATGGTCGACGGTGACGGCAACCCGGTAAATGCTTTCTACGGGTTCTCGCGTTTTCTTGGCGACTTCCTCGAACGCGTCAAGCCGGAACACATTGCCGTCGCTTTCGACGAGAGCCTCAGCACCTCGTTTCGAAACGACATCTATCCCGCCTACAAGGCCAACAGGGAGCCGGCTCCCGAGGAACTGCAGCGGCAGTTCGCGCAGTGCCGGCGCTACGTGCGTGCACTCGGCATAGCCGAATGCGCGCACGAGCGCTACGAGGCGGACGACTTCATCGGCACGCTGGTCGGGCGCGGCAGACGTGACGGCGTGCCGTCGACGATCGTGTCGCGCGACAAGGACTTAGCCCAGCTCCTGTCGAGGGACGACGTGTTCTGGGATTTCGCCGGCAAGGGCAAGATCGCCTACGACGGCGTTCGCGACGTCTTCGGCGTCGTCCCCGAGCAGATTGCCGACTTTCTCGCGCTTGCCGGCGACAGCGTCGACAACATTCCGGGCGTGCCGGGCGTTGGCAAGAAGACGGCGGTAGCTCTCCTCGAGTTCTTCGGCACGCTCGACGCGATCTACGCCAACCTCGATCGTGTCCATGAGGTGCCGGTGCGCGGCGCAAAGACGCTAGGCGCGAAGCTCGAGACGCACCGTGAAGCGGCCGAAATTGCCCGCCGCCTGACGGGCATTGCCATGGACGCGCCGGTCGACGACATGCCGTTGAAGCGCGTCGCCCCCCGTCTTGGCGAGATCAATGCGCTGTTCGACGAGGCGGACTTCGGCATGGCACTGCGGCGCCAGGCCGAGCGGCTCGCCGACCTCTACCGTGATTGACTCGGCGGGGCTACGCGCCGGGCTGAGCGCGGCCGGTGTCGAACTCCTCGGCACGCCGCCGCGACCGGTCGCCGGCGGCGACATTGCGGCAGCGTGGCGGCTCGAGACCACGTCGGGACCGCTGTTCCTCAAACGCATGCCCGCAGCATCGGGTGACGTGCTGGAGGTCGAGGCGGAAGGGCTGGCCGCCATTGCCGCCACCGGCACCGTTCGTACGCCGCAAGTGATCGCCCGCGGTTTCGACGGCGACACGGCGTGGCTCGCGCTCGAATGGCTGGAGATGCAGCGTCTTGACCGCGAGACCGAGGCTCGCCTTGGACAGGCACTGGCTGCGATGCATCGCTCGACCGCCGACCGCTTCGGCTGGCACCGCGACAACAGGATCGGCAGGACCCTGCAGCCCAACGCGTGGAGCGATGACTGGGTCGGGTTCTTTCTCGAGCATCGTCTCGGCTTTCAGCTCGGGCTCGCCCGGGACAACGGCTTTCGCGGACGTCTCGAGGTCGACGGCAAGCGCCTCTGTGAACGACTGCCTGCGCTGTTCGAGGACTACACGCCCGTCGCGTCGCTGCTGCACGGCGACCTGTGGGCAGGCAATGCCGCCCGCGTCAGTGACGAGCCCGTCATCTTCGACCCGGCGGTCTATTACGGCGACCGCGAGTCCGACCTGGCGATGACACGCCTGTTCGGCGGTTACGGCGCGGCGTTCTACGCGGCATACGATGCGGCGTGGCCGCTGGATCCGGGTTATGCCCGACGCGAACCGCTGTACCAGCTCTACCACGTCCTCAACCACCTCAATCTGTTCGGCGGTGGCTACGCGAGCCAGGCCGAGCGACTCATTGGCGATATCCTTTCGGGGCTCTAGCCAGCCGGACCAGTCGCGTCGGCGCTTGCAGCGACCGGCAATCCTGGCGTTCTCGAAGGCGCGGCTGGACGTGAAACCTCGTTGCTGCCCCTCGTCGATCGCAACTCACCGCATTGGCCCTGCACCGAAATGGTGCGCCTGCCGGGGCCTCGCCAGCGTGCATTTCCGGATGACCCGGCGGTACACTGATGGCGTTCGCGCAGGTTCTCTTCGGTTGAAAGCGCCCCGGCAAGAGGGCCGGAAGGAGCAGGTAAGTGGCAATCAGTAGTTTCGCCCGGGAGCTGCGCCGTCGGCACGTCTTTCGCAGCGCCGGCATCTACATTGTTGGCGCCTGGGCGCTGCTGCAGGTGCTCGATCTCGCCTTCGAGTCTTTCGCGGTACCCTCGGCGGCGCTGCGCTTCGTCTGGCTTACTGCCATTGCGGCGTTCCCGTTTGCGCTGATCCTGTTCTGGCGTTACGACCTGACGGCGACGGGCATCCGACTGACGCCACCCGCGAATGCCGACGACGAGGTCGATCTCACGCTGGGCGGGGCTGACTACGCAATACTCGCCGGTCTCACCGCAATCGCCGTCACGATCGTCCTCGGCACCATGTCTCGTGTATCCGACGAAATCGTCGCACCGACGCGGCCGTGGTACGACGGGGGCGCGGGTATCGAACGCATCGTCGTCTTGCCTTTCGAGAACCTGTCGGTCGACGATGACCAGCGCTTCCTTGCTGCCGGCTTCCACGACACGCTGATCGCCACCCTGTCGCGCATTCCGCGTTTTCGCGTCACGTCGCGGTTTTCAGCGATGCGCCTCGGCCGGGACGCGAGCCTCGACGACATCCGCGAACGCGTCGGTGCCAATCGCGTGCTGACGGGCTCGTTTGCGCGTGACGGTGAGCTGGCGCGCGTCAACGTGTCGATGCTCGACGTCGAGTCCGGCGAGACACTGTGGACCGAAAGCTACACGCGCGAACTCGATGGCCTGCTCGACGTGCAGCGGGAGGTAGCCAGCTCGGTCGCGCGTGAAGTCAGCCTGACGCTGACGCCCGAGCAGGAGTCGCGACTCGCCGTGCGCGACAGGCCGGACGAAAAAACCTACGAGGCCTATCTCAAGGGGATGATCGCCCTGCGCCGGGGCAGCCCGCGAGCCTACCGACGCGCCATCAACATTCTGACCGAGGCCGTCGAGGACGCCCCGACGAGTGCGCTTGCCTACGCTGGCCTCGGCATTGCCTATGCCAAGCTCGGGCATTCTCCCTTCCCCGTCGACGGCGTCTATCCGCGGGCGAAGGAAGCGAGTCTGCGCGCCATCGAGCTCGATCCCAACCTGTCCGATGCCTGGGTTGCGGTGGGCATGACGAGGGCGTACTACGAGTGGGACTTCGCAGGGGCCGAAGAGGCGTATCTCCGCGCGCTCGAACTCAACCCGAGCCAGATCGACGCGCATTACCACTATGCCTGGCTGCTCGAACTCCTGAAACGCGACGAGGAGGCGATTGCACACGGCGAGTACTCCGTCGAGCTCAACCAGCTGTCGCCCTTCTACGCTGCATGGCTTGCCGAGCAGTATCGCGACGCCGGACGTTACGAGGAGGCAGAAAAGCTCGCCCTGACGACGCTCGATCTGAACCCGGAGTACCCGACGACGCTCATGGTGCTGGGGCAGGTGTACATCGAGACGGATCGGCCGGAGGAGGCGATCGAGGCGCACGCACAGCTCGGCGACAGTACGTTCTGGGGTTACACCTACGCAGTGACGCTGGCGCTTGCGGGTCGCAGGGACGAGGCGCTGGCTGTGCGCGCGGCAATGGAGGAGAAGAGTACGAGCCCCTACACCGACCTCTTGTTGTACGCGGGCCTCGGTGACGTCGACCGCGCGCTCGAGGAGCTCGAGGGCGCGCGCGACATGCGGTATCCGTTTTTTCCGTGGATGCTTAACTGGTTCCCGCAGACCAAGATCCTTCGCGACCACCCGGCCATTGAAATCTACGCGAGCGAACTCAAGGTGCCTCTCGACGACCCCCCGGCCTACGCGGCCAAGTAGGTAAGGGGCACGGGCGTCCGGCGGGAAGCGAGCGTTCGGCGCAGTAAGGCAGGCCCGGTTCAGCTCGCCGTGAACTCCGTCGGGTCACCACCCTCTTCGACTTCATAGGCCTCGCCGAGAAAGTCCTCTCTGAAGAGAAACAGCGATGTGCCTTCCGGCGCCCGCAGGCGGGCGAAAGCGCCCTCGAAGCCGGGATAGTCTTCTACGGTCATGCCGGCGCGTTCGGTGACGCTGATCAGCGCCTCGGCGTCCTGGCACTTGAAGCACAGCGACGGACCGTCGAGCGCAATGCTCTCCGAGAGACCGAGGGAGGCGCCGCCGGCATCAAAGCGCATATGCGTCGTCGGTTCCTCTCTGACCTCCAGCACGTTAGGCGCAAAGGGCGCCCAGAATCGCGCGGCGCGCATCGTGTCGCGGACCGGCAGCGTCGTCTCGAACCAGTCGCCGCACACGGAGAAGTCCTCGGCATCGGCCGAGGGAAAGAAGGTGCGTGCCTCGACCATCGCGACGGCGTTGCCGTCACTGTCGACGAGCTCGAGCTCGTTGAAGAGATCTTCCTCGAGCGTCAGGCGCCTGAAGTCGTATCCATGGTCGACCATCGAGCGTGCATGCCTGGCGAGATCGGGCTGGACGAGCGTGACCTGTTGCGCGGCCATGTCGCGATCGTGCAGACCGATGCACAGGTCGCCGTCACTGACGACGGCGTACTTGTGGTCGTAGGCGTCGGAGGTTTCGAGTTCGGAGAAACCGAGAAGCTTGTAGAAACCCAGCGATTCGAGGATGTCCGGCGTGCGGACGGAAAACTCGAGGAAGTGGCTGTTCATTGCTCCGCGCCGGCCGCGGCGGCCAGCTGTCGGGTCAGATCGTGTTCCTCGCGCAGGGCGTCCTCGTCCAGCGTGCCGGCAAACTCGGGCCAGCCGCGCGCGTGCTCGGCGACGAGGTCGGTAAGGAGACTGACGTGGTTCTGTCGGGCATTGAGGCAGGGAATGTAGGTGAGCTCGCCGCCACCGGACTCCGTATAGAGCTCCGCGTTCTGCATGGCGATCTCCTCGAGCGTCTCGAGGCAGTCCACCGAGAAGCCCGGGCAGACGACGTCGAGTCGCCCGGTGCCGGCGCGGCCGAGTTCCTCGATAGTCTCGTCGGTGTACGGCCTGAGCCACTCGGCGCGCCCGACGCGCGACTGGAAGCTCAGCACCCAGTCGTCCTTGTCGAGCCCGAGCTGGTCTGTCACGAGGCGCGCGGTTTTCAGGCAGTGGCAGTGGTACGGGTCGCCGTCGAGTAGTGTCTGCTTCGGCGTGCCATGGAATGAGAACATGAGCTTGTCGCCACGGCCGTTGGCATCCCAGTATTCGCGAATGCTTGCCGCGAGCGCCTGAATGTAGTCAGGGCGATCGTGATAGTGGTTGATGAAGCGGAACTCCGGCACCCAGCGACGCTCGCTGAGCTCCGAGGTGACGGCGTCGAACACAGAGCCTGTCGTCGTCCCCGAGTACTGGGGATACAGCGGCAGGACGAGGAGGCGCCTGACGCCTTTCGCGTAGAGCTCGTCGAGCGCGCTGCCAATCGACGGGTTGCCGTAGGACATGCCGAGGGCAACGTGGATGTTGCCTGCCCCGACCGACTGGAGTGAGGACTCGATGCCCGCCGCAAGCTCGCGACAGTAAAGCAGCAGCGGCGAGCCCTGCTCGTCCCAGATCTCGCGATACGCCTCCGCCGAGCGCGACGGTCGGATACGCAGGATCACGCCGTTGAGGATGAGCCACCACAGCGGACGCGGCAGCTCGACGATGCGGGGGTCCCACAGGAATTCGGCAAGATAGCGACGCACGGCCGGCGTCGTCGGCTCGTCGGGCGTACCGAGATTCACGACGAGGACGCCGAGCGCGTCGTCGTCGCCATGGCGGTACAGCGGATCTGAACGGTATGTGGGCATGGCAGCAATGCAGTCAGGTAGCCGAATACCATACTGCGATGCCGGGATTCACGCCACCGGACACGGCTATACTTCGGTGTTTCATTTCGTAACCGACAATCAATAGCTTATGCAAACTGACAAGGATGCCGAAGACCTCGGGCCTGACCGATGGACCCTGATTCGCGACGCAGGCGTGCTGCAGCTGAAGCTCGTCGTCGATGGCTTCCGCGACCTTGTGCTCGTCCCGGCCTCGATTATAGCGGCGGCGGTGAGCCTCGCGGACAGCCGTGATGGTCGACCGGGGCCTCAGTTCTACCGTCTGCTCGCCCTGGGCAAGCAGAGTGAGCGGGCTATCGACCTGTTCGGCGCCTATGACAACGCGCCTGATGATGTTCACGACGAGTACGATTTCGACAAGCTCAACATCGACGAACTCGTTGCCCGGGTCGAGAATTTCGTCGTGGACGAATACCAGAAGGGCGGCGTTACCGCGCAGGCAAAGGAGCGCATCGATCGCGCTCTCGACCGCCTGCAGCAGGCCACACGGGATACCGCCGCCGGCAGCGACTAGCGAGACCGGCTAGTCGACGGTTGGCGCTGCCTCGAGTATCGCCGTTACGCCCATTCCGCCCGCCGTGCACACCGAGATGAGGCCGCGGCCAGTGCCGGCCTGGTTCAGTATCTTGGCAAGCGTTGCGATGATGCGGGCGCCGGTCGCGGCGAACGGATGGCCAATGGCAATGCTGCCGCCCTTGACGTTGAGTCGGGCCAGGTCGATCGGCCCCATCGCCTCGTTGCGGCCGAGGCGCGTGCGGCAGAATTCTTCGGACTGCCAGGCCTTCAGCGTTGCGATGGTCTGCGCCGCGAAGGCCTCGTGGATTTCGTAGTAGTCGAAGTCCTGCAGCGTCAGGTCGGCCTGCTTCAGCATGTCGGATACGGCGTAGGCCGGCGCCATCAGGAGTCCTTCGTCGTTGACGAAGTCGACCGCGGCGGTTCTCGCGAACGTCAGGTAGGCAAGAATTGGCAGGTTCTTCTTTCTCGCCCAGTCCTCAGAGGCCAGCAACACCGCCGCCGCCCCGTCCGTCAGCGGCGTGGAGTTGCCCGCCGTCATAGTCGCTTCGGCGTCTTTCGAGAACACGGGCTTCAGCTTGGCGAGCTTCTCGAACGTCGTGTCGCGGCGGATGTTGTTGTCTTCCTCGACGTCCATGAACGGCACGATCAGGTCGTCGTAAAAGCCCTCGTCGTAGGCGGCGGCAGCCTTCATATGGCTGGCGAGCGCAAGCTGGTCCTGGTGTTCGCGCTGCACATCCCACTGTCGCGCCGTGATCTCGGTGCTCTGCCCCATCGACAGACCCGTGCGGGGCTCGGTAACCGCCGGGTACTCGGGCGAGAACATGCTGGGCCGGAAGCGGAAGAAGGGTTTGATCCTGTCCCAGCTGCTGCGCGCGCTGTAGGCGTCGAGCAGGACCCGCCGGAAGCTGTCCTTGAAGACGATCGGCGCGTCGCTGGTGGTATCGGTGCCGCCCGCAATGCCCGAATCGATCTGCCCGAGCGCAATCTTGTTCGCGAGCATCACGGCCGCCTCGATGCTCGTGCCGCAGGCGCGCTGCAGGTCGACGCCCGGCGTTCTGAGTGACAGACCCGAGTCGATCACCGACTCCCTCGCGAGGTTCCAGTCCCGCGAATGCTTGATGACGGCACCGAGCGCCACGTCGCCGAGCGTCTGGCCGCGCAGGTCGAAGCGGTCGACGACGGCCTGTAGCGCGGCTGTCATCATTTGCTGGTTGGTGGCGCGCTTGTAGATCGAGTGCGACCGGCAAAAGGGAATGCGCGATCCGCCGACGATTGCAACGCGTATCGACCGTCCGTCGTGCAGCATGTGCTTCTCCATGAAGGGCAGGTTTCGACCGCCGGCAAGGTTACACCAACTGGTCAGGAATTCTTAGCGACCCTGGCCCCGGAATTGGGGGCTGCCAGATTCTGCCGGGCGTGCAATGATGCGCTCTCTGGCCATTTCTCAAGGCAACCCCGGATGTCCCTCTCCGAGCGCTGGGGTCCCGAAACGCGCAAACTGCTGGCGCTCTCGGGGCCGCTCATCGTCAACAACCTGTCGATCGCCGGCATGCAGTTTGCCGACGCGGTCATGGCAGGGCGCATCAATGCCGAGGCGCTGGCGGCCGTTGCTGTGGGCGGCAGCGTCTGGTTCTTCCTGTTTACGATTGTGCTCGGCATCAAGCTGGCCATTTCGCCCATTGTTGCCCGTTGCTGGGGCGCAGGTCGCCGCGAGCTGATCGGCCGCTACACGCGGCAGGGTGTGTACCTTGCGCTCGCGATCGGTCTGCCGCTGATCCTCGTTGTCCGCGCGTACGCGGAACCCGTGCTCGCGTTTCTCGGCATCGACGAAGGCTTTCGCGCGCTGACCGTCGACTACGTCCGGATCATCGTGCTTGGAGCACCGGCGATCTTCATATTCCTGGCCTTCCGCTTCACGACCGAGGGCATCGGGCGCACGAACCCGATCATGTTCACGTCGCTGTTCGCGTTCGCCTGCAACGTGTTCCTCAACTGGGTGTTCATGTACGGCAACCTGGGCGCACCCGAAATGGGCGCGGCCGGCGCGGCTGTCGCGAGCGCGCTGACCATGTTCTTCATGATGCTCATGCTCGTGCTGATCTTCGTTTTCGACCCGGCCTACAAGCCCTTGGGGATCTTCGATCATTTCGCACCGCCGCGGCCGGAGGTGCTGTCCGAGGTGATTCGTTTGGGGTTGCCGATCTCGGTCACGATCACGGCCGAGGTGGGGCTGTTCAGCGCAACGTCCGTCCTGATGGGCACGCGCGGCGCTGACGTGTCGGCTGCCCACCAGATCGCGCTGAACTTCGCGACGACAACCTTCATGATCCCGCTGGCCCTGTCGTCCGGCATTACCGTGCGCGTTGGCCAGATGCTTGGCCGCGGGAATCCCGTTGCGGCGCGCTACGCCGGACTCATCGGCATCATGAACTGCGGACTGTTCATGGCGTTCTCCGCCACGATGATGCTGCTGTTCCGCGATCTCGTCGTCGCCCTGTACATCGACGACCCGAAGGTGACGAGCATTGCCCTGAGCCTCCTGTTCATGGCGGCTATCTTCCAGGTGGCCGATGGCATACAGATCGGTTCGGCGGCGGCGCTGCGCGGCTACAAGGACACGACCTGGGCCATGATCATCAACACTTTTTCCTACTGGGTGCTGGCTTTCCCGCTGGCCTACGCCGCGGCCATTACGCTCGTGCTGGAACCGCGATTCATCTGGGGCGGCTTTGTCGTCGGCCTGACGGTCGCAGCCATCCTGTTGTCGACGCGTTTCATGATCGTCAGCCGCCGAACGGCGGCCGAGGGAGTTGCGCAGCCAGTGTAGCCCGCGCTCGATGCGGGTTTCGGACTAGCCCTGGCCGAAGTCGACCGTGTCGCCGGCGAGGTACTCGGCTTCTTCGGGCGTATTCTCTCGACCGAGCAGCGCGTTCCTGTGCGGGAAACGACCAAAAGTCTCGACGATATCCGCGTGCAGCTCCGCAAACTGCGCGATCGTTTCGAAGGTCTCGCGATACGTCGGCGTCACGGCCTGGGCCAGGCGCTGGAAAAGCGCGACCGACTTGGCCTGCACCTTCCTCGATTCGGAATGCTGCAGCGGCATGTACCAGAAGACCTTTTCGATCGGCGACAGGCCGTCGTCCTTCTTCTCCATGGCGCCCTCGACGCAGAGCTTGAGGGCAACCTTGTCGAGCAGGAAGGCCTTGGCGGTGCCGCGGTACATGTTGCGGCGAAACTGGTCGATGAGCAGGATCAGCGCGAGTCGTCCTCGCGTCGTCCGCGCCCAGTGATCCAGCTGGCCCTCGGACGCAAGAACGACCTCGTTGCCGAAGTCCCGTTCGATCTCATGGTCGAATACCGGGTCTTCGCCGAACCAGGTATCCATGCGCCGGTCGACCTGCGGAGCGGACAGCTCCGCTTCCCGAAACCAGAAAGAAAGGATGGCATCGATGCGGACGTCGTCCTCATCGGTGATCGTGGCATCCTGACCTTCGCTCAGAAGTTTGACCGACATTGATCCTTCGCCCGACGGCAACCGTACTGTCATTCTATGGAGGCATGCTTACGACGACGTTCGCGAGCCGAGTGCGAACTGCGTCACGGTTTTCGCGCCATGACGCCAGGCAGCGCCTGTCGACGTACTAGACTGTAGCAGATGGGCAATCGAAGAACCGCAGACTTGGTCGCACTATGCGTCGCGTTCTTGCTGACCGGCGCCGGCTGCTCGGCGCAGAGCGACGCAGAGACCGAGCTGCGCGAGTGGCTCGCGCGTGGCGAGGCGGCGGTCAGTCGCGAGGATCGCCGCGAGTTGCTGTCGATGGTGTCGCCTTCTTATGCGGACGCACGCGGCAACGCGCGGGAAGACGTCGACAAGCTGCTGCGCTACCTGTTCCTGAGGCAGGACGACATACGGCTGATTACCCGCGTTGAGGATATTATTATCCACGCCGGCACGGCGGCGGATATCAGCCTGACGGCCGCGATGGCCGGCAGCAACGACTCGCTGCTCGGCATGAGCGCCGAGGCAGTGCGTTTCGAGCTCGAGCTCGAGCGCGAAGGGGACGACTGGGAGCTGACGGCGGCTCGCTGGGGCGAGCTGGGCGAAGCATTGCGGTAGGGGAAGGATCCGACCATAAGGGGGTAGCTATGGACTGTTCGAGAATTGCGTCGGGAGCGCTTGGCCTGGTTGCATCGACGTGGCTTGTCGCGTGCGCTGACCTGCCCGAGGCCATGATTGCGTCGCCCGATGTCAGCCTGAACCGTATCGAGGTACAGGCCGTCGACTTCGACAGCCAGACCGTGCTGCTCGGCTTTGACGTCACCAACCCGAACCCGTTTCCGCTGCCGGTCGAGTCGATGAGCTACGGTGTCGAACTCGACGGTCATCGCTTCGCCAGCGGCGAGGCGAGGAGCGATTTCACGGTGCCGGCACAGAGTGACGCGGCCATTGCCATTAGCGTCGAACTCGATCTCCTGAAGACGGCGCCGAAGCTGATCAATGTCGTGCGCCAGGGGGCACATCGCGACATCCCTTACGCCCTCGAGGGCCGCTTCAGCGTCGACCTCCCCGCCGTCCGCCCCGTGACGTTCGAAGAGACCGGGACGATTCGCCTGTTCGCCAGCCGCTGAACGCCATCCCGGCGGAGCAATCGGTTTCGCGCGCAACCTTGTGCGCTTTTGCGCTCAGTGAGCCCTTAAGTCGTTGATTCAAGTGAAAACCGACGTACTTGCTGCAGTGCAGTAGGTAGAGCCCGGTCGCTGGCATATACTCGGATCAAGGTTTGCCGGAGCAGACAGACCCGCTGACGGCCCGCTTGTCCAATTCCTGGCGGCGGCGCCGATGATGACTCCCGGCAAGGGCCTCGAGGCCCGTCTCATGAACCAGACTCAGGCGAATTCACCGGGCGGTAGCTCCCCGGAGAACGGGATGCATGACGGAGCAGAAACACACATTGACACCGGAACAGGGCCTTTACGATCCAGCCTTTGACCGCGACAGCTGCGGCTTCGGGCTGATTGCGAACCTCGACGACGTCGAGAGTCACCAGGTCGTCGAGACGGCCATCAATGCGCTGGCGCGGCTGACGCACCGCGGCGCCGTGGCGGCCGATGGCAAAACGGGCGACGGCTGCGGACTCCTGATCAAGTTCCCGCGCGGCTTTCTTCGCAAGGTGGGCACCGAGGCCGGACTGTCGCTGGCATCGCGATTCGCCGCGGGTACCGTGTTCCTGAGCCAGGAGGATAGCGAGGCAGCAACGGCCCGCGAGGTCATCGCTCGTGCTATCGAGGCGAACGGTCTCGAAGTTGCCGGCTGGCGCGAAGTACCGACCGATCCCTCCGTCTGTGGCGATCTCGCGCGGCGGACGCTGCCGCGGATCGAGCAGGTGTTCGTGAACGCGCCGGCCGACATCCAGCGCGGCCTCTTCAACCTGCGCCTGTTCCTCGCGCGCCGGCACGCCGAGAATCGCCTCGACGAGACGACGACGTATATTGCGAGCCTGTCGTCGGTCACGATCAGCTACAAGGGCATGATCATGCCGGCGGCGCTTCCCGAGTTTTACCCGGACTTGAAGGACCCCCGGCTCGAGTCCTCGGTGTGCGTTTTTCACCAGCGCTTCTCGACGAACACGCTGCCGCAGTGGCGGCTCGCACAGCCGTTCCGCTTCCTCGCGCACAACGGTGAGATCAACACGATCGCGGGTAATCGCAACTGGGCGATCGCGCGGGCGCGGAACTTTCGCTCCGACAAGCTCGATGACATCAGCGAGCTCGATCCGATCATCTCGCTGACCGGTTCGGACTCGTCGAGCCTCGACAACATGCTTGAAGTGCTGCGGGCCGGCGGCATGGATGTGCTGCAGGCAATGCGAATCCTGCTGCCGCCGGCGTGGCAGACGGTCGACGACATCGACCCCGACGTTCGTGCCTTCTATGAATACTTCAACTGCCAGATGGAGCCGTGGGACGGGCCGGCCGGCATTGTCCTGACGGACGGTCGCTACGCTGCCTGCTGTCTCGATCGTAACGGGCTTCGTCCCGCACGCTACGTCATCACCCGTGATCGGCAAATCACGATCGCTTCCGAAGTCGGCGTTTACGATTACGACGAGCGCGACGTCGTCGAGAAGGGCAGGCTCGGTCCGGGCGAAATGATGGCCGTCGACCTGCTCGAGGGCAAACTGCTCCACAACGATGACATTCACGACATCCTGAAGCGTCGCGCTCCCTATAAGAAGTGGCTCAAACAGGGCGTGCGCTACCTCGATTCCGAGCTCGTCGACACGCACACGGCCGCGGAGCCCTTCGATCCGTCGACGCTCGCGGAATACCAGAAGATGTTCAACCTGAGTCGCGAGGAACTGACCGACGTCGTTGCCGTACTCGCCAAGGCAGAAATGGAGGCGGTGGGCTCGATGGGCGACGACACGCCAATGGCCGTGCTGTCGAGCAAGGTCCGCTCGCCGTTCGACTATTTCCGCCAGCAGTTCGCGCAGGTGACCAACCCGCCCATCGATTCGCTGCGCGAGCGCATTGTCATGTCACTGCAGACGAACATTGGCCGAGAGTCGAGCCTGTTCGACATAGGCCCGGAGCACGCCGAGCAGATCATCATGAACTCGCCCGTGCTGTCGCAGCTCAAGTTGCGCCAGCTGCTTGGTCCCGAGTTGCACGAAGCCAATCATCGCTTCATCGATCTCAATGTCGACAAGTCGCTGTCGCTGTCCGAAGCGCTGGACCAGATCACAGCCCAGGCGGAGCAGACGGCACGCGACGGCGTGCAGATCGTCATGTTGAGCGACCGCTACCTTGATCGCGACAAGCTGCCGGTGCACGCGCTGCTCGCTACCGGGGCCGTGCATCACCATCTTGTCGACAAGGGCCTGCGCTGCGACGTCAACATCATCGTCGAGACCGCGGTGGCCCGCGACCCGCATCATTTCGCGTGCCTGATCGGCTACGGCGCGACCTGCGTCTATCCGTATCTCGTCTACCAGTCGCTGCACGACATCGGGCGCCGCGGCAACATCCCGAAGCAGCAGCAGCTCGGGCGCTCCTATCGTCGCGGTATCCGCAAAGGGCTCTTCAAGATCATGTCGAAGATGGGCATCTCGTCGATCCAGAGCTATCGCGGTGCCCAGCTGTTCGAGATCGTCGGTCTCGACGACGCGGTCGTCGAGCGCTGCTTCAAGGGCACGACGTCGCGTATCCAGGGCGCCACGCTCGAGGATCTGTGGGACGACCAGCGGGCGCTGGCGAAACTCGCCTGGGAGCCGCGCGAGCCCGTGACGCAGGGCGGGCTGCTGAAATACGTCCACGGCGGTGAGTATCACTGCTACAACCCGGACGTCGTTGCGACGCTGCAGGCGTCGGTTCGCTCCGGCGACTACGACACCTATCGAAGTTATTCGGCACTCGTCAATGAACGTCCCGTGGCGACCTTGCGTGATCTCATGAAGACGCGACCGCTCGGTGCGGCCGTGCCGCTCGACGAGGTCGAGCCGGCTGAAGCGATCATGAAGCGCTTTGACAGCGCCGGCATGTCGCTGGGCGCACTGTCGCCGGAGGCGCACGAGGCGCTCGCGATCGCGATGAATCGAATCGGCGCGCGATCGAATTCGGGTGAGGGCGGCGAGGACCCCGCGCGCTACGGCACCGAGCGCGTGTCAAAGATCAAGCAGGTGGCGTCGGGCCGCTTCGGCGTTACGGCGGAGTACCTCGTCAGCGCCGAGGTCATCCAGATCAAGATTGCCCAGGGCGCGAAGCCCGGCGAGGGTGGGCAGCTGCCGGGCCACAAGGTCAACGAGCTGATTGCCCGGCTGCGCTACGCGAAGCCCGGTGTTGGCCTGATATCGCCGCCGCCGCACCACGACATCTATTCGATCGAGGACCTTGCGCAGCTCATTTTCGACCTGAAGCAGGTTAACCCCGAGGCGCTCGTGTCGGTGAAGCTCGTCGCCGAACCCGGCGTCGGCACGGTGGCTGCCGGCGTGGTCAAGGCCTATGCCGATCTGATCACGATATCGGGCTATGACGGCGGCACGGGCGCAAGTCCCTTGAGCTCGGTGAAGTACGCAGGCAGCCCGTGGGAGCTTGGACTGTCCGAAACGCACCAGGTACTGCGCGCCAACGACCTGCGGCACAAGGTCAGGCTGCAGACCGACGGCGGCCTCAAGACCGGGCTCGATGTTATCAAGGCTGCGATGCTCGGCGCCGAGAGCTTCGGTTTCGGCACAGCGCCCATGATTGCGCTCGGCTGCAAGTACCTGCGCATCTGTCACCTCAACAACTGTGCGACGGGTGTGGCTACACAAAACGATGTCCTGCGCAGCCGCCACTTCATCGGCCTGCCGGAAATGGTGATCAACTTTTTCCGCTTCGTGGCCGAAGAGGTGCGCGAGATCATGGCGGGCCTCGGTGTGCGGTCGCTCGACGAACTGATTGGCCGTGTCGACCTGCTAGAGCTCAGCGAAGGCAGCACGCCGCGACAGGCGCGACTCAACCTGAAGCCGATCCTCTCGGACAATGGCCTTGCCGACACGACACCGCGCTATTGCATCGAACCGCGCAACGAACCCTTCGACAAGGGCGAGCTGGCCGAGGAAATGCTCGCGACGACACGCGAGGCGATCGTCGGCAAGACCGGCGGCAAGTTCGGCTTCGAGGTCAGGAACTTCAACCGCTCGATCGGTGCGAGACTGTCCGGCGAGATTGCGCGCCTGCACGGTAACCACGGTATGGCCGATGCGCCGATCGACGTGCGCCTGCGCGGCACCGCGGGACAGAGTTTCGGGGTCTGGAACGTCAGCGGTCTGAACCTCGACCTCGTTGGCGATGCCAACGACTATGTCGGCAAAGGCATGTCCGGCGGTCGCATCGCGATCCGTCCGCCCGAGGACGCAGGCTACGTGGCGCGCGATACCTCGATCATCGGCAACACCTGCCTGTACGGCGCGACCGGCGGCGCGTTATTCGCCGCGGGCCAGGCCGGTGAGCGTTTCGCCGTGCGCAACTCGGGCGCGACCGCCGTCATCGAGGGCTCCGGCGATCATTGCTGCGAGTACATGACCGATGGCGTTGTCGTGGTGCTCGGTCGCACGGGCGTCAACTTCGGCGCCGGCATGACCGGCGGCTTTGCGTACGTGCTGGATCTCGAGCGGGACTTCGTCGATCGTTACAATCATGAGCTGATCGACATCCATCGCATCACTCCGGAAAGCATGGAGGCACACCTGCAGCACCTACGTACGCTGGTCCAGCAGCACATCGAGCTCACGGCGAGCCAGTGGGCGGACGATATTCTCGACGATTTCCGCACTTACCTGCCGCGTTTCTGGCTGGTCAAGCCGAAGGCGGCCGGCATCGATTCGCTGATCGAATCCCTGCGGCGGGCGGCGTAGATGGCGAAGCATCCGCTGCAGTTTCTCGAAATCCCCCGTCGGGATCCGGAAAAGGAGCCGGCGGCCGGGCGCATCCAGCATTTCGGTGAGATCTACGGCAGCTACGACGGCGCCGATGCGGCGCAGCAGGCCGGCCGCTGCCTGTCCTGTGGCAATCCCTACTGCGAGTGGAAGTGCCCGGTACACAACTACATCCCCAACTGGCTGGCGCTCATCGAGGAAGGCAAGATCTTCGAGGCGGCCGAACTCTCGCACCAGACCAACTCCCTGCCGGAGATCTGTGGCCGGGTGTGCCCGCAGGACAGGCTCTGTGAGGGCGCCTGTACGCTCAACGACGGAATTGGCGCCGTCAGCATCGGGAACGTCGAGCGTTACATAACCGACGAGGCAGTCAAGCTCGGCTGGCGCCCGGACATGTCGCAGGTCGTCGATACCGGTAAGCGCGTTGCAATCGTCGGCGCTGGGCCAGCCGGCCTCGCCGCGGCGGACGTGCTGGCGCGGAACGGCGTGCGCTCGACGGTCTACGACGCCTATCCGGAAATCGGCGGGCTCTTAACCTTCGGTATCCCGCCCTTCAAACTCGACAAGGACATTGTGCTCAAGCGCCGGGAGCTGCTCGAAGGCATGGGCGTCGAATTCGTGCTCAGCACACGTATTGGTGACGACATCGGTTTCGCCGAGCTCTACAGCGACTACGACGCCGTGTTCCTGGGGATGGGTACCTACACGTCCGTGCGCGGTGGTTTCCCGGGCGAAGAGCTCGATGGCGTTTACGATTCGCTGCCCTACCTCGTATCGAATATCCACCGGCAGATGCAGGGTCTCGGCGGCGATGCGCCGCCCTTCATCGATCTCCGCGACAAGCACGTCGTCGTGCTGGGCGGCGGCGACACGGGCATGGACTGCAATCGCACCGCACTCCGCCAGGGCGCGGCCAGCGTCAGCTGTGCCTACCGCCGCGACGAGGAGAACATGCCGGGATCGCGCCGCGAGGTAATGAACAGCAAGGAGGAAGGCGTCAACTTCCTCTTCAACCGTCAACCGCTGGAGATCGTGGGTGACGGGCACGTTACGGGCGTCAAGCTCATCGAGACCCGCCTTGGCGACCCTGGCCCCGACGGCCGCCGGCGACCCGAGACGGTCCCGGGTACCGAAGAGATCCTTCCCGCCGATGCCGTTGTCGTTGCCTTCGGCTTTCGCCCGAGTCCGCCGGACTGGTTCGATGAGCACGACATCGAGATCCTGCCGAGCGGCCGGGTCCGTGTTGCGACGCTGGGTGATTTTCCGTTTCAGACCACGAACAAGAAGGTATTTGCCGGCGGTGACATGGTGCGGGGTTCCGATCTCGTTGTGACGGCAGTGCACGAAGGACGCGAGGCGGCGCGTGGCATCACAAGGTACCTGGGCGTTGCCTGAGCCAGCCGCGCGGGTGCGCGCCGCCTGATGACGCGCGGCAGGATCATTGTGCTTATCGTGCTGGTCGCACTGGCGGGCGGCTTCGCCTACCTCGAGTGGGTGCTTCCCGGCAGGTTCGAGCGGACGCTGAACGTCAATCTGCCGCACGCGCCTTACACGATCAGCGACGAGGCGCGCGCGCTGCACGACACGCTGTTCGTCGCCGACCTGCATTCTGATTCGCTGCTGTGGAAGCGTGATCTGGCGAAGCGCTCGAGCACCGGCCACATGGACGTGCCGAGGCTGCGTGAAGGCAATGTGGCGCTGCAGGTCTTCAGCGCAACGACCAAGAGCCCCGAGGGCCAGAACTACGACCGCAACGAGGCGGACGCCCGCGACCGCATTACGATGCTCGCGATCAGCTCACTGTGGCCACCACGCACCTGGAGCAGCATCTACGAACGTGCGGACTACCAGCTCGACAAGCTCAAGGCGCTGTCGGAGCGAAGCGCCATCGAGCTGATCACGAACAAGGCTTCCATGCAGCGGCTTGTCGAGCGCCGCGCCAACGGCGAGGACGTGATCGGCGCCGTGTACCTGATCGAAGGCGCGCACCCGCTGGAAGGCGAGCTCGAGAATCTCGATCGGCTGTTCGACGAGGGCTTGAGGATCGCCGGGCTAACGCACTTCTTCGATAACGAGGTGGGCGGTTCGCTGCACGGTATCAGCGGCGAGGGATTATCCGATTTCGGTCGCGAGGTCGTCCGGCGCGCCGATGAGCTCGGCGTGATCATTGATGTGGCGCATGCCTCGCCGTCCATGGTGCGCGATGTACTGGCAGCAAGCGCCCGGCCGGTCATTCTCTCGCACGGTGGTCTGAAGGGCGCCTGCGACACGGCGCGTAACCTCGACGATGAGCTCATGCTCGACATCGCCGCAGGCGGCGGACTCATCGGCATTGGATACTGGGATGCGGCGGTGTGTGACATCACCCCGGCTGGCATCGTCAAGTCCATTCGCTATGCTATCGATCTGCTCGGTGTCGATCACGTTGCGCTGGGTTCGGACTACGACGGCGCCACGGCCGTCCGGATCGATACAAGCGAGCTCGCGATACTGACTGCAGAAATGCTCGCCGCGGGCTTCAGCGAGCACGAGATTCGGCGCGTCATGGGCGAGAACGTTCGCGACTTCCTGTTGTCAGAGCTGCCGGACTGATCGGCAGCCGTACGTCGAAGCGCACACCGTCGCCAGTGTTCGCGGCGCTGATCGTGCCACCGTGGCCCTCAGCGATGAGCCGCGCAATGTAGAGCCCGAGCCCAAGGTGACGTTCGTCGCCGGCACCGCGTACCGAGACCAGCGAGTCGAACAGTTTGTTCTTCAGGGTGTCAGGAAGCGGTGGTCCAGGGTTCTCGACCGAGAGTACGACGTCGCTGTCTTCCGCTGCGAGGCGAATCGTGATGACGTCGTTCTGCTGGCTGAAGCTCACGGCGTTGTCGACGAGCTTGTCGAGCATCTGGATCAACAGCTCGGGGGCGCCGGCAAGCGCCGGTTTGTTGCCGTTGCGTTGGTAGTCGAACTGTCGCTCCGGGTAGGCGTCGCGGTAGCCGAGCACCGTTGATGACACGGCGTCGTCGACATCGAAATCGACGATTTCGGCGTGCTGCATCAGTTCTTCGACGCGGTTGGCTTCGCTCATGGCATTGAGGATACGCCGCAGTCGGTCGGCGCCCTGCTTGGCGCGCGCCGTGTACTGGCGCGCCGAGTCATCAAGCGCCTCGTGCTCGAGGTTGTCCAGCGAGGACGTGACGACGGCGAGCGGCGTTCTCAGCTCGTGCGAGAGTTTCGAGGCCAGCGTCCTGAGGTAGGCGTTGTACTCACCGAGCGTGCCGAGCACCTCGGCGAAGCCGCGGGACAGGTCGCCAATCTCGTCGCCCGCCGCGGCGCTCGGCAGCTCGGTCGCTATCGAGTCACCGGCAATGGCGGCGCCTGCAGCAACGCTGAGCCTGCGGATGCGCCGCGACAGCCATGACGCGTAGCCGAGGAGCCCGATCGCAACGGCGAGCGTGGCGATCAGGGTGACGTTGAACAGGCGAGACAGGCCTTCGTTCGTCAGCGACAGGATTGCGTCCGTGCCCTGCTGCAGGATAACGGCGCCCAGCTTGTCGTCGCCCGAGGTCACGGGCTGCGCGACCGCCACGATTGCGCTGCCGTCTTCTCCCGAGCGAAACCAGCTGACGCCGGGCGCTCCGTCGAGAGCGCTGCGCACGTACCGCTGTTGCTCGCGGCCGGTGACAGACGGGCCGGCAAGGGCTGCTTCCGTGCCGGGCTCGACGATCGCGTCGTACAGGCGCCGCAGCCAGGCCTGTGTATCGCGCGTATCCGGAGGTACGAGGTCGCCTGCCGTGGCCAGTCGCCAGCCGCTGGCGTCCGTAATGGCAAGGCGCATGCCCGGCTGTACGAGACTGTCGCCAATGCGCTCGAGCTCCGGCGACGGGCGGGCAAAGCGCCCGGGGAAGTCACTGTCGAAGGTCCTTGCGGTTGCTCCCCGCTCGGACGGCGAGTCGGTATTCGTCACCGCAAGGCCGAGGTTGACGCCGAGAAGGCGTCGCGGCACCCGGGCCTCGACCTGGTAGCCGCCCGGGATGTCCTGCCAGTGCGCGTGCACCGAGGGCTCTGGCGTAATGCCCGCGGTCGTCCGGACATACGTCACGATGCGCCCGGGCGCTTCGGCCGCAAACACGAATGCTTCGTCGAGATAGGGCGGGCTGGCGCTGACAAGCTCGACGCGGTCGGTGTGCGTCGCCGGCGCGCCGGGCAGCGCCCCGGGCGGCGTGTAGATGACGGTCTCGTCATCGACGCTGGCGAACAGGTAGACGTACAGACCGTGAACGCCCAGCACGAAACGGACCGGTCCGTCGCTGCCGCCGATCGAGACCAGTGCCGCGGGTTCGAGCGGCCAGTCCTCGACGTATCCATCTATCCGCGGTGCACTGTCGAGTTCGTGGCCGTAGAGCTCGTCGCCAATACGAAAGTCATCGGCGCTTCGCGGCGGGAACTCCTCGGGGTAGCGCGCCAGCGAGTCGGCAATTGCACGCGCGGTCCCGGCCAGCATGTCCTGCTGGCTGGCGCGTAGCGCGGACTCGGTCTCCCGGATGAACTGGCAGCCGGCCCATGGCAACACCAGCGTCATCAGGCTGACGATCAGAAGCTGGCGGCGAAGATTCATGACGGTTTACCGGGCTTCTCAGTCGGCGAGCCAGCGATACCCCATGCCGTACACGGTTTCGATCGCGGAAAAGCCCTCGTCGATCGCGAGAAACTTGCGGCGAATGCGCTTGATGTGTGACGTGATCGTGTTGTCGTCGAGGACGGCTTGTGCCGCGTCCATAAGCTGCTGGCGATTCTTGACGTGACCCGGGTAGCGGGCCATGGCGTACACGAGCCAGAACTCGGTCAACGTGAGGCCGACCGGTTCGTCGTCCCAGTGGACGGTCATGCGCTCGGCGTCGATCAGGAGCCGTCCGCGGCGCAGACGATTCTCGAGAGCCTCGGGCCTCTTCAGTGCCTCGAGCCGTCGGAACAAGGCCGCAACCCTGGCCATGAGGTGCGGGATGCTGATGTCCTTGGTGAGGTAGTCGTCGGCTCCGAGCCTGAGACCGGATACGGCGTCGAACTCACTGTCTCGCGCCGTCAGGAATATGATCGGCAGGTCTTCGGCCCGGCTGCGTAGTTCGCGGCAGAGTTCAAAGCCGCCTTCGATGTCGTTTTCGAGGTTGACATCGATGACGACGAGATCGGGCAGCCGCGCCGCAAAGGCGTCGAGCGCCGGCGAGCGCGCGGCATAGGCGTCCACGGTATAGCCTTCGCGTTCGAACGCGGCGACGTAGTTGTCCCGTATGGCGGCCTCGTCTTCGACGATGGCAATGCGTTTGGCCAAGCTCAGCTCCTTCGACTGCCGGCACAATTTGCCACATTCGATCGGTGCTGTGCCATGCAACCGTCCGCAGATTGCCCGCGGACCCTGGTGTCCTGTGGACTCCCCCATAGAGGAGCACCAGCATGATCCACCACCAGGCACCAACACCCGATCCGCGATCGGCAGCCAAACTGTTCTCGCTATCGGCGCCGGCCAACCTCCTCGTCATGGCCATCCCGGCGGCCCGTCAGTGGCGCAATGCCGACCGTCGTGCCTAGGCGTGCTCTCATCATGAGTTGTCTCCTCTGCCTCGGCTTTCTGACTCCCGTCGAAGCCAACTATCCGCTCGCGGACGCGGCGCTGGCGCAGGGCGTCATGCAGCGCGCCTGGGAGCGCGGCGACTCCCATGGCCTCGTCGATATCGAACGACGCTGGCCGGGTTCATTCCCGGTCATGCGCTTACTCGCCGAGAAAGGCGATGTCGATCTCGTCGTGCTATCGGGCACCGGCGATCACACCCTGGCGGTCGGGCCAGGCCATCTGCTTACCAGCCCGCTGCCAGGTGAGCGCGGTAACACCGTAATCGTCGGCCGTCGTGATACGAGTTTCCGCTTCCTGTCGCGCGTCGACATCGATGACTCGATCGTCATCGAGACGCTGCCCGGCCAGCGACACCTGTACCGGGTCGTCGGCATCGACGTTGTCGATGCCCGCCGCTCGTCGCTCGTACTGGATACACCAACCGGGATGCTCAGCCTCGTAACGGCCTACCCGTTCGATCCGGCGGAAAGCGGCCACTCGATGCGGTTTGTCGTTACGGCGCGGATGCTCTTTTGACCGCGAGATGCAGCAGTGCGGCAACCGAGATGGCGTCGGTGATGCGGCCGTCCATCGCCATGGCGATGGCCTCGTCGAGCGGCACGCGCACGGTCTCGAGGTCCTCGGTTTCCTCGGGGTCGGCGTCGCCTTCGTCGAGCGCCTCGGCGAGATACACCACGCCGACTTCGTCGGTTATCGAGTTGCTCGTATGCAGGGTCATGAGCTCGGTCCAGCGTTCGGCGGTGAGCCCTGTCTCTTCCTTGAGCTCGCGCTTCGCTGCGGCGAGCGGTGCCTCGTCGAGCGGCGCGCCGCCCATGGGCAGCTCCCAGGAGTATTCACCGAGGGTATAGCGTGCCTGTCCAACCAGCCAGGTGTGGCCGTGTTCGTCGAGCGGGACGATCGCGACGGCCCGGTTTTTGAAATGCACGTGACCGTATTGGTTCTCGCCGCCGCCCGGGTTGACGACGTGGTCCTCCAGGACCCGCATCCACGGGTTTTCGTAGATCGTCCGCGAGGACAGCTTCTTCCAGCTCATGCGCTCCGGGTCTCGCTTTCGACGAGCAGCTTGAAGCGCTCGAGGTTGTTGTCGGTGCGCTCGCGAATCGCGTCAGCGGAAAACACGGACATGAAGCGCATCAGGCCGCGGAAGCGGTGGTTCGCGTAAATGACCCAGCGCGTCTGCTCGTCGCCTGAGTCTTCGAAGTGATTGACGACGAGTGTCTTGCCGAGCCGGCTTGCGTAGACGGCGGCAATAAACTCGGGCTCGCGTCGCTCGGTGATCGTCTCGGTGACGCGAAGCTCCCGGCCACCCTCGACATAGACGAGTTCCGAGACGGCGCCCGGTTGTCCGGCCGTGCCGGAGCGTCGGGTCAGCGACTTGAGGCCAGGCTGCCAGCGCGGCAGCTGGTCGCCGTCGTCGAGCATGGCCCACACGACGGCGCGCGGGGCATCGATCAGGACTTCATGACGGGTTTTCATGCCTCAATACTCCGCTGCGAGAAAAAGATGATACCGAAAGCAGTCGTTGCGCCAACTGCCGCTTGGCCTCATAGTGGTCGAGCGCCCGCCCCGCACCCTCAGGTAGCCTATGCCCAGGAAGACATCACGGCTCGCGAGCGGCCCGGTCGGCCGGCATCTCGTGGACATGACGGTACCCGTCCTCTTCGGTATCGCCACGATGATGGGGCAGGCGCTCATCGACGCGTGGTTCATCGGCCAGGTCGGCATCGACTCGCTGGCTGCCTACAGCTTCGGCTTCCCGATTCTCATGATTGTCACGAGCGTCGCGATTGGCCTCGGTGCCGGTACGTCGTCGGTCGTCGCGCGGGCCCTCGGTAGCAACAACCGCAAGCGGGCGCGACGGCTGTCGACCGACAGCATCATGCTGTCGTTCATGATCACCGCGATCATATCCGTATTCGGCATCCTGCTGATCGATCCGCTGTTCGCGCTGCTCGGCGCCAGCGACGACATCATGCCGTTGATCCGGAGCTTCATGACGATTGTCTATCTTGGCGTGCCGTTCATCGTTGTCGGCATGGTCGGGATGGCGAGCATGCGGGCAACGGGCGACACGCTCCTGCCGGGCAAGCTCATGGTGATCTCGTCGGTCCTGAACATTGCGCTCGACCCGATTCTGATCTTCGGCCTCGGTCCCGTGCCGGCGCTCGGTCTCGACGGCGCCGCGCTGGCGGCACTGATCGCCCGCGGGGTTATCTTCACCGGGACCGTGTACTTCCTGCGCGTGCGCTATCGCCTCTTGTCCCTGAGCTGGCCGCGGCGGGACGTCATGTTTCAGTCATGGCGCGATGTGCTGCACGTGGGTCTGCCGGCCGCCGGCACCAACGTCATCGTGCCGCTGGGTGCAACCATCGTGACAGCGATGATCGCCAGCTTCGGTTCGGCGGCTGTCGCGGGCTTCGGCGTGGCGAGTCGCATCGAGTCGATGATGCTCGTGCTCTATTACGCCATGTCCTCGACCATCGGTCCGTTTGTCGGCCAGAACCTGTCGGCCGGCAAGGAGGACCGCATCCTCAGGTCGCTGTGGCTCTGCACGGCGTTTTGCGTTGTGAGCGGCATCGTCATTGCGGCGCTGCTCGCCGCCATGTCGGGCTTCCTGCCCGGACTCTTTAGTGACGACCCGGATGCCAACCACGTCGCCACCGTATTCCTGTGGATAGTGCCGCTCTCCTACGGCGCTTACGGCACGGTCATGGTCATGAACGCAGCCTACAACGGGCTTGGCAAACCGATGCCCGGTGTCGTCGTGAGCATCATGCGGATTCTTGCCCTGTATGTGCCGCTGGCGTTCGTCGGTCAGCGGCTGTTCGGCATCCCCGGTATCTTCGTGGCCTACTCGCTGGCCAATATCGCTACGGGCGTCGTGGCGTACCTGTGGGCCCGGTCCATCGTTCGCGGGCTGTTTCGGCAGCCGGTGACGCCCGGCACCGGTTCCGACGGTCAGCCTGGGCCCGCACCGGTGACGGAGGGCAGGACCGTCCGGCGATAGCTCAGGAACATGCCAACGCCGCGCCCCGCCATGAAGGCAAGGAACGCGGCCCACAGGCCGTCGTTTCCGAAAGGCAGCAACAGGTACCAGGCAGCCAGGAACAGCAGCATCGATGTCAGCATGATGTTGCGCATCTCTTTCGCACGGGTGGCGCCGACGAACACACCGTCGTAGAGGAACGACCATACCGACACCAGCGGCGAGGCGACCAGCCATGGCAGGTACGTCATGGCCGTCGCGCGCACGTCCTCGAGATCGGTAAGTAAGCGGACCAGGAACGGACCGAACGCGGCGTAGGCAAGCGCCAGTGCAATGGCGAAGCCCAGCGACCAGCGCAGCGTCAGTCCGACCGCAACCTCGACGGCATCGCGACGTCGGGCGCCCACGGCTTTGCCGACGAGTGCCTCGGCCGCATGCGCAATCCCGTCGAGCGCAAACGAGGTCAGGTTCTGCAGGTTCATGAGCAGGGCATTCGCCGCGAGGATCGTGCCACCCATGCGGGCGCCCTGCGCCGTCACGAAGGCGAGGGTCGACGTCAGCATTAGCGTACGCATGAAGAGGTTGGCGTTGACCGAGAAGAACGCGCCGTACTCGCTGAGGCGACGGAGTGCCGCGAGACGCCACTCGCCGGGATGACCTCGAAGCGTCGCCGGTATGAACGAGGCGCCGACAACAACGCCCGTGTACTCGGCAACGACCGAGGCAAGGGCAACTCCCTCGACCTTCATGCCGAGGCCAACGACAAGGACGAGGTCGAGCACAATGTTCACGACGTTGATGGTCAGGAACACGAGAAACGGTACACGCGCATTCTGCGCGCCCAGCAACCAGCCGATCAGTACGTAGTTTGCGAGCGTGCCGGGCGCGCTCCAGATGCGGACGTTGAAGTAGTCGAGTGCAACCGCATTGATCGTGGCCTCAGAGCCAACGAGGTCGACGGCGATGTTGCCCAGCGGACGGTGCACAAGAATGAGCGCGGTGCCAATCGCCAGCGCGACAACGAGGGCCTGGCCGAGCGAGGTCCGCAAACCTGTGTAGTCGCCGGCGCCGTAGCTCTGCGCAGCAATGCCGGTCGTGCCCATTCGCAGGAAGTTGACGCCCGTGTACAGCACGCTGAACACCGTTGCACCAATGGCGACGGCGGCAAGATAGATCTCGCTGTCGAGGTGCCCTGTGACGCCCGTGTCGACCATACCGAGCAGGGGCACAGTAATGTTCGAGAGGATCATCGGCAGCGCAATACGCCACACGTCCCGGTGGCCGGGCGGGCGGTCGGGTCGGGTCATGTCGGCGTGTCTAGACAGGAATGCCGAGCTTGCGGTAAGCGCCGGCCAGCATCCAGGCAGGCACGAGCATGACGTGCTGCAGTTCGCGGGCAATACCCCTGAGGCCGGCACTCCGCTGACTGAGCCACAGCCCGGCGACGCCGGTTGCGAACAAACCGATCGAGACGTTCAGGGCCGCATAGCCTGACGCCCTTAGCCAGAACTCGAAGGCGGCGACGCCGACGAGGAAGGGTAAGAGCCCGATTGCGAGCGACAGCGAGACGATGAAGTAGTAGACGCCCGTCGCCATCAGAAACGCGCTGCCCCAGTTGAACAGCGGCGAAATCTGGTAGAACTCGCCGGGTACCGGCAACGACCAGAGTATGCCAACGAGGCCGAGGATGACGATCAGCGCGGCAAGGCGATACGTTCCCGGCAACCGGCTTGCCGTCTTGTCGAAGCGCTCGAGCCAGCGATCCGTGTCACTCACAACGCGCTGCTCTCGAACACACAGCGGCGTCGTGCTGTCGCGAGGACTTTTTTGATCGCTATGCGGGTCGACTTCATGACATAAGGTAGCACTGCGGCGCCCTCCTTAAGTCACGGTTCAGGATATCTGCGCCTATAATCCACGCGTACCTGTATCGGCCTGCCGCGACGCGCGCGTGGCCGCATCATAGCAAGCAAGAGGACTTGTCATGCAGACTCGATTTCTGAAGCCAGCACTAACCGTTCTGACGGTCGCCGTTGTGGCGACCGGCTGCGAAACGCTGGATCCCTACACTCGTGAAGAGAAGACCAGCGCAGCAACCAAGGGCGCGCTGATTGGTGCTGCGGCAGGCGCGGTCGTGGGCCTCGTTTCGGGCGACGATGCGGTGGAGCGTCGGCAGCGCGCGTTGATTGGCGCTGGCGTCGGTGCGCTTGCGGGCGGCTCCATCGGCTACTACATGGATCGCGAAGAAGCCAAGCTCAGGGCCGAACTCGAGGGTACGGGCGTCAGCGTTACCCGCATGGGCGACAACATAACGCTCAACATGCCGGGTAATGTCACGTTCGCAACCAACAGCTCAGACCTGTCGCCGTCGTTCTTTGCCGTGCTCGATTCGGTCAGCAAGGTGCTCATCGAGTTTGACCAGACCGTGATCGAAGTTGCCGGCCATACCGACAGCACAGGCACCAATGAATACAACCAGTCGCTGTCCGAGCGACGCGCCTCGAGCGTTGCGGCGTATCTCACGCAGCGCGGCGTCATGGGCGAGCGATTGATTACCGTCGGCATGGGCGAAGAGCGTCCGGTCGCCGACAACTCGAGCGCGAGTGGACGGCAGGCTAACCGTCGCGTCGAGATCACACTCGTTCCGGTGACGGCGGGCTAGGGACGCAAAGCCTAATGTCGGCAGGCCGTCGGCGAGGCAGGGCCCGTCTTACGGGCCCTGGCCAGTACGGAAAATCGGATCGTGACGCCTGGATCAGTGACTCGGGGGTCGTGGTCCGTTTGCTGAACGACGGTCGCGATGATGGCGCGGAGCACCAGCGCTTCGTCGTCCGCCTGGCCAGCGGCCAGACGCTGCTGATTGCGCACAACGTCGAGATTGCTGCGAGAGTGCCGCTCGGTATAGGCGACCGGATCGGCTTTCATGGCGTCTATGACTGGAGCCCGGAGGGCGGCGTCGTGCACTGGACGCACCGGGATCCGCACGGCGGGGAAGAAGCAGGCTTCATCCGCTTTCGTGACCAGGACTACCAGTAGCCGCGGTTCTCCCTGCCGCGCGCCGAAACAAAAAAAAGGGGCCGCGACTGCGGCCCCTTTTGTACTTGCGTTGCTCTGCTGCCTAGAGCGCCATTGCGTTGCGCATCTTCTTGATCGCGTTGTTCTCGATCTGGCGAATGCGCTCGGCCGACACGCCGTAAACATCGGCGAGCTCGTGCAGCGTCATCTTGCTGTCGGTCAGCCAGCGGCTGCGGATGATGTCCTGGCTGCGGTCGTCGAGCGTTAGCAGCGCGCGGTTCATCTTCGCGGCGGCATCGGCATCGAAGTCCGCGTCGGCAACGAGCTCGGCCGGGTCGGAGGCCGGCGCAGGCAGGTATGACGCCGGTCCGAAGGCCTTGTCGTCATCAGTGTCCGGCGCCGGGTCGAACAGCGCGTCGCGTGCGCTGAGCCGACGCTCCATTTCCGTCACCTCTTTCTCGCTGACGCCAAGATCCTCGGCAACGGCGCGGGTCTCGTCGGCGCTCAACCAGGCGAGGCTCTTCTTTGCCTTGCGCAGGTTGAAAAACAGCTTGCGCTGCGCCTTCGTCGTGGCGACCTTGACGATGCGCCAGTTCTTGAGCACGAATTCGTGAATCTCGGCGCGGATCCAGTGCACGGCAAAGGACACGAGGCGTACGTCGTACTCCGGGTCGAAGCGCTTGACGGCCTTCATCAGGCCGACGTTGCCTTCCTGGATCAGGTCGGCGAGCGGCAGCCCGTAGCCCGTGTAGCCTTTGGCAATGTGTACGACGAAGCGCAGGTGTGCGAGCACGAGCTCGCGGGCGGCCTCGAGGTCTTCTTCGTCACGGAACCGGTGCGCGAGCCACTGCTCGTCTTCCTTGCTCAACACCGGTACGCTGCCCACCGCGTGGATGTACGCGTCAAGGCTGCCGACCGGCCCGGCAAGCACCAGGTCGTGATTAATGTCGGTCGAAAAACGCTTGTTCACAAATATCCCTCCTCGTGGGGGCGCCGATTTTAGCACTCGCCTTTTTTGAGTGCTAACGGGGCACCAAGTTCCGTAAAGATTATGTAAAGTCTTGTCCGGCCTCGTGCGGGATCAGGCCGCGTGTCGACGGCCGGCCGACCAGCGTCGTGCTTCAAACGGACTGTCCAGCTCGGTGTGGGCCAGGTGGTTCGTATAGTTCGACAGCGTCTTCATGGCTGTAGCCAGGATCACGTCGAGCACCTGCCGCTCCGCGAAACCCGCGTCAATAAACGCTTCCAGCTGATCCTGACTGACCCGGCCGCGCTGCTCTACGACCGCCGTGGCAAAGCGACTCAAGGCCTCGAGGCGCGGCTCGGCTATCGTCCGGCCGTCACGGATCGCCTCAACGACCTCGCTTGGCACGTTCTGGCCGGCCGCGACAGTGCTGTGCGCGGCAACGCAGTATTCGCAGCCGTTTTCACGACTTATCGTAAGCAACAGCACCTGTTGTTCCGTGGCATCGAAATCCGTCCTTGCCAACAGCTCACCGAGCGCCAGGTAACCCTCGAGCGCCTCGGGCGAGTGTGCGAAAGTGCCCAGCAAGTTCGGTATAAATCCATATTTATTATGGACTTGTGTGAGCGACTCGCGGCTGCCTTCCGGCGTGTTCTCGGGCGTTACGGGCGTGAAGCGGGGCATCGTGCTCTCCTTGGTTAACGGTTATCCGTTACTATATTGAATAAACATTCAAGAATTGGTCGAAAAAAATCCGGCTCGTCGACCGGACATGCACTGTAGCAATACTTGAACAGATATTCAAGAATAGGTAGACTTCTTTTTCGTTATATCGATAGACACATTCCCTATGCCCAGAGCCCCGGAATTCCAACGCGAACAGGTCATCGAGGCTGCGCTCGGCGTGTTCTGGCGCCGCGGCTACACGCAAACCTCGATCAGCGACCTCGTGAAAGCCACGGGCTTGAAGCCCGGCAGCCTGTACGGCGCCTTTGGTTCCAAGAAGGGCATCTTCCTCGAGGTGCTCGACGGCTACCACCGTTCATTTATTGCCCACCTGGACGGCCTTGCGGGGCACGAATCCGGCGCGCTCGCCGGGCTGGTCACCCTGCTCGACGAACTCGTCGATGACGCCGTCACAGGGCGTGACCGCCGTGGCTGCCTCGCCGTGAACACGCTGCTGGAAATGGCCCAGCACGATGACGACATAGCCGGGCAGGTGCGCCGCCACAACGAGGGCACCCGCGTCGCGTTCGCAAGGCTCGTGCGTCGCGCACAGGATCAGGGCGATGTCGACGGGGCACGCAGCGCTGACGATCTCGCCGCGTTCATCGTCAACAGCATCTGGGGACTCAAGGTGATGAGCAAGGCGGAATCTGACCGCGCCGTTCTCAATGCCATTGCGGCGGGCGTCATTGCCGGCGTCGGCAATGCGCAGCAAAAAGCCCGGGTACGCCTCAGCCCGGTTCGATAGCCCGCATACGGCGGGTTGCCGCGAACCAGGAGCCGACAATCCCGAGACCCGTACCGGCGGCCACGACCATTGCCGCCTCGGCAAGCGTGAGATGCACCAGTTCGACGTTGCCCTGGTAGAGACCGGCAAGTCGGGTGACCGGTTCGTCGAGCAGGTACAGCCCCAGCTGCACGAATCCCACGGCCATGAGGCCGCCAAGAAAGCCGAACCAGACCCCGCTCCAGAGGAACGGTCGGCGGACGAAGCCGTCGCTCGCGCCAATCAGTTTGGTCACCTCGATCTCGTCCCGACGGTTCTCGACGTCGAGTCGTATCGTGTTGCCGATGATCACGACGATCGCCAGCCCCAGTAGCACGGCGCCAATGCCAATGCCCTGGTCGACAATCGCGAGGATGGCATGAAAGCGTTCGACCCAGTCAGTATCCACCTGCACGGCAGCAGTCTCCGGCAGGTTCTCGAGTTCTTCCCGCAGTAAAGCCATCGACGCCGGCGTATTGAATGCTGACGGTCGCACGATCAGCGTATGCGGCAAGGGGTTCGTTGACAGCTGGTCGAGCGCAGCGCCGAAGCCCGACTCCGCGCGAAACTCCTCCAGCGCTTCTTCCCGGGTTACGAGCGTGACGCCTTCGACATCCGCGCGCTGTTCGATGAGGCTACGGAGCCCGTCGGCCTGTTCTTCGCTGAGCCCGTCGGCCAGGAACACGGAAAAATCCAGCGCCTCGTCCCAGCCGCCGCTGATCGCCAGCGCGTTCTTGACTAACAAGTGCAGGGCAGTTGGCAGTGCCAGCGTCAGCGCAATGACGCCGACGATCATGAGGCTGGCAAACGGTTGCCGACCGAGTTTCCTGAGGCTCTCTGCTGCCGTCGCAACGTGACGCCCGAACCACGTGGCCACCGGACCGCTGGTCCGCACCGGCTTCACGGCGTCCTGGTTGCGCGTTACCGCCACGGGTCGGCTTCCCCGGCGTCCTCTGCCACTCCCCGCAGCCTGCCCTCCTCGAGCTCGATGCGCCGGCAGCCCAGGCGATCGATGAGCGCAATGTCGTGACTCGCAATCATCAGCGTGACGCCGACTTCGTTGAAGCGCCGGAATATCCGCATGACCTCGAGCGACAGCTCCGGATCGAGATTGCCGGTAGGTTCGTCGGCGATCAGCACCTTGGGGCGTGTAACGATTGCCCGCGCAATGCCGACCCGCTGCTGCTCACCTGCGGATAGCGTCTCCGGGTTCTTCTTCTCCTTGTGCAGGAGGCCGACCTGCTCGAGCGCGGCGCGCACCCGGCGCCCGATCTCACGTTTGCCGGCGCCGGCGATGACCAGGGGCAGAGCAACGTTGTCGGCAACGCTGCGGTCATACAGCAACTTGTGATCCTGGAAGACCATACCGATCTCGCGGCGATAGGCCGGTATTCGCCGGCGGCGCACCCGCGCCGTGTTTTGTCCGTCGACGATGACCTGGCCGGAGGTCGGTCGATCGATCAGGGCAATCAGCTTCAGGAGCGTACTCTTGCCGGCGCCGGAATGGCCGGTCACGAACACCATTTCGCCGGCATCGACCGAGAGCGTCAGCCCGGACAGTGCTTCCTGCCCCCCGGGGTAACGCCGCGTCACGTTCTCGAGCTGGATCATGGCGCGGGCGGCCTTACGCTATACCTTCGCGAGGAGCGCATCCGCGTAATCTCCCGCATTGAACACCTGCATGTCGTCCGCCGACTCACCTATGCCAATGAAGCGTACCGGCACGCCGAGGCGATCCGCAATCGCGAGCATCACGCCACCTTTGGCCGTGCCGTCGAGTTTCGTTACAACGATGCCCGTCAGCCCCAGGGTTTCGTGGAATTTCTCTGCCTGGACCAGGGCGTTCTGCCCCTGGCTGGCATCGATGACCAGCATCGTTTCGTGTGGCGCCGCCGCATCGCGGCGACCGAGCACCCGCTTGACCTTCGCGAGCTCGTCCATGAGGCCCTGCTGGCTTTGCAGCCTGCCCGCCGTATCGGCAAGGAGAATATCGGCGCCTCGCGCTGCCGCCGCCTCCCAGGCATCGAACACCACGGCGGCCGGGTCCGCGCCGCTGGATTGGGCAATCACCGGGACATCGTTACGCTTGCCCCACTCCGACAGCTGTTCGACCGCCGCAGCGCGAAACGTATCGCCCGCGGCGAGCACGACGGAACGGCCGTCGTCGGTGAAGCGTCGGGCGAGCTTGCCAATGGTCGTGGTCTTGCCTGCGCCGTTGACCCCGACCATCAGGATCGTGAACGGTCCGTTCTCAACGACAGGTTCGAGCGGGACCTCGACCGGCGTAAGGATCTCAACGATGGCGTCCCTCAAGCCCCGCTTCAGCGCCTCGACGTCGCCAAGCTCATTACGCTTCAGGCGGTCATTGAGGCTGTCGATGATCCTGCCGGTCGTTTCCACGCCGACGTCGGCCATGACCAGCAGCGACTCGAGTTCCTCGAGCACCTCCTCGTCGATCCTGCCACCGGGCACGAGGTTGGCGAGATCATACGTGAGCCAGCTGTCGCCGCGATTAAGACGCGAGCGCAGCCGACTGATAAAGCCTTTCCCGGAACTACTGCCGGCCTTATCGTCGGTTTTCCTACCAAACATGCGATACCTTACGGCAACGCCCGGCGTGGGCCGGGATCATTGCTGCCAATGAGCCAACGACAATCGAGAGGGCGCCGCGGGACTGCCCCCGGACGGCTGCGTATTGTAGCCGGAAACTGGCGCGGCCGGAGGCTGCCCGTTATCGACGCCGAGGGTCTAAGGCCTACGAGCGAACGCGTGCGCGAGACGCTCTTCAACTGGCTGATGCACTGGCTGCCCGGCAAACGCTGCGCCGATCTCTTTGCCGGCACCGGCGCGCTCGGCCTCGAGGCGCTGTCACGCGACGCCAAGAGCTGCGTGTTCGTCGAGGCGAACCGCCGGGTCGCCGACGCGCTCCGGAAGAACATCGCAACGCTTGCCGCCACCGATGCCAGCGTTCGTCACGGCGACGCCGAGCGCGTACTGACCGAGCTGCCGGCTGAGTCGATCGATCTCGTCTTTCTCGACCCGCCGTTCGCCTCCGCCAACATGAGCGACTTATGTCGCCGTCTCAACGAATCCGGCATACTGGCGCCGGGCGCGCGGGTCTACATCGAACAGGATAAGAGTGCGCCCGAAGTCTCGCTGCCGGATGACTGGCGCATCGACAAGCAAAGCAAGGCTGGCAACGTTCGCTACGCACTCGTTGCGACGGCCGACGGAAGCCGCTGACAAGGAGGGGGGAGATGCCGACACGTGCAATGTATCCGGGCACGTTCGACCCGATTACGCTCGGCCACGAAGACCTCGTGCGCCGGGCTGCGCGCGTGTTCGATCGCGTCGTCGTGGCCGTGGCTGCAGATACCGGCAGCAAGCGAACCCTGTTTTCGCTCGAAGAGCGGGTTGCCATGGCCGAACAGGTGGTCGGCGATGTGCCCGGTGTCGAGATTACGGGCTACGAGGGCCTCACCGTTGCCTTCGCCGAGGCCAACGAACTCAACGCGATCGTCCGGGGTTTGCGGGCCGTCTCCGACTTCGAATACGAGTTCCAGCTAGCGGCGATGAACCGTCACCTCACCAAGGTCGTCGAAACCGTGTTCCTGACGCCGACCGAAGAGTACGCCTTTATCTCCTCGACGCTGGTCAAGGAAGTCGCCACGCTGGGCGGGGACATCTCCGAGTTCGTGTCGTCGCCGATACGTGAGGCAATGCTCGCGCGAGTTGCCGAAGCCGGGGCGTAGCCAAGCCCCTAGCGCTGACAGCTTACGCAGTAGTAGGTGGCGCGCTGTCCGAGCACGATATTGCGGATTGGTGCCGCGCAGCGTCGACAGGCTTCCCCTTCCCGGCCGTAGACGTCGAGCTGCTGCTGAAAGTAGCCGGCCTGGCCGTTGAAGCCATAGAAATCCCTGAGCGTCGTGCCGCCGGCCTGAATGGCACGCTCGAGCACCGACTTGATGGCATCGGCCAGCAGCGCGTAGCGGTCCCGCGCAACCCTGCCGGCCTGTCGCTTCGGGTTGATACCGGCAATAAACAGCGATTCGCTGGCGTAGATGTTGCCAACACCGACCACGACGCCTGCGGTCATGATGAAGGGCTTCACGGCAACGCGACGACCGCGGGAGGCGCGCCACAGATGATCGCCGTCGAACGCATCCGACAGTGGCTCGGGGCCCAGGTCGCGGAGCAGCCAGTGATTCTGAGGCTCGGGGCTCCAGTGCAGCGAGCCGAAACGACGCGGGTCGCGAAAGCGCAGCACGTCGCCGCTGTCGAAACCGATATCGACGTGATCATGTACGCCAGGCGGCGTGTCGGGCGGCACAATGGTGACGCTGCCTGACATGCCGAGATGCAGGATCGCAGCCCCGTCGCGCGTGTTGAAGAGCAGGTACTTGGCACGACGTCCGACCGATTCGATCGTCGAGCCCGTGAGGCGCTGCTCGAAGTCCGCCGCTACTGGCCAGCGCAGGGCGCGATTGCGTATGTCGACGTGCCTTACCGTCTGGCCCGTGACGTAGGGCTCGATGCCGCGGCGGCTCGTTTCAACTTCGGGTAGTTCGGGCATTCGCTGTCGGCGTTGGGTATCGTTTGGTGATTCGGTCGTGGTCGGAAAACAAAAAAGCCCGCGGCAGTGGCGGGCTTTCTCGTTTTGCGTTCTCTGTCGACCGCGCTACTTGATCTTCGCTTCCTTGTAGATCACGTGCTTGCGAATCGTCGGGTCGTATTTCTTGGTTTCCATCTTTTCCGGGTGCAGACGCTTGTTCTTGTGCGTCGTGTAGAAATGCCCGGTGCCGGCGCTCGACACGAGACGGATCTTTTCGCGGGCTCCCTTCTTGGCCATGCTTCTGGTCTCCTGTCGCTAGACGCGCTGGCCCTGCTCACGCAGGTCGGCAACGACTTTCTCGATGCCGTGCTTGTCGATGATGCGCATGCCCTTGGTGGAAACGCAGAGGCGCACGAAACGCTTCTCGGAATCCAGCCAGAAACGCTTGTTCTGGAGGTTCGGCAGGAAACGCCGACGGGTCTTGTTGTGAGCGTGTGACACGTTGTTGCCGCTCTGCGGGCGCTTCCCGGTCACCTGGCAAACCTTGGACATGAGCTTTAAGTCTCTGATTTCGCTAAGAACTGCCCACGGCCTGTGGGCGACGAGCCGCACTTTATACCAGTGGGAGGCAGGCTTTACAAGGGTGCGGGGGCCGCTTCGTGCCTGCCTCAGAGCAGTCCCCGGCTGGCCAGCGACACGACCTCCCCGTGACCCACGACGACGTGGTCCAGGAGGCGAATGTCGACCAGATCGAGCGCGGCCTTCAGGCGCCGGGTAATCCGTTCGTCGGCCTGGCTCGGCTCGGCACGCCCGGAGGGATGATTATGCGCAAGGATCAGCGCCGCCGCGTTGACGGCCAGGGCCTCCTTGACGACCTCCCGCGGATACACGGAGGTGCCGTCGATAGTGCCGCGGAACAGCTCCTCGAAGGCCAGTACGCGGTGGCGGTTGTCGAGGAAGAGGCAGCAGAAGCGCTCGTGATCGAGGTGCCCGAGCCGCGCTGACAGGAAGGCCTCGGTGTCCGCCGGGCAGCGGATCGGCTCGCCGGGCGTCACGCTCTCGGCGAAATACTGTCTCGCGAGCGGCGGCAGGGCCGTAAGTACCTCGAGTCGGTACCGACCAATACCGCGTTCGCTTCTGAGCGCTGCCGCGTCGGCATCGAGCAACGGTCGGAGCCCGCCGTAGCGCTCGATCAGCGTTCTCGCGAGGTCGGCACCGTCGCGTGACGCGGCACGACCGCGAAGAATCCTGCCGAGCAGCGCGGCGCACTCGGCTTCATTGAGCAGCGAGAACATCGAGGCACTCCCTGGCGTGAAGGTGCCATTGTCGAAGTGCCCGGCATAAGCTTACAACCCGACAATCTGGCGCGCTCCGACCGATTCGGGCGACAATTCGATAACTGAAAGTAGTCTCTGCAGGGACTCCGATGAACATAGTGCTCGGCATCACCGGCGGCATTGCCGCCTACAAGACCCCGGAACTCGTCCGGCGCCTGCGCGAGCGCGGTGCCGACGTGCAGGTCGTGATGACCAACTCAGCGCGCGAGTTCGTCACAGAAACGTCCCTGCAGGCGGTGGCCGGCCGGCCCGTGCGATCGAACCTGTGGGACAAGGAGGCTGAAGCCTCGATGAGCCATATCGAGCTCGCACGCTGGGCCGATATTGTCCTCATTGCGCCGGCGACTGCCGAGATCATGGCGCGACTGGCGTCGGGCGCGGCGGCCGATCTCCTGACGACGCTCGTGCTCGCGACCGAGGCGCCCGTCGCGATTGCGCCTGCAATGAACCACGTCATGTGGAACAACCCGGCAGTCCGCTCCAACCGGGCCATTCTCGAGCAGCGCGGGGTCCACGTGCTCGGACCCGGCGCAGGCTCCCAGGCCTGTGGCGAGACCGGCAGCGGACGCATGCTCGAACCCGACGACATTGCCGCCCGGACAGTCGCGCTCGATGGTCGGGAAGTGGCGCGTGTGCTGGCGGGGAAGACCGTGGTCATCACCGCCGGCCCGACCCGCGAGCCTGTCGACCCGGTGCGATACCTGTCGAATCGCAGCTCAGGGAAGATGGGGTTCGCGCTCGCCGCCGCCGCCAGGCTCGCCGGCGCGAACGTCACGCTCATAGCCGGCCCCGTCGGTCTCGATACGCCGCGGGGCGTCGAGCGGATCGACGTTATGACGGCGGCGGACATGCGCGCGGCGACCGAGGCCGTGATCGGCGAAGCGGACATCTTTGTGGCGACCGCTGCTGTTGCAGACTACCGCCCGGCCACGGTTGCCGAGCGCAAGATCAAGAAGTCCGGTGAAACGATGACCCTCGAGCTCGTTCGCACGGACGATATTCTCGCGGGCGTTGCCGCCCGGCCGGCTGCGCCGTTCACGGTTGGCTTTGCCGCCGAGACCGACGATCTCGAGGCATACGCGCGCGGCAAACTCGAAGACAAGGGACTCGATATGATCGTTGCGAACTGCGTTCGCGACGGCAAGGCCTTCGATGCGGACGAGAACGCCGTCGACGTGTTCTGGGCGGAGGGCCGGGAGAGCTTTCCGCTGGCGGCAAAGTCGGCGCTCGCGGCCGACCTCGTTAACCTCATCGCATCACGCTATGACGCAACGCGCGGCACCGAGCCGCGGCTCTCCGTAATCTCCAGCAAGGACTGACTGTGCACAAACTGGAACTCCAGATTCTCGATCCGCGGATCGGGGATTCAATCCCGTTGCCGCATTACGCGACCGATGGCTCCGCCGGTCTCGACATGCGTGCCTGCATCGATGCGCCGCTTACGGTTCTTCCGGGCGAAACCACGCTGGTGCCGACCGGCCTTGCTATTCACCTCGCTGACCCGGGACTTGCAGCCGTTCTTTTGCCGCGTTCCGGCCTGGGGCACAAGCACGGACTCGTGCTCGGCAACCTCACCGGGCTCATCGATTCCGACTACCAGGGTCAGGTGTACATCTCCTGCTGGAACCGCGGCAGCAAGCCGTTCGAGATCGAGCCAGGCGCGCGCATTGCGCAAATGGTCATCGTCCCGGTCGTCCAGGTCGAGTTCGAGGTCGTGGAGGCGTTTGCCGAGAGCGATCGCGGCGCGGGCGGCTTTGGTTCGTCAGGGACGAGCTAGCAGCGGCTGCTGGCCTAGCTGTTGTTTGCCGTCATGCTGGTCAGCTCTTCGAAGCGTTTGATGTCGCGGTCGAAGCGCTCGATGATTTCCTGTTCACCCTGGCGGAAGCGCTTGAGATTGTCCTGGTGCCTGAGGATGGTTTCCTCCAGCGCGGCTATGTGGTCCATGAGATCCGGGTCAACCATGGGTGCGTCCGGGTCCTCGGTATATGGCTGGTAGCGGTTCGCTTCCGCCATCAGCTTGTCGAGCTGGACCTGCTGGGTCTGGATAAAGAGTTCGGTCACGCGCGCCTGGGCCTGGAACAGCTCGACGCGGTTGTCGCGGTGCCGCTCGATTTCGTCAACGGACAGGTAGGTGGCGAGCAGTGCCCGGTCTTCCCGGCGGCGCGCCTCTTCGGCCGCGGCAATGCGCGCAAGGCGCGCTTCCTCGGCGAGTTCCTCGGCGGATTTGCGCCCGCGAATCAGGCCGACCTGTACGCCCTGGTCGTTGAGCTCGCGCTTGTCTTTCTCGGCGTATTCGGCCGGTACGGCGTCACCGTAGTGCACGACACCGTCGTCATCGACCCAGGAATACGTCTTGCGCTCCTCCCCGGCGTGGGCGGCGGAGGCGGAGACCACAAGTGTTGCCAGTGCGAGAATTCGTCTGAGCATTGGGTCACTATGCCAAGGAGCAAGTGGAAAATCGCGACACAGTTCGCGTATTTCCAAGCTTAGACCTCCCTCAGGCCGCTGTAAACGTGAAACCCGGGCCGGCGCCGAAAAAATTATGTAATTACCCCGTACTGCCGCCGGTAGGCCATGACGGGCTCGAGCCAGTCCTCGTATTCCCCGGCCGCCTCCAGGCTCTCGATCAGGTCGGCGAGGGATACGATGCTGGCCACCGGGATGCCCAGCGAGCTCTTGAGCTCCTGCACGGCCGAGAGGTTGCTTTCGCCTTTCTCCTCGCGATCCAGCGAGATAACGAGGCCCGCAATGTCGGCGTTCGTGCCGGCGATGATCTGGTAGGCCTCGCGCACGGCCGTGCCGGCGGTAATGACGTCGTCGACGATCAGCACCCGGCCCTCGAGGGGTCCGCCAACAATGTTGCCACCCTCGCCGTGGTCCTTTGCCTCCTTGCGGTTGTAGGCGTAGGGCACGTCGATGTCGTAGTGCTCGGCGAGCGCTGCCGCTGCGAGCGCCGCCAGCGGGATGCCCTTGTAGGCAGGCCCGAACAGCATGTCGAATTCGATCTTCGAGTCAGCAATCGCCGCCGCGTAGTAACGGCCGAGCTTGGCGGCGGCATAGCCCGTGTTGAACAGGCCGGCGTTGAAAAAGTAGGGACTCTTCCGGCCGGATTTCAGGGTGAACTCGCCGAACCTCAGTACGCCGAGCTCGAGGGCCAGTTCGATGAATTCCTTTTTGTACGCTCGCATGTGCCTGATCGGTATGATGCGCCTTTCGCGAGTATGACACAGCCACTGTCCGGATTCGTCGCGGCGGTTCAAAGGTGTCGAGGGTGTTTTCTTGTTTCGTGTAGTCAGTCTCAATGCCAACGGCATTCGCGCCGCCGCGCGCAAGGGTTTCTTCGATTGGATGCATCGCCAGGACGCGGACGTCGTGTGTATTCAGGAAACCAAGGCGCAGGAGCACCAGCTGACGGACGAGGTGTTCCTCCCGGCCGGCTATCACGTCTACTACGAGGACGCCGAGAAGAAGGGTTACAGCGGCGTCGCCATCTATTCGAAACACGCGCCGAAGAAGGTCATCCGGGGCTACGGCGATCCGGAGTTCGATGCCGAGGGCCGCTACCTCGAGGTCCAGCTCGGCGGCATCAACGTTGTGTCCCTTTACCTGCCGTCGGGGTCCTCGAGCGAGGAGCGCCAGGCGGCGAAGTATCGCTGCATGGACAGCTTCACCGAGCACCTTCACAAGATACGACGACGGCGCTCCGAAACGATTATCTGCGGCGACTGGAACATTGCTCACAAGGAACAAGACCTCCGCAACTGGAAGGCCAACCGCAAGAACTCGGGGTTCCTGCCCGAGGAGCGCGCGTGGATGGACAAGGTCTTCGGCGAGTACCGCTTCGTCGACGCCTTCCGGACGCTCGATCAGCCGGAGCACGCCTACACCTGGTGGTCGAACCGCGGCCGGGCCTGGGACAACAATGTCGGCTGGCGGATCGACTACCATGTCGTAACCAGGGGGCTGGCCGACCGGGTAAGCCGCACCGACATCTATCGCGATGAACGATTCTCCGACCATGCACCGCTGACCATGGACTACGACTGGCAGCACGGTGGCTGAGGTCGCGGCCCGCCCCGGCTGGCGCTATTACCTGCAGGAGAAGGTGCTCGTCATCTTCTTCCTGGGCTTTTCCTCGGGCCTGCCCTTCCCGCTGGTCTATGCCACGCTCACGGCCTGGCTCGAGGACGCCGGCGTCGAGCGCAGCACGATTTCGACCTTCGCGTGGCTCGGCTTTGCCTACAGCCTGAAATTCGTGTGGGCGCCGGTCGTTGATTCGCTGCGGCTCCCCTTGCTCACGTCTATCTTCGGCCGCCGCCGCGCCTGGATGTTGCTGGCCCAGGTTTCGATCGGCGCCTGCCTCCTGGTCCTCGCCGGCATCAACCCGGCCGACGACATCCAGGCCTTTGCGGTGGTGGCGCTTGCGGTCGCGTTCCTCTCGGCAACGCAGGACATCGTGATCGACGCCTATCGCATCGAGTCGGCGGATGACGAGATGCAGGGCGTGCTCGCCGCGGCGTACCAGTACGGCTACCGCATCTCGCTCCTGATCAGCGTCGCGGGCGCCCTGTACATTGCCGACTTCGGCAGCTGGCCGATGGCCTATACGGCAATGGCCGGGTGCATGGTGCTGGGGATACTGACGACCTTGTGGTGCCCCGAGCCCGCCGAGACTGGTCGCGGCGTGTCTAACGCCGGGGACAGCTATGCCGAGAAGGTGGCAGCGTGGTTCCGCCACGCGGTGGAGGAACCGTTTGCCGACTTCTATGCGCGCTTCGGCCGCTTCCTGTTCGTGATTCTCTTGTTCGTATCGCTCTACCGGGTCAGCGACTACGTCCTCGGCATTCTGGCCAATCCTTTCTACCTTGCGATCGGCTACACGAAATCGGAGGTGGCGACCGTGGCCAAGGTCTACGGCGCCTGGATGACGATCATTGGTGTCGGCGCCGGCGGCTGGGCTGTGCTCCGTTACGGCGTGGCGCGCTGCCTCGTCATTGCGACGACGCTGATCATGAGCACCAACCTGTTCTTTGCGGCAATGACCCAGGTGGGGCCGAAGATCTGGATGCTCGGCGTCACGATTACTGCCGACAATATTGCGATGGGCTTCGGTGGCACGGTGCTGATTGCCTATCTGTCCAGCCTGACCAACCGCGACTTCACGGCGACGCAGTACGCCCTCCTGAGTTCGTTCATGGCCCTGTTCCCGAAATTCCTGGCGGGCTTCTCGGGCAACGTCCAGGAAGTCGTGGGCTGGCTGGGATTCTTCCTGTATGCCGCCGCGATCGGCGTGCCGGCAATCATCCTGGCCTTCGTCGTTGCGCGGCGCCACGACGCGCTGCTCGAAGACGGGAGTACCGGTGGCTGAGCGGGAAGTCGACCTTGGTCCGCTCGACGCGATCGACGATCCCGGCTGCAGGGAGTTTCGGATTGGTGAGGGGGACTGGCCCTTCAAAGGCTTCGTCGTTCGCCAGGGGAATGCCGTTTTGGCCTACCAGAATCGCTGTCCGCATGCCGGGCACCCGCTCAACTGGAAGCCGGACAGCTTCCTGACGCCGGACGGTACGGCAATTATCTGTTCCTCCCATGGCGCCATGTTTCGTCTGGAGGATGGCGAGTGCGTTGCAGGGCCCTGTCCCGGACAGCACCTGCAAAAGGTGTCCGTCGCGGTCCGCGATGGCCGCGTTGTCGTTACCGGACCTGACCGACTCGACTGAGTGCTATAGCCGGTCGAGGAAATCCAGCGGGTCGTGGAATCCCGGTGGCAACTCTTCGTTGCAGCGATCGATGACGTCTTCGGGATCCATGTCGACCGAGCCGGACCAGTCCTCTGGTGCGCTGACCTCGATCGTGAGCAGTTCGAACCACGTATCGAGATCGATTTCGTCGACAGTGCCGTCGAACTGCTGGATTTCCACGGTGCCGGCGCGTTCGTCGACAGCGACGACGTCGAACAGCGTGCCGTTGGCGCGGCGGAACCACTGCCCGATCACGGGATAGGCGTGGGCCATGGCTTTCGAATCCTCCGTGTAGGTTTGTCTCCCCTTACATCAGTTATAGATGAGGAATCGGGAATGCCAAGTCACTTGTGATCCACGGCCTCCGTATCTGGCGGCGTCGGCGATTGTTCTTGCAGGAGCGGCTCTCGAGCCGCGACTGGTTTGCAGGTGGTGAGTACGCCGCAGTCGCGGCTTCAAAGCCGCTCCTACAAGGCCCTGTTTCGATGTCCGAGCGTATCTGCTGTAGGAGCGGCTCTCGAGCCGCGAATGGTTTGCAGGCGGTAAGTACGCCGCAGTCGCGGCTTTAAAGCCGCTCCTACAAGGCACTGTTCAGATGCCGGAACGCCTCTGCTGCAGGAGCGGCTCTCGAGCCGCGACTGGTTTGTGGGCGGTAAGTGCGCCGCAGTCGCGGCTTCAAAGCCGCTCCTGCAAGGCTCTGTTTCGATGTCGGAACGCCTCTGCTGTAGGAGCGGCTCTCGAGCCGCGAATGGTTTGCAGGCGGTGCGTACGCCGCAGTCGCGGCTTCAAAGCCGCTCCTACAAGGTGCTTCTCCGGCCTGGCCGCGTATGGCTAGTACAAGAGCTCCGTCCAGCGACCCCCGGCGACCAGCTCGGCACGACGGCGCTGCCAGCGCTCCTCCGAGCCCACCATGCGACCGAAGACCTCGTCGAGCTCATCGCGGACCGACTCGAGGCCTGCCACGAAGACGTGGGTCTTTGCGTCATCGAGCATGTCGAGGATCTCTTCGGAGCGCGCTTCGAGACAGTAGTCCCAGGCAATCGGGTCGGCCCAGTTCGGCCGCGGTGACAGGGCGCTGAACGCTTCGAAGGTGTCCTCGTCGTAGTACAGCGCAAAGTCGTCGCGATGCTCGTTCATGTAAAAGAGCTCGAGGCCGGTGCGCGCGCCATAGAATAGTCGGACCTTGCCGGTCCAGTCGCCGACGTCGCGGTACAGGTGCTTGATAAAGGCACGGAAGGGCGCAATGCCGGTGCCGGCGCCAATCAGGATCAGGTTGGCGGCGTGGTCCTCGGGCACCTCGAAAGCAATGCCATAGGGCCCTGTGATAGTCAGCGCATCGCCAACGGCGCGATCGCACAGGTAGTTCGACGAGATGCCCTTGAAGCGCTCGCCGCTGTAGTCATCGATATAGGACACACGGCGGACGGCGATCGTAATGCGTGGTTTGCCGGCCGCCTCCTTCGATACCGTATCGGCAACGCTGTACAGCCTGAAGTGCTCGTCATGACCAAGCTCGTGTGGCCCGGGCGTGACGACGCCAATGCTCTGCCCCGGTCGAAAGTCGAAAGCCGCATCGTCAACCTCGAGGACGAGTTCACGGACCTCCGCCTCGGCAGCCTCTGAGGTCATGCGGTCATTGGAGAGGACCGTCGCGGAGTAGCGGGTTTGTTTGTCGAAGTCGTCGAGCTTCATGGCTCAGTTCTCCCGTCGGGTAGTGTTGTTGCTGGTGGGCAGTCACATTGCCGGCTGCAGGCACCGCAGCCTCCGCGTGCCGCAAGCACGTCATGATCCGGATCGCTGCTGTCGAAAGCCCGTCGCCAGGCGACCTGCACGCCGACCCAGCCGACGAAGAGCAGCGGTGTCAACGCGAGTGCAATCCAGAGCGACTTCACGAGCTTGCCCCGAGGCCGGCGAAGCCCATGAACGTCAGCGACAGGATGCCGGCGACGATGAGGGCGCTTGCGGTGCCGCGAACGATGTCCGGCGTTGCGGCGAGTTCGAGCTTCTCGCGGATGCCGGCCATCAGGATCAGCGCAAGCGTGAAACCTGCGCCGGCGCCAAGCGCGTAGGCAATGCACTCGAGAAAGCCGTAGCCGCGATTGGTCTGGAACAGGGCGAGTCCGAGAATCGCGCAGTTGGTCGTAATCAGTGGCAGGAAGATGCCGAGTGCGCGGAACAGGGCCGGGCTGACTTTCTTGATGAACATCTCGACGAGCTGCACGGTTGACGCGATGACCGCTATGAAGGCGATGAGTTCGAGGAACGGTGCGCCGATGGCGAGCAGGACGTGGTGAATACCGTAGGCAGCCATCGAGCTGACGAGCATCACAAACATGACGGCGCCGCCCATGCGCGTTGCCGTCTCGACCTTGGCGGAGACACCGAGGAACGGGCAGATTCCCAAGAAATACGCGAGCACAAAGTTGTTCACGAGTGCGGCGTTCAGAAATATCGACCAGAGCGACTGTTCGGTCATTGGCTCGCTCCGGTCGCTTCCCGGGCAAGCACCCGGCGCTCCTCGATCCAGCGAATCAGCAGGAGCCAGCCTGCCAGCGTGAAGAATCCGCCGCCCGGCAGGATCATGACGATCCACGGCTCGAACGCGGCAGGCAGTACCGTGATGCCAAAGAAGGTGCCCGCGCCGAGAACCTCCCGTACGCCCCCGAGGCAAAGCAGCGCAATCGTAAAGCCTGCGCCCATACCCAGCGCGTCAAAGACGGAGTTGCCGAGCGTGTTCCTCGAGGCGAACGCCTCGGCGCGGCCAAGGATCAGGCAGTTCGCCACAATCAGCGAAATGAACGCGCCCAGCGCGCGATGTAACTCGAGGCTGATCGCCTCGATTGCGTAGTCGACGACCGTGACAAACGTCGCAATGATCAGGATGTAGGTTGCTATGCGCACCTGTCGGGGTATGAAGTTCCTGAGCAGCGACACGAGCGTATTCGACATCAGCAGCACGAAGGTTGTGGCGAGACCCATTGCGATCGCGTTCATGGCCGTGTTGCTGACCGCCAGTACCGGGCACATGCCGAGCACCTGCACGAACACCGGGTTCTCGCGCCACAGGCCCTTGATGAATTCGTCGGTCGACAGCGTGGTCACGGCGGCTGTGTCAGGGTTTGGCATCGGCGCCCCCTGGCCTGAGCTGGTCGAGCTGGCTGTTGATCACCGGCAGCCAGCGACCGGCGCTGGTGGCGAGCATGTCACCAATGGCCACAGACGAAATCGTCGCGCCCGTAATGCCGTCGATCTGCCAGGGCTCGGTCTTGGTGCCTTCCTTGACCGTGACGACAGGATGGGCGAGCGCCTGGCCGCTCGCATCGAGGCGGACGTCGAGGCGCGCGAAGTTGTCGAGGAAGCGGGGATCGGTCTCGATCTTGTCGCCGAGCCCCGGCGTCTCCTTGCTCGCGAGCACGCGGAAACCGACGATCGCCGCCTCGGCGGGCGAGTACCCGTAGAGGATACGAATGGTGTCCGCATAGCCCATACCTGCCGCCTCAATCGCTACGCCGACCAGCGCACCGCTGTCGTCGAAGCCGGCGTGAACCCGCTCGCCGTCGGCGTCGAGCACGAACTCCCGGTCAGGCGACAGGACATAGGTTCGCCGCGACGTGGCGGCGGGCAGCACGGCAAAGATGGCGCGCTCGAGTGCCTCCGCACGATTCTTCTCAATGACGGGCAGCGTGCCCTCGTAGACGACCGCAATGATCAGACCGCACAGCATGCCGATGCCGACGAGGGCGCGGTACATGGGCCAGGCCGGCGGCAGGACCGTTGCGCTCATCCGGCACCTGCCTTGCCGGTGCCGTAGACCCGCGGACGGACGAAGTAGTCGATATGCGGCGACACGGCGTTGGCAAACAGGATGGCGTACATGACGCCTTCGGGCATGCCGCCCCACACGCGGATCACGACGATGAGCACGCCAATCAGGATGCCGTAGGCAACGCAGCCGGCGCCCGTCATTGGCGACGCGACCATGTCCGTCGCCATGAACAGCGCGCCGAGCATCAGGCCACCCGCAAACAGCATGAACACCGGGTCCGGATAGTTGTCGGGGTTCACCCCGTAGAGGAGTGCCGAGAGTACGAACACCGTGCCGAGAATGCCGGCGGGGATACGCCAGTTCATGAAGTTCCTGGCAACGAGATACAGCGCGCCCAGAATCAGGAGGACGGCGCTGGTTTCGCCCGTCGACCCGCTCGTGACCCCCATGACGAGATCGGCCGTTGCCGTCACGTTGCCATCGAACTTCATGGCGGCCAGTGGCGTCGCGCCCGTCACGACGTCGTAGCTCGGCGTCGTAAACGGCAGGGCGAGCATTGAAGACGGCAGCGTCGTAAAGCGCGCCGCGCCAAGCGACGGGTACCAGGTTGTCATTGCCACCGGGAACGCGGCCTGCAGGAAGGCGCGGCCCACGAGCGCCGGGTTGAAGGCGTTGTAGCCGAGGCCGCCGAACAGGAACTTGCCGACCGCAACCGCAATCACGCCGCCGAGAATGGTCATCCACACGGGCAGGCCGGGCGGCAGCGTCAGCCCATACAGCAGCCCCGTGACAATGATCGACCAGTCGTTGAGTGTCGAAGTGCGGCCGTTCAGGCGGCAGAGCACGTGCTCTGCGACGGCGCAGGCGATGATGGCACTGGCGAGCGTCACGAGAGCAGCGAGGCCGAAGACGTATATTGCGAACGCGCTTGCCGGCAGCAGCGCATACACGACGTGGCGCATGATGCGGTCGACGCTCGCGCCCGCCGATATGTGCGGCGAGCTGCCGATCTCGAGGATGCGGTCGCCGGTCGTTGCCATCAGCCTGCCGCCGCCTTGCTCGCCTGCTCGCGGACGATGGCTTTGCCCTCGCGGAAGCGCTGCACCAGCGGTATGTGCGACGGACACACGTACGCACAGGAGCCGCACTCGAAGCAGTCCATCAGGTTGTACTCATCCGCCATGCGCTCGTACTCGCGATTCTTGGCGAGGAGCCCGAGCTGCGACGGGTTGAGATGAATCGGGCAGGCGTCCACGCAGTAGGCGCAGCGGATGCAAGGGTACTCAGGCGGCGGCGCCCCGGTCTCGGCGCTCGTGAACGCGACGAAACCCGAGGTGCCCTTGGTGATCGGGATGTCGAGGCTCGAGAGGGCCTGGCCCATCATCGGTCCGCCAAGGAAGACGCGGCTCACGTCGTCGCTAACGTCGACCTGCTCCAGTGCAAAGCGCAGCGGCGTGCCGATCGGGATGCGGTAGTTGCCCTTCTTGCCGACGGCCGGTCCCGTGATCGTCACGACGCGTTCCTGAATGCCGCGGCCGTGTGGCAGCAGGCGGCCGATCTCTGCGGCCGTCGCGACGTTGACGACGACCGCGCCGACGTCGGCTGGCAGGCCGCCCGACGGCACTTCGGCACCCGTTAGCGCCGTGATCAGCATCTTCTCGGCACCCTGCGGGTACTTGACGCGGACGACCTCGGTAGCGACGTCGAGATCGGCGGGCGCCTCGGCCCGGAGCTTGTCGGCGGCGTCCAGCTTGTTGGCCTCGATGCCAATGACGGCGCGCGTCGTACCGGTCGCCTTGAGCAGGTAGCGAATGCCTGTGTATATGTCGGCCGTCTGCTCGAGCATGACGCGATGGTCGGTTGTCAGGAACGGCTCGCACTCGACGCCGTTGAGAATCAGCGTGTCGACGGTCTTGCCTTCGGGCGGCTTGAGCTTGACGTGGGTCGGGAACGCCGCGCCGCCGAGACCGACAATGCCTGCCGCCTGGATCGCGGCAATGATCTCGTCCGGCGAGGCGCGGTCGAGCGGCAGCGGTTCGCCCGCCGCGACCTCCTGCGACGAGCCCGGAAAGGGTTCGAGGTAGATCGCCTCGACCATGCGGCCGGTAATCGCGGGTGCAAGACCGATTCGTCGCACCGTGCCCGATGCCGGGGCGTGCTGTGCCACCGACACGAAACCCTCGGCGCGCGCGAGGAGTTCGCCGCGCGCGACCTCCTGGCCCTCGCGCACGACGGGCACGGATGGCGCGCCGATATGCTGGCTCAGAGGCACGATCAGGACGGGCGCGAACGGGAACTGCCGGATCGGCAGCCCGCGCGTATCGTCCTTGGCCTCGGGCGGATGAACGCCGTGGCTGAAGCTTGCATAGGCCTGACCGAACATCACGCGTCCGCTCAGTTGTACTTCTCGCCGCGGGCGATCCACTTGTCGGCGTCGGGTGCCGCGCGGTTTCGCGGCAGGCCCGGGTGGATGACCTCGGCCGTGCAGCGTTCCGCAGCCTTGACGAGATCGCTATAGGGACCGGCGTCCGGATTGGCAATAACGGCCTTCTTGTCGTCGTTGTACTGGAATATCGCCGAGTTGATCATGATGCACTCGTCGCAGGCCGTGCAGTCGTCCGTGTCGATCCACGGTGCCATGTAGTCTCCGTCAGAGCCGCTCGCCTCGGCGGCCGGTGCGTCGAGCCCGTCGCCACTCGTGGCCGGTGTGGCAGCACTCAGTTCCACGCTGGGTGGTGCGCCGTCACCGTCTGCGAACTGCGCAATGCCTGCCGCAATCTTCGCGACGACCTCGCGACGCACGCGTTCCTCGATCTCGGCGACGGGTGTCTCTGCCTTGCCGACGCCTGCGATCGCGCGGAGCATCGTCCAGAAGTCGCGACGATCCTCCGAGGACTGAACCATCGATTCGTCGACGAGCAGCCTCGACAGCTGGTTCTTGCGGTCGACGGTCCAGATGAAGGGATAGTGGCCCTCACGCGCGTCGGCACCGAGCTCGAGGAACTCCGCGAGCGGCACCATCTTGTCGTTCCAGGTGTCGGGCGGCGCCATGCGGAAGTGCTTGCGGAAGCGCGTCTCTGTCATCGCGAAGTCGGCAAAGGTCAGCGGCAGCTCCATGCTGCGCTCGCGGCCGTTCTTCGTGTAGGTGAGCGTATACGTCGGCCAGTCCTGGTCCATCGCCGGGTTGCCGGACAGGTCGAAACACTCGGCGGGCGTCGTGCCCTTGTCCGGGTCGTAGCGGAACAGCGGGTAGGCGCGCGACTCGACCGCGAGCTTGGCCTGCTCTTCGCCCATGTCGTCGCCAATGCCGTGCTCGGGCTGGCAGGAGGTGTACAGGTTGAAGAGCGCCGGTCGCCGCGCCATGAGGCCTTCGATGAAGCCCTCGATCATGTGGCTCGCGTTCGAGATGGCGCCCTGCAGTACGTAGGTCGTGCGGTGCGCCATGCCGACCAGGCCGATCTCCTTGCGCGGCTCCTCCTTGCCCTTGATGGCCTTGCCGAACTGTGCCATGTCGGAGACCTGGCCAATGAAGCCCGAGGTGCAGGCCTGGCCGCCCGTGTTCGAGTACACCTGAGTGTCGACGACGAGCGCCTTGATCGGTTTGCCCGACATCATCATGCGCGACAGGTTCTGGAAACCAATGTCGTACATGGCACCGTCGCCGCCGACCGCCACGACGGGCGGGCACAGATTGAACTCGTCGTCGCTGAACGACTGCCAGTCGAAGTAGGTGAAGAACTCGTCGTGCTCGGACGGCCGGTAGGCGCCGTCGAGCTCGAGCTCGGCAATGCGAATGGCCTTGAAGCCGTCGGCCATTTTCGCCATGTGGCCTTCGAAGACGCCCATCGCGAGCGACGGTGCGTCCTGGAACAGGTGATTGGCCCACGGGAAGGGATAGGGGTTGAACGGGTAGGTGCTGCCCCAGACCGAGGTGCAGCCCGTCGCGTTGAGCATGCCCATGCGCGAGCGGCCGCGGCCCGTCGTGCCCTCGGTGTACTGCCAGCGGAGCTGCTCGAGCTGCCCGATGAGCTTGCTGATGCGCTTGAGCCACGCCGGGTCGAGCGGCTCGGAGCCCTTGTCCTGCTCGATGCGATCGGCAATCCCGGCGAGCGTCACATCGCCGTCGCCGAGGCTTTCGACGACGCGGGCGAGTTCCTCGGTATTGCCGAGGTCGATCTCGCCGACGAGTTCTTCCTGCACCCTCTGCTTGAGCCGCGCGACGAGGTCGTCGATGTGCGCGACGTGTTTCCTGATGCGCGGCTGCATGAGCGCCTCGACCGTCGCGACGAAGAGATGCATCACGGTTTTTTCCGAGCAGCCGAGGCAGGCGCCGTCACCGCTCGCAAACGACAGGTAGTTGTCCTTGTCGAGCAGGAGGGTCTCGAGCGCGCCGATACGCTCCTCGAGATCATCAATGCGAATGTAGTCCTTCGGTGTGTTGGGCAGGTCCAGCCAGAAATCCCAGTTCTGCCTGAGCTCGTCGATGCTCTCCTTTGTCTGCGTCACGGGCCGGAGCGCGTCGTCCTCGCAGACCTTGACGCACTCCATGCAGCCCTTGCAGGTGTAAGGATTGACGGTGATCGACAGGAGTCCGCCGCTGCCGGCCTGTTTCTTTTCGGGCAGCGTGAAGTAGGGTCGCGACAGCGCGAAGTCGAAGCCGTTGAGCTCCGTGCGGAAATCGTCGAACTCCTCCGACAGGGCGTCGCGAATGTCAGCACCGGCGTCGGTCACTGTCTGCTCGATCGCGCCTTCGACCATGCCGGCGACCGAGTCGGTCTCGCTCGCGGCCGCAAGCTCGGTCTTGAGGTGGCGCTCCATCGTGCGCACGGCGCGCGGCAGGTGCTCGGTTGCGCCGCCGCGTTTCTTGACGCGCCTGACCACGGTGTCGAGCACCTGGCCCACCTCGTTGACGAGCCCGGGAATCGCCGTGTCCGGGCAGATCGTGTAGCAGTCACCGCAGGCCGTGCAGTTTTCCGGGATCCACTCCGGGTGTTCGAAACGAATGCCCGTCATGTCACGGAACAGCGAAGTGACGGCCGGCATGATCCCAAGACCAATGAACGGATCGGTAATGTTGTCCGAGCCCATGCCGCGGGCATAGAAGTTGCCGGTCTGTTCCCAGAAGCGATGCGCGTCGCTCCGCGCCGACTGGCTGGCCGGCAGTGCTTTCGCCATCGTCGGTAGCGCAGGCTCCGGCGGGATGGCTGAGGTGGCCGGCGCGTCGAGCGTAAACGGCTTGTCGACGATCTCGGTGAGCTCGTCGAAGCCGCGCTTGACGACCCGCATGTTGTCCTCGACAACGCGGGCGCCCTTGTCGCCGAACTTGTACTCGAGCTGCTCGCGAATAGCCTTGAGCAACTCGGCATCGTCGAGCCCCTTCTGCTCGAGCACGGGCGAGGCGCGGAAGAACGCGCCCTGGAAGGCGACACCCTGCATGCGCAGCTGCAGGTCGGCATCGGTGGCCTCGTCGCGCGCAATCGCGAAGGCGTCGACGTAAAACACGCGAATGTTCTTCTCGACGATGATCTGCTGGAAGGCAATCGGGATGGACGCCCACACGGACGCCGGGTCCTTGAGGTCGCTCTGGATGATGAACACACCGCCTTCCTTGAGCCCGGCGAGTGCGTTCGTGTGGTGGAACACGTTCGGATCGGGCGAGAGCACGACGTCGACGTAGAAGTACTCGCAGTTGACCTTGATCGGTTCCGGCGCCGCCGACAGGTAGAACGTCGTTGGCTGGCCCTTCTTCTCCGAGCCGTACTTGGGATTCGCCTTGATGTCGTAGCCGAGGAGGCTGTACAGCGTCATTGCGAGGTTCTTGCCTGTCGTAATGGCGCCCCAGCCGCCGATCGAGTGCAGGCGCACCGTAATTGCGCCGTCCGGCATCAGGTTCGGGTTCTCGCTGCCGCGCACGGTCAGGCCGCGGACGTTCGGGTAGGCGTCCTCGATCGTCTGCTGGTAGATCTCCTGCTTGGGCGTGAACGCCTTGTCGCGCAGGAAGTCGATCGACAGGTAGAAGAGTTTCTTCCTGGGTCCGTCGGGCAGCATGTTTTCGACGGCGCCAATGATGCCTTCGGGCTGCAGGTCGCGGCTGCCCATGCCGAAGGAGCCGGAATAGAGCGGCGGCGCGTCGCTCGTGGACTTGTAGGTGTCGAGCTCCGGGTAAGGCGTGTCCTTGTCGCGGCCGTTCTCGAGGCTCTTCGAGATCGTCGCACGAATCTCGCGGATCATCGGCAGGTCGCCGGCGAGCGGCTGGTCGAGGCGTTCCAGCACGACGACGCCCTTGCGGCCTTTCAGGATCTTCGAGACGAGATCGCCCGGGAACGGGCGGAACATCGCAATGTTGACGACGCCCACCTTGAGCTTGCGCGTCTCGCGGAGGTAGTCAGCGACAACCTCGGCGCTCGGCATGAGACTGCCCTGCCCGACAATCAGGTAGTCGGCATCGTCTGCCTTGTAGCTCATGACGCGCGCGTAGTGTCGACCGGTCAGCTCGGCAAAGGCGGCAAAGGCCTCGTCGGCGATCTCGGCGACATGGTCGAAAAAGAACGGCCGCTGTGCCGCGACGCTCTGCATGTACGCGTCCTGGTTCTCGACGAGGCCGGCCATGACCGGGTCGTCGACGTCCCAGAGCATCGGGATGCGCCGGCGCTTGTCGCCATAAATGATTTTCTGCGCGGGCGTTGGCGTGTCGATGATGTCGTCGGGCCGACCCAGGAACTCGGCAATGAGATCGCGTTCGGGGACCCGCATGGACTCGATCAGGTGCGTCGTCAGGAAGCCGTCCTGGGCAATAGCGCCGGGCGTCAGCGCAAGCTCGGCGACGCGGTGGGCAATGATGTTGAGGTCGGCGGCGCCCTGCGCGTCGCTTGCGAAGAGCTGGAAGAAGCCCGTGTCGTCGATGCAGTGATAGTCGTCATGACCGGCGTGCACGTTGAGCGTCGACTTGGTCATGGCGCGCGCGCCAATGTTGAGCACGTAAGGCAGGCGCTTGCCGGCAGCGGCGTACAGCGACTCGTGCATGTAGGCAATGCCCTGCCCTGACGAAAAGTTGGCGGCGCGCAGCCCCGTCATGGCCATGCCGGCCGTCACGGCTGCCGCGGCGTGCTCGCCCTCGGGCTCGACGAAGATCAGCGGTCGGCCCGAAATGTTGACATGGCCAGCAGCCGCAGCCTCGGCCCAGTACTCGCCCATTTGCGTCGACGGCGTGATCGGGTAGGCGCCGGCCGCGTCGCTCGATTCGCGTTCGCAGTAGATGACGGCCGTGTTGCCGTCCATCGCGGCGGGCTTGCCCGGGTACTTGACGTCTTTGGCTTTGTTCATCGACGACCTTCTCTCTTCATCGTTGTTGTCATGTTGGTGCCATCGGGCGCTCCGAGCGCCGTGCGACGGGCCTAGCCGCATCACCCCGTGCGATGCTGCCGCCGTCCTCGAACCAGACGATAGCGCCCGTGGGGCAGCGGTCGATCGCCTTGCGGACGTTGTGCCTGGCGGCGTAATCCACGACCGCAAGGTTGTCCTCAATGCTCACCGCGCCCGGTGCGTCCTTGGCACAGCGGCCGCAGGCCGTGCAGCCAACGCGGCACTCGTCCAGGATCTCGTCACCGAACTCGAGGTTCTTGCAGGCCACCCAGAGCCGGTGATCTACCGGGTGGATGGAAAACAGGTCCTTCGGACAGATCTCGACGCAATCGCCGCAGGCCGTGCAGTCCTCCTCGATGACGACCGGCAGTTCGTGCTCGTTCATCACGATCGCGTCGAAGTCGCAGACGTCCTCGCAGTCGCCGTAGCCGAGGCATCCCCAGAAGCAGCCTTTGCCGCCCCCGGCAACGAGTGCCGCCCCCCGACAGGAGGAGTGGCCGACGTATTCCGCATGCCGGCGCGCCACGTTGCTGCCTCCGGCGCAGGCGAGCCGCGCGACACGTTTCGCCTCGGCGCCAACGTCGACCCCCAGGAACCCCGCGATCGCGGCCCTTGCTTCGTCGTTCGCGACCGAACACTTGCCCGGCAGAGCCTCGCCGGCCACGAGCGCTTCGGCGAGCGCCCGGCAGCCGGGAAAGCCGCAGGCGCCGCAATTCGTGCCCGGCAGCATGTCCTCGACCGCATCGAAGCGCGGGTCTTCCTCGACATACAGCGTGCGATTCGCGACCACGAGACCGGTCGCGAGCAGAAGCGCCAGCGCCCCGAGGGCGCCGACCGAGGTCAGCACGAGCATTGCACCCCCGAGAGCTCCGAACCAGGGCTGGAAATTCACTCTACAGCACCGGTTTTTCCCATGAATACGGGACTTCCGAGACGCCGTTTCGGCGCTTGACGGGCGCATCTGCCGCCAATTTGACCGCGGCATTATGTGACGCGGTTCACATTCGGCCGGCGGCCCGGCACCCGGGTGCACCTCCGCTTTCGCGGCCTCGCTGGTGAAATACGCCCCACTGATGCAAACCACCTCAACGGGGTCACAGCCATGTTTCGCCAACTCTTCTTCGCAGTACTGGTCGGTTTCGGTGTCGTCGCCACGGCGGCGGCCGAGGAAACCAGCAACGTCGCGCGTTCGAGCTACATCGTGCAGGCGCCGAGCTTCGAGATCGCTCGGGTGGCCGTCAACGAGACGGGCGGCGAGATCACGCACGAGCTCCGGATTATCAAGGCCGTGGGCGCACTCCTGAGCGAAGCCGAGCGCGCCGAGCTGGCCGCCGACCCGGCGATCACGGTGCAGGTGAACCGCAGCGCCGGTGTCTCCAAGGCCACACTGCAGGCGGTGTCCCCGACCATGCTGTCCACCTCCCGGGTCAAGATGGAGGGTGCAGGCACGCCGGGCCAGGGTCCGCGTACCTTCTACCCGCAGCTGTCGACCGCAAACCTGATGCACGCCAAGGGCTTCACGGGCCGCGGCATCACGGTTGCCGTCGTCGACACGGGCATCTTCGATACGCGTTACATCGAGCGCCGCGCCGACGGCGACTATCGCGCCTTCGCCCGCTACGACGCCATCAGCAACAAGACCTGGATCCCCGAAGAAATGGAGGACTATGTCCAGAGTGGCGATGACGAGAGTGACTATCACTCCAAGGGCAGCGTTGCGGTCGACGGCAACGGCCACGGCAGCCACGTCGCCAGCATCATCGTGAACTCCGAGCGCGACACCGAGGGCTACTACATGGGTGTTGCACCCGACGCGAACCTCGTTTCGGTCAAGGCCTTCGACGGCAACGGCAACGGCACCTACCTCGACGTGATCCGCGGCCTCGACTGGCTGCTGACTCGCAAGAACGAGCTCAACATCCGCGTTGTGAACCTGTCGTTCAGCGCCGAGCCGCAGTCGCACTACTGGGACGATCCGATCAACCAGGCCGTCATGGAGCTCTGGAAGGCCGGCATCGTCGTCGTGGCCTCGGCTGGCAACAAGGGCCCGGACGCCATGACGATCGGCGTCCCCGGTAACGTGCCCTACGTGATCACGGTGGGCGCGATGACCGACAGCGGCACGCCCGGGTTCACGGGCGACGACGGCATCGCCTCGTTCTCGTCGGCGGGCCCGACGGTCGAGGGCTTCGTCAAGCCGGACGTTGTCGCGCCCGGCGGCAGCATCGTCGGCCTCATGAACAACGGCCTGCAGAAGATCACGATGGATCACCCCGAGTTCATGTTCAGCCACGGCAGCTCGAACGAGTACTTCACGATGTCCGGCACCTCGCAGTCGGCGGCCGTCGTCAGCGGTATCGTCGCGCTGCTGCTCGACGCCAACGAGAGCTTCACGCCGGACGAGATCAAGTGCCGCCTCGTGACCTCGGCACGCCCGGCCGTCGCCGACACGGGTGAACTGGCCTTCTCGATCTTCCAGCAGGGCGCGGGCCTCGTCGATGCCTACGGCGCCATCCGCGTACAGAACGACGACCACTGCGCGAACGTCGGTATGGACATCGCGGCCGATCTCGCCGGCACGGCCCACTACGGCGGCCCGGCCAACATGGACGAGGACGGCAACTACTACATCATGACCAGCGATGGCTACCTGTGGACCAACGGCTATCTCTGGACCAACGGCTACCTGTGGACCAATGGCTATCTCTGGACCAACGGCTACCTGTGGACCAACGGTTATCTCTGGACCAACGCCTACCTGTGGACCAACGGAACGCTCAACGCCGACGGTTACCTGTGGACCAACGGTTACCTGTGGACCAACGGCTACCTTTGGACCAACGGCTATCTCTGGACCAACGGTCAGGGCACGTCCATGGACGCCTCGACGAGCTCTGCCGGTGTTAACCAGTGGGTCGAGCAGGAGTAAGACCGATGCATGCAGCGATCAAGAACGTCATTCGCTTCGACTTCGGTGGTCGAGCGGGCCCGGAGCCCCAGGACGGCAAGTTCGAGCGGCTCCTGTCGAGCGACCGGGTACGCAAGGCCATTGTTGCTACGACCGACCGTGACTCGCTCGACTGGGCGCCACGCTGGCTCGCACACGCCGGCTTCGAGGTCGAGACCGTCACCTCACCGGGCGCCGTTTTGGCGCTCCTCGATGAGCAGCGGCCAGACCTGTTCCTGGTAGACGCGACTTTCCAGGACCACAGTGACTGCCTGCTGATCAGTGCGCTGGAGCGCGATCCCGAAATTGGCGCACCGGTCTTCGCGCTGTGTCCCAAGCCGGCCGACGTCGAGCTTGCCGTTGCCGCGAACGCGAGCGACGTAATTCGGCGCCCGTTTAACTGGGAGCTGATCACGCACCGCATCGTCAAGGCGGTCAACGCCCGGGAGACAGCGCGACGCTGCGCCGAGGCAGAGCAGCAGGTGCAGCGCTACAAGGAAGCGACCACAGCTGCTGAGCGCAAGCGCGTACAGAGCGAGGGAACCGATGCCCTGACCGGACTGCCGACCGGCGAGCGCTTCCGAAAGCTGTCGCACCGCGCCGTCTCGACGCGGGGCGACCGCGGCATGCGCACCGCGCTGCTGGCCATTCGCATCGACCGCTATCGCATGGTCAACGAGGCCGTGGGGCATGCCAACGGCAACCTGCTCCTCAAGCAGTTCGCCGATCGCCTGCGCCAGTGCATTTCGCGGCGCGACGTCATTGGCGGCGACGAGGACGGCACCGTCATGGCCGTCGTCGGGCGCCTGACCGGAGCGCGCTTCGCTGTGCAGATTGCCAACGGCAGCGATGCGCAGGTGCGTCGCTTCCACGAGGCGCTCACTGAGGAGCTGCGACGACCCTTCGAGGTTGACGGCCAGAGCATTTACCTGACGATCAGCGCCGGCGCGGCAATCTATCCGGATCACTGCAACGACGCCGACCAGCTGCTCGTTTTCGCCGAGAGCGCGTTGATCGAGGCGCGCCAGGTAGGCGCCGGACTGAATCTCTATAACCCGGGCAACCGTCTGCCGGGAATGCAAATGCTGAAACTCGACAGCATGCTGCGCCAGGCGCTCAAGTACGACGAACTCGACGTGCACTTCCAGCCGATCACGAACACGACGACCGGTGAGGTCGTTGCCGCCGAGGCGCTCCTGCGCTGGGAGCACGCGACCGAGGGCTATATGTCGCCGGGCGAATTCGTCCCGGTGGCGGAGCGGACCGGGCTCATGCGCGAAATCGGTGAATTCGTCATTGACCGGGCCTGTGCCGAGCTCAGGCGCTGGATCGACGCCGGCATGCAACCCATTCGCATTGCCGTGAACCTGTCGCTTTGCCAGATTCTGCGTGGCGACATCGTTGCGACGACGCGGGCGGCGCTCGAGCGCTACGACATCGACCCGGCCCTGCTCGAGGTCGAACTCAGCGAACGCGGCGTCCTGAACCAGCACCCGCAGGTGATCGATGAAATCCGTCGCCTCAAGGGTCTTGGCGTGCGGATCTCGATCGATGACTTCGGCACGGGCCAGGCGGCGATAGGCTATCTCAAGAACCTGCCGATCGACGTCATCAAGATCGACCGCTCCTACGTCAGCGGCCCGGACCGCAATGAGCGTGATACGGCGATTGCTTCCGGCATCGTTGCGCTCGCAGAGCGCCTCGACGCCACGGTGATTGCCGAGGGCGTCGAAACCGAGGAACAGCTCGAGATGCTGCGCGAGTGGGGTTCCGCCGAGTGCCAGGGCTTCCTGTTCAGCAAGGCGCTGTCGGGCGACGAGTTTCTCGCACGCTACGCAGCGTAATCACCATCAACCGGATCGACATCATGTTCTCACCCGCCTCCCGGCCCGATCGTCTCCCGCCCGCCTAAAGTCTGGCCGCTGCCGGCCGATACTTCCCGGACAGGGAGGTACGGCAGCGGCGGACATGGGCAGTGAACGACAGCAGGGCATCGAGCCCGACATTCTTGGTGCGCTGCCCGACGCGCACTTTCTTGTTGATGGAAAAGGCCGGGTTACGCGTTATCTCGGCGGCGGCCGCAGCGACAAGACGCTCGACGCGCCGTCGCTGGAGGGCGCAACGCTAGCCGACCGGTGGCCGCAGGCTTCCGCGAGCAAGATCGTGCAGGCCGTCAAGCGTATCGCCAAGACGCGACAGCAACACGCCGTCGTGGTCGACATCGATGATCGCCGCTACGAGGCCCGTATCGTCCCGAAGGGTCGACGCGAACAGCTCCTGATCCTGCGCTCCATCGACGGCGACGCGCCGGTCGCATCGTCCGCAAGGAGCGATCTGCAGGACGACGTGACGGGACTCACTGCCCGCGACAGCTTTATGGGCATGCTGGACGATGCGCTGGCAGACGCGGGTCTTCGCGAACGTGGCCTCGCGGTCCTCTGTCTCGACATCAACAACTTCACTCGCATCAACGACACGCTTGGCCGCGCAATCGGCGATGCGGTATTGCGCGTGACCGCGCGGCGTATAGAGCGCTGCCTGCGCGACGACGACCAGCTCGCGCGCATCGATGACTCGGGTAACAGCAATCACCTGACCCGCATCAGCGGCGACGAGTTCGTGCTGCTGCTCGGCGACGTCGAGTCGCGCCGCGACGCTGCCACCGTGGCCGATCGGCTGGGTGCTGCCTTTGTCGAGCCGGTTGTCATCGAGGGCCACCAGGTTGCCGTGTCGCCATGTATCGGTATTTCCCAGTTCCCGGTTGACGGCGACAGCGCCGAGGAACTCGTCCAGAACGCGCGCGTTGCGCTGGGAGAGGCCAAGCTGTCGGAAGAGAAAGGCAAGGCCTTTTTCTCCAGCACGATGAAGTTTCGTGCCGCGAAGAAACTCGATATTAGCGAGGAGCTGCGCTGGGCCATGGAGAACGACCAGCTCGAAATGCACTACCTGCCACGCATCGATCTTGCCACTGGCGAGGTGGCGGGTCTCGAGGCGCTCCTGCGCTGGATTCATCCACTGCGTGGCAGCGTGCCGCTCAGCGAAGTCATTCCGCTTGCCGAAGCCACCGGGCTCATCCTCGACATTGGCGAATGGTGTCTCGCGACGGTCTGTGCTCAGGGCCGCGCCTGGATCGACGAGATCGACGAGGCGCCGCCGGTGTCGGTGAACATTGGCGAGTCCGAGTTCAAGCGAGAGGACCTGCCGAGCCTGGTCGAGGAGGCGCTCAAGGCGCACGACCTGCCGAGAGGGCATCTCGAGATCGAATTGCCCGAGAAGCTTTTGTCACGGAGCCAGCGCGCCAGCGCTGTGCTCGGTGCAATCGACAAGCTTGGTATCGGTGTTGTTATTGATGATTTCGGCAGCAGCCTGTCGTCGATCGCGCACCTGACCGAACTGCCGGTGAAAGGCATCAAGATCGATCGCAGCTTCGTTGCCGGCGCATGCAGCGAGAGTGCCTCGCAGAATACCTGTGCGGCGATTATTGCGATGGCGGGCAAGCTTGGTATCAGCGTAATTGCCGAAGGCGTGGAGAACGCCATGCAGGCCGAGTTCCTGCGCGACAACGGCTGTGACGCCGTGCAGGGCTTCTTCTATACGAAGCCGCTCCCCGCCGACAGGGTCCCTGATTTCATAGCGGCCTGTCGTCACGCTGCGATGGAATCAATGGTCGTCGACCTGACGACAATGCGGCTCAGGATATCAGCCGAAGCCGCCGTCCAGCCGTAGCAGCCTGGCGATTTAACACGGGCCTTATGTGACGCAGTTCACACTGCCCGGCCCGTTGCGCCGCGCCTCGCACCTCCAAACGCGTCCCGTCACTGGTGCAATAAGCCTCCAATTCAACGGACCTCCATTGGGAGAGCGCAATGGCAAACGGACGGCACTTTCTGATTCTCTGCGGGACGCTTCTGGCGGCGACAATCGCACTCAGTGCGCCGACAGTGCGGGACGTCGACGCAACTTACATCGTCGAGGGCAGGAGCACCGACATCGCAGTCATGGCCGTCGAGGCCGTTGGAGGCGCGGTGCTCGATACCTATACCGTCGTTGACGGTGTCGAGGCACGCCTCAACGACGACGAAAAGGCCGAGCTGCGTCGTCGGGCAGGCATCGTGCGCATTACGCCGAATGCCGCAGTCACTACGGCGAGCGGAGCCGCTGGCGGCGCACCGAGTCCGTATCATCATTTTCCGGCGCTCGTGAACGCCGATGACGTCCACGCCGAGGGCTACACCGGTTCGTCGGTAACGGTTGCGGTCCTCGATTCCGGCGTCGCGAACATCGCCGAGCTGCAGAAGGACACGAACGGCAATCACCGCATGAGCCGCTATAACGCCATCAAGAAGCAAACCGGCCGGCATCTCGACAAGTTCGGGCACGGTACGCACATCGCGAGCATCATCTTCAACACGGACTATGAAGCCGGTTCGATGCGCCGCAACAGCATTGCGCCCGACGTCCAGGCCGTATCGGTCAAGGCCTTCGACAAGAACGGTAACGGCACCTACGCCGACGTGATCGAGGGCCTCGACTGGATCTACGAGAACAGGGAAGCGCTCAATATTCGCGTGCTGAATCTGTCGTTCAGCGCGCCGGCACGGTCGCACTACTGGGAAGACCCGATCAACCAGGCGGTCATGCGCCTTTGGCAGGCCGGTGTTGTCGTGGTTGCCTCCGCTGGCAACGAGGGCCCGGACGCGATGACGATTGGCGTGCCCGGCAACAACCCGTATGTCGTGACGGTCGGCGCCATGTCCGACAACTACACGCCCGCGGACCCGAGCGACGACGTCCTCGCCTCATTCTCGTCAGCAGGGCCGACCTACGAGGGCTTCGTGAAGCCGGAAATGGTTGCGCCGGGCGGGCACATTACGGCGCGCTCGCGGGCCAACAGCCAGATCGCGAAGAACCATCCGGAGTTCCATGACTACGACCGCTATTTCACGATGTCGGGTACCTCGCAGGCAGCCGCCGTCGCGAGTGGCATTGCCGCCCTGGTGCTCGACGCCAACCCGGGTTTGTCGAACGACGACGTCAAGTGCCGTCTGATGGCATCGGCTGCACCCGCCGTCAACGGCGAGGGTGATCTTGCCTACAGCATCTTCCAGCAGGGTGCCGGCATGATCGACGCCTACCGCGCCGTACACGGCACCATGACGGGCTGTGCCAACCAGGGCCTGGACGTCAACATGGATATTACGGGCCAGCGCCACTACGGCGGTCCTGCCAACCAGGATGAGGACGGCAACTTCTACATCATGGGCATGGATGGCTATCTCTGGACCAACGGTTATTTGTGGACCAATGGCTATCTGTGGACCAACGGCTACCTCTGGACGAACGGCTATCTCTGGACCAACGCCTACCTGTGGACCAACGGCGAAGTCGATGCGAATGGCTATCTCTGGACCAACGGTTACCTGTGGACCAATGGCTATCTCTGGACCAACGGCTACCTGTGGACCAACGGCTATCTCTGGACCAACGCAGAGACGGCGAGCGTGGACAACTGGGTAGAACAGGAATAGCGCCGGCTGGCTGATCGGGGATTCGTGCGATGCCTCGCCGGACTGCAACTGCCTTGAACGGGCTTGTGACGGAGATCACGGTTCCGGGCTCAAGGTCCCGGGCATCGCGCCGATTTCTTAAAGGAAGCCTCGGCGCCGGCCCCGCCCGTCGACCGGGTTCTGCCGCCTCAAGACCGAAGCATATGCCCACAACCATAAAGAACTGCTTCCTCCGCCTCGCCGCGCCGCTACTGTTCGCTGTCTTCGCTCTGCCCGCGGCAGCGCACGAGCGGGCCACCATGCGCTTCGATCACCTGTCGGTAGCCGATGGCCTGGCCCAAAGCTCGGTCATGGACGTCGTACAGGACCAGCGCGGCTATGTCTGGTTCGCGACGGAGAACGGCATTGACCGCTTCGATGGCATCCGTTTCAGGAATTACCGCCTTGAACGTGGCCAGGCCGGGTCACTCGCCAGTAACTTCGCGCGGGATCTCGAAGTGGCGCCGGACGGCAGCCTCTGGGTAGCAACGGACGGTGGCGGCGTGTCGCGATGGGACCCTGAGACTGACCGATTCCTGACCTGGCGCTACGACCCGGAAGACCCGGAGTCGCTGTCGAGCGACCGGGTGCGGACGATCAAGGCTGCTGCCGACGGTACGATCTGGATCGGCACGCGCGAGAACGGTCTCGACCGGCTTGACCCTGCGACGGGTCGTGTCGATCACCTCGCACACGACCCGGCTGACCCGACCACGCTCAGCAACAACGAGATTTTCGATATTGCGCTCGCCTCGGACGGTACGGTCTGGGTGGGCACGCTGGCCGGTCTTAATCGCGTCGACGCGACAAGCCTGTCGGTCGAGCGCGTGCCGGGTGACCGTATTGGTGAAGCGGGCCTCGAGGACGACTACATTCGTGCGCTGGCCTTCGCCCCCGACGGGCGGCTCTTTGCCGGTACACAGGACGTCGGCCTGTGGGCGCTCGACACGACAACGATGACGGCCACGCGTGAACACGGTGAACCGGGCAGTGCCAGGAGCCTCCCAGCCTCGCCGATCAACGCCGTGTTCGTGGACTCGGCCGAGCGTCTCTGGGTTGGCACCGATGCCGGCCTGAGTCTGCATATGCCGCGGCACCAGGGCTTCCAGACTTTCCTGCACGACGCGACTGATTCATCCAGTCTCGGCGGCAACGGTATCTTTTCGATCTTCCAGGATAGCGGCGATGTGCTGTGGGTTGGCACGCGGACGGCCGGGGTCAGCAAGTGGAATCCGCGCTCGTGGTCGTTCGGACACGTTATGGCGGCTTCGCCGTCAAGCGGCGGTGCCGCGATCATTACGGCCTTCTCCAGACCCCGCAAGGATGAGCTGTGGGTGGGCACCTTCGGCGACGGCGTGCTCGTGCTCGACAGCAACGGTGAGCCCTCGCATCAGTATGTGAATGACCCTGACGATCCCGCCTCGCTAGGCGACGACCGCGTCATGGCGCTCCTCGCGGATTCCAGCGGCAGCGTCTGGGCGGGCACAATGCGCGCCGGCCTCAATCGCATCGACCCGGCCAGCGGCCGCGTCGAGCGCTTCATGAACGATCCGGATGACCCGTCGAGCCTTGCAGCGGACGGCGTCATGGCCTTGCACGAGTCCGGCTCAGGGCACATCTGGGTAGGTACCTTCGGCGGCGGCGTGAGCCGCTTCGATCCGTCGAGCGGGACCTTCGACAACTTCGCGCCCGTTGACGGCGAACCGACCAGCCTGTCGAACCCGCGCGCGACGAGTATTGCCGAGAGCCCCGACGGTATTGTCGTCGTCGGAACGGACGGCGGCGGGCTGAACGTCTTCGACGCCAGGACATCCACGTGGCAGCACGTCGAGCACAATCCCGATGATCCGGCCAGCCTGAGTTCGAATGCGATTTACGCGCTGAACTTCGACGCCGACGGTCGGCTGTGGGTCGGCTCGCGCGGTGGCGTCGACCTGCTCGTGCCGGATGCCGACAGTCCGGCGCGCTTCTCTGTCGCGCCGCTGCGAGCGGCCGACAGGCTGCCGCACTCCGACGTATTCGGCGTCCAGTCGGACGCGTCGGGCCGGGTGTGGCTCAGCACGAGCAATGGTCTTGTCAGCTACGAGCCGGGTAACGGCAGTCTGCGCAATTTCCATGCGGGCCACGGACTGCAGGGCGAGGAATTCAATTTCGGTGCGAGCTACCGTTCGCCGAACGGTACGCTGTATTTCGGTGGCACGAACGGCTTCAACGCGTTCCGTCCGGCCAATCTCGAGTTCAACACCGAGCCGCCGCCCATCGTTTTGACCGGTCTGTTGGTCATGGGCGAGCGTGTCGAGACGCCGGCAGACGGGGCGAGCCTTGCGCTTGGCTACGCCGACAACGTCGTAACCTTCGACGTTGCCGCACTCGACTACGCTGACCCCGCGAAGAATCGTTACGCCTACCGTCTCGAAGGCTTCGACGAGGGCTGGGTCGATCTCGGCAACGATCGACGCATTACTTACACCAACCTTGATGGCGGCGACTACGTCCTGCGCGTAAAGGCAGCGAACAGTGACGGCACCTGGAACGAGCAGGGCTTCGCGCTACCGGTGGCAGTTGCGGACCCGCCCTGGAACACCTGGTGGGCCTATCTCGGCTATGCGCTCGTTGCGGTGCTGGCGGTGCTGGCCTTCTGGAACCACCAGCAGCGGAAGCTGAAGCGCGAGTCCGAGTACAGCCGGCGCCTCGAGGAGGAAGTGCGCGAGCGGACGCGCCTGCTCGATCGCCGCAATGGCGAGCTCAAGGAGCTCAACACGAAGCTGATCGAGGCCAGCACGACGGACGCGCTGACCGGTCTCAGGAATCGCCGTTTCCTCTACGAGAACATCGACCGCGACGTCGAGCTCGTCCTCCGCCACTATCGCGACGGCACCGAAACGCTCGCGCCCGGCGGCAACAATGACCTGCTGTTCCTGATGGTCGATCTCGACAATTTCAAACCCGTCAACGACAGCTGCGGCCACGAGGCCGGGGACCACCTGCTGCTGCAGGTGCGCGATGTCCTGCTCGACGTCTGTCGCTCGTCCGACGACGTCATCCGCTGGGGCGGCGACGAGTTCCTCGTCATTGCGAGGGACACCAACCGCAAGTTTGCGGCGAACCTCGCGGAGCGGGTTCGCGCGTCGCTGGCCGATCGCGTGTTCCGTCTTGGCAACGGCCAGGTGGCGCGCATCACGACGTCGATTGGCTACGCGAGTTTCCCGTTCATCAAGGAACGGCCCGACCTGCTCGGTTGGGAAGAGGTACTGGGCGTTGCCGACGCCGCCATGTACGAGGCCAAGCAGGGCCGGAACGCCTGGATGGGCATCGAGGGCATCGCGTGGGAGGAATCCGGCGCCGATCTCTACCGAGCCATCAAGTCGGAGCCCGGCGAGCTTGCCGAATCCGGCGCTATCCGCGCAATCGAGAGCGTCGATCTGGCCGACGAGGCCTCGGCCTGAGACACCGGCCGACGCGTCAGGCGTCGGCCGCCTTCCTGAAGCGCCAGTCCCAGATCCGGTGACCGAGCCTGCGGCCGCGGGCCTCGAACTTGGTCGGCGGGCGGTCCAGCGGTTCGCTGCCGTCATGTTCCCGCCGCTCGTCGAGGTCGAAGTGCGCCGACGCGCCGACGACCTCGTCAATATGCTCGGCGTAGTTCTGCCAGTCCGTCGCGATCTGCAGGGTCCCCTCGGCCTCGAGACACCCGGCTACGAGTTCGAGGAATCCGGGCTGGACGATACGCCGCTTGTGGTGCCGCTTCTTTGGCCACGGGTCGGGGAAGTACAGGTTGATCCGCTGAACCGACCCTGGTGGCACGTTCTTCTGCAGGACGTCGATGGCGTCGGCACAGATGAGGCGCAGGTTACGAAGCTCCCTGTCCTCGATACCGAGAAGGCAGTGCCCGACCCCGGGTTCGTGAACCTCGATACCGAGGAAATCGAGCTCGGGGTGCGCGGCTGCGAGCTGAACGAGTGATTCGCCGTTGCCGAAGCCGATCTCGAGCACGACCGGTGCGGTACGGCCAAAGATCGCCGTGACGTCGGGCACGTCGCCGGACGGATCGATGCCGAACTGCGGCCAAAGCTCGTCGAGCGCCCGTTGCTGCGATGGCGTTACCCGCCCGGTGCGCTTGACGAAGCTTCGGACCGCGCGTCGCGGACGTTCACGGTCCTGTTCTTTTCCCATAGCCTGTCGTTGCGGCCGACGAGGCAGCCTGCCGGCGTTCCTACAGCGCCGTCGCTGCTACTGGCGGAACGTTACCTCCAGGCCGACAACGGCGCCGCGGGTCAGCGGCGCGAACGTTCCACCGAGGGGAATCGGCCCGAGGATGGCGGGCAGCTGCGTATCACCGCCGTGACCGACGTCGTCAAGCAGGTTACGGCCGTAGACGGACGTGACCCAGGTGCCCGACGGGGAGAACCAGTCGATGCCGGCCGTCAGGTTGCTGCGGGAGTTGAGAATGCCGCGGTTGTCATCGGTGTAGAAAGCGTCGTCAACATAGGCGTAGTTGCCCCGCACCGACAGTGTGCTGCCGTTGCCAAGCTGAAAGTCGTGCGTAACGCCCAAGCTGTACGTCAGCTCGGGTGCCCGCGGCAATTCGAGCGCGAGATCCTGTTCGTCGATAACGCCGTCGCCGGTGAGGTCGAAGAAGATTTCCTGGTACTCGGGGCTGACGTAGCCGAGTGAAGCCGTCAGCACGGTCGCATCGCCTACCGCAAAGATCGTGTCGAACTCGAAACCGAAAATGTCGGTGTCGGCGGTGTTCTTGATGACCTGCACGACGCCCGTGACCGGATCGGAGAGGTTCACTTCACGCTGCTGGTCCGCGACCATCGTGTAGAACACGGCTGCATTGAAGCGAATACCGTTCGCGAAGTCTGTCTTGACGCCGAACTCGACGTTGTCGACGGTTTCCTCGTCGAAGGGCCCCGGGCCGAGATTGACCGTGTCGGCGGCCGTGTTGCGAAGGTTGTAGCCGCCGGCGCGCTGGCTGCGCGTCAGGGTGCCGTAGAGCAGGCCGGATTCCATGTTGTAGGTAAAGCCGAGCTTCCCTGACCAGGCCTGCCAGTCCGCTTCGTCGGAGAAGTCGAAGGTGCAGAAGGGGCCGCCGATGACGACGTTACACGGAGAGTTCACGTTGAAGACGAGTGATGCAATGTCCGCTTTCTTGGTCTCGTCCGTGTACCTGAGGCCGCCGGTCAACGTCCAACGGTCGTTGAGCGCGTAGTCGACTTCACCAAACCACGCCACTGAATCAACCTCGTAGTTGCCGCCACCGTCCTGCGTCAATGCCGGCGCAACGCCCCCGGTTGCAACGCCAAGCAGGTTGCGGCGTTCGTGATAGTTGATTTCCTGGGTGAACCAGAAGATGCCGGTCGTCAGGGTAGCGTTGCCGAAACCGCCGGTGTACCGGAGTTCGTTGCTGAGCTGCTCCTGGTTCGACCAGGCCGGCGCGTGGAACATCCAGATCGGCTGCGCGTCAATGTCGCTGAGCGCCGTCGAGGTGTAGTCCTTCCAGCCGAAGATATTCGTGATGGTGCCGTCACCGAAGTCGACGTCCCAGTTCGCCTCGAGGGTTACAAGGTCGTTCTCGAACTCGTAGAAGCCGCGCTCGTCGATCGAGAAATCGAAGCTCTCCCGGCTGAAGTTCACGGGCGTGCCGTCGACGCCGGAGCCGTTGGTATGGCTCTGCGAGGCGGGGCCGTCGCCCTCGGATTCGAGGTGCTCCCAGCGCAAGGTGAAATCGAGCGCGTCGGTGGGTGCCCACGTGAGAACCGGGCGGATAATCTTCGTTTCCGCAGCGCCGTGGTCCGAACCGTCGAACTGGTTGACCCAGTAGCCTTCGTCGTCGCTGTAGTAGACGCTTAGCCTCGCCCCGAACGTGTCGCTGACGGGACCGCCAATGCTGCCCATGATGTATTGCGTCATGCCGCCGTCGCCAGACGGGTTGCCGTCGAGTGCGCCTCGCACCGACAGCTCGAACTCTTCGCCGGGCCGCTTCGTGTTGATCAGGACGGCGCCACCCGTGACGTTGCGACCGAACAGCGTGCCCTGCGGCCCGCGCAGCACCTCGATGCTTTCGATATCGAACATGTCGATGACGAGCCCGAGGTTCTGGCCCATGTAGACGCCGTCGACGAAGACGCCAACGGTCGGGTCGATGGATGGAATCGAGCTGTTGATGCCGAGACCGCGGATCGAGAAGTTGGCGGTAGAACGAAAGGTCGCTATGTCATCGAGCGATACGTTCGGCATCGCAATGCTCAGGTCCTGCAGGTCGCGAACCTTGAGCGCTTCCAGCTGCTCGCCGGAAAAGGCCGAGATGGAGATGGGCACCGTCTGCGACATCTCGTCGCGCTTTCGCGCGGTTACCGTTACTTCCTCGAGCAGCGAACCGGCGGCGCCCTGGCCACCCTCCTGTGCGTAAGCCGCGGGCACGGCGAGTGCCCCGAGACAGGCCGCAGTGGCCAGTTGGCGAATGATCTGATGCATGACGAATCCCCCCGGATCGGTTCAGACGCTCCCTTGATGATGCAAAATAGCAACAACTCTGGAGCAGCGATGCACCATCAATACCACTAACGCCGTCGTTTTTAAACCACGGCGAACGGCCAGGCAACGCGGGTAGCTAGCTAATGAAGTCGATCGGGCTCGCCTGGTCGGGGCGCTTGCCGGCAGAATTCTCCACGTAGAAGCGCCGAACAGGCTCGAGGTCAGCGTCGGGATCGCCGCTCAGTTCGATCGTTGGGCCGAGCCCGATGCGGCGTTGCGAATAGTCGAAAAAAGCAAGAATGACGGGGACGTCGGCGCCCGTCGCGATTCGGTAAAAGCCTGACTTCCAGCCGCCACGGCGGCTGCGCGTGCCCTCTGGCGCCATCGCGAAGTAGAACCGTTCGGCGCTCTGGAACGACCGGATTGCCCGGTCGACCGAGGCGCCCGGGTTGCTGCGATCGAGCGGAATGCCGCCCATACCGCGCAGCAGCACGCCGAGCGGAAACCAGAACAGGCTGTCCTTGCCGAAGAAGCGCACGTCTATCCTGAGCGCGACCTTGGCGATCAAGCCCCAGACGCCGTCCCAGTTCGAGGTGTGCGGTGCCGCAATGATGACGGCCTTCGGGACGGTCGGGTGTTCACCCACCAGCGTCCAGCCGCCGAGCCGCAGCAGGAATCGGGCAATGGCAGCCAGCACCGGATCTACCGCGCCGGTGGGCGCGCCTGCCAGCCCGTGGCAATGGCGACGACGAGCAGTGCGCCGGCAAGCCATGGGCTGCCGTCGAGCGCAAAGGTTGCGGCGGCGGAAATACCGGTCGTCGCGGCAATGGTCAGCCAGAAGCGCTGGGTCTGCTGGCGCTCGAGCTCTTCCCGCACGGCGCGCATTTCAGGTGAGTCGGTGCGCACGCGTACCTCGCCGCTTGCCGCCTGTTCCGACAGGTGATGAATGACCGTGGGCAGCTCGCGCAGAGTCTCACGCAACAGCGGCAGGTTGTCACGGATGTCCTTGACGATCGCGCGTCCGCCGATCTGTTCGTTCATCCAGCGGCGCAGCACGGGCTGCGCGGTCTTCCAGAGGTCGAGGTCGGGATACAGCTCGCGGCCCAGGCCCTCGATGTTGAACAGCGTCTTGTGCAGGAGAACCATCTGCGGCTGGATCTCGACGTCGAAGCGCTGGGCCACGCGAAACAGACGCATCAGGACCTGTGCAAACGAGATCTCCGACAGCGGCTTCTGGAAGATCGGCTCGCAGACCGTGCGCACCGCAGATTCGAGCTCATCGACGCGGGTGCCCTCCGGCACCCAGCCCGAATCGACGTGCAGCTTGGCAATCTTGTAGTAGTCGCGATCGAAGAACGCGAGGAAGTTCGCGGCAAGATAGCGCCGGTCGCTCGCCGACAGGCTGCCGACGATGCCGAAATCGACGGCCGCATAGCGCGGATAGTCCGGGTTATCGATCAGCACGAAGATGTTGCCGGGGTGCATGTCGGCATGGAAGAAGTTGTGGCGGAAGACCTGCGTGAAGAAGATTTCGACACCGTTCTCCGCGAGCCGCTGGATATTGGTGCCGGCCGCCCGCAGGGCGTTCATGTCACTGATCTGCGTCCCGAAAATACGCTCCTGGACGAGCACTTCCGGACGGCAGTAATCGAAGTAAACGTCGGGTACGTACAGGAGCTCCGAGTCGCCGAAGTTGCGCTTGATCTGCGCCGCGTTGGCCGCCTCACGCATCAGGTCGAGTTCGTCGAGTATCGTCTTCTCGTATTCGGCGACGACGTCCTTCGGGTGCAGCCGGTCCGCGAGCGACCAGTACCGGTCAGCGAGTTCGGCGAGCCAGCGGAGCATCTCGAGATCCCGCTCGATCTTTTCCTCGACCCCGGGACGCAGGAGCTTGACGATGACCTCGGTGCCGTCATCGAGTGCGGCCGTGTGCACCTGGGCAATCGAGGCCGCGGCGAAGGGCTCGTAGTCGAAGCGCTTGAAGACCTCGCCAACGGGTTCGCCGTACGCGCCTTCGATAATGGCCACGGCCTCCTCGGCAGGGAACGGCGGGACGAGGTCCTGCAGTTTGGCGAGCTCGTCGGCGATGTCCGGTGGCAGCAGGTCACGTCGCGTCGACAGCGCCTGGCCGAACTTCACGAAGATCGGACCGAGTTCCTCGAGTGCGAGGCGTATACGCTCACCGAGCGGGGTGGAGCGATCGACCTTCCGCGGCGCGAACACAAAGAGGAACCGCGCGGGTCTCAGGAAATGCACGGCATCGATAATCTCGTCGAGACCGTAGCGCACCAGCACGCGCTGGATGCGCAGCATGCGCCCCAGCGGACGACTGCGGATCATCGCCGCCTGGCCTCGATCTGCCTGAGCCTCGCTTCGGCCCGTTCGACGTCGTCACGCAGGGTTTGCACATCGCGGGTGAAGCGCGACATCTCGTAGAGGCTCGGCAGGTCGCGGCGTTCCTCGGTCAGGTATTCGCTGACGTTGCCGGCCAGCGTTCGTCCGGCGTCGAGGCCCCAGCTCGTCACGCTCTTGAGGGTTTCGCTAATGCGAAAGGCGGCCGCATCGCCGACGAGACCGGCGAGCTCTTCTTCGGGATCCGGCTTCGACAACGCCAGGAGACGCTGGAATTTCTGCGCGACATCCGCGCGACCCGTCAGCGTCACGCCGCTGCCGGCCAGCGAGTTGGCGTCGTTGCCCGCGGTCGCGAGCTTGACCAGTCCGGACACGGGCCCTTCGACGACGACGTCCGGCTCAGTAGCCAGGTCGCTCGAATACGTCAGCTTGCCGTCCTCGACGACGAGACTCAGACCCAGCGCCGAGTCACGGATGCGCAGCGCGAATCGCCGACCCTCGAGGTCGGTAGCGAGTTCACGCGCAGGGGTGGTTTCGGAGAGCGTGCGATTCACGCGCACGAACAAGGGTTTCAGCAAGACGTCGAGCGGCTGCATGACGGAACGGAGTCAGATGCGATAGCCGACGTGCAGCGCAACGATGCCGCCGGTCAGGTTGTGGTAACGGCAGCGCTCGAAGCCTGCGTCTTCCATCATGTTCTTCAGCGTGTCCTGGTCCGGATGCATGCGAATCGACTCGGCAAGGTACTGGTAGCTGTCTTCATCGCCGGCAACCAGCCGCCCCATCAGCGGCAGCACTCGGAAGGAATACAGATCGTAAGCCGGCTTGAGCATTTTCGCCGGCTTCGAGAACTCGAGGATCAGGCACTTGCCGCCCGGCTTCAGGACCCGGTACATCGAACGTAGCGCCTTGTCCTTGTCGGTGACGTTGCGCAGCCCGAATGCGATCGTGATGACGTCGAAGCTCGCCTCATCGAAGGGCAGGTTCTCGGCATCGACCTGGGCAATCGAGGTATTGCCCGCGACGCCGCGGTCGACGAGGCGTCGCCGTCCCTCCTTCAGCATGGCGGCGTTGATGTCTGCGAGTACGACGTGGCCATCGGGACCGACGCTCTGCGAAAACTTCGCTGCAAGGTCCCCGGTGCCACCGGCGAGATCCAGCACCGACTGGCCCGGCCGTGCGGCGGCCTCCTCGAGCGTGAAGTGTTTCCACAGGCGATGCAGTCCGCCTGACATCAGGTCGTTCATGAGGTCGTAGCGGCTCGCCACCGAGTCGAACACGCCGCGGACCATCGAGGCTTTTTCATCGGCGGCTACGGTCTGGTAGCCGAAATGGGTGGTGTCGTCTTGCTCGGAGGCCATTGAACGGGGTCTCTCAGGATGTCGCGCGAGGATACCCTGCGGCTTCGAGGCGGTCGAGGTACTCGCGCCACTTCCGGGCGTGCTCTTCGCCGAGCTCCCGCAGGTAGTCCCACTGGTACAGGCCGGTGTTGTGGCCGTCGTCGAATACGAGTCGGACCGCGTAATGCCCGACCGGTTCGATCGCCGTAATCATGACCGCTTCCTTGCCCGTCTGCAGGCGCTCCTGCCCCGGGCCGTGTCCACGGACCTCCGCGCTCGGCGAGTAGACCCGCAGGTACTCGAACGGCAGCTCGAAGCGGGCGCCGTCCGCCCAGGCGACCTCGAGTATCCGCGACTTGTTCCTGAGCTTGATTTCCGTGGGTGTCTGCATGACGGTGCCTCGCGCCAGGGCCTAGAGGATATAGCGGCTGAGGTCCTCGTCGCGCGACAGTTCGGCGACATGCTCATCGACGTAGCCGGCGTTGACCTGGACCGCCGTGCCGCTCTTGTCCGAGGCCTCGAAGGAGACGGTCTCGAGCAGCCGCTCCATGACCGTGTGCAGCCGGCGGGCGCCAATGTTCTCGGTGTTTTCGTTGACGTGAAAGGCAACCTCGGCAAGGCGCCGCACGCCGCTGTCCGTGAACTCGAGGCTGACATCCTCGGTCCCGATCAATGCCTGGTACTGGTCCGTCAGCGACGCATCCGGTTCGGTCAGGATGCGGACGAAGTCCTCGACCGTCAGTGACTTGAGCTCGACCCGGATCGGGAAGCGACCCTGTAGCTCGGGAATCAGGTCAGAGGGCTTGGACACGTGAAAGGCGCCGGACGCGATGAACAGGATGTGATCCGTCTTGATCATCCCGTACTTGGTTGTGACCGTGGAGCCTTCGACCAGCGGCAACAGGTCACGCTGTACGCCCTCGCGCGATACATCCGCGCCCTGGGCATCGGAGCGACGCGCCACCTTGTCGATCTCGTCGAGGAACACGATGCCGTGCTGCTCGACCGCTTCCAGCGCCTCGGCCTTGAGTTCCTCCTCGTCGACCAGCTTCGTGGCCTCTTCGTCGGTCAGGTGCTTTAGCGCTTCCGCGATCTTCAGCTTGCGGGTCTTCTTCCGGGCTCCGCCCAGGTTCTGGAACATGCCCTGCAGCTGGCTGGTCATCTCCTCCATGCCCGGCGGTGCCATGATTTCCACGCCCACCGGAATTGCCGGCACCTCGATCTCGATTTCCTTGTCATCGAGTTCGCCTTCGCGCAGGCGCTTGCGAAATTTCTGCCGCGTGTCGCTGTCGCCCTTCGGCTGGTCGGCCGTGAAGCCGACGGTCGATGCGGGCGGTGGCAGCAGCGCATCGAGAATCCGCTCTTCGGCCGCGTCTTCGGCCCGGTGCCGCACCTTGTGCATGGCATCCTCGCGCGTCATCTTCACGGCAACATCGACGAGGTCGCGAATGATGCTGTCGACTTCGCGGCCGACGTAACCCACCTCGGTGAACTTCGTAGCTTCCACCTTGATAAACGGCGCCCTGGCAAGACGCGCGAGACGTCGTGCGATCTCGGTCTTGCCGACGCCCGTCGGGCCGATCATGAGGATATTCTTGGGTGTGATCTCGCTTCTGAGCGGCTCGTCGATCTGCACGCGGCGCCAGCGGTTACGCAGGGCAATCGCGACGGCACGCTTCGCCTCGTCCTGGCCGACGATGTGCTTGTTCAGTTCCTGGACGATTTCCCGGGGAGTCATTTGAGACATGAATAGTTCCTGGTAGTCGACGCGCGCCTAGAGCGTTTCGACGATGATGTTCTGGTTGGTGTAGACGCAGATGTCGCCGGCGATCATGAGCGCCTTTTCGACGATGTCTCCTGCCTCGAGCTCCGTGTTCTGGAGCAGCGCGAGGGCTGCAGCCTGCGCGAACGGGCCACCGGAGCCGATCGCCATGAGGTCGTGTTCGGGTTCGATGACGTCGCCGTTGCCCGAAATGATGAACGAGGCCTCGGTGTCGGCGACGCAGAGCAGCGCTTCCAGTCGCCGCAGTCGGCGATCCGTGCGCCAGTCCTTGGCGAGCTCGATCGCTGCGCGGGTCAGGTTGCCGTACTGCTCGAGCTTGCTCTCGAAGAGTTCGAACAACGTGAACGCATCCGCCGTCCCGCCTGCGAAACCTGCGATTACGCGGCCGCCGGCAAGCCGCCGGACCTTGCGGGCGTTGCCCTTCATGACGGTGTTGCCCATGCTGACCTGGCCGTCGCCGGCAATGGCGACCTTGCCGTTGCGACGCACCGACACGATAGTCGTGCCCCTGAACTGTTCCATGAGAGTGGCCTTCTTTGGAAGAATGCCCGCGACCGGGGCTGTGGCGCCTAGTCCTTCTTGCGGGCTCTTGGGTGTGTCTGGTCGTAGATCTGGGCCAGGTGCTGGAAATCAAGGTGCGTGTACACCTGCGTCGTCGCGATATTCGCGTGTCCGAGGAGCTCCTGAACGCCGCGCAGGTCGTGGCTGGACTCGAGCAGGTGCGTAGCGAAGGAGTGCCGGAACAGGTGCGGGTGGATGCGCGCATCCAGGCCCTGCCGCTTTGCCCAGTGTTTGACGCGCGCCTGAACCGAGCGCTCGGATAGACGCGTGCCGCGATTGCTGACGAACAGCGCCACCTCGTCGGCGTCCGCGAGCGCCGCGCGGCTCGCGAGCCAGCGGCGGATCGCATCGCGCGCCAGGCGCCCGACCGGCACGATGCGGTCCTTGCCGCCCTTGCCCGTCACCTGGACGGTTGCGTCCGCAAGGTCGATATCGGTCAGGTCGAGCCCGGTCAGCTCGGCAAGTCTTAAGCCCGAGGAATACAGGAGCTCGAGCATTGCACGGTCGCGATCAACGATCGGGCCCTCGCCCTCGATCGCCAGCAGCCTCGCCATGCGATCGGCATCGAGGTTGCCCGGCAGCCGCTTCTTCGCCTTGGGTGCGGGGACGTCAGTGACCGGGTTCGCGGTGACGGCCTTCTCGCGCAACAGGTATCGATAGAAGCTGCGTACCGCCGAGAGCTGTCGCTGGATGCTCTTCGCCGACAGGCCGCGGCGGAAGCACTGTGCGGACCAGCTGCGGATATGCTCGCTATCGATGTCCGTCCAGTCGCCTATGTCGGCTTCCTCGCACCAGCGCATGAATCCGCTGATGTCGCGCGCATAGCTCTTCGCCGTCTGCGGACTCAGGCGCCGCTCCATTTCGAGGTGCTTTTTGAAGCGGTCGGGCCAGGCTTCTGCGGCAGGCGTCACCGGCGCTCGGTATCAGAAGCGTGACAGCGACGCCGCCACGAGATCACCCACCCGGCTCAGGAAGTCGAGACTCAGGCCCGGATGGAAACGGTCGGCATCGACGCTGCCTACGCCCATGAAGCCGACGCGGCACTGTTCACCGAGCGGCAAGAGCGCTACCGAGCCGACGTCGGCGGCATCGCCATGGAACAGGAAATCGAGCTGGCTGTCGCGCGCGGTCCCGCAGCGCGGCGAGTTGGCGTCGAGGAAGGTCGAGAACGGCTTCAGCGCCGGGTCGTCGCGCTGGATAGCGCGAAAGAACCGGCCGGCATCGATATCCGCGACCGACTCCGGGTCGGCGAACAGCACGAGTACGGCGTGATCGGCAGAGAACGCGGCGCGCATTGCTTCCTCGAGAGCATGCACCGTGGCGTCGAGCGTGCTGGCGCCGAGAAGATGCAGCGACAGCTCATGGATCTTTGCTGCCAGGAGATCGTTCTCGCGGGCGACGGACAGCAGCTCCTTGAGCTGGCGCTCAAGCTTCACGTCTTTCTGTCGCAGTACTGACACCTGCCGCTCGACGAGTGATACGGCGCCGCCGCCGGTCGCGTGCGGCAGTCGCAGACGGGACAGGAGCGCCGGGTGGCGTTCGAAAAAGTCCGGGTGGTCCTCGAGGAAGTCGTGGACAGCCTGGTCCGAGAGTTGTTCGTCGACGTAATCCGGCTCAGGCTGCGTGCTCATAGATCAAGGGTTCCTTCGCTAATTTCCTGGGTATCTCCGGTAAGCCAGACGCACTCCCCGGGGCCGCGCCAGCTTACCATGAGTTGCCCGCCGGGCAGGTCTACGCACACGCTCTCGTCGAGCGTCCCTGCCACGCGCCCGGCGACCACGGCGGCGCAAGCGCCCGTACCGCAGGCGGGCGTCTCGCCGACGCCGCGTTCGAAGACGCGCAGCGCAATGTGCGAAGGCCCGATCAACTGTCGGAAACCCACGTTGACGCGTGCCGGGAAGCGGGGGTGTGTCTCCAGTGCCGGCCCCAGTGTCGCGACCGGTGCCAGGTCGATGTTGTCGGTGTCGACAACGCAATGCGGGTTGCCCATCGACAGTACGCTCGCCGTGATGTGCTCGCCGAGGACGTCGATCGCGTAGTGCGGCGCCCGCGCTGCCGCATCGAAGGGAATGTCTGCCGGTTCGAAAATCGGCTCACCCATGTTCACGGCCACCCGGCCTTCACCGAGGAGTTTCGCTTCGATGCGGCCAGCCGGGCTGTCGAACGACAAGCGGCTCGACACCGCCTCGTCCTCGAGCAGGCTGGCGACACAGCGCACCCCGTTGCCGCACTGCTCGACCTCGGTTCCGTCGCGGTTGAAGACGCGGTAGGCGGCGACGCTTTCGCCTGTTACGGGTGGCGTGAGCCACATGAGCTGATCAAATCCGGGGCCCTCGGCAGGGTCCGCGAGCCGGGCAATGGCATCACGCCCCGGGGGTTCGGCGCCGTCGTGGTCGCGCGTATCGATCACGAGAATGCGATTACCGGCGCCGTGCATTGTTCGGTAGTGAAAGCCCATGCGCGCGACTCTACCATTCGATGCTTGCACGCTTAGCGACTGTTCTGCCCGCCATGACTGAAGGTCGTGCTGCAAGTGGCGGCTTTCGATGGACTTTTGCCGGACTCGATTGTAGTTTACATAAGCTCAGCCCAATCAGAAGAAGCTCCGAGGAGAGACATGCGGCACATCATCGTTATGAACGCCAAGGGCGGCTGCGGAAAGAGCACCCTTGCTACCAATATCGCCTCCTGGTTTGCCACCGAAGGCGCCAGCGTAGCGCTGGCAGATTTCGACCCACAGCGTTCATCGCTCGACTGGCTCGATCGACGTCCCGCCGATCGCCCGGGGATCGTCGGCGTCGCCGCTTTCGAGGACGGCCTCAAGCACGCGCCCCGTAACGCCGATGTCCTGATCATGGATGCGCCGGCGCGGTCGCACGGCTCCGAGCTCACCAACCTCGTCCGTCATGCCGACACCGTCATTGTGCCCGTGCTGCCATCGACCATCGATATGCAGGCGACCACGGAGTTCCTCAAAGAGCTCAATGCCCTCAACAAGGTGCAGAAGAAGCAGGTCAAGCTCGGCGCCGTCGGCAACCGCATTCGTGACAACACGCTGATCTGGGAGGAGCTCGACGAGTACCTCACCAAGGCGAGGATTCCGTACATTGCGGCGCTGCGCGAGGCACAGAATTACATTCGTGCCTACTCGCGCGGTATCGGCATCTTCGAGCTGCCAGAGTACCTCGCGTGGCCGGACTGGGACGAGTGGGAGCCACTCACGTCCTGGCTCAAGAGCAAGCGCTCACAGCCCTGATCGAGGGGCGGGCGGTCGTCTGCCTGTCTCCGCTGCAGTGGATGCTCTAAACGGTGCCTTGTAGGAGCGGCTCTAAAGCCGAGACTGCGAGGCCGTTAGCGAGTACGTCGCAGTCGCGGCTCCAGAGCCGCTCCTACAAGGTACGTTTCAGGCCCTATCGCAGGCCCTACAGCAGTCCCATGGCCTCGAGGCTTGCACGGATGCCATCTTCTGCGTTGGCGTAGCGCGGTGTCACACCCAGCACCTCGCGCATGCGGGTCGTATCGACGATGCGGGATTCATTGAGGAACGACAGCCGCATGGGCGAAAAGCGTTCCTTTGCCGTCTCGAGGTCGATCGTCGGCAGTGGCGGCAGACCCAGGAGGGCAGCCGTCGTCTGCGCCACCCAGGTCGACGACCTGAGGTCACCGTCGCCCAGGTTGTAGAGACCGGGCGACACCGCCGGGTCCATGGCCGCGCGACAGGCCGCGACGAGGTCATCGACATGAATCCGGTTGCCAGGGTTCGCGAAGGCCTCGTCCAGGACCGGCTCGCCGGATCGAACGGCATCGATCATGACGCGATCTGGCCCGTAAATGCCAGGAACGCGCAGGATCGTTATCTCACTGCCCGTCTTCTGTCCGAACTCGGCAAGCGCGGTTTCGGCGGCAACGCGCCGCCGGGCGCGCTCGGTCTGTGGCGAGACGGGCGTCTGCTCCGTCACGACCCTGCCGTCCTGGTTGCCGTACACACCCGTCGTCGACAGATAGACGATCCGCCGCGGTGAAGGTGTCAGCGCGGCCAGCAGACCTTCGAGTCGATAGTCGCGCTCGGCATCAGTGGCGGGCGGCACCGTGTAAACGAGGGTATAGCGTTCGGGCAGCGCTAAAGCAGGGGGTGTGCCGTCGAGCAGGAGCTCGCGGATTTCCCAGGCATCGGTGTCGGCGGGCCGGCTGCGCGACAGGCCCGTTACGGCGTCAGGGGGAAGTGACCGGAGCAGGCGTCGGCCCGTGTAGCCGGTACCGACGACTATCGTTCTCACGGTTCGTCGGGCGCGAGGTGCGGTATCTGCGGCAGCGGCGATCGGGCGACGAGTCCGAGTCCCTCGCGGAACGCCTCGGCGGCCGCGTCGCTCTCTCCCATCTGCTCGAGGAGGTGTCCGTATTCGCGATACGCCTCGGGTGACGGCTTCAGGCTCGTGACGGTCTCGAGGTAGCTGCGAGCCTTGCCCCAGAGTTCGTTCCTGAGGCATTGCCGGGCCGCCGCCAGCAGCAGCTCGGCATCGTCGGGATGATTCTTGAGCCAGCCTTCGAGGCGCTTGAGCTGCGCGGCCGGGTCAGGACCGTCGAGGAGCCCGTAACGACGCACCAGCGACTGGCGCCAGCTGGACTTGAGGGACGACGCGAGTTCCTTTTCGGCGCGTGCCGTCTCACCGACGCGGGCGAGGGCATCGAAGTACGCCTCGACCAGCGCATCCTTGTCCTTGAGGCGCTTCGGTACGGTCTTCCACGCCGCGTCGATATCGGCGGCATCGACCGCCGCCTCGAGCGACGCCGTGTGCACGCGAAGTCCCCAGGTATCGAGGACGTCCCGCTTGACCTGCGCCTGTTTCTCGAGGCGCGGCAGTATGTCTCGCAGCGCATCCCAGTCTTCCAGCTGAAAGTAGAGCCTGCCGAGCAACGCAAGCGCATAGCTGTGATCGCGAGCGTTGTCCGCGATTTCCCTTAAGGTAGCGAGTGCCTGCTCGTACTGCCCGCGATCCAGCTGGAACTCCGCCTGGGTCAGTAGCACGGCATTGCTGGCTTCGGGCGTGCGCTCGAAGGCGAGCTTGAGCCATTCGTCACGACGCTCGTCCTCGCCCTGCAGGTGCGCCGCGCGTGCGGCCTGCAGGTAGCTGAAGAGCGGCGTACCGCTCTTGCTGGCGGCGCGTGCGATCAGCTTCTCGCCCTTGGCGAAGTTGCCCTCGGCCACTTCAATGAGTCCAGCCGTGAGTTTCTTGCTCGCGCGCCGCGCACCGAAGCTGCCTGCTGCCTCGCCGGCACGGCGCAGCCCGACCAGCACCCGGCTCGCGAACCACAGCGCAAACAGCGCCGCGGCGAGTGCGCCGAGCAACACTGCCAGCGTTGTCTCGATTTGATAACCACGGATAACGACGACCACGTATCCCGGGTCCTTGATTATCGCGTTGGCGAGCACAGCGCTGACCAGCAGCGCAAGGACAATGATGATGCCGAATCTCACGGTGTCGTCTCGCTCAAGACCTGGTACTGGCGAATGAGGCGGAGTGATTCGGAGATATCCGGTACGGCCGTCGTCAGGGAAATCGCGCGAATCTCGGCGAGCGTCTCACGCGCCTCGCTGACGGGCAGGCTTCCGGTGTCGAAGTAGGTAGTGAGCCAGGTATCTGCGTCGTCAAGGCTCTGCTCGAACACCGAGGCTTCGCCGCGAATGAGCCCGAGGCGCGCACCCTGCAGCTGCAGCGACAGGTTGGCACGGATCAGCGACTCGGTGCCCGGCAACAGCAGCGGAGCGTCCTCGCTGCCCGGCGGTGTCACCTTGACGACGCCAAACAACGCTTCCCGGATAGCGGCCAGCGCCGAATCGTCTTCCTCGTCGCCGTCGCTTCCGTCGGCTGCTTCACCCGCAACCGGCCTGAGCGGCAGGGAATCGACGATGCCGGCAAGGCTTGCCAGCAGCATGGCGTTTTTCTCGATGTCGACCACGGGCGTCAGGTCGAGCGCCGTCAGTTCGTCCGTGATGGCCTGGCGCACGTTGTTGAGCGCCGGGTTGCCAATGCTTGCAAGGCGTGCATCGGCCATGCCCAGTGCAACTTTCGCAAGCTCGACGTCACCGTCGAGTGTCAGGAGGGCGTTGGCAAGGTCGAGGTAGTGCTCGGCCTCGGCCACGAGCAGCGTGTCCCGTGCGCCCGTGTCGATGCCCTGGATCGCGGCGACCGAGTTCTCGAGGTTTCCGACCCGCGGCGGCAGCGACTCGAACTGTGACAGCTGGCGCCCGAGACGATCGTCGAGCGCGCCGATGCGCCCGTCGACCTCGCGCAGGAGTTCGGATCGCATCTCGTCGGCGCTGTCGTCGTTGGCGAGTTCGGCAATACGCCGCTCGAGCGTCGTGATCGAGCTCCGGAGAGTCTCGAGCTCATTCGCAACTGCGGTTACGTCGCCCGGCGTCGCAAAATTGAGCTCGGGGGCGGGCCCCTGTCGCAACCAGAGCCAGCCAACTGCCGCGAGCGCAGCGACGCTGCCGGCAAGTGCGATCAGGCCCAGCGGGCTTGACGAGCGTCGTCCGCTGTCGGCGGCGGCCTCGGTGAGCACCTCGTCGCCGTCGAAGCTGGCATCGACGGACGTCTCGGGTGCCTCCACGGATTCTGCGTCGTTGTTGTCAGGCTCCGTTGCTTCGGGCTTGTCCGATTCGGTATTCATGCGCTATCTCGACAGTTCGCGTGGCGGCTCGAGGCTCTCGATAACCCCTTCGACCATGGCGCTTGCGTCGGGCCCCTCGGCCAGCGTGACGTCGGCGCCGGGGTACTGGTCTTCGATGTCTTTTAACACACGCTTCGCCGGGGTCACCAGACGCGCCTCGTTCAGGCCCGGCAGGCAGGATTCCGGCAGCAGCTGCAGGAGGTTCCTGAAGGATTCGACGCTCATGACGACAATCACGTCGATCTTGCCGTCCTTGATGCTTTCCTCGAGACGATCGATCTCGACCGGCGCATAGGCGGGCAGGCGCCGATCATAGACGCCGAGGTACTCGACCACGGCGCCGCGACTCGTCAGCGTTTCGGCCAGCAGTTCGCGGCCGCGGCTGCCGCGCACGATGCGAACGGTCTTGCCGCTGACCTTGTGCAGCGCATCGGTGCCGAGCAGGTCCTCGCTCGAGAAGCCGGAGTCGGCGCGTATGTCGACCTTGCGGCCGTGCGCCTCGATCGCAGCGGCCGTTGCCGGGCCAATGGCGGCAATGTTGCCGGCCGCGTAGTCGATGCCGTGCTCAACGGCATTGGCGCTCACGAAGATCGTTATGTCGATGGTCGGCTGGGCAGCGGCCTCGGTGTCGATTACGCCCTTCGCGCGCGGGACGATCTCGATGACCGGAAACGACAACACCTCGGCCCCGGCTTCGGCCAGTGCCGTTACCAGCGGTTCCTGTTGGTCGAGCGGTCGCGTAACGAGTACGCCCTGGCCGTGCAGCGCGGGCATTACTCGGTCATTTCCCTGGCGCGATCGAGCAGTTCGTGAACGCCGCGCGACTCGAGTGCGGCGGCGACGGCCGAGCCAACGGCAACCGCATCGGCGGCCTCACCGTCGACCGTTTCCCGGATCGATTCGCTGCCGTCCGGCAGCGCGGCAAGCGCCGTCAGCGACAGCGAGTCCCCGTCTATCGTGGCGTGCGCCGCGACGGGCGACTGGCAGCTTGCGTTCAGGAAGCGCGCGACCTCCCGTTCGGCGTTGGTCGTCTGCACGGTCTCCGCGTGATTCAGGATGCCCAGCACGGAGCGCAGCTCGACGTCGTTCTCGAGACACTCGATGCCGATGACACCCTGCGAGGCGGCCGGAAGCATCGCATCGGCCGAGAACCGTTCGGTAATGCGTTCGGCCATCTCGAGACGCTCGAGACCGGCGGCGGCGAGAATGATCGCGTCATAGTCGCCCGCATCGAGCTTGGCGAGCCGTGTATTTACGTTGCCACGCAGCGGCCGGATATCGAGGTCGGGACGCAGCATCCTGAGCTGAGCCTGCCGGCGCAGGCTCGAGCTGCCGACAACGGCGCCGTTCGGCAGGTCGTCGAACGCCACGCCATTGCTGACCAGCGCGTCCTCGTGACTGGCCCGCTCGAGGATCGCCGCAATGCAGAAGCCCTCCGGCATGTCCGCCGGAACGTCCTTCATGGAGTGGACGGCAATGTCGGCACGGCCTTCCTGCATGGCTACTTCGAGTTCCTTGATGAAGAGGCCCTTGCCGCCGATCTTCTGCAGGCTGCGATCGAGAATCTCGTCGCCGCGCGTCGACAGCCTGACGAGTTCCACATCCTCGACCGCGTCCAGCGCCTTGAGACGCTCCGCGACGTGTTCGGCCTGCCAAATGGCCAGCTGGCTCTTGCGAGTGGCAATACGTATACGCAAACCTGTTTATCCCCCCTGTAGTCGGCGTTTCACTTCGGCGACGTGCCGGCGTGAGATTATCAGCGCTTTGCCGCCGTCTTGCGAGTCGTCGCGCAGGACGACCGCGCTGCGACCCTCGGCGTCCCGCTCGACGCGCTCGATGCTGCGGATGGCAACGAGCACGCTGCGGTGAATTCTGACGAAGCGGTCCTCGAACTCGGCCTCGATCGACTTCAGCGACTCGTCGATCAGGTCGGTGCCGCCGTCGTGATGGACGCTGACGTACTTCTGATCGGCTTCGAGGTAGTGGATGTCGTCGACCGGGATCAGCCGGAGTTCGCCCTGGCGCCTTGCGCAGAGGTGCATGCGCGGCGCATTCAGGCCGTGGCCGATCTCGCTGGCGGCGGCAGGCGCAAGGCGTGCGGCCTGCGCCAGTGCGCGCTCTAGCCGGCTACTGCGCACCGGCTTCAGTATGTAGCCAACGGCGCGGGCCTCGAAGGCCTCGATGGCGTACTCGTCATAGGCCGTCGTGAACACGACGGCGGGCGCGTTCTCCATTGCCGCGAGATGATGCGCAACCTCGAGTCCCGACATGCCCGGCATGCGGATGTCGAGGAGCAGAATGTCGGGTCGTTCGCTGATAGCGAGTTTGAGCGCTTCCTCGCCGGTGGCCGCAAGCCCGGCGCACGCGTAGCCGGGGAGGTCCAGAAGGAGCTGGCGCAGGCGTTCGCGGGCCGGCGCCTCATCATCGACGACGAGAACCTGCATCATGCCGCCTCACCATCCGGGAAGCTCAGCCTGACCCGGTACTGGTCGCTTGCCTCCTCGACATCGACGCTGGCCTGGCTCCCATAGGCGAGCTCGAAACGCTGGCGAACGTTCGACAGCGCCATCTTGTTGCCGCCGCTTTTCTTCGGCGCACTATCGGGCACGGGGTTTTCGACGGCGATTTCGAGACGCTTGCCGTCGCGCCGGCCCGTCACGGTGACCGTGCCACCGCTCTCCAGCCGCTCGATGCCGTGATAGATCGCGTTCTCGATCAGCGGCTGCAGGGTCAGGCTCGGGATGCGGGCGCGCATTGGCAGGCTGTCGATGTCCCAGCGTATTGCCAGACGCTCGCCAAGCCTGAGCTTCTCGATGCGCTGGTAGATCGCTGCGATCTCGAACTCCTCCTTGAGTGACGACAGGTCCTTTTGCGTACTGAGTGATGCCCTGAGGAGATCGGAGAGATCTTCCACGGCCTCCTCGGCCTGTCGCGGGTCGGATCGCGTCAGCGACGCGATCGTGTTCATCGTGTTGAACAGGAAATGCGGCCGGATCAGGGCCTGCAGCGCGCTGATGCGCGCCTGCGCTTCGAGGACGATACTGCGCCGCCACTCGCTGGCGACATAGAGATAGCGCATCAGGAGCGCAATCACGATGGCGCCAATCAGCAAGGTGCGGACGAGAAAGACCGCGTGCGAGTCCTCGATGATGACGGACTGGCCAAACACGCGGGTGAGCTGGAAGGCAATTTCGGCGAGCGCCATGGTCATGCTGAGGAGAATGACGTAGCTCCAGGCGAACGCGGCGGTCGGTCCGGTGCTTTCGAGGCGAGTCTTCAGCTGGCAGAGCAGCGCGCAGCCGAGCAGCGTTGCCCAGATCACGAACAGCGTGGTCTTAGAGAGATCGATCAGGAAGCTCTGGGTTGCCGTCCAGGCCGCAATCGTCAGAACGATGGCCACGAGCACGGCGACGAGGAGGGCGACGAACACCGTGGGTGTAGCGCAGAAGTCAGGCAGGTAGGCCTGCGTCGACTCCGCGTCGTTATTCAGGCGATCGCTCAAGCTGGCGGCTCGTCATGCTCACGCCGCCATTTTAGCTCAAGGGCCTCCGCCCGGGGTGTGATACGCCTTCGCGATCGGGCGTGTGGCGCGCGCTCCTAGGAGCAGTACTCGTTAATAAGGTCGCGGACCTTGTCTTCGGCTTCCTTGCGCTGCGTATCGTCGAGGTAAACGCGTTCACCGTTCTCGTCCTCGCGGTACAGGCGTCGGGACTCGTTGTAGCTCTGCAGGCGCGAGCGGTTTTCCTGGCAGGTACGCGCGCGCTTCTCGGCTTCCATCCTGCCCTTCTCGGCCTCGGCCTTCTGCTCCAGGCGCTCCTGCCGCGATTCGTCCCGCTGGGCCTCGCGTTCGAGGCGGGCGTCGATCCCGGCTTGTACACGGCTCGGGTCTGTGGCGCGCGAAACGAGGTTCATGCGCTCGACGTCAACACCCGACGCCGGCCGGTCGCCAAAGTGAACGTTGCCCTCGGCATCCGTCCAGCGGTAGATCTCGGCAGCGTTTGCACTGGCTGCAAGCATCAGCGTTCCACTTACTGCCAACAGTGTCTTTGCGAGCTTGTTCATCGTTTGCCTTCCTGGCGCGCCGCGCCCTCTGAGCTGTTTCGTGAATTACATCACGCTTCCGGTGTTCAGAAAGTGATGCTACGCACATAAAAAAACGTGCGCCAGTTCACGCGCTGTCGCGCCCGGGCTGCCGGCCACCTCCCGGCGGCAAATTTATGAAAAATAGGCACTTTTTCGCGCTCTGCGGCAGAATCGCGAGAACCCGCCGGAAGCTTTATGACAAGTGTTTCGCCTGCTTCCGACGGGTTTGCCGTTCGGGTGTCGCGCTATTCCGACGCCTTGGTGAACTCCGGGTAGGCCTCGAGACCGCATTCACCAATGTCGACGCCCTCGTACTCCTCTTCTTCCGACACCCGGATGCCCACGATTGCCTTCAGGGCAAACCAGACGAGAAGGCTCAGGATAAAGGTCCAGGCGAAGATGCTGACGATGCCGACCAGCTGGCCGACGAAGCCGGCCTCTTCGTTGGACAGCAGCACGGCGAGTACCCCCCAGATGCCGACGGTGCCGTGCACGGAGATGGCCCCGACCGGATCGTCGATGCGGAGCTTGTCGAGGGTGACGATCGAGGCGACGACCAACAGGCCGCCGACGGCGCCAATGCCGGTGGCGCCGATTGGCGATGGCGACAGCGGATCGGCCGTAATCGCCACGAGGCCGGCCAGCGCGCCGTTGAGTGCCATCGTCAGGTCGGCCTTGCCGAACCAGAGGCGGGACAGGATGAGCGCAAACACCAGGCCGCCGGCAGCGGCCATATTAGTGTTGACGAACACGAGGGCAACCGCGTTGGCCTCACCGACGTTGGAGAGCTTGAGTTCGGAGCCGCCGTTGAAGCCGAACCAGCCCAGCCAGAGGATCAGCGTGCCGAGCGTCGCGAGCGGCAGGTTGCAGCCCGGAATGGCATTGACCTGGCCATTCGGCCCGTACTTGCCCTTGCGTGCGCCCAGTACGAGGGCACCCGCCAGCGCCGCGGCAGCACCGCAGAGGTGTACCGTGCCGGAGCCCGCGAAGTCGAAGTAGCCGAAGTTCTCCGAGAGGAAACCGCCGCCCCAGTTCCAGAAGCCCTGCACCGGGTAGATGAAGCCGGTCAGCACAACCGCGAACATGAAAAACGACCAGAGCTTCATGCGCTCGGCGACGGCGCCGGACACGATCGACATGGCCGTTGCCACGAACACGACCTGGAAGAAAAAGTCGGATAGCCCGGAGTAGTAAGTCTCCCCGCCGCTGCCGAGCACATCCTCGACCGCGTTGTCGTTGCGCTGCAGCAGGCCATCACCGAACTGCAGGAACAGGTTGGAGGCATCGCCGGGGTACATGATCGTGTAGCCGACCAGCATGTACATGATGCAGGCGATCGAGTAGAGGCCGACATTCTTGGTCAGAATCTCGGCCGTGTTCTTGGCGCGCACGAGGCCGGCTTCGAGCATCGTAAAGCCTGCTGCCATCCACATGACGAGTGCGCCCATGACGAGGAAGTAAAAGGTATCGAGTGCGTAGGCGAGCTCTGTCACCTGCGCTGCAATTGCTGCTGTGTCATCCACTTGAAGGGTCCTCCGCGATCTGCCTGGCGCCTAAACGGCTTCGGCGCCGGTCTCGCCGGTGCGAATGCGCACGGCCTGGGTTATCTCGGACACGAAGATCTTGCCGTCGCCGATCTTGCCCGTCCGTGCCGTGTTGGCGATGGCCTCGACGACCTGCTCGGCCACGGAGTCATCCACGGCAAGCTCGATTTTCGCCTTCGGCAGGAAGTCCACGACGTACTCGGCGCCGCGATACAGCTCGGTGTGCCCCCGCTGTCGACCGAAACCCTTCACCTCCGTAACCGTGATCCCCTGTATGCCGATGTCAGCGACGGCCTGGCGGACGTCGTCCAGCTTGAAGGGTTTGATGATCGCGGTGATCATTTTCATGCTCGTTCCCCTTAAGGTCTTCTTGTTTACCCGGGCAGGCAGCCTGCCCGGCTTGTCCTTCGGCAGGTTCGTTCGCATCCCCGGCCCGATTCGGCACAGGGTTCGGCGCACCCTCCCGGTGCTCAGTAGCAGCATTCGTGCCAGCCCGCTCTGCCGTTAACAATCAGCGACTTAATGCACCCGTCCGGGGCGTAACGCACCGGGCCAGTGCGTTGGCAAGGGAGGGCTGCACCAAATCGGGGCAAACCAGAAAGCGGCCTGGCAAGAGACATTCAGGGCTGGTGTTTTTCGAAGCGCTTCGGTATCAACACGCCATGGACAAATCATCTATTGATGGCCTGGCGGCCAGCCTGCTCGAGGCGCTGCCTGGCGAACTCGGCGCGCTCAAGGCAGATGCCGAGGCAAACTTTCGCACCGCCCTCGTCGGCGGCCTCAAAAAGCTCGACCTCGTCACGCGTGAGGAATTCGAGGTTCAGCGTGCCGTGCTCGAGCGGACCCGGGCAAAGCTCGACAAGCTGGAGGCGCGCCTCAAGGAACTCGACGAGGCGAGCTAAGCGCAGAGTCTTGCCCAGGGAGGGCGGGCGTGAGCATAGGGATTGTGCACAGCCGGGCGTCGCTGGGCGTCGAGGCGCCGGAGGTCCGTGTCGAGGTCTTCCTGTCCGGCGGCCTGCCGTCTTTCTCCGTTTCCGGGATGGCCGAGACGGCGGTTCGTGAAAGCAAGGACCGCGTTCGCGCGGCCATCATCAACTCCGGGTTTCGCTTCCCGCAGGAACGCATCACGGTCAGCCTCGGGCCGGCCGACATGCCGAAAACCGGCGGCCGCTTCGACCTTGCGATTGCGCTGGCCATTCTCGTCGCCATGCGCGCTGTGCCGCAGGCCGCGGTCGACAACACGGAGTGTTACGGCGAGCTTGCGCTCAACGGTGAGCTCAAGCCCGTCGGAGGCCTCCTCGCCGCCGCGCTGCAGACCCGCCGTGCCGGCAAGGCGATGCTCGTGCCACGCGACAGTGCTGTGGACGCGGCCTTCGCCCATAACGTCGTGCTCGGTGCCCCGACGCTGCTCGATGCGGCGGCGCATTTGCTCGATCGTGACGTGATCGCTCCGGAACCCACGCCGGCGCGCCCGGCGGCGCGTCAGCGCGGTGAGGATCTCGCGACGGTTCACGGCCAGGCCGCGCCGAAGCGGGCCCTGGAAATCGCCGCTGCCGGTGGCCACAACCTGCTCCTGAGCGGACCGCCGGGCACTGGCAAGAGTCTGCTCGCACGGTGTCTTCCCGGCCTGCTGCCGGAGGCAAGTGAGGAAGAGGCCCTCGAAACGCTCGCTGTCGAGTCTCTGCTGGGCCGTTCGCCCGTCGAGGCCGACTGGCGTCAGCGGCCGTTTCGCGCGCCGCATCACACGGCCTCGGCACCGGCGCTGGTTGGCGGCGGCTCCGGACCACAGCCGGGCGAAATCTCGCGGGCACACAACGGCGTCCTGTTCCTCGATGAGTTACCCGAGTTCAGCCGTCACGTTCTCGAAGTGCTGCGCGAGCCGCTCGAAACCGGCGTCATCAGCGTGGCGCGCGCCAATGCGCAGGTCGATTTCCCGGCGCGCTTTCTGCTAATTGCCGCGATGAACCCCTGTCCCTGCGGCTACCACGGCGATCGCCACGCCGACTGTCGCTGCAGCGGTGACCGTATCGCGAAATACCGGGGCCGGATCTCGGGACCGCTCATCGATCGTATCGATCTCCGGGTCGAGGTCGGGCGACCGCCCGCCGCGCTGTTGCGCGGGAGTCAGCGTGAAGAACCGTCGTCGAGCGTGCGGCGTCGCGTGATCGCCGCGCGCGAACGCGCCACGAAGCGCCAGGGTGTCATCAATGGCGAGCTGTCGGCCGGGCGACTAGAGACCGTCGCCTGCTTGCCTGATGCGGCCTGGGCACTGCTCGAGCGCGCCGCCGACAAGCTGGCGCTATCGCCGCGCGCTGTGCACAGGACGACGCGCGTTGCGATGACGATAGCGGATTTGGCGGGGGAGCCGGTTTCGACCGGCCACATGGCGGAAGCGCTGAGCTTCCGCGGGAGCAAGGCCTCGGCCTAGCCCGGTTGATCGCTGCAGCGGATGTCTCCCGCCGCCCTCAGGTGCTCGAGAAACTCGTCGGCAGGCAGGAAACCGCGGATCCAGCTGACGAAACGGCCGTCTTCGTCCCCCAGCAGCATCACGGGCGTCGTTTGTGGGTTGCCAACCGCGTCGAGGAGCTCCGGCGATGCCTGGTAGGCCGGGAAGCTCTGGTCCAGGCGCCTGAGCTCTTTCCTCAGCTGGCTGCGATTGCCGCGGAAACCTATGAGCACAGTCTCGAAACCGGCGGTGCAGCTCTGTGTCAGTTCGCCTGCAACGCGCGCCTGGCGCAGGCACCAGTTGCAGTCGGGCTGGAACAGTAACAGCACGACCGGTTTGCCGGCGTAACGGCTCAGGGAATGAGTCTCCGGGTCGGCAAGGCTTCTGAGCTCGAACTCAAGCAGGGACGGCGCTTTGTCGCCAGCCTGTGCCATCGTGGCCAGGCCGACGAGCAGTGTCGCCAGTAAGATGCTGCGGCGTTGAAGCAACGCCCTACTCACCTAGAAGCCGAACTCGGTGCCGACGAAAACCTGTCGTCCGCGCAGTGCGCCGTGGATATAGGCGACGTCGTAAGCGCCTTCGCTGTCCCAGAACAATGGCGACTGCCCATTGCCTGCCTGGGTGTCGTCGAACAGGTTGAACGCACCGATATAGACCGACGCCCGCTCACCAATGGCGCGCTCCACCTTGACGTCGACGGTGACGAACGCCTCGGCTATGGTTGCCTTCGGTAAGCTGTCGAACACATCGAAGCCCTCGTAGCCGTACCGCGATAGATCGCGCTCGCCTGTCCAGATAGCCGTCGCGTAGGCCATCCATTTGTCGCCGCTGTAGTCGAGGACCACGGTCGCGCGCTCTTCGGCTGGCGCGATGGCGTACGAACTTCGGAACACGGTGTCGTAGTCATACCATTCTGCAGTACCGGACACGGTGAACGCGTCAGTGATCCGATAGCTCAGTGCGACGTCGGTCGAAAACACGGTAGCCTGCTCATCGAGCTGCGTCAGGAGCGGCACCCCATCTTCGGTTTCGTCGATTGCAGCAAGGTTGTCGACCTGCGTGTGAGCGAGCGATAGCGTTCCAGTCAGGCGTTCGCCTTCGTAGCTGAGCGCGTAGGCTGTCGACAGCGATTCCTCGAGTCGGTCGACATCGATCGCGAAGCCATCGCCGGCATCGAGAATACCGTGATCGGTTTCGAAGAAAGACAGCGGTGCACGATAGCCACGACCGACCGAGAAGCGCGACGACCAGCCCGCGCTGTGTTTGTAGCGAGCGTCTACGCGCGGCGCAAAGATGGTTCTATCGATTTCTGTGCCCGGTTTCTCCACGGCGACGAAGTCGGCCTTGACGGCATCGAGACGAGCGGCCAGTGCGATTTCCAAACGGTCGGATGGGGTCCATGTGTCTTGCAGGTACAGGCCCGTCACCGTGTAATCAAAACTGTCTTCGATATAGACATCACTGGCCGCGCCTGCATCAGAGTCAGATCGCATTTGTTCATCGCGCCTGTCGATGCCGAAGGTCAGGAAATGGTTCGGCGTCGCGGCCAGGTTGTTGCGAAAGTCGAGGTAGGTCAGCTCGTCGTCTGCGCGGTAATCAAATCCTTCATAGAAGGAATCCTGGGTGTGTTCTGCGTAGCCAACGCTCACAACGGTGTTGTAGCGGCCATTGAATTCGTGCAGCCAGTTTGCCGATGCCTCGATACGCTCGGTAGAGATCCACTCGGTCGTCTCCCAGGGCGCTCCGAGGTAGGCCTCGCGAACGTCGTCATTGACGAACAGCCGCTCGGACTCGACGCCGTCGAAGTCGCGTAATACGCTGCCGATATCGTCGCGGTCCATGGGGCCGCCGAAGATCTCGGAGTCAACAAACGCCGTGCGGACAACAACGTTGTCGCGGTCGCTCAGATCACCGGACCACCGAAGAACGATACTGCGATTATCTTGGATGGGTGCTTCACTGACGCCGTTGCCGTCACTGTCGAAGCGGTCCTGCTGGTCTGCCTGGGCGACGACGCTGAGCCGCTGGCGGCCGTCCCGGCTAACGAGGGAGGCGAACGAGCTGACAAGGTAGCCGTTACCGTCCTGGACCGAGGCGTTGACGTCGACGCCCGAACGCTCGGCCTCTCTCGAAACTATGTTAACCGTGCCGCCAATCGCTTCCGGGGCAATGAGTGAGGCGCCGGCGCCCCGTGCAACCTCGATGCGGCTTACGCCGGCTGTCGCGATCGCGTCGACTGCGTAGTAGCCCGCGAGCATGGTATGCAAGGGCATGCCGTCAACGAGGATAGTCGTGTGCTCGCCGCGCATGCCGTTCAACATGATGCGTTTGACGCCGCACATAGAGCATTCGTTGGATACCCGAACACCGGGAGACGCAGCGATGGCCTGGGTCAGGTTGACCGCCTGGCGCCCGCTAATGATGTGCTGGTCGACGACTTCGGTCTTCTGGATGACGTCTTTCAGGGCACCCGTACGGTAGAGTCGGTCGCGTACACCTCTGACGACGACCTCGTCGATAGCATCCGTGCCGTCCTCGTCGATCGCGTCATGCGCATGCGTCGCAGCGCTGCTGGTCGCCGCGAGGGCAATTAACAGGCCTACCGCGGCGCGGTTCTGCGTGTTCATGACTGGCCTCCCGCCAAAGTAGTGGGGCGGGTACACCAACCCGCAGCCGGCGTGGTACCGCTAGGCACCGCTCCCGGTCAGCCAGTATGCTGAATAAGAATGAATTGCAAATACGTACTATTCGCAGTGTGCCGGCGTGGGACCTGCGCGGGTGTCGTGTCGCGGACTGCTCGGCTTGCTCAGGTAGGGCCGCTACTGCGACTCCGCCACCATGTACTCGACGGCCGCGGCCACTTCGTCGTCGGACAGCGTCATGTTGCCGCCCTTGGCCGGCATGTAGCCGACTTCGCCGGCATAGCCATTGATCGCGTGGCCAACGAGCGTTTCCATGCCCTGCGCAATGCGCGGCGCCCAGGCGTCCGCGTCGCCGAGCACGGGCGCGCCGCCAATGCCGGCGCCGTGGCAGGCGAGGCACGCCGAGTTGTAGACCTGCGGTCCCGACTGCACTTCGGCGACCGGCTCCGGCTCTGCCGGCACATCGACGACTGCGCTGGCGTCCGAAATATCGTCGCCCGGCAGGAGAACCCGCCCGACCGGTCTGATGCGTTCCTCGACGGCAGCGACGTATTCCGGTGCCTCGCGGGTGTAGACCCCCTGGGTCTGGTCGGACATCTTCAGCGCCAGTACGAAGATGCCGAGCGCGACGGCGGCAAGTACGCCGATCACGAGTGAATAGATATCGAAAAACTGCTGGTCGTCACTCACCTTGAAAGCTCCGGGCGGGATAGTAGAGGAGGCCCGAACAGGCCGGCGCGCATTATATATCAGTCGCCGCGTCGAAAAACCCCGTTGGCCGCGGTAGGCTGCGACTCATGAGCATCTACCGGCACCGTTTCCTGTGGCTGCCCGTCGCCGCTGTCATGGCTGGCTGTACCAGCCTGTCGCCGATTGCCGATACGCCGCGCGATGTCGCTGAGCTCGGCGGCGAGACCGCGGCGCAGTTCTGCTATCCCGGCGTGCCCGTCACAGCCTCACTCGAGCTGGTCAAAGAGAAGCGTCGGTATCGCCTGTACAACGGCGAATTCGACCCGGGGCTGCCCGGCGATGACGATGAGCCTGTGACCTTCGAGCTGTACCTCCCGGCCGGGGTCGAGCGCCCGCCCGTGGCGATCGTCATGCCTATATTGAATGGCCAGAAAGACATCGTCCGGCCGTTCGCGACGTATTTCGTCAAAGGCGGTTACGCCGCCATCATTGTCGATAGCCGTCAGCGGACGACGCTCGACCGCGATATCGTCGAGCCACAGGCTGCCATTGTCAGGGCCGTCCGGCGTCACCGTCGCATGCTTGACTGGGTAGAGTCGCGACCGGATCTCGACGCAGGCCGTATCGTGGTGTTTGGTGCCAGCCTTGGCGGCTTTAACGCGTTCATGCTGAGCGCCGTCGATGAGCGCGTGAAGGCCGTGGTACCGGCGCTCGCCGGCGCCGATTTGCCGTACATTTTTGCAAACTCGACCGAACGGCGTATCGACGAGGCCTTTAGCAAGGTCATGGCGGACCTCGAGCTCGACCGCGCGGACTTAGAGGCCTACATGCGGGAACGTATCGAGACCGACCCGGAGGTACTTGCCCGCTTCGTGGATCGCGACCGGGTCATGATGGTTGTTGCACGTAAGGATACGTCGGTACCTGTCGCGCGACAGGAGGAGCTTCGTGCGCTGCTCGGCGAGCCGCAGACGCTGTACCTGCCGACGGGGCACAATACGGCGGCTGCGTTTATCTTCTCGATCCGGGCGAAGGTTCGTAAGTTCTTCGATGCAGCGCTCGCAGGGGAGCCCATACCAACCGTAGCGGTGAGTCCTGCCAGTTGCCTAAAGGGCCGGTCGCCGCCGATCATGGAGCAGGCCGACCGCCGTCGGGATGACGCACTGAATACAGCAGCAGTAAGGAGACAACGATGAGTGATATCAATGAACTGTTCGAGGAGCTCAAGACGCGCCGCGACGAGCTGCGCGTGCAGATGCACCTGGCTTCCAAGGAGCTCAAGGACGAATGGGAGGAGACCGAGGCCAAGTGGAATGACTTCTCCGAGAAGGCGCGGCTGGATGAACTCGGCGAAGGTGTCGGCGACGCCCTGTCAAAACTCGGTCACGAGCTCAAGGCGGGCTACGGACGCATTCGCGACGCGCTCAAGGAGTAGGGCTCAAGCCGTACGGACCTCGGAAATCTCTGCCGTCACCCGCTCGGCAGTGCCGGCCGCCAGCGTCCAGCCGAGCATGCCGTGGCCGGTGTTGGCAAACAGCCCGTCGACCCCGGTGCGACCGACGCGGGGCACGCCGTCGGGCGTCATCGGCCGGAAGCCACCCCAGCGGTGTTGTTCCGCCACTTCGTAGTCCGCGGCCAACGGCGCTGACGCCTTTGCCGTCGCCAGCAGGTCGCCGAGGCGCTCTTCGTCGCGGCGCGTGTCCTGGTTGACGAAATCCGTAAAGCCTGCAACCCGCACGCGATCACCGAGGCGCGTGAAAACGAAGTGATTGCGAATCGACGTGACGCTGGTGTCGGGGGCTTGAGGACCCGGCGGCAACGTCACGCTGTAGCCGCGAACGGGCAGGATGGGCATGGTGATGCCGAGCTTGGCAAACAGCGCGCGGCTGCCCGTGCCGAGCGCAACCACGACGGCATCGGCTGCCAGGTAATCACCGGCAAGGACGACGCCCGCAACGCGACCGCCGGCCACCTCGACCGACTCCACCCTGCTGCCGAAGCGAAATGCGACGTCGCCGTGCTCGCCCAGATGCGCGGCAAGTCCGCGGGTAAAGGCGCAGGCATCACCGACCGCGTCGCTCGCCGAGTACAGCGCGCCGGCGTAGGGTTCATGCATGACGTCGAGCGTTGGCTCGACGGCAACGGCTTCGTCCCGGTCCAGCAGTTCAACGTCACTGCCGAGCCGGCGCTTCAGTTCGACGGCATCGCGAGCGCGCCGCACGGCATTGGCGTCGGCGAGCAACACGGTCTTGCCGGCCCGGCGGTAGTCGAAGTCGATCGGGACCTCATCAAGCAAGCGGCCGATAGCGTCTGCAGAATGCCGGGCCAGATCGGCGAGCGCCTGCGTCGAGCGTCGCGATGTCCCCGGCAGCGAGGCGGCGACGAAGCGTAGCCCCCAGCCAACCACGGCAGGGTCGAGCGATACGCGGGCACCCATATCGCGGCCGAGCAGCATGCCGGGCAGTGCAGGCAGGATATCCGGGGTTGCCAGCGAGTCGACGAAAGCAAACGACAGCTGCGCCGCGTTGGCGTGGGTGGTTCCCATTGCCGGCAACTCGTCCTGGTCAACGACCGTAACCCGGTGCCCGGCCCGGTTGAGGCAGTAGGCCGTTGTGATACCGGTTATACCGGCACCAAGGACGACAACGTGCATTGCGTATTCCTTCCTTGATCTTCACGAGCCCCGGGACGAAGTGTATACATGTGTGCTGCCTGCCGACGACTGTAATGAGCCCCATGGCCGAGACCCTACGGACAACCTGCCCGCGCGATTGCTACGACAGCTGCGGCATCGCCGTGACGAAACGAGCGGACGGACGGCTGCGGGTGTCGGGTGACCCGGGCCATCCCGTCGCGCGCGGCGCGCTGTGCGCGAAGTGCGGCGTTGCCTACAACGGCTCGTTCCAGGATCCCGAGGCCCGTCTCGGTACGCCGCTCCGCCGTCGTGGCAGGAAGGGCAGCGCCGACTTCGAACCCGTCAGCTGGGACGATGCCCTCTCCGAGATTGCCGAGCGCTTCGGCACGCTTAAGCGCGAACGCGGTGCCGAGTCGATCCTCACGATGCACTACTCGGGGACAATGTCCTTGCTCGCTTCCGGCTTCCCGGCACGTTTCGTCAACGCGATCGGTGCATCCGAGGTCGATTATGGCCCGATCTGCAACCGCGCCGGCGAGCTTGCCTGGCAGCTCTTGTTTGGTACGGCGCGACGAGGTTTTGACCCGCGAACGGCGAAGCACTCGGCTTGCATACTCCTGTGGGGCGCGAACCCGGCCAACACGGGGCCTCATGCGCACCGTCACTGGCTCATCGACTCGCCGGCCCGCGTCATCGTAATTGACCCGGTGGTGACGCGGACAGCGAAAGACGCCGACCTGCACCTGCAGCTGCGGCCCGGCACGGACGCAGCGCTTGCCTTCGGCCTCCTCAACGCACTCCGTGAACTCAACGCCATCGACGCGGACTTCGTAGTGCGGCATACGGTGGGTGCGGACGAGCTTCGCCCTGCCATCGATGCCGCAACGCCCGAGTGGACCGAGGCAGTGACCGGCGTACCCGCTGCTAGCGTACGCGAGGCGGCGGCGCTATATGCAGCCGGCCCGTCGCTCCTGTGGTGTGGTCAGGGGATGCAGCGGCAACCGCTTGGTGGCAACGCGATGCGCGCGGCCGGGCTGTTGCCGGCGCTGACCGGCAACATCGGCAAGCCCGGCGCGGGCTTCTACTATCTCAACAGCGTTGCCGCGCTTGCCGGCATCGACAGCGACTGGCTGGAAGGGTCGACGCTCCGCAGGGCGCCTTCGAGAACGGTTGGCGCGCTGGACCTGGCTGCGAGCCTCGAAGACCCTGCGTTGTTCGGTGCCTTCATGGTCTGGAACACAAACCCGCTCGCCTCGGCGGCCGAGCCTCTGAGGCTACGGACCGCCTGTGCGCGGGACGATCTCTTCGTCGTCGCTATCGACCTGTTCATGACGGACACTGCGCGCTATGCCGACATTGTGCTGCCGGCGGCAAGCTTCCTCGAGTTCGACGACCTGACGGCCGGCTACTTCAACCTGACGATCGGCGCCCAGGCGAAAGCAGCGGAGCCGCTCGGCGAGGCGCTGCCGAACCAGGAGATCTTCCGCAGGCTTGCCGCGGCAATGGGTCTCGAGGAGCCGGCGCTGCATGCAAGCGACGAGTCGATGCTCGCGGCCTTGCTGCAGCAGATCGGTTATACGGGTGACTTCGCGTCGCTGTGTCGCGAAGGCTTTGTCGAACTCGGCGGCGGCGATGCGCTCGAGCTATGGTCGACGCTCGAGTTTCCGACGCCGAGCGGTCGCATAGAAATAGCGTCGGCGCGTGCGGAATCCGAGGGCCTTCCGAGGGTGCCCGTTGCCGAGGTCGACGCGGAGCCTGGCGATGGCCTCTTGAGACTGCTGTCACCGGCGTCGGAGTGGCGCCTCAACGATACCTACGCGAACGACCCGAGGCTGCGTCGCCGTTCGGGGCCGCCGCGCGTCACGCTGCATCCCGTCGACGCCGAGCGTCACGGTGTTGCCGACGGTGACACGGTACGACTTGTGAACACAGCGGGAGCGGTCACTCTCGTTGCTGAGCTGTCGGCATCGGTACTGCCCGGCACGGCGGTTGCCGGCAAGGGCCGCTGGCCGTCGCTCGAACGGGATGCTGTCAACGTCAACGCGCTGTACGACGGCCGCAAGAATGATATGGGTGAATCGAGCGCCGTCCATGGCGTGCATGTGCGCGTGGAACGCGTCGCTGGTAATGACTCGTCTCGCGACTACGGCTGAATGTCTCGCTGCAGCTTCCTCGGGAGCTTCGCGAACACGAGGTTATAGGAGTTTCGGAGCAGCGCTTCGAGCTCGTTGTCATCGAGGACGCAGTCGCTCGCGTCCACCTGCACCCACTTTGCGCGGGCCAGGTAGGGCGCCGGGCGCATGCCGGGCAGATCGCTGAGTTCGAGGAATCGGGCGTCGTCAACCTTGAAGCTGTAGCGGCTGTCCGGCTCGAGACCTGAGCAGGCGAACATCTTGCCGCCGACCTTGAAAACCCGGTTGTCTCCCCACTGGATCGTCTCGGTTGCGCCGGGCAGCGACAGGCATATCTCGCGAAGGCGAGCGGCGTTCATGGTCGCGTCTCCTCTTGCGGGACTCATGGGACTGCAGCGAAACTTGTACCATCACCAGAGGACGTGGCGCCACAGCTCGGGCGCTGCCGGAGGCCCTCAATGCTAGACGCGTTTCCCCGTTACCCACTGACCTTCGGGCCTACACCGATCGAAAAGCTCGAACGGCTGACCGCGCACCTCGGCGGCGACGTCGAGATCTACGCGAAGCGCGATGACTGCAACTCCGGGCTAGCGCTTGGCGGCAACAAGCTCAGGAAACTCGAGTACATTGTTCCCGACGCCATCGCCTCTGGCGCGGATACGCTCGTGTCGATCGGTGGTGTGCAGAGCAACCACACGCGGCAGGTTGCGGCCGTCGCCGCGAAGATCGGCATGCGCTGCGTAGTCGTGCAGGAAAGCTGGGTGCCGCACGAGGACGCCGTTTACGACCGCGTCGGCAATATCCTCCTGACGCGACTCATGGGCGCCGACAGCCGGCTGGTCGACGAGGGTTTCGACATCGGGATTCGCAGCAGCTGGGAGGAGGCGATCCAGTCGGTGCGTGACGCGGGCGGCAAGCCCTACGGCATTCCGGCCGGTGCGTCCGAACACCGTCTCGGGGGACTCGGCTACGTCGGCTTCGCCGAGGAGGTGCGGGCCCAGGAGGCCGAACTCGGCTTTCGCTTCGACTACATACTGGTCTGCGTCGTCACGGGATCGACCCAGGCCGGGATGATCGTCGGCTTCAAGGTTGACGGTCGCGCCTCCAGGGTCATCGGTATTGATGCATCAGGCACCCTCGAGCAGACCCGGGCGCAGGTCACGAGGATAGCCCGCAACACGGCGGAGCTGATCGGCCTCGACGAGGCTATCGACGATGACGATATCGTGATCAACCCGGACTACGCGTACCCGGCGTACGGGGTGCCGAGTGAGGAGACCAACGAGGCCATTCGCCTGGCGGCGCGGACCGAGGCCATGATCACCGACCCGGTCTACGAGGGTAAGTCGATGCAGGGTCTCGTCGACCTCGTCGGCAAGGGCTTCTTCCCGCCCGGATCAAAGGTGCTGTACGCGCACCTTGGCGGGGCGCCGGCGCTCAACGGCTACGCCTACACCTATCGCAACGGCTAGCAATACGCGGGGGCTTCAGTCGCTGGCAACCGTCGCACCGAGCGAGTTCCTGAAGCTGTAGAACATCACCGGGATGACGACCAGCGTCAGGGCCGTCGACACGAGGATGCCGAAGATCAGCGAGATCGCGAGGCCGTTGAAGATCGGGTCGTCGAGGATGAAGAAGGCGCCAAGCATTGCGGCAAGTGCCGTCAGTACGATCGGCTTGGCGCGCACGGCAGCGGCGTTGATCACGGCATCCTCCAGCGAGCGTCCCGCGCGGCGTTCGTCGAGGATAAAGTCGACGAGCAGGATCGAGTTGCGGACGATGATACCGGCAAGGGCAATCATGCCGATCATCGACGTTGCCGTGAAGTTGGCGCCGAACAGCGCGTGGCCGGGCATGACGCCGAGGATGGTCAGCGGTATCGGCGCCATGATGATCAGCGGCAGCAGGTAGGAGCGGAACTGCGCAACGACGAGCAGGTAGATCAGTACGAGGCCGACCGAGTACGCGAGCCCCATGTCGCGGAAGGTTTCGTAGGTGATCTGCCACTCGCCGTCCCACTTGAGCGAGAAGTAGTAGGGATTCTCCGGCTGGCTGATGTAGCGCTGCTCGACCGCGGGGTCGTCGAAGGCGCCTATCTGTCCGGCGAGGTCGAACATGCCGTACAGCGGGCTGTCGAGGCGGCCGGCCATGTCGCCGACCACGAAAACGACGGGCAGGAGGTCCTTGTGATAGACGGCGTCGTCCCAGCTGACTTCAGCAACCGTGGCAATCTCGGCAATCGGTACGCGCTGGCCCGTGGTGCTGCGCACCTCGAGCGCAAGCAGGGCGTCGAGGTCGGCCTTGGATGACACCGGCGCCTCGAGCCGCACGGGAATCGGGTAGCGTTCCTCGGCCTCGCGAACATAGGTTACGTCCTCACCGCCAAGCGCCATCTTCAGCGCGCCGGTGACCTTCGCTTGCGGAACGCCGAGCAGCGCCGCGCGCTGGCGGTCGACGTCGATCACATAGCGCGTGACGTCCGCTTCGATAGAGCTGTCGATGTCGACAATGTCCTTCGTCGTCTGGAAAAGCGTCTCGAGCCGACGCCCAAGTGCCTTCTGTGCCTCGTAGTCGGGGCCGTACACCTCGGCGACCAGCGGCGACATCACGGGCGGTCCCGGCGGCACTTCGGCAATCTTGACCGATGCGCCGAACGCCTCGCCAATCGGGGCAAGCAGTTCGCGGACGCTGCGGCTGATCTCGTGGCTCGAGCGCTTGCGATGTTTCTTGTCGACGAGGTTCACCTGGATGTCACCTGCGTTGCTGTCGGCGCGCAGGTAGTACTGGCGAACGAGGCCGTTGAAGTTGATGGGCGCGGCCGTGCCGGCGTAGGCCTGGTAGTCGGTGACTTCCGGCACCGTCTCGATCTCCTTGCCGAGCGCGTCGAGGACGCGCGCCGTCTGCTCGATACTGGTGCCTTCGGGCATGTCGACGACGACCTGCAGCTCCGACTTGTTGTCGAAGGGCAGCATCTTGAGCACGACGAGCTGGAAGGCGACGAGCAGCAGCGCTATGCCGATTGCCCCGGTGAGCCCGAGGTACAGTGCTGTCCGCTTGCCGCGACCTTCGCTGCCGCCGAGGAAGGGTCGCATGATGCGGTCGAAGACCTGGTGAAGCCTCGAGTTCGTACTGTCTTCTTCCTGATGTACGGGTGCATTGGCAAGCAGGCGATGACTCAGCCACGGCGTCAGTACGAGAGCGACGGCCAGCGAGATCAGCATTCCCGTGCTGGCGTTGATCGGGATAGGACTCATGTACGGGCCCATCAGTCCCGACACGAAGGCCATAGGCAGCAGTGCCGCAATCACCGTGAACGTCGCGAGGATCGTAGGCCCGCCGACCTCGTCGACCGCAGGCGGGATAATCTCGCCGATACTGCCCTCGTAGAGGCCGCGATGCCTATATATGTTCTCGACAACCACGATCGCATCGTCGACGAGGATGCCGATCGCAAAGATCAGCGCAAACAGGGACACGCGATTGATCGTAAAGCCCCAGGCCCACGAGGCGAACAACGTGGCGGCGAGCGTAACGATGACCGCGGCGCCAACGACAATCGCCTCGCGCCAGCCCAGCGCAAAGTAGGTCAGGATGATGACCGACAGCGTCGCGAACGAGAGCTTCTGGATCAGCTTGGACGCCTTGTCGTCGGCCGTCTTGCCGTAGTTCCGGGTCACTGTCACGTTGACGCCTTCGGGGATGACCGTCGACTCGAGCGCGTCGAAGCGCTCGATGACGGCGTCGGCAATGTTCGTGGCGTTCGTACCTGGCTTCTTGGCAACGGCAATCGTTACCGACGGCGCGTAGCTCACCGGATCGAGGCCAATATCGGCGGCCGCAGGCCCGGTTGCGAACCACGTGTACTTGTCCGGCTGGCTGACCCCTGAACGGACGACGGCAATGTCTTCGAGAAATACCGGTTTGCCGTCGTACAGGCCGACGACGAGGCCAGCGACGTCTTCGCGACTGGAGAGGAAGGTCCCGGCCTGTACCGGTACCTCGATATTGTTCGAGACGATCGCGCCGGCATGGCTGACGGTGTTCGTCGTCGTCAATGCGAAGCGAAGGTCTTCGAGCGTCATGCCGAAGCCCGCGACGAGCCGGGGGTCGAGTTCGACGTGGACGACGTTCTCGGCACCGCCGATCGTGTAGACGTCGCGTGTGCCGGGCACGCGCTTGATCTCGGCTTCGAGGGCGTGTGCCACCTTCAGCAGGTCTTCAGTGCCCCGTTCGGGATCCTCTGTCCACAGGACCGCCGACAGTATTGGCACGTCGTCGATGCCCTTGGGCTTGACGATTGGCGGCATGATGCCCGCGTTCGGCGGTCGCCAGTCCTGGTTCGAGTAGATCGCGTTATACAGTCGCACCAGCGCTTCGGTTCGCGGTTCACCAACCTCGAACTGCACCGTCATGACGCTCATGCCCGGACGCGACACCGAGTAGACGTGCTTTACACCGTCGATCTCGGCCAGCACCTGTTCCATCGGTATGGCCACGAGGTTCTCGACTTCAGTCGTGGAGGCGCCGGGGAAGGCGACGAAGACGTTCGCAAAGGTCACGTCGATTTGCGGCTCTTCCTCCCGCGGTGTGACGAGCACTGCGAACATGCCCATCAATAGCGCGGTGAGCGCGAGCAGGGGCGTAAGCGCGTTGTCCTGGAAGCGGGCCGCAATCGAGCCCGACAGCCCGAGCCTAGTTGCCATGCCGTGCGACCGCCCCGGATTTGGCGTAGATGCCTGCCGCGACCGGATCGAGCGCGATCGTCTCGCCTTCGGCAAGGCCGGCGAGGATCTCGGTTCGCTCGCCGAAGGTGTTGCCGGCGCGGACCTGGCGCAACCGGACCTCCTGGTCATCGCCGACGACGTAGACCCCGGTCACTTCGCTACGACGCAGCAACGCCGATGTAGGTACGAGCAGGCGCTCGGCGTCGCCGATTACGAAGGCGAGTTTGACGAACATGCCCGGGTACAGCCTGTACTGCCCGTCAGGCAGATCCACACGTACCGTGAAGGTCTTGCTGGCGGCATCCGCGAACGGAAAGATCGTGAGTTCGGTGGCTTCGACGCGCCCCTTGGCGGTGAGTACGTAAGCCTTGTCGTACTCGCGGACGGCTGCCGCGAACTGCTGCGGCAGGTTGGTGACGACGCGGAGTGAGTCCAGAGACAGGCCGCTCATCAGCGGTTGACCGACCGACACCGCCTCGCCCACCTCGACGTGACGCTCGGTGACGATGCCAGGATAGGGCGCGCGCACCAATGTGTATTCGAGCTGTTGCCGGGCAGAAGCGACCGCCGAACGCGCCGCCTCGGCGCGGGCATCGGCGGCGTCGCGGCTGGCGACGGCCTGGTCGTATTCGCGCTTCGAACTCGAGCCTGCGTCGAACAGGGCCGATGCACGGCTGAACTCCTCGGCGGCCTGCTTCTGCCGGGCAAGCGCTTCGGCCAGTGAGGCCTCCGCCTGGCGCAGTGCGGCCTGTTGCTCCGTATTCGTGAAGCGCACGATCGGCTTGCCCGGTTCGACGTAGTCGTCGACGTCGTAGTACACCTCGGCAATGCGGCCTGCCGTCTGTGCCGACATCGTGGCCTGGTTGACCGCTTCTACCGTGCCGTCGTAAATCCGTTCGAGCGGTGCACTGGCTCGCTCGACAGTCGCCGTCTCGAAGGGCAGCTCGGCTGCGGACACTGTAAACGGGCCAGCAATCGCGGCTGCAAGCAGTGCAGCCATCGCGTGGTGTCTGATCATCCAAAGTTCCTCATGGCGACGCGCATCACAAGAGGCCGGTTGCCCGAGCGAGTCGCAGGCGGGCGAGGGCGAGGCCATAGCGGGCGTCGTCGCGGTTCGACAGCGCCTGTTGACGCAGGGATTCGGCGTCGAGCACCTCGACATTTGCGCTCGCGCCCGCCGCGTAGCGGTCGCGAACGACCCGCAGGTTCTCGATGGCCTGCTCGACGGCGGTCTCGGTCACCCGGGCGCGGCTCAGTGCTTCCTGCCGGTCGTTCCACGCCTTGCGCACCTGCAATTCGATGTCGGTCGCAAGGTCGTCGCGCGTATGGTTGACGGCGCGAGCGCGGTACTCGAACGCGTTGGCTTCGTGGCGGCTGCGGCCGCCGTCGAACGGTGACCACTGGAACGACACGCCGGCCATCCAGAATTCATCGGCCGACAGGAACTGGTTCTCGAGGTACATGTAGCCACCCGTCAGGGCGAGCTGCGGCCGCGACCGCGATCGTGCCGCCGCCGACTGTTCGCGCAGCGCTGATGCCTGTGATGCCAGCGCCCCGAGCTCGTCACGCTGCTCGAGCGCCAGCCCGATCAGTGCGCTCAGGCTCTCCGACTCCGGCAGGATGTCGCCAATTCCTAAGTCCGGGTCGAGCGACACCGGTTGGTCGAGCGGCCGGTTCAGGAAGCGGTTGTAGGCGGCGCGCGCGTAGTCGAGGGCGTTCTCGGCCTGCAGTCGTCGTTGCTCGGCGTTGGCGAGCGAGACGCTGGTTGCGAGATAGTCGTTGCGAGGAACGTCGCCAACGTCGAAGCGGTTCTTTGCATCCTGGGTCAGCGCTTCGAGCGTTGCTACGTTGGATTCGGCAACCGCGAGGGCGCTCTCCGCCCTGAGCACCATGATGTAGCGCTCACCCGTGCCGAGCTTGATGTCTTTAATCGTCGTGGCGAGTCGGCCATCGAAGGCGGTTGCGGCGTAGTCGGCCGCGTCGATCCCGGCGTTGATGCCGCCGCCCGCGTACAGCGGCACGCTAAGCTGTACACCGGCCGTGACGAAGTTGTCGTTGGCAAACAGCTTCTGGGATGTCTGACCGCCGCCGAAGTCGAAGCGCGGCGCTTCGTCGAGCTGGGTGAAGTCGCTGACGAGCCCGAGCTGCGGCAGCCGCTCCGACTGCGCGCGTTCGAGGTCGGCGCCCGCTGCATTGCGCCGCGACTCGGCTGCCGCAATCTGGCGGTGTGAGTTCAGCGCGGCAGCCCACGCTTGCTCCAGCGTTTCGGCCGGTAGTGCAGGCGACAAGGCAATCAGCCCCGCCGCGACCCCGGCGCGGAGCAGGCGTTCCGGCTGGTAGCAGTGTTGAATGCCTGGCATAGCGACAGTCGTCTCCTTGCGCCGGCTGGCACGCGTGGCCCTGGCCGGGCCACGCGGGTGCCCAGGGGCCGGGGCGTTCGTCAGGTGCTTTCCTTGAGCCGGACGGCGCCGAGCATCTTCAGGATCGTCTTCTCGTAGTACGGCTCTGCCTTCGCAGCGCGGACCTTGTGCAGGAAGTACTTCTCGTAGGCGACCTTGGCGAGGTGTACCCATTTTCCACGCGAGGCCCAGTTCAGGTTGCGCGGCGGTATCTGTGGCAGCGCAATAAAGGCCACACCGCTATCGCCGAAGTCGGCGAGGCAGACGGCGTTCCACGTTGCCTCGGTTTCCGGCTCGCGGCCCTCGAGGTCGGCGGCAATGTTGTGCGTCGTCGCCGTCACCATGGACTCGATCATGTAGCCGGTTTTCGGCGCACCGGTTGGCACGGGCGTCGGGCTGACGGGCGGAATGGCGACGCAGACGCCGACGGCGTAGATGTTCTTGTAGGTCGGGTTGCGCTGATAGTCGTCGATCAGGATGAAGTCCCGCGGATTGCACAGACCCTCGATGCCGGCAATCGCGTCGACACCCTTGAAGGCAGGCAGGATCATCGAGTGCTTGAATGGCAGCTCGGCGGTCTTCTTTTCCTTACCGTCGTCATCGAACTCGGTCACCTTCATGAGGCCTTCCTCGACCTCGTCGATGCGAGCGTTCGTGGTCCAGGTGATGTGGCGGTCGCGAAGCTCCGACTCCATGAGGCCTTTCGTATCGCCCACGCCATCCAGGCCCAGGTGACCAATGTAGGGCTCGGGTGTGACGAAGTGCATCGGCACCTTGTCGCGAATCTTGCGCTTCTTGAGCTCGGTATCGAGGATGAACGCGTACTCGTAGGCTGGCCCGAAGCAGGAGGCCAGCGGCGCAGCGCCGACGATGACGGGGCCAGGGTCTTCTGCGAGCCGTTCGAAGTCGACGAACGATGCCTGTGCGTGGCCGGTCTTGCAGACCGACTGGGTGTAGCCGGTGTCGGGCCCAAGTCCGGGTACCTCTTCGAACGCGAGTCGTGGCCCCGTTGCGATAACGAGGTAGTCGTAGCTCATGCTCGTGTCGTCATTGAGTTCGACGCGGTTCTCCGCCGGGTGGACCCGCCTGGCACCGCAGGAGTGGAACTCGATGTCGTACTTCCGCATGAGGTCCGGAAGGTCGACCGTAATTTGCTTGCGCTTGCGCCAGCCGACGGCAACCCAGGGGTTCGACGGTGTGAATTCAAAAGACTCCGAGTCGCCAATCAGGACGATCTCGTGTGACTTGTCGAGATCCTTGCGGAGTTCGTAGACCTGGCTGATGCCGCCGATGCCGGCACCCAAAACGACAATCTTGCTCATTGGTGGACCCCCCAGCCCATGGATTCAGGACCGACAGTATATGTATTACAGCTAAAGTAGTAAAGACTAAATAATAGACTTCTAAATTAGCGTCGTCTATACTCCGCGGCTGATGTGCAATCCGGGGAATCCCGTAGTGGCGACGCGGGACGGCCGGAAGGAAGCTAATCGATGACCAAGCAGCACGCCGCCGACGAGTTCGATCAGATGCGCGAATACGCGCCACAGGCCGCCGGGCTCATGAACGCGCTCGGCAACGAGAGCCGGCTAATGATCCTGTGCACCCTGGCGGGCGGTGAACGCTCGGTGGGTGAACTCAATGAGATTGTGCCGCTCAGTCAGTCGGCGCTGTCGCAGCAGCTTGCGAGACTGCGCCGCCAGGAACTCGTCAAGACACGCCGGGCCTCGCAGACGATCTACTATTCGCTGGCATCAGGGCCGACGCGGAAGGTCATCGAGCTCTTGCACAATATCTATTGTTCGACACCAGCGACCACGGAGGCTTGAGGTCATGAGCAGTGCGTTTGGATTCGGTAAAGAGGTCGAGGAAGGCTTCGACGCCGCGATCGACAAGGTTACGGCCGCGTTGGCTACGGAGGGCTTTGGCGTCCTGTCGGATATCGATGTGGCGGCGAAAATGAAGGAGAAACTCGGCGAGGATATGCCGCGCTATCGCATTCTAGGTGCCTGCAACCCGCCGATCGCCTTCGAAGCCATCAACAACGTCGAGGAGATCGGCCTGCTTTTGCCCTGCAACGTGCTGGTGCGGGAAACCGCCTCAGGCCAGGTCCACGTGAGCTTCATGGACCCCGAGAGCGTGCTGTCGCTCGTCGATCATCCGGGTATCGAGCCCATGGCCAGGGACGTCAAGTCCCGGCTCGAAAAGGTGCTCGACGCGCTCTGAGGCCGAGCCGCGCCGGCATTTTGGCGCGTTTCCGAAACCGTACCGTCACGATTTCCGTGTAAGGTCGGACCTGTCTGGTTACAAACGGCAGGGCTGATGAAAAAACTCGGCAACGGTTACACGCTCGCGGAAGAGATCGTCCACGTCATCACCCACGGCGCCGGGGCCATCCTCAGCATCGTCGGCCTGTCGTGGATGCTGTACCTGTCGATCAGTGCCTCCGATCCCTGGCGCATTGCGGCAAGCGTCGTCTACGGGGTCAGTCTCGTCACGCTGTTTACCGCCTCGACGCTCTATCACTCGTTTCATTCGCACGAGAAGCGGCATGTCTTCGAGATGCTTGACCAGTGCGCGATCTACGTCCTGATCGCAGGTTCGTACACGCCGTTCCTGCTCGTGTCCATGCGCGACGGCACAGGCTGGTTATTGTTCGGTGCCATCTGGACGCTGGCCACGGCCGGGATCATCAAGCAATGGTACTTTCGCAATCGCTACCCGCGGCTGCAGCTGGCGAGCTACCTCGTCATGGGCTGGCTGGTCGTGCTCGTCTTGCCGGACGTGATTCGGGCGGTCGGCGCAAGCGCTTTCCTGTGGCTGCTTGCCGGCGGAATCATGTACTCCATCGGCGTGCTCTTTTACGTGCGCAAGCAGGTGTATAGCCACGCCATTTGGCACCTGTTCGTCCTTGCCGGCGGGCTGTGTCATTTCCTCGCCGTCGTATGGCATGTCCTGCCAACGACGCCAGCTGCCTGATCAAGGAGACCCTGGTGAAAGACTTCGACGAAATCATCGCGACCCTGAAGCGTGAGCGGGATGAGCTGCGCGTCCAGATGAAGCTTGGCTCGATGGAGCTCCGCGACGAGGTCAACGAGGAATGGGAGGAATTCCAGGCGAAGCTCGACCAGTTCTCTCTAAAGGCCGAGGTCAAGGAGGCTCGTGAAGAAATTGCCGAGGAGCTCGATGAGCTCGCGGAAGATATCCGCGAGGGCTTCGAGAAGCTTCGCGCGAAACTGAAGGACTAGCGCGCCATCACACGAGCTGTCCGACGCACCGAAGCCGGCTTGGGCGGTGCGGATCGCGAATCGAATGGCACTTGGGGTATACGATGCGCGTCGAGCTCGGCAGCATCGCTGCCGTAACACGCTGCCTCGGTAAGCCGGTCCTCCACCTTATGTTAAAACAAGGTCAGTCCTGTCCCTGTACCGGCTACTGTGGCGATGTTCGCGATACGCGAAAGCTCAAGCGCTTGCCGTTGCAACCGTAGCGGCTGCGGGCCCAATAAGTAACAACAACACACAGGGGAATATCTTGAACGCTACATTCGTCAAAGCGCTGGCTTTCGCCTGCGCCGTGTCTGCTCCATTTCTGAGTGCCCTTGCACTCGCCGCCGATCAGCCCGTCAGGATGAGTATCCGCGAGCCTGTAGGGCACTCCAGCAAGGGCGGCTTCATCGAAGGGCGCGACTGGAACCTCGAGTTTCGTATGAGGGTGGAGTCTCCGAACGAAGGCTTTGTCGAGCTGGTCGGATTGAACATCGACGGCCTTTTCGATGCACGCGAGGCGCTGGTCATCTCGGACGACGACAATTGCCTGGAGTTCGACCTGGGACACACCTCGTCGGAACTCGACGGGCCCTTCGATGGCACGACCTGCGGGGACGGCGTCATCGAGGAGGTGTTCATTCCGTTCCGAACGGACCCAAGCGATCGGGTCCGGGTCTCGGATACTGACGGCTGCCAGCCGGCGAATAAGACAAGGATGCAGGACGATCTGAGTTCCGAGCCGCCGGGAACCAGCAACAAGGCCTACCTGTTGGCGCCACCCCAGGACGGCCCCGGCGTAATCAACCCCCTGCGTGTTGGTCCAGTCACCGAAGTTCTCGTCACTGATGATTGCTACGGTTACGGTCGGGACGAAGACCTGCCCGGCCTGGTCGTCATGGCCGACGTCGGCGCAGCCCGTGTCTTCGACCAGAAGTTCGACCTCGTTCAGGTTGTGCCGGGCTCAAACCGCATTCGCAATCTCGCCGGCTTCACGAGCACGGTAACGAGGGAACTGCGCGACCGCTTCGGCCGCAGCCACATCGTTGCGCATATGCAGATCGAGCGCGGGATGCTCGAGCCGCTGGTAGTTTTCGATGCCCGCACCGCTCCGACAGCGCCCTTTATCGGCCCGAACTTCCTGCGCCGCATCGATAGCGGACCCGTCGAAAGCTTCAACTGGGACACGCCGCCGTCGCCAACTACCGTTACAGCCGCCGAAGTCGCGCAGCTGCTGGATACCCTGCCTGATGTAACGTCGGTCAAGGTGCGTGCCGTGCTCGTCAAGGGTAATGCGCCGGAGTTCATCGATGATCTCGACATGGACGGCCGGTACACGATCAAGGACCTGGTGCTCATGGGCTTCGAGCCGCTGTCTAACCAGGCCCAGAGGACAATCAACATTGTGCAGCAGGAGAAGTTCGAGGACTTCGGCGGGACCCTCGAGTGCCCGGCGCAGAGCGTCATCGTCGGTGTCGACCTGACCGGCAACAATGCCGGTTACTCCTGCCAGGACGGCGACGGCAGTTCGCGCTCGCGTAAGCGCCCGCCGCAATAGGAAATCAGCGGAACGGTGCCGGCTCGGCACCGTTCCAGCGCCTTGCGTACGCTTGACGCAGTTCGTCTGCCTCGGCGCTCCTGCCGCTCGCATCGAGAATATCCGCGCGCAGCGCCTCTGCAAGGCGACGCTCGCGCTCGAATTCGATCCTCAAGGCGCTGCCCTCGAAGCGCAGCTCGCTGGCGCGGTCGATGACTTCCAGCGCCTCATCGAAGCGAGCCAGCTTGGCATAGGCCTCGGCCAGCCCAATGTCATACACCGCATATTCGAACCCTTGTGCCTCCACGGCGCGACGCATCAGCTTCAGCGCCTCCTCGGCGTTGCCGGCTCCGAGGCTGATCCGGCCAACCAGATAGTCAGCCGCTTTCTCGGCTCGCTGGTTGCCGTCTTCCGGCGGCAGGGCGTGGCCGAGAATTTCGTTGGCCGTCGCCTGCGCGCGTTCAACCTGCCCCATCCGGATCTGCGCCATGCCCTTGGCGAACAGGTAGCGCACCGGATTTCCGGGTGATTTCTCGATTGCCCCGTCAAACAGCGCGAAGGCCGCGTCGGTTTCGCCCAATTCGAGGAGCGACAATGCTTCGGTCGTCAGCGCCTTGGATTCGAGAATCGCCTCTGCGCGGAACACATCGGCCAGCTCTCGAAGCGGCGTAATAGACTCTGCGTACCTGAATTCCGCGCGCAGCAGAAAGGCAAGGTCCAGTGCGGCATCGGTCCTGTCCGCTGCGATGACGTCGTCATTTCGCACAACCTGCCACAGGAGCGTCTTCGCGGCATCGCGCTCACCGAGGGCAATCCGCGCGCGCGCCGACCCCAGCGCTGCCAGGGAAAAATCGGGTTCCAGCGATAGGGCCTTGTCGTAGTGGGCGATGGCTGCTGCGAATTCCCGCTCCTGGGCAGCGATATCCCCTTTCAATGTCCACGGATGTGCCTCGTCAGGGCTCAACTCGGCGTAGCGGCTAATCGCCTGGCGCGCCGCCTTGACGTTGCCGAGCTGAAGCTCGTAGTAGCCGAGCGTCGTCCAGCCATGCACATTCTCCGGTTCCTGCGCGACGATCAGGCGGAGTTGTTCGATCGCGGCGGCGTCCATGTAGTTCTGGTAGTAGGCCTCGGCGAGAAACACTCGCGCGTCGATTTCGTACGGAAACTCCTCGAGAATGAGTTTGTATCGTTCGATCGCCGTCTCCATGTCGGCAGGTATGTAGGCGCGCGCCGCATCAATATAGAGTTCTTCGCGACGGCTGAGAGCGATATCGTCTGGTATGCTCGCGATCATTTCCTGGGCACGTTGCTCCTCGCCCATGGAAACAAGTATGTGCGCCAGCCGGTAGCGCGCAATATGAAAGTCGGGTGCGAGCTCGAGCGCGGTCTCGAGCGAGCTGACGGCATCCTCGTATTCGAAGTCGTTAAAGAACATCAGCCCTGCATTAAACGCTTCGTAAGCAGCAAAGTTGTCGACTGCAAAGTCAGCGGCCAGCGATTGTTGTTGCTGAACGTACGGTAGCCGTAGGCCCTGCATGACAATACGTACAACGCCGTCGACCGAGCCGATCAGGGTCTCATTGCTAAGGTCTGGAAACGACTGCGCAACTACATCGATATTGGCGCTAACGTCGGTGACGCGCTGCGTGAGAATGAGTCCCGCGGGCGAGCGAATGATCTCCCCGGATATCAGGTAGTCGATATTCGCCACGCTGGCTGCCTTGACGACCTCGGCGAGATCGCTACGGTCGCGCAGGATCGGTTCGAGACCGGAGTCCGAGACCATGATCGTGTGTTTCGAGCTCGCAAGCTGGTTGCGCAGCAGCTTGGCGAAACCGTCACCGAGCCAGTCCAGGCTGTCGTCGCCAGTCAGGTTGCGCGCCGGGAGTACGGCGATGACCGGATTTTCTCTTGGGGCGCTTTTCCAGTCGGCGCCTTCGTTGGCTATGTAGTCGGCGGTCCACAGGTACCAGACGGCGGCGACCGTAACGACCGCCGTGGGAACAACGACGAGCAGGCGGAACCAGCGCGTTGCTTTTAGTTGTCGTGTGCCTGCTGCGTCGGGCGTGCGGACCAGTCCACTGCTATCGAGATCGAAAAGCCACGACAGGATAAGCACCATCGGGAAACCGACCACAAGCATGCTAGTGACGGCGCGCACGCCCCATGCGGGCCCGTTGAAGGCAGGCAGCAGGACATCGACAACCTGGACGATAGCCCAGCTCGCTACGACGTATGCAATCATCGTTCGAAACACCCGTCGGCGCTTCATTTCCGATAGCAATGAGCGTTTTTCTTCTGCGCTATCGTTCATCCCTGAGGGCTGTCGACCAGACTGGCTTCAAAGTCTAGCGCAATGTCGACGCTGATTGGATGGCCAGTCCACGCATGGTCCGGACCGAACAAAGATGTCTGTGCAGCCTGTACCAGAACAGCGGTGATACTCGGTGACGGGGTTTACTGCCTGCTGCAGCCGGGCTCTTTAGAGACGGGCCTTCCAGTCCTGCCGCGCCGGATAGTATTCGTTGACGAGTTGCAGGGCTCTCGTCTTCGCACGCTCTGCTTCTATACGGCGTCCTTCTGCAGCAGAAAGCTCGGCGTCGAGCACAGCAGCCTCGACACTCTCCGGCGCAAACACGGGTAGCGACGCTAGCGGCGCCCGGGCCTTCTCCTGCCAGTTTCTCGCCTCCGCGACGTTGCCGGCGACAAGCTCGGTCCGGACGAGAAGAAAGAGCGTTGGCAAAATGATCGCATTGTCTGGCTCGTATTCTTCGAGGCGGTGTCGCTGTGCTGTCTGCAGGATGTCCCTCGCCTTGTCCACGTCTCCCGTCGCCAGCAGGAACTGGCCGCTGACCATTTCGAAGAACGAGAGCTTGCGATGATCCGGGCCGTAGTTGTTGTAGTAGACCTCGCGGGAAAGCTCGAGAAGCTCGGGTACCTCGTTGAGTGTGCCGTTGTGGATGTTGGCTTGCGCAAGCAGCAGCATTGATCGGGCTGTCGAGATATTGTCGGGGCCGAGAATGGTTGTCTTCTCCTGTCGAGCCGCTTCCAGTCTGACAACCGCTTCGTCCACGCGGCCGATATCCATTAGCAAATTACCCGAGTTGTTCAGCAAGCTGGCAATACGGCGACGGCTAACGTCGGGCTGGTCGGCAAGGGACAGGCCTGCCTCATACGCCGCCATCGCCTCATCCGGGCGGCCCATGTCGCGGTATACGTTGCCCAGATTTATCGCTACCACCGCCTGTCGATCCGGGAACACACCGGGAAGTGCGTCGTAGATCGCCTGAGCACCTTCGAGCGCGGCAAGCGCCTCTTCATTACGACCCATACGTCGCAGCGGAATCGATCTGTTCATGAGGCCTACGCCGTACGTGACGTGGGTTTCGCCAAAATTGGCTCGAGTGACCTCGAGATCCTTGTCTACGTATACGAGGCACTCTTCGTAATCACCGGCCAGGCAAAACGATCGCGCCAGTCCGTTGTAGGCGAGTGACAGGCCTCGATAGCTGGGGCCTTCGATTTCAATGTAGAGATCGACCGCCTTGCCCAACCATACGCGCACGGGTTCCGCGAGCTCGAGCCGTCCGTAAGCATTGCCAAGATTCGCATAGGAACGCGCGAGGTCAGTGCGTGCTTGCGGTCCGGCCGTTTCGAGGACATCGACGGCCTGGTGGGCGAGTTCGAGTGAACGCTCGAGCTGATCCGCCTTGCCTTCGATTACCGCTGCAGTAGTTAACAACCTGCCTCTCAGCAGTTCGTTGACAGCCCCCTCGTCGAGGAGCTGCAGCGCGCGCTGCGTGACCTCGTTGGCTGCCGCGTTGTGGTCCCGCATCGATTGCAGCTTCATCTGTTCCAGCAAAACGGCTACCTGGCCACTAACATCGTCACGATGCTGGACCAGAGCCAGGGCTTCGCTGAGTTGTGCGCTGGCGATGTCGAATCGGCCGAGCTGCCGGTTCGTCATGCCCTGGACGAGCAGCAGCTCGGCGCGCAGTGCAGACTGGTCAGTAACCGTGCTGTCGATCATGCGCTCGGTACGTTCGAGAAGGAGGCGCAAAGGTTCGTTCTGCAATTGCGTGTCTTCCGACTGTCCTGAACTTCGCGACGCACGGGATTCGATCAACTCCGAGTAGGTGTCCGTGATCAAGGCCGACATCGCCTGCAGCGTTTGACTGGCCGTTGCAGCCCTTTCCTCGGCGAGTCGACGCGACTCTGCCATGTCGACGGTGTAGGTGATCGAGCCCGAGACCAGGATGACGCCCGCCAATGCAGCGAAGGCGGTTGCCGGTACGTTGCGTTGCACGAGCTTCTTGAGTCGATAAAACCTTGTGGTCTTGCGTGCCTCGACCGGGTAGCCCTGCTGGTAGCGTACGAGGTCGTTGATCAGCGCATTGACATCCGGGTATCGGTCGTCCGGGTCAGAGTGCAGGCAGCGTGTGACGATGGCGAGGAGGTCCTCAGGTACTTCGGCGGCAGCTCGCCTCGAGATAGCGGCATCGTGCCCGGCGGCGGCGTTCTGAATAGCTGCCTTGAGCGTGACGCTTTCGAACGGCGATTGGTTCGATAGCACCGAGATGAACAATACGCCAAGCTGATAGATGTCCGAGCCAATCGTGATGTCCGCACCGAGCAGCTGCTCCGGACTCGCGTATTGTGGCGTCATGGGCCGATGCCCCACGGTGTGGTCCGGTGTGCCTGGCTCGAGGAGCTTCGCAATACCAAAGTCCAGCAGTTTTGGCCGACCCCGCTGGTCCACGAGGACGTTGGACGGCTTCAGGTCTCGATGAACGACAAGCCGCGCGTGGGCGAATCGAACCGCTCTTGCGACATCAATAAGCAGGCTAACCCGCGCGTCGACAGAGAGTTGCTTGTCGCTGCAGTAGTCCGTGATAGGACTACCGTCGACATACTCCATGATCAGGTAGGGCCAGCCTTCGTCGGTCTCGCCGGCGTCGTAGAGCTGAGCGATAAACGGATGGTTCAGCTTGGCGAGGATCTGGACCTCGGTTCGGAAGCGTTGCGCGAGTTCTGATGAGCCGAGCGTCGCAGGAACGACCTTTATCGCCGCGGCGCGATCGAAGTCGCCTTCCGCGCGAGCGGCATGCAGCACATAACCCATGCCACCCGAGCCAATCAGGCCACCGACCCGGTAGCCGCTGAGCAGCTGTCCTTCAAGCGAAGCTACGAGCCGGGCTCCGGGATCCGGCATGGCTTCAAAGGCGCCTCCGGTCTTGAAGCGGTCATCTGTCATATCGATCGTGTCCTTGTGCTTCTTGTTATTACGGACGCCTGTCTATAATGACGTCGCAGAGGCGTGAGGCAATTGTTTCGGATGGAAGTAACCGTACTCCTGCAGGACGCAAGCAATGGCGACGCCGAGGCGCTCAACAGCCTCGCCCGCCTGCTGTATCCGGAACTCAAGGCCATGGCGCGCCGTCGCTCGGCTGTCGGACCGGGGCTGGGTGCAACGACGCTCGTCAGTGAGACCTTCGTCAAGCTACTCTCCGGAAAGAGTCTCGAGACCCGTGATCGCCAGCAGTTTTTCGCGCTGGCCGCGACGATCATGCGCCAGATCATTGTCGACGAGATACGCTACATCAGCGCGAACAAGCGTGCCCGCGACGACGTTACGCTCGTGAATACGGTCGTCGGCGACGACAGCCATGAAAAGGCTGAGTTTCTGCTTCAGGTCGACGAAATGTTGGGAATCATTGAGCAAGAAGATGATCGCCTCGCGCGGGTTTTCGAATGCCGTTATTTCGCAGGTCTGACGACCGCCGAGACAGCCGATGCCATGGGGGTCTCGGAGCGTTCCGTCGAACGTTTGTGGTCGAAGGCCAGGTCCCGGGTCGCCGAGCTGATCGACGACAGTAGCGCGTAGATGAACCAGCGACTCTCGGACGTCGCTGTGTCTCTTGCAGACAGTTCCGCGTAGGCGTCGCAGCCGCCGCCCGGCGTCAGCTGGTGCCTGATCCTCTTGCGTCGTTCGGTCACGGCGCCGTCAAAACGTGTGTCTCAGGTTCAGGGTGATGCGGTCCCGGTCCTCGAACTGGCCGAACAGACCATCGGTAGTACCGCCGTGGGTTTCAGCCGAGATACCAATGGACGTGTCATCAGTCAGCGCGTAGCTAAGACCGGCGGCGATCAGGTAGTCCCGGTCCGTGAACGAGTAGTAGCTCCGTGCTGACAGGATCACAGAGTCGTAGGCGAATGCACGACGCAGGTAAAGCGTGGCTATCCGGTCACGCCCGGGGCGCACGAGCTCTGCGGGCGCATCGGATATCGTGTCGTCGAGATACTGAACATTGATGAACACTCCGAGCGGTCCGTCGACGTCAATGCCGATCGCACTGCGGTGCTGGTCGAGTGCAATCGTATCGAGCGCGGGTCCCGATCGGGTATTGAATACGCGCGATGGTTGCCACGCGTACTCGGCACGAATAACGATGGCACCGAGCGGCATGTCCAGGCTGAAGCCATAGGCATCCCGTCGCTCGTAGAAGCGTTCGAGGATGACGCCGGCCTGAGCCGGTATGAGTCGACCCAGGGGTTCCGGGTCGTTGCCGGTGTAGGCAACCAGCCCAAGCTCCAGTGTCCCGAACTGTCGTGAAAGCCTGAGTCCCGCAGCTGTCTGGTCCAGAGCGTGACCGGGTGACTCGGTGACTATCGGCGGGGCGGGGCTGTCGGAGTCTGACCCGAAGCGAAACCGCGGCGCCGAGAGTTCGAACCAGGCGCCCGGTACCGGAATCTGGTGTCCTGTCCCATCGGGAATGACGGCGAGTTCGGCACGCCAGTTGCCAAGACTCAGGTCGAGATAGGCACTCCACAGACCGATGCGCGAGTCCGCAAAGTCGTCGAGTATGAACTCACGAAAATCCTGTGGGTTGACGAGGTCGAGCACCTTGATGCCATCGAGTCGACCCCAGTTGACTTGCTGCTTGCCGAGTCGGAAGAGACCGTTGCCCGTACTGAACTCGATAAACAGGTCGCGAAGCTCGGCAGTGCCGGCCGTGCCGAGGTACAGGGGCTTCGACCCGGGTGCGTAGTTGTCGAGGTCCGGGCGCCCCGGCTCCAGCGCCTCTTCTGCATCGACACGAAGGCGTACCGAGGTCTTGAGTGCGATCGACCGGTTCAGGGAAAGGTCCAGTGCCGGCAGCAGCTCGAGCTGGCTCTGCATGCTCGACTGCATCCTGCTGCCGTAACCGTAGCTTAGCTCCGAGCGCATTTCGGCGTTGCCGGAGTCTGCAGCGCTCGCCGCGAGAGGAAGAAGCGTCAACGCGAGCGATAAGGTAAGAATGCTGCGCATCAGCTACTCCTTTGCACCTGGTATTCGCCGGCCGAGCGTTCGCGCGTCGAAGAGCTGCTCATCCAGCTCGCTCGAGTAGCGCGTGTTACGAAACGTGAACTCGGTGCGATGGCCCGTACGGTGATTCGTCGCCGTAATCCGGCCCGGTGTCCAGATATCGTCAACGAGTTCGACGGAGTGGACCTCGATGGTTTTCAGAGGCTTGAGCTTGTGATCCGTGAAGTCGACGACCACCGGCATCCACGTGTTTTCGTCAATGAGTGAGCTGAAGCCGCTATAGCCGAGTTCTCTCGCGATACGCTGGTTTCTTGGCCTCCCCGTCAGGCGGTGCTGGACGATGCCATCGACAGACACGGTGCCGTCGTACGCGAACTCCCAGTCATCGAGGCTGAACTTGAGCTCGGACTGAACGTCCTCGTAGCTGAAGTCCGTACCGAAGAACGCGCTGCCGCGACGACTGGCCGGGATGCTCCTCACCCGTTCTGCTGCCGGCAGGTACATCCAGCGACCGTCGGCGGCCCCCGGCTTTCGGTAGTCGTGACTCAGGAACGTCATGTCGCGAAACTTGCGCGGTTCGAGAAACGTGATGCGTGTGCTGCGTCGCTCATCGCTCTGCTGCTTGTGAACGATAGCGACGCGATTCTCCTCGCGGCCCTTGCGGTCGACCAGCGTCATCTCGATCGTCCGTTGTGTTGCGATGCCTTCCTTGCGCGCCGCAACAGCGCCGGCGATACGGTCGGCCTCGGTTGCAAGGACGTCGCTCGTGAACAGGCCTAGCACGACCGCACCAAGCACGACGAGGCTGATCGGGACGCTTTGTCTGCGACGGCGAAACAGGTTGCCGCCGAACCATTGCCGCTCTGCTGCAAACAGCGCAGGCACAATGACCAGTGCGGCCAGGTAGCTCGAAAGGCACGCCAGCGCAACGAGTCCGCCGAAGCGCTTCAGCGTGGGCAGATCGCTCACAAGCAACACCGCAAACCCGAGTCCGAGGGCTGCCGAATTGAAAAAGCAGGCCCGAGCGACGGGCGGCAACGCCTGATCGATTGCTCGACCGAGATCCCCTCCGTACTCCTCGGTTGCAGCGCGCAGGCGATCGACAAGGTGAATCGCGAAGTCGACGCCAAGACCCAGCGCGATCGCTGCGAACATCGATGTCGCTGGCTCCAGGTATATCCCGAGGTAGCCCATGGATGCGTAGAGCACCAGTACGGTAAAGACAACAGGGACCACAGAGATCAACCCGGCGCCGGCCGATCGAAACACGATGATTGCTGCGGCGAGCACGAGCGCAAGGGACAGCACAACGCCCTTGAAATGCGAGGATTGCAAACTGCTCATCCAGTGGTAGGTCACATTAACGTCACCCGTCAGCGTCGCCTTGAGGTCCGGGCCGTCGAAGTGCTCCGTGAGATAACGCTCAAGGGACTCCACCGCCAGCCGGTTTTCACTGAAGTAGTGGGCGTCCAGCACGCCTCGCACCAGGGCGTGCTGATAGTCAGCGTCTATCTCCTCATCAAGATCTGCCGGGTCGCCCGAAATCTCGTAGACGAACAGGGTCTCAGCGAGCAGGTTGTCGCTTGATGGCAGCTCACGGAGCAGAACCCTGTCCGCCGGCAGGCCATCAAGAGCGCCGTGTAGCTGACTGACATAGTCGACGATCGATACGGTCTTCTGAACATGAGGCAGCCCTTCGAAGAATGCCTGCAGGTCACGGATCTTTTGCATCCTGCCGACTCGCAAGAGTCCGCCGGGTTCGTCTGCCTCAATGATGATGTCGAGGAAAGCGGTGCCCGCGAAGCGCTCGTTGATGCGCTCGTCGGCAATCCGGATCGGTTCGTCTGCGGCGAAGTTCTCCACCTGGGACCGATCGATTCTGAGCTGCAGAGCCCCGTAAACAGCAGCGACGGTGACCAGGAGAAAGGCGATCAGTACGCCCTGGTAACGCACCGGCGAGTACGTGCCAAGCCTGGCGAGTGCCTGCCCGACCTTGCTTGGCTGTCCAACCCGCCAGGAGGCGAAGGCCGGGCTCCGGCCTGGTCCGATCAGGATCAGGACATTCGGCAGCACCAGGATCGAGAAGACCCAGGCCAGCAATACACCGACAGAGGCGAACACGGCAAACGACGTGATCGGCGGCATGATCGACATCATGGCAATCCCGACGAAGCCCGCGATCGTTGTGATCGTTGTCAGCGTTATCGGCCGCGCCATCAAGGTCATGGCCTCAACGACGAGCTCACGGACCGTGGCCTCGACGTCTTGCTCGCGCAGTTGGTAGTAGGACGACAGGATATGAATCGCATCGGCAACCGAGATCGCCACGATGATGACGGGCAGGGCGTTGGTAATGGCGTAGTAGGGGATGCCCAGCCACGCCATGAAACCCAGCGCCCCGGCGGCGGAACCCACGACCACCAGAAGGGGGCCTGGCAGCGCGACAGCCCGCCGGAACGCCAGGTAAATGAAACCGAGGACGAGTGCGAAGACCAGTGGTTGCAGCTTGCGTGCGTCTTCGTCGATGTAACGGCTCAGGTAGCCACTGACAGCGCCCGGCCCCGCAACATGGATTTCGATACCGTCGCGGGAAACGGCGTCCGCGAGTTCCAGGACTGCAAGGTAGGTCTCGTCGGCCAGCCCCGAATCCAGCAGCTCGGCCATGATGACCGTGCTGCTGGCGTCGGCACTGACGATGGTGCCCTGGTGAGGCTGCATTCGCCGCCACCGGTCCTCGCTCGATTCCGCGAAGGAACTGTCCATTGCAAACGCTTCGACATAGGGTTCGACGAATACGCTGCCGTTCTCGCCGCTAATGGAGGACTCGGTTGCGAGACTCGCCACCCGGTCGTAACGGACATTCGGCAAAGCGGCGATCTCGGTTGACAGCTTGTCGACCAGCTCGAGCGTCGCGGAGCTGAACACCGAGCTGCCGTCTGTCATGAACAGCGCAACGGCAATCGTGTCGGACAGACCGAAGATCTCGGTTGCCCGGGAGTCCGCCATCAGTGACGCGTGACCGTCCGGGATAAACGCCTTCACAGAAGTGTCCTTGACGAGGCGCGTGAGGCCGGCGCCGCTCAGGACGATGACGAGTAAGGCAATGCCGAGTACCAGCCTCGGTCGGGCGGTCACCCGGTAGAAGAAACGTTCTGTTGTGTCCGCCGCGGCCTTCATCCGTTGGCCGTCCGGTCGCTTGTGAAGCGCTCAGAGCCGGTGCCATGCTGGAACATGGCCTCTTCGACGTCCGCCCACTTCAGGACATGCTGAGGGATAGACGGCGACTGCGCACCTGGATAAACGCGGTTGGCGACGTCGTCCGTATGCACCCATTGCCCCGCCGACCGCAGCCCGGCGCGGGTTACGCCCACAGCGACACAGCGTTCCCTGCCGTCGGCAAAACAGTGCTCGAGGTAGAACCAGCGTTGATCCCAGCCGAGCAGGCGTGTACGCACCCGGTACTGCTGCAGCAGCGTCAGGGAGTGTCGGTAGCGAATGACCCCGCCGCCGAGAATGGGTGCCCAGCGGTGCTGCCGGATCACATCGGCCACACCCGTTTGCAGCATCCACTCGGTACGAGCAACGTCCATGATCTGCAGGTAGCGACCGTTGTTCATGTGCCCGAAGGCATCGAGATCGTGCGGCAGGACCCGGAAGCGGCTGTCGCTCAAGTGCGAGAAATGTTGCCTGGTTCCGGAGTAGTTGCGCAGCCAGACCAGCAGAAGTCGGAGGTACAGGTTCATGGTCGCTCTCGTCGGACGGAAATCGTCGCCTTAACCTGTAGATCGAAAAACCTGGCTGAACCCCGCCATTGCGACACCAGCAATGTTCGGGAGACCGCCGGCCGGTGGCAGGGATACGCGGTTCAGTGGGGTATCAACTGGCGTCCCTGCAGGAAATGGGTAGAATCATCGACCCGCACAGCGCCCGTAGCTCAGCTGGATAGAGTACTGCCCTCCGAAGGCAGGGGTCGCAAGTTCGAATCTTGCCGGGCGCGCCAACCTTTTCAAATGGTTACGCGGCATTCGCCTTCGGGTGAATTGCCGCGGTGCCCATCTGGTGCCCAAGCGGTGCCCATTTCGTTGACCGGCCTTTTGGTTACAACCCAAACGCTACACGACCGACTAGAGGCGGCGGGCACAGCTAATTTGTGTTCAGTAGGCGCCCATTTGACTCTTGGTGCCGGCACCACCTAAAGCCCTTGACTGACTTTCGGATGACGAGGGCGACCGCCGACTCGAAGTCTGCGAGCACCTTCAACGCACAGTTTCGCAGATCATTCTGCCGCGGTTGAGCTATGTATGACCCCTTGGGCTAATTTCGCTGGGCAGCTGCTTGGCGAATCTTGGCTACGAGTACCTCTTGGTCTGTCGGCTGAATTATCTCGAGCGGCGTTGAAAGGGATTGACTGTAGAGCTGGCAGACTTTCGTCGCCTGATCCTGGGTCTCTCGGGCTCTCTGGGTGTCCCCGCTCGGCCTAATTCTCGACTTGTCAGCATCCCGGCGTGCAAGAATGTTTTCTGCTTTATCCGCGACAAAGATTAGCTGATCGGGCCGCAGTGCGCGGATTGTTTCGACAGGTACCTCAACTAACTCGTCGCCATTGTCTATGACGCTGTGACCGTCGAAGACTATTACAGACGCTCTGCAATTGCGCAGATATGCTTGAAAAGCATTTGCAAGAGCGTTCTGGTTCTTCAATATCCTTTTGCCACTAGATTTTCGTAGTTCTTCGCGTGAAGGACTGGTCGGCAGTGTGGATTCTAGAAGCGCACTCGCTTGGACGTGGTCGGCATCTACGCCACATGATGAGATGGCGGAGCGGATCAATGTCGACTTGCCGACGCCAGATATGCCGAACACTGCCACGACGGATGGAGGTATGACTGTATGTCGTTCGCTCACTGAGGTTCGTCGTCGGACTTGCTGAGCAACTTAAGGAGTTCAGTGTACCTATTCGGTGGCACGGAGGTAATCGACTGTGGCGGGTGGTTAATGAACACGCCTTGACTGCAGAGTTCAGAAAGCGGAATGGGGCGAGGAAGGTGTCTGATAAGAAGGAAGTCAATGACCTTAATCGGCCCCTCTCGCGCTGCCAGCAATTCCTCCATTTGTTTAACCGTGTAGACAGAGCGTCTCGCCGTAAGTTGGACAAGATTTTCCATTGAGTTCACTTCGTGCACTGCTTCGATTACTCCCACGCTAGTGATTGATTGCGATCGAGCGTAAAGCGGTTCCTTTGTGGCGTAGAAATAGACAACATCCCCGGGGCGCATCTTCTTTGTGCTTGCCCGACAAAGATAGACTTTCCGAATCGTATTTCCCGGCGTTCGGTTCCCATCAACGACCACTTTGCCGAACATGTCCAGCTGTTCTACCTCTGGATCGACAGTGTCTGAAATTTCCGGAAAAAGTATCTTGTGATATTCCGGTCGGATAGGAATAACGAACTTCTGGACGTCACTACCGTCGCTGTACCGTGGATAGATGCTTCGTGAGTATTCGGCCGGGTCCATATCTGAGTCTTGTACCGGGAGACCGCTCTGATACATGCGACGTTCGACAACTAGCTCGCCATTGGAGAGCGTCTTTGTCACCTGAAAGCCGAACCGGTCTAGCAAATACATCAATGCAGTTTGCTTTTCGAACGCAGTCAGATAGACAACGCTGAAATCATTGGTTTGCGCCCACCACAGGACTTGCTTTAGCAATTGTTCGCCGAATTTCTCGCCTTGAAACCGAGGCGACATCTTGAATGTCGAAATCTTGAGAATCTTTCCGTCTTTTGCGACGCAGTCGGCCTCATTCGCGGGCTCTTCTTTTCGAATTACAAGACCGGCGAGTTCAGATTCGACTTTGACGACCCAGCAAGGGCGATGGCCCGATATGCATTTACTCCTAAACCAGTCGTCGAATCCTGGGTAATCTTGGCGGAGGCTGTCGAAGAAAACGTCACCAAGGTCGACTTCGTACGCCGGTACGTCTTCGATGTATGGCAGCTCAACGGAAAGCGGCTCGTAGGACTGCTTTAGCCACGCAAGTGCGTCGGGAACATCGAGGACACGCGACCCGATTCCGGCACGCTCACCTCGCCTTTTTAGGCCCGCGTCATTGGATATGAGGAAATCAACGACCCCAACGTCGAGTATCCCAAGCAATTCGACATCGCATTCATCGTTTACAGATCGAGTCTTTCCGAAACGGGCCTCCAGCTGATCCTTGCTTGGGAGAGCTACGTTTCGAAGTCTCGGGTACTTGTCGAGCTTGCTTAGAGTTTGCTCGCGTCGGGCTGCGTCCTTATCGCGTTGAACGTCTTTGTAATTGGGATCAGCGACATATCTGGCGATTCCGTGCTTTTCGCAGCCGTTCGCGAATGCTGCGTCAACCGCGTTTACCGGGCTGGGATCTTCAAGCGCAATCGCGATATTTGTGTCGAGGAGCAGTTTCAACTATTGCTTCCCGGAGGAGCGGAGAGACCTCGTTCGTTACGTACCGGTAGGATTGCGGCACATGAAATCCCTGGTCTCTAAGCGTTGCAAGTGAAATTTCCTTATCTAGAGTAATGACACTGGTTAGGCCGATGGCTACACCCTGCGGAGTACCTGCAAAGTATTCTTCGAAGGTCTGCTTATCTATTCCGCCGGATCGATTGTGGCTCCTCCAAAGTTCGTTGATAGGTAAGCGATCAACTAATGAGATACGAGCCATTGCAACTACGGCCTTTCGTGGCGAGCTGGAGTAGATCCAAACTCGTGCGCCGACAAAACTAATTCTTTGGGGAAACTTTCGACGAAATTCTACGGTCTTCGAACCGCAGGTAATCTTGTCTGTGAAGCGAGGATGAATGCTGATAAATAGTTCGGGTTGGGGTTGGGACGCGGAGTGTGAATCAATTCTTGCGTCGGTAAATTCGCTTTGTGTGTCTGATTCGAGTGTCATATTTTGGCGCTCCGGTAGACGCGAGGATTATCGTGTATTGATTCTGGATAGTGCAAATCTTCGTCGCAGTGCGACGACGACGAACTTTTGGCGACTAGTCGGGCTTCTTGCTGCTATCAGCCAGTGTCGTTCTATCGCTCATCCCAGGAAAAGCGCTCCGGCATCACTTAGTGATCGCGGTGGCGACTACGCGTACACGGAGTTAAGCGGAACTGCGGATCGGATCTAGTAAAAGACACCGTAGCCGGTGTCCTTGCCTCGTGCGCGCGATGTGTGCCTCGAAATAACCTCGGAACAGTCCCCGCAGCGGTGCTGAGTGCGGCGACTAAGCGACAGAGCGCTTTGCCTACCTTACCTTTGAAGGATGTGCGCAACTGATTGCAGATTGGGGGCTGCATGTGTTGGTGCCTTCACTCGCAGCGCATCTAGAGAAGAACTAGATCAGGGCTCGTCGGCCGCAATCTCCAGCAGATCCGCAACCCCCACGTCGAAATACTTGCACAAGATTTCGAGCGTCTCGAAATCGAGCCTAGTGGCTTTCTCGTGATAGAGGCGAGAAAGCGTGGTCCGACTCAGACCGGTCTCGCGTTCCAGATCAGCGATCTTTAGTCGCCTTTCGCCCATCAGTCGCGACAAATGCACTCGCACCATAGTTCGCTATCGCTACAAAATATATACAAAGCACTACAAAATAGTTTGCTTCCGATCTATTTCTGTGCATAATGCTAATGAAGCAAGTCATTATGTAGCGGAAGAAAACTATTTCGTAGCGTATCGAGGTGTTTATTGTGGCACAGACCTATCTCACTACCGAAGAACTTTCTCAGCGGATTAAGTACGACGCACGAACGATTCGGGAGCGGCTGAAAGACTCCGTCCTACTTGAGGGTATCCACTACCTCCGGCCTTTTGGCGGCCGAAAGATTCTGTTCATCTGGGAACGGATCGAGGAGGACATGGCGAAGGCAGCCACTGCGAGCTTGCACCTCCAGTAGGCATGTCCTCGATCCGCGTCCGAAACGGCAAGCTCATGATCGACTTTCGGTATCGAGGCGTTCGTTGCCGCGAGCAAACGAGCCTGGCGAATAACGAGCGGAACCGACGCCGCGTGACCAAAATCATTCGCCAGATGGACGCCGAGATGGAGCTCGGCACGTTCGACTATGCCAAGTACTTTCCCAACAGTGGCCGCATTGAACAGTTTCTGGAACACGATCGTCGCCTCAGTGAGCTGAACAGCCGGACCCCTAAGTTCGATCAGTTCGCAATCAGCTGGCTGGAAGAGAATGAAGTCCGTTGGCGCCCTTCGTATTTCGCCACGACCAGCGGCACCGTCCGAAAATACCTGATTCCACGATTCGGCGAGCAATACCTCGATCAGATCAAGCGTGGCGAGATCCTCGCGTTTCGGGCTGAGCTCCGTAAACGAAGATTGAAGAATGGCCGGACACTCTCGCCAGACAGGGTCAATCACATCATCTCGCCACTTCGCATGATGATGAATGAGGCGGCACTGCGATACGACTTCATGTCGCCCATGTCAGGCATCACGGGCTTGCCCGTTGGTCGCAGCGATGTGGAGCCTTTTACCCTGGGCGAAGTCCAGACGATCCTCGCAACTGTTCGCCTTGATTTTCGCAACTACTACGCCGTCCGCTTCTTCACCGGCATGCGCACTGGCGAAATCGACGGCTTGCAGTGGCGCTACGTCGACTTCGACAGGCGGGAAATCCTGGTTCGCCAGGCACTCGTCGACGGCGAACTGGGTGCAACCAAGACTGGCGGTTCTGCCAGAGACATCCTGATGTCCGGACCTGTTCACGAAGCCCTAGCAGAGCAGCACAAAGCTACCGGCCATCAGGATTTCGTGTTCTGCAATATCGCCGGCAATCCGCTATGCCACCGCAATGTCACCAAGCGCGTCTGGTACCCAATCCTGCGGCACCTTGGCCTGCGCAAGCGTCGGCCGTACAACTCCCGCCATACCGCCGCCACCTTGTGGCTGGCCTCAGGCGAAAACCCCGAATGGGTCGCAAGGCAGCTCGGACATACGACCACAGAAATGCTTTTCCGTCGCTACTCGCGCTTTATTCCGAATTTGACCCGCCGGGACGGCAGCGCCTTCGAGCGACTGCTGGATCAATCCTTTTCATCCAACCATGAGGAATCTAATGACTAGCGTCACACCAAAAACACTGCAAATGGTTTCGCATTACCTCTGCAACATGTTCGGTATCGACATGGCTGAGGACGATCTCGTCCTATTTATCGGTAATGATGAGGCCGCTAACAACGGCGATGCAATCAGGCACTGGATCGCCGGGCAGGACGGGTTGCCGGACGACTCTCGACGAGACCTGGCCATCGAACTGCGGGATCGACTGCGTGATGTTCTGTTCGACATCGAAACCGCACTTCGGGCCGAATCATGAGGCCGACAAAGACCAAGCGAATCCAGGTCTACCTGGTGTCCAGGAACGGGTTTCTCGTCATCGGCACGGATCCAAAGCGTTCCTGGCTAATGACCGGCGGCCGGCTAACAAACAGACCAGAGCCAATAGCGAAGGAAGCACCATGCTCGCGATCATGCTGACTCTCGGCCTGGCCCTGCTCTGGCAGCTGGCGGTGGGCTCAGCGTTCGCCTTGCTGTGGAATCTGGCACCGGTTGCCGCATTTGGATTACCGTCGGTCACCTGGTGGCAGGGTGTCGGGATCTACCTGGTCATTCAGCTAATTCTGTCGCCACCGAAACTCGAGCTGACCCTCGGCGGAGACTCGTAGCGCGCCCAACTTCGCCAAGAGAGGAAGGATCCATGCGGATTCCTATACGTTAATCACCAACTGCTCGTCGGCCACAGGCGGCAGTCCTGCCATCTCGCGCACCTCCCAGGTCTCGAAGTAGACGACAGTTGCGAAGAACAGGACGAATCGAAGCAGAGACGATGAGAACTTGCCGGCGGACCGTATTTCTTCTTCGGCGTTGAACGTGTTTCGAATGCTCTTCGACTGCACGATCTGCCCCTCGCGTACCGAGCGAAGATACAGTTCACCTTTTCCGAATGGATACATCCGGGCATTTCGTACCGACCGTGCGTGAGGCTCGACCAGCACGTCATTGTGGATCTGCCACTCTTTGAGCGCCTGATCTGCATCTCCACTTGCAGGAGGACGTACTCTCAACCGCCACCGACTGTACGGGAGGGCCGGGGCCAGTACGCTGAAGAATGACCGGAGCTGCTCCGGTGTATCGATTGGCATGTAGGAAGAAGAGGTCGTCATTCGAGTCAGCCACTGCTGGCACAACAGCTTCAGCACCTCCTTGTTCGTCCGATTGGCTTCTTCTACGGCGCCGATCAGTCTGGGTATGTCCTTCTGGTCCTCGAAGAACTTCGGGCGACGCGGTAGTCGGTTGGTTCTGGCGCACCCGAGTCCGGACGCTGAGCCGTGTCGGTACATCGGCAGCGGCTCGCCGTCCGTGCCCGCCTGGTTTCGCGGCCGCTGGGTGGTCAATCCGAAGATGATGTCGATGATGTCCATCCAGGCTGCCAACACGCTTACCGGAATCCTCTCGATCGCCGCGACTTCCAGGATGCCCTTGGGCTCGTCCTCGTCTTCATCGGGGTCGTATATTGTTTTCAGAGCGCGATGCGCACGGTCGATGGTGTAGCCGTCGGTGCAAGTCGCCTGGTCCCAGGCAGGCAGAGGAGCAACCGTCAGGTCGCCAGACGACTCTTCGTCGATAAACGATGCAAAGGGCGCGAGTTCAGCGAATGTAACATCGGCAAGATTGCATAGCGCTTCCTCATTACCTGCGTTCTCGAGGCCTGAAAACCAGCGATTGACGGTCGCATGCGTCTTACCGGACAAATTCCGAATCATCGTCCGCGACATGCTTGCGGAAATCTTTGCGAGCTCGTCATGAAGCACCATGTCGAACGAGTGAATGTAGTTCCGGAACGTAACCTCTGGTGATCCGTGACTGCCCATAGACGCCAGGCACCAGTAATCGTCCTTGCCGAGAGGCGTCGACTTGAGAATTGCACCCCGAATCTCATCACAGTGCTCGGGTGTATATGGCGTGAACTGCTCCAGAAGTAACTCCGCCCTGGCAACTACGACTGCCAGCTGGCTCAGGGCCGTGTGACGAAAATCGTGCAGGGTCATCGATTGCTCGGGAGCCAATTCACTCAGCGTCGCATTCACGGCGCGCGTAACAGCATCCGCATCCCAGACGTGCCCAAACAGGCCGGATTCGTGGAACACGGCGTCCATCGCCGTCGGCTTCGATGGCTGATTGATGGCCAGAAAGCGTCGAACCCGTTCCCGTTCGCAGGGCAGCAGCAGGACAGAGATCGGTAACTTGAACTTCCGGCTCTTGTTGGTACCGAAGCGGTTGTCGCGGATGAAGAGCCAAACCGTGTCGCCATAGTTGATGTCGCGCCGCAGCAACTTTACGAGCTCACGGCGTCGTAGCGCACCACGATAAAGCATCGTCAGGTACACCCACAGTGCTTCCCGGTGTTCGTCGTCCTGCCCAAGCTTCCCGCACACGGCTGCGCGGCAGGCTTCGAAGATCGCCTCCGGAACGACGCGGGCGTGCACCAGTGTTGAGCTTGCCCCTCTGGTCAGACGCTCCGGAAGCGGCGGCAGGTTATAGCGCTCGACGCCGAATCGGTGCAGCTGGTCGAACTGGTCTGCCTTGTAATTGGTCCGTCCGCGCACCCTCGATAGGTCGAGTGCCATCTCATAGAAATCCAGGAACTCGTCGCCGTCGAGGGTCTCGAGGTCAAGACCGTCCGATTCCGTGAGGAACAGCTCGCGGATAGCGCCACTGTAGTTGTAGACCGACCTTACACCGCAACGACCGCTCGCCAGCAACGCCATGAACCAGTCACGCAACCAGATTGCGGAGAAAGGCCAGTTCTCCGTATCCAACGCCCTTAGTTCTTGCAATGCAGCCTTCGACGTTCTTTGCTTGCGCCGCCTCGTCATTGGTCGCAGCGCCCGACGAAACTGGCGGTCGATTCTGGCGAGACTTGGCGGCACCCGGTCAGTCACAGACTGTCCCCTTTGCCGAAACGTGGCTAAGAACGAACGCCCAGCTCTTTGCTGGCAAGCTCATGCATTCCAAGCGTAGTGTCGCGTAGCTTGCGAGGCACTCCGAAATGTCTGCCCCAGGTTGTCGCTCGGCGATCGCAAGGCTCGTACGGCAGAAGTTCCGAAACGACATGGGCTGGAGGCCCGGCGGACAGAGTGCGGCTGTCGCTTGGCGAATCAGTGCGAATGCAGATGCCTCCTGGTCGGGTTCCTCGCCACGACCCAGACGCGTCAGGTAGGCAATTAGCGGCAGTCGGCAGGCTGGCGGTATAGGCCAGCGCCGACACACACGGTATTTGCCGTTAACGAGTTCGTTACAGGCGCCCTTGCTCTTGTAGTGCAGGTCGATCCAGAGTCGCTTTGTTCCAGCGTGCGCGCGCAAGTCTGGTGCTGACACTAGTGCGCTGTGCAACGAATCGATGAGCTTGGTATGACACAGTCCGCCCAGAGTCGCTGCGAGATACAAGACCGCGCCGAGCCACTCATCGATCGACAGGTGCGGGCGTCGCACGCCGTTTAACTCCTGGAGCAACTCTTCATGAAATGCATTGAGATTTCGTCGTTGCAGGCACCATTCAGCGCTGCGACGGGGACGATCGGTGGGAAAGCGCACCGGGGCGATGAGAACGCGCAAGTCTCGGTCGTTCTCTTCATTGAATTGGTGCACCCGGTGCTCAAGACGACGGCGTGCAATCTGATGGTAGCGACTGACGCGGAAGGCGCCGTCGATCTTTGCGCATGTGGCTGTGACTGCCTGATCGTGAACGCTCGCATCGAGGGCTGGGTCTTCAAGGTACGGCATCCGACGATCGATGATCGCGTCGGCGGCCTCAATCACCTTCTCCGTGGCCTTACGACGTGCCTCCTCTCGCGAAAGGCGCCCGCTGTCAACAGATTGCTGTTTTCTGCGGCCGCCCATCATTGCCGCCCTGCAATCGCGCGAATGTCCAGCGATGCCAGCAGGTTGTTCACCTCCCCGGCTAACTGAGCCATGTCTCGATAGCTCATTTGGCTGTAGCGATTGAAGTTGGACGGTCCTACATCGCAATGGCCCAGCATCGCGTTGATGGCCTCGAATGGGTAGCCCATCTCGCGGCACCGGGTACAGAGGAAATGGCGAGTCCAATTGAGCAACAAGTCCCACTGCAGGTCATCCAGCCATGCCTCGACGTTGCCCTTGTCGAAATACTGAATGTCGTCAGTACCGTTGCGACGCTGATGCACGCGGAACAGAAGCGGGCCATCGCCACTCAACGACCTTTTTGCCGCCCGGACTACAGCAGAGTTCCTGCCCCAGGCGCTGTGCTGCAGTACCCGGAGGTGCGACTGGTAAAGCGCTATCTGCTCACAGCCAATCTCGGGTAACACAATACAGCGAGAATCGGAGTCGAACCGCGACCGCTTGTCAGCGATGAAAAGTTCCTGGCTGATCGCGTCAAAGTCGCGAATGGTCTCGAACATGCGACGCACCGCGCGGTATCCACTGCAAATGGACAGGACTGAATACGTCGCCAGTGCGTACTCATTGTGATACGCGACCGGGTCGTCTACGCCACGAAGGTCTTCGTCGATTCTTTTTTGCCAGCGTTCGAAGTAGGCGCGAACGAATGTCGGCGGGATATTCAAAGAAGAACCGAGCGGCATGTCCGAAGGACGGTCGGGGGACCAATCGGATTCACGGCCGATGAGACCGAGCGTCCTGGTCACATGATCATTGAACACATTCTGCGTCAGCGATTCGGCAGAGGCATCGTAATGCTGAGGTACGTTGGCCTTTAGTGAGAAGCCTCGTAAACGGCGAATTACGACGTCGTCTACGCCCGCTGCTGTGAGACTACTGTGCATATAGCAAGCGAGCCGGTTCTCGGTCAGTCGCGCGTGACTGTGATCATTGATCGCCTTGATCGTGTTGCGTACTCGCTGTGCCAACTGCGATCCCGGGCCTCGATACTCCGGCGACAACTTGACGAGTTCACGGACCGAGGGACTCAGCGACGCGGGTATCGACAGTGAGAACGACGTGCAGCCGGGATGCGTCAGCGCATTCGCCGTAGTACCTGTCGCCAGGTCCGGCATTGGCATTCGAATGATCAACCGTGTGCAACGCTTATTGACGTGCCAGTAGGACCTATCATTCTTTTTCCCCTGCCTGGAGCGGCAAGGCAGTGCGAGCAGCTCGGTTGGTTTTCGTCCGAGAACCAGCGAGAGGGCGATACAGGCGTACTCAATGCTGGGGTCCTTGTCGATAACTGCGAAGCACGCCTCCAGCGTTGCCTTCGCTTCATTATCTGTGAGAGCGTTCCAGGCGCACGGCGCGCTTACCGAGCGCATGCGTATTTCGCTGATCGCGTATCGTGCATCCCGGCGGAGCTTGGCCTTGCTACTGCGAACGCTGTGGGCCGGCACCGTTCGGTAGTCGAGGTACCGCTGGGATTGCTTAGGGGTATGACTGGTGACGCCACGTCGGTCACGCTCGACGCCCTGTACAACGTTGGCGTCGAACTCGCCATCAGCAAGGTCATCTAGAGATATAATGACCATGCCCTCCGATTCTCCAGACTCCCTCGGGCCGCGCGGTCCGCGAGGCGCTCGGTCTCTGTCGTCCAGGTAGTCGCCCAGTAGCACACGCAGATCAGCGCATCGCCGTATGCGCCCTTGCTTGTCGTTCTTGTTGCCCTTTTCCTTGCGAATTTCAGCATCGATTTTTCGCAGCTGAGCAACGATCGAGAGCAGGTCTCCTTCAGTCTTGAGAATCTCGTCAAACAGCCAGCGGCAATTTTCGTTTGTGATAAGGCGGACGCGGCGACAAGCGACCCTCACCCTGTCTTTGGGATTCGGAAACCGGACGGCGCCCAAAAGGACCAGCGATTTGAGGGCCTCCTGACAGTTTTTCTCCTGGTATGAACCTTCGATATCACTCGCGAGCATCGCGGTAACCGGGTGGCTATCGATCATTCGTTGCTGTTTGATCGCCGCTGAGATTTTGACTCTGTCACTCGCCGACAGGTCACGACCCACGGAGATGGGCTGCAGGTATTCGAAAACGTGGTCATCGCCGGTCTGGGTTATCAAGTGGCACGCGAAGTCCAGCAACTTGTTCTGGGAATCCGCGTCGAGGCCTTCGACGTTGACGATTTGGTCAATGCTGCTTTTCACTGTGGGCCTTCTCGAGGATGTCAGAGAGGAAATCGGCACCGGGCGTATTTCTCGGCTTGAGCCGAGCAGCCTGGCGCTTCAGGAAGTCAACGCTTCTGCCCAACGAGGATGCGAAAGCAATCTGACTGTTCATGTCGCACGCCAAGGCCACTTCTTGAGCCGCAGCGCTGAAGCGCGTCTTCACACACGTGCGTAATTGTTCTTCTGCGACTTCACCACACAGGCTGTACATCTCGATGTAATGCAGCGGAAGTGCCAGGGACAAAGACTCGATCTGTTCGCGAGAGATCTTTCTGAATTCCTGAATCTCCACACGGACCCTGGTGTTTGGCGAAGGCAGGCTTTGCAGTTCGGCGTATGCCTCGAAGCCGCCGAAGATCTGCCAACGCTTGTGAACCCGGACCGCCTGTATAGGAACGTGCTGACGCAGCAGTGCGGCAACGTCCGATTTCAGCAGACTGTGCGAGGGAAACTGCCGTCGCAGGTCACGCCAAAGCGAGAATGCGGCTCCTGCGGCCTCATGGATGGAAACATCGCCGGCGCAAAGCTTCCTGTTGACACGATAGACGTTCAGCATCGGTACCTGACTTGAATCGTCGCTGCGATTGTCGCGGGTTCGTTTCATGCGTTTTCTCCGTCTGTGCGGTTTTGCTGCCCTTTACTAAAGCTTACTGAGAACGCCCGAGCTCCATGGCGGATTCGCCGTTGGCCTTCATGGCCTTTTTGAGCTCGCATACATGTTTACGAGCCCTATCTACAGTTTATTGAGATCGGGAAATTTGACCGGACAGGCATAAAACCGATATTTAACAATCAGTTATGGGGAAATGAGGCCTCGGGTGATCATGGCGCCGCCCGCAGATCCGGGCTGAATGCGGAAGCAGAGACCAAAGAACGGCCGAACGGAGGTCACGGCCGACGCGAAGCGAGATTAGTAACTTACGGACGACACGTGGTTTGTGAGAGACGCGAGACAGAACAAAGGCGCAGCGAAAGACCTGTCAGATGCGTCGCGTTCCGGATGTTGAGGCGATCTGCCTCTCGAATAGGGCTGGCCCTAAATTGAGGGGCAGAATGAATTTGTTTCCAAAGCGGTAGCGGACGTTGGACTCGTAAGTCGGCGATGTCCTCCAGAAGAGTTCTTTGTTAGCTGGTCAAAGCGCTTCTTCCAGGGATAGAAGGCTGTACGAGAGATCCCGAAGTACCGGCAGGTCTGTGCTACATGCCTGGGCTCGCTATCGGCATGCTGAAGGATTCTCAACCGCCAGGCGACGAGCCTTTCCTGTTCTGCTTTTGTCATCTTGCTCTCCTCTCACTGAAGGATTGAGATAAGAGCTGAATGTGTCACGCATCTGTTGGGATTTCACAAAATGCTTGCGCGGCGTTCGCCTTCAGGTGATCGGCCGCGGTGCCCATCTGGTGCCCATCTGGTGCCCACGCAGTGTCCATAGCCGACAAGCTGAGCTGTTTGTAGTCAGTAGGTCCCGGGTTCTACTCCTGGTGCCAGCCCCATTCACAGACGACTTAGCGCCACCAATTGGAGCCGCTTTTAACTCGGGAATCGGAGGCGACTGTGTACTCTCTTGCCCGCCACCGCACAATAAATCAGCAGCGGCTCTCAACGTTTCCGCATGCCGGGCGTCGTGCGGCGCTTGGCCCCCCTGGAGCGGGGGCGGTAGGTTCAAATCCTGCCCCCGCTACCATGAAACCAGAAGCCCGGCCTTGTGCCGGGTTTCTTGTGGCTGAGCGCATTCCGCTGAATGACCGATTTGAATTCGAGAGCGAATGCTGATAACTACTGACGGGTCGAAGCCTCCAATCAGGTAGACATGGTGGGGGCGTCGGAATCGGCACGCACAAGTCGAGCCGTGGCGGGACGATCGTTCCTGCCGGTAGTGCGACCGCAAGGCACCGAGTGCAACAGAATTCGGTATTAAGAATAATTGGAGAGAAAGATGCCCGTAATGCACATCGAGGATTCCTATCGTACCTGGCTCGCAACGCAATTCTCTAGACGAGACTTCCTCAGATCCGCGTTGGCCACATCCACTGTGGTGGCACTTGGCACTCCGCTGTTCAGTCGCGCTGCGCTTGCGCTCCCGGGGGCGACGTCGGCGCAGACGATTTCTCCCGAACTTGCCAAAGAAGTCCTTGAATCCGTCGACAAAGACAGCGAACGGCTAATAGGGATTTTTAAAGACTTCCACCAGAATCCCGAGCTCGGCGAGATGGAAACGCGCACAGCAAAGATCGTTGCCAAGGAGCTTAAGTCCCTGGGGTACCAGGTCAAGACGGGCATTGGCACAACCGGCGTCGTCGGAATCATGCGCAATGGCGATGGGCCCGTGGTGATGTTTCGTGGTGACATGGATGCCATCCCGGTCGAGGAAAGGACGGGCGTCCCATACGCCAGTACTACAACTGGCACACTACCTGACGGCACCAAAACCCCAGTCGCGCACTTGTGCGGACACGATGCACATACGACCTGGATGCTCTCGGCCGCCAAGACCATGGCAACGTTCAAGGACCGCTGGAAAGGCACCGTGGTCATGTTGGGTCAGCAGGCCGAGGAAACCCTGGAAGGGGCCAGTGGCATGGTGGCGGACGGGATGTACACGAAGCATGGGGTACCCGAGCCTGATTTCGCCCTGGGTATGCATACGGCCCCCTTTCCGCTTGGCACGACCATCGGTTCCAGTGGCCCGCTCATGGCCGGAACCGAGCTGCTCGAAGTGACTTTTCATGGAGTGGGCGGGCACGGATCGTCTCCGCAGTACACCAGAGATCCTGTCATCATGGCGTCGTACGCGATCACGCAGTATCAGGCGATCGTATCCCGCGTTATTGATCCCCGCGAAGCGGCGGTCATCACCGTTGGAGCAGTGAATGCCGGTAACGTCGCCAACGTCATACCCGATAGCGCGACGCTGAGAATCAATACCCGATTCTTCAAAGACGAGGTGGGTGACCAGCTCTTGAGGGGCATCAAGTCGGTTAGCAACGGCGTCGCCCGTACCTATGGCATGCAAGATAAACTCCCGACCATCACGGTCAGGGGCCGCGCAATGGTTAATGCCAATGACGAAACACTGACCGAGCGAACCAATGCAGCCCTACTGGCGTCGGGTGTTGTCGATAACAAGACGCTGATTACGAAGTTTCCGGCAGTCACGGGCTCGGAGGATTTCACTAATCTCTTTGTCGGTGTGGATGGCGTCAAGCACGTCTACAAGTTCCTGGGCATCGTCAATCCCGACACTTGGGCCAAGTCCCAAGCGGAAGGGAAGGAAGTGCCATGGTCGAACCACAACCCGGAGTTCCTCGTCGACCTGGATGCCATTCCGCTCGGTGGAAAGATCGCGAGCATCATGGTCATGGACCTGATGGCGACGTAGGGATTGTCATCGCGAAGGGTATGCCCGGGCGTGGCGGGTGCGCAGCTCGTCGCTGGGCATCCGTCACGGGGTGATTAGATTTGGACCAGCGTCGCACCAGCGCCGCGCCTCCGGCAAAGCGCTTTCCCGGGTGGCCGGCGTTTATAGTCCAGTTCCTGCTACTGACGTTCGCTGGTGCCGCCTTCGCGCACCCTCAGCACTCCGAAGCCATCGAGCGGCCGTGCACCATACAGACGGCAGATCTCGCCGCGCCTGAAATAGTCGGACTATGCTCTTTCTTCATCGCCGCGGACTATCTGGTTTTTCAGATGGACGCGGAGTCGGCCGGTGAATCACTGACGTTGAGCGGCGCCATCCATCTGCCCCAGGCCACGGGCTCGCTGTTTTCCTCTTCTCGCGGGCCGCTCTCAGACGGCGCCGTATGGTTGGCCGACGCATCCCCTGAAATCGTCCACGCGCCGCCCGGCGTGGTTGCAGAATGGGAAAACGGGGTGACACTGGCGGTCAGCGGAGACGCTCGGACCGCGGACGGACGTCCTGCCCTGGCCGCGCAGCAGAGCCTGCCGACGCCGCCCGGTGCAACCGCTTTCCAGGTGTTCACCCGATATGTGGAGCTTGGCTTTCTGCATATCCTGCCGCGTGGGCTTGACCATATTCTCTTCATTATCGGTCTGGTTCTGCTCTCGCCGCGGCTGCTGGTCTTGCTCGGTCAGATCAGCGCCTTCACCGTTGCGCACACGGTGACGCTGGCCTTGGGCGCAACTGGCCTCGTTCGTCTGCCCGCCGAGATCGTCGAGCCGCTCATCGCCTTCTCAATCGTCTGGATCGCCATTGAGAACCTGCGCCCGAGCGAAGCCAACCGCTGGCGTTTGGGCGTGATCTTTGGGTTTGGATTGCTGCACGGAATGGGCTTCGCCGATGTGCTCCTGGGCATCGGTTTGGACGGGGCTCATTTTTTTTCCGCGCTACTAGCCTTCAATATCGGCGTAGAACTTGGCCAGCTGACGATCGTCATCGCTTGCCTGCTGCTAATAGCCCCGTTCCGCAATGCGCCCTATTACCGGCCCCGCATCGTGGTTCCCGCCTCAGTGGCTATCGCTCTGATTGCCGGCTATTGGGTGGTGGAGCGGACTTTCCTTAGCTAAACGGGACAAAGTGGACCTATCCACCTTTTTGCAGTTGAACCCGCCGTCGAACTGTCGGAACAGTGCAAAGCGGGCCCCCGCTACCAAACGAAGAATGGCCTACATTGTGGGGCCTATTTCTATCTCAGTTGTCTACGTGCCAGGCCAGGTGGAAAAGGGCGTAACCTGACAGGACCGGCTGTGCGACAGCCATTCCGATAATCTCGCCGCTGACCGATGCCACGACGTCAGAGCTCTCATCCGTGAGTGGATCAACCACGACACCTAGTTTTTCACCTTTTTCTACGACGTCACCCAGTCCGGCCGTCGGAAAGAAGAAGCCGCCCTTGCTGCGTTCAGCACGGACCCACCGCGAGCGTTCGTAGATGCGTGTGTCGGGAATTTCACGCTCTTCGCGGTCGATCATGTCGAGGTAAGCCATGACGTTCTCGACGCCCTCCACACCTCGGTCGATCTCTGCTTCCTGAAATCGATGGGGCTCACCGGCTTCGTAGATAATCGCCGGTATGCCGGCCTTGGCTACTTCGCGACGCAAGCTCCCATCCGGACCGGCCCCGGCTACGACAATGCCAAGGCCGAAATGCGTCGCAAGTTCCTCTATTTCAGGATCACTGATGTCCGCCCGAATCTGTGGCAGGTTGGTTCGGTTGTTCGATGCCGTATGTAGATCGACCACCGCGTCGCAGTACTGCAGTACATCAGTGAAGACCTCGTAAGCAATCAAAGTAGCGACGCTGCCGCCGGCCCGGCCCGGGAATGCACGGTTCAGGTCGCGGCGATCGGAAAGGTAGCGGTTGCCCGTGCGCACGCCGGCGGCATTGATAGCGGGCAGGGCAACCAGCGTTCCGCGTAGCACGGCGGGGTCTACTCGGGAAAACGCACGACGCGCGATTTCGACGCCATTGAGTTCGTCCCCATGTACGCCCGCTGTAATGCAGAGCATTGCCCCGGGTGCGTGTCCGCGAGCTACAAACACCGGCATGTTGAGGTAGCTCGCTTCGAATGAGTCATCGGGAATGAATGGGAAGCGCTTCTTTTCGCCGACCTGTACATTCCGTTCGAGAATTTCAAGCGACGACCATGCCTCATCGCCGGCATGGCTCGCTGGGACCACGGTCGCCAAGAATATCGCGGCGAGTAACACTGGAACGCGTTGGTGCTTGAAGCAGAGCATTGGCCTCTATCTTCCTCGCTTTCTATCGGAAATTAATCAGGGTAACAGCAAGCAATGGGTACCAGGTTGCCAATAGGCCCATTTTGCTCGATTCAGATGTAGCTTGTCGTCTCGGGCCGATCCCTCAATCTGACGGGCATAGGAACCAAGCGGCCACCAGTGGCACGCTCAATTCGATCAACGGTTTGGTAGCCCTTGCTAACATACATACCGCGCCCCCGCCACCAAACAGAAAAAGGCCCTCCTTGTTGGAGGGCCCTTTCTGGTGCTTGCTAGTAAAGCTGGTTAGGCGACTACTGCGGCTCTTTTTCGGGCGCGGGGTACTTCTTGCCGGCAAAGATGGTCCCCCATACACCAATGTCGCGAATCGTTTCGGGAGCGACTTCCAATGGATTCGCTTCCAGTACCGTGAAGTCAGCATGTTTGCCAGGCTCGATGCTTCCGATGCGATCATCCATCCCCAGCACGTAGGCCGCGTCGATGGTTACCATGCGGAGCGCCTGCTCGGCACTTACGCGTTCAGCCGGCGCCAGGACTTTGCCGGACTGGCCGAACCGGTTCACGGCAATCCACATTAGCAGCAGCGGCTCTGCCGGCGCCACGGGGAGGTCGGAGTGGATGGTCGTAGGCACGCCGTTGGCCGCTAGCGTACCGAGCCTCGCAGCTTGCGCCGCACGATTGCGGCCAATGTAAGCTGCGTTCAACTCGCCGCGCAGATAGACGTAGCTCGGATTGACGCTTGCCACGGCGCCAAGCGATTTCATGCGTCGAATCTGGTCGAGCGAGGACAGGCCGAAATGCTCAAATACGAATCGGTGGTCGAATCGCGGCTTGTTGTCTTGCAGATCCGTCAGCGCCTCGAGCACCGCGTCCTGCGATGCATCACCGTTTGAGTGGATGTGGATCCTGAAGCCTGCGTCCCACCACGGCCGCATGGCATCGGCCATCCTCTCGGGTGCCGTGTTCCAGATGCCTCTCAGCTTGGGGTCGAGATAACCGGGCTCGCGCAGCGCCATTGCAAGGCCAAGGAAGGCGTCGTCAGCGAAGAACTTCACGCCCGAATAGATGACTTTCTCAGTATTGTCCTTGGCGAGTTCGTTGACCGCCTGGATGGCGCCGTCTCCGTGCAAATCTGAATAAGTGTCGGCGTCGGCAACAATGACGATGCGCAGCGGCGTCTCCGGGTCATTGAAGTACGAATTGAAGAACTCCCGCTCGATCACCGGATTGATCGTCCCGAAAACAAGCTCGGTTGTGGTGGTGATGCCGGCCTGCCGGTTCAGTGCAGTAACCTGGTTGGCTGCTGGACGCAGGTCCATCATTTTCTTTTCGATTTCTGGCCGCAGCGCAAACGCGGCCGCCTCCACGGCGAGAAACTGCCCGTTGGGCTCGCCGTTCGGGCCCACCTCGATGCCGGCAATCCTTTCCGCGTCCTCGGCAGTGACCCCAATCTGTTCCATGTAGGGCGTGTTCGCATAGGCGAAATGCACAGAGGCGTCCCAAATGATGATCGGGCGCGTGGCCGATATTGTGTCGAGATCGTCGCCGGTGAGGTGCCCGTCCATGGCGATTACGTCATATCCCCACGTAAAGAGCGTCTCTGTCGACTCCGGGTTTCTCGCCACCGCGTCCCTGAGCCGCTGCAGCGCCTCCTCCTTGGTCGCGACACCCGCGATATTGGTGCCGAACGGATTTGGGGTTGGGTAGAACGCTACGAGAGGGCGGTTCGTGATCGTGCTGGCCGCGAGTATTGGGTGTTCGTGCGACGCAATCATGCCGGGCACAAGGATCTTGTCCTCGAATGTGCGGTCGATCTCGTGCGGAAAGCGGTCGAGCAGCGCTTGGAGGTCTGCGGGCTCGCCCACCGCCGCGATCCGCCCTCCGAGCACCGCGACGGCGGTCGCCTCAGGCAGCCCCGGATCCATGGTGATGATCTTTTCGGCGACGTACACGGTCAACCTGTCATCCGATGCTCCGGTCGACGCAGACAACGTGCCGGGGGCGGATCCGATCGACTGTGCTTGCGGCGGCGTTTCCTCGCTGGTCACATCGGGCGTTGAATCGCATGCGGTGATCAAGAGTGTCGCGGCGAATAGCAACGAAACGCGTTGGTAGCCAGGACTGAGCATTGACGGATATCTTCCTCGGTTTCAGACGACAAATAGCCTACTGCATATTAGTACCCATTGCGTTCGTAGAGGATGCTGATGGTTCGGGTGGGGCAAGCTTGGCGGCCTGGGCTATTTCAGCCGGACGCGCTTTCGGACTGTCGGAACAGTACAAAGCGGGCCCCGCTACCTGTAAGCCAAAAGCCCGGCCTCGCGCCGGGCTTCTCTGTGCCTCAGAGAAACCCGCTCAATTCGGCTAATTTCTGCCCGGCGCTCGCCTAGTGGACCGAATCAGAATTCGTCTGGGCACGCCCGCGCGCTACTCTTTGGCGCGCGAAACGGGGCATCGGAAAATACCTAGTCGAACGAACGAAACAGACTTGAGTTTAGCAGTCGGTCCATCACCGGATCACCGTACTAAAGCTCTCCTCTCTTGGACCTGTTCTGCAATTCCTTGGAAACACCCTGAGCTAAGGGGATCAGAAGAATCTCACTCTCGTCGATACGCTTGACTGGGACCCCCATTATGTAAACGTTGCCAAAGTCGTAACGGCGATCCGAGAGATAAGACACAGAGTGCCGCCAGAATAGGTTCTTACTCTCCGTGTATCCATCGACACGGATGTCAAGCCGCGGACGGGCGCTGAACGTTACGGCCTTCGCTCCCTCTACGCCCACACCACTCGATGTGAACTCCCGGTAGTTCACTCCGCCGTAGATGTTCATGTAGGCACCGTCTTGGCGGGGGTAATTGTAACTGACGCGATCGACGAATCCCTGGTCATTAAAGCTGATAAAGGCATTCGCATCTTCAGACGCGATTAAGGGGATACCGGATGCATCGCGAATACCGGCCACCAGTATGTTCTGGAAATCAATCAGTTGCTTCTGCATTGCGCGCTGTTGTTCTTCACTCAACATGGTGCCGACGCCCTGAATCTGCCGCCAGATCTTTGCAACTTCCGCCATCTTGTCGCTCAGCTGCCCATCCTGAAAATCCATGGGGGCGAATGTAATCTCCATCCAGCGCAGATGGACATCGCCCTCGTAGTCGTGCTGCAGTGTCTGACTTGCACAGCCAGCCAGGAATAGCGTCGCAATCAACAGGGCGAGCGATTTCAAAGCAATCATCTGAATACTCCTATTGCTGGGGCTACAACGGTGATACACGCTCCAACGGCGCGCGTCTTCGCGTGCGACATTCTAGCAGCCTGACCTGGCTGTGAGGACGGCGATATCTTTCTGGTCCCCCTCGCCAAAGGTATCAGCGACGAATTGCTCAAGAAGCGGGATCGGGGCGAGCTGTAACCGCTGAAAGAAGAATTATTGCCGAGTAGGGCAGACGGCTACGCCGGCTTTTCTGCCTCGACTTCAAGTCGCTCCAGTTGTGCCATTTTGCGTGCGGCCAGGTCTTCCGCGGCTTCCGGGCTGATGTTCAGCTCGTCGGCTCCATCGGTCAGCTGTTCGATCTCCTGAAGCAGTTCTTCGCGCGTTTCTGCCTGCTCGGCTTTGTCGAAAACTACCTGATCGATATTCTGCTCGGGCACAGTGCTTACTCGGCGACGTTTGCCGCGGTCACCGGGCTTCGGCCTACTGATCTCGACCGGCATTGGGCCAACCAGTTCGATCTCAGCCTCTTCCAGACGTTCGAGTATGGCCCTGTTCAGTGCTGAGCGAGTCGTTATCAGCAGCTTGTCGTCGTCGATGATGCCGCTCACGCGGTAGACAATGGACTGATCCGAGATTTCCAGTACCTGTGTAAACGCATCCTTGAGTGAGACGTCCGCCGCCGCTCTGACAAGGGTGTCCTCGACAACGGAGTAGTGGGCATCGTTGTCCAAGGGAATCGATACAGATACCAGTGCACCCCGGTGCGATATGACCGTCACTGGCTCGCTGGTCAGGTAGGCGTTCGGCAAGGAGACGAGTTCCCGGTCGCTCGTCTGTATTTCGGTATCAAAAAGGCCGCGTTCCGTTACGCGACCCGATATATCATCGACGCGGATGTGATCGCCGGTGACGAACGGCCGGTTGAGCCTGAGCAGCAGACCGGCCATTGCATTCTCCAGGATATTGCTGGATGACAGCGCAATCCCGCCAGAGATCACAATCCCAAGCAGGCCCAGTATCTGCACCTCAACTTCGTCGCTCACCGGCAGTGCAATCACGATGGCGGCGATGCCGAGCAACACCAGTCCGAACATCAAAAGGTAACGGGGCAGGCGCTGTTCTTTACTGGGTCGGGGTTTACGACTGAACAGGTACCAGCGAACCGCCGCGAGCGACACAAGTACGATCAGCGCTGTTGCTATCAAGGAGTAGGAGGTTGTCATTGCGTCTGCTCCCGCACATAGTGCGTCTCCGCAGGCGCAGCCAGGCCGGTTCCGGCGTTCTCGACAATACGCACAATATCCAGCAGCAGGTCTCGCCGAATGGCGAGAAACTCCGGTTGGGCTCGGGCCTGCAAGTAGCAGAAGATTTCGAGGTCAATCGACGCGGGGCCGAGTGCGATGAGTTCGACCCGAGTCTCAGGACCGATGACGCGTGAATCCTGCTTGAGGAGGTCAAGGATCTGTTTGCGTATCTGATCGATCTGCGCAGAGCTCGTTTCCAGGAAAAGGCTGAGTGTCGACCTGAACAGTCTGCGATCGCGTTCGGCCAGGTTCTCGATCTGGAGCCGCGAGAAGTCGGCGTTTGGCACCGTGATGACAGATCGCTCGAGCGTACGTATGCGCGTCGAGCGCAGGCCGATATGCTCCACGTTGCCCACTTGACCACCGAAAACGCAGCGATCACCGATTCGAACCGGCGGGTCGGCGAAGAGTGTCATGCTACCGATGAAGTTCTCCAGCGTGCGCTGGGCTGCGAGGGCAACCGCGATACTACCGACGCCCAGACCTGTCAGGACCGCCAGCACCGGTAGTCCCATTGAGTAGGCCCAGAGTCCGACCAGTACAACGATGCTGGTTCCGGTAACGAGCCGAACAGCCAGGTTCACAAATCCGCCGCTCAGCGGATCATCGCGGAAACGCGGCATTTGAGCCAGGGATACCCCGAGGATGCGTCCGAGCTGACTGGTGCCGGCGATGGCGGTGAGGAAGAATGCTGCGTAGAAAAACACCCGAAACACAGCGAGGGCCGCGCCCATCAGATTTACTTGCTCATCGAGAATGTAGAGCGATATGCCTGACAAGAGAAGAAGCAACAGCGGCGCCCGTAGGCGCCTTACGTTGCCTTTCTTATCGTCCGCATCCCGCTTGCGACCATGCCGCAGGATGACAAAGGCAAGTATCAGGAAGATCGACAGGACAATGACCGCGGCGGTCCACTGCCACATAGCCTGTTCCCAAAATACCCGCCACAGAGGCTCGGGGAGAGCCTCGATCCAGCGCGGAGATATCCAGTTTCCAGGCGAGGAGATGTACAGCTGATAGCCGTCTTCGACGACGGTTCCGTCCTTTGACGGCAGATGTTGCGTGCGGCGATACAGTTCTTTGGCGCGGTCAACCACCTCGCTGGAGAACACCCATTCGCCTGATCGTGGTCCCTCGTCGATGCGCACGATCGAGATTGGCGTGTTCGGAACTCTCCACTCGCCGCGCTCCTGCATGCCTGAATCCCGTGCGCCCGGCACCTCCTGGAGCGGCGGCACCTCAATCCGATTGAGTACGTCGAACAGGAGTACAGCTGCCTCGGTGCCGATCACGTCCTGTTGCGACGAAGCTATGTGGCTGAGATCGAAACAGCGCCTGGCACGACGCATGGATTCCGAGGACCGATCGATCGACTTGCCCTGCAAACGTTTCGTCCAGGATTCCTCGACGTTGTGCAGGAAGGTCTCGAGCGTTGCGCGAGGGCTGGAGCGATCACCAGGCTGTAGCGGATGCTCGATGACGTCCTTCGTCGCGGCGCTCGCGGGAGCCGCGAGCGTCGCCAATAGAATGATTGCGAGAGCCTTTCTGCAGTAGAGACTTGAACCCATCAACGTGAGGATGCCATTCAAATCTCCCCAATCAAAGCGCTACCGTGCTGCCCAATGGCGGTATTCGGGGGAGCGCTGGCCGCTAATCCACCGGCCACTGCAAGCCAATGAAGTAGTCCCAGTTCAGGCGGTCCTCAGGAGCAAGGTCAGATGTTATGCGGCCGCCGAAAGCGGCAAGCAGCCGGAACTTGTCTCCGAAGTCGATCTCTGCGCCAAGGCGCCAGTTCGAGAAATCGACTTCAGTCTCGTTGCGGCCGAACTCGACGGCATACGCCTCGCCGAGGAGTCGCAGCTGTGAGTTGACCTGGAATCCAGCGGACACCCCGACAGACACGTTGTCCAGGTCATTCGAGAACCAGCTGTAGCCCAGCTGGCCGGTGAGTTCCCAGGTCCCGTTGGTCCACGATGCCAGTAGCGGAATGTCGAGCTGGTAGCTGTCTTGCACGAGCCCGCGAATCTGGGCGGCCTCGGAAAGCGGGAACGAGAATGCCGGCGCAAACGCCAGGGCATGTGAACCCGACTCGATGAATCGCCACTTCCATCCAATGCTGCCAGTGCCCGGGCCGGAGTCTCGGCGCGGTGGTGAGGGTACCGTGTCCTCGTCGATGACGGTCACGCCATCACTTACCTGTCGCGGCAGTACCATGCTCAGCTCCATGTTGTGTGTCAATCCGTACGCTACGTCGATACCGGGAAGCTCGGCAGAGTCGTTGCTGTCGCGTGATTCGCCGCTCGAGTAGAGGATGAATTCCCAGCTGCCCGTTGCTGCAGTGCCCGTGTCGTCCACAACCATGGCGGTCCCGCGTAAGCGGGGCGCAATGGCCAAAGAACGGCGATTGCTAGGATGGGAGTGATCGATGGTCTGGGGAGAAATGGCATTTGCTAAGGGTGATTGTCGATCCGGTGCTGTGCACGAGTGCACCATTATCGGGCAGTACGCTGCAAAAACCTGCAAGGCACTCCAACGGTGTTTCTCGGCACGATCAATTCTTCATGCAGCTGCGGTAACAGACATCAACATCGCATGGCCGCAATCCCGACGAATGCTCCACTGGAACTGGCTGAAGTCACAGTGTACTTTCTGGCCAGTCGAGTTCGCGGAGAATAGCGCAATGCGGAAGACGATGACGCTGGTTAAGCGTCGTAGGGTAGTAGCGCGAGCAGACCGCAGTAGATCGGCTTGGCTGTCGCTCGGTTTTTGTGCGTTGCCTGTTTTCTGCCTGTTTTTGTGCAGCACTGCTGCCTATGCGCAAGATCCCTCGGTACTCGACTCGAACGCGCTCCAGCTCCCGGACCGGTCGAGCCCACGCGATTCGATCGCCGGCTTCCTTAGTGACATGGACGTTGTCGCCGACGCCATCGTCGGCGGCCAGCTTGAGACGGGAGATGCGGACAACGAATTCAAGCGAGCGCTGAGTGCCATGGATTTCAGCACTACGCCTCACGGCAGCACCTGGCTGGTTCGCAGCGAGCGCGCATTGATGCTGGTGGACATATTGGAGCGGACCGCGCTGCCTCCGCTCGCGGAAATTCCCGGCGACGAGGATGTAGCCCGGGATTCGCTCGAGGAGTGGGTCATACCGGGCACTCCAATCCATATGCGAAGAATAGTTCGGCGGGGCCGGGGCAGCGAGTTCGTATTTGCCGCGGAATCGGTCGAGCGCCTCGACCGTTACCACCGGGCCACCCGAGACCTGCCGTCGACGCGGAAATCGCCGCCTCTCGTCGGCATTTGGTTAGCGGATGAGACGGCTGACTTCACGAAATCCCGGATTGTTCGCAGCCGCCTCAAGAGGACCGATACGGGAAGTCCGCGTTCGACACTGGTGGGGTTCATGGACAGCGTCAATCGGGCGTATGTCATTGTGCGGGAGGCCGATGCCGCTTTGAGCGCCGATCCGCCCACCCTCACGCGGGCAGAGGCGCTTGAGGCCGAGCGCCTCGCCTTAGACTATTTGAGACGCGCCGCCTCTACGCTCGATCTCAGCAACGTAGCCCCGGCCAATCGCGAGGACGTGGGCCTGGAAACTGTACTGCAGCTCAAGGAGATCATGGATCGCCTGATCCTGCCGCCCATCGATTCGATCCCGGGTGAGCTGCGAGTCCGCGAGTTCGCCGAGGCAGGGAAATCAACCAGCTGGTTATACCCGAACACAGAAATCGAGATTGTCCAGCTGGAGGAAGGGGAAAACCAGGGGCGCTTCCTGTTCAGCTCGAAATCCATAGACCTGATCCCTGCGGCCTACGAACGGGTCAGGGACTTGCCCTACCGATCTGACGTTTGGCGAGCGATCGACGTAGACTACTTCTCACCCGGGATCTCACCGGGCTTCTACCGGGATTACACGCTCACTCCGGGCTACCTGGTGCCGGGCGCCACCCCGCTCGGCCGCCTCGTCGATGCGTTTCCGGACTGGACTGGCCGGGAAATTGCCACGCAGACAATCTGGCAGTGGGCTTTCCTCGTAATCACCGCTCTGATCGCTACTGCGGCCATCCTCCTGACTTTTACCTTGACTCGGAGGGCGACGCGCCAATTGAAGGATCCGCTGCATTCCTGGCTCTCAATTGCGGCTCCCGTGATCGGAGCCGTGTTCATCGTGCAAGCCGTAGATTTCGTAGACACCGCCGTGAATATCACGGGAACCGCCCTTACCGCGACACGGGCGCTCGGCGGGGTGTTCACAACAGCACTCGTCGTCTGGGCGGTAGTGCGGCTGGCCGTCGCGATCGCCGAGTCGATCGTCGCGTCGCCGTCCGTGCCCGAGGTCGGCATTAACGCAAACCTGATCCGCATCGGCACCCGCTTGGTGGCCTTCGTGGTGGGTGCCTGGATCGTGGTTGCAGATATTCAATCACTTGGATTCGATTTGCTGCCACTGATTGCGGGTCTTGGCGTAGGCGGTCTCGCGGTGGCGCTCGCGGCGCAAAGGACCTTCGCCAATATGCTAGGCGGCATCATCCTGTATCTGAACAAGCCAGTCCGGGTGGGCGACTTCTGTTTGTACAGCGGCGACCAGATGGGCACCGTCGAGGAGATCGGCCTGCTGTCGACGCGTATTCGCACGCGCGAGCGTAGCATCGTCACGATCCCGAATGCCGATTTTTCGGAGTACCCGATCGAAAACCTCTCGATCAGGGACAAGCGGCGGTTCAATGTCGTCCTGGGGCTTCGCTACGAGACCTCGCCTCGACAGTTGCGCTACGTCATTGCAAGACTCCGCGAGTTTCTGGATAGTCATCGCAAGGTTGAGCCTGAACCGCGAGTCCGGTTCAGGGATCTCGCTGCCTACTCGTTTGACGTCGAGATAAACGCGTACTTGAGCTGCACGGATCATAGTGATTACCTCGCCATCCGCGAGGACTTGTTAATGCGTATCGTCGACCTGGTCGCGGAGGCGGGCACGGAGTTTGCCTTCCCGTCCGCTGTCCATTACGGGACCGAGGCGTCAGAGATGGATGCGGATCTGACACGGGCTGCTGAAGAGCGGGTCGAGCAGTGGTGGGCCGACGGCAATCTGGCTCGTCCAGGATTCGAAGAGAGCCGTCCGGGGCAAAGCGACTCGACCACGGGTTACCTAGAGGACTCCAGCGCGCCGGCTACTGAGTCGAAAGCAGACCCGGCGCGGTAGCGGGAGAAACCAACATGCCAGCCAATTTCTTCGATCCAATCCCGATCCCGGTTCTCTACATCGGCCTGCTGGTCCTGTTCATTATCGCTGTCGAGATCGGCTACCTGCTCGGCGATCGCCGGCAGCGGAGCACGGACGGCGTTGACGATGGCAGGAGCGCGCAGTCCGGCGTCGTTCTCGGCGCGATGCTCACCTTGTCCGGCTTCCTGCTTGGCTTTACGTTTTCTATGGCGGGCGGCCAATTCGACGACCGCCGGGGAATTGTGATCGATGATGCGAATGCAATCGGCACCGCATTCCTTCGGACGGCGCAGTTGCCAGAGCCGTACCGGGCGAACAGTCAGCGACTATTCGGCGAGTACGTGAATCGTCGCGCTACGCTCTTTGAAGACGCTCCCGAGGAACAGCTCGAGCGGTCCGAGCGAATACAGGAAAAACTGTGGGCGGACGCGACAGAGGTTGCACGAAGCAGCCCGTCGCCGATCATTGCTATCTATGTGCAGTCACTCAACGAAATGATCGATATCCACGCCAAGCGCGTCTACGTCGAGCTCTTCATGCGCATACCAGACGCCGTGGTTGCGACGATCTCTGCGCTTTCGCTACTGACGATGGGGCTGACGGGCTACCTGCTCGGCCTGAGGGGAAAGCGATGGGGCTTGCCCACGGCTTTAATGATCGTCACGTACGCGACGGTCTTCGTTGTAGTCGTCGATCTCGATCGGCCGGTGCGCGGATTATTTTACGTGGACAATACGCCGATGGCCGAGCTCAAGGTGAAGATTCAGGAGAGTCTGCCTTCCATCTCAAACTCTGAGCCAGGTACGTAACGGTCCGCCGGTTCACGTCCTAATGCGCCGAGTCTTCAGCAAACGATCCCGGGCGCGTCGCCTGGAAGAGATGCGTCTCGCGTTTGAGCGCCTGCTACTTCGCGGATTGCAGTATCGCCTGTTGCTGTCGGCTGCCATCGTCTTGCTCGTGGCTTTGGCGGGCGGGCTCCTGGTGCGCCTGTTCGATCCCTCGTTCGACAACGTCGGCGAATCCATCTGGTGGGCGTTCCTGCGCCTTACCGATCCGGGCTATCTTGGCGACGACGTGGGCGTGGTGGGTCGAACGGTGTCGACCGTCATCACTGTGCTCGGGTTCTTGATCTTCGTTGGTCTCCTGATCGCAATCCTTACGCAATGGATGGACGGACTGATCGAGCGCGTCGAGTCCGGCGTTAGGCCGGTCAAGATCCACGACCATATCCTCGTACTGGGCTGGACTCATCGCACACCGGATATTGTGCTGGAGCTTCTGCGAACCAAGGGACGACTCACTCGATTCCTTGAAGCGCACAAGGCCTCGAAACTGCGCGTGGTGATATTGGCCGAGAACGTGGATCGCAACCTTATCGAGGAATTGAAGGAAGAACTCGGCGACTTCTGGAATGACCGCCAGATACTGTTGCGCGGCGGCTCGCCGCTAAGGCTCGAGCACCTCGAGCGTGTGTCCTTCAAAAACGCAGCAGCCATCATCCTGCCCGGAGACGCGTTCAGTAAGCGATCACCGGGGGTCGCGGACGCGGACACCCTGAAGATACTCCTGTCAATAGCGCGGCATACCAGAACGGAAACCCGTTCCCCGCCGCTTGCGGTCGCCGCGCTCTACGATGAGAAGCGGGGCGCGGTTGCAAGAAGTACTTACGGCGGCGAAACCGAGACCATTGCCGCCGACCGAATTGTATGTCGCTTTATTGCCCAGAGCGTCAGGCAGCCGGGGATGTGGTCGGTGCTGTCGCAGCTGCTGAGTGTCGACGCGGGAAATCGCCTGTATGTTCGGACGTATCGCCAGAAAGAAGCGAGGTCGTTCGCGGATCTCGTGCGTCGCTACAAAATGGCCACTCCGATTGGCGTCATCAAGCCTGGCACTCGCCGTCCGCTTCTGAATCCGGATCCAGCGCTCGAGGTCAGTAGTGGCGATCTCCTGGTGCTCATTGCGCGAAGCTACGCGCAATCGGCGGAGGCGTCGTCGGACGGTGACCAGCAGACCGTAAGTGAAGCACACGATGCTTCCCCGGTTCCGGCAGGCGGACCGCGGCGACTGCTGATTCTTGGCTGGAGTCGGAAGGTTCCTGCGCTGCTGCGCGAGTTTATGGACGATGAGATGGAAATCGATGTCGTCGGCCTGACGCCGCTGGCGGAACGAGAGACGGTGCTCGCTGGTTGGCCGGAACTCTCAACGAAGCCCTTCAAGCAAATCCAGGCGAATTTTCTCGACGTTGGCGTCCTGGAGGGTCTCGACCCGTCGGGCTACGATTCCGTCGCCATCCTCGCTCGAGCGCGTATGGGCAAGGAAGCACACGCCGATGCGGCGACGATTACCGCGTATCTCAGTCTGCAACACCTCCTGGCCGATGCCGATCGTAAGCCCGCCATGCTCGTGGAAGTGCTCGACAAGGAGAACAGCTTCCTGTTCGACGCGGATCATGACGACGTCATCGTGAGTCCTCAAGTTATCAGCCACCTGTTGTCACAGGTCGCACTGCGACGGGAGCTGGGCGCGGTCTTCTCGGAACTGGCGCGTGTAGGGGGACCGCAGATCGTGTTGCAGCCACTGCCGGGAGCCGCGCATCGCGAGTCTGCAACGTTTGCAGAACTGGCCCAGCTTGCATTCGGCCGTGGCGAACTTGCGCTGGGCATCCGGAAGGCGTCAGGCGAGGTTCACCTGAACCCGGACCGCTCGCAGCGATTCACGACAGAAGAAGGTGACCAGTTGATCGCGCTCGTTACGTCGAGGGAACCTTCGTCATAGGCCAGAATGCCTAGCAGGCGGCACTCCAGAGATTGGGGCCTTCAGTGTCCTCTGATATCGTCTATACAGGATCAGCGACGGTGCGAATACGCACCATGATTTGTGACCAGTTCTGACAAGTGACCGACAAAATCGACGTTAATCGGCCTGTATAGGTCACGCGCATATCGGCCATTTGCTTTCAATAAAACAATTAGATACCGAACAACCCCGTAGCGCACCGATTGACAGGATTAGACAGGTTTAGCCCTCCGAAGGCAGGGGTCGCAAGTTCGACAAAACGGCTACTGGCACCATGTAGCGTTTTGGGCGCCGTCGCATTGCGACGGCGGGTCGAAGACCAGAGGATCGGCCCAAGCCGATCCGAGCCAATCCTCTCGGGCGCGCCAGATACAAAAGAGGGGCTTCTATTTTGTATCTAGGGTGCTCGTCGACTCGGTGGGCCCATTCCTCGCCATTGGCAAAGGCCGTCAAGGTAACTACAGCGCGTTCGGTACCGGGCGCTGCCGGCCGTTGTACGGCGTGCCAACCTCTGCAACGAGCTTGCTGATGCGCTTGGCAAAATAGTACATGCGCTTGTAGTTCTCTATCAGCTGGGCCTCCAACCGATAGGTCGCGGTGCGATGCGGGTCTTCGGTAATCAAACGTTCGACGAGTCGCTGATCGATACGGGACGCGATGCTGTTGACGTCGTCTTTCGCCTGGACAACCTCGAGCGCCACCGCCGGATCATCATCGCGTACGGCTTTTCGCGCTTTGCCAATCGCCCAGAGTACTTTCTTGGACATGACGATGAGCAGCTCCTGCGTCTCCGGACTGACCTTCACGTTCTTCCGCAGGCGCTCCTCGCCCGCGTGGATCAAATCCGTTTCGGCAATGTCGCCAATGCTCTCGAACATCGTCGCAATGCTCAGGTAGTCACGCAGGTGAGCCGTCTCCGCGTCCGACAGTTCCTCGCGCGACACCTTGCCGAGGTACTTGACGATGGCCGTGTGCAGTACATCGATGTCCTGATCCAGAAGGTGCACACGGTCAAGATCGTCCTCGTTGCCACGCAGTACGGCCGGGGCGGCTTCACGTACGACAACGCGGACATACTTCGCCATCCTGTTGATTTCGCGGCGGGCCGCATCCAGCGCGAGCGACGGCGTGTCAATGAGCGTCTCGTCGAGGTACTTCGGCTTAATCGTGCCGGGACCCGTCGGCGGCCGTATCGGCACAAGACGTGTTACCCACCAGGCGAAGGCACCTGTAAACCAGATGAAGATCATCGTGTTGCCGACATTGAACAGCGTGTGGGCATTCGCGATCTGCCGGGGCACCTCGGCGGCGAGTCTGTCCATGCCGACGAGCGCCGGCGACGACGGTGATAACCACCGCGAAAACGCCGCCACTTCATCGATGAAGTTGAACCACAGCAGCACGCCGGAAACATTGAACGTTACGTGCACGAGGGCCGCTTGCAGACCCTCGCGTGCCTTGCCGATCGAGGCGAGCAACGCCGTTATGCACGTGCCGATGTTGGCGCCAAGGACCAGTGCAATGCCCTGTTCGAGCGATATCAGGCCCTGGCTGCCGAGCACGATGATGACGCCGGTCGTTGCCGACGAGCTTTGCACCAGCGCCGTGAAACTCGCGCTCAGCAGAATGGTCAGCGCCCGGTTGTCCATCTGAGCCAGCAGGTCGATGAACGGCTGGTAGGTTCGCAGCGGGCGCGTGGCATCGCCCATCATGTTCATGCCAAAAAACACGAGACCCAGTCCCAGCACGATCATGCCGTAGCGCTTGATGCGCCGCGAATTGGAGAAGAACTGCATCGAGAAGCCGATGATGACCGCAACCAGGGCGTACTTGGTGACCTTGAAGGCGATGATCTGTGCGGTAATCGTGGTCCCGATCTCGGCACCCATGATGATGCCGATCGACTGCTGCAGCGACATCAGGCCGGCTGAGACGAAGCCGACGACGAGGACCGTTGTGACCGATGACGACTGGATGACGGCGGTTGTGAATCCGCCGGCGAGCACGGCCGAGAAGCGGTTGGTTGTGGCGCGGGCCAGCACGTCCTTCAGCTGGTTCCCGGCAGCCGCCTTGAGCATTGTCGTGAGCTGGTCGAGCCCGAACAGGAATACGGCGAGTCCGCCGAACAAGCCGATTACCAGCTCGAAGATGTCAAGCGAGTTGTTTTCCAATACGCGGCCTGGGACGGTAATGCTGACGTAACAATAGGCGAACGCATATCAAAATGCACGATGCAGGGACTAGCGTTTGCCGACACCCAGAAGCTGATTCTCAGTCGTCACGATGTCTGACAAACGCAACGCCCAACCGAGGGGCCTTGCAGACCAGCGCTCTGTTCGGTGGGGAAACGGCGCTCCGATGCGGTGTCTTGGGGCACTTGCGAAGAGGACGGAGTCTCTGCTGTTCGGGCGCGGCTACGACCCGGCACGCGAGCGCAGCGATGAACAATGCGTTGCCTGGTTGTCGGAAATACCAGCGTGTAAAGACGAGCAAGGCAATGACCATCGTTGTTGTCGACGCAATACTGCCGAGCAGCGCGGCAAGATAAGCGTCGAGATCGTGAGCGAGGGACTTCCGGAGCCCGAAATAAATCGCTGACGCTGCGGCAACCGCCATGACGGTAGATGCACCGAACGATCTTCGCTCGTACTCGAGTCGGCTTCGGAGGCTGAGTATGAAGTGCATCACCGCGAGCATCAGGCCGGCACCCATAGCGAGACCGTGAGCCAGCGACAGGTAGCTTATCGAGTGGTCCAAGGTGACGGCCCCAATCCATTCCTGCCCCGGTCTTGTACCACATCCGCGACGCAGGAGGGGTGGCCATCAGGGCCTGCCGCGGGTGTCCACTGCCTGCGGCGATTATCCACCAGGCTCCTCGAGCCGGATTGTCGCGCCGGGCCTCCCCGCAACATGCAATAATTCAGACCATGAGCCGTGCCTACTTCGTCTCCGATATACACATCGTGTCGCCGGACTGCGCGCGCGCTCACCTGTTTCGCCGGTTTCTTGCAACGCTGTCAGGCGACAACGCCTCACACCTCGTGCTGCTTGGCGATATCTTCGATCTCTGGGTGGCGGACCATCGTTATTTCATCGATCGCTTCGACGCCATCATTGACGAGATTCGTCGCCTCCGCGATGAGGGAGTCGAGATCCTCTACTTCGAGGGCAACCACGATCTCCACCTGCGGTACTTCTGGGCCGACGAACTCGGTATCACGGTGCACGGCGAAGCCACGTACCTGACTCTTGGCCAGCGAACGCTGCGCCTCGAGCATGGTGACCAGATGGATCCGGATGACACCGGCTACCTGTTCCTGCGCTGGTTCCTGAGGACGCCCCTGATACGCTTCCTCGTGCGCAACCTGCCCGGGCGCCTCATCGCCGGCGTCGGCGAGCGCGCAAGCGAGACGAGCCGCCACTACACGTCGAATGCGAAGTCCATCGAGGACAATGACGCGGTGCAGAAGATTCGAATCCATGCTGAGAAAGTCCACGCCGAGCGGCCGTTCGACCTGATCGTCTCCGGGCATGTGCACGTCCGGGACGACTGGCAATCTCCGGACAAGGGCTTTCGCTCGGTGAACCTGGGCAGCTGGCTCGACAAACCGTGCTATTTCCAGGTCGATGCCGAGGCGGCCGCCTTTCACGAACTCGACAGTAGCGAGGACACGGTCATGCACAACAAAGACAACCTGGCGGCAACAGGCTCATGACGGCGGTTCGCACTGCGGTCATCGGTGTCGGTTCGATGGGCCGCTGGCACGCGCAGAAGTTTGCGGCCTTGCCCGAATCTGATCTTGTGGCCGTCGTCGACAATGACCTCAAACGTGCAGAGGCCGTGGCCGACGAGGTGGGTGCGGCAATGGCGCTGGATGACGTACATGATCTTGTCGGCAAGGTCGATGCCGTTGCGCTGGCAACGCCGACGTCCACGCACTTTGAAATCGCGCGCCTGCTGCTGGAGAACGGCATTCACATGCTGATCGAGAAGCCGATCGCCACGACGATCGACGAGGCGAAGGTGCTCGTCGAGCTGGCGGAGTCCGGTAAGCTCGTGCTGCAGGTCGGGCATCTCGAGCGCTTCAATCCGGCCATCGTCGCCATTGCCGACCGGGTCGAGAACCCGCAGTTCATCGAGTCCAACCGGATCGCGCCCTACAAGCCCCGTGCGCTGGATGTCAGCGTCGTTCTCGACCTCATGATCCATGACATCGACCTCGTGCAGGGACTGACCGGTTCGGCGATAACCGATATCGACGCGGCGGGCCGGTCGGTGTTCTCGGACAGTATCGATGTTGCCAACGCCCGCGTCCGATTCGAGAACGGCTGCGTAGCGAATATCACGAGCAGTCGCATCAGTATGAAGACCGAACGCATGCTGAGAATCTTCCAGCCGGATGCCTATCTGTCGATCGACCTGCACAAGAAGGCCGTGTCGAGCTACCAGAAGCGCGGTGACGGCCCGGTAACAGGCCCCGAGGATATCCTTGCGGAGCAGCAGAGCTTCGACGAGGCGGATGCGCTGCTCGACCAGGCTCGGGCGTTCCTCGCCTCGATCGATGGCGGTCCGCCGCCGCTGGTTAGCGGCCGCATTGCCATGGAGGCGTTGCGGACGGCAACCATGATCAGTGACCTCGTCAACGAAGAGTGAGTGACATGAAAGTTCCGTTTCTCGATCTTGCCCGCTCCTACGAAGCCATCGCGGACGAAGCCGATGCCTGTATGCTCGCGGTGCCGAGGAGCGGCGCCTACGTCCTCGGTCCGAACGTATCTGCACTTGAAGAAGAGGTCGCGCGCTACCTGGGCATGGCGTACGCCGTTGGCGTCAACTCGGGGACCGATGCGCTGCACCTGGCGGTTCCTGCGCTGGGTATCCAGTGCGGTGACGAAGTCATCACGACGCCGTTTACCTTCGCTGCGACGCTCGAAGCGATCCAGTACCACGGTGCAACGCCGGTACTGGTGGACATCGATCCGGCAACCTACAACATGGACCCGTCGGGCATCGAGGCGGCGATTACCGAGCGCACGAAGGCAATCATGCCTGTGCACATGTTCGGGCTGCCGGCTGACATGCCGGCCATCATGGAGATCGCCCGGCGCCACGAGCTCAAGGTCATCGAGGACTGTGCCCAGTCGTTCGGCGCCGCGATCGGCGATCGTCGCGTCGGCAGTTTCGGCGACGCCGGTGCGTTCAGCTACTACCCGACCAAGACGCTGGGCGGGATCGGCGATGGCGGCATGGTTGCGGTGCACGACACCGACGCCGACGAGCGGCTGCGGGAATTGCGTAACCACGGCATCGGTGCCGGCGAACATGTGCGCCTCGGCTACAACAGCCGCCTCGACGAACTCCAGGCGGCGATACTGCGCATTCGCCTGAAGCACATCGACGCGATGAACGACCGCCGCCGGGTCATCGCGGCACACTACAACGAGGTGCTCGGCGCCGCGGGCGCCAGGGTCCCCGAGGCGCCGGACGGCCATCGACATGTCTATGGCTACTATACGATCCAGGTCGAGGATCGTGATGCGCTACGCGAGCGCCTCGGCAAGGCCGGTATCGCGACGGCCCTTTACTATCCGAAGTCGCTGCACAGGCATGTGCATTTCGCGAAAACCTGTCGCTACGACAAGCTCGACACCGCTGCTCGCGTCGCCGAGAGCGTCGTCTCGCTGCCCGTGTTTCCCGAGATGACCGACGAGGAAGTTGATTACGTGGCGCGGACGACTGCCGACTTGCTGTCCTGAATCAACTCGTTGATAGCGTCTTCCATTTTCAGGCGCAGCTTTTCGAGCACCTCGGCCGACGCGCCGCGCGGAACCTCGACGGGCTCGCCGATCGCAACCGCGACGCGCGCGAAGGGCTTCGGAATGACGAAGCGATCCCAGGTCTTGAGCACCCAGGCGCGGTCTGCCGCGTAGCCCATCGGCACCATCGGGGCATGCCCGACACGCGCCATCAGCACCGTACCGGCCTTGAACTCGAACACGGGCCCCAGCGGCCCGTCTGGCGTCGTCACGATCGAGACGCCCCGCTTCATCGCCTGCTGCGCGTCGCGCAACACGAGGGCACCCGTGTTCGCGGCCGAGCCGCGTATCACTTCGGCGCCGAACTTTTTCGCGAGGCGAGCCGGCACCTCGCCGTCGACCGATGCCGAGATAATGAAGCAGGCCTTGAAGCCTTGCCGGATCCAGCGGCGAATGATCGTAATCAGCACAAGCTGCTGTGAGTGCCAGTAGCAGGGCACGTAGGCGCGATCCGTGTCGGCGAGAATGCGCTCGGCAATATCGGCGCCCGAGACCTTTTCGATGCGATAGGTGGCATTGAGGAGCGCAATAATCGAACGCAGGAGCGGCATGCCGACGGCGTACGCGATGCGCCGTCCGGTCGACATGCGCCGCCGACTGCTGCCCGCGCTGCGGCGCTTCTCGACGTCCGCGTCGTCGGTGCCCCGGTTCGAATCGGTCACGGGCGACTCAACGCTTCGGCGCTGCGAAGCCGTAGTGGCCGTACTTTGACTTGACTGACAGCCACTCGCGCAGGCTAAGGACCTCCTCGGTATCCGGCACGTCGTCGAGCGAGCGGTTGCCATCCCTGAGCGCCTTGAACGCCTGCTCGAGAGCGCGGTAGCGATCACCCTTGATGCCGTTGCGTCGGAGGCCGACCGTATTCAACCGATAGTGCCTGACCGGCGTACCGCCGATGAGGCAATACGGCAGGACGTCCTTCCTGAGCGGGGCATAGCCGCCCACCATGCTGAACGAGCCAATGCGAAGGAACTGGTGCGCGCCGGCCGCTGCCCCCATGACGACGTTGTCGCCAACCTCGACATGGCCGGCGAGCAGCGCTGCATTGGTCAGGACGACGTTGTTGCCGACGATCGTATCGTGGCCGACGTGCGTGTTCGCCATGAACAGGCAGTTCGAGCCGATGCGGGTCTCGGCGCCCGGCAGGTACGCCCGGTTCACGGTCACGAACTCGCGAAACACGTTGTTATCGCCAATGACGACAGAGGTATCGGAGCCGTCGTAGCCGGCGTGCTGCGGCTCGCCGCCGAGCACAGCGTGGGCGCTGACCGTGTTGCTGTCGCCCATGCGCGTGTGCTGATGGACGACGGCATGCGGACCGAACGAGCAGTTCGCGCCTATTTCGACGTTCGCTGCGATGACGACGCCGGGGCCAATGCTGGCGCCGGGGCCGATGACGGCCTCGTCAGAGACAACGGCCGTAGGGTGTATCGTTGATTCGTTCATATGCGCCGCAATCTATGAGAAACCGGATCGAACCGCAATCGAGCTAGACGAGCTCGGCGTCAGTCACGATCTCGACCAGCGACGGGCCGTCGTGCGCAATGGCCTCGTCCAGCGCGGTCCTGAGATTCTCGGGCTTCCTGACACGTACTCCGTGCGCGCCGCAGAGTTTTGCGTAGGCGGCAAAACTCGGGTTGTGCAGACTCGTCTGCCACACCGGCCATTCCCCGGCGCGCTGCTCCTTCGAGATCTTGCCGAGCTCGGCGTTGTTGAGCAGCACGTGCGTAATGCCCATGTTGTATTTGACGGCGGTCGTGAAGTCACCGAGGTACTGGCCGAAGCCGCCGTCGCCGCTGACCGAAATGACCTTGCGTCCGCGATATTCCTCCTGGTCCTGGGTGGCGGCCCAGGCACCCATGGCGGCGGGGAAGGAAAAGCCGATCGAACCTAGATAGCCCGACATCAGCACGCGCTGCCCGGTGCATTCAAAGTAGCGGCCGAACGAGTAGGTGTTGTTGCCGACATCGACGGCGATGACCGCGTCGCTGGGTGCCGCCTCGGTCAACGCGGCAAACACGCTGGCCGAACCAATGCCGCTGCCGAGATCGTCGACGAGACGGCTGGCCTTCTCGTCGCGCCAGATTGCCCAGCGCTCGGCGAGTTCCGGCCGCTGGTCGACGACGTGATCGGTGTTGCCGATACCGGCAACGAGCGCTTTCGCTGTTACGCCGATTTCGCCCCAGATCGGCACCGTTACGCCGTGGAATTTGCCGAGCGTCATGCGATCGAAGTCGACCTGGATGATCGGCTTCTTGGGCTCGATGCCGGTGTGATTCGAGAACGACGAGCCGAACGCGAGAATCAGGTCGCACTCGTTCATGAACCAGCTTGCGACCGGCGTACCGGATCGGCCCAGCACCCCCGCCGCGAGCGGGTGACTGTCGGGAATCTGCCCTTTTGCCTTGAAGGTTGTGAGGATCGGCGCGCCGAGCGTGTCGGCGAGCGCGACGACATCATCCATCGCATCGCGGGCGCCGTAGCCGACAATGACTATCGGCCGCTTCGACCTGCCGATCAGGGCGGTTGCCTCGTCCAGTGCACTCGCGTCCGGCGCTATACCGTAAGCCGCTACCCGGCCCGCCGGCCCCGACGCTGCCGCAGCGTCCGACGCTGGCAGCGTCTGCACGTCATCTGGAAAGATCAGGTGCGCGACGTCGCGCTCGACGATCGCGTTCTTCAAGGCAAGCGTCATGAGTTCGGCGTGTTTCGAGGTGTGCAGCACGGTCTGGCTGAAGCGTGCGACCGGCGCGAAGGCGGCAGCAAGATCGATTTCCTGGAAGGCACCCGGGCCAAATACCTGCACGTCGACCTGACCGGTCAGTGCGAGCAGCGGTGCGCGGTCGACTTTCGCGTCCCACAGGCCGGTCATCAGGTTAGTTGCGCCGGGACCTGCAATGGTCAGGCAGGCCGCGGGTTTGCCCGTAAGCTTGGCGTAGCCCGAGCAGGCGAAAGCCGCGGCGCCTTCGTGGCGGATGCCGTAGTAGCTAAGGCGTCCCTTGAGTTCCTGGCGGCGCAGCGCGTCGGCGAGCCCGAGGTTCGAGTGTCCGACCATGCCGAAGACGCTCGTGACGCCCCAGTTGGTCATGGTTTCGGCCATCACATCGGTGACCGTGGTGTCGTGCGCCGGCTCAGCCTCGATGCCAACGTAAATTCCGTCCTCGCGAACGTCGACCGGGAACAACGCCTGGCCGCTGTCTTCATGACCGCCGGGCGGCTTGCCGGTCTCCGGATCGAAGTCCCATCCGTGCCACGGGCAGCGCAGCCAGCACTGGCCGTCGGCGCCGCGCTCGATCGAGCCTTCGCCGAGAGGCCCGCCCTGGTGCGGGCAGCGGTTGTCCATGGCCGTGTAGTTGCCGTCGATATTCGTAAGCGCCATGGAATGCACGCCGGCAGTTACGGTCTTGACGCGGCCGGGCGGCAGTTCATCGAGTGCCGCGACGCGGTGCCAGTCGAGCGTATCGGTCATCGTCTTCCTCCGGGGCAGTGCATTTCAGGCGTTGTCGACGGCAAGGTGCTGTCGGCCAACGTCGACCAGCGTATTCCACAGGTCGAGAAGGTAGGCGTGCGGGTCATCGGTCGTCACGACGTCCCGGTACAGTGCGACGGCGCCCGTGAAGCCGTCCGTCCGCCAGGTCGTGCCGTCCGGCAATGGCGTGTCGGCCATGGCGTCTGGTGTCGGGTAGGCCGTGACGTAGAAATACGGTTCGGCAATCATGGCATCTCCGAGCACGAATCCGAAGTTCATCTGCTTGTCGGACTGCTCCTCGTCCTCAATCGGTTCACCCGGAATCTTGTGGCCGGGCAGCCAGATCATCGCAAGGTCGAAATGATGCGGCCAAACCTGGATGGGGCTTTTCTCTTCACGCGTACCGGCGCGGAAGTCCTCGAGTGCAGCCGAGACGGAACCGAAGGCGCGATGCAGGCGATTCGCCACCTCCGACGAATAGCCCGGGTACTCCGTCGCTGACACGTCATCGTCGGCCGGGCCGAAGCGTTCGTCGATGCCGAGCGGCCGCAGCGTGGGCTTGATGATGTCGGAGAGCTCGGCCGAGGACTGGCCGCACAGTCGCTCCGAGAGGCTGGTCAGGCAGCTCGTCAGCCGCAGCTGGCTGTTGGCAAGGTCGATCTCGAGTTCGAAGTCGGTTGCGCCATAGATTGGGCCGGTGCGGAGGCCAAACACCGACGGTCTGAGGCTGGCGTGCCACCAGTGCTTGCGTCGCCGCCGGCAGCTCGCCGCCCAGCTGCCAATCACGGCAGAGTAGGCGTGCAGCGCGTCGCGGGTCGGTGCGATGGCTACCGGGTCGAGGGGCGGGAACTTGTCGTCAGCCATGCCCGGCTCCAACACCGCCGTAAGCGACACCGGTCAGCTCGCACATGTCCTTCTTGAATGACGTCAGGTCCTCGGCCGAAAAATCCGACAGGTGCCGGTGACCGGCGGCCCGTGCCATGACGGTCATGAGCTCGACGGCGGCGCCGAAAAACCGGGCCAAACGTTCGGCGGCAATGTCGACGGGCAGGCGGTCACGCAGATGTTGTTTCTGCGTTGCAATGCCGACCGGGCAGTTGTTGGTGTGGCAGGCACGCATGCCGAGGCAGCCGATGGCCTGGATGGCGGCGTTGGAGACGGCTATGCCGTCGGCGCCCAGCGCCATGGCCTTGGCGAAGTCGGCTGGCGTTCGGAGCCCGCCCGTAATAATGAGCGTCACGCCGTCGGCGGCCGAGCGATCGAGGTGGCGGCGAGCACGAGCGAGCGCCGGGATCGTCGGCACCGAGATATTGTCCCGAAAGATTAGCGGTGCGGCCCCCGTGCCGCCGCCGCGACCGTCGAGGATGATGTAGTCGACGCCAATCTCGAGCGCGGCATCGATGTCCTTCTCGATGTGCTGTGCCGACAGCTTGAAGCCAACCGGGATGCCGCCCGTCTCTTCGCGCACCTGTGCGGCGAACTCGGCAAACTGACTCAACTCGTTCCATTCCGGGAAACGCGCCGGTGAGATTGCCGCCTCGCCCTCGGCAAGCTCGCGGACTTCGGCGATCTTGCCTTTCACCTTGTTGCCGGGCAGGTGGCCACCCGTCCCGGTCTTGGCGCCCTGGCCGCCCTTGAAGTGAAACGCCTGCGTCTTCCTGACCTTGTCCCAGGAGAAGCCGAAGCGCGCCGATGCGAGTTCATAGAAGTACCGCGAGTTGGCGGACTGTTCCTCGGGCAGCATGCCGCCTTCGCCCGAACAAATACCCGTGCCGGCGAGTTCGGCACCTTTCGACAGCGCAATCTTCGCCTCTTCCGAGAGCGCGCCGAAGCTCATGTCGGAGACGAACAGGGGAATGTCGAGCGTGAGCGGCTTCTTCGCGTTGGGCCCGATCGTAATGTCGGTGCCCACCGTTTCCTCGTCCAGCAACGGCAGCTTGTGCAGCTGGGCCACGACGAACTGCAGGTCGTCCCAGGTCGGCAGCTCGCCGCGCGGGACGCCCATGGCGCTCGACGGACCGTGGTGCCCGACCTTGCTCAAGCCCTCGTCGGCGAGCTTCCGGATCAGCTTCACGTGAGGTTCGTCGACCGTGCCGTTCGGATCCTGGTAGGCACCCTGGTAGGCATCGCGGTCATAGGGCTGGGGATTGTCGCGGGCCCAGGCGGCAATCTCGTCTTCGTCGACGAGTACCTGGCCGTCCTCGACCCAGGCCGTGAACTTCTTCAGGCGCTCGGCGTTGTTGTATTCGCTAATGCCCGTATCAACGCGGTAGTCCCAGTTGTGCACGCCGCAAATGAGGTTGTCACCGTCGACGTGCCCATCGGCCATGAGCGCGCCGCGGTGCAGGCAGCGGCCATAGAGTACGCTGACCGCATCGTCGTAGCGCACGACGACGAGATCGACGCCGGCGACAAGAGCGTGTGCCGGGCTGCGGTCGCCGAGGTCGTCCAGTGCGTAGATCGGAAGAGCTTTCATGCTTTCGACTCCGGATGGGTGTTTTGGTGACCTTCGCGCAGTGGCATGGCCGAGACAACTTCAGTTTCGACGCAGGGGCCCATCGCCGCGACGCGCTTCCCGTAGCGCTTTGCGAACGGCGCCGCCGTCATTCCGTGCAGCAGCACGCTCAGTGCCACCGTAATGACGGTAATCGACAGGAGCTCGGCGCGATGCGGGATTTCGGCATCCTCGAGGATCAACAGGACGAACAGGATCGAGGCCAGGCCGCGCGGACCGAACCAGCCGAGAAACAGGTAGGTCGGCAGCCGGATGCCTGAGCCGAGCAGCGAGACGGCGATCGGCAGCATGCGGATGAGCGTCAGGCTCAGGACCGCGTAGCCAACGACCTCGAGATTGGCATGTTCGAGCGCTTCAGGCAGCAGCGCCGCGCCGAACACGAGGAACGTAATCAGCATCAGGAGCTGTCCCTCGGTCTCCATGAACTCGAACAGGTAATCGCAGGGATGGCGAATGCTGTTGCCGAAGGCGAGGCCGCCCACGAAGGCGGCGATGAAGCCGTTGCCACCCACGAGCTCGGCGAGGACGTAGGCGAGAATGGCGACCGACAGGATACCGATGCCGAGAAACGCCGTCGTCGCCCATTGGTTTTCGGCCGCGCTGTCGATGAGTCGGGCTCCGGCATAGCCGACGCCAGCGCCGACGAGCGGCCCAAGCGTGACCTGCATCAGGCCGAAGCGCAGCCAGTCGTTGACCTCGGTCGAGCCGTGCGCCGCCCCCGCGAGCGCGGCGAACAGCAGCACGGCCGGCAGTGCGATACCGTCGTTCAGCCCGCTCTCGATGTTGATCGCCTGGCGAATTCGACTCGGCACGGCTTTCGCCGAGACGACACTCTGGCCCAACGCCGCGTCAGTAGGCGCGAGCAGGGCAGCCAGCAGCGCGGCCTCCCAGAGCGAGAAGCCCGGGAAGACGAGTAGCGCGACGCCGGTACCGGCTGCAATAGCGAGCGGCAGGCCGATGAGCAGCATGCGAACGGGCAGGTTATGGTCGCGGCGTACGCGGTCGAGGTCGATACGCGCTGCATCCGTGAACAGGACGAGTATGAGGGTGAGCTCGGCGATGATGTGGATGACGCCGTGTTCGACGTCGATATTGGCGAGCCCCAGGCCGCCAGCACCAACTGCAAGACCCAGCGCTACGAAGACGAGCGGCGGCGTCAGCACCGTTCCCTCGAGCTTCTCGGAGACGAGCGCATAGGCGAGGAACAGCCCGCCGATGATGGCTATGGTCATGAGGTCCATATAGGGGTCACGGTGTCGAGCCGCTTGTCGTTGTTTTGCTTGCTACTGTCTTACCCGGGGGCTGCCGCGCAAGCGCGCCCCTCTTCGCACGACTGTAACAGATAGACCTGTTTGCGAGTATGACGGCCGGACAGTAGCGATGGCAGCCGATAGTGACGTGCTTTCCCGGGGCCTCAGCAGCGCTTGAGGAGTGCCTCGACGCGCTTTCTCGCGAGCCCGGTTTCCCGCTTCAGGCCGCGCTTGAGGACGCGCTTGGCGCGCATCTCGTAGCAGAGGTTCTTGCGATGCAGCCCGGCAAGCCAGCGATACGCGGCGCTGCGCAGGAAGACGGAGTCGGCGTCCACGAGCAGCATTAGCGCCAGGTAGACCTTCTCGAGGTCGACAGCGTCGCGCGGTGCGACGTCCACCAGGCACAGCAGCTTCCAGATCTCGTGCGGTGACGTCTCACCGGCGAGGCGGGCTTCGATGTCGCGGAACTCGCGCGGCTGTGCTTCGCCAAACGCGATCCGGTAAAGAAGCTTCGCGTCGGGCGCCGCGTCGTTGACGGGCCTGTCTGTCGGGACCGGCCTCGCGTCGTCGATCGTGTGATGGCCACTGACGGGCAACGACAGTACCTGGGTTTCGATTGCGCTCATGATGCGGTTGCTCCTTGCGGGGTCGACTCCGAATCGACATTGGCCGGCAGCGGACTCGCGACGCCGAAGCGCAGTGGCGAGGTAAAGCCGAGCGGCTTCAGGGCCAGTACCGGGATTCGGGTGGAAAGTAGAATGCCTTCGGCGCTCGTGCCGATGAGAACGCCGGGCACATCCGACGTACCGATCGTGCCCATGACGATCAGTTCAGCCTCGGTTTCATCGGCCAGCGACTGCACAACCTCGGTGACGCCACCCCGCCTGAGGTGCGTCTCTATCGTGCAGCCGGGCGCCTCTTGCCCGAGCTTCCGGGCGAGCTCGTCGAGCCAGCGCTCGTGATCGCTCTTCTGCGATGCCGCGTAGGCATCGATCTCTGACTGTGACAGCGCGGTTCGCGTATGCGTCAACAGTTCTTCCGCGAACGGCCGCCACGCGTGCACGATATGCAGAGTCGGCGAGTCTTTCGCGGCAACCGTGCCCGCTGTTGCCGCCTGCGCAAGCGCCATGGCTGTGGTCCTTGCGGTGCTGTTGCCGAGGTTGCGGTCGACCGCCAGCACAATTGTGCCGGGCCGCGAGCGTGCTACGGTTGGCTGAGTCCAGACCGTGGCAGGGCACTTGCGCATCAGGTGCATACCGGTCGGGTTTAGCCCGCCCTCGTCGCCAGGATCGCTGATGTGCACAACCAGGTCGAAGTCCTGCAGCATGACCTGCTCGGTGACTGCGAGGAAGGGAATGCCGATCAACACCGTGTAGTCGATCGCAATGTCCCGTGCATACGGAGCGCACAAGGCGCTCAGCCGTTCGTAGGCGAGCTGCACGCTGACGGTCTTGAGTCGGTCGATTACGCCGTCGGGGTCGGGCAGGGCCGGCGGCGACGGAATGACGTCACAGACGCTGAGCTGAGCGTTCTGCTCACGCGCGAGTTCCACAACGTCCGCGAGACTGCCAGCGTCACCGGCCTCGGCGTAGACGAGAATATTGCGGAACTGGTGCATTAGCCTGCTTTTGGCGCCGAGGCGTCGACCCAGTGGTCGAAATACAGTCGCTCGATGCCGCCCTCGTCGTCGAGACGAAACAGGTACAGCCAGTCGTTGTCGACGAGCTGGCGAACCACCTCGTGCTTCGAATAGACGGCCCTGATCGCGTCGGCCGGCGCGGCAATGTAAACGGAGAGTCGCAGCGGGGTATGCATCCAGCGGCCGCCGTCGTTGAGCGACTGCAGCGGCAAGCCGATCCGGAGATCGCCGCCATTGCCCTCGAAGACACCAATATTGCCGCCAACCACGTTGTGCAGGACCTTGTTGCCGCTGCCGTAGCGGACGTTGTCCGCAACGCTCGCGTTGTACTGGGTGTTGATCCAGTTCGCGACGACCATGGGCGCCGTCATGATCAACTCGAGTACGCCGCCGTCCTCGTCTTCACGCCAGTCGTAATCGTGCAGGAACGAGCGGCCTTCGAGATGCAGGCCCCGGGTACGCGACCGCGGTGCCGCAATAAACGCAGCGTTGTTGGCAAGGCCCCACTCGGGACGGACCTGCGACCAGTCGCGTGCCCGCTTTTGCAGTGAATCGGCGAGCTCCTCGTCTGACTCGGCATCCGAGGACACGTTGAGCTTGCCGGCGCGCTCGCGGCGCGTTGCGTCCGAAGCGGCATCCAGCCAGCCGCGAATGTCGGCGGGCAGCGCATCGCCGTGGCTGACAATCTCGTCGGTGGTCGTGTCGTGCAGCGCCGCAACGAAACTCGTCGTGGCGGGGATGGCGATCCCGCGCGATGCGAGGCCTTCACGTACCGCGGTATCGTTCAGGAGTTCGGCGAGCGCGCGGCTGTTGAGTTCGCCTGTCTGGCCGCCACAGGCGCCGCAGTCGAGGCCGGCCGCGTGCGGATTGTTGCGCGACGAGCTGCCGTGACCGATGAGCATTACGACGGGCGCAAACTCACGCTCGAGGCCCATCGCGTGCAGCACGGTGGCGGCAAGCTCGGTGCGTTCGTCGTTGCCGAGCGGAGCGCCGTCGCGCCGCAGCACCAGGCGCTCACCCGGGCGCAGGCTGTTGACAGGGTGTTTGCGTGCTGCCGGGAAGAAGCTGTCTCGCAACAGCTTCATTGCATACATGGGTCCGCTCGCCTCGACGAGACCAAACATGGCCGGCGGCGCGTCACCGAGGCTCGACCAGCGTGCCCGGCGGTCGACCGACGCAGGCAGTGCACTCTCGTTCGCCTCGCTGACCTCGATTGCCGGGGCGAGCAGGCCGGGGAGCTGCGGACGACTGAAGTTTGTCCCGCTGGGCCGGTATTCGAGCGGCAGCCCGAAGAAACCGGCAAAGCCCTTCGTCTCGATGCCCGGGTCCCGTGCTTCGAGATGGCGTCGATAGACTTCGGAGCGAACGTCGATACAGAACACGGCCGTGAGCGTCGGCTGCTCGGAGCGGTGAGGCCTTCCATCGGCCGTCTGGCTCAGGAGCCGCGCAAGCTGTTCCTGGTAAGCGAGTTCGGCCGCGCGTTGCCAGAGCCATGCCTGCTGCTGCGATGCCTTGTGGTCGGCGAGCAGCAGGTCGGGCGCTGCCAGCTGGCGCTGCCACAGGAGCTTGAGGCGCTCGGCTTCCTCGGTATTCGTCGCTGCCACGTGACGCCACAGCACGAGCTCCCAGGCCATGCGGATTGCGAGCAGGTCAGGTGTCAGGTCTTCCGTGCGACCTTCGAGCCCGGCCTGCCAGCGGCGATAGGCAATCCAGGACGCCCAGCCGTTGACGTCGAGTAGCAGCGCATGGGCATACAGTTCTGCAGCTGACTCGCTTACGCCCAGCTCCGCGGTGGCTTCGGCAATCAGCGTTTCGTGATCGTTCGGCAGGCTCGAGAACTGGCGGTCGAGATGGCGCTCGCCCATGAGTATCGGAATACCGAGATCGTGCTGCACCGAGTCCAGCCACGCCGTATACAGGTATCCGGGTTGGCTGCTGGCGTCGTCCGTACCGCGGTCCTTGAGAGCAGCGGCGCAGAACTGGCTGATCTGGTGGACGATCTCATCGCGCCAGGCTACTTCGTGCAGGCGATCGCGGCGGCTGTCGAGGAGGTCACTGACGTTGTGCCAGTTCGCCGGGTCTTCGCCGTCGCCGTCTGCGTCGTTGCGCTCGATGCCGAGCTCAGCGGCCGCAGCGTCGAGATGGCGCTCGCTGACCGGTGGGTGGTCGAGGCCCTTGTAGAACGACGGTGGCATGAGCATGTGACCATGGACCAGGGCCGAGATCCGCGCAGCGACATCGGCCGCGCTGTGCTCGCGCAGCTCCCAGAAAGGGTTAACCGCAATGAGCTGGTCCAACGGCCACGTCGGCGCAATCAGTTGAGAGGCCCTGTCGTAGGCCGCGCGAATGTCAGCACTGATCGCTACGGCATCGGCCGCAGCGCTTTCGGCGAGTGCGTGCATGTTATTCCGCCTCCTCGCTGAGTTCCGCAAGGCGCTTCGGCCGCAAGCGCACCGGCAGGCGCAGCGGCCAGATTCTGAGCGTCATACGCGACACCCATTCGTCGAGGAACAGCCCTGCGAACAGCCAGGCGTTGATGCGCCGTGCAAGCGGCAGCTCCGCGTTGCGACGCAGGAAGAACCAGCCAGCTGACATCAGTGCGATCAGGCTCAACACCCAGAGGTCCGCCAGTACGCCGGCGGCAGGCGTCCCACCTGCAACGGCCTCGCTGATGACGAGCTTCTGGCTCAGGTAAGCGACCAGCAGGACGAGACCGAGGGCCAGGCCGGCCGTCGGCAGACGGTCTTCTGACATTGCGCCACGTTCCGTTAGCAACAGGACGAGCAGCGCGGCGACCAGCAGCCAAGGGCTCACGGGACCGCCCGGCGCGAACAACAGCGCAGTCAGCGCAACAACAGGTGCTACAACCACGATCGCGCCAACCCAGGCAAGCGGACGCGTGTCCGCGCTCGGCGCGAGCTGTCGCTCGAGATGCTGTTCGACGGCCGAGCCCGCGTTCAGGAAGAGGTAGGCCTTGTAGCAGCCGTGCGCGAGCAGGTGCAGCAGGGCGAGTTCGTAGAGACCGAGCGCGCATTCGATGAGCATCAGACCCATCTGCGCTGCGGTCGACCAGGCCAGCTTGACCTTGATGCTGATGCGCGTCGTCATGATCAGGCTGGCCAGCACGGCCGTAATGCCTGCGACGATGAGCACCAGCCACTCAGCCGGCGCTGCTGCGTTCAGCATCGGGCCGAAGGTGATCAGCAGGTAGCCGCCCATGTTGATGATGCCGGCGTGCAACAGGGCCGACACGGGCGTCGGTGCTTCGACAACCTGGATCAGCCAACCGTGTACGGGCAGCTGTGCGCACTTGATGAGCGCGGCGGCGGCAAGCAGCAGTGCCGCGACCTGCTCGGTCGTGCCGAGGCTGACGCCCGGCACCGTGTACGCGGCCACGATGTCGCTGATCAGCCAGGTGCCGTGAACGTTATGAAGAATCAGCGCAGCGGCAACCAGCAGTACCTCGGCGAGCCGTGCGAACAGGAATTTCTTGTGCGCCGCCAGCGCTGCGCGCGGTCGCTCGGGGTAGAACAGGAGCAGCTCATTCAGGCAGAGGCTGATCGCAATCCACGCGGCGCTGAGTACGAGGAGGTGGTTGGTCAGGACCACCATCGTGACGGACGCGAGCGTTAGCTGCAGCATCACCGCGTAGTCCCTTGCGCGGGCCTCGCCGGCAAGGTAGTTCACGGAGAACCGCGAAATCACGAGCCCGAGTAGCGTAATGAGTACGGCAACGAGATGGCTTGCCGGCGCTGGACTGACGAGACTGGCGGGCTGCCAGACGTCGCCGAGGAGCAAGAGACAGAGGGCGCTCGACAGGGCTGCGCCCAGGGCGGCGGCGTTCACCCAGATGACGAAACGGCCGTTCTGCATGGCAACAAGGCAGGCCGCCGCGGCAAGGAGCACGGGCGGAGCGAGGGGCAGGAGCCCGATGGCGGTCGTGGTCAGGTTCATGCGACTGAGATCCGGAGGTCGTTGTTGCGGCGCAGTATCCGGATCAGCGAAGTAGCTGTAAAATAGATATATTGATAATATTCGTTCGGTTTTAACGAACTATTGTTGACGAACCCGGCGGACACGGACGTGGCGAGGCTCAATTACCACCATCTTTACTATTTCTGGCGCGTTGCCTCGGAAGGCAAGCTGACCAAGGTTGCCGAGGACCTGCACGTGTCGCAGTCCTCGCTGTCGTCGCAGATCAAGCAGCTCGAGGAATCGACGGGCGCACAGCTGTTCGACCGGCAGGGCCGGCGCCTCGAGCTCACCGACGTCGGCCGGCGCGTCCTCGCCTACGCCAACGACATCTTTACCAAGGGTGAAGAGCTGGAGGCGCTGCTTCGGCGTGGCCTCGAGCCCGAAGAGCAGATCCTCCGGATCGGTATGCTGACGACGCTGTCGCGGAACTTCATCGACCGCCTGATCGTGCCCTGGCTCGAGGACCCGATGGTGCGCTTCAGCCTGCAGTCGGACAGCCTCGAGAACCTGCTCGACGGTCTCGTGCGCCACCAGCTCGACGTCGCCCTGACCAACGACGACGTCCGCGGCGGCGACGCGCAGATCTGGCAAAGCCAGCTCCTCGCCCGGCAGCCCGTGTCGATTGTTGGCCCGCCCGAACTCAAGCCGGCAACACCGTTTCCGGAAGGCTATGACGTGCGTCGCTGGGTGTTGCCGAGCCGCGACCATGCCATTCGCCGGGCCTTCGAGGCGTTCTCGGCGCAGGCCCAGTTCGCGCCGGACGTCGAGGCCGAGGCCAATGACATGGCCATGCTGCGTCTGTTGGCCAGGGACAGCGGTGCCTTTGCCGTGCTGCCGCCGGTCGTCGTGCAGGACGAGATCCGCGCCGGTCTGCTCGTCGAGTACATGCCGCTGCCAAAGGTCTACGAGAGCTTCTACGCCATTACGGTCAAGCGCCGCTTCGAGTCCCCGGCGCTGGCGGCGTTGCTCGACGGATTTGCGCCGCTGGACGCTGAGGCAGGCGCCGGTGAAACCGTGAGCTGAGACGGCATCCCGGGGGCAGTGCGCCCACAAAGAGCGTTCCCCGTTCCCGCAAGCCATTGCCGAAGGGCGGAAAGGCGTCAGGCAGGGCACCGCTGCTGTAACCGTCTGTGCGCCGACCGTGCCGTTCATGAAACAGTCCCGCCGTTCATGCATTAGCACGAGAGACCTGCCGGAGTAGTCCCTAGTGTCGACGAGGTGAATCAACACGGGCCAATCGGGCCCGACCACCTTCGACCGGCCATGACGGCCATCCAGGAGTACCGGCAAATGAAGATACGAACCGTAGTGACCGCTCTGACTGCAACCCTTATTGGCGCGACCGCGTCCGCCGAGACGCTGTTCCCGATGCCCTCGGTTCCCGACGTTACGGCAGCGGACGGCTGGACCGTGGGGCTGGGTGCGGGCTTTGAATACGAGGCCGAGTATGACGGCTCTGATGACTATAGCGTCGGCCTGGAACCTGCGCTCATCCTGCAATACCGGCGCGACAACAGCATCTGGTTCTTCGAGGGCCAGGAGCTTGGTTGGCGCGGCAGGGCCAGCGACGTCTGGCTGCTACAGGCCGGGCTGCGCTATGAAACCGGCCGGGAGGAATCCGAGGCCCCTGCGCTCGAGGGCCTGGGCGATGTCGATGACGAATGGATGGGCATGGTCGAGGTACGTCGCGCGCTCGGCCGTAGTTGGAAGAACTGGGTGGCCGGCCGGGTAATGGCAGGTGGCAGTGACATTGGCACGCTCGCGGTTGCAGCTTTGGGCCATACCTTTGCCTGTACGCGCGCGGGTACGGGCATCGACCTGTTTGCCTTTGTTACCTTCGCCTCCTCTGCATTCATCAATCGTGATTTCGGTGTCGACGAGGGGCAGAGCATCGCTTCGGGATTGCCGGTTACGACGCTGGATGGCGGTTATCGCTCCGCCGGCATTCAGGCGGTCGGACGGTGGCGCTTCGGCGAACGCTGGCAGCTTCAGGGCGAGGCCGGTTTCGAGAAGTACAATGGCGACATCGCGGCCAGCCCGATCGCGATCGACGACTACGAGGCGGAGTTCGGCCTCAATCTCCTGTATCGCTTCTGAGCGACGCATACTGTATGCAAGGCAATGGACACAGACAGTAACACCACGGTACTCGGCGTCACGTCGATGGCGAAGACACTGCCGCTCGTCGGCGGTGTCCTCATTGCGCTCTTCGTTGTCGTCAAACCCGAGGCGACGGCAGGCTTTGGCTTTGTCGAGCGACTCGTCTTCTGGACGCTGCACGTCGGTCTTGGTCTTGCCAGTATCGCACTCGCGAGCTGGCTTCTTCGGCCGCGCCTGCTACGCGCCGCACCGTTGCCGCTGGCAATTCTGCTGACAGGCGTCGTTGGCGCCACAATGCTCGCGCCGGTCTATGTCGCGCTCGAGTACCTGATGCCCCCCGGAAGCGCTGACGTCGCCGACGACTGGCTGGATGCGTTCGGGACTCGCGGACCGCTCGAGGCTGTTGTGGCCGAGTTCATCGAAGTGGCTCCGATGTTCCTCGCGGCCTGGATCGCCGTGAACCTGCCGCTCATTCTGGGCAGACCACTACTGGCCGATGGCCCTTCGTCGGGACCTGACGACCCTGGGGGCTCCGGGCCTTCCAGTACGTCCGGCACTCGAGCCGACGACGACGAAGCGGGAGCAGCCTTCTATGCTCTGCTGCCGAATGCGCTCGGCCGGGAAGTGATTGCCGTGTCGTCGGACATGCACTACCTGCACGTGCACACGAGCGCCGGAAGATGCCTCGTGCTCGGCACGCTGCGCGACGCGGCTCGTGATCTTGGTGACATCGGCATGCTGGTGCATCGCTCGCACTGGGTTGCGCACGACCATGTGCGACGCGTCGCACGCAAGGGCTCGAGCTGGCAATGCGTCATGTCCAACGGCTTGCGCATCCCCGTCAGCCGGCGCAACCGCTCGAAAGTTGCCGAGTGGTATGGCGCGGCAGGCAACGTCATATCGATGTCTGCGCGGAAGACGGGTTGATAGTGCATCACGCCTTGCTGACCCGGAGATTCGCTGGCCGCGGGGCGTTTCGATAGACTCGGGCGAGGGCGCAGGCATTGCGCCCGGCCTTCGGGGTAACTGACAGGGGTTCACATGAAAAAGAAAATGCTTGCAGGTTCGATTCTCGGCGCCGGTCTTCTCGGCGCTTCCACGGCGTTCAGTGCGGCCACCATGCTCGACACGCTGGCTGACGCGGAGTCCGGTTCGCTGCTGCCCAAAGCTGAGCAGGTAGCGCCAGCGGAGCACCATTGTGACGGATGCGATGGCTGTGACGGTTGCGATGGCTGTGACGGATGCGACGGCTGTGACGGCTGCGGAGGTTGCGACGGCGCCTGAGGCGACGGCTGTCCTGACTCCTCGACGCGGTACGGTTGGTTTGACGCCCGACAACGCGCTGGCCAGCGTACCGCGCGAGGACCTTGAGATCATGGCACTGGCGGCCGCCCGGCTCAGCGAGTGCATCAGGGTGCTCAGCAACACCGGCGACAGTATCGTCGGCGAGTTGCTCAAGACGCGCGACGACTACACGGTCTGGAAACACTATCCGCCGGGTGACGTCCGCGACCCCAACACGCACAGCCAGTTCTACTATCACGCTCATCCCGAAAAGCTTCGTCCGGGCGAGCACGGCCATTTCCACACGTTTATCCGGGGTAAAGGTATTCCGGATGACCTTCGCCAGTCTTCACGACCCGGCAATCTCGACCTGGCAACGGCCGAGAAACCCATGGCGCACCTCGTCGCGATTGCAATGAATGAGCGCGGCATGCCGATAACGCTCTTCACCGTGAACCGCTGGGTGACGAAGGACACCTGGTTCGATGCTGACGAGACGATTGCGCTGCTGGACCGCTTCGTCGTCGACACGGCGCATCCCTCCTGGCCAGTCAATCAGTGGGTGAGCTGCATGCTCGTGCTGTTCCGGCCGCAGATCGAGGCACTGATTCGCGAGCGCGACGACCGTCTCGACGCATGGCAGCCGTCTGACCCGGGGACCGAGACACTGAACGACCGCGCGCTCGAGATCACCTCGATGCTGGATATTTCACTCAGAGATCAGATCAGCGCCGTCGACAGGGCGCTTTCTGCCTGAAGAACGCGTCCCTTACAGCGCCCGCACGTACGCCAGCAGTGCGGCCCGTTCGCGCACGCTGAGCTCGGTGTAACGCTGTTGTGCGGCGGCCGCTTCGCCGCCGTGCCAGAGGATGGCCTCCTCGATGTTGCGTGCGCGACCGTCGTGCAGGAAACCGCGCTCGGGCAGGCGTGCCTCGATATAGCCGAGTCCCCACAGCGGCGCCGTGCGCCACTCGCGAGCATCCGCGGTATCGCCAGGGTCGGCGAGGCCCGGCCCCATGTCGTGCAGCATCAGGTCGGTATAGGGCCAGATCAGCTGTGCCGCGAATTCCGGCGCGCCGTCGTCCCTGGTGAGCGCAACCGAGACATGGCAGCTCGAGCAGCCGGTCTGGCCGAACAGGTCCTGACCCAGCCGGTTCGGCGTTTGTCGGCGGTGCGGCACCGGCAGGTAGCGGACATAGTCCGCAAGCGCATCGAGCTCGGCTTCGCTGATTTCCGTCGTGCAGGGTTCCGCGCAGGTGTCGGCGGAGATCACACCCATATCGGCGGCAAGTGCTGCGGCAACCTGGTCGCGCACGCTGGCCTGTGTATTCTTCCAGCCCAGAAAGGCGAGCTTGCCCGCATTACTCTCGACGAGCCGCCCGCTGATGCCGTCGCCGTTGCGGTCATCAGGATCGTGGAAATGGCGAAAGTACTCGGCGCTGACGTTTTCCAGGAGACCCCAACCGAATAGCGTCGGCGCCACTCGCAACGTGAGCGGGACATCGGCGCCGTCGATGGACGTTGTGACGACCGGCCGCCTCAGGTCCACCTTGGTGCCGTCTGCCAGCGTCAGTGTGCGGTTGATCCAGCGCGTCGCAACGGCGGGGCGTGCTGCACCACGATTGATATGAAATGCATTGAGCTGCCAGCCGACGGTACCTGCTATCTCGTGCGACGTAACCCGCACGACCTGCGGAATCTCCGCCGGCGCCGCGGCTGCTGTCTCAGCGTGGCACGAGGCGCAATCCGTGGCGTCGAACGTCGGCCCGGCGAGCGGCTCCCCGGGGTCCTCTAGCCAGTCGCGGTAGTAAAGAGTCCGGCCCTCGTCAAGATGGACGTACTCATTATCGTCGAGATCGAGCAAGGGACCCGCCGCGGCCGGTCCGGGGCGGTAGGTCAGTACCGAACCGCCGGGTCGCAGCAGTGGTCGCTCGTCGAGCGGCAGGGTCGCTTCCATCCGCGGGGTAGAGCTCGCCGCGACGGCGAACCCGAGTACGAGTACGAACGGCCAGGCCCTCATGGCAGTCGCTTACCCGGCCACCGTGAAGCTGCCCTTCATGACCGCCCAGTGGCCTGGAAACGAACAGAAGAATGAATACGATTCGTCGGTACTCAGGCCCTCGGTCGAGAACGTCAGGCTGGTCGACTCGCCGCCGCCAATGACTTTCGACGCGGCGAGTACCCGGTCATCGCCGGCCGGAACGTAGTTGCCTTCGAGCCCGACCGTCATACCGGCCGTGGCGATACTCTCGAGATCAGTACTTTTGCTCAGTACCCAGTTGTGGCCCATCGCAGCGGCCGGGAGACTGCCGGTGTGGTTGAGATTAATGGTCACCTCGCTGCAGTCGGCGCCAACCTCGATTGCGTCGGTACTGAAGGTAAGGGCATCGCCAACTTCGATGTCGAAGGTGCAATCGGCGACGGCGTTGTTGAACCCGAGCAAGAGGGTCAGGGAAAGGAGTAGTCGTGCCATGGAACGTACCTCGCTGTTTTCATTCGTGTTTCAGGGTTTACAGCTGGTCAGGGAAAGATGCGTTTAATTCCTAAATAAAAATGATTATCATTTGTACTTTACACGGTCCGGGTCGATTGGCAAATACGTGTTTGACGAAGGCGTTGTCCCCGGAGGGCACGATACCGGCCGTCAATGCGGACCCTGTCATCGGCGAGCGTGCCGGAGACTTGCGAACCATCACAGGAGTCAACTGGATGAAAACCACACTGCGACAGACGCTGCTGGCCGCCTTGCTGCTTCCCTTTGCACTGGCTATTGCCGACACGCGCCTGGCGGACCCGAACACGGCCAGCATTGACGAACTCGCTGCGATGGCCGGCGGCAACGAGAGTCTCGCCGAGGCCATCGTTGCCGGCAGGCCTTACCTCGACGCGTCAGGACTCGACAAGGCCCTGGCAGCTTCCCTCGATGTCGATGAACGCGCCGCCCTGTACGGCAGCGTGTTTCGCGCGATCAACCTGAACACGGCGTCCGAGGCAGAGATCATGTTGATCCCGGGCATGTCGAAGAAGATGGCCCACGAGTTCGAGGAATACCGCCCGTACAAGAACATCGAGCAATTCCGTCGCGAGATCGGCAAGTACGTCGATGCCGACGAGGTTCAGCGGCTGGAGCAGTACGTCTTCATTCCCGTCCGCCTGAATGACGCGAGCGAGGCAGAGATCATGCAGATCCCGGGCATGACGAAGAAGATGGCCCACGAGTTCGAGGAGTACCGCCCGTACAAGGACATCGAACAGTTCCGCCGCGAGATCGGCAAGTACGTCGACGCCGACGAGGTCGCGCGCCTGGAGAGCTACGTCACGCTCGACTAGCCGTCCGTGATGACCCGCTGGTTGCTATGGGTAGCGCTGACGGTCCCGCTGGCCTGGCAGGGCTGGCGCTACGCGACCGGGATCGTCTATTACGGCGAGTTCGTGCACTGGACCGGACTGCAGTCCGCGCGGCTCCTGCTCGTGACGCTCGCCGTGTCGCCTCTACTGCGCTTGTGGCCGGGAGCGGCACCGCTGCGCTGGCTCATGCGCAGGCGACGTGATCTCGGATTGATCACGTTCGTCTACGCGCTCGCCCATACGCTTGCCTACCTCGTGCAAAAAGCCGACGCGGTGCGCATCCTCCGGGAAGGCAGCGATCCCGGGCTTGCAACCGGCTGGCTGGCGTTCCTCTTGTTCCTCGCTCTTGCCGTAACCAGCAACGATCTTTCTGTGCGACGTCTTGGCCGGACCTGGCGACGCCTCCACGCGAGCGTCTATCCTGCGGCCATCCTCACCTTCCTGCACTGGGTGCTAACGGCCTTCGATCCGACGGCCGGCTGGGTCCATGCGGGTGTGCTCACGCTATTGCTCGCGCTGCGTCTGCGGTGGCGTAAACCGGGCAACAGAGCCGCCTAGCAGAAAGCGACGATATTGCGAAAGGCTGCCAATACGAAAAGACCGCAGCCAAGTACCAATAATCCGTATATCACCCCATCGCCAGTCATGATGCTATTGCGTTGCGGTCCTGCTGCACGGAGACGTGCGCAGGACGTTTGTTGTGTACACCAAATTTTCGCAAGGAGAATACTGTGAAACGTGTAACTCAAGCCGGCATCGTGACGCTGCTGCTGACGAGCTTTGCGGCACCTGTAATGGCGCACGAGGATGGCCAGTGGATCTTCCGGGCTGGCGTTGGCCAGGTCGCGCCGAAGAGCGGAAACCTGAGTGAGCCCATTGCCCTGGAAGTGGACAACGGCACCAGTCTGACGCTGAACGGTACTTACATGTTCACGTCCAACTGGGCGTTCGACATACTCGGTGCGTGGCCTTTCAAGCATGATGTCAAAGCCGGCGATACGACGATCGCCGAGGTCGAGCACCTGCCGCCGACCTTCTCGCTGCAGTATCACTTCCTGCCCGACTCGCAGTTCCAGCCGTACGCTGGCCTGGGCCTCAACTACACGACCTTCATTAGTGAAGACTTCGTCGTGGAAGGTATTGGCGACAGCCTGAGCCTCGACGATTCCTTCGGCGTTGCTGCACAGCTTGGCGCGGACTGGACGTTCAACGAGAAATGGCTTCTCAACTTCGATGTCCGCTGGATCAACATTGAGTCGGATCTGTCGATCGATGGTGCGCCAATAGGCACGGTCGAAATCGATCCATGGGTATATAGCCTGAACGTCGGCTATCGCTTCTAGCGGTAACGATGAACAACTGGCGCTGGCCGGACGCTGGTCTGGCCAGTGACCAGCCGCCCGGCAGGGCGGATAGTGTTGGAGCGTGATGACGACGCGTTCTGGGAGCTACGTGCATGGCACGGGATCAGCGCCGCTGTCGGCCATGACGGTCGGCGAGGTGCTGGACTACGCTGTAGATACCTGGCCAGACCGGGACGCCGTCGTCGTGCCGCACCAGCAGACTCGCTGGAGCTGGAAGGAACTTGCCGCAGAATCGAGGGCGCTCGCTGCGGGTTTGCTCGACGCCGGTCTCGAACCCGGCGACCGCGTCGGCATCCTCGCACCCAACGTCGCCGAGTGGATTGCCGTGCAGTTTGGGACGGCCTACGCCGGCCTGATCCTCGTCAACATCAACCCGGCCTACCGCACGAACGAACTCGAGTACGCGCTCCGTAAGACCGGCTGTCGTGCCCTCGTTACGATCCCGGAATTCAAGACCAGCAACTACGTCGCGATGCTCGATGAGATCGCGCCCGAAATCAGTTCGTCCGCGCCGGGACAGCTCGAGTGTTCGCGGCTGCCCGATCTGCGGTTGGTGGTTACGCTCGGCGAGACTCCCAAACCGGGCTGCCGTCGCTACGCCGATCTTGTTGGCGCGGCGGACAACGACGCGCTCGACGCCGTCGCCACGATAGCGGCGGGCCTCGACGCCGACGACCCTATCAACATCCAGTTTACGAGCGGCACGACCGGTGCGCCCAAGGCGGCGACGCTGACGCATCACAACATCGTCAACAACGCCTCGCTGTCTGCCGGGATCATGCGCTTCACCGAGCGCGACCGTCTCTGCATCCCGGTGCCGATGTACCACTGCTTCGGCATGGTGCTCGGTGCGCTGCTCTGCGCAACCAGCGGGGCAGCGATCGTGCTCCCCTCCGCGGGCTTCGACGCCGCTGCCGTCATCGATGCCATCGAAAGCGAAGGCTGCACGGCCGTGCACGGCGTGCCGACGATGTTCATTGCCATGCTCGACGAGCCCGGTCTCGGCGAGCGCAATCTCAAGTCGCTGCGAACAGGCATCATGGCCGGTGCTCCCTGCCCGGTCGAACTCATGCATCGCGTCATCGACGAGCTCAACCTCACTGACATCACGATCGGCTACGGCATGACCGAGACGGGGCCGTTGTCCACGCAGACTGCGATCGACGACCCGCTAGAGCTGCGCGTAACCACCGTCGGTCGCGCGCTGCCGAATACCGAGATCAAGATTGTCGACGAGCAGGGTGCCGTCGTCCCGCGGGGCGTAGCGGGTGAGCTCATGACCCGCGGCTACTGCGTGATGCGCGGCTACTGGGATGACCCGGAGCGCACCGCCGAGGAGATCGAGGCGACTGGCTGGATACACACGGGCGACATAGCGGAAATGAACGAGGATGGCTACGTCGCCATTGTCGGTCGCTCCAAGGACATGATCATTCGCGGCGGCGAGAACATCTACCCGCGAGAGATCGAGGAGTTCCTCTATACGCATCCGGCGATCGACGAGGTCCAGGTATTCGGTGTGCCGGATACGAAATACGGTGAGCAGGTGGCGGCGTGGATTCGGCTCAAGCCCGGGAGCGCCCTCGACGCCGACGGGGTACGTGACTTCTGCCGCGACGAGCTCGCTCACTTCAAGGTGCCGCGATACGTCCGTTTCGTCGACGAGTTTCCGATGACCGTGACCGGCAAGGTGCAGAAATTCATCATGCGCGACCGGATGGCGGCTGAGCTGTCCGGTGCAGAATAGGGGAGGCATACAGTGCAGGACATAGCGTTCACTTACTGTGATGAGCTGGGACCCAAGTCCATTCATCACTTCCACGAGCCGGCGATCGGGCTCAAGGCAATCCTCGTTGTCGACAACGTCGCGGCCGGCCCTGCGATCGGCGGTTGTCGCATGGCGCCCGACGCATCGCTCGACGAGTGTTTCAGGCTGGCGCGGGCAATGACATTCAAGAACGCCGCGGCCGGCTTGCCGCACGGCGGCGCGAAGTCGGTCATCATTGCCGACCCGGAGCGTGCCCTCGACGAGAAGGAGCAGCTCGTCAGGGCTTTCGCGCAGATGATCGGCCCGATCGAGGACTACATCATTGGCCCCGATATGGGCACCAACGAGACCGCAATGGGCTGGGTCCGCGACGAGATCGGCCGGGCGGTCGGGCTGCCGCGCGAGATTGGCGGTATACCGCTCGATGAGATCGGCGCGACGGGCTTCGGCGTAGCCATTGCGGCCGAGGTGGCGGCAGAACACGGCGGGCCCGCTGTTGCCGGCGCCCGGGTTGTCGTGCAGGGCTTCGGTGCGGTCGGCAAGCATGCTGCGCGCTTCCTCGCCGAACGCGGTGCCGTGCTCGTTGCCGCGGCGGATTCTAAAGGTACGGTGTACGACGCCAATGGTCTCGACGTCGACGCGTTGATAGCCCTTAAGGACGAAGGCGGTAGCGTCGTCGACTACGCGTCGGGCGAGAAGCTCGATCGCGACGCGGTCATCGGCATCGACAGCGATATCTGGGTGCCGGCGGCGAGGCCCGACGTGATTCGCGAAGACAACGTCGCCGACGTCAGCACGAAGATCATCATTCAGGGTGCCAACATTGGCGTGACGGAAGCGGCCGAAGCTATGCTCCACGAGCGCGGCGTTATCTGCCTGCCCGACTTTATCTCCAACGCCGGTGGCGTGATCTCTGCATCGGTCGAGTACCACGGCGGCACCGAAACCCAGGCCTTCCAGGTCATCGAGGAAAAGACGCGGACCAACACGGCGGCGGTGATGGAACTCGCGAGCCGGGAACAGTGCCTGCCGCGCGAAGCGGGTACGGCGATAGCCGGAGAACGGGTGCGCGCTGCCATGCAGCTCAAGCGCTGGAAATAGTTTTCCCGAGTTCCCTCGACTACGGCCAAGCGGTCTTGCTCAGGCGAGTCCCTGCTTGAGCATGTGCCGGCGCAGGAAGGCGATCTGGCCCGCGAGCGGCAGGTCTTTCGGGCAGACGTCATTGCAGCCAAGGAGCGTCAGGCAGCCGAACACGCCGTTGTCATCGCCGACAAGCTCGTAGAAGTCGGCGTCGCTGCGCTCGTCGCGCGGATCGAGGCGAAAGCGCGCAAGCTTGTTCATGCCGACCGCGCCAACGAAGTCCTCGCGCATGTGCGCAGTGCCGCAGGCGGCAACGCAGCAGCCACATTCGATACAGCGCTCCAGCTCGTAGATGTCCTGGGCCAGTTCGGGCTCCATGCGAGCTTCGAGCGTGTCGACGTCGGGGTCAGCGTCGACGCCATGCACCCATGTCTCGAGGCGCCCTGCCATATCGCGAAGCCAGTTGCCCGTGTTGACCGAGAGGTCGGAGATCAGCTCGAACACGGGCAGTGGCAGCAGCGTTATGTCGGCCGGCAGCGACCGCGTCAGGGTGCGGCAGGCCAGCGCTGGTTTGCCGTTGATCATCATGCCGCAGCTGCCGCATATGCCGGCGCGGCAGACGAAGTCGAAGTTGAGCGAGGCATCCAGTCGCTCGCGAATCTCGGTGAGCAGGACGTACAGCGTCATGCCAGCCGCTTCCTCGACCTCGAAGGTCTGCATATGCGCCTCGCTGTCCGGATCCTGCGGGTTGTAGCGCAGGATGTGGACCCTGAGCGTTCGCGCCGCTCTGTCTGTCGTGTCGCTCACGAGTAGCCTCGCCCGAGGCGTTCGTTCCTGCCGCGATAGCGTTCCGGCAGAAGGTCTGTGAAAGGCATCAACGATTCCTGTAGCGCGTGACGGTCAGCGCCCGCCTGGTTCAGGCGCTCGACTTCGGCCTCACGGGCCGAGGTATCGGGGTGATCAATGTGGTTGCGCTCGCCGTAGCCGCGCCAGCCCGGCGGCAGCTCCATTTGCTTGACGTCGAGCATCTCATAGCGGAGTTCCGGCGCCTCGGCGTCGACACCCGGCCAGCGGGCGAGTGTGCGATTGAGCCAGTCGCGATCATTACGACGCGGGAAGTCACGCCGGTAGTGTGCACCGCGGCTCTCGGTGCGGGCGAGCGCCCCGCTGGCAACGCACAGCGCCAGCTTGGTCATCATCTGGGCGCGATACGCGGCATCCAGCTCCGGGTTGGCGCCGCGCGCCTGGCTCTTGAGGCCGATGCGAAGGCTTCGCTGGTAAAGCGCCGTCAGCTCGCTGACCGCCGCCTCGAGCTCCGGCCCGTCACGGAAGATCCCGACCTTGTCGGTCATGAGGTTTTGCATATCGGCAATGACCGCGAATGCGTTTTCGTCGCCGCCGCCATCGCAGAGGGTGGTCAGCCGCTTCGACGCATCCTTGAGCGCATCGCCGACCAGCGCCGTCGATACCGCGGCGTGGCTGTCTCTGCGATCGAGGAAGTCGGCCATGTATTCGCCAACCAGCATGCCGGCGACGACGGTCTCGGCCACCGAGTTACCGCCGAGTCGATTGAAGCCGTGCATGTCCCAGCAGGCGGCTTCGCCGACCGCGAACAGCCCGGCGAGCTGCGGGCTTTCGCCGCGGTGGTCGGTGCGGATGCCGCCCATCGAGTAGTGCTGCGCAGGACGGACGGGCACGAGCTCGGTGGCCGGGTCTACGCCGAGAAAGTACTCGCAGATCTCCTTGACTTCGCGCAGCTTGGTATCGATGTGTTCGCGACCGAGCAGGCGGATGTCGAGCCAGAGGTGTTCGCCGAAGCGACTCGAGGCGCCGTGCCCGGCGGCAATATGCTCTTCCATGCGCCGGGAGACGACGTCGCGCGAGGCGAGTTCGCGCTTCTCCGGTTCGTAATCCGGCATGAAGCGATGCTCGTTGCCGTCGAGCAGCAGCCCGCCGTCGCCGCGACAGCCCTCGGTCACGAGAATGCCGGCCGGGAAAATCCCGGTCGGGTGAAACTGCACGGCCTCCATGTTGCCGAGCTCGGCAGCACCGGTCTCGAGCGCAATGGCGGCGCCCGTGCCCTGGTTGATCACGGCGTTGGTCGTTATGCGGTACAGGCGACCGAAACCACCGGTTGCAATGCAAGTAGCGCGCGCCACGTAGGCCGACAGCTTGCCCGTCACGAGATCGCGCACGATCGCGCCGTGGCAGCGACCGTCGGCGTGGATCAGGCTGATGGCTTCGACACGATCGCGCACCGGGATGCTGTTGGCCAGCGCCTGGTCGCTCATCGTGTACAGCATCGAGTGCCCGGTACCGTCGGCGACGTAGCAGGTGCGCCACTTCTTCGTGCCGCCGAAGTCACGCGCGTCGATGAGGCCGTGTGCCTCGTCCTTCTCTACGAGTGTCGTGCGTTCGCCGTTGATGATGACATCGCGCGGCCCACGTTCGACCCGGTTCCACGGCACACCCCAGGCGGCGAGTTCGCGAATAGCCTTGGGCGCCGTGTTGACGAACATGCGAACGACGGCCTGGTCGGCGCCCCAGTCGCTGCCGCGCACGGTGTCGCGAAAATGCACGTCCTCGTCGTCACCTTCTCCCTTCAGGGCGTTGCCGAGCGAAGCCTGCATGCCGCCCTGGGCCGCCGCCGAGTGCGAGCGTTTCTCGGGCACGAGGCTCAAGACCAGCACGTCGTGGCCGCGACGTCGAGCACCGATGCCGGCGCGCAGGCCCGCCAGGCCGCCGCCGATTACGAGGACGTCGGTGTAGACGATATCCACGCGGGAACCGTGTTGGTGGTGATTGCAGCAGTGGGTGCGTAACGCTCGCCGACGCGATCGCGGTGCTCGTAGCCGAGCTTCATGTAGGCCGCAAGCGTGACGAGGCCGAGCACGAGGAAGAAGGCGGTCAGTCCCCACTTGATGCGGCTCAAGCGCCGCGGGCTCATGTTGCCGTGTTCGTCAGCAAACCAGCCCCACTTGATCGCGAGCCGGTAGATACCCACGCCGCCGTGCAGCTCGACGGCAAACAGCAGCACGAGATACAGCGGCCACCAGCGGCCGCTCCAGACGCGGTCAGCCGATGCGTACGGACCAATGTCCGCGGGATTCAGGAGCATCTGGTAGAGATGCGCCGCGGCGAGGAACATCAGCACGAAGCCCGTCACGACCTGCAGCATCCAAAGCGCCGTGTCGGCGTGCGGGAAGCCCCGCATATGCGTTCGGAACGCGCGGTACTCGGCGTAGCCTGCCGGGATCTTGCGGATCGCGGCGACGGCATGCACGACAAACAGGACAAGTATGGCCGCGGCGATAAAGGAGACGACGATGGGCATGCGCCGGCCGAACAGGGGCTCGCCTTCGAACAGGCGGGTCACGAAATACATGGCATCGGCGCCGAGCAGGATGCTCGACACGAATAGCATGTGTGCCCACATGAACAGGACGAGCAGGAAGCCCGTCGCACCCTGAATGAGGTCGAGCCTGGCCGGCGAGAGGAATCGTCGCGGGAGTTTCTCTCTTCTGGCGAGACTGTTCAGGCCTTTTGCCTCCGGGACCCGATCGGGTGGCGAATCGTTGACCGAAATTCTAGGAGAGTGGCTCGGGTCATGCAAAGCCTGTTGCCTTCTTCTTCCTCAGTAGGCGATCGAGATGCGCTCGCGAATGTGCGCGGCCGCTTCGATCTCGTCGACGACCGCGACCGCAAAGTCGGCGCGCGACAGTCGTGAGCGGCCACGTTCGTCGGTGAGTTTCTGGTCGCCTCCAATGCGAAACTCGCCCGTTCGCGGTCCGTTTGTGAACCACTTCGGTGGCGTCACGTAAGTCCAGCGCACGTCGTCGACCTTGCGGTAGAACTCGAGCGCGAGTATCTGGCCCCGCACCTCGATCTTGAATTTCTTCGGCAGTATGAAGTTCGGCAGCCGGTCCGCGAGCAGCACCCCGGGCTTGACCTCGAGCGAGCCCGCGCCGCCAATGTGAATGAGTCGTGGCGCGTCCTTGATGGCATACAGCGCGTCGACGAGACGTTCGGCCGCCATGAACTGCAGCGCCGAGTCGGGCGCGCCGGAATCGCCGATGACGCCGCGTACGGAATTCACGACGACGTCGCGGCCGGCGACGATGCTGGCTACGCTCTCCGGATCGAGCAGGTCGCCTTTCGCTACGTCGAGGCGAGGATGCTCGCGCGTGACGCTCTCCGGTCGGCGCGACACGGCCGTGACGCGATGACCTCGCGCGAGGGCTTCATCGACAATCAGTGAGCCAATGCTGCCCGTGGCACCGAACACGACGATATCGAGCGAGTCGTCGGCGTTGGCAACGAGCGCGATGCACAGCAGGAAACAAACAGTGATGAATCGGGTCATGTCGGCTCCGACAGGGCCGGTCCGCGTTGGTTCGAACCGCCGTCGGCTTAGTCGACCAGCGTGTAGCCGGCCGCCTCGACGTCGGCGCGGACTTCGGTGAGCGTCTCACCTGCGGCGAGCCGGCGCGCTTGCTGGGCAATGCGATAGCGCTCCGTGCGCGCATAGTCCTTGAACGCCTCGGCGTCAAACAGCGAGGCGAACACGGGGAGCTCGTCGACGGGTAGTGGAATCGGTGCAATCGCGACGGGCGCCGATTCCGAATCGATGCGCTCGAGCTCTTCGAGAGCCCGGGATGACTCCCCTGCCACGGCCAGGGCCGCAATACGGACCAGCGCGATTTGCGGGCGTCCGAAGGATTTCTGCTCATCGAGCAACCCCGATGCGATCAAAGCCTGGATCAGTCGACGGCTTTCGGCAGCGTTACCGGTTACGCCATAGCAGTGTGCCAGCAGCACTGCGTTAATCAGGTCGCCGCGGTCGATGTAATTGATGACCTCGGCCCGCAGTGACGGGTACTGGCGCTCCAGAACGGGTACTGCGGTCGCACACTGGCCATTGATCGCGTGTGACCAGGCGGAAAGGTTGGCGAAGCCGTTGTCTCCGGTCTGCGCAAATAGCTTGCTCGCCTCGTCGGCAACTTCGCCGAACTCGCGATCCAGCAGGGCCTGCACCATACGTGAAACGTCTTCCCCGTCCGTAGAGACGCGATAGCGCTCTGCCGTTTCGAGCGCTTCGTCGCTCCAGCCGAAGATCAGGTAGTTGCCGAGCAGGAACAGGATTTCGAGCGGACTCGCCTGGGTCTCTACGGCTCGTTCCGCCCAGTAGGTGGAGCGATCGAGGCGCCCTGACTGATACTCGTTGCCGGACAGGTAGCGTTTCGCCATTGCCAGCTCGGGAAATAGCATCTGCACGCGGTACAGGTGCTCACGACCATCCTCATAACGACCGAGTGCGGAATACGCGTTTGCAAGCCCGGTAAGTGCCAGCAGGTTTAGCGGGTCGAGGTCGATGACTTCCTCGAAGTTCTGCCGTGCGAGCTCGGACTCGTTGATGTCGAGGTAAATCGAGGCAAGCCACTGCAGCGCAAGAATATTGTTTGGCTCGACATCAAGCGCTTCCTGGTAGTAGCGCAGCGCCTTGTCCTTGGCTTCGGGCGAGTTCGCAGTGATCGCACGCAGCTCTTCGACCAGCCCGGCAATCGCCAGCGTGTCGGCCGACGGCTCGCCGAGCTCGAGGGCGCGATTGATGGCGTTGCTGGCCTCGTAAATCGCTTCGTCGGGACCGATGTCGCGGAAGTTCCAGTACTGCACGGCGACGGCCTGGGCATAGCCTGCGAGGTGCCGCGGGTTGTTGGGTTCAAGCGTCGATGCCTGCGCGTAAAGGTCACGGGCACGACGGACGTTTTGCAGACCGCGGTCAGCCAGTGCCGCCTGCGCGATCAGGTACAGGTTCTGCGCCTCGGCATTCGGCGCTGCGACGGTCGCCGGCGCTCTGGCCATCGGCAGGTCGCCAAGCAGCTCGGCCTGCAGGGCGTCGGCGACGTTGCGAGCTATCTCGTCCTGGATCGCGAACACATCGCCACTCGGTCGGTCGTAGGCCTCCGACCAGAGGTGAAAGCCGTCGTCAGCCTTGATGAGCTGCGCGGTGACTCGCAGCCGGTCGCCCGAGCGGCGCACGCTGCCTTCGAGAATGTGTTCGACGCCAAGCGCGTCGGCGATTTGCCGAAGGTCTTCGTTGCGACCCTTGTAGTAAAAGGATGAGGTTCGGCCCGCCACCTTGAGGTCGTCGATCTTCGAGAGCACGTTGAGCAGCTCTTCGGACAGTCCGTCGGCGAAGAACTCATCCTCCTTCGCATCGGACATCGCCACAAACGGCAGGACGGCGATCGACCGGTCGTCGGCTGTCATCGTGACCTCGCCGCGGTAATCCTCGGCGACGGCCGGTTCGCTGTCACTGCCCGGCGTATTCAGGAAACGGTCAACGACGAGCAACCCGACAGCCACGACGAGGCCGGCCATGATCAGGTGGTTGATCTTCCTGCCGGTTTCGTTGGTGATCGAGTCCTCGCGATGCACATCTTCTTCGCGCTTGATGCCTTCAGGCGTCAGCTCGAAGGCCCAGGCGAGCAGCAGGGCAATGGGGAGACCGATGAGCAGGACGACGACGACGGCCTTGAGCACCCATTCCGGCGCGCCGAAATTCTCAAAGGCAAACTCGGCGACCTGGGCGGCAACCCAGCCAATGACGACGTAGGCGGCGCCAACGCGAAAGACGTTACGGCGCTTCAGTTCGTCGAACATTGACATAAGGCAGGATCATTCGCGGAAACGATCACCGGATAATACCGGAATCCCCGAGAGAATCGTCCGTATGGTCAGCTTTGCAGCGCCTTGCAGGCCCTGAGCTGGCGCGTCAGCTCGAGAAGTTCGTCGAGGTACTTGCGGTCCTCTTGCGCGTTGTCGCTTTGCTGGAGCTTCGCGTCGATGGCATCGATCGCGTCGCGCGTTGCCTTCTCGCAGGTCGCACGATCTGTCGCGAGGTCGGCGGGCAGGTCGTAGGGTGGCGCTTCCGTCACCGGCGCGGGATCTTCGCTGTCGTAGGGGCTCTCGAAGTCGAAACTGTCCTCGACCGGTATCGCGGCCGGCTCAGTGGCCTTCTCTGCGGTATCGTCCGCTACCTCCGGTTCCGGGCAGGGTGTTTCCTGGAACGCTACCGTGCCGTCCGCCTGGACGCAGCGATGGATATCCGTTTGTGCACTCGCGAGAGAACCTGCGCACAGCAGCAACCCCGCGAGCCACGTTCTCGGCATCTATGCACCTGCCGCCGGCGGCTTCATCACGAGCACCGGCGTCTTCTGCTTGTACTCTTCGTAGTCCTCCTGGCCGCCCCAGCGCTCGTCAGCCTTGTCTTCAAGCATCGGCACGCCGCTAACCTTCGTCAGCAGGAAGGTGACGAATACGGGTGAGATCAGCGTTACCCACTGCCAGCCCGCAAGCACCGGCAGCGCGATAATCGCCATGCCGATCCAGATCACGATTTCGCCGAAGTAGTTCGGATGCCGTGACCAGGCCCACAGGCCGGTATTGATGAACCGGCCCTTGTTGGCAGGATCGCTGCGGAACGCAGACTTCTGCCGGTCGGAGACGACCTCGATCAGGAAACCCGCGAGCCAGACCGCAATGCCGACGTAACCGACGATGCCAAGCGGTACGCGGTTGCCGCCCGAAATGATTGCGAGCGCGCAGGCCGCCGTCAGCAGCACCCACAGGCCCTGCAGGGTCCACGCCATCAGGAAGCGTACGGGCCGGGTTTTTATCTCGTCAAAGCGGCTGTCCTTGCCGTCTTTTGAAATACGCCGGAACAGGAAGGTCGAGAGGCGCAGGGCCCAGATCATCACCATGCCGGCGACGATGGCGGCGCGAAGGTCGAGCGGGCTCGACAGGAGGACTGCAACCACGGTGACGGAAATATAGGTTATCCCGCCGGTCAGGTCGTAGTAGTGCTCGGTCTGCGCAATGGACGACGGGACGAAGACGAGCCAGTTGATCGCAAACGCGAGCGCGCCACAGATCGCAAACACCGGGATGCCGGCATAGCGGTCGCCACCGGCGCTGCCGGCCCAGGCGACGAGGGCACCAATGACGATCGTGATAATGATAGCGATGGTGGACTGCGAGTTATTACGCTCCGCCATGATGTCTTCTCCAGCGTTGGCAGATGGTTTGCCCGGCCGAAATCAGCCCGGGACCGGAATACTAGCGCCCGGCTGCAGGAAATCGAGCCCGGGATGCAATGTGATACAAGATCGAAACACCCTGTTGTGATTCGCACCGACGGGTACGGTCGATTATGTGATCCAGACCGCGGACGTTCAGAGGCTCAGCCGCTACATTGCCACGCTACCCAGCTTTTTGAGTCCGCGGATGGCTCGCAAGCCCTCGCAGCCACAGGAACTGTCGAAGCAATCGCCGCCCTCGCGCGCCGCGACCGCCCGGGTGCTCGTGGTCGATGACGATCCCGCCGTTCTCATGATTCTCGAGGAAACGCTGGCGGAGGCGGGATTCGACGTAACGAGCGCGGCGTCCGGCGAAGAAGCTGTTGCCGCCTGTGAGGAATACCCGCCCGATCTCGCGTTGCTGGATATCAATATGCCGCGGATGGACGGCATCGAAGCGTGTCAGCAGATTCGCGCGCGCTGCGGCGACGGTTTTCCGATCGTCATGGTGACGAGCGTCGACGATGCACTGTCGATCCAGAGCGCCTTCGAGGCCGGGGCATCCGACTTCATTCTCAAGCCCATCAACTGGCCGCTGTTCCAGCGTCGGGTCGAGTTCATCATGGCGGAATGGCGCCATGCCAGTGAGCTCGATGAAAGCCACAAGCGCGTCGAGGCGCTGCAGCGCGTGGCACCCGAGCAGGTCATGCTCGTGTCGCGCAACGGCGTGATCATCGAGGATCTCAAGGAGCGCTCGAACGATGCGGGTGCCAATGCGGGCATATACCCAACGCTTGACGAACTCTATGGTTCGGCGATTTCGGCGCGCTTCCGGCAGTGCATTAGCAGCGTGCTGAAGACCCGCAAGACGAAGAGCCTGAACTTCAAAGCCGACCGCTGGGGCAGGGAGCGCGAGTGCCAGGCGGACTTCCAGGTGGATGGCAGGGATCGCGTCATCGTTGTCGTGCAGGCGCTCGACGATCGTGCCGACAGCCCGCCTGACGAGATCTTCCGGCTGGCCTTCTTCGATGACGCGAGCGGGCTGCCCAACGAGCACCTGTTCCGTCGCGTCGCCGGGCCGCACTGTGTCGATGCATTGCTGAATGATCGTGTGCTTGCCGTGCTGAGCATAGCGGCGGGCGCAGCGCCGACGGACAGACCGGATCAGGCGGCGTTTTCCCTGGCTGACCGCGAGCTCTTTCGCGTGCTCTCAACGCGTGAGGGCGTCGTGGGCATTGGCGATCGCCGGTCGGGGAGTCCCTTCGCGAAGGGCAGCCCGCTCGAGTATCTCGTGTTGCTCGATGACGTCCGGTCGGGGGAAATGCTCGAGTCACTCGTCAATGAGATTCACGCTGCCCTTTCCAGGGCACTGCCCGCACTTGGCGTGGCGAGCGGCGTCGCCACCTTGCCGGCGGATGGTTCCGACGTCGGCGTGTTGCTCACGGCGGCCCGGGGAGCGCGGCAGGAGGCCGAATTCGCCGGCGCTCCCGCGTGTTTTCACGCGGCCAGCGACGGCCTGTCGACCAATCGTATGCTCGATTCGGCGCGCGAATTGCGTACGGCACTCGAGCAGGGCCAGCTCGAATTGCACTACCAGCCGCGTCGCGATGTCCGGAGCGGCGCCATCACCTGCGTCGAGGCGCTGTTGCGCTGGAATCATCCAATACGCGGCTACGTCCGCTTGCCTGAACTGCTCGACCTGGCCAAGGCCACCGGCACGATATTCGAGATTGGTGAATGGGTCCTCGATTCTGCCCTCGCGGCAGCCGCGACGTGGCCGGGCGGTCGTCACGCACCGAAGGTGTCGGTGAATCTCTCCCGGCAAGAGCTCACTCGCGAAGGTATTGTTAGCCGACTCCGCGAGAGTATAGCCCGGCACGCTCTGGATCCGTCGCGGCTGGAACTCGAGATCACCGAGGCAGCGCTACTGCGCGCGCGGGACTCGGTGCGTCTGCTCACGCGCCTGCGCTCGCTTGGCGTGGGGCTCGTACTCGACGATTTCGGTACCGGGTTTTCGTCGTTGGGCATACTTCGCGACTACCCGATCGACGGCCTGAAGATCGACGCGTCCTTCGTCCGGGGCGCCATGTCGAACAGTGGCGATGCAAGTATCTGCGAGATCGTTGTGCTGACGGCCCAGAAGATGGGGCTGAAGGCCATTGCCGAGGCCGTCGAGACCGATCGGGAGCGGTCGTTCCTTGCGAGCCTCGGCTGTGACGAGATCCAGGGTTACATCGTCTCGAGGCCGCTGCCGGCAGACGCCATCCTCGACTTCCTGACGGACGCTGCACTGCAGCATCAGAATTAGACGCAGATCACACTTTTTCGTCTTTTTGTTGGCCTCCAGCCCGAATCGGGGCCCGACGCGATCGAATTTAACCGCGATTATGTGACGCAGTTCACAGTTTGCCCGGCGACGAGCGCGCCCCGGTTCTCGGTTTCCACGACCCCGCTTTGATCGAATGATTGCAGGCAGCTCCGGCTGTCCCGCCAAGGCAGGTTCGAGGAGGTTCCGGACTGGCATGAGCACGACTAACCACGGAAGTCGCAAGACCTGGATACAACGAAGCCTGGTGATCGCAGCCCTTGCTGGCGCCGTTATCGCTGTGTCGCTCGTCGATACCGACGCGGAGCGTCGCGACGTTTATCTCGTTCGCGCCGACTCGACAGAGTCAGCGTCGACGCTCGTCGTCGCGGCGGGCGGCGTCGTCGTTGAACGCTTCGAGATCATCGATGCGGTCGGCGCAAGACTGCGCGATAACCAGCGGCTGGTACTCGAGGCTGATCCGCGTGTTCGTGGCGTGTTCGCGGACGCCGCAATCGGGTTGCTGTCGGCCCGCGAGGATTCGCACTACCCGCGCCAGGTAGGGGCGCGGCGTGCTCACGATGCCGGACTGACCGGCCGCGGCGTCACGATTGCCGTGCTCGATACAGGTCTCTGGGAGAGCCGGGAGACCTGGGAAGATGCGCGCGGACGCAAGCGTGTCAGGGCCACGTTCGATGCAACGCAGCCGTTCTGGCGCATGTTCGACAACGATGACGACTGCGACGACGACGATGAGGACGACTGCCGCAGGCACACCGTCGACGACTGGAACGGCCACGGCACGCACGTTACGTCGATCATGGCCGGCAGCGGCAAGCTCGATTCGGGCGCTTACAACGGCATAGCGCCGAACGCGAAGATTGTTGCGGTCAAGGCCTTCGAGGCCGATGGCACCGGGACCTACTTCGACGTCATCCGTGCGATCGACTGGATCGTTCGCAACCGTCGACGCCACGACATCGACATCCTGAACCTGTCGTTCGGCGCACCGGCGGCATCGCACTACTGGGACGACCCGGTAAACCTTGCTGTCATGGCAGCCTGGCAGCGCGGCATTACGGTCGTTACGGCTGCCGGCAACGGCGGTCCGGGCCCGATGACCGTCGGCGTGCCGGGTAACGTGCCCTACGTCATTACCGTGGGTGCCTACACGGATAACTTCACGCCTGACGACCCGAGCGACGATCGCCTTGCGCGGTTCTCCGCGGCAGGGCCAACCATCGAAGGCTTCGTCAAGCCTGATGTCGTTGCGCCAGGAGGACACATGCTGGGGGCTATGCCGCCGGACGCGTGGCTGCCGACGAGCTATCCGGACTACGTTCGTCCCGTCGGCGACGGCTTCGCCATGTCCGGGACGTCGCAGGCCGCCGCCGTAGTCAGCGGCGTTGTCGCGCTGATGCTCGAGGCTGAACCTAGCTTATCGCCGGACGACGTGAAGTGCCGTCTGCTGGCCACGGCTCGCCCCGCCTTTCGCAGCAGCGGCGACTACGCCTACTCCGTGTTCCAGCAGGGCGCTGGCCAGGTCGACGCACAGAGTGCGATCTATTCAGACGGCCACGGCTGTGCGAACGCGGGACTGAGTATTGCTGACGATCTCGCCGGGCGGGCGCACTTCGCCGGGCCAGCGGGTGTCGATGAGGGCGGTACCTACTATGTCGTGGATTCAGGGGGGCAACGTCTCGGCGGCAGCGGCTTCGAGTGGCCGCAAGGTGCGCTGTGGCCTGAAGGTGCGCTGTGGACGACCGGTGCGCTGTGGACCGAGGGGCTCTTGTGGAACACAACAACCGAAGCGAGCGACGCGGGATTCCTTAATCCCGACTCGCTCATGAGCCAGGGTGCCTTATGGCCCGAAGGTGCACTAGGGGCCGAGGGTATGGCGCGGCCAGTAACAACTTACCGCTGGGTGGACCAGGAATGAACACAAGAATCATAGGCTCGGGAGACGCCTGGCAGCGCTTGCTCGGCAGGGTCGCATTGCTTGCAGTGACATCGCTACTGGTGTCGCCTGTCGGCGCAGCCATCAGCATGCCGATGCACTTTACGCACCTGTCGGTGGACGATGGACTGTCGCAGAACAACGTTCAGGCAATCCTGCAGGACTCGGTGGGCTTCATGTGGTTTGCCACCGAGAGCGGTCTCAATCGTTACGATGGCTACGAGATCAAGCGCTACCACCGCAGCCGCAGCACGCCCGACGGTCTCACCAACGACTACATCTGGACGATCGTCGAGGATGAGGACAACAACCTGTGGCTTGCAACCAAAGGCGGTGGCGTCGTTCGCTGGGATCGTGCGTCGGATACCTTCACCAGTTTCAGGCATGACCCCGCGAATGAGCAGACGCTGAGCAGCGACGAGATTCGCACGCTGTTGGTTAATCCGGACGGCACCGTGTGGGCAGGTACCCGCGATGCCGGACTCAATCTGCTCGACCCGGAGACGGGCGTCGTACAGCGTTTCGTGCATGACCCGGCGGATGGACGTAGCCTCGGTGACAATCGTGTCTTCGCACTGCTGCGTGATTCGCTCGGCAATGTCTGGGTTGGCACAGACAAGGGCGTGAATCGGCTGCTACCGGGATCGAGCCTGTTTCAACGCTACCGGCATGACCCCGAGCGGCCAGGGAGCCTGTCTGACGATCGTGTACGTAGCCTGTTCGAAGACAGTGCCGGCACGGTCTGGATCGGGACTGCTGGCGGCGGCCTCAATCGATTGCGGTCCGTGGCCGGGGAGTTCACCCACTACCGCTACGACGCCAGCGACACAGCGTCGCTCAGCAACGATCACGTGCGCGTCATCTACGAGGACGCGTCTCGACGCCTGTGGGTTGGCACGGCAGACGGTCTGAACCTTCTAAAGCGTGAGGAAAACCGCTTTCGCCGCTATACCCACCAGCCGGGCGATAACCGCACGCTCAACGACAACTACATCAACTCGGTCTACCAGGACCAGAGTGGCCTGCTCTGGGTGGGTACGCGTTCGGCCGGTGTCAGCAAGTGGAACCCGCGCAGCTGGTCGCTGGGTCCCTACGCCGAGCCGTGGCTTAGTGGCGTTGACGTAGCGGCGTTTGCCAGCGATGGACAGGGCACTGTCTGGGTAGGCACCCAGGGCGCCGGCCTCGCGCGTCTTGACGAGAGCACGGGCAAACTCGAGCGCTATGGCGTCGTACCTGGCACCGACGGGCTCGCTGATAACCGGATCATGTCGCTGGCGCTCGACCGCCGCGGCCAGCTCTGGATCGGCATGATGGGCGGAGGTCTTGCCCGTCTCGACCCGGAAACGGGAGACGTGCGGAGTTATCGGCACGATCCGGGGAACCCCAAGAGCCTATCCGGCAACGGCGTCATGACGATCTACGAGGATCGCGGCGGCCGCCTGTGGATCGGTACCTATGGCGCGGGTGTTTCCGTTCTCGACACGACAACCGGCGACTTCGAGCACTTCCGACACAACCCGGCGGATGACGCCAGTCTCTCCGACGATCGTGCCAGCGCTATTGCCGAGACGGCCGACGGCAGTGTCTGGATTGGCACTTTCGGCGGCGGTCTCAATCGCATCGACCGGTCCACCGGTCAGGTCCAGCGTTTCTCTGCAGATCGATTCGTGACGGGGCGCCTTGCCGAAAACATGATCTATTCCATCCACGAGGACGCGGCGGGTCGACTCTGGGTAGGTACTGCAGGCGGCGGTCTCGACGAGGTGGTTCGACATGCGGGCGGCAGCGTGCATTTCGAAAACCTGTCACGCGAAGACGGACTGCCGAGCAGCGACATCTATTCGGTGCAGTCAGACGCAACCGGCAAACTCTGGCTGAGTACGAGCTTCGGCCTTGCCGAGGTGCACCCGGACTCAAGAGACATCAAGGTCTATCACCGCAGCCATGGCTTGCACGGTGAAGAGTTCAACTACGGTGCCGGGCATCGTGATCCTGGCGGCAAGCTCTACTTCGGCGGTGCGGGTGGCTTCAACGCCTTTCTGCCGGAACTCGTTCAGCAGGGAAGCTACTCACCGGCCATCGTATTGACGAGTCTTGGCGTGAACGGACAGGCAATTGATGCCGACGAGCCGCTCGAGAGCATTGATCGAATCGACCTGTCGCACACCGATCGAGTCCTTAGCCTTGGCTTTTCGGCGCTCGACTACACGGCCCCTTCGCAGAACACTTATGAGTATCGACTCGATGGTATCCGCGAAGACTGGATCGAGCTGGGTAGCCGCAACTACATCACCTTTCCGGACCTCGTTGCCGGCAACTACCGGCTGCGAGTCCGTGCCACGACCAGCTACGGCGCCAGTGCCGGTGCGGAGTTCAGTATTCCGATCGTCAAGGCGCCGCCTGTGTGGGCGACGCCGGCCGCCAAGACCGCGTACGGCCTGGCCGCAATCTTCGCGCTGCTGCTTGTCTGGCATGTCTATCGAGGAAGGCTGCGCCGCGAGGTCGAGTACAGCCAGCGCCTGCAAGGTGACGTACAGGAGCGCACGCGCGAACTCGAAGAGCGCAACGAGCAGCTGGAAGTGGCAACGCGCGCCAAGAGCGATTTTCTCGCGCGCATGAGTCACGAGATAAGGACTCCAATGAACGGCATGCTTGGCATGACGCAGCTGCTCATGGGTACTTCGCTCGACACCAAGCAGAGGCGCTACGCGGAGACGATCCGTTCCTCGAGCGAGTCACTGCTCGAGGTCATCAACGATATTCTCGATTTCTCCAAGATCGAGGCAGGGCGACTCGAACTGCAACGGCAGAAGTTCAATGTCAGCGAACTCGTCGAGGAGTCGACAGAGCTTTTCGCGGTTTCTGCCGCCGAAAAGGGCCTGGAGGTCATCGCCTCGACCCCGCCCGGACCGGCGCTCGAAGTGTACGGCGACGCCCCGAGGCTCAAGCAGATCCTGATCAACCTGCTGGCCAACGCGGTCAAGTTTACGCAGGCCGGAGAAGTGCTCGTTCGGCTCGGTATCGTCGACGAGGCGGCGGGTAAGGTCACGCTGCGCTTCGAGGTTATCGATACGGGCATCGGCATCAAGCCGGGCAACCTCGACAGCATCTTCGAATCATTTGCGCAGGAGGACGGCTCGACCTCGCGGCGCTTTGGCGGCAGCGGACTCGGGCTTGCAATCTGCAAGCAGCTTGTCGAGCTGATGGGCGGCGAGATCGGCGTCAGCAGTACGCCTGGCGAAGGGTCGCGCTTCTGGTTCAAGCTTAGCCTCGGCTATGCAGGGTCGATTGATCATGCGCGTGACCTGGGCAGTGAGGTCGCGGGGCTCAGGGCGCTCGTCCTCGACGATAACCGAACCAGCAGCTCGGTTATGTGCGGCTACCTGTCGTCGCTCGGCATCCAGCCGACGCCGGTGTATTCGGCGGACAATGCCCTGCGGCAGCTGCACGCGGCGTCCTTCGCCCAGGGTATCGACCTGTTGCTGATCGACGCTGTGCTCAACGGTCAGGATGCCGTCGAGGTAGTCAACGCCGTGCGACGCAATCCGGCCCTGGAGTCAACGCGAATCATCGTTATGGGTACGAGCGTGCTTGCCGACGACGACATGCGCTGGAGCCGGGCCGGGGTACAGGGACTGATCGCGAAGCCGGTCAGGCAGGCGTGCCTCGTCGATACGTTGGCGATGGCGATTGGTCTTGGCGACATTACGGTCCGCGCCCGGAGCCTGCCGTTCGTGTCGGGTAGCGGTCTCGATCGCCTTGGCGGCCGTGTCCTGCTCGTCGAAGACAACCCCGTTAACCAGACGGTCGCGGTCGGCATCCTCGAGGAGTTCGGCTGCGACACCGTCGTCGCAATCAATGGACAGGATGCACTCTCCAAGATGTCCGAGGACGACTTCGATGTTGTGCTGATGGATTGCGAACTGCCTGTCATGGACGGCTTTGCCGCGACAGCGGCGATCCGTGAGCAGGTTGCCTCGGCCGGCTCGGTGCCGATCATTGCCGTGACGGCCAACGCTGTCGACGGTGATCGCGAGCGATGCCTTGCTGCCGGCATGCAGGACTATATTGCGAAGCCCATTACCGTGGAGAAGCTGCACGGCAAGCTGACGCAGTGGCTGCCGCAAGATGCACCCAGCGCAGCCGATGATGTTCTCGATCACGCATCCCTGGACAGCATTCGCAGCCTGCAGGGTGTCGGCGGCGACGGCATGGTCCGGCGCGTGCTCACGATTTACCTGGCGAGCTCGGCTGAGCAGCTCGATACCTTGCGAGGTGCTGTTCGCGACGGTGATGTTGAGGCGGTGCGGCAAGCCGCCCATGCCTTGAAAGCCAGCAGTCAGAACGTTGGTGCCAAGCCGCTGTCCTTCGCCTGCCAGCAGCTCGAGGAAAATGCGCGCGGCGGCAGGCTGGACGACAGCAGCGAGAAGCTCAAGGACATCGAGCGACTTGCGGCCATGACGATACGCGCGTTGCGCGACATCGTTGGTGCCAAGCAGCACTGATGCACCGTTACGCCGGTCGACCCGTTGTTCTTGTCGCTGACGACGATGCGACCACGCGCTACCTGTACGCCGAGACGCTGACTCACGAAGGGTTTCGCGTCGTCGAGGCCTCAAACGGAGAACAGGCGGTCGAGCGGTGGCAGGACCTGAAACCCGACCTCGTGCTGCTCGACGTCGAGATGCCGGTCATGGACGGCTACGGCGCATGCGCGGCGATCCTCGGTGACAAGGGCGATATATCGCCACCTGTCGTGCTCGTTACGACGCACGATGACCAGCACTCGATCGACCGTGCTTTCGATCTTGGCGCAACAGACTTCATCGCAAAGCCGATTAGCTGGCCGCTCCTGGCTCATCGACTACGCTACATCCTGCGAGGCGCGAATAACCTCAGGTGCCTGAGCATGACGCTCGACGAGAACAGGGCGCTGCTGGCGGCATTGCCGGACCACCTGTTTATTCTCGACCGCGACGGCGTCGTGCTCGAACACCTGCAGGGCGACGGATCGCCGCACTGTGGCGCGCAGCCTGAGCCTGCGGGCTTGCCTATCGAAACCGTGTTTCCGCCTGCCTTGCGCGATGATGTTCGTACCGAGCTGGCGCGACTGCTGGAGGGCGGGCACCCGGAGGTGCTGGAGTACCCGGTATCGGAGCAGCGCGGAGGCCACGGTTTCAGGGAGTGCCGGTTCATCGCGCAGGGTCCGGACCGCGTTCTCGCCATCATTCGCGACATTACCCAGCGGAAACGCGCGGATGAGCGCGTGCATCGGCTCGCGTATTTCGACGCGCTGACCGGCTTGCCAAACCGGGCACGCTTCACCGAGCAGCTCGAGAGGGCGCTCGCAAGGTCAAGCGACGGACTGGCGGTGCTCACGATCGATCTCGATCGTTTCAAGCGGATCAACGATACGCTGGGTATGACCATCGGTGACGAAGCGCTGGGTGAGGTGAGCCTCCGGCTCCGCAGGGTGCTTGATGCTCACCCGCTGAGCATGGGTTCCCGAGAGCAGGAGATGAGCTGCCTCGCACGGTTCGCCGGCAACGCCTACGCACTCCTGATTGACAACGCGTGTTCCCGCAGCGAGCTGAGTGATCTGGCGGACCGGCTCGGGCGCGCCATCGAGGCACCCATGCGACTGCGTGGCCACGAATTCGTGATTACCGCAAGCATCGGGATTGCCATGTCACCGGAACACGGCGTGACGGCGGAACACTTGCTGCGCAATGCCGAGGCGGCGCGGCTGGACGCGAAAAAGCGTGGCAGCAATACCCAGCGCCTGTACCGCAGCTCGATGGGAGGCGTACGTCTTGATCGTCTCGATCTCGAGACGTCACTGCGTCGGGCGCTCGACCGGGATGAACTGACAGTCAACTACCAGCCGAAGATCGATGTCCGGAGCGGCGCGCTCGTCGGCGCCGAGGCGTTGTTGCGATGGCAGCATGGTGACCGAGGCTGGATCAGCCCCGCGACCTTCATGCCCATTGCCGAGGAAGCCGGCATGACACCGCTACTGGGCGAGTGGGTAGCGCACAAAGTGTGCCGCCAGGTGGCCGATTGGCAGCAGCAGGGACTGCCTTCGGTCCCGGTAGCGCTCAACGTGTCGGCCCAGGAGTTCGTTCACGGCGATGTACATCGCCGGCTGCTGGACTGCGCGGCGCGCTACGATGTCGCTCATTCGCTGCTCGAACTCGAGATTACCGAGACGATGCTGATGAGCGAAATCGACTCTGTCGTGCATTGCCTGCAGTCCTTACGCGCGCACGGTTTCGGTATTGCCGTCGATGATTTTGGCACCGGCTATTCGTCCCTGCGCTACCTGCATCGGCTGCCGATCAACGTGCTGAAGATTGACCAGACCTTCGTTCGTGACGTTGAGCAGTCGGCGGGGAGCCGCTCGATCTGTTCGTCGATCATTGCGCTTGGCCACAGCCTCGGACTGACGATCGTTGGCGAAGGGGTCGAGACGGCCTGGCAGCAGGGCTTTCTCGAGCGCGAGGGCTGCGACGTACTGCAGGGCTTCCGCCTGGGGCGTCCGTTGGCGCCCGAGCGCTTCGCGGCGCAGCTCGAGGACAGGCAGTCCCGTATCGCGCGGCGGCATCTTCGTGTAGTCAACGACGCGCCGCCGAGGCAACAGAGATCGTCACGCTCATGGCAACGCGATGTAGACACTTCTGAAGGCGAGCAACCGGGCACTGAGGTCGCGGCTGATCCTGAAACCCGCTAGGATCACCGGATGCGCCGCATCCCTGGTTCACTGCTGTTTGGCCTGTCCCTGGTCGGGGTTGCGGCATGTGCTTCGCCGCAGGTCACCGACACCGAGACCTACTCTGAGCGTGGCCGGCTCGGCGATACCCGCGCGCAGATCGAGGCCGATCGTCGCGCCGAGGAGCAGCGCGGCGCAGCCGTTGCGACGGCGACTGCTGCGCCACCGCCAGCTGCTCCCGCAAGTGTCGCAGCGCCGCCTGCCGCGGCAACCGTGGTCGAGTCACCGCCTGCCGCGCCGCCACAGGCAGAAACATCGGCCGCTGCTCTCGCTGCAGCACCACCCGCGGCCGCTGTCGCACCGGCGTCTCAAGCCGCCGTTGCGCCCGAGCCGAGGCCTCTGCCCGCCGCCGCCGCGCCGCCGCGTCTCGATCCGGCAGCCATGGACCGCGCGCTCGACCAGCTGCGAGAGCTCGGCGCGCTGCGCGACGCCGGCGTCCTGACCGACGACGAATTCGAGCGCCTCAAGGCGCGCATTCTCGACGGCCAGCTCTGATTGCCTGGTGTCTTTCCCGCCTTCAGCCCGGTTGAAAATGACAGCGCTGTCAGTTAGCATTTTCTGTCGCACGGGGGCTCTGGGGAGGCCCCACCGACCACGACACGTTCGTCGCGGAATACAACGATAACGAGCGCCCGCGGCGCATCACCATAATGACATTCTGGCGAGCCGACCGGACCGGACCGGTGAACGCCATTCGGGGGAAACGTGCCTAGAATCCTGATTCTTACCGGGCTGTTGCTATCGATGCATGCAGCGCTCGCGAGTGACGAGACGCATGTGGAAGGCCGGTCGAAGTACATGGCGCCAATGGCGCGTGTTGCGCCTGCCGTCGACGGTGTTGCCGATGAGGCCCTGTGGGACGACGCCGCCTGGCGGGTGATCGACCAGGTCTGGCTCGGGCCCGAGCACAGCGCCGACGATTTTGCCGGCCGCTTCAAGGTCGTCTGGACGGCGGAGCGACTCTACCTGCTCGTCGAAATTACCGACGACATCCTGATCGACCAGTACCGCGACCCGCTGGTGCAATACTGGGATGACGACTGCCTCGAGATCTTCCTCGATGAGGACTACTCCGGCGGTGAGCACCAGTTCAACCACAACGCGTTCGCTTACCACATGTCGCTGGACAACCAGGCGATCGATATTGGCACGGACGAAAAGGCGCGTAACTACTCACACCATGTAAAGAGCGCGTGGCGGCAGACCGGCGACCGGATCGTGTGGGAACTGGGGATCGACATCTATGACGATAGCTATGTCGATGACTCGACCGATAATCGTCCACGTCGCCTGTCGGCAGGTGAGATTCTCGGCCTGATGCTAGCCTACTGCGACAACGACGGTAGCGAGTTGCGCGAGAATTTTGTCGGCTCGGAAACGGTGCCGTACGGACCGACGGATCGCGGCTGGATCGATGCGGGCCTGTTCGGCGCATTGCAACTCGATGGCCGGATCGCTGACTAGCGCGACCGGCGACTCACGGGGAGACAGTCTCTTGGAAACCGCACTGAACATGCCGCGGCCGGCGTCCGCAGAGGCAAGCGGCGGGTTTATTGATGTAGACGGCGAGCGCTACTACGCGATCCACAACGTTGACCGCATGCCGCCGTTTTTCGTAAGCGTAATTTCGGCGTCAGACCATTGGCTGTTTGTATCGTCAGCAGGCGGATTGTCGGCGGGTCGGGTATCGCCGGATACGGCGCTCTTCCCCTATGTGACCGTCGACAAGATCCACGACGCGAGCCTCAATACCGGCCCGCGTACCGTCGTTCGCGTTACCGGGTCCGGCGAGGCGCGATACTGGGAGCCGTTCAACGCGCAGCACGACAATCTCTGGGCGATCGAACGCCACCTTTACAAGAACGTGCTCGGCAACAAGCTGTGCTTCGCTGAGGTCAACCACGACCTCGGACTCGAATTTCGCTACACCTGGTCGACGAGCGACGAGTTTGGCTTCGTGCGGCATGCCGAGCTCCTGAATCACGCCAGCGAGGCCGTGTCTGTCGACGTGCTCGACGGCCTTAATAACCTGCTGCCGGCCGGCACACCGAAATTCACGCAGACGAACTCGAGCAATCTCGTCGACGCCTACAAGTGGACCGAGCTCGACGAGGCCAGCGGCCTCGCGCTTTACACTCTGTACTCGGGCATTACCGATCGCGCCGAGCCGTCGGAATCGCTGAAGGCCAACGTTGCCTACTGTCTTGGCATCGACGCGCCGACGATCCTCCTGTCGAACGAGCAGCTTGACCGCTTCCGTCGAGGCGATGACGTGCAAACAGAGGTGCATCGGCGGGGCATCCGTGGCGCCTTCTTCGTCAGCACGACCATGACATTGGCGGCAAACGCATCGGCAGCGTGGCAGATCGTTACGGATATCGAGCTCGGCCAGGCCGACGCCGTCGCGCTCAGGCGGAGGCTTGCTGATCCAGCCGCGCTTTCGGCGGCTGTCAGCCAGTCGATCGATGCGGGTGCCGTCGAACTGGCGGCGATCATGGCGAAGTGCGATGGCTTCCAGGTGACGGCTTGCGAGGAAGTCGATATCCGACACTATGCCAATGTCCTCTTTAACGTGCTTCGTGGCGGCTACTTCCCCGACCAGTACAACGTTTCGCTGCGCGACTTCACGCGCACGATTCGGGTCTTCAACCGGCCCGTGTACGAGCGGCACGCCGATCTCTTTGCCACACTGCCGGATACGCTTGGGTATGCCGAGCTTGCCGAGCGCATCGCGGCAACCGGCGACACGCAGCTTGCCCGCCTCGCGCGGGAGTACCTGCCGATCACCTTCGGCCGGCGGCACGGTGATCCGAGTCGGCCCTGGAACAACTTTGCGATCCGGCTGAAGGACCGCTATGGCCAGCCGCTCTTGTCTTACGAAGGCAACTGGCGGGACATCTTCCAGAACTGGGAGGCCCTCGCGCTGTCTTTCCCCGAGTTCGTGGAGAACATGATCGCCAAATTCGTCAACGCGTCGACGATGGACGGCTACAACCCCTACCGCGTCACGAAGGAAGGCATCGACTGGGAAGTCGAGGATCCGGAAGACCCATGGAGCTATATCGGCTACTGGGGTGATCATCAGATCATCTACCTGGCCAAGCTTCTCGAGCTGTCGCGGGACTATCACCCCGGGCAGCTGGAGGCACTCCTTGACCAGCGCATCTTCGCCTATGCCAACGTGCCGTATCGACTGCGGCCGTTTGATGCAACGCTTGCCGACCCCAAGCACACGGTGGATTACGATGAGGCGGCGGCCGCAACGATTGAGCGCCTCGAGGGCGAAATCGGCAACGACGCAAGGCTCGTACTCGACAGCGGCAACAGCGTCGTGCAGGTCAACCTGCTCGAAAAGCTCCTTGTTCCCCTGCTGTCGAAACTCGGCAATTTTGTCATCGACGGCGGCATCTGGATGAACACGCAGCGTCCTGAGTGGAATGACGCCAACAACGCGCTCGTGGGCCAGGGCCTGTCGATGGTCACGCTCTGTTACCTGCGGCGCTACGTCCGCTTCCTCGAGGACCTGCTGGCGTCTGCGGGGGAGCACGTCGAGCTGTCCAGCGAGGTCGCAACCTGGCTCAGGGACAGCGCGGAGGCACTCGATCGTTTTCGGCCGCTGTTTTCGGCTGCGTCGACGACTGCGGCTGAGCGGCAGGCGCTGCTCGAGGCGCTGGGCGAGACCGCAAGCGGATACCGGCAGCGCGTCTATGCACAGGGTGGCTTCAGCGGTAGCGAGGCCGTCGACAGCGCTACGATTCGCGCCTTGCTGGCGGACCTGCTCGTCGCGATCGACCAGACGGTCGGCAGGAATCGCCGCGACGACGGGCTGTACCACGCCTACAACCTGCTGGATCAGGGCGCGGACGGCATCTCGATCGATACCCTCTACCCGATGCTTGAGGGGCAGGTTGCGGCGCTGAGTACGCTGGCGCTCGACCCGGGCGTGGCCGTCGAGGTCATCGAGTCGCTGTTTGCGAGCCCCGTATACCGGGCTGATCAGGACAGCTTCATGCTCTACCCCGATCGTGAGCTGCCCGCGTTCCTCGAGAAGAACCGACTGCCCGCTGACGCCGTGGAGGGCGATCCCCTGCTACGGCAACTAATGGACGACGGCAACGAGCAGATCGTCGTTCGGGATGTCGACGGTCACTATCGCTTCAGCGCCGGGTTCGCGAACGCCGGCGACCTCGATCACGAGCTCGATGCGCTGCGCGGCCGCTATGGTGACAGTGTCGACGCTGCGCGTGAGCGCCTGCGTGACCTCTTCGAAAGTACCTTCGATCACCAGTCGTTCACAGGTCGTTCGGGCACGATGTTCGGTTTCGAAGGGCTCGGCTGTATCTACTGGCACATGGTGTCGAAGCTGCTGCTTGCCGTGCAGGAAAACTTCGTTCAGGGCGCTCAGGAGGGGGTCGACGAAGACACGCTCGCCCGGCTCGGAAGCCTTTACTACCGCGTTCGCGACGGGTTGAGTTTCAACAAGACCCCGGCCGAATATGGCGCCTTCCCGACCGATCCGTACTCGCACACGCCGGGTCACAGTGGTGCGCAGCAGCCCGGCATGACCGGACAGGTCAAGGAGGAAATCCTGACGCGCTTCGGCGAACTGGGTGTCCGTGTACGCGGCGGCGAGGTGCACTATGTGCCGAACCTGTTGCGTCGCAATGAATTCAATAACACGGCGCGAGGCTTCTGCTGGCTCGACGTGAAGGACGAGTGGCAGGACGAGGAGTTACCCCGGGACAGCCTTGCCTTTACGCTGTGCCAGGTGCCCGTGCTTTACGCGCTCGACGAGACGGGCGCGTCGAGTACAACCGTCCACTACACGGACGGCACCGAGGCAACGACAGACTCATTGTCGTTGTCGACCGAGGACAGCGCCTCGCTGTTCGGGCGCACCGGCCGAATCCGGTTGATCCGGGTTCAGTTTGGCCCCGAGCGCCTGTTCGCCGCGTAAGACCAACGCAAAGGAACGACCATGTCGAATCTCTACCAGAGAAAACTGTCGCTGGCCGGCATCAATGTCGCCGAGACCCCCATCGAGGACCTCCGCGCCCTCGTCAAGAAAATCCTCGACGGCAAGATTCATGGCCTGTCGTTCTCGCCGCTGGTCGAGGGCCAGCGTCCCGGCACGGTGGTTGGCGAGGCGCAGATCCGCGAACGCCTCGACATCATTGCCCCCTATGTGAACTGGATTCGAACCTTCTCCGTTACGGACGGCAATGAGCTGATTCCTGCCATTGCCAAGGAGGCCGGTCTCGGCACCATGGTTGGCGTCTGGCTCGACGACGACCTCGAGAAGAACGAGGTCGAAATTGCGAAGGCCATCGAGATTGCCAACGCCGGTCACGCCGACGTCCTCGGCGTCGGCAACGAAGTGCTGCTGCGAGGTGAGCTGACCGAAGCAGAGCTCATCGACTACGTCGAGCGCGTCAAGGCGAGCGTCAGCGGCGTGGACGTCGGCTACGTCGACGCCTACTTCGAGTTCGAGGTGCATCCGGCGCTTGCCGATGCCTGCGACGTCATTCTCGCCAACTGCTATCCGTTCTGGGAAGGCTGCCCGGCCGAGTACGCGCTCTTGTACATGAAGGACATGTACCAACGGGCGATTCGCGCGGGCAAAGGCAAGCGCGTCATCGTGACCGAAACCGGCTGGCCCAACATTGGTACGCCAACGCATGGTGCCGTTCCGTCGCTCGAAAACGCGATCAAGTACTTCGTCGACACCTGCCAGTGGGCAGAGGAAGACGGCGTGGAGGTCTTCTATTTCTCGTCGTTCGACGAGGCGTGGAAGGTCGACGCAGAAGGCGACGTTGGCGCCTACTGGGGCCTCTGGGACAAGGACGGGAACCTCAAGTATGTTTGAGTTGCTATCGACCTACGCCGAGAACGGCAACGGCGTGCCGCTCAAGTTCGGCAATGCCATCTGCTACTCGGGCTACCGCGAGGGGCAGAGTCCGGGCGACGGCACGTATCCGTCCCGCGAAGAGATCGCGGAGGACCTGAAGATTCTCGACAAGAACTGGCAGTACCTGAGGCTCTACGACTGCAGTCCGCACGCTGTCACGGTGCTCGAGGTCATTCGCGACGAAGGCCTCGACTTCAAGGTGATGCTGGGCCTCGACATGGCGGCCGAGATGAGCAACCCGCACTGCCCGTGGGGCGCTGAGTTCAGTGACGAGGTGCTGGAGGCCAACATTCGCTCCAACCACGAGGAGGTCGGCCGTCTTGTCGAACTCGCTAACGCGCACAAGGACACGGTCTTCTCAGTGTCGGTCGGCAACGAGGCCAGCGTCGAGTGGACCGATCACATGGTGCCGGTCGACAGCCTTGTCGAGTACGTGCGCAAGGTGAAGCAGAGCATCAGCCAGCCGGTCACGTTCTGCGAGAACTACGTGCCCTGGACCTACAAGCTCGAGCCGCTCGCCGAGGCGCTGGACTTTATTGCTGTGCACACCTACCCGGCCTGGGAGTACCGGTCGATCCACGACGCACTCGAGTACACGATGCAGAACTACCATTCGGTCGTTGATCACTATCCGGGCAAGCCTGTCGTCATTACCGAGGCGGGCTGGACGACGGCGGCCAACGGTCGCGGTATCGATCCGCACAACGCTTCCGAGGAGCTGCAGGCGAGTTATTACGAGCAGCTCATCGAATGGACGACACGCGAGCAGATCCTTACCTTTGTATTCGAGGCCTTTGACGAGCCCTGGAAGGGTTCACCGGATCCGCTCGAGCCCGAGAAGCACTGGGGCCTGTTCTTCGTCGACCGTACGCCGAAGCTCGCCATGCGCTCGGTATACCCGGAGCGCGTCCCTCTCGAGGAGGGTCAGGGTACGTAGCGGATGCGGTCGAGGTAGATTGTGACCGGCGATGAACGGCCGGTCAGCGTCACGACGAAACCGGTCTTAAGGCTCGAGAGATCGAGCTTCTTCAGGGGGATGCGATAGCGCTTCCATTCGCGGCCGAGGACAATGTCGTCCTTCTTGGTGACCGCTGAGTCGGTATAGGTTTGTCCGTCCTCGAGAATGCCGACGCCGAAGCTGACCTTCTCGCCACCGTACTTGCCGCGAGCCCAGACCTCGAGCGCGCGGGCGCCCGTCAGGTCGAAGCCGCCGTCCATGTCGCCCCAGTTGTTGGGTGGATGCTGCCAGGCAATGCCGGCCCAGCCGAACGTGCCTTCATAGCGGATGCGGATCGACGCGTCGCCGCTGTACGGATCATCCGCGTTGCTGCCGTCAACGCTGAGTGAATCGACGCCGCCCATCCAGCCCGAGGGCGCCCATGGCATGTTGTCGAAGCCGTCCTCGTAGACGGGGAAGGGCAGCGGCGTCCTGATGTCACCCCTGACGAGGAGCGTCTGGTTTGCCGTCGCCGCGTTGCCGGCGCTATCGCGCGCGAAGACGAACAGGCGATAGGGGCCGGGCTGCTCCGGCATGCGGATGCGTGCCGTGCCGTCCTTGCGAGGAGAAATCGCGCCCTCGATGGGTGGCAAGGTCGGGCGGAAGTCGCCGCCGGTCATGTAGTCGCCGGACTCCGGTCTCAGCAGCCAGGTCAGGTCGAGCGCGTCGCCCTCCGGGTCCTCGACCTCGACGGTCGCCTCGACGACGTCCCCGGGATCGAACTCGCTGCCGCCTTCGATCCCGGGCCGGCTGACCGCCGGCGCCAGGTTGTCGGGTGTCCTGCCACCCCAGAGCTCGGCCATCGTGGCAATGACGGGGGTGCGCGAGCCGTCGGGAAGGAACATGCCAAACCAGGTGTCGGTGCCCTCCATCTTGTGCCCCCACAGGAAGGCATAGGAGCCCAGCGCCTGGCCGGTCCGCGCGAGCACGCCTTTTTCATAGCTCTCGCGGTAGAACGCCGCTTTCTCGGCGCTGGTCTGTTCGATCGGCGCGCCCCAGGCCGTCGTGGGCATTTCCCAGGGTCCCACCGGACCGAACTCGGTCAGTACAAAGGGCTTGGTTGCGCCCCCGTTTTCCAGGAAGTCGGCGACGTGCTGGGCGGCACCGTAGGCGTTGACTCCATGGATATCGATGGCAGGGGTGCGGCGATGCACAAACTCGATACGTTCGCCGTGCACGAAGGCCGTTACGGTCATTGTCGGGTGATGCGGGTCGAGCTCCTTGATCATTGCGGCGACGTCGTTGACGGCGCTCCAGATCGCCGGGTTGTCGCCTTCCTCGAAGCCCTCCATCTCGTTGCCGACGCCCCACAAAAGCAGTGCCGGATGGTCGCGGTATTTGAGGACCATCTCGCGCGCACGCTCCAGCTGCTCGGCAACCTGGGCCTTGTCGTCATAGTCGAAGCCGTGGCGCTCGTGCCCGAGCCAGATGCCGATCGTCACGGTCAGGCCCAGTGCGTCTGCGTCGTCGAGCAGGGTGCCGACGTCCCCGCCCCAAGTGCGCACGGAGTTGGCCCCCGCGGCGGCCAGTTCATCGAGCGGCCCGTCGCCGCCGGCGCCCTTGATGAAGTAGGGCTCACCGCCGCGCAGGAGCTGCCAGCCGCTGTCGGTTTGCTTGAGTTCCACGGGGACGGGTTCTGCGCTCGCCATGCTTCCCATACAAAAAAGCCCTGCCAGTAGCAGGGCTTTCTCGATCCTTGATCGGATGCTCACTGGTGTCGAGATACCTCAGCCGGTAATAACGAATACCAGTCCGTCGTTGAAGTCGGGCGCGTTCGCCGGCCGGTACTGGTAACCCCAATTCAGGAGTTCTTCGATTACGAGAATAACATCCCCGGGGATCAGTCGCCGGAAGCCCGTGGCGTCGGTGCGATAGATGTTGTCGGCCGTCAGTTCATTGAGGCCAACCGGGAACGGCACGGGCCCGCGATCGTCGTCGGGGGGACGAACTTCCTCACAGCAGGTAAACACCGTGACGGAGCCGAAGAAATTATCGAGCACCGAGCGATAGGCGAGGAGCGCCTGGTCGCGAATGAGCGGATCGCCATTGAGGTCCCAGAGTTCGTGCAGCGCGAGCGCCGTGTAGAACTGGTTCTCGCCGCTCTGCCGCTGGGCCAGTGCCGTCGCCCAGAAGTAGAAGCGCGCCTTGGCGCCGGTCGGTCCCGCCGGGATCGATTCGAACAGTTCGAACTTGTTGCCCGGATTGTCGCTGTTGATGAACTCGACGATCGGCACGAGGAAGAACGGGTTAGCCGGGTCGTCCAGCACGCACTGCTCGTCGTTGATGCCTACGTTTTCGCAGGACAGGTTCAGGACGGTGTCGGTCGGCAGCAAGATCTCGTTTGACAGCACGCCATCGTTGGGCCCCGGGCCTTCGCAGCCGCTTAGGGAGAGCGCAAGAAGAGAGAGCACTAGCGTCGCCGACTTGCGAAGGGTGGCGCCGGCTCGGGTGATTTCGTGTCGCATGGGTAAATCCTTTGGTGAAAGCCGTTGCTAGAAGCTGTAGGTCAGGTACAGCAGTGCGAGGAAGATGTAATCGTTCTCGCCCTTCAGGAATTCGTCCTCCGGTGAGTCCTCGTCGAGGAAGCGTACCGTCGTGCGGAAGCCGATGCGCGTAGCGCTGACTTCGTCAACGATGGATCGTACCGAGGACGTGCCGTTCAACAGGAACGCGTAGTCGAACATGTACTGCTCGGGGTAGACGATGTTGAACTGGCGCTGGAAGTCGTAGGGACCCCAGTTGTCCTTCTTGAAGTACGCCGAGATCAGGTGATTCCGGCCGATAAAGGCGCGCCCCGAGATGTCGAAGAACTTGCGGGTGCCGCCCTCCGGATCACCGGTCGACTGGTCGAAGCCACGCGCGAGCGACAGGATGTAGCGCTGTCCGCGACTCGGGTTGAAGACCATGCGGCTCGTCACCGACCAGACGTCCTCGGCCGGCAGCCCGCGGCCAAAGGAGGCGTTGCTGCCCGACGGTTCGAAGAAGAACAGGTTGGCGTCCGTGGCGGTCGGGAAGCGTGTATAGGTGCCTCCGAGGTTGAAGGCAAACTTCGCGTCCTCGCGCCAGTCATTATCCCAGTCGTAGAACGGCGTCGCCCCGGTCGGGTCCCAGGTGACGTAGATCTCACCGGACTGCGCCTCGCGGTTGTTGAGTACCGCGAACGGGTCGGTGTCGCGGTCGCGCGGGCTCGTGCCGGGGTTGAGCGTGCCGTCCGGGTTGACCGAGGGCTCGACGAAGGGGTTGGCGTCGATCAGGTTCGTGCGATACATGTAGCGCGGATAGATCAGCCAGTTGCCCTTGTAGATGCGCATGCCGGCCTCGTACTCGTTCTTGTTGCCGAGTGCCGAGTAGGGTAGCCGCGTCGGGTCCGTGACCCCGAAGGTGGGAATCGGGTTGCCGCCATCGGCAACGAGGCCTGCGTTGTGCGCCGAGAGATAGGTCTCCGCGCCGAGGATCGGGAAGGTCAGCCGGGCACGGATACCCAGCAGGTCCTTGAACTCGATCTTGTCGCGGAAGATGTTCTGCGGGTTCTCCTGGTCGTCGACATAGTCGTAAACGTCATCGAGGCGTTCTCGCGAGGAGATAATGCCGCCGACTTCGAGCTTGACCTTCTCGGTAATCGGAATGTCGGCGAACAGCGTCGTCTTGCTCGCCACCCGGTTGGTCGGTGCCGTAGCGTTGGCGCCTTCACCGAGACGTGACACTTCTTCCTGGTGGATGAAGGTCAGCGGCGTCTTGCCGATGTTGAAGTCGTACTTGAAGATCCACTGCGGGTTCGCGCCCCAGAAGACTTCGGGTCCGGCCACGATCTTGACGCCATCGAGCTTGCCCTTGAGGTTCATCTCGACGCCACTCGGTGCCTTGCCGTTCCAGACGTCGATCCCGACGATGTCGGTGGCTTCCTGCACGAGGTTGAAGAAGTCGCCCTCGTAACCCCAGTGGAAGCGTGGTGTGTGGTAGAAGGCCTCGACGTCGAAGTTCTCGCTTTCGTAGGTTGCGCTGAAGTCGTAGATTTCGACGCGCTCGCGGTCACGAAGAATGATCTCGCGGTTCTCGAAGATCTCGCCAACCTGCGTCTCGGCGTTGATGACCAGCGGCAGGCCGCGGTCGCCGTAGTTGAACTCGACCGGGCGGCGGCGCGGTACGTTGCCCAGGATGTTCAGCGACAGCTGGCCGTCGAGGTTCTCGGTCGGGTTGAAGGCAAAATCGAGGAAGGCCATCTGGCCATCCGAGAAGTCGGTGCCTTCCTTGCCGTTAACGTTGATGCTCTCCTCGGTGCCCCGGAAGGCGAACTCGAGACGAAGTTCACCGCCGGTGAGCTTGAAGCGGCTCTTGTTCTCGTTGCTCTCGGCCTTGAGCTGGCGGACTTCGCCCTGCAGCTCGAGCCGGCCCGTGTCCATCGTGGCGAAGCTCGCGTTTATCTGCTCGCTCGTGAGCGCGTAGGGGTCCATGGCGAACACTTCGGCGAGGACGTCATAGGCCATCCTCGGCCGGGCTTCGTAGACGCCCTCGGCGTTGGCCGGACCCAGCGCGGTAATCCCGAACCACTCCTCGTTCATGTTGTTCTGGCCCTCGGCCCAGTCGAACTGGTAGGCCTGGTTGGACCACGACGCGTTGGTGTCCTGGATATTGAGGTTCTCGATCTGCAGGTACTTCCACCACTCGTCGCGCCATTCGAATACGAAGGCACCGATCGAATTGCCTTCCTGCTGGTTACCCCAGGCCTTGTTGTACATCTCCAGCCACTGGTCCTTGAGAATCAGCGCCTGGGCGGCCTGGTCTTCGCGGAAGCTGCGAGCGTTGAAGGCATCGCTGCCGAACTCGAAGAACACAACCGGCACATCGAGCTTGGCGTCCACTTCGGCCCACAGGGTCGTGAAGCTCGGGCCGCGATAGACGTTGCTGCCAAGGAGGTCCATGTCCGGCACCAGTTCTGCGATCAGGTCGATGTACTGGATATCACCGTTGACGATCGTGAACAGGTGGTCCGGCGCAACAGCCTTGCCGGCCACGATCACCTCGTTCCAGAGGCTGTAGAGGTAGCGCGCCTTGGCCGTGTTCTGCTCACCTTCCGGCAGGTTCTCGATCTCGAAGCTGCTCCAGGAGAGGCCGTAATTGCTCTCGTTACCGAAGGCGAACATCAGGACGCCGCGCGTGTTCTTGTACTGTTGGACAATGGCGGTCATGTCCCTGATCAGTGTTTCGCGGGTCAGCGGATCGGAGTAGTCGGTGAACGGAATCCACTTGCCGCCCACGTTGTAGCCGTAGCGGCCCATGAGCGGGTTTACGACGCTCATGATGCCGTGCTCTTCGTAGATGTAGGTGATCCACTCGGGCGGCACCATGCTGAAGGTGCGGATTGCGTTGATCCCCGCCGCTTTCATCAGGCCCATTTCGTAGTCGAGGACTTTGCGGATGAAGTCGTCCGATTCGCCCCACAGGTTGTAGGTGTAGTTCTGGCCGCGCGGCGAGTAGCCCCACACCACGCCCTTGATGAAGAAGTCTTCACCGTCAACCTTGAGGCGCCAGCCCTGTTCGTCCCGGACCGTCTCAACCCGGTTCACCTGGGCCAGGCTATCGGCGGGCGTCCACAGTGTGGCGGCGACGATAAGCAGGCTCCCCAGTTTCATGATTCGCTCAAACAAGCCGGAATCCCCCATTGCGACTGCATTGTTGTTCATTTGTGTTCTCACTTCAGACACCCTTCTGCTCAAACCGCGCATCACGGTGTCTGCACGCTAACGTTGTCGATAAAGACATCGACCGTACAACCCATAACGTCGCCACAGGCCCCACCAATCTGGAGGGACAGGGCAGGCTGGTCGCTCGTCAACGTCACGTCGTAGCTCACTGACGTCCAGTTGGTCATATCGATGTCCGGCTGGACGATCGTGGCAAACGGTGCGCCCTGGCCGAGGAACTGCGGCGTGATCGACGAGTTGGTCAGCGTGCCCTTGATGTCGAAGGCCACGGTCACCTCGTCGCCGGCCGTGAACGGCCCGCCAAGGTTCTCCTGGCGGACAAACACGGTCTGCAGCTGACCGGCGGTGAGGTTCAGCGAGAACGTACCGCCGTTCGCCTCGGTATCGGTCACCGTGACAACGCCACCGCCGCTGCCATCCAGCCAAGGCGCCAGCATGCCGGTCTCGAAGTCGCCGTTGCTGATGAGTCCACCGTCAAAGGCTGGCGTCGCAACGACGAGGCGCACGTTGTCGATGTAGACCTCGCCCACCTGCGCGCCCAGGTCGAACAGCACCCGGCTGTCGGCATCGCCGAAGCCCGTCGCGGTCAGCTCGACCGTGAAGTCCTGCCAGGCCGTCGTCAGCGTGACTTCCTGGTTGACGTTCGAGAAGTCGCCACCCGACAGGCCGATACCGGCCAGGATGGTGCGGCCGACGTTGGAGCGGGCCCGGAAGGTCAGCGTGTAGCTCTCATCCGGCGTTACCGTGATGCCGCGCTGGCTCAGGTTGACGTCGGAGGCAGCGCCGGCCGCGGCCACGTCCACGAAGTAGACGTTGTTACCGGGATCGAGGGCATCGTCAATGATCCTCGCTGCGCCGATCGCGTTGGTGACGCCTTCAAGCCACGGCGTCGTGCCGGCTTCGAAGTCGCCGTTGGTCACGAGGCCACCGTCGAAGGCAGGCGTTGCAACGACTAGTCGGACGTTGTCGATGTAGACCTCGCCCACCTGCGCACCCAGGTCAAACAGCACCCGGCTGTCGGCATCGCCGAAGCCCGTCGCGGTCAGCTCGACCGTGAAGTCCTGCCAGGCCGTCGTCAGCGTGACTTCCTGGTTGACGTTCGAGAAGTCGCCACCCGACAGGCCGATACCGGCCAGGATGGTGCGGCCGACGTTGGAGCGGGCCCGGAAGGTCAGCGTGTAACTCTCGTCCGGCGTTATCGTGATGCCGCGCTGGCTCAGGTTGACGTCGGAGGCAGCGCCGGCCGCGGTCACGTCAACGAAGTAGACGTTGTTGCCCGGATCGAGAGCATCGTCAATGATCCTCGCTGCGCCGATCGCGTTGGTGACGCCTTCAAGCCACGGCGTGGTGCCGGCTTCGAAGTCGCCGTTGGTTACGAGGCCGCCGTCGAACGCCGGCGGCGGGGCCGCAGCCGCGACGCGGACGTTGTCGATGAAGACGTCGATAACGCAGGTTGGAACATCGCCACAGGCGCCGCCGATCTGGAAGATCAGGGCGGGCTGGTCGGCCGTCAGCGTGACGTCGTAGCTCAGCGACGTCCAGGTATCCACCTCGATGTCGGGCTGCACGATCGTCGCGAACGGCGCGCCCTGACCGAGCAGCTGCGGCGTAATCGACGAGTTCGACAGTGTGCCCTTGATGTCGAAGGACACGGTGATCTCGTCACCGGCCATGTACGGCCCGCCGAGGTTTTCCTGACGAACGAACACGGTCTGGTTCTGGCCGGCCGTCAGGTTCAGCGAGAACGATCCGCCGTTTGCCTCGGTGTCGGTGACGCCAACGACGCCACCGCCGCTACCATCGATCCACGGGCTGAGCATGCCGCTTTCGAAGCCGCCGTTGTCCAAGAGGCCGCCGTCGAACATGGGCGGCGGCGGAGGCGGCGGTGCTGCAGCCGCAACGCGCACGTTGTCGATGAAGACATCGACGACGCAGGTCGGGACGTCACCACAGGCGCCGCCAATCTGCAGTTCCAGTGCCGCCTGGTCGCTTGCCAAAGTGACGTCGTAGCTGACCGACGTCCAGTCAGTCGCATCAATGTCGGTCTGCACGATCGTTGCAAACGGCGCACCCTGGCCCAAGAACTGCGGCGTGATCGAGGAGTTGGTCAGCGTGCCCTTGATATCGAAGGATACGGTTACCTGGTTGCCGGCCGTGAACGGCCCGCCTAGGCTGCCCTGGCGGACAAACACGGTCTGGTTCTGGACGGCGTCGAGGTTCAGCGAGAAGGTGCCGCCATTTGCCTCGGTGTCGGTGATGGTCAGCGTACCGCCGCCGCTGCCGTTGACCCACGGCGTCAGCTGGCCAGTCTCGAAGCCGCCGTTAGTGATAAGGCCGCCGTCGAACACAGGCGGCGGCGGAGGCGGTGGGGTGCCAACCACGAGGCGCACATCGTCGATGTAGACCTCGCCAATCGCCGCGCCGAGGTCGAACAGCACGCGGCTGTCCGCATCACCGAAGCCGGTGGCGGTCAGGTTCACCGTGAAGTCCTGCCAGTCGGTCGTCAGGCTGACCTCCTCGTTGACGTTCGAGAAGTCGCCGCCGGACAGGCCGATGCCGGCGAGGATCGGGCGGGCCACGTTGGAACGCGCGCGGAACGTCAGCGTGTAGGTTTCTCCCGGCGTAATCGAGATGCCGCGCTGGCTCAGATTAACGTCGGAGGCAGCGCCGGCCGCGGTCACGTCGATGAAGTAGACGCTATTGCCCGGATCGAGGGCGTCGTCAATGATCCTCTCCGCGCCGATCGCGTTGGTGACGCCTTCGAGCCACGGCGTTGTGCCAGCCTCGAAGTCACCGTTGGTCACGAGGCCGCCGTCGAAGGGCGGCGGTGGTGGCGGAGGCGGCGCCGTCCCGACTACGAGACGTACGTCGTCAATGTAGACCTCGCCAATCGCTGCGCCAAGGTCGAACAGCACGCGGCTGTCGGCATCGCCAAAGCCTGCCGCGGTCAGGGTCACCGTGAAGTCCTGCCAGTCGGTCGTCAGGCTGACCTCGTCGTTGGCGTTCGAGAAGTCGCCGCCCGACAGGCCAATGCCGGCGAGGATCGTGCGGGCCACGTTGGAGCGCGCGCGGAAGGTCAGCGTGTAGGTTTCTCCCGGCGTAATCGAGATGCCGCGCTGGCTGAGGTTGACGTCAGAGGCAGCGCCGGCCGCGGTCACGTCGATGAAGTAGACGCTGTTGCCCGGATCGAGGGCGTCGTCAATGATCCTCTCCGCGCCGATCGCGTTGGTGACGCCTTCGAGCCACGGCGTTGTGCCAGCCTCGAAGTCACCGTTGGTCACGAGGCCGCCGTCGAAGGGTGGCTCCGGCGGTGATGTACCCACGCCGCTAAAGCCAATGTCCGTCAGCAGCATGCGGAACTGGTCGAGCGAGGTGTCGTCGCTTTCGAAGACGATGCCGGTCGCCGACTCCACGTCCGAGAAGCGCGACACGGGTATCGAGACCTGGTACCAGTCGTCGAACAGCAGTTCGGAGAAAGCGCTGCCGGTCAGGCTGATACGCAGCGTGTCGACGCTGTCGAAGAGCTTCACGAAGATCACCTCGTTGGGCATGCCCTTGACCTTGAAGTCAACGCTTGCGTAGGCGCCGAGGAAGCCCTCCTGGAATCCGATGAAGCCGATCTGGGCCACGTTCGCGCCGTAGCCGGTACCGCTCCAGACCGACAGCACCGGGTTGTAGGTCGTGTCATCGGCGTACATCGGGTCGATGATCGAACCGGAGCCGAAGGCGGTGCGCTCCGCGTAGTCGTCGGGGATGACCAGCGTCGGGTCGCCTTCGGTCGAGAAGAGCGTGGCGTCGGGATCGATCGGCGTTGCAACGGTGGGCTCACATGCCTCGACCTGCCTGATCTCGTCGTAGTAGAACGTCCAGTTGTCCGGGTCGGTATCGGCCTCGCCGAGCACACCATTGTCGAAGATGATCGTGAGGTTGATGACCGGCGGCGGAACCATCTGGCCTTCAAAGTCGTAGCAGAGCTCCAGCCACTGTCCCCCACCAGGGTGCGTGACGTCGACGGTCTGGCCGCCCTCCGCATTACCTTCCTCCTCGAGCTTGAACGAGACCGGAACCTCGCGCGGCGACCAGATCTTGAGCAGGTAGAACTCGCCCTGGTCAAAGTCGATCGGCCCGTCGGGCGGCGTTATCTTGGTGCCGCCGAAGGGCTCGTCCGGGAACTTCTGCATTCGCGCCACCTTCTCGGTGGAGTTGACGTCGTCCGGGTCCGGGTTGTTGACAATCGTCGTGGCGCCGCCGTTGAAGTTGGCGATCTCGGGCAGCTCGCAGCCTTCCTCGAAATTAATGCCGACACAGGTACCTGCCGGCGGGGGCGGCGGCGCCGGCGTGCCGGGGATTCGCGTGGGGCCGTTGCCCTGGCCGCAGCCTGCGAGAATGAGGAGCGGTACCAGGAAAGACAGGGTGCGCAGCGAGCGCAGGGTAGCTAGTACGTGCATAGATAGAGTCTCTGCGTAGCGTGTGGAGGGCACGCTGTTCCGTTGTTCGAGTTCTTTGGGGCTGCCTGGAAGTTGCATGGTGGTTGCCGTCGCGCCGTCAATCGCTGATCACGATCGCGATGTCGTCGTAGTAGACATCGGCGAAGCTGCCGGCACCGCCGGTTGTGCCCGTGAGCTGCAGCGTGACGCCGCCCGAGACGTCGGTAGTGATCGGCACGACGAAGTTGAAGTCGGTCCACACTGCGGGATCAGGGTCGAGCGTCAGCGGCGCGTCGCCGAGGATCGTCGCCCTGGCGACCCCTTCAGGATCGATCTCCTCGAAGAACTCGGCGAAGGCAACGCCGCCCGGCCCGAAATTACCGCGGGCCGAGAAGGTGATCGTTGCCGTCTGGCCAACAGCCACCGGCGTCCGGTTCGCCTGCTTGATGATCGATGCGGTGCCGGGTGTCGTGTTGTTGATGCGACCTGCGTAGGTACCCGTCTTCGGGTTGGTCGTCACGACCGTCTGCTCGCCGGCGTCCATGCTGGCCGGGAACAGGGCCCAGTCCGTGAAATCGCCGGTCTCGAAGCCGCCGTTGGACGCAATGTCGCCCATGCCGCTGCCGCCGATGGCGATGAGACGCACGTCGTCGATAAAGACCTCGCCGATCTCTGCGCCGAGGTCGAACAGCACGCGGCTGTCGGCGTCGCCGAAGCCCGTCGCCGTCAGGTTGACCGTGAAGTCCTGCCAGTCCGTCGTCAGGCTCACCTGCTCGCTGTCGTTCGAGAAGTCGCCACCTGACAAGCCGATACCGGCGAGGATCGTGCGGGCGACGTTGGAGCGCGCCCGGAACGTAAGCCGGTAGTCGGCATCCTGCGTAATCGTGATGCCTCGCTGGCTCAGGTTGACGTCTGACGCGTTGCCGGCTGCGGTGACGTCAACGAAATAGACGTTGTTGCCCATGTCGTCGATGACGTTTTCCATGCCGATCGGGTTGTCGACGCCCGCGAGCCATGGCGGAATACCGGCTTCGAAGTCGCCGTTGGTGACGAGCCCGCCGTCGAACGGCGGCTCGCCGCCGCCTTCGGAAACGACGACGCGCACGTTGTCGATGTAAACCTCGCCAATCGCTGCGCCAAGGTCGAACAGCACGCGGCTGTCGGCATCGCCGAAGCCTGCTGCGGTCAGTTCGACTGAGAAGTCCTGCCAGTCGGTCGTCAGGCTGACTTCCTCGTTGGCGTTCGAGAAGTCGCCGCCCGACAGGCCAATGCCGGCGAGGATCGTGCGCGAGACGTTGGAACGGGCGCGGAAGGTCAGCGTGTACGTTTCGTCCGGCGTAATCGTTAAGCCGCGCTGGCTCAGGTTGACGTCAGAGGCGTTGCCGGCCGCCGTGACGTCGACGAAGTAGACGCTGTTGCCCGGATCGAGTGCATCGTCAATGATCCTCTCTGCGCCAATCGCGTTAGTGACGCCTTCGAGCCACGGTGCCGTGCCTGCCTCGAAGTCGCCGTTGACCACAAGGCCGCCGTCGAAGTCCGGCGGCGGCGGCGGATTGCCCGAGTAGACCCGGACCCAGTCAACTTCCATCGTCGCGGGCAGGGCCGTGGCGCCCAGCGGACCGGGGAAGTTGCCGCCGACCGCCAGGTTGAAGAGTACGTAGAAGGGCTGGTCGAAGGGTGCCGGGAAAGGCCCGCCTTCGGACGACCAGGAGTTCTCGACCTTGAACAGTATGCCGTTGAAGTACCAGCGCATTTCGAACTGGTCCCACTCGAAGGCGTAGGTATGGAAGCCCGCGGTGACGTCTTCGGAGGGGGTGTAGCGGGTTTCGGTGCTGAGGTTTCGCCGGTTGGCGGCAGGCCCGCCGAAGTGGATCGTCGAGAAGATCTCGTTGCCACCGCCAACGCCGCCCGGTCCGGGCAGCCCCTTGAGATTGACGGCTTCGACAATGTCGATCTCGCCGCTCTGGGCGTACTCGCCGTAGATGCCAAAGCCCGGGACCGCGTTCGGCATGTCGTCCTGCGACAGCATCCAGAAAGCTGGCCAGATGCCCTGGCCCGGCGGCAACTTGATGCTGGCCTCGATACGGCCGTAGGTGAAGGCAAAGCGATCCCGGGTCATGATGCGCCCGGAGGTAACGCCGTAGCCCTCGGCAGCCTCGCGTTTCGCCGTAATTTTGAGCTTGCCGTCGGCGAGCTGGACGTTGTCCGGCAGGTAGTACTGCAGCTCGTTGTTGCCGAACGACGGCGACGGAATGCCGTACTGGGTGCCGTCTCCGCTCTCGTAGAACCAGACCCTCGGGTCGAGCTGCACGTCGTTGAACTCGTCGCTCCAGATCAGCGTCAGCGGGTCGCCGTCCGCGACCGGGAACGTCCGGCCGATTCGGAGCCGCGGATTGTCGATGTTCGTGTTTCGCTGGTTGTCGACGTCGGCGACCGGAATCTCGATCGTTTCGACCTCTGTCGTCGGTATCGGGCGGTTGCCTTGAGAATCACAGCCAGACAACAGCCACACAGCGGCGGCCAAAGGCGCTGCGACGCGCAGCGCTCCTTGCGAACAAAACTTCATAGAGTCCCCCTCAGGACACGGTTCGAGCAGAAGAAACAGGGACGGGAGGCGTCGGGTACCTGGCCAGTACATGGCACGGACACGAACACTGCCGGTATCGATTCCGATACCGGCACACGAGTACCAGGCTTCATGAATTCCCCCCGCGGAAACTTATGAAAGAACGCTTACATAGACAGCGTTTTTCTTCTCAGGCTTTAATGGTTATCAAGATATGACAGCGTTGTCAATTCTCGCATCACTGCGGCAGGACGGCGCAGGAAAAGCCGGAATATGCAGAGGGTCTGCCGCGCATACCCCTGGGCTTCGGTTCACATAAGCCCGGGGTTTCCGGTCGGATTTCAGTAGCAGCCGGGTGCGAAATAGCGCGCCAGCGCGTCCTCGACGCGGACGAGGATCGGCGATTCCGGGCAGGGCCGGTGCGGCAGAGGACAGGGCCCCGGGCGGCAGTACCCGCGGAAGTGCGGGTAGACCGGCGGCAGCGCGAATGCGCCAAGATCGAGCGTGCCGCCGAGGCTTGCGAAGTACGGATGGGCCCTGCGGTGACGATGTCGAGGCATGGTTGTCGCTCCTCGTGGTCGCGCGTCGGCGCGGGAGATCACGGAGGGGACGCTACCGAGCACCGGCGGCGACGACAAACGAAGAAAACTCATCGCCGCGGTGAATTTGCTTCAGGCCGCAGTCGCGCCCGTAGCCAAGGGTCTCAGCGCTGCATCACCTGCTTGGGCGTGCGGTCGACATTGAAGATGCCCCAGTGCTTCTCGGCCCCGCCCGGGCGCGCCGGGTTGCCTTTCCAGGGTTCGTCGAAGGCCTCGAAGAAAAACACCGAGATATTGTGCTCGGTCGCCCAGGCGTCCAGTTCGCGATAGTAGCGCTCCTGGTGGGCCTCGCTGGCGCGCTCGCCGAACTCGTCGGCCGTGCTGGCCCAGCCGGCCTCGAGCACGGCGATCGGGCGGTCCGGCAGGGCCGCCGCGACGCGTTCCAGGTTCTCGATCGTGTACTCAAGCGCTTCGTCTATCGTCTTCTCTTCCCAGGCGGGGTAGGTGTGGATGCCGAGAAAGTCGAGCTCGGCAGCGAGCGGCGCGCCGTCCTCGATCCACCACTCGTAGTTATCCGCGACCGTAACGGGCTGGTCGATCGCCGATTTCACCTCACGCACGTAGGCAATGACCTCGGCAAGCGGCACCATGTGGTCGTTCCAGTCGACCAGTGCCTCGTTGCCCACGTTGACGGCAACGACGATATCGTCGTACTCGGTGGCCAGCGCAATGCCGCGCTGCACCTCGGCGGCGTTTTCAATCACGTTGGCCGCGAGTTCTTCGGCCGGGATGGGTTCGTCGAGCCACGGGCAGCCTTCGTGGTTGCTGACTTCTGCCCTGAGCCAGATGCCGAGCAGCACCTTGATCGGAATTTCGTGCTCGCGAATCAGTGACAGCGTCGTCACGGTATTCTCGCCCGTGTCGTAGAGGCGAATGAGGCCGAAATCGTGCGCCGCGAGAATCTTCAGGTCCTCGAGAATTTCGTCATCGCTCGGATTCACGGCGCCGTCGCCGCGATCCGGGTGCTGTCCCTCGCGGTAACCGGAGTAGGCAATGGCCATGATCTCGCCGGCGACGCGCATGTCGGGCGTTTGTTCAAGGCCGGCAGCATGAAGTGGCGAGTGGCTCGTGAAGAAGACCAACGCCATGAGCGTCAGGGTCAGGCGTAGTTTCATTGTGCTCCCCCGAGGATTGTTGTTCTGCGTTTCATCGCGTTAGCGCGAGCCGCTCACGCGACCACGCCGTACTTAGCAGCGTTTGACAGCGCTGTCAAAGTCCTTCACAGTGCGACGCGTTGCTGCGATCGATCGCGACACGACGAACAATAATAAATGAACGACGCGACTCACTACGCCACTGCACCTCAAGACCGCATCCCGTTTCACCTGAAGGTTGTTTACGGACTAGGTGCCTTCGTCAACAACACGCTGGCTGATTCCATCGGCCGCATGCTGATCGTTCTCAACCTCGGCTTGGGCATGAACCCGGCACTCGTCGGCTTGCTGGGCGCGCTGCCGCGTCTCACCGATGCAATCACCGACCCGCTGATGGGCTACGTGTCCGACAACACCAAGTCCCGCTACGGTCGCCGCCGTCCCTACATGTTCGTTGGCGCCATCTTCGTCGGTATCGTGTTTGCGCTGCTCTGGCAGCTGCCCGACGGGAAAAGCGAGTCCTGGTACTTCTGGTACTTCCTCGGCGGTTCGCTGATCTTCTTCCTCGCGTACACGATCTACGCAACACCCTGGGTTGCGCTCGGCTACGAGCTGACGCCCGACTACCACGAGCGCACCCGGCTCATGGGCGTGCAGAACTTCATTGGCAACATTGCCTACATGATCTCGCCGTACTTTCTCGCGATCATGTACATGCCCGTGTTCGGTGATGTCGTCAACGGCGCCAGCTACCTTGCGCTGATCATTGCGGCCGTCGCCATCGGACTTGGCATCCTGCCCGCGATCTTCCTTCGCGAACGCCTGAAGGACATCGCGGCACAGGAAGGTAGTGACGACGGTCCCGGTGGCGTTGGCCATATCGTGATGGATTTCCTGCGCGGCTTCGGAATGACGCTCAAGTTCAAGCCGTTCCTGAAGCTATGCGTTGCGACGTTCCTCGTCTTCAACGGCTTCATCCTGATCGCGGCCTTCCAGTCCTACGTCATCATCTACTACGTCTTCGGCGGTAACCAGGAAGCCGGTGCTGTGTTTGTCGGGCATTCGGGCTTGGTACAGGCTTTCACGGCGCTTGCCGTCATTGCGCTGATCACCTGGCTTGCCACGAAGATCGGCAAGCGTCGCGCGTTCTTCGTCTCGACCGGCGTTTCAATGATTGGCTACGCCTCGAAGTGGTTCTTCTATACGCCGGACAACCCTTGGCTGGTGCTGATTCCGGCGCCCCTCATGGCGTTCGGCCTTGCCGGCCTGTTCACGCTGATGCCCTCGATGATTTGCGACGTCGTCGACATGGACGAACTCAACACGCACGAAAGGCGCGAAGGTATGTACGGCTCGATCTACTGGTGGGTCGTCAAGCTCGGTCAGTCGGTGGCTATCTTTGGCGGCGGCGTGCTGCTCGTGTGGACGGGCTTCGATGTCGAGCTCGGCGGCAACCAGACCGCCGAAGCCATTACGCTCATGCGGCTGTGTGATGCCTTCATTCCCTGCGCCGCGTCGGCAATCGCGATCTGGGCGGTCGCTTCTTACTCGATCACCGAGGAGAAGGCGTACGAAGTGCGCATGCAGCTCGAGGCACGCCGCGGCGCTGCGTAGGGTCTCAGGTCGGAGGCCCTTCGACACCCACTCAATTCCTGGCCTGCGTCCATCGGAAAACGAAATCGCGTCTGGGAGGTGCATACCAGTCGTGCTGCGGGGAACATACGCAACTAACTTTTCGCCATGGTACGGGTCATAAGGCATATGCTGATTCGTGCCATGAGGCCTCTTTTTCGAAGTCGCTGGTCTTCCCGCCCAAGCGGACTGTTACTCGCGGTCGCCGCAGCGATACTGCCGCCGAGCGCCGCTGTCGCCGACGAAGATTCGCCTGCTGCCGCGCTCAATGACATCACGGCGCCGCTCGCGCCGCTGTCCTACGAACCGATGGCCGAGGACATTCGCACTGCGCTGTCCGAACTCGTGATCGTGACCAGCAATGTCGCTGCTGACGAGACCATCTCGGGTACTTACGACGAGGACCAGGCAGGGTTGATTGGCGGGGCAGACCAGGGCCGACGGTCGGGGGTGTTCAGAACAGAGGTTGGCCCCGTCAACGTCAACCTGCCGGTGCCGATCCTGCAGCTGCCCGGCATGCTGTACGGCGGTCTGAGCGGCGCTGCGAAGGAGAAGGCGCAGGACTTCCGCGATGCCCTGACCGAAGACATTGCGTCTGCCGAGAGCCAGCCGCTCGAGAATCCGGGACTTGCGCTCGACGTACACCGCAACGTCTGGGAGCTCACCGACGTCGACGCGAGGATGTACGGCGCAGCAGAGGATATTCCGGCGGATAGCCCGGCGATCCTGTCGGTCGGCTTCAGCGACTTTCGCATCGACGTACAGAAAGACGTCGCAACGCTGATCCTGTCGGCGAAGGCAGACCTGCTTCGCCGCAGCGATAAGCTGCTCCTGTATTCCCGCGTCCTCGAGTATCACGACACCGACACACTCGAGAACTGGACGAAGAATGACCTTGCGCTCTGGCACGACTACGCGAACTTCGCGGCACATTACCTCGGGCGTGAGTTGGCCGGTGAGGCGATGTACACGTCGCTCGTGCGCGCCGAGCTGCTGCCCGTGGCGACCGCGTCGGTGAAGGCGGACAAGAAGCTCGACAACTACTACAAGAGCAAGTCACTGACGCCGGAGCTCAAGTGGAGTCACGTCCTGATCCCGCCCGGCGATGCCGAACTCGCCTATTTCGATGTAGAGATCTACGACAACCATCGAAAGGTGTACGCCGAGCGTCGGGTTACGACTACCTCGCACCAGGTGGCGTTCGAACTCGAGCCCTGCACAACCTATCGCTGGTCGGTACGGCCTGCCTACGAGATCAACGGCGACCTGCGCTTCGGCGACTGGATGCGAGTCGCACCCGACGACGGTGGCATAAAGGGTCGCAATGGTCTCGTGGGTCGCAAGGCGTCCGACGCACCCGCCTATACGCAGGACTTCCCGGCGCTCGAGATCAGCTGCCGGCGACGCTAGCGTCTGCCGCCTTATCGGCGGCGAGCAGCGCCATATTGTTGCGGGGCAGAGCGGTCAGCCAGTCGCGGGCGGGCTTCGAGCGCTGGTCACCGAGGATCATCGTGCCGCGCACCGACCGGCTGAGCGCATTGGCGTACAGTCGCTGCCAGTAGGGCATCCGTCCGACGTAGAACGGCAGAATCTCTTCCAGCGTCAGGTCCGAGTCGAGCGTCTCGGCGAAGGCATCATAGAAACGGGCAATCGCGTCGACGACGTGGCCCCGCTCGGCGAGATCTTCCGATGGTTCGAGAGTCCACGTCATGTCGTGGTGCAACACGCAGGTGCCAACGAAGCCTTCCCGACGCTCCGCGGTCCATTGATCCGGCGCGATCAGGCTCAGCATCCAGTCGTCGTCGACGAGGTACAGGTAGTTTGCGGCGCCCGGTGCAGGCTTGTACTTGAAACGTGCGGACAGGACGAGCATCGAGGTGAAGTACTCGGCGAGCACCTGCCGTTCCGGCTTGGCGACGACGCCCCGCGGCTCGGACCGATACCAGTCGAGCAGGAAGCCGTTGAGCCCCTTGCCGTCCGGATTCCCCGGTCTGAGCGCTACGCCACGCGCGCCCTGCCGCTTGAGTTCCTGCGATGCCATTAGCCAAGTATGCCTGCCGCTCGACCACACCTCGACGGGCTGCAACCAACTGTTACCTTCCGGGCCCGCCCGGAAGCAAATCATAGAGGCCGGCCCAGGGGCGGTTTCCTGCCCGGGCCTCGCTGCACCAGGGAGTTCCTGTGTCCCGACTCATCGCTACCAGCGCCGTATTTCTTGTCCTGTCCTGCCTCGGGCCAGCGCGTGCCCAGCAGGACGACACGCCATGGCAGGAAGATTTGAGCGCCTTTCTCGAGGTGCTGCACGCGGAGCACGACAATCTCTGCTTTCATATACCCAAAGCCGGGTTCGAGCGTGTGGTCGCCGAATTCGGCCTTGCCGATCATTCATGCGAGCGAGTACTACCAGACGTCGATACCGGATGATCAGCGCCGCTTTCGCACGCCGGACACTGCCGTTCCCTGCAGGTTTGCGGACTACGCCGCCGGAGCCGATGCGGTACTGGAGACCGCGCTCAAGCAGATCGGCAGCGACTGACACGTTGCTGCCGGCGAAACACCCCGAAACAACCGGTCACAGGCTTGTCACCAATGGGCTGCGGCGGCCGCCTATCCTTCGAGTCATCAGGGACAGGGAGGATCGCGGAAATGTCGCGATTTACGGGTTCAACGGTTGTCGTCGCAGTGCTGTTGCTCACGCTGGCCGCACCCACCTACGCGCAATCGGTTGACGGTGGCATGCGCATCGAGGTGGCAAGCGCCGAGACTCGCCGGCCACTCGCCGGCGTCAGCATAACGGCAAACGATCGCAGCGGCGGGACAGTAAGCGGTACCACCGATGCCGACGGCGTCGTCGAGTTCGATGGCCTCGCAGCAGGGCTGTACGACGTTAGCGCCGCGGGCGACGGTCTCGTTACGGTCGTCGAGCCGAGCATCAGGGTCGTGCGCCGCAAGGTCACGCCGCTTGCGGTTGAACTGCGCAGCGTTGCCGAGGCGATCGAGGAAATCACGGTGGTGGCGCGCGGTCGCGTCGCCGATCCCTACGGTTCGGTAAGCAACGCCTTCGTCAATCGCGAAGAGCTGCGCAGTGCCGTCGGTGCGGGCAGTGACGTGATGCGCGCGCTCGACGGCCTGCCCGGGCTCATCTCGACCGGCGATTTCGCCAACTTCTCCGTGCGCGGCCGCGGGCCGCGTGACAATCTCATCTTCGTCGATGACCTCCCGTTCGATCGCGTCGTGCACTTCGACCAGACCCTCGGCGAGGAAGAGGACATTGGCGGCGGCGGACGCTTCTCGATCTTTGCACCCAACTCGATTGCCGGCGCCGAGTTCTCCCCGGGCGGATGGAGCGCCGCCTACGGCGGTCGCTCCGGGTCGCTCCTCAAGCTCGAGGTGGCCGGCGGCAGCCCGTCGCCGAGCGCCAGCATGCGCATCGACATTGCCGGCGTCGAAGTCGGCTACGAGGGGCCGAGCGGTTTCGACGACGACACCACCGTGTTCTTTACGGCCCGGCAGTTCGATTTCGGCCGGGTGTTCGAGTTGATCGACCAGGCCGACATTGGCTCGCCGCAGCTGACCGACATTGTCCTCAAGACCGTGACCGAGCTGAACGCGACCAACACGATCGAGTTCCTCGGCATCTGGGCGCCCGAGGAGTACGAGCGAAACATCGACAACGTGCTCGAGTCGCCTAACTTCGAGGACGTAGGCCTGATCAACAGTGAACAGGACCTTGGACTCGTTGGCCTGACCTGGCGGCGACTCGTGGGTGACACGGGCGAGCTGACCAACCGCGTCTACGTCCGCCAGAACGACAAGACGTCGTCCGAAGGGGAGGCCTTCCCGGATCTCGTACCTGAAGGCACGCCGCCCGAAGACATACCCGTGCGCGAGCAGCTCCTGACCGTGGGCGAGAAGGAAACGGAGATTGGCTGGCGCAGCGACTACACGGTGCAAAACGGACTCGGGCAGGCATCGGCCGGGCTTCGCATCTGGCAAACCGACGTCGACTACTTCGTCACGCTGCGTGAGGACTGGGACCGCTTCGTCTATCGAACCACCGACCCGCGGCCACCCGGGCAGAACTACATTACGCTGACGCCTCCGAACGTGAATTCGGAATACACGGAAAAGGCGACCAGCTACGTTGCCTACGGTGAGCAGGTATTCGAGTTCGACACCGGGGACCTTCGCGCCGGTTTGCGCTATGACCGCGACGGCTTCTCGGGCGAGTCGCTCGTGTCGCCGCGACTCGCGGCCAACTGGCGACCCGCGGCAGACTGGCGCGTGTCGGCAACGGCCGGCGTCTTCTACCAGTCGCCACGCTTCCTCGTGCGCGCGGCGAACCCGGACAACTTCGATATCGAGAACGAAGAGATCACGCACTTCGCGATTGGCTTCGAACGCCAGTTCGGGACGGACTGGTCGCTGATCGTCGAGCCGTACTACCAGGTGCTCGATAACCTCATCGTTGCCGAGGGCCGCACCAACGGCCGCGCAACCAACGCCGGCGAGGGCACCAACCTCGGTGTGGACGTTGTGCTCAAGCGTCGCTTCCGAAACGGCTGGTTCGGCGACATTGTCTACGCCTATAACGATGCGACCCGCGACGATAACGACGGTCAGGGTGAGTACAGCCCCGACTTCAACCGGACGCACTTCTTCTCCGTCGGCGGCAGCTGGGAGATTAATGCCCGCTGGAAGATCGGCGCACGCTGGAAGTACGCGACCGGTCGACCGACCGACAACTTCATCATTAATGAGGACGTGCTGGGTCCGGGACAGCCGCTACGTTTTTCCAAGGAGCTGACGGAAACCAATGCGCTCAGGCTCGAGGACTTCCACGCGCTCAATGTCCGAGTCGACTACCGGCGTGAACTGGGCTGGGTAGACCTTGTCGCGTTTATTGACGTCATTAACGTCTATGGCGGCCCGAACACCAATACCGTGGAGTTCAACCCGCGCAGCGGGCTCAACGTTGCCGAAGACAACGGCGCCTTCCCGATCTTTGGCCTGATCTTCGAACGTTCCTGGTAACAAGCGCTGCGCAGACGGGCTGGCGACGGAATTTCCCTTGCCGCTACCGGTCACAGGTAGGCAGGAGGCGCGGGAACAACAGCAATAAGGACCTCGCCGGGCTTGCGCCTGCGCCATGCTTCTGCGACGTTGCGGACCCTGGGGGAGCCGGGTTCCGTACGGAGCCAGCGTATGCGTCTTACACGGTCGAGTCTTGCCAATCCGGCAGCGGTGATCATCGTTGCCGTCGTCGTATTGCTGCTGGGCGTTATTTCGGTGCTGCGCATCCCGGCGCAGCTCCTGCCCCCGGTCGAGAAGCCCATCGTGACGGTCGTGAACGCCTGGCCCGGTGCGTCGCCGCGCGAGATCGAGTCCGAGCTGACCGTGCCCGTCGAGGAGGTTCTGCAGGGCACGCCGGGCATGACCGACATGTACTCATGGAACATGCCCAACTTCGGCTTCATGCAGCTCGAGTTCGCGCTCGAGACCGACATGACCCGGGCGCTCATCGAGATCATCAGCCGGCTCAACCGCCTGCGCCCCTTGCCTGCCAACGCCGAGCGCCCGCAGGTAAGCCTGGGTGAATGGGGCGACGCCAACGACCAGCTCATCGAGTACTACGTCCAGCAGCTCAACGACGACCCGGCGACGCAGGCTCAGAACCAGCGCTATCTCAGGGAAGTCGTCGTGCCCGAGATTGCCGGGCTGTATGGCGTCGCGTCGGTCGACCTGTGGAGCAGCGGCGGCAACTCGGCCGACCAGCTACAGATCGAAATCAATCCGTACCGCGCAGCCGACTACGGTATCGACATAGCACGCGTTGCCCAGCGCATCGGGCGCTCGGCCAATGTGTCGTCGGGCGTCGTCGATGTCGGCCGGCGTAGCTACACGCTGCGTGTGGAAGGGCGGTATGACGCGGACGAGCTCGAGGAGCTGATCCTCGACTGGCGCAACGGCCTGCCGGTCAAGCTCGGTGACATTGCGTCCGTGCGCTACGGTCCTCCGAAACGCTCGAGCTTCATCTATCACAACGGCCATACGGCATCGCGCCTCGCCATTGCCAAGACAACGGACGCCAACGTCCTCGAGGCGCTCGAAGGCGTCAAGGCGCGTATCGATGAGCTCAACGAGGGCGAGTTCGCCGAGCGGGGTCTGCACGCGGAGTACAGCTTCGACCCGGCCCTTTACATCAACCGCTCGATCAACCTGCTGACCGGCAATCTCGTTGCGGGCATCCTGCTGGCGATTGGCGTGCTCTGGTTATTCCTGCGGCAGTGGCGCGCGACGTTCATTATTGCGCTGGCGATCCCGGTGTCGCTGCTCGCGACCTTCGTTGTCCTGTCGCTGGCCGGGCGCTCACTCAACGTCATCTCGCTGGCCGGTCTCGCGTTCGCGACCGGGATGGTGCTGGACGCGGCGATCGTCGTTCTCGAGAACATCGTACGACTGCGCGAGCGCGGCGAGAGCGCCGAGTCGTCGAGTGACCAGGGGGCTACGCAGGTCTGGGGGGCGCTGCTCGCCTCTACCGCAACCACCGTCGCAATCTTCATCCCGATCATGTTCCTCAAGGATGTCGAGGGACAGATGTTCGCCGACCTTGCGCTGACAATCGCGATAGGGGTCTCCGTGTCGCTGCTCGTTGCCGTCACGGTGCTGCCCACGGCGGCGCGCTACTGGATGCGGACGCTGCCTCCGTCGAAAGAGGGTGTGACGGTATGGGACCGGCTTGCCGACCGCTTGATGGCGTTGACCGGGACGCAATCGCGACGCCTCGGCTGGATCGGCGGACTCATGGTGGGCTCCGTGTTGCTGACCGTGCTGCTCTGGCCCGAGAGCAACTACCTGCCGCCCGTGAAGCGCGACACGGTCGATACCTTCATGTTCTTCCCGCCGGGCACGAACATCGATACCTCCGACGAGGAGATCGCACAGCTTCTGATCGAGCGACTCGATCCGCATCTCAACGGCGGCAAGGAGCCCGAGGTGCGCGATTACTTCCTGTGGTCATTCCCGGGCGGGTCGGGTGGCTGGCTGGCGATCAACCCGAAAGACGCCGCCGACCTCGAGGCGCTGCAGGGCATCGTGCAGGGCGAGATCACGTCGGGCATCCCGGACACCTTCGGCTTCACGCTGCGTCGCAGCCTGTTCGGGGGCTTCGATGATTCCAATAGCGTCGAGATGCGCCTGCTATCGACCGATCTCGATGGCCTCAAACCCGCGGTCGGGCAGATCATGCAGCTGATTCCGTCCACCCTGCCGGGTGCGTCGGCACAGCCGAACCCGGATCCGTTTGCGGAGGCCAACGAGCTGCGCTTCGAGCCCAACGATATTCGCCTCGCCGAAGTGGGCTGGACCCGGCAGGACCTGACCAATGTCATTCTCGAGCTCGGCAACGGCCTTTGGCTCGGTGAGTACTTCACCGGGCGTGAGCGAGTCGACATCTATCTCAAGACCAGCGAGTTCGATACGCCGGAAGCCATGGCGTCCGTGCCGGTGGCAACGCCGGCGGGCGGCGTGGTGCCGCTCGGCAGCCTTGCAAGCATCGACATTGTGCCGACGCCCTCGATGGTCATGCGCATCAACCGGGCGCGCGGCTACAGCGTTATCGTCAACCCGCCGCCCGGCATGTCGCTCGAGGCGCTGGTCGCGGCGCTGGAGAACGACATTGCCCCCCAGGTGCAGGGCATGCTGCCGGACGACGCGGTCGTGACCTACGCCGGCAGCGTCAAGGATCTCGAGCGGGCCATCAGCACGCTCGGCGTGAACTTCCTGACGGCGCTGGGCCTGCTGGTCCTGATCATGGCCGGCTTGTTCCGGTCGCTGAAGGATGCGGTGCTCGTCGTGATCTCGATCCCGCTAGCGGCCGTCGGCGGCGTGCTCGCCCTCAATATCGTCAACCTCGTGTCATTCCAGCCGCTCGACCTGCTTGGCATGATCGGCTTCATCATCCTGCTGGGACTCGTCGTCAACAACGCCATCCTGCTCGTTGCGCAGACTCGCGCGGCCGAGGAACGTGGACTCGACCGTCGTGAGGCCGTGCACCAGGCGCTGCGCTTCAGGCTGCGGCCGATATTCATGAGCACGCTAACGAGCCTGTTCGGTATGCTGCCCCTCTTGCTCGTGCCCGGCGCGGGCAGCGACATCTATCGCGGCATGGCGGCGGCAATCGTCGGCGGCATGTCCGTGTCGACGCTGTTCACGCTGCTGCTCCTGCCGAGCTTGCTGCAGCTGACGGCGCCGCGTCGCGAGCCGATGCTTGCCGCTGCGCGTCCCGTCACCGCAGAGGCCCGGAGGAATACCGACTAATGCGCGCTGTCACGCTGCCCGTCACGCTGTTCATAATGCTTGCGGCCGATGTCCTGCTGGCACAGGACGGTCCGCCGCAGATGCCTCCTGCCAGGGTCGAGGTGGCCGTTGCCGAACTGCGGGAGATGGCGCCTCTCGTCGAGGTGTCCGGAACTGTCGTCAGCCTCAACGATTCGCGCATTGCGGCCGAGGTCGAGGGCGTACTGACGTGGCTCGCCGAGGTGGGCGACAGTGTGGCCGAGGGTGATGTGCTCGCGCGCATCGATCCGCGCCTGATGGACGTTGCGGCGCGCCGGGCGCGCGCGAACGTGGCGCGTCTCGAGGCCGACCTGCGCTTTCGGGAACAGCAGCTCAGACGCACCGAGGATCTTGCCGCCAGCGATCACGCCTCGGCAACCCTCGTCGACGAGACTCGTGCCAATCATGACCAGGCGCTGCACCAACTCGCGGATGCCCGCGCACAGCTAGTCCGCGCCGAGGAGGATCTCGAGCGTAGTGAAATCCGCGCGGTGTTCGGCGGTCACGTCGTAGAGCGCGTCGCCTCCGTTGGCGAGTACGTCAACGTGGGCGAGGATGTGCTGCGGCTCGTCGATACCCGGCGGCGGGAGATTGCACTGCCGGCCCCGATTGGCCTGACGGTTTTCATCGAGCCGGGACTCGAGGTGCTCGTCCGCGCCGACGGACGCGAGCAGCTGCACGCGGTTCGCGCCGTCGTGCCGGTAGGTGATCCGGTGTCACGCATGGTCGAGGTGCGCCTGTCGGCTGAAGAGAGTGACTGGCTGATTGGTGCGGCTGTGCAGGTAAGCCTGCCCAGCGAGGCGCCGGCCACGGTCGTGGCGGTGCCGCGCGATGCCCTCGTGCAGCGCAGCGGACGCAACTTCGTGTTTCGCGTCGGCGAGGACGGCATGGCCGAGCAGATCGATGCCGACGTCGGCGCCGCGGTCGGACTCTGGGTATCCGTGGCAAGCGGCATCGAACCAGGCGACCGGGTCATTGTTCGTGGCGCGGAACGCCTTGTGCCCGGACAGGCCGTCGAGGTGGCGACGACGACGGCCGCGAACTGAGCGCACGATCGCGACGCGGCATGAGGCGCAGCACGCCGGCCGTAAGCAGTAGTCCGAGCGCAATGAGATCGGCAATCACGATGCGTTGGACCGCCGCGTTGCCACTGCCACTCGCGAACAGCAGGAAACTCACCACGCTGACGACACCCGCCAGCACCGCCAGCGGCTGCATGCGAGGTCGCCATGCCGCGGCTACGATGAAGCTGCCGAGCAGGCCGAACAGCACGGCGCGGTGCCGCAGCAGCAGTTCGATGGCCGGGTCGTCAAGTACGACGCCGTACAGCATCGCAAGCCGCTCGCCGCCCAGCAGGCCGGGCAGCGGCAGCAAGTGGATGCAGCCCGTAAGGAACAGGGCGGCGTTGATCACGATGCGTCGGGTTGTCACGCCGGCTCAACCAGCGGCTGCCGGGCGATGCTCCAGACCGGTGCGCAGTACATGAGCAGGAAGACCGCGTTGAAAACGGCGTTGAGCCATGCGCCGGCGGCGATCGACATGCTGCTGTCGACGACGAACCAGCTGACGCTGGCGGCAACAATCATACGGCGCGCCAACAGCGGTTCCTTGGACAGCAACTCGGCAGCGATCAGGTAGATCGTGACGCCGAGTCCGGTCATGAGGCCGCCGGTAATGGCGGCGAGTAGCCTCGTGGCATCAGCGTCGACGGGCTGGCCGCCGTCGACAGGAAAGTAGATCAGGTCGACAAGAAAGCCCGTCGGCAGAGACAGCGCCGGCAGCGCCGCAGCGGCAATCAGGATGCCGAAGGCAATCGTCAGTTCGGCGGCAAGCTTGAGCCAGCGGCAGCGGCTTTTAAGAGTCATGGTGCGTCTCGTCGGTTGATGGAGTCGTCAGCCTAGGAAAGCCAGGTAGGCGCAGCAATTACCTCGGAGGTAAGTGCGTCGTGCGGGCCGTGAACTAGAATGCGGATATCGGGACGCGGAGAACGACCATGGCCGAAGCCTTCGGAGCGCTGCTCAAGAACTGGCGCGGACAGCGGCGCATGAGCCAGCTCGATCTCGGCATTGCGGCGAACGTGTCGGCGCGGCATATCTCGTTTCTCGAGACCGGCCGGGCGCGGCCGAGCCGGGCGATGGTGCTCGCACTGTCGGAGACGCTGGAGGTCCCGCGAGCCAAGCGCAATACGCTGCTGGCGGCGGCCGGTTTCGCCCAGGCCTATGCGGCGCGGGGACTCGGCGACGAGGAGATGGCCCCCGTGAGAGCGGCGATGGACTGGACGCTCGAGCGGCACGCGCCATACCCGGCCCTCGCACTCGACCGCCACTGGCATCTCGTCAAGTTGAACGGCGTGTCGCGTGCGCTGCTCGAACCCATGGGCCTCGGCGTCGGCGACAGCCTGCTCGACGCACTGGTCGAAGGCGGTCCGTTTGCCCATGCCCTCGAAAACCGCAACGAGGTCGCGCGGCATCTCGTCACGCGCCTGCGCACGGAGAGCCTGCACGTCGGCGGCGACGCGGTGCTCGACGCGGCAGCCCGGCACCTTGCCGCGACGCTGCCCGTCGACGCAGCGGTGCCGGTTGGCGAGCTGCCGGCCGTCATCCCGGCGCGCTACCGGGTCAACGGCGTGACACTCTCGCTGTTTTCGACCATTTCGCAGTTTGGCTCGACCGAAGACATTGCGCTTGCCGACCTCAAGATCGAGCTCATGTTTCCCGCCGATGACGTCACGCGCCAGGCGCTCGAGCGTCATTTCGGCCGGGCGCCTTAAAGACGGCAAGTACCTATTTCAAAACGCCCTTTGAGTCCCTAGCTTAAGTAACGGGGTGCTTGCATGGGACACGTACGACTCGATACTTCAGGTCCGGTTTGGGACCGTTTTTTCATTGTTGCTCCGCTGGTGCTGGTCGGCACGCGCGATGCCGATGGCTCGCTTGATCTTGCACCCAAGCACATGGCCATGCCCATGGGCTGGCAGAATTACTTCGGCTTCATGTGCTCGCCTTCGCACGGCACCGCTGCGAACATCGAGCGCAGCGGCGAGTTCACAGTCAGTTATCCCAAGCCCAAACAGGTGCTCGAGACGAGCCTCGCGGCCAGCCCACGCAGCGAAGGCCAGAAGCCCGTGCTTGATCTCTACGCCACCTTTCCGGCCGAGGTCGTTGACGGCGAGTTCATCGAGGACGCCTACCTGTTCTTCGAATGCCGGCACTACCGGACCTACCCGGACTTTGGCGACAACTGCCTGATCACGGGAGAGATCGTGGCCGCACACGCGGACCCGGACTTCCTGCGCTCCAGCGAACGCGACAGCATGGATCTCCTGCACGACCATCCGCTGCTCGCCTACGTCTCGCCAGGGCGCTTCGCGTCGATTGACCGTACCAACGCATTCCCGTTTCCGGCCAACATGAAGAAGTGAACGGTCATGGCTGCCTCTCCTGCCATGCGCGTTCTCGATCACGTCCTTGGTGAGCGTGAGCTCCTGGTCGAGCTGCTGCGTGAGCTGACCGAGGCAGAGTCGCCGTCGGCTCACCCGGCCATTCACGACCAGGTCCGTCATGCCATTGCGACGATGTTCAGGAACGTCGATTTCGAGGTGCGTGAGGTCGGCAGACCAGGGGGGCCGGTACATCTATATGCCCGTCCGGAGCGCCGGATTCGCGGTGCGTCGACGCAGCTCATTCTCGGGCATTACGACACGGTCTGGCCGGTTGGCACACTGGAGGAACGACCTTACGAAGTCGATGGCAACGTCATTCGCGGTCCCGGGGTCTTCGACATGAAGGCCGGCATCGTCATGTGCCTTCTCGCCTTGCGAACGCTGGGCAATCTCGGTATCCCGCCTGCCGCCACGCCGTTGGTGTTCATCAACGCGGACGAAGAGATCGGCAGTCGCTCGTCGACGCATCACATTCAGAGGCTTGCGAAGATCGCCGACCGCGCGCTGGTGCTTGAGCCGGCAATGGGGGAGGCCGGCCTCGTCAAGACCGAACGTAAGGGTATCGGCCGCTACACGGTGACGGTCTATGGCAAGGCCGCACACGCCGGCCTCGATCCGGACGGTGGTGCCAGCGCCATCCTCGAGTTGTCACACGTCATCCAGAAGCTGTTCGCCCTGAACGATCCCGACAACGGCGTCACGGTCAACGTTGGTACCGTCGACGGCGGCATCCAGCCGAACGTCATTGCCCCGCACAGTACCTGTGTTGTCGATGTCCGGGTCCCGACCGTCGCGGACGGAGAGCGTGTGCACGCGGCCATTCACGGACTCGAGGCCGTCACGCCCGGCGTGCGCCTGCGCATCGAGGGCGCCATCGGGCGCCCGTCGATGGAAGCGACCCCGCGGAACGTCCTGCTCTGGGAACAGGCAGAGGCGCTCGGCGAGGAGATTGGTCTCGAGCTCGGCAATACGCGGGCAGGCGGCGGCTCGGACGGCAATACGACGAGCCAGTACACGGCGACACTCGACGGGCTCGGTGCGGTCGGTGACGGTGCCCACGCGGCACACGAGTTCCTGTACATCGACCGCACGCTGGAGCGCGCGGCGCTTCTCGCCATGCTGCTCGCGGCGCCCGTGGTCGGGGAGTCGCCCCGGTGAGCCGGCGGGTCTTCGGTTCGCTGGCCCGGATCAGCAATCTCTCCACGCAGGCCTTCGACGTCGAGGAACGCAGCAAGGACGAGTGGGCAACGGGCGACTACGTCGAGGCCGAAGTAGTGCCGCCGGTCTCGAAGCTCTATCACGTCGAAGACCAGACGGGCTTCATGGACCCAGTCAAGCCCGGCGACCGCTTTATTGGCGCGCTCGGCGACCGCGCGGCCACGCTCGAAGGTGCCGGCGGCTGGCGGGATATCCGCGGCACGCGCATGCATGCCATGACCAACGCCGGCCTGTTCGGCTGGTTCACCTCGTTCTCTCCGCTGCTGCCTGATCCCATCTCCCTCGAATACCGCGGCCACGTCTGCCGCGACGGCCAGAAGCTCACGATGCGGGATTTTGCGCTGACGGCCGATCATGAACCATTCGACGTGCCGACCATCCTGCTCGTGGGTACGTCCATGTCCGCCGGCAAGACCCTGACCGGCCGTGCCGCCATCGAGGTGCTGTCGGGCAAAGGCTACAAGGTCACTGCCGCAAAAATCACCGGGGCGGGTCGCTATCGCGACATCCTGTCGTTCGGCAAGAGCGGCGCCAGCGCCATTTACGATTTCGTCGACGTTGGCCTGCCGTCTACGGTGGTCCCCGAGGAGGAGTACCGCGCGGCCATCCGGCCGTTGCTTCGCCACATTGCCGGCGGGAAACCCGACTTTCTCGTCTGCGAGGCGGGCGCGTCGCCGATGGAGCCCTATAACGGGGCGGCGGCAATCGACGAACTCGGTGACAACATCGTGTGCCAGATTCTGTGTGCCACTGATCCCTACGCTGTCGTTGGCGTTCAGGAGGCGTTCGATCTCGTTCCCGATCTTGTGACGGGCCCGGCAACGAACACATCAGCTGCGGTCGAGCTCGTCAGAAAGCTTTCGGGCGTACCCGGGATCAACATTATCGACCCCGAGGCGCTGCCGGCCTTCCGCGAGTTTCTGTTGGGCCACCTTTCGGACTACCTGTAGCGGCGCCGTCGCGTTTGTCATCGGGGCACCGCTCGCCCAGATGTGTTTCAATCCGCCGGACTCTCGAACGACAACAACCAGGGGCAACCCGAGGGGGAGACAATGCGATTCCTGATTATTAGCCTGTGCCTGGTCACGCTGGGTCTGGCCGGACCGGCAGCAGCCGATTCCCATGAAGACGGCGCCGCCGAAAAGGCGATTCTCGTTACCGGCGCCTCGACGGGCATTGGTCGCTTCATCACAGAGCGCCTCGCGAGCGAAGGATTCTTCGTCTACGCAGGCGCGCGCAAGCAGGCCGATCTAGACGCCTTGAACGAGCTCGATAACGTTGAGGCCGTGCGGCTCGACGTCACGGTACAGGAGGACATCGACGCCGCGGTTGCAACGGTCGCGGACGGCGGGCGCGGCCTGTACGGGCTCGTCAACAATGCCGGTGTGTTTATTGGCGGCCCGGCGACCGATGTTTCGATCGACGAGCTGCACTGGCTCATGGACGTAAACGTGTACGGCGTCTATCGCGTAACCCAGGCGTTTGCACCGATGATCATTGCCTCCGGCGGCCGCATCACGACGATCGGATCGATCTCGGGCATCCTCGCGAGTCCTTTCTCGGGGCACTACGCCATGAGCAAGCACGCCATCGAGGCATACACGGACTCGCTGGCAGGGCTGCTGGGTCCGATCGGCGTCGAGGTCAGCGTTATCGAGCCGGGCAACTACGACTCACGGATTGCCGAGTCGGCGCTGAAGCGCATGCGAGGCAAGAGCGAGGAATACCGCTCCGAGGGTTCGCCGTTTGCGGACCGCTTCGACGAATGGATCAACGACGACTGGGACCGCAGCGTCTACAAGCCGCCGCACGAAGTCGCCGAAGCGGCATACCAGTTCTTTACGGCTGACGAACCGCTGCGTCGCTACATGGTCGTGCCGAGCGAGGAAGAGGCTGGCTGGACGATCAACCAGATCATGCGCGAGATGGTGCAGCTCAACGAAGGCCAGGCCTACGCGTACACCCGTGAGGAGCTGATTGCGATGCTCGACGCCGCACTGGAGGCGGAATGATGCGCCAATGGCTCGCCGTGTCGATTCTGTGTCTTGCGTTGCCGGTGCACGCCGGCGACGTCGAGGACCTCACGGCGCTGCTCGAGAACTTCCTCGGCGACGTGGACTCGCGTGCAACGCACGATCGTTTCTGGGCCGAGGACCTCGTCTACACCTCGTCGGCCGGGTTGCGCTTCGGCAAGGACCAGATCATGGCCGGGTTCGATGAGCCCGGTGACACCTACACGTCGACCTACGGTGCCAAGGACGTTGATATCCGGGTGTACGACGACATGGCAATCGTCGCGTTCCGGCTCGTGGGTGCAGCCCCCGATGGTGAAACCAGCGAGTACTTCAACACGGGTACCTTCGCGCTGAGAGACGGCGAATGGCGGGCCGTCGCCTGGCAGGCTACGCGCATACCGCCGGACGACGCCGCGACGGACTAGGTTCTGCCCTAAGCGGTTCAGCCAGGCTTCAGGCTCGGCTGGCAATACTCCCCTCACTGCGTCCGGGCGTCCGGGCGCGCTCCTGCTTATCCATTGAGGGGATGACTCATGAACGACACACGGAAGTACGCGGCCCTGGCGGCCCTGACCCTGCTGCCGCTGCCCGCGCTGGCCGACGGCGGTTTCTACCTTGGCAGCAGCGTTGGTGCGGCGACGATCGAGGAGAGTTTCGACGGCTTCGACATAGACGCCGACAGCACCGCTTATCGGTTCGTTGCGGGCTGGCAGTTCGGTCGCCTCCTGAGCCTCGAAGGCGGCTACCACAACTTTGGCGACTTCAGGGACAGCATCACGGTCGACGGCGAACCGGTCGACGTTCGCCTCAAGGCGGACGGTTTCATGCTCGGCGGCACCCTGAGCCTGCCGCTCAGCAATGCCGTGTCGCTGTACGGCCGCGGCGGCGCGTTCTTCTGGGACGGCGATGCCGACGTCAACGCAATTACCGAGGCCCGGCCTGAAGAGCGCAATCCCTACTACGGCGCCGGCGCCAAGGTGGCGCTCTCCGAGCGCATCGACCTTGTGGGCGACTGGACGCGATTCGAGCTCGAAGACACCGAGAGCGACGTCATCTCCATAGGCCTGACGCTGCGCTTCTGAGCCGCCACACGCGCGCCGGCCGGGCATTGCCGGCTGGCGCACCGTGCTCCGTTCTACGTTCTTCAGCGTCTTGCAACGCGCTCGCTTGCGCGGAGCGGTCGTCTCATATATTCTCATTTCATCAAATCATGAAATAAACAACTGGTGACGCGTTGAAGGCACCCCCCCCGGCAGAGCGTATTCCGCAGTCGGTCATAGACCGGGCAGCAGGAATGCTTCGAGCCGGGGGCGACCCTCAGCGACTGAGGATTCTGGAGCTCCTGCTCTCCGGTGAACGCCAGGTCTCGGAGATTGCTGAGCTCACAGACGCCGAGATGTCCACGACATCACAGCGGCTCAGAATTCTCCTCAACGAGGACCTGCTGAAGCGTCGCCGCGAGGGCCGGGACATGTACTACCGGCTGGCGGATTCCCACGTGGAGACGCTGGTCCGGAACGTCCTCGACCACGCGGATCCAGAGGGTAACCACTGATTTCTGACAATAGAGAGATTGGAACGATGAGCCACGAGATTCACAAAGACCACGACCACCAGCATGGACCGGACTGCGGTCATACCGCGATCCGGCATGGCGATCATGTCGGCTATTTGCACGACGGTCATCTGCACTGCGCGCACGAGGACCACTATGACGAGCACGCCATTGAGGTCTCTGACGCAAACCCGGACGGTTGTGCAGCCCACGACTGCAAGGGCCACGATGCCGACCACGTCCACGGTCCGGACTGTGGTCATCCGGCGGTGCCGCACGGCGATCACGTGGACTACCTCGTAGACGGGCACCTGCACCATCCGCACGGTGACCACTGCGACGACCACGGACCCGTACACCTGGCCTGATCCCGACGCGGGCTCCCGGCGGCGACCAGCGCGCCGGGGGTCTTTCTGTTTGCCGGCCTACGAGGCTGCGGGGCGGCGGTCTGCCGAGCGACACAGCGTGGTGTTGCGGTAGTGAGCGGTAATCAGCATTGCTGCTGCTACCAGCGTGACCAGGCGCTCGCCGGATTCGCCGGCGATGTCGTGCAGCACGGTTGCCGCCATCACCATGCCGGCGAGTCCTGCGCCGCCCAGCGCCAGTACCCAGCGGTCTTTGTGCCGCCAGCATCCAAGGCCGAAGGCCACGAGTGCAACGGGAACGACGATCCCCAACATGAACCGATGGAAGGCCTCGTCACCAGGCAGGGCCGATGGAATCAGTGCCCCCGCAACTACCAGCAAGGGCAGAAGGGTGCAGTGAATGACACAGGCGGTCGACGCGGCGATACCGAGCCAGTCGGCAATGTTGCTGACCCTGACGGGGCGGCGGGCAATCATGCCGGCGCACTGCCGCCGGCCAACGTCGCGTCGCCGGGTACGTGGGTGCCTGCATGCGTCGCAGGATCGAGCCTCGCACCGCGTGGCGCGACTGCCCGCATCCGGCACCCTGTGAAACCGTGTGTCATGATCTGAGCTCCTGCGAGCGTTCCGCTAGACTTCCAGATCAGACGTTATAACATATCAATTTGATGTCTCCCTCCTGATTTCGTGATGCTGAACCGAATTCGGCGCGGGCGGTCTCATTCCGCGCACCGAGACGGCAAACCGGAGTCCTGATGCTCGACAACGAAACACCCGCCATCGACGTAAGCGATCTAGCGTTCAGCTACGGCGACAAGACGATACTGAGCGTCGGGGATTTCAGGCTCGCGCGCGGTGCCAGCAGGGCTGTCATTGGTCCGTCCGGCTGCGGCAAGACGACCTTCCTGCATCTCCTGGCCGGGCTGATCCGCCCGAGAAACGGCGCCGTTCGCATACTCGGACAGGATCTCGCCGACCTCGGGGATGCGGCACTCGACCGCTTTCGCGGGCGGGGCATCGGCCTCGTATTCCAGCGCCTGCACCTGTTGCCGGCTCTGAACGTCCGGGAAAACGTATTGCTCGCGCAGCGGCTTAGCGGTGCCCGGATCGATGCGGCCCACGTGGCGTCACTGTTTGAAGACCTCGGCCTTGGCGGCCTCGAGCACCGAAAGCCATCGATGCTCAGTCAGGGCCAGGCGCAGCGGGTCGCCATTGCCCGTGCGCTGGTACACGGTCCGGCGCTGATCATGGCCGACGAACCGACCTCTGCTCTCGATGACAGCCACGCGGAGCGTGCGCTCACGCTGTTACAGGCGTCGGCGCAGCGCGTGGGCGCCGCGCTCCTTGTCGTAACTCACGACCAGCGCGTTCGCGGACAGCTCGATAGCGAGTTCGAGCTCAGGGCTCCGACATGACCTGGCTGCGCCTTGCCATTGCCAATCTCGGGCTGTCGCCGCTGACGTCGGCCGTCAACGTGCTGCTGATGGCGCTTGGCACGGCAAGCATTGTGCTACTGATCCTCGCGGGGTCACAGCTGTCCGACACGATGACGCGCGACGCCCGCGGCATCGACCTTGTGCTCGGCACGACGGGCAGTCCCATCCAGCTGGTGTTGTCCGCGGTCTATCATGCGGACCTGCCGCCCGGGAACATACGGCTTCAAGACGCCGAGCGCTGGGCCAGCGACTCCCGCGTCGACACAGCCGTGCCCCTGTCACTCGGGGACAGTTACCGCGGCCACCGAATTGTCGGTACTACCGAGGACTACGCCGCTCTTTATGCTGCCGAACTGGCGGACGGCCGTTTCTGGGATGGGGCGCTCGAAGCGGTCGTGGGTTCTGCCGTGGCGCAGTCGGCCGGACTGGGCACAGGCTCGAGTTTCGAGGGCTCTCACGGCCTCGAATCCGGTGGCCAGCAGCATGATGCGCATCCGTATCGGGTCGTCGGCGTCCTCGAGCCGACCGGCACGGTCCTCGACCGGCTGATCCTGACCTCGCTCGAGAGCGTCTGGGACCTTCACGATCCCGGTGCTTCTCATGCCCGTTCCGGGGACCACGATAGTGATGGTCGCAGTAAGGACCACGAGGATGATCATGCTGCGGATGCTCATGAGCACGAAGACGGGGATGAGCACGCTGCGGATGATCACGAGCACGAGGATGGGCAGGCAGCCGACGATCACCAGCACAGTCATGACGAGCACGCCGCGCACGGTGAGCATGACCCTGATCGCGAGATTACGGCCATGCTGCTCAGCTATCGCACGCCTATTGCAGCGATGACCCTGCCGCGGGAGATCAACGCCGCCGGGACCCTGCAGGCGGCAGCCCCTGCGATGGAAGTTGCGCGCGTCCTTCAGCTCGTCGGCGTCGGGCTGGACGGTTTAAGCGCGTTCGCCTGGGTGCTGATCCTGACCGCGGCGCTGTCCGTGTTTGCTGCGCTTTACGGCTCGCTGCGTGCGCGACGGGGCGACCTCGCTATACTTCGCTGCCTTGGCGCCACGCGCTGGGAGCTCCTGGTGTCGCTGGTGCTCGAGGGACTGTTGCTGTCGATATTCGGCGTGTTGCTCGGGTTTCTCGTCGCGCACGGCGCAATTGAGCTCCTGGGCGGCTGGCTCGAATCGACGCGCGGGGTGACCCTGACCGGGTGGACGTGGATCCCCGCTGAAAGCTTGTTACTGTTGAGCCTGTTTGCGGTGGGCGCCGTGGCTGCGGCGATACCCGCGGTGCAGGCCTACCGCACGGACGTTGCCAGGGTACTGGCGGAGGCATAAGGCATGACAACGACGATCGATTGGAGCACGGCGGCCAGGGCGGCCGTTATCGCATTGCTTGCGGCAGCCGCCGCAGCCAGCGCCCAATCGACTGACGACGAGGCAACGGCAGTGGGCGGGCTAAGCGCGGAAGAGCTGAGCGTTGAGCCGTCCGACGCGGACCCCGGTGCCACCGACGACCTGCCATTGGAGCCGGTTGCGGCAGCTGACGCCGACAGCGTCAGGATCGCGCCGCTGGTCGAGCGCGGCTACCTTGACGAGCAGGGACGCTACGTCATCGATCTCATGGAGGACGACTACACTTATATCGCGATCCGCGTCGAGACCGAGGAAGGACGGCCCGTGGAAGACGCGGAGCCTGCGCTTTCCATCGAGGGCACCAGCCAGCTGCTCAAGCCCGAAGATGTATCGATGTCGCCCACCTCGGATCAGTACGGCGTCGTCGAGTTCGCCGTCGTCGGCGGCGATATGGGCCTGGATACGATTTCGGTCGACTACGACGACGCCAGTATCGACATCCTCGTCAACGTCATCAGCCTCAGGGCCAATAACTTCTCACTGCCGGAGATGGATGAGGACTTCCTGTCGTGGGACGACCTTCTGAAGGCGGACGTTCGTTACGAAGACATGATCCTGTACGCCGACTTCCCCGAGATGGTCTCGGAAAGGTCGGGCGAGACCGTTAAAATGGCGGGCTTCATGATGCCGCTCGAGACCGGAATGACACAGCAGTGGTTCCTGCTCACATCGCATCCGCCCGGCTGTTACTTCCACGTTCCGGGCGGCCCTGCCGGTGCCGTCGAGGTGTTCGCCGACGAAGGTATCGAGGTGGCCTGGGGGCCGATCGTTGTCGAAGGCCAGTTCAAGGCGCTGACGGAGAGCCAGAGTGCGGTGTATCAACTCGACGGTGCGAGGATCGTTAAACAATGAAATGGAAAAGCAGCCGTTCGATCGCGGCCTCCCGGGATTTCAAAGGTCAGTCACGGCATGGCTAAAGCAGCAGTAGAGGCGCCGAAGCTTCCGGCGAAATGGCGCAGGCTCGCCGAGGAGCGCTGCGAGGCTGCCAATGCGCGGCTCACGCCGGCAAGGCTTGGCGCCTACGCCGAGCTGCTCGCGAGCAACCGTCCCGTATCCGCCTACGAACTGATTGCGCTGCTCGAGGAAAGCCAGCAGCGGAAAATTGCGCCGCTGACCGTGTACCGGCATCTCGATTTCCTGATCAGGGTGGGGCTCGTGCATCGACTCGAGTCCACGCAATCCTACCTGCCGTGCGATCACCCGGAGCATACGCACGAGAGCCAGTACCTGCTGTGCTCATCCTGCGGCAGCGCCGACGAGGTCGAGTCCAAAGCGCTGGAGTCACTACTGCACGAGATTGCCGAAGAACGTGGCTTCGTGGCGGACGACACCGTCGTTGAGATCAAGGGACGCTGCCGCTCCTGCGCTTCTAAAGACACCAATTAACTAGAACCTGGCGACACCGTGCAGCGTTCTGCGCTGTTGATTCCCGCTGCCGCTTCCCGCTGTCGTGAGGCTGTCACGCTGCGGCCAATCCTCCATTCACGCACCAGCACACTCCTCAAGAAACAGAGGTCCTCAATGCTCCGATCCAGTCCATGGCTGCCGCTTGCAGCCCTGTTGCTCTCATCGTCCGCCATGTCCGCTGTCCAGCAGACCAAGGGCGAGTTCCAGGACAAGTTCCGCCAATTGGACGAAGTACTGCCGACGGGCAACAGCTACCGCACGGCGGGCGGCGAGCCCGGGCACGAGTACTGGCAGCAGCGCGTAGATTACGACATTGACGTCCGGCTTATCGAGGATCGGCGGCGCATCGAGGCGAGCGAGCGCGTTCGCTATACGAACGGCAGCCCCGACACGCTGCGGTTCCTGTGGCTGCAGCTTGACCAGAACCGCTTCCGCAGCGATTCGCTCGCCGAGCGCAGCGGCGCCTTCGCGGACAGCAGCCGACGCGGACCTGCCGTCAACGACGCCGAAGAGGGCCTCCCGCCGCAGATCAGTCTCGACGAACTCCGCCGTCAGCAGTTCATGGCTGACAACGATCTCGGCTACGAGCTCCAGTCGGTGCGTGACCCGCGGGGCGAGCTTCAGCACACCGTGGTTGGCACCAACCTGCGCATCGACCTTCGTCGCCCGCTCAGACCCGGCGAAAGCGTCGAGTTCGAGATCGACTTTGCGTTCAATATCGTCGAGGAAGACGCCGTCTCCGCGCGCTCGGGCTTCGAGCATTTCCCGGACGACGAGCGTGAGGGCGGCAACGACATCTTTCTGTTGGCGCAGTGGTTTCCGCGCCTGCATGCGTACACCGACTACGAAGGGTGGACCAACAAGGAGTTTCTCGGTCGCGGTGAGTTCACTCTCGAGTTCGGCGACTACACGGTCGACATTACGGTGCCGGAAGACCACATCGTGTCGGCGACGGGCGTTCTCAAGAACCCCGGCGACGTGCTGTCGCGCACGCAGCGACAGCGTCTCGACACGGCGCGCACGGCCGACGCACCCGTCTTTATCGTCACACCGGACGAGGCGCTCGACAACGAGCGTGCGGCGTCGTCGGGCTCGAAGACCTGGCGGTTCGAGGCCGACAACGTCCGTGATTTCGCCTGGGCGTCGTCCCGGAAATTCATCTGGGACGCGCAGGGTTACCAGCAGGGTGGCGACGTTCAGCCCGAAGTGATGGCAATGTCGTTTTATCCGAAGGAAGGCGAGCCCCTGTGGTCGAAGTATTCGACCGCCGCCGTGATACACACGATGAAGGTGTACTCACGCTATTCCTTCGACTATCCCTACCCGGTCTCGCAGTCGGTGAACGGTCCCGTCGGCGGGATGGAATACCCGATGATCACCTTCAACGGCCCGCGCACCGAGCTGCAGGAGGACGGCGATCGGACCTACACCCTTGCCGAAAAGCGCTACCTCGTAGGCGTCGTGATTCACGAAGTCGGGCACAACTACTTCCCGATGATCGTCAACTCGGACGAACGCCAGTGGACCTGGATGGACGAGGGGCTGAACAGCTTCCTCGACGCGATGGCAGGCTGGGAGTGGGACCCGGAGATTCCGTGGAACAACCAGCCCCGGGACATCGTTGACTACATGAAGTCGGAGGAGCAGGTGCCCATCATGACGCAGTCGGATTCCGTGCTGCAGCTCGGCCCGAACGCCTACAGCAAGCCCGCAGCGGCGCTCATGATCCTCCGCGAGACGATTCTCGGCCGCGATCTTTTCGATTTTGCCTTCCGCGAGTACGCACGGCGCTGGATGTTCAAGCGTCCCGCGCCGGCGGATTTTTTTCGCACGATGGAAGAGGCGTCCGGCGTAGACCTCGACTGGTTCTGGCGCGGCTGGTTTTACACGACCGATCACGTCGATATCAGCATTGATCGCGTCTGGAAGCTGCGTCTCGATACGAAAGACCCGGATATCGATTTCGATCGACGGCGGCAGGAAGAGGCCGACAAGCCGGCCTCCGTTATCGTCGAGCGAAATCGAGCGCGCGGCCCGAGCTGGGTCGAGCAGAACCCGGGGATTCGCGATTTCTACGACGAGAACGATCGCTTTACCGTCACCAACAAGGAGCGCAACGAGTACCAGGCCTTCCTGGCCGAGCTCGAAGACTGGGAGCGCGCGGTGCTAAAGCGTGCGCTCGAGGAAGACAAGCACTACTACGTCCTGGAGTTCAACAACCATGGCGGTCTCGTCATGCCTATCCTGCTTGAGCTCAGTTTCGCCGACGGCACGGAGGAGACGCTCGACATTCCGGCGGAGATCTGGCGTCGTAGCGCAATGAGCGTCAAGAAACTCATCGTGACCGACCGGGAACTCACGCAGGTCGTTATTGACCCGAACTGGGAAACCGCGGACGTCGACGTCGAGAACAACCATTTTCCGCGGCGGATCGTGCCGTCGCGTATCGAGGTCTTCAAGGCGCCTGAGGATGAAGGTATGGAGCGCCGGGATATCATGCAGGACATCAAGACCGAGCTTGAGACCGGGGACGAAGAATGATGGCGACGCTGCGCCTGCCGGTTCTCCTCCTGGCTGCGCTCTTTGCGTTACCGGCCGCTGCGCATCAACAGAAGGAGTCCATCACGCGCGTGCTGTTCAACGAACGCACGGGCAATATCGAGGTGATGCACCGATTCCTGCTGCATGACGCGGAGCACGCCTGCCGGGAGTTGTTTGGTGGCTCGTTCGATTTGTTGGGCAAGCGCGAGGACCGGGATCGCTTCGAGCGCTACGTGCACGACCGCTTCTCACTGGTCGACCAGGACGGCGTGGCCATCGACCTGACGCCCGTCGGCAACGAGATCGAAAACCGGTTCCTCTGGGTCTACGCCGAGGCCCCGATTCCCGACGAACTGACCGCAGTGATCGTAAGCCACTACGCTCTCAGGGACGTCTGGCCCGAACAGACGAACCTCGTCAACCTGGAGCGTGATGATGCCGTCCGAAGTGCGACGTTCTACGCGGGCAGCGGGGCGATCGAGATTCGCTTCGAGGCGCCCTGAAGCGGAGCTGAGCTCAGTCGCTCACGTCGAGTGACAGGAGCAGGCGATTCTTGCGCGGCGGCACCGACGGCGACCGGTGCACGAGGCCCGCGCCTTCGTTCTGCGGCCAAAGCTCGCCTTTCAGGAGCGCAACGTCACCCACATTGAGTCGCTGGATATCGTCTTCCCGCCGAAACAGGCCGCAGGCGAGATCGGGCTGACCGTTGTTGCCGGTCCCGAGCTTCGTCCGATCGACCGCATCGTGAGGCAGCCATTCCGTGCCGACACCACAGTAGGTCGTGATGAGACGGGCCGGGACCCGGTCGACATGGAAGCGCGGACACATTGCCTGGCGCAGCGTGGCGAGGCGCAGGCCGGTGCGACGAATGCCCAGGAGTTCGCAGAACATTGTCACAAGGCTGGCGACGTCGTCGATGAGTTCGTCCGGGGCGAGGTTCCGGGTTGCCGCCTTCAGCTCCGCCTCGACGGTGTCGGGCTGCACCGTCAACGTGCTTTCGATCTGCCGGCCGGCGCCGGCCAGTTGCCGGGCGGCGTCCTCGAGCGGTCCGCCGAGCGTACGTTGCCAGACGGCAATGTTGACCTCTTCCCTGAAAACATCGGCGAGCACACCAGGGCTGTCACCCACAGCGGGTTCGCGATCCTTTGGGCCTTCAACCGGAAACGGGACGACCGCGCCCTGGGGGTGGGTGGCACTCACTGGCCCTGCTCCCAGTCAGGGAAGGGATCGTCGAGCGTGACCCAGTAGTCCACGCCGCGCAGGACCTCTTCCTCACTCAGCAGGCAGTCATCAAGCGCCCGCGTAATGGCCTTCTCGTCCAGCCCCTGACCGATGAATACCAGCTCCTGGCGCATGTCACCGAAAGGCTCGACCCAGTTTTTCCGGATCGAAGCGAGGTACTCCTCCTCGGTTGGCCAGTTCGATTCCGGCACGGCCTTCCAGAACATGCCCGCGAAGCCGTATCGGGCGATGCCGCCGGCCTGGCTCCACTGACCTGCAAACTGCGGCCGGGACGCCAGCCAGAAGTAGCCCTTCGAGCGGATGAGTTTGCCGTGTTTCTCGGTGCTGTGAAGAAACCCGTGAAATTTCTGCGGGTGGAAGGGTCGACGGGCAACGTAGGTAAAGCTGCTGATCCCGTATTCCTCCGTTTCCGGTATGTGCTCGCCGCGCATTTCCTTGAGCCACCCCGGTGCCTGCTGCGCGCGCTCGAAGTCGAACAGGCCGGTGTCGAGCACGTCGTCGAGGTCAACCCGGCCGTGGGCAATCGGCAGGATCCGGGCGTGGGTATTGAGGGTCTTCAGAATTGCCGTCAGGCGCTCGACGTCGGCCTCCTCGACGAGGTCGGTCTTGCTGATGAGGATGACGTCGGCGAACTCGACCTGGTCAACGAGCAGGTCCGAGACGCTGCGCTCGTCCTCTTCGCCGAGCGATTCACCCTTGTCCTGCAACGATTCGGCGGCGTCGAAGTCACGCAGGAAATTGGCTGCATCCACGACCGTAACCATCGTGTCGAGGTTTGCCACATGAGAGAGCGACACGCCGTCTTCGTCGGCAAAGGTAAAGGTCTCGGCAACCGGCAGGGGTTCGGATATCCCGGTGGACTCGATCAACAGGTAGTCGAACCGCCCATCCTGCGCGAGCTTCGTGACCTCCTCGAGCAGGTCTTCGCGCAGGGTGCAGCAGATACAGCCGTTGCTCATCTCGACGAGCTTCTCCTCGCTGCGATTCAGGCTGACTTCCTGTTGCACGATCGCAGAGTCGATGTTGATCTCGCTCATGTCGTTGACGATGACCGCAACCTTTTTGCCCTGCCGGTTGTTGAGGATATGGCTGAGTACCGTCGTCTTGCCTGCGCCGAGGAAGCCGGACAGGACGGTGACGGGCAGTGCGTCAGTGGGGCTTGCTTGCATCCGAGGGGACCTTTGCTGGCGATGGCCGGAAAACAAACGTTATAACATATCATTTGCTGCGGGAGGCAACTTGAGTCGGTTCGCCCGGCGTGAGCCTCGTCCATCGCCGGCGTGACCACAAAAAAAGCCCCACGAAGACGTGGGGCTTGAGCGGTGACGTTGTGAAGAATTGGGGGTCCTTACAGTCACGTCACGTGGCCGGTGCTCGTCACGGCGCGTGCCGTGAACAGGGAACGTTATATCGCGTGCACATGGACGCGAAAAGTCGGTTTTACGGGTGCGAGAGCACGGGAAAAACGAGGTAAGGACAGGGGGCGCTAGTCGAGCCAGACGGCCGTTGTGAGGGAGTCAATAACGGTCTCACCCGTGCCGAGGTCGGTGACTTCGAAGCGGCCCTGGAAGAACTCGTAGACCAGCAGGTAGTGGCCGGCAATCGATGTAAGGCACTGGTTCTTCGAAAGGTTCTTCGGCGGCGCGTCGTCGACGACGAGCTCTATGCCGAAGATATGGATCATGTCCGAGTGTGCGCTCGCGCCAGCCGCAAACTGCAGGATCGGGGTCGTGCCGTCTATCGCAAGCGTCGCGGTAGACATCTCGTCGACGCTGACGCGGGTGTTGGTTACGAACGGGTTACGCTCGACATCCGGGTGCCACAGCATTGTGGTTTGCGCCCAGCTCCAAGCGTTCGTGGAGTGAAAGTCGAGCGCACTGATCGGCGCCTCGCAGCCCCAGCGGTCGCACCAGCGGGCACGTTCGATCCGCCACTCCTTGCCTTCCTGGCGAAACAGGTAGTGGTACTCGTCGTCGGCCGGCATCCACAGGCTGACGAGCAGTGCAAGTGAGCCATCGTCGTGGCGGCTCACGCCAATAGGATTGAGTTTGGTTGCCGACGGCAGGTAGTCGGGATTCTCATTCGGGCGCAGCGGCATCTGCTCGAGCCAGGCGCGATAGTCGAGCGTCGGCAGATCGACAGTCGACGTCCGGTGAGGACTGACTGTCGACACCTCGCGGACGCTGTCACCGTCAACGATGTACACCGACCTGCCATCCGGGCTCACGAACAGTTCCTTCGGGCACGCGTCGGTTTGCAGAAGCGCTTCCGGTCCCTTACTGCGGGTGTTCCACAGGCCAATCGTGCAGGCGCCGTCTTCCTCACGGGCATAAAGGAGCCGCGCGTGCTCCCTGGCCGCGGCGCGATCGTCGGCCGCCTCTCGGCGAGCGACCCGGGCGCCCTCATCGCGTACGGCGTCGAAGCGGGACAGCGCTGCCTTGATGTCCTCGTCGCCGAGGTACTCCGCGGCCGAAAGCAGCCTGACTGCCTGTATGGGCTCGAGCGCATCGGGTTCGAGGCGATCCATGATGAGCTGGATTAGTGCGGTCCTCTCGCTTCGCATCGCGGACAAGAGGACCTCGGGCGTTGCCGGCGCGCCGGACTTGAGGAGCAGCTCTACCACCGATTGCCTCCCGCGCGTTGCTGCGCCCGTCAGCGGTCGATTGAGCTGCTTGATGCCCAGGGGGTCGGCACCCGACTCGAGCAGCAGGCGGACGAGTTCGACGTTGCCCTTTTCTGCGGCGTCCCGCAGCACGGATATGCCGCTCGGCGTTGCTGCAGTTGACGGATTCACTCCCGCGGCCAGCAGCGTAGTACTGATCTGCACATGACCGCTGTGTACGGCCATAGCCAGCGCGTCCGCGCCGGCAGTGTCAATGTCGACGCCGCGCTCGATCAGCGCCTCGACCACCGAGACCTGGCCCTTGTCTGCAGCCGCGACGAGGTAAGGCCGATCCCGATGGTCCTGACCGTCAGGGTCGGCGCCAGCCTCGATGAGTGCTACGGCTCCTTGCTGGTTGCGCGAGTTGATCGCGTAGCCAAGCGCTGTGCTTCCCTCGGTAGTTGTAGCGTTGACGTCGCCGCCTTCGGCAACCAGCAGGGCGATCACTTCCGGGTTGCCGACGCCCCTGACTGACCACATGAGCGCAGTGTTCCCGGCGTCGTCACGCTCGTTGACGTCGGCGCCTTCGCTGATCAGCGCGCTGACTTTCGGTACATTGCCCGTTCGCGCCGCCAGCATGAGGTCCGTGACACCGGCGAACCCGGACTCGGATCTGATCAGAAAGCCGTAGTCGAACGTTGGCGCGAAGCGAGCATTGTCGTCGCCCTTCGGTTCCTGCGCGAACGCTGGACCTGGCCACAGCAGCGTGCAGCAGGCGAGTGTCGCTGTGGCAAGAGCGGAAACGTGTTTCATCGCGGCGATCGTCCAGTGGGCTGCGGCGCTTGATGCCGATGCTACAGCGTGGCGAGCGAATCGCGCGTGAAGAGCATCACGCTCGGCTGGGTTGGTTTGCTTTGCTGTAAGCGGGGTTCGGGGTGAAAACCCGATTCGCCAGATGCCACGGTCGAGACGCCGCTATGGGAAAAGCGGCGTCTCGGTGTTTGCTATTTGCCGTTTCGCGTGGGGCTGAGATCGGCCACTAGCGGTCGCTACGAAATCACGCGTAGTTCATCCCAGAAGGAAGGGATCCAGTGAGTCGGAAGATCACTCGACTTCGAGGATATCGGTGATTACGACGAATGTAATCAGGTCTCCCGCGGGTGCAATGTAGACGCCCTCACCCTCAAGCAGATAGTTCGCTATTGCCGCCATCTCCCAGCCGTCGCGCTCCTCGGCTACCCAGCGCCATTCGGTGAGCTTTTCCATCCCGTGCGCGGCGCCGTACCGCCGAACAGTCTCAATGGGTGCACTCAGTTTCGAGTCTACGCTCGTATTCGACCAACTCCACTCCCATACGCCGTGCGCCGATATGACGCTGCCAACGATGGCGATATTTGCCTCAAACACCGGGACATCGCCAACGCTAAGCGTCAACGTGCCCATGTCCTGATCGATATCCCAATAGTCGTGCTCACTCAATCTGAAATTTGCTTCGAGCGCCTCATAGCGGCTATAGAAATACTCGTATGAGTTGCCGATGAGCTCATCCCAGGCTCTTGCTGTGGCAGCGTCCTTCTTCTCGCGAGAATATTCATACTTCTCGCGACAATCTTCAAATTCGGAAGCAGCAGGCAGGTCGAACGCCTCAGTCAGCGTCGTGAAGATTTTTTCGGCCGGCAGGTAGCCGACGATATCCTGCCCTTCCAGATGATTGCCGTCCGCGTCGAACAGCAAGAAAACCGGTAGGCCGGAAACGTCGTACTTTCGCAGGAACTCGCGATCCGCATCTGTATTGGCTGTAACGTCCCATTCGAACCAGGTGATCTCGGGCAGTGCTTCCAGTATGCATCCAGATGCGAGCTGCTTGTCCAACTCACTATCGCTGACATTCCAGTCGGCGCGAATGCGCACCAGCGATGGTTTGCCCTGCACTTGATGCAACGCTTCTTCCAGCTCCATAACCGACGCCACCGGCAGAGGATCGGATGATGCGACAGCTAACTCACCCCTCACCAGGATTACTGCCAAAGCGAGCATTAGCCAAGCCTTGAGAATCCTCGTCATTGCCTCGTTCCCCTGCGGTTGGACCGGCTGCACGCGCGCCTGCGTCAGACCGATCAAGGTCGCCGCCAGACAATCAGCGAAATGCAAATCTCTGCACCGACCCGGTCGCTCCAGTTTGCCTGACGAGGATTGGCGATTCTGCGATCTTGCTCGCATTCAGCAGGGGAAACGCGGTGTTTTGCGCAACATGCGAGGCGCGTGTCTTCGGCCGACGAGGACCAACTGCTTTGAGTCAGTAGCCGACAGTCGGCCTCGACAACTCTGAATAGCCGGTTTCGGCCAATTGCGGCAGGCCAGTCGACCCGTGGAAATACGGTTGACTGTAGCTAAGCTGGCAATTATCGCCGAACGCCTCGTCCATTAAGTATTAGCGCGTATTTAGCACCAAAAAAGGCAAATCTAAACTCAGTCCGGAATCATCCGCGGAGGTGAGGAATGCGATACCCAGGATTCAGGCTCATCGGCTATTTTTGCGTTCTTACGGTCTGTTCGATCTTGTTCGCGTATCCGCCGGCAAGCCATGCGCAAGAGACCAAACAACAGATTGTCGTGCATCTATCTCACTACTCAGACGATCTGCACGCCGTGAGTATGGCGCTCAAGATCGGCACTATGCTCTCTAACGCAGGCGCCGAAGTAGCGTTATTCGCAGATCTCGAAGGCGCCCGTTTGGGCGATCGCCGCGTGCGGCAGGACCTGCTCTGGGGTAGCGGCAAGCCCGTCAACGAGCTATACAACGCGTTCATCAGTGCCGGCGGCACCGTCGTTCTTTGCCCGCATTGCGCGAGCGTTGCTGGGATAAGCAAGGACGACTTGCGTGACGGCAGCCATTTAGGGACAGAGAAAGAGATCGCAGCCCTGTTCCTGGCCGCCGACAAGATACTCGACTATTGACCAGCGTTTCTGGCGCACAGTCCCAGTATCTCACGGCCGCAATGCACCAGTAGGCGTCGTCCTACGTAAGAATACGGTTGCGGATGGCTTAGGCCAGAAGCGGACCTATCATTCGATGCGCGGCCGCATTTAGGTACCGCTGATGGGCTACCTGGACCCGGATCGCCGCTCCGTGTAATACCCGACACTTACCTTGCCGTCACCCGCAACGGTGAAAGACAGCACGCCACCGTTGTATCTGCGAGGCACTATCTCGGAGAGGTCGAACTGGCTCTGGTCCGGTTCAATTGAGTTGCTTGACCACGTGATGCTTGCAGTTCCCGTCGGGGAGTCTTTGCGAGACGAGGCTACCTTGCTCGCCCCTGGGCCCAGAACACCGACCGTAAACGTTCCACCACTGATCTGAACCGTAACCTCCTCAAGGCGCGCCTCGCTCTGATTCCAGATGCGCACTGAGTAAGTTGGGCTAGTAGCAGACGACAACATCATCGCGGCAGGAAGGACTGCGACCAGAACAAGCACTATCGCTTGCCGGCTTCTGTCGAGTTGACCCAAACGCTTGCGGGGCCTCCAAACGACAATAGTCGCAGCTGCAAGCCATAGACCGACGGTAACGAAATCACCGATCGACTCTGCCAGCGCAGCACCGGGGCCGCCTTGCCCCGCCGATAGCGCAAGACCAATCACTTGTCCGAGCGGCCATGCGCAGACCGCAGCAATAGCTGCCACCCAGATTGCTTTTACGTGATTGTCAGTTCGCAATAGCGGGTTCTCGTAAGCTCTGCTGGAACTTCGGAATGCACGTCGAGTACGATCGACCGCGAGACATCAATATAGCGGACACCGGCTGACGGGCAGGTAACGGCCAGAAGTGGACGTTACCAGCGTCGCCTTTTCAGTTTCGCACACTCCGGAACCAATGCCTTGGAGCCGTGTTTGTCAAAGAGAACTATGATCGTCCTTTCGCCGGAAGCCCACACATAGCCTTCCTCAACAACGCCTTTCCCAAACGCTGGGTGTTTGACTTTGTCACCCGTTCTCAGCGTCCCAATCCCTTCGACGTCCATCTCGCTGACTTGCATAACATCTTTCTTGCTTGGCATTAATGTTCCTTTGACCGCTCACGGCCAGGAGCGGCAATCCGAAACTGCGCCGTGTAAGACTCACATCAAGTGAAAATAGCGAAAGTTGATATTCAATAGAGAGTCAAGGGCCGATTTCGGCCACTCGGAATGAGCGTCGTAAAATGAGGTGTATGCGGCATTGAGAGACTCGTCTTTTCGATATCGTTCGAAAACTGCTTCCCTATGCTCCTCCAACCACACTCTTGCCGATTTTTGCACTGCAATGCCCTCGTTTAGCAAGCTCTCAAGTTCACCCTTTTCCCAGCCAGGGCAGCGGCGACGCAGCGCGCGAACAGCGTTGGGCTTGTTGCCACTGTAGGACGAATACGCCTCGAGCCTTTGGGCCGTTTCCAGCACCTTCTCAAGTACATCAACTCGCGTGAGTCGTTCGCTCATAATTTAGTCATCATGCAGGATCACGATGTCTTGCCTGGCGCATTAGCGGCTCTGACGGAGCTTTAACTTTCGCGCTATCAGTCATGAGTCAGCCAGCCAACCAGCAAAAGGCTACCAAACACCAGTGTGGCAGCGGCCAGTACAATTATCGTCCCGTAGATGCCGCGCTTCCATGGCGAAAGCTGATCCCAACGAGCGGCGAGCACTGCGAACGAACGCCCGGTTACTATCTCTAGCACCCCGCCAAGAGCCAGGGCCCCAGGCACTCCCATCACAATGATGTAGAAGGTGCCGCCACGACTATCGCCAAAATCACCTTGCCGGTAGACGAACAGCCAAACCGCAACATATATCAGCAGGCCTCCTGCCAATTTGTAAAATCCGTAGCGACGTGATCCCTCTTCTGTAGCGCTCTTCAATCTGCTCTCCGCCAGACGCCACTCTCAATTATTGCTGGATACCGTGATCAGCACTGTGATCAGCTGCTCGAACAAGCGGCGAGTCCGCGTGTCAAGACAGGACTTGGGCGGCTGCTTCACGGCCAACTCAAGACCGTCGAGATGAAACCAGGCGATTCAGACTCACGCCTGACTCTGCTGCCTGCATTGCCAACTCGCGTAGACGCGATGGCTGGAGCCCGATCTTCGTGCTTTGCTGAAGAAGTGGTCGCACACTTTGCACAGGTCGGCAAAGCGCACCCCCCTTCGGATTGCGTCGCATCCTTGCAAGGATGTCGGCCGTTCAATCCGGGTCTGAGCCTGGATCAACGACGCAAGACGCTGACGATCACGCTCAGCAAAACACTCACGATCAGCATCGACGTGAACGGGATAAACACTCGCGTCGAACCGTTGTCGATGCGGATATCACCCGGCAAGCGGCCGAACCAGCTCAGGGTCTGGGGCGCAAAATGCAGCAATGCACCGATGAATATTGCCACCCCGCCGGCGACCATAAGCCACTTACCCATAACGAATTTCTCGCATCCTGCCGGCACCGCCCGGACGGTTACCGCCTGCTACTGAGGCACAGTTCACAGACTGTTTGACGCTGATACCGAATACTCCCACATCGGCCAGTTGTCGCCGTCTCGCGACGCGATAACTCAATGGATTATGTAAGGCCAAAAGGGATTTTGACAATGACGGGATCAGTACGCCTGCCAGCTCTGCTGGCGCTAGCTTTTCTTTCATTTTCAGCGAGTTATGCGGAGGACCTTTCCCGTAACGAGCTCAAGAGCCTCGATGGGCAGGTGCAGGAGATCAAGTCGGATGTGCTCAACATAGCATCCGAGCTGAACGGTCTCGAAGAACGGCTGCTGTACCCGTCCGGCACCCAGGTTGCGCTGTTCGTAGCACTCGCTGACCGCGATGGCTTCCGCCTCGACTCGGTGCGCGTCGATATCAACGGCGACCTGGCGACTCACCACATTTACAGCTTCAAGGAACTCGACGCCTTGAGGCAGGGCGGCGTGCAGCGCCTTTACACCGGCAACGTCCCGACGGGTGATCACCAGATCAGCGTCACGATGCAGGGCAAGCTCAAGAATGGCGATGAGTTTACGACGTCGGACAGCTTTGCGTTCGCCAAGGGTGTCGAGCCGGCCGCCGTCGGCATTACGCTGTCGCACCCGAGCTCCGGCAAGAACGCCATACAGGTCGGGGACTGGTAACAGATGCGGCGACTACCGCACATCGTGGCCGGGCTTGTCCTGGCCGGCCTTGTCAGCGGCGAGCGCGCTGCTGCCGAGGAGCTGAAGGATCTCTACTTCGGCGAAGCCCTGTATTACGCCAACCAGGGCCTGTACTTCGAGGCGCTTGCCCGGATGGACACCGAGGTGCGCCAGCACAGCGATATTGACGAGCCCGAGCTCGACTCACTGTTCCACCACATTCACGCTGCGGAGTTCTCGCTCGGTGACTTCGAGCTGCGCTACCGGATGCATCATCGCGCCGGACGGGCGATCAAGGCGGTCCTCGAAGGAGCCGTCGACGAACTGGTCCGCAACGACGCGGCGTACCGACTCGCGCGCATCCATTTCCAGAAGGGCCAGTTCGACGATGCGATCCTGGCGCTGAACCGTATCGACGGGCGCGTGCCCGAGGCGATTCGTGACGACATCGAGTTCCTGCGTGCCAACGTCTTCCTCGCCCAGGGCGAGCCGGAAGCCGCCGTTGAGCCGCTGCAGAGCCTGCAGAAGTCCGATGAGTTCGCGGCGTTCGCGGCCTACAACCTCGGGATTGCCTACCTCAAGTCGGGCCAGACCTCGAAGGCTGTTGAGCAGCTGGACCGCGCCGGCACGGTGGCCACGAGCGACGACGCGGAACTCGCGATTCGCGACAAGGCGAACCTCGTTCGCGGCACTATGCTGCTGGAGCAGGAACGATTCGACGAGGCGGCGGCGAGCTTTGATCGCGTTCGGCTCGACGGGCCCTTTTCCAACCAGGCGCTACTGAGCGCGGGTTGGTCCAATCTCGCCACCGGCAAGTTCGAGCGAGCTGTTGTGCCGTGGCGCATCCTCTCCGAGCGGGAAGTCACCGACGCGGCCACCCAGGAGGCGCTGCTCGCGCTGCCGTATGCCTATGGCAAGCTCGACGTGCACGGTCGCGCCGCCATTGCCTACGGCGAAGCGCTCGACTCTTTCGGCGCGGAAATCGGCAAGCTCAATCGTTCGATCGAGAGCATTCGCGACGGTCTGTTCCTGGAGGCGTTGGTTCGCGAGGAGATTCGCCAGGATGCGGACTGGGTCATACGCCTGCGCTCGCTCCCCGAAGCGCCGGAGACCTACTACCTGATGGAGCTCATGGCGACGCATGACTTCCAGACCGGACTACAGAACTACCTCGATCTCGCTGACCTTCGCGACAAGCTCGTGGCCTGGGAGCGCGACTTCGACGCCTTCGACGACATGGTGGCGATACGCCGCACGCATTACGAGCCGCTGTTGCCTGGCGTCGACGTCGAGTTCCGCGAGCTCGATGCGCGACTCAAGCTGCGGATCGAGCAGTACAAGCTGCTCGTCAAGCGCCGCAACGACCTGCTAACGGCGCCACGCCCGGAATTTCTCGCGACGCGGGAGGAACAAAAGCTCCTCACGAAGATAGAGGCTATCGAGGCCGCCATCGACGCCGCCGGTATTCCTGCCGAGGAGTCGCTGGCGAAGCGCGTGAAGCGCCTGCGCGGCCTCTTGAGCTTCACGCTTGATACCGAGTATCACGAGCGCCTGAATACCTTCGACGCCAACCTCCGCACGCTGGATGCAGCGATGGCGACGGCCGAGGCGCAGTACGACGCGTTCGTCCGTGAGCGCCAGGCGGCGACGCACAGTTTCGAGGGCTACTCGAAGCCCGTGGAGCGCCTGCGCAACTACGTGAAGACGGCGAGCACCCGGGTTGACCTGTTGATGAAGCGACAGGGTCGGCTGCTCGAAATTGTTGCTGTCGAAGAACTTTTAGCGCGCCGCGGCCGGCTGGAACGCTTCGGCGACAAGGCGCGTTTTGCGCTGGCCGACAGCTACGATCGCGCCACCCAGAGCCAGGCCATGAGGGTCGAGGAATGACCTGGCGCGCCGTGTTGGCTGCAGGGCTGGCGGGCAGCCTGCTGTCTGGCTGCGCGAGCGTGAGCAACAACCACGACACGCTGGCAGATCTCAAGCGTGTCGACGCTGACATCGACGAGGTGTACGTGACCGACAGCCTCGAGCGCGCGGCCGACGCCTATCGGCGCTACCTGAACGAAACACCGGAAAGCGCGCGCACCCCCGAGGCGATGCGCCGCCTCGCGGACCTTCAGCTCGAGCAGGAGTACGGTGTTCTTGGCGGCGGCGATCGTGGTCCGATGGAAATGGCTGCGCCCGAGTCGGCGACGCCACGGCCGCTCGCACAGGATCGGGCGCCTGCGGTATCCGCCGCGCCCGAGCTGAGCGAGTCCGACCAGGACTTCGTTGCACGGGCATCAGAGCGCGAGGTCTTTCTGGCGCCCCAAGAGGATGCCGATGCCACGCTGGGACTGGGCTTTGACGGTGAGCCGGTACCTGCAGGGCCGCGGGAAGCGATACAGACGTACTGGAAGATTCTCGAGACTTACCCGAACTACGAACGTAACGACCAGGTGCTCTACCAGCTGTCGCGGGCGTACGACGAGATCGGTCAGCCTGACGAGGCGATGAAGGTCATGGATCGTCTGATCGTCGAATATCCCTATTCGAGGTACGTCGATGAAGTCTATTTTCGTCGTGGCGAGTACTACTTCGTGCGCAAGAAGTACCTGGACGCAGAAGAGTCCTATGACGCCGTCGTCCGTATGGGACCAACAACGTCCTACTACGAGCTGGCGCTGTACAAGCTCGGCTGGACCTTCTACAAGCAGGAGCTCTACGAAGAGGCCCTGCATCGCTACATGGCCATGCTCGATCATCGCCTGGCGACTGGTTACGACTTCGACCAGGACTTCGAAGAAAACGACGAGCACCGCGTGGCGGATACGTTCCGCGTCATCAGCCTGAGCTTCTCGAACCTTGGCGGTCCCGAAATCGTTGACGAGTACTTCGCGGCGACGGGTCATCGCGCCTACGCCGACAAGATCTACGGCAATCTTGCCGAGTTCTACTTCGCCAAGCTGCGCTACGACGACGCGGCATCGGTCTACAAGTCCTACATCGACCTGAATCCGTTCCATAAGGTGTCGCCGCAGTTCAGCATGCGCGTCGTCGAGATCTACGGTGAGGCCGGCTTCCCGATGCTGGTGGTCGAGTCCAAGAAGGAATTCGCGACGCGCTACGCCATCGACGCCGAGTACTGGAACTACTTCGACATTGCCGAGCGTGAAGACGTCGTCGGCTTCCTCAAGACCAACCTGACGGACCTGGCGGCGCACTACCATGCGCTGTTCCAGACCGAGGAGTTCGTCGACGATCGGCCCGAGAACTTCGCTGAGGCGGCGCAGTGGTATCGACAGTTCCTGGCGTCGTTCCCGGCCGAGGGCGAGACGCCGAATATCAACTACCAGTTCGCCGACCTCTTGCTCGAGAACGAGGACTTCGGTCTCGCGGCCGTGGAGTACGAACGCACGGCCTACGCGTATGAGCTCCACGAGCAGAGTGCCAAGGCGGGCTATGCGGCCGTGTTTGCCCATCGCCAGCACCTGGATCGCGCAACCGGCGCGAGCCGCATCGACATCCGTGCCGCAACGGTCGAGAGCTCGCTGCGTTTCGCCGACACGTTCCAGGAGCACGAGGAGGCGCCGAAGGTGCTGAGCGCCGCCGCGGACGACCTGTACGACATGGAGGACTTCCCGCGGGCGATCGAGTCCGCCGAGAAGCTGATTTCCCGCTATCCGGCCACAGAGCCCGAGCTATTGCGCGGTGCCTGGGGCGTCGTCGCCCACTCCTCGATGGACACGACCGAGTATGCGTACGCCGAGAATGCCTATACGAACCTGCTTCGGCTAACCCCGGAAGAGGACGAAGCACGCCCCAACGTTATCGACGGTCTTGCCGCCTCGATTTACAAGCAGGGTGAGCAGTCGCTGCTGCTCGAAGACTACCGCGCGGCGGCGGATCACTTCCTTCGAATCAAGCGTGTCGCGCCGACCTCGGGCATACGTTCCGCTGCGGAATACGACGCGGCAGCCGCCTTCATTAAGCTCGAGGATTGGGTAAACGCGTCGGACGTACTCGAAGAGTTCCGAACGAGTCACCCGGAGCACGAGCTGAACAGCGAGGCGACCAAGCAGCTTGCCTTCATCTATCGTGAAGACGGCCAGACCGAGCGGTCTGCCGCCGAGCATGAGCGCATTGCGGCAGAGGCCAGCGATCCCGATCTTGCTCGCGAGGCCCTGCTGACAGCCGGTGAACTCTACGACGAGGTCAGCGTCATGGACGATGCGATCCGCGTCTACGAGGAGTATGTGATCCTCTACCCGCGGCCGCTCGACCTGATGATGCAGACGCGTACGCGCCTTGCGGCTATCTACAAGTCACGTTCGGACTACGCGCGCTACTACGACGCGCTGCAGCTGATCGTGCGGGAAGACAACGAGGCTGGTGCCGAACGTACGGACCGAAGCCGGTTCCTTGCCTCAAAGGCGGCGCTCGTCCTCGCCGAACAGACTTACGAGCGTTTCGCAGAGCTCGAGCTTACGCTGCCCTTCGAAGACAGCCTGGCCGAGAAGCAGAAGCGCATGGACGAGTCGATGGCGGCGTTCGAGGGCCTGGTCGACTACGAGGTCGCCGAAGTCACCGCGGCCGCGACCTACTACATTGCCGAGATCTACCTGAACTTCAGCCGCTCGCTCATGGCGTCCGAGCGACCGGAGGGACTGAGCGAAGCCGAGTCATTCGACTACGAGATGATTCTCGAGGAAGAGGCGTACCCGTTCGAGGAGCGCGCTATCGAGGTGCACGAAGAGAACTTCGGCTTCCTGCGAGCAGGCGTTTACAACGCCTGGGTCGAGAACAGTCTCGGCAAGCTGGCTGAGCTCATGCCGGGTCGCTATGCGAAAAACGAGATCAGCGGCGGCCATGTTGCCACGCTCGATATCTACGCGTATCGCATGCCAAACCTGCCGCCCGAAGGCGCCGAGGACACGCTGGACGCGGCGCTCAAGGATGCGCCGGAGCCGGCAGAGGAGTCGTCGAGCGTCCCGAGCGCCATGGCGACCGAGCTGGAGTAACGAGATGACGGTGACGAACAAGTCTCTGAACACGTCTGCGACGCTGGAACGACTCGGTCTCTTCGTTGTGATGGCAATGCTGTCGGCATGTGCTACGACGGGGACAACGTCCTCGGTCAAGAGTCGTCAGCCCGAGTCGTCGTCGAAAACCGAGATCGTCGATGCCGTCGGCTTCACGATTGTCGAAGAGGGCAAGGTTACAGCTGACGTGCGGAACCGCTACCAGGAGGCGCTGCGGCTGCTCGACAGCGGGGATCGATCGAGTGGCATGGAGCTGCTCGAGGCCGTCGTGAGCGACGCGCCGCACTTGAGTGCCCCGCTGGTTGACCTGGGTATCGAGCAGCGGCGCGCAGGCGACTACGAAGCCGCGGCGGCAAGCCTCAAGCAGGCCATCGAGGCGGCACCGCAGCACCCGGTGGCGCACAACGAGCTCGGTATCGTGTATCGCAAGCTGGGCCGCTTCGATGACGCGCGACAGCACTACGAAATCGCGCTGGAGATCTACCCGGGCTACCATTTCGCACGCCGCAACCTCGCCGTGCTCTGCGATCTGTACCTCGCCGATCTCGACTGCGCACTGGAAAACTACGAGGCCTACATGGCCATGGTGCCCGAAGACGCCGAGGCGTCCATGTGGGTTGCTGACGTTCGCCTGCGGATGGACCGGGGAGAATAACGATGCGGATCGACTGGCGTTTAGTCTTGCTGTTGCTCCTGTCAGGCGCTGTCAGTGCACAGGATGCCGAGGAGCCGGCGGCGACCGATGCAGAAGAAGCAGAGTTCACCGAGGTGGCTGCAGAGTCCAACGGCGACGGGATCGAGAGCCCCCGCTCGATGTCCGGGATGTCGATTCTCGGCAACGAGGAGGCGCCCAAGGCACTCGTCATCATTCCCTGGAAGTCATCGGAGCTCGGGGACGATATCGACCTGTCGGACACGCTCGAGGAGCGTGCCCAGCCCGTCGATCGTGACGTCTTCATGCGCGAGCTGAACTTCTACCGGATACGCTCCGGCGACTGAGTCAGCCGCCGCCGGGCACGCCGAAGAATCAATCACTTAGGCGCGGTCTGCACGGGCTTATGTGATGTGGTTCAAGCCCCGGCAACACGGTCGCAAAACGCCGACATTTACGTGCGCTGCGTCACATTAAGTCGGGTCCCCGACCACTATTCTCGTCCGTGATACCAGGCCCGCCGGGCCTGTTCCGTCAAATGAGGATGAGGTAATGGATTTCTTCTATTCGATTGTCGGCTTTTTCGTGACAGGGGGCATGTTCATGTTCCCGATCCTGATCGTGTTCGCGTTCGGTGTCGCCATTGCCGTCGAACGCTACATCACGCTCGCACGCGTCACGCAGGCCAACCAGGCGGTGTGGACCAAGGTGCAGCCGCTCCTGAACGAGGGCGACTTTGACGCTGCCCGCGAAATGACGAGCAAGGACGATTCCACAATTTCCCAGGTCCTGAACATGGGGCTCTCGCTGCAGGGCGCTGTGCGTCGTCGCGAAGACATCGAAATCGCGATGGAAGAGAGCATGATGGAGATCGTTCCGCGTCTCGAGAAGCGCACGCCCTACGTTGCGCTCGCATCGAGCATTGCGACGCTGCTCGGACTGCTCGGCACGATTATGGGTCTGATCCAGGCCTTTACCGCGGTTGCCAACGCGAATCCGGCAGAGAAGGCTGATCTTCTGTCCGCCAGTATCTCTGTCGCGATGAACACGACGGCCTTCGGACTCATGGTAGCCATTCCGCTGCTGATTGTTCACGCGGTGCTTTCCAGCAAGACTGGTGACATCGTCGACAGTCTCGAGATGGCAACGGTCAAGGCCTTGAACGTGTTCTCTCGCCGCGCGAAGCGCCCGACGGCGGTCGATGCGGGTCACGCGGTCGATGACGTCGATGACGTCGACGGCGAGCTGGTTCCCGCTGAGGGCTGATAACGATGGCCAGGCGGCACCACTACAAGCGCCGTACCAAGCTGACCGAGCATGAGCTCGACGTCACCACCTTCCTGAACCTGATGGTGGTGCTTGTCCCGTTCCTGCTGATCACGGCCGTGTTCTCTCGGCTGACGATCGTGGAGCTCAACCTGCCGAGCTCAGCAGGCGGCCCGTCAAGTGCGGACGAAGGATTCCGCGTTGAAGTGATCGTTCGCCAGGAGAACATCGAGATTACGAACGGCAAGAACGTCATTGCCGCGATACCGAATGTTGACGGCGGATACGATCTCGACACCTTGTCGGACTTCATGGTCGAGCTGAAAAACGAGTACCCGGCCCAGGAATCCGCATCGGTCCTGATGGAAGCCATGATCCCGTACGACTACCTCATCCAGGTCATGGACATTGTCAGGGCTGTCGAGATTCCTATCGAGGACGCTCGTGAAAACGAACCGCAGTTCGAGCTCGTTGCGCTGTTCAGCGAAATATCGGTAGGTGACGCACCATGAGGAATTCCCGCCGTATCAAGCGCATGTCGCGCAACCGGCTGAAGATCACGAAGATGAACCTCACGTCCCTGATGGACGTGTTCACGATTCTCGTCTTCTTCCTGCTCGTCAACTCGGGTTCGGTGGAAGTCCTCGACGCGCCCAAGGAAGTGAAGCTGCCGGAGAGTGTCGTCGAGGCGAAGCCTCGCGAAACCGTTGTAATTTTCATTTCGCCCGAGGAAATCCTCGTGCAAGGCAACCCGGTTGCGGACGTCAGCGCGATACTCGAAGGCGACGAAGCCAGCTATGACCCGATCGCAGCCCGGCTTGCGCAAATCCGCGACAATGTCGTCGGGCCCAGCACGCTGGCGGCCGCCGACAGCCAGGAAGTCACGATTCTTGCCGACAAGACCGTGCCGTTCATCGTGGTTCGCAAGGTGATGTCGCTGTGCACGGGCGAAGGCTATGAGAACGTGTCGTTGGCCGTCATTCAAAAGGGCGCCAAGGTAGCGGCGCTGTAGCACTTCAGGGATGAAGGTGACTTAGTGAGTTCGGAACTCAAAGACCAGGAACAGGCGCTACGGTCCAAGGTCGACCTCTCGGAGGACGAGCTTGCCCGGCTCGAGGACGAGCTTGCGTCTGTCAATGACGAGCTCGCCGTGCTCGCCGATAAGGGCGCACAGTACGAAGCGCTGGCTCGCGTCTGCAGCTCCCTCGAGGATCTCGAAGCCTCCGGTGCAGAGGCACTCTTCTGGGGAGAGGGCCGCGATGCGGACGTGGCACCGTCCCGAATCGAAGACGCCCGTCGCCGTATCGATAACTACTTCGGTGAGATTGAGCTCATCGAGGAGCGACGCCAGGGAGTTCTCGACAGCATTGGCGCGCAGAATGACGAACTCGATTCGCTGCACTACGACCTGCAGGACATCATCGAGCAGGAGGAAGCGCGCAAGAACGAATGGCTCGTGGAGCGTGATCCGGAAGAGCTTCCGGCACGAATCCAGGTCATGCCGTGGGCCCGTGGTCAGGAAGAAGACGAGAGGTACCGGCGGTCGCTCGGCATGTCGATGCTGGCCTCCTTTGCACTCGCGCTGATCGTCACGACTATTGCCATACCGATCAAGGAACGCGATACGCTGGACGAGCTCCCCGAACGCGTTGCCAAGCTCGTGCGTGAAGAGCGCGCGCCGCCTCCGCCGCCGGAGCCCGTACCGACTGTTCCGGACGAGATTCCTGAACCTGAGCCCGAACTTGTTGAGGAAGTGCCGCCCGAGCCGTCGCCCGAGATTCTCGAGGAGACCGCCGTTGCGGCCGAGTCCACGCCGGTCGACACGACCGAACAGGTCAAGACGAAGGGCATTCTGGCCTTCCGCGAGAGCTTCGCGGACCGCGCCAACGTGCAGCCGACCGCAAGCCTTGGTTCGCAGGCGCGGGTCAGCAATGCCGGCGCCGACGCGGTAGGTCGTCCAGAACGTGCCATGGTGACCACCAACGCGGCTGGTTCCAGCGGCGGCATTAACCTTGCGAGCATCAGCCGGGATACTGGCGGCGGTGGCGGTGAGATCGGCGGCGTTGCGTTGACCCAGGTCGAAAGCAGCATTGGCGGCGCCGGCGGTCCGGACCGTCCGCTCAGTGCCGGTGCGTTCGCCGGTCGTACTGACGAAGAAATCCAGATCGTCTTTGATCGCTACAAGGCATCGCTCTATCGCCTGTACAACCGTGAACTCAGGCGTGACCCGACGCTGCGCGGGCAAATGGTCATCAAGCTGACGATCGAGCCGGATGGCACAGTTTCGTTCTGCGAGCTGCAGTCGAGCGACATGGACGCACCGACGCTGCTCGGACAGATCGTCAATCGCGTGCGGACCTTCGATTTCGGAGCGAAAGAAGACATCGTCGCCGTCACGATTATCTACCCGATCGACTTCCTGCCGGCCGCCTGATCCAGCGCCTTCCGGGCTCCCGCGGTTGGCTTCCGGGCCGCCCGTACCGGTGCTCAGCGACATTACATAAAGCCGCCGAATCGACCGGAAATGTGGCGCAATTCCGCTCCCGAGCCACGGTCGTTTCACGCTTTTCGACGTAATGACGAGCGAAGCTCGAAGCTGTGATGCGGGTCAACCTACCGGCGGTTTTGATCGTTCATAGTGACCCTCGTATTAAGACACATGGTTGTCGCCAAATGGCGGCAACGCGGAGCCGGCGGACTGACGCAAGGAACTCTCGAACGGTACCAGTAGCGGTATCGCGCGGGCGTAGCGACAGCGCGGGCTTTGGGTGTTGGCGCAAGGATTGGCGGGCAAGCAGCAAGGGACTATGGCACCAGTCGCGACAATCAATCGTGCGAGTATGGCGGGGCGCTTCGGCGCAGTCTGCCACGACGCACCCTGTTGGCGTTCGTCCGCGAGTTCTTCATCCGTTGCCCTGGTAGTCGGTTTGACCGTGTCGGGTGCGGCATGAGGAAGCTCCTTGCCATCATCGGCGCCGCCTTGCTCGCATCGAGCATGGTGGTTCCTGCCGGCAGCGCAATCGCTGCCGAAATTACCTTCGTCTCGGTCGTCGGCTCCTGGCGCGACCCGACCGATAGCCTGCCTGGCGTCCAGCCCGGCGATCCTGTCATCACCAACGGCAACCCGGTCTCGAGTATCAGCTGGGGGGAGACGACGGGACAGCAGAGTGGTTATGACTTTACCGCGCAGCTGCCACCGCCCTTTGAGCTGCCAGGCCCGATTCCGTTCTTCTCCCTCGGCGAGTTTACGCACCGAAACTTCGTCATTGGGGAACCCTATCTCACGTCGGCATTGCTCGACGTCGAGCTCGTACTTGCCGTCGACGGCGTGCCGACGGGGCCGTTGTTTTTCACGTTCACGCTGAACCACGAGGAGACCCCGAACAATCTCGACCCCTGCCCCTACCCGACACCGCCCGGCGAAGGGTGTACCGACCGCGTGACGATCGTTGCGTCTGCAGATCCCACGACCTTCAACGTCGATGGCGTCGACTACACGCTCGAGATGAGCTTCCTCGACAACGGCAGCGCGGTCGACGAGTTCATTACGCGCGAAGGCGACACGGTGAACACGTCGGGCCTGGTTGGCGAGTTCACGCTGCCGCCCGGCCTGACCGTTACGAAGACGGGCCCGGCAACCATGCGCCTCGGCGAGTACGGCAACTTCATCGTTGCCGTCCAGAACGAGAGCGAGGCCGACGCGTACAACATGACGCTCGTCGACCTTCTCCCGGACGGCCCGGACGGTGGTATGTGCGATGCGCCGCCGGAACTCCTGAACGCACAGGTGCTCCAGGCTGACGGCGTTACGCCCGTTGCGGGCAAGGGTCCGCTGTCAGAGGGTCCCGACTACTCGCTGGCGTGGAATCCGACGAACTGCGAGCTCACCTTCCAGACGGTCTCGGCGCAGTCGGTCATCGGTATCAATGAACGGCTCGTCATCAACTACCGGACCCGACTCGACGCCGACAGCCAGGATGCCGCTGTACTTACCAACATTGCCGCGGCGACCGAGTGGACCAACTTCGACGGCTCGACGATTTACCTGCGTACACCTACTGACGGCACCGTCGGCGTAGGCGATCACGAGGACGCGCACACCGTCGTCGTTGACCTGCCCGAGCTCCGCTTCGAGAAAACCGTCGTCAACGTGACGACCGGCGACGATCCGGGCACCGTTGCGACGCCGGGCGACGTACTTCGATACCGGCTCTACGTCGAGAACCTCGGCGCCAACCCGCTCGACGACTTCGAGATCGTTGATGAGCTCGACCGTCTCAACGCAAGCCCGGCATTCCAGCCGGGCACGCTCAACGTCATCACGCTGCCCGCGGGCGCTGATGCAAGTAACTCGCTGCCGGACGGCGGCGCCTCCGGTACCGGTCTGCTCGACGTCCGCAATCTCAGCCTCGGCGGCCTGGGAGAGAGCATCCTCATCGAGTTCGAGGTCGAGCTTGCGCCCGTCATTGCCAATGACACCTTTGTTTACAACCAGTCCGAGCTGAGGTTCGACGGCTTGCTGGGCGGGCTCAGTGACGACCCGAACATCAACGGCCAGGCGGACCCTAGCATTCCGGACGACGAAGACCCGACGCAGATCCTCGTCCAGTCTGCGCCCGCCTTCGACGTGGACAAGATCTCAACGTATCTCGACGGCCAGCCGAACCTGCTCCTCGCCGGCGAAACGCTGCGTTACACGATTACGGTTCGGAATATCGGCACCGATAACGCGGCGAACGTAACGATCGTCGACCAGGTGCCTGCCAACACGAGCTATGTAGCAGGCAGCACCACGCTCAACGGCGTGGCTGTCGCCGATGCGGATGGCGGCGGTTCGCCGCTCATTGCCGGTATCGCGATCAACTCCGCGGACAATGCGACGCCTGGCCTGATGAACGCGGGTGTCGCCGACAACACGGCAACGATTACCTTCGATGTCGCTGTGTTCCCTGACGTGCCCGACGGCACGGTCATTTCGAACCAGGCCTTTGTCAGTGCCGTCGATTACGGCATTGCCGACATTCCGTCGGACGATCCGCGCACCGAAATACCGGATGACCCGACGCTCGACGTCGTCGGCAATTTCCCGCTGATATTCGCGCCGAAGTCGGCCGAGCTCGTCAATGACCTCGGCTCGCCGGGCATCGTCGATCCCGGTGACACGCTGCGCTACACGATTATGGTCTACAACAACGGCACCGTGCCCGCGACGGCGGCGGAGCTGACGGACAACGTGCCCGAGAACACAACGTACGTTGCCGATACGGTCACCCTGAACGGCCAGCCGGTCGGGCAGCCCGATGCGGGCGTCTTCCCGCTGATCGACGGCATCGATATTGCTTCGGCCGACCTGACGCCGCCGGTGCCGGGCGAAGGCGAGGGCATCATCAATCCCGGTGAAGCGGCCGTTGTGCGCTTTGACGTCGTTGTCAACGCGGACGCGATCCCCGGCACCCTGATTACCAACCAGGCGGTTGTCTACGCGCTGGAGACCGGTGACCGGCTCACGGACGGTGACGGCAACCCGGCGACGGGCCCCGAGCCCACGGTCGTCGTCGTCGGTGACGTGCAGCAGCTGTCGATCCTCAAGGAGGTCTCGGTTGTCGACGGCGGCCCGGCGCTTGCGGGTGCAACCCTCGAGTACGTCGTTACGGTGCGCAACATCGGCTCACTGCCCGCGCTGTACGTCGAGATCCAGGATGACCTTGCCGTTCCGACGCCGAACTATCTTCTCTATGTCGAGGACTCGGCGCGTCTGAACGGCCTGCCTGACGGCATCACGGTGAACGGTACGCTGATCACGGCGGACTACTTCACCGAGTACGGAGCGCTCGCACCGGACCAGACCATTACGCTGCGTTTCCGCGCCATCATCAACCCGGATCTCGCGGTAGGCACAACGGTCACGAACATTGCCCGCGTCTACTGGGATGACCCGCAGCGTATGGCCGAGGCGAGCGTCTCGATCGACGTCGGCGCGATGCCGAACGCCGGGATGCTGTCCGGTGAGGTCTGGCACGACGCCGATCACGACAACACGCCCGATGGCTTCGAGCGCCTGCTGGCCGGTTGGCTCGTAGAGCTCGTGCAGGGCGACCAGGTCGTTCGCAGCGCGGTGAGCGACGCGGACGGCTACTACGTCTTCACGAACGTTGTCCCCAATTATTCGGCCGGCGAGCCGTACTCGCTGCGCTTCAGCGCCCCGGGCGCGACGCCATCGACCGCCGTGATGGGGCAGACGGATTCCGACTTCACCGACGGGCAGCAGTTCATCAGCGACATCGAAGTCACGGCCGGCAGCAACCTGCTTGCCCTGAACATGCCTGTCGACCCCAACGGCGTCATTTACGACTCGGTGGCGCGCACGCCGGTCTCCGGCGCCACGGTGACCCTCCTGAACTCGCGCTCCGGCCAGCCGCTGCCGTCGTCCTGTTTCGACGATCCTAACCAGCAGGGCCAGATCACGATTCCGAACGGCTATTACAAGTTCGATATCAACTTCTCGGACCCGGCCTGTCCGAGTGGTCTTGGCTACGTCATCGACGTGCAGACGCCCAACGCGACTTTCGTGCCGGGTATCTCCGAGATCATCCCGCCGACGTCATCGATCGACACGCTGCCGTTCGACGTCCCGGCCTGCCCGGGTTCGTCCCTCGATGCGTTCACCGCGACGACCACGTACTGCGAGGCGCAGCCGTCCGAGTTCCAGCCGTCCGCCGGCGTTGATGCCCGCAGTGCAGGCACCACCTACCACCTGTTCCTGACGCTGGATTCGAGCCAGGCGCCGAACTCGAGCCAGCTCTTTAACAACCATATCCCGCTGGATCCGCGTCTCGACGGCGCTGTCGCCGTCACCAAGACGACGCCAATGGTCAACGTGACGCGTGGCCAGGCCGTGCCCTACCTGATTACGGTCAGGAGTTCTTTCGGCGTCGACCTGAACGACGTCACCGTGATCGACAGCTTCCCGGCCGGCTTCAAGTACGTCGAGGGCTCCGCCCGCATTGGTGACGTGCCGACCGAGCCGACGGTCATCGATCGCCAGCTCGTATGGGACGGCGTGTTCCTGCCGGTCGACGGGACGCAGGAGATCAAGCTGCTCCTGACCGTGGGTGCCGGCGTACGCGAAGGCGAGTTCGTCAACCGTGCACAAGCCGTGAACGGGTTGACCGGCCGCGCCATGTCGGAAGAAGCCACCGCCACCGTGCGGCTGGTGCCTGACCCGACCTTCGACTGCACGGATGTGTCCGGCAAGGTCTTCGACGATGCCAACCTGAACGGTCTGCAGGAGCAGGGCGAGTCTGGTATTGGCGGCGTCCGCGTCGTGACGGCGCGCGGCCTTGCGGCAACAACCGACGCCGCCGGTCGATATCACATTACCTGCGCCATCGTGCCGAACGAGAGCCGTGGCTCGAACTTCGTACTCAAGCTGGACGACCGGACGCTGCCGAGCGGGTTCCGGAGCTCGACGCGGCCGGTCCAGGTCCAGCGCGCCACGCGCGGTAAGGCGCTCAGGATCAATTTCGGCGCCGCTATCCATCGCGTTGTCGGTCTCGACGTTGCCGATGCGGTCTTCGTCCCTGACGGCGTCGAGATGCGCGATATCTGGCGACCGCGCCTCGACCTCCTGCTCAACGAGCTATCGAAGGCACCGTCGGTACTGCGGTTGTCCTACGTTGCCGATGTCGAGTCGGAGTCGCTCGTAGAACGTCGACTCGGCGCACTGCGCGACGAGATTGCGACGAGGTGGCGCAACAGCGACCCGGCCTACGAGCTTAATATCGAGCCCGAAGTCTTCTGGCGCCTCGGCGGACCGCCCGAGCGCCAGTCAGGAGGCGGCAAGTGAGCGCCTTGCTGAAACATTCACGCCTCGCGGCCCTGCTGCTTGCGACCGCCGTGCCGACGGCCACTCTGGCGGACGTCGAGGACGTTGCGATGGGCGAAGTCGTCGAGCGCAACCTCGATGATAATCAGCTGTTCACGCCCTGGGTGCTCGATGAAGGTCGTGTCGATGAGTCCATGGCCGATACCCTCGAGACCCGCGAAGTGCTGGGTGAGCAACTCGAGACGATCAAGCTGTCGGGCGTTGTCCCGCCGATCTATTTCGAGTCCGGCGTTGCACAGATTCCGGACGGCACGATCAGTTCGCTGGCCGAGGTGCTCGATGGCATGCGCGACCGGATCAACGTGCGCCTGCACCTCGTCGGGCACGCGGATAATCAGCCGCTGTCGGCGCGCCTGCAGGCGATCTACGGCGATAACCTCGGACTGTCACGCGAGCGTGCCGGCCAGGTCGCCGAGTATTTCCAGAATGCGCTGACGCTGCCGCCGGAGGGGGTGTCCTACTCCTGGCTGGGCGACAGCGACCCGGTCGCCAGCAACGACTCGGCTGCCGGCCGCGCGCTCAACCGGCGTGTCGAGGTCGAGGTCTGGTACGACGAGCCGCGCGACAAGGTCGAGCTCGAGGAGTACCTCGTCCCGCATGAGATCAAGCAGGTCAAGGTCTGCCGAATGGAGACCGTCTGCAAGCTGCGCTACGTGGATGGGCATGCGCGTCGGGCGCGCGTGCGCAACGTCGTTGCACCGCTCAACTACGATGAAGATGCCATCGAGGTCAGCGATGATTTCGTCGACCGCGTTGCGCAGAGCTACGAGAACCTCGCCAACAAGCAGAACGTGGTGATCAAGTTCGTCGGATTCACGGATTCCCAGCCGCTGGCGGGTCGTGCGGCACGCATCTACGGCGACCATCTCGGCCTATCCAAGGCGCGCGCGCGTCGCGTGGCGCTTGCCGTACAGGACGAACTGGGCTTATCGACGGCCGCCATTGACAGCGACGGCCGGGGCTCGGAGCGTCCGATTGGGTCCAATGCCACGACGGCCGGGCGTGCGCTCAATCGCCGCGTCGAGGTCGAGTTCTGGTACGACGATCCGCTGCAGGAGCTGCCGAACGAGCCGCAGATCTGTCCCGAGGATGCGGGCGCCGAGCTCGTAACCCGGGTGTACGTGCCCGAATGGGGCGCAATCGGCAATATCGCCATTGTCGACGGCCGGCCCGTCATTCCGCCTGGCTATACGGCGACGCTCGAGCGAGCGCTGTCCGATATTGCGGACAAGAAGAACCCGCGCCTGCGCTTCGTCGGCTACACCCGCAATGAGCGCCTGCAGCGCCGTACGGCATCAGTCTACGGCGACGATATTGGTCTTTCGGCCTCCCGCGCTCGTCGCGCAATGAGCGAGGTTGCCGACACAATGGGGCTCGAGGCCAGGTCCGTCGAGTTCGAGGGTCGCGGCTTCGTGCATGCCGATGACGTCATCACGGCAGGCTTCGTGCAGGGTGAGGCGTCGTTCGTAGCCGTGCAGCCCGTTTACGACGAGCTTGCCGTGCTCGATGACTACGAGGGCGTCGACATTCGCCGCGTCACGCGCGAGCTGGAGCCGCAGAACCCGCTTGGGCTCAACCTGATGCGTATCAAGGTCGACGGCGTGCCGATCAGTGATCCCGAGCGCAGTTCTTCCGACATCCAGCGCTGCACTGACGTAGCGCTGGAGGCGGCCGAGATTCGCTTCGGCTACGACAACCTGCGCTCGTCGCCTCGCCTGAGCGTCACGGCCTCGCCTGAGCGCGTCACGATCAACCGCATTCGACCGAGGCAGGGTCCGGCGTTTGCGATGTCGAGCGTTGCCAGGTACGACGCGGCGCCCGTCGAGTTCCGCATGTACGCGAACTACTCGCACTTTATCGATCGGGCTGAAGTTCGCGTGTTCGAGAACGGCCGCTCGCTCGAGAGCGAGCCGCTCGCCATCATTCCGATCGACGATAAGGGCGTTGCCAGCTGGCAGCCGCCTGTCGAGAATTTCCGCGGCCCGGTTGGTGAGCTCGCCTATGTACTGCGTGCTTACGGTAAGGACGGCAATTTCGACGAGACGGACCCGAGCGCCCTGTGGATGGTGCACGGTGGCACGATCGACGCGCCGCTCGACGACAGGCCGCCGCCGGAGCCCGTGCAGGAGCTGCATGCGGCCTGGGGCGAGAACACGCTGGCGCTGCACAACATTGGCCTGTCGTCGGGTACCGTGACGGTGCAGGGCAGTGGCGTGCCCGAGGGCCACGAGGTCTTCGTTGCTGGTCGGCCAGTGCCCGTTGCCGACGACGGCAGCTTCGTCTCCGAGGAGATCCTGCCGACCGGCGCGCACACGGTCGAGGTGGCTGTGCTCGACGAGGAAGGCCGCGGCGATCTGTATCTGCGCGACTTCGAGTTCGAGGAGCGCGACTGGTTTTACGTTGCGCTCGCCGACGTCACGCTGTCCGAGAACAGCAGCAACGGTCCGGTGGAGCTCTTCCAGGGTGACAATGCCCGCGAAGACATTACTTCGAATGCCGACGGTCGCTTCGCGTTCTTCGTCAACGGCAAGTTCGACAAGCACTGGAAACTGACGGCCGCGGCGGACACGCGCGAGGGTCCGCTCGATACGCTGTTCAGCAACCTCATGGAGAAGGACCCGGTCTCGTTGTTCCGGCGCATCGATCCGGACTACTACTATCCGACCTTCGGTGACGACAGCACCGTAACCGAATACGCACCAACCTCCGGCAAGTTCTTCCTGCGCGTTGGCGACGGGGACAACTTCGGTCAGTGGGGCAACTTCAAGATCGGCTACAACAACAACGAGCTGGCGCGCGTCGACCGCGGGCTCTACGGCGGTAACTTCCACTTCCAGTCCGATGCGACCACGGAGTTCGGCGAGCAACGCTATGCCTTTGACGGCTTCGCGGCCGAGCCGGGCACCGTGGCCAGCCAGGAAGAGTTCCGCGGCACAGGTGGATCCCTGTATTTCCTCGGCCGCCAGGATCTGCTGGTTGGTTCCGAGCGCGTCCGCATCGAAATCCGTGATAAGGCCTCCGGCATCGTCACCGGCGTCAGGAATCTCGTCCCGGTACTCGACTACGACATCGACTATATCCAGGGCCGCATTGTCCTCACCGAGCCGCTCGCCTCGACGGCCAACGATGGCCTGCTCGTGCGCAACAATGCGCTGTCGGGTGACGAGGCCTACCTCGTCATTCGCTATGAGTACACGCCAGGCTTTGGCCGCATTGATGCTGTCGCCATGGGTGGCCAGGGCCATGCCTGGATAGGCGACTACGTGAAGCTCGGCTTTACGACCAACGCCAACGAGCAGGACAGCGAAGACTCGAGCCTGAACGGCTTCGACGTGACCTTCAGGCTCGCCGCCGAGACCTGGCTCAAAGTGCAAACCGCCGAAAGCGAGGGCCTCGTGCAGCTACCGCAGCTGTCGAACGACGGCGGCTATGAATTCCAGACCTTCGACGCTGCCGGCTTCGTCAATGCCGAGGCTGGCGCAGATCGCATCGACCTGAGCCTGTCGTCGCGAGACCTGATCAACCGTGGCAATGCCCGGCTCACGTACTACACGCAGGACATCGAGGCCGGCTACTCGGCGCCCGGGTTTGCGGTCCTGACCGATACCCGCAACTACGGCGGCAGCATCGACCTGCCTGTCGGCGACCGCTTCTCGATGGGCGCCAAGCTCGACTACATCGAGCAGGACCTCGGACTCGAGTCCAGCGCCGGTGAGATCAACGTTGGCTACCGCCTCGGTGAACGCTGGGACGTGAGCGCGGGTTATCGCGTTGACGAGAGGACCGACAACGCGCCGATCGTCGCGCTGACGCAGGAAGAGGGTGAGCGGGCTGACGCTGTTCTGCAGGTCGGCTTCGACTCGCGCGCAGACTGGAGTTCGTACGCATTCATGCAGGACACCGTGTCGGTCACCGGCAATCGACAGGAGAACAGTCGCTATGGCGTCGGCGGCTCCTATCGCGTCACCGACCGCCTCACGATCGATGGTGAGTTTTCGGACGGCGATCTTGGCGTCGGTGGGCGCGTAGGCTCCAATTACCTGCATTCCGAACGGACCAGCATGTACCTGAACTATGCGCTCGAGAACGAGCGCACCGACAACGGGCTGCGCAGCGGACGCGGACGCGAGGGCAACCTCGTTGCCGGTATCAAGACCCGGCTTGGCGACAGCACGAGTATCTTCCTCGAAGAGCGCTACCAGCACAGCACGGTCATGACCGGCCTGACGCACGCCACCGGCATGAACTTCACGCCGGCCGACAGCTGGAACCTCGGCCTGAACACGGACATCGGGACGCTGCAAGACCTGCAGACCGGCGCCGAGACCGAGCGTCTCGCGGGTGGCCTGCAGATCGGTTACGGCACGCAGAACCTGCAGCTGTCGAGTGGCGTGGAATACCGCAACGACGACGTCGAGCAGCCCGATCTGTCACGGATCGAGCGCAAGACCTGGCTGTATCGCAACAGCTTCAAGTACCAGATCAATGACGGTGCTCGATTGCTCGGCAAGTTCAATCACTCGGATTCGACGAGCTCGGCGGGCAGTTTCTTCGAGGGCGGCTTTACCGAGGGCGTACTCGGCTATGCGCTGCGTCCGGTATCCCACGATCGGGTCAACGTGCTGGCGAAGTACACCTACTTCTACAACATGCCGACCGCCGATCAGCAGAGCGTCGCGAATACCCGGCTCGACTTCGTGCAGAAGAGCCACATTGCGGCCGTAGACGTTACCTACGACCTGACGCCGGGCGTCACGATCGGCGGCAAGTACGCTTATCGTCTCGGCCAGGTGAGCCTCGATCGCGAGAACCCCGAGTTCTTCGACAACAATGCGAGCCTGTATGTTGTCCGCGGCGACTACCGCTTCCGCAAGAACTACGAGTTCCTGCTCGAGGGCAGGCTGCTGTCGATGGGTGATCTCGACGAAAGCCGCAGCGGCGTGCTGGCGGTCCTGTCACGCTATGTCGGTGACAACATGAAGGTTGGCGTCGGCTACAACTTCACCGACTTCTCAGACGACCTGACCGATCTCAGCTACGACCATCAAGGCGTGTTCCTGAACCTGACCGGTTCGCTCTAGCTGCATGTCCAGCCGCTAGCGGACGATCAACGCCCGCGGGTCGAGGATGTTGGTGGTCCCGTCCTTCTGGACGGTGATCGTGAACTTGGCGGGTTCCGCATCATCCTCAAACTCCGGCGCGCAGCCGACGAACAGGAGTTCTCCATCGAGGTCCCTGGCCGCGCCGTCGCCTTCGATCCATGCGCCCGTATCACCTACGCCGTCTACCGTAACGGTAGCGTCGTCGAAGCCGTCAGTCGGTTTGAGCTTGATAATGAAGGCGGACTTCTCCTGGACCTTGCTGAGCGGGAGTATCGCCATGAAGGACTCACCATAGCCGAACGCGCTGATCGTAAGTCGAACCTTGTCGTCACAGCTGAGCGCCTCGGCGATCGACGGTTTCTTGCGCGGCTCGCCGTCCACGGCGCAGCCCGACAAGAGCAGGGCGCCGAGTAGCAAAATATAGCGTCGCATTGTTAATCCCCCGTGTTGCTATTAGAGACAGCATAGCTGTTGGCGGCATCTTCTGCCTGCCAGGTCTTCTGTACGACCGCAAACAGCAACGCGGTGGACCAGCCGACGAGCATGATTCCATTCAATGCCTCGACGCCGCTCATGATGCGTCCTTCGTCGGCCAGCGTGATATCCCCGTATCCCAGGGTCGTAAACGTGACGAAGGAAAAGTACGTGGCCTCTTCGAACGTCCCGAGCACGTCCGGTGGGAGGAAGAACAGGTAGACGAGAGCCCAGACGACGATCTCGAGCGAGTGCAGCAATAGCAGAATAACCACCGTCAGCGTGACGACCCGCAGCGACGTGCTCAGATGGGACAGGGATCGCCCGGATGTCGGGCCAAAATGCCTGCCGAGGTAGTGCAGCCAGACCGAGGTCCCGATAGCGTGGAGCACAACGGTGAAGGCTACGATTGCGACCGCGGTAAGTGTGAACGTAAGCATGGGCGACCACCTGTCGAGTCCAGCGCCGGAGTGTAGCGCAGTCACCGTAGCCGTGGCGCCTCGTTGCCGGCAGCCACGTCGCGCCGCAATAGTCAGCGTATAATGCAAAAGAATGCAGGGCGTGGCCGTTCGTGGCCTGGCCTGATACGGGGGACCCTCAATGCTGAAATCGACGACTTTCCATACCCGGCTGCTCGGCATACTGCTCGCGGCTGCACTGCCCACCGCGGTAGTCGCGAGCGACGACAACGCGCTCACCGACGAGAGTTTCGAGGCGAGAACGCCGGCCGACGAGGGCGGCTGGCGGCTGTTCGAGACAGGCTGGTTTTCCGATGACGAGGCGCACAGCGGCAAGCAGTCGATGTTCAACGGCGCTCACAGCCGCACCGTGCAGTATGCACCCCACTTCGTAGGCTCCGTTTCCGGCAGTTACCAGGAGCGACCCGCTGAGCCCGGATCGAGATGGCGGCTGACGGGGTATGGCTTGTCGGCCGTCGGCCTGGTTGGCACGCCGGCGTTCGGCATCGTGCAGCTGTCGTTCTTCGATGCCAAAGGCAAGGATCTCGGTACCGTCGAGACGGCTGGCAGCAAATGGGGCAAGGCCAAGCTCTCGAACGAGGTCAACAGCAACACGCCTGCCGGCGAATGGGTGTTCCTCGACACCGGCGTTGCCACTGCGCCGGCCGGTACAGCGACGGTCCAGGCCTTTACACTCTACGTCGACTACTCGGGGTCGAACGTGCCGCAGGGCGTGTTCTTCGACGATCTGAACCTGTGCGCGCTCGCTGAGGGCGAAGAAAGCGGCTGCGGACAGCCAGCCACGCGTTAGCGGGCCGCAACGAGTCGGTCGTCGAGTACTCTTTGCGGCGGCCTGTGTACGCTGCCGCGCTACAGCTCGACGATCGGTGCGAAGCCGCCGAAGATCAGGCGCTTGCCGTCGAAGGGCATGGGGTTCTTTTCCATGTCCATGCGCTCATCCTTGAAGTCCTCGGACATCATCTTCTGCATTGCCGCGTCGCGTGTCGCCTTGTCTGGCCATTCAACCCAGGAAAAAACGACGGACTCATCCTTCGTGGCGTGGACAGCCTTTCTGAAATCCGTGAGTTTCCCATCCTGCACGTCGTCACCCCAGCATTCGACAACGCGTGTCGCGCCCATGTCGGTGAAAATCGTGTCGATCGCGCTGGCGTGATCGATGAACTTCTGTTTGTTTGCAGTGGGTACAGCCATCACAAAACCATCGATATAGCTCATGGCAGGGCTCCTGCTTGTCGAGAGTGAAAGCGGCCTTTGGATCACACTGTTCGGTAACCGCGCGAAATGCCTTGCACCTCTGCAGGCTGCCGTCCTCGTTGCCGCACGGAAATACTAGCAGTCGCCACGTGGCGGCCACAAAAAGCGCAACCGCTCGGTGCGCACAAGACGCCCGCAGAGCGTGCTATTCTGCCGCCCCTTCACCACGACCCCGCCCCGATATGCGAATTCCTGCCGTTACGATCCTGGTCCTTTTGACCGCTTGTGTATCGGCCGACACCCATGACGATGCAGCGCCTCACGTGACGGTAATGTCGTGGAACGTCTCGGGCGTTGCGCTCGATGCAGAGCGCGACGGGTTCAAGTCGCTGATGAGCTACGCGGCGCCCGATATCCTGCTGCTCGACGAAGTGAGCCCGCGAACAGGCATCGAGGGTGTGCAGAAGGCCTTGCCGGACAGCGCAGCGTCGAAAGGCACTGCCGCGCCAGCGGACACCTGGCATGTGAGCTACGGCCCGAGCGGCGGAAGGCAGCGCGGCGTCATCGCCAGCCGCTACCCGATCGAGGCGCTTCCCGAGTTCGCGAAGATTCTGCCGTATCCTGACGACGCGGAGCGCTTGATGATCGAGCGTATGACGGCGAAGGATCGGCGAATCCACGAGTCGAGGCTCGAGGACGGCGTTGCCGCCAATGGCGCGGTTGTCCTCGCGGGCGGCAAGCGGCTGCTGGTCGTCGTTGCCGATCTCGAGTGCTGCGGCAACGATCCCGCGAGCTGGGCCGAGCTGAAGCGGCGGGTTGAGGCGAAAGTGGTCCGCAGCGTGGTTGACGAGGTCCTCGAGCGCACGTCGGTCGATGCGATCATCCTGGCGGGTGACTTCAACCTCGTCAGCACGGCCATTCCAATGGCGTTACTGTCGGGACCGTATCGTCTGCCGCACTCGGGGCTGATTGCGGCAGAGCTCTATCATCGGGATGGCCTTACGACCTGGACCTGGGACGGCCGCGGTACGCCGTTCCCGTCGAGGGCGCTCGACTATCAGCTGTACAGTCCGGCAACGCTCCGCGTCGAAGGCGGCGTCATTCTCGATACGGAAGACATGGATGCCCGCGAGCTGGAGCAGCACGGCTTCACGGAGAAGATGATGACCGGCCTGTCAGGACACCGGCCGTTGCTCGTCGAGTATGCGTGGCGCTGAGGCCAGAACGAAGACCTAGTTCGATGGCGCCTCGGGCGTTGCCGCGCCGGACATGCCGCCGGGCCGTTCGACGATTGCGACACCATAGGGATCGTTGCCGACGCCGGTCACGGTGGCAACGACGCGTCGCGACTCGAGATCGATGACGTATACGTAACCCACCTCTTGCGACAAGGGTTCCATTCTCGGCCCGCCCGAAATGAGTGCGTAACGGCCATTGGGCGTGACCGCCGAGCCCTTGGGACGCGCTTGCCGTCCGTCGGCCCGGGTCAGGGGTATGCGCGCAACCTCCGCCTTCGGATCACCGGCAAGTGCGCGCTCGAGGTCGACGACCGAGACGTTGTTCGCCAGCAGGTTGGGAACAATGATTTCCCGGCCATCCGGCGTGACAGAAGGAATCAGCGGGTAAGTCGACGCGTCGGGATCGTCGGTGCCGACTCGAACGCGAGCGACTTCGGCGCTCGCTGCATCGACTTCGGCGCGATCGACGTCGATGATGGAGATCGTATTGCCTTCCCAATCGTCTTTCTGGCTTCCGCCACTGGCGACGATAATGTGGCGCTTGTCCGGCGTCGCTGCGATGCCCCATGCACCGCGCTGACCGGGTATTCGGCCGATCTCGGCAAGGCGGTCGCCCTTCAGGGCACGGGCAAGATCAATCACCGACACGTCGTCCGTGCCGCCGTTCGCGGTAAACACGTAGGCCTTGCCGCTCTTCGCAACGCCGATCGCCAGCCCGTTGGGATCCGGGAAGCATCCCCAGCGGGGATCCGGAGACAGTATCGGCAGGTTCCTGGGTGGCCCGTGCGGCGCAACGTAGGGAACCGGGTAGTCGCACTCGAACGCGGGTGAGCCCAGCGACAACTCTACCGTCGTGCGCAGGCTGCCGGTCCGGCGATCGACGAAGGTAATTCGATTGCCGCCGTCCTCGGTCAGGTTGTTTTCCGCATTGGAGATAACCAGCAGATCCGGCAGCAGCGCAACGCCGATTGCGCCAAAGCCGCCGGAATCCATGTGCCGCTGCAGTGCCCCGTGCGTCATGTCGTAACGAGGGTCGAGCACCGCATCAACGGACAGTACCGCTACCTGGCCGCGGCCACCGTGTTGCCTGAACTCGGCGTTGTCGATACTGCCGTGATGATTGACCACGTACACCGTCTGGCTATCTTCGCTGACGACGAGGTTGGCCGGGTCGCCAAGTAGCCGGCCATCCAGGTGGTTCATAGCCACCTTGCTGCGGCTGACGACGGCGTTCGCTGTGAGATCGTTGGCCGGGTCGAGCGCATCGGCAAGCGCAATTGCGTACAGGAGCGGCAGTCGCCGCCCGGCGACAAGGACATAGGTGGACCGATCAACGCCGACCTCTGCACCGGGCTCCGTCGCACGCACAGCAACGGGCAGCGATGCAACGACCACGAGTAACAGTATGCAGTGGGCAATACCCCAATGACCCGGCGTCATCAGAAGCTCCTTTTCCGGCATTGGTCTTTGCTCAGGCGGCGAGGAGGCGCGACAGCGCTCGATCAACCTGCGCCGTAATGCGACGGGTAACAGGGTCTCATGCTGATCCGTTTGATCGCGTTCGCGCAGCACGATCATGATTGTGAACATGCTTGCGGACCACTAGTGGGCTGTATCGCGCTTTCACGTAGCCGATGGCACCGATCGGCAACGAGATCATGAGTAAGCCCGCGTAAAGTCCCTGGTCGATCATCACGACGAACCCGACGACGATCGTCGCAATAAGCGTCAGGATAAAAAAGACCGTTCGGAACAGCCACTGGACGCCGATCGTCTCATCGCAAGCGGTGCACTGAACGTCGGACACCACAAGGGCGGATACTGAGACAGCGACGGCCGAGCAGGCCGGGCATTTTCTGTTCATCTCGAGCAAGGCTCCCATTACGGTGACTGACGCCTTAGTGCCGGTGCCGGCGAAAAAAGCAGCCGCCGGACACGCTAATCCGCGGTCTTCGAGTATAACCGACGTCGAGCCGTGGTCTTCGGCTAGCGGGAGGCGGCTGCCCTCTGACGGGCAGGTTTCGCGCCGTGTGCCGGGGTCAGAAGCGGTCGATAACCGTGACCCCGGTGCCCGCGAACTGGTTCATCACCGGTAGTTCGCAGAGCGCTTCTTCGAGGCTAATGGTCCCGCCGATGAGCAAGTCGGGTTGCAGCGTGCGAGCCCGGATCATGTCGAAGACATCGACGTAGCGATGTGCCTGCATGCCGTGCGATCCGAGGACGACGAGTTCATCGGCGATGACCCTGTCCATCGGCAGCGGCGGACTGCGGTCTTCTCCCACCATCAACCCGACCTGGACATGCCGGCCGCGCTTGCGCAAGCCGTCGATCGAGTTCAGGCAGGTCACCCGGCTCCCCAGCGCGTCGAGCGACACATGCGCGCCACCCGTCGTGACATCCCGGATCGCGTCGGCAACGGACTCGACGCTGTTTACGTTCACGCGTGCGTCTGCCCCGAGCCTTTCGGCAAGGTCGAGCTTTGCGTCGTCAATATCGATGGCGACAACCTGAGCGTTGAGGGCCTTGGCGATCATGACGGCGGAAAGCCCGACGCCGCCGCAGCCATGTACGGCAACCCACTGCCCGGCCGACACCTGGCCCTGGTCGACCACGGCCCGGAATGACGTAATGAACCGGCAGCCGAGGCTGGCGGCGCTGACGAAGTCCAGTTCCTCGGGCAGCCTGACGAGATTCACGTCCGCGTAGTCAATGGCGACGTACTCGGCGAACGATCCCCAGTGGGTAAAGCCGGGTTGAAACTGGTGGTCGCACACCTGGTGGTTGCCCGATGCGCATTGCGGGCATGCTCCGCAGCCACAGACGAAAGGCAGCGTGACGCGGTCGCCGGGTGTCCATTTGGCAACGTTCGCGCCAACCGTTGCGACGATGCCGGCAAGCTCGTGGCCTGGCACATGGGGCAGGGCGATGTCCGGGTCATGTCCCATCCAACCGTGCCAGTCGCTTCGACAGAGGCCGGTAGCCTTGACCGAAATTACAACGCCGTCGGCGGACGGCTCGGGATCCGGCACGTCCTCGATGCTCAAAGCTCCGCCGAATTCGTGAAAGATCGCTGCTCTCAAGGTCTAGTTCCGCTCGAGGTTCGAAGGGCCGGGACGATCGGCGTGTGCGAGGGCCGACGGGGTCTTGCAGCCCACAATCGCCGGTGCTTCATGCACCAGGCTGTCATCGGTCAGGGCCTCTACCATGAACAGGGCGAAGTCGATGCGCCGGGTGAGATTACTGTCCAGTACGGGATCGCCAACATGCCTGCTCCACACCGGCAGCCCCTGGCTATCGCCTTCTTCGAGATCGCTGCCGCGGACGACAGTCCACCGCGTGTCGCTCGCGAAGACTCGCCTGCACGCTTCTACCTGGTCATCCAGGTCCGCGAAGCGAAACAGGCGAGCGAGCCCGCCAAAGGCGGCGACAAAGACCCGCAGTTTCCAGGAGTATTTGTCCTTGCCGTCCATTGAGATGTGCCATCCGCAGGAGAAGACGAGACGCGCGTCGCGCGGCGCAAAATCAAGGACTGCCTGCGCCGTGCCGGTGGCATATTGTTCGACGCCAAAGGGTACTAGAACCGTCAGGACACCGTCGCACCCTGCCACCGCTTCCCTGATGACCTCGCGATCGTTCGTTGCGCCCGCGTGAATCGTGATCCGCTGCTCGAACTCACTCAGCTTTTGTATGCTCTGCGCCCGGCAAACGGCGACGACCTCATAGCCGCGCTGCAGCGCATGGCGAACCATGTACCTGCCAAGCTTGCCCGAGGCGCCAATGATGCAGACTCTCATACGATAGACCGGAGGGGACACCGTTGCGCCACTTGGCTAAGGTCGGCGGCGTCGATGCGTTCCCCCTGTGAATCAGGGACATCAAGTATATCGAATGCGTTTCTACCAGCTCAGAGCAGGGCTTGCGCCGGTGAGTCTGACGTCTCTGGTCATGCTTCCCGTACGCCTTTGACCGCAAGATAGACGCTGGTCGAGATCAACGCGACGAAGTTCGACAGCATGAAAGCCAGCGTGACGCCAATGTGGCCGAGCAGGGGCACAAAGTCCCGCGCCACAATGGTAACGGCCACGAACAGCGACGCGAAGAGGCCCCAGCCGGCGATCGCTGTCGGCACGCGACCGGATTTGAGGAACAGCCAGAAGAACCCGGCCAGCGCGGCGGACGACAGAACGATCGAGAGATGAAAGGAGGTGTAGCTGGACGTCGCCTGCAAACCGTTGAGCAAGACACGATCGGCGTTGTCGGCCAGCAGCGAGTAGGCCGGTCGACTGGCGATTTCGGCCGCGTTCATCAGGTATACGGCGCCGAGCACGCTGATGAGCCCGGCCGTAACGCGTCCGGCGAGGCTCCATGCTGCCAGCAGGGGACCGGCCGATCTGAGCAGCAGGAACAAACCGATCGCCACGAGCAGGTCGAGTGCGAAGATGAGCAGTGACGAATACGCCAGGGCGCGGAGGCGTGTCTCCGCATCGAGCATCGCTCTTGCCACTGCCTCCACATCGGCCGAGAGATTGATATCGATGCCCTGCCCGAACAGCACGGTCGACAGGATTCCGATGAGTATGGTCGCGAGCCAGGCGTACCCGACGCGGCGCGCCAGCACTACAAGGTTTGTTCCCTCAGAATCCTGAATGGTCGACTCCGTTTGCAGCCTGACGGTTCCCTAGGGTACTACGTACGCAAGCTGTCCGGCGGCAACCTCAAGGCCGCGGCGAAGCGAGTGCCGGGATCAGCGCGGTCGTTCAGCTCGCTCGATACAGGTAGGCAAACACGTCGTCGATCATGGCTTCGCATCGTGTGAGTTCCGCCGGGTCGATGAACTCGTTGGGCTGGTGGGCCTGGTCGATCGAGCCTGGTCCGCAGACCACGCTGCTGATGCCGGCGCGCTGGAAGCTGCCGGCCTCGGTGGCGAAAGATACCGCTCCCGAACCGCCGTCGCGCACGCCCTCAAGACTCTGCACCCAGCGCTCGGCCTTTGCCTCCGGATCAGGCAGTAGCGGCGGCACTCGCGCTATGGGCGTGGTCTCGACCGAGGCCCCGGGCGCAAACTCGCGAAGATCGGGCAGTACCTCCTCGTCGATGAAGGTCTGCATGGCCGCAATAATCAACTCGGGGTCCTCGTCGGGGAGGCCGCGGTATTCCCAGAGAAATTCGCAGTGTGCGGGCAGGATGTTGACGGCCGTACCGCCCCGGATCGTCCCGACCTGTACCGTTGTCCACGGCGGTTCGCAGCCCGAGTCGCCCGCTGCCTCGCGTCGCGACCGGCCGATTCCCTCGAGATGCTCGATGATGCGGCCGGCGGCCAGGATGGCGCCGGCGCCGCGATGCGGCTGGCTGGAATGCGCTGCCTGTCCCGTGACCACGGTGCGGAATACGTTGATGGACTTGTGAGCGCGGACGATCTGCATCGAGGTCGGCTCGCCAATGATCGCGAAGTCCGGTCGCGCAAAATGGGCCAGTGCGTCATCGACCATGCGGTCGATTCCCAGGCAGCCGACCTCCTCGTCATAGGACAGCGCAAGGTACAGCGGCTTCGCCATGGCGGCTGTATTCAGCGATGCGAGGCGCGACAGGAAGACAGCGGAGAAGCCTTTCATGTCGGCGCTGCCGCGACCGTACAGGAGGCCGTCGCGCTCGGTGAGTTCGAACGGGTCCGTATGCCAGTCCTGGTCATCGATCGGTACGACATCGGTATGCCCGGACAGTACGACGCCGCCGGGCGCATCGGGACCAATGGCGGCAAACAGGTTGGCCTTGTTCTCCTCGGCATTCCAGGTCCGCCGGCAGCGTGCACGATAGCGTTCAAGGTATTCCTCGACCCAGTCGATCAACGGCAGATTGGAATCGCGCGACACGGTGGGAAACGCCACGAGCCGGGTCAGCATGTCTATGGAGCTTGGTGTACTCATCGGATCGTCCTCAATGCTCGGGCGCGGCCGAAGGCGCCGGAGCAGGCGGGTTTACGTAGGCCTCGACTCGAGCCGGGTCCTGGGCCGGGGTGAGCAGGGACACAAGGATCAGGACCGGCACGTGCACAACAAGGCCGAACAGGCCTTCGTGCAGATCGATCGGCTTGATTGCCGGCAGGAAGAAGAACAGCAACGTCGTTGCACCGCCGGCCACCAGGCCGGCAATCACACCGGGCGTCGTCGCCCGGCGCCAGAACAGCGCCGCCACGACCGGCGGCGCCAGCTGCGCAATGATTCCATAAGAGGTCAGCAACAGTACAACGAGGGAAATCCCCTCCGAGACCGCGAAGAAGTACGCGGCTGCACCGAATACCACGATCAGCGTTCGAATCAGCAGGCGTTGGCGGGCTTCGTCCAGCTCGAGGAAGGGGCCGAGGCCATCTTCAACGGCCACCGACGCGCTCGCGTGCATCAGCGCGTCGCCGGTCGACATGGAGGCGGAGAGCGCGCCGGCGCAGAACAGGCCAACCACGATTACCGGCAGCTCCACGTTCAGAATCAGGTGCGGCAGGATGAAGTCCGGCTCTGCGAGCGAGTCCACAAACAGGACGCCGGCGAAGCCGATCACGAAGACCGGCACGAGGAACAGCTGGAAGCTCGGGAACCAGACCACGGTCCGTCGAATGATGCGTTCATCGCGCGCCGTGAAGGCTTTCATGAACAGGTGCGGCCACATCGTCAGGCCGACCGCACTGATTACGATGGCGCTGCTGTAGCCGGCCCAGTTCCAGGGATCGCCCGCGGCGGTGAGTCCGGGCAGCTCAAGCAGTTCCGGACGCTGGTTCAGGATAGCGTCGAACATCGGACCGATGCCGCCGTAGAGTGCGTTCGGCAGGTAAAGTCCGAGGCTCCAGGCGATCACGATCATGAACACGCCCTGCAGCGTATTGGTCCAGCCGACGGCGCTCACACCGCTGACCAGCACGTAAACCAGCACAATGCCGTAGGCGACGGCGGCGCCCACCCAGAGCGGGACCCGGCCGTCCGTGACCGCCTCGATGACGATGCCGGCGCCGCGCATCTGCAGTGTAATGTAGGGAATCAGCGCAGCAATGCTGATCACCGCGATCACGAGCGACAGTCCGCGAGACCGGAAGCGACCGGTCAGGAACTGGGCCTGGGTAACCTGCCCCAGCTGCCTGCCAATGCGTGCCGCCTTCGGGCCGATGACGTACCAGGGCGCCATGCCCAGTACGCCGTAGGAAAGAATGTAGAACGCCGCTGCGCCGCGCGAGTAGGCCCAGCCGGGACCGCCGAGGAACGCAAACGCCGAGAACACGGTTGCGCCGGTCACGAAATACATGACCAGGAAGCCGAAGTCGCGGTCCCCGGCGACGAAGCCGTCGACCGTGGACGAGGTGCCGCGCCCGGCGCGGAGTCCCACCCAGAGCGTAAGGCCGAGATACGCACCGATCATTGCCGAGATGACGACCCACTGCTCCATCACTCGTCCCGTCCCTTGTTCTCGACGTGATCAAGGATGAGCAGCGTGATCCAGCCGATGAGAATCCAGCCGATGGGCCACGCCATGGACAAGGGCAGCCCGAATACCTGCGGCTGCGGTGCGCGAAACAGGGTGGCCAGCGGCCAGGTAACGGCCAGCAGGTACAGGAGAAACAGGCCGATCGTGAGTCGGCGAACGTGAGATCTCGGCAAGGTATTACTCGGCAGAAGTCCGACGGCAGTATGCGGTAGCCTCGTGCAGCGAACAAATCGGGCCAGCCGCGTAGTGACGCCTGCGTGTTTTGCACGGGCCACGAGCCTGTGATAGTTGTCTCCGCCACGCCGTTGTTTGCACGACGAGGTGCAGGACAGGGTCAGGAAGCAGTGCATGCCTGCCGTTGCTTACCCATGCCGAGGTTGCTACGAGTGAACGCCCCCGATCAGTCGCTTTACCCCCCGATCGAGCCCTACGCGGTCGACACGCTCGAGGTCTCGGAGTTGCACACGATCGTCTATGAGCAGGTCGGCAACCCGGACGGCAGGCCGGCGCTGTTTCTGCATGGCGGTCCCGGTGTGGGCATCTCGCCGGACTACCGGCGCTTCTTTGACCCGGCGCATTTTCGGACAATCCTGGTCGATCAGCGCGGTGCGGGTCGCAGCACGCCGCATGCAGAGATCCGCGAGAACACGACCTGGGATATCGTTGCCGACCTCGAAATGCTGCGTCAGCACCTGGGCATAGAGGACTGGGTCGTGATGGGTGGCAGCTGGGGCAGCCTGCTTGCGCTGTGCTACGCCATTCGCCATCCTGATAGCGTGGCCGGACTGATCATTCGCGGCATCTTCCTCGGTCGACAGTTCGAGATCGACTGGATTCACCGCCCGGACGGTGCCGCGCTGATCTACCCGGACGAGTGGGAGCGCTACAAGGCGCCTGTTGCCGAGGCGACCGACAACGTTGCCGCCTACTGCGAACTGCTGGCAAGTGACGATGTCGAGCAGGCGCTGGCTGCGGCGCGCGCGTGGACGCGGTGGGAAGGCTCGATGAACACGCTGTTTCCCGACGCCGACCAGCTCGACAACATGCTCATCGACTCGACGGCGCTCTCGATCGCGCGGATCGAGTCTTACTACACCGCCAACAATTTCTTCCTCGACAGTGACAACTTCGTGCTCGACAACGCGAGCGCCATCGCCGGCATCCCGCTGCACATCGTGCAGGGACGCTACGACACGATCTGTCCGCCGATTTCGGCGTGGCAGTTACACAAGGCACTGCCAGGCTCGTCGCTGACGCTCGTGCCGGACGGTGCGCACTCGCCGGTCGACGGCGGCATGACCGCGCCGCTTGTCGACGCCGCCGACAGCTTCCGCGACGGGCGCTAGGCTTGGGCCAAAGTCTGTCAGCCGGCGGGAGCAACGCCAATGCTTGAGGGTATGGTGTCCGAGTTTCCGGGCGCCCGTGGTTACCTCAACACGGCGTCCATGGGCTTGCCGCCCGACGCCGCAGCGGACGAGCTGCGCGCGGCGATCGACGACTGGCAGCGAGGCAGCGCAACCGCCCCTTCCTATGACGCCTGTACCAATGAGGCGAGGGCGTTATTTGCCGAACTCGTGAACGTAACGCCTGACGTCGTAGCCGTGGGTAGCCAGGTGTCGGCACTCGTTGGCATGGTCGCTGCCGGACTGCCGCCCGGCGCAAGGGTGCTTTGTCCCGAGGAGGAGTTCACCTCCGTGCTCTTCCCGTTTCTCGCGCGCGATGATCTCGAGGTGCGGACGGTCCCTTTCGATGCGCTCGAAGACAGCATTGAAGCGGACACGAGTCTCGTCGCGTTCAGCCTCGTCCAGTCAGCCGATGGCCGGGTGACCGACGGTAAGGCCATTGCACGCGCGGCCCGGCGCGCCGGCGTAATGACCATGGTTGATGCAACCCAGGCTGCAGGATGGCTGCCGTTCGATGCGGGCGATTACGACGTGACCGTGACCGGAGCGTACAAGTGGCTCTTGAGTCCGCGCGGTACCGCGTTCATGACCGTGCGCAGGGAGTCGATGGATCTTCCGGCCTTGCTCTACCCGGGCTGGTACGCCGGCGAGGCGCCATGGGAATCTATTTATGGTCCGCCGCTCCGGCTGGCCAGAAGCGCCCGGCGCTTTGACCTGTCACCCGGCTGGCTGGCGTGGGTCGGCACCGCTGCGGCGCTGCGGTTTCTCAAGACCGTGGGCATAGCGTCGATCCACGAGCACAACGTCGCGCTGGCGAACGAGTTCCGCAGCCGGCTGGGCCTTGCTGCCAGTGACTCGGCGATCGTGTCGGTCGACCTGCCGCCGACTGCAAACGATGAACTGCTCGCGGAACTCAGCACGGCGGTTCGGGCCGGACGGCTCCGCGTCGCGTTCCATCTCTACAACGATCTGGAAGACGTGGAGCTGCTGGCCCAGGCGCTCGGCATCGCCTGATAAGCCCGGCGGCAAGCAGCTCGCGCACCCGGCAGGTCATGACCGCGCATGGCGGCACGGCAAGCATCGGTGACTCCGAACTCTGCGGTGCCCACGTGATGCTTTAGTTCTGAAGAGCCTCTACAGGCCATCGACAGGAGCAGCCGACGCGTAGGAGGCAGCCGGGGTAGCCTTTACATACGCACGGCAGTCCCACTAACGACAATGCCACCGCTGGCTGGTATCTCTACGTAGAGCAGGCTGGGCCTGCCCATAGCCTCGCCCTGGCGAATGCGTATCGAGGCGGGGGCCTCGATGAGATGGGCATCTCGGAGGTAGCCGCCGAGCGCGGCGGCGGCAGCGCCCGTTGCCGGATCTTCCACTACGCCGCCGATCGGAAACGGGTTTCTCGAATGAAAGTCAGTGGCGTCCTGCCGCCACATCAACTGCAGCGTGACCAGCCCCTCACGCTGCATGATGTCCTTCAACCGGTCGAAGTCGTAGTCGAGCGAGTCGAGACGTTCGCGGGTTCGTGTCGCCAGTATCAGATGCCACGCGCCGGCAAATGCCTTTGCCGGTGGAATCGCCAGGTCGAGATCGTCTCCTGACCAGCCCAGCGCGGCAATCACGTCCTGAAGCAGGCTGTCCGGTGCCAGATCGTGTGTCGGTGTGACAGAGGTCAGGGATGCTTCGAGTTGGCCGTTTCGAGCTTTTACGGCGACCGGTACCCGTCCGGCGCGGGTGTTCAGGTTGAACACACCTTCACCTTCTGCGGCCGCGAGCGCAACGCCCGTAGCGATCGTGGCATGCCCGCAGAATGGAATTTCAACCTCGGGACTGAAGTACCGTACTTCCCTGTCCGGTCCGCTGGCGGGCGCAACAAAGGCTGTTTCGGAGAAGCCGACGGACGCGGCGATAGACTGCATGGCATCCGGTTCCGGTAGCTCGTTTCCGATCCAAACGCCGGCGGGATTGCCGCCGTTAGGGTCAGACGTAAATGCAGCGTACTTCTGCAGGTTGCTGCTAGACATTCGACGACTCCTCGTGTGGGCGGCGTTTCGCTGAGATAGCGGCGAGTGCCCTGGCGGTCTCAAGCCGCCCGAACGGATCGTAGAGTATCAGCAGTCCGTTATTGATGACGCCGGCCGTGTTCGCGTCGATCGGCGGCTCTGCCCAGTCCTTAGCGGTGACGCCGAACTCTGCTTCGGTCTGCTCGTAGAAGACGCGGATGGACTGCACCAGCCCGTAGTCTTCGACGTTGTCGCTAATGCTAGGCGCTGGCCCGAGACCCGCTATCCACGACCGGTCACGCAGCAGGGCATCCGGATCCTCGGTCAGGATGCAGAAATCGATGTCCGAGTCGGACCTTGCGTCGCCGCGCGCATAGGAACCGCACACCGCTGACGCGATCACACGATCGTCACGCCTCGACCAGTCTGTAACCCTGTCGATGAGTTCGTGAGCATCCATGGCGAAAAGAGAGCAGCCTGCGTTTTCCGACGTGTGCTCGTCTTACGCGAGGTCGAGTGCGTATGGCTTGAGCGTTTCAAGCGGTACTCGCTCAAGCGCCCGGCGGTGCGTCGCCCTAAGATAGACTCTCGGCGCCGCGCCAGACTGTTCCGCCTCGTACCAACGACTGGCACAAAGGCACCAGCGATCCCCGGGCTTGAGGCCCGGAAAACCGAACTCGGGACGCGGTGTTATAAGGTCGTTGCCCTGCTGGCGCGAGAACTCGAGAAACTCCGCCGTGAGCACGGCGCATACCGTGTGCGATCCGCCGTCCTGGCCGCTGGTGTTGCAGCAGCCGTCGCGAAAAAAGCCGGTAACCGGGTCCATGCTGCAGGTTTCCAGCGGTTCGTCGAAAACGTTGAGTGATTCGTCCATCGTAATCTACCTTTGGCAGCTACCGATGCTTTGCCTGGCCTTCGATCGGGCGACCAGCGAGAGCGACCGACCGTTGGCAAGACACAATAGCAAGGGAAGACTTCTTGTCTACAGTTCGGTGTGCGTACGTCGTGCTGTGCGCGAAAGCGCTAGCCGCTACTTTGCGTAATGCGCCGCACCCAGGAAGTGCAGCGAGACGTACGGCTCGTCGCCAACGACCCAGCTGTCGTGAGGTTCGGGCGGGACATAGAACACATCGCCGGCCTTCATTTCCGTAACGCGGCCGTCGGGAAACGCCGCGGTTGCACATCCCGAGACCACCATCCCGACGTGCTCCACCGTGCAGTAGTCGTCGCCCGTCTCCTCGCCAACATCAACGGACCATTTCCAGCCGGGTTGGTAGGTTGCCCTGCCGATCGTCATTCCGCCGAGCGTTACCGTCTCGAACTTGCCTTTCTCGAAGACACGAACATCGTCCGGGTTGTCAAATCGCTTCAGGACTACGTCGATCATGCTGGTGTCTGCTCGGCGGCGGTGCGCCTCAGGGTAACACTATGCCGACGGTAATCTTGCGACTGCGGACGCCGGGAAGTCCTGCTCGGCGAGAATCTTCTCAGCCACCGCATAGTGTTTCCGCTTGTCTTCGTCTTTCATTGTCTTTCGGGCTTAACGCCGCGACTCCGAAGATGGCTGGCTTTCGGTGTTGAACACCGGAGAGTATAGGCTTCCCTCGGGGCGATACGGCTGCTGGCGGCACGTCAATGCCGCTATGTCGTAACTGTCGAAGCCTCTGTCGTGCGTTTGACGTGTCAAATTGGCCCGGCACATGCGACGCTGCAGGTCGTAGGAGGTGACGGAGAGCCGATGAAACGCACGGTAAACAGCGCTCTGATCAGGACACTCAGAACAGAGAAGGGCTGGTCCCAGGAGGAGCTGGCGATCGCCGCTGACCTGAGTGCCCGGACCATCCAGCGCATCGAGTCTGAAGGCTCCGGCTCGCTCAACACCATCAAATCGATTGCAGCAGCACTGGAGGTCGAGATGCACAATCTCGAAGAAAAACCGAGAACTCAGCTTATCGGCGTTCGCTGGGGCTACGGGGGCATCATTGTTGGTGCGGCGAGCGCGACGATTGCCATCCTCGTCAACTGGTTATACGGCGATGGGACGGCGTATGACGCTGGCGTTGGCTTCGGCCTGGTCGGGTTGATCGTCGGTCTGTCGAGTGCGTTCATTGGCTGGGCGTCGAGCCGGTTCTAGATCGTTCGCGTTGTCCAACGCTCGGCTTCTTGGCAACTCGGTCGCCGCTGCGTGACTTGCCTTGCGCAGTTTGCAGGTGGTCAGGGCTAGCAGCGGCCGCTCAGTTGTCCGGGACGTCCTCTTCAATAACGGACTCGGAACCAATGAACGTACCCAGGTCGTCGAAGAACATCCCGTCGATCGGCACAGTCTGGTGTGCCTCGGTGATCTTCGTGAACAAGCCCGCTACTACTTCGAGCCCGTGCTCATCACACCAGGCGTCAACCAGCATCAGGTCCCAGGGCCGAGGATCGCTACTGTCGACCTTCTCCAACAATGCGTAGGAGTACATAAGACCCTGCTGTACGGCGAGAGCGTCTATTGCGAAAAAGTTCGCCTTTATGAAGGTCTTGAGTCTTTCCTTCTGACCGGGTACCGCCTGAATGTAGGATCGGGACACCGCGCGGCGCGGGGAGTCACACGCTCTAACAACAGTTGGCGCCAACTCGTCCGCCGTTATGGCATTCGGACTGGCAAAGCCGGACAGAAGCAGCAAACCGACTGCAAATTTCTTCATAACCGAAAAGCCTCTTCTCGCTACGAGTCCAGCCAGCTTGGGATCGTTTCCCTGAGCAAATCGATCACTGCTCGCACACGGGCGATGCGGTCTACGCCGAAGCGGTGCGCAACATAGACCGGTGTTGGCCTCGACGTCCAGTGAGGAAGGCAGTGGATTAGTCGCCCGTCCGAAATCGCTTCGGCGACGACGAATTCAGGCACGCACCCAACGCCGTTGCCATTCTCGGCAAGGCTTGCCAACACCGCAAATCCTCGCACTGCCATGTTGCCGCGGACCGCGACTTGCTCGCGACGTCGTTTGTCGCGTTGATGGACGAGGGTCCACTCACTGTCAACCGAGCGTCCCGAAAATGGCAGGCAGTTGACGGACGCAAGATCAGCCGGGTGCTTGAGCGGGTGTTGCTTCAGGAATGCCGGGGACGCAACGACGATGCGCCGAAACTCCCCAAGTTGATGAACGACCAGTCGGTCGTCAGTAACACGACCGATTCGAACGGCAAGGTCTATCGCCGGATCCTGCAAGTCCTCAAAGCCGTAGTCGAGTCGCATGGTGACGGACAGGTCGGGATACTGCTCTACAAGGGTGGGCAGGAACCGTCTCGCAACGAGTCCGCCGAAGTCCGGCGTCGCAGCGATCCGCACCGTCCCCGCGGTCCTGAAAGAGTCCTCATGCGCGTCTTCGACCAGGCGGGCACCTTCTGCGAGGATCGACTCGATTCTCGGCAGCAAACGCTCGCCTTCCCGGGTTAGTGAAACTCGCCGGGAGCTTCGCGCGAGCAGCTTCACGTTCAGGCGCGATTCCAGCCGGCTGAGCTGTTTGCTTACGGCAGACTTGGCCATATCGAGATTGTCGGCCGCGGCCGTGATTCCGCCAGCTCTCGCCACCTCGGAAAACACCCGGAGCTCCTGGAAGTTCATTGTTCTCAATTTAGAAACTTAAGATTCAAAATAGTCATATTGTTCGCGATTAGGATATTACTAATACTTATGCCATCTGCAAACACGGCCAAGAGGGCAACAAGATGTCTCAACGAATTCTCATTACTGGCGCGAACGGTGGCTTTGGCGAACTGGCGACGCGAGCCTTGCTCGACGCGGGCCACACGGTGGTTGCCTCGATGCGCGACACAGCAGGGCGTAACCGAACAGCCGCCGACGGATTTCGCTCTGAAGGGGCCCATATTGTCGACATAGACGTCACCAGCGACGACAGCGTGGCGTCTGGTGTGGCAGCGGCGATCGAGGCCGCGAATGGGCTCGATGTTCTCATCAACAACGCCGGCATTGGCGTCATGGGACTGCAGGAGAACTATACGGCCAGCGACATGCAGCGCTTGTTTGATATCAATGTATTCGGCGTGCAGCGCATGAACAGGGCTGTACTGCCGCTTTTTCGCCAGCAGAGTTCCGGCTTGCTGATGCATGTGTCGAGCCTGCTGGGCCGAATTACGATTCCGTTTTATGGGCCCTACAACGCCAGCAAATGGGCGCTCGAAGCGCTGGCAGAGAACTACCGCACCGAACTGTCTGCATTCGGCGTTGACTCATGCCTGGTCGAGCCTGGCGGTTTTCCGACGTCGTTTATCGAGCGATTGATGAAGCCCAGCGATACGTCACGTGACGTGGAATACGGTGATTTCAGTGGGGCGCCGGCGGCTGCATTGGCGGGCTTCGAGGAAGCCCTCGCCGCAAACCCGGCGCAGGATCCTGCACTCGTTGCCGAGGCAATCGTAAAGCTAATCGCTACTCCGGCCGGTCAACGCCCGTTTCGAACCGTGGTTGACCGGATGGGTATGGGTGAACCCATCGAGGCGTACAACCAGCATCTGGCCGAGGTCACAACCGGCATTTACACGGCTTTCGGTACCGCAGACATGCTTAATCTCAAGGTCGGCGGCTGAGGCAGGCAGGTCGTGTAGTGGTGCGCTGGCCAGATCTCGAGCAGACCCACAAGCCATCGCCGAGGAATCAGCTTATTCGAGTGTCAGCTTCACGCCGGATTCAACGAAGGAACGGAAGCCGCGTTCGTCCTTGACGGCCTCGCCGATACGCCGAACGGCGTCCTCGAGATCAGCGGCCGCAGTTGCGACGGAGATTCTCAGGAAGTGTTGTCCCTCGCTGTCCAGCGTGCCAAATGACCGGCGGTCCATCGTCGCGACCTGGTAGTGGTAGAGCAGGAAGAGCTGGAACAGTGTTGCCGGACTCGAGTTCAGTTGAACGTCTTCCGGTAGCTTATCGAACGCGTCAATGACGCCGAGGTTCTGGATGGCTTCTGCAACGTTGGGGAACGCGTAGAACGCACCGATGGGTTTCTGGCAGTGGATGCCGTCGATCGCGTTGAGACCGTCGACGACGACGTCGCGTCGCTCCTGGAACGCGTCGCACATTTTCTTGATTGCCGGACCACTCTGCGGCGACTCCAGCGCCGTCACCGTGCCGTGCTGGTTGTATGGGGGAATGCTTGCGAAGTAGTTGATATTGAGGTTGCGGTGGACCTTGGCTTCCTCGACCGTCGGGTATACGGCCCAGCCAACCCGTCCGCCGGTCCACGCGTAGGTCTTGGACACCGCCGAGGCAATGATCGTACGGCTCTCCATTCCGGGTACTGACGCAATCGAGTGGTTCTTTTCGCCGTCGAACGCGATCGCTTCATAGGCCTCGTCCGAGTACACGCGAACATTAGGCGGCGTATGCTCGAGGATCGTCTCTGCGAGCGCCGCGATCTGCTCGCGACTGGCTACGCCCCCAGTCGGATTCGACGGGAAGTTCAGGTAGATGAGCTTCGTGCGGTTGCTTAAGAGGGGCTCCAGTTCCTCGCTCGTCAGGGAGAAACCGTGGTCCTCCCGCAGGTGTATCGGGATCGGCTCGGCACCGACATACGGGATGTAGGATTCGTACAGCGGATATCCCGGCGTCGGGTATATGATTTCGTCGCCGCGTTCGCAGTAGGCCTGCTGGGCGAAGCCGATCGACGGCCTCGCGCCAGGAAAAACGACGACGCGCTCGGGATCGATCTCTTCGAGCCCCCGATCACGGGCGATCTTCCGGGCCAGCGCAGCGCGGAGCTCCGGCAGGCCCTGCGGATCGCAGTAGGTGGTCTGTCCGTCCCGAATCGACTGGATAACTGCCTCGGCAATATGCGCCGGCAGCGGAAAGTCCGGTTGGCCGAGATTGGCGCGAATGACGGGTTTCCCCTCTGCCTCCACCTCGAGAATTCTCGAACCAAAGCCGAAAGCCGCCTCGGTGCCCATGAGCTCGACGCGTCTTGCGAATACGGGTTTCGGCGGGGCAATATCGGCTTCAACGGCGGTCATGCTCTTACCTCAAAGTACGTGCGGGTTTACAGGGTTCGGCGGGCGCTGGCCCGACAGGACTGCAACGGCGTTTTCGGCTGCCATCGTGCACATGCGAGTGCGCGTCTTAATGGAGGCGCTGCCTATGTGGGGCACGAGGACGACGTTGTCGAGCGCGAGCAGCCCGGGCTCGACGACGGGCTCGTCCTCGAAAACGTCGAGACCGGCGCTCGCAATCTGACCCTGCTTGAGCGCGACGGCCAGTGCCTTTTCGTCCACGACGGGGCCGCGCGAGGTGTTAACGAGCACGGCGCTCGGCCGCATCAGTTCGAACTCGTCGCGGGACACGGCGTGCCGAGTCTTTTCAGTCAGCGGCACATGGATCGACACGAAATCAGACTCCCGAAAGAGCGTGTCACGATCGACATACTCGACACCCAATGCCGTTTCCTGCTCCGGCGACGCTCGCTGTTCATCGAAATAGACAACTCGCATGTCGAAGCCCCGAGCGCGTCGCGCCATGCCCTGACCAATGCGGCCGAAGCCGTAGATACCGAGCGTGTGACCATGAATATCGTGACCGACCATCATGTCGATCTCCCATTGCTGCCAGCGTCCCGCGCGCAGGAAGCGGTCTGCTTCAGCGATGCGGCGGGCGGCGCTCAACATCAACGTGAAAGCGAGGTCTGCTGTCGTATCGGTTAGTACGCCGGGCGTGTTCGTGACGACGATGCCGCGCTCCGTTGCGGCGGCAATGTCGATGTTGTCGAAACCGACCGCGACGTTTGCGATGACTTTGAGATCGCTGCCGCTGTTGATGAACCCGGCGTCTATTCGATCGGTCAGCTGACAAATGACGGCCTGTTTGCCGACAACGGCCGCGCGAAGTTCGTCGGCCGACAGACCGGACGGGGAGTCGTTGTACTCGACCTCGGCAACCGCTTCGAGAATGTCGATTGCCTCTGGAAAGATGTGCCTCGAGACGAGGATACCGGGCTTCATGCGCACACCGTCACCTTGCTGACCGCTCAAGGTACCCGACGCTCGATGCCTGGAGAATCGGGATATCTACCGATCCTTACCGTGGGGGCGTCGACGCCAGCTGCTAGTGGCTTTCTGGTAGCACGCGCGAGTTCCGCAAGACGGCGGCGGATATCAACGTGACGAGGAGGCCAACCGGGAAGATCTCGAGCAAGGTGATCGGTACGCGGAACAGCGGGTTGGCGTAGCGTGCCTTCATCTCGTCGAGTTCGTCACCGAGCGCGGACAGTTCTTCCTGTGTTGCGCCTGCCGCCTCTTCGTTTGCAAGCGTTGCCTCGGCGTATTCGTCAATGAAAGCGTAGTCGGTCAGCGACAAATTGATCTCCCAGGCTACAACGTAAACCATGCTCGCGATCAGCGTGACGCCAATCCCTACGCGGAAGGCGGTGCCGAAGGTGATGACGCCGCCTTGCTCCCGGTCCCGATAGCCCTTGATCGCGACGAAAATCACGCTGAAGGCAACGATCATAACGGCATAACCGAGCCATTCGAGGGCGGCGAGGTGCTCGCTGCCGGGCTCGAGGACGAGACTAAGCGACACACTTGCCGCAATAACGGCCCCTGCGATAAGACCGTAGGTAATGATGGTTTTCTGCACGTCGAACCTCCCGGGCGACTCTGAATGTCAGCGTCACGCTACCGTGATCAACGGCTCCAACGAATCACCCGAACGGGTGATTTCCGCAAAATCAACCGTTTGCGTGAGTCCTGAGCGGCTAAGTGATCAGTCGCAGCTCGCGTGCACGGCTGACTGCCTGGGTGCGCCGTGACACCTCGAGCTTGCGATAAAGACTGGCAAGGTGGGTCTTGATCGTGTTGGGTGACACGAAGAGCCGCTCGGCGATCTCCTGGTTCGAGTGACCCAGGGCGAGCAGCTCAAGCACAGCGTATTCCTTGTCGCTGATGCCCAGCGCGTCGAGCGCCTGGCGATTGATGTCGGAATCTCGAGGCGCCGGTTTGCGGGTCAGTCGATGGCCTACCCAGATGCCGAGCGCCGTGAAGGCGACCGCTAGCAGGAGCACATAGACATCGGTGGACATCAGCCGCAGCGCGTGCTGGTACTCGATCCACTGCAGCAGGACGGCGCCCACGGCAAGGGCGAGGGCATAGAGGAGCACGGTCTTCTTCATGTCGGACGCGTGCGTGCCGGGTGTGCGTCGGCCTACTCGGTCAGATCCATCAGCGCGCGCATCAGGTCCTTGCGGCTGATCTGCCCGACGAGACGATTGCCTTCGAGGACCGGGTAGCGCCGGAAGCCCGACTCGATAAACATGCGCGACAGGTCGAAGATGCTCGTGTCGGCGTCCACGGTCTGCACCTTGCTGGTCATACGCTCGGAGACCGGACCACCGGGATGCTCGTGGTAGCCGGATTCGACGACCACATCGAGACAGTCGAATTCCGACAGCATGCCGACGAGTTCGCCGTGATTGTCGACAACCGGCGCGCCGGCAATGCGGTTATCGACCAGCGCCCGAACGGCATCCATGATGTCAGTGTCCGGCTGTACCGTGACGAGCTTGCCCGTCATGTAGTCCCTGACCTTTGCGGACTTGAATGGCATGGCAATCCCCCCGTGGTGCCGTGTTGTCGTTGTCAGACTGTCGTCGCGCTAGCGCTCTGTCTTGCGACAGCGCCCGGCGTTGCTGCAGAGCTCGCAGCCCTTGCCGTTCAGGCCACCGCAACTGCCCTTGATGGGTTCGCGGCCAGCCATGACGCCTACCGCCATGGCGGCAATAGCGGCCCCTACGATCGCGAAGCTCAGGACCAGAGTCAATACAGTTTCCATAATACTATCCGCCGAAGTCGTCGAGCATGATGTGATCGCGGGTAACGCCAAGGTTATCGAGCATCGTGATGACCGCCGCGTTCATCATGGGCGGCCCACAGATGTAAAACTCGCAATCCTCGGGCGCCTCGTGCTTCGCGAGGTAGTTGTCCAGGAGCACCTGGTGGATAAAGCCCTTGTAGCCCGTCCAGTTGTCTTCCTCTTCCGGCTCCGAGAGCGCGAGGTGCCATTCGAAGTTCGCGTTGTCACGCGCAAGCTGGTCGAACTCGTCTACGTAGAAGGCTTCGCGCAGCGAGCGCGCGCCGTACCAGAAGCTCATCTTGCGACCCGTGTGAATACGCTTGAGCTGGTCGAAAATATGCGAGCGCATGGGCGCCATGCCGGCGCCGCCGCCAATGAACACCATCTCGTTCTGTGTGTCTTTTGCGAAAAACTCGCCGAACGGTCCCGAGATCGTGGCCTTGTCACCTGGCTTCAGGCTGAAAACATAGGACGACAGCTTGCCGGGCGGCACCTTGTCGTTGCGCGGCGGGGGCGTGGCAATGCGGACGTTGAGTTTGACGAGGCCTTTCTCCAGCGGGAAGTTCGCCATCGAGTAGGCGCGGTAGGTGCCTTCAGTTACATGCGACTCGTAGCGCCAGAGGTTGTAGCGGTCCCACTCGTCATGGAAGCGTTCGTCGATATCGAAATCAGCGTACTTGATGTGATGCTCGGGGCACTCGATCTGGATGTAGCCGCCGGCCTGAAAGTCCATCTCCTCGCCTTCAGGCAGTTTGAGCGTCAGCTCCTTGATGAAGCTCGCGACGTTGCGATTCGAGACGACGGTGCACTCGTATTTCTTGACGCCGAAGACCTCGTCCGGCACCTGGATCTTCATGTCCTGCTTGCAGGCCACCTGGCAGGACAGGCGCTCATGATCGGCCGCCTCGCGCTTGCTGATCAGCGAGGTTTCGGTTGGCAGGATCGCGCCGCCCCCGTCGAGCACACGCACGCGGCACTGACCGCAGGTACCGCCGCCGCCGCAGGCCGAAGCGACGAAGATGCCCTCGGAGGCTAGCCCCTGCATGAGCTTGCTGCCAACGGGCATCTGGATGTGGCGTTCGTCGTTGACCAGTACATCGACGAAGCCGGTCGCGACCAGTCGTGAGCGAGCGGCCAGGATGATGCCGACAAGAACCAGTACGATCGTTGTGAAAAGGCCGATGCCCAGACCGACCTGCGTTGCGAGTCCGGTTTCGTTCACAGCTGTATCCCCGAAAGGCCCATGAAGCCGAGCGACATTAGGCCAACGATAATGAAAGTGATGCCGAGTCCCTGCAGCCCGTCAGGCACGTCGCTGTAGCGCAGGCGCTCACGAATGCCCGCAAGCGCGACAATAGCGAGTGCCCAGCCGAAGCCCGAGCCAAGCCCGAAGGTGATGCTCTGTGCGAGGTCGTACTTGCGTTCGACCATGAACAGTGTGCCGCCGAGGATGGCGCAGTTGACCGTGATGAGAGGCAGGAAAATGCCGAGCGCGTTGTAGAGTGCCGGGAAATACTTGTCGAGCGTCATCTCGAGGATCTGCACGAGCGCCGCGATGACACCTATGTAGGACACGAGGCCAAGGAAGCTCAGGTCGACGTTGGGCAGACCGGCCCAGGCCAGCGCGCCTTCCTTGAGCAGGTACTCGTACATCAGGTGATTGACGGGCACGGTGATCGCCTGCACGACGATAACGGCAACGCCGAGGCCGATCGCTGTACTGATGCGCTTCGACACGGCAAGGAAGGTGCACATGCCAAGGAAGAACGTCAGCGCAAGGTTCTCGACGAACGCCGCCTGCATGAAGAGGTTGAAGTACTGGGCCACTAGAGCACCTCCGTGCGATGCACTTCGTGGATCTGGTACTCGGGCTTCTCGACCTGCTTCGGCCGCGCCGTACGTACAGCCCAGATCATGAGCCCGATGATGAAGAACGCGCTCGGCGGCAGCAGCATCATGCCGTTCGGCTCGTACCAGCCGCCTTCGCTGACCTTGGGCAGGATCGTGTAGCCGAGCAGGGTGCCGGCACCGAACAGCTCGCGGATAGCGGCCACCGTGATCAACACGGCGCTGTAGCCGAGGCCATTGCCGAGACCGTCGACGAAGCTGATCCACGGCGGGTTCTTCATCGCGAACGCTTCAGCGCGGCCAAGGACAATGCAGTTGGTAATGATCAGTCCAACGAAGACGGACAACTGCTTTGCGGTCTCGTAGGCGAAGGCCTTGAGGAGCTGGTCGACGACGATCACGAGCGAGGCAATGATCGTCATCTGCACGATGATGCGAATATTGCTCGGAATGTGATTGCGAATTGCGCTGATCGCCGCACCGGACAGGGCCGTTACGCTCGTCAGTGCAAGGCACATCAGGAGTGCTGGCGCGAGTGATGTCGTCACGGCCAGTGCCGAGCAGATGCCGAGCATCTGCAGCGTGATCGGGTTGTTGTCGACGATCGGGTCGACCAGGACTTTGCGTGTATCAGCCATTGTTGTTTGCCTCGTCGTCGATCTTTGCCACGGTGTTTGCGTCGTCGCCGAGTCGGGTCAGGAATGCCCCGAAACCCTGGTCGCCGGTCCAGAAGCGAACGAGGTTCTGGACGCCGCGTCCTGTGAGGGTTGCGCCGGCAAGTCCGTCGACCTGGTAGGTCGAGCCTTCCGGTGCGGTACCGCGGACGACTTCGACCTGCGGATCGCCCGATGCATCCACCAACTGGAGGCCCTCCCACTGCGCCTGCCAGGACGGCCGGTCGATCTGGTCGCCGAGCCCGGGCGTCTCGCCGTGCTCATAGAACTTGATGTCACGCACCGTGTTGCCGTCCGGTTCGATCGACAGGTAACCGTAGAGCGTTGACCACAGGCCCTTGCCGCGTACGGGCAGAATTACCTGTGACAGCTCGCGGCCATCCGATACGAGGTAGACGGGCGCCACGTTCTCGCGCCGCTTGAGACGGGCGATATCGAGCTCGTCGGGAATCGACGTACTCATGGCCGGGTCGTTGCTCGCCTTCTCGGCGTCAAAGTCCGCCGGGTCGATGTCGTCGACGAACTCGCCGGTTTCGAGATTGACGAGCCGTTCATCGATTGCGGCGAACTGCTCGCTGATGTCGCGTGCCGGGTCATATATACCGGCAACCTGCAATACGATCGCCTGGCGGAACTCCGTCTCGTTGAGTTTCTGGGTTGGCCGCAACAGGATTGCGGCCGACGATACAAGGATGGAGCAGACGAGGCTGACGCCGATCGCAACGATCAGCGTATTGCGGGCGCTGTCGCGCGATGCGCGCGGATCGTTGGAATCAGACACTGCGCTGTACCCTCCGCTTGATGTTGGCCTGCACGACGCCGTAGTCGATCAGCGGTGCAAAGATGTTGCCGAGCAGGATCGCAAGCATGATGCCTTCCGGAAACGCCGGGTTGATGACCCGGATGACCCAGGTCAGGAAACCGATCAACAGGCCATAGATGATGTGGCCCGTCATCGTGTCGGGCGCGCTGACCGGGTCGGTCGCCATGAACACGGCGCCGAACGCGAAGCCGCCAATGGCGATGTGCCAGAACCACGGAATCGACATCATGCCGGCAGTCGGGTCGCTCGAGGCAAACAGCAGCGCCGGCACGATAAGGCCGACGAAGGTGAACACGATGATCCGCCAGGAGGCGATGCCCATGTAGATCAGCACGGCGGCGCCGAACAGACAGGCGGCGAGTGACGTCTCGCCGATCGAGCCCTGCATCTGGCCAATGAATGCCTGCGTGAAGCTGAGCCCGCTGTTGACGATGCCGCCGATACCCTCGAGCGCGCCAGTCGCCAGCGCCGTCGCGCCCGTGTAGCCGTCGACCGGCACCCAGACCGCGTTGCCCGACAGCTGGATCGGATAGGCGAAGTACAGGAAAGCGCGACCAACCAGCGCCGGGTTCAGGAAGTTCTTGCCGGTGCCGCCGAATACTTCCTTGCCGATCACGACGCCGAAGCTGATGCCGATGGCGACCTGCCACAGCGGTGTCGTCGCCGGCAGGATCAGCGCGTAGAGGAACGAGGTGACGAAAAAGCCTTCGTTGACCTCGTGGTTGCGGATGCTGGCGAACAGCACTTCCCAGAAACCGCCGGCTGCCATCGTGACGGCATAGATCGGCAGGAAGTACAGGAAGCCGTGCATAAAGTTGTCATAGGCACTGGCCGGGTTGTAGCCGGCGCCGAGTAGCGCGAGCATGCTGCCGCGCCAGCCGTCGATCGCTTCGAAGCCCATCGACGCCAGCGCCGTGTTCGCCTGGAAGCCGACGTTCCACATGCCGATGATCGCGCAGGGCGCCGCCGCGAACACGACCGCAATCATGACGCGCTTCAGGTCTATAGCGTCGCGGATGTGCGGTGAGCCGCGCGTCACGTCCGGCGGAGAGTAGAACAGCGTGTCGATCATCTCGAAGATCGCGCCGTACTGTTCGTAGCGACCGCCGCGCGTGAAGAGCGGCTCTGCCTTATCAAGGATGCGTCGTAATCCCATTAGCCGTTTGCCTCAATTTCGTCGAGGGTTTCCCGGAGTGCCGGGCCATATTCGTACTTGCCGTTACAGACGAACGCACACAGTGCGAGGTCTTCTTCGTCGAGCTCAAGGGCGCCGAGCTGCTGCGCCGAGTCGGTGTCCTGCACGACGATGGCCTTCAGGAGCGGCGTCGCCAGGATGTCGAGCGGCATGACGCGTTCGAAGGCGCCAATCGGGACCAGCGCGCGGACGCTGCCGTTCTGCGTGGTCGACAGCTCGGCCGGGTGCTCCCGCGAGAAGTGCGCCGCGAAGGCACGCGTTGCCGAGTACTTGCCGAAACCAAGTCGCGCCCAGTGCATGAACTCACGTTCCTGGCCTTCGGCGAGCACCGTCACCTGGCGGTGATAGCGCCCGAGGTAGCCGAGCGGTCCGGTTGCGCGGTGACCCGACAGGATCGAGCCGCTGATGACGCGGACCGGCCCGTCTTCGAGTTCGCCTTCAAGAATGTCGTTGACGCAGGCACCCATGCGCGTCCGGAGTAGTCGCGGCTTCAGGACCTTGGGACCCCCGAGCGTCACGATGCGTCGCGTCGACAGGTGGCCCTTGGCAAACAGCCGCCCCATGGCGAGTACATGCTGGTAGCCGATGTGCCAGACCGTTCGCGAGACGCTGACCGGTTCGAGGAAGTGTATGTGCGTGCCCGCGAGACCTGCCGGGTGCGGCCCTTCGAACTCGGTGTGCTCGATCTGCTCAAGCTCCGGCATCGGGATTCCGGCGTCGGGTCCGGTGCAGACGTGTACCTTGCCGTCGGTCAGTCGCGACATGAGCACGAGTCCGTTGACGAAGGCTTCCGGGTCCTGATCGATGATGATGGACGGATCGACGGCCAGCGGGTAGGTATCGATTGCGGTGACAAAGATTGCCGCGGGTGTCGCATCGGGTGCCGGAACACGGCCGAAGGGTCGCGTACGAAACGCGGTCCAGAGTCCCGAGGCGATGAGGTTGTCGCGGGCGCGTTCGCGCTTCAGCGTTGCCAGTTCGTCGGCACTGCAGGCGTCGAAGCCGACCGGGTCATCGCCGTCGAGGCGAATGACGACCGACTGCAGGCTGCGCTTGGCGCCGCGATTGATCGCGACGATTTCACCAGTGCCCGTTGCCGTGAACGGCACGCCCGGATTGCGCTTGTCCTCGAACAGCTTCTCGCCCGTGCGGACCCGGTCGCCAACGCGAACGGCCATGCTCGGGCGCATGCCCCAGACGTCCGTCGCAACCGCGGCAACCGTCTTCGGTTCGGGCGCATCGTCGAATACCGGTTCCGGTCGTCCGGCGACCGGGATGTCCAGACCTTTCTTGATCCTGATCCGTCTCGTCATGCTCTCGGTTTGTCTCCCCAGGCGGCGCCGGCCGACCTTCCGGCGGCGCTACCCCATCAGCGTCAAGGGCTGATCGTGTTGCAATGTCTCCCAGCGGCGTCGTGCTGACGCCAGGTCACTCGTCGTTCACGCTGCCCGACCTTCGCCGCCACGATTTTCGAGATGGTTGCGAATGCGGAAAATAGAACGACAGGTGACAGAGCTCGCGGTGCGAGATTCCAGGCCAAGACGGACAGGGATTCTGCACAGCGCGGGTGTGTTTTCGATTAGACGGCCGATGTTGCGGTGAGCCCAAGCCTCACGGGCAACGATTGCTTGCTGTTCGCAGGGCTCCGGGTCTCCACCGGGACCTGCCAAAGCAGCTGGATCGCTGCCCCCCAAAGCGCAATCGGCAGCGCGAAGTATACCATTCCTCACTGCGGGATGGTGCTTATGGCGTATAGGAAAAGCGTGCCTCCGATACCGTGATCGGAGGGTGCAGGGTGTCGCCGGGCGCATTCGTTCTCCCCTCGGATGGCCGCCGAATTTTTCGCTCAGGGTACCTGCTGACCCGGTCGTTTGTCACCGTGCGCGGGACCCGGGATTCAGGCTTAACTGGAGCGCGGCGCTCCCGGCATGCGACACTCCGGCGACCGCGGTAGCGAGACGCAAACCATGCGCATTCCACCTCTTCTGATCGTCATTGATGTCATCGGTACCCTGCTGCTAGGCCTCGGCATTTTCGGCCAGGTTGCCGACAGTCCGACGCTGGCCGGTATCGACCTCGCCGCGGTGTCGCTGCCGCTCATCATCTTTGGCGCGTTCTTGATGGCGCCGCTCATCCTCTACATCGTCCGCGAGGCTTCGACGCGGGAGCGCTGATTTGACAGTGGTGCGACGAACGGCACCTGCCTCCTGACGAACGGTGACCACGTGACCAGTGGTCATCCTGTGCCGACGAACAGCCTGTCCCGCCTGCCCCTGCCTGCTTACCGTTATGAGGCAGGACGCAAAACGGATGATGGTTATGTCAAGCGAGAAATACGAGACGCCGGAAGGCAACGACAAGCGCATCCGGGTAATCGTGGAAACGCACGATGACCCGGCTACCGACACGGCGGCCAAGGTCGAGGTGCTGTCGCTCAGTATCGATGAGGACTTCGATCTCGGCGGCGATCCCTACAATCGCACGGGGCAGTTCGTCGCACTGGAACTCGACGAGAGAGACTTCGACTAGGGCCGGTTAACCGGCCCTCGAGCAGGTCAGAACGCCGGAATCCCGGTGATCGCACGGCCCAGGATGAGCGCGTGAATATCGTGCGTGCCTTCGTAGGTGTTGACGGTCTCGAGATTCAGCATGTGGCGCATGACCTGGTACTCGTCGGCAATGCCGTTGCCGCCGTGCATGTCGCGCGCCAGCCGCGCAATGTCGAGCGCCTTGCCTACGTTGTTGCGCTTGACGATCGAGATCATCTCGGGCGTGAACCGTTCTTCATCCATCAATCGACCGACCCTGAGGCTCGCCTGCAGCCCCAGCGCGATCTCGGTCTGCATATCCGCTAGTTTCTTCTGCTGCAGCTGCGTTGCAGCCAGCGGCCGACCGAACTGCTTGCGTTCGAGTCCATAGGAGCGCGCGGCGTGAAAGCAGAACTCCGCCGCGCCCATGGCACCCCAGCTGATGCCGTAGCGTGCCCGGTTGAGGCAGCCGAACGGGCCCTTGAGCCCCTCGACGTGCGGCAGGATGGCGTCCTCGGGAACCTCGACGCCGTCCATCATGATCATGCCCGTGATGGATGCCCGAAGGGACAGCTTGCCCTCGATCTTCGGTGCCTCGAGACCCGCGAGTCCCTTGTCGAGTATGAAGCCGCGAATGCGACCATCGTGCTCGTCGGACTTCGCCCAGACGACGAAGACATCGGCAATCGGTGAGTTGGAGATCCAGGTTTTTGATCCGCTGAGCCGGTAGCCGCTGGCGGTTCGCTCGGCGCGGGTGCGCATGCCCGCCGGGTCCGAGCCTGCGTCCGGCTCGGTGAGGCCGAAGCAGCCAATCAGCTCGCCGCTGGCGAGCCGCGGGAGGTAGCGTTTCTTCTGCTCCTCGGAACCGTAGGCAAGTATCGGGTACATCACGAGCGACGACTGCACCGACATCATCGATCGGTAGCCGGAGTCGACGCGTTCGATTTCGCGCGCTACGAGCCCGTAGCTGACGTAGTTCGCGCCGGCGCCACCGTATTCCTCGGGCACGGTCGCGCCCAGCAGCCCGAGCTCTCCCATCTCGGGGAAGATAGCCGGGTCCGTGGCTTCGTTCTGGTAGGCGTCGATAACCCGCGGCTGCAGTTCGCCCTCTGCGTAGGCGCGGGCCGAGTCGCGGATCATCTTCTCGTCGTCGGTGAGCTGGTCGTCCAGCAGGAAAGGATCAGCCCAGTCGAATCGCGTGTTCTTGGTCATTCGGTGTCTCCGGACCGCTCGACGTAGCCGGTCAGCCCGGCGAAGCGGGAACTGACCGTCGACTCTGTGCCGTTTTCGGTCCGTGTCAGGAACAGGGCCGCTATGTTCTCACGTTCAGCCAGCGCGAGGCCATCGTCTCGTCCCATAACAAGCAGGGCCGTGGCCCAGGCGTCGGCGCGTGCGGACCGCGGCAGCAGCACCGTGACGGCTGCCGTACCGTGATCGACCGGTGCGCCGCTGCGCGGATCAAGCGTGTGGGAAAAATAGCGGCCCTCGGCCTCGAAATAGTTGCGATAGTCCCCGGAACTCGCGAGCCCGGTATTGGCGATGGTGAGCGCATCGAAGATTCGCCGCGCATCGCGATCGGGTGCCTCGACGCCGACGCGCCACGGTTGGTCACCCGGCTTCGTGCCGCGGATGCGCATTTCGCCGCCGACTTCGACGAGGTAGTTCGTGAACCCGGCGCGATCGAGCGCGTCGGCCACCCGGTCGACGCCGTAGCCCTTGGCCACTGCCGAGAGATCGATCTGAAGGGCATCGAGTGACTTCCTCAAGGCCGGCTGCGAGCAGTCGGCCTCGAGCTTGTCGTAGCCGGTCGTCGCGCGGAGCTCGTCCAGCAGCGCCGGATCGGGCACGGCGGGCTCGCCGCTGCCGGCACCGAAGCCCCAGGCGTCCACGAGTGGCCCGACCGTGACATCGAGTGCGCCGTTCGTGGCACTGCTTACTTCGAGGGCAAGCTCGACAACCTCGCAGAACGCGGCCGACACCGGGAACCAGTCGCCCGCCGCCGCCCGGTTGAAGCGGCTGATTTCCGAGTCGTCGATCCAGGTCGACATGCTGTTCTCGACTTCGTCGAGCGTCGCCTGCACGAGCGCCGCGGTGTCCAGGTCGTCGCGGGCAACGAGCTGCACGCTCCACGACGTGCCCATCGAGCCTCCGGCCAGGCGAACCAGCGATGGGCTGCGGTCGCAGGCACTGGCCAGCGCCAGAAGCGCGACGACAAGGATGAGCTGACGGCGCATGCCTAGCCGGGCGGCGCCAGCGATTCGCGCAGCGTGCGCAGTACGTCCCGCACCCGTTTTGCGTTGTCGGGTCCCATGCGCAGGAGTGCTTTCTGCCCCGCCGAGAGTGATTCGAGCGCCGGGTCGCGGAAGGTGTACAGCACGCCGTCGCGCAGGAGCTCAACGGCGCCGTCCGGCTGCGGCGTGTCGAGCAGCTCGTCGATGACCTCGACGACGCGGTCGTTGAAATAGGCGTCGGGATAGCCGAGCGAACGATAGGCGGTCTCGAACAGCGGGTAGAAGCGACGGTAGGTCGCTAGCAGTGCGTCGCGGTCGGCGTTCGCGAGAAGCGCAACGAGGTCATCGTAACGCTCGTAGTTGCGCGGACTCAGCAGGAAGACATCCTCATCATCCGTCGATTCGACAAGGAAGGTCCCGGGCAGGAGACCCAGCGGCCGGATGCGTTCGGGCACGCGTTCGCGCGGCAGCGCATCGAGCGCACCAACCGAGCGTTCGATGAGGACGTCCTCGACCAGCAGCTCCTCGATCTGATTGCCGAACAGGTCCAGTAGCGCCAGCGCAAAGTACTCGTCGCTGTCGTCGAGCGGCGGTAGCGGGATGAGTTCGCCGGCCTCATCGCGCGACTCGAGCGGTTCGATCGGGTGCAGCGGCGCCAGTTCCTTGTCGGTGTCCTCGACCGGCGGCGGCGCCGCGACGGGCGCCGGCGGTTCCGCCACGGGCAGCCACAGGTCCTGGAACAACCAGGCACCGGCGGCGAGCGCCACGACAATGATGACGAGGATCAGGCTGCGGTTGTCATCCATAGCCTGATCTGACCATCAAGGCGCGAGCGAATTCAAGTCGGCTCTTGTGTTGGGGACGTCACTGCTCGGCGCTTATCTCGCGAATGACTTTCCGCACGGCGGCTGCCCAGTAGGGCGCACGAAACTGCGCCTTCTGGCCGTGGCTCAGTGTCTCGTCGCTCGCCGGTAGTGCGCGGCGCGGCAGTTCGCGCAGGTCGAAGCGCGATTCGCGCGCGCTGTCGACAATGATGACTCCCGGGGTGCCATGCACGCCATAGCGTTTCGCTATGCGGTCGCCGTCGGGGATGGCCGTGAAGTCGAAGCCGCGCTCGCGGAGATAAGCTGTACCGTCGGCGTCATCGCGGAAATGAATCGCGAGGATCTTTACGTCATCGCCGTACTCGAGCCGGATGCTCTCGAGATGGGGCATCAATGCCTTGCAGTAGGGACACCAGCTCGCCCAGAAGAACAGCACCGTCGTCTGCGCGGCAGCCTCGTCAGCGAGCGTAATGGAGTTACCGTCGGCTGTGACCGCGGCGAAGTCCGGTACCTCGGCAGCGGCAGCGCCGCCTGCGGACCAGAGCAGGGCAATCAGTAGTAGGCGAGTCACAGCGAGTCCCCGGTTCAGTATGCGAAGACAGACCGGCGACGCGAGTTCGATATTACCGGCTTCTATGTGCGACGGCCCGCCGGGGGGCGGGCCGTCTTTCGAGCAGACCGTCGTCGGAGCTAGTCAGCTTCGGGCAGTGACAGGTCCGGCCGGTGTCGCCAGACTGTGTACTCCGAACTTTGCATGCCGCTGCCGAAGGTATCGAACATCGAGCCTACCTCTTCCGGCGACAACTCGGTGTTGGCGACGAGGAACTCGAAGAAGTCCTGCTCCGGTGGCGCCATGTCTGCGTAGTTCTCGAATGGGCTCGCGATCATCAGCATGGGCTTGCCGCCGACGCGCTTCAGCCACAGCCAATTCTGATCCCAGCCGTTCTTCTTGGCCAGCTGGCTCAGCTCGATGCGCATTTGTTCGGGTGCGGCGCCCGCACCCTCCTTGAGCACCCAGCTCGTCACACCGTACAGCTGCCAGTCTGTTCCTTCGGAGTTCCACTGGCTGTTGTCGTTATCATTCTCTTCGAAGTAGTGGTGCATTCGATCGACCGTGTTGGCGACCGTCTTGTTGAAGTGGTCACCGAACTCCTTCTCGGCGCTCTCCGCCTGGTAGGCGTCCTGGTCAGCCCAGTCGAAGCAGCAGAAGCGCACCTGGTAGATGCCCATCTTGTCCCCCATTTCGACCGAGTACATCTGCCAGTCGCGGCTGTCCCCTTGCTCCTGTCGGTAGGCAATGTGCTTCTTGACCGACTCTTCGAACTTCTCCCCCATGCCGGTCTTGGGTGTGAACATCCATACCGACGTCAGTCCGGGCTCGGCTTCGTGACTATCGGCAAGCGCGGTCGAGGCACCAAGTGCCAGGCCAGCCAGGGCCAGGATGCCCGGGAATTGCTTAAGGTTCATGCGTATCTCCCCAAAAAAACCGGATCCTGATTCTCGTGTTGTTTGGCAGGATCCTCGATGCGCACCGTGTCGAGCTGCGCGCAGTGCCAAGTATAGTTGTCGCGGCGCCGTGCGCCCAAAGTGTTTGCCGGGCGCCAGTCTTGTAGACTCCCCCCTTCTCCCGGGCCGACAAATCGTCCGACGCCCGCTGTTTCCGCCCGCCCGAGTCCCGAGGAGCCGATTATGGCCCGCCTGATCGTTTACTACGCGCATCCCGGTCACCGGCATTCTCATGTCAACAAGGACATGGCAGCCGTCGCCGCGTCGCTAAGCGGCATCAGCTTTGTTGACCTCTACGCCGAGTACCCGCGATTCGACGTCGACATCTACAAGGAACAGCAGCGACTCCTCGACCATGACGTCATCCTGTTGCAGTTCCCGATGTTCTGGTACTCGACGCCGTCGCTAATCAAGGAATGGGAAGACCTGGTTCTCGAACACGGTTTCGCCTACGGCAGCGGCGGCGACTCTCTCGCGGGCAAGACCATGCTGCTCGCCGTTTCGGCGGCCGGCCCCGAGGATGCCTACACGACCGACGGCTACCAGCATTACCCGATCCGTACCTTCCTGACGCCGCTTGAGCAGACGGCACGGCTCTGCGAAATGCAGTTCTCGCCGCCCTACGTGCTCTACGGCTCGCTGAAGGCGCCGGGCGACGGGCGTCTCCCGGGCCACGTCGACGGTTACCGGCGGCTCCTGGAGGCTATCCGCGACGATCGCTACGATTTTGCTGCCGTCCGCGGCCGCGACACTGTGCACGCGGAGTCATTGCCCATCACAGAGGAGGCACCGGCATGACCGAGTTCCTGCTGCTCGCCTTCCTGTTCCTGCTGGCCGGCGTAATCGCCGTCCCGGTTGCGACTCGCCTCGGGCTGGGCTCGGTGCTCGGCTACCTGCTCGCCGGCATAGCGCTGGCGCCGGTGCTGGCGAAGCTCGATGTCGATGTCGTCAGCATCCAGCACTTCGCCGAGTTCGGCGTCGTCATGATGCTGTTCCTCGTGGGCCTGGAGCTGGAGCCCCGCCTCCTGTGGGATATGCGCGCGAGGCTGTTCGGTCTCGGTGGCCTCCAGGTCGGCGTCACGACGGTACTCGTCGCCTTGCTCGCGGTGGCGCTCGGACAGCCGTGGTCCTGTGCGCTCGCGATCGGCATGATCTTCGCGCTGTCCTCGACGGCAATCGTGCTGCAGACGCTCAACGAAAAGGGACTGATGAAATCGGACGGCGGCCAGTCCGCGTTCTCGGTGCTCCTGTTTCAGGACATTGCCGTTATCCCGATGCTGGCGTTCCTGCCGCTGCTCGCGATACCCGAGCTGCTCGACGCGGTCCCGGCCGAGCCTGCCGGCCACGGCGGCGCGAAGGCCGGCGACGGCGAATCACTGAGTTTCGTCGAGGGCCTGCTCGGCTGGCAACGGGCGCTGGTAACGCTGGGTGCCGTGGTTTTCGTCTACGTCGTTGGCACGTATCTCACCCGACCCGTCTTCCGCTTCATTGCGGGCGCGAACCTGCGCGAGCTCTTCGTCGCGTTCGCGCTGTTCGTCGTGATTGCTGCGGCGCTGCTGATGATCCTCGTTGGCCTGTCGCCTGCGCTCGGTACCTTTCTCGCCGGCGTGGTCCTCGCCAACAGTGAGTACCGGCACGAACTCGAGAGCAATATCGATCCTTTCAAGGGACTCCTGCTCGGGCTGTTCTTCATTACCGTTGGCGCGGCGATCAACTTCAGCCTGCTGTTCGAGTCCTTCGGTTCGATCATCGGACTGACGCTGGGCCTGATGCTGCTCAAGGCGCTCATACTGCTGGGGCTGAGTTACATCTTCGGCATCCGCGGTTCGCACCGCTGGCTGTTCACGCTCGCGCTGGCACAGGCCGGCGAGTTCGGTTTCGTCCTGCTGGCGTTCGCGGTGTCGAACGGCGTACTGCCGCCGGCGCTATCGGAGCGGCTGCTACTTGTCGTCGCAATCTCGATGCTGCTGACGCCGCTTCTTTTCGTCGCCTATGACTCGCTGATCGCGCCGCGCTTCGGAACCGCGCAGCGACGGGAGGCCGATCAGATCGACGAGCAGGGCAGCGTCATCATTGCCGGCCACGGTCGCTTCGGCGGCATCATCAACCGCATCCTGCTCTCGGCCGGTTTCGAGACGGTCGTTCTCGACTACCAGTCCGAACAACTCGAGCGCCTGCGAGCCTTCGGCATCAAGGTTTTCTTCGGCGACGCCACGCGGCCCGATCTGCTGCACGCCGCCGGCATCGACGAAGCGCGCATGCTCGTCATCGCGATTGATGACCGTGAGCAGGCGATCGAGCTCGTGCACTGGGTGAAGGAAAACCACCCGGATCTCTATGTTGTCGTCCGTGCGCTGGACCGGCACCACGTCTACGAGCTCTGGGCGGCCGGCGCGCGCGACATCATTCGCGACTATTTCGACGGTGCGGTTCGCGCGGGGCGCTCGGCGCTCGAGGCGCTGGGTGTGCATCCTTACGAGGCCGAACGCCAGGCGCGCGGTTTCGTCGACCACGACAAGATGAGTATCCGCGAGCTCGCCGGCCTGTATGACCCGGCCATCCCGGCGCATCTGAACGAGCAGTACGTGCAGAAGAGCAAGGAGTACATGGCAATGACCGAAGACGCCATGCGCGACAAGGACAAGGGTTTCTCGGCACGCATCGACCGTGGCTGGGTGCCGCCGACACTTGCCGACGTCGAGGCGGAGTCCGATGCCTCTTCGAACAAGGGTGCCGACCCGGCCTGAGCGTTCAGCCCCGGTTCACGCTTCCTTAAGCTGCCGTTAACGCATGCCCGACTATTCTGGCGTCGACATCAGGGAAACCGGGGCCCATCGGCCCGGCAAGGAAAGGGATGACGCACATGGATATCGTCTACGCTGCCGAAAAAACCAGCATCGCTGCGCTACTCGGCGAACACCTCGATCGCGAAGTATGTCCCGCCGAACTGCGCGTGAGTGAGAACCCGTCTGAAACAGGGAGTTTCTACGTCGGTTGGGAGTTCGGGAGGTACGTTGTCGCACCTGACGGTGCGATAACGCGGGATACGCTGTCGCTCTGACGCGCCTTAGGCTGCAGTGTTCTCGCTTTCTTCACGGAAGCCGTGCAGACTGGCTTCCCGAAACCGGCAGCGGTGCCGGTAAAGGGAGAAAGCCATGCAGCTAGTCACGCGCCTTGCACCCTTCATCTTCGCGGCGCTAGTCCTGATATCGACTCCGGCGCTCGCGCAAGACAAGCCCAATATTCTCGTCATCTGGGGGGATGACGTCGGCATCACCAACATTAGTGCCAACACGCACGGCCTGGTTGGCTACCGAACCCCGAACATCGACCGGGTTGCCAAGGAGGGCATGCGCTTCACCGACTACTACGGCGAACAGTCCTGCACCGCCGGCCGCTCGTCCTATATCACTGGCCAGAGCGTCTATCGCACGGGCCTGTCCAAGGTCGGACTGCCCGGCGCTGAACTCGGCATGCAGGAAGAAGATCCGACCATTGCGGGACTGTTGAAGGCTTACGGCTATGCCACCGGGCAGTTTGGCAAGAATCATCTTGGCGACAAGGACGAGCACCTTCCAAGCAACCATGGCTTCGATGAGTTCCTCGGCAACCTCTACCACCTGAACTCCGAGGAAGAGCCGGAGAACGAGGACTACCCCGAAAACCCCGAGTTTCGCGAGCGCTTCGGTCCGCGCGGTGTCATCCACTCCTTCGCCGACGGCGAGATCAAAGACACCGGGCCACTGACGAAGAAGCGCATGGAGACCATCGACGACGAGACCGTTGCCGCAGCCATCGACTTCATCAAGCGTGCGCACGCTGACGGCAAGCCCTTTTACGTCTGGTGGAATGGCACCCGCATGCACTTTCGCACTCACGTGAAAGAGGAGCTGCGCGGCATTTCGGGCCAGGACGAATACGCCGACGGCATGGTCGAGCACGACATGCACGTAGGCCAGCTGCTCGACCTGCTCGATGAGCTCGGTATTGCCGACAACACGATCGTTCACTACTCGACCGACAACGGCCCGCATATGAATACCTGGCCGGATGCCGCCTGGTCACCGTTCCAGGGCGAGAAGAACACGAACTGGGAAGGCGGCTGGCGAGTGCCGTCGTTCGTTCGCTGGCCGGGCAAGATCGAGGCGGGCTCGGTGACTAACGAGATCGTCCACCATATGGACTGGCTGCCGACCTTCCTGGCAGCAGCCGGCGCGCCGGACATCAAGGAGCGGCTGAGGGAGGGTGGTGTGCGTTCGATCGGCCGGCGCTACAAGGTCCATCTCGATGGCTACAACATCCTGCCGCTGTTGACGGGCGAGACCGATGAAAGCCCGCGCAAGGAGATCTTCTACTTCTCGGATACCGGCGAGCTGACTGCGCTGCGCTACGGCGACTGGAAAGCAGTATTCATGGAGCAAAAGGAAAAGGCGACGCTGCGTGCCTGGATAGAGCCGTGGACGCCGCTGCGCGTGCCGCTGATCTTCAATCTGCGTCGCGACCCCTACGAGCGCGCGTATTTCACGTCGAACACCTACTACGACTGGCTGATCGACCGCGTGTTCTTCCTCGTGCCGGCGCAGGACTACGTCGCTAACTTCCTCATGACCTTCAAGGAATTCCCGCCGCGGCAGCGGCCGGCGAGCTTCAGCATCGACCAGGTGATGGAGATGCTCACCACGCCATCCGGGGCGCAGTAGCGACTGAGGCAACGATACCGCCGCGGCACAGTTTGCCGCGGCGGTCTCCGGGAACCTACGGTCGATGCGGCTGGACAAAGGTATATCCAGCGCCGAGAATCCCGGCCCTCACCGTTCCAGCGAGAACCCTGCACTATGGCCAGACTATTCAAGATACTGATTCCCTTCGTATTGCTGCTATCCGGTACGGCGTCTGCCGACGCTCTGGAGGACGCGCTGAAGCGCGGCAGCCTCCGGGTCGGCGTGGCCGAGTTCGTGCCCTGGACGATGAAGGCCGAGGATGGCTCGCTGATCGGCTTCGAGGTCGACATGGCGAAGAAGATCGCGGCCGATATGGGTGTCGACGCGGATCTGCGCCTGTATGACTGGAACGACATCATCGAGGCGCTCAATGCCGGCGAAATCGACGTCATCGCCGGCGGCATGGCAATGACGCCGGCTCGTGCGCTCCAAATCGACTTCACACGACCAACGGCAAAGTCCGGCATCGGCATTGCGACCAATACCGAGCTGACCCGTGAGATCACGAGCTTCGCCGAGCTCAACGCACCGAAGATTGTCGTCGCCACGGTTGCCGACACCTACGCAAGCAGTGTGGCTGAAATGTTTTTCGACAAGGCGAGCGTCAACACCTTCAAGACCGTCGAACAGGCCGAGGAGCAGATACTCAAGGGTCGGGCCCATGTGTACCTTGCGGGCATGTCCGAGGCGCGCTTCCTGTCACTACGCCATCCGGATACGGTCGACCTGCCTATCGGCGAGCCCGTCATGGCGCAAAGCGAGGCACTGGCCGTCAAGAAGGGCGAGCAGGCGCTGCTCAACTTCCTCAATAGCTGGGTGACGCTGCGGCAGACCGACCAGTGGCTGCCAACGACACGTGCGTACTGGTTTGAGGACATGTCCTGGGCTATGGTCACGGAGTGATGTATACCGGCACTCGCGTCCGCCTACCGCACTTGGCCAGCCTGGCCGGACTCGCGTGCCTGTGTCTCTCCTCGCTGGCCCTCGCGCAAAGCGACGCCCAGGACGAGAGCGAAGAAGAGAGCGGGCCTCCCAGGGCCATGGACGAGATTGTCGTCACGGCCGAGAAGCCGGGCGATCGCAGCACGCTCGAGACACCCTACGAGGAACAGTTGCGCCAGCGCCTCCTGAAGGAGTTGGAGGCAATGGAGCGGGAGCAGGAAGAGCTCGACTGGCGCCGGGGGCCGCGTATCGACAATCCATCACGCATGAGTTTCGGCTATCGGCCGCAGGACCGCACCCGCGACAACACCGACGACTCGTTGACCCGGCTGCCGATGGAGAACACCCGGCCGGCAACCATCTTTCGCTTCGAATTCTGACGCGGCGCGATCCGCGCCCGTCTCCACCGAGAGGCCAGCATGCTACGCATAGTCATCGCTTTGACCGTCGTCCTGGCGGCCACACCGGCAACTGCCGCCAACTACAAACGTCTTTTTGCCCAGGCTGACCCGGCCGTCGTCGTGATATTTACGCAGGAGCGGGGCGTGGCGCTGGACGGACCGCCCGGCCAGGTGTCCCAGGCCGGTCTCGGCTCTGGCGTGCTCGTGACCGAGAGCGGCTACGTCATTACGGCGGCGCACGTCGTGCAAACGGCAGACCTCGTCGAGGTCGAGTTCCCGAATGGCTTCCGGACGACCGCGGCCGTCACGGCGTCCGACCCGGAGAAGGACCTGGCGCTGATCCGGCTCGACAAGGCACCGGAAGGCATCAAGCCGTTGAAGCTGGCGGACTCAGACGACGTCTCGATCGGCGAGGAGGTCTTTATCATCGGGGCGCCTTACGGCGTCTCCAACACGCTGTCGGTCGGGCACATTTCCGGTCGCCACGGACCCGGTGAAGCGGGCCCCCTGAGTCCCGAGGCAGAGACCTTCCAGACCGATGCCGTGATCAACCAGGGCAACTCCGGTGGTCCGCTCTTTAATTCGCGCGGTGAGGTCATCGGCATCGTGTCCTACATCCTGAGCCAGTCGGGTGGCTTCGAGGGTCTTGGATTCGCCGTCACATCGAACGAAGTCGTCAAGACCTTGATCCAGCAGCCCATGGGCTGGTCCGGTTTGAGCGGCGTCGTTGTCGACGGCGACCTTGCGCTGGCGCTGAACGTTCCGCAGAAGGCCGGCTTCCTCGTGCAGAAAGTTGCGCTGAATTCGCCGGCTGAACGTGTCGGCCTGCGTCCCAGTCTCTTGCCGGCCGTTATCGGTGGCCGCGAGCTGATCATCGGCGGCGATATCATTCTCGCAGTCAATGGAGTCGAGATATCAGCGGGCATGATGCGCGAGATTCGTGCGCGCTGGGCGGATGCTGACGCGCCGCAGATGGCGAAACTCAGGATCCTTCGCGCCGGCAAGGTGTGGGAGATCGACGTTCCCGTCAATCGATCCAAGTAACGGCCGGGTTGCCAATCCCGTCGTGCGTCGTGACCTCTTTATCCGGCTCGCCTGCTGTGTCCTGGCGTCGTCGTCCGCTTCGTGTGCACTTGCGACCACTGATGAGATTGCGAGTGAAGACCGCGACGTTGCCTACCTGACGACGCGCATCATCGAGTCGAGGGACGACGGAACCTACCGCTACACGGTTGACGTTTCAGCGCTGTCCGGCGGACGCTGTCGGGTCCGAGTTCCGCTGGCCGATGACGAGGCGCCGGAGTTTCGCCGAAGCTATCCCGACAGCGTCGAGTCGGTCGTCGCCGGACTCGGTGACGGACCCGTCGTGTTCTACGTGCACGGCTACAACATAGGCTTCGAGCGCGCCTGCGAAGATGCCGCTCAACTGGCGCGGCAGACGGACTTCGAAGGTCGCCTGCTGTTGTTCAGCTGGCCGGCCAGCACGACCGTGCTGACCTATTCGAAAGATGCACGCAAGCTTGCCGCAAGCATGCCGGATATCCTTGGGAGCCTCGAGATGGTCGTGGATCGCTACGGTGCCGACCAGGTGAATGTCATTGCCCACAGCATGGGATCGCGCATCGTCAACGACGCGATCGACGGCGGCCTGCGCCTGCCCGGCGACGTACGTGTCAGCAACCTCGTGTTGATTGCGCCGGACCTCGATCGCGAGACCTTCGTCGATGCGCTGCCGACCCTGAAAACTCTCTTCGACGATATCTCGGTACTGGTGTCGGACGACGACCGCCTGCTGTTGCTGTCAGAAACCGTGAACTTCGGGGCGCGGCTCGGCCAGGCCGACGACGTTGCGATCGACGGCGCCGAGATCATCGACGTGACCGGCGTCGAGGATCCGGGTTTCGGCGGTCATGTCTATCACCTGACGAGCGCCGAAGTCGGCAGCATCCTGCGTCGGCTGCTTAGCGACTGAGTAACAATATTCTTCGATTGTGACGGTAAAAGTATTGACAGGAATATAGCATAAATACTATATTCTCGCGCATGCCTAGGAACAAGCGTATCGATGAACCGCCAGTGTACAACCGCCTGGCAGCGCTCAGGGCCGATAGAGGCCTGTCGCGCCAGGATGTGGCCAACGCGGTCGGTGTGCATTACCAGACGATCGGCTACCTGGAACGGGGCGAATATCGCCCGAGTCTGCTTCTTGCCTTGCAGATCTCGAAGCTGTTCGAGCTGCCCGTCGAGGTGATCTTCTCGCTTGAACCCATGAAGTCAATGAGCGAACAGCTGTTTGATTTGAGGAGGACGAAAAATGAGTGACTACGATGCACGCGAGCTGCGTAAGCGCGTTCTCAACGATGTCGCAAAGAAGGCCGAACGCGATTTCGCCGACACCCGTTTTAACTGGCTCAGGACGCGTCCGAGACGTCGACTGCTCGTGGGGGTAACCTACAGCCTCGTGCTCGTATACGCATTTTCCAACTACAACGACCTGCCCTTACTGACTTTGCCCGCGTTCCTCTTGTTCATCGGCTGCGTGCTGTTGCTCAGAATCTCGGTCAGAGGAGTCACCGACTATCCGGACGAAATCGTCGACGAGCGTATTCGTGAGGAGCGAGGGTATACCTACCGATACGCGTTCATGGGTGTAATCATTTTCATGTCGGCGTACATAGTCTTCTTCATCGGCAATGCGCTGCTCGCGAAAGCGGGCTACTTGCCATCGATAAGCGCGCGCCAGCTGCACGATCTTTCCTTCGCGCTCTTCTTTGGATCCATGGCCCTGCCGAGTGCTATCTGGGCCTGGAACGAAACCGAGCCGGAACCTGTTGGTGCCTAGAAGCGGCGTGTGACGTAGCGGTCGACGACGGCGGCGCCGACGGCATCGCCCCAGACGTTGGTTGCCGTCCGGAAGCGATCGAGGAACCAGTCGACGGCGAGCAGGAGGCTGATGCCTTCGAGCGGCAGACCGACGACCTCGAGGACAATGATCATCGTGACGAGCCCCGCCTGGGGAATGCCCGCCGCGCCGATGGCCGCGAGCGTAGCCGTAACGACAATGACGGCCTGCTGGCCCAGACCGAGCTGCAGTCCGTAAGCCTGGGCAATAAACATGGCGGCTGCGGCTTCGTACAGCGCCGTGCCATCCATGTTGACCGTGCTGCCGAGCGGCAGCACGAAACGGCGCGCACGCTCGTCGACCCCGGCTTCCTTCGCGCACTGGATCGTCAACGGCAGCGTGGCGGTCGAACTCGCGGTCGCGAACGCCGTCACGATGGCGCGAAGCATGCGCGCGAGATAGCCGAGTGAACGACCGCCAACGATCACGAGGATCGCGGTCAGCACGATGAAGTGCAGCCCAAGGCCGGACAGCACGGTGACGACGTGCAGACCGACGCGGGAGATCTTCTCGACAAAGGCCTCGGTGGTGCCGGCCGCGCCGAACATGCCGGCGATGAGTCCGAACACACCGATTGGCGCGAAGTACATGACCCACGACACGAGCTTCATCATGCCGGCGTTGAAGCTCTCAAAGAACTGTGCCGCGGGCCGCGCCGCGTCGCCGAGGCTCGCCAGCGCAATACCGAACGCAACCGACCAGATGATTAGCGGCAGCAGGTTCATGTCGGCCGCCGCTTCGATGAGGTTCGGCGCAATCATGCTCATCAGGATGTCGCGCACGCCGCGGTTCTCTGCCGCCGCGGCGACTTCTTCGGGCACTGCCAGCCCTTCGACGGACATGCCCACCCCGGGCTGGATGAGGTTCACCATCAGGAGCCCGATCAGCACCGCAATAACGACCGTGACGAAGTAATACAGGACCGTGACAGCCGACAGCCTGCCGAGATGACGCACGTCGCCGAGTGAAGTGACGCCGGTAATGACGGCGCTGATCAACAGCGGGATGACCAGCATCGACAGCGCGTTGAGGAACAGCTCGCCGAGCCAGGCGACGCCGCGTGCTGCCGCGCCCCAGTACCAGCCGACGAACAATCCCGCGATGACCGCGAGCAGGATGGCGATCAGGAGGCCGGTGCCGTTGCCCGACCGTAGCTTATCCGCATCCGTGCTGGCTGACTCGGGCGTCGAAATGGAAGGTCCTTTGCGCCTCGTGGCCACGCGGAAGGTGAGTCTTTCATTATTACCAGTCCCGTCGTCGCTGTCGCCATACGTAGTCCTACGCACACGGACGACCGCCGCCACCAAGCCCGCCAATGCAGGTGGTAATCAACTTTCCGCCTCAGTTGACGCAAACGAAAGCTGCTTTCCAAACACCGCCGGTAAACGATTCTCGTTCACCCGCAAGTGGCTGTTCGCAAACGTCGCCGAGAGTTGGTACGCCGATTGCAACTATTGCTGACGGGTTGTTCGCGAGTGATTTCGGAAAACCGCGATACGCGAGCACGACAAATCGAAGGAGCCTGGTAATGATCGAGACTTTCTACGAGGTGATGCGCCGGCAGGGGATTACCCGCCGTAGCTTCCTCAAGTACTGCAGCCTGACGGCTGCCGCGATGGGCCTGGGGCCAGCGTTCGCGCCGAAGATTGCGAACGCAATGGAATCCAAGCCGAGGATTCCGGTGCTCTGGTTGCACGGCCTTGAATGTACCTGTTGCTCCGAGTCGTTCATTCGCTCGGCGCACCCGCTCGTCAAGGACGTGATCCTGTCGATGATTTCTCTCGACTACGACGACACGATCATGGCGTCGGCCGGGCACGAGGCCGAGGCGATCGTCGACGAGACAATCGAGAAGTACAAAGGCAACTACATCCTTGCCTGCGAGGGCAACCCGGGCCTTGATGAAGACAAGACCGGCGGCATGTCCTGCATCATCGGCGGCAAGCCCTACACCGAGCAGCTGCGCCGCGCCGCCAAGGACGCCATGGCAATCATCTCCTGGGGATCCTGCGCCTCCTGGGGCTGTGTCCAGGCCGCCCGTCCGAACCCCACGCGCGCCACGCCGATCCACAAGGTGCCGAATATCGGCAACGCACCGATTATCAAGGTGCCCGGCTGCCCGCCGATTGCCGAGGTTATGACCGGCGTCGTTACCTACATCCTGACCTTCGGCAAGCTGCCGTCGCTGGATGCCCAGGGGCGGCCGCTGATGTTCTACAGCCAGCGAATTCACGACAAGTGCTATCGCCGCCCGCATTTCGATGCCGGCCAGTTCGTCGAGAGTTTCGACGACGAGGCGGCTCGCCGCGGCTACTGCCTGTACAAGGTCGGCTGCAAGGGTCCAACGACCTACAACGCCTGCTCGACGGTGCGCTGGAACGCGGGCCTGTCCTTCCCGATCCAGGCGGGTCATCCCTGCATCGGTTGCTCGGAAGATGGCTTCTGGGACAAGGGCGGTTTCTATGATCGCCTGACCAGCGTCGACGCCTTCGGCGTCGAATCCAATGCCGACAAGGTCGGCGGAACGGCGGCGGCGATCGTCGGCGGCGCCGTTGCGGTGCACGCCGCGGGCTCCGTTATCAAGCGTATTAGCCAGAAAGGAGATCAGGAATCATGACGGTCACAAAGACGCCAAACGGCTTTACGCTCGACACGGCTGGCCAGCGTGTTGTCGTCGACCCCATCACGCGCATCGAAGGTCACATGCGCGCCGAGGTCAATATTGACGACAACAACATGATTACCAACGCGGTCTCCAGCGGCACGATGTGGCGCGGTCTCGAGGTGATCCTCAAGGGTCGTGATCCGCGCGACGCCTGGGCTTTCACGCAGCGTATCTGCGGTGTCTGCACGGGTACCCACGCGCTGACCTCGGTCCGCGCGGTCGAGGATTCGCTCGGCATCAGCATTCCCGAGAACGCCAACTGCATCCGCAACATCATGCAGCTGTCGCTGCAGGTGCATGATCATCTCGTGCACTTCTACCACCTGCACGCGCTCGACTGGGTAAACCCGGTCAACGCACTGGCGGCGGATCCGAAGGCAACCTCGGAGCTGCAGCAGAAGGTCAGCCCGAGTCACCCGAACTCCTCGCCCGGCTATTTTCGCGACATTCAGAACCGGCTGAAGAAGTTCGTCGAGTCAGGCCAGCTGGGGCCGTTCAAGAACGGCTACTGGACCAACCCGGCCTACAAGCTGCCACCCGAAGCGGACCTGATGGCTGTCACCCATTACCTCGAAGCGCTGGATTTCCAGAAGGAGATCATGAAGACGCGCACGATCCTCGGCGGTAAGGACACGCACCCGAACTGGACCGTGGGCGGCACGCCGTCACCGATCAACGTCGACGGCGTTGGCGGAGTAGGGGGTCTCAACATGGTGAACCTCAACCAGATTCACCAGATCCTCAAGGACTCGCAGACCTTCATCAACAACGTCTATATCCCGGACATCCTCGCTATCGGCGGCTTCTACAAGGACTGGCTGTACGGCGGCGGCATCTCCAACCAGAGCGTGCTGGCCTACGGCGATATCCCGGATCGAGCCAACGACTACTCGCCCGAGAACCTGATGATGCCGAGTGGTGCCATCATCAACGGCGACCTGTCGAAGGTGCACGATGTTGATCTGCGCGATCCCGAGCAGGTGCAGGAATTCGTTCCGCACTCCTGGTACGAGTACCCGGATGGCGTCAGCGGCCTGCACCCCTGGGACGGCATTACCGAGCCGAACTTCGATGTCAGCACGGCGAAGGGCACCCAGCACCACATCGAGGAGCTCGACGAGAACGCGAGCTACTCGTGGATCAAGGCGCCGCGCTGGCGCGGTCACGCGATGGAGGTCGGACCGCTCGCTCGCTACGTCATCGGCTACGCGAAGGGCCACGAGGAGATCACGGAGCAGATCAACTTCGTGCTCAAAGCCCTCGACGTTCCGGTCGAAGCGCTGTTTTCGACGCTGGGCCGTACGGCGGCACGCGCACTCGAGGCGCAGTGGGCAGCCGAGAAGCAGCTGTACTTCTACGACAAGCTTATCGCCAACATCAAGAACGGCGACACCGCGACACACAGCGGCGACAAGTGGGATCCGGAGGACTGGCCTGCGGAGAGCAAGGGCGTCGGCTTCACCGAGGCACCGCGCGGTGCACTCGCACACTGGATTCGCATCAAGGACGCGAAGATCGAGAACTACCAGTGTGTCGTCCCGACCACCTGGAACGGTTCACCGCGAGACGAGGAAGGCAACATTGGCGCCTTCGAGGCCTCGCTCATGAACACGAAAGTCGAGGTGCCGAACGAGCCCGTCGAGATTCTCAGGAGCATCCACAGCTTCGACCCGTGTCTCGCCTGCTCGACCCACGTCATGTCGGAAGACGGCGAGGAACTTGCTACCGTCACTACCAGCCCGATCGGCAGTTGAGCGGCCGAGAACATCAGGAGAAACAAAACATGAAACGCGTATCTGCAATCCGTAGCTCAGCGCTGGCCGCTCTTACCGTCCTGCCGGGCATGGCGCTGGCTCATCACGGTGAGGACGACAGCATCGGCGGCCAGCTCGTTCACGTCACCTTCGATCCCTGGCACCTTGGCATCACGCTTGCCGTCGTTGCAGTGCTGGCAGGTGCCTGGCACATCGCCCGGCGTCGCGGGCAGGGGTCATGAGCAGCGCACCGCCGATTGTCCAGCAGTCGCAGCCGGCGATCTACGTTTACGAGGCGCCGCTGCGGATCTGGCACTGGATAAACGCCATGAGCCTCGTCGTGCTCATGATCACGGGGTATTTCATTTCGCACCCGCTGCCGACGATGCCCGGGGAGGCCAGCGAGAATTTCCTCATGGGCTATATTCGCTTCGCGCACTTCGCGGCGGCGTATATCTTCGTGATCGGTTTCGTCTTCCGCATCTACTGGGCATTCGTCGGCAATCATCACGCCCGCCAGCTGTTCCTGCCGCCCTTGTGGAACCGCGAATGGTGGGGTGGCGTCTGGCACGAGGTGAAGTGGTATGCCTTCCTGACCCGGGAGCCGCGCAAGTACACGGGCCACAATCCGCTGGCGACGCTGTTCATGCACTTCGTGCTGCTGTGGGGCACGATCTTCATGATCATCACGGGTCTGGCGCTCTATGGCGAAGGCACGCAGGCAGGCAGCTGGGCGCACACGATGTTCACCTCCTGGGTGATCCCGCTCTTCGGCCAGAGCCAGACCGTGCATACTTTCCACAACCTCGGCATGTGGTACATCCTGACCTTCGTGATCATCCATATCTACGTGGCGGTCCGTGAGGACATCATGTCCCGGCAGAGCCTGATCAGCACGATGGTCAGCGGCTGGCGCATGTTCAAGGACGATCGCGACGTCGACGATCACTAGCGTCCAGCGACACTCGCTACCAACGCCGGGCACTGCCCGGCGTTTTCTTTTGGTTTTCGGGGCCTTCCGCCGCCCCGTTCCCGGTCAATGTGGTTAACCCCTATTCAGATTCCCTCCAAATTGGCATATCACTAACCACCACACGCTGGGCGGCGCACCGCTTTTAACCGGTTTCGACGCCGCCAGCTATCCACCAAGTCGCCAGGAGGGGGGCGATCGTGACCCAGCAAGGGCTATCTGCCGAGCCGGTACTCGTGCTCGGTATCGGCAACGTATTGTGGGCCGACGAGGGCTTCGGCGTGCGCGCCGCGGACTACCTGCATGCGCATTACGCGTTTCCCGACAATGTCGAGATCAAGGACGGCGGCACGCAGGGCATCTACCTGCTAGAGCATATCGAGCGGACGCGTGTGCTCGTCATCTTCGATGCCATCGACTACGGGCTCGAGCCCGGGACGCTCAAGCTCATCGAGGACGACGCCGTACCGAATTACCTTGGCGCCAAGAAGGTCAGCCTGCACCAGACGGGCTTCCAGGAAGTGCTGGCTATGGCCGACATGCTCGGACGATCGCCCGAGCGCATCCTGCTCGTCGGCGTCCAGCCGAAGCAGATCGAGGATTTCGGCGGCAGCCTCGACCCTGTCGTCAAGGCGCAGGTCCGGCCCGCTGCCGAGGCGGCTATCGACTGGCTGGAGGCGCTGGGCGTTGTCGCCAGGCCCCGGCCAACACCGCTCGGCCCCGAGGCGTCGATCGCCGGCGGCGAAATCGACATCGAACGCTATGAAACCGAGCGGCCCGACGAAGCCGAGGCCTGTCGCGTCGGTGACGATCGCGTGCTCTCGTCGGACAAGTTCCGTGTCGGCTATCGGCCGCAGCCACTCGACCCGGGCGCCGTGAGCGTCGACGTCGATCACCGGGGCAAGTACTAGTGTGCGTCGGACTGCCGATGCAGGTGGTCGAGATGCACGAAGGTGTTGCCGTCTGCGAAGGGCTCGGTGAGCGGCGTGAAATCAACATGCAGCTCGTCGGTGAGCAGCCGCCCGGCACCTGGGTGCTGACATTTCTCAACGGCGCCCGGGAGGTCCTGACGGAAGAGGACGCCGCGCGCATCACCGACGCCGTAAAGGCGCTGAATCTCGTCATGCAGGGTGCCGGCAACGTCGACCACCTGTTCGCCGATCTCATCGACCGCGAGCCGGAACGGCCGCCGTCGCTGGTCGCACTTCAATCCAAGTCCTGACTGACTTACACACTCCGGGGGGACCATGACCGCACCTATCGTCCAGAACATGATCGACACGCACGGCTACCCGGTCGTTACGACCGAGGGCTTCGAGGCGTTCGCCGCGAGCAACGAGTACGTCGTGTTGTTCTTCCACCAGCTCATGAAGCCGGTGCCGGAGACCGCCGACGTTGCCGTGATATTGCCCGAGCTCGACAAGGCGTTTGCCGATCGCTTCACGGTCGGCGTCGTCGCCTGGGAGGCGCAGCGTGATCTGCAGCTCAAGTTCCGCTTTCGCAAGTACCCGTCGCTCGTGTTCCTTAAGGATGGGGGCTATCTCGGCGTGATCAGCGGTGTGCTCGACTGGAGCGATTATCTTGTCGAGATAGAGACCATCCTCAACGCGGAGGTCTCCGAACCGCCGCCGTTCGTTCTACCCGGTGCTGCCAACGGCGCCGCCGGTTCCATGGAGGCCAGCGCATGAAGAAACTGTCGATCCCCGTAGTTGTCGAGCCGGGCTCGCAGCCTGCGGATGAGGATGGCGTCGTGCTCGATTACATGACGATGCCGAAGGACGTGTGGACCTACGCCGCACCCGTTGTACCTGAGCCCGAGGAGGTCGAAGGGCTTGATGCGGGCGTCGCCTTGCTCGAGCGCTTGAGAGAAGCGCTCGCCGGCTGGCGCATCGGTGACGCACCGATTGCGTTCGACCTTGCAGGCCTCGATAACGCCAACCGGGTGCTCATCGACCAGGTGCTGGGCGACGGCGAGGTGAGTATCGTGTACGAAGGCATCGTGCACGCCCGTATTCAGGAGTCGGTACTCGCCGGCGTATGGCGTGTGCAATACGTCGACGACGACGGGCAGGTGGAGCGCGACGTCGTCGAGGTAGCTGACATACCAAGCCTTGTCGGCAGTGCCGTGTTCGAGCGCGCCGCAACGTCGCTCGATCTCGACGCAACTGACATCCCGGCGGGCGTTGGCAACGCGGCCCCTATCCTGACCGAGCTGTCCGACAAGCTGGCGGCAGGCGGTGAGGCAGACGCCGACACCGAGCCGCACGTCATCAACCTGACGCTCCTACCCTGCACCGATGAGGACATCGACTTCCTCATCGCGAAGCTGGGCGCCGGCCCTGTCGTGATCCTGTCGCGTGGCTACGGCAACTGTCGTATCACGAGTACCGGGACGCAGAACGTCTGGTGGGTGCAGTATTTCAATTCACAGGATTCGCTGATCCTGAACTCTATCGAGATCTCGCGGGTGCCGGCGGTGGCCTGCGCAGCACAGGAAGACGTGGACGATAGCGCAGAGCGGCTCGAAGAAATCCTCGAGGTCTACCGGTGAATGTCAACGAATCGTTCCTGCCGGGTTCCTTCGGCGGTGATACGAGCAAGCTCGAGGACCACACGCGCCTCGAGTGCAAGATCTGCTGGCATGTCTACGACCCTGCCGAGGGCTGCGAGTACTGGCAGGTTCCGCCGGGCACGCCCTTCGCGGCGTTGCCGGAACACTGGAGCTGCCCGGAGTGCGATGGCCAGAAGCAGGACTTCATGGTGCTGGAAGACTGATGGAATCCGCCGCCGTCATCCACGAGACGCTCGAGGCCGTGTTTACGCGCATCGAGAAAGAGCGCATGGCGGATATCCCGGTACTGAACACGGCATTGACGGTCGAGGCGGTCGGATTTCGACAGCACGGTAATGACTGGCTCGGTGTCCTGATTACGCCGTGGTTCATGAACCTGATGCTGCTGCCGGGTGACGCCTCCGAGCACGAACCGCAGCCAAGCGGCGACACCTCTGCCGTCGACCTGCCGGCCGGGCGCATCGAGTTCATCGCGGGCGCTGAAGACGGCATTGGCGAGTACCGCATGTGCTCATTGTTCTCGCCAGTGTTCGAGTTCGGTGACCAGGCAACCGCCGTCGAGACAGCCGAACTCGTCCTCGAGGGCCTCTTCGAGGTCGAGGAAGACACGCCGCCGCCGGCCGCCGCACCGCGGCGACTGTCACGGCGCGAACTCTTTAGCGGTCTCGCTGGCGCGGAATAGTCATGCTCGAAGCCGGCATCCACATAGACTGCTACGCCGATGCCGGGCGACCGCCGCATATCGACATACGCCGGCCCGTGCACGCGTCGCGGCTCTTCGAGGGGCGCACGCCGGCCGAGGTTGTTGCACTTGCGCCGACGTTGTTCAGCGTCTGCGGCATCGCGCAGGGGGTTGCGGCAACCCACGCACTGGCAGCGGCCGCCGGCGATCAGCGTGATGCGGGGACGCTTGGCGTGCACGGCGCGCTCGTGCGTCTTGAGCTTGCGCGCGAGCACCTGTGGCGCGTGCTGGCCGACTGGCCGGGCTTCGTGGGGCAGGCACCGGAACCTGCAGCGTTGCGGCGCGCCCAGGCCATTATGCCGGCGGCGCTCGAGGCGCTGACGGGTAGCCGACGCTTTGCGGCTGTGTCGCGGTCGCTTCCTGCTCATGGTGCCACGGCGCTGTCCGCGGTCCTCGATGCGATCGACGGCCTGTTCGCCGGGCCCGTACTTGCGGCGCCAGCCGATGCCTGGCTGGGCTTGTCGAACGTCCAGGACCTCGAGGCGTTCGCGCAAGAGCATGACGGCGTTGTCCCGCAGCTGATTCGCGAGGTTTTCGTGCGTAACTGGCAGGCCGCCTGCGGTTTCGAACCGGACTTCCTCGACGCGTTGGGGATGAACGAGGTCGAGGCGGCACTCGCGAACGGCAATGCCTCCCGCTTCGTCGAGACGCCAACCGTCGACGGCGGCGCCCGCGAGACCTCGCCGCTCGGGCGCCGGCAGGCGGACACGCTCGTCGCCGACGTCGTGAATCGCTTCGGCTACGGGCTGCTGGCCCGGGTTGTCGCAACGGTCAACGAACTCGCCACGACGCGCATTGAAGTCCAGGAAATCCTCGCGGGCTCGAGGGAGAGCGGCATCAGTGCTGCAACCACGGGGCCGGGCTCCGGAGCGGCGATCGTCGATGCAGCCCGCGGCCTGCTGGTGCACCGCGCCGTCGTTGACGGTCCGACGGTCGTGTCCTATCGGATCGTGGCGCCGACCGAGTGGAACTTCCACCCGGCAGGTTCGGCACGTCGTGGTCTCGAGGCACTTGCGGCGACCGGCAGCACCGATGCGGCCGAGTTGTTCATCGCGCTGATCGACCCCTGCGTGGCGTACTCGCTGGAGTTTCATTGATGCACGAAATGTCCCTCAGTGAAGGTGTCCTGCAGATGATCGAAGCCAAGGCGCGCACCGAGGGCTACACACGGGTCAACGCGGTGCACCTCGAGATCGGTGAACTGGCGGGTGTCGATATCGAGGCAATGCGCTTCAGTTTTGACGTCGTCATGCGCGGCACGCTGGCCGACCACGCGCGCCTCGAGATATCGGCGGCGCCAGGTGAGGCCTGGTGCATGCCCTGTGAATGCAACGTGCATATCGCACGACGATTCGATCCATGCCCCGACTGCGGCAGCCACCAGCTGCACGTGACAGGCGGGGCCGACATGCTTTTGAAATCCCTGGAGGTGGAGTGATGTGTACGGTTTGCGGCTGCAGTGAGGGCGAGGTAACGGTCGAAGGACATGACCACGACCACTCGCATCACCATGACCACGATCACGGCCATGCGCATGATCACGCGCACGACGGCGTGCAGCACTACGGGCACGGCCCGGCTCGCGCCCACGCGCCCGGCATGAGCCAGGCTCGCATGGTCGAGATCGAGGAGAACATTCTTTCGAAGAACAACCAGTACGCCAGCGCAAACCGTCAGTGGCTGCGTGATCATGACATTCTCGCGCTCAATCTCGTGTCTTCACCCGGCTCCGGCAAGACGACGCTCCTTACGCGTACGATCGAGGATCTCGACGAGACCGTGTCGGTCATCGAGGGCGACCAGCAGACGGCCAACGACGCCGAGCGCATTCGCAAGACCGGCGCGCGTGCCCTGCAGATCAACACGGGCAAAGGCTGTCATCTCGACGGTCACATGGTGGGCCACGCGATCGAGACGCTGGCGCCCGACGACGGCAGCCTCCTGTTCGTCGAAAACGTCGGCAACCTCGTTTGCCCGGCGGCCTTCGACCTTGGCGAAAACCACAAGGTCGTGATCCTTTCCGTCACCGAGGGCGAAGATAAACCGCTCAAGTACCCGGACATGTTCGCCGCGGCCGACCTGATGCTGATCAACAAGGTCGACCTGCTGCCGTACCTCGACTTCGATGTTGATGCCTGCGTGGCCAACGCGCGCAAGGTGAACCCCGGGATACGCGTGCTCAAAGTCTCGGCGACGAGCGGCGAGGGCATGGCCGACTGGTATCGCTGGATCAGTGCGGCGCGGCAGTTCGCCGCGGTGGGCGCCTGAGATGTGCCTCGCGGTGCCGGCGCGGGTAGTCGCCATCGACGCGGCAACGTCGATGGCAACGATTGCGCTCGGCGAGGTGCAGAAAGACGTATCGCTGGCGCTCGTGGATGACGTCGGCGTGGATGATTACGTGCTGATCCACGTGGGATTCGCCCTCAACAAGATCAGTCCTGACGAGGCCTCGGCGACGCTCAAGCTCATGCGCGAGGCCGGGGTCGTTCCCGAGGAGAACGTATGAAGTTCGTTGACGAGTTTCGTGAACCCGGGCTCGCCGCATCGCTTGCTGCGGCCATTGCGCGCGAGGCGGACCCGGACCGCGACTATCGGCTCATGGAGTTTTGCGGTGGCCACACGCATGCGATTTTCCGCTACGGCATCCAGGACCTGATGCCGTCGAACGTGCATTTCGTGCATGGCCCCGGCTGCCCGGTGTGTGTGCTGCCGACAGGGCGTATCGACAATGCCATCGAGCTCGCGAAGGACGACAAGGTCATCCTGTGCATCTACGGGGACCTGTTGCGCGTCCCTGGCAGCGGCCGCATCAGCCTCATGAAGCTGAAGGCCAGGGGCGCCGACGTGCGCATGGTGTACTCGACCGAGGACGCTTTGCGCATTGCGCGGGATAACCCGGATCGCGAAGTCGTGTTCTTTGCGATCGGCTTCGAGACAACGACGCCGGCCACGGCCGTTGCGCTGCTGACCGCCGAGCGCGAAGGGCTCGGCAATTTCTCGGTGTTCTGCAACCATGTACTGACGCCCGCGGCGATCCAGAACATCCTGCAGTCGCCCGAGGTTCGTGAGATCGGCAGCGTGTCGATCGACGGTTTCTTCGGACCCTCACACGTCAGTTCGATCATTGGCAGTCGGCCCTACGAATTCTTCGCCGAGGAATACGAAAAGCCCGTAGTCATCGCCGGCTTCGAACCTCTCGACGTTATGCAGTCGGCGCTCATGCTGATTCGCCAGCTCAACGAGGGCCGTGCCGAGGTCGAGAACGAGTACACGCGCGTCGTGACGCGCGACGGCAACCTGAAGGCGCAGGCACTCGTCGCCGAGGCCTTCGAGCTGCGTCGCGAATTCGAATGGCGGGGCCTGGGACTCGTGCCCTACAGCGCGCTTGCCATCAAGTCCCGTTTCGCGGACTGGGACGCTGAAGCGCGCTACGACGTCCCGGCCATCAAAGGCTCCGAGGTCAAGGGCTGCGAATGCCCGGCGATTCTCCGCGGCGCGGCGAAGCCCACCGACTGCAAGCTGTTCGGCACAGTGTGCACGCCCGACAACCCGATGGGTTCCTGCATGGTGTCTTCCGAGGGCGCCTGCGCGGCGTACTGGAGCTATGGTCGCTTCCGCAGCGACGACCGGAAGGAGGTGGCCGCATGAGCACTGCACTGAAGCGCTTTCCCGTACGACTCGATATCAAGCGGGGCGTTATCGACATGAGTCACGGCGGCGGTGGGCGCGCCATGGCGCAGCTCGTTGAGGAGCTCTTCGTGCGTCACTTCGATAACGAGCTGCTGCGGCAGGGCAACGACCAGGCCGCCTTTGACGTCGGCGGAGGGCGCATGGTCATGAGCGTGGACAGCCATGTCATCTCGCCCCTGTTCTTCCCGGGCGGTGATATCGGCTCGCTGGCCGTGCACGGCACGGTCAACGACGTTGCGATGTCGGGCGCCAAACCCCTGTACCTGTCGGCAGGCTTCATCCTCGAAGAGGGCTTCCCGCTGGCCGACCTCGATCGTATCGTCGCCAGCATGGCAAAGGCGGCGTCGGATGCCGGCGTACCTGTTGTTACAGGTGACACCAAGGTCGTCGAACGCGGCAAGGGCGACGGCGTGTTCATCACAACCACGGGCATTGGCGTGGTTGCAGCGGGCGTGGAGATTTCCGGGGAGCTGGCACGGCCGGGCGATGCGGTGCTCGTCAGCGGCACGGTCGGCGATCACGGCGTCGCTATCATGTCGAGCCGAGAGAACCTGAGCTTCGAGACGACGATCACCTCGGACTCGGCGGCACTGCACGGTCTCGTCGCCGATCTCGTCGGGGGACTCGACACGATCCACGTGCTGCGTGACCCGACCCGCGGCGGCCTTGCGACGACGCTCAACGAGATCGCGAGCCAGTCCGGCGTCGGCATGCGCCTCGACGAGGAGGCAATTCCCGTGAAACCGGCCGTCGACGCGGCCTGTGAGCTGCTCGGTCTCGATCCGCTGTACGTCGCGAACGAGGGCAAGCTCGTCTGTGTGTGCCCGCGCGAGGAGGCGGACAAAGCGCTCGGCATCATGCACGCACACCCGCTCGGCAGGGGTGCCGCACTCATTGGCGAGGTCGTCGAGGATGAGCATGGCTTCGTGCAAATGCAGACGGGCTTCGGTGGTAACCGCGTGCTCGACTGGCTGTCGGGCGAACAGTTGCCGAGGATCTGCTGACGTGCGCATCCTGTTCCTCACGCATGCCTTCAACAGCCTGACGCAGCGGCTGTACGCCGCACTCGTCGAAGCGGGGCACGAGGTCAGCGTGGAGTTCGATATCAACGACGCCGTGACGATCGAGGCCGTCGACGACTACGCGCCGGACCTCGTCATTGCGCCCTTCCTGAAGCGGGCTATCCCCGACGTCGTCTGGCGCCGGCACACCTGTTTCGTCGTGCATCCGGGGATTGTTGGCGACCGCGGGCCGAGCGCACTCGACTGGGCAATACTCAGCGAAGAATCGCGCTGGGGTGTCACCGTGCTGCAGGCCGACGCCGAGATGGATGCCGGCGATATCTGGGCCACAGTCGACTTTGCGATGCGCGACGCCACGAAGGCCAGTCTCTATCGTGGCGAGATGACCGCTGCGGCGGTCGAAGCCGTTCTGCTCGCCGTTGATCGCTTTGCTGCCGGCAACTATCGACCGCTGCCGTTAGCTGAAGCAAACGCTCGCGGGCGAGAACGTCCCGTGTGCCGCCAGGAGGACAGGGCGATCGACTGGTTGGCGGACGACACGGCAACCGTTCTCCGCAAGATTCGCTCGGCGGACGGCTTTCCGGGACTTCGCAGTACGCTTGGCGGGCGAGAGGTGTACCTGTACGACGTACGACCGGCTGCCGCGTTGCGTGGCAATCCCGGGGCGCTCGTTGCGCGGTCGGGACACGCGCTCGGTGTTGCTACCCGAGACGGCGGCGTGTGGATCGGACAGCTGCGCGACCGCGCTGCCCAGCATCCCTTCAAGCTGCCGGCGACTGACGTGCTGGCCGATGAGGCATCAAATCTGCCGGAGACGCCGCGCGATACAGAGGAGGGCTACCGCGAAATCACCCTCGACCTGCGCGGTGACGTCGCAACCATCGACTTCGAGTTCTATAACGGCGCCATGTCGAGCGAGCAGTGTGAGCGCTTGCGGCAGGCTTTCGTCGAGGCGCGTCGTTCGGGCGCGCGTGTGATCGTCCTTGCCGGAGGCCACGATTTCTGGTCCAACGGCATGCACCTGAACGTCATCGAGGCGAGCGTGAGCCCGGCCGATGCATCCTGGGGAAACATCAACGCCATCGACGACCTGGCTCGCGAGATCATCACGGCGACAGACTGCATCACGGTAGCGGCCCTGGCGGGCAATGCCGGCGCAGGCGGCGTGTTTCTCGCGCGCGCTGCCGACCTCGTCTGGGCGCACGAGCACACCCTTTTGAATCCGCATTACAAGGACATGGGCAACCTGTACGGCTCGGAGTACTGGACCTACCTGCTGCCCCGCGTTGCGGGGGAGGCGGCAGCCCGGGAGATCATGGCGTCGAGGCTGCCCATGGCGCCGGCAGAGGCCGTGCGCCTGGGTCTTGTCGACAGCGTCATTGCGGCCGACCGCGAGTCGTTCCTTGCAGGGCTTGCCACCGCCGCGGCGGGCCTCGCCGAGGCGCCCGATCTCGACGAGCGGCTCGCCGCGAAGGCGCGGCGCCGTCAGGCCGATGAGCAGAAGAAGCCGCTGGACGAGTACCGGCGCGAGGAACTCGAGCGCATGCGCACGAACTTTTACGGCTTCGACCCGAGCTACCACGTCGCACGCTACAACTTTGTCTACAAGGTGCCGCGATCGCGGACGCCCTTGACCATTGCGAGGCATCGCCGCAAGGCCAACGCCCGAGTGAGGCAGGCATCATGAGTACCCAAGCAACCATCCTGTTCGTCAGCAAGGACCGCGAGACGCTCGACAGCTACCGCATCCTCTTATCGGACGAGTTCGATGTGAAGACGGCGACCACCGCAAGGGAGGCCAGCGACATCCTGCACAGCGACTGGGTACAGGTTGTTGTCTGTGTCGATCGACTCAACGATGCCGGCTGCGTGGAGTTTCTCGAGAGCGTTGCCCGCCATTGGCCAGAAGTGAAGCGCCTTGCCCTCGCGCATTCGAGCTGTCGCACGGAGCTCGCCGCCGTCGTCGAGCGCGTTGACCTGCACCAGTACCTGGCGGCGCCGCCTGACGAACTCGAACTGCGCCTCGCGCTAAGAAACGCCGCGGCCATCTTCATGCTGACTCGCGAGAAGGACATTCTCAAGCTCGAGAAAAACCTGCAGCCGCAGCCTGCAATTGCGCCGACGAACAGTGGCGCAAACCCGGTGGCGCGGGGCGCCTATTCCGACGATGATGGCATCGTTCGCGGTGCGAACAGCCCGATGAACGCGATCTGCGACAAGCTGCACCAGGTAGCGCCTTACGACATCTCGGTGCTCCTGACCGGCGAGTCCGGGACGGGCAAGGAGCTCGCGGCGCACGCGCTGCACATCAACAGCCTGCGCTGGGAAAAGCCCTTCGAGGTCAACAACTGCGGCGCCTTGCCGGACGAACTGCTCGAGAGCGAGCTGTTCGGCTACAAGCAGGGGGCGTTCACAGGCGCCGTCGAGGATCGCATCGGACTCTTCGAGCGGGCCGACGGCGGCACGATATTTTTAGACGAGATCGGTGAGGTATCGCCGGCATTCCAGGTGAAGCTACTGCGCGTGCTGCAGGACGGAGAGATTCGCCCGCTGGGGTGTGCCGAGGCACGTCGCGTCGACGTGCGGATCATTGCCGCAACCAACCGTGACCTCGAGGCCGACGTCAAGGCGGGGCGTTTTCGCGAGGACCTCTACTATCGGCTGGCCGCCGTCACGGTTCATATGCCCCCGCTCAGGGAGCGCTACGGCGATCTCCCGGTGCTTGCCGAGGCGCTGCTGTCAAAGGCGGTCGACTCGCTCGGCAAGTCCGTCGAGGGGTTCACCGACGAGGCGCTCGCCTGTATGCAGGACTATGCGTGGCCCGGCAATATTCGCGAGCTGCAAAACGAGATCCAACGCATGCTCGTCGAATGCCAGGACACTGAACTCGGCGCAGACCTGCTGTCGCATCGCGTGTTGTGCGAGACCGGCGGTGAGGAGGACGACGCGATCGCGAGCATTGCGCAGGCCGGCGGCTCGCTGAAGGCGCGCATCGAGTCCCTCGAGGCACGCATCCTTAAGGAGAGCCTGATTCGTCACCGCTGGAACAAGAGCCGCGCGGCGCGTGAGCTCGGCCTGTCGCGGGTGGGGCTTCGCAGCAAACTGGAGCGCTACGGCCTCGAGCAGACTTCGGGCGAGTCTGCGACCCGGGAAGTCGCCGTCCAGGGGTAAGCACCAGTGGCTGCCGAAGAAATCCGTGTACGCGGCACCGTGCAGGGCGTTGGCTTCAGGCCAACGGTCTGGCGACTCGCCAGGGAATGCGGTCTCCGCGGCGAGGTGCTCAACGACGGTGAAGGCGTACTGATCCGTGCCTGGGGTGAACAGCAGGCGTTACGAGAGTTGCGTGAGCGACTGCGGCATGAGCCGCCACCGCTTGCAGACATCGAGCACATTGCGCACCGGTCACTGGCTGGCGAGGCGGAAGGCCCGGCGGGCTTCACGATTGCGGCGAGCGTCGACGGGCATTCACGAACCAACGTTGCCGCGGACGCGGCGACCTGCGACGCCTGCCTCGCGGACATCCGCGAGCCCTCGAACCGGCGCTACCGCTACCCGTTCACGAACTGCACGCACTGCGGGCCGCGCCTGTCCATCGTCAGCGCCGTGCCCTATGACAGGGAGCACACGAGCATGTCGGTGTTCCCGATGTGTCCGGCGTGCGAGGCCGAGTACGAGAATCCCGCTGACCGTCGTTTTCATGCGCAGCCCAACGCCTGCCCGGTGTGTGGCCCGCGCTGCTGGATCGAAACGGCCGATGGCGAAGAGATTGCGGTTGATGACCCGCTCATGGAAGCAGCGAATCTGCTCAGGGCCGGCAACGTTGTTGCCATCAAGGGGCTCGGTGGCTTCCACCTTGCGTGCGATGCCACTAATGCCGGCGCGGTGCTGACATTGCGGCGGCGGAAGCGCCGCTATGCGAAATCGCTGGCGCTCATGGCGCGTGATCTCGGGGTCGTGTCGCGCTACGCGACGGTATCCGCATCAGACGAACGGCTGCTGTCGAGCGCGGCCGCGCCGATCGTCGTGCTCGACGCAGCGGGTGAGTCGCTGCCCGAGGATATTGCGCCGGGGCAGCGCACGCTCGGTTTCATGTTGCCGTATACGCCACTGCACCACCTGTTGCTTGAAGGCTTCGATACGCCACTCGTGATGACATCCGGGAATACGAGCGATGAGCCGCAGGCGATCGACAATGACGATGCCCGCGCCCGTCTTGCAGGCATTGCCGACGTGTTCCTGATGCACAACCGCGACATCGTCAATCGTCTAGACGACTCGGTGGTTGCGGTAGCACAGGGCGAGCCGCGGTTCCTGCGTCGTGCGAGAGGTTATGCGCCCGAGCCACTGCCGCTGCCTGAGGGCTTCGGCAATGTCGACGGCATTCTCGCGACGGGTGGCGAACTCAAGAATACATTCTGCCTCGTCAGCAATGGTCGCGCCATCGTGTCGCAGCATCAGGGTGATATGGAAGACGCGGCGACGCTGCACGACTCCGGGGTCAATCTTCTGCTGTACCGGCAGATTTACGACTTCGAGCCGACCACCGTTGTCTGCGACAGCCACCCCGACTACATGCCGGCGCGCGTCGTGCTGCCGGATAACGACCAGGTCGAACGCCTGACGGTGCAACACCATCACGCGCACCTTGCGGCCTGTCTTGCCGAGCACGATGTGCCGGCCCAGACCCCGCCTGTGCTTGGCGTTGTGCTGGACGGACTCGGCTACGGCGATGACGGCGCGCTGTGGGGTGGCGAGTTCCTGCTTGCTGACTACGCCGGCTTCGAACGCGTCGGGCACTTCGAGCCGGTGGTGCTGCCTGGCGGGGCGAAGGCCATGCGCGAGCCATGGCGGAATACCTGGGCGCACCTCGACGCGGCGCTGGGGTGGGCCGACGTACTGTCGAAGTACGGCGATCTCGAGATCATCCGCTGGCTCGCCTCGCAGCCGGTCGATACCTTCGCGACGATGCGTGCACGCGGCCTCAACAGCCCGCCGGCGTCGAGCGCCGGCCGTTTGTTCGATGCTGTAGCAGGATTCCTCGGCTACTGCCGCGAGCGGATGAGCCACGAGGCAGAGGCGGCGATGGCGCTCGAAGCAGCGGCATTGCGCGCTGGCGACGTCGGTGCCGGCTACACGGCGGACCTGCGCCTCGAGGGCAACAAGGCCGTGTTGGGGTGGGCGTCGATGTGGCAGGGGATTCTGACCGATACGCGCCAGGGTGTTGCCGGTGAGACGATTGCGGCCCGCTTTCATGCGGGCCTCGCATCCTCAATCGTTAACCTGGCGCTGCGGCTCGCTGCCCAGCACGACCTTCAGACCGCCGTATTGAGCGGCGGCGTCTTCCAGAATCGCGTGCTGCTGGAAGCCGTCACGGCAGGGCTGGAATCGGCGAGCCTTCGCGTACTCCTGCCGGGCCGCTATCCCGCCAACGACGGCGGCCTGTCGCTCGGGCAGGCGGTGGTCGCCGCACGCCAACTACAGCTGCGGTCAACGTAGTCGCGGCTCAGGAGCCGGAACGTATCTGCTGTAGGAGCGGCTCTCGAGCCGCGAATGGTTTGCGGGCGGTGAGTACGTCGCAGTCGCGGCTTCAAAGCCGCTCCTACAAGGCACTGTTCGGATGTAGGAGCGCTTCTGCTGTAGGAGCGGCTCTCGAGCCGCGAATGGTTTGCGGGCGGCGAGTGCGTCGCAGTCGCGGCTTTAAAGCCGCTCCTACAAGGCACTGTTCGGATGTAGGAGCGCTTCTGCTGTAGGAGCGGCTCTCGAGCCGCGAATGGTTCGCAGGCGGTGAGTACGTCGCAGTCGCGGCTTCAAAGCCGCTCCTACAAGGCACTGTTCCGATGTAGGAGCGCTTCTGCTGTAGGAGCGGCTCTCGAGCCGCGAATGGTTCGCAGGCGGTGAGTACGTCGCAGTCGCGGCTTCAAAGCCGCTCCTACAAGGCACTGTTCCGATAACGGAACGAATCTGCGGCAGCTCGTTGCCAGTGCCTCATTCATCCTCGCCGAAGTGTTCCCTGTGGCGCGCCGAGATCCTGTCCCAAAGCCCCGCTGCTTCCGGTATCGAGAGCCCGAACGCCGATTCCAGCACCGCAACCATCTCCCCGGCACTCTCAAGCAGCTGCTCTTTCTTGCCGTTGCTATCCAGCGTCGTCAGTACGCGGCCCCGCAGTGTGATATGCGAGCCTGGCCGGCGGAGCTGGCACACGGTGTTCTGTACGAAGCCTGATTCCGGGCTTGTCTGCAGGTACGAGCAACGCGCCTCCAGTGCCTGCTCGTCGGCGACCGCGGTCTTGAAATCGAACGCGAATTCCCCGTCGCCTGCGTCCTCCCAGAACTGCCAGTAACCTTCATCGAGCCATCGCAGCCCAACCCGGAACGGCGCATGATCCTGGCTGCATGCTTCGAGTGGCAGCGGCGCGCTCAGGCTGCCGCCGAAGCCAACGTCGACAAGCCAGGACTGCGCTTCGCCCGGCAGACTGACGAGCAGCGCAAGATGATTCGCCGTCGATACTTCACCGCGCTCGGCTCGCATGACAGCCGCGGCGATGCGCGTGACCTCGAAGCCGATACTGTCGAGTGCCCAGCCGAGCAGGCCGTTCTGTTCGTAGCACCAGCCGCCGCGCTGGCGCTCGACGATCTTGTCGTAGGCAGCGCGGACACTCGTCGTCAGCGGCCTGCCAAGATGCACGTCGAGATTCTCGAAGACGACGCGGTAGCTGTGCGCGCGCATGATGCCGCCGAGTGTGTCGAGCGTGGGCGCGACCGGTCCCTGCCAGTGGATGCGGTCAAGGTAGTCGTTGAGCTGCATGGCGGCGATTATGCACGAACGAGAGTGGGCCGCCGCAAAAGCGCCGGAGGCGCTCTGGTCTTTTCGCTAAAATCGCACGCGGCATTGATTGCTGAGGATACAGCCCCTTGTGACTGAACCTGATACGACCGCCGGGGACAGCAGACCCGATGTGATGGAGCGGCCTCGCGACCGCGCTGCCGATCAGCTCGAGCTGATCATCTCGAGCCTGACGATCTTCGCGTTGTTCTCCCTGCCGGGATGGATTCTTGCGCGCGTGGGCGACGTCTTCACTCACCTGTCGACGAGTCTCGTCGTTGCAAGCAGTATCAGTCTGACGATCCTCTCCGGCGTCAGCTACGGCCTCGCGGCCTGTTTTGTCGTGCATCTTATGGCGCGCTCGTACTGGGTCGGTCTCATCGGCCTTCGGACCGTCTTTCCTGACGGCATTAACTGGGACAAGACGCCGGGTATGGGGCCGCTGAGCCGACAGTACTACCGGGACTCGCTGCCCGACCTCGAGACCGTCATCCACAAGGCCGACCGCCTTGCCTCGTCGCTCTTTGCCGTTATCAGTATGCTGACGCTGAGCTTCCTGTGGCTGGGTACGATTCTTGTCGTCGTGCTCGTCGCGTCGGCGGCCATTGGTGCCCGCTACGGCCAAACGAACGCGGCGCTCGGCTTCGCTACAATCGGGCTTGCGACCGTTTTTGCCGGAATACCGCTGCTGGTTTACCTGCTCGACGCGCAGCTGGCATCGCGCCTGCCGTCGCTTCGCGACAGTCGCCTGTTCGCCGGGCTGATCCGGTTTCTAAAGCGCGTTGCCGGCGTGGCCCTGCCGCAGCGCCTCGTGCTGCCGGTACAGCTCACGCTGCAGAGCAACACGCGGCCGGTCATCTTCTACATTGCACTGACGATCAGCGTCGTTGCAATTGTCGTCATTGGTAATTTTCGTGTTGCCGCCTGGCAGAACTTCACGGTATCGAGTGCGTTTACCTATCTCGACAGCGACGACGTTCGCGGTGGACTGCGCAGCGTTTACTACGAGGACATGCCAAGCGAGCTGGACCGCCTGCGCGGATGGCCGCGGGTGGACAGCTTCAACCAGGGTGGCAGCTTCGCGCGCCTGTTTCTGCCGTACCAGCCACTGCGCGATAACCTCATCCTGGAGGAAGCCTGCGGCAGTGTAGAAGAGACCGAGCAGCGCGTTGGCTGCCTTCGGCAATTGTGGTCGGTTAGCATCGAGGGCGAGATCGTGCCGATGGAGGAGTTCATTGCTGCCGAGCGCGCTGACCTCGGCATGCGTGGCCTCGTCGGGCTCGTACCACTCGACGGTCTTGAGCCAGGGCTCAAACGTATCCAGGTGATCTGGAACCCGGACGGCGAAGAGGGCCGTGCACCCGTGGACGATCGCTACACCCGCGTTAGCTCGACCTACGACATTCCAATCGCCTTTTCCCCGGCTTTCGAACGCGCTTTGGATTGAGTCTCGCTGCTAAGACGCTTTCGCAACGAGGCGGGATCGGTCTTGTTCGGGGTATTCCTCAACAACAATCGACTATCCAGTGCCCGCTGCTCGTCTATACTCCCCGTGGGCAGCTGCCGCCGACCGGGTATCAAGGGGAAGGATTGACCGGTCCAACGCAACACGGGGCAAGACGCCCAGGCAGCTGAGCAAGAAAACCAAGAAAGGGGAACACAATGAAAACCAGCAAGCTACTAGCATCGGCGGCGGTCGCCGGTGTGCTTTTTGCGGCTGCGCCCGTGTCGGCACAGGTCAGTGAAGACGGTATGGGCAAGGTCATTCCGGTCGAGATCTTTGCGTGCAACTACGTGGAGGGGAAGGGCCAGGCAGACCTGATGACGGTCATTGACGAGTGGAACGAGTATTCAGACGGCAACAAGGTGGACGACTACGCTGCGTGGATGCTGTCACCGTATTTCTACACGACGGAGCAGGACTTCGACATGCTCTGGCTCGGCGCATGGACGGACGGCAACGCCATGGGGGCAGGCACAAACAGCTGGATCACCGAAGGCGGTGAGATGGCGGCCAGGTTCGCCGAGGTCGTCGACTGCATGGCACACGTCGCCTACATGTCGGCGATGTACAAGGCACCGCCGGGCAATGTTCCCGATTCCGGCGTCATCACCATGATGGATTGCGAGCTGAATGAGGGCTCACGCTATTCCGACATCAAGGCAGCCGAGATGGAGTGGGTCAAGCACCTCGATGACACCGGCTCGGAAGTAGGCTACTACCACTGGATGCCCATGTTTGGTGGCGGCGATGCCGAGTTCGACTACAAGGTCGTCAATGCCTACAAGAGTTTTGTCGAGGTTGGCGCGGACATCGAGCACTTTGCCAACGGTGGCGGACGTGATGTATCGCGTGGAATTTTCGGCAACATCGATGAGTGCGATGATGCGCGCGTTTACGTCGCAAACAGCATCCGCAAGGCAAAGATTCGCGATTGATCTGAGCGAGCGTCGACGGCGGGCGACGGGCGTGTCCCGTCGCTGCTGTCGGCGGCTCGTCGTGCCAAGCCCCTGTCGGGGCCCGGCCTAGCGACAGAGTGCAGGCAGCCACCGCTCCTCGAAGTCCGCGCCGTCACAGCTCCACTCGAGAAACTCGCCGTTGAGCGGCGTTGGTACCAGGTACAGCGCGGTGCCGCTAATGAGGTCTGAGGCCGAGTTGCCGTAGCGGATCACGACAACCCCGGATTCAACCGCTATCGATTCCACGTAGGTCCCGTAGAGACGTTCTGGAGTCTCGAGACCGGCTTCCTCGTTATCGGCCGGCAGGATGCCCTCGACGGCGTAGAACTCTGCAACGGCGGCCTTTGCCCCGCCGGCATGCACCAGCCCCTCGGAGACCTGGGCGCGCAGCGTGTAGTCCTGGTAGGCGGGGATCGTAATCGCCGCAATTATGCCCGTAAGCGGGATCAGCATCAGCGCAAGTGCGGCGAAGAGGTTCGTTCCGCCGACATTCTCGATGAGGCGCTCACGCCGTCCGGCATCGAGCCCCTTCGCATCGGCTTTCGCAATGGTCGCAACGGCGCGACCGTGATAGAGCCGGTTCGCGAACAGCGGCACGACGAAGAAGATGAAGGCGTAGTAGGGCAGGTAGACGAGAGTACCGGCGTGTATGCCGACGACCGTCTCGAGCAGGGCCACCAGTACGACGGCGAGCAGCGGCAGACCGATAATGTAGCCCAGCGCCACCAGCCACATCTTGCGGTACAGCAGCCAGCCGCTCGTGATGAAAAAGGCGGGCCAGTGCCAGCTGGTCTTCTTGCCATCGGCGATCTGCCGGAATCGTTCGAGATAGTACTCCGTGTTCCGGGGACCGATGAAGCGGGCAAGGTCTGCCTCTCCCTCGTTACCGCCTGGAACCGGGGAGATGTCGGCTGCGGGCGGCTGGTAGTTGTCCTCTGTCATCCGGTGCTCCTCAGTATCCCGGGCAAAATCTGAACGCTGATATCATCCGACTTGCCGGCCATTTCGGCAATGCTGTTTCCCCGGCATGCACCAGGAATCCCATGACTCGTGACGCCGAGCGCCACATTGCGCAATTCAATCTTGCCGTGTTGAAACGCGGGCCCGGTGATCCGCGCCTTGTGAGTTTCTCCGCCGGCGCGAACATGATCAGCCGGGCAGCGCTGACGGCGCCGGGGCATGTCTGGAATACGCAGGACATCATTGAGGACTCGACCTTCGCCACCCGCTCGGTCTGGGAGTCGCTTGCCGACTTGAGGCACTTCGTCTATACCGGCATTCACCATCGCTATCTCAAGCGGAGCGACGAGTGGTTCCAGCCGGGCGGGCAGCCGAATCTCGTCCTCTGGCACGTTGCGCCCGGACATCGCCCGGGTCTCGACGAGGCGATTCAAAGGCTCGCACTCCTGCGAGAGACCGGGCCGTCCGCAACGGCCTTCGACTTCGCGAGCGCAGGGCGTTTCGCCGGAGACGCAGCGTGACCGATGCAGACGCGCAAGAAGCGCAAAGAACCCTGCGAGTGCTTGAGGTCGTCGGGCTGTCGGCCCTGCTCGTAGTACTGATCTATACCGGCGTTGCCTACGTGACCTTGCGTACTCTCGATCACGAGGAACTCGTACCTTTCGCGCTCGCCGAGCGCTTCAGCCCGGTGTATCGCTTCATTGCGCGTCGCGAGATCCTGCGCAAGGTGCGAAGCAACGCAGCATACGGTGCCGATGTGCTGATCGTCGTGCTGGCCGTATCTGAGACCAGCGGCTTCAGTCCGGCAGCGGCCTTCGAGTTCGCGCAGGACCTGGTCGATAGCGGCGTCGACGTCAATGCGGCGAGTCGCTCAGGGTTTCCCCCGCTGTACGCAGCGATCAACGCTGCCAATCCTCGCGCCGTCGAGTTCCTGCTCGAGGCCTGTGCCGATCCCGCATTGCCGGTGCAGCTGGGTCCGGATCGTGCTGCAACGCGCTGGAATGCGCTCGACCTCGCGTATCTGCTGGAAGCGGAGTACCCGGACAGGGAATACTCGGGGATCATCGCCTTGCTCGAGCGACCGGGCACAGGCGCGCGTTGCCACCCGGCATAGGCAGGGCGACGCCGGTTTCCGTCAACCAAAGGGGGCTCCCATGGACCGATGCTTTACCAATCTGCTCAGTGCTGACGTTGCCCGGTCAGCGGCCTTCTACGAAGCGCTGCTGGGCATGCAGCGGCATTTCGATTCGGACTGGTTCGTCATTCTTACGCATCCGGATATCGACGGGTTGGAATTCGGCATTCTCAAGCGGGATCACGATATCGTTCCGACAGAGGCCCGCGCGACGCCCGCCGGTGTGATCGTGACGTTTGTCGTCGCAGATTGCGACGCCGTGTTCACGGCGGCGGAAAAAGAGGGCGCCATCGTCCTCGAGCCACCGACCGACATGCCCTACGGCCAGCGGCGGCTGTTACTGAGGGATCCTGACGGCACCGTCATCGATGTGAGTTCGCCGATCGCCGACGCCTAGGCGCGCGCGACGGCCGGGCCGGTCAGCAGCTCGCCGGCAGTGACTCGATACTGGCGTTTTCGAGTGCGATCGCCCAGTTCCTGCTCGGCTGGGCCAGCAGGCGGCGCAGAAAACGCCATGCTGCGTCGACGGCGTGCCGCGTTTCGGTGCTGAGCGTGTCACCGAGCTCGAAGTTCGAGCCCGCAATATGCAGCTGGTAGGCCGCCGGCGCCGGCCGCGCCGTCGTGGTTTCATAAAGGCACAAGAGCGCCGCCGGGGACAGCGCATGGGTCGAGACGCTGGGATCCGGCGCCGGACGCAATCGCTGCAGGACGAAGCCACGCCGGATCGCAAGGCTGGCGTCGATAAAAAGTACCGGCGCCGTATCGCTGATGTCGCTCGTGTGCTCGATCTGAAGCTGCATGTCTTCAACCAGTGCCAGCCCGGGGATATTGAGCATCTCCAGCCGGCTCGCCAGTAGCGGACCAACGCCGTCGTCGGCGCGGCTCAGGTTGCCCCAGGCAAACACGGTCAGGTCCGGATCAGCCGCAACGACCATCTGCATCCCTCTTGAGGCTATGGACGAGCTCGCCGCTGTCCCTTCGAAGCTCCACGACGAGCGGCATCTTGCCGACGGCATGCGTGGCGCAGGACAGGCAAGGGTCGTAGGCGCGAATCGCAACCTCTATGTTGTTGAGCAGGGGCTCGGTGATCGTCTCACCGGAAATCTTGTCGTTGGCGACCTTGCGAATGGCTTCGTTCATCGCCTGGTTGTTGTTGGTCGTGGCAACGATCAGGTTGGCCTTGCTGATGAGATCGTTGTCGTCGACTTCGTAGTGATGAATCAGCGTGCCGCGGGTAGCCTCGATGACGCCAATGCCGAAGGGCTCGCGTCGGCCGCTGACGAGCAGGTCGGTGCCGACAATGTCAGGGTCGTCCAGCAGTACGGCGATCTTCTCCGCGCAGTGCAGCAGTTCGATCATGCGTGCCCAGTGATACGCGAGCGTCGACTGCACGAGGCCGCCGTCGGCGAAGGCGCGAAACCGCTGCCGCTCCTCCTCGGCCAGCGGTGTGTCAATGAAGTCCGCAATATTGAGCCGGGCCAGCGGACCCACGCGATACCAGCCTTCGGTCTGGCCAAGCTCGACGAGATAGGGGAACTTCATGTAGCTCCAGTTCCTGACCTCTTCGCGTATGTGCCGGTAGTAGTCCTGGTCACTCACGCGGTCGAACAGCTTGGTACCGTCGGCGCGCACGGCGCGAAGCACACCGTCATAGAACTCGAGGGCGCCGTCGTCGCGGACGAGGCCTACGAAATTCGAAGGCACGGTACCGAATTCGTGGTTTTCCGGCTGATTGACCAGGAAGCTGTCGCGGGCCAGCGCGACAGCATCCAGCGCCCAGGCGGTCACGTCGGTCAGGTCGGCCTTGAGCGTGTCACGCTCGGCCGGCGAGAGCGCCTTGTTTATACCGCCGGGAATAGCTCCCGTGCCGTGAATGCGCTTGCCCAGAATCGCCTTGATGACCTCCTGACCGTACTTGCGCAGCTTGACGCCTTTGACCGCAATGTCCGGATGTTGCTTGATGACTTCGAAGAAATTGCGTTGCCCGGCTTCGGCCTCGAAGCCGAACAGGAGATCGGGCGATACGAGCATAAAGAAGTGCAGCGCATGGCTCTGCAGGATCTGGCCGACATGCGCCAGTTCGCGCAGCTTGGTGGCGGTCGGCGTTAATGCGTGGGCACCAGCAATCCGGTCCACGGCCTTGCCGGCCCCGAGGTGGTGACTCACCGGGCAAATACCGCACAGGCGCTGCACGACAACCGGCACGTCCCAGTAGGGTCGGCCCTGGATGAAGCGCTCGAAACCGCGGAACTCGACGATATGCAGCCGTGCCTGCTCTATGACATTGTCGTCATTGACGAGCAGCGTCACCTTGCCGTGGCCTTCGACCCGTGTCAGTGGTTCTATTTCGACGCGTTGCATCAGTCGGCTCCTAGTCGAAGTGCATGATGTCGTAGGTCAGTTCCGGCTGCCGACCCTCGATGACGCTGTTCAGCACTCGCCAAAACGCTTCGGGAGAGGGCGGGCAGCCCGGCAGGAAGAAATCCACCTTGACGACTTCATGGATCGGGCTGACGTCCTCGAGAATATGCGGTAGTTCGGGATCCGTCGGGATGCGACCGTTGTCGACGCCCATGGCGTTGACATAGGCCTCCTCGAGCAGCTCGCGCACGTCAATCGGGTTGCGCAGTGCCGGGACGCCGCCGCTGATCGCGCAGGCGCCAACGGCAATGATGACCTTGCAGCGTTCGCGAAACGTCTTGAGCGTTTCGATGTTCTCGGTGTTGCACACTCCGCCTTCGATGAGCCCGACGTCGCAGTCCTGTGTAAAAGTCTTGAGGTCGTCAAGCGGCGAGCGGTCGAACTCGACATAGTCGAGCAGGTCGATGAGGCGCTCGTCGAGATCGAGAAAGGACATGTGGCAGCCGAAGCAGCCGGCAAGCGAACAGGTGGCAACACGGATTTTCTCACCCGGGGCCTTCTCGATTCGCGGCAGCACGGGTGCCTCGACGCGGGAGGTTGCCGCCTGCTCCCTGTCAATCTCGCGTTCGCCGATCGGTGTGCGAAAGCCCTCGCGCTTCTTGATCAGCGCGCCGACCGGACATACCGACGCGGCGGCGTCGCGCACCGTCAGTCCCGAGTCCTCGAGCAACCCGCTGTCGGAATTGATGGCGAGCGACTTGTTCTCGGCCCTGCCCGTAATGCAGAAGACGTCCTTGCCGTCGGAGTCGCGCGATGCGCGCACACAAAGTTCGCAGTAGATGCAGCGGTCCCGGTTCAGCAGTATGTCGGGGTGGCTCGCGTCCGTCGTCCGCCCCGGATGAAAGTTCGGGAAGGTCAGAGCCGTCATGCCAAGGCGATAGGCCGTGCTCTGCAACTTGCAGTTGCCGCTTACCTCGCAGGACGGACAGTGGTGACTGCCCTCGACGAAGAGCAGCTGCGTCATCGTACGACGCTCCGAGTTCAGCTCCTCAGTGTTGTTCTCGATCACCTGGCCTTCCTCGGCCTTGGTGACACAAGCGGAGCGCTGGCGCCCGTTGATCGTGCAGGTGCAAAGCTTGCAGCTGCCATTCGTGGCGTAGTCCGGGTGATAGCAGAGATGCGGAATGAAGATGCCGGCGTCCTGGGCCGCCTGGATCACGGTCTGGCCCTCGACGAACGGGACCTTGTCGCCATCGATCGTGATATAGCGGGTCATCGCTCGGCCTCCTCTTCGCGCACGATCTCGCGCGAGCGCTGGATGGCGGCCTCGACATCGAAGGCTGGCTTGTAGTCAGCATCGTCCATGCGACGCGTGAAATACTCGGGGAACTTGCGGTAGGCCGTCAGGATCGGCACCGCAGCGGCTCGCCCCAGTCCGCAGTGGCTGGCCCGGGTCATGAGCTTGTTGAGTCGCCTGATCTGGTCAATATCGAGCCTTGCGCCGTGGCCGTCGGCGATCTTGTCAGTCATCTGCGCAAGCATGCGCGTGCCGACGCGGCACGGCGTGCAGAACCCGCAGCTCTCGTGCGCGAAGAAATGCGTGAAGTTGGCTGCCACCTCGAACAGATCGCGCGTCTCGTCAAACACGATGAAGGCGCCGGCGGAGTTCAGATCGTTGAACGACATGCGCCGGTCGAACTCTGCTGCCGCGATCAGCGTGCCGCCCGGACCGCCGATTTGCACAGCGTGCGCGTGCTCGCCGCCGCAGGCCTGGAGCAGGTCCCTGACCGGGGTCCCGAGCGGAATCTCGTAGACGCCGGGTCGCTCGCAGTCGCCGCTGATCGACAGCAATTTGTAGCCCGGCTCGACGCCGTCGTGTCCGACGACGCCGGCGCCACGTTCGAGAATGACGGCGGCGTACGCCAGCGTTTCGACGTTGTTGACCACGGTTGGTCTGCCGAAATAGCCGTTCGTAACCGGGAACGGCGGCCTGATCCGCGGAATGCCACGCTTGCCTTCGAGCGACTCGATCTGTGCCGACTCCTCGCCACAGACATAGGAGCCTGCTCCCATGTGTATCTCGATGTCGAAATCGATGCCGTGATGGCCGAGGAGGTTGCGTCCAAGCAGACCGCTTTCGCGCCGCGCCTCGATCTTCTGGGTGATGCGGTCACGCAGGAATTCGTATTCGTGCCGCAGGTAGATGAGCCCGGTCGTTGCGCCGATCGTGACGGCGCAGACACTCATGCCCTCGAGCACCGCATCGATATGGCTGTTGAGTAGTGCTCGATCCTTGAACGTGCCGGGCTCTCCCTCGTCGGCGTTACAGACGACGACCCGCTCTGCCTGCTGGCTCGTTGCATCCCGGCACAGCCGCCATTTCTGTGCGACCGGGAAACCTGCCCCGCCGCAGCCACGGAGGCCCGCGAGGTCGAGCTCCTTCAGCGTTGCGTCGGGGCCGAGCTTGATGGCGCGCTCTGTTGCCGCGCCCGCCTCGAGCTGGTTCTGAAGCAGTGGTCCCTTTTGCTCGAGCCTGTCCGTAATCAGGAACCAGCCGAGCGGCCAGTCGGCAACGTTGATGCCGGCCTTGATCAGGCGGACCATTTCACGTGCGCGATCGGTATCGACGGCCTGTATGGCGAGACCGTTGACCAGTGCTGCCGGTCCGCACTCGCACAGACCGGTGCACGAGGTCATCGAGACGGTCGCAATGCCGGTTGATGAGGGCTCGCCGAGGGATACACCGAGACCGTCGCACAGGACGGCTGCGGTCTCCTCGACGCCGAGCATGCGGTCGGTTACGCCATCGCTCAGGTAGATGTCATACGCACCGCGAGGCGTGTCATGCAGGAAGCTGTAGAAGTCGATCAGGGCCCGGATCTTGGTCACGGGCAGGTTGAGCCCCTCGGCCAGCGCTGCGATATCGCGCGGGCTGACCTGGTTCTGGGCCACCTGCAGGGCGCGCAGCATCTGCAGGACCAGGGACGGGTCCTCGTTGTAGGCCTCCAGGACGGCCGTTGCGCGACTGTTGGATTCTGCCAGCACTCGTTTGCCGAGCCCTCTTCTCGGGGTTCTCTGAATCTCTCTTTATATAAAGCGCCGCGTCCGGCGCGAATACGTAATAACACGCCTCTGACCGTGGGAGGACGCAACGCCGCGGGGGACGCGGCGGCGTCAGAACAGCTTGTGCTCGCCCAGTTCCTGCCCCGTGGCGCCGAGATCGAGCATGCGGGCGTAGTGATCCCTGAGCGTGTCGCTGCCTGTCGAGGGCGTGGCGTCGGGATCGTAGCGACCGGCGTCCGGGTCCCAGGTGAGCATCGATTCGGTCGCGTAGTAGCGGCCAATCCGGGCGAACTCCGCCTTGGCCGCCATACTCGTCGACAGCCAGCCAAGCGGGGAAAGCAGGGCAGCGGCAACGGTGAACATTGCCGGCGAGATATGCCGGTAGCGAACCGGCCGCCCGGTGAGTTCGAACAGTAAAGCGCCCTGTGCCAGCGGCGTCAGGGCGTCACCGGGACCACCAATGGGCAGGATGCGATTGCGACGACCGGCGTCGTCGAGACAGTCGACAAGATAGCGAGCGAGGTCCGCCTCGCTGATCGGCTTGCAGGCCGTCTCGGTGCCTTTGCCGAAGACGATAAACGGCTTGCCGGCCTTGACCCGCTCGACCTGGCCCGACAGTGACTTGAAGAACGCGGTCGGACGCACGATCGAATAGGCGAGGCCGGACTCGGAGAGCTCCTTTTCGAATGCGAGCTTCGCGTGCTGGAAGGCCAGCAGAGGCTTCTGCACGCAGATCGCCGACAGCAATACGAAGTGCTGTGCGCCGCTTTGCCGGGCAACGTCCAGCAGATTGCGGTTGGCTTCATAGTCGACCCGCCAGGCGTCCTCCGGCGCGCCGTCTCTCGAGGCGATGCACGAGATGACGGCGTCTGCCTGAACACCGTCGAGGGTCTCCGCCAACGCTGTCCGGTCGGTAAGCTCGGCAGTGACAATGTCGCAGGCGGACGGCAGTGCGCGGTCCTGTTCAGTCGGCTGCCGCCGCACCAGCGCGACGACGCGATGGCGCCGGGCGACGAGCTCGGCCGCGACGGCCCTGCCGATATAGCCCGTTGCGCCGGCAAGAATGACGGTCTTTGCGCTCGCCTCCATACGCCGAGCATGCCAAACGACTGCCGGATTGCAACGCCTGCTCCGCTTCGGCAGTCTCTGTGCAGGTAGTCCGGTCGCTTTCAGGGCAGTGAGGTTAGAGGTTCGTGGCAACGAGATGGATACTGGTGCTGCTGGTCATGGCTTTGCCGGCCGCGGCGGGTGAGCAGTCGTTCAGTTGCCGCATCGACGTGCTTCGCGTCAATGCGGATCGCTTCTTCGTATCCTGCCGACCCCCGGCAGAGGGTGAGCGTCGGCCGTTGAAGAGGGACATCGTGTATTTCTCGGCGCCCTATGCACAGCCGAATGCGCGCTACCTGTTCGACCTTATGCTCGATGCCAATCGACGCGGCCGACCCGTCCGGCTGATTGTCGAGGACGACGCGGCCGCGAACCCGCCGGGCTGTCGCAAGAAGGACTGCCGCCGGATAATTGCGGCCGGCATCAGTGCGCGGTAGCGGCCTGAATGGCGGACCCCACGAATGACATTGCCCTGAGTCCGCCAGCGACCTCGGACGATACTCTCCCGCGTTGCTTGTTGCAGACATCCTTCCTTCAGCCCCAACGACGAGACAACAGATGACGCCTCAGCCGGTGAGTTTTTCCTGCACGACCATGACCGAGTTAATGGTGCCTGCCTACGCAAATTTCGGCGGCAAGATTCACGGGGGTTACCTGCTGTCGCTCATGGACAAGGTGGCTTACAGCTGCGCGAGTCGGCATGCGGGTACCTACTGCGTAACCGTGTCGGTCGATACCGTGAATTTTCTGCAGCCCGTTGAGGTGGGCGAGCTCGTTTCCTTCCTCGCCTCGGTCAACTATGTGGGCCACAGTTCGATGGTGGTTGGCATGCGCGTCACGTCAGAAAACGTGCAGAGTCGCGAGGTCAAGCACACCGCAACCAGCTACTTCACTATGGTGGCTCGCTCGGCCGAAGGCGAGCCGGTTGCCGTTCCGCCGCTGATTCTCGAAAGCCACGATGACATACGGCGGTTCTTTGCGGCGATGAAGCGCCGCGAGCTGACCCGGAACGTCGATCAAGCAATGAAGCCGTACGAACAGGCGGGCTTTGATCTGAAGACAAACGCCGATGAGTTGCTCCGCAACGAACGCTGCGTTGTAGAGCTCGGGTAGGCCACGACGTAACCGTCGCGATAGCCGACGGCGTGGTCACCGGGGCAGGTGTGTAGTCACCCGCTGCGTTCAGGGATCGTTGCTGCCGCCTCTGAGTTTCCCGAGTTCGAAGTCGCGCACAATGATCGCGTCGGGCCAGTCGCTTGCCTGCACGTAAATCAGATGATCTGCAGACTCGTAGAGATTGCGGCGCTTGACCTTTCGAACGACCACCCGCGTCCCGGCCGGGACCGACCGAGCTGCATCGTCGCCGATGTCGGTGCGCAGTATCGCTTTCAGGCATTGAGTCTCGGGGGCGCCGCCGAGCCAGACCGATGCGGTGTTTTCCCAGGTATTACACCTGTAGATAACGGCTTCGCTGGCGAGTTCGAACTCGTCTCCGACCCGAAGCCCGAGTTCGGGGATATCAACTTTCGTCCATACGCAAGCTGGCGACAGCGAAACGAGCAGTGGCAAGAACAGGTACTTTTTCAACGGCTGACGCTGGATTCTGTCGCAACTCGAGGGAAAGAGCCGGCAGTCTACACTGACGCCAGCGGCGCGGCAGGCGTACCGACGCCTGCTGCATCGCTGACCGTTCCTCGGGCGGGTCGGCCGGCTGCCCGCGCGGCCGTCAAGGGCGAATCGATAGGTCGATTACCTTGCGGCGTACACCGGGATTTGCGCTTCGAAGACGCTCCGACCGTCGACGAACATCTCGTAGGTCCAGTCACCCGGTGTGTCATCGGCGGTAGGACGATAGTAGTAATAGGTGAAATAGCGACGACTGCCCGGTTCGATCGTGTTCTGGATCTTGCCCATGACGCGGCCGTTGGGATCGACGACGTGAACCTCGGTTCGATAGGCGCGCAGGCCGACGTCATCCCAGTTGACGTACAGGACGATCATGTCCTGTTCCGTTGACGCAGAATCGATGATATCGACGGGCTCGCCGTCGACGACGCCGGACGTGAAGTGTGCGATCGCCTTGAAAGACTCTTCGGTTGCGCCGGGTTGCGCTGCAATAGCTGCCAGAGGCAGAAGCAGCAGTGTGAAATAGCTCGCTAGTTTTCGCATGGTGTTCCCCTGTCGATGTGCCGTTTTCTGGCCGGGCTTTTCGCCACTTGTGGAAACAGGCTACCCCGCTGATCCAGGGCTGGGGAACGCTTCTGACATATGCCGTAATTTGTCGCAAAACAACGACTTGCCTGCGACAAGGCTGTCGCTTAGCGACGACGGATTTATGTACTGCGACGGCAAAACCGTCGCCATTCGGGAACACCGCCGACGTTCGGCGGCCCTCGAACGGTGCAAAGCTTAGCGGCGGTCGATGGGCGACCGCCGCGCTCTGGTCAATCCGACGGCATCTCCCAGATCACGTTCATGATCATCCATTCGCCGCTGTGGCGGGTCAGGTGGATGTAGTCGATGCCCCATGCAGCGTCGAGCTTCACGTTTGCGATCATGTCGGTGTGATGCAGGATGCTGACGTCGCGTGGTGATGTCGCCGGATCGAACATCCCGTCCTTGTTCAGTGTTGCCGCCAGCTCCTTAAGCTGGTCGAAGCTCATCCAGTCTTCGGTGAGGCCTGAACCGTCACTGGCCGGCATGTAGCCGAGCTTCTGCAGTTTCGGGCTGACGCTTTCGGCGATGAGTTCGGGCTTCATATCGTAGATTGCGCTGACGTAGTTGAGCACCGCCTGTTGGATCCCTTCTTTCTGGTCGTGGCCATCAGCGGTCGCTGAGGCAGTCACTGCCAGGCAGGCCAGTAGCGAGAGTACGATCCGTGCAGTAAGTTCGTTGTTCATGAGCTTTCCCCCTGAGCGTCAATCGATCGCGAGCAACACGGCGAAACCCTAGCACACGACGCCGCCACAACTGACTACAGGGCCTCCCCGGCGGCCCGTCCCGACGCCCAGGCCCATTGGAAATTGAAGCCGCCAAGGTGTCCGGTCACGTCCACGACCTCGCCAACAAAGTACAGGCCGGGCACCTTCTTCGCCTCCATGGTTTGCGAGGACAGCTCGGTCGTATCAACGCCGCCCAGCGTGACTTCCGCGGTTCGATAGCCCTCGGTGGCGGCAGGCTTCAGGTGCCAGCGGCCGAGGCGTCGGGCAATGGTGGTCAGCGCGTCGTTGCTGATTTCGGCGAGCGGGCGATCGGCAAACGACGGCCACAGCAAGGGCTCCAGTTCGCTTACGAGCGAACGCGGTAACACGCTCGCAAGTACGGAGCGAAGCTGGCTCTTCGGCTGCGTACGCTTGGCATCGAGCAGCAGCAGAACGAGGTCTTCGTCCGGCGCAAGAGTGATCTCGATATCATCGCCCGGGTGCCAGTAGCTCGACACCTGCAGCGCGGCTGGTCCACTCAGGCCCCGATGGGTGAACAGGATGCTCTCGCGAAACGTCACGCCGTTCGCCCCGGCAACGACGTCGGTGCTGACGCCGGCAAGCCGGTCGGTCATCGCGTGCGCGTCGCCTGTGAATGTGAACGGCACGAGCCCGGCGCTGGTCGGCAGCACCTCGAGTCCGAACTGCCGAGCGAGCCGGTAGCCGAAATCGCTTGCACCCATCTTCGGGATCGAGAGTCCGCCCGTCGCGACAACGACCATGGGCGCTGCAAAGTCGCCGATGTCACTCTTGACGATAAACCCATCGCTTTGCTCAACCTCGGATATCGCGCAGTGCGTGCGGATGTCGACGCCGGCGTCGTCGCATTCTGCTGCGAGCATTGCGACGATGTCCTTCGACGAGCGGTCGCAGAACAGCTGCCCGAGCGTCTTCTCGTGGTAGGGAATCCCGTGGCGTTCGACCAGCGCTATGAAGTCCCACTGCGTGTAGCGTGCGAGTGCCGACTTCATGAAGTGCCGGTTCGCCGACAGGAAATGCGCGGGGTCACAGTACAGATTCGTGAAGTTGCAGCGGCCGCCGCCCGACATCAGGATCTTCTTGCCGATCTTGTTGGAGCCCTCGAGCACGATGATCTTGCGGCCTCGCTGGCCGGCCGTGAGCGCGCACATTAGCCCTGCGGCCCCTCCACCCAGTACGATTGCGTCCGCTTGATTCAAGCCAGTGCTCCGACAGCCCCCCGCGAGGCGCCTAGCGTACGGGAACTCGGGCGGGCTTTCAGAGTCTCTGAACCACGCAACCGATCCGCAAGAATCCAGGGGAAGCCAGTGATTTACCGCAAACTCGCGCCAGCGCTCGCGGCGCTACTCGCCGTTCCGGCCCTTGCTGCAACCGACGTCGACATCACCTACGAGCGCTTCGTGCTCGATAACGGCCTGCGCGTCGTCGTCCACGAGGACCGCAAGGCGCCCATTGTTGCGGTAGGCGTCTGGTACCACGTCGGCTCGAAGGACGAGAAGCCGGGCAAGACCGGGTTCGCGCATCTGTTCGAGCACCTGATGTTCAACGGCAGCGAGAACTACGACGACGAGTACTTCAAGCCCTTCGAGGAAGTCGGTGCGACGGGCATGAACGGGACAACCTGGTTCGATCGCACGAACTACTTCCAGAACGTGCCGACGCCGGCGGTCGACATGGCGCTGTGGATGGAATCCGATCGCATGGGCCACCTGCTCGGTGCCGTCACGCAGGAAAAGCTCGACAACCAGCGCGGCGTTGTCCAGAACGAGAAGCGACAGGGCGACAACCAGCCTTATGGCATGGTCGAGTACCGCGAACTGGAGGGCCTGTTTCCGGAGGGCCATCCGTACCGCTGGAGTACGATCGGGTCGATGGCGGATCTCGACGCTGCATCGCTCGATGACGTGAAAGCGTGGTTCGAGGAGAACTACGGCGCGGCAAACACCGTGCTCGTGCTGGCAGGCGACATTTCGGCCGCCGAGGCGCGGCCGCTCGTCGAGAAGTATTTCGGCAACATCGATGCCGGCCCGCCGCTATCCAAGCGCCAGGCCTGGGTGCCCGAAAAGTCGACAATAACGCGTGATCGCCTGTTCGATCGCGTCCCCCAGGCCCGCATCTATCGATCCTGGGCGGTGCCAGGACGGACGACCCGGGTACGCGCCGACCTCGACCTTGCCGCGGCCGCGCTCGGCAGTGGCAAGAACTCACGGCTCTACAAGGCGCTGGTTTACGACGCACAGGTTGCGACGTCCGTATCGGTCAGCGTCGAGGCGCACGAGCTCGCGAGCATTTTCCGCATTACGGCGACCCTTAAGCCCGGCGCAAACGTCGCCGATGTAGAGAGCATGATCGATACGATCGTTGCGGAGTTCCTCGAGGACGGGCCGACGAATGACGAGTTGGAGCGCGCCAAGACCAAGATCAACGCCGGGTTCGTCCGCGGTGTCGAGCGGGTCGGCGGCTTCTCGGGCAAGGCGTCGGTGCTGGCGCAGGGCGAACTCTATGCCGGTGATCCGGGCTTCTACCGGACGCGCCTCGACTGGCTGAATGGTGCGTCGAAGAGTGACGTGCTCGATGCCGCGAATACCTGGCTCACGAAGGCCTACCACCAGGTCGAGGTGTTGCCATACCCGAACTACACGACCACGGGTGTTGACGCCGACCGCAGCGCGCTGCCTGTCGTCGACACGCTGCCCGATCTTGCCTTTCCGGACATCCAGCGCGGCGAGCTCGCCAACGGTATCGAGATCGTGCTTGCTGAGCGCAAGACCGTGCCCGTCGTCAACATTGCGATGCAGTTCGACGCAGGATACGCGGCCGATGCCGGAACGAAGCTCGGGACCGCGAGCTTTGCGCTCGCCATGATGGATGAGGGTACGAAAAAGCGGTCGGCGCTCGAGATCAGTGCCGAGGCCGAGTCGCTCGGAGCGCAGATAGGCACCGGCTCCAACCTCGACATGTCCACGGTGTCGCTCTCGGCGCTCAAGGACCAGCTGGAACCGTCGCTCGAACTCTACGCCGATGTCGTACGCAACCCCGCGTTTGCCGATGATGAGATCGAGCGCCTGCGCGGCCGGGTGCTGGCTGGCATCGAGCAGGAGAAGAATCAGCCGGTCAGCATGGCGTTGCGGACCCTGCCGCCGTTCATGTACGGCGACGATCACGCCTATGGCATTCCGTTTACGGGCTCTGGCACGCCCGAGTCGGTGGGCAGCCTGACGCGCGATGATCTCGTTGGTTTCCACGCGACCTGGCTCAGGCCGGACAACGCTAGCATCTTCGTCGTCGGCGACGTCACGATGGATGAGATCAAGCCGCTGCTCGAGAAGCAGTTCGGCAGCTGGAGGCCGCCGCGGACGCCGCTGCCGACCAAGAATATCGCCGACGTCGAGCGGCCGGAGGCGCCGCAGGTGCTCCTCGTCGACAAGCCGGGCGCACCGCAGTCACTGATCCTTGCCGGCCACGTCGCGCCGCCCGAGGGCGTCGACAACAACCTTGCCATCCAGATGATGAACGACGTGCTGGGCGGCCAGTTCACGGCGCGCGTCAACATGAACCTGCGCGAGGACAAGGGCTGGGCCTACGGCGCGTACACCTTGCTGTACCCGGCGCGCGGGCAGCGCCCGTTCCTCGTGTATGCGCCGGTGCAGACCGACAAGACGGTCGACTCGATTGACGAACTCCTGCTCGAGATCAACGGCTACCTCGATGACCGCCCCGCGACGCCGGGCGAGCTCGACCGCAACGTCAAGAATTCGGTGCGAAGCCTTCCCGGTCAGTTTGAAACCGGTGGCGCCGTGCTGGGCACGCTGTTGTCCAACCAGCGCTACGGGCGGCCGGACGACTACGTTACGTCGCTCAAGGACCGCTACGAGTCGCTGGGCGTAGACGATCTCACGGCAGCGGCCGAGGAAACGCTGCATCCGCAGTCCATGACCTGGCTGATCGTGGGCGATCTCGAGAAGATCGAACAGCCGATTCGCGAGATGGGACTCGGCGAAGTGCGTATCATCGACGCGAACTGACCAGGAATGACACCATGAACGACCTCAAGCAGGGCATATTTCTCGGTTTCTTCGTACTCCTCAGCACGTCCGCCTGCGCCGAGGCGCCCTTCGAGGTCGCCACGGTGACTGATTTCGACCAGCCGTGGGCCATGGCTTTCCTGCCCGACGGTCACCTGCTCGTTACCGAGAAGACCGGCAAGCTCTACATCCTGAGCCAGGACGGCACCTCGAAGCGCCCGGTATCGGGCGTTCCCGAGGTCGACTATGGCGGCCAGGGCGGTCTAGGCGACGTCGCCCTGCATCCGGATTACGCCGACAACGGCGTTATCTACCTGAGCTACGCGGAAGCCGGTACGGGCGGCACCCGCGGCGCCGCCGTCGCGCGGGGCACGCTTACGATCGGCGAAGAGGCCGGCACGCTCGAGGATGTCGACGTCATCTGGCGGCAGTACCCGAAGGTCGTCGGCCGAGGTCACTACGGTCATCGGCTGCTGTTCGATGACGAGGGCTACCTCTGGATCACCTCGGGAGACCGGCAGAAGTTCACGCCGGCGCAGGACATGCAGTCGAACATGGGCAAGATCCTGCGCCTGAACGACGATGGTTCGATTCCCCCCGACAATCCCTTCGTTGACTATCTCGCCGAGGATCCGCTCGTCGATGATGAGGGGGTTTATGGCGAAATCTGGTCGCTGGGACACCGCAATCCGCTCGGCATTGCCAAGGATGCCGAAGGTCGCATCTGGAACATCGAGATGGGACCGCGTCACGGCGACGAGCTCAACCTCGTGCGCCGCGCCGACAACTACGGTTATCCGCTGGTCTCTGACGGCGATCACTACGATGGCCGCGAGATTCCCGACCACTCGACGCGACCCGAGTTCACGACCCCGGCCATAGCCTGGGTGCCTGCCATCTCGCCGGGCGACCTGATGATCTACGGCGGCACGCTGTTCGCCGACTGGCAGGGCGACGCCTTCGCTGCGGGCCTGAGTTCGCAGGCCATCGTGCACATTCGCTTCGACGGCGAGACTGCCAGCGAGATTGCCCGCTACGACATGGGCGCCCGAATTCGCAGCGTCGTCGAGGGCCCGGACGGGGCGCTCTGGGTGCTCGAGGATGAACGCAACGACAGCCAGGGTCGCCTGCTCCGTCTGACGCCGCGCTCCTGACCTGATTTCGCCCGCGCGGGCACTCGTGCCTCTGCCGGGCAAGGCATGCCCGACCGGCTCCGGTCGCGGCCTTCACCGACAACAAGGAGAATCACGGTGACACGGACACTCGCATTGCTGTTCGCGCTGACGCTGCCGGCCTTCGTACAGGCGGATGCTCACGGCGACGATCGCCTGATGAAGAGTCTCGACGTCTTTGACCTCGAGTGGGGACTCGACCCGCAGATTTCCCCGGACGGGCGACAGGTACTTTATACGCGTCTGTCGATGGACGTCATGAAGGACGTGCCGCTGACCAACGTCTGGATCGTCAACGCCGACGGTAGTGAGCACCGCCCCGTACTGTCGGGGACGGCCGCCTACGGCAACGTCACGTGGTCGCCGGACGGTACGCGCATTGCCTATACGACCGCAGCCGATGAACGGGGTGCAGAGCTGTTCGTTCGCTGGATGGATACGGGACAGACGGCGCTGCTGTCGAATCTGCCGGCGTCTCCGTCGTCACTCAGCTGGTCCCCGGATGGCGAATCGATCGCGTTTCGCATGCTCGTCGCGGCCGAGCCCGCGAGCATTGCACCGCCGCCGCCGAGGCCTGAGGGTGCGGAGTGGGCCGCCCCGGTCAAGGTCATCGAGAAGCTTCCCTATCGCATCGACGGGGCCGGCTATCTCGAGCCGGGCTACACGCATGTCTTCGTAATCCCGGCGGACGGCGGCACGCCGCGCCAGCTTACGAGCGGCGACTACAATCACAACGGCCCCCTGAGCTGGTCGCCCGACGGTACGTCGATCCTCTTCGCGGCCAATCGCCAGGAGCTGATCGACGATCCCTTCGAGTCGGAGCTCTGGCTCGTCGACGTCGACAGCGCTGAAATGACTCAGCTCACGGACAAGGACGGTCCCGATGCCGGCGGCGTGTTTTCGCCCGACGGCAAAACGATTGCCTACCTTGGCGTCGTCGACCAGCGGCGCGGCTACCACAACCAGCACGTCTACCTGTTGGACGTGGCCAGCGGTGAATCGCGCAACCTGACGCCGGATTTCGATCGCAGCGTCAGCGAGGTGCGCTTTGCCGGCGCGTCGAACCGACTTGTCCTTCGTTATGACGATCGCGGCCGCACGCGCCTCGCAACGCTGACGACCGCGGGCCGCCTTAACGAGATTGCCGGCGATGTCGGCAGCGCAAGCGTTGGTCGGCCGTACACAAGCGGCGGATTCTCGGTGGCGGACAACGGCACGATAGCGTACACGCGCGGTACGCCGACGCGTCCGGCCGAGGTTGCCGTGCTTGGCCGCAACGGCAACGCCCGGACCCTTACGGCGCTGAACGACGACTTCTTCGCACGGCGCGACGCGGCCAGTGTCGAGGAGATTACCTGGCGGTCGTCAGTGGGGGATTACGACATCCAGGGCTGGCTCGTCAAGCCGCCGAACTTTGACCCGGAAAAGCGCTACCCGCTCATCCTCGAGATTCACGGCGGGCCGCACACGGCCTATGGCCCGCACTTCTCGCCGGAGATCCAGCTCTATGCGGCCGCCGGCCATCTCGTGCTGTACACGAACCCGCGGGGCTCGACGAGCTATGGCTTTGATTTCGCCAACGAGATTCATCGCAACTACCCGGGCCAGGACTACGACGACCTCATGTCCGGGGTCGATGCGGTCATTGCCCGGGAAAATGTCGACGCGTCGCGACTGTACGTGACCGGCGGCTCGGGCGGTGGCGTGCTGAGCGCCTGGATCGTTGGCAAAACGGATCGCTTCGCGGCCGCCGTCGTGCAGAAGCCCGTGATCAATTGGACGAGTTTCGCACTGACGGCCGACCTGACGCCGTACTTCATCAAGTACTGGTTCGATGCGACACCGTGGGAGGACCCGGACGAGTACTGGCAGCGCTCGCCGCTGTCGCTGGTTGGAAATGTCACGACACCGACGATGCTGTACACGGGCGAACAGGATTTCCGAACGCCGATGTCAGAATCCGAGCAGTACTACCAGGCGCTCAAGTTCCGTGGTGTCGACACGGCGCTGGTGCGTGTCCCAGAGCGTTCGCACAATCTCGTCGGCAGGCCATCGCACCTGATCGCGAAGGCCAGCAACATCCTTGGCTGGTTCGCCCGCTATCCGGCCGACGAGTCGGAGTAGCAGGCGGGAGGGGTTGGCGCTAGGCGGATAACTCGCCGGCGCCAGCCCTGACCCAGTCACGCGCGCTGGCGTCCTCGGTGGCCGTGAAGGCGCGTAGGTGCATTGGCGTGATCGCGTCGACCAGGCCGAGCGCCGTCATCATCCACTGGGCATCGACGACGTAGGCACAGCGCTCAATGCCGTTCCAGAGCGTGCCGATGTGGGCAGCTTTCTCACGTACGACGGGCAGCTCGAAGCCCTCGTAATCGGTCAGGTCGATATAGACCCGGGCTTTGTCGCCGCCGGCCCGAATTGTCTCGATTCGCTCGATAAACTCGGCAATACTCGCCGCCGAGAGCGTGCCTTTGACCTTGAGGCCAATGACCAGTGGGTCCTCGCCGAGATCTACGTATTCCAGCTCTTTGCTCATGCAGACTCCCGCTCAGATCGACCGGGCTACGCCGGCCGTGCACTCGAAATGCGCCGTAATCCAGTCCGAGCCGCCTGCGACGTCGCCGAGCAGGTCGGACGTGCCGAAGATGCCGGAGCGATGCACGACCGTGAGACCGGCGTAGCAATTCCTGAGCGACTTCGAATTCTTGAACACGCGGCGTAGCGGAAAGTCGAGCGTCATCTCGAGGTAATTCAGGAAACGCGATGTGTTGCTGCCGCTGGCCGCCTGTTTTCGCTGCTCGGCGATAGGCACTTCATCAGCGTAGGACATACCGAAGCCGAAGCCCCAGCGGAACCACTCGTCGCCGCTCCACTGGCCGAAGCCGCGGCCGACGGCCATCAGGTAGGCGGCGTAGCTGTTGAAGTTGCCGTTGCCTTCATCCTCTTCGAGGTGGCGAAAGAGGGCGAGCTTGCCGACCACGTTGATTCGGCGTCCGTCGCTCAGGAGCTTGCCGAGGGTCACGCCGGCAATGTTGGTGTCGGCTACCTTGCTTCGGCTGAAATCACCCTGGTCGATCTCGCTGACGATGTTGCCGTCCGCCTGGTAGCCGTAGTTGACGCGCCACGACCACTCGCCGCGGCGCTCCGCCGACAGCCGTCCGTCGGGTCGCCGTGCGTTGCCGAAGATGTAGGTGCCGCCAAGAAACACCGTTGCGGCGCTGTTCTCTTCGACCAGCGGGCTCTCGGCCACGTTGTCGTCGACCCCGAAGAAGCCGAGGTTGGCGAAGAAGTAGGCATCGTCGGTTGCCCACCACGCGGTGTTGAGGCCGTAGTTGATTGAGTTCGAGCGACCGGGTTCGTACGCCGGGCGGTCCGGCAGGGCTTCTTCGGGCCGAACGCCGAAGTAGTAGTTCGTGAGGTTTTCGTCCTGCCAGCCGTAGCTTACGAACGGCGAGACCTGCCACGGACCGCGGTCGAACAGGTAGCGATAGGTCAGCTGCGCTTCGTGGCCGGCGTGCCGGTCCAGCGTGTCGCCGACCCAGGAACCACGCAACTCGCCCCAGCCGCCCTTGAACGCGAACTCGAAGCCGGCGTCGAGCGTTTGCCGTCGCTTCGACATGCCAGCGTAGAACTGGTTGCGATCGGGGTTCAGCTGCTGGAAGCGGAACTGCGCCAGCACGTTCACTTCGAAACGATCATTGTTGACGATGTGCAGCCCGCCCGACGTGCCGCGGGCAAAAACGTAGCGGCCGTTGTAGAGATACAGCGGAATCAGGTCGAACTGGCGCTGGTCGTCGTTATCGAAGGCGCGGTAGAAGCTCTGCGACAGGCGCAGGCCGCCACCCAGCGCAGCGGTACCCGGCGGAGACGAGTAGAACGGGATACGCGCCACTTCCTGCCCGGCGTTCGCCGTGGATGCGACGAGCAGCGCGGCAAGCGCCAGGCCGAGGCTGCGGGAGTGACGATTCATCGCCTGTGAGAGTAGGGCATGCCGTCAGGTCATGCAAAGCGCGGTGTCAGGTGTCGAGCTGCCGATAGCCGCTGGCGTAGTAGAGCAGTGGTCCCTTGTCGCTGCCGAGCTCATGGTGCTCGACCTCACCGATAACGATGTGGTGATCGCCGCCGTCGTGAATCGTCGCCGTGCGACAGTGCAGCCAGGCGAGGCAGCCCGGGAGCACGGGCTGTCCGCTCGATGATTCCGTGGCGCCGAAGGCGTCGAAGACTGGCCGCTCCGGCGACGCGAAATGATCGGACAGCGCCTGCTGGTCAGCGCCGAGAATATTGACGACGAACTCACCGGCGTCGAGGAAGGTCTGCGTCGATCGGGATTCCCGGGCGATGTTCCACAGGATGAGTCGCGGCTCGAGCGAGACGGAGGTGAAGCTGTTCACGGTGATACCCGTCGGAACGCCCTCCGGGTCGCGGCAGGTCATCACGGTGATGCCGGTCGCAAAGCGGCCGAGGCAGTCGCGGTAGGCGCGATCTTCAGACAATTCCTTGAGCTCCAGGCAGGTGAAAACCGGCCGCGCAGCATACGCATCGGGGCGGCCGGGTGCAAAGCCCGTCGGTCGCTGGCCGGGCCCGGCATTTTACATAAACCGTTTCCGCCGTGTTACGCGAAAAATTCAATGACTTACTACAGTCTGCCCGCATCCCGCCGATAACAGATACTGCGAAGCTGCTCGGACGCGATGTGTCGCGACCCTGCGTTCACGGCATCGACACAATAATCCTGCAGGGAGCGGGCATGGGACTCGTATCGAATCTCTCGATTACGAAGAAGCTGATTCTGATCACAATGGGCGTATCCGGGCCGGCATTGCTGCTGTCCACGGTCGTCAACGCGCTGCCATGCCCGTGGCAAGCGCTCTGCGACGAGGCGTCAGCGTGAGCCACGCCGCCAACTCCAATGCACCTGTAATACTGGTCGTCGACGACGACCCGTCGCAGCGCCTGCTCGCGCGCACAGCGCTCGAGCAGGGCGGATTCAAGGTTGTCGAGGCCGTCAACGGGCGGGAGGCTATCGAGGTGGCGACCGAGGCGCTCCCCGACCTGATCCTGCTCGATGTCGAGATGCCCGAGGTCGATGGTTTCATTGCCTGCCAGACGATCCGTGAGATCGGCGGCATGGCAGAGACGCCGATCCTGATGCTGACCGGTCGTGAAGACGATGAATCCATCCAGATGGCGTATGACTCCGGCGCCACCGACTTCATCTCCAAGCCGCTCAACTGGAGCCTGTTGAGCCACCGGGTCAAATACATACTGCGTGCGACCAATGTCGGAAGGGGGCTGCGCGATAGCGAGCGCAAAAACCGCGCCTTTATCCGCGCAATTCCCGATTCCATGCTCGTTCTCGATCGCGGCGGCCGAGTGCTGACGCGGCATCGCGGAAAGGAAGGCAGCCGCATGCTCGAGGAATACCTCGACACGTCGGGTTCCCTGCTTGACGCGCTGCCGGACAAGATCGCCGAGTCCTGGCGACAGCAGCTTGTGTCCGTCTTGAACACGGGGGAAATCGCCGAGGGCGAGGATCACTTCGAGGCGAACGGCGCCCATTTCTTCTACGAGACTCGCATGGTGCCCTACACGAAGGACAGCGTGCTCGTCATGCAGCGCGATGTGTCGGAAAAGAAGCGTGCCGACGCGAAGGTCCGACGGCTGGCGTTCTTCGACACGCTGACGGGCCTGCCGAACCGTCAGTCGTTCCTGATCCAGGTCTCCGAGGCGATTCGCGAGGCGAAGGTCGACGGCAGCCAGCTCAGTATCCTGTATTTCGACCTGGACAACTTCAAGCGCATCAACGACTCGCTCGGTCACAGCATCGGCGACGCTCTCCTGCGCGGCGTGGCGCGCCGGCTCGAGCAATGTGTGCGACGAGACGACTCGGTCGCGCGCTTCGGCCATTCGAACTCCAACATGCAGGTTGCGCGACTTGGCGGCGACGAGTTCACCGTGCTGCTCAAGGACCTGGGTTCCGCCGAGGAGGCGGCGAGCGCCGCCGAGCGTATCCTCAAGATGCTGCGTGAGCCGATGCAGCTCCATGGCCAGCAGTTCGTCATTACACCGAGCGTTGGCATTGCGACCTTCCCCGAGGATGGCGAGGACATCGACACCCTCGTCAAGAACGCGGACATGGCGATGTACGGGGCAAAGGCGCAGGGTCGCAACTGCATCAGTATGTTCTCGGGAACGATGTCAGTGCGGTCGCTCGAGCGGCTCGAGCTGGAGGACTCCTTGCGCAAGGCGATCGCCAATGGCGACCTGGAACTCCATTACCAGCCGAAGCTCGGCATTGCCTCGGGTGCCGTGGAGGGCGTCGAGGCTCTCGTGCGCTGGACGCACCCCGAGCGCGGCCCCGTGTCGCCAGCGAAGTTCGTGCCCATTGCCGAGGATGCTGGCCTGATCCTGGACCTGAGTCGATGGGTGCTCGACGCGGCCTGCAAGCAGCTTAAGGCCTGGACAGGCAGCCGGCTCGAGCATGTCCCGGTCGCTATCAACCTGTCCGGCAAGCAGTTTCGCGAATCAGACGTCGACCAGCAGATCATCAGTGCCATCAACGCCTACGGTCTCGACCAGCAGCGGCTCGAGCTCGAGCTCACCGAGGGCACTCTTATGACGAATGTCGAGACCACGGTGAGCACGCTCACCCGGCTCAAGGACGCCGGTATGAAGATCGCTGTTGACGACTTCGGTACCGGCTACTCCTCGCTGAGCTACCTCAAGAAATTCCCGATCGACTACCTCAAGATCGATCGCTCATTCGTCTCGGAGATTGACGCCGGCGGCAACGACCGCTCGATCTGCGCTGCCATCATTGCGCTCGCGCAGAGCATGGGACTCAAGGTCATTGCGGAGGGCGTCGAGACCAGTGAGCAGCTTGAGCATCTCAAGTGGCTGGGTTGCGACGAAATCCAGGGCTACTTTTTCGCGAAGCCGATGCCCGCCGACAAGGTGACGGCGTTCCTCGAAGGATTCATCCGCAAGACGCCGAGCCGACTGCCGCTGGCCGACGCGTCGCAGACCATACAGGCAATAGAGGGCTAAGACGATGAACGAACCGGTTATCGACCCGGCGCCGCTCGAGGCGATTCGCTCGCTGGAGGTCGCAGGCAGCGAAGGACTGCTTGGCACCATCATCGGGTTGTTCCTCGAACAATCCGTAGAGCTTGGTGGCAGGATTTCGGAGGCCGTAACGGCAAGCGATGCCAGTGGTCTCTGCGAGGCAGCGCACTCCCTCAAGTCCAGCAGCGCCAACGTCGGCGCCATGCGCGTGTCGGCGCTGTGCTACGACCTCGAGCAGGCAGGACGCGACGGCTCGATCGAAATAGCGGTACCCCTCGCTGACCGCCTCACCCTCGCGGTCGGCGAAGCCAACGCGGCCTTAAAGGAAATCTCCGGCGCGGCAGCCTGACGCCTGGTCGACGGGCACTGCCGACAGCAATAAAGACCGATCGATGGCAGACGGCCGGCGCATCGCAGCGCCGGCCGATTGCGGTTCCTGTCAGGTCTTCGAGGCGTCGAAGATGCTCTGGATCGAGCTGTCGAGCATCTGGTTGAATTCCTCGTCGCTTTGCTGGGCCGAGAGTCCCTCGGAGAGTGCGCGCGAGAAGCTCGCCACCATGCCGTGATTGCGCGCCAGCCGGGCATTCGCTTCCTCGCGGGAATAACCGCCGGAGAGGGCGACGACGCGCACGATGTTCGAGTGCGCTATGCAGTCGGCGTAGAGGTTGTCCTTCTCGGGCAGCGTCAGCTTGAGCATGACGTGCTCATCGGCGCCGAGGCCATTGAGGTGCTCCATGATCCGGGCGTGCAGCAGGTCTTCCGCCTCCGCCTTGTCGGGGCAGTGGATGTCGACCTCCGGCTCGATAATCGGCACGAGTCCGGCAGCGACGATGCGCCGACCGATCTCGAACTGCTGGTCGACGTTGGCCTTGATGCCTGAGGCGTTCGCTTCCTTGATAACCGAACGCATCTTCGTGCCGAAGATACCGCCCGCCTTGGCCCGACTCAGCAGATCGTCGAGGTCCGGCATCGGCTTCATGAGCTGCACGCCGTCATCGAGGTCGGCGAGGCCCTTGTCGACCTTCAGGAACGGCGCGACGTTCTTGACGTTCCACAGGTAGCTCGCCGTGGACTGTCCTTCGATCTCCCGGTCCATCGTGTTTTCGAACAGGATGGCGCCGAGGATGCGCTCGCCCGTGAACGCAGGGCTCGTGATGATGCGGGTCCGCATTTCGTGAACGACCGTGAACATCTCCTCGTCGTTGGAGTACGCGCTCTCGTCGATGCCATAGAGCTTGAGTGCTTTCGGTGTGCTGCCGCCGCTCTGGTCGAGGGCGGCAATGAAGCCGGGCTGGCTCCGGACTTTTTCCAGTTGTGCTTCGAAACTCACTGCTTGGTTTCCCCTGTCTGGTTTTTGCCAAATTGTACACCGATGCCGCGCCGCGGGCGCGCCCGACATTGGCCTTGCCGCCGCCCGCAAAGGTCCGGCCTGCCCGGAGGGGCATCGTAAACGTTTGTAACTTGGGCTGGCTGGGCAAAGGCCGGCCGAAGCGCTTCTGGTAGGGTCGCGGTACTCGGAGATCTATCGTGAAAGTTGCCCTTATTGGAGGGACCGGCTTCGTTGGCGGTTACCTCGTTGATGCCCTGTTGGACGCCGGCCATGAGCCCGTGCTCCTCGTTCGCCCCGGCAGTGAGTCCAAAGTGCGCCGCCAGGACGCCGTGCGCATGGTGCCCGGCGACCTGACGACGCTGCCAGCCATCGAGGAGGTGCTCGCTGGTGCGGACGCCGTGATCTATAACGTCGGGATACTCAAGGAGTTTCCACGCAAGGGGATCACGTTCGAGCGCCTGCAGTACCGCGGCGCCGTTCGCGTCATCGAGGCGGCGCGCCGCGCCGGTGTGCCCCGCCTGCTGTTGATGAGCGCCAACGGCGTCCGCCCGGTGGGCACGCCCTACCAGGCAACCAAGTTCCGCGCCGAAGAGTTTGCGCGCCACAGCGGCATGGACGTCACGATCTTTCGGCCGTCGGTCATCTTCGGCGATCCGCGTGGCACCTACGAATTCGCGACCCAGCTGTATCGAGAGATGGTGTCCCCGCCGGTCCCTGGCGTCGGCTTCCATAACGGTCTCAGCAGTGAGGACGGCGAGATTCGCATGTCGCCTGTCCACGTCGAAGACGTTGCCCGTGCCTTCGTCGCAGCGCTGGATAATCCGGATACCTTCGGCAAGACGTATACGCTCGGCGGCCCGGAGTCACTGTCCTGGACGGACATGCTGAAGCGTGTCGCCGATGCCGTGGGTAGGAAGAAGCTTGTCCTGCCAATGCCGATCGGCCTGATGCGCATCGGCGCGACCCTGTTCGACTGGCTGCCGTTCTTCCCGGTCACCCGCGATCAGCTGACGATGCTGTCACAAGGCAACGAGGCGGCGGCCGGCGAGCTGGAGGGCCTGACCGGTAACCCGCCTGCGGCGTTCACCCGCGACAACCTCGCCTATCTCGGCAACTGAGCGGTCTCGGCGATGAGCAACAAGCAGCGCCTTCTCGTGGTGCTCGGAAACCAGTTGTTCCCTGTCGAGCACGTTGACGCACTAAAGCCCGACGTCGTGTTCATGGCTGAGGATCTCGGGCTATGCACCTACGTCCGTCATCACCAGCAGAAGATCGTGCTGTTCCTGGCCGCGATGCGCAGCTACCGGGACTCGCTGAGGGCGGCAGGGCACACGGTTGAGTACATCGAGCTCGACATAGACAGTGCGGCGAGCTACGAGGACCGCCTCGCCGAGGCTATTGCCGAACACGCTGTCGGCTGCCTCGTGCACTTCGAGATCGAGGACAAGGCCATGGAGACGCGTATCCATGACTTCGCGAGCTCGAACGATCTCGATCGTGAGGAGATCCGCTCGCCAATGTTCCTGTCCACGCGCGCGGCCTTCGCCGACTATGCGGACGGCAAGAAACGACTACTGATGGCCGACTTTTACAAACAGGAGCGCCAGCGCCTGGACCTGCTCGTCAGCCCGGACGGTGAGCCGGACGGTGGCCAGTGGAGTTTCGACGAGGACAACCGCAAGAAGCTGCCGAAAAAGATCGAGCCGCCGGTTATCGAGGCGGCTGAAGCCACGGTGCACGTCGACGCGGTGCAGCGCCTGGTCGCCGAGTCCTTTGCCGGACATCCGGGCAGCGCCGACGAATTCTGGTGGCCGACGACGCGAGAACAGGCCCTCGAATGGCTGGATGCCTTCGTCGAGGAGCGGCTCGAGCTCTTCGGGCCTTACGAAGACGCGATGACCGAGCGCTCGCCGACGATTTTTCACAGCGCGCTGAGTCCGCTCATGAACATGGGCCTCCTGACGCCGGACGAAGTCGTCGAGCGGGTGGTCGATGCCTATCGTCAGCGCGACCTGCCGCTGAACAGCATTGAGGGCTTCGTCCGCCAGGTGATCGGCTGGCGCGAGTTCATTCGCGGTGTCTATCGCCTGCACAGCGACACGATGGACGAGGCCAATTTCTTCGACCACCAGCGCGGCCTGACCGATGCGTGGTACGACGGTACGACCGGTATCGTGCCGCTCGACGATACGATCCGCACCGCCAACGCCCTCGGCTGGACGCATCACATTCCGCGTCTCATGGTCGCGGCCAATCTCATGACGCTGTGTGAGATCCAGCCACAGGCGGCGCATCGCTGGTTCATGGAGATGTACGTGGACTCGTCGGAGTGGGTTATGGGACCCAACCTCTACGGCATGGGGCTGTTCAGTGATGGTGGCCTGTTCGCGACCAAGCCCTATATCTGCGGCTCCAACTATCTGAAAAAGATGAGCGACTACGGCAGCGGCGATTGGTGCGACGTCGTCGACGGGCTGTACTGGCGATTCATCGACCGGCATCGCACGTTTTTTGCGGGCAATCCGCGTCTGGCGCTCATGCCGAGGGCGCTCGACCGCCAGAAGAAAGAGCGGCTGGACACGATATTCGCGGCCGCGGAAGCGTTTCTCGAGACCCATACGACGTCGGCGGCAGGATAGGACAGGGCGTTACGCCCTGAAACATCCCCACACACTGTTGAAACCTCCGCTTGGCGCAGCACTGCTACCGTTCGCTCCGGTTCAGGGAAATCCTCAATTCAGGAGACACGCATGTCTACTTTTGCACGTAAGTTCAGCACGATCACGGTTGCGGGTATCGCCGCGCTGTTCGCCACGGTTGCTCTTGCCGGTCACCACGGCGGCGCCAAGGAAATGATGAAGAAGGACATCGTCGACACGGCGGTTGCCGCTGGCGATTTCACGACGCTGGCCGCAGCGCTTGACGCAGCGGGTCTCGTCGACACGCTGAAGGGCGACGGTCCGTTCACGGTATTCGCACCGACCGACGCAGCCTTCGCTGCGCTGCCGGAAGGTACGGTCGAGAGCCTCTTGAAGCCGGAAAACAAGGATCAGCTCGTTGCCGTCCTGACTTACCACGTCGTACCGGGTGCCGTTAAGGCCGGCGACGTCGTCAAGCTCGACAGTGCCAAGACCGTCAACGGCGAGTCGGTCACGATCGAAGCCAGCGACGCCGGCGTCAAGGTCGACAATGCAAACGTCATTGCGACGGACATCGAAGCCAGCAACGGTGTGATTCACGTCATCGACGCGGTCATCCTGCCGTAAATCGCTTTGCGTAAGACCTCGGCACAAGGACGTGCCGATTTCTTTGCTCCACATGAATTTTGATTGGCACAATCCGGCGTCGAACTACCGCGTAGCCGTTTTCGGCGCGAGCGGCGGAATCGGCGGTGCACTCGTTGATGCGCTGTCAGATCAGCCGGGCGTGACGTCTGTCCATGCATTCTCGCGCACCTCGCGCGAGGATCCCCGGTCGGGAGTGCGCTGGCACTCCGTCGACATCCTCGATGACGATTCACTCGTCGCGGCAGCGTCCACTATGGGCGATGACGCGCTGGACCTCGTTATCGTCGCCACCGGCACACTGCACGCGGCTGACTACCGACCAGAGCGCCGCATCCGCGAACTCGAGCAGGACGCCATGCTCGATGTGTATCGCATCAATACGGTCGCGCCCGCTTTGATTGCCAAGCACTTCCTGCCGCGCCTTGCTCGCGATCGGCGTACGGTGTTCGCCGCACTGTCGGCACGTGTCGGCAGTATCAGCGACAACCGGCTCGGCGGCTGGACCTCGTACCGTGCATCGAAGGCAGCGCTCAACATGGTGCTGAAGACCTTCGCGATCGAGCACGCGCGCCGCTATAAGCAGTCGGTGATAGCCGGCCTGCACCCGGGCACCGTTGATACGGGGCTGTCGAAGCCGTTCTCGGGCAACGTGCCCGACGGCAAGCTCTTTACGCCCGCGCAGTCGGCAGGGTATCTCCTCGACGTCATCAATCGACTCGGGCCCGAAGATTCCGGCGGCGTCTTCGCCTGGGATGGGACACGAATTGACTACTAGGCACTTCACCGACGGGCTCCGCCCGCTCGCCATCCTGATCGTCGTTTGCCTTTTTGTGGGAGGCAACACTGCCATGGCCCTCGAGGAACCGGAATTCGACGTTGTGTACGAGACGGAGGGCTACGAAATCCGCCGCTATGCGCCCTACATCGTCGCTGAGGTCGACGTCGTCGCGGACGACGCGAAGAGCGCCGGTAACCAGGCCTTCCGAATCCTCGCGGGCTACATTTTCGGCGACAACCGCACGAGTACCAAAATGGCGATGACGGCGCCGGTCGAGTCCAGCGCGAGCGCCGACAGCGTCAAGATGAAGATGACGGCGCCCGTGGAGTCGTCGGGCAGCGGCGGCACCTATACCTACGCCTTCGTCATGGAGCGGAAGTACACGCTCGAGACACTGCCCGAGCCGCTCGATTCGCGCATTCGCATCGAGCAGCGCCCCGCGCGCTTCGTGGCCGCGCTACGGTACTCGGGCCGCTGGAGTGAGAGCAATGAGCGCGAGTACACGGCCAGGCTGCAGACCGCGCTCGACAACGACGGCGTTGCCTCGGCCGGTCCGATGACGCTGGCCCGCTACAACAGCCCGTTCTCGCTGCCGTTCATGCGGCGCAACGAGATCCTGGTCGAGGTGCGCTGGAGCGAGGGCTAGCGGCGACGTGGAGCGCGGCGCCGTGTTGTGTGCACGCGGCTGGGTTAGGATACGGGCTCGGCAACCGGTGGACGACAGCATGCGGCGCGGTACTTCGTTCGGACTACTCCTTTTTTCGATCCTGGCATCGGCCTGTACGAGCCAGCCTCGCGTGGCGACGACCGTCGACACGAACTTCGAGGGTCTCACCGTCGTCAGATCCGAACGTTTCGAGCAGGCACAGCTGCGCCCGGGTATCGATTTCACCACGTATCGCTCGGTGTTCGTCGCGGACGCCGAGGTCGAGTTTCGTACCCCGAATCGATCGCAGAGCGAGTTCCCGCTGTCGACCGAGCAGCGTGAGCGACTTGCCGATGTACTCGATACGGCGTTCCAGAACGAGTTTGCCGGCAACGGCAGCATGCCCGTCGCCGCCGGACCCGGTCCGGACGTCGTCGAGCTCGGCGTGCGGGTGATCGACGTGGTTGCCCGCGTGCCGGCGCGCACGGCAAGCGTCATTGGCGCGACGAGCATTGCGCTCGAAGCGACGGGTACCGTTACGCTCGTTCTCGAGGTACGCGACTCCGAGTCAGGCGAGATCCTCGCTCGCGGTGTGGAAACACGTGCAGTGCGCGGTGCCGCGGCACTGCGCGGCAACGACATGATCACGCGCTGGGAAGACGTCGATGGTCTCGCCGCGCGCTGGGCGACGGCTGCGCGTGCCGGTCTCGAGGAACTGCTCACCTACGACGGCAGCTGAGTGAAAACCATTGGCCTGCTTGGCGGGATGAGCTGGGAGAGCACGGCGCTCTATTACCGGCTCATCAACGAAAAGACCCGAGATCAACTCGGCGGACTGCACTCGGCGCCGATTGCGCTCGTGAGCGTCGATTTTGCGCCGATCGAGGCACTGCAGCACGCTGATGAGTGGCAGCAGCTCGCCGACATCCTGTGTGCCCGGGCGCGGGACGTCGAAGCAGCAGGCGCCGAGCTGTTGCTGATCTGCACGAATACGATGCACAAGCTCGCGGAGCCGGTCGCAGACGCGGTGAGCATTCCCTTGCTGCACATTGCGGATGCAACGGCGGCCGCGATCAAGGCAGCCGGGCTCAAGCGGGTCGGCCTGCTGGGCACCCGCTTTACGATGGACGAAGACTTCTACCGGGGCCGTCTCGACGCGGCGGGTCTTGACGTTCTTGTACCGGACAGCGCCGATCGGGACCTCGTGCACCGGGTCATCTTCGATGAACTCTGCCAGGGCCAGGTCACTGACGCATCGCGGCAGGCGTATGTCGAGATTATCGGACGACTCGAGGCACAGGGTGCCGAAGGCATCATTGCCGGCTGCACCGAGATCGGCATGCTAATTGGTGAGAACGACATTGCGCTGCCACTGTTCGACACGACCGAGATCCACGCGCGCCAGGCCGTTGCCGCGGCACTTGCCGGGTGACGACCGGACAGCATCAACAGGCGGCCCGTCGCTACGCAACATAAGCTGAAGCACTGCAGCGATACATCGGTCGGCAACTGTGAAGCCGTACCGCCTCGTGCGTATTACGCGCTGCTACGATGCCTGCACACCTTCGGTAAGGACGACCGATGACCCGCGACCCCTCTCAAAACCACCAGCGCGCGCTTGACGCCCGCCAGTCGGACCTTACCGTGTTCATGGACGCGGTGACCAAGCCGCACAACGTCTCTGCGATCATCCGCAGCGCGGATGCCGTCGGCATTCAGCAGGTTCACACAACGTCGACCGGCGAGTTGGTGCGCCGAAGTCACATGAGTATGGGCGGCGCGAAGCACTGGGTTGCCGTCACGACGCACCGGTCAACGCGCGCCGCGCTCTCGTCGCTGCGTGCCGATGGCTGGAAGCTCGTGGCGGCGTACAGTGGTGAAAAGTCACGCGACTATCGTGACGTCGACTACACGGAGAAGATGGCCATCATGGTCGGGGGCGAGCACGTCGGGCTGAGCGATGCGGCCCGCGCCGAGGCTGACGAGCACATTGCTATCCCGATGCACGGTCATGGATCGTCGCTGACCGTGTCGGTGGTCGTCGGCATTATTCTCTTCGAGGCGGAACGGCAGCGGCGCGCGGCGGGGCTGTACGACCAGTCGCGTCTGACGCCGGACGAGCGCGCCCGCACGCTGTTCGAGTGGTCGTACCCTGACATTGCTGAACGCTGCCGTGCGCAGGGAAGACCCTACCCGGAGCTCACGGCCGACGGCATGATTGCGGCGAACCCGCTGATCGATATATCGACCGTCAGCGAATCGGAGTGATGCCGGACGCTACCTCTGTTTGATCGGCAGTAGCACCGGCCGGCGCTACGCTCAGAGTAGCCTGGTACCCAGCGGTACCGGCTTATCGGGAACGCACAATGCAACCTGGCCCGTTTCGTTGTGGAACCCGGTAACCAGGCACTGCGACTTGATCGGTCCGATCTGCTTCGGTGGAAAGTTGATCACAGCGACTACAAGCCTGCCTACCAGTTCTCCTGTGCTGTACAGCTCCGTGACCTGAGCACTGGTCTTCCGAGTACCGAGTTCAGCTCCGAAGTCGATGTGCAGGACATAGGCTGGCTTGCGAGCCTCAGGAAACTGCTCCGCCGAGATGATCTTTCCGACGCGCAGCTCAACGTTCAGGAAATCGTCGAACGAAATTTCATTCATTGTTTCAGCTCCGAACAAATGTCTGATCGTTGGCCGGCGAAACCGCACAGCGACGGCCTTGCCACTGACGGCTATGCCACGAAGGTCGCCAGTCCAGAATCTATGGCGACCGAACGCTCTCGGCCACAAGCGGGAGATCGTGGTCGCTGACGATTACGGGGCTTAGTCAGAATGCGGCGGATGTTTGCCCGATACAAGTGGCGACAGGTTGGTACCACGGCGACATCATCCGGGCCGTAAGGGCCTGCACGCATACCGCCATGGCTACGTGCGCTACACATCGGTTGGTGAGGTCGTTACCGAGGGCGCCGACACCTTCGACTCTGACATCCTGGCCGGCCTGAACGGCCGCTGGTACTTCCGGCCTCGAGTCGCTCTGATCACCGGCTTCGAGTTCGGCAAGATCACCACCTGGAACGTGGGTATGAGCCTCAGGTTCTGAGCATTCCCATGTCGCTCCCGCGCGAGCCTGCTTGTGATGAACGACAGCGGTTCGAAAAAGTGGAGCTCTGTGTTCGAAACCATCGACCAATCCCAAGGGCTTCCACGCCGGATTATGTCCGATTCGTTGTACACGAAGGCAGCCACGGGAAATTCATATGTGCAAGGCGCCGTCGTCAGCAATAATTACACACGTTAGTAGGTGGGTTGGCACCACGAGCGGCCTTGCGGTGGTGCCCCCTTTTTTTCCTCCAACCCCTGGATAGTGAAAGATGAGAGAGGAAGCCAGAGTCCTCACGGCAAGAACATTCATCGTCACCGGCGACGACATCCGGCCTGCGCCTGGTCAGGACGGCATGGCTCTCGAACGATTGCGGTCGAATCCTCCCGAGACTCGGGACATTGCGGAGTTCACTGAGGCTATGGAAAAGGCCAGTCGAGACGACGCTAACGTCGAATTCGAAGTAATGGAGTTATACGAAGCACTGGAGGCCTGGATTCTCAGGAAAGCCCTGGAAGCCCGCTCAAAGCCTTCACGAGATACGCTGTACGAGCTCCAGGACTGGATCGACCGACGCAGAGAGGATCAGTAAGCGATCGCAATCTGCGTAGCGCTGTCGAAACGCGGCAGAGACCACGCTATTCGGAGCTACAGGCAAGTAGCCGGATTGCCCGCCAACGGGATGAGCCGCACTACCTCTCTCGCGTCGGGCGCCCCCGTTTTTCTCACTTGGATAGCCTGGCGTACGCGATCGAGATGATCGCGATCTCTACGGCAAGGATCGGCAGTGCGAGCAGCAGCCAGAGCAGGTCCATGACGGGACGTACGACGTCTACGTCCTGCGCCGGTTCGGCCAAGGCGCCGTTTTTCGTGCGCTCGCAGAGCGCATACCCGCTGCGCTCGAGGCTCGACACGCAGCCGCAACCATAGTGATCCGTGCCGCGCCTGGGTCTTCTGCTACCCGCGGTCTGTTCGGCGTCGAGTCCGAGCCCATCTTCCCTGGCCCGATCGTCATGATAGCGTCTCCCGTGACGCGATTCGGAGCAAGCTGGCCGCTGGATTAAGGTCAGGTCGCGAAGCAGTGCCTCCGGTCCAAAAAAAAGACCGACCGCTTTGTTTCCCGGACTGTTAGCTGCGTCCTGTTGCTGCCTCCGCTTCTGGCCTATTCTCGGGCTCCGACGATCCCTCCGCTGTGTGCCGCAGGCAATGAAACCGGTATCGACTCCACGAAGCATCGCAATCGTGTTGCTGCTCTCGCTCGGCGGGGCGTTTTCCTATGCGACCTACAACGCGATCGGCAACATTGTGGCGGAGCAGATCCAGGTGCAGCAGGAGGCTGTCTCTCCGGTCTTCGAGCTGGTGCGCGACGAACTGCTGCGGCCTCTCTACATTGCCGAGACCTTCGCGAGCTCCGTCGATTTCACGACGACGATGGATTCGACCGATATCGACGAAGCCGCTCTCCTCTCTCGCCTGCAGGCGATGGAGCAGGATCTCGGCCTCAAGTTCTTCGTGGCCAGTGAACGTACGCGCAAGCAGTATTTCTCTGACGGTTCGACGCTCGACCTCGTCGAGGGGAAGGTGGCGTGGTATTTCGAGGCCATGGCAACGGAAAAGAGCCTGATGGCGGACCTCGGACAGGTTGGCGACGTGCACCTGTTCTTCGACGTCAGAATCCAGAGCAGTGACGGCGAGTTCCTCGGCTATGTCGGGGTAGGCAAGCGCATCCAGCAGTTCGTCGACACCTTCGGCGAGTACAAGGCGCGCTATGGCTACGATTTCCTGTTCACGAACGATCGCAGCGAGATCATTCTGTCGTCGTTGCCCGAACTCGTGGTGACGGATGCCTATATCCCTACGCTCGAGTCGCTCGATTGGTTCGAGCACGGTGATGCGTCTGAGGAAGGGCATGACAGTGAAGTCATTGACGTCAATGACGAGGACTTCCTGATCTCGGAATTCGGCATCGAGGAGCTGGGCTGGCGACTCCTGTTGCTGATCCCGCTCGAGGCCCGGCAGGCACAGATCACGCGGTCGTTCGTCAGCAGTGCCGCTGCGGCCGGCGCCGCGGTCCTGCTGCTGGCCATGCTGGTGTTCTTCCTGATGCGGCTCTACAAACAGAGCGTAGAGAACAAGAGCGCCACGGACTTGCTGACGGGGTTGCCGAATCGTGCGTTTGTCCAGCGCTGCTACGAGCAGCTGCGTCGCGACGGCAAAGGGCTCTGTGCTGTCATCATTGACCTCGACCATTTCAAGGCGATCAACGACACCTACGGTCACAATGCCGGCGACCGCGTGCTGAAGGCGGCTGCCGCCGTTTTCACGGACGTCTTGCGCGACAACGACATTGTCGGCCGGTGGGGCGGCGAGGAGTTCGTCATGCTGCTGCCCGAGGCGTCGGTCGATACGGGCGTGGCTGTCGCGGAGCGCGCGCGACACAGCCTCGAGAAGCTGACAGTGGGTCTCCGGGAGTCGTCGGTCTCGGTGACGGCAAGCTTTGGCGTCGCCTACGGCCCGGCGCGCGATGAGCCGCTTGCCGATCTGCTCGCGAGAGCCGACAAGGTGCTCTACGAGGCGAAGGAGATGGGCCGCAACCAGGTGATGCTGTACGAGGAAGCGAGTTAGCGACCTGCAGTCGCGGACGGCCCTAGTCCCCGTAAATGTGCCCGCCCAGGTACTTGATCCCGTTGTCGCAGCCGAAGGTTACGATGCGTTTGCCGGGGCCAAGCTCTGTTGCAAGCTCAATAGCCGCCACAACATTCAGCCCGGTGGAACCGCCGCAGAGGATCCCCGCATCGCGCGCGAGGCGTCGGCACATCGCAAACGCCTGTTCCTGGTCAATGGCGCGAACGTCGGTGACGCGTGATTGATCGAGAAACGGCGGCTCGAATCCCACACCGATGCCTTCGACCCGGTGCGGGCCGCCCTGTCCGGTCGTCAGAAGCGGGGACTGTAACGGTTCAAGCGCAACGACCATAGGCTCGATGCCTGTCGCCATCAGTCCGTCTGCCGTACCCATCAGCGCGGCGCCAGTGCCCACAGCGGCGACCAGGGCGTCCAGGTCCCCACCGAGGTCCTTCGCGATTTCCTCGCCCATGGCGACATAGCCACGTCGGACATCGGGCGATCCAAACTGGTCGCAGTAGTAGCTGCCCGGTGCTTCCGCGAGCGCGTAGGCATGCGCTTTCATGCGTGCGATGAGGTCCGGCGTGATCGCGCCGTTCTCGCTCTGTTCAACCAGGACCTCTGCCCCATAGGCCTGCATCGCCAATCGCTTGCTGTCTGAAAACGCATCGGAAAAGACGGCCGTAAACCGCAGACCGAGTACGGCGGAAACGAAGGCCAGGGCCGTGCCGGTGCTGCCGCCTGTGTATTCCACGACACGATCGCCAGGTGATACGTCGCCGCGTGCAACCGCACGGCCCAACACCGATACAGCCATGCGATCTTTATAGGAGCCCGTCGGGTTTCCGCCCTCGACCTTGAGCCAGATCTCGGCCCCGCCATCCGGCTCGAGGCCTTCGAGCCTGATTAGCGGCGTCTTTCCGATGGCATCGAGTGCGTTCCTGGCAAGCAAGCTGACTCCTGCTGATCTCGCGGGAAAGGTGTCAGGGGATGACAACGGTGACGGTGAACCAGAGCTGACCGCCCTTGGCTTATCGTCGTGATTATAGCCAACGATTGACCGCGAGCCGCGGCGTGGTCAGGACAGCGCGGTCCGACGCTACGAAGAGCGACCCATGGCCTCCGCGGCTGCATTTACCTTGTCTTCCAACTGCTCCACGCGATCGGCAAGGGCCTCTGCCGCGGCCGTTGAAGCGCCCGCGGTTTGTTTCGGTACTGACCGCTGTCCGAATCGAACGTAGCCGAGCGCCAGCGTGATGAGCAGTGCGAAACCCATTACCCAGAATCGTAGCTGCGAGTCTCCTGATGCGAGAATCCAACCCGTTCCGTAGAGCATCGTAAGTTGACGCCGTAGTCGCCCAAAGGCAGGCTTTCAGGCCGGCGATACTGAGCGAGATGACTGGCGGCAGGCGCACCATCGCCTGGCCACGCTCCGCTAGTCCGCGTCCGCCAGGCGCACCGCTCGCTGTGCCAGCACCATCCAGATGCCGCCCAGCGTCGCGACTGACGCAATAACGAGGCGTGCCGATAGTGGCTCGGCGAGCAGCAGCACGCCACCGAACGCAGCAATGGCTGGCACGGACAGCTGAACGGTGGCTGCCCGTGTCGCCGTTAGTCCGGACAGCGCCGCGTACCAGGCGACGTAGCCGAGACCTGAGGTGACGGCCCCGGAGATTGCCGCCAGTGTGAAACCCTGCGGCGTACCGTGCAGGTCGTCGAGAAACACGAGGCTGACAACAACCACGAAGGGCACCGAAGAGATGAAGTTGTTGGCCGTCGCCTCGACAGGGTCGGCAACGTTCCTGCCGCGCAGGGAATACAGGCCCCAGGCGATACCCGAGAGGCTCATGAGAACCGCACCCATCGGGTCGGGTGCGGTCAGGCCCGGTGACACCAGGTACACGAGCCCGGCAACGGCAAGCCCGAGGCCTCCCCACGACAGGAGTGCGAAGTGCTCGCCGGCCCTCAGGGCTGCAATAAACATGGTTAGCTGTACGGCGCCGAACAGGATCAGCGCGCCGGTCCCGGCAGCGAGCGAAAGGTAGGCGAAGGAAAAGAAAGCCATGTAAGCGAACAGCAGTCCGGCCGCGTACCAGTCCGCCCGGGCGCGTCCCTTCTTCGACCAGCGCGGCAGCATGATGACGGCCAGGGTTAGCGCGCCGGCCAGCGCGCGCACTGCCGTGAAGCTCGCGGCGTCGACGAGCTCCTGCCCGAGCGCCAGTCGACACAGCAGGGAATTGGCCGCGAACGCGAGCATGGCGACTGCGGTGAGCAGCACAGTGCTCGTGGCACCTGGCGCCGTGCCGTCAGTCGCAGGTGACGACACTACGGTTGCGCCCGGCTGGCCCGTTGCCTGACCAGCAATGCCTGCGGTGAATCGTTGCTCACGCTTCGTGCGTGGTCTTGCCGCCGAGGATCGTGCGCAGCACCCGGATGTCCGCGATGGCGTCAGGGTCCACGTCGTGCGGGTCCGCTTCGAGTACGGCAATGTCGGCCAGCTTGCCCGGCGTGAGCGAGCCCTTGATATCTTCTTCGAAGGAGGCGTAGGCGCCGTGCATCGTGCAGATGTAGAGGGCCTCGGTCACCGAGATACGCTGACTCGGACCCCATACCCGCCCCATGGCATCTTTCCTTGTCACCATGCTCTGGACCGCCATCGTCGGCTCGAACGGCCCGGGCGTGAAATCCGATGCTGGCGCAACCGGGATGCCGTAGTCGAGAAAACTGCGATGGGCGAACATCGATTCCATCATGTCTTCGCCGTATTCGACCCATTTATTGCCGTGATAGTGCGCGTAGGTGTAGAACGGCGTCGGCACCACGCCGGTCTCCTTGATGCGTGCCAGGAGATCGTCGTTCACGAGGGAGCAATGCTCGATCCTGAACCGCGGGTTCGTGCCACTCCAGTCCTTGAGCACTCTTTCGTAGGCCTTCAGCACGCGATCAATGGCCACGTCGCCGTTGGCGTGGATTGCAACGCGAAAATCGTGCGCGACGGCGTCGTCCACAGCGCGATCGATCTCCTCCTGGGTCATGGTCAGGATGCCGAAGTCTTCGGGGCGACCGTCGTAGGGCGTGCTGCGACTCATTGTCCGCTCGGACGCCGAACCGTCGGCCGCAAATTTCACGGCGCCGATACGCAGCATGTCGTCGCCGAAGCCCGAAGCAACCCGCGCCAGCTTCAGGCCCTCGTACACATCGCTTTCGCCATAGGGCATGAACGACAGTCGGTAGTACATCTCGCCAGCGTCGCGCGCGTCCTGGTAGGCGATGAAATCGTCGACGACGCCCCACGCGTCCGTCGTCGAGGTCAGGCCGGCGGCCGCCATTTGCTTCGAGGTCAAGAGTACCGAGCGCTGCCGGGCCGCGCGGTCCATGACCGGCCAGGTACCCGTCGCCCGGAAGGGCTGCATTGCCGATGGTTCGGCAATCTTGCCCGTGAGCTGCCCGTCTTCCCGGAAGTAACGGCCACCCACCGGGTCCGGCGTATCGATCGAAATGCCCGCCATCTCGAGCGCAAGGGAATTGACGACAGCGGTATGTCCGCCGCGGTGACTGACGAAGACCGGATGGTCGGGAACCACCTCATCGATATCAAAGCGCGTTAGCGGCCGACCCTCGTCGAACTTCGTGTCGTCGTACATGGAACCGAGCACCCAGTGGCCCGGCGGCGTCTTCGCGGCCTGCGCCGCGAGCGCTGTCTTGACATCAGCGATCCGCCGCAGGTTGACGTTGGCCGAGATCGCTTCGTTGGCGAGGAGAGGGTGACTGTGCGCGTCGATAAAGCCGGGTGTCACGGTCAGGCCGCGCCCGTCGACCACCTCGGTCTTCGGTCCGACAAGGTTCTGCACATCGTCGTCATTGCCGACGGCAACGATGAGCCGGCCACGAACCGCAATTGCGCTCGCCTGCGGGATTGCGGGATCCATCGTGAGGAGCCGGGCGCCCCTGATGATCAGGTCGGCCGGCCCGGTGGCGTCCTGAACGGCCGCGGATGCTGCCTTCGGTACAGAGCCCAGCGCTGCCAGTGCCGCCGCCGAGCCGAAGAACTGTCTTCTCGACACGCGGCTCATCGTTCCGCACTCTGCTTTATTGAGCGCCCTGGCTTGTGGCTGTGAGAGGAACGGGTCATTCGGACTCCTTGCTGCGCTCATACGCCTCGGTCGACTCACGGAGATACTCGTACTTCTCGCGCAGCTCCGGGTGCGCCTCGATCAGCGCAATCATGTGAGCGTCGGCCTCTTCCTTTTTCTTCTGCGCCTGCCGTACGAAGTTCCGCTGGTTAGGTGGCCGCGCACCGAGGCCGCGTGCCGTGCCGCCGGAGCGCACGGTGCTGAGCGACTGCTGGTTGGTGAGTTCGGTTGCCATCTGCGAGTAGTACGCCGGTACGCAGCTGAGCTCTCTGAAGCGGGTGCCCGTCGTGTCTCGCCGGTCACACACGACGCGGAACTCGGCAACGTCGTTGAGACTGTTGTAGAGGTCCCAGAAATCGAGCCTGGCTTTTTCGACGATCTTGCCGAGCTGGATCGTCGGCAACTCGCCCAGTACCTCGATTTCCTCGATTGCGTCGTCGCTGTCGATTGTGGGCGGCGCTTCCGCGTCGTTGGAGACAACGTCGTCAGCGAGCACGGCTGGTGAGCCGGCCAGAACGCACAGCGCAATGAAGGAGACTGCAGGCCGCATGGTCTTTCTCGTCTTTCGTCCCGGAGCAGCGGGACTGTCGAGTATAACCAGCTTAGGCCTCACGGCCGTACCATGCCGGCGGCTCGAGTCCCTTCGACGCGAGGAAGTCGGCGTTGAACAGGCGCTCCTTGTAGCGCAGGCCCGAGTCGCAAAGAATCGTCACGATTGTGTGTCCCGGCCCGAGCTCGCGCGCGAGGCGTATGGCGCCTGCGACATTGATGCCGCTCGAGCCGCCGAGCACGAGTCCTTCCTTTCTGATCATGTCGTAGACCAGCGGAATTGCCTCGCTATCAGGCACCTGGTAGCTGACGTCGACGGGCGAGCCATCAAGGTTTGCCGTGATGCGGCTGTTGCCGATCCCCTCCGATATCGAGCTGCCGACGATCTCGATCTCGCCATGCGCGAAGTAGTTGTGCAGGCCCGAGCCTTCCGGGTCGGAGAGGCCGATCCTGATGTCCGGGTTCCGCGCCTTGAGTGCGCGGCCGACACCACCGAGCGTGCCGCCGGTGCCGACGGCGCAAATGAAGCCGTCGACCTTGCCGTCGGTCTGCTCCCAGATCTCCGGCCCGGTCGTGACTTCGTGGAACGAGCGGTTGTCGGTGTTCTCGAACTGGTTCGCCCAGAACCCACCGAGTTCCCCGGCGAGCCGACCCGAGGTGTGCACGAAGTGGTTCGGGTTCTTGTAGGGTACGGCCGGGATCAGTCTGAGCTCGGCGCCGAAGGCCCTGAGCGTATCGATCTTTTCGCGACTCTGGTTTTCGGGCATGACAATGACCGTGCGATGTCCCAGCGCGCTGCCAACCATCGCGAGCCCGATGCCGGTATTGCCCGCCGTGCCTTCGACGATGACGGCGCCTGGCTCGAGTGCACCCGACTTTCGGGCTGCCAGCACCATGCCGAGCGCAGCGCGGTCCTTGACCGAACCACCCGGGTTCATGAACTCGGCCTTGCCGAGGATTTCACAGCCGCTTGCCTCGGAGGCCGCGTTGAGACGGATGAGGGGCGTGTTGCCGATCTTGTCGATCAACTGGTGTTGCGCCACGTAGAGGCCTCCTCGGGAACGGAGCCGCGATTCTAGCAAGTCTCTGCGCGGCTTCCGGCCATCGATGAGGGGTTTCGCAGCTGCGGCCAGGTGTTGCAGTTGGAAACAGATTGAAACCGCTCTGAGACCCTTCGGCGCCTTGCCTTTGCGAGCATTTCTATCCATGGGAGGGGTAGCGCACGGCGCCGCCCCAAGGGAATGCGGATACGGCACGGAGGCCGTCTCACTAAAGGATCAATGACGATGAAGAATACGGTTTTCAATCTCGCTCTATTCAAGGCCGGCTGGCTTGCCGTCGTGCTGTTTGCCGCCGCCAACCTTCCCGTCGCGGGGGCAGCCGCCGCGTTCGGCGTGGTTGTCGTGCACCTGTTGCGCAGCCCCGACCGGCGCGCAGAACTCGTGCTCATTGTTGTAAGCGCGCTGATCGGCTTTACCTGGGAATCGTTCCTCGTCCTTGCCGACGTGCTGCAGTACGGCACGCGCTCGATCGTCCCCGGCGCAGCCCCCGTGTGGATCGTCGCTATGTGGATGCTGTTCGCAACGACGCTAAACGTCGGCATGCGCTGGCTTCGCAAGCACGTAGCCGTTGCGGTCATTGCAGGACTGATCGGCGGCCCCATGTCGTTCCTCGCCGGCCAGAGCGCGGGCGCCGTTACGCTGTCAGAGCCCGTCTACTCGGTCATCATTATTGGACTTGGCTGGGCTTTGCTGCTGCCCGCCCTCGTGCAGGTCGCCAGCCGCTTCGACGGCTTCGAGCCGGCAGCGCGGAACACCGCCGCCAGCGCGGCCTGACCCGATTACTCACAGGATCAAGACGATGAAAAACGCACTTCGTAAAAGCATTGTGCTCGGCATGATTGTCGCCATGGGTTCGGCGTTGCTCGCATCGCCGGCCGACGCCGCTTCGCGCGAGTGGAACTTCGAAGTCCTGCTCGATGATCGCAAGATCGGCTATCACAGCTTCTCGCTCAGCGAAGCCGACGGCCAGCAGGTCATCGAGACCGAAGCCAGCTTCGACGTGAAGCTGCTGTTCATTACGGCCTTCAAGTACCGTCATCGCAATACCGAGGTATGGAACGATGGCTGCCTCAGGAGCATCGACGCCGAAACCGACAGCAACGGCAAGCGTTTCGAGGTCAAGGGCACGGCAACCGCTGAATCGCTGTCCGTCGCCGGCACCAACGGTGAGGCCGAGCTTGGCGACTGCGTACGCACCTTTGCGTACTGGGATCGTGAGCTCTTGACGGCCGATCGACTGCTCAATAGCCAGACGGGTGAATACGAGGACGTCGAGATCCGCGAGGTCGGCAACGAGACGATCGAGGTTGACGGCCGAGAGGTCGAGGCAATCCGCTACGCACTCGACGCCAAAGGCGGCGAGATCAGCCTCTGGTACGCCGACGAGTCGCGCGTCTGGCTTGCGCTCGAAGCACCGGCGAAGGGCGGGCGTACGATCCGCTACCGTGCCGTTGAGCTGCCGGTCGAACTCGGCACGGGCGCCTGACCGCGAGCGCCGCTGCATGAACCCCTACGTCAAGGTCTGGTACGACAGCGATTGCCCACTGTGCGTTCGTGAGATCAGCCTGATGCAGAGGCTCGATCGCCGTGGAGCGATCCGCTTCGTGGACATTCAGGCGGGCCGCGACTGCCCGCTGGATGCAGAAACCCTGCTCGCCAGGTTTCATGCACAGGAAGGTGAGGGCCCGATCGTCTCCGGCGCTGCGGCGTTCGCTGCGATGTGGCGCGCCATTCCGCCACTGCGCCCGCTCGGCCTCGTTGCGCGGAACCGCGCCGTGCTATGGCTACTCGAGCGCGCCTATCTCGGCTTCCTGAAGGTTCGCCCGGCCTTGCAGCGTTTCGTGCGCCGTCGCGTCGGCGACGCCAGCCAGGCCAAGGGCTGACGACGGGCAGATAACTGGCTGACGGCCGTCAGTACAGCTTGATATACATCTTGAGGACGACCTTGCAGGCGTCCGTTTCCTTCTTGCGTTCGCAGGTTCTGACGACGGCCGTCTCGCAGGCATGGTAGATCCGCTCCATCGTCGACGACTCGAGGCTCTTTGGCAGATCCGGGTTCTGCGCGCGTACTTCCTTGGTGTTATCGACCACGCAGCTCTCGTAGGCACGCTGCAGGATCGGGTCGTCGGACGCGACGGGTACGGGTTTGCCGCCGGGTTTCGGTGCGCAGGCGGCGAGCGTGGCAACAGCAAGGACAAGCAGCAGTGATCGCATGGGAGCCTTCCCGAAGGTGTTGGACGCCAATCGTAGCGATTGCGCCCGGGACGGTCTGTGATGACGATCCGGGTTTTGGCGATCGCAGATACCCGTGTCGCCTGTAGCTGAGTAGCGCTTACGTTGCCCTGTCGCCGATGGCTGCTTGCGGACCCTCAAGTTACGTCCCGACCCGCCGATATTCCGTGTTGATGCTATGTCCCGGGCTCGCGTTTCCTGCTCTCGCCCAGGCGCATCGACTAACGAGTAGTAGAAGGCGAGATCGGTGTCTCTGGGTAAGAAAGTCGCAATTGTTGCCATCCTCCTTGGCCTGTTCTTTTCCCTCGGTACCTTCATAGCGCTCAAGCTGACGGTCCTGCCGGCCTTCGGCGAGATCGAGGTTGACGGTGTCGAGAAAGATCGTGCCCGGGTTTCTTCGGCCGTCAGCGCCGACGAGCGTGCGCTCGAGGCGTTTGCGATCGAATACGCCAACTGGACAGCAACCTATCGCTATGCGCGTGGCGAGTACCCCGCCTTCGAAGGCGAAGAGCTTCTGCCCGAGTACTGGATCTCGACAGGCATCAACCTGATGCTCATCTATAACCGCAAGGGTGAGCTCATCTACGCGTGGATGAAGCACCCCGGGCAGCGTGAGGAACTCGTGCCGCACAAAGAGCTGCCGTTCCAGCTCGAGGGCAACGGCGGCGACTGGCCAGACCTCGAGGTCCTGAAGACGGCCCGCGGTCTGGTCAGGACGTCGAGCGGGCTTCTGCAGGTCATATCGCTGCCGATACTGGACAGCGCCGGCCGCGGACCTGCCGAGGGCTTCATGCTGACGGGCCGCTTCTACACGGATCAGCGCATCACCGAGGTGGCGCGGCAGGTCACGGCGGACCTTACGATCTACTACGATCTCGGCGACTCGGCGCCGCCCGAGGTAACCCTGACGATCGACCGACTGGCGGACGGAGTCGAGCCGTTTCGCCTCGTCGTCGACCAGGGCTATGTGCACCTGTATGACCTGATCAGGGACATACGCGGCGATATCGTCGGCGTGCTCCAGATGTCGACCGAGCGCCGGATCAGCCAGATCGGCGCGGCGACGATCCGCCTGGCAACGACCGTCATTGCCATAGCGAGTGCCTGCTTCCTGCTGTTTGCGCTCGCGTTCATGCACTACCGCATCGTTTCGCCGCTCAAGCAGATGACGGCGCTGTTCCAGCGGATGCGCCGCACCGGCAATCTCGAAGTCATCGTCGACACGGGGCGCAGTGATGAGGTTGGCGTGCTCAGCCGTGAGTTTGCCGAGCTCACCGAGAAGCTCTCGGTCGCACATGCGGAGCTCGAGGAGGCACGCGACGAGGCCGTGGCAATGAGCACGGCCAAGAGCGATTTCCTCGCCCGGATGAGCCACGAGATACGTACGCCGATGAACGGTGTGCTAGGCATGACCGAGCTCCTTCGCACGACGCCGCTGTCCGACAAGCAGCAGCGTTTCGTCCGGACCATCTACGAGTCGGGCAGCACACTGCTTGCGCTGATCAACGACATCCTGGATTTCTCGAAGATCGAGGCAGGCAAGCTCAAGGTCGAATCACTCGGTGTCGACCTGCGTCGCCTCGTCGAGGAGGCGGTCGAGAGTTTTGCGGAACCGGCCAGTCGCAAGGGCATCGAGCTCGTGTCGGTTGTCGATGCCGAGGCAGAGACGAACGTCGTCACGGATCCGACCCGCCTCCGGCAGGTCATCGTCAACCTGCTCGGCAATGCGCTCAAGTTCACCGAAACCGGCGAGATCGTGGTGCGCCTCGATACCGAAACGGTCGGCGACACGATCAGGGCGCGCTTCGAGGTTCGCGACACCGGCATCGGTATTCGCGAAGAGAACCAAAGGGCGATCTTTGAATCGTTTACCCAGGAAGACGGGACGACGACCCGTGTTTACGGTGGTACCGGGCTCGGGCTCACGATCAGTCGGCAACTTGTCGAGCTCCTCGGCGGCAAGCTGGAGCTCGAGTCGACCTTCGGAACAGGATCGTCGTTCTTCTTCACGCTGCCGCTCTCTCCTGACCACGACTACGACGCGAGGAAGCGGGAGGTTCGAACGGTCGCCGGCCGTCGGATTCTCGTGGTCGACGACAACGCGACGAATCGCGAGATTCTTGAAAACCACCTCGAGAGCTGGAGGGCAAGCGTCGTGTCGACGGCGAGCGCCGAGGAAGCCCTTGCCACGCTCGATGGGGCTGAGGAAGCGTTTGACGTTGCGATCCTCGACTGGCACATGCCGGGCACGGACGGTGTCGGCCTTGCGCGGCAGATTCGCGAGCGCGAGGCCGCCTACAAGATGCGCATCATGATGTTGAGCTCGGTGGCAAGCTCGCTGCCGAAGGAGACGATGGACGAGCTGTGCATCTCGACGCAGATTGCGAAGCCCGTGCGCCAGGGGGACCTGTTCGACGCGCTGCTCAATACGCTGGCTGACGGCGGCGAGGCCCCCGCGCCAGTGCGCCAGGCGCCCGGGGCAGACCGCAAGCTCGAAGGCCGGGTGCTGCTCGCCGAGGACAACGTGGTTAACCAGGCCGTGGCCGTTGGCATGCTCACGAACCTGGGCCTCGAGGTCGAGGTTGCCGAAAACGGCGAGGTCGCCGCACAGAAACTCGCCGAATCTAACTACGACGTCGTTCTCATGGATTGCCAGATGCCTGTGCTGGACGGTTTCGAGGCGACCCGGCGGATTCGTGCCTGGGAGCTCGAGTCCTTCGAACGACCGACCGCGATCGTTGCGCTGACCGCGAACGCGCTCAAGGGCGACCGCGAGAAATGCCTTGCGGCCGGAATGAACGACTATCTCGCCAAGCCGTTCACGGCCGAGGAGCTGTTTTCGGTGCTGTCTCTGTGGGTCGGCCGTGAGCCGACGCCTGCCGAGGCAGCCAACGACGAGTCCGAGGCGCCGGAGTCGGCTGCCTGAACTGGCTCAGCCAGCTGCGGCGAGCGCCTGGTCGAGGTCGGCGAGTATGTCGTCGATATGCTCGATACCAATGCACAGCCGAATCATGTCCGGCGTCACCCCGGCCGATTCGAGTTCCGGCTCGGTGAGCTGGCGATGGGTCGTCGACGCCGGGTGCGCAGCCAGCGACTTGACGTCACCAATGTTCACGAGCCGCAGGAACATCTCTAGCGCGTCGTAGAATTTCACGCCGGCGTCGAAGCCGCCCTTGATGCCGAACGTCAGGAGCGCTGACGGCTTGCCGTTGGTGTATTTCTGCGCGAGGTCGTAGTAGGGCGAGTCGGGCAGGCCCGCAAAGCGCACCCAGTCCACGGTCGGATGTTCGTCGAGATACTTCGCAACGGCGAGCGCATTGTCGCAGTGACGCTCCATCCGGAGCGGCAGCGTCTGCAGTCCCTGCAGGATCAGGAAGGCGCTCATTGGGCTCAGTGCCGAGCCCGTGTTGCGCAGGGGCACCGTGCGGACGCGACCAATGTAGGCGGCGGGCCCGAGCGCCTCGGTGTAGACAACGCCGTGGTAGGAATCCTCGGGCTGGTTGAGCATGTGGAACTTCTCCGGGTGCTCTGCCCAGGGGAAGTTGCCGCCGTCGACGATGACGCCGCCGAGCGTGTTGCCATGACCAGCCATGTACTTGGTCAAGGAGTTGACGACGATGTCTGCGCCCCACTGGATCGGCTTGATCAGTGCGCCCGTTGCAACCGTGTTGTCGACGATCAGCGGGACGCCGTGCGAGTGCGCCATGCTGGCGAGCGCTTCTATGTCGACGATATTGCCAGCCGGGTTGCCAATGGATTCGCAGTACACGGCTGTGGTTTTCGCGTCGATGAGCTTCTCCATGGCCGCGACGGAGTCGTCCTCGGCGAAGCGCACCTCGACGCCGAGTTTCGGCAGCATGTGCTTGAACAAGGTGTAGGTCCCGCCGTAAAGGAGCGGTACGGTCACGATGTTGTTGCCGGCTTCGGCGATCGTCAGGATTGAGTAATTGACCGCCGCACTGCCGGCCGAGAGGCCGAGACCGGCAATGCCGCCCTCGAGTTCGGCCGAGCGCTGCTCCAGCACCGCCGTCGTCGGGTTCATGATGCGCGTATAAATGTTGCCTTCGACCTCGAGGTTGAACAGGTCGGCGCCGTGCTGTGCGTTGTCGAATTCGTAGGCGACCGTCTGGTAGATCGGGACGGACACGGCCTTGGTGGCGCTGTCGGCCTTGAAGCCGGCGTGTATCGCAATGGTTTCGTCCTTCATCCTGAGTCCTCGAGTGGTTGTTTAGTGACGCGGCGGCGAAGACCCAGTGGATCCTCCGGGTCGATGCCGTCCATGAATTGCTGCGTTCTATTCAGGTTCGTGAGCTGGTAGACGAGTCCAAGCCAGTTGTTGACCACGGCCTTGGCGGTATCACCCCAGGTGTTGTCCACCAACCCCTCGAGTTCATCCTCGATCCTCGTCGCCGGGTCACGTCCTGCGGCGCTTGCCGCAACGGCGGCTTGTAGCCAGCGGGCTGCGCGCTCGGCCGCGCCCGGCGCGAAGTAGTGCTCGGGGAACGGCGGGGGCGCATCGAGTTCACCGGCGGCGTATCTCAGGACTTCGCGCTTGTACTCCTTCAGGAGACTGTTCGCGTCGTACTCCGGGTGTCCCTGGAAATAAACAATGCGAAACTGGTCCGGGCTCACGGCCATGTGCACACCGCCGTCATTGCTTTCGGCGAGCACGGTTAAACCGGCGGCTTCGAGTTGCTCGCGCGAAATATCGTTGTGGCGGGAATGTGGGACATCAAAACGCGTATTGATCTCGCGCAACAGCGGGTGCCGGGGCTGCACCGTGCGATGGCTGTAGACGCCCCAGCGTTTCTCCGGCAGCGGTTGCCGGTCTATGCCGTGGTAGTGCTTGAGCAAGGCGTGCGTCGCGAGGCAGGAACACAGGATCGAGGCAACGTTGTTGCTCGCCCAGTCGACGACGTCGAGCAGCGGCTCCCAGAACGGCTCCTCGGCAAGCGCCGGGTTGGCAACATTAGCGCCCGTAATGATCAGTGCGTCGAGTCCGCTGTCCTTCAGCGCGTCGAAGTTCGCATAGTAGCGGTCGATGTAGGCGCTGGCGTCGGCGCCCCGGTCAAGTTCGGGAAGCGAAAAGGGATACACGAAGAACTGCGCGATCCGGTTGCAGCTGCCGACCAGCCGGATGAACTGGCGCTCGGTCGCCCGCAGGGCAGCGTCGGGCATCATGTTGAGAAAGCCGACGTGCAGCTCACGGATGTCCTGGTGCGTGGCGCGGTCAATCGACAGCAGTTCGTGGCCCTGTTGTTCCAGGTGCAGGAATGTCGGCAGGTCCGAATGGGCGACGAGGGGCATGTGCCGAGTGTAACCGCAAGGTCGTGGCACATTCAGCCCTCGGGTGCTGTGCTATGGTCGCGGCTTCGGCACGAGAGCGACTTTGGGCATGGACGCAGAACGACACGCGGCGACGATCGAGCGGGTAAGACGTCTCGCCGCCGGTCGCAAGAGCGGCCAGTCACTGCCAGCTGCGTTCTACACGGACTCCGACATTTATGCGCTGGAACTCGAGCGCGTCGTTTACCGCAACTGGGTACTCGCCGGGCACGTCAGTGAGTGGCCGGAGCCGGGTGATTTCCGCCTGTTCAACGTCGCCGACGAGTCCGCCATCATCGTGCGCGGCGACGATGGCGAGCTTCGCGCGTTCGCAAACGTATGCCGGCACCGCGGTTCTCGCGTTTGTCTCGAGGGCGACGGCTCTGCCCGGCAGTTCACCTGTCCCTACCACGGCTGGCAGTACGATACGGCCGGCCGCCTCACGGCCGCGCGTGACATGCCAGCAGACTTCGAGCCAATGGCTTACAGCCTCAAGCCCGTTCGCCTCGAGATCGTCCACGGTCTCGTTCTGGTTGCTTTCGCCGAGCACCCGCCCGGGGTCGACGACGCGCGCCGGGATTTCGACAAGCCCATGCGCTGGTTCGGTTTCGACAGCATGAAGGTCGCCGTGCGTAAAAGCTATGATATTCCGGCCAACTGGAAGCTCGCAGTCGAGAACTACCAGGAGTGTTACCACTGCGCAGCGGCTCACCGCGACTACGCGACGCGGCATACGCTCATGCTTGCGCCGAAGCGCCGCCGGAACGTGCAGGCCGACATGCACGAGCGCCTGGCGTCGGCCGGGCTCGAATCTCTTACCATCGATCGTATCGACACGCGCGCGCCGCCCGGCCAGATGGGCTACGGCTACAGTCGCACGGCCTTGTTCGACGGTTACCTGACCGGCAGCCAGGACGGCCAGCCGGTGGCGCCGTTGCTCGGCGAGCTCAAGGCATTCGACGGCGGCGCCTCGGACTTTTCATTTGGCGGCTCCAGCTTCCTCCTTGCCTACAGCGATCACGTCGTGGCCTATACTTTCGTGCCGACGGCGCACGAGCACGCACGCCTCGATGTGCTCTGGCTCGTGCGCGCCGATGCCGTTGAAGGTGAGGACTACGAGCTCGACGCATTGACATGGCTGTGGCACCGCACCACGCTCGAGGACGTGACGATCATTCGCAACAACGGGCTCGGCGCCCGCTCGCGCTACTACGAGCCCGGTCCGTTTTCGCTCATGGAGGCCGCCGAAAGCGTCTACGTCGACTGGCTTCTCGACGAGCTGCTGCGCGAGGCGTCGCCGTGAGCCAGTACGACGTCCTCGTGCTCGGCGCCGGCCACAACGGCCTTGCGACCGCCGCGTTCCTCGCCAAAGGTGGCTTGCGCGTGCTGTGCCTCGAGAAGAACGACTACATCGGTGGCGCCGCAGTCAGCCGGACGCTGTACAAGGACTGGATCTACTCGAACTGTTCCTACGTCTGCAGCCTGCTTCGCCCCGAAGTGTTTCGCGCGCTCGAACTCGAGCGCCACGGTCTGCAGATTACCCCTTACGGCGGCTCGGTCACGTTCATGCAGAACGGTGACTACTTCGGCAGCTACCACGATCCTGTCGTTGCCTACCGCGAAATGGCGCGGCACTCGCGTCGCGACGCAGATGCCTACGTGCGCTACAAGGCGGACACGCAGCGGCAGTGCCGGTTGATTCGCGATTTTCTCCTGACGACGCCCCCCGACCCGACGTCCTTCCATCCGCGTGAGTTGCTTGGGCTGCTGGCAATCGGCAGGAAGTTCGCCGAGATGGGCGAAGAACAGATGTACGACACGCTTCGTTTCTGGACGATGAGCGTCGCCGACTATCTCAACGAGTACTTCGAGTCCGACGTCATCAAGGCTGCGATGTCGGGCAGCGGCATCATTGGCACGGCGCTGGGTATTCACTCCCCCGGTACCGCGTACGTGCTGTTGCATCACTACATGGGCGACGTCGACGGCAATATTGGTACCTGGGGTTACGCGCGAGGCGGCATGGGGGCCGTTTCTGCAGCGCTGGCTGGCGCCTTCAAGGCCTACGGTGGCGAGCTGCGTACCGAGGCTGGCATCGGCCAGATCACGGTGAGCAATAACAAGGTCACAGGCGTGGCGCTCGAGTCCGGTGAGGAAATCCGGGCGCCTGTCGTCGTCTCCGCGTTCGATGCCAAGCAGACGTTTCTTGATTGCATGGACGAAGGCGACCTGCCCGAGGCGTTCGTCCGGCGTATCCGCCACTTCAAGATTCGCGGGTCCTCGGGGAAGCTCAATATTGCGCTCGACGGCTTGCCGGAGTTCCCGGCGCTGCCGAAAGGCAGTTCGCTATACCACTCCGACATGCACTTCGTCGACTCGATGCAGCGCATGGAACGCGCCTACGACGATTGGAAGGACGGCCGCTGGTCGGCGGATCCGTATGTCGATCTCGTGATCCCGACGCTGCTCGACCCGACAATGGCTCCGCCCGGGAAACACTTCATGAGCTGCTTCGTGCAGTACTGCCCGCACAAGGTCGAGGGGCGCGACTGGACGGAGCCCGAGCGGCAGGCTTTTGCGCAGACCGTGATCAACCAGGTGGCGAACTACAGCCCCAACTTGAAGGACCTGATCCTGCACGTCGAGATTCGAACGCCCGAGGACATCGAGCGCGAGATTGGTATCACCGAGGGCAACATCTTCCACGGCGAGCTGACGATGGACCAGCTCCTGTTCAACCGTCCCGTGCCCGGCTTTGCGCAGTACCGTGCGCCCGTGCGCGGGCTCTACCTGTGCGGCTCGAGTACGCACCCGGGCGGCGGCGTCATGGCAGCGCCGGGAGCCAACGCCGCGCGCGAAATCCTTAACGATCTGAAGCGACCGAACACGGTGCCGGAGACCTTCGGCGATGACTGAGCGGGTCGACGTCATTGTGATTGGTGCAGGCCACAATGGCCTGGCGGCTGCTGCCTTGCTTGCCGAGGCCGGGCGTCGCGTGCTCGTTCTGGAGCAGTGCGGTCAGGTTGGCGGTGCAGCGAAAACACGGGAGTTCGCCGACGGCTTTGCCGTGTCGGCCGGCGCGCAGTGGCTTTATCAGCTACAGCCGTCGGTATCGCGACAGCTCGGCGTGCGGCCGACGCTGGCCGGCAGCGATCTGGACACCGTTGTACTGGGTACTGATGGTGAACATGTACGCTACGGCGGTAACCGCGTCGAGGGCGCGGGCAAGGCGGACGGCGAGGCGTTCCGGGAATACTCGCGGCGCATGCAGCGCATGAGCAGGCTCCTGTGGAAATGGCTCGATCGCGTGCCACCGCGGCTCGGCAGTCACCTCGGTCGTGACACGCGGAAGCTCCTGCGCATGGCTGTCGAGCTGCGCCTGCTTGGCCGGGACGACATGCGCGAACTGCTGCGCCTCGTCGGCATGAACGTCTACGACGACCTCGAGGAGCATTTCACCAGCGATTTGCTCAAGGGAGGTCTCGGGCTGGATGCGGTGCTCGGCGCCCACGCGGGGCCGCGGTCACCGGGAACGTTTGTCAGCGCCCTGTATCGCTATGGCGGAAAGACCGGTCGCGTCGCGTTACCGGCCGGCGGCATGGGCAGCGTCAGTAATGCCTTCGCAAAGGCCGCGCGCGAACGCGGTGCCGAGCTTCGTACCGACACAGCCGTTCGCCGCATCGTTGTGCAGAGTGGCCGCGTAGCGGGCGTCGAGACCGGCGCCGGCGACATCATCGAGGCCAGCACGGTCGTCTCCGGTGTAGATCCGAAACAAACGGTGCTGTCACTCGTGGGCGCCCGGCATTTCGAGGCGGGCTTCATCCGCCGCGTGACGGCGTTTCGCTGCGACGGCACGGCGGCGAAGCTGCACCTTGCCCTCGACGGCCTGCCGTCGCTCGATGAAGACCTGCTCCGGCAAAGGTTGCTCATCGCGCCGTCGCTCGACGTCGTCGAGCGCGCGTTCAACCCGGCCAAGTACGGTCAGTGTTCACCGGAGCCCGTCATGGATATTGCGCTGCCGAGTCTGCACGACGAAACGCTGGCGCCTGAAGGCAGGCACGTGCTGTCGGCGATTGTGCAGTACGCGCCGTATCGCCTCGACGGTGGCTGGACGGACGAGGCCAAGGCAGCGTTGCTCGAGACCTGCATTGAGCGTCTCGAGCGCTACCTGCCGGGTGTCAAAGACGCCGTGATCGAGGGCGAGCTGCTGACCCCGGTCGACCTGGAGCGTGAATTCGGCATGACGGGCGGTCACTGGCACCACGGCGAGCTCGCGCTGGATCAATTTCTGTTTACCCGACCATTCGTCGGCAGCCAGCAGTATCGCGCACCGCTCGACGGGCTCCATTTCTGCAGCGCCGGCGCGCACCCGGGTGGCGGCGTGACCGGCGTGCCCGGGCGCAACGCGGCGCGCGCCATTATTTCCGGGGAGGCGGATCGATGAGTGCCCAGCAGGTCGCGCAAGGTCGGCTCGTCACGCCGTTCTACCAGCGCGTACGCGAACTCGACACGATCAACCGCTGGCACGAGTGGAAGGGCTACACCGTGCCCGATGAGTTGTACTGCGCCGAAACGGAATACTTCGCGATTCGCAACGCAACGTCGGTCTTCGACCTGACGCCGATGACCAAGTACCGGATTACCGGACCGGATGCCGGCGCGTACCTCGACCGGCTGGTCACGCGGGACATGACGACGATTGCCGTCGGCCGCGTAGTCTACGCCGTCTGGTGTAACGATGCAGGCCAGGCGATCGACGACGGCACGATCTTTCACCTTGGCGAGAACGACTATCGCTTGTGCTCGCAGGAACGGCACTACGACTGGCTCCTGGCCTCGGCCGTGGGCTTCGACGTCGAGATTCGCCACGAGACCGATGAAGTGGCGGCGCTGGCCATCCAGGGACCTACGTCGTACACGACGCTGTCGACGATGGGCTTCGGCATGCTCGCCAAGCTGAAGCCGTTCGGGCTCCTGAACGTCGAGTTCGACGGGGCACCGATTACGATTTCGCGGACAGGCTTTACCGGCGACCTGGGCTACGAGGTCTGGATGCCACCGTCGATCGCCGAATCGTTCTGGGACGCGCTGTTCGCGGCCGGGCGTCTTGCCGGCATCCGCGCGATCGGGACCGACGCGCTGGAGCTCTCGCGCATCGAAGCCGGATTCCTGATGGCAGGCATCGATTTTCTGCCTGCCGACACGGTGGTCCGGTCCGGCCGGACCCGGTCGCCGCTGGAGCTCGGTCTCGACTGGCTCGTGGATTTTGGCAAGCCAAACTTCAACGGCCGCCGAGCGCTTGCCGAGGAATGGCGCAGCGGCTCAACGTGGCGACTCGTGCGCCTCGATATCGACGGTAACAAGCCCGCGAAGGACGCTTATATTTTTGCGAAGGAGAAGGGCGGCAAGAGCATCGGCTTCGTAACCTCGGCCGCCTGGTCGCCGGTGTGCAAACAGAACGTGGCGCTTGGCACCGTCGACGCCCGCTACGGCGCGCCGGGCGATACGCTCTGGGTCGAGATCTACTACCAGCGCGAGCTGCACTGGACGCGCAAGATGGCGCGCGCGCGCGTGATCGACGCGCCGTTCTGGAATCCACCGAGGCGGCGACAAACGCCTCCGGCGCCCTGGTAGACAGTACTCCGGCTCAGGCGAGCTGTCTCGCCAGCGATCGTGCCCGGCGAACCGTGCGGTCGGGGATAACCGGTTCGGGCGTTCCGCTCATTAGCCCCGCAAACAGTCGGCCAACGGGTTTTGCGCCGATCGTGCGCGCAGCAATCTTCAGTTCACGCAGGCTGCCAAAGCTGAGCCGGCCGAGGAATCCCGGCGCCGCAGAGGACGAGACGAGGACCACCGGCTTGGGCTTCTGCCCGTCTTTGCGAAAGGTCGGTGCCATCGCACCCCACGGCCAGTAGCCGAAGGGCGCCAGTCGCTCCATGAACCGTTTGAAAATCGCTGTTGCGTAGGAGAAGTTCGTCGGTGCGGCAAAGATGTAACCATCCGCGGCGTCGATCCTCGCAATGATGCCCGCCATGCCATCGTCGATCACGCAGGTGCCGGGCGCGGTCCCGGGTTGCTGCATGCACTCGCGACAGTTAAGGCAGAACTCGATCGGCGTGTCGCGAAGCCGGATTTCACTCGTCGAGACACCCTGCTGGCGGAGCTCGTCGAGCATCTCGGCCAACAGCCTGTCGGTGACGCCGCCGTCCCGGTAGGCGCCATTGATGATCAGTATTCGCGGGGTGTTGGGCATGTTCTTGACCTCACCCATATCGTAGGTGCTGGCGCGCCAGCCGCAATCGTGGCTTTCCGATCCCTGATGGCCATAGCCTGCCATTGCCCTTGCAGGAGCGGCTTTGAAGCCGCGACTGCGACGTACTTCCCAGCCTGTGTCTCATTCGCGGCTTCAAAGCCGCTCCTGCAAGGCGCTGTTCATCTTGAGTACGAGACCGCTGCGCCCTTCGCATCAGACCGGAGCACCGATCGTTTGCCGCTCCTACTGCACCACGCCCCAAGCAGGTACAATTCGCGGCCACGCCACAACAACAACGATGACACTCCGCGTGACCACTGAAGCGCCCGTCCGCCTGCTCCTAGGCCCCCAGCGGCCGACCATCAACCTTGCCGAAGCCATGGCGGATGCCGGCTTGAACGCGTCGTCGATGGCCGTCATTTCCGCGGGTTGGCAGGAGGCCGAGAACGATATTGACGACGTGCGCGCCGTACTCGGCGTGCCACTCACCGACCTGTGCCTTTACGGGCGCGCGGAGTCTGTGTTCGCCGGCGACGCCGACCTCGAACGTGCCTATCGGGCCCGACAGGAGCGGCTCAAGGATTTGCAGCGCCTCTACCGCCGTCGCCTGCGTCAGCTCGCCATTGCCACCCGAGCGATGCTCAAGGCCGAGGGCGATCCGGCCCTGCTTGTGCCTGAGCAGCGCCATGCCATTGCGCAGCTCCGGGCACTCGATCGGCATCACCTACGTCGCACGCTGCAGCTGCATGCCGACTTCGAGCAGCGCTACAGCCCGGTCGATACGCCTGCGCTTGCCCGCCATCGCGAGGAGATCCGGGCCACGCTCGAGTCCACTGACGCTGTGCTGATTACGGGTGGCAACATCATCATCCTCCTGAACCGGCTACGACTCTTCGGCCTGGCTGACCTGCTCGCTGACAAGTCCATCGTTGCCTGGTCTGCGGGTGCCATGGTGCTCACACAGCGCGTCGTGCTGTTTCACGATCGCATGCCGCAGGGCAAGCGCGATGCCGAGGTGCTGGGTAGTGGACTCGGCATTGTCCATGATCATGTCCTCTTGCCAGACCCGGCGCGACGCCTTGCCAGCGACGATCGCCTGCGCATCGGCTACATGGCACGACGCTTCTCGCCGGATACCTGCATCACACTGGACAGTGGTGCGGCCGTCGAATTTCGCGATTCGCGCCGCGTGCGCGTCGACGCGGCAAGGACTCTCAAGCGCGATGGTCGGGTCGCGCGGTTGCGCGCGGCATGAACCCGGACCTTCGCCGCCTGATTCGGAAAGGTCCGCCGACCGCCGAGGAAATCGATCGTTTCCTTGCCGGGAACGCGCTGCCGCTGATCGACGAGAACGACGTGACCTTCGTCTTCCGTGGCCAGGCGGATGCGGTCTACCTGCGCTGCTGGATATCCGGGCTCGATACGGCGCAGCCGTTCCAGCCGCTTGCCGGCACCGACCTGTGGGCAGCGACCATCGAGCTTCCGCAGGGGTCGCGCATCGAGTACAAGTTCGAAGTCGTGCGGAACGGCCACAACGAGCTCGTCGTCGATCCCTTCAACCCGGTGCTGGCGCACGACCCGTTCGGGGCGAACTCGGTGTGCCAGGCCTGGGGTTACGAGCGACCGGACTGGACGCACGAGAACCCGGAGGCGCGCAGCGGCAGCGTCGAGCTGCTCGACATCGACAGCAGCGCGTTCCGCGAGCAGCGCAAGATCGGCGTATACCTGCCGGCCCGGTTTCGCCGGAACCGCCGTTACGCGCTGCTGGTGGTGCATGACGGCAACGACTACGTGCACTACGCCTCGCTCAAGACCGTGCTCGACAACCTGATTCACGCGCTCGAGATTCCGCCGCTGGTCGTCGCGCTGACGCAGTCGCCGGACCGCCTGAACGAGTACGCCGGCGACGACCGACATGCGCGCTTCCTGTCCGACGACCTCTTGCCACAGCTGGCCGATGCCTACCCGCTGATCGATCGGCCGAACTCACGCTGCATCATGGGTGCAAGTTTCGGTGGCGTTGCGTCGCTGCATGCGGCGTGGCGCGACCCGGACACCTGGGGCAAGCTGCTGCTGCAGTCGGGCTCGTATGCCTTTAGCGATATAGGCCGCCACACGCGGGGCCCGGTGTTCGACCCGGTCGTCAAGTTCATGAACGAGTTTCGCGAGACGCCGGGGACGCCCGCGAACCGCATCTACATGAGCTGCGGCATCTACGAGTCGCTGATCTACGAGAATCGTTCGCTCGTACCCAAACTGCAGTCGCAGGGCATCGACGTGCGCTTCGAGGAGGCCCGCGATGCGCACAACTGGGAGAACTGGCGCGACCGCCTGCGCAACGGCCTGTCGTGGCTGTTCCCGGGACCGCAGTGGATGGTCTACGAGTAGGGGAGACGGAGGCTCATGTCACGCCATGTCATCTTCGTCGCGCCCTTCTTCATGGAGGCGACGCTGCGTTTTCTCCGCGGGGCAACGCGGCTCGACGATGTCGACCTGACCCTTATCAGCCAGGACCCGCTGGAACGCGTGCCTGCCGATATTCGCGAGCGCCTCGTCGGCCATTGGCGGGTCGACGATGCGCTGGATGCGCGGCAGCTCGTTGCGGCCGCGCGCGGGCTGTCCGCCCGTTTCGGCAGCCCGCATCGCATGATCGGGCCCCTCGAGCAGCTGCAGGTGCCGCTCGCCCAGGCACGGGAGACCCTCGGCATCCATGGTCTCCCGGTTAACGCCGCCGTCAATTTTCGCGACAAGGCGCGCATGAAGACCGTGCTGCGCGAGGCCGGCGTACCCTGCGCCCGGCATGCGCAGGCCGAAGACCCGGACACGCCGCGACGGTTTGCGGCCGAGGTCGGCTTTCCACTCGTGGCGAAGCCGCTCGCCGGTGCCGGCGGCAAGAGTACTTTCCGTATCGACAACGCCCGCGAGCTGGACGAGCTCCTCGCCCGGGCTGCGCCGGCGCCGGGCCGGCCCATGCTGCTCGAGGAGTTCGTCATGGGCAGCGAGTACTCCTTCGACAGCGTCATGATCGACGGTCAGATGGTCTGGCACTCGATCTCCTGCTACGTGCCGTCGCCGCTCGTGGTCATGGAGAACCCGTGGATCCAGTGGTGTGTGTTTCTACCGCGCGATATCAGCGGGGTGGAGTTCGACCCGATCCGCAGCGCGGCCATGACGGGGGTCAGGGCGCTCGGGCTCGAGACGGGTTTGAGCCACATGGAGTGGTTCCGGCTGGCCGACGGCCGGATTGCGGTGTCTGAAGTCGGCGCTCGTCCGCCCGGCGCGCAAATTACCTCGCTCCTGTCCTACGCACACGACATTGATTTCTACCGGGCCTGGCCGAGGATCCTCGTCGACAACCGTTTCGAGCCGCCGCCGCGGCGCTACTCGGCCGGGGCTGCGTATTTTCGCGGCCAGGGGCGCGGCACCGTTCGTGCTATTCACGGACTCGACGAAGCCCAGCGTCGCCACGGCAAGCTCGTGGTCGAGGTCAAGCTGCCGCGCGAAGGCCAGCCGCCGTCGGACAGCTACGAAGGCGACGGCTTCGTCATCGTGCGTCACGAGGACAGCCGGGTCGTCGAGCAGGCGCTCAAGGACATCATTTCCCTGGTTCGCGTCGAGCTCGCCTGAGCGGCGGCGCTGCGAGCCCTCGCTGCCGCGGTATACTGCCCGCCGGCATCGGTATAACGATAAACGACAAAGGACACCGGCAATGCCAGATCGCATACGCCATATCGGGCTCTCACTGGGCGCCGACATCTGCTGGCCAATCTGCTACGAGGCGCTCTTCAAGGAGCTCGACCTCGCCATCGACATTGGCGGTGAGACCCAGCGTTTCAACGTCGAGCGGGTCGCGATCGAGCCGTTCAGCCTGAGCCAGCCTGTCAAGTACGATGTTGTCATCGATCGCCTGACCCACTGGTATCACACCTCGCGAGAGTGGATCAAAAAGTCGATCCTGACCGACGACCTGTACGTCTACAACAACCCGTGGTCGCTGCAGTCGATGGAGAAGCACACCTCGTACTGCGCCATGATGAGGCTCGGCTTCCCGATCCCCGAGACCTGGATTCTGCCGCCCAAGTCCTACGTCGAGTCGCCCGATCTGCAGCCGACGCTGAGCCGCTACGCCAAGCTCTTCAACCTTGAAGACATTGCCGAGAAGATCGGCTACCCGATGTTCATGAAGCCCTACGACGGCGGCGCATGGGTTGGCGTGACGTCGATCCGTGACAGCGAGGCCCTGCAAAAGGCCTACAACGAGAGCGGTACGCGCCTGATGCACCTGCAGAAGGGTGTCATCCCGCACGAGAAGTTTGTCCGCTGTGTGGGGCTGGGCCCGCAGTGGCGCTTCGTCAACTACGATCCCGCCGCGCCTCTGCATGACCGCTATCGCATGGAAACGGACTTCCTGACCGACGACGACATGACGACGCTGTCGCGCATGACGATGGTCATCAACGCCTTCTTCGGCTGGGATTTCAACTCCTGTGAGGGCTTGCTCGCGGACGGCACCTGGCACCCGATCGACTTCGCCAACGCCTGCCCTGATTCGCAGGTCACGTCGCTGCATTTCCATTTCCCGTGGCTAATCAAGGCCAACCTGCGCTGGTCGATCTACTGTGCAGCGACGGACCGGTCGATGCACGCCAACCTCAACTGGGAGCGCTACTTCCGGATCGCCGATAAGGACATGCCCTTCGAGGACAAGCTCGAGGCCTACTCAAAGCTTGCGCTCGACTACTTCCAGTATGATGACTTCCTCGAGTTCTGCGACCGCCACCTCGGCCACCTCGACCAGGTGGCCCACGAGTTCTTTGCGTCCGACACCGTGCACGACGCCATTCGTCAGAAGGTCACAGCGCTCTATCCGGAGCACGAGATTGACGAGTTCACCGAGTTGTTCTGGAATCGGATCCAGCACTGGCGCTCACAGGATGCGACGACGCGGCAATGAACAAGGACGTGACCCGCTGGTATTCGCACCGCCTCGAGCAGGAAATGCCGCTCGTGCGCTGGGGTCATTACGGTACGCCCGTGCTGCTGTTTCCGACCGCGGGCGGTGATGCCGAAGAGGTCGAGCGCTTCCACCTGATTACGGTGCTCGCGCCCCTGATCGACGAAGGGCGCATCAAGGTGTACTCGACGGACAGCGTGGCGGGCCGCGCATGGTTTTCCGGGCAGCACTCGCCTGAGTACTGCTCGCTCTTGCAGAATCGCTTCGACGACTTCATCTATCGCGAGGTGACGCCCGCCATTCGCATCGACTGCGCCTCCGACGATATCGAGATCATTGCGACGGGTGCATCCATTGGCGCATTCAACGCGGTGGCGACGGTCTGCCGCCACCCGGACGCCTATCGGATGGCGATCGCGATGAGTGGCACCTACGACCTGTCGAAGTACCTCGACGGCCGGATGACCGAGGATTTCTATTTCTCCTCACCGCTGCACTATCTGCCGAACCTCGATGGTCCGCAGCTCGACGTGCTGCGCCAGCGTTTCATCCTGATGCCGAGTGGCGAGGGTCGCTGGGAAGACATTGGCGAGTCGTGGCGACTCGCCAACCTGCTCGGCGCGAAGGGTATCCCGAACCGTGTCGATTCCTGGGGCCCCGAATGGGAACACGACTGGCAGACCTGGCGTGAGATGCTGCCGAAGTATCTCGATGAGTACGCCTGAGCAGAGTTAATGTGCGCAAGATCCAGCAGAACGTGTGCTTCGGCAGCGTGCGCCAACAGAACCACAGTTGTGAGAGGCTTGAGAGATGTCCAGCGCAGATAGTACGAAAACAGACCCGAAGTTCCTGGCCAACGCGATGGCGTCGTTCCTGCAGATCGCCGCTGTCGTACTGCTGATCTTCATCTGTTTCCAGATCGTACGGCCGTTCCTCGCACTGGTCGTCTGGGGCGTCATCATTTCTGTCTCGCTGTACCCGGCGCACCAGTCGCTGGCGGCACGCGTGGGTGGTCGCGAAAAGGTCGCGGCGACGCTGATCGCCCTGCTCGGCATTGCGATCATTATCGTGCCTGTCTGGCTCCTCGGCGACTCGACGATCGGCGCTCTCAGGCACATCGCAGAATCATCGCAAAGCGGTACGCTCGAGATTCCGCCGCCCAACGACAGCGTCAGTGAGTGGCCACTCATTGGCGAACGCGTGTTCGCGATCTGGTCGCAGGCCGCCGATAATCTGGAAGCGACGATCAATCAGTTCGAGAGCCAGATTACGGCAGCCGGTGAGAAGGCGCTCAGTTTCGCGGGTCATACCGTGCTCACGGTATTCCAGTTCATTTTTTCGATCATCATCGCGGCGGCGCTCTTTACAGTGGCGTCGGGCGGCTACGAGGCATCACGCAATATCGCTAACAGCCTCGTCGGCACCGAGCGCGGTGGCGCGCTGACCGACATGGCGATCGGCACCGTGCGGAGCGTCTTCAAGGGCGTGCTCGGCGTCGCGGCCATCCAGGCCGTCGCGGCAGCCATCGGCCTGGTCGTCGCCGGGGTGCCGGCCGCCGGCCTGTGGGCAGGCGCCGTCCTGGTACTCGCGATCGTGCAGCTGCCGCCGCTGCTCGTACTGGGTCCGATTGCCGTCTGGTATTTCTCGGTGGCCGACACGGTACCGGCCGTCGTGTTCCTGGTCTATGCGCTGTTAGTAAGCGGCAGCGATACTTTCCTGAAGCCCATGTTCCTGGGCCGTGGGCTCGATACGCCCATGCTCGTCATCCTGATCGGCGCCATCGGTGGCGCGGTGGCGATGGGTATCGTCGGGCTGTTCATCGGTGCGGTCGTCCTGGCGCTCGGCTACGAGTTACTGACCCTCTGGATGGCGCCGGAAGAACTCGATGCTGAGGCCCGGGACGCCACGCAGTAGGCTGCGGCGCGCGGCGACCGCGGCACTACTGTCTGTCGCCTGTCTCACGGCGGGCTGCACGACGGTGGATCCCGATTTCGTGCGTCCGGAGGTAGCCGTGCAGCCGGAGTGGCTGACGGCCGAACTCGCCGAGTTCGATGCCGGCGAGCCGGAACTCGTCGACTGGTGGCGTCAGTTCAACGACCCGGTGCTCGACGAACTCGTCAGGACGGCCTACGGGCGCAACAACTCGCTGAAGATCGCCGGGCTCCGCGTGATCGAGGCGCAGGCGGCGCCTGGTCGTATGCCTACCTGACGCTGATCGTGATCCTGGCTCCCGCCGTCATGGACAGTGCCTCGGGAGCGCCGGCCGGCGCCAAGTTCTGGGACCGGCTCATCATGTTCGCCGGCACGGCGCTGTATGCCGTTGTCGCCGTTTACGTCGTGGATGCCTTTCGTCCGTCGAGGGCCCGGCGCAGGTCATAGGTTCTGAATAGAATCGGGTCCGAGGCTCAGTCCTTGTTCCTTTGGCTGACCTCACGGCAACTCTTGCGATCAGAGTGGTCGGTGCGCAATGGCTGTTATCGGCCAGAGGCAGGCGTAGCCTCACCATCATAGGGGGCATTGTTATCGATCACCCTTGCGGGCGAAGGACGGTGTTGGAACGTAGTAGAAGGCGCTCGCCAACGTCGCTTAACAACGGCATGGGATGCCTCTTCGGTGGGCTATCTGAAAAAAGGCACGACGTTGTCGGCCCGATGTCAGCTCGCTCCAACGGCTTCGCTGCTGACATAATGGTCGCCTGAACGCACTTATCCGCGAGGGGCCGATATGGCCGAATCTGAGCCGCCGGAGAACCCGGCAGAGAGTCCAGCCACTCGCAAGGGTATCTTGTGGCTACCGGTGGTCCTCGAGTTTCTGGCGATCTTCCTTGGCGTGACGCTGTCGCTGGTGGCGGACGACTGGAGGAGCAGCCGGGAAGACCGCAACCAGGAAGCCGCCATCCTGTCCTCGCTGGCATCCGACCTCGACGCAGAGTACACGGAACTCGAAAGGTTGAGGGAAAGGATGCAGAGTTGGGATGGCGCGGGGGCACGGCTCCACGCGGAGCTGGCCGGCTCCGGCCCTACCGCCGAGTCGGTAGACGCTTACTTTCGCCCCTTGTTCTATTACGTTACGTACCGTCCCGTCTCCACAGCGTACGTGAACCTCCGCGAGGGTGGGCGCCTATCCCTCATCAACGACTCGGACTTGCGCTCCGCCATCACGGCGTACTACGAGATCGAGCAGGACTACATGATCCAGTTCTACGGAATCGTCCTCGACACCTACTTCCTGTGGCGAAGGGTCGCATTCCGCCATGTGCAGATCGTCCCTGCGGAGCTGCCTGGCACGTTCTTCCCTCCCGACCGGTTCGACTACCGCACGTCGTGGGACGCCTTCCGACAAGACCCCGAGGCTCCGGCCCTCCTCCAGGATCTGAGCGTGGCCGGCGCGAACTTCGCGGTTCGGATCGGAGACGCCATGAGGGAGAACCGAGCCCTGCGGATGAGGCTGGCGGGGGATACCGGAAGCGCTTCCTGAGTCCGCATCAAGCGCGCCAGAGGCACGAGCTGATGATTGCCACAGTGGTACGCAAGCGCAGCTGACTACGGATCTCTGTGCGTCCGCCACAGTGAACGAGCACCGCTCCGGCCCGCTCGCCAGCAAGCCTTTTCAATACGTCGGCAGTTGGAGCGGTCATACCGAATACGCCTGGCATCCCTGACTGTAGAGAGCGCTCTCGAAGCACACGACACAATTGCGCAGGCTTCAGCAAACAAGGCTACCGGGCGCAGAGATTACTCTTGGACGCGACTGCTCTGGGTCAGAGGCCGCCTGTTTTCTCCAACGAGGCTCGAAGGGAGCCGCCACTCGCGCCCGGAAGCAGAGCAATACCTGCCAGGACAATTCGCCTCCTACCTGCCACGTAAACGCCGGATGAAACGCCAGACCTTGATCCAGACCGAAGCCTCCCAGGCCAGGAGCTTCTTCACCCAAGGAGGTGTCCCGGTCTCTCTTGCCAGTCTTGCTGCCTCGTCTTCCGCGCCGGCAGACGCGCCAGACGTCGCACGGAAAATGGCAACGATCAACCTGACCTGCAAGAGAACCAGTACCCCAAGGCCGACGTACCGAATTACCTGAAGATCGTGAAGCAGCGACTGGTTGGTGTCTGGCACCACATGCCCCAAAGCCCAGATGCCGAGGCATGCAAGTGCAATGGCACGAACCACTGCTCGTTTCCCCTCAGACCTGTAGCAAACGACGTAGAGCACAGGGAGAAGGATCGCGAAGTCGAAGAGCATGCCGGCCTCGAGCAGCTCCGGCGACGACCATTGATCGAGATACACGGTAATCGTGTTTACGAGTAGCGCGATTGCGGCTACTGGCAAGAACCAATGTGCGCGCAGGAATCCCAGCGTGCTTCCTGTTTCTGTGCTCATGCTCAACCCTCTTGCTCGGAGCCAACTGCTGAAAGACGTCGCTGTATCGCTGGCAGGATGTATCGGTCCATCATCTCGAAGAGTAGCTACATTTACGGGAAACGCCCGTAATTTTCTCCCGTGAACACGGCGACGAAGTCGAGCGCAGGAAAGACCATGAGGGTTAGGTCCCGTTTTTTATGCAACTACATGTGCTATCTTTTGTCTATACAATCGATATTGTGTCGATAGACCTTCAAAAGCTCGTACAGACGCGGCGGGGACACGGAAATGCATACCGAACATCCATTCCACAGGACCTTCGCAACAACGATCGTCTTCGTGATCGCTGCTCCGCTTCTCGCAGCCGCGCTGATCTTCGCGTCGTACCTGCCCGGCGGAGAGTTCGGGGTGGTGCAACGTCCGGCGGACTGGTTCGAGACGTGTCTCACCGTTGCCGCGTACGCAGGGTTCGCCGGCGTGCTCGTTGATGTGATGCGGCTGGTCACGCGACGGGTATGGCGGAAAAAACTGCCGTTCAGGCTCAAGCTCAAACCAGTTCTGAAGGACAACCTCTCGGCCAGCGATCATTGTGTCGGAGAGCTGAGGCGAGGGTGATCCTGCGGCTTGCGTCAACCGTGCCCGTGGTTGCGCCAATAGTCGAGCAGGCTCGTTACGCTGTTTTTGAGCCCTATCAGCAGCGCCAGGTAGAAGGGCGCAAACGCCCAGCGCAAATGGGCGCCAGCCAGTTCGACGGCGAGCAAGTAGACGGCAACAGACGCGATTACACCAAAGAACCCGGCGTACACGAGACTTGCGAAAACGATAATCGAGCTGACCAATAGCCGGGTCAGCAGTGTGTGCGGCTTGTCGGGGTCCTGTCGCCTGAGTAGATCTGCAACCAGCTTCATACGCGTGGATTCTGTACAGAAAAAAGATGAGGTATTAGCACTGTCGTGCGGTGACCAGTTCGCTGTTTAATCAACTCTTTTCCAAAGGCCCAAGGCCAGGCGCTATTCCGCGTACATTGTCAGCTCGCTGCCAACGGCGTCGGCCATCTCAAGGGTTGCCTTGAGGTCCGGGTGTCGCAGCATGATGAAGCCGTCGGACACAAGCGTCTTCATCCAGTCGCGGCGGGGCGTGCCGGGCGGCAGCAGTGTGTTCCAGACGACATGCTCACCGAAGCGCTTTTGCAGCGCTTCGGTGCCTTCGATGCGGGTAATGCGGCCAACGCCGAGTGCGCGCTTGTAGACCGTGGCGACATTATGGCGACGCTCGTAGCCGACCCCGAGTTCCCCGCGAGTGACTGCGGAACCCCAGGCGCGAAACACATCGAAGTCACAGGCGTACTTCATCTGGTCGACCTGGTGCGCGCCGGGTGGTCGCGCACCGATTTCGCCGAAGACAACCTCTCCGTCCGCCTTGCGATACCACTCCATGTGCGTGAAGCCCGTATCGAAGCCCAGTGCGTCGATGACCTCGCGACCCATGCGAATACCATCGGCCAGCGCGGGGTCGTCAACGTCCTTGAGCGCAATGACCTGCGGGCTGATCCATTCGTTGCTGCGGGCAATGAGCGGTCGCGGCCGGTACCACGCTACGTTGTAGTAGTGAATCTTGCCGCCGATCGTGATCGTGTCGAAAGTGTATTCCTCGCCGTCGACAAACTCCTCGACGCTCACCATGGGTACGTGCATAAGGCGCGGCAGCACCGCGCGAAGTTCGTCGGCGGTATCCACGCGATAGGTGTCGGCGGAGCCGGCGCCGGCAATGGGCTTCAGGATCAGTGGGAAGCCGATGCGCTCGGCAGCCTCCCAGCAGCCGGCAATGCTCGTGACGGCCTCGTGGTGGGGTGTGCGGATACCGGCGTCGTCGAGCGCCTGCTTCATCGCTTCCTTGTCACGGAAGCGGCGTGCCGCCTCGATGCCCAGGCCCTCGACCCCGAAGTGCTCACGTAGCTCGGCGGCCAGCATGATGCCCGGTTCCCAGAGACACTCGATACGGTCGATGGTCACGCCCTTGAACGCTGCGGTCAGGTCGTGGATGACCGTGCGGGTGTCCCAGAGGGAGCGCAACTCAACATAATGTGACAGCGAGTGGCTGACCATGCCGGGCAGGGCGCTGGTCGGCTGGTCGCCCGCGCCGATGACCCTGGCGCCACTCTCGGCGAGACCGCGCGTGAACTCCGGCATGTCGGCCGGATATCCGGGTGATAGTATGAGGACGTTCAAGGCCGCGCCGCTCCGCTGTTTGAGTGGCCGCCAAGACTAGCATTAACAACAACAACACGGATTCAACGCTTGTCGAACGAGCCCCTCCGCATCTGCCTCGCGAGCTCGGAATTTGCACCGCTCGCCAAGACGGGCGGTCTTGCCGATGTCTCGGCGGCGTTGTCCGCTTACCTGCACGATGCCGGTCATGACGTCCGCGTGCTGCTGCCGCGCTACCGACGAATCGAGGACCTTGGCCTGGACATCCAGCCGGTCGACGGCATGGCCAGCATACGCACCCGGCTCGGCGACACCGAGATTCACTACGGCATCGACCGGGCGACGCTCCCGAACTCGGATCTTCCCGTCTACCTCTTGCGCTGTCCGGCCTTCTACGACCGCGAGAGCATCTACACCAATGATCCGGATGAGCATCTGCGCTACGTGCTGCTGTCGCGAGCGGCCATCGAGATGTGCCAACGCATGCAGTTCGCGCCCGATATCTTCTCCTGCCATGACTGGCAGACCGCGCTCGTCCCGCTCTATTTGAAGACGGTTTTCGCGTGGGACGGGTTGTTCAGGAACACCCGCTCGACGCTGACGATTCACAACATCGGCTACCAGGGGATGTTCCCGGCGTGGACTCTCGGCCAGCTCGGTCTCGGCGGCGCCGAGCACCACCTGCACCAGGACGACCTCAAGGAAGGTGTCATCAACTTCCTCAAGACCGGCATCATGTACGCCGATGCGATCACGACCGTGAGCCCGACCTATGCGCGCGAGATTCTCGGCGAGGACTACGGCATGGGCCTTAACAATCTGTTGCGTGAACGCATGGGCGCCGTCGTGGGTATCCTCAACGGCGTCGACTATGCCGAGTGGGATCCGGCGACCGATCCGCTGATACCGGCGAACTTCACGCCGGATGACCTCGCCGGCAAGCGTGCCTGCAAGCAAAAGCTGATGCTCGAGACCGGCCTCGAGGAAAATACTGAGCGGCCGCTCATGGGTATCGTCACGCGTCTGGTCGGGCAAAAAGGGCTCGGCCTCGTGGAGTCGGTCGTACCGCCGCTGCTCGAACGGCGGGACTGCGCGATCGCGGTGCTCGGCAGCGGTGAGCGCCGCTACGAGGACTTTTTCGAGTGGCTGAAGCACCGCTTTCCGGGTCGGGCGAGCTTCTACAGCGGCTTCAGCAACAAGCTTGCCCACTGGATCGAAGCGGGCTCCGATATGTTTCTGATGCCGTCGCGCTACGAGCCCAGCGGGCTCAACCAGATGTACAGTCTCAAGTACGGCACGGTGCCGATCGTGCGCGAAACCGGCGGGCTTGCCGACTCGGTCGAGCAGTTCGACCCGGCGACCGGGCAGGGCACCGGCATCCTGTTCCGCGATTACAATGAAGCGGCGCTGGACTGGGCGTTGAACAGGGCGCTGGACCTGTACGCCGACAAGGCGCTGTGGCGGCAGATCATGGCAAACGGCATGCAAAAGGACTTCTCCTGGGCTCGCCAGGGACGCTTGTACGTCGATCTTTTCAGGCAGCTGAGTGGCAATGCATGAACGTCATCTTTATCGAACCTTCGTTCCCCTATAACCAGCGCGAGTTCGTGCGCGCCCTGCACGCGGCCGGCGCCAACGTCATCGGTATTGGCGAACGTCCCGAGTCGACGCTGTCGGACGAGCTTCGGCACTGGCTCGGCGAGTACGTGCAAATACGCTCGGTCGTGGACGAGGACGCGCTCCTCAAAGCCGTGCGCTACGTTCAGGGGCAGCTCTGGGTCGACCGCATGGAGGCGACCATCGAGGCGCACATCATGGCGGCCGCGGCGGTGCGCGAGAAAACCGGTATCCCGGGGACGTCGACCCGGACGGCGTGGCTCTGTCGCGACAAGCCGGCCATGAAGGAGGTGCTGCGCGAAGCCGGCGTCCCCTGCGCAATGTCGACGCGCGCGACATCGCCGCAGGATGCGCGGGATTTCGCCGATGCGGTCGGCTATCCATTGATCCTGAAGCCGCCGGCGGGCGCAGGCGCTGCCGGCACCTATCGCGTCGACAACGCCGAGGAGCTCGAAGGAGTCATGAATGCCTGCGGGCTTTCGGCCGGTCACGCCGTGGCCGTCGAGGAGTTCATCGAGGGTCACGAGGGCTACATCGACACGATCACGGTCGCAGGCGAGGTGCAGCACGAGTTCATCACGCACTACTACCCCAACGTGCTCGAGGCCATGCGCGAGCGCTGGATATCGCCGCAGATGGTAACGACCAACCGCATCGACGAGCCGGGCTATACCGAGGTTCGCGAGCTGACGCGCAAGGTCATCAAGATCTTCGACATTGGGACGTCGGCCACGCACATGGAGTGGTTTTACGGACCGAAGGGCCTCAAGTTTTCGGAGATCGGCTGCCGCCCGCCGGGCGTCGGCCAGTGGGACGTCTACAACGCCGCGAACGAGTTCGATATCTACTTCGAGTGGGCCGCGGCGATTACGCGCGGCCAGGTGGCGAGCAGACCGTCGCGTCGTTTCTCTGCAGGCATGATCGCGCTGCGTCCCGATCGCGATGGCCGCATAACGGGCTATTCCGGACTCGATGAGATCGGCCGCCGGTACGACGACTGCATCGTCAAGGCGCACCTGCCGGATCCCGGCACGCCCACGCAGCCCGTCGAGGCAGGCTACATGGCCAACGCGTGGATGCGCGTCCGTCATCCCGACTACGACGAGCTGCGGCGCATCCTCGACGAGATCGGCCAGACCGTTAAAGTGCACGCGGGCTGAGGCGCGCGGCGCGTAACAACTTGCAACACGAAGGACCTGCCGGCGTCCTGCCCGTGCAGAGCCCGCTAGAATACCGAGCATGAAATTCATCAAAGCTTATCTCGCTGTCGCCGTCGCGTTTCTCATCGTCGACATTGCCTGGATTACGGTGTTCCTCAAGGCCGTGTACGACGAGACGCTTGGCTCGATGATGCTCGAGGCGCCTCGCGGCGGCGGCGCCATCGGCTTCTATGTCGGCTACATCGCCGTGATCGTGTACCTTGCCGTGCTGCCGGGCGTGCGCGAGGGCCGTGTGCAAGTTGCCCTCACGAATGGAGCGGCGCTCGGTGCCGCGGCCTATGGCACCTATACGCTGACCAACTACGCGCTGTTCGGGCCGTGGACGTGGACGCTCGTCGTCTCCGACATTGCCTGGGGCGCCTTCCTGACGGCGATCTCTGCGCTTGCCGGCTACTTCGCGGCGCGCGGATCTTCCGGCAAGGCTGCCGATATCGCGGGGCAGTGAACATGCCGCGCGGGAAGGTTCTCTTCGTTCTGACCGGCCACGACCGCCTCGGCCCGCCTGGCGACGAGACGGCCAAACCCACCGGCTTCCATTTGTCAGAGGCTGCCCATCCTTGGGCCATCCTGACCGACGCGGGCTATGCGATCGACATCGCCACGCCTGGCGGTACCGCAGCCAGTATCGATCCGAGCAGCAAGGACGTCGACGACCCCGTCAACGCGCGGTTTCTCGCAGACGCGGGTGTGCAGGCGGCCGTTGCATCGCCTCGTGCGCTCGGCGAACTCGATCCTTCAGACTATGCCGCGGTCTATTTTCCGGGCGGGCACGGCACGATGTGGGATTTGCCCGAGGCAAGCTCGGTGCAGTCCTTCGTCCAGCGCCTGTACGAGAACGGCGGCATCGTCGGCGCCGTCTGTCACGGCCCCGCCGCGCTCGTCAACGTCAGGCTTGGCGACGGCAGCTGGCTCGTCGCCGACAAGACCGTTGCGTCCTTTACCGACGACGAGGAATGCGCCATCGACATGCAGGACGTAATGCCGTTCCTGCTTGCGTCCACGCTGGAAGCGCGCGGCGCGATCCTTGCGCAGGCGGCAAATTTCGAGCGCGCCGTAGCCGTCGACGAGCGTCTCGTCACGGGCCAGAACCCGGCATCGGCGGACGGCGTCGGCGAGGAGATGCTGAAGCTGCTCGAGGCGAACCTCGGCGCTGCCGCCTGAGTAGCGGGCGGCCGGACGGCACCCGACTGTTGATCAACGTTTACGCGTTACGCGTCGCGGCTTTCAAGCCGCGACGGCGACGCAGTCACCGCCCGCAAACCATTCGCGGCTCGAGAGCCGCTCCTACAGCAGATACGCTCGGACATCGAAACAGTGCCTTGTAGGCGCGGCTTGAAAGCCGCGACCGCGACACACACACGGCTTCCACGTTGCACCCTTCGCGCATACCCGGCAGCCTTGCATTTTTTCCCGGGGAGCCCGCATGGCAGTTCGGCCCATTCTTCGCATCGGTGACCCGAGGCTCCGCGAGGTTTCCGAGACCGTGACAACCTTCGATTCGCCCGAGCTCAACGGGCTGGTCGCGGACATGTTCGACACGATGGCGGCAGCCGACGGCGCCGGGCTCGCGGCACCGCAGATCGGCGTCCTGCTTCGCGTCATGATCTTCGGCGTCGATGCCAACCCGCGCTATCCCGATGCCGAGGCCGTGCCGACGACGGTACTCGTCAATCCGACCTTCGAGGTCATCGACGAGACGCTGGTCGGCGGCTGGGAAGGTTGTCTGTCGGTGCCGGGCATGCGCGGCTACGTGCCTCGCCATTCGGCAATACGCTACCAGGGCTTCGACCAGCGCGGCACACCGATAGAGCGAGAGGCGCGCGGTTTTCACGCCATTGTGTTCCAGCACGAATACGATCATCTCGACGGTGTGCTCTATCCCGATCGCATTGTCGATCGGATGAAATTCGGTTTCGAGGACGAACTCGCGGCAGGAGGCGCTTTCGAATGAGTCAACCCGGCTTCAGCACGGCGATTGTCACGGGCGGCGCCGCCGGTATCGGTCGGGCCATCGCGGAGCGTCTTGCGCGCGACGGTGTGGCCGTGATGGTGGCCGATCTCGACGGCGACGAAGCTGCGGCAACGGCCGCCACGCTCGGCGGCAAAAGCGCGGTTTGCGATGTCGGCAGTGAGAAGGACGTTGTTGCGCTCGTCGAGCGTACGGAAGCAGAGCTCGGACCTGTCGACCTGTTCGTCTCCAACGCCGGTGTACTGACCGGTGACGGTGCGCTCGGTGCGGCTGACCGCTATGGCCTCTGGAACGACACGACGGATCGCTGGCAGCTTGGTTGGCAGGTCAACGTCATGGCGCACGTGTACGCGGCGCGCGCGCTGGTCCCGCGCATGACGGAGCGCGGCGGCGGTCACTTCATCACGGTTGCCTCGGCGGCCGGCCTGTTGTCACAGATCGGCGACGCCATGTACTCGGTTACCAAGCACGCGGCCGTCGCCTTCGCCGAATCGCTCGCGATTACCCATGGCGACGACGGCATCCGGGTGACACTGGTGTGCCCGCAGGCCGTCAACACGGCGCTGGCGCGCGAAGCCGATGCGCACGCGGACCAATCGGGTAACGCATTTGGTGCTGCGGCCATCGATGGCGTGCTGGAGCCACAGGATGTCGCCAACGCGGCCATCGACGGCGCACTCGAAGGACGCTTCCTGGTGCTGCCGCACCCGGGCGTTGCCGATTACATCAAGGCCAAGACGGCAGACTACGATCGCTGGGTTGGCGGTATGCGAAAGCTCCGCCGAATGATGCGCGGAGACTGAAGCCGAACCCTATACCGTCAGTACGATCTTGCCGGTAGCGCGGCGCTCGGCGACGTCGGCGAACGCCGCTGCAGATTCCGCGAACGAGTAGCGCGCCGAGATACGCGGACGAATCTTGCCCGCCGTCAGCAGCGCAGCAAGCTCGCGCATGTTCAGAAGCTGGGCTTCCGGATGCCGCGTCGCCCAGGTGCCCCACCAGACCCCGATAATGCTGGCTTCCTTGAGCAGGGCGAGATTCGCCGGCAGCTCGGGAATCTCGCCGCTCGCAAACCCGACCACGAGATAGCGACCGTGCCAGGCCGTTGCCTTGAGGGCCTCGATCGCAAGCGCGCCGCCGACCGGATCGTAAACGACATCCACACCGTTGCCGTTGGTGAGCGCCTTGACCGCTTCCTTGAGCGACTGCGCCGTGTAGTTGATCGTATCGTCGGCGCCGAGCGCTCGGGCGAACGCAAGTTTCTCGTCGCTGCTCGCCGCGGCGATGACGTGTGCCCCCATGGCCTTCGCGAGTTCGACCGCGGCGCTGCCAACGCCACCGGCGGCGCCAAGCACGAGTACGGTCTCACCGGCCTCGAGCGCCGCACTCTGACGGAAGGCGTGCATGGTCGTGAAGTAGGTAATCGCGAAACCCGCCGCCTCATCGAAGTCGAGGCCGTCAGGTTTCGGCACCGTGCTGGCTTCGTCGGCAATTGCGACCTCGGCGAACGCGCCCCCGAGGGGCATCGCAATCACCTCGTCCCCGGGACTGACGCGGCTGACGCCCTCGCCTACGGCCGTCACAACGCCGGCGCATTCGGCGCCCGGCACAAACGGCGGTGGCGTCCGGACCTGGTATTTGCCGGCAATCATGAGGAGGTCCGGGAAATTGACGCCGGCTGCCCGTACATCGATGGCGACCTGCCCGGGGCCGGGCTCCGGCGCCGGAATGTCTTTTAGTACCAGCGTGTCCGGCGCACCGTAGGCTTCGCAGACCAGTGCGCGCATTCAGGCAACTTCGAACAGCGACGCTGCGCCCTGACCACCGCCAATGCACATCGTGCACACCACGTAGCGCGCGCCGCGGCGCTTGCCCTCGATCAGGGCGTGGCCGACCATGCGAGCACCCGACATGCCGTAGGGGTGACCGATCGAGATTGCGCCGCCGTTGACGTTGAGCTTGTCGTTCGGGATGCCGAGCTTGTCGCGGCAGTAGATGACCTGGACAGCAAACGCTTCGTTGAGCTCCCAGAGATCGATGTCGTCCATCGTAAGGCCGTTGCGCTCGAGCAGCTTCGGCACGGCGAACACCGGTCCGATGCCCATTTCGTCGGGTTCGAGGCCCGCGACTGCCGTGCCGCGATAGATGCCTAGCGGCTCGAGCCCGCGCTTCTCGGCAAGGCTCTTTTCCATGACAACGGCCGCTGACGCGCCGTCGGAGAGCTGGCTCGCATTGCCGGCGGTAATGACGCCGCCGTCGACGACGGTCTTGAGCCCGGCGAGCGCCTCGGCGGTCGTTTCGGGCCGGTTGCCCTCGTCCTTCTCGAGCGTTACCTCGTGGAAGGAGATCTCTTTCGTTGCCTTGTCCATGACGCCCATGGTCGACGACATGGGGACGATCTCGTCGTCGAAGTGCCCGGCTTCCTGACCCGCCGCGGTGCGCTGCTGGCTCTGCAGCCCGTATTCATCCTGCGCTTCACGGGAGATCCCGTAGCGTGCCGCAACAACCTCTGCCGTCTGCAGCATGGGCATATAGATGTCCTTGTGCAGGGCCAGGAGCTTCGGGTCACTCGCGCGGTCGGTGCGATAGTGTTCGTTCTGCACGAGGCTGATCGATTCGAGGCCACCGCCGACGGCAACGTCGACGCCGTCGTGCACGATCGATTTCGCCGCCGTCGCAATGGCCATCATGCCGGAGGAACACTGGCGGTCGACGGTCATGGCGCCGATCGTGACCGGCAGTCCACCTGCGAGGCCTGCGAGTCTGGCAATGTTCAGGCCCTGGGTACCCTGCGGCATGGCGCAACCCATAATGACGTCCTCGACCTCGCCAGGCTCGATGCCGGCGCGCTCGACGGCGCTGGCAATGGCGTGACCGCCAAGCGTCGGTGCTTCCGTGTTGTTGAAAGCGCCCCGGTAGGCACGTCCGATCGGGGTCCTGGCAGTTGAAACAATAACGGCTTCGCGCATGGCTATTTGCTCCGCTTGGGCCGGCTTAGCCGGCAAAGTGCATAAACAGGATTTCGGCAATGACGGCGGGCGTGTCTTCGCCCTCGATGTCGATCGTGACCGCGGTCTTGACCAGCCACTGACCGGGCCGCTTCTCGCCAACCTCGAGTACCGTCTGACGCGCCCGAATGCGCTTGCCGACGCGCACGGGGGTCAGGTAACGGACCTTGTCGGAGCCGTAGTTGACCGTCATCTGGCAGCCCTCCGGCACCGGCATCGTTTCCGAGACGAGGTAAGTAATGAGTGACAGCGACAGGAAGCCGTGCGCGATCGTGCCGCCGAACGGCGTTGCCTTCGCGCGGTCTTCGTCGAGATGAATGAACTGGTGATCGTTGGTGGCGTCGGCAAACTGGTTCACTCGCTCCTGGCTGATCTCGAACCAGTCGGACGGCTCCAGCGCTTTGCCGGCGAGGGCGGCCAGTGCTTCCTTGCTGACGATCATGCGGACTCCGGTCGGCGCGTCGTTGCGGTCGGGACGCCGGACTATAGCGGACTCGGTAGCGTTGCGAAAATCGCGGCGCGGTGTACGACATAAAAAGGCGGGCCCCCTGTCACAGCGGAGCCCGCGAAGCATGGTTGGCCGTTAAACACCAACCCAAGGGGTTCGGTAGTGCCCTACAAGCGATCGGCGCGTGCGCTGATATCGGCTACGCGCTGTCGGCAGTCGCCGGCGCGTTCGACCAGCTCGGTGGTCATCGTGCCGAGATCGCGCTGGCCACGGTCGTCCAGCACCCGCGTCAGGCCGGTGCGCTGGCGCACGGTGTCTTCATGGAACGCGTACAGGAGCGCTCTCAAGGCCGTCGTGATGTCCACAGCGGCATCGTGTCCGCCAGCAAGGTGCGCCATGGTGATCTGCGACACGTGCGTATCGACGGCAGCGCGGTCGAAGCGTGACTCGATGCTCTCCCATGCGGCGTCGAGCGACTGGGTCTGCTCGATCAAACCGTCCGTAGCCAGCGCCGAGGCAACGTCGTCCAGCTCGAGGTGGAGTGTCCCGGACACACCGGACTCGTCGAGGACCGCTCTGAGCGCCTGGTAGTGAGAGCGCCTGCCGGCGAGAAACACGCCCGTCTCTGCCTCGAAGGCAATCTCGCGAACGAGGTTCTGGTAGCAGTGCTCCACCGGGTCGTTGGCCTCGAGGACGAGTTCGAGCTTCGCGAGGTTTTCCCGCGAGACCCGGCGCTGGGTCCAGCGATCGAGGCGCGCCATGGGGCTGTCTTCACGCGTGAACGCGTCGTACAGGTACGCCGTGACGTCGGAGCGGATTACCTCGGCCTGGGTGCGCTTCTTGTTGACGGAGTTCATGAGGGTCAGCATGTCGATCTCCCGGTGTGCGTGAGAGCATTACTCTAGGGCTCAGGGTCGTTTTACTCTGGTCCCGGAGCGGCAGCGTTTATGCAATTTGCCTCAAGAGGCTAAATGCTTGTGTAGGCAGGGATTTTCGGGTTCAATTTCGGGATGCTGTCGCAGGAATCCGCACTCGGAAGCATTGCCGTAAGGATCGGCACGACGCTGGCCGACGAGTATGGTGTCGACCCGGCGCCGCTGTACGCGGCGGCAGGTATCGATCCCGAGGCCTGCAGCCGTCCGGGTGCACGTGTCTCGCACGAAGTCATCGGCCAGCTCTGGGGCAGCGCCATTGCGCTGGCGCCCGATCACGAGTTTGGCCTCAAGATGGGTCGGCGTGCGCTGGCGCGGGACTACTACGTACTCGGCTACTGCTGGGCGGCCAGCGACAATCTTCACGATGCACTGCAGAGGACGATGCGCTATGACAAGGTGCGCTCGACACCGTATTCATCGCTTGCGCTCGAGAAGGTCGGCAGTGTCTATCGCATGACCGAAACCTTCACCGACGCGGTGCTCGAACACATACAGCCTGAGGCGCACGACGCGTCATACGCGGCATTGCTTTCGGTAATGGCCGAGTCCTGCGGCGAACCGGTTTATCCGTCGCGGCTGGCGCTCCTGTCACCGTCGGAGCATCACACGCCTCTGCACGACGAGATCTTCCACGTGGACATCGAGTTCGGCGCGGCGGCAAACATCATCGAGTTCCCGGCAGAGCTCATCGAGGCTGACCTGCCCGGTGCCGCGCCCGCGGTTGCCGACGCGTCCGAGCGCATTGCCGAGGACTACATCCAGGAATTCGAATCCGGCACGGTCGCGACCCAGGTTCGCTCGCTACTCGTCCGCCTCCTGCCGGCCGGTCGTGCGGACCAGGAAACGATTGCGGGCAAGCTTTATCGCAGTCCCAGCACGCTGCAGCGACAGCTGAGCGCCGAGGGCACGAGTTTTCGCGACCTCCTCAAGGAAACACGGCAGGGCCTTGCGGAGCAGTATCTCAAGGAGGGCAGGCACAGCCAGGCCGAGATCGCGTTCATGGTCGGCTTCTCCGACCAGAGCAATTTCGCACGCGCCTTCAAGCGCTGGACCGGCGAAAGTCCGGGGCAGTTTCAGCGCTCGTAGCCTCGGTACAGCGTATCCGTACCCAGCGCGTCGTCAAACGCCCGCAAGATGCGGTGAATCTTTGCGTCGATCGGCGAATCCCCGGCGTATTCCGTAACCGTCGCGCGATAGCGATTGCCCGTGCGGACCTCGATGACGTAGAAGTGCCCGCCTGTACTCACCCAGTCGCGCTTACGCTCGATCGTGGGTGGGAGACTCAAAAGGCCCAGCGCAATCAGCGAGTCCCAGAGTCCAGCCATCTCGGCCTGATCATCGGGTTGTCCCGGCTGTTCTTCCTGTGCGCACTCGAGCACGTAGTCGAGCGGGCGATCCTGGGCATCGTAGGTCGTTTCGACGACACATCGACTCTTCATCTCGTCGACTATGCAGGGTGGCAGGATTCCTTCCCTGGCCGCAATTGCGTTGCTGGCGCCGGCGTAGTACCGATCGATATGGATAGCGCTGACGGTCCACTCGCCGTTTCGCCGCCGGAGTACGTGGGCCCACGTGCCGAGGGCATTGAAGCCGGTCCAGATGCGCAGCTCGACGTCATTCTCCGGCAGGGTCATGGCTCTGAGGCTGCCAACGGGTGATTTTTCCGTCCATGCCTGGACGACCGCATGCAGATAGCCGTCACCGGGCTCGGAGACGCCCTGCGTCGTCGTTGCATCGGCGACTGCCGCGGCCGGCAGCGCAACGGTCAGCGCGGCCACAACGAGATGGGCATACATCGCCATAGCATTACCGCCCGCGGTACTCTGGAAACACCCACTCTACATCAGGCCCGACTGCGCCGTTATCGCCTGGCTACTGCCCTGTCGCTCTGCAAGTCACCGGGCGGGTCGCTCTTTTTCGGGGCGTGATTGTGTAACAACGTCCTGCGATCAGCGACGAGATCGTGCTGTCTTTCAGGTACGCGCCCAGGGTACGAGCTGGAGTCTCTGGTAGGCGATCGGTTCGCCTGTCGCTTCGCTTACGCCGTACTGGCCGTTTCTAAGCCTTGTGATCGCGGCGTCGATCTCATCGATGAGCACTTTGTGCTGCTCGATCATGCCATTCGCCTGGAGCCTTCGTTCCTGCAGGCCTGCGGCGTCGACCGCGTCGGTCACCGAGCAGTCATCCTTGATGACGAGCTGGCCTTCGAGGGAACGAATCCGGTGCCATAGCTCGTCGCGCTTCGCGACGAGGGCGTCCGCCAGTGCCTGTAGCTGGGCATCGCTCAGGTCGGCGTCCTCGTTGGGCCGGATGACGAGGCTTGCCCTGTCGTTGCTCATCGTCGCTTCCAACGGCTTCGTCGTGTCGCTCGCTAGGTTCCGCAGAACGTCCGCGTCACGCGCTCGGTCGGCCGAGGTGCTCTTGCGTAGGCCGCGAGGCCCGGTTGTTCGGTGTACGGTTGTCCGAGCACGGTGTTCAGTTCGTTGAAGGTCGTGAAGTCGCCGTCAACCGCCTCCTGGATAGCCTGCTCGACGCGATGGTTCCGCGGAATGAAGAGCGGATTCACTGAGTTCATGAGGGCCGAAATCTCGGCAGCGGTCCTGCCCTGGCGGTCGATACGCTGTCGCCATTGGCGTTCGACCGCGCCGAAGCGGCTTTGGTCGTCTGCCTCCGTGCGCGTCGACAGTTCGCGAAAACTCAGCGTGTAGTCGAGCCCGTTGTCGTTGAGGTACTGCAACCACTCGGCAATCAGCCCGGCATCCTCTGCCTGTACCTCGTAAAGGCCGAGCTTGGGCCCCATCAGGGCGAGGTACTGCGCTTCGTACTGTTCCGGAAACGCCGTGAGGACGGCCTCCAGTTCTGCCTTGTCGACGCCGAGCGGCAGGAGCGTTTCGGCGAGGCGGGCGAGGTTCCACTGCGCAATGGTCGGCTGGTTTGCGTAGGCGTAGCGTCCGTAGTGGTCGATGGAACTGAACACCTTGTCAAAGCGGAATTCGTCCATGTAGGCGGCCGGGCCGTAGTCGATGGTCTCACCGGAGATCGTCGTGTTGTCCGTGTTCATGACGCCGTGAATGAAGCCGATCGACATCCAGTGCGCTATCAGCTCGGCCTGGCGTTCGGCGACGCGGCGGAACAACCCTGCGTAGCGCGCCTCTCCATCGTTCAATTCCGGGTAGTGGCGATCGATCGCATAGTCGGCGAGCGTCCGCAGTGACTCGAGGTCTTCCCGCGCCGCGAAATACTGGAAGGTCCCGACGCGCAGGTGACTCGCGGCCACGCGGGTGAACACCGCGCCGGGCAGGGGAGCTTCCCGGTAGACCCTTTCGCCGGTTGCCACGGCGGCGAGCGCCCGGGTGGTCGGCACGCCGAGGTGATGCATAGCTTCACTGAGGATGTACTCGCGCAGCACCGGGCCCAGCCAGGACTTGCCGTCCCCGCCTCGCGAGAACGGTGTGCGGCCGGAGCCCTTGAGCTGGACGTCGAGGCGCTGCCCGCCATCGGTGACGATCTCCCCGAGGAGGGCGGCACGACCATCGCCGAGCTGTGGCACGAAGTGCCCGAACTGGTGGCCCGCGTACGCCATGGAAATCGGCTGGCTGCCGTCCGGGGCAAACGAACCGCTAAAGAGTCGGGCGAGCTCTGCCTCGTCGTGCAGAGATCCAAGGCCCAGTTCGAGCGCCAGTTCCCGGTTCCAGGCGAGCAGCGCCGGTGCTGGCACCTCGTCAGGAATTACCGCTGCGTGAAATGCCGGGGGCAGGGCCGCGTAGCTGTTGTCGAAGTTCATCGCCATGTTGATGGAATCCACTGTCAGGGGTCTCGCCGCCCCGAGCCTGTTTCACTCTGACGGACTGGTGATCAACACACAATGGGGATTATTGAGTTGCCTTCAAAGGGTGTCGATGTCGGCAGGGCGACCGTCTGCTCGCGCTTGCGGTCTAACCTCCAGGAGCGAAAAAAATCGGGCCTCCTGCAACAGCGAGGCCCGTCAGTCGAGGTTGGCCCTGAAAACGCACCAACGCAAGGGAGTCTGGTTCATAAAGCCCGTCAGGCGCGGTCCGCCCGTGCGCTGATCGCGGTCACGCGTTCCCGGTAGTCGCCGGCGCGGTCAGCGAGCTCGGCAATCATCGTGATGAGGTCCCGCAGCGAGCGGTCATTCATGACGCGCGGCAGTCCGGACCGCCGCCGGGTGTAGTCTTCATGAAAGGCGTAGAGCAGGGCGCGCAGGGCCCTGGCCATGTCGGCGGCCGTGTCAGCACTGTCCGCGAGGTGCGCCATGATGATCTCCGAGACGTGCGCATCAATGGTTGCACGATCATGGCGGGCCTGGATCGTAACCTCGGTGAGGTCGAGCCTGTTGTCCGCATCCGCGAGCACCTCGACCAGCACGACGGGTGCAATCGTGTCGAGGTGCTGGTACAGCTGTCCGGAGACGCCGGGCTCGTCGAGGACTGACCTCAACGTCGGGTTGGTCGTGCCGTGCCGCACAAGGAAAACGCCGGCGTCCGCCTCGGTATCGATTTCGCGAATCAGGTCCTGGTAGCACGCTTCCCGTGCATCATCAGCCTCGAGGACGAGCTCGAGCTTGGCAAGGTTCTCGCGTGACACCCTTTGCTGGGTCCAGCGGTCGAGGTTGGCGGCCGGGCCGCTTTCCTCGGCAAACAGGGCGTGAAGATAGGCGTTCACGTCGGCGCGGACGGCATCGATGGACGTGGTAGGGGTGGTCTGGGTGCGAGTCGGGCGCATCGTGCGTGTCTCCAGGCGTCGGCGGGCTTGCGCGTGTTTCGATGGGCGCTACTCTAGGGCTTTGCGCCGGCAGGCTCTGGTCTGCCGGCATCAGGGTCTGGTCAGTTTGCGTCAGCCCTCTGGCGCCAGGGGAGCCCATGCTCGAAGAGCCCACTACTCTCGCAAGCGTTGCCTTCCGGGTTGCGGATACCCTGCGATCCGAATACGACATCGATTTCCTGCCGACCCTCGAGGCTATTGGCATTGACCTCGACAAGCGCACGCAGCCGGGCGCCCGGGTGGTCCGCTCGAAGCAGCTCGAGCTGTGGCGCGAGGCCGTCGAGCAGAGCGGCGACGAGGCTGTCGGACTCGTCGTGGGCCGCCTGGCCGAGCCTCGGGACTACTACGTGCTCGGCCACGCCTGGCTGGCGGCGACCACGCTGCACGATGCGATGACGCGGCTCATTCGCCTGCGGGAGGTGTTGTCGAACATGGTTTCCGAGCTGACGCTGTCCCGGGACGGTTCGGACTACGTGCTGAAGGCCAGCTATCCCGACCCCGAACGAATGGCTATCCCCACTGGTATTGACGCCGGCATCTCATCGCTGCTGCGCCTTTGTGAGATATCGGCGGGCAAGCCCGTTCTGCCGTCGAGGGCAGAGCTGATATTTCCCGGCAACTGGCATCCCGACGCCTACCAGGAGCGACTCCAGTGCCCGATTCGCTTCGAGGCCGGGCACAACGCACTCTGGTTCCCGGCCGATGTCCTCGAGGAGCCCTTGCCGGGCGCCGTTCCCGAGGTGCTCGAGTGCACCGACCGGATTGCCGTCGACTACATTGCGTCGTTCGATCGCAGCCAGGTTGCCACCCAGGTCCGGTCACTTATTTACTCGATGCTGCCGTCAGGCCAGGTGGACCAGGAGACGATCGCAGGCAAGCTGTACCGCAGTCCAAGCACCCTGCAGCGGCAGCTGAGCGCGGAGGGGACGAGTTTTCGCGATCTCCTGCAGGCGACGCGGCAGGGACTCGCCGAGCAATACTTGAGGGAAGGCAGGCACAGCCAGGCCGAGATTGCCTTCATGGTGGGGTTCTCCGACCAGAGCAACTTCGCGCGTGCCTTCAAGCGCTGGACGGGTGAAAGCCCGGGGCAGTACCAGCGCTCGAGCTAGGCTGCCGCTTACAACGGTCGACCGCCGCCGAAGTTCTGCCAGAACTCGTCCTGCTGATTGCTGGAGGGAAACGGCTCGTCCGGCACGCTGACGCCGAGGAAGGCGCAGAGCGGTTCCCAGCCGTCCGTCACGCTGTAGAAGAGAACGCGCTCCTCTGGCAAGTGTTCGCGAACGTCGCGGAGGCGTTGCTCATAGACCGATCTGAGCGTAGCCGGGTCGTCGAGGCGGCCGTTGAAGGTTTGTTCGGCGATCAGCCGGTCCGCAGTGTCGAGGGCATCACGCAGGGCAATGTTGTCGAGCCGGTGTCGATTCGGGATCAGGCGACAGATCGTCGCCTGCATGCTCCGAATCCAGTCCTCGACAGGGCGCGTCGTAACGAGCACCCGCGCGTTCGGGTAGTGCGCGGCGAGTTCCCGCCAGTAGTTTGTGCTTGGCCAGTCGATCGTGGCGCGGTACCGCTGGAAAACCTCATCCCAGTCGATCGATTCACCGCGGGCAATGCGGGCCCAGCGCGCACGTTCCGCCGCGCTCGCGAAGACTTCTTTCATGTGATGACAGGGGCCGAAGCCCAGCCTGTCGAGCGCTGCCTTGACCGACAGCGTGCCTGTGCGGCCGAAGCCCGCGCCGATTAGCTCGAGTGCCATTGCACCCGGTAGCGTTGCCGCGGTACTGCCGCTAGTCGTCCCTGTCGAAAGACTGCAGCCATTGGAGTGCCGCTTCTTGTTCGGTAAAGGGTTGGGTGTTGCCGCCGCGGTTGAAGGCAACGGTTTCGATGAACTTGAGCGCCTCGTCGTCCGGATTGTGCAGGACCGCAATGCGCAGGCCGCGCATTTCCATGGGGACGCGGCTGCCGAAATCGAAGTCCTCGATCGTGCCGCCGACCGGTTGCTGGCAACGGCCGTCGATCAGGAGGTTCTGCAGGTGGTGCTCGCGGCAAAAGGTGACCATGCGCCTGACGTTGTCCTTGCGATCTTCCGGCGTGATCGGACCACACCAGTGAAACCTGGCGATTCGCGATCCCGGTATGACATCGAGTGAATACTCTGGCGCTTGCTGGACCCGCTGTGGCATCCCGTTTCCCCCTGAACTTGCGCTCGCTAAGCTAACTGACAATACCGCTATCGGCTCGACGACCGAAAAGCTGAGCCAATTTTCGGTTTGTGCCTAGCGTTGTCTTGCCATGAGCGAGGCACGGATTTCGTCGATCTGTGGCTTCAGCCGTGGCTTCACCTTGCCGAGGCAATGATGGTCGCGCGGACAGCTCGAGCTTCGCGGACAAATAATCGTCGCGTCCTTCTCCGAGCCCTCGGCGATCCAGCCGATATTCAGGATCTTACCAACGCTGCCCAGCCGACGCTGTGCCTCAGCGGGGATGGGCGCCGAGCCGCCGCCGCGATTGCAGCTTGCCTCGATCATGTCGATCGTGTCGGCGACGTCGAAACCCTGGGCGGTAAGCGCGGGTGCCAGGTCGACGCCGGCGCACAGTACATGCGGATTGTCGGCTGCGTCCTTGCTGCGAATCGACTGGCAGCAGAACAGGCGCTTGTCGTCGCCCGAGCGAAGTACCGAAATCTGCGCCGAGGGTTTAGTCGAGCGCGATTGCAGCATCCGGAACACGGCCCAGTGGCGGCAGGGATCGGAGATCATCGACATGTTTCCCCACGGCAACGGTATCCCGTTGCCGCGGTACACGGCGCGCAGGTTTCCTGGCGGATAGGCATCGAAGTAATGCCAGTGCGGGTAGGGTGACACGCTAGACATCCGACGCATCACGAGCGTCTTGGTCAGGTCGATGCGGTCCGCGCAGTCGAGCGCGTAGGCATGGCGCGCGAGAAACTGGCGAAACGGCGTCTTCGGGGCGAGCAGCGCGGCGGCGAAGTAGCTGCACTCGAAGTCACGCCACGCGTAGAGAATGTCCTTCGAGTCGACATTGGGCGATTCGGCGTCGTGTCGCCGGCCGGACACGCGGCCACCCGAGACCTGCGGTGCTCTCGCACCGTCGCCGTCGTGCAGGATCTTGTGGGCAATGTGGTTCGCGAGATCGAATTTCAGCCTGGCCGGCGTCTTCTCGAGCGCGCGATTGAGGTAGACGCGGCCCGGCGCGTCGTAGAACGAGCGCACGAGCATATTGAGTGGGCGACGCGTATCCCCGGCGTCTTTGAAGGTCTCCCGGTCGAACCACTGGATATCGAGGCCGAGGCGTCTGGCGATACCGAACACATCCTCGACGTCCAGCGGAAACGCTTTCTTGCCAACGCTCTCGGCCGCTCGCTCGAGGTCCGGAAAGCGATTCTGGTTCGCTTCCTGGTGGGCGCGGATCAAAAGGTGCGCGAACTGGCGACCCGTAATGCCGGTCTGGGCGAGAAGCTCGGGGATGGCGCGCTGCAGCAGGGGTTCGGAGAACAGGAAGCCGGGTTCGAGCGGCATGCCGGAGATCGCCGCTTCAGGGGCCGGGTCGATGACCTCGTCGTCCAGCGACTCGTCGAAAAACCAGTCGACGTCCTTCTGGAAGATCTCGGCAACGACCCGGACGAGGCGCTCGGAGGGGATGCGCTTGCCGTTCTCGATCATCGAAAGGTACGAAACCGACGGTGCGGCTTCCGCGTCGACCTGCACGCAGCGGACCGACAGGTCCTCAAGGGTCAGGTTGTTGCGTTTGCGCAAGTGCCTGATTTTTGTGCCAAGAAAGTGTGCCTTTCGGTGCAGGCCGGGGTTCTTGCTCATGTGACTATCGTGGAAAACCGTAAGCTGTGAAATTTACACTGTAAAATTTCTTTTGTGAATTTTTAATGTTTTTTGGCGTAACATTCGGTTTACAGCAAACACGTAAAGGCATCCGGATGGGCCGGGCTGCCGCAATGATGAGAAGGAAAACCCCATGACCCGCCAACAGCAAATCGAAGCCCTCGAAAAAGAGTGGCAGGACAGCCCTCGCTGGAAGGGCATCTCCCGTAACTACACGGCCGAAGACGTCGTCAAACTTCGCGGCTCCGTGCAGATCGAATACACGCTGGCCCGCCAGGGCGCCGAGAAATTCTGGCGCCTCGTCAACCAGGAAGCGCCGCTCTGCGGTCTTGGCGCACTGACCGGTAACCAGGCGATCCAGGAAGTACAAGCCGGCCTCAAGGCCATTTATTGCTCGGGCTGGCAGGTTGCGGGCGACGGCAACAGCGCCGGTGAGATGTACCCGGACCAGAGCCTGTACCCCGTCGACTCGGTGCCCAAGATGGTCGAGCGCATCAACAACGCCTTCGTGCGCACGGACGAAATCCACGCGCTCAACGGTGATGACAGCATCGACTGGTTCCCGCCAATCATCGCCGATGCCGAAGCCGGTTTCGGCGGCAACCTCAACGCCTTCGAACTCATGAAGAACATGATTCGCGCGGGCGCGGCGGGTGCACACTTCGAAGACCAGCTCTCGTCCGCGAAGAAATGCGGGCATATGGGCGGCAAGGTACTCGTGCCGACCTCGGAGGCCGTCGCCAAGCTGTCGGCAGCGCGCCTTGCGTCCGACGTCCTCGGCGTGCCGACCATCCTGATTGCCAGGACCGATGCCGACGCCGCGAACCTGATTACCTCGAACATCGACGAGCGCGACCACGAGTTCATTACGGGCGAGCGGACGACCGAGGGCTTTTACCGAACCAATGCTGGCATCGACCAGGCGATTGCGCGCGGTCTTGCCTACGCCCCGTATGCCGATCTTATCTGGTGCGAGACCTCGAAGCCGGATCTCGAGCAGGCGCGTCGCTTCGCCGAGGCGATCCACGCGAAGTTCCCTGGCAAGCTGCTTGCCTACAACTGCTCGCCGTCGTTCAACTGGAAGGCGAATCTCGACGACGAGACGATGAAGACCTTCCGCGAGGAGCTGGGCAAGATGGGCTACAAGTTCCAGTTCATCACGCTGGCCGGCTGGCACGCCCTGAACTCGAGCATGTTCAACCTGTCGCGCGCCTACAAGGAAAACGGCATGTACGCCTACTCCCAGCTGCAGCAGCAGGAGTTCGCCGACGAGCAGCACGGTTTTCGTGCCGCCAAGCACCAGTCGTTCGTGGGCGCGGGCTACTTCGACGCCGTGCAGAACACGATCATGGACGGGCTCTCGTCCACGACGGCGCTCGACGGCAGCACCGAGGAAGAGCAGTTCGTCGCCTGATCGCGGGCGACTGCTTGTACATCAGTAAAAGGACTTGGTAGAAATCGGGGACGTTCTCAGGATGCAAACGATGCCTTCGGAAGATACTGGCGGGTTCGACCGGACCGTCGTTCACGGCTTGTCGGCGGACCCGGTTTTCTACCAATTTATCGAGACGGAGCTCCTGCCGCTGGTCGGCATGGGTTCCGACGAATTCTGGCAGGGGCTGGCGGCCATTGTCGCCGACCTGACGCCGGTGAACCGGTCGCTGCTCAAGGCGCGCGACGATTTGCAGGAGCAGATCGATGCGTGGCACCGCGAGCGTCCGGGTGCCGACTTCAATCAAGCTGACTACGTTGCCTTCCTGACGTCGATTGGCTACCTGCGCGAACCCGGTGAACCGTTCCACATCCAGACCGAGGGTGTCGACCCGGAGATCGCGACCGTGGCCGGCCCGCAACTCGTCGTGCCGGTGAGCAACGCACGTTTCGCCATCAACGCCGCCAACGCGCGCTGGGGCAGCCTGTACGACGCGCTCTACGGCACCGACGTGATTCCATCGGACGACGGGCGTGAACCGGGCAGCGGCTACAACCCGGTCCGCGGCGCGGCCGTCATCGACTACGCGACGGCGTTCCTCGATCGTACGCTGCCGCTCGATCACGCGAGCCACGCAGAAGTCGAGCGCTACGAGGTTGCGCGGGCCGGCCAGCTGGCCGTGTTCGTTGCGCACCTTGTCGGTGGCCAGCGTGTCGGCCTCGTCGACGCCACGCGCTTCGTCGGCTACCGCGAAGAAGGTGACACGCAGGCGCTCTTGTTCGAAAACCACGGGCTGCACATCGAGATCCAGACCGACCCCCACCACCCCGTCGGCAGGTCGGCGCCCGGCAGCGTCGCGGACGTCGTGCTGGAGTCAGCGGTCACGACCATCCAGGACTGCGAGGACTCGGTCGCAGCCGTCGATGCCGAGGACAAGGTTGGCGTCTACCGCAACTGGCTGGGCCTTATGACGGGCCGGCTGACCGCCGAGTTCGACAAGGGCGGCAAGACGATGACGCGAACGCTTGCCGACGACCGCCGCTACACGGCGCCTGACGGCAGCGAGCTCGTCCTCTCCGGGCGCAGCCTGATGCTGGTACGCAATGTCGGCCACCTGATGACCAACGATGCGGTGCTCGACGCGAGCGGCGCGGAGATCTTCGAGGGTATTCTCGACGCGGTCGTGACGACGGGCTGCGCGCTCGCCAACCGGCGCTTCGACGAGCGTCTGCCCAACAGTCGTTACGGCAGCATCTTCATCGTCAAGCCGAAGATGCACGGCCCCGACGAAGTGCGCTTTACCGATACCCTGTTCCGCCGCGTCGAAGAGCTGTACGGCATTGACGAGTTCACGCTCAAGGTTGGCGTCATGGACGAGGAGCGGCGCACGACGGCCAACCTGCACGAGTGCATTCACGCTGTGCGCAACCGACTTGTCTTCATTAATACCGGCTTCCTCGATCGCACCGGCGACGAGATTCACACGAGCATGCTGGCGGGTCCGGTGCTGCCCAAGGAAGCCATCAAGCTCGAGCCGTGGATCAACGCCTACGAAGACTGGAATGTCGACGTCGGCATTCGCTGCGGGTTGCCGGGCAGCGCCCAGATCGGCAAGGGCATGTGGCCCAAACCCGACGAGATGGCGCAAATGATGGCGACCAAGCAGGCACATCCGGAGGCTGGCGCCAACTGCGCGTGGGTGCCGTCGCCCACCGCTGCCACGCTGCACGCGATGCACTATCACGCCGTGGACGTGCGCGCCCGGCAGGAAGAGCTCGCATCGAGGCGGCAGGCCAGCCTCGACGACATCCTGACGCCACCCCTTGGCGATCCGGCCGACCTCACGGCCGAGGCAATCCAGCAGGAACTCGACAACAACGCGCAGGGCATCCTCGGCTACGTCGTTCGCTGGATCGACCAGGGCGTCGGCTGCTCGAAAGTGCCGGATATCAGCGACGTGGGCCTGATGGAGGATCGCGCCACGCTCAGGATATCGAGTCAGCACATTGCCAACTGGCTCATGCACGGTGTGGTTACCGAAGCGGAGGTCATGGAGACGCTCAAGCGCATGGCGGCTGTCGTGGACGAGCAGAACGCCGGCGATCCGGCCTACACGCCCATGAGCGCAGATTTCGACAACAGCGTTGCCTTCGAGGCAGCCAGCGACCTCGTGTTCAAGGGTGCTGAACAGCCGAACGGCTACACCGAGCCGCTCCTGCATGCGCATCGGCGACGCCTGAAGGCAAGGCTCGCTGGCAAGGACGCGCAAGCCTGACGCTGGTCGGGCCGTCGGGCCTTCGCTACCCTTGCAGCACGATTTCCGTGTTGCTGTCCGATGTTCCGCCTCATCCCGTACTTCTTCCTCGTCGTCGCTGCCGAGGCTCTCGCCGAGCCCGTCCGGGTTGCCGTTGCCAGCAACTTCGCGCGGCCGGCGCGACAACTTGCCGCTGATTTCGAGGCCGCAACCGGCGAGTCGGTTACGCTGGTGCCTGCGTCGACGGGCAAGCTCTACGCACAGATCGTAGCCGGCGCGCCCTTTGACCTCTTCCTTGCGGCCGACGTGGAACGGCCCCGTCGATTGGTCGATGCAGGCCTTGCCGTCGAACAACGCGACTACGCGCTGGGTCGGCTTGTTGTGTTGTCGGCAGACCCGCAACTCGCGTCGGTAAACTGCGTCGACGCTATGGCCGACGCGCCGTCGTCGGCCACGCTTGCCATTGCCAATCCCCGCAGCGCGCCCTATGGACGCGCGGCCGAGGACTGGCTCGCCGAGACGGGATCGGGCCTCCGGATCGTTGTCGGCGAGAGCGTAGGCCAGGCAATGAACTTCGTGGTCAGCGGCAATGCGCAGTTCGGGATTGTTGCCGCGTCGCAGTTCACGGCCATCGAGGCGTCATGGCCGGGCTGTGCAACGCTGCTGCCAGGGGATGCCTATGGCGCTATCCGCCAGTCCGCGGCGCTCTTGTCTCGTGGCCAGCAGAATCGAACGGCGCGCGCCTTCTACGATTTCCTGTTCACGGCGTCCGCGCGCGACCGCATAGCGTCTCTCGGCTACGCACTGCCGGGTGCCGGCTAGCCGTGTTCGAACCACTGTTCCTGTCCCTGCGCCTCGCGGCTGTAACGACGGCGCTGCTGCTGCCGCTGGCGACACCGCTGGCCTGGTGGCTCGCGACGACGCGTCGCGCGACAAAAGCGCCGGTACAGGCGATCGTCGCCATGCCGCTCGTGCTGCCGCCTACCGTACTCGGCTTCTATTTCCTGTTGTTCCTCGGGCCGGCAGCACCCGTCGGGAGCTTCTTTGCGAGCGTCACGGGTACGACGCTGACGTTCTCGTTCACCGGGCTGGTTGTTGCGTCATTGGTCTACAGCCTGCCGTTCGCCGTGCAGCCGCTGCAGTCGGCTTTCGAAACGACCGGCCGAGAGGAGTACGAGGCAGCGCTCACGCTTGGCGCGTCGCGTCTCGATGCGTTCATATCAGTCATCCTGCCGCTGTGCCTGCCGGGGTTCCTCGCGGCCGGGGTGCTGTCGTTTGCGCACACGCTGGGTGAGTTCGGCGTCGTGCTCATGGTTGGCGGCAATATCCCCGGCGAAACGCGTACCGTATCGATCGCGATCTATGATCACGTCGAGAATCTCGAGTACGACGAGGCCTTCCTGCTATCGGGCGTTCTGCTCGTCGCAGCGTTCAGCATACTGATTGCGCTGTTTGCGGCCACGCGTCGCCGGGGACGCGCCGGATGAGCGCGGGCAGCATTGACTGTCGGTTCCTGGTCGAACGCGGTGATTTTCGTCTCGACGTCGACTTCCGCGCGCCCGCGACCGGCATTACCGGCGTGTTCGGGGCGTCGGGCGCCGGCAAGACCACGCTGTTGCGCTGCATTGCCGGACTGGAGCGCGCGGACGAGGAGCGTCTCGTCGTCGACGGCGAACGCATCGACGACGGTGGCCGCCGCCGGGCAATACACCGGCGGCGCATTGCCGTGGTGTTCCAGGAGCCGCGCCTGTTTCCGCATCTCGACGTTGCCCGGAACATCCGCTACGGCGCCCATCGAGCGGCGGGCGGCAGCGCGGGCAGCGTGGTCGATCACGATGAGCTTGTCGCCTTGCTGGGACTCGAGCGATTGCTGTCCCGGCGTCCCGCGAGCCTGTCGGGCGGCGAAGCACAGCGCGTCGCTATCGCCCGCGCGCTGCTGTCGTCGCCGCGGCTATTACTGCTTGATGAGCCGCTGGCGGCGCTCGATCGTGCGCGGCAGAACGAGATCATGCCGTATCTCGAAGCGCTGCACGCTACGCTGTCGATACCGGCCTTCTACGTCAGTCACCGTGAAGAAGAGATGCTGCGACTCGCAGACCACCTGCTGCTGCTCGACGACGGCCGGGTCGTGCGGAGCGGGCCACTGGCGGAACTCGCTGCCGACGCAACGACAATGCCGGGGACTTCGCCGGTTGCCGTGCTGGCGGGTGTGGCCGGGAAACGCGACCCACAGCACGGCCTTACTGACGTCGAGACGCCAGCCGGCACGTTCCAGGTGACGTCGTCGCACACCCCCGGGTCTTCGCTGCGCCTCCTCGTTGCGGCCGGCGACGTCAGTGTGTCTCTTGAGCCGCCGGCGGGGAGCAGTATCCAGAACGTCCTGCCTGCCGTACTCCGGGCGATCGAGGTGCAAGACGGAGCGACTTCAGTACTCGAGCTCGAGTGCGAGCGCGCGTACCTTTACGCTCGCGTCACGCAGCGCGCCGTCGCGGAGCTCGGCCTCGAGAGCGGCCAGCGCGTCTACGCCGGCGTCAAGGCAACCGCCGTCGGCAAGGCCGGCGCGCCGGCCTCAGTCCCAATCCCAGCTTAGTCCGACCGTCGTGCCCCAGTCGTTTTTCTCGTTGTCGAGCGGCGGGTCGCTGTCGTAGCGGCTGTAGGCCGTGAGCTTGAAGTCGAGATCGCCGATCAGGTCGACACTAAGCGATGCATCGAACGTGGCTCGGGTACGACCGCTCTGCTCGAGGTTCGGCAGGATGAACAGCGACGCGTCGAGATCGATGTCGTGCTTCGAGCGCCATCGCACCGCGCTGCCGATTACGCCTTCCAGGGACTCGGTGCGATCAGCCAGCTCGAAGTCCTCGGAGTTGACGACGAGCCCGGCCTCGAGCCGCAGTCGAAAGCGGCGGTTGTTTACGATCCGGTTACCGACCGTGGCACCCGCCAGCGAGCGGCCCTGCAGACCCTGCTGCTCGTCGGCCTCGAAGGTGTACAGGCCGCCCAAGGTCCAGTTTTCCCGCAGGAGATAGGTGTAGTAGGCGTTCAGGGTTTCGCGACGCGTGTCCGGCGCCTCGATCTGCTCGTTGACAATGGCCGACGCGTCAATGCCGGTTTCGAACTTGGGGCCGTCGTAGTTGACGCCGGCGGCGACGGTCAGCTGCGTCACCGTGTTGTTGCCGCGCACGATGTTCATGCCAAGGTCCGTGAACACGTTCAGGCCGTCCCAGAGCGTCTGGTTGAACTCCTCGATCTGGAAAACGCGGCTCATCGGGATTGGCTCCCGCTTCGAGTCCTTGCCGCCAATGCGCACGCCTGCCTCATCGACGAATATGGCGCCTGTGATGCGGCGGCCGTTGAACAGCTCGACGACAACAGGACGGCCTTGCTCGATGGACTCGATCGCTTCCCACTCTATGGTCACTTCGTCCATATACTCGGTGTCGACGACGAGGTCCTCGCCGTTCTCGAGGCTCAGTATCTGCCCGAAGACGACGCTGCCGTCGCGGAGGTGGATTTCGGCGGCGGACGCGGCAGACGCGATCAGCAGCAGGGCGATGACCAGGGGTAGACGGGCAAGCATTTCTAGCGACTCCGGGCGGGCTGATAACCGTAAAGCGCAGACGGTCGCACTTCGACGGGATGCAGGCAAGCTTGGCGTCGAGAGCATCCGTTGACACAATGGCGGGGTGATCGATCGTTTCTCCGAGAAGTGCCTGCGGTTTGCACTGCTCGCCCCTGCAGCGCTTGCACTTGCCCCGCACGATGGCCAGGCCGGCGGTCTGTTCCAGCCGCCGGGCGCCAACCTGACGTACGGCGACGTGACCCATGGTGCGCGCGTGCAGTCGGCCTCGGGAAACCCTGCGGCAGCGGCCGCTGATCTCGGTCGTACGGATCGGCCAGCGACCCGCGGCACGGTCGTGTCCGGGGCGGCCGGGCTCGAGTATGGCAACGTCGACAATCTGTTCGAGCTGATCGATCAGGTTACCGCCAGCCACGAGCCGAGCGACCCGGGCGACGGAGGTGGCGGTCCCGGCCAGAACCCGGAAGAGAAGCCCCCCGGCGGCATCGATCTCGGCGACATCATCAACGAGATTTCCCCTGATTTCGGCGACACGATTCGAGTCGTTGCAGAGGAGGTCGGCACGCAGGTCGCACTTCTCGCCCTGATATCCGTCGAAGGCTACGGCAAGGCCTGGCTGTCTGGCGATGCGCCGTTCCTCGTTGGCAGAGAGAAATTCGGCGGCGCCTGGACGTTCGGAGCTAACTGGTACGGTGCCGCGCGTGCATTCGGCCTCAGCGATCCGATCCAGTTCAACCGCGACGACGCACTGGCGAGGTTGGAAGCGTTTTACCGAAACAATCCCGTCAATCTGCCCGCACGCATTCCGCTGAGCGATCAGGTTGTCCTGACCAACGCGCCATCCCAGAACTCCGTGTTCCTGTCATTCGACAACAACGACACCTCGTTGCTGACCAAGTCGGTTCGGCTGTGGGACCTGAGTGCCGGCTACAGCCGACCGGTCATGCAAACGGATCGCGGAACCCTGTTCGCCGGCGTCGAGCTGCATGCCTACCTGATGAGCCTGTCGCGGCTCAGCGTACGCTATGGCGACATCACCGATTCCGAAGAGCTTTTCGACGCGATCCAGAACGCTGACTTCGTCGATGACAACCGACTCGGGGTCGATGCCGGCGTGCTCTGGGTCAGCGAGCGGTATCAGCTCGGTGCGCAACTCACGAGCGTTAACCGGCCAACATTCGAGTTCAACGACGCCAACCTGCAGCCCTACAGCAGCCAGCGCATTATCGATTTCCTCGTCTCGGACAAGACCTACCAGATGGATGCGCAGCTCAAGCTGGAGGGTTCGGTGTTCTCCAGGGACCGTCGCTGGAGTGTCCATGTCGGTCTTGATGCCAACAAGGCGACAGATCCGCTCGGTGATGACTTCCAGTGGGTGACCCTCGCCGCCGGACTGCAAACGCAGAAATGGTGGGCGCCGAGCCTCCGCTTTGGCGTGCGGCGAAATCTTGCCGGCACGGAGCTGGGCTACCTGTCTGTTGGCGCGACGCTGTTCCGCTACGTCAATTTCGATATCTCCAGCGCGCTCGACACGACCCGTATCGACGGCACGGAGCTGCCGCGCGGCCTTATGGCGAGCCTCGGTTTCCAGGTCACCTGGTAGGCGTCACAGGCGAAACCGTGCGACGCGTCACCGCATCGGTACGGGTCGCCTGAGACAATCCCGGCAACTCATTCGTTCAGGGCGGGGATGAACTCACCGGTCGCCTTCATACTCGTAGCGCTCGCGGGCATCAGCGCCATGCTCAGCGCCATGTTCTTCATGGCGTGGTTCACGCTCGGCCGCAAGCCGTACGCCATGAGCTGGGCACTTGCCTTCCTTGCCGCGACGTTCCAGTGGACCTTCAACTACAGCTCGCCGCTGTTCCCGAGCTATGAGGTCTACTGGATTATCGTGAATGCGCTGGCTCTCGTGCTCATTACGCTCGGGCTGCGTGGTCACTGCCAGCGTACGGATTGTCGAATCCTGCCGGCGAACCTCTGGCCGTACGCGGGGGCCGTGCTGGCGGTTATCGCCTGGGCTACTGTGATCGAGCCGAATGTCGGCCTGCGGATGGCGATGGTGCCAGCGTACGCGGCCGTGACGCTCGCGCTCTCGTCCATCATGATCGTGCGCCATCGCAACGAGACCCGGCCTGCCGAATACGCAGCTGCAACGGTGATCGGCGTGTTCGCCATCGTCCAGGCCGTGGTTGCCGGGATTGCAATCCTGCAGGGTGCGGGCGGCGACGACGCCTACTTCGCCCTGTACATGCAGGTGAATTTTCTCACGTTGCCGGCAGGCTACGCGGGGATGGCCATGTTCACGATTTTCATGATGGCTTCCGACCTGTCGGCAGAAATGAAGGCCATAGCGGTCCGCGACCAGCTAACCGGGCTCCTGAACCGACGCGGCTTCAAAGAGGCTGCCGAAAAGACCTTTGCGCTGGCTCGCCGGCGCGAGCTTCCCGTCACGGTGATCATGAGCGACATCGACCACTTCAAGGCGATCAACGACCGGCACGGCCATGAGGCGGGCGACCTGGCCCTCCGGCATTTCACGCGGCTGATGCAGATCAGCCGGCGTCGGGAAGACATTCTCGGTCGCATCGGCGGCGAGGAGTTCGCGCTGATCCTGCCGGGTACGCCGCTCGAGGATGCACTCCGCGTCGCCGACCTGCTGCGTGATCGTGTCGAAATCGCGCCGCTCACCTACAAGGGCGAAAGCCTGCCCATGACGGCAAGCTTCGGCGTAGCGACGCTATCGGCCAAGGACGAGTCGATGGATGCTGTCATCGTGCGCGCCGACAACGCGTTGTATCGTTCGAAGCGTGACGGCCGTAACCGGGTGGAGCTGGAATCGTCGCAGGCGCTCAGGCTGGCCGACGGCACGCTCGAACCGGTCGCAAACTAGGCCCCAATCCACACCCGGCGACGACGCCTGCAACCTTCCCTGTAGGAGCGGCTTTGTAGCCGCGAATGGTTTGCAGGCGGAACGTGCGTCGCAGTCGCGGCTTCAAAGCCGCTCCTACAAGGCACTGTTTCGATGCCGGAGGGAATCTGCTGTAGGAGCGGCTCTCGAGCCGCGAATGGTTTGCGGGCGGTAAGTACGCCGCAGTCGCGGCTTCAAAGCCGCTCCTACAAGGCACTTTTCGATGTCCGAGCGCTTCTGCCGTAGGAGCGGCTCTCGAGCCGCGACTGGTTTGCGGGCGGTGCGTGGATCGCAGTCGCGGCTTCAAAGCCGCTCCTACAAGGCACTTTTCGACGTCCGAGCGCTTCTGCTGTAGGAGCGGCTCTCGAGCCGCGAATGGTTTGCGGGCGGTAAGTACGCCGCAGTCGCGGCTTCAAAGCCGCTCCTACAAGGCACGTTGCTGGCCTTATCGTGCCGCTTTGCAAAGCGGCTTCATGCGCGGCACACTCCCGCCGGTTTCGAACACCGAGAGTCCGTAATGAGCGATCTCCTCGTTGGGGTGCTCGGCGGCATGGGGCCCGACGCGACGGTCGACTTCATGGCGCGCGTGCTTAAGCGAACGCCTGCAACGGAAGACCAGGATCATGTGCGCCTGCTCGTGGATCAGGACCCGACCATCCCGAACCGGCAGGACGCGATCCTTCGCGGCGGACCGAGTCCGGCGCCGCGGCTCCGGCAAATGGCGGCGCGTCTCGAGTCGGCAGGGGCTGACTTTCTGGTCATGCCCTGCAATACGGCGCATGTTTTCGCTGACGAAATCTGCGATGCCGCAGGCATTCCCTTCGTGTCGATGATCGACGTGACCATGGAGGGTGTGGCTGAGTCCGGGGCAAAGCGCATTGGTTTGCTGGCAACGCGGGCTTGCGTTGCGTCACGGGTTTATGAGGATGCTATCGAGGCTGGTGATCTCGAGGTCGTCTCACAGACCGGGGAAGAACTCGATCTGCTGACTGCGCTTATCGCGCGTATCAAGACAGGAGATCATGGCGTCGAGGTTAGTGCGCGGATGCGGAGTCTTGCCGCCGCGCTCGAGGAGCGCGGCGCCGACACAATTATCGTTGGCTGTACCGAAATACCTATCGTGCTCGACAGCGACGCTGTCGCTGCGCCACTCTTGTCATCGACTGACCTGCTTGCCGAGCGCACCGTAGCGCTCGCCAAGCGACAACTTGCACTGCCGAGGAGATAGCTCTTGCACCTGTCCCGATTCCCGCGCGTAAGGCTCGCGCACCTGCCGACGCCGCTCGAACCCCTGCCGCGCTTCAGCGCACACCTTGGCGGCCCGACGATCTGGATCAAGCGCGACGACTGCACGGGCCTTGCGACGGGCGGCAACAAGACGCGCAAGCTGGAGTTTTCGATGGGTGCGGCGCTCGACGCCGGCGCTGACACGATCGTTACCGTAGGTGCCCTGCAGTCGAATCACGTGCGCCAGACCGCGGCGGCGGCGTGCAAGCTTGGGCTTTCCTGCGAGGTGTTGCTGGAACACCGTATCACCGACCCCAGTGACGACTACCGGCGGTCCGGCAACGTGCTTCTCGATCGTCTGTTCGACGCAACGCTGCACGAGTATCCGGCAGGGACCGACTTCGCCACAGTGATGGAGGAGCACGCTGAACAAATCCGCGGTCGCGGCGGCAAGCCCTTCATTGTCCCGGGCGGGGCGTCCGACAGGATCGGGGCGCTTGGCTACGTCAACTGCGCGATGGAGCTCATTGCCCAGGCCAACGACCAGGGGCTCGTCATCGACCATCTCGTCTCGGCTACCGGCAGCGCCGGCACGCAGGCCGGACTCGTCGTCGGGCTCGAGGCCCTGAACAGCGGGGTGCCGTTGCTTGGCATTGGCGTCAACGCGCCGCGCGACGCCCAGGAGAAGAAGGTCTTTGACCTCGCCGTCGAAACGGCAGAGTACATCGGCGCGGCGGGCGTCGTCGCGCGGGACGATGTGATCGCGAACTGTGACTACGTCGGCGACGGCTACGGCGTACCGACCGAGGCGATGAACGATGCCGTGCTGCTGCTCGCACGCCTGGAAGGCCTGCTGTTTGACCCTGTCTACAGCGGCAAGGCGCTCGCCGGGCTGATCGATCTCGTGAAGACGGGGCATTTTGACGGCGCGAAGAACATCGTGTTCCTGCACACGGGCGGGTCGGCCGCGTTGTTCGCTTACGCCGACCAGCTCAAGTTCGATCTTGCAGGCGCCTGACGGCCCTCGACGACGGACGGCTTACCGCAGGCGCCGCTAGTCGACCAGCGGGCGGTCCGCGACGATCAGGCCGTCCTCGTCCGCGTACACGTAGTCACCGGGGTTGAAGTCAACGCCCGCGAAGTAAACGGGTACGTCCGTATCGCCGAGGCCGCGCTTGGTGCTCTTTCTCGGGCAGCTTGCGATTGCGCGCACGCCCGTGGCTGCCTCATCGATCTCGTGCACATCGCGAACGCAGCCGTAGATCACGACGCCTGACCAGCCGTTCGCGGCGGCGAGCGCCGCGATGTCGCCACCCATCAGCGCGCAGCGCGTCGAGCCGCCGCCGTCAACGACAAGGACATCGCCGTTACCGGCGTTGGACAGCGCTGCCTTCACGAGCACGTTGTCTTCGAAACAACGTACCGTGCGAACGCGACCCCCGAAATGCCGATGCTGGCCCCAGGCGTCGAAGATCGGCTCGGCAACGCGAACAACGTCGGGGTGCGCGTCGCACAGGTCAGCGGTATATACAGGCATCATCGAATCCTTGTGGCACAGCCGGCGGACTGCGGTTTACCCTTCTAGCATGACTGACCTCATAAGCACCCTCAAGCACGAGCTCGGCGATGCCGCGGTCCTGACCGGCGACGACGTCACGGCGCGAACGCTGGGCTGGGCGAGCAGCGAGCCGCGCATCGCGCGCGCTATTGTCCGTCCGTCGTCGACCGACGAAGTGGCGCAAGTCGTTCGCGCCTGCGGCGACGCGGGCCAGCCGCTCGTAAGCTTCGGCGGCGGCACCGGGTTGGTCGACGGTACGAAGACCGGGGAAGACGACATCCTGCTGTCGCTCGAGCGCATGAACCGGATCGAGGCGATCGACGCGCTGGGGGGCACAATGACCGTGCAGGCTGGCGCCATCCTCGAGACCGTACAGCGACAGGCAGGAGAGGCCGGGCTCGCGTTCCAGCTCGACTTCGGTGCGCGCGGCTCGGCGACCATTGGCGGTGCCATCTCGACGAATGCGGGCGGCAACGCCGTTATCCGCTACGGCATGGCCCGCGAGCAGGTGCTCGGACTCGAAGCCGTCATGGCCGATGGTACGGTCGTCTCGTCGATGAACCGCATGTTGAAGAACAACGCGGGTTATGACCTGAAGCAGCTCTTCATCGGCACCGAGGGTACGCTCGGCATTGTCACCCGCGCGGTGCTGAGACTCCGTCCGGCCATGGCGAGTGCCTGCTCGGCGTTTGTCGCCATTGACGACTTCCGGAGCGTGCCGACCCTGCTCAAATACTTCGGTACGGCCTCAGGCGGCACGCTGTCGGCGTTCGAGGTGATGTGGCAGGACTGGTACCAGCTGATCGACGAGACCGGCAATCACTCGCTGCCGCTCGCGACGGCTTATCCCTACTACCTGCTCGTGGAGTGGGAGGGCGGCAACCCCGAGGGGGACGCAGCGCGTTTCGAAAAGGCGCTTTCCGAGGCGCTCGAGCAAGGCTGGCTGGCCGATGCCGCTATAGCCGGCAGCGAGCGCGAGCGTGCGGCTTTCTGGGGCATGCGTGACGACATTGACGGCTTGCGCCGAATCCTCGGGGACATCCTGGTCTTCGACGTCAGCCTGCCACTCGTTTCCGCCGAGGCGTACACCGCGGGCGTCTTCCGGCGTCTCGGCGAACGCTGGCCCGACACGTTTCGCGGTGCGACCTTTGGCCATCTCGGCGATGGCAATGTGCATTTCATTATGACCGTAGGGCCGCAGGATCCCGTGGAAGCGCACGCCGCCATGGATATCGTCTACGACGAGCTTCGCGAGTACGGCGGTTCGATATCGGCGGAACACGGCATCGGGCTCGAGAAGAAGCCGTGGCTCGGCGTGTCGCGCACGCCGGAAGAGATTGCCGTGATGCAAAGGCTCAAGGCGGCGCTGGATCCGCACAACATCCTCAATCCTGGCCGGGTTGCCGGGGCATAAAAGAACCGCCTGCCGTTGCCGGCAGGCGGTCTGTATTTTCGCCGGTTGCCCGGCGATCTCCTGCCCCGCCCAGGGGGTGGCGGTCAGAAGAAGCGGTAGGTACCCGTAACGGTCCAGGTCCGCGGCGGACCGTAGAAACCGATGACCGAGTTATCAATCGTCGGGAAGTTGTAGTTCGCGACGATGTATTCCTCGTCACCCAGGTTGCGACCGTGCAGCGCCAGCGAGAACTTGTTGTCGTCCGAGTCCCAGGCAATGCTCGCATCGACGAGCGTGTAGGCCGGCTGGTCGACGAGCGGCTCCGGAATCTCGAACTGGTAGGTGAAGTCGCGGTACGAGATCAGCGTCGAGAACGCGAGATTGCCACCCTTCGAGAACAGCGAGACCGGGAACTCGTAGCGCAGGTTCAGGCTGGCCGTGTTCTCCGGCGTGTTCTGGAAGAAGCGCTGACCCGAAATGTCGATGATGTTGATGTCACCCGTGTCCGGATCGGTTTCCGCGACCAGCCACTCCGTGTAGTCGGCATCGATCCAGCTCAGTGCCAGCGTCGTGGAGAAGTTGTCGGTGAACTGGCCGAACAATTCGAACTCGGCACCCGAGATCTCAGCCTTGCCCGCATTTGTCGTGGTCCCGGCGAAGCCAGCGGGTTCGCCGTTCTCGTCGGTGAGGATGATCGAGCCCGGGACCTGTACGTTCGTGTAGTCGGACGTGAACAGCGCCAGGTTGGTGCGCACCCGACCATCGGCCCAGGTCGACTTTACGCCGAACTCGATAGAGTCGACCTCTTCGGGCTCGAAGCCAAGGCGTACTTCCGGGAATTGGTAAGCGCCGCGCGGATCGAAGCCGCCGCCTTTGAAGCCCTCGTTGTACGACAGGTAGATGTTGTGATCCTCGGTCGGACGGTACGCGATCGAGGCGCGTACATTGAAAGCCGAGTCGGTGCGATTGCCGTTGAACGTCGGCACGTTGCCGGGTACCGGGACGGTAATCGACACTGCATCGGCGTTGCCGAAGAACGGTGAGCCGAGGCCGAGGAACGTCTCTCGCGTCACGGTGGCGTCGCGCTCGTCCTCGGTATAGCGACCGCCAACCGACACGGACCAGGCGTCGTTGAGGTCGTAGGTCAGGTCACCATAGACCGCCCAGGCATTCGTGTCGTAGTCGCCGAGCGTGAAAGATGTAACGCCCAGGCCACCCAACACGAAATCGAACGCATTGAACGCGTTGGCGTCGAGGTAGTACACGCCGAGCACACCGGCGGCTTTCTCACTCGTGAAGTTGGCCTGCAGCTCCTGGCTGAACTGTTCGTTTTCGTAGATGACGGGTGCGTCAGCCGTGTTTGCCGGCAGATTGTCGAAATCGATCAGGCTGTCGCTGTTGTCGGCGCGCGTTGACGTGATCGAGCGCAGCTGCCAATTGTCGTTGAGGTTCCACTCGACGAGGAGGCCAAGTCCGCCCTGGTCAACACGGTTGCTGAGGCCAGCATTCGAGCTCGGGATCGTCGTGATGCCGGCGCGCGAATCAAAGACGTTCGGCAGCACCGGGTCGCCGCCCGTGCTCTCGAGAAGCCGATGACCATGACGCGGGTTCGACTTGTCATCGGTGTAGTCAGCGAAGAAGCGCAGGAACCAGTCGTCGGACGGCTCCCATTCGGCGCTCAGCCGAAAACCGAGAATTTCCTTGTTGGCGTTTTCTTCACCCGTGAACAGGTTGGTGCCGAAGCCGTCACGATTGAAGCTCGCGACGGCGCCGCCGATGCGGAACGTATCGGTGACCGGTACCGAGCCCTTGACGAGCAGGTCGGCCTGCGAGAAGGCGCCGAAGTTTGCGCGAACCTCGAGCTCCGGGTTTTCCGTGTTGATGCGGCGCGTCACGTACTTGATGGCGCCGCCGATCGTGTTGCGACCGTATAGCGTGCCTTGCGGGCCGCGGAGGACTTCGACGCGCTCGACGTCATAGAGGTCGAACACCGTGCCCTGCGGACGGGCAAGGTAGACGTCGTCGAGGTATAGCCCGACACCGGGTTCGAAGCCCGCGAGCGGATCCTGCTGGCCGACGCCGCGAATGTAGGCCGTCAGCGTCGTATTCGTGGCGCGGGATACCTCGAGCGTGACGTTCGGCGTCGTCTGCGTCAGCGCCGTAATGTCGATGGCGCCAATGCCGTCAAGGAACTCGCCGGTGAACGCCGACACGGCGACCGGCACGTCCTGCAGCGATTCTTCGCGGCGGCGGGCAGTAACGGTAACTTCCTCGATCGCACTCCGCTCCGCACCGTCCTGTGCGGCAGCGGGCGTGCTGACAAGAAAGAACGGCGCGACGAGCAGTGCCGGAGCGGCAGTCGCTCGCGCGAGCGACTTCAGTGAAACGGTCATTGGATCCCCCCTGGTAGCTGTCGGGATTTTTCCCGATTTTCAACGAACGTTGGACAAAGACTAATTGAACGTCCGTTGAATAGCAATATTGCGGAAATCCCGGGGAAACCGTGCCATGCCGGCGCGCGTCAGGTGCGCCGTGCGGCGAGGGCGTGGAAGCCGGCGGCGAGGAAGGCGGGCATGCGCTCGGCGATCGCCTGCATGTCCGACGAGCGGCAGCGGCCGTCCGACAGGTTGTCGATGCGCCCGGTCTCGGCGAAGGTCAGCGTCAGAGCGCCGGACAGGAAGTGGTAACTCCAGAACAGGTCGTCGTCGCTGCAGTCGGGCAGCGCCTTCCTGAGCGCGCTGATGAAGCGCCGCACCAGCGGATCGAAATAGCGCGTCATGAGCTCGCCGCCCCACTCGGGCGAACTGTTGATCTGGGCGATCAGCTGAAAGTAGTTGGTCCACTTGTCGTGGTCCGCCGCGAGCAGGTCGAGCAGTGGCGACGTGAACGCGTCGATGATCTCCTCGACCGTGGGAGCGTCATCGCCGCGTCGCTGTTCGACGGCCTCGAGCGCCTCGAGTCTGAGCTGGTTCAGCGTTTCGACGCGGCGCAGCATGACCTGGTCGAACAGGTCTCGCTTGGACTTGAAGTGGTAGTAGGCGAGCGACACATCGGCGCCGGCTTCGCTCATGATCTGCCGGACGGATACGCCTTCGTAACCGCGTTGCGCGAACTGCGCTTCAGCCGCGTCGAGAATCCGGTCCCGAGTCTGCGGCTTCTGTCCCCCTGACGACATAGCTTTCCCCTCTCGCGTATCACGGTGCCGCAAACCCGTTTGAATTTCAACGATCGCTCAACTAGTATTCAACGATCGTTGAATTGCGGTAGCCACCGCAATCGGTCAAACCGGCTGGGGGGATACAAATGGCCTGGTTTTCGCCGAAGCCTTTGCTTCTGCCCGACATTATTGCGCTTAACGCCGAGTTCCTGGGTGCCAAAACCGCCGTCGTCGACGGTGAGCGGCGCGTGACCTGGCGGGACTTCGGTGCTGCGACCTGCCGCGTCGCCAAAGCCTTCAGGGCTGCCGGGCTCGAGCCGGGCGACCGCGTCGTCGTACTCGCAAAGAACAGCTACGAGATGGCCGAGGCCATGTTCGGGCTGGTGCGCGGCGGCTTCGTCACGGTGCCACTCAACGTCTCGATTACCGATGCGGCGGTTGCCGGCATGATCGCGAACTCGAACGCGCGTGCCGTCGTTGCCTCGGGTGAACACGCGCTGCGGGTCGACGCCATGCGCAGCGAGATCGAACAGTACACGGGCGACCGGCTGGTCGCGATCGATCCCGACATCGATGGCTGGCACCGCTACGCGGACTTCGTTGCGGCCGCGCCTTCGACGCCGCCCGAGGTGAACATTCGCCCCGAGGACGAGTGCAACATCATCTACAGCTCGGGCACGACGGGCCTGCCCAAAGGCATCGTGCACGATCATGCCTGCCGCGAAGCCTGGGCGAGCGACATGGCCGTGCCGCTGCGCTACCACTCCGGCGCCGTGACCCTGTGCAACCTGGGCCTGTTCTCGAACATCAGCTGGGTGGCCATGCTCGCAACGATCTACGCGGGCGGTACGCTCGTCATCGATCGCAAGTTCACGCCCGAAGATTGCCTCGACACGATCCAGCGCGAAGGCATCACGCACACGGCCATGGTGCCGCTGCAGTACCAGAAACTCATCGAATGCGAGGCGCTCGCGCAGTACGATCTGTCGAGCCTCGACGCTTACATGTGCTGCGGTTCGCCGCTTGCCCCTGCGCTGAAACGCGCCATCATGGACAAGCTGCCGGGCGACTTTATCGAGCTCTATGGACTCACCGAGGGTCTCGTCACGATCCTGTCGCCCGAAGACATGCTGGAGAAAACGGAATCGGTCGGCCGCCCGAGCCCGGGGCAGCGGCTGGTCGTCGTGGGCAGCAACGATGAAGTGCTGGAGAACGGCGAGCCCGGGGAGATAGTTGGCCAGTCACGCTTCATCATGGCGGGCTATCACGCCAACGATGAGGCCAATGACGAGGCAACCTGGACGCACCCGGACGGCAGTCGCTGGCTCAGAACCGGGGACATTGGCCGTCTCGACGAGGACGGCTTCCTTTATCTCGTCGATCGCAAGAAAGACATGATCATTTCGGGCGGACAGAACATTTACCCGGCCGACATCGAGGCCGTCATGCTCGAACACGAGGCGGTCAGCGAAGTGGCTGTCATCGGTATTCCGCACCCCAAGTGGGGTGAGACGCCGCTTGCCGTCGTCGTGCCGGCTGGCGCGGCCGACGTCGAGGACCTCGCGGCCTGGACCAACGCCCGGACCGGCCGACAACAGCGCATCCACAGCGCCGTCCTCGTCGACGAGCTGCCGCGCAACCCGAACGGCAAGGTGTTGAAGCGCGAGTTGCGCACGACCTACGCGGAGCACGCCTATGGCAGCTGAGACCCCATCAAACGCACGCACCTACCAGAGCGAGGATGGCCTAGAACTCTACTATCGGGATTTCGGCGCCGACCGTCCCGGGACGCCGGTCGTCTGCATTGGCGGCCTGACGCGAAACAGCCGTGACTTCGAGGATCTCGCAATGCGCCTCGAGGGCGGGCGCCGCGTGCTGACCCCTGATCTCCGCGGCCGTGGTTTCTCGGCCTACGATCCCGAATGGCGCAACTACCATCCGGGCACCTATATCAAGGACGTGTTCCGACTGCTCGACACGCTCGACATCGACCGCGCCGTCATTGTCGGCACCTCGCTCGGCGGCCTCTGCGCCATGGCAATGTCGCATCTCGCGAACGAACGGATCGCCGGTGTCGTCATGAACGACATCGGTCCCGAAATTGCGGCCGAGGGGATTGCGCGCGTCAAGGACTACACGGGACGGCTGCCACCCGTCGCGAGCTGGGACGAGGCGATCGCGCAGACCCGCGAAATCTATGGCGCCTGGTTGCCGGGGCTCTCGGACGATGACTGGGCGAAGATGGCGTGGCGTGCCTATCGCGATCACGACGGTGCGCCGCGGCTCGATTTCGATCCGAACGTCGGCGAGGCAGTCCGCGAAGTGGGCGCCCAGACCGGCGATCCCTGGGAGCTGTTTCGGAGCCTCGAGCATACGCCCGTGACGGTACTGTGGGGTGTCGACTCCGATATCCTGACGCGCGAGATCTGCGACAAGATGCTCGCTGTCAAACCCGATCTCAAGGTCGTGCCGGTCGCGAATCGCGGGCACGTTCCATTGCTCGATGAACCCGAATGCGTTGCGGCGATCGACGCCATGCTCGAGGAGGTGCCCTGATGCGACGAACACCTGTCCTGTTCCTGCTTTGCCTGCTCGGTGCCTGCGGCGCGAACGAGGAGCCGGCAGAGTATGCCGGTCCGCGCTTCACGATCGACCGCGAACGCGTCAGCGTTTCCGGAATCTCGGCGGGCGCCTACATGGCGGGCCAGTTTCACGTGGCGCATTCGGCGCTCGTGAAGGGTGCAGGCCTGATGGCCGGCGGACCATACTACTGCGCACAGAATGCGCTGACGACGGCGCTTGGCACCTGCGTCAAGGAAGGTGCGCCGGAGACGGCACCACTTCGCGAAGCCGCACAGGCGTTCGCAGAAGAGGGTCGGATCGATGCGCTCGACAACCTCGCCGGCGCCCCGGCGTGGTTGTTTCACTCGCCCAGCGACGCGGCGGTCGGCCGCGCCCAGGTCGACGCAGCGGCGGCGCTGTATCGCGATTTCGGCGCCGAGGTCGTGTTGATCGACACGGTCGACGCGGCCCACGGCGTACCGACCGTGGCAACGGGCGCCGCCTGCGACAGCTTCGAGTCACCGTACCTCAACGCCTGCGACTATGACGCTGCCGGTGAAATCCTCACGACGATTCACGGCGAACTGACTAACCGTGGCGAGGCGAGCGGCGAACTCATGGAGCTCGAGCTTGCGGGCGCGGCAGATGCCGGACTGCTCGATACCGTCTACCTGTATGCGCCGGCCAGCTGCACAGGCGGCGACGCCTGCGGGCTGCACGTGTTTTTCCACGGCTGCCAGATGTCGAGCGAACTCGTCGGCGATGCCGTCGCGCGCGGTGCAGGCTTCAACGAGTGGGCGGAGACGAACCGCCTGCTTGTCATGTACCCGCAGGTGAAGAGCAGCAAACTGGCGCCCATGAATCCGATGGGTTGTTTCGACTGGTGGGGCTACACGAGCGAGGACTACGCGACGCAGGCCGGTCCGCAGATAGCCGCTATCAAGGCGCTCATGGATTCGCTGGCGGGCGAGCGCCTTTGACCTTCGCCTGGTCGCTGTTCCTCGTCTACCTTGCCGGTACCGCGTGGCTCGGCTGGCGCGGCATGAAAAAGACGACGGGCTTCGGCAGTTTCGCCGTTGGTAATCGTGCGATGAACCCGATCGTCGTCGGCATTACGCTGGCGGCTAGCGTGTCCTCGGCCTCGACCTTCATCATCAATCCCGGCTTCGTCTACGTGGACGGTTTTAGCGCCTTCTTTCATATGTCGATTGGCGTCGGCATCGGTTTCCTGACGATGCTTGCTCTCCTGTCGTTTCAGTTCCGGCGCATCGGCGCCGAGACCGGCGCGCTCACGATCCCGGACTGGATCGGCAAACGCTACGACTCGCGCGGCTTTGCCTTGTTTTTCTCGGTGCTGAACCTCTTGTCTTTCGCATTCGTGGTGCTGCTCGTTGGCGGGATTTCGATCGTCATGCAGTCACTGCTGGGCTTGAGCAACGTGGCGGCCCTCCTGATTACGCTGACCTTCGTGACGGGCTATGTCTTCATTGGTGGCACCTACGCGCATGTCCTCACGAATATGCTGCAGGGCAGCCTGATGATCGGCGTAACGCTGCTCGTGCTCGGCGTCTGCCTGACTATGGTGTTCGGCGAACCCGGCTCGTTCGTATCGCGACTTGCCGCGATCGACCAGAACCTGGTGGCCCTCGTGAACCGCGACGGCGCGCTCTTCAACGACGTGTATTCGATCTACGTTGCCGGCTTCGTCGTTGGTGCGATCGTCGTCTGCCAGCCACACATCCTCACGAAGGCGCTGTATGTCGACAGCGACCGCGCCGTGGTTCGCTACCTGGTCGTGTTCGCCGTTGTCTTCGGGTTGTTCCAGCTGCTCGGCGCGGTCGGTTTCTTCGCGCACTTCGCCGTGCCCGATTCGTCACTCGTGGATGCGACCACGGGGCAGTTCCGCCAGGACCTCGTCATGACGATGTTCCTGAAGTCGGTGTTCCCGGACTGGGTGTTCACGATTGTCAGTATTGTCCTGCTCGCCGCCGCCATGTCGACGCTCGACGGCCTGCTGGTGTCGATGTCGACGATTACGGCAAATGACCTCGTCCTGAATCTCGGTTTCGGCGATGCCGATGCCGGCGAAGAGGAACGCATGGCGCAGGCCCTCAGGGTGAGTCATATCGTGCTGGTCGTCATTGCCGTGGCGGCATTCCTCGTCAACCTGCAGCCGCCAAAGCTCCTCGGGATCTTCGGCCAGACCGGTGTCTATGGCCTGACGGCCGCCGCGGCACCGCCGCTCTTACTGGGTGTGCTGTTCCGGCGGGTACCGCTGGCGCTGGCGTGGCTGGGTTCTATCCTCGCGATCACGCTGCATTTCCTGTTGTTCTTCAAAGGTGACGCCTGGCTGCCGGGCGTCGACCTGACCTTCTCCAACCCCGGCGTCACCGCGTCGCTGGCAGCGCTCCTGACGATTCCCGCTATGCTGCTGGTTGCGCTGCTCCTGAATCGACGCGCCCCGACACCCGCTGCGGCGTAGCGGACTCCATATTCCCTGCGGTTATTTACTGATAGGCACGCCGTCTTTTACGCGGCCGCCGAACGCCCTAGCATCGCGGTATGCAAAAGATCCACGTCATTCATGAAAACCCCGAGTGGAGCGCGCCGCTCTTCGAGCGTCTCGACGTACTTGGCCTGCCGTATGAAGACTGGTTGCTCGACGAGGGTCGACTGGACCTGTCGGCGCCGCCGCCGGCGGGCGTCTTCTACAGCCGCATGAGTGCGTCGTCGCACACCCGCGGGCATCGCTATTCACCCGAATACACAGGCGCGGTGCTCGCGTGGCTCGAGGGGGCCGACCGTCGTGTGATCAACGGCGGCCGCGCGCTGCAGCTCGAGCTGAGCAAGGTAGCCCAGTACGCGACGCTCGAGCAGCACGGTATCCGGACGCCGAGGACCGTTGCGGTCGTCGGTACCCGCCAGCTGGCAGCCGCGGCGGAAGCCATGGACGGCCCTTTCATCACCAAGCACAATCGCGCCGGTAAGGGTCTCGGCGTGCGGCTGTTCCAGTCACCCGCGGAGCTTCTCGCTTACGTCGACAGCGCGGATTTCGAGGCGCCCATCGATGGCATTACGCTAGTCCAGGAATACATACGCGCGCCCGAGCCGTTCATTACCCGCTGCGAGTTTGTCGGCGGCCGCTTCCTCTACGCCGTTCGGGTCGATACCTCGGATGGCTTTCTCCTGTGCCCGGCCGACGAATGCCTGGACGAGGGCACCAGCTGCCCGACGCTGCCGCACTCGAAGTTCAGCATCATCGAGGACTTCGACGACCCGATTACCGATGCTTACGAGCGCGTGCTTGGGGCGAACGATATTCGCGTCGCCGGAATCGAGTTCATCGTGGATGCCACAGGCCGGACGTTCACCTACGACATCAATACCAACACGAACTATAACGCCGCCGCCGAGCGCGTCGCCGGTGTGTCCGGCATGAGCGCTATTGCCGCCTACCTTGGCGCCGAGCTAACCGCGGCCGGCGCGTCGCTGCCGCGGGGCGCTCGCGACGTCGTCGTTCCCCGCCGCCTCGCGTAAGCGCGTACGTCAGTCTGCCGCGCCGCCTGCGGCGGACCGACCGATTCCCCGGCGCTTTCTGCGCTGACGACGGCAGCCGCCCGTCCCGGACGGGCCACAGTTGTTTCCGTCGTGTTTCGAATTGCCGTCCGAAATCGCCGAATTCCGCTGCACGTGGGCGAAAACGGGCCCTCTTGCTGAACGAAGTGCAACAAAGTGTTTCCGCGCTATCGCCCCCCTGAGAAACGTGTATACTCGCTGCCATTGAGTAATTTAGTATCAATTATGGAATCTGTTAAACACGCCACCGTCAGGGCCATGCGCCTGCTGCTTCGGCCGATCGCACGCATCATGCTGCGAACGGGCGTGACGTGGCGTGAGTTCTCGGAAATCTGCCGCTTGACCGTCGTCGAAGTGGCGAGCGAGGAATTCGGTATTCGCGGGCGGCCCACGAACATCTCGCGGGTTGCCATCATGACGGGTTTCAGCCGTCGCGAGGTCAGGCGCTTGCGCGATCTGCTCGACGCCGAGACTGCTCCTGAGTTCACGCGCATGAATGCCGCGACGCGGGTGCTGACAGGCTGGTACTCGGACAGCGACTTCGCCGAGTCCTTCGAGACGCCGAAGCGGCTTGCGGTGCAGGGTGGCGGCGACTCCTTCGAGGCACTGTGCTCCCGGTACTGCGGCGATGTGGCGCCGTCGACCATGCTCAAGGAGCTGAAGCGGGTGGGCGCAGTTGGCGAAGACGGGGAGGGCAAGCTGGTCGCGCGGATGCGCTATTACATGCCGGCACATACCGACCCCGAGCAGATGGTCGTGTCGGGCAGCGTCCTCGAGGACATTGGCGAGACCGTGGCCTACAACCTGAACCGGTCGGCCGACGACCTCGCGCGCTTCGAGCGCCGCGCGACGAACACGATGATGCCGAAGACCATCATCCCGGATTTCAAGCAGTTTCTGGACCTGGAAGGCCAGGCGTTCCTCGAACGCGTGGACGCATGGCTGACCGAGCACGAGAAAGCAGAGGCGAAAGAACACGTGCGCCTGGGACTGGGCGCGTACTGGATTGAATCTTCAATTGACTAAAGGGATTAGAACTATGAATGCCAGAGCGATCAGCACGGTGTTTCTCGCAGCAAGCCTCGCCGCCTGCGGCGGCGGCGGAGGACCGGCCGCGCCGGAACCGCCTCCGACGGGCGGCATCGACGCACGCGGCGCACCGCGCGTTGCGGTTACGTCACGCGGGAAAATCTCCGGCTTCGGCAGCGTCATCGTCAACGGCGTTCGCTACGACACGAGTAACGCGACGTTCGACATCGACAACCAGGCCGGCAGCGAGTCGGACTTGGCCGTTGGCCAGGTGATAACGATCCAGGGTTCGACTGATGACACGGGCGGCGACCCGCAGGCTGACGCCATTTTCTACGATGACCTCGTCGAGGGACCTGTGGATGCGGTCGACGCCGCTCAGGGAACGCTGTCGGTGCTGGGGCAAACGATCACTGTCGACAACGACACGATCTTCGATGACGATTTCACGCCTCGCGACATTTCCGGGGTGAGCGTGGGCCAGGTCGTTGAAGTGTCGGGGTTCCGCGGTTCCGCCAACACGATCCGCGCCACGTACATCGACCTCGACGACGACGGCGATGACTTCGAGCTCTTCGGCACGGTCAGCAACGTCGACACCGCCGTGTTTACGTTCGAAATTGGCTCGCTCCTGATCGACTACTCGACGGCGACGCTCGACGACTTCCCGAACGGCCAGCCCGAAAACGGCCAGACCGTCGAAGTAGAGGGTGCTTTCAACGCCGGCGGTGACTTTGTCGCTACCGAAGTGGACTTCGAGGACGAGGATCTGAGCGATCTCGATGGAGAAGATGTCGAGATCGAAGGGCTGATTACCCGCTTTGTCTCGGCAACGGACTTCGACGTCGACGGCGTGCCGGTAACGACCAACGATGACACGGATTTCAGCAACGGTACGGTGAACGACCTTGCGCTTGATGTCGCGGTCGACGTCGACGGTGAGGTCAACGCCGAGGGCGTCATCGTTGCGGATGACATCGAGTTCGAACTCGAGAGCGATCTCGAACTTCGCGGCATCGTCGAGGCGACGACCGACAGCAGCATTACGCTGCTGGGCGTCACCGCGGCCGTGAATGCAGAGACGGACTTCGTCGACAACAGCAGCAGCGCTCTCTCGGTCTTCTCGCTGGCCGATGTCAACGTTGGCGATTACGTCGAGGTGCGCGGCTTCGATACCGGTAGCGGCCTGACGCTGACCGGCGTAGAGCGTGAGGATGACGACGGTGAGTCCGGCGTGGTCGGAATCGTAACCAGCGTCAGCGATCCGGATTTCGTGGCGGTCGGCGTGAGCATCAGCACGAATGCGGACACCGAGTTCGTGGATGAGGATGATGAAGAAATCGCGCCCGCAACCTTCTTCGCCACGGCGGAAGGTAACGAAGTGGACGTTGTTGGCACCTTCGCCAACGGTGTCCTGACGGCCGAGGAAGTCGAACTCGACGACGAGTAGACCGGCCGGCAGCTTACGGAAGGGCCCGGGCAACGAGTCACGTTGCCCGGGCCTTGCTGCATCTGCCAGGTGCTCGCTTATTTTAACCGGGGGCTTGCCGCTAAGGCGGCCGGCTCAGGTTCCGGAAAAGGCTGACCGGCGGCGAGCTGCAGCTTCGGGAAAGCGGTAGGGGAGGCCGCTGTCCAATCCGGGAGTTTGGGGGAGACCGGAAAAGCCTTGTCGCACCTCGCACACCGGCGCCTTGATTCGTCGTACGCCAGAAGTACAGTCACCAAGACCGGGCGTCATGCCGGTTTATTACGCCCAGGGTCAGCGTGAAGCGGGGCCGCGGAAGCATTACCATCTCCCCCGTGCAGCCCATACTCTCCGTTCAAAACCTGTCAAAGACCTACGCCGGCGGTTTCGAGGCGCTGAAGAACGTCAGCCTCGAGATCGACCGCGGCGAGATCTTTGCGCTGCTCGGCCCGAACGGTGCCGGCAAGACCACGCTGATCAGTATCGTCTGCGGCCTGGTGAGCGCCAGCGGCGGGACGGCGCTCGTGGACGGTTACGATATCGTCCGGGACTACCGCGAGACGCGCTTCCGGATTGGACTCGTACCGCAGGAACTGCCCGTCGAGTCCTTCGAGACGCCGCAGAAGACGCTGGCGCTGTCGCGCGGCCTGTTCGGCCGGCGTCCTGATCCGGCGCACATCGAGAAAGTCCTGAAGTCACTGTCCTTGTGGGACAAGCGTGACGAAAAGATCATCAACCTCTCCGGTGGCATGAAGCGCCGGGTGCTGATTGCCAAGGCCCTGAGCCACGAGCCCACGCTGCTGTTCCTCGACGAGCCGACGGCCGGCGTCGACGTCGAGCTCCGCAAGGACATGTGGCAGGTCGTCCGGGAGCTGCGCGAAGAAGGCTGTACCGTCATACTGACGACGCACTATATCGAGGAGGCCGAGCAGCTCGCCGACCGCGTGGGCGTTATCAATCACGGCGAGCTGATCCTCGTCGAAGAAAAAGCGAAACTCATGCGCGAGATGGGCGGCAAGGAGCTGTCGCTGCACCTGAGCGCGCCACTTGCCGAGCTGCCACCGTCACTCGCCGGCTACGAGCTCGAGCTGGCGGACGACGGTCGATCGCTGACCTACAGTTATGACACGCGAAGTGAGCGCACGGGTATTACCGCGCTCTTGTCCGACCTCAACGCCGCCGGCATTCATTTCAACGATCTCAACACGCGGCAGAGTTCGCTCGAGGAGATCTTCGTGGACCTGGTCAGGCAGCCGGAAGACCCATGAATATTCATGCTGTAAAAGCCATCTACCGATTCGAGATGGCGCGCATGTGGCGCACGGCCGTGCAGTCGCTCGTGGCACCTGTCCTGTCGACGTCCCTGTACTTCGTGATTTTCGGCGCTGCGATTGGCTCGCGTATTACGGAAATCGATGGCGTGAGCTACGGCGCCTTCATCGTGCCCGGGCTGATCATGCTGTCGATCATGACCGAGAGCATCTCCAACTCCTCGTTCGCCATTTACTTCCCCCGCTTCACGGGCACGATCTTCGAGGTGTTGTCTGCACCGGTATCGTGGGCGGAAATCCTGCTGGGCTACGTGGGCGCCGCGGCAACCAAGTCGGTCATCATCGGCACGATCATTTTCATCACCGCCAACTTCTTCGTCACGATCGACGTGGCGCATCCCATCGTCATGCTGACCTTCCTGCTGCTGACCTCGGTGTCCTTCTGCCTGTTCGGTTTCATCCTCGGCGTCTGGGCGGACGGCTGGGAGAAGCTCACGATCGTACCCATCCTCGTCATCATGCCGCTGACCTTCCTCGGCGGGACCTTCTACAGCATCAATATGCTGCCGCCCGTCTGGCAGGCGATCAGCCTCGCCAATCCGCTCGTGTACCTGATCAGCGGCTTCCGCTGGAGCTTCTATGAGAACGCCGACGTCAGCGTCACGCTGAGTCTCGGCATGACGACGGCGTTTCTCGTGGCGTGTCTGCTTGTTGTGCGCTGGATCTTCAAGACGGGCTTCCGCCTCAGTGCCTGATGCGACGACTGGCCATCATGCTGGCGCTGATCGTCGCCGGCGAACTCGTATTCTCCCTGCCATTTCACACGATCCGTTTCTTCCGGCCGACCTTTCTCGACGTGTTCGACGTCAGCAACACCCAGCTCGGTGACCTGTTTGCCGTTTACGGCGTTGTGGCGATGCTCGTCTATTTCCCGGGCGGCGCGTTGGCTGACCGATATCCGCCGCGGCTACTCGTCAGCGCATCGCTCCTCGCGACGGCCGCCGGCGGCTTCTACATGGCGACGCTGCCCGGCTCGTTCGGCCTCGCCATGCTGTATGCATGGTGGGGTGTAACCACGATCTTCCTGTTCTGGGGCGCGATGCTCAAGGTGGCCCGCGAATGGGGCGGCGAGACGCGTCAGGGGCTTGCGTTCGGGCTGCTCGACGGCGGCCGTGGGCTGGTCGCGGTGCTGGCTGCCTCGCTCGCAATATTCCTCCTGACCCTCAGTTTGCCCGAGGCCATCGAGACGGCAAGCGACGCGGAACGCCGTCAAGGTCTCAGCCAGGTCATCCTCGCCTACGCCTGCCTGACCGCGTTCGCGGGCGCGCTGGCCTGGTTCCTGATACCCGCGGAGTTCCCGGTCGGCCGGGAGCCTGGCAAACCGCTGGACGGCATGAAGGCGGTGCTCAGGCGGCCGACGCTGTGGGCCCACGCCGGTGTCGTGATCTTCGCCTACTCGGCCTTCAAGGGGCTCGATACCTACGCGCTGTACGCGGTCGAGGTGCTCGGCCGGAACGAGGTGGAGGGCGCCGAGCTCGTCAAGCGCATGGCCTTGCTGCGCCCGGTGGCGGCGCTCGCCGCCGGTCTGCTCGCCGATCGCTTCGGCGGCAGCCGCCTGATCGCCGCCATGTTTGTCATGCTGGCCGCAAGCTATGCGCTGCTGGCAACAACGACCGGGGCCGTAGGCATTATGGTTGCCAATCTTGCCGTGACCACCTTCCTCGCGTTTGGCCTTCGCGGTGTCTACTTTGCGCTGATGAACGAGAATCGCACGCCGCTGGCCGAGACCGGCGCAACGGTAGGGATGGTTTCGTTCATTGGTTTCACGCCGGAGTTCTTTTTTGCGCCGATTGCCGGCCGCATCCTCGACGCCAACCCGGGCGTCGAGGGCCACCTCGATTACTTCTGGTTCCTCGCCGGCTTGTCGCTTGCCGGGCTCGTGACGACGCTCGTCATGATCGTCCTGAATCGCCGGCAGGGGTAATAACGCTGGCCTTGTCCCGGTCCGCTCGGTAGGGAGGGTACGTGTATGTCGAAGCAAAGACGGATCATCGAACAACTCCGTAACAACGCGGTTGCGTTGATCAGCCTCGTCGTCGCCGTGACGAGCCTGAGTTATAACACCTGGCGCAACGAGAAGAGCGAATACAATCGAAACCAGCGCGAAGCGGCGTTCCAGGTACTGCTCGCTCTCGGTGAGCTCCAGCAGGTTGCGTGGCTGAATCACTACGACCAGGATGTGACGGGCGCCGGCAATCCGCGGGCCGGCTGGGCGCTGGTGCTGACGATCGAGGACTTGTGTGAGCTCCTCGCGGAACCGGTACCGATGAATGCCTCTGCGCTAACTGCCGCCTGGGAGGATAACTGGGCGAGCCTCGGCAAACGCGACGCGAGCGGCCAGCTGATCAACACCGGCAATGATCGAATCCGCGCCGAGATCCTCAAGCTCCGTGCCGATACCCGCTCACTGCTGGCCGCACTCGACTGAAGCGACTTGAGCCGCCGCGCGCGGCTCTGGATAATCCGCGCCTCCCCACTACCCGCCATGGAGGCGTCATGCATCGTTATTTCCTGCCCGGACTGCTTGTCCTTTTCCTGTCAGCCTGCCAGCCCGAGGGTGGCGAGCCGGCTCAGCCAGCCGAACCCGCGGCCGAAACGCCGACAGTCGAGGACACCGTCGAGTCCAGCGCCGAGCGACTCGATCGCGTGCTCGCGGCGCAGCCCGAGGACGCGCAGGCGCGCTACGCCTTCCGCAACCCCAAAGAGACCCTCGAGTTGTTCGGCGTCGAGCCCGGCATGACGGTTGTCGAGGGATTGCCCGGCGGCGGTTGGTACACGAAGATCCTGCTGCCGTATCTCGGCGCCGAGGGCCAGCTGATCGGTGCCGCGTATGAACTCGATATGTACGCCTTGTTCCCGTTCGCGACCGAGGAGTTCCTTGCGCGGCAGGCAAGCTGGACGACGGACTGGGCGGCAGGCGCTGAAGGCTGGCGCGGCGACGACGGCGCAGCCGTCACCGCGACCCGCTTCGGCTCGATGCCTGCCGAGGTCGATGGCACGGTCGACGCCGTGCTGATGGTCCGTGCCCTGCACAACCTCGCGCGTTTCGAGAACGCCGGCGAAGGCCCCTTCCTGACGACGGCGCTGGCCGACGCATTCCGTGTGCTGAAGCCCGGCGGCGTGCTGGGCGTCGTCCAGCATCATGCGCGCGACGAGATGCCGGATGATTGGGCGAGCGGTGAGAACGGCTACCTGAAGAAGCAGACGGTCATCGACGCGGCCGCCGCCGCGGGCTTCGAGCTCGTTGCGGATGTCGATATCAATGCGAATCCGGACGATCAGCCGACCACCGAGGATATCGTCTGGCGCCTGCCGCCGAATCTCAGCACGAGTCGGGATGACCCCGAGCTTCGTGAGTCGCTCTCGGCCATCGGCGAGAGCAACCGGATGACGCTCAAGTTCGTCAAGCCCGAGTAAGCGGGCCGACATCGCTCCCGGGACAGACTGCGGGCGCCGGCGAGTCTGCCGGCGTCCGCCCGGGCTCGCGGTGAAAGAGGCAAAAGCGGACAGTCAGGCGCCTGCTGTCGCCAAATAGCGTCAAAAACATCGAGTAAGCTGCTAATTTTTGGTCACAAGTTCCCAACCGACCGGCTTCCGTTGAGCGCCCTCCGGCCGCTACCGATAATCGGTGGGCATGGAAAACGACAACAACAACGCCGTCGAAACGGCCCTGCAGCACGTCATCGATGCGCTCGCGCATGCCTGCCTGTCGCTCGGCAAGAGCTACCCGCTCTACGATGCCGCATCGCGCTCGGCGTTCGTTAACGCCGTCGAGGGGCAAAGCCGCCGCCACGGGAAAGAGAGCGGACTCGACGATGCCGCGGTGGCCTTCCTGTCGGGTCTCGATGAGGACACGGTCCGCCAGCATCGATCGGACGCGGCGGCCGGCGAGGCGCCGGCATCCGGCGCGAACCAGCTTATCCGGCAGTGGCTCGTGACAGCGAGTGACGCCGATGGTCGGCCAAACCCGCTGCCTCTCGAGGGCCCGTTGTCGTTCGCGTCGCTCGTCACCACGTCCAGCGACACCATTGACGCAAGACATGCCCTGAGGGCGCTCGAGGCCGTAGGCCTGGCCCGGGTCGACGGCGAGATGGTGTACCTTGCTGATGCCGTGGCGCCGAATACCGATCGCAACGCGGTCGCTGCCGAACTGTGCGCCGGTGCGTTCCCGCTGCTCGCGGCAATCGGCAGCGACAGCGCAACCGTCCGCACGCGCACGATAGGCCATGTTCGGAAACACGACGTGCCGCGTCTTCGAAAACTGGCCGGAGACCAGCTGGTGGATGCCCAGGCGAAAGTCGAGGAGTTGCTCGACGCCTACGCCGAGCTCGACGGCGTCGATGGCGACGAGATTGAGGATCCGCGTACCGTGTCCTCTGGGATCTTTCTCGTCACACACTGAGCGTCGTCGCACACGCCATTTCGTTATTTGTCGCCTCAGGGCGTTCCCGGTATAACTCCGTTTCCCTAACGCGGAGAGTTCACCGTGGCCTACCGACGCATTGCCCTTTCTTGCCTGTTGACCGTACTTGCTGCCTGCGGCGGCAAGGAGACGCCCGCGCCTGAAGCAGCGACGGCGGCGCGCATCGACTACCCCGAAACGAAGACGATTGAGCATATGGATAACTACCATGGCGTCGAGGTAGCGGACCCGTACCGCTGGCTCGAGGACGACGTGCGCGAGAGCGACGAGGTCAAATCCTGGGTCGAGTCCCAGAACGATGTGACGTTCGCTTATCTCGAAGCGATCCCGGAGCGTTCGCTGATCGCCGGGCGCATGACCGAGCTCTGGAACTACGAACGCTTCGGCCGGCCGATCAAGGAAGGCGGTCGCTACTACTACGCGTATAACGACGGCCTCATGAACCAGGATGCGATCTACGTCCAGAATTCCCTCGACGCCGAGCCCACGCTATTGATCGATCCCAACGCCTGGTCCGAGGACGGCACCGTGGCGCTCGCCTCGTATTTTCCGAGTCCCGATGGCAAACACGTTGCCTACCTGGTGCAGGACGGCGGATCGGACTGGCGCGTCGGCCGCGTGATCAAGGTGGATACGGGTGAGGTCCTCGAAGATGAGCTCGACTGGCTCAAGTTCACAGGGCTGGCCTGGGCTGCCGACGGATCCGGCTTCTACTACAGCCGCTATCCGGAGACGAGCGAGGAAGAGCGGTTCCAGGCGCTGAACCTCAACCAGGCGGTCTACTTCCACACGCTCGGCGACGAGCAGTCCAAAGACCGGCTCGTCTACTCGCGGCCTGACAACCCGGAGTGGGGCTACTCGGCCGGCGTCAGCGACGACGGGGCGCACCTGGTTATTACCGTGTGGAAGGGCACCGACGACCGTTACCAGATTGTCCACCAGGACCTGACCGACCCGGATGCCGAGCCGCGCATGATCGTCGAGGGTTTTGACTACGACTACACGACCGTGGGCACGATCGGCGACGAGATCGTCTTCCGCACTAACCGGGACGCGCCGAGGAACCGCCTTATCGCTATGGACGTCAACGATCCCGAGGACATCCGCGAGATCATCCCCGAGGCGACCGATGTCCTCGACGGCGTCAGCCTCGTGGGCGGCAGGATCATTGCTGATTACATGCAGGACGCGCAGACCGTGGTCCGCGTCTTCGATCTGGATGGCACCGAGACCGGGACGGTCGATCTGCCCGGCATCGGCACGGCAACCGGCTTCGACGGCAAGATCGACGATCCCGAGACCTTCTTCAGCTACACGAGTTACGACACCCCGACGACGATCAATCGTCTCGACGTCGAGACGGGCGAAGTCAGCGTGTTCCGCCAGCCCGACGTGCCGTTCGACACCGACGAGTATGTCGTCAAGCAGGTGTTCTACACGTCGAAGGACGGGACGCGGGTGCCCATGTTCATCTCGCATCGCAAGGATCTCGAGGTCGACGGGTCGACGCCGACGATGCTGTACGGTTACGGTGGCTTCAATATTTCGCTGACGCCGTCGTTCTCGATCACGCGCTTCGCGTGGATGGAGATGGGCGGCATCTACGCCGTGGCCAACCTGCGCGGTGGAGGCGAGTACGGCAAAGAGTGGCACAAGGCCGGCACGAAGCTGAACAAGCAGAACGTGTTCGACGACTTCATTGCCGCCGCCGAGTATCTCGTCGACGAGGGCTACACGACGCCATCCCGCCTCGCGATCTTCGGCGGCAGCAATGGCGGCCTGCTCGTCGGCGCCGTGACCAACCAGCGTCCCGACCTGTTCGGCGCGGCCATCCCGGCCGTCGGCGTCATGGATATGCTGCGCTTCCAGAACTTCACGGCGGGCCGCTTCTGGGTCGACGACTATGGTTCTTCCGAGAACCCGGACGAGTTCGAGGCGCTGTTCGCCTACTCGCCGTACCACAACATCAAGGACGGCACGAAGTACCCGGCGGTCCTCGTCACGACGGCCGATACCGACGACCGTGTCGTCCCGGGCCACAGCTTCAAGTACGCGGCCCGGCTGCAGCAGGCGCATACGGGCGAAACGCCGGTCCTCATTCGCATCGAGACGCGTGCCGGTCACGGCGCCGGGACGCCTACCGAGATGATTATCGATGACTACGCGGATCGCTGGGCGTTTCTCGTAGAGAATCTCGACATGGCGCTGCCTGAGGGCTACGGCGGCTAGGACCGCGTCGCGCGGATAGCCGCTCTTCAGGAGCCGGCGGACATGGACGTCCGCTGCGGGCAGCGTCAGTCGCCGGCGATAGCCTCGACACGCACCTCGACCGTGACCTCCTGACCAATCCAGGTCGTGTCTGCCCAGTCACCCGTGCCGACGTTCAACGCGAGCCTGTCGACAAGTGCCGTGCCAGCCAGGACGCGGCGGCCGTCCGTCGTTGTCTCAATCGTGAAGTCGAGCACGACCGGCGCCTCGTTACCCTTGATGTAAAGCATGCCGTCGGCGGCAAAACCGCCGTCCTTGAGGACCCGGAAGCGAGTCGCCTGGTAGCGCGCCTCCGGGTGGTTGGCCGTATCGAACCATTCGCTCGTGCCGATCGTCGAGTCGCGGTCGGCGTCGCTCGTGCTGACATCGGTCGTGTCGATGCCAACGTCGAAGGCGCCGTCGGCCGGACGGCCGCCGTCGAAGCGGATGCTGGCTTGCCAGCTCGGCCAGGTCCCCTGGAATTCGGCGCCGGCCTGCGTAGCACGGAAGCGGATGTAGCTTTCCGCGTAGTCGATTTGCCAGGCGGGTAAAGCGCTGTCGGCTTCGAGGCGCTCGGCGGCGCCAACCGTCGACGTGTCCGTGCCGCTCGTCGGTGCGCTCGTCGTGCCTCGGGTCAGGCCCACGACGCCGCCCACGATCACGGCGGCAAACAAGCCAAGAGCCGGGCCTGACGAGATGCGCCGCAGCACGCCGTCCTTGTCGATGATGGCGTGCTTGACGGCGGCGCCAATGTGCACGGCGGCGAGGACAAACAGCAGTTTGGCCAGCGCGTTATGAGTGCTCTTCAGGCGCTCAAGCAGCGCCTCATCCGGCGCCACGAGGTCCGGCAGCTGCACGAGGTTGAACAAGCTGACCGAGTAGGCCGACGCGGAGGACATCAGCCAGCCCGATAGCGGCAGCAGGAACAAGAGTCCGTACAGTGACCAGTGCGAGACGCTGGAGGCGAGTGTCTGCCAGGGGGGCATGGTGGGAGGCAGGGCTGGCGGCCGGTTCTTCTGGCGCCACGCCAGTCGAATGACCGCGAGCAGCAGGATCGTGATCCCGACGGACTTGTGGTTCGCATAGAGCGCCAGCTGCCGGATCGTGCTGTCCGCCGACTCGGCCAGGTTGGCGAGCAGGTACTGCAGGACGATCATCCCGGCGATCAGCCAGTGCAGGACACGGGCAGTCTGGGTGTACATGAGGGACTCGGCCGTCGCGCCGCGCCAACCGATCGCTGCGATCGGCCGGCGCAGTCGCTGCCGGCTATTTCGCGATCAGCTCGACTTCGATCGACAGCGTCACTTCGTCACTGACGGCCGGCACATAGCGGCCAAGGCCCCACTCCGAGCGCATGATCGTGCCGCTGGCGGAAACGCCGACCGCCGGCACGTTCTTCATCGGGTGGTTCGCCGCCTTGTTGATCGTGGCGGCGAGCGTGACCGGCTTCGTCGTGCCCATGATCGTCAGGTTGCCCGTCACATCGAACGTGTCGTCACCCGTCGGCTCGACTTTCGTCGATTCGAAAGAGATCGTCGGGTGCTCGGCAGTATCGAAGAAGTCCTCGCCGTTCAGGTGTTCGTTGAAGACGGCGACGCGGCTGTCGATGCTGGTGGCATCGATGCTCACCTCGACGATGCTGTTTTCGGGGTTGGCATTGTCGAGATCCAGCGTCGTATCGAAGGTATTAAAACCGATGCGCGGGTTCGAGAAGCCCAGGTGGCTGTAGCTGAACGTAATGTAGCCGTGACTGTCGTCGAGTGTATACGTTCCTGACGGTACAGCGGACAGGTCAGCAGAGGCGCTGAGCGGCAGGGCGGCAAGGACGGTGACCGCGGCAATGTGTCGAAGGTGCATGTCAGACTCCATGAAGAAAGCGGGGAGGGCGCAGGGTACACGCGGGGGTTTGGCGGCTGTGTTTCAGTTTGCAACGCATGGCCGAATCTCCCTTAGACCGGGACCAGCCGGCGCGTAGTTGCAAGTTTCCGCGCATGCGCTACTGTAGACAGGCATTCCGCATGGGCATCGGAACGGGAGGCTCCCTTATGAGCGCTATTTCACTTGGACTTTTTGCTGCCGTCCTGCTGTTGGTCGGCGGCGCCATTGGCTTTTACCTGGCGCGACTCGGCGCATCCGCGGGCGACGCACGCGCGCAGGAACTCGAGCAGGACCTCGAAAACTACCGCGCCGAGGTTACCGAGCACTTCGGCAAGACCGCCGAGCACTTTCGCGCGATGGGCCAGCAATACCGCGAGCTGTACGATCACCTGGCCGTTGGCTCCGCATCGTTATGCCATCTCGACGGGCCGGATGTCGAACCGCTGTTTCCGCTTCCGGAGCTCACAGCGGCGTCGGACACGAACGAAGAAGCTGCTGTTGTGGCCGAGACGGACAGCGACGCTGAGGCGACTGCAGCACTTGCCGATTCATCCGCTGATGACACGCCGGCTGACGCAGCTCCTGTCGCGGCCGATCAGGACGGCGAGGAAGGCACGGAGACTGTCGAACTGACCGCTGACGCGGAAGCAGCCGAGACCGCAGAGGCGATCGTCGAAGCAGACAGCGAACTCGACGTCGAGGCGGAGACGGAAGAGCATGTCGACGCCGATAGCGAACTCAGCGTTGAGGCGGAGGCGGACGAGAGCGTCGAGGCCGAGTTCTACGATAGCCCGCCAAAAGACTTCGTCGTCGACGCCGATGCCGAGGAGGCGCCGCGAGCCGATAACGTCGTCGAGCTTATTCCGCGGGAAGAGCCGGAAGCCGGCGAAGAGGAACGCTCGATTCGCTGACGGCTGGCGCCAGGCGAACGATCACCCGATTCGGCTGAGCACAGCGGTCGGGCCCCAAAGCGACGGCCGTCACCGGGCGTTCAGGTCGTGAGGGTCGCCATCGAGCGTAAAGTCAGGCCAGGTTCGCTCTGCCTGCTGTAGCGCGATGCGCGCATCGGACTGGCGGCCTCTCGACTCATAGTGTCGGATCAACTGCTTGACGTCCTCGCGGCTGCTCCTGTTGAGCCTGTCCGCCGTGTTCGCGCCTGTCTTCGTGAATACCTCGGCGGAGGCGATCTCGCGGTCAACGCCTCCGAGGCTGTACTTGTAGGGTTCGTTGCCGATCGTGAAGTCGTAGCGCTTCAGCCCGTTGGCAATAGCCCACCGGATGCAGTGCCCCTGGAGCATCAGTCCCACTGACAGGTCACGCACGCTGTCATCCCGGCCCGCCACGTGGAAGAGCACTTCGCGCCGGGCGTGATCGACGTAGTTGGCCTGCGCCGCGATCGGTCTCCCGTCGCGCCACAGGATCGCCAGGTAGACCATGCCATTGGCGAGGCCGAGCATCATCACCTCTTTGAACACCTCGGCGAGGCGGGCCGCGCGCTTCTGGCCCTTCCGATCGGCGTGCCGGAGGTACCAGAGCTTGGACAGGATCGTGACGTCCTGCGTGAAGGTCTCGGGCCGCGTCTTTTTAACCTTCAGGCCCGGGTCACTGTCGAGCTGGCGCAAGAGCCGCCTGAGCTTCTGCCTCGAGTTTGCGCTAAGGCCCAGAAGGTACTCGTCGAAGCTGTCCGGAAGGTCCACGAAGGGGCAGATGAGATTGTTCGTCTGGCCGTCGTTGATCAGGTGCTCGTTGGCCTTCCTGTCGAAGACGTCCTGATCGAAAGCGCTGACAAACGCCTCGAGGCGGCTTTCGGGTCCGCTGAAGTAATTGAGGATGATGCGTCGAAAGGTCATCGTCGAAACCTCGGCCGCGAACGCCTCGCAGACCGGCGCTTCGAGCGCCGGGTCACAGAGGATTCCCGTGTAGTCCGAATCGAAGACGTGACCCAGCATGTCCAGGTCGTTGACCAGGCACCGCCCCGACTTGCTCCACTTCGTCGTCACGATCAGCGGCAGCAGACCAACGCAGCGATTGTCCTCCGACCAGGCAGCGAGGATGCGGAATTTCCCGGCAACCCGGATGGCGACCGAGCACAGGAAGTCCGAGGACAGGTAGAGGTGTGCGTGGGGATCGGCTTTGTAGAGCTCGTCCCACTCGAGTTCTATCTCGAAGAGCCGCTCGACCGTCTCGATGATTTCAATGCGCATGCCGTCGTGTAGCAAACCGGGTCGTGTCTGTCGAGCCAGCCAGGCCATCGCGGCGCCCGCCGGGTCGCCAGCCGTCGCGACTCCGCGCCGCGCGAAATAATCGCCGGCTGCCGGAACCTCTGTGGAGGTTCACGTTCGAACCGATATGTTATAACATCGCCCGCCCGGCCGCCGACGGCCGCGGAGCTCTACGCGCCGTCAGGCAAAGATAACCAGAAGCCCAATCTTAAGGACCGACCATGGACATCACCCGCAAGTTGCCGCCCGCCAGCCTGTTGCTGCTGGGGACGACAATGGCTGCAGCCCAGACCAATGACACTGTCGTCGAGGTCGACGAGATCATCGTCCGCTCCTCGCCGCTCCAGTCCAGCATCCAGGAAATCGTGCTCGGCACGACCGTTATGAACCGCGAGGATCTCTTGCGTGAGATGGACGGCACGATTGGCCAGACACTGGCGCGTCAACCCGGCGTCAGCTCCACCTTCTTCGGACCGGGCGCATCGCGCCCCGTCATTCGCGGCCTGGGCGGAGATCGCATCCGGATCCTGAGCAACGACATCTCTACCTTCGACGTGTCTACGTCCAGCCAGGACCACCTGGTTGCCACCGAGATGGCTACGGCCGAGTCGGTCGAGATCCTGCGAGGCGCCGCTACCCTGCGTTACGGTCAGAATGCCATCGGTGGCGTCGTGAACGTTTTCGACAACCGCATTCCCCGGAGCCGCCCCGAGGACGGTTTTGATGCCGAGGCCACGGCAGCCTACTCGAGCGTCGACGAGGGCTATACGATCGGCGCCGCGGGCGATTTCAGCCTGGGCAGCAACTTCGTGCTGCACCTCGATGGCAACACTCGCGATGCCGACGACTACGAAATTCCCGGATTCGCCAATGAGGAGGCCGAGGAAGAGGGCGTCGAAGGAATCGTCGAAAACAGTGCATCAGAGGCAACGTCCGGAACGGCCGGCCTCTCCTGGGTCGGCGACCAGGGCTACCTCGGCTTCTCGGTTGGCTTCCAGGACGGCCGCTACGGCCTGCCCGGCGGCAAGAAGAAAGAGGAAGAGGAAGAAGAGCTCCCTGGCCTCGAGGAAGAAGAGGAAGAAGAAGGCCCCATCAACATCGACTTCGAGCAGGTTCGTGTCGACCTCGACGGTGAGTACAACTTCAACAGCGGCCTCGTGAAGCTCGCCAAGTTCCGCCTTGGCCTGTCGGACTACGAGCACACAGAGTTTGCAGGCGACGAGCCCGAAACGCTGTTCACGAACGACGAGTGGGAGCTCCGGGCCGAGACCTTCCTGAACGATTTCAGCGTCGGTGCCGGTGAAATGACGGGTACCGTTGGCATCAACCTCGGCGCCCGGGAGTTCGAGGCGGCGGGTGATGAAGCCTTCGTTCCGCTCAACGAGCAGTTCAAGTGGGGCATTTTCGGACTGGGTCGCTATTCCGTTAACTCGTTTGTCTTCGAGGCCAGCGGCCGTTTCGACAGCCAGGAAAACGAAACGAGCAATCTTGCGTTTGCGGGCGGAAACTACAGCGAGACGCGGGATACGTTCTCGGGTGCGCTCACCGGTATTTACGAGTTCACGCCGGGTACCAGCGTCGGTTTGCACCTGGCGCGGTCCGAACGCGCGCCGACGCCCGAGGAGCTGTTCTCGAACGGCTTCCATCCGGCAACCAGTACCGTCGAGATCGGGGACGTCAACCTCGATAACGAGACGGCTCTGTCGGCCGAGCTGTCGTTCAAGACCAGGGCGGGTGCCTTCGGTTTTGGTGCCAACGTCTACTTCGTCGACTACCAGGACTTCATCTTCCTGAGCCCGACGGGCGACTTCTTCGAGGAGGGCGATCCGTTCCCGGCACCCGAAGGGATCCCGGTGTTCGCCTACCAGCAGGCCGATGCCGAGCTCTATGGCTTCGAGGTCGAAGCGGATGTCGTGGCCGTGGATACGGATAGCTGGCAGCTGAGCTTCGACGCTGTTCTGGACGTTGCTCGTGGTGAGACCACCGAGCCCACGACCTTCGGTGGCATCGACAATGTGCGCGACGAGTTCACGCCGCTCGGGACGGGTGCAACAGAAGTCCCGGCCGGACCGCTGCCGTTCTTCCCGCCGTTCCGTGCCCTCGGCGGCGTGAACATCGACTATCGGCCGTGGTACTCGAGCCTGCGCCTCGAGGTGCAGTACGCCGACGCCCAGAACCGGGTCCCCGAGGCGCCGGAGGGCAGCGAAGTGGATATCCCGGGGACCGTTCCGATCGAGAGCTACACGTTCATCAATGCGTACTTCAGCATACGGCCCTTCAACTCGGAGAACGTCACGCTGTCGCTGCGTGGGCGTAACCTGACCAACGAGTTCGCCCGCTCCGCCACCTCGTTCCTGGCGCTGTCGGCACCGCTGCCGGGTCGGGATATCCGGCTCGGGGTCAACGTGGCCTTCTGATCGGCGAACTCGAGGAGCACGTTGTCTGGCTGCAGGCTTCGTCGGGCAGGGCTTCCGGAGCCACGCGAGGGATTCGGCAACAAGACTCGAGGACGAGGTAAGCAACGGGGCTGGTGGCGATGTGAAAGCGCCATCAGCCCTTCTTTTATGCAATGCTGGTCCCGCCGGGCGTTCAGCGACCTTCGCCCACGCCCGCTACAGCCTTACGTTCCTGGCCGCAGCGGCATTCACGACATTCGGTCGGCGATTCGGGGTAGTCTGTTCACCACGACGAGCTTTTCGTTGGCCAGAGGGGCAGCATGAATGACCGAGGATTCGAACGCGCCGGATTCCGACCGTAGCGACCACGCGACGGACTACACCCCCATTGACTGCAACCTTTACGACTACGTGGAGATTGCCTGCATGTATCGCTACCCCGTCCGCGCAGCTACGACCGACGGCCGCATCCTGACGGGTATTGCGAGCGACACGATGGTCGACGCCGACAAGGTCGAGTACCTCGAGCTCCTGGTCGACGGCGAGCGCGATCGCCTGCGACTCGACCGAATCGCGAGCTTCGAGCCGCTGGTCGAGAACGCCCGCTTCGGCAAGGTGCGTTTCTAGCGAGCGGCGCCGGCCTTCTCGCCCAGCCGGATGTCGACAATCACCGGGTCGTGGTCCGACGAGCGCCAGGGCTCGTCGACATCAAACAGCGCCGGGTCGCGGCCGAATTCGAGGTTGTAGTCGAGCACGGGCGGCTCGTCCGCATTGGCATGCCAGACGACCGTCTGTAGTACGTCGTCGGCGAGCGCCGGCGTTGCCAGCGCGTGGTCGAGAGCGCCGGCGCGGCCGGCGTAGACGTACGAGTAGGCATCGGTCGTCCCGTTGCGGGTGAGCAGGTTGACGAGACCTGCCGTCTCGAGCGTCCGGATCGGGTCTTCCCTCAGGTAGGCGTTCATGTCGCCAATCACGAGAACGCGGCCGGTCGAGTCGGTGGCCGGGCCGTCACCGACCCAATCGGCCAGCGCGGCCGCCGCGAGGGTGCGGGTCCGGTTGCAGTTGCCCTGACCGTCGAGTCGGTTCGGGTCGTTGACCTCGTCGCAATCCGAGCCCTTCGATTTCAGGTGGTTGGCAACCACGGTGAGCTCTTCGCCGGACTCGATATGCCGGAACGTCTGCGCCAGTGCGGGTCGGCTGCGGCGGTCGTCGAAGCGACCATCGATCGCGCGCGTCAGGAGCGCCGGATCGCCGATTGCCTCGACCACGTCGGGCCGGTACAGCAGGCCTACCTTGATCGTGCCCTCGCCGATGGTTCCAGCGTCGACGTAGCGGTAAGTCCGGTCCTCCTCGGTGAGTGCATCGACGAGCAGCTCGAGCGACGCGCGCGCGTTGTTCTCGAGTTCGGCGAGCCCGACGATATCGGCATCCAGGTTTACGAGGGCGGTCACGGTCTTGCCGAGCTGCCGGTCGAGTTCGCGCTGCGTGTCGGCGCCGCGGCAGCCGCTGGTTCCTGCCGGTCCGCAGGAGGGTTCGCCGCGGTCGAGCGTTGAGAACAGGTTCAAGACGTTGAACGAGGCGACGCGCAGCGCATCGCCCGGCGCCGGCGGCAAGGTCCTGGGATTCAGCGCCTCGAACACAGGCGCTTGTGTCGGCATGAGTCGCCAGGCTTCATCGCCATCCTTGCCGCTGCCTCGCGACCAGCGCAGGTTGCCGGTCAGGCCCGTAACCCCGTTGCCGGCGCGCGGTGGGACGTCGCCGGCCAGGTACCGAATCGTCTCCGGGTTTTCGCGGCGCAGGCCGTCGTCGAGGACGATCGACGAAGCCCTGAAATCGTCGAGGCTTTGCCTGAACGCCTGCCGGTCCGGAAGCTTGCGGTTTGTGTACTGGTAGACGCGCTCGCCCGCGGCGAGCGTCAGCGAGCCGAAGCGGCCAAGATTGCGGTTGCCCGCGATCAGCAGCGTCTCCGGGATCTCGAGCAGCATGCCTTCATAGCGCTCGAAGTCCTCGATCGGGAAACGTACGGCCGTCGCGACAAGCTCGGCCTTGCCGAGCGGCCTGAGGGCCGTCGCGACGAGCTGCGTTTCGCCGAAATGCTCGATGACCCTGCCGTCGATCTCGACGAGATCCCCGGTCTCGACGTCGCCGAGCCGCCGGCCACGCTCGAAGACGAACAGTCCCTCGGAAGTCGCCGGATCGGCGTCCGGCTCGATGCTGGACACGTAGAATCCGCCAAGCTGCCTGGTCGGATCGTCGTCGTAGCCCTGGAAATCGCCGCTGACGACGCCCCGTACCGTCACGTCGCGGTTCTCGTACGGGCTTGCGTTGCCGTTGCCTTGCACGGCATGCACGGGCAGCACGTCCCCCGCATTGCCCTGGCTGCAGGCGGCGACAAGGGCGAGCCCTATGGCCGCGACCGCGCTACGCAACATCGGCGCTCACCGCGCAGGTGGTATCAAGCAGGGCGTTTACGACGCCGGTAACGAGTTCGATGTCCGCGGCGCGGGCAAGCTTGCCCGAGGCATCGAATGCCTCCGCGGCGCCACCGATAGCTGCCTGGTTCGGTACCGTGAGAACGCCCAGGTAGTTGAGCAGAGCGCGGGCATGGACGAGGCCGCGCAGCCCGCCAAGACTGCCGAACGAGGATGCCAGCAGCGCCGCTGTCTTGCCGCGATAGGCGACTCTCGGCGGTTCGTCGCCTTCCCGGCGCGACAGCCAGTCGAGGGTGTTCTTGAGCAGCGGGGTGACGAGACCGTTGTATTCGGGTGAGGCAATCAGCAGCCCGTCGTGCTCGGCAAACAGCGCCTTAAGGACGCGGGCATTCTCCGGCAGGCCGTGCTCGGCTTCGTCGTCGCCGTTGTAGATCGGCAGCGGGTAGTCCGCGAGATCGATCAGCGTGACCTCGGCGCCTCTATCGGTGGCAATGTCTGCGGCGGCCGTCACGAGCTTCTGGTTGATGGATTCGCGCCGCGCGCTGCCGCTGAACGCGACGATTCTCGGCTGCTGCATCTCGGGTGTCCTGGGCAATCGGTGGGCGCCGGAGTGTATACGGATTTCGCCGGGGACGGTGCAGCGAATCCGGTGCCGACGTGGCGGCCAACAAAAAACGGGGCCCGATCGGGCCCCGTCGTGGTCTTCGAACGTCTGTGTTTTCAGACGACGACGATGTCGTCCGCCTGCGGGCCTTTCTGGCCCTGCACAATCGTGAACTCGACCGTCTGGCCCTCGGCCAGCGTCTTGAAGCCTTCCTGCTTGATGGCGCTGTAGTGGGCGAATACGTCCGGTCCGGACTCCTGCGAGATGAATCCGAAACCCTTCGCTTCGTCGAACCACTTCACCGTGCCTGTCGTTGTTGCCATGTGTGTTACCTGTTTCCTTGATGTGTACGGTTGGAGATGTTGCCGGCGCATCACCGGCAGGCATTACCCTACACCTCAAATGTAACAGTATAACGTCAGCAAGCGGATTCGATTTTTTCGCCTAGTCATCCGAGTCATCCGAGTATCCCGTCAACTCGACGTAACCCCTGCCCGACACGGGCTTGCCCCGGGACGTGCCGCTCACGTCGACCGCGCCTTCCCAGTAGCGCACGGTCGTATCGAGCTCCTGGTCCGCGAGCACCGGCACGATCTCGACGTCGATACCACGGCCCGGCACCTGAACGCGCCAGCGCGCAGGGTAGCGGCCGCCATCGGGGCTGTCCCAGGTGTCCAGCACCTCGAGGGATACCTCGTCGGCGAGGAGCTTGTCGTGATCGCCGTTCGGCAACACGAAGGTACCGGCGCTGTTCACGTCCTGCCTGCCGTCGATCAGCCGCAGGTTGTAGAACATGAGCTCGGTGTCGTCATCGAGCTGGAGGGCGAACCAGTCCCAGCCGAGCTGGTTCGCACCCAGCGCGCTGCTGCTCCATTCCCGGTCCAGCCAGCTCGTGCCGCTAACGGTGAAGCGCCGGTCGCCGACGCGGATACCGCCCTCGGTCGCCAGCCGGGTGATCGAGTAGTAGTAGGACGCGTTACCGGGGTCGCTCGACTTCTGCGAGAGGCCGGCATCGCCGTTCAATACCGGGGGCTTTGTTGCGTCGAGCTCGAGGTCGACACTGAAAGTCTCGCTGCCTGCGACGAGGCGCCAGGCCTCGGCCCTGTCCTGTCCTCGAGGCTCACGTGACTCGATGCGCCAGTCGTCTATCCAGACCGCGAAGGGATCCGCCTTGGCACCTGCGAGGCCGAGCGCCCCGCGCGAGTATTTCTCGGCAACGTAGAAGCGTTCGCCGGCGACGTCGGTCAGCGCCAGGTGGGCGATGTAGACCTGGTTCGTGCGCCAGTCCGAGGTCGACTCGATGGGCTCGGGCTTGAGCGCGAAGCGGAAAATCGTCAGCTCGAAGCCGAAGCGCCGGCCGTCACCGCCGTCTTCCTCGAGGTTGCCCGTGACGTACCACCACTCGTTGCGGTATTCGGGATGCGGACCATGGTCCCCCGGGAAGACGAAGTCGCGGGGTTCGACGGCCCTCGGGAATGCCTCGCTGTCGGCGTCGAGCAGTTCGGCGAGCCGCGATGCCTCCTGGGCATAACCGGGCGCGGCCAACAGAAACGCGGCAAGCGCAAGAGAGGCGCGACGCATCTTCATTCCTCCCGCATTGCGAGCGCGGGCTCGGTGCGCCCGGCGCGCCACGCCGGGTAGGCTCCGGCGAACAGCGCCGATAGCGTTGCGAGGAGCAAACCACCGACGACGTACTCGGCCGAGACGTCCATGGCAATCTGCCAGCCGAAGGCGCGACGGTTGATCACCTCGATCAGAACCCAGGCCATCGCCACGCCGAGGGGCAGGGCGGCAAGTCCTGCGAGGACGCCGATCGTCCCGGTCTGGAAACTGATGTTGCCGGCGAGCTGCGTGGGCGTCATGCCGAGGGCACGCAGGAGTCCCAGTTCGCGGCCGCGTTCGAGCTGCAGCGCGAGCATGGCGCCGAGTATCCCGACGATGGCCACGCCGACGGCCAGCCAGTAGAGAATGTTGGTGACGACGAAGGTGCGGTCGAAGATCGCGAGAGACAGCGCCCTGAGATCGGTGTTGGAGCGCGCAAAGACGCCCTGCCCGATGCGCTCACCGAGCGCCTCTATCTCGGCGACGACGTCTGACGTCACCGCCGGGTCGAAGAGGTAGAGCCCGAGCGAGTCCACGCCGCTGTCGCCGAAGTGGCGGTCATAAATAGCGCGGCTCATCAGCACCCCACTGCCGCTGACGTCGTAGCTCTGGAAGGTGCCGAGCACCGTGAACGACACGGTGCCGCGCTGCGTGGGCAAGGCAATCGTGTCGCCAGGACCGAGTTGGCTTTGCCACGCGAACGGCTCGGAGACGAGCACCGTGTTCTCCGATTCCCAGCGCGGCCAGACGTCGGACGGCTCCGCGTCGAGGATGTCCCAGGCGGCATAGGCGGCGTCCGGGGCTGGCGCCATGCCGATCGCGTTGACCCGGACCTGGCGGTCCCCAACCGTGAATACCGCGCGCCGGCTCGTGCTGACGCCGCGAACCGCTGGCAGGGCCGCTATTGCGTCGCGAAGAGCGGGATCGATACCGCCGCTCGGCAGGCCGAGGTAGATATCAGCTTCCAGCGTGCGTTCGAGCCACGTGCTCACCGAGCCGCGGAAGCTGTCCACCATGACGCTCACACCGATCGTTGCGGAGACGGCCACCGACAGGGCAACGATGGCGACACCTGTGCGGCTCAGCGACGAGGCAATACCGGTCACCGCAAGGCGTGCCGGGACGCCGCCAAGGCGACCGGCCAGCGGTGCGAGCACCACCGTCAGCCCGCGTACCGCGTACGGGATCAGCAGTGCGAAACCGAATATCAGCAAGAACACGGCGGTCAGCCCGGCGATCAGCGATGTGCTGCTGATCTTGAGTACGAGTACCGACAGCGCGAGCACGACAATGCCAACGGCGGCGAGAATCGGCACGACGCGGCCGGCTCCCGACTCGAGCGTCGAGCGTGACATGGCGAGACGCGGCGGAGCGGCGGCTGCGTCGAGCGCCGGGACCGCGGCCGCAACGACAGCAGCGGCTACGCCTGCCAGCATGCCTTTTACAATGGTCAGCGTACTGACCTCGACGCTCGTCACCGCAACGCGAAAATACAGGTCATTGATCGAGCGCGTGACGAAGAACAGGAGCTCGCCGCCCAGCCAGATGCCGAACATGACGCCCAGCGCGCCGGCAACGAGCCCGAGCATTACGGCCTCGGCCACGATCATGCGAAACGCTTCCTGTCGCGTCACGCCCAGCGCGCGCAGTACCCCCAACAGCGGCCGCCGCTGCAGCACCGAGAACGAGGCGCTGTTGTAGATCAGGAACAGGCCGACGAGGAGCGCGAGCAGGCTCATCGCGTTGAGGTTGACCATGAAGGCGTCGCTCATCTCGAGGGTCGTACGCGTACGACCCTCGGCATCGAGCAACTCGGCACCGTCGGGCAGGCTTTGCGCAAACGCATCGACGTCGTCGCCGAGCGCAACGTCGATGCGGCTTAGCAGGCCGGGCGCATCGAGCCACTCCTGTACCGTTGCAATGTCGGCGAGGAGGTAGCCCGCGAGCGTCCCGCCGTCGGCGAGCGTCGCAATAATCGTGGCGCTTTGCTGTCGACCGTTGGCGACGAACTCGAAGGTGTCGCCGGTCTCGAGGCCGAGCTCGGCGGCCGTTTGCTCGGACACGATCACGCTACCCGGCTCGAGCAGGAAGTCGCTGAACAGGACCTCGGCATCGTCAGAGGCGGCGCCCGCGCTGAATTCGTAGCTGCGCAGGCTCTGCTCGGCAAACAGATCGATGCCGAGCAGCGTGTATGCGCGCTCATTGAAGAACACGTCAGCCTCAACGACGGGTGCGGCGGCCGCGAGTCCACCCCGCCGCAGCTCGACGTACAGCGATTCGTCGAGGCCTGCCGGGCCCCCAACCACCTGGTGCGTCGCTGCCCCGGTGATCGAGTCGAGCGACTCGAGGAACGCGACACGCGAGCTTTCGTTCGCAAGGTCAACGGCCACGATGACGGCAACGCCCGTGCACACGCCAATCACGGCCATGGCGAGTTGCCATGGGTGTCGCCAGAGGAAGGCGAGACTCGCCTTGAGCGTAACGGGCACGATCAGTGTTCCTCGAGATGGCCGCCGTGAAGGGCAAGCGTGTAGTCGCAGAAAGCGGCAACGCGCTCGCTGTGCGTCGCGATCAGCATCGTGCCACCCTGGCGGCGCACGAGCTCGTCGAGCAGCACGAGGACCTTCTCCGCAGCCTCATCGTCGAGGTTGCCGGTCGGTTCGTCGGCAAGCACGATATCGGGTTCATGAGCCAGTGCCCGGGCAATCGCGACGCGCTGCTGTTCGCCGCCCGACAAGAGGTCCGGCATGGACTGTTCGCGGTCACCAAGGCCCACGGCGTCGAGCAGCGAGCGGATGCGCGCATCGGCGCGCTGTCGGTCGCTGCGATTGAGTTCGAGCACGAGGCGCACGTTGTCGCCCACGGTGAGTGTCGGGATCAGGTTGAAGGCCTGGTAAACAAAGCCCAGGTGCTTGCGCCGGAACAGCGTGCGCCGACGTTCGTCGAGCCCGGTCAGGCGAACGCCGTTGACCACGACGCTGCCGGCATCCGGCGTGTCGATGCCGCCGACGAGGTTCAGCAGCGTCGATTTGCCAGAGCCGCTGCGGCCCCGGATCGCCACGGTCTTGCCGCGGGCGATCGCCGCGTCGACGTCGATAAGCACGGCGTGATCCTTACTGCCTTCGCGGTAGGTCTTCGAGAGGCCTTCGAGCCTGACGGCCATGTCGTCGTGAGTGTTCATTGCATTGCCTGGCGGGAGCGACGTTGCCGTCGCCCGCTTCGCTACCTATAGTCGTTATGAGAGACGTTGTTTCGAAACGGCCGCAACCTCGTGGCGGCGGCCGGGTCCTACTGTATGAACCGTATGACCGTGAGCAAGAGAATAGTGCGCATGAATCGAACCATCCTGCCCGTCATCCTGGCCGTTGCGGGGCTGGCCGTCGCCGGCGCCGCTGGCGCGAAGCAGCTCGTCAAGGAGTTCCGCGGCAGCGGCAACACCGTCACCTCGACGTTTACGGTCGAAGGCCCGTGGATTCTCGACTGGCGCCTCGACGGCGACTTCGACACGATGATCGCCCTCGACGTCACGCTGATCGATGCCCGCAACGGCAAGCACGTCGGCCGTGTATTGCATACCAAGTACAAGGGTAACGGCGTCAAGCTCTTTGAGGAAGGCGGAATGTACCAGCTGCGCGTCAGCTCGACGCTGGCCCGCTGGACCTTCAAGGTCCTCGAGCTGACGCCCGAGGAGGCAGAGGAATACACGCCGCGCCGACCGGCGCAGTAGCTGCTCCCGGTCGAGGGACGGAAACCTAGTCGGGCTGCCGCGTCTTGCGGCGGGCGCCGTTGGCGTTCGCCTCGCTACGCTCGGCAACGAAGTCGCGGAACAGCCGCGCGAAACTGTCGAAGACGCTGATCCACTCGGTCAGGTGCCGGTCCGTGTAGCCCGCGTTCGCCAGGAGGTCCGACTCGAGGATCGGATCGTCTTCGTCGTCGAGGTAGGCTCGCACGAGTCGCCGATCGCGGTTCCACTGATTCATGTCAGCAAGGTTCACGTCGTAGCCGGTAAGGCCGAACCATAGCTGCAGATCGCCGTCGTCGTAGACGAAAAGGTAATACTCGAGGCCGTCGATCCTGAGTGACAGGGTGCCGGGTTCGACGCGCTCGACGCTGCGAAAGCCGCCGTCGAGGAGCATCGACACCAGTTCATCGTCGGAATAGTCCTTGCGCAGTTCGTCCGCGGCAAACGCTCGCGGTGCGCTGCAGCAGGCGATCACCAGGACGACAATGAAGGGCCTTACGAGGGCACTCATGCGGTAAACCGCCCGCTTGCTTCGCGAGCGCTCGTCATCAGAAATAGGCTGGCGCATTGCCGGGCTTCCATTTGATGTTGCAGCCGATGCTCGGAACCTGGCTCGCCGTCGGCGTGTCGCCAGCCAGGACGGCATCGAGTGCGTCCCTTACGTCTCTGCCCGTGACCGGTACACCGTTCGACGGCCGGCTGGCGTCGAGCCGGCCGCGGTAGACGAGCTTTTGCGCGGCGTCGAACACAAAGAAGTCCGGCGTGCAGGCGGCGCGAAAGGCCTTCGCGACCGACTGGTCGTCGTCGAGTACGTAGGGGAAACCATAGCCTCGGGCGGTCGCTTCCTCGCGCATGCGTTCCGGTGCGTCGGCGGGGTAGTTGTCGACGTCGTTGCTGTTGATCGCAATAAGGTCGACGCCGCGATCGGTGTAGTCGCGGCCAATGGCGGCGAGCTCATCCGCAACATGCTTCACGAAGGGGCAATGGTTGCAAATGAACATGACCAGGTACGCACTGCTGCCGGCCTTGAGGCCGTGCACCTGGCCCTCCGGGTCCGGCAGGGCAAAGGCCGGTGCCTCGGTGCCGAGCTCGAGCATCTGGGATTCGACGGCGGCCATGCGATTCTCCTCACTACGCGGCGTCGGATGCTACCAGAAGCCCGCGGCTGGCGGCATGTCAGGGCCTGTGCGAAACTTTCGCCTCCCTCGCCGGTCCGGACGCTCCCGTGGAGAGCCAGGTTACGCTGAAGAAACAAAGCGGCATCGTGATTGCCGCCGCCGTCGTTGTCATTATCTATGGCATGCAGTTCGCGAAGGCGCTGCTGATTCCGTTCCTGATCGCCGCGTTCATTGCGCTCATTACGGTACGGCCGATGCTGTGGCTGCAGAAACGGGGCGTGCCCGCCGTGCTGGCGGCACTCCTGATCGTCTTCGTCGTCATGACGATCCTGGCCGTAATGGGCACCGTCGTCGGTCGGTCGATCGCTGAGTTTACGGCGGCCCTGCCGAGCTACCAGGCACGGCTCGATGCGATCGTCGCGGACGTGCTGAGCTTCATGGCCAAGTACCTGAACGGCGATGACTCGATCCAGGACCTGGGTGACCTGATCAACCCCGGGCGCGCGATGGGCTTTGTGGCAGGCTTCCTGAACGCCATCCGCGGCGTACTGACCTCGGTGTTCCTGATCTTTTTCACGGTCATCTTCATTCTGCTCGAGGCATCCCAGCTCAAGACGAAGATTGAAGCAGCCTTCGGAGGTTCGTCAGAGCGGCTCGAGCAAACGCGGCTGTTCCTGACCAATCTCGGGCGCTATCTCGGTATCAAGACCCTCGTCAGCGCGGCGACCGGATTCCTTGCCTGGCTCCTGACCTGGTCGATTGGCGTCGACTTTCCGCTGCTCTGGGGCATGCTCGCGTTTCTCCTGAACTACGTGCCCACGATCGGCTCGATCATTGCCGCGGTGCCCGCGATTCTGTTGGCCTTGATTCAGCTGGGTGTGCCCGAGGCGACCGGCGTCATGATCGGCTTCATGACGATCAACATTGCGTTCGGCAACGTGATCGAGCCGCGCCTGATGGGTTACGGCGTTGGCATTTCGCCGCTGGTGGTCTTTGTCGGCCTGATCTTCTGGTACTGGGTGTTCGGCCCGGTCGGGATGCTGTTGTCAGTGCCGCTGACGATGGTCGTCAAGTTGCTGTTGGAGAAGGACGAAGAGACGCGCTGGGCGGCCGTCATGCTGGGTTCGGAGCGCGACGCAAAGCACACGCTCGACAGCTAGGCCCGACGGCGGCTTGCGACGCGCGCCGACGTGTCAGGCGACGTCGTTTTCGAGCTCGTCGTCTACCGGTTCGCTTTCCTCGATCTGCTCGAGGAGATTGATGGCGACGGCGACGAAATCCGAATCCGTAATGATGCCGACAAGCTTGTCGTTCTCGACGACGGGCAGGCAGCCGATGCGGTGTTTCTCGATAAACAGGGCGGCCTGGCGCACGCTGGCATCGCGGGATACCGTGGCAATGTCGGTCACCATGACGTCCGTTACGCTGATATCGGCGGCGCGCAGGCGATCGTCGTTGCCGCGCAGCGACGAGTCAGATGCGCGAAGCACATCCGTCAGCGTCAGGAGGCCGACGAGATGGTCGCCGTCCTCGGTAACCGGAAGGTGATGAATGCGGTGCTCCTGCATGATCGAGCGAGCGTCCGCGAGCGTCCCCGACGTGTCGATCGTCTTGAGGTTCGTGCTCATGATGGCGTCTATCGAGAACATGGGTTTTCTCCACGTGCATTGCCCATAGCTCCAGTCTAGGACGGAGGGGGCGCGGCGCCATTGCGAATTATCCCTATAGCCATCGAAGCCGGCAGCCCTGGGCTTGGTGGCACGAGCCCTAGTCGATCGGGAGCGCAACGCCCGACTTCAGGGTCTCCATGACGAAGGTCGAGCTGATATCGGCGAAGTCCACCTCGCGAATCAGGCGCTTGTAGATCTGGTCGTAGTGACTGATGTCGCGGGCGATGACGCGCAAGAGGTAGTCGATGTCGCCACTCATGCGATGGAACTCGAGGATTTCGGGAATCGAGTCTACGGCGGCTTCGAAGCGCGAGAACCAGGCGTCGCTGTGCTGGCTCGTGCGCACCAGCGCGAATACGGTCAGGCCGTATCCCAGCGTCGCCGCATCCAGGATGGCGACGCGCTGCCGGATGACGCCCCGATCCTCGAGTTCGCGGACCCGCCGCCAGACGGCCGATTTCGACAGGGCAGTCCGCTCCGCAAGATCGTTCATCGACAGGCCCGCGTCCTGCTGAAGAAATTGCAGGATCTGGCGGTCTTTACGATCTATTTGGTCCATAAAATACGATAATTGAGAACGATCGTTTCATAATAACCCGAAACTACGGCAATTTTTAGGACATTGACCGCGCAGTTTCCCGGCACCATCTCGCCATGGGACTAAAAACACTGTTTACCGAGCACCCGGCGAGCGTCGGCGAGACTTACAGCGAGCACTTCGTCATGGCGAGCGGCTTCAGCCTGAGCCTGTTCAAGGCCGCTTTCTTTTGCGCGGTCCACGCCGTACTGCCCTTCATGTTCGAAAAAGCGGGCAGCAACGCGATTCGCGAGCTTCACGAGCGCATGGTGACGCACCGCGACCGACCTCTGCTCGACGACACCGAGGTAGGGGCGGCCGACGTCCAGATCTGACGCGCGGGCTTGCGCAAAGCCCTTATCGCCAACGCGCCTTGTGCTGCCTACACTGGCGGCTCCTTCGTCCCCGACTGTTTAGCCATGTCGCGCGTTCCTGTTGTCCTCTTTCTGCTGGCCTTGTCGCCATCGTGGTCTCTGGCCGATACGTCGCTGACCGCTGACGAGATCATTCGAGCCGCCGTTGACCAGTGGCGCGGCGTGTCCTCGAAAAGCGCCATGACAATGGTCATCCATCGCAGCGACTGGGAGCGAACGATGACAATGCGCGCCTGGACCAAGGGCGACGACAAGGCTCTCGTGCGAGTGACTGAACCCGTGAAGGATCGCGGCAACGGCACGCTGACCGACGACAACAATATGTGGACCTTCTCGCCGCGAGTGAATCGCGTCATCAAGATCCCGTCGTCGATGATGGGCCAGAGCTGGATGGGGTCCGACTTCTCGAACAAGGACGTGGCGAAAGCCGACGACATCATCGACCAGTACACGCACACCCTGCTCGAGTCGCGTGACCAGGACGGCGTCACGGTGCACGAGATCGAATCGGTGCCACTCGAGGACGCGGCCGTGGTCTGGGGCCGCGAGGTGCTCGTTATTCGCGAAGACAACGTCGTCGCGGAGCACCGGTTCTACGACCAGGACGACGCACTGGTCAAGACGCTCACCTCGCTCGACATTGGCGAGCTCGACGGGCGCGCCGTCGCGCTCAGGCAGCGGATGCAAAAGGTCGACACGCCTGACGAGTGGACCGAAATCGCCGTGCTCGAGGCCGAGTACGACGTCGACCTGCCGGATAGCCTGTTCACGCTGTCGAGCCTCCGGAACCCCCGGGAGTAGACGATGCTGGTCGTGCGGCTCGCCTGGCGGAATCTCTGGCGCCAGCCCAAGCGTACGCTGCTGACGACGGGCGCCATCGTGTTCTCGAACGTGCTGCTGGTATTCATGATCTCGATGCAGTTCGGCATGTACGGCCTCATGATCGAAAACGGCCTAAAGGTGTTCACGGGCCACCTGCAGGTGCAGTCACCCGGCTACATCGACGAGGCGAAAATGCGCCTGACCGTCCCCAACGCCGCTTCGCTGGCTGCCGATATTCGCCACGAACCGGGTCTTCTGGCCGCAGCTCGCGGCAGTACCTTTGCGCTGGTGTCGAGCGAGGACCGCACCTACGGGATTGCGGTCCTCGGCGTCGAGCCGGCCTTCGAGCCCGGCATCTCGAGTCTGCCTGGGCTGGTGCGTGAGGGCCGCTATCTCGACGATCCGGCGGCGGCCGAGATCGTCGTTGGGTCGACGCTCGCACGCAATCTGAAGGCGGGCCTCGGCGACGAGCTGACGCTGCTCGGCAGCGGTATGGACGGCTCCTTCGCCGCCGCGGTCGTCAACATTGTCGGTATCTTCGATACGGGCGTTGTCGATATCGACCGCAGCTTCAGCATGCTGCCGCTGGCCTTCTTCCAGGAGGTCTTTTTCATGCAGGATCGGGCGCACACCGTCGTTGTGACGGCGCCGTCGCTCGACGATGTCGCCACGGCCGTCACGACCGTGTCGGCGCTCGTTCCCGACGACGGCAGCCTTGCGGTGCACGACTGGAACGCCCTCGAGCCTTCGCTCAGGCAGACCATCCAGGCGGACATCGGTAGCGCCGTGTTTACCTACCTTGTGCTTGTCGTCCTGGTTGCATTCAGCGTGCTCAACACGCAGACAATGTCGGTTCTCGAACGTACCCATGAGTTCGGCATCATCATGGCACTCGGCATGCGCCCCGGGCGCCTTGGCGGACTCGTCATGCTCGAGGCGGCCCTGATGGGCGCGCTAGGGGCGGTCGTCGGCGCGGCGCTGGGCGGCCTCGTCACGTGGTATTTCAGCGTTAACGGCCTGACCTACCCGGGGCTCGAGGAAATGGCGTCGCAGTTCAACCTGCCAGGGCGGATGTACCCGGCCGTGACGGTGCCGTCGCTCACCATCGGTCCGGCTGTCGTCTTCCTGTTCTCGTTGCTTGCCGCCCTCTACCCGGCGCTCCGCCTGCATCGCCTGCGGCCCGTCGAGGCCATGAACGCGGCATGAGCGATCACATCATCGGCATTTCGGCGCGCCTTGCCTGGCGCAACCTGTGGCGCAACCATCGCCGGACGATCATCATGCTCGGCGCGATCAGCGTGGGCGCGTGGGCCATGATTTTCCTGAATGCGCTGACCCAGGGCATGGTGAGCGACATGGTCGAGGACGGTCTCAGCGTCCTGCCCGGTCATGTGCAGGTGCACCACCCCGACTATCGCGACGACCCGACCGTTGCCAACCTGCTGCCGATCGCCGATAGCGACCTCGAGACACGGCTCGCCGGGGCCGACCTGACGGCCTGGGCAACGCGCGTCCGCGTACCGGCCATCATCATGAGCGAGCGGGAAACCCGCGGCGTCACGCTGCTCGGTATCGATCCGGACCGCGAAGCGGATTTCACGTTCGTGGATCTCGACGCAGTGGACGGACGCTATCTGGAGGACAGTGACGACCGGGGTCTCGTCCTGGGTGCCAAGCTCGTCGAGGAACTCGAAACGGGCCTCGGCAAGCGCGTCGTCGTGATGAGCCAGGATCCCGACAACGAGGTGGCCGACCGCGGCTTCCGGATCGTTGGCGTCTTCCACGCGCGGCGCGAGGCTCACGAGGAAGCCTTCGCGCTGGTGGGCAAGACAACGGCGCAGGAGTTTCTCGGGATTGGTGACCAGGCCAGCGAGGCCGTTGCCTTTGGCAGCGACTTTCGGGACGTAACGCCGACGCTCGAGGCTGTCGCGGCAACGATTGCGGCTGACGATGGCGCCGTCGTCAATGCCTGGCCCGAGCTCGATCGCTACCTCGGCACGACCCTCAACGCCATGGACGGGTTCGTCCTGATCTGGACCGTCGTGATATTCCTCGCGCTGTCGTTCGGCCTCGTCAACACGATCATGATGTCGGTCTTCGAACGCACGCGCGAGATCGGTGTCATGCTGGCGCTGGGCATGAAGCCTGCCGCGATACGCTGGCAGGTCGTCATTGAGTCGATGCTGCTGCTCGCGCTCGGTCTCGCCATCGGCAACCTGCTCGCGTGGGCGAGCGTGCAGCCGATACGGGACGGCATCGATATTTCGATCGTGGGCGAGGGAATGGAGGCTATGGGCGCGTCGAGCCGTCTCGTCCCGGATCTGCGGCAGCAGGACATTATCCTCGCCAACAGCGTCGTGCTTGTGCTGGGCTTACTCGCGAGCATTGTGCCCGCCTGGCGCGCGTCCCGCCTCGAGCCGATCGAGGCCATTACCAAGGTGGATTAGATGACGGCAGTCAGCTGCGTAGACCTCTGCAAGACCTATCGACAAGGCGACCAGGACATCAAGGCGCTCGACCACGTCACGATCGATATCGAGTCGGGCGACTTCGTTTGCCTGTCGGCGCCATCGGGCGGCGGCAAGACGACGCTGCTCAACGCGATCGGCGGCCTGGCGCGGCCGGACAGCGGCGAAATCTACATTGCGGGCGAGCGCATCGACACGCTGTCTCGCGCCGAGCTTGCTGACCTGAGGCTGCGCCGTATCGGCTTCGTCTTCCAGGCCTATAATCTCGTGCCCGTGCTGACGGCGCGCGAGAACATCGAGTTCGTCATGCAGGTACAGGGCGTCCCGGCTGCCGAGCGGCGCGAGCAGTCGGAGGCGATTCTCGAAGAGGTCGGCCTCGCGGGATTCGGCGACCGTCGGCCGTCCGAGATGTCGGGCGGCCAGCAGCAGCGCGTCGCCGTGGCGCGGGCCATCGTGTCGCGGCCGGCGCTGACCCTCGCCGATGAACCTACGGCGAATCTCGACTCGGTGACCTCCGATGGCCTGATCGAGCTGTTCAAGGATCTCAATCGCCGCCACGGCACGACCTTCGTCATTGCGACGCATGACCAGCGCGTCATGAGCCACGCCCGGCGTCTCGTGAAGATGCTCGACGGGCGCATCGTCGACGATATCGAGCAGCATGCGGCGTAGGCTGGTCATTGCGGCGCTCACGCTGGCCGCATTGCCCGCGCATGCCGAAGCACCCTCTATCAACGGCCATATCAAGGCGCGGTCGACGGTTGCGACCTTTCCCGAGGACAGCCTGTTTCGGGAACTGACAGGTGCCGAGATCCTCGATCTCGCCAGCGATCTGCGCCTGAATCTTGACTGGCGTTCCGGCCGCTGGAAGCTGGAGGCGGCAGGCCAGCTGTTCCTGTTGCACGGGGACAGCATTGAGTTCACCCGCAGCCTGCCCGTCGAGGTGGAGGCGCTCGCGCCGCGCCTGCCGGATGACCGGCGGCGCTATTTCGACCTGTCCGAGACGTTGAGTGATGCGGGCAAGACGGCGACCGTTGCACGCTTCGATCGGCTGGCAATCGGCTGGACCGGCGACCGCGCCGTCGTGCGTTTCGGCCGGCAGGCGCTGTCGTGGGGAAACGGTCTGTTCTACGCGCCCATGGACCTCGTCAATCCGTTCGACCCGGCCACGATCGACACCGAGTTCAAGGCCGGTGACGACATGCTGTACACGCAGTACCTCTTCGACAACGACAGCGACGTTCAGGCTGCTATTGTCGGCCGCCGCAATCCGCTGACGGGGGAGCGGAGTCGCAGCCAGGCGACCGCCGCCGTGAAATACCACGGCTTCGCGGGCGAGACCGAGTTCGACCTGCTGATTGCCGACCACTACGAGGACCCGGTGCTCGGCCTTGGCCTGTCGAAAAGCATCGGAGGTGCCGTGTGGCGTGGCGACGTGGTCGTGACGGAGACGGACGCGCGGACGGTGACCAATGTAGTCACGAACCTGAGCTATTCGTGGATTGCCTTCGAGAGGAACATGACTGGCAACATCGAGTACTACTACAACGGCTTCGGGCAGTCCGGCGACTATGATTTCACCAACGACCCGGACCTTTTCATAAGGCTGGCGCGCGGTGACCTCTTCACGATAGGCAGGCACTACCTAGCAACGTCGGTCGGTATCGAGGTCACCCCGCTGTGGCTGTTCACACCGCTCATGCTCGCCAACCTGGGTGACCCGAGCGGTCTCGTGCAGCTCAACGTCCAGGGTAACCTGGGCGACAACGCGATCTTCCTCGGCACCGTGAGCCTGCCACTAGGCGGCAGCGGTACCGAGTTCGGTGGAATCCCGTCAGGGCTGCCCGATCGCTTCCTGTCGCAGGGCCCTGGGCTGTTCGCGCAGCTCGCCTGGTACTTCTAGGCGCCGCTAGTTCGCGACCGACTCACGGACCCGGACGAGCAGGGTCTCGAAGTCGGCGCTGGGGCTGGGGCCGAAAACGGGGTCGTCGGCTTCGAGGCTGCTCAGGTCGATATGCTGGTTCGCCAACTGCTCGGCGCGGCTGAACAGCGCACGCTCCTCCCAGCGCATGTGTTCCTCGAGCCGGTCGGTGTAGCGCAGCGCGTCGGCAATGAACTTTTCACGGATCAGCGCGGCGCCCGACCTCACGGCTTCGCAGTCGCGTTTGAGCAGTGCTCCCTGCGCGGCAATCTCGCGATGGTCCGTCTCCACGAAGGACAGCCCGGGCGTGTTGTCCACGGCGGCGAGCTGCGTGTACAGCCTGTCTTCACGCGGATGGTGCACCGCGTCGGCGTACACGGTCAGGTAGTGGAGGATATCGTCGAGCAGCTCGAAGTCGGGATCTCCACCGTTGCGTGCCGTCTGGACTTCCTGGCGGACGAGTCCGAGCAGCACCTCCGTGTTGCGGTGGTCTTCCCGGAGTTCAGCGACGAGTTCACGAATATCGATCTGCATGCGAGGTACCGTCCCAGGCCTGTTTTCCCATCGCCCATGGTCGTCCAGGCACTGCGCTACGACAATTCGCAGATTCACCTATCTCGGTCGAAGGTCACGCCGACTCGGGCAGACTCTCGAGGTTGCGTGCCGACTCCTCGTCGAGCAGCGTGTCGCCGAGCGCGGCGACAATGGCCTTGTTGGACGCGTAGATCTCGCGATTGACGTTGAACAGCGTCGAGATTTCGTCGCGGCTGAGGTCGCCGCTTTCGATCTCGCGATAGATGCGCTGGTGTAGTCGTTGGTGCAGCTCACGCGCCGTGTTCCTGAGCGTCGCGAGATTTTCGAAGCGCAGTTGCATGGTGTTGCTGGCATCGAGGGAAGAGGCAGCGTCGTAGAATTCGCGGACGCTTTCCCGGAACTGCGCCAGATAGGCGTTGAAACGGTCGTTGATTGAATCGCGGAATCGCCTGAGATCGTGATCGATATCCCGCATGCACTTGCTCGAGTGCACGGCGTTGCGCATCGCCGGAACGAGTCGGCCGAGCCGGGTGGACTCCTCGGCCTCGAGCGGCTTCGACGACAGCGCCACCGTATAGGCGAGCGTGAGGCCCTCGAGTTCCTTGAGTGCCGAGTAAGCCTCGTCGACGTCGGGCCTGCTGGCGAAGATGCGTACGCCATCGCGGTCGGTCGCGGCGTCGTAGAAGCGATGGTCCGGCGGCAGGTGGAAGTAGGCGAGGTTGATGGCGGCTGCCTGATCAATCAATCGCAGGGTCTCGCGCGCGACATTTTCGGCGGCGACCTCGGGAACCGCCATGACCCCCGGTTTGATGTGCCGGGTCAGAGAGACGTCGTCATCGACGAAGCGCCGGGACAGCCAGCGGCTCAGCGCGGGGATGGCCGGCATGAACAGCAGCACGCCAAGCGTGTTGAACAGCGTGTGAAAGGCGACGAGCGCAAGCAGGGGGTCGCCGATGCCGAGCGTGCCCTGGACGAAGCTGAGCAAGGGCCGGATGAAGATCAGCGCAATGACGTTGGTGACAACGTTGAACAGAACGATCGCGAGCGCTACGCGCTTCTTGTCGGTCGAGCCGGCGAGCGCGCCGAGTACGGCCGTGACGGTTGTTCCGAGGTCGGCACCAATGGCAATCGCGGCGGCGGCGTCCAGTTCTATTGCGCCGACGTAGATCGCCGACAGCGCCATCATGATCGTGGCTGAACTCGACTGGATAATAGCGGTAATCAGTATCCCGGCCGCTACGAAGACCAGCAGCGGATAGCCGGCAAGCGCGCCGGGGTCGAACAGCGCCGACGCGGCCTCGGAACCGGTCTTCATGAAGTCGAGCCCGAGCAGCATCAGGCCGAAGCCTGCGAGCAAGAGTCCGGTGAGGCGAACGCGTGTACCGGACTGTGACCAGACGACGGTCAGGCCGCCGAGAGCGACGAGCGGCAAGGCCAGCTCCTCGATGTCGAGCCGGAAGCCAACCGTAGCGACAATCCAGCCCGTAATGGTCGTGCCGACGTTCGAGCCGAATACAATTGCGAGTGCGCCGGGCAGGTTGATCAACCCGGAGCCGACGAAGGCGAGCACGATGAGGCTTACAACCGAGCTGGATTGCAGCGCCGCCGTTGCCGCGGCGCCAGCCGTGACACCACGCAGGGCACTGCGGGTCGACGTCTTCAGGAATTGCTTGAAGGGCCGGCCGGCGAGTCCGGCCAGCGCGACCTCCAGTTCCCGCATGCCGAACAGGAACAGGCCGAGTCCGGCAGCGAGGCGAAGGAAATCGAAGTCGGTGTTCAAGAACGGGTCCGGGCGAGATGTCGGGCATTGTCCGGCGTCCTAAGTGCCGGAGTCTATTCGTAATCACCCGAACCCGTATGGGCCTCTGATCGCCGTCCGAAATGTCTCGGTAATACAACGGCAATACAGGCGTAAAGCCCCTGTAAAGCCGCTGTGGAATCTTCGACGGATCGCAATAACAAGAGCAGGCGTGATGACCCTTGCCACGATTCTCGTCGTCGACGCGGACGCGTCGACGCGCGGCCTGACAGCTGCCGAGCTTCGCGAACTCGGCCACGACGTCAGCGAGACCGACGACGGCGGTTCTGCGCTGGAGCTGGTGCGCCGCAAGCGCCCCGATCTCATGGTGTGTGACTTCCATTTACCCGATCTCGCGGGCGTTGAGCTGCTGTCCGATGTGCGGAGCTCGGACGAGCTCTGCAGTATCCGGGTCCTGATGATGTCGTCGACCGGGGACAAGGCCGACGTCATGACGGCGTTCGAGTCGGGTGCCGACGACTTCATCTGGAAGCCGATCAACCGCTATGAACTGCGTGCGAGAGTAAGTGCCTGCCTGCGCCGGCCGGCCAATCTCGCGACCGCCGAGGAAGTCTCGGCCGGCGGTATCTGCGTCGACAATGTCGGACACCGGGTGACGGTCGACGGCAAGGCCATCTCGCTGGCGCCGCGCGAGTACCGGTTGCTTCTGTTCCTGTTGAGCAACCAGGACCGCGTGTTCAGTCGCCAGCAGCTGCTCGACCACGTCTGGGACCGCGACGCCACGGTTGGGCCTCGCACGGTCGATGTTCACATTCGCAGGCTTCGGAGCCTGCTTGAGCCCTTCGGCTACGACGGCTACCTGCGCACGGTCCGTGGCAGTGGCTACCGGTTCTCGCTCGAGCCCTGATCGTTCCGCGTGTAACCGATCCGTAACAATAGTGTCACAGGCCTTGCACACTCCGTCCCTAGTCTTGCCGGCACTACAGGTACCGGCCTGAATCCGGGGAGAGACACGACTCGTTTTCAGCGGTCGCCAAAACAAGAAAAAGCGCCGTTTGCCGCGGTTCAGCCTCGGCCGGAAACACAACCGAAAAACTGATTTGCAAGAGCGCCACGGGGTGCTTGTTGCACGTTACACACACTCACGTCTGGAGAGTACAAATGAACCCGACCAAACTCGCTGCCGTTGTCATTGCCGGTGGACTTCTTGCGGCCTGCTCTGGTGGCGACGTCAACATCAGCGCCGACGACAACTCGATCAATACAGACAACTCCGTCAGCGGCGGCGGTGGCGCTAACAATCCCTGCGCCCGGTATACCGACCCCGACACGCAGGCCGAGATCACGGGCACTTTCGACGGCACCAACTGCAACTACTCGGCCGACTTCGTCAGCGCGACGAACCCGCTGACTGTCGACGTCACGATTCCGCGTATCTCGGGTGCGCACATCTTCGAAGAGTCGGTGTTCGTCGGTGTCAATACGGACACGGCACCGTCACCGCAGGCACCAAACTCACCGGTCACCGACGGCAGCGGTTTGCCGGATGGTGTGGTCCTCACGATTGCGCCGGGCGCGCGGCTTGCCTGGACGCAGTCCTCGGACTATTTCCTCGTCAATCGCGGTTCGCAGGTCATCGCTGACGGCTCGCCGACGGCGCCGATCATCTTCACGAGCCTGACGGACATCAACGGCACCGTTGACCCCGAAGCCGTCGCCCAGTGGGGCGGCGTCGTGATCAATGGCAACGGCATCACCAACCAGTGTTCCGACGACCAGCGCACCAACGACGCGTGCCACGTCGTCTCGGAAGGCCAGCCGTCGAACTTCGGTGGCAACAACAACGCCTCGAGTGCCGGCATCCTGCGTTACGTGCAGGTCAAGCACACGGGCTTCGAAGTCGTTGACGGCGACGAGCTCAACGGCATCACGTTCAACGCGGTCGGTTCCGGCACGGTCGTCGAGAACATCCAGACGTACAGCACCTCGGACGACGGCCTCGAGTTCTTCGGCGGCGCGGTCAACGTAACCAACTACGTTGCCCTGTACGTCAACGACGACTCGCTCGATTACGCGGACGGCTACGTCGGCACGATCACCAACGCGCTGATCATTCACGGCCTCAACTCGGGCAACCGCTGCATCGAGGGCGACAACCAGGGTTCGAGCGGCGACTTCAACGCCGAGCCGCGCACCTCGCCCGTCGTCAACAACATGACCTGCCTGCCCTCGGCGCAGGACGGCTCAATTCGCGGCGACTCGGAAGGCCCGCTGTATCGCCGCGGCGCTGCAACGATCCTGACGAACAGCGTCATTGCCGACTCGTGGGCGCGCCTGAATCTTGTCCAGAGCGACGGCGTTACCCCGCGTGAGGGCAACGAGTGCTTCGAGTTCAACAACCAGCCGACCTACGACGTCGGCGAGGCCGGCACGCTGACTAACGTCACGTCGACCGTCATTGCCTGCGAAGAAGCCACCAAGGATGACGACGCGGCCGGCTTTACGAACGGCGATACGCTCGGTGAGTGGTTCACGAACGCGAATGGCAACTCGGCGTTCAATACGAGTGCCGCGATCATCACCGATTCGACGAGTCCCGACATCGTGGCCCTGAACGGCATCTACACGGCGCCGATCTGCTCCGACACGGGCTGCGACTTCGTCGTGCCGGGCGGTGCGACGGCGACGATCGTGCCGGCGGCGGTCACGAACGGCGCGACTAACGCTGACGGCGACCCGATCATCGGTGCGGTAAGCGCCGACAACGACTGGACCGCCGGCTGGACCTTCGGCCTGCGTGATACCGCCAATGGTGGTCGTCTCTGGTTCAACCCGGCTACGGGCGCTGCACCGTAAGCTCGAGAGTGAGTGCGTTCCCCGTCACCGCCGGCTGCAAGTAGCGCCGGCGGTGCAAGGGGATCCTGGCAGGACCGGCGCTCTCAAGAAGGCTGTCGTCCGCCGCAACGCAAGAACACACAGGTCGGAATAATGAACCCCAAAATGACATATCCCACCCGGCTCGCGATTGCCGCTGCGCTAGCAGCCGCATCGCTCGGCGCCTGGGCGCAGGATGCCGACGAGGCCGCGGAGGCGGACGACGACGACGCGATAGAGGAGGTTGTCGTACTCGGTCGCTTCAAGGCGGCCGCGACCGATGTCTTGTCGGAACGCATTGAGTCCGATGTCCCCGTTGATTTTCTCGATGCGGCACTGATCGCCCGCGTCGGTGACAGCAACGTCGCCTCGGCGCTGCGCCGCGTTCCCGGCGTGACGCTGGTCCAGGACCAGTTCGTCTATGTCCGCGGGCTCGGTGAACGTTACTCGAGTTCGCTGCTGAACGGCGCACAGATTCCGTCGCCGGACCTGACGCGCAACGTATTGCCCCTGGACATCTTTCCTGCCGAGATCATCGATGCGCTGCAGGTCACCAAGGGCTACAGCCCGGACCTGCCGGCGGCCTTTGGCGGCGGCAACATCAACATTCGCACGAAGTCGATTCCCGAGGACGCTGTCTTCGGCGTATCGATCAACACCGGCTTCAACTCGGAAAGCTCCCGGGACGGCATTACCTATGCGGGCGGCGGCGACGACCGCTTTGGTACCGACGACGGCACGCGCGCCTTGCCGAGTGCCGTTGCCGACGGCATCCAGCGCTTCCGCGGTCGGCTAGACCCCAACCAGATTCAGTCGATTCGCTTCCAGAACGGTACGCCGATTCCCTTCTCGGAGGCGCAGCTCGTCAACCGCCAGATTGCGACGAGCCTGAACCGCAATATCGACCTAACGCCGAAGAGCATGCCCGCCGACTTCGAGGCCGAGATTACGGGCGGCTACCGCTGGTACCTCAACGATGACTGGGACTTCGGTTTTCTCGCGCTTGCCGACTATTCGAACAAGTGGCGCAACCGCGGTCGCACCTTCCGCTTCGTCAACGAACCCGAACAGAGCTTTGCGGACATCGAGCGGACGATTAACCAGGTCACGCTGACGGGCGCATTAAACCTCGGTGCGCGCTTCACAGACGATCATGAAATCAACTTCCTCGGCATGTTCCTGCGCAATACCGAGGACGAGGCCTCCGAGTCGCTGGCCTGCCGACTCGGCCAGTTCAACGACTGCGAGACCACGAACGACCGCGAGCGCTTCCAGTCGCTGCGTTTCGAAGAGCGTGAACTCGAAGTGCTGCAGTTCAGCGGTGAGCATCGTTTGAACGACGACACCTTCGACCGCTTCCCGTTCCTCGAATTCCTGCGCGGCCTGCAGGGCACCGAGGCCAGCTGGTTCTACACGGACTCGCAGGCGACGACGGATATCCCGAACGAAACGCGCGTCCGCTTTGTCGACCGCCTGAACGACGACGGCACGGTTCGCCAGACCGAGCTGCGCGCTGTCAACAACGCGGCCGAATTCGGCTTCGCCGATCTTCTCGACGACGCAGAATCCTGGGGTGGCCAGGTCAAGGTGCCATTCAGTGGCGACAAGTGGGATCTCGAGCTGTCGGCCGGTGGTTCCTACGACCGCAAGGGCCGCAACTTCCGGCAGACGCTCGTGGGTCTCGGGCCCTCGGTCAACAACGTGCCGTTCCAGGAAGAGATCGCTGTTGGCACAACCTCGGATGTGTTGAGCGATGCCAACATCCTGAATCCCGACTACGGCTTCGAACTCTTTGCGGGCATCGGCCAGTTTGGAACGGAGAGCTACGCGGCCGGGCAGATTACGGATGCAGGCTTCGGCAAGTTCGACCTGTTGCTCAACGAGACCTGGCGGATTTCCGGCGGCGCGCGCTGGGAAAACTTCAAGCAGGTGTCGGTGCCGATCAACTATCTCGTGTTCGCGAGCGTCGACAACATTGGCGCGCAGAACCGGCCGTCGCGGATTCCGCCGCAGCCGGGCCTGACGGTCGCCGAGACGATCGAGCGCGGTGTAATCAACGACGACGAGATCTTCCCGGCCCTGGCGCTGACCTATATCAAGCCCGGGCTCTGGGGCGACGAGTTCCAGCTGCGCTTCTCGGGCAGTGAGACGGCGGCGCGCCCGGACCTTCGCGAGATTTCGCCGAGTGCCTACATCGATCCTCTCACGGAGATTCGCGTTATCGGTAATCCCGAGCTGGTCAGCTCCAAGCTGACCAATCTCGACGTCCGCGCCGAGTGGTTCTGGGATGCCGGCGACAATTTCACCGTTTCTCTGTTCCACAAGGACATCGATGACCCGATCGAAACGGTCGAAGCGGGTGCCACGGAAGACAACATCGTCTTCACGTTCATTAACGCCGAAACCGCAACCCTGACGGGTATCGAGTTCGAGGCGCTCAAGAACCTTGGCGATTCGTTCTACATTTCGGGTAACGCAACGCTAAGCGACTCGGAGGTGATCATCCCGCCGGGCGTTGGCGGAGATCTCACGAACCGGACGCGGCGCATGACCAAGCATTCCGAGTGGGTGGCGAACCTGCAGCTTGGCTACGACTCGCTCAACGGCCGGCACGGGGCAACGCTTGTTTACAACGCCTTTGGCGAACGTATCTTCTTCGCCGGTCGAAATGGTGTTGATGATGCCTTCGAGCAGCCGTTCCACTCGGTGGACTTCGTGTACTCGTTCTTCCCGACGGATCGCTGGACCGTCAAGCTCCGCCTGCAGAACCTCCTCGACCAGACGACCCGTATCGACCAGGTCAACGCCGAAGGCAACGAGGTCCGAATCATCGAGCAGGAGGTTGGCGTGAACTACCTGCTGGACCTCAAGTACTCGTTCTGATTCCGGCTTCAGGCACGACAACGCAAAAGGCCCCCGATCGGGGGCCTTTTTCGTGCAGGTGCCAATTGCGAGTGTCTAGAAGAACTTCTTTGCGAGGCTGAGTACGTCGTCGACGTCGAGTTTGCCGTCGCTCCCCCCGAGGAGCGCGCCGGCGATCGAGCCGAAGCCGCCATCCGCCGACCCGGTGTCGAGCTTGCGGCCACCGTCCGTCTGCTTGTTCAGCGCGCCCATTGCGATGCCGGCAAGCATGGGCAGCGCCTTCCTGATCAGGCTGGCGTCGATGCCCGTCTGGCTCGCCGCGCCGGCCGCCACGTTTCGCGACACGTCCTTGCTGCCAAAGATGTGGCCGAGAATACCGTTGCCGTCGGCAATGCCCTCCATCGAGACCACGGCTTCGGGCTCCTCGAGGTAGCGCGCGTGCCTGCCGGATTCGAGCGCTTTTTTCAGCGCATCGACGCCGCCCTCGCGCTCGGCGCCGCGCTGCAGCCCCCGGAGCAGCGACGGTCCTACCGCGTCGAGCAGGGCCCGCGTGTCCTTGTCGCCAAGGCCGAGGCTCGACCCGACTTGCGACACGCTCTGGTTGGCGCCAAGGGCTGCCAGCTGGTCCATGAGATCCACGTGGGTTACTCCTTCGGAATCAGGATTTTCTGGCCCGGATAGATCTTGTCCGGGTCTTCGATGACGTCCTTATTCGCCTCGAAGATCTTCATGTACATCGAGGCCTTGCCGTAGAACCGCTTGGCGATGCCGCCGAGCGTGTCGCCGCTGACGATCTCGTAGTACTCGGCCGGTTCCGGCTCCGGTTCTTCGGGGGGCGGCGGCGGCACGCGCAGGTCGTCGGCGATAACCTTCTCGACGCCCTTGACGTTGCCGGCAATGGCGATCGCACGGTCCTTCGTTGCCTGGTTGATCGCGTTACCGCTAACGGTAGCGACGCCGTCGTCGAAAGTGACGGCAAGGTTATCGAGACCGCTCAGCTTGAAGTCAAGATGCTCCCTGATCTTCTCTGCCGCTTCGGCGTCGGTCGTGAATAGACTCGAGCCCGCCTCTTTCATGAAATCGAAAAAACTCATGTCTGGCTTCCTTTGTGATTATCGTTGTGTGGCCTGCCGACGGACCCTAACTGAAGCCATGGGCCGCCGCCAGTCGCCGGCGGATGCCAGCGCTATAATGCCGGCTCACTCGTTACGCTATGACGACAATGACGACCCCTTTCCGTTTGGCGCTGCTGCTGACCCTCGGCGTATTCGCAGGCTGTACGGTCAACCCGGTGACCGGCGAGTCACAGTTCATTACGGTCAGTCCGGAGCAGGAGCTCGCCATGGGCCGGCAGGCCTATGTGCCCTCCCAGCAGTCCCAGGGCGGGCTCTACGACGTCGACCCGGCGCTCACCGAGTACGTTCGGAACGTGGGTCTCCGGGTTGCCGCCTACGCCGAGAACCCCTTGCCCTATGAGTTCGTCATCCTGAACAACTCGGTGCCCAACGCGTGGGCGCTGCCGGGCGGCAAGATCGCGATTAACCGGGGGCTCCTGACCGAGCTCGGGTCCGAAGCCGAGCTTGCCGCTGTCCTCGCTCATGAAGTCGTGCACGCGGCCGCCCGCCACTCGGCGCAGCAGATGAGCCGCAGCATGCTCGGGCAGGTACTCGTCGCGACGACCGCCGTCGTCGCCGGTGGAGAGAGCTACGGCGACTTCGCCGTCGGGGGTGCCGCCGCAGCGACCCAACTCGCTTTGTCGCGCTACGGCCGCGGCGCCGAGCTCGAGTCGGACCGCTACGGGATGATCTATATGTCGAGAGCCGGCTACGACCCGGTTGGCGCCGTCACGCTGCAGGAGACCTTCGTCCGGCTGAGCGAAGGGCGGCAGCAGGACTGGCTGTCGGGGCTGTTTGCAAGCCATCCGCCGTCACAGGCGCGCGTCGACGCGAACCGCAAGACCGCGGCTGAACTCCCGCCGGGCGGCGAGCTCGGCGGCGAACGCTACCGCGCGGCGCTCGCGAGCACGCGGCGAGCACTCCCCGCCTACGAGGCCTACGACAAGGGCCGGCAGGCGCTGGCGGAGGGTGACACGGCTCGCGCACTGGCGCTGGCCGAACAGGCGCTCGAGCTGTTTCCGGACGAAGCGCATTTTCACAGCCTGCGCGGCGACGTTCGGCTGAAGGAAGGCAACTATGCCTGGGCCGAAACCAACTACACCCGGGCCATCGAGCGTCGTGGCGCCTTTTTCTACTACCACCTCCAGCGTGGGCTTGCTCACAAGGCGCAGGGCGAGGCGGCGAGCGCGAGGGCCGATCTCGAGCGCAGCGTCGAATTCATGCCTACGGCGCCAGCCTACTATTACCTCGGTGAGCTCGCCGAAGAGCGTGGCGATACGACGACGGCAGCCGGTTATTACCGCGCGCTGGCCAGCGAGGACAGCGACTACGGTCGTGCTGCGAGAGCCCGGCTGTCGCGCATCGAGCTGTCCACGAACCCGTCGGCCTGGATCCCGTTCAACTGCGTTGCAGACCAGGCGGAGAACCTCGTGATCCAGGTGCGCAACGACGCGGCGGGTGCCATTCGCAACATTCGCCTCGACGTCAACTACACGGCCGGCGACGGCAGCCCGCGCACCCTGTCCACCGGCATTGCCGGCCCGGTAGCGCCCGGCGAGATCTCGAGTGTCAACACGGGACTCGCACCGTATCGCGGCGGCGGTTGCCCGGTGACCGTCCGGGGCGCCGAGTTCGCCGACTAGGGCTCTCCGATACAGCGTTTACAGGTCCTGGGGCTCCAGCATTGAACCCCGGCCGCCGCAAGGGCTCCAACTGAGGTAGGAGGCTGCACGATGCTCAAGACAATCGCCTTGCTGGTCGCAGGGACCGCGCTCGGTGCCGGCGCCATGATGTTCACCGCAGCTGGCGACCGCGCCGGGACAGACGATGCCGCGGGCGGCCGCGCGCAAGTGCCCGGGGCCGTCGACTATTTCGATGACTCGGCAAGCGTTGCCGAACGGCTCGCGACGCTCGAGCGGACCGTGACCGAGGAGCGTAACGCGCGGCTCGTACTCGAGGAACAGATCACGCTCCTCCTGGAGGAACTCGATCGTCTGGAGGCTGCGGATGAAGACACGCCGCCAGGCTCGAATCGCGGCGATAGCCGGGTGGCGACGTCATCGGTGCAACTGCCCGGCGGCGGCACGCGCGCCCAGCGCTATCGGGCACGGCAGCTCGAGCAACTGACCGCGGCGGGTTTCGGCGCATCGCGGGCCGAGGCCGTCCTCGACCGCGCGTCGGAGCTGCAGTGGGAAATCATGCAGGAGAATTACGTCGCGCGGAACGAAGGGCGCGGGACGGACTGGTGGTCGCTCGACCGGGACCCCAACTGGCGACTGCGGCAGGAAATCGGCGAGGACGAGTACGCCGAATACCTGGCGGCGCTGGGCCAGCCGACGGCAGTGATGATCAGCAACGTCTATGATTCGTCGCCGGCGAGTCGGGTCGGGCTCGAGCCCGGCGACCAGATCGTCGCCTACAACGGCACGCGCGTGTTCACGATGACGGAGCTCCGTGGCATGTCGGTCGGCGGCGACGCGAGCGGCGACGTTGTCATTGATGTCGTCAGGGACGGGACACGCATGCAGCTGACGCTCCCGGCAGGGCCCATGGGCGTCCAGGTAAGCGGCTCACGCGGCACGATTTCCCGCGGCCGCAGCAACTGACGACCCCCGTTCCGCTGGCGGAGGCGGCGGGCGAGATGGCAGAATCGGCATCCTTTGCCGTTAAGCGCCCGCAAGTCCTTGAATTACAAGATTCGCTACACGATACCCAACGGCTTCACGGCGCTCAGCCTGTTGCTTGGTCTCGCATCGATCGTGACCACCCAAACGGGCGACCTCGAGTTCGCCGCCTGGCTGATCGTCTGGTGCGGCCTGCTGGACGTCATGGACGGCCTGTCGGCGCGGCTCCTGAAGGCCACCTCCGAGTTCGGCGCAGAGTTCGATTCCATGGCCGACCTCGTGTCGTTCGGCGTAGCGCCTGCAATCCTCGTCCTGAATATCGGCCGTGAAGTGGCCGGTATCGAGCGCGGCTCGAACGACTACTGGCTCTTGATCGTCGCGATCAGCGTGTTTGCGCTGGCCGGGGCGATGCGCCTCGCGCGCTTTAACCTGACCAGCGAAACGCCGGTGCGCGGCTGGTTCACGGGCATCCCGATCACGGCAGCCGGCGGCGGGATGACGGCCTCGATGTCGCTCGTATTGCTCAAGTACCCGGAACTGGCGCACAGCCTGCCGCTCAGGCTGTACCTGCCCGTCGTGATGTTCGGGCTGGCCATTGCCATGATCTCGCGGCTGCGCTTTCCGAAGATGACGATCTGGCCCAACAATGTCATCAACGCGTTCCAGTTCATCAACATTGCTATTGTCTATTACTGCGGCATCACCCGCAGTTTCCCCGAGTACCTGTTCGGCATGGGGCTGTTCCTGCTCGTTGCGGGCGTGATTGCCGGACGCATAAGCCAGAAAGCCGCGGCTGCCTGAAGGCTCGAATCCCGAGCGTCTCGGGCTCCAACGCGGCCACAGCAAAGACCAAGGACCTTCCATGCGCTACATCCTGCTCCTGTCCCTCGTTGCCCTCACCGCAGGCTGCGGTCCCGCGCCTGACGTTGCCGCCCCGGCGGAACCGGAGACCGCCGACTACGAACGGATGAGCGGCTTCGTCGATCTTTACCACGACGAGGCCAACGGCAAACTCCTGATCGGTATCGAAGCGTTCGACGTGCCGTTCCTGTACCAGTCGTCGCTGGCGCGCGGTGTTGGTTCGAATGACCTTGGTCTCGATCGCGGCCAGCTGGGTGACCGCCATATCGTTTCGTTCTCACGGAGCGGACCACGCGTGCTGCTGATTGCAGAGAACCTCGACTACCGCGCGGACAGCGACAATGCGGACGAGCGCCGTGCGGTCGCGGAGTCTTTCGCTCGCTCCGTACTCTGGGGCTTCGACGTGGTCGAGGAACGCGACGGCCGTGTGCTGGTTGATGGCACGGCGTTCTTTCTGCGTGATGCTCACGGCATCGGTGCACGCCTGGCGGCGGCCGGCGAGGGCAGCTACGCGGCCGACGCAACGCGTTCGTCGCTGTACCTGCCGCAGACCAGGGTGTTTCCCGACAATACCGAGGTCGAGGCGATTGTTACGCTGACGGGAAAGCCCGAGGGCGTTCACCTGCCCACGGTCGTGCCGGACCCGACCGCGGTCAGTGTGCACCTGCATCATTCGTTTATTCGCCTGCCGGACGAGGGTTACGAGCCGCTGCCCTACGAGCCCCGGGCGGGCATCATCGGGCTTGCCTATGGCGAGCATGGTTTCGCCGACTACGCCACGCCGATCGGCAGCGAACTGCATCGTAACTTTGGCGTTCGTCACAGGCTCAGCAAAAAGGACCCGACGGCCGAGATCAGCGACCCCGTGGAACCGATCGTCTATTACCTCGATCGCGGCGCCCCCGAGCCCGTGCGGCAGGCGCTGCTCGATGGCGCGCGCTGGTGGGACCAGGCCTTCGAGGCCGCGGGCTATCGCAACGCCTTCCGCGTCGAGCTGCTGCCCGAGGACGCCGACCCGCTCGACGTCCGCTACAACGTGATCCAGTGGGTGCATCGCTCGACCCGCGGCTGGTCCTACGGCAGCTCGGTCGTCGATCCGCGGACAGGCGAAATCCTCAAGGGTCACGTGTCGCTGGGTTCGCTCCGCGTGCGCCAGGATTACCTGATCGCCGAGGGCTTGCTCGCCCCGTGGGCTGACGAGCGTGACGACGACCCGATGCTCGAGATGGCGCTGTCGCGCATTCGCCAGCTATCGGCGCACGAAGTCGGGCACACGCTGGGCTTCGAGCACAACTTCGCAGCCAGTACCCAGGATCGCGCGTCGGTCATGGACTACCCGTACCCGACGATCACCTTCGACCCGGCAACGGGTGTCAACCTCGACAATGCCTACGATGACGGCATCGGTCTCTGGGACATTCGCACGGTCATGTACGCCTACCAGGACTTCCCCGAGGGCACCGACCGGCAGGCTGCCCGTGATGCCATCATGCGCGAGACGCTGGACGCCGGCTTTCGCTACGTCGCCGACGCGGACTCGCGCTCGATCGCGACGCTGCATCCGCATGGCAACCTGTGGGACAACGGCGCCGATGCGATCGCCGAGCTCAACAAGCTGCTGGAGGTTCGTCGCTTCGCGCTCGACCGCTTCGGCGAAAACGTTATCCGGCCGGGCCGCCCGCTCGCGACCATCGAGGAAGTCCTGGTGCCGATCTACCTGCTGCATCGCTACCAGCTCGAGGCCGTTGGCAAGCTGATCGGCGGCAGCTACTTCACGTACGCCATGCGCGGCGACGGCCAGTCCAACAGCCTGCCGGTTGCGACGCCACGTCAGCTGGCGGCGATTGACGCACTGATCGCGGCGCTCGAGCCCGAGGCGCTCAGGGTGCCCGACGACCTGCTGGTCAAGCTGCCGCCGCGACCGCCCGGCTACCCGCGCAATCGCGAGCTGTTTTCCGGGATGACGGGCGGGGCGTTCGATCCGCTTGCGCCGCCGGCGGCGGCAGCGGAACTGACCCTCCAGGTACTGCTGGATCCGTCCCGCGCCGCGCGCATGAATCGTAATGGCTCACCGCGTTTTGCCGATCTTGTCGAGCGCCTGCTGGCGGCAACCTGGTACGCGGATCCGGCGGCGCGCGACCTGCCGATTCACCGCCAGACCAGTCTGCTCGTGCTCGATCACCTGCTGCGTCTGGCAACGCGGGCTGACATTGATCCGGGTGTGAGTGCCTACGCGCTCGACGCGGTGCAGGAGCTCCGCGACCGGCTGGACGGTGCCGTGCCGGCCGACGCCGGCAGCCGCGGTTTCTTCAGGCTCGCGGCGCTGCGCATCGAGCGCGCGCTCGACGACCCCGAGAGCGTGGCGGCGCTGCCTGTCGTTACGCCACCGCCCGGCTCGCCGGTCGGCGGCGGGCTGCACGGCGACGGCCTGCCAGGTATCGCCCGACCGTGAATGCGACGCTGGCCGTCCTCGGCGGCTATCTCGTCGTCCTGTTCGCGCTGGCGATCTGGAGCCGCAGTGAGACGCGGTCGCTCGCGGGCTTCTACCTCGCCGGCAAGAAACTCCCATACTGGGTCGTGGCCTTCAGCACCAATGCGACCGGCGAAAGTGGCTGGCTGTTGCTCGGGCTCACGGGCATGGGCTACGCCGTCGGCGCACAGGCCCTGTGGGTTGTCCTTGGCGAGGTCATCGGTATCTGGCTGTCGTGGACGCTGATTGCCCGGCGGCTCAAGCGTCTGTCCGATCAGCATGACTCGATTACGGTGCCGGATGTGCTGTCCGCGCCGTTTCCCGGCAGGGAAACGGCAATCCGGGGCGTTGCCGTCGCGATCATCCTGATCATGGTGACGACCTATGTGACAGCGCAAATGGTGGCGTCGGGCAAGGCCGTCTCTACCTTCGTCGGGCTCGACTACGAACCGGCCGTGCTGGTCAGTGCGGCGATCATCGTGGCGTATACCTTCGTCGGCGGCTACAAGGCGGTCTCTTACACGGACGTGCTGCAGGGTGTCCTGATGCTGCTGGGTCTCGTGGTCGTGCCGGCGGTTGGCATCATCGAGGCGGGCGGTATTGGCGCCATGCTCGAGACCCTCCGCGCGGCCGATCCGATGTTGACCTCGGTGACGGGAAACGGCGGCATCGAGTCGTGGGTCGCGGCGCTGAGCTTCATGGCGATTGGCCTGCCGTTTCTCGGTGTGCCGCAGCTGCTCGTCCGCTACATGTCGCTCCGCGACGAAGCCGAGTTTACGAAGGCTCGCGCCATTTCGGTCACCGTGCTATTCATCTTCATGCTGGGCGCCGTGGTCGCAGGCATGGCAGGACGCGCGTTGTTTCCGGCGCTCGACGATGCGGAGACCGTGTTCCCGACCATGGCCAACGAGCTGTTCCCGCCGATCATTACCGGCGTGCTGGTTGTCGTCGTCCTGTCGGCCATCATGTCGACCGTCGACTCGCTGTTGCTGCTGTCATCATCAGCCATCGTGCGTGACTTTCTGCAGAAGATCCGCATGAGCCCGCGATCCGATCCTGATCTTGCGAAACTCGGCAAGCTGACAACGGTCGTCATTGGCCTGCTCGGCATTGCCTTCGCGGTCGAGGAGGCTCGCTTCATCTTCGAGTTCGTGCTGTTTTCCTGGTCGGGGCTTGGCGCTGCCTTCGGTCCGCCGCTCTTGGCGCTGCTCTACGACCGCCGGGTGACGGCGAACGGCGTACTGGCCGGCATGCTGACGGGATTCCTGACGAGCGTAATCTGGGTCAAGCTCGCCAAGGATGCGACCTTTGGGCTCTACGAGGCGATTCCCGGTTTTGCGCTGGGCCTTGCCGCGGCCTGGCTCGTGAGCCGACTGGCGCCGGCGAAAGAAACTGCCCCGAACGTGTAACCTTTTCGGCGGACCGGCGCTATAAGCCGACAGTCATCACACGTAAGGACAGTTTCATGCACGCCAGGATTCTCAAGCGCTGCGGTGGCCTCGCCGCCGCCATCCTGCTCGCAACGCCGTTCGTTGCAGTGGCCGAATTCAACCAGACAAGCCTGCCCGCCGGCTCGGCCTGGTATTTCCATAGCGATCTCAGGGAGATGCGCACGAGCGAAGGCGGCCGTGACCTGCACGCCTGGCTCGATCGCGAAGTCTTCTCCGAGCTGAAGCGAAAAGCCGGCATCGATCTCGCGAAGGAGGCCGACCGCGTAACGGCGTTCTCGACCGGCAGGGAGCAGGTCACGTTCATCCTCGAAGGGAACATCGAGGAGACCTCCAAGGACAAGCTAACGGCGCTCGCGTCGATGGCGGAGGAGTTCGAAACCTACAGTCACCGCAAGCGCCCCTATTTCTTCGTAAAAGGTGATCGTCAGGACGATGACGGCGATAGCGACAACGGCGATAGCGACGACAACATCGACTTCGATGGTTTCGACCGCGGCGCCTGGGTCAGTTTTGCCATTGACGGCAAGCTCATCGCCACGTCAACGGAGGCTGCACTCAAGGAGCTCCTCGACAACCAGGGCGAGGTTGCGGGCAGCAAGAGCCACGACGGCGCGCTGTTCGTTTTGACGGCCGAACGCAATCTCGTGCAGGCCGGCGTCGATGCCGACGAGCTCGCGTCGCGCGGCGGCGACGACTGGGACTCGAATTTCCTGAAGAACGCGCGCCAGGTTGCGTTCCTGCTTGCCGAGTCCGGCGGCCGGCTGGCCATGGAGGCGCGCATGGTCGCGCTCGATGCCGAGAAGGCCCAGGCGCTCGCCAGCATTGGACGCGGCATTCTCGCCCTGCAGGCCTTCAGTGAAGACATGAAGCCCGAGGTCCGCGAGCTGTTGCAGGCAGCGCGCATCGACGTCGATGACACTGAGCTCCAGCTCAAGCTCTCGCTCGACCCGGCGCTCGTGGTCGCGACGCTCGACGACTGACGAGCTGCTGACGCCGCCGCGTGGCTCGCGAAGCCGAACTGATCGAACGGGCGAAGGCAGGATCAGTGCCTGCCTTTACCGAGCTCGTCATGGAGTACCGGGAGCGCCTGCTGCGCTTCCTCGTGACGCGGTGTGCAAGCGTTGCCGACGCCGAGGACGCGCTGCAGGACACGCTCATCAATGCCTATCGCTACCTGTACTCCTACGATCCGACGTGGCGTTTCAGCACCTGGCTGTATCGAATCGCCATCAGGAACGCGATGAGGCAGCGGGCCGGCGACAGCGTCGAGCTGGACGAGCCGGCGGATGATCGCGACGGACCACTGGAGGCGTGCCTGGGTGAGGAGGCGCGCCGGAACGTATGGATCAGCGCAAAGCGTGTGCTCAACGATGACGTGTTCACGGCAACGTGGCTGCGTTACGTCGAGGACATGAGCATTAACGACATTGCCGCTGCGCTCGGGCGCAGCACGAGCTGGACCAAGGTCAATCTCTCGAGGGCGCGGAAGACGCTCGCCGGAGAGCTGGCCCGGGAAAGCGCTGGCGGCATGGAGAGGGCCTATGGAGAACATTGATAAACGCCTGCGCGAGGACGCAGCTCTGATACGGGTGTCCGTGACGCCGGAGCTCGACGACCGAATCCGGGCGTCGCTCGAGGGCGTTACGCCGGAGAAACCGGACGAGCCTGCACGACATCGGCCAGTGTGGTTCTGGTTCGCCAGCACGCTGACCGGGACCGCGGCGGCGCTCGTGATCATTGCGGTACTGAACCTTGCCGAAGGACCGGAGCCAGTGGCGCCGCAAACGACCGCGAGCGGCAGCCCTCCGCCGGTCGAGCCGCTGATCGAATTCCCGAACCTGACTGTCCGGCCCGCAATGGTCGAGGCGCTCGAGACCGAGTTCGACAACCTCAAAGGCGACCTCCGTCGGGCCGAGCGCGTCGTCCGCGAGGACATTGACCAGGTACTGGGAGAGACGGCCGATTGATTTGGCTATGATGGCCGTGTCTTCCCGGCCGTCGTCGTCTCATCATGCAAAGCCTTACTGCCTTCGTCGGCATTGCCGCGATCCTCTCGATCGCGCTCGCGCTCTCGACCGATCGGCGCGCCATCAATCGGCGCACGGTCGGCGTCGCCTTCGCGCTGCAGACCCTCGTGGCGGCGCTCGTTCTTTACGTACCGCAGGGCGGCCGCGTCCTCGATACGATCGTGCGCGGCTTCCAACACGTCATCAACTACAGCAACGCCGGCATCGAGTTCGTGTTCGGCAGCCGGCTGGTGCCTACGCTCGGGGTAACCGTGGCCTTCAACGTGCTGCCCGTGATCATTTTCTTCGCGGCGCTCATGTCGCTCTTGTACTACCTCAGGGTCATGCCCGTGTTCGTCGGTACGGTCGGCGGCTGGCTGCACCGGCTGCTCGGCACCAGCGAGGCCGAGTCGATATCGGCGGCGTCGAATATCTTCGTCGGCCACACCGATGCACCGCTGGTCGTCAGGCCCTACCTCGCGCGAATGACCGAGTCCGAGCTGTTTGCTGTCATGACCGGTGGCTGCGCGACGATCGCCGGCGGCGTCATGATGGCGTACGCCACGATGGGCGTGGAGCTCAAGTACCTGATCACGGCGAGCTTCATGGCGGCACCGGGCGGGCTCCTGATTGCGAAGATCATGCTGCCGGAGACCGCGACCCCGGCAGGCGTTGACGAGCTGCCTGATATCCCGGACGAGGAGCGACCGGTCAACGCCTTCGAGGCGATCGGCAACGGTGCAATGACGGGGCTGAATATTGCTGTGAGTGTCGGTGCCATGCTGATCGCGTTCGTCGCGCTGATCTACATGCTCAACGGGCTGTTGACCTGGCTTGGCAGTTTCGTCGGTCTCGAGGCGCTCACGCTGCAATGGTTGCTCGGCAAGCTGCTCGCGCCGCTGGCTTTCCTGCTCGGCGTGCCCTGGAGCGAGGCGACGACGGCGGGCAGCCTGATCGGCCAGAAGTTCGTGGTCAACGAGTTCTTCGCCTACCTCGAGTTCATGAACGTCAGGGACAGCTTGTCGCCGTACTCGCAGCTCGTCGTCACCTTTGCGCTATGCGGCTTCTCGAACCTCGGTTCCATTGCCATACTGCTTGGCGGGCTGGGGGCTGTAATTCCCGAGAGACGCCACGATATCGCAAGACTCGGACTCAAGGCGGTTGTCGGCGGTACACTCGTCAACCTCATGAACGCGGCGCTCGCGGGGCTGTTTTTCTCGCTGGCGCCGGCCTAGGCCGCGGACAGTACATGGACCACATTCAAGGAGCATCCTGATGAAACGCGCGATCATCCTCGTGCTCGATTCCTTCGGCATTGGCGCAACCGCCGATGCAGAACGTTTCGGCGACGCCGGTGCCAACACGCTCGGCAGCATCGCGCGTGAGCGCGCCGGCGGCAGCGGCGGGCCGCTTGCGTTGCCCAACCTTGCGAGGCTGGGACTGTTCGAAGCCGCGCGCGCGGCCAGCGGCGAGTATGCGGCTGGCGCCGGCCCCGTCGACGAGATCGTCGGTGCATGGGGCTACGCGGCTGAGCTCTCGAGCGGCAAGGACACGCCGAGCGGCCATTGGGAAATCGCCGGCGTACCCGTGCTGTTCGACTGGGGCTATTTCACCGAGCGTGAGAACACTTTCCCGCCGGCGCTGCTTGACGCGCTAATCGAGCGTGCCGGTCTGCCCGGGGTGCTCGGCAACTGCCATGCCTCGGGCACCACGATTATCCGCGAACTCGGCGACGAGCATGTACGGACCGGCAAGCCGATCGTCTACACCTCCGCCGACAGCGTCTTCCAGATTGCGGCGCACGAGGAGACCTTTGGCCTCGAGCGCCTGTACGCGCTGTGCGAGATCGCGCGCGAGCTCGTCGACGAGTACAAGGTCGGGCGCGTCATTGCACGGCCCTTTGTCGGCGACAGTGCCGAGACCTATACGCGGACCGGCAATCGCCGCGACCTGACCACGCCGCCGCATGCGCCGACCGTGCTCGACAAGCTCGTAGCCGACGGTGGCGAGGTCATCAGCATTGGCAAGATCGCCGATATTTACGCGCACCAGGGGGTCACGCAGAAGATCAAGGCCACGGGCAACGCCGCGCTGTTCGACGCGACGCTCGAGGCGCTCGACACCGCGCCGGATCGCAGCATCGTCTTTACCAATTTCGTCGACTTCGACATGCTGTTCGGCCATCGTCGCGACGTCGAAGGCTATGCGACGGCGCTCGAGTATTTCGACAGCCGCCTGCCCGAGCTCGAAGCGAAGATGCAGGACGGTGACGTGCTCATGCTCGCGGCCGACCACGGTTGTGACCCGACCTGGCCCGGCTCGGACCACACGCGCGAGTACATCCCGGTTATCGCGGCCGGTACGCCGGTGAAGCCCGGCCCGCTGGGCCGGCGTGAGAGCTTCGCCGACATCGGCCAGTCGCTGGCGAGCTACTTCGGGCTCGAGCCGATGGAATACGGCACGAGCTTTCTCTAGAGCGAGCGCGCCGTCGCTGGCCCAACGCGACGGCAGGTCAGGCAGGCATGTACAGCGCATCCTTTATCTTCGAACCCGGCGACTACGATGACGAGTTTCACGCGCTGAATGCACGGATCGACGAAGTGGCGGAATCGCTGCCGGGATTCCTGGGTTCGGAGACCTGGCTGTCGGCCGACGGCAAGCGGCGGAACGCGGTCTACTACTGGGCGTCGCGTGAATCCCTCAGTGCATTTTCCCGTGATTCGAGGCACCGGGAAGCCAAGCGTCAATACGCACGATGGTACAAGGGCTACCACGTCGTCATCGCAGAGGTTCAGGAGACCTACGGCGATGGCGGCATCGATCACATCACGCCGAATACGCGCGGCGTGCGACGTTAGTGCGAAGACCGTTCAGAGGTCGACTGCATAAAGCCTGACGTCCTGCAGCAGTCCAGGCGCCTGGTTCGGGAACTCGCAGCAGGCCTCCGCGATGCCGTCATCGCGAAACCCCGCTTTTTCGAGCACGTGTGCCGACGGCCGGTGGTCCGGGTGCACCCCTGCGTACAGGCGCTTGACGCCAAGGTCTGTTGCCAGGCTCTTCATTGCCTGCACGCATTCGGTCGCGTAGCCGTGCCCCCAGGCGTCAACTGCGAGGACGTAGCCCGTCGAGGCGCGCGCCCGGGTCTCGAAGGCGAGCCCCGTACTGCCGATCAGCGTGCCGTCGCAAAAGACGAGGTAGGGCCCTGCAGGCCACTCGGTCCACTGTGCCTCGGAGAAGTTCAGGAACAGCCGCGTATCGTCGAGTGATGCATGAATCGGCCAGGCCAGGAAACGGCCAACCCGTGGATCGCCGGCGTAGCGCTCGAAAATCGCCTCGGCGTCGGTCGCGTCGGGTTTCTTTAGGCTCAGGCGCTCGGTGTTGATCTGTGTGGGGGCCTTCACGCCCCCGGGCCGTCACGCCACTCGCCGGGTACGAGCACGGCAATGGTCTCGCCTTCGGCGGTGACTTCACCGCCCGAGCGCACGATGGTCTCGACGACGGCTTTGCGCTCGGAGCTGTCGATAATGCGTGCGCTGAGTTCGATGGGCTGCCCCATGGGCGTCGGCTTGCGATAGTTGACCGTCAGCCGGCCCGTGACGCACCAGAGCTTGGGATCCTCGCCGACCTCCCGGCCTTCGCGATGGTAGAAAAACGCCATGGCGGTTCCGACCGAGTGGCAGTCGATCAGGCTGGCAATCAGTCCGCCGTACACCACCGTCGTCGGACCGGCGCACTGTTCAGGTCCGGGCTCGTAGGTGCAGACCGAGACCTTGCCGTCCCAGCGGCTCTTGATCTGCATGCCCAGCTCGTTTTCCTTGCCGCAGCCGTAGCAGTGGTTGCCATCAAGGTGATCCTGAATGATCGTCGTCTCGCTCATGTCGTCTTCCTCGAGGGCGCAAGGTGCCCGCCGAGGTAGGCCGCTGCCGGGATGCCGGCGAGGGCGACGACGATGAACCAGACCGGGTGGGAAATCGTCATGACGTTGAGGACGGTTCCGGCAACGACGAGAGTGCCGACGATGACGGCATACAAGCGGCCGCTGCCGCCCGCAATCCAGGTGCCGACGAACGCACCCGAGAGCGCGCCTGCGAAATAGGAGAGTAGCACCATCAGGTAGGCGCCAATCGGCAGGTCGGTCGCCCACGCCTCAACGGCGGCAGGGTCGCTGAAGTCGAGTCCCGGTGGCGGCGGGAAAAGCTTGTGGCTTGCGAGCTGGACGAAGGTGATGACGGCAAGTGCGGTGACGATGCTCGCCACGCCACCGAGAATCTTTCTGAGTATCGACACAGGAACTCGCCTCCTCGCTACCGGTTCCGACGGTCCAGCTCAGCCTGGATTTGCGCGGCCAGCGCCGTCGCTTCCCGGCGCACTCGCTCCGTATCGATGGTCAGGAACTCACGTTCCCTGACCAGCACCTTGCCGTCGACGACGACCGACGTTACGTCCTGCTCGTCGCTGACGTAGACAAGATGCGATACAACGCTGTAGGTCGGCACGTGGTGCACGTCATCGAAGGCAACCTGGATCAGGTCGGCGCGCTTGCCGGGCTCGATCGAGCCGATCGTGGCGCCAAGGCCGATGGCCTCGGCGCCGCCACTCGTCGCCATGCGCAGCACCGTTTCGGCGGGCAGGGCCGTCGGGTCCATGCGATCGACCTTTTGCAGGAATGCGGCGAGACGCATCTCCTCCCACATATCGAGATCGTTGTTGCTCGCTGCGCCGTCGGTGCCGAGGCCCACGCGAACGCCGCTTGCCAGCATCTTGGCGATGGGGGCGACGCCTGACGCGATCTTCATGTTCGAGGTCGGGTTGTGGATGACGCCCACCTTGCGCTCGGCGAGGATGGGAATCTCGGCGTCGGTCGGCCAGACCACATGGGCAGCAATGGTCGGTCCGTCGAAGAAGCCGATCTCCTCCATCATCAGGATGCTCGTGGTGCCGTAGTTGTCCTTCGAGTACTGGATCTCGAACGGCGACTCGGACAGGTGGATGCTGATCGGCACGTCGAGATCGAGGGCGGCCGCTCGCGTTGCCTTGAGCTGCTCTGCATCGAGCGTGTAGTTGGCGTGAGGGCCGTAGATCGGCGAGATGCGAGAGTTCCTGCCTTGCCACCGTTCGATGAAACCGCGGCCCTTCGCAATACCGTCATCGGCACTCTCGGCGTCCGGGCTGCGCTGGTCGATGACGGTTGTCGAGATCAGGGCCCGCATGCCGCAGGACTCGACGACCTCGGCGATCGCATCCGGGTAGTAATACATATCGACGAAGGTAGTCGTGCCGCCGCGCAGCATCTCCCAGCACGCAAGCTCGGTGCCAATGCGCACAAACTCGGCGTCGACGAACTCGACCTCCGCCGGAAAGATATAGTTCTGCAGCCAGTCCATGAGCGCCAGGTCGTCGGCGACGCCGCGCAGGAGCGTCATGGCAGCGTGCGAGTGACCGTTGACGAGGCCGGGCATCACGATGCGGCCGTTGCCCTCGAGTACTTCATCACCGTCGAATCGGCTATCGATCTCCGCGGCTGTGCCGACCGCGACGATGATGCCGTCGTCTATGGCGACGGCGCCGTTCTCGATGACGTCCATGTCGGCATCCATCGTGACGATCGTGTCGCCGTAGATGACAAGGTCGATATCGCGGCCGCTGGAGTCGCTGCAGGCAAGGAGCGTCGCCGCGAGAAGCGCTGCCGACGAGAGCTTGGTGTGCATTGGGTAGGATCCTTTTCTGGCGGCGTGGATTGTAGCACTCGCGGAACCGCGGACATTGACGAGCGAGGGCCTCTCGATCAGAGTGCGGGGGATGCAGAACTCCGACGCTTACCCCGTCTTTCGAGCGCCCGCCGATGGCGCTATCGACACTGCCATGCTCGACACGTTTCGACAGTGGGGCTTCCTTGTGCTCGAGGACTTCGTCACGGCCGAGGCCTGTGATGCACTCAGGGCGCGGGCGCTCGAACTCGTCGATGCGTTCGACCCGGACTCCGTCAGGAGCGTGTTCTCGACGACCGACGACACCCAGCACGACGACGACTACTTTCTCGAGTCGGGTGACAAGATACGTTTCTTCCTCGAGCAGGATGCGTTCGCCGATGACGGCCGGCTCAGCGCGCCGAAAGCCGACTGCCTGAACAAGATGGGCCATGCGATGCACGACCTCGATCCGACGTTCGACGCCTTCTCGAGAACGCCGGCGCTTGCCGAACTCGCGCGGCGTCTCGGCTTCGACGAGCCCGGCATCATCCAGTCCATGTATATCTTCAAGCCGCCGCGCATTGGCGGCGAGGTCGTCTGCCACCAGGACTCGACGTTTATCTACACCGAACCGGAGACCTGCACGGGGTTCTGGTTTGCGCTCGAGGACGCGACGCTCGAAAACGGCTGCATGCAGTTCATTCCCGGCCTGCACACCGGGCCTCTCAGGGCACGCAACCGCCTGAGCGCCGATGGCCGGCGGAGCGTTACCGAGACGCTGGACCCGACGCCGTGGCCCGAGGACGCGCGGATAGCCGTACCGGCGAAGAAGGGCACCCTGGTCGTATTCAGCGGCCGAACGCCGCATTTGTCTGGACCAAACCACTCGGCGCAGTCGCGGCACGCCTACACGCTGCACGTCATCGACAAGTCCGCCCATTACCCGGCGGACAACTGGCTCCGGCGTTCGCCGGCTCTAGAACTCCGCGGCTTTGCCTGAGCCATGCTGTTCACCGACGTCATCCGGACCAAGCGCGACGGCGGCGAGCTGAGCCCTGAGCAGATCGAGGCGTTCGTGGCGGGCCTGAGCGATAGCAGTCTCCCGGCCGAGCAGGTCTCGGCACTCGCGATGGCGATTTTTCTCAACTCGATGAGTTTCGAGGAAGCGGCCTTGCTGACGACGGGCATGGCCGGCTCGGGGACGGTGCTCGACTGGTCGGCGGAAGGGCTCGACGGTCCGGTCGTCGACAAGCATTCGACCGGCGGCGTTGGTGACAAGGTCTCGTTCCTGCTGGCGCCGATCGTGGCTGCCTCTGGCGGCTACGTGCCGATGATCTCCGGTCGCGGCCTCGGGCACACGGGCGGGACGACCGACAAGGTCGAGGCGATACCGGGCTACGAGTCGATGCCCGATTTCGAGCACTTCCGGCGGGTCGTGAAGGGCGTGGGCTGCGCGATTATCGGCCAGACGTCGGATCTCGCGCCGGCGGACAAACGCTTCTATGCGATACGCGACGTGACCGGGACCGTCGAGTCGATCCCGCTGATTACAGCGTCCATCCTCTCGAAGAAGATCGCGGCCGGCCTCGAGAGCCTGGTCATGGACGTCAAGGTCGGCACCGGGGCGTTCATGGAGAGCGAGGAGCGGGCGCGCGCGCTCGCCGACAGCATCCTGCGGACGGCGGCCGCGGCGGGCTTGCCCACGCATGCGCTCCTCACTGATATGAACGAGGTGCTCGGCCGGAGCGTCGGCAACGCCCTCGAGATTGCCGAGTGCGTGCACTACCTCCGGGATGACACTCGCGAAGCGCGGCTGGACGAGGTCGTGCTCGCGCTGTCGGCCGAGATGCTCTCGCTGTCGGGCGTCGAGCCCGATCGTGACGCGGCGCTCGAACGCGCAGCCGATGCCGTGACGTCCGGCCGCGCGGCGGAGGTTTTCGCCCGCATGGTCGAGGCCATGGGCGGGCCGGCCGACTTTCTCGACGACGCGGATCGCTACCTCGCGAAGGCGCCCGTCGTGCGCGAGGTGAAGGCCGACGGCTTTGTGACTGCAATGGATACACGCGCTATCGGCAATGCCGTGATCGAACTTGGCGGCGGGCGCCGACGCGTCGGCGAGTCACTCGATCTTGCCGTCGGGTTCGACGCCGTGTCGCCCGTTGGCAGCCGCGTCGATGCGGGGCGCCCGCTGGCGCTCGTGCACGCCGCGACCGAGGAGGATGCCCGGCAGGCAGAGGCGAGACTCCTCGCTGCCGTCAGCCTCGGCGACAGGCCGCCGACACCGCGCCCGGTCGTCATCGGGGTGATGACGCCCTAGGCCATGCGGTATGCTCGCCCCGCGGCGCTGACGCGGCAACAATAACGACAACGCGCGGAAGTCGCGGCGAGGTACAGGGGAGCATGGCAGGCAAGCTGATAGGAATCGTAGGTATCGCGGTGCTCCTCTCGATCGCGGTGCTCGCGTCGACGAACCGCCGGGCCATTAGCCTGCGCGTTGTCGGCGCGGCGTTCGCGCTGCAGGTCGCGATTGCCCTCCTGATCCTCTACGTGCCGGCCGGACAGGCCGTCATCGACACTCTGAGTCGCGGCGTGCTTGCCGTTATCGGCTATTCGAAGGCGGGCATCGATATGGTCTTCGGGCCGCTTGCGGACGTGGAGGGCATAGGCTTCAGCTTCGCGATCAACGTGCTGCCCGTAATCATCTTCTTCTCGGCGCTGATGTCGGTGCTCTATCACATCGGCGTCATGCAGTTCATCGTCAGGATCATTGGCGGTGGCCTGCGCGCCATCATCGGGACCGGCACGGTCGAGTCGCTGAATGCGGCGGCGAATATCTTCGTCGGCCAGACCGAGGCGCCGCTCGTCGTGAAGCCGTATCTCAAGGGCCTGACCGAGGCGCAGCTCTTCGCCGTCATGACCTCGGGCCTCGCGTCCGTAGCGGGTACCGTGCTCGCGGGCTACGTGCTGCTCGGCGCGGAACTCAAGTACCTGCTTGCCGCGAGCTTCATGGCAGCGCCTGGCGGCCTGTTGATGGCGAAGATCATCATGCCCGACCCGGTCGGCACGGTCGCGGCGAAAGAAGAGCTCGTCATGGAATCGTCGCAGCACGAGAACGTCATACTGGCCGCGGCCGTCGGGGCGAGCGACGGTTTGCGCCTTGCAGTCAACATTGGCGCCATGCTCGTTGCCTTCGTTGCACTCATCGCGCTCCTTAACGGTCTCGTCGGCGTCGTTGCCGGATGGTTCGGTCAAACGCTGACGCTCGAGATGATCCTTGGCTGGTTGTTCTCGCCGCTCATGTTCGTCATTGGCGTCCCCTGGGCCGAGGCATCGGCCGCCGGCGCGTTGTTCGGCGAGAAGCTGATTCTCAACGAGTTCGTCGCATTCACCCACCTGAACGACTACCTCGAAGGCATGAGTGAGCGGACACGTGCGATCGCGACATTTTCGCTATGCGGCTTCGCCAACCTGTCGTCGATCGCCATCCTGCTTGGCGGCCTCGGCGTGCTCGTGCCCGAGAAGACCGCGCTCATTGCGCGCTTCGGGCCGCGCGCAGTCGTTGCCGGTTCGCTGTCGAACCTGATGAGCGCAACGCTTGCCGGGCTGCTGCTGCCGCTCTGACTGCATGTCGCGACGCAAGATCATCATTGACTGCGACCCGGGCCAGGACGACGCGGTTGCCCTGCTGCTGGCCTTCGCGTCGTCCGACGAGCTCGACGTCCTGGGCGTGACGACGGTGGCGGGCAACGTCCCGCTCGAACTGACCCAGCGCAATGCGCGAATGATGTGCGACCTTGCAGGCGTCAGCGACATGCCGGTATTCGCCGGCTGCAACCGGCCCATGGTGTGCGAGCTCGAAACGGCCGAGAACATCCACGGCAAGACCGGCATCGACGGTATCGACGTGTTCAGTCCGGTAACGCCGCTGGCTGAAGGCCATGCCGTAAGCTTCATCGTCGACGCCTTGCTCGACGCCGCGCCAGGCTCGATTACGCTGGTACCGACCGGCCCGCTGACGAATATCGCCACGGCCATCGAGCGCGAGCCGGCGGCCCTCGCGGGCATTCGCGAGATCGTGCTTATGGGGGGCGCCATGCGCGAAAGCGGCAACCGCTCGCCGTCGGCCGAGTTCAACATGCTCGTCGACCCGCATGCCGCGGACATCGTGTTTCGCTGTGGCAGGCCAATTGTCGCGATGGGTCTCGACGTCACACACCAGGTGCTGTCGACGCGGAAGCGAGTGGAGCGCATCGCGATGCTCGGCACCCCGGTCGCCGCGGCGACGGCCGGCATGCTCGGCTTCTTCCACCGCTACGATACGAAGAAATACGGCAGCGAAGGTGCGCCGCTGCACGACCCCTGCACCGTCGCCTACCTGCTCGAGCCGGCGCTGTTCGAGGGCAAGGAAGTGAACGTCGCGGTCGAAACAGAGTCGCCGCTGACGCGCGGCCACACGGCAGTGGATTTCTGGCACGTCACGGATCGGCCGCAGAACGCGCTGTGGATGCATCGGGTCGACGCCGACGGCTTCTACGAGCTGCTTACCACGCGCCTCGCGCGCTACGGGGACGCCTGATGCTGTCGGTTGTCGTGGTTGGGTCGGTGAACCTTGATGTGTCGGCACGCGTGTCCCGGCTCCCACTGCCCGGCGAGACGATCACCGGTGCCACGCTCGCGCGCTTTCCGGGAGGCAAGGGCGCCAACCAGGCGCTGGCGGCGCGTCGCCTCGGGGCGCGGGTGACGCTGCACGCGGCCGTTGGCGATGACGGCAACGCCGATGAAGCGCTCGCGCTGCTCGATGCCGGGGGCGTTGACCTCAACCACTTGCAGCGCCTTGCCGACGTGCCCACCGGTCTCGCAATGATTGCCGTGACGCCCGACGGTGAGAACCAGATCATCGTTGCGCCCGGTGCGAACGCGCACCTGCGCCTGCCGTCAGGCGCCGGGCTGGAGGGAGACCTCCTGATCTGCCAGCTGGAAACGCCGGCCGCGGTCCTGACCGACATCGTGGCGAGTTTCGACGGTTTCGTTTGCGTCAACCTTGCACCGGCCCGGGAAGTCGACGTGACGGTCCTGCAGGGCGCCGACCTTATCGTCGTCAACGAAACCGAGGCGAGCTGGTACGGCGCGTCACTCGAGGCGGCGTCGGGCTATGTGGCGACGACGTTCGGCGGGGAGGGCGCAAGCCTCAAACGCAACGGGGTCGTCGTTGCCGAAGCCATGCCGCCGCGGGTCGAGGTTGTGGACACGACCGGGGCTGGCGACAGCTTTACGGCGGCGCTGGCGCTCGAGCTTAGCCGGGGCAAGGCGGCGCCGGACGCCCTGGCCTTCGCCTGTGCGGCCGGCGCGCTGGCGACGACGGTCGATGGCGCCCAGCCGTCGCTGCCGACGACCGAGGCGGTGCGCGACCTGCTGGATCAGCCGGGCAGGTGAAACGAGTGCGGCAGCAGGTCGCCGACGCCGTACTCGGCCCAGTCGCCTGAATCATCGATCATCAGGATTCGGGTGTCGCTGTCGGCGAATTCCGCGATCTTCTGCCGGCAGCCGCCGCAGGGCGTACAGGTTGTGATCTCATCGTAGCCGCCGACGACGGCGATTGTCCGGATGGTTCTTCCGCCGTTGACGACCATGGCCGCGATAGCCCCTGCCTCGGCACAGGTGCCCTCGGGATAGGTCTCGTTCTCGACGTTGCAGCCAATATAGATGTTGCCCTCGACGTCGACGAGCGCCGCGCCGACGCGGTAGTTCGAGTACGCACCATAGGCCTGTTCCCGCGCCCGGCGCGCCGTTTCGGTGAGCTGAAGGTCGCTGACGGTGTCGCCCATCTCGAGTCTCCCGTTATCCCTGGCCGCCAAGCTTAGCGGCGTGGTGAATCGAGCAACAGTGCGCGTTCGCGTTTGCGCAAATTTGTGTTGTAATTTCCCGACAAAATTCGGCGACGCGGACGGGCCGAGGGCTGAGAGACGGCTTCGATCACGTTCGAGACCTGCACACCCTGCGCCCACCGTCCTGTCCGTACCGCATTTACTGCGAATGTTTCTGGTTTGTTAACCGCAGCTTACGCAGTAAAACTCGGTGCTGTCGAAGGATACGTGACGGAGCCCCGGCCGCTCGCGAAGCGCGGCCCCCTGGCGCTCGAGGAAACCTGAAACAGTTCTTATTCGATACCGACATGAAAATGTAACGAATCTGGCTTACCTTACCGTTGCTCGCACGCCACGGTTCCCGCGGCATGCCGAGCAATTTCCTGTCTGGCAGGCACATGCAAGCTTCGACGGCTACTACAACGACAACGATATCGAGCCGGCAGGAGGGTCTCCGCGCGCGTCTCTTTCTCGTGTCACTTGATGGTTTTGATAAGAATCGGGTCGGCAATCCTGCCAGCCCGGCAAGCTCAAAAGCAGGGGTTTTTATTCCAATGTTTAGCAAGTCTCTGAAACGCGGTTTCATTGCAGCGTTCATGGCTTTTGCGCTGGCGTCGACGGCGGCGGCACAGCAAACGTCATCGGAAGCACGCGGCAATGTCACGAGCGATACCGGTTCACCGATCGCGAACGCCCGGGTCGTGATCACTCACGAGCCCACAGGTTCGCGCAACACGGTGGAAAGCGGTGATAACGGCCGCTATTTCCGCGGCGGTCTCCGCATTGGCGGTCCGTACACGATCACGGTATCGGCTGACGGCTACCGCGACGCCCGCTACGACAACATCTTCCTCTCGGCCGGCAGCCAGTCGCCGATCAACATTACGCTCTCGGCGGTTGGCGATGAGGTCGAGGAACTCGTCGTTACGGCTTCTGCCGACGGAATTCTCGATCTTGCAAACGGCGTTGGGTCCAACTTCAACTCGTCGGACATCATCAACCAGCCGGCTGCCACGCGTGACGTGCTCAACACGCTCGAGCGAGACCCGCTGGCCAACTCGCTGGGCGGCTCATCGCTGTCGATCGCCGGTGTCAACCCGCGCTTCAACGGTCTCGCCATTGACGGCTCGTTGCAGCAGAACGACTTCGGCCTGTCGAGCGGCACCTACGCAACAGACCGCTCGCCGATCAACCTCGATGCCATCGAATCTGCCTCGGTTGTGGCCGCGGACTACGACGTTTCCGCAGCCGGCTTCACGGGCGGTCTCGTCAACCTGACGATCAAGTCGGGCACCAACGAGTTCGAAGGCACGGCCTACTACGACATGCTCGACGACAGCTGGATCGGCAGCTCCTACGACGGTGGCGAGTTCAATTCACCGCCCGTCGACGACCGGGAATTTGGATTCACGCTCGGTGGCCCGATCATCAAGGACAAGCTGTTCTTCTTCGTCTCCTACGACGAGTTTGAAGCCACGGAGATTCAGGATTTCACGTCGGCTGACAGCCGCAACGGCATTCAGCCCGGCTTCTTCGACGAGCTGCGGAACCTGATCATTGCCGGCACGGGCTACGACCCGGGTACGCGCCCGAGTACCGGCAACACGCCGGCGACTTCCGAGCGCATTCTCACCAAGTTCGACTGGAACGTGACCGACCAGCATCGCCTGTCGTTCACCTACCAGGACACCCAGGAGCAGTCGACCAGCGTCAGCGGCGGCGGCACCGAATTCCAGTCGGCCTGGTACGACACGCCGATCGATCTCAAGGCCTACACGCTGCAGGCCTTCTCGGACTGGTCCGAGACGCTGTCGACGACCGTACGCTTCAACTACAAGGAATTCTCACGCGGGCAGCAGTGCCGCGCCGGCGTGGGCACGGTCGGTGAAGTCACTGTCGACGTCGACCCCGACGAAGTTGCCGGTACGCCGCTCGAAGGCCTCCTGACCGGCCGCCGCGTATCGACCGAGTCGGGTTGTGACGGCTTCCGCCAGGCAAACGACTTCTCGGATGATCGTCTGCAGTTCTTCGCCAAGGCCGACTACTTCCGCGGTGATCACGTGATTACCGGTGGTATCGAGTACGAGCAGTACAACCTGTTTAACCTGTTCGTGCCGTTCTCTGACGGTGAATTCCGCTACTTCGATCTCGACGACCTTGCCGCAGGTACGGCCAACATCACCTACCGCAACGTCCCGTCGAACAATGCTCGCGAGGGCGCTGCGGAATGGGGCTACGATCGCTGGACGCTGTTCCTGCAGGACTCGTGGCAGATTACAGGTAACTTCGAGCTGACCTACGGCCTGCGCTACGAAACCTTCTCGCAGTCGGATCGCCCGGCATTCAGCCAGCCGATCCAGGACCTCTACGGCGTCAACACGAGCGAGAACCTCGACGGCCGCGACCTGATCCTGCCCCGCGTATCATTCCGCTGGGACATCGACGACCGGTCGAGCCTGCGCGGTGGCTTCGGCCAGTTCTCGGGCGGCGACCCGAAGGTCTGGACCTCTAATGCCTTCCAGGTGCCCATCGTGGCCCTGCCGCGTACGGAGTTCGAGAACTACACGCCGCCGGGTCCCTTCGAGGTACCTGCCGAGTTGATCAACCAGGTGTCACAGGGCACGCCGGTACCCATCGACTACATCTCGTCGGACTTCGAGATTCCCTCGGACTGGAAGGCCTCGCTGCGCTACGAGCGTGAGTTCTTCGACGGCTACAACTTCACGGCCCAGTACCTGTACACGGCCACCGAGAACGGCTTCCTCTGGCGTCTCGTCCCGCAGCTGCAGTCGCCCACGGCTCAGCCCACGGGCGTCGCGCCCGACGGCCGCATCATCTATGCTGACCTCCTCGACCAGCAGGACACGGGCGTCTTCACGACGAACAACCTGACGACGCTGACGAACCACTCGGAAGGTGAGAGCCATGTCTTCAGCATTGCGCTGGGCAAGGTGTATCGCAACGGCTTCAGCTTCAACGCTAGCTACGCTTTCCAGGACAACGAGATCGTCAGTGAGGGCACGTCGAGCCGCGGTATATCGAACTTCCGTGCGCAGTCCGACATCAACCGGAACTTCCCGTCGCCGCGTACGTCGCCGTTCCAGATCGAGCATGCCTTCAAGTTGAATCTCGCCTACGAGCGTGATTTCTTCGGCACGGGCCGCAGCGCCACGCGCTTCGACCTGTTCGCTCGCCGCCTGTCGGGTCTGCCGTTCTTCAACGCGTTCGACCTGCCGCGCAACGGCAGCAATGCGTTGTTCGGTCAGCCGGGTGACGGCGAAGAGCAGGGCGGTAACAACCCGATCTACGTCCCGGCTCGCGGTGGCGATCCCCGGGTTGTCTACGCGTCCGGCTTCGATACCGAGGGCTTCCTGAACTACGTTGGCGCCGGCAGTGAAGGCTTCATCGAGGAGCCTTACAGCCGCACGTCCGCCTGGAACACGCTCGTGGACTTCCGCGTTCAGCAGCAGATTCCGCTGTTCGGCGAGAAGGCCAACGCGAAGATCTGGTTCTCGGTTGAGAACTTCCTGAACCTGCTGAACGACGACTGGGGTGTGTTCCGTTCGCGTCCGGGCAGCGCCAACGCGATGCTCGAGGCTGACATCGTGCGCGCCTCTGACGTTGCAGCACTCGGCGTCGACGGTGCGCCGGCGCTTCTCGGCGACTCGCCGCGTACGGCCTGCTTCACGGCTGGATCTTGCGTCTATCGCTACAACGACTTCGAACCGGTCGAAGTCAGCGAGGTCGAGCCTGACCTTTCTGTCTACACGATCCGTCTCGGCATTCGCTTCGAGTTCTGATCGGGGTTCAAGCCCGCAAGCCGGTCCGACCGGCGAAAAAGCCCGGCCTTGTGCCGGGCTTTTTTTGGTCCTACGGCGGATCGCTTCGCAAAAGGCTCTGCAGCGCGTCGCTAAGGTCGACCCGAAACAGCGGCGCCTTCCTGCTCTCGATCGTGAGATAGAGGGCCGTACCGTCGGCGCTAAAGGCGATCGACTCGGCGCCCTGGATACGCCCGAGACTCAGGCCCAGCGGCACGCCGTTGAGCGCCTCGTACCAGCCCTGGCCGTTCCTCCTGGCGTAGAGGTACACGGCTTCGTAGGTCAGGACGGCGGCAAAGCGACCATCGCGTGAGAAGTCCATGGCGGTCGGCTGCCAATACCAGTCGCGGGTAATCCCGGCCATCTCGAAATCACGGCGCGGCGGAACGGGCAGGCTCGTAATCGGCCCCAGGAGCTCTGCCGCCATGCGACCGTCGTCCGGATCAGGGTCGAGCGGCACGCGGTACAGCCTTGCCGGCAGATCGCGCTTGGTGAGCACGTAGGCGTAGCCTTCGCCTTGATCGACGGCTATCGCCTCGGCATCCCGGGGTCCGTCCGGGTACTCGAAGCTCACGATCCAGTCCGCGTCCTCCCTGCGCTTGTTGTCGCCGCGGAGGTCCGCTTCCCGAATCACGTACAGGCGCGACTCGCGATGCCTGCTGCTGTTGTCGCCAATGTCGGCGACGACGAGATAGGGCACGCCGTCGCGTTCAAAAGCCGCGAGATCCTCCCAGTCACGGTTGTCGGTGTCGTCAATACGCAGCTGGCCCCGCACTCCGCCCGTCGTATCGATGGCATGGATGATTGCCTTGGCGCCGCTGTCGTTGATGACCCAGAACTGGTCGTCCAGGCGGTGCGATGCGACGAGACCGCTGACCTCCCTGAGGCGCTTGTCCTCGAGTTGACCGACAACCTCGATCACGCGGAGCTTCTCGCTGGCCCCGGTGTCTGCGGCTGGCGTACAGGCCGCCGCAAGGCCGACGCTCGACAGGGCAAGGGCAATAAGGCGGCGCATACGGACTCCTCGGGCGACGGTCTCGCAATGGTAGGGGAACGCAGCCGCGGGCCGCCATGCCCAGGCAAAAAAAAGCCCGGCACGAGGCCGGGCTTTCGAGGTGATGCAGGGCCTACTCGCCGAAGTCGAGGCTGAACTCGATACCCCAGACACGCGGCTCGTTGACGAAGCCCGTGTTGTTACTGAAGTCCACGAAGCCGAGCGTATTGTTCTCGTCGGTGATGTTGCGGCCGAACAGCGCCGCGGTCCAGCCGCGAGTCAGGTCGCTGTAGCCGACCCTGAGCCCGCCTTCGAACTGGCCGTCGGTCTGGAATTCGATGGCTTCGTACAGCGGCATGTTGATCTTGCCGAAGTACACCCAGTCCGTCAGTGCGAAGAACTCGTTACCGTTGGCGAGCGGCAGCGTGTAGCGCAGGTTCAGGTTGAACGTCGTCTCGGGCGCCCGCGGGAACGGGTTGCCGTCGATCAGGACGCGTGCCCCGTCCGGGTCGCTGGGATCGACGGGGTCGAGCGGCGTGCACAGGCCCGAGCCGCAGGGCACGGTGCCGAGCGTCGCATCCTGGATCTCGGTGTTGTTCCAGGCCGCGCCCGCGGAGAGCAGCAGGTTGTCGACGATGAGCCAGTCGAGGTCGACCTCGAGACCCGTGGCCGCGCCCTTGTCGGCGTTGATGACCTGGTTGATGTTGCCGGCGCCGCCGATGATCGAGAGCTGCAGGTCGTCCACTTCGTAGGCGAAGACGGCGGCGTTGATGCGCATGCGGCTGTCGAGCAGGTCCGCCTTATAGCCGAACTCGATCGAGTCGATGATCTCTGGCGCCGCGACCGTAGGAGCGCCCTCGAACGCGACGTCACGTCCCTGGATCGTCTGGCCGCGGAAGCCGCGCGAGTAGCGACCGTAGAGGCTCGCCTGCTCGGCAACGGCCCAGTTCGCCGACAGCTCCCAGCTCATCTCGCTGTCAGACACGCTGATCGGCGGCGTGTCGAGGATCGGGCTGTTCGTGTCGATCCAGAGCTGCGCGAACTGCAGCACGTTGAAGTCACGCTTGTCGTCCGTGTAGCGCAGCCCGCCCGTCACGTTGAAGGCTTCAGTGATGTCATAGGACGCCTGGCCGAATACGGCCCAGGTCGTATTCTCCTGGCGAATCTTGGTGTCCTGCGTGGGCGTGGTGTCGAAGCCCGCGGACGCGAAGTTCTCCGTTGTGACGTCGAACGTGGAGTCGAAGTAGAAGGCGCCAAACTGCCACGAGAAGGGGCCGGGATCGTCGCTTGCGAAGCGGAATTCCTGGGTGAACTGCTCGACATCAGCGCTGTCTTCGGTCACCGACGGCACGAAGATAGGTCCGGGCCAGGTGCGCGACGGGATCCCGAAGATCTCGATATCCGCAAAGGTAATCCCTTCGGGAGGCTGCGGCGCGCTGCCGATGTTGGCGACGCCGCCGTCGATATCGCCGCGGCTCGAGCCTTCGGACTGCTGAAACGACGTGATCGAGGTGAAGGTAAAGGCGCTCGCGTCGTAGCCAAGGTTCAGCGTCAGCCCCTCGGACTGGTAGCCCTGCGGGTTGTTGTCGCCGTCGTCGTAGAAGACGCGCTCGCGGTCGTAGTTCTGGTTGAGGTCATTGCTGCCGGTCGTGAACACGTTGCCGCGGAAGATCGACGAGGTGCCGTCGAGGTCGCGCGCCTGCAGCGAAACGAGCGCCGATAGCTTGTCGGTAATGGCCCAGTCGAACTGCAGCCGGGCGGCTGCCTCGTTGTAGTCGCCGAGCGACTCTTCGCCGGTCTGTGCGTTGGTGATCCAGTTGTCGCGCGTTCGGTAGAGACCCGAGAAGCGCGCGTTGACGCCGTCAGCGAGCTGACCGCCGATAGCGCCTTCGACGTTGATCGTATTGAACGTCGCCCAGCTGCCCCTGACGTAACCGTCAAGCTCCTCGGTGGGGCGGCGGGAGTTGAATTTGATGATGCCGGCGGTCGTGTTGCGGCCGAACAGCGTGCCCTGCGGCCCGCGGATGACTTCCACCTGTTCCATGTCGAAGATCGGGAAGCTGCGCAGGGCTGCGTTTTCCATGACGACCTCGTCCATGACAATCAGCACGGGCTGCGACGCCGCAAGGTCGAAGTCGATATTGCCGAGGCCGCGCAGATAGAAGCGCGGTGCCGCGCGGCCGTTCGAGGATTCGGCGTACAGGCCGGGAACGCGGCCCGACAGTCCGAGGATGTCCTCCGAGCCCGAAAACAGGACGTCGAGGTTCTCGCCCGACAGCGTGGCCACGGAGATCGGTACCTCGAACAGCGATTCCTGGCGCTTCTGCGCCGTGACGGTGATCTCTTCGAGCACGTCGATCTGGGCGAAGACCGGGCTGCTCGTGGCAGCCAGGGCAAGCGTGGCGAGGGCGCCGCCGAACCGGTGATGGGCAACCCGCGAGTTGTTTGTTGGTTTGTAGCCACACATTAAGGCGTCTCCTCAGAAATGAAGCGCCGAGTATACGCCCAAGCCCCGCGTTTTGTTGACTCCGAGCGCGGCGAGCAATGTTTCGATTCGGTTAACGCTGTGGTGCATAAGCGACGGCAATGCGCCTCGCGCATCGGCGACACAGGGGTCGCCGGCGCTCCCCAAACGCGCCGCAAAGCGGTATGGTTCGTGTCCCCGACAACTCAGTAGACAACGAGCGATTACCGAGCGATGGGCACCAAACACATGAACGCCGCCGAGGGCGACTTTGCCGCCACCGTGCTGATGCCCGGCGATCCTCTGCGCGCACAGTACATCGCCGACAACTGGTTCGAGGCACCGCGCCGGGTCACGGACGTCCGCAACATGTGGGGCTTCACGGGCAGCTACAAGGGCACCCCCGTGAGCGTCATGGCCCACGGCATGGGCATTCCGTCGGCCTCGATCTACACGACCGAGCTCATCGAGTCCTACGGCGTCGAACGGGTCATGCGCGTCGGCAGCTGCGGTACATCGCACCCCGACGTCGAGCTCAGGGATCTCGTGATCGCGCAGGGGGCGTCGACCGACTCCGGCGTCAATCGCATGCGCTTCGGCGGTTACGACCTTGCGGCGCTGGCGACGTTCTCACTGGTGAAGACGGCCGTCGATGTCGCCGAGGCACGCGGCGTTCGCTACCACGTCGGCAACGTCTTCTCGGCCGATCTCTTTTACACGCCGGACCCCGGTCTCTTCGAGACCATGGCGAAGTACGGCATCGTCGGCATCGAAATGGAGGCGGCCGGGATCTTTCCGATTGCGGCCGAGCACGGCGTCGAGGCGCTGGCCATGTGCACGGTCAGCGACGATATCCCCTCGGGCGCTGCGCTGTCGGCGGAGGATCGGGCCACGACCTTCAACGACATGATCGACGTTGCGCTGGAGACGGCGGTCGCGTGAGCGAGGGGACACCATGAGCAGCGCCCCACAACGTATCGCTTACCCGGACCTGTCACGCGTGCCGCCGGTCGACGAGGTTGGCGTCAACGAACGCGTGGCGCGCTTCCAGTCGCGCAGCATCAAGACGGCCTCCAAGGTCGATGCGCTGAAGTTGACGCTGTCCATGATCGACCTGACCACGCTCGAGGGCCAGGACACGCCGGGCAAGGTCCGTCAGCTTTGCCAGAAGGCCATGCACCTTCACGATGCCATGCCGGGGCTGCCCCACGTGGCGGCGGTCTGCGTCTACCCGACCATGGTCGGCGTCGCGAAGCAGGCTGTCGAAGGGACCGGGATCAACGTGGCCTCGGTGGCGACGGCGTTCCCGAGCGGCATGTCGGCGCTCGATATCAAGCTAGACGACACGCGCATGGCGGTCGACGCGGGCGCCAACGAGATCGATATGGTGATTTCGCGCGGCGCGTTTCTGGCGGGCGACTATGCTTACGTTTTCGATGAGATAGCGGCGGTCAAGGAGGCCTGTGGCGACGCGCACCTTAAGGTCATTCTCGAGACGGGCGAGCTTCGGACGCTCGACCGCGTGCGGCGCGCGAGCGTGCTCGCCATGCATGCTGGCGCCGACTTCATCAAGACGTCGACCGGCAAGATACAGCCGGCCGCGACAATGCAGGTGACGCTGGTCATGCTGCAGGCAATTCGCGATTTCTATCGCAGCACGGGCCGCATGGTCGGTATGAAGCCGGCTGGCGGTATATCCAACGCGAAGCTGGCGCTGCACTATCTCGTCATGCTTCGCGAGACGCTCGGCAACGCGTGGATGACGCCCGAGTGGTTCCGCTTCGGCGCGAGCTCGCTCGCCAACGACGTGCTGATGCAGATCGCAAAACAACAGACGGGCGCCTACCAGTCGCCCGACTACTTCTCGAAAGACTAGGGCGGAAGGCCCGCCGGGGACATCACGATGGCGACTTCGGAAAACACACTCGCCTTTGACGGTGGCTGGGAATACGACCCGGCCCCGGAAAGCACCGACCACATCACGATCGCGCCGCGCTACGGCCTCTTTATCGACGGCGACTTTGCGCGACCCGAGAAGGGCCGTTACTTCGATACGGTAAACCCGGCAACCGAGGAGCGCCTGTCGCGCGTCGCACTCGCCTCCAGCGAGGACGTCGACAGGGCCGTCAAGGCGGCGCGGCATGCCTACCGCACCGTCTGGTCGCGGATGAAGCCGGCCGAACGCGGTAAGTATATCTTCCGCATTGCGCGCATCATGCAGGAGCGCGCCCGTGAGTTCGCGGTCGTCGAGTCGCTCGACGGCGGCAAGCCGATTCGCGAGTCCCGCGACATCGACGTTCCGCTCGCGGCTGCACACTTCTTCTATTACGCGGGCTGGGCCGACAAGCTCGAGTACGCGTTTCCGGGCCGTCGGGCACGGCCGCTCGGCGTTGCCGGCCAGATCATCCCGTGGAATTTCCCGCTGCTGATGGCAGCCTGGAAGATTGCGCCGGCGCTTGCCTGTGGTAACACGGTCGTCCTAAAGCCTGCTGAAACGACGCCGCTGACGGCACTCAAGCTCGCCGAGGTCATAGCCGATGCGGGTCTGCCCGACGGCGTCGTCAACATTGTGACGGGCGCCGGGGCAACGGGCGCCGCCATTGTCGAGCACCCTGACGTCGACAAGATCGCGTTTACGGGTTCCACCGAGGTCGGCAAGATCATCCAGCGCTCGATCGCCGGTAGCAACAAGTCCTACACGCTGGAACTCGGCGGCAAAGCGGCCAACATCGTCTTCGCCGACGCGGCGATCGACCAGGCGGTCGAAGGCATCGTCAACGGCATCTTCTTCAACCAGGGACATGTCTGCTGCGCCGGGTCGCGCCTGTTCGTGCAGGAATCGGTTGCCGACGAGGTGATCGAGAAGCTCAAGGACCGCATGGAAACGTTGATCGTCGGCGATCCGCTCGACAAGAACACGGACATCGGCGCCATCAACTCGAAGATGCAGCTCGAGAAGATCGACGAGTATCTCAAGGTGGGCCAGGCCGAGGGCGGTACGCTCCACCAGGCCAGCGGACGCCTGCCGAAGAAAGGCTACTGGTGCCGGCCGTCGATTTTCACGGGTGTGTCGCAGTCGAGCCGCGTCGTGCAGGAGGAGATCTTCGGTCCCGTGCTGGCGATCCAGACCTTCCGTACCTTCGACGAGGCGCTGACCAAGGCCAACAACACGCCGTACGGACTCTCCGGCGGCGTCTGGACTGACAAGGGTGCGAAGATCTTCCGCATGACGGGAGGACTCAACGCCGGCGTTGTCTGGGCCAACACCTTCAACAAGTTCGACCCGACGTCGCCATTCGGCGGCTACAAGGAAAGCGGGGTGGGGCGCGAGGGTGGACTGCACGGCCTCGATGCCTACGTGAAGCTCGGAGCGTGACGATGGCAACCAAGAGTGACAGGCTTTCCGTTGCCAAGACCTACAAGATCTACATTGGCGGCAAGTTCCCGCGCACGGAGTCGGGCCGGTATTTCACGCTCGACGGCAAGTCGGGCAGCGTGCTCGCCAATGTCTGCCGCTCGAGTCGCAAGGATTTTCGCAACGCCGTCGTTGCCGCGCGCAAGGCGCAGCCTGCCTGGGCCAGTGCCAGCGCCTACCTGCGAGGGCAGATTCTGTATCGCATTGCCGAGATGCTCGAAGGCCGGCGCGAGCAGTTCATTGCCGAGCTTGTGCTGCAGGGCGAGACCGCAACCCGGGCCGGCAAGGAAGTGGACGCCGCCGTGGACTGCCTCGTGTATTTCGCGGGCTGGTCCGACAAGTACCAGCAGGTGTTCAGCGCCGTAAACCCGGTCAGTTCCTCGCACTTCAACTTCTCGGTGCTGGAGCCGACCGGTGTCGTCGCCATCCTTGCGCCGGACGAGCGGGGCCTCCTCGGTCTCGTCAGCCAGCTTGCTCCCGCCATTGTGGGCGGTAACACCGTCGTGACGCTGGCGTCAGCGACGCGGCCGCTGACGGCCGTCAGCTTCGCCGAAGTCCTGCATGCGTCGGATGTGCCCGCAGGCGTCGTAAACATCCTGACGGGCTTCCGCGAGGAGCTGGCGAGCCACTTTGCGTCACACATGGATGTCAACGCCATCGTGTGCTGCGAAGGTGGCCGCAAGCTCAGGCGTGAGGTCCAGGGACAGGCGGCCGAGAACCTGAAGCGCGTGGTCTGGCGCGCCGGCAAAGCGGCCGGCGAGGACTCGAGTCCCTACCGCATCCGCGACACGCAGGAGGTCAAGACGACCTGGCACCCCGTCGGGGTGTAGCGCCTAGCCAGCGCGCTCGAGGATGCCCGGTTCGATGCGGGCACCGACCCGCTGGATGACCTCGGTCGCACACAGCGTTCCGAGCCGCGCACACTGCTCCAGCGATTCCCTGCGCGCCCAGCCGAACAGGAAGCCGGCGCAGTAGGCGTCGCCGGCGCCGGTCGTATCGACAACCTTGTCGACTGGCGTTGCCGGGTACACGACTTTCTCGTCGCCGCGCACGATGACGGAGCCCTTGTCGGACCGGGTCGTAGCGAACAGGTTCGGGCGCTGCTCGAGATGGTCGAGCGTGGCGCTGAAGTCCGAGGTGCCAAACAGCGCGTTTACCTCGTCCTCGTCGGCTATGACAATGTCGACGCTGCCGTCGACGGCCGCCATGAACGCGTCGCGATGCCGCTCGACGCAGAACGAATCCGACAGCGACAGCGCAACCTGGCCGCCAGCCTTCCGAACGAGGTCCATGGCCCGCGCGGCCAGTGCCGGACCCTCCGGGATGTCGTAGACGTAGCCTTCGACGAGGACGATGCCGGGTGCGCCAACCGTGGTATCGGTAATGTCGGCCAGCGCCAGCTCCGTGCAGGCGCCGAGGTAGGTCTGCATGGTGCGCTGTCCGTCATCCTCGATAAGCACATAGCTCCTTGCCGTCGCCGCGCCATCCTCGGCCTTCGGCAGGCGAATATCGACGCCAAGGGCCTGCATGTCGTGGTTGAAGACTTCGCCGAACTGGTCGTCACGGACACGGCCAATATAGGCCGACGCGCCGCCGAGGATCGCGAAACCGGCGACGGAGTTTGCGACCGAGCCGCCCGACATTTCCGTCGTGGGTCCCATGCGATCGTAGATCGCGTGGGCGCGGCCCTCATCGATCAGCGTCATCGAACCGCGCACCGCGCTGATGTCCTCGAGGAATGCGCTGTCGATATGCGCGAGTACATCGACGATCGCATTGCTGATGCCGAGAAGCTCTACGTCCTTGCTCATACTGCTGGCCCTGGAAAAAATCGGCGCCTAGCCTACCACTTCTGTAGCGATATGCGCCGACTAGCGGTATCTTCGGTACCGTTCCGGCGCCCAGCCGCCGGGAAAGGATCCAACCGCGGGGAGATACAGTGAGACGATCGGGCGCATTACTCATCCCGCTGACGCTAATCTTCCTGTATTACGCGCTGTGGGTCGGCGCCGTCATCTTTTTTGTCGATCGGTTTCCCGAGCTTGCAGACTACATCCCGCTCGGTGGCATCGAGGATCTCGTCGCGTCCAACCTCGATACCTTCGAGCCCGTGTATTCGCGAGCCGAGCGCAGCGTGCTGTCGCCGACAGGACCGCTCAGGCTCTTGTTCGCGACGGTGGGGGCACTGATTATCACCGTGCCGATTTCGTGGGTGTATTTCATCTCGAGCCGCAGCCGACGCCTCGACCAGTCCTTCGTCCAAACGATCATCCTGCTGCCGATCGTGACGACCGGTATCTCGATGATCGTTATCAACAGCCTCGCACTGGCCTTCAGCCTTGCAGGTATTGTCGCTGCCGTTCGCTTCCGGTTCTCACTCGATCAGCCGTCCGATGCCCTGTATGTCTTCGTAGCGATTGGCATAGGCCTTGGGGCGGGAATCGGCGCCCTGGGCATTGCGACCGTCATCTCCTTTTTCTTCTCGGTCACAACGCTCGCGATCTGGCGGCTCGAGTACGGCAAGACGATCTCCGGTCCGTTCCTGACGATGCTGACGCGACGTGAGCACATCGATGACGAGTATTGAACCCGATGGCGTCGCGGCTCACTGAATACGTATGACCGATCGACTGTCGATACTCATCGTCCACGGCCGTGGACGCAAACCGGGTGAAGAGGCCTACCGGGACATCGCTTTCGATGCGATTCGTTCGGGCATCGCCCGCGACTTTCCGGACTGCCTCGACGCGTTCGACGCAGTTCGTCTCGAGTTCGTCTACTACGGCGACCTGACCAATGCGCTGCTCGACGGTGACGGTGTGCCCTACGATGCGGCGCTCGATATCGGCGACCGCCGCAATGCCCTTACGGCACTCAAGGCCATCACCGCGCGCAAGCGCTTTTCGATCCGCGACTACGATCGCCTTGCCGGCAAGACCGCGCTCAAGGAGTTTGCTGCTGACGTGCTCTCGCCCGTGGCGCGCCTCAGCGGCCTCGGCATGTGGCTCTTGCGCCGGGTCTCTGAAGACTTTGCCGAGTATCTCGACCAGGGCTCCGAGTACGCAACAGAGGTGCGGCGGCGCGTGCGCGACAAGCTCATGGAACTCTTCGACAGTGACGAGCGCATCATGGTCATTGCGCACGGCACCGGCTCCGTCATCGTGTATGACGCCTTGTGGGAGATGTCACACGAGCCGGGGCTGCAGGAGCGCGTTGGCAACGAGAAGCTCGACCAGTGGGTCACGCTCGGCACGCCGCTTGGCAGCCCGCTGATCCAGAAGCGACTGCTCGGCGCCTCGCAGCGAAAAAAGCTCCGTTTCCCGAGCAATGTCATCACCTGGCAAAACCTGTCTGCCGAGGATGACTACACCTGCTACGACAACACGGTTGCTGACGACTTCAAGGGCATGATGAAGGACCGGCTCGTCAGCCAGGTGAAGGACTACCGGATCTTCAACCTCGCGGTGCGCTACGGCCGTTCAAACCCGCACAGCTCGGTGGGTTATTTCATTCATCCGCGGCTGTCGAAAGTGATCAACGACTGGATCAATTCCAACGGCTAGCCGACGCAGTCACCCCGGATGTCGCGCTCGAACGCTTTCGGGTCCGTGATGACCTCGTAGAACTCGGCGATGTAGTCGAGTGACTCACGCTTCTCTTCGTCGTCCAGCCACGGATAGTCGGTGACGACAGCTTCGATTGCCGCCCGGCGCTCCATATAACGCGCAACCGTGTTGTCGAGTTCGGCGTTGAATACACAGCGGCCGCGGTACTTGCGGTCCCGCACGCTGCGAAGCTTGAAGCGCTCGTTCGGCACTGCGTAGGGCGCGTCGGCGAAGCCGGACATATCGAAGTCGTAAGGCACGGAGTAGATGCCGAGGCCTTCCTTCGCCATCAACACACCGTTGTGGCAGCAGGACTCACGGGGTGCGGCGGCGATCGGCGAGAAATCCGTGTTGGCAATCAGGAACTGGAACATTGACGCCTGGTTGGTATAGGCAGGGTCGAGCTCGATCGTCTTGATCCTCGGAACGTCGAGAACCTTGCGATCGATGCGCTTGGCGAGGCGCTTGTCCGACTCGATCAGGAAGCCGATCTGCACGTTCCCGCTATCAGTCTTGCCGGCTTCGACCCAGGTGATTTCGAGTGGCCTGACCCGGAAGCTCGCGTCGGTGATCTCGTTGAATATCCGGTAGGCGAGGTATTCTCGATGAATGGCGTTGTGGTTTGCCGCTCCGCGGTTCCGACAGTGCGTGACGAGCTTCAGCTTGTCCTGTTTGTCGAACAAGGTGTCCTTGACCTGGGACTTCTTGAAATTGAGTCGGATGGGCGGGAACGGGCAGGTCAGCCGGTCACGACGGAAATTGCCGCGCGACCGTATCTTGACGTCGAAGGTGACCGTCTCGCCGCTGTCGTCGACGTAGCTGAAGGTGCCGGACTGCTCGCGGGTCTTGGAGCGCTGCCGGACGATCTTTGCGATCGGCCCCGAGATCCTGACTTCCAGGCGATCGTCGGAGCGGAACAGCGGGTCCGGTTCCTGTGCCTCGAGCGCGCCGGAGCAGACGAGACACAGAACGACGATCAGGGTGAATCGATGCGACACAGAAAGCTCCCGGGACGGCTACGAGTCTAGCATAGCGACGGCAGGCGGCCGTTTGCCGACCCCCGGTGATGTCACTACACTCGACAGGCATGAGAGCGCGTCTGTCGTCATCCAGCCGACCCCCGATTCACGTTCAGCTTTGCGTGGTGCTGGCACTGATCCTCGTGACACCGCTCCATGCCGGCGAGGCCTGGCGCTTCGACGGGATATCGAAAGTCATAGCCCTGAGCGACATTCACGGTGACTACGGCGCCATGGTCCGTACGCTCACTGCGGCAGACGTCATCGATGCTGACGGAGCCTGGACCGCGGGCGAGGCGCACCTGGTCATTGTCGGCGACATTCTCGATCGCGGCGCTGGTTCTCGCGACGCTATGGATCACCTGATGCGACTCGAGGCGGAGGCGCAAGACGCAGGCGGTCAGGTCCACGTGCTCATCGGCAACCATGAGGCGATGAACCTCATGGGCGACCTGCGCTACGTCATCAAGGGCGAGTACGCGGCCTTCGCGGAGGATGAGACCGCAGCGGAGCGCGACGGCTGGTTCGAACGCTACGCCGAGCGCGCCGGGATTGACGACAGCGGACTCGGCGTGGCACTGGAGGAACTCAGGACACGTTTCGACGAGCGCTTCCCGCCCGGCTTTTTCGCCCATCGCCGTGCCTTTGCGTTCTCCGGCATTTACGGCAAGTGGCTTCTGAACAAGCCCGTCATGGTCGTGATCAACGACACGGCCTTCGTGCACGGTGGTCTCTCGCCCATGGTGGACACCCACGGGCTCGACGGCATCAACGGCGCGCTCAGGAACGACCTTGTGGGCTACGTGCAACTGGTCGAGGAACTGGTCGAAAGCGGCGCATTGCTGCCGACCGACACCCAGTTCGAGGTCGAGTCTGTGCTCGGCCGGCAAACGGTGGAGCTCGAAGACGACGCGCCGCTGAAAGAAGACGCCGCGCGACTCGAAGCACTCGGTGACTCGCCGCTGCACGCGTTCGACGGTCCGCTCTGGTATCGCGGTAACGTGTACTGCAGCCGGCTCGTCGAGGAAGACCGGCTCATTGCCTCACTCGAGGCAACCGGAGCGCGTCGGCTCGTCATTGGCCATACGCCAACGCCGACGCGTTCGGTGCTCGAGCGCTTCGACGGCCGTCTCGTCGAGGTCGATACGGGTATGAACGCGGGCTACTACAAGGGTAAAGGGCACGCACTCATCATCGAGGGCGACGCGCTGACCGTCATTGCCGAGGACGGCAAGACCTTCGCGCCAGAGCCGCACCCGCGGCGCGTTGGCGTAAGACCGGACGGTGTGCGCGACGGCCAGCATCTCAGGGACCTGCTCGAGACGGCGCCGGTACTGGGGAAGAAAGCGGACGAGAGCGGCCGGACGATCGTGACCGTGGGCGACGACACGGCAACCGTAACCGCTTTCTTCGATCGACGGCAGGGGCGGGAGTTCTACCCCGACGTTGCGGCTTACCGTTTGGATCGATTGCTCGAGCTCGACATGGTGCCCGTCGCCGTTGAGCGCCGTATCGACAACAAGGACGGTTCCCTTTTGTACCTCGCTCCGAAAGCCATCGACGAGGTGACCCGAGTCGAGGCCGGGCGCGGTGGCTCGGCGCCCTGTGCGCTTGGCGACCAGTGGCCGGCCATGTACCTGTTCGACGCGCTGATCTACAACGAAGGCCGAAGCCCGAATCGCATGCTCTACTCGAGTGATATCTGGCAGCTGATGCTGGTCGGACACGATCGGGCATTTGCGACCCGCAAGGGTCGGCCGGCGTGGCTCGATAACACCGAGCTCAAGCTGACGGCTGCGTGGCGCCGGGCACTCGAAGCGCTGGATGCTGCGGTGCTCGAAGAAGAGCTCGGCGGCGTGCTCGACAAGCGTCGCCGAAAAGCATTGCTGGCTCGCCGTGACGAACTCCTGCTGCTGCCCTGACGTGGCGGCAGCGTCTGCCCGGACTGCCGCTGCAGCGGACTTCCGCCGGTCGTGACGGATCGCATGCTGTGTCTCGGCAGTGTGGCGCACTGCCTTGCCGATCCCGGGTCCCGGTCGACCGGTTTCGAGGCGTTCGAGGACGGTGCGCTCTTGATCGAGGAGGGGCGGATTGTCGACGTCGGTCCGGCGGAGCGCATCGCCAGCGGGGTCGACGCTCACGTCGAGGACTTTGGCGGCAGGCTCATCGTGCCGGGCTTCATCGACTGCCACGTGCATTTCCCGCAGCTCGACATCATCGCCTCGTTTGGCGAACAGCTGATGGACTGGCTGGAGCGCTACGCCTATCCCGCCGAGATGCGGCTTGCCGAGGTGGAATACGCCCGCGAGCTCGCCCGGCTGTTCGTGGATCAGCTGATCGCAAACGGCACGACGTCGGCACTCGTGTTCGCGACCGTGCACAGGCACAGCGCAGAGTGCCTGTTCGAAGAGGCGCTGGAGCGCAACCTCCGCCTGATCGCCGGAAAAGTGCTCATGGATCGCGGCGCGCCTGACGCGCTACTCGACACGGCGGAGACTGGTGTCGCTGACAGCCGTGCGCTGATCGAGACGTGGCACGGCCGCGGCCGGCTCGGCTACGCCATTACGCCACGCTATGCGCTGACGTCGAGTGAAGCGCAGCTTGCGGGTGCCGGGGCGCTCGCGGCGGAGTTCCCGGACGTCTGGGTGCATACGCACCTTGCCGAGAACCGCCGGGAAATCGACGAGGTGGCCGATGCTTTCCCGGGCTGCGATTCCTACCTTGGCGTTTATGAGCGCGCCGGACTCCTGCGGGAGCGCGCCCTGTTTGCACACTGTATTCACCTCGACGACCAGGAACGTCGACGTCTGGCCAGCGCCGGCGCGGGCGCCGCTTTCTGCCCGACCTCGAACCTGTTTCTCGGCTCAGGGCTCTACGATCTCCGGCGCATGACCGAAGCGGGCGTTCGGACCGGCCTCGCGACGGATGTTGGTGCCGGCACGAGCCTGTCGATGTTGAGGACGATGGGCGAGGCCTACAAGGTTCTGCAGCTCCAGGACCAGGTGCTGTCGCCGGAACGCGCGCTGTACCTTGCCACGCTCGGCGCCGCCGAGGCGCTCGGCATCGAGCGTGAGGTCGGCAGTTTCGAGCCCGGCAAGGACGCCGATTTCGTTGTCCTCGATCCCGCGATGACGGCGCTGTCCCGGCACCGTGACGCGTATGCGAGGAGTGTCGGCGAACGACTGTTTGCACTCACGGCGCTCGGCGATGACCGCCACGTCGTTGCGACCGGCGTAGCCGGCGAGCTCTGTCGGCACTAGCGATGCAGTGGGATCAGAGCGAACAACCCATGGCGCGACGCCAGAAGGACCTGCCGACCTTCTACTACCACGCGCACTTCATCGAGATGCTCGACTTCGTGACCGAGCACTACCCGCACGCGCTTGCCGACGAACACCGCGAGCTCGTGCGCGACTTCCGGGCGCTGACGCCTGACGAGCAGCGACTCTACGTACGGCTCGTCAATCGCAAGGGCCGGGTGTTTGATGCCGGCAAGCTGCGTTATCCCGAGCTGGGATCACTGCCGCCGCTGCTCGCGAGCCTGCGCGCGCGCGGCTGGCTGGTTCTGCCGCAAGCGGAGGACTACGCAGCGGTCCTGAAATTCCTGAAGCGTGCCGAAATACAGGCGATCCTGCTCGAGCTCCTGCCCGGCGTGTCGCGCACACTCAAGAAAGCCGAGCTGGTCGAGCTGGCCCTGGGCCACGTTGCCGCCGCCGACTTCATCGGCGCGCTCAACACGGATCGCCTCGTCGTGCAGGGTCGGTGCCGCGGCGTGCGTTACCTCTTGTTCCTGTTTTTTGGTCGCCTGCAGGATGGCCTGTCGCAGTTCACGATGCGCGATCTCGGGCTCGTGCGTACGAGCGGGCGCTCCGGGCACTACGAGCCGCGATTCGCCGAGCGGCCCGAGGCCGAGGCGCAATTCCGCTACGCGGAACTCGAGCGGCTCGTCGCCGCGGCGGACGGGGACGCTCTCGAGCGGCTGGCCGGCGAAGTCGGCAACTGGCCAGCGGCGGATTTTAGCGGCGTTGCGGCAAGTCGGGATCGCGTGCTCGAGAAGCTTGGCCGTAAGCTCGAACGCCAGCGAATGCCGACTGTCGCGCTGCGCGTTTATGAGCAGGGCGAATCGGCGGCCTGCAATGAGCGGGTCGTGCGCATCCTGCTCGCGAACGGCGAGCGCGAGCGCGCGAAGGCGTTTCTCGAGCAGTGTATTGATGCGCCGCGCAGCGACGAGGAATGGCTGTTTGCGACCGACCTGTACGCGCGCAAGTTTGCGAGCAAGCGGACCTCCGTATCGACGGACCGTTTGCGTGAAGCCGAGCTTATCGATATCGACGAGTCGTTGTCGGGCTCGCCCGAGCGCGCCGTGGCCAGCTGGTTCGAGTCGGCGGGCGCAAGGGCCTTTCGGGTCGAGAATGCGCTGTGGCGGTCGTTCTTCGGGCTCCTGTTCTGGCAGGAAATAGCGTCGGCGGCGGGCGGCACGACGTCGCCGTTCGACAGCCTGCCGCTGGCGCTGACCGACGGCAGCTTCCGGCAGCGGCATGCAGCGCGGGTCGCCGATCGCCTTGCACTGCTCGAGGACCGTGCCTTGCTCAAACGGGAGCTCCTGAAGACCGGGACATCGGCGTACGGCACGCCGAACGGCGTATTCCGCTGGCGACGCCGAACGCTTGATGCCGTCTTTGCGCTGGCCGACCACGCTGAGCCCGGGTCGCTTGTGGCAATGCTCGATCTCTTCATCGATCACTACCTCGATGCCCGCTATGGCTACCCGGACCTCATGCTGGTTGACGACGAGGGTCTCAGGTTCGTTGAAGTGAAGGCGGAGGGCGATGCACTGCGACGCAACCAGTTGCTCAGACTCGAACAGCTCAGGCACGCCGGCTTCAGGGCCGACGTGATTCGTGTGCGCTGGGTCCTCGATGCGCGGCAGGACTACGTCGTCGTCGATGTCGAGACGACGGGCGGGCGCGGTGAACACCATCGTGTCACGGAGATTGGTGCCGTGAAGGTGCGCGACGGTCGTGTCGTCGACGAGTTCTCGACGCTGCTCAACCCGCAGCGCTCCATTCCGCCGGGCATCACCCGCCTGACGGGCATCACTCCCGAAATGGTCGTCAACGCGCCGTATTTCGCGGACGTGGCAGACGACTTCGAGCGCTTCCTCGATGGCGCAATCTTCGTTGCGCACAACGTCGAGTTCGACTACGGCTTCATCGGTCGGGAGTTCGCGCGCCTCGGTCGACGCTTTCGGATGCCGAAGCTCTGCACGGTTGCGTCAATGCGCAAGCTCTATCCGGGTCGTGCGTCCTACAGCCTTGCAAACCTGTGCCGCGACTTCGGGGTTGCCCTCGATAATCATCATCGCGCGCTGTGCGATGCACGTGCGGCGGCGGAGCTGCTCGTGCTGGTCAACGAGAAGCGTGCGGAAAACCTTGCCGGAGAGTCGTCCGCCTAGTGCATCGAGGCCCTAGACGAACGGTCTGAGGCGCTCTGCAATATCCGCGATTTCCGGACGGCTCGCCTTGATCTCGTCGACCGTCATGCCCGTCAGCTCGTAGGGCAGCACCAGCCAGTCGCTCGTCTCATGCACGAAGTAATCCGGCGTGCAGACGGTTCGCTCTGTCGGCCTGAACCATACCGTGGCGACGCGAATATCCCCCGGCAGATTACGGCGGGTCTTCTTCTTGAGCTGGTTCTGCACGGCGTTGATGCTCTTGCCTGTGGACAGCACGTCGTCAACGATGAGCAGCTTGTGATGGGCACAGAGGTTGTCGACAAGGTAGTCGAGGCCGTGGACCCGGATTCGCTTCTGCGTCACCATTTTCTCGTAGGTGTCGGCGCCGGAGTAGGACGTACGTACCGCAATGTGGTCCGTTGGCACGCCGAAAAACTCGAGCCCTTCCTGCACGGCAATGCCGACGGCGCTGCCGCCGCGCCAGAGTCCCACGAGAAAGTCTGGCCGAAAGCCGGATTCGAAGATCGTGGCGGCGAGCTGGAACGAGTCGCAGAGGAGATCGTCCGCGGCAACGATGTGCTTGTTCATGCGGGTACTGCCTTTGTCGATGGGCGGGTTGCGCATTTTTCCGGGGCCCGGAATTACGGTACCGTTGCCGGTCCCGCATTATAGCGGCCGCAGATCCGGCGGCCAGACGAGGACGTGAATGCAAAAGACCGTGCTATCAGCCCAGGCGCTCCTGGAGGATTCCTTCCGGCTGGGTCTCAAGGTGCTCGAGGATGGCTACCGGCCAACGCTGATCGTTGCGATCTGGCGCGGCGGCACGCCGGTCGGCATGGCGGTGCAGGAGATCTTCGCCTACTGCGGGGTGAAGTCGGACCATATAGCGATCCGCACCTCGTCCTACGCGGGCGTCGACCAGCGCGGTCGCGTTGCGGTTCATGGCCTCGACTACATCATCCGCAAGATCCGCTACAACGACCGCGTCCTGATTGTCGACGATGTGTTCGACACCGGGAACACGATCGTGGCGGTCATCGAGGAAATCCGGCGACGCGCCCGGGGCAACGCACCGGAGGACATCCGGGTTGCGGTCCCGTGGTTCAAGCCTGCGCGTAACGAGACGGACCGAACGCCGGAGTACTTTTTGCATGAGACCGCGGAGTGGCTTGTGTTTCCCCACGAACTCGACGCGCTGACGCCTGAGGAGCTTCGCGAGGCGAGGCCGGAGGTTGCCGCGATCGTCGACGCTATTCGTCAGCCGGCGGAGGCCTGACGTGCAGCGGCTGTGCGTCTACTGCGGGTCCTCGAGCGGCGGCAGGCCGGCCTACGTCACGGCGACCGTGGACCTTGCTGATGCGCTGACAGACCGGGGCGTGGAGCTCGTTTACGGGGGCGCTGCCAAGGGTCTCATGGGCATCCTTGCGGATCGCGTCCTCGAGCGAGGCGGCCAGGTCCACGGGGTGATTCCCCAGCAGCTGGTCGACAAGGAGGTTGCCCATCAAGGCTTATCCAAGCTGCACGTCGTGGGGTCGATGCACGAGCGCAAGATGCTCATGGCGGCGCTGTCGGATGGTTTCATCGCGCTGCCGGGCGGCTTCGGTACGCTCGAGGAAATCATCGAGATTGTTACCTGGGGACAGCTCAGGTTTCACGACAAGCCCTGCGGCCTCCTGAATGTAGACGGTTACTTCGACGGCCTGCTCGGCTTCCTCGACCATGCGGCGGCCGAGGGCTTCGTGCGTGACGAGAACCGTCGCATGCTGCTCAACGACCGCAGCATTTATGGCCTGCTCGAGCAGTTCGATCGCTACGAGGCGCCGAACGTCGAGAAGTGGCTGGACTGAGTCGCCCTGGCCGGCGCGCGGCGGCGATTTAAATCCAACCGCGGCGGTTGCGCCGGTCAGAACAAACGCATTCTCGCGCCGGTCTTGAGCCTGCGCTTGCGCATCTTGGCATGCAGAGCGGCGCGTTTGTCCGCGAGCCACTCTTCGCGCCCTACCTTGACGTCCTCACCCCGCGCCTTGCGTCGTGTCTCTTCGGCGCTGCGGAAGTCGCAGAACTCGCGATACAGGCGAATCTCGTTGCTGAGTTCGTCGAGGACGACCTCCACGTATATCGCGTCATCGAGAAAGCCGAGGCCCGGTATATCGTCCGGAATCAGGTCCTGGGGCTCGCAGAAATAGGCCAGCGCATTGCGGATTGCGCCTCGCTCGTCGTCGGTAAGCCGCCACTCGTCGTCGTTGATCATGCGTAACACCACGTCGAGCTGCTCGACCCGGTCGGCAATGAACTCTGGCAGCCCGCCGGAGCGCGCCTCGTCGATGAGCTTGCGTGCCGCCGTCTCTATCTGCTCAGCGTTGTCGCTGCCGGCCGCCTTGGTCCGCGCCTCATCGACGATCGCCTGGAAATGCGCGAGGTCCTTGTCGGACAGGGTAAACGTGACTTCGAGTGGCATGGTCCTTCCCCTTGATCGTGTTGTCGTTATTCGGGTCAGCCCGAGTTATAGGGATCGAATCCCGATTCGGGTTTGAAGGCGGCGTCGGCATCGTCCCCGGACGCTTCCTCCTCGTCGCCGCCCAGCATGACGCGGAGCATCTGGGTACTGACGAGCGACAGCTGATCCGTGTCACCTGTCGACGTCGCTACCGTCTCGGCGCTGTGGTCAGCGCGCGCAGGCCCGGACTCCGCATCGGCGCTCGCCAGCGCCTTCTCGAGATCGTCATCGGCGATCACCTCGAACTCGTTGTTCGCCGTGTTGCGCGCCAGCACGCCATCCCCCTCGTTCGCGACCTTCTCGAGGCGCCGGCGTCGCTCCTCGTCGCCGGAGTTGATCAGGCGCTCCATCATCTGTGTCGATATCAGCTCGAACTCCGCTTCCTCGACCGGGCCCTCCCAGACCGTCCGGCCGCGATCGTCCGTCGTCACCTTGCCGCGACGGATCAGGTGCACCGTCTGCTTTAGTTCCTCGCTCATATCGGGCCCTCCGGGAGGTGCCGTGTGCGCTGCGTCACATTCTAGCGCCGAAGCTTTATAGATCAATGGGTTAATCTACGTATCGGTGCCGGGCAGCGCGTCGACAGCCGCGCAATTCGGCGCGGTTCACATAAAACGCCGGGAAAGCTGAGAAACAGTTCCGCGAATCAGGGCCTTAGCCTGACTACACTGGCTTTTTTCCGACTCCGCCGCGCGCCATGAACGTCGATGTTCTGATCGCCATCCTGCTGATCTTCGGCGCCGCCTGCTATCTGCTCCTGGGCGGACGGCTTGCGGGCGCCAAGCGAAGCGTCGGCAGCGTGCCGCTCGGCAGCATCTTCGTCCTCATGGCCGCCTGGATGCTGGGTGGCGCGATTGAGCTGCTCGCAACAAATCTGACCGTCTTCTCGGTCGGCCGTACCGGGCATTTTGTTGCCACTGCCTTCCTACCGGTTGCGGCCTGGGTTTGCTTCCGGGAATACACAGGCCGCACCTCGTCATTCCGCATCATCGCGCTGTTGTTGCTGCTGCCGGTCGTGTCGGTGACGCTTGCAGCAACGAACCAGTGGCACGAGCTCATGTGGTCGGGACCGTTCCTTACCCTGGGCGGTGAGTTCCTGACGCGCCCGGTCTCGTGGGGACCCTGGTTCCTCTATGTCCACGCCCCCTACGGTTATCTGCTGATCGGCATGGCAATCACGTCGCTGCTCATGCACAGCGGCGGCGTTGCGCCTGCCCATCGTCGCGGTCTCTTTCTGCTCACGACGGCCTGCCTTGCGCCGCTCGGAGCAACGGTCGCGTACGACCTGGGACTTGGACCGGGCACAGTGTCGTTCGTGCCGATCATCCTTTTGGGCATGTTGCCGATCTATGCGTGGCTGATCGTCGGTGAGCGCATCGTCGAATTCACGCCGCTTGCCTACGAGACCGTGTTCCAGACCATGCAGGACCCCGTGGTCGTCATCGATGACCACAACCGGATCATAGGGATGAACCGGAACGCCGAGGCGCTCCTCGACGTGACCGAGAAGGAAGCGCTCAGGAAGCCGATTGACGCAATCATGACCGAGGGCGCCACGGGCGTCTTCGACGCCATGGAGTCCGGGCAGCCGCAGAAGATGCTCACCTCGACGGGGCGTTTCCTGCACGTCCAGGTGTCCGGCATCCAGTCGAAAGGCGCCTCCGCGCGCGGTGGCCAGATCCTGATGTTCCGTGACGTCAGCGACGTCGAAAAAGCGCAGGCCGAGGTCCGCAACAGCGAGAAGCTCCTGCGTACGCTCATTGATCATTCGGTGAACGGCATCGTTCGCATGCGCCTCGTTCGCAACGACGAGCGCGGGCTCGCCGAGCTGCGCTGCATCTTTGCGAATGCGGCTGCAGGGCGCTTCCTCGAGATTGCGCCTGACGAACTCAACGGCAAGTCGGCGGATGAGATCATTCGCCTTGCCTGTTCGGGCATGGACGGTGAATCCACGTTCGAGATGGTGCGGCGGTTCAACCGTGCGGTCGAGCGCCGCGACAGCCTCGACGTCGAGGTACTGCAAGGAGCGAACGGGACATCGCGCTGGCTGCAATTGATCGCGGAGTTTGTCGGCGAAGACATTGCGCTGACCTTCGTCGATATCACCGACCGCAAGGCGAAAGAAGACCAGATGGCATCGATTGCCTGGTCTGATCCGCTGACGGGCGTCCTCAACCGGCGGGGCTTCGAGCGCGATGCGGCGCAGCGCTTGAGCGACAGCGCCGACGATGCCAGTGGTGCGCTCCTGTTCATTGATCTCAACGAATTCAAGAACATCAACGACGAATGCGGCCACGAGGCTGGCGACGAGTTGCTGACCGTCGCCGCCGAGCGACTCAAGAAGAGCCTGCGTTCCTGCGACATCATCGGTCGCCACGGCGGCGACGAGTTCGTCGCGCTCGTGCCGGATGTCTCTCCGGAAATCGTGCAGAGACTCGCGTCTCGCCTGACGCGTGCCCTCGAGGAGCCGTATCGAATCGGGGATTCGACGCTGCGATGTGCGGCTAGCATCGGGCTGGCCCTGTATCCCAGGAACGCGAATACGCTGACCGGGCTGCTGCGCGAAGCCGACCAGGCGATGTATCGCGCCAAGGCGAGGACCCGCGGCCTCGCCGAGGTGTCGGGCGAGGATCTGCTTGAAAAGGCGCTCTAGTCGGCCCGTGTAACAATTCCCGCGGACCCCGGGTCTTTCCTCAACAAGCCGACCCTCTTAAGCCCGGAGTCTCCATGTCCCTGCGTACTTTCATCATCAGCGTCCTGCCGCTCATGTTCATTCTGAGCCTCGTTTGCAGCGATTCGATTCGTGAGGGTCATGCCGACGTCGCTATTGCGGCCACGGCCGACGCCGTAACCCCGCTCGAGGCCGGTCAGCCGGCACCGCGCTTCACCGTGCGCACGGTCGACAACGAGAATTTCGTATTCGATCCGGAGAAGCTCGAACGCCCGACCGTCATCATTACCTTCCGCGGCGGCTGGTGCCCGTACTGCAACCTGCACCTGTCAGAGCTCAGGAATGTGGTCCCCGAGATCAACGCCATGGGCATCGATGTGCTGTTCCTGTCCGGTGACCGGCCGGAGCTCCTGTACGCGTCGCTGTCCGAGGAAACGGGCGAAGCCATCGAGGGTCTCGGCTACACGATCCTGTCGGACGCCAATGCCAACGCTGCCATGGCCTTCGGGATTGCCTTCCGGGCGCCGCAGCGCTACCTCGAGGTGCTGCCGGAACGCGGCAACGACATCAACGGATCGTCGATGGACCGCCACGGCGTGCTGCCGGTGCCTGCCGTGTACGCGATCGATCGCGACGGCATGATCGATTTCGCCTTCGTCAACGCAGACTACAAGGTCCGGCTGCCGGCCGAGGAGCTCAAGGCGGCTGCCGAGGCAATGGCGGGAAGCTAGGGCGCGTCCGCGCGGTTTTCCGCAGCCATAGAGGACCGATTCGATGAGTGTTAGTCTCTGCGTCTCTCAAATGAGGCGCGGAGACTGCCATGGTCACGGCGATTGTCCTGATTGAAGCCGAAACCAATCGCATACCGGATCTTGCCAACCAGATCGTCGAGATGGACGGCGTCCAGGAAGTGTTCTCGGTGGCGGGACGTCATGATCTCGTCGCGATCGTCAGGGTAGCGAAGAACGAAGACCTCGCCGACGTCATCAGTGACCGCATGCGCCATCTCGATGGCATCGTCGCGACCGAGACGATGATTGCTTTTCGCGCCTACTCCAAGCAGGAGCTCGAAGCCGGCTTCGAACTCGGCCTCGACTGAACCGACCCAGTACCGGTGGGTCCGATACCGGGTCCGTGTTGCAACGCGAGAACAACAATGACAACCGAGGTCCAGGGCAGCGCGATCCAGCGCTTCATGAACGCCGCGTCGAAGATCCGGCCGAACGAGCTCAGAGCGACACTACTGTCGGCGTTCTTCGTTTTCGTCCTGATGGCGGCCTACTTCATGCTCCGTCCGGCACGGGACGCAATGGCCAGTGACTGGAGCGACGCCGAGGTCAGCACGCTCTGGACGATCAACTTCTTCATCAGCCTCGCAGCGGTAATGGTGTACGGATTCGCCGCGTCGAACGTGCGGTTCCGCTGGCTGGTGCCAGGAGTCTATGTTTTCTTCGCCGCGTCGTTCCTGCTGTTTTACCTTGGCACGAGTTTCGTGCCGGACCCGACGCTGATCGACAAGAGCTTCTACGTCTGGCTAAGCGTCTTCGCGCTGTTTCATGTCTCGGTCTTCTGGAGCTTCATGTCAGACCTGTTCAACAAGGAGCAGGCGCCGAGACTGTTTGGCTTCATCGCGATGGGAGCGAGCCTGGGCAGCCTGGTTGGGCCGGCGATCTCTGGCCTGACGGCCGACCTTCTCAGTGCGAAGGAGCTCATGATCGTCTCTGCCGTCATGCTGTTCATCCCGGTGCCGATCATTCTGACGCTCGAGCGTCTGAAGGTGACGAAGCTCGGCAACGAGGACGTGCACGTAGACCTCAGCCAGCAGACGCTGGGCAAGAATCCCTTCTCGGGGTTTTCGCTGTTCTTCAAGAGCCCGTTTCTGATGGGTATCGCCGCGTTTATTCTGCTCTACGTTGCTATCGGATCCTTTGTCTATTTCGAGCAGAAGAATCTGCTGGCCGACTTCGAGCGTGCCGAACGCCGCGAGATCCTGGCGTGGGTCGATCTCGCCGTGAACTCTCTGACGGTGTTCACCGGAGCCTTCATCACGAGCCGGCTGACAACCAATCTTGGTATGGGCAAAACGCTGGCCCTGGTGCCGGCGCTGGTCTGTATCGGCATGCTCGTGCTCGCCGTGTCGCCCATATTGATGGTGGTACTCGGGCTGCAGGTCATGCGCAGGGCCGGCAATTACGCCATCACGCGTCCCGGACGGGAAATGCTCTTTACGGTCGTCAGTCGTGAAGCGCGCTTCAAGGCCAAGCCCGTTATCGACATCGTGTTCTATCGGGGCGGCGACATGATCTGGGCCTGGGCTTTTACCGGCCTGACGACGGGTCTCGGCCTCGGTCTCGGTGCCGTAGCGGCCGTCGGTGCCGTAATAGCGGCGATCTGGGCCGGTGTTGGTGCCTACCTCGGCCGCTCGTTCGACGGCCTTGGCGACACCGAGAAAGCAGAACTCCAGTCTATCGAGGCAACGGGTTAATCCATGAGCGGTAAGCCACTTCAAGATGTCCAGGCAGGAGACCTCGAGGCGTTTGGCGAGGTCCTTAAACGGCGCCGGACGATCAACCTCTACGAGCCCACGCCCGTGCCTGAAGACCTGGTCCGCGAGGCGATCGAGCTCGCAACCTGGGCGCCCAATCACCACGTGACGGAGCCATGGCGCTTCTACCGCATGGGTCCGGAGACGGTGGCGAAGACGCTCGAACTCTGTCGCGAGATGACCACCGAGCGGAAGGGTCCCGAGGCCGGTGATTTCAAGGCAAGGTCGTGGTCCGAGAAACCGGGTTGGCTTACTGTGACCTGCCAGCGTTCCGAGGACGCGCTGCGCCAGCAGGAAGACTACGGCGCCTGCTGCGCAGCCCTGCAGAACTTTATGCTGTATCTCTGGAAGGCCGGCGTCGGCAGCAAGTGGACGTCGGGTCCGATCACACGCGACCCGCGCTTTTTCGACATCCTCGGCATCGACCCGGAGGAGGCCTTCGTCGTCGGCATGCTCTGGTACGGCTACCCGAAGGTGACGCCGCAGCAGTCGCGTCGGCCCGTCGACGACGTCGTGATCGAGAAACCCTAGGCAGCGCGGCGCCGCGCTGCGTCGTTCAGTCGGCCAGTATCTCCTGCGAGTGTTCGCACAGCGGCTTGGGTGAGATCAACGGCCGCGCGAGCCAGATCAGGAACGTGACGCAGCCCGCCGCGGCAATCGTCACGCTCGCGTTCCTGATACTGCCGTCGTAAATCGCGGCGCCGATCAGCGCACCACCTGCAGCGGTCAGGTTCTGGATGCTGCCGATGATCGATGACGCGACGCCCGCGACCTGCGGCAGCGGGTCCAGTGCCACGACGGTTGCGTTCGGCATCAGGATGCCGACGGCAAGCAGGAACAGGCTGAGACTGCCCCAGTACCAGGCAACCGGTGCCGAATTCACCGCGGCTATGACCACGAAGTTGAGCGACGCGATGAACAGCAGCACGGCGCCAACGCCAATCAGCACCGACAGCTCGTAGCGTTCGACGAGATAGCGGTTGATCAGTGAGCCGACCATGATCGCGAGTCCGGCGCAGGCAAAGATCAGCGCGTACACCGTGACCGAGTAGCCATAGTCTTCGACGATCAGCGCGGCTGAAATCGTGATGACCGACATGAAGCCGATGGGGGGCATCACGATCAGCAGCAGCCCGAAGATACTGCGCCGGAACGAGAAGAACGTCGTGACGCTCGTTACGAGCTGGCGCACCGGGTGATCCGTGTTCCTCGCGGTATGGGTTTCGACGAGATTGACGCGGATTGCGAGCAGCATGGCGTAGCCTGCCAGGGCAATCGCCGAGAACGTGGCTCGCCAGCCGAACAGGTCCATCAGGAGCGCGCCGAGACTCGGCGCGATGACCGGCGCGGCCGTAAACAGCATGGTCATGAGCGACATGAGGCGTACGGCTTCCGTTCCGGAGGCAATGTCGCGAACGATGGCGCGCGACAGGACGATTGCCGACGCGGCACCCGTGCCCTGCACGAAGCGCGCAAGCAGCATGACCTCGATGGACTCTGCAAAGGACGCGACCGTCGCCGCGATCGCGAATATCGACATACCGATGTACAGCACCGGCATGCGGCCCAGCCGGTCCGCGAACAGCCCCGCCGGAATCTGTCCCAGCGCCATGCCCAGCATGAACACCCCGACGATCTGTTGGGCGCGCGTCAGGCCGGTGCCGAGCGCGTTCGCCATCTCGGGAATCGCCGGCAGGCTGAGATCCACGGTCAGCGCCGCGGTCGTCGTCAGCATGCCGAGCGTCAGGACGAACGAAAGGCGCGATGTCGGTGGCGTGGTCACGGCTCGGAGCGAAGGCGAGGGTCGTGCAGAATAGCAGCCGGGGCTGGCCGGCACAGCGATTGTTGCGCTACGCGGCTCAAGCGCTCGCACTGCGCTATCATCCCGCCACGATGCGTGTATGGGAACGCTATTCAGAAGGGGAAAGCTATGCGAAATCTGATGACCTGCATGACTGCACTGACAGTGCTGGCTGTTGGCCTCGTGGCACCGTCCGTGGTCTCGGCGGCGAGCGCCGCGCAGATCGACGAGAAAGCCGACGAGGCGCTGGTGCAGTTCAAGAAAGACGTCAATGGCGCCGACGTGTTCCTGCAAAAGGCCGCTGGCTACCTGGTGTTTCCGCGCGTCATCAAGGCCGGAATCGGGGTTGGCGGTGAGACCGGCGAGGGTGCGCTGCGGGTGGGCGGAGAAACCGTCGATTACTACCGTACGACGAGCGGTTCGATCGGCTTCCAGCTGGGCGCGCAGGCGAAGTCCATTGTGATCGTCTTCATGACGTCCGAGGCGCTGGAGAAATTCAGGAATGCATCGGGCTGGAAGGTCGGCGTCGACGGGTCCGTTGCGCTGGTCGACATCGGCGCCGGCAAGACGATCGATTCGACCAACATCAAGGACCCGGTCGTCGGCTTCATCTTCGGTTCCAAGGGTCTCATGTACAACCTGACGCTCGAAGGTTCGAAGTTCTCGAAGCTCGACAAGAGCTGATTCGCCATGGCGGGCAAGCGTGAGTCCGGGGCAAGGTCATCGAAGCCGCCGCTGGGGAGGCGCGTCGGCGAGAACCTCAATGCACTGGGCTCACTCGGCCGCACGGCCGTAGAGCGTCCGCGGGAGCTGCCGCGGCACGCCGAAGGCATGTTCCGACGCTGGTTTCGCCAGGTTTGGTCGGTGCGGGGCGGCGGGCTCTACGCCACGGGCTTCGCCCTGACGTTCCTTTACATCGAGATTGTCGACATTGTTACCGACGACATACCGACGCTGTTCTCGATCAATCTCCTGAGCGGCGAGCTTGTCGGCTTCATTATCGAGTTCTTCATTGACACCTTTCTCAACTTTGTCGAGGCGCTGATCTGGCCGATCGAGGTCATCGCCTTTGCTCCACCCTGGGGCGTTGTCGGCCTCGTGGTTGCCTGGTTCGTCTTCGATCGCTTCCTGACATCGCGGATTGAGGAATGGATGGAGCGCGGTGATGTCGTCGTGAGTGATCCGTCATCCGACGCCCCGCCATAACGTTGTAACGCACTCTCTTTTGTTAATAAGAACTATTTGCAGTTATAGCTCGCAACGAAAGCCCGAACGAGATGCATTCTCATGCGGTCTGGTCGGTGCTAACGCATTGTTTTAAATAGCTTAAGTGCTCGACAGCAAGGGTCGGTGCTGTGACCGGTCAACGCACTCCGGCGGCCGACTGTTTCTGTTTGTATTCTGTTTTGCTGACGTTCAGTTTCGCTGGCTAGACTCCGCCCACGTCGAATTACGGACCGGCCTGCATGGCGGTCAACAACGTCCGATCCGTCAGCAGTTGCTGTTGCCGGTCCGACCCATTTCATGCCTCGAGGAGAAAACCTTGAACAAGATCGCACGTCGCAAGTTCATGCAGTTGTCAGCGGCCGCTGCCGCCGGTGCCGTCGTTCTGCCGACGCCGAAGCTGCGCGCACAGGAACTGGTCAAGCTGACCGAAGACGATCCGCAGGCGCAGGGCTTGCGCTATGTCCACGACGCCAGCACGGTCGATCCCGCTTCGCGCCCGAACCCGGCTGAAAAGCAGATGTGCTCAAACTGCGCTCTGCTGCAGGGTGCAGAAGGCGAAGAGTGGCGTCCTTGCAGCATCTTCCCTGGCAAGCTCGTCAACGCCAACGGCTGGTGCTCGGTCTGGGCACCCAAGGCCTGAGGTTGCCTTCTGCCTGGTGCTGAACCAGGCCAGAGACAGAAGACGCCGGTCACTCGACCGGCGTTTTTTTTTTGCCATCGAGGCGCGCCGCCCTGTGTAGAATCCTAGTCGGGAGTTGCGGGGAGAACCAGCGTGTTTGAACGTCTCGAGATGTTGCCGGCCGATGCCATTCTCGGCCTGATCGCGGAGCACCGTCAGGATCCACGTGAGAACAAGATCGATCTTGGCGTAGGCGTATATCGCACGGAGGCCGGCAATACGCCGGTCCTCGATGTCGTGAAGGTCGCCGAACAGCGGCTCCTGGAGAAACAGGACAGCAAGGCCTACATCGGGACCGCCGGCGACACCGAGTTCTGCCTTGCTATGCAGCGCATGACTTTCGCCAACCCTGAACTCGACGACCGGCTGGTGACCTACCAGGCGCCCGGCGGGTCGGGTTCATTACGCGTTGCGGCCGGCGTCGTCCTGCGAGCCGCTCCCGGGGCAACGGTCTGGGTGAGCGAGCCGACCTGGGCGAACCACGTGCCGCTCCTTGGCGGGGCCGGGCTCGATCTCAAGTCCCATCCCTACTACGACACCACGCGCCACGTGCTCGATATCGACGGCATGCTGTCGACGCTCGAAGCGGCCGCACCGGGCGATCTGCTGCTGCTGCATGCCTGTTGCCACAACCCGTCCGGGCTCGACCCGACCGAGGAAGACTGGCGGCGTATTGCCGATCTCGTCGTCGACAAGCAGCTGGTACCCTTCATCGACATGGCCTACCAGGGTTTCGCGACGGGCGTCGATGAAGACGCGTTCATCATTCGCCATCTCGCCGAGCGCGTGCCCGAGATGATCGTCTGCAACTCCTGCTCGAAGAACTTCGGCCTGTACCGCGACCGCGTCGGCACCGTGTCCCTGCTGGCTGCGGACAAAGACCGTCGGGACATCGTGCATTCGCAGGCCAGTATCGTCGTGCGGACGCTGTATTCCGTGCCGCCCGATCACGGTGCGGCGGTGGTGTCCATCATCCTCAACGACGACTCCCTGCGCGCCAACTGGCTGGTCGAGCTCGGCGAAATGAGAGAGCGGCTCAGATCCATGCGCGAGCTGCTCAACGATGCGCTCAGCCGCCATGCGCCGGACGCCGACTTTTCACACCTCGTCAGGGCGTCGGGCATGTTCTGCTTCCTGGGCGTCAGCAAGGAGCAGGTGCAGCGCCTCAAAAAGGAGTTCGGCATCTACATGGTGGACTCGAGCCGTATCAACGTGGCCGGGATTACCGAGGCCAACGTCGACTACCTCGCGAGCTCGATTGCCGCGGTGCTCTAGGCCGACGCCATCGATTCCGGTGCCTTAAGGCAGCAGAAACTCGGGCGCGTCGAGGAACAGCAGGCTGCCCGGGTTGATTCCGAGCCGGGCGCTGGTGCCGGCATTCAGTTCGAGCACGTACTGCACGGTTTCCGTTGACCGCATCGACCTGAGCGACTGCGGCTCGGCGTCGCGGAATATCGACGACACTTCACCGGTGTCCCGGACGAACACGACGTCGAGCGAAATGAACGTGTTCTTCATCCAGATCGACAGCCTGCCCGGGCGTTCGTACACGAACAACATGCCCGTCGTAGGCGCCATGTCGCGGACGAACATCAGGCCCCTGAGCTGCTGCTCACGGGTCTCGGCCAGGTAGATGCGAAATCGGTGACACGCCTCGTCGGCCGAGACGATGAGTACACCCGTATCGAACGGTATTTCAAGCGGAGGCAGTTCATCGGCGTTTGCGGCGAGCGCCGCGAACACTAACGCGACGAGCGCAAGCCTCATGGGTCACTCCAGTCGACGAAACCACGGAATGCCACGTCGCTGACCGTAATGGCGTCGGCGCCGTTGACCTCAGGCAGCGGAGCAATGCAGTACAGCGTGCCGCTGACTGCGTAGTGCTCGTCGATGACGCGGTCGTGCGTCTCGATGTCGGCCCAGCAGTTCTCCTTGCCCTGCGTGGAGAAAAAGCGCGCCGCCTCCTCGATGATGAGGGTTGCCTGCGCCGCGGTTTCTTCCGGTGCGGCCCCCCGGGCGAGCGCAGGCAGCGTAATGATGACCGCCATGTCGCCGCCCCCCTCGAGCGGGTGCGCGAAACGCAGCCTCGCACCGTTTCCTTTCGGCCGTGGCTCGCCGGCGCAGTGCAGGCTGCCGCCCTGCCAGTCGGCCGCCAGGTCGATGGCGCCGAAGAACCGGCCCGAGAAAAAGGCTCCGTCGCCACAGTTGCTGTCCATCGTGGGCGGCTCGAGTTCGGCGAACGGGTCGCTGTTCTCGGCAGTGGTTTCCGCCGTCGCCGGTTCCGGGGTTTCGTTGCGGGTGCAGCCGGCAGCGAAGCCCGCGAGAACGAGGCCCGCCATCGCCAGCAACCGGATTGCCGGGCCGCGGCCTGTCCCGGCCTGGAAAAATTCTTGCAATGTATGGTGCCTGAATTGGTCCTAATGCCGTCATTATGACGGAAAGCAGGCGCGCGCCAAGCGGCCAACGCGGCGTCAAGAAGGTCGCCATCTGGCCTGAGGCCCTGTTCCTCTCTAAAATGGCCGACTTTTTGACCCTACGACCTGACAGGGGAACGGAATGAGCGTAGTTGAGGACTTCCAGCGACTGGAAGAACATGCCAGCCGGCTGATCATTGGCCAGTCGCACCTGATCAACCGGATGCTGATTGCGCTCCTGTGTGACGGCCACCTGCTGGTCGAAGGCGCTCCCGGGCTCGCCAAGACCCGCGCGATCAAGGTGCTCGCCGAGAGCATCGAGGGTGACTTCCATCGCCTGCAGTTCACGCCCGACCTCCTGCCGGCCGACCTTACGGGGACCGATATCTACCGGCCGCAGGAAGGCACGTTCGAGTTTCGCGCCGGACCGCTGTTCCACAACCTGATTCTCGCCGACGAGATTAACCGAGCGCCGGCCAAGGTGCAGTCGGCGCTGCTCGAGGCAATGGAGGAGCGCCAGATTACGGTCGGCGCCAAGAGCTACGCCCTCGACGACCTGTTTATGGTCATGGCAACACAGAACCCGATCGAGCAGGAGGGCACCTACCCGCTGCCCGAGGCGCAGCTCGACCGTTTCCTTTTGCACGTGCAGGTCAACTACCCGACTGCCGAGGATGAGCGCCGCATCCTGGTCCTGAATCGCGACGAAGCGAAAGCCGCGAAGCGTGACCCCTTCGAACCGCCGGAGGAGCTGTCGGCAGCGTCGATCATGCAGGCTCGACAGGACATCCTGGGCCTGCATCTTGCGAGTGAGCTCGAGGAGTACATTGTCAATGTCGTGATGGCGACGCGGAACCCGGCGACGATCGACGCGTCGCTGGAGGGACAGGTCATGTTCGGCGCCAGTCCGCGCGCGAGCATGGGCATCGACCGCACGGCCCGTGCGCGCGCCTGGCTGGAGGGTCGCGACTATGTCGGCCCCGAAGACATCCAGGATGTCGCCTTCGACGTGCTCCGGCATCGTATCGTCCTGTCCTTCGAGGCGGAGGCCGACGGGGTCGATGCGAATTCGGTGATCGAACGTATCCTCGACGGCGTCGGGGTGCCCTAGGCAATGCGGCCACTCGATCATGTCCCCGAGGATGCCTCGCCGGTTGCCGTCACCCAGGCGGGTTTGATCCGCCTCAATGGACCGGCCCGCGCGATCCTCCTGGACGTGATCCGCGTGAATTCGCTGCAGACCGGCGCCTACGTGTCGCACTTTCGCGGCCGCGGCATGGAGTTCGATGAGTCGCGGCCCTACCAGCCCGGTGACGATCCCCGCTCCATCGACTGGCGCGTCACGGCACGCAGCACGTCGGCGTACACCAAGCTCTTTCGCGAGGAGCGCGAGCGACCCGTGCTGGTTGTGGTCGACCTGCGCAGCAATATGCACTTCGCGACCCGCGGCTGCTTCAAGAGCGTTAACGCCACGCGTGCGGCGGCACTCCTGTCCTGGGCTGCGCATCATCGCGGCGACCGGCTCGGCGGCCTGATCTTCGGCGATACCGTGCACCGGGAACTGAAGCCGCGGCTGGGACGCCAGTCCGCGCTGCGCTTCGTCCATCAACTCGCCGATCACCCGGACTGGGAGACACGCAACGGCGACCCCGCAGAGCGCGAGCAGGCTATGACCATGGCCATGTCGTCGCTCAGGCGGGTTGCCCGTCCCGGCAGCCTCGTCGTCATCCTGAGTGACTTCCAGGGGTTTTCACGCAAGTCGCAGTCCTACCTGTCGTCCGTCGCGCGGCACAACGAGGTGCTGGCCGTGTACCTGAACGATCCGCTCGAGCGCGAGCTGCCGCCGCCAGGTCGCTACCGGATCGTAGCGGGCGATGAGGACCTTGCGATCGATACGCATGCCGAGGCGGCCCGGCGGGATTACACGCAGGCGTTCGACGAGCGCCTCGAATCATTCAGTCGCTTCTGCACGCGCTACGGCATTCATCTCATGCCAATGTCGACCGAGGACGACCCGGTGACGGCGCTGCAGACGGCGCTCGGCCGGCGAACCCACTAGGCGAGCGCACCCATGAACCCGACCGACATCCCGATCCGCGATCTCATGATGCCCGCCGCCGTGGGCTGGTGGCCGCTCGCGCCCGGGTGGTGGACGCTGCTGGCGCTGCTCGTCGTGGTGCTCACGGTGCTCGCATACCGGGCACGGCGTCGCTGGCGCGTGGGGCGCGCGCGACGCTTTGCGCTTGCCGAGCTCAAGCGCCTCGAGAACGAATACGTGAACGGCGCCAACCTCGTGGAGGTGGGTACCAGCCTGTCGGAGCTCGTGCGCCGCACGATGCTCGCCTACGCGCCGCGCGCCGAGGTTGCCGGCCTGACGGGTGAGCGCTGGCTCGCCTGGCTCGACGAGGGACTCGCGAACCCGACCTTCGAGACCGGCCCGGGACGGGCGCTGGCGGAGTTGCCCTACCTCGATCCTGATGCTTCGCACGACGACATCGACTTCAACGGCCTCGTTTATGCCGTGCGTATGCGCCTTGCGACGCCGGTGACGAGCGGTGAGGAGCGCTGATGCTGAGCTTCGCCTGGCCGCTCGTCTTTCTGCTGTTGCCGTTGCCCTGGCTCATGCGGCGACTGCTGCCTGAGTCGAGCGCGGTCGAGGAGGCCGGTCTCAAGGTACCCGGCTTCCGTCGCTTCAAGGTGCTGAGCGGACGCGCTGCCACCGAGCAACTCGTCAACTGGCGCTTCTGGGTTGCCGCGCTTGCCTGGATACTGCTCGTCGTTGCGGCGGCACGCCCGGAAAGGATTGGCGACGAGCTCGACGTGCCCGTATCGGGCCGTAACCTGATGCTGGCCGTGGACCTCTCCGGATCCATGGACCAGAAGGACTTCGAGCTTGCGAACCGGCGCGTGGATCGGCTGACGGCAACCAAGGCCGTCGCCGAGGATTTCATTCGACGCCGCGAGGGTGACCGCATTGGTCTCATCCTCTTTGGCGAGCGCGCCTACCTGCAGGTGCCGTTGACGCTGGATCGCCAGACCGTCATCGTGCTGCTGCGCGAGGCGTTTATTGGTCTTGCCGGCGAGAAGACCGCCATAGGTGACGCGATCACGCTGGCGGTCAAGCGGATTCACGAAAGCGAGGAAGCCGGCAACGAGCAGGTGCTCGTGTTGCTGACCGATGGCGCCAACACGGCCGGCGAGGTCGACCCGATCAAGGCCGCGGAGCTCGCGCTGCAGGTCGGGCTGCGCATCTACACGATCGGCATTGGCGCTGACCAGCTCGAGGTGTCGTCGCTCGTCGGCGGCCGCCGACGCATCAACCCGTCGGCCGATCTCGACGAGGACACGTTGACGCAAATTGCCGAGATGACCGGCGGACGTTATTTCCGCGCTACGGACACGGCAAGCCTGCAGGACATTTATGGTCTGGTTGACGAGCTAGAGCCCGTCGAGGAACCCGAGGCCGGCTTCCGGCCGGTCAAGTCCCTTTACTACCTGCCGCTCGGCGGTGCGCTGGCCCTCACCGGTCTGCTCGCGTTGGCGAGTCTTGCACGGGGCTTCCTCGCCCAGCGGGCGGCGGCGAAGGTAATCGCGCGTGCCTCCTGAGTTTCATTTCATTCGCGCCGAGTGGCTCCTTGCCGTGCCGGTCGTTGTGATCGTGACGCTGCTGCTCGCACTGCGGCGCCTCCGGCCTGGCAGCTGGCAGGCCTGGATTGACCCGGGGCTGGCGCCGTACGTGCTGACCGGCGCGCGCAGCGCGTCCGGGCGCGACCTGCGCTGGTGGCTGGCCGGGCTCGTTGGCGTCCTGGGTGTGCTCGCGCTGGCCGGTCCGGCCTGGGAGCGGATCGACCAGCCTGTGTTCCGCTCCGACCAGGCGCTCGTGGTTGCCCTCGACCTGTCGAAGTCCATGGACGCGGCCGACCTGGCGCCCAGCCGCATCGATCGCGCGCGGCTCAAGATCCTCGATCTCCTCAAGCGTCGCGAGGGCGGGCAGACGGCGTTGATTGTCTATTCATCGAACGCCTTTACCGTGACGCCGCTGACGACGGACGGCGATACGATCGCCTCGCTCGTCAACTCGCTCACCACTGACATCATGCCGAGCCGCGGCAGCTACCCGATCGCGGCCATCGAAAAGGGCCGGGCGCTGCTCGAGCAGGCCGGCGTGCCCGTGGGCGAGGTCTTGCTCGTTACCGACGGCGGTGTTTCGCCAGCGGCAAATCGCTATGCCCGTACGCTCAGGGATTCGGGCTACACGCTGTCGGTGCTTGGCGTCGGCACACGCGAAGGCGCGCCGATTCCGCGCTCGACGGGTGGCTTCGTGACCGACCAGCGTGGACGTATTGCCGTGCCCGTGCTCGAGGAGTCCGGGCTCAAGGAGCTCGCGCGTGCCGGTGGCGGCCGCTACGCGACGCTCAGTGCAGACAACCGGGACCTCGATTATCTGCTGTCCGGCGAAACCACGAGTCGCTCGGAAGGCGACGAGTCGCTGGCCACTGACCAGTGGCGCGAAGAAGGTCCATGGCTCGTGCTGCTGTTGCTGCCGCTGGCTGCGATGGGCTTCCGCAAGGGCTGGGTCCTGGCGCTGGCCGCGTTCTGCGTGCTGCCGACAGGCCCTGTCGAGGCGTCGCTCTGGGACGACCTGTGGCTGACCAAGGACCAGCAGGCCGCTCGCGCACTCGAAGAAGGTGACGCGGAAACGGCCGGAGAACTCTTCGAGGATCCCGAATGGTCGGCCGTTGCGAACTACCGCTCCGGGAACTACCCCGACAGTGTCGCGGGCTTTGGCCAGTTCGATGACATGAGGAACCTCTACAATCTCGGTAACGCGCTGGTCCGCGTTGGCGAGTTCGAGTCGGCGCTCGACGCCTACGAGCAGGTACTCGAGGCGGAGCCCGACAACGAGGACGCTCGCTACAATCGCGATCTCGTCAAGGAGCTGATCGAACAGCAGCAGCAGGAACAGCAGCAGCAACAGCAAGAGCAGTCGAGCGAGGATTCCGGCGGCGAGAGCCAGGAGCAGGGCGAACAGAGCTCCAGCGAGGAAGGCATGGAATCACAGAACCAGTCCGAGAACGCGAACGAGTCCGGTGAGCCGAGCGAAGAGGAGGGCGAGATGAGCGCCGAGGAGCTCGAGGCGCTCCGCGAGGCGCTTAAAGAGGCGGCGGAGCAGGCTGAGCAGGACGGCGAGCCCGAGCAGCTGTCCGAGGAGCAGCTCGCTGAGTTGCGCCGCTTGCAGGAACAGGAGCAGGCGATGGAGCAATGGCTGCGTCGAATTCCCAACGATCCGGGCGGCCTCCTGCGCCGGAAGTTCCGCTACCAGTACCAACGCCTGGGCAAGGACCAGGATGGCAACAACCTGTGGCCCGATGACGAGGTGCAGCCGTGGTAAGTCGATCCAGTCTCCTGCTCGTGGTGGCGCTGCTCCTGCCCCTGCATGCCCTCGCCGCCGTGACGGCACGCGTCGACCGGAACGTGGTCGAACAGAACGAATCGTTCCTGCTCGAGGTCGTCGTTGACGGCTCGACGGGTTCCGAGCCCGACGTCACGCCGCTCACGTCGGACTTCATCGTTGGCCAGAGCAGCCAGATGAGCAACACCAAGATCATCAACGGCCAGATCAGCCGCAGCATGACCTGGACCTATACGCTGATGGCCCGCGAGGCGGGTGAGCTTACTATCCCGGCGATTCCGGTCGGCAACGAATCGAGTGCGCCGATCACGATGACGGTGCTGGAACCCAAGAAGGCCCCTCCCGGTGAGGCGGACGTATTCATTACGGCCGAGGTCGATACAGCCGAGACCTGGGTCCAGGCGCAGGTGCTCTACAAGATCAAGGTGTATCGGGCCGTCGCGACGCGGCAGCCAACGCTGCGCGAGCCGGTGATTACGGGCGCCGAGGCACTGGTCGAAATCGCCAGCGATGAATCAACCTACGACGCGATTCTCAACGGTCGCGAGTACAGCGTCGTTGAGCGTACGATCGCTATCTTTCCGCAGGAAAGCGGAGAGATCCAGATTTCCCCGGCGCGCTTCGAGGCGCGCGTGTTCGCCAACGGCCGTATCACAGGACGCAAGGTCTTCGAGTCGGAGCCGCAGTCCATTGCCGTAAAGCCCATCCCGGCGCCGCCCGACGAGTACCCGAATGCGGCGTGGCTGCCTGCCCATGACCTCGACCTCAGCGAAGACTGGTCGCGCGAGCCGCGGCGTCTTGCCGCGGGTGAGCCGGTATCGCGCAACATCACCGTGGGCGTCCTCGGTCAGCTCGAAACCCAGATTCCCGTCATCGAAATCGAGGCGCCGGATGCCATCAACCTGTACCCGGATCAGCCCGAGCTGTCACGCCAGTTCGAGGCCGGCGGCATTCGCGGCGTGCGGCGCGACCAGTACGCGCTCATTGCGGTGGCCAACGGCGAGGTGACGCTGCCTCCCATCGAGCTGCCGTGGTTCGATACGGACGAGGCCGAATGGAAGATCGCGACCTTACCGGAGCGCACGCTGAGCGTCCTCGGCGCCGCGGTCGAACCACCGCCGGAGCCGGCGCCCGCACCGGCCGTGGAGCCTCAGCCCGGTGCGGCCGTTGCCGTCGGCAGCCCGGTGACGAGTCCGTTCTGGCAGCAGGTTTCGCTCGGCCTGTTCGTGCTCTGGATCCTGACGCTGGGCGCGTGGTGGTGGTCGTTGCGGCCGAAGAAGACCGTGCGCGATGCCGCGCCGGTACCGACCTACAAGCTGCAGGCCAAGAGCCTGAAAGAGGCGCGCAAGGCGGCGCTCGCGGGTGATGCGAAGGCGCTGTCCGCAGCCATGCTCGAATGGGCGCGGCTCGAGTGGCCCGCGGCACCGCCGCGAAGTATCGGCGCCCTGGCAGACTGCGTCTCGGCGCCCCTGGCCGATCACCTCAAGGCGCTGTCCCGGTCGAACTACGGTCCCGACGCGCCGCACTGGGATGGCCGCGCCCTCGCGAAAGCGCTGCGCTCGTTCGGCGTCAGGCGCGACGACTCGTCAGAAGAGCGCGGCGAGACGCTGCCGCCGCTGATGCCGACCTGAGTGCCGGGGCCCCGGCACTACCAGTGACCGGTATTCGGCATCGATGCCCAGGGTTCCTCGGGCGATAACGCGTCGCCTTTCTGCAATAGCTCGATGCTGATGTTGTCGGGTGAGCGTACGAACGCCATGTGGCCGTCGCGCGGCGGACGATTGATCGTCACGCCTGCGTCCATGAGCTTCTGACACAGCGCATAGATGTCGTCGACCAGGTAGGCGAGGTGGCCGAAGTTGCGACCCTCACCGTACTCTTCGGGATCCCAGTTCCAGGTCAGCTCGACCTGTGCCTCTTTCTGGCCGGGCGCGGCGAGGAAGACGAGCGTAAATCGCCCCTGTTCGGATTCCTTGCGACTGAGCTCCTCGAGTCCGAGCTTGTTGCAGTAGAAGTCGATCGATTTGTCGAGGTCGCTGACGCGAACCATCGTATGCAGGTATTTCATAACGCTCCCGTCCAGGCTGCAGTGGCACAGCCGGACGGCAATTCGCCCGGCCTGCCAGTATCATTGTGCACATGCAGGACATTCGCGTCATCACGATGGACCTCGACGACACGCTTTGGGACGTGCTCCCGGTTATCCGCCGCGCTGAAGCCGTGCTCGCCGAGTGGTTTGCCCGACACTATCCGCGCATCCCGGAGCAGTTTCCGCGCGAGCGCGTTGCCGCGCTGCGTACTGACATCATCCGGCGGCACGCCGACCGGTCGCACGACCTGACGTTCCTGCGCAAGCAGACGATAGCGGCGATGGCCACGGAGGCAGGCTACAGTGCTGCGATCGCCGAGGAGGCGTTCGCCGTCTTCAACGAGCAGCGCAATTCGCTGACGCTGTTTTCCGATGCGCGGCCCGCACTGGAAAAGCTCTCGGCGCGCTACACGCTGGTTGCGGTGACCAACGGTAACGCCGACCTTGCCATGATCGGCATTGATCACCTGTTTGATGGCTTCGTGTCGGCACGCTCTGTGGGCGTGGCGAAGCCCGATCGCAGGATCTTCGATTCGGCCGTGTCGGCTGGTGGTCACTCGGCTGCCGATACGCTGCACGTCGGCGACCATCCCGAGCAGGACGTCAAGGGCGCGCGGCGGGCGGGCCTTTATTCGGCGTGGGTGAACCGCAACGGCAGCGCGTGGCCGGAGACAGACAGGGCTGCCGACCTGGAGGTCAGCGACCTCGGGGTGCTGGCCGACTTTCTCGTCGGCGAGTAACCCTTATGTCGGATAGACCTGCGACCATACTGTATGTGCCCGGCCTCATGCCGAAGCCGCCCGCCGACGTGCATCACGATGCCCTGAAGCGAAGCCTCGAGGCGGGACTTGCGTCGATCGGCTACCCCCTCGACGCAGCCGACGCGTTTGAACTGTACGCCTGGACCTTCGACTTCTACGAGGAGCACCGCGACTTCGCGCTCGATAGCGACTCCGTCGATCGCCTGCTCTCGCGGCCCGAGGCCGATGAGCGCGACGTCGCCGAAGCGTCGGCAGCCGACGTCGACTTTCGGCGCGCGTTGTTTCGTATCGGCAATCTCTTGCCATTCCTGATCCCGCATTTCGCGACGGATCGGCAGCGCCTGCACGTGCGCGACCTGAATCGCTACGCGCACAACGCTGACGGCTCGGCTACGCGTATCCGTGAGGGTCTCAAGGCATTGATCGCGAAGGCAGACAACAAGCCCCTGCTGCTGATCGGTCATAGCATGGGCTCGGTGATCTGCTGGGACACGTTGTGGGAGCTGGCGTTCGAGGACGGGAGGCCGGCCGATGTGTCGATGTTCCTGTCGATGGGCAGCCCGCTCGGGCAGCGCTTCGTCCAGCAGAAGCTACTGTCATGGCGCGAGAGCCGCGAGCGTGGGTTCCCGGACGGCCTGGCGCGCTGGGTGAATCTTGCGGCGGCCGGCGACATGACCTCGCTCGACCAGCGCCTCGGCAACGACTTTGCCTGTCGCTATCCCAAGGCAGGAATCTCGATCGAGGATCACATGGTGGTCAACGCCTTCCGGCTCGACGGTGAGCTGAACACCCACGCCGAGTACGGCTATCTCGCCAATGCAGTCACCGCTCGCTTCATCGGCGACTGGTGGCGCGAAGCGCTGGGCGCTACGACGCCTCGAGATTCGGCCGAATAACGATATCGATGCGCCGGTTGCGCTCGCGACCCGACGCGGTCTCGTTGCTCGACACCGGCCGGGTTTCGCCATAGCCCGTGGCGATCAGCCGGTAGCTTGGAATGCGCATGGCGTTGATCATGTACTGCTGCACCGACTCCGCGCGGTCCTGCGAGAGCTGTTGGTTGAAGTCGTCGCCGCCGAACGAGTCCGTGTGGCCTTCAATGATGATCTCGCTGCGAGGAAAGACATCGATGGCTTTCTCGACCTTGTTTAGGAGGTCGAAGTTGGTCGGCTTGATGTTCGAGGCCCCGCTGTCGAAGTTCAGGCCTACGAGACGCATGATGATCGTATTACCCTGGCGGAAGACGCGCGCTTCGTCCGTCGTGAACATCTTCTCGACGCGCTCGAACTGTTCCTTGACGCGTTCCTGGGCTTCGAGGCGCTGGATCAGTGCCTGGCGTTCCTCGGTCGCGCCACCGAGACGCTCGTCGAGGGCACGCAGCTCTTCGGCGAGATCTGCAATACGGATTTCGTTCTCTGCCTTTTCCTGTTCGACGCGCTGCAGATCGGTCCGGGACTTGTCGATGTAGTCGGCGAGACTGTTCGCAAGCTGTTGCGGACCTGTTTCCATGTCCGGGGTAATATCCGCGGCGCCAGCCACGATTGCGAGCGCGGCCTCCCATTCGAGCACGAGTTCTTCGGGCGTTAGGTCGCGATCGCGGACCTTGCGGACGACCTCGGAAAGGTAGATCGCGTGTTTCGCCTCGTAATTGGCTTCCCGCGCCAGCGAACGCGGCAGGTCGGTGTCGTAGCGGTTTTCGTTGAGCTCCGTTTCGGCGCGCGCGAGCAGTTCCTTGGCGCGGCCGAGGGTAATCGGCGCGTAGCGGCCAACGCGGGCGCGGTCGGCGTCGGCAAGCAGGCGGCGAGTCTCCGAGAGGTACTCTGCCTTGATCGCGACGAGTTCGGCCTCGCGGTACAGCGTCGTGGCCTCGATGTCACGCCGCTTCGAGCCCTTGAGGTCGCCGCGTTCCAGCAGGCGTATTGCATCGCCGAATTTGCGCTGGGCGTCCTGCCAGAGTTCCGCGGCAAGCTCGGGGGCCCGGGCGTTCGCGGCATCCTGGCGGCTTTTCATCACCTGGGCGAGTGCCGTGCTCGCGAGCGTCGCAGCCTCCGCGGCCGTCTTGAAGTGATTCGTGGCCGCCGCGGCGTTGCTCCTTACGAGCTCGATATTGGAGCCGCGCTCGAGGTAGTTCTCGGCGTCGCGGTATTCCTTCATGCCGCGCTCCCAGCTGCGCGGGGCGAGAAGCTCCGCGTTGGCGGCCTCGGCCGCCGCTTTCGCCGCGTCGGCGTCCTTGAAAAAGGTCTTCCTGAGCTCGTCCTGTGCGTTTGCAATGCCGGTTACGGCGATGAGCAGCACAAGGAGCATTATCTTCAGCGTAGCGAGTGTCGGTTTTGCGACCATCGATAGTCTTCCTGCGTAGTCGGGCACTTGCACCCAAGCGAAGGTGCGTTTGGCCGGATGTTACATAGTCGAGACCGGCCAATCTGTGCGCCGTGTCCCTGAAAACTCCAAAATCTTACGCTGGAAGAGCACGTTACGCGACATTTTGCGCCCCGGGACGGCGATTTCGCCGGTTCCGCCCCCGCATGTGACCCTGTTCACTGTTTTGCGGCAGCGGCCCGGGTTGCCGGCGATTTGTGCGCTTTTTCACAGTCGGCCGGGCGGCGCATGAGTACGCTCTGTCCCATGTCCGCGAAGTACTACACACAGTTCATCCTCACGGACGCCGACTATCGCGGCGGCAACGAGTTCAGCGGTGTCGTGGAGCTTAACAGGCCCATGGACATGGACTCGGAAACGGCGGATATCGAGGCAGTACTGGCGCGGAATTTCGACCTGAACAAGAGCGCTGTGAAGCTCGTCAGCTGGTCGAGACTGCACTAGTTCTTCTGGCGTGCCAGCCCCCCGGGGCCGGACAATTTTCCCCCTGACTCTCCCGGCAATTGCCGGGATTTTTTTGCCCGGCGCTTGCGACACGGGGCGGTATGCATACACTACGGCCCCCTGCACGTCCCCCCAGACCTGGTACAGGTACCCGTCATGACCCGCACTCCTTGCCGGGCAGCGATTCTGCTGCTGGCAACAATTGCCGTTGCCGGCTGCGTCAGCGCGCCCGCCGATGCGCCTCGCGCCGCGAGGAACGTCATCCTGTTCATCGGTGACGGCATGGGCGTGTCGACGATCACGGCGGCGCGCATCTATGACGGCCAGACCCGGGGCGAGACCGGCGAGGAAAACTCGCTGTCGTTCGAGGGCTTCCCGTACCTCGCGCTGGTCAAGACCTATAACACCAACCAGCAGGTGCCCGATTCGGCCGGAACCGCGTCGGCTATACATACGGGCGTCAAGACTCGTGCCGGCGTCATCAGCATTGGCCCGGCAAGCCGGCGTCGCGACTGCGTGGCGGCCCGCGAGGTCGAGCTGCCAACGATTGCGGACGCGGCGAGGGCCAACGGCAAGCAGTTCGGCATCGTCACGACGACGCGCCTCACGCATGCCACGCCCGCGACGGTGTACGCACACCTGCCGGAGCGTGACTGGGAGGCGGATACCTACCTTACGGCGGCAAACATCGAGGCCGGCTGCGTCGACATTGCCCGGCAGTTCGTCGACCTGCCGCTGGAATCGGCACCGGCCATTGCGCTGGGCGGCGGCTGGCGCGAGTTTCTTGGCGGCAACGCCAACGGCAAGCGCAAGGCGGCGGACGACGACCTCATTGCCGAGTGGCTCGCCGGGGCGCCCGGCCGACAGTACATCAGCGAGGCGGCGCAACTTCGGACCATCGACACCTCCGGTCCTGTGCTGGGTCTGTTTTCGCGCTCGCACATGCAGTTCGAAGCCCTGCGCCGGCAAGGCACGACACAACCGTCGATCGAGGCCATGACGAGCGCCGCAATCGACTACCTCGAAGCGCTCGACGATGGGTATTTCCTCATGGTCGAGGGCGGGCGCATCGACCATGGCCATCACAAGGGCAAGCCTGGTCTTGCGCTGATCGAGACGACCGCGTTCGCAGCGGCGGTGCAGGCTGCGGTCGACCGTGTCGACCTCGAAGAGACGCTGATTCTCGTGACGGCTGATCACTCGCACGCGTTCACGCTGGCAGGCTACCCGACTCGCGGCAACGACATCCTCGGTCTCGTTGTCGGCAACGACAAGAGCGGTGCACCGGAAGCCGGCCCGACGCTTGCCGACGACGGTCAGCCTTACACGTCCGTGGGCTATGCCAACGGCCGCAATGCCATACGCGGCAAGCGGCCGCGGCCCGATACGGGCGTCAACGCCGTTGCGCAGGCGCTCGTGCCGGTCGTGTCGACGACTATTTCCGGCGATGTCTCGTACGACGAGACGCACGGCGGCGAGGATGTTGCGCTGTTCGCGATTGGTCCGGGCAGCGACGCGGTGCGCGGCGTCATCGAACAGAACGTCATTTTCGATATCATGATGAACGCCTTCGGCTTCGACGAGTCGAACTAATCTCGTCGCTGGCACTCGCTTGAAAAAAGCCGAGATGCGACAATCTCCGACACCACCTCCCTCCAGATACCGACGATGAGTAACGATTCACCGACGCTCAAGGGCATACCGATCATCCAGTCCGGCGCAAAGTACCGGACCGACGAAGGCTTTTCCGCGATCAAGAACGGCGTAAAGACGCGCCGCGATGCGGAGCCGGTCGAACGCGGCAACAAGCCGAAATGGCTGCGTGCGCCGATGCCGTCCGGTGCCGGCTACTCGTCGACGCGCCGCATCGTCAAGGAACACCGGCTCAGCACCGTGTGCGAGGAGTCGATGTGCCCGAATATTGGTGAGTGCTGGAACGCCGGCACGGCGACGATCATGGTGCTCGGTTCCGTGTGCACGCGGGCCTGCCGCTTCTGTGCCGTCGACACCGGTAACCCGAAGGGCTGGGTCGACGTCGACGAACCGCGCAATACGGGGCGGGCCGTCGCGCTGATGGGACTCGAATACGTCGTCATTACGTCGGTCGATCGTGATGACCTCGACGACTACGGTGCGGCGCACTATGCCGAGTGCGTCCGCGAGATCAAGCGGCAGAACCCGTCAACGGCCGTCGAGGCGCTGACGCCCGACTTCAATGGGGTTGAGGAGCACGTCGCCACGGTCGTCGACTCGGGTCTCGAGGTATTTGCGCAGAACGTCGAGACCGTCGAGCGCCTGACGCACCCGGTGCGCGACCCGCGGGCGGGTTATGCGCAGACGATCGAGGTCCTGCGCTTCGCCAAGGCTCACCGCCCCGACGTATTGACCAAGACCAGCCTGATGCTCGGCCTTGGTGAGAAGGACAGCGAGATCATGGACACGCTCGACGACCTGCGCGACGCCGGCGTCGACATTGTGACCTTCGGCCAGTACCTCAGGCCGACGCCGAACCACCTGCCCGTCGAGCGCTACGTGACGCCTGACGAGTTCGCCGCCTACCGGCAGGAAGGGCTTGAGCGCGGCTTCCTCGAAGTTGTCGCCGGTCCCATGGTGCGCTCGAGCTACCGGGCAGAGCAGGTGCTGGCGAAGAACAACGTCGGGCTTGCCGCGTCGTCCTGACGGCCCGCCGGTAACGCACCCCTGACCTTGCCATGACCGGGTTCCTCGCTGATTACGGCCTGTTCCTGCTGAAGGCTGCGACCATCGTTGCCGCGATCGTCGTGGTGATTGCAGTGGCGAGTACGGCCAGCAAGCGCCAGCAGAGCGACACGCTCGAGATCGAAAAGCTCAACGATAAGTACCGCGAGCTGGCGGCCTCGCTGCGACGCGCGGTGCTCGGCAAAGCCGAGCGCAAGGCCTTCGACAAGTCCGAGAAACAGCGCAAGAAGGCGGACGCGAAAGCCGAGTCGTCTCGACCCCGGACCTTCGTCATCGATTTCAGCGGTGACCTCAAGGCCAGCGCGGTCGCGTCGCTGCGCGAGGAAATCACGGCAGTACTCGACGTCGCGACCGACAAAGACCAGGTCGTTCTCAGAATGGAGAACCACGGCGGCGTCGTGCACGAGCACGGCCTCGCCGCATCGCAGCTCGCGCGTATCCGCGACGGTGGCATCGAGCTGATCGTTGCGGTCGACAAGGTTGCTGCGAGCGGCGGCTATCTCATGGCCTCGGTTGCGGATCGTATCGTTGCGGCACCGTTCGCGATCGTGGGTTCGATTGGCGTGCTGGCGCAGATTCCGAATTTCAATCGCGCCCTCGAAACGCACGGCGTCGACTTCGAGCAAATTACCGCTGGCAAGTACAAACGCACGGTCACGATGTTCGGCAAGAATACGGATGAGGATCGCGCCAAGCTGCGCGCCGATCTCGAAGACGTCCACGAACTCTTCAAGGATGCTGTCCGGGCCTACCGCCGCGACCTCGATCTGGAGAAAGTCGCGACGGGCGAACACTGGTACGGCACGCGTGCTCTCGAGCTCGGCCTCGTCGACGAGCTCCAGACCAGCGACGAGCTGCTCGCGTCGCTCGCGGCAGACCGTGACCTGTATCGCATCGCCTACAAGGTCAAGCAGCCGCTGCAGAAGCGCCTGATGGCGGGCGTCGATAGCGCCGTCGAGAAGGCCGACGCGCTGGCCTGGCGCCGCCGATTCGACTCAAATCTGCCGCGCTGAGGGCTGTAGACGCCGGAACCGCCCGCACTCCCGGCGGTCTGAACCAAGACACGCCTGAGGGCAAACGATGACGGCGGGGCTATACTCGATAGCCCCAACGGAGAGAACGAATGTTGAAGTCCCGATCCCTGCTTGCTGCAGTTCTGATGGCTCTGATCCTTAGCGCCTGCGCGACGTCGCCCACCGGGCGCAAGCAGATGATCTGGGCCAACGATGACGAACTCGAGGCCGAGGCCGCGCAGGCCTTTGCGCAGATGAAGGCCTCGACGCCGCTCATGACCGACCGGGCAACGATCGACTACATCGCCTGCGTTGCCAACGCAGTCGTTGCCGAGCTGCCGCCGGAGTACAAGTCGCTGAACTGGGAAATGGCGATCTTCGACCAGGATGCGATTAATGCCTTCGCAATGCCCGGCGGCAAGATCGGCGTTTTCAAGGGCATCCTGCGCGCCGCCGAAAACCAGGACCAGCTCGCGGCCGTGATCGGCCACGAAATCGCCCACGTCACGGCGCGCCACTCCGCCGAGCGTGCCTCGCGCGCCGTTACCACCGGCGTCGGTATCCAGGTGGCCGCGGTGCTACTCGGGGCCGGCCATGGAGGCGCCACGTACACGGCGTACGAGGCGCTGAATGCCGGCGCGCAGCTTGGCATCATGCTGCCATTCAACCGCGGTCAGGAGACCGAAGCCGACGTTGTCGGACTCGAGTACATGGCCAAGGCCGGCTTCGATCCGCGCCAGGCAGTGCCGCTGTGGCAGAACATGGGCGCGGAAAAGAGTGGCCAGGAACCGCCCGAGTTCCTGTCGACGCACCCGTCCGATGAGACGCGTATCGACAATCTCGTCGCCCAGTTCGGCACCGCCTTGAAGCTGTACAACGAGGCCCAGACGGCCGGCAAGCGACCCAGCTGCTCGATGTAGCCAGGCATTTCTGACCTGGCCTTCAAGGACCACTTCTCGGAAGGCTCCGGGCACTACGCACGCTATCGACCCGAGTATCCGGGCGCGCTGTTCTCGGCAATCGAGGCGCTGTCGCCGGCACCCGGGTTTGCCGTGGACTGTGCGACGGGCAGCGGTCAGCTCGCTCAGGGCATTGCAGGCTTCGCCGAGCGTGTCGTGGCGCTTGACGCCAGCCCTGAACAGATTGCGAACGCCGTTGCGCATCCCCGGGTGCGTTACCGCGTTGCGGCAGCCGAGGCGACCGGCCTCGACGACCACTCGGTCGACCTGCTCACGGTCGGCCAGGCGCTGCACTGGTTCGATCACGCTCGCTTCGTTGCCGAAGCCGAGCGGATACTTGTGCCCGGTGGACTGGTCGTCGTCGTAAGCTATGCCACCTGCAAGGTGACCGATCGCATTGATGGCGTCATCGACAAACTCTATCGAGGCCTCCTCGAGAACTATTGGCCACCCGAGCGGGCCCACGTCGAAGACGGCTACGCGAAGCTGCCGCTGCCCGGACGCGCCGTCGTCGTCCCGTCGCTCGACATGACGCGGCGCTGGTCTGCTGACGATATGCTTGGCTATCTGCGCACCTGGTCTGCCAGCCGCCGCTACGAGCGTTCAGAGGGTCAGGACCCCGTATCGCTGATCGAAGCAGACCTCGTGGCCGGTTGGGGCGCAGCGCTGCGCCCGGTACGCTGGCCCCTGACCATTTGCGCGAGCCGTATCGGCTTGCTGTAGAGGCGTTCTGCCGGAATTTCTGCGACACTTCGGCCCGTGAACACGAAGTCCCTGATTCGCCTTTTGCCGCTCGCGCTGTTGACTGCCTGCGCGGTCTTCGAGGACGTGCCGGTCGCAGAAGGGCCGGTCGAGCCGAACGCCACCGAGGCGCCGACCGGCCCTGCCGAGCCGCAGCCGGCTAATCGCTTCGTCCTCGACTATCCGCAGCAGTCCGTTGTGGGCGAGCCGCAGGTGGTGCGTATCGAGGGTGACAATACGCTGTCGGATCTCGCTCGCCACTACGGTCTCGGCTACGACGAGATCGTTGTAGCGAATCCCGATGTCGATCCTTGGCTGCCAGGTGAGGGCACCCCGGTCCTGTTGCCGACGCAGTATGTGCTGCCGCCGGGTGTACGCCGCGGCGTCGTGCTGAACATCGCCAGCAAGCGCTTGTTCTACTACCCGCCCGAAGCCGAAGACGGCGAGACTGTCGTGTACACGTTTCCGATCGGTATCGGCCGGGTGGGCTGGGAGACGCCCGTCGGCACCACGAGTGTCACCGCGAAAGCCGCCGACCCGAGCTGGTATGTGCCCTGGTCGGTCCGACAGGAGCACCTTGCAATGGGCGAGGAATTGCCCGCGGTCGTGCCGCCCGGGCCGGATAATCCGCTGGGCCGCTTCGTACTGAAGCTCGACATGCCCGGGTACCTGATTCACGGTACCAACCAGCCCTACGGTGTCGGGATGCGCGTCAGCCACGGCTGCATTCGCCTCTACCCCGAGAACATCGAGTTCCTGTTCCCCCGGGTCCCACGCGGCGAGTCGGTCACGATCGTCAACGAACCGTTTCTGCTCGGTGAGCGCAACGGTGAGTTGTTCTTCGAGGCGCACGCGCCGCTAGAGGACGATACGGTTGCGGCCGACGAGCGGCTCGATGCCATGCTCGAACGCTTCGCCGACGAGTATCGCGTGTGGCTGCCGACGAAAGCGGAGCGCCACGTGGAAGCCGTCGCCTCCTACGGCCACGGCGTTCCGGTCCGCGTCTACGACTACGATGCCGCCGAGTATCTCGCCCGCGCCGTCGCCGTCAGCAATACCGTGACGCCCGACCCCGAGGCGCCGACGCTCGAGGAAGTCCGCGAGATGATGGACGAGGTTATGGCCGCCGCTGACGATGAAGACCTTGGTGATGGAGAAGCACTGGCCCCGGCCGCCGAGACAACAGCCGCCCCGGCAGGCGCCGTCGAGTGAGTGAGTGGCTCGACCTGATGCTCGAGGAAATCGAGCGCAAGCGACGCGAAACCGAGGCTGCGAAGGCGGAACGCGAGCGCCGTCAGTCTTCCGATGACGGCGACACTGGCGGCGAGGACGCGTCGGCCGCCGGAAAATAACGCGCGAAATCGGCCGGCAGGCCGGTATCGGCGAGCGTCACGCCGCTCACCGTCGGCAGCGGCACCGCACTGAAGGTATTCCAGAACACGGCGCTTTGCCCGGGGGTCGCATCGGCCACGACGGCGGCAAAGGCCTTCGCGGTATACGTGGACTCGAGCGCAAGGCCGAACGCGGTTGCTTTCTCGAGCGCGGCGTCGCTGGCCGCCGTCGGGTGCGTGTAGCCGCGGCCCACGAACTCGTCACGGTTCACGACGCGCGCGCGTTCGGCAAGATCGGCCGGAAACCCCGGGTCGATACCGTGCAGGCGCAGAGTCGTTTTCTGCATCAGTGCGCGGAGGGATGCCGCGCTAGCAAACTCGTCGGACGTTACGCGGATGGCGTGCACTTCTGCGTCGACACCCGCGAGCGCCAGCCCAAGCGCGAGACCACCGGCAGTACCCGTCGTGCCGTTGGCAACATAAACGCGTAGCTCCTTCCCGGGCGTCTCGAGCTGCCGGGCGAGCTCGAGCCCGGCATTGATGAAGCCCACGGTGCCGAGCCATGACGAGCCGCCCGTTGGTATCAACCGGGCGCGGCGGCCGCGGAGCGTGTCAAAGAGGATTTGCCGTGCTGCGGCGCCGCTGCCGCTGAAGCGCACAATGCGAGTGCCGATCGCGACGTGCGCCGCGAGGGTTTCATATACGTGTTCGGTGCTTGCCTGGTGTCCAAGAAAACACACGGGGTCGAAGCCCATCGAGCGCGCGTAAATTGCGGTCGCGAGTGCATGGTGCGAGCCGACGGCGCCAAAGGTTGCGATGCTCTGTTTGCCTCGCCGTTTCGCATCGGCGAGCAGATAGTCGAGTTTGCGTACCTTGTTGCCGCCGTACAGTCGGCCGCTCCGTTCGTCATGCTTCACGTACAAAGCCGCGCCGATGAGTTCGTGCCGCGTCAGCGGCGTTGGCGCATCGAGGAGGCCTGCCGTCGGCAGGCGTCTGCCAATGGCGGGAAACTCCAGTGCGAGCAGGTTGTGCGTTGTCATCGGCAGTGCGCAGGCGAGGGTCGTCAGTGAATTATGCCGCAGCGCAGTGTGCGAGGATGATGCAAGTGCTGCGCTGGCCGATTACACTATGCGCTACCCGATCTGACTAACGCGGAGATAGTTTTGTCAGATGCGATCGACCGTGGGATAACGGTCACTGAAATCGCGGCGATGGACCAGCCCGTCGACGTCACGCCTGAAACCACAGCCGCTTTCGTCGGCCGCACGCTCCGCGGCCCCCTCAATACCCCGGTACTCGTCAGGAACTACGGCGAGTTTCGCAAGCGCTTCGGCGACGCCTGGTCGCGGTCGATGCTCGGTCCGGCGGTGCTCGACTTCTTCGAGCACGGCGGCTCGGCGCTCTACATCGTGCGGGTCGCCAACAAGGCCCGCGGCGCAATGCTCTGCCTGCCCGCGCACGGCAGCGCGCTCGTGCTGCGCGCCGTCGAGCCCGGCGCTGCGGAAACGCTGCGCGTTGCGGTCGACTATGACCGCATCGACCGCGACGATCGCTTCAACCTGACGGTGCAGCGCATGGACCCGGCCACCGGCCTGGTAGTCGACCAGGAGTATTTCGCCGGCGTCAGCCATCGTGAGGACAGCAAGCATTTCGTCGCGGACGCGCTGTTGTCGTCCGACATGGTTCGCGTCGAACACCCCCTGCCGACGCATCGACCCGAGTCGACGGTCGGGCTCGAGCACGGCGTCGGCGTTGACTACGTCGAGGCCGCGCAGGCTGGCGATGACGGCGCGGCGCTGACGGATTACGATGTCATCGGTTCGCGTGCCGATTCGACAGGTTTGTTCGCGCTCGACAAGATCGAGCATTTCGATGTGTTGTACCTGCCACCCGTCGCGCCGCGCTGCGATACGGGGCCGACAGCGCTGCTCGCGGCAGAGCTCTACTGCCGGCAGCGCGGCGCCTTGCTGATCGTTGATCCACGCGAGGAATGGGACGACGCCGAGCGGGCTGTTCAGGGCCTCCGGGACTACGGCTATGCGAGCCCGAACATGCTGTCTTACTTCCCGCGGCTCCGCGATGCCGGCAGCGCTGGCGCGTCGTCGGCCGTTGCCGGTGGCGCGATCGCAGGTGTGCTGGCGAAGCTCGACCGAATGGCAGGTCCCTGGCAGTCCGTGGACCGGCCCGGACTGGCATTGCGTCGCGCGCTCAGACCGCTCGTCGAACTCGACGAAGAAGACCGCCAGCTTCTCGAACAGAATGGCGTTAACACGCTCGTTGCCGATGCTACGCAGCGACTCCGGGTCTGTGGCAACCGGACGCTGGCCCGCGGCACCGGCAGTTGCTACCGCCAGGAAACCCTTGCCGTCCGGCGCCTGTGCCTGAGAATCGTGCGCATAGTCGATGCTGCAACGCGCTGGGCCGTCTTCGAGCAACCGGGGTCCCGGCTGGCGGCAAGGGTTCGGGTGCGGGTGCATGCCGCGCTGGTGTCGCTGTACGAGCTGGGCGCGTTCGCGGACGAGGGATTCGACGTCAAGTGCCGTTTCGAGCCAGAGGCGCCGTCAGGGCCGCAGTCGGTGGAAATCCTGCTGGCGTTTACGCCGGCCGGCGCGTCGACGCCGGTCACGCTGACCCTGCACCAGTCCGCGGCGGGCTGCCGAGTGACGAGCACGGCCTTCGGACCCGCCCTGAGCCAGCTCTTCGCGGAGTCTCTGCCCGCAGCCTGAGCGCCGTGGCACGATTCAGTATGCAGCGGCGCTGATTCAGGCGCTGCGCAGCCAGGCTGATCCAGCGCATTTGAGGCCGGCCGGTGGTTTTCGCTATGCTCGCCCGCCCGCCGATCGCTGGAAAAGCCCATGTCTCGCCACGCACTTCTCGCCCTGGTTTCCGTTGCTCTCGTCGCCTGCGGCGGCAGTGACGAACCCGTCCCCACCACGCCCGATGCCGGCAATGTCTCCACGCCGGACGCTTCGACGTCGCTCGAAGCCCTGTTCGATGCGCACTTCGAGGACTCCCTCGAGCTGAATCCGCTGGCAGCGACGAGTATCGGCGACGACCGCTACAACGATCGGCTCGCCGTCTCGATCAGCGACGAGCATCGCGCTCGGTCGCTGGCCATGGACGAGGACTATCTTCAGCGGCTGCTCGAGATCGATCGCGAGGCACTGAGCGACCAGGAGCGTCTGAGCTATGACCTTTTCAGGCTGCAGCGCGAACAGGCAATCGAGGGCGCACAGTTTCCGTCTCACCTGCAGCCGATCAACCAGTTCTACTCCTTCATGAACTACTTCGCGCTGCTCGGCAGCGGCAAGGGCCAGCATCCTTTCACGTCGGTCAAGGACTACGAGGACTGGCTGAGCCGCGTCGACGACTTTGTCGTGTACGTCGACACGGCAATCGCGAACATGAAGCAGGGCGTTGCCGAAGGCATCGTCCAGCCAAAGGTGCTCATGCTGAAGGCACAGCCGCAGGTGGCTGCGCAAATCGTGGAGAGTGCCGAGGAGAGTGGCTTCTTCGGGCCGATCGAGAGCATGCCCGAGGACTTCAGTGACGAGGACCGGGAGCGACTCACTGCGGCGTACAAGGACGTCATCGAGGGCAAGATCATTCCTGCCTACGAACGCATGAACAACTTCATGGGTGACGACTACCTGGCCGCGTCGCGCGAAACGATCGGTCTCACGGCACTGCCGGGCGGCAAGGACTGGTACGCCTACCTCGTGCGCATGCGCACGACGACGGACCTTACGCCTGACGAGATTCACCAGATCGGACTCGACGAGGTTGCGCGTATCCACAGCGAGATGCAGAAGGTCATGGAGACCGTCGGGTTCGAGGGCGATCTCAAGGAGTTCTTCGAGTATGCCGCGAGCGATCCGCGGTTTTTCTACGCGACGCGCGAGGAACTCATCCAGGGCTACCGTGACATGGCGGCCGAGATCGCCGAGGCGAACAAGGCCTTGTTCGAAGTGTTCCCGAAGACCGACTACGAGATTCGTGCGGTCGAGCCGTTCCGTGAACAGTCGGCGAGCCGCGGTTCCTACCAGGCCGGTACGCCCGACGGTTCGCGCAAGGGCATCTTCTACGCCAACGCCTACGACGTCGGCACGCGGACCAGGTGGAACATGAAGTCGCTGTTCCTGCACGAAGCGATCCCCGGCCACCACTACCAGATCATGCTGCAGCGTGAGAACGAGGATCTGCCGCCGTTCCGTCGCTTCGGTGGCTTCACGGCCTACACCGAGGGCTGGGGGCTCTACTCGGAGTCGCTCGGAAAGGAACTCGGCGTGTACGAGGACCCGATGGACTATTTCGGCTCGCTGAGCGACGAGCTGTGGCGCGCGATCCGCCTCGTTACCGACACCGGTATCCATGCCAAGGGCTGGAGCCGCCAGGAAGTGCTCGACTACATGGCGGCCAACTCGGCCGCGTCAGAAACGCGGCGCGTACAGGAGGCCGAGCGCTTCATGGCGATTCCCGGCCAGGCGCTGGCCTACAAGATCGGCCAGCTCAAGCTACGCGAGATTCGCAACAATGCCGAGGCGCGGCTCGGTGACGCCTTCGACGTAAAGGCGTTCCACACCCAGATACTCAAGGACGGTTCCATGCCCCTGTCGCTGCTCGAAGCTAAGATCGACCGCTGGGTCGAAGCGCAACTCGGCGAGGCACAGGCCTCCTAGCGTATCGGTCCTGTCGTCAGGATCGTATCGAGGCCTTCGCGAACGAGGCCTGCCCAGTGACGGCCGAGGCGGCGCACTTCGGCGCGGTTCGTGACCGACGTGGAGCGGGTCATCTGGTTGCCGCCGCGCTGGGCGGCGCGACGGTCTACGGCACGCAGGAATATCGCCTTGCTCTCGGAGTCGCGGATTTCCAGCACGAGGGTGGCCTCACCCACACGCTGAATGAAGATGTCGCCGCGGCCGACCGTGGCGGGCGGCACCATTGAGACGACGTCGAGCAGGCCTGCGCGCACCAGCAGCACGTCGGGGCCCGCATCGTCGACGATTTCGAAGGTGTCGCTCCGGCCGAGCTCCTCGATAAACGCCGCGGCGATCTCGGCGATGAACGCTTCCTGCGTCGCCTCGTCGAGTGGGAAGGGTCCGGAACTGCTGCCGCGCGTGATCGAGTTCGTCGCGCCGGCCCTGCCGCTATAGGGGCCTGTGACGGGACGGAACTCGACGCCGATGCCTTCGAGCTTGATTTTGCGGTAGGCGGTCAGGTCCGCGCCCTTCAGCACCCAGACGGCATCCATGATCGTGCCGTCAACGCGGTTCAAACCGTCGAACGAGACCTCGGCGTCCGCACCCGTCTGTATCGCAGGGGTCGGTGAACAGCCGGCAGCGGCCAGCAGTATGAGGGTGAGGGCTAGCGCTTTGTTCATTGCGTGGTTCATTGCGTGGTCCCTTTGCGTTGCCGGCGGCGTTGTTACCGCTACTGCCCAGTAGCCTAGTCCGGGGCACGGGCCTGTCAAGCTTCCGCTGGCCCCCGGATTGCGGCAGTCTGGACGCATCATGAAGCTCGACCGCCTTATCCGTGCCGCGATTGCCGTCGGCATCCTGCTGGCGCTCCTGATTGCCCTTGGCGCCATCCTGTTCCTTACCGAGTCGGCCCTGAACGTCTGGGAGCGCCTTGCGGAAGGTTCTCCCGTCATCTTCTGGGGCTACGTCGGCGCGCTCGGTGCGCTGGTCGTTGCCGCCTTCTGGCTCATCTGGCGGCTGACCGTGCGGCGCGAACCGGCAGCGCGACAGTCCACGAAGGCGGCGCCGCCGAGTCGCAGTGAGATCGAGCGTCGTCTCGACGCTGCGAGCAGTCTCGGTGTGCCCGTCGACGCCGCGCGATCCGAGCTGGCGGAGTTGGCGTCGCGCCTCGAGGACGGCCGGATTCACCTGTGCTTTTTCGGCGAGGTGTCGACCGGCAAGAGTTCGCTGATTCGCGCGCTGGCACCGGAGGCTACCGTTAGCGTAGACGTCGTTGCCGGTTCCACGGACACGGTCACTCACCATGCGTGGACCTCGCCGGGAGGCATGGAGCTCTTGCTAACGGACGTGCCTGGCATTGGCGGACATGAGGCAGGACTCGACGAGACGGCTATCGAGGAAGCCCGTCGGGCACACGTCGTCCTCTTCGTTTGCGACAGTGACCTGAGTCGCAGTGAGTCAGCGGCGCTCGGCGCGCTGCTGGCACTCGACAAGCCCGTCATCCTCGTTCTCAACAAGGCCGACCGCTACAGCGTTTCTGAACGCGCCGAGCTTGTTGAGCGACTGCTGGAGCGCCTCGAGGCAGCCGGCGGTGACCCGCTGCGTGATCGGGTCGTCACGGCGTCGGCGGGCGGCGAGGTTGAGGTTGTCGAACGCACCGCCGATGGCGGCGAGCAAAAGCGGGTACGGCAGCGCGATGCCGACCTCGGCGTGTTGAGCGTAGCCATCAACCGGCTGTTCATGGACTCGGGCGCCCACCTCGACCGGGGGCGCGAGCAGGCGGTGTTCGCGCTCGCGGCCGAGAAGCTCGACGTTGCGGAGGCCGGTTATCGCGCAGAGCGTGCTGAGCAGATTATTCGGTCCTCGACCCGGAAAGCGGTCGTCGGGGCCCTTGCAGCGATCAGCCCGGGCACCGATATCCTGATCCAGGGCTACATTGGCACCGCAATGACGCGGTCGTTGTGCCAGCTGTATGACGTCACGCCTCGCGACCTCGACGTCGAGGAATTCCTCGACCTGAGCCAGAGCCGGGTTGGCAAGGCGTTGCCGATTGCGCTCGCCGTTGCCGGCAACGCCCTCAAGGCGTTTCCCGGCCTGGGGACCGTCGCCGGGGGACTGGTACACGCCGTCGCGTACGGCTTGATCTTCGACGCGCTCGGGCGCAGCCTCGTCATCACGCTGAAGCAGCACGGCGAGTTCAACCCGGAGCTGGCAGCGGAGGCCTTCGAGGAGAGCATCAGTGAACATCTTGAAGCGGGCGTACAGCGCGTTGCGAAGATGGCCATCGAGTCTCGGCAGTCGCAAGACAAACCGGACTGACGACAGCGGCAGCGGGCACCTCGAACTCGCGCAGGAGTCGCTGCGCGAGCTTGTCGAGGACCAGCGCCTGCCCGGCGGTATCCGCGAAACGCTGGCGCATGACTACGACGCCGTGCGTGCGATGCTAGAGAAACTAGAGCATGGCCACCTGCACCTGTCCGTGTTCGGCCGGGTCAGTACCGGCAAGTCGTCGCTCCTGAACGCGCTGATCGGCCGGTCCGTGTTTGCGACCAGCCCGCTGCACGGCGAAACCAAGCTGTCGGCGATGCAACCCTGGAACGAAGTCGATGACAGCGGCGTCTTCCTGATCGATACGCCCGGCCTCGACGAGGCGGGCGGCGAACAGCGTGAGGCGCTCGCGCGCGAAGTAGCGGGCCGTTCCGATCTGATCCTGTTCGTGGTTGACGCCGATATCACCGAAACCGAGCTCGACGCGCTCAGGACCGTCATGCGCGAGGGACGCCCGGTGCTGCTCGTGCTCAACAAGGTCGACCTCTATGGCGCGGCCGATCGTGAGCGTCTCGTCGACAGCCTGCGCCAGCGTACCGAGGGCCTCATCGATCCCGGGCATATCGTTACGGCGGCCGCCGAACCGCGGCCACAGCGCGTCGTTGAAGTGAACGCCGATGGCGTCGAAACCGAAACGGAGCGACCGCGGCCGCCCGATGTCGAGGCGCTGAGGCTCAAGCTATGGGAGATCCTCGAGGCAGAGGGCAAGACGCTGGCTGCGCTCAACGCGAGCCTGTTCGCTGCGGATCTGAGCGACCAGGTCGGTGCTCGCATACTCGCGGCGCGGCGGGAAATCGGCGACAGGCTGATTCGAACCTATTGCATCGGCAAGGGCGTGGCCGTTGCCTTCAACCCGATACCGGTGGCCGACCTGTTCGCGGCTGCATTTATCGATGTCGGCATGGTTGTCCATCTCTCGCGCGTGTACGGCTTGCCGATCAGTCGCTCCGAAGCCGGCGCGCTGGTTCGCGTCATTGCCGCCGAGGCCGCAGCCCTGATGGGCACGGTCTGGGCACTGCACTTCGTTTCGAGTGCGCTCAAGGTGGGCACAGGCGGTCTGTCGACCCTGGTCACCGCGAGCGCGCAGGGCGCGATCGCCTACTACAGCACCTACGTCGTAGGCCGCATAGCGGGCGAGTACCTTGCTAAGGGCAAGAGCTGGGGCGACGGCGGACCGAAGCGTGTCGTCAAGGATATTCTCGATAGCCTCGACCGGGACACCGTGCTCAAGGATGCGCGCCGCGAGATCCGGGCTCGCCTCAATGCGTCGAAGGCCTCGGCGTGAGGCCTGACGAACGCGCCCGGCGCATCGCCGCAACCGTTGCTGACATTCCCTACGGGACCGTGGCGAGCTACGGTCAGGTGGCCGAGCTGTCCGGCATTCCGCGCGGCGCCCGCCAGGTCGGCCGCGTGCTGAAACAGTACGGTCACGACCTGCCGTGGCATCGCGTCATTACGGCGTCGGGCCGGATCGCATTTCCCGAGGGCTCGAGCGCGTTTCGCGAACAGGTCCAGCGCCTGCGGGCGGAAGACGTGCCGGTGCAGGGCGGTCGTGTCGATCTCAGGGTGTGCCGATGGGTGCCCGACGTCGACGAGTTAATCTGGAAATCCCTCATGGACCAGGAGGATGAGTGATATGACCACGGTGGTTTTCTCCCACGGCCAGGAAAGCGGGCCCTGGGGCACGAAGATCCGCAGCATGGCTGATAGGGTGCGAGCCCGAGGGGCTGAGGCAATCAGCATCGACTACCAGGGCATCGCGGATCCGGGAGAGCGGGTCGACAAGCTGCTTGCCGAAGCTTCGTCGATCGACGACACGCTCGTGCTTGTCGGCTCGAGCATGGGCGGCCACGTGGCAACGGCGGCAGCGGACAGGCTCGGCGCCGCCGGGCTGTTCGTACTTGCACCGGCTTTCTACATGGAGGGCTTCGAGGCGCTGACGCCGTCAGCGCCGTCCATGCCAATGATGATCGTGCACGGCTGGCACGATGATGTCGTGCCGCTGGCAAACAGTATTCGGTATGCGGAGTCCTGCAGTGCCACGCTACACATCGTCGACGGGGATCACCGCCTGACCGCGAATATCGACGACATCAACCGGCAGCTCGCCGGCTTCCTCGATGACATCGAATCGACAGGAGACACGCAATGAACATGAAGGCTTCACTACCCATTGTGCTTATGCTCGCGGCCTGCGGCGGCGCCGAGCCGGAAACCGAGGAGGAAACACCGAGAGGTGGCGTGATCGGGGAGACCTACGTCGAGTCGCTCGACAAGGCCGAGGCCGTGGAAGACCTGGTCGAAGAGCGCAAGAAGGAGCTCGACGAGGCGCTCGACGGCGCCGAGTAGGGCGTCTACGGCGAGGCAGGCGCGCTAACGGAGGGCGGCGACGTCCGTGCCGTCGTCGAGCGGGGCGGCTTCGTACACGATCCTGCCGTCCACGATCGTCATCAGGATCCTGCCATCGAACAGCGCGGTGGGGTCTTCCTCGGCCAGCACGAACGGATCGATATCCATCACGGTCAGGTCTGCCCAGCGCCCGACGTCGATGATGCCGGTGTCGTTCTCGCTGAAGGTCGCGAAGGCCGACCAGCTCGTGTACGCACGCATGGACTCGTCCACGCTCATGCGCTGTTCGGGATACCAGCCGCCTTCAGGGTCGAAGTTCTTGTCCCGGCGCGTAATGGCCGAGTGCAGCCCGTAAAAGATGCTGTGGTCGGAACCCGGGTTGTCGGAGTTGAAGGTCATGGGCGCGCCGGTTTCGCGCAGTGAGCGCCAGGCGTACGCGCCCTTGATGCGCTCAGGTCCAAGGCGAATCTCGGCCCAGCGCTTGTCTTCCGTGGCGTGCACGGGCTCCATCGAGGCGATGATGCCGAGCTGGCCGAGTCGCGGGATGTCGTCCGGATGCATGACCTGCGCGTGCTCGATGCGGTGACGGTTTTTCTGCGTCTCCGGATAGGTCTGGAACGTGGCTTCGAGGATGTCGAGTGCTTCCCGGTTGCCGGCGTCACCAATCGCGTGGATTGCCACCTGGAAGCCCGCACGCATGGCTTCGGCGTTCAGCGCCTGGTCGAAGCCGTAGCCGTCACCGCTGATGCCGCGGTGACCCGGCATGTCAGCGTAGTCGTCGAGCAGGCGCGCGCCGCGCGAACCCAGCGCGCCGTCGTAGTAGGCCTTCACGGTGCGGGTGACGAGCATGCTGTCGTTGTCCGTGTCCGGGCCTTTGTCGATCCACTTGCGCATCAGCGGCTCGTCGCGCAGTGACAACATGGCGTAGACCCGGATCGGCAGGCGACCGTCTGCCTCGAGCTGTTCCAGCGCAGCCATTGCCCCGGAATCGAGACCGGCATCGTGGATGGCGACGTAGCCGTCCCTTGCCATCTGCTCGAGACCGATGAGTGCCTGCTTCATCAGCGTGTCGAGCGAGGGAACGGGGACGATCGCGTCGACCATCGTCGTCGCGCGGTTCAGGAACAGCCCGCTGGGTTCGCCGGCCTCGTTGAGTCGCATCTCGCCGCCGACCGGGACCTCGCTGTCGGCCGTAATGCCGCCGACGTCAAGAGCCGCCTGGTTCGTCCACGCGGCGAAGCCGTGCAGGCTGTCGAGGAAGACCGGATGGTTCGGCACAGCTTCGCTCAGAAGGGCCTTGTCCGGGTAGTTAATCGCCCAGGCGCCTTCGTCCCACCCGGCGCCGAGTATCCATTCGCCGTCGGGAACCTGTTTCGCGCGCTCCGCAACCAGCAGAACGGCTTCTTCCTCGGTCTCGACGCCGGTCAGGTCGACCGCGTCGAGTTTTGCCCCCAGCTCGAGCACGTGGGTATGCGAGTCGACCAGCCCGGGTACGACGGTGGCACCGTCGAGATCAATGACGCGGCTGTCGTCGCTCTCGAAGGCAAGCGCGTCTTCGTTGCTGCCGACGAAGACAATCTCGCCGCCGCGGGTGGCGACAGCTTCGGCGTCCGGCCGCCAGCCGGACTCGGTAAGCGGCGCATCACTCGCGGGCTCGCCGTCTGCCCCGGGCTCGCCCCAGTTCAGCGTATACACCCGGGCGTTGATGAGAATGAGTTCGGCGCGGTCAGCAGCTGCCTTCGGTTCCGCGGGCGGCTCTTTGCCGCAGGCGGCAAGCAGGATGACGACGAATAACAGCGTGGAGCGAAGGGTCATATCAGTTCTTGCTCTCGAGGAATCGGCTGACTTCGGTGCTGACGTCGGCCAGGGCGGCCGCCGTGGCGTCGAGTTGGGCGCGGAGCCGGGTCTCCCGGAAATCCTTGTCGCTCGTACTCTTGGCGACGTCGTAGACGTGTGATGCCACCGTGGTAAACGGCACCAGCCCGGTGCGGGTGTCCAGCAACACGGCCTCGACGCCGCAGTACGCGCGCGATTCATCGGCTGCGAAGACGCGGTTCTTGTCGAAGCTCTGGCAGAAGCTCCGGTACACGAGCAGGAGATCAGCCTGGTAGCGCGCGGCCGCTTCCCTCAAGTGAGGCACGGTGCGGTTTTGCGGAATCAGGATCGAAGGCAGGTACGACGCGTCGTAGACCTTCGGCGAACCGCGCAGCGTCTCGAGCACGTCCAGGCGGAGCTTCTCGGACGCGAGCGCGAGCTCTTCCGACCAGCTCGACCAGACTTCTCGACCGAACGGCATCAGCGCAATGCGGCTAAGTGCCGGCGGCTGATAGTCGTACTGCAGGATGGTCCGGATAGCCTCGTCCGACAATGTCTCGGCATCGCCGGCGAACAGTGAGCCGTCGACGGTCTCTGTTGCGAGGACGGGGTTGAAGTCGTCGTAGTAGGCATCGGGCCGCGACAGCGTGGATACGGGTGCGGTGCAGGCGGTAAAGAGGGTTGCGGTGACGCAGAGGGAGGCGAGTCGAATCATTGCTTGTCCTCGGCGCGCCAGGATTCGCGCCGAATAAACTGTGCATCGGAGTATACCGCGTTGCTCGGGGCTTCAACGGTCGCCGGCTGCTTGGCGGCAGTGCGGAATTTGGTACCCCCGGACCCTGGTCTAGTCTTCGCCGCGTGCAGAATAGCGTTGGCGGCTGCGCATCAGACAGGCAGGACCAGTAAATCAGCGCTTTTTAGGAGAGGGGATTTCGGTAGACTTCCTGCCATGACGTTCGCCGGCTCCCTGTCGCAGCCGTTTTATCGCATCGCGAGCAGGATTTTCGCTCTCTGGGCGCGACCGGCAATCCAGCCGGATGCCCCTCGTGAGGTACTCGATGATTCGGGTGCCGACGTCGTGTACGTGCTCGAGACCGGTGGCCTTGCGGATCTCCTTGCGCTACAGCGCGCCTGCGACAGCAACGGCATGCCATCGCCGACCGAGCCGTTTCGCTTCGGCAAGCTCAAGGAGTCGCGCCGCGTTGTCGTCTTGCGGCGCTACCAGGGATTTCTCGTGCGTCGGCCGTCGACGCGTGGTTCGCCGCGCTTAAGGAGGCTCGTCGAGGAAGCAAAGCGAAACCAGAAGGAGCTGTTGTTCGTGCCCGTGGCGCTGTACTGGGGGCGTTCGCCTGAGAAAGAAGGCTCTGTCTTCAAGCTGTTTTTTGCCGAGAACTGGGAGTTCGTCGGGCGAACCCGCAAGTTCTTCGCAACCTTTCTCGTCGGACGCGACACGCTGCTCAGGTATTCGGAGGCGCTGCCGGTCCGCTCGGTGCTCAATGAGGATGTCGAACCTGCCGTCACGTTTCGCAAGGTCTCCCGGATCCTCCGTGTGCACTTTCGCCAGCGCCGCGCGGCGACGGTGGGTCCTGATCTTTCGCACAAGCGGACGCTGGTCAACCAGGTCCTCAGGGAGCCGGCAGTCCAGCGAGCGATCGAGGCTGAAAGCGGTGGCGATCGCAGCAAGCGGCTCGTCGCCGAACGCAAGGCCCGCGAGTATGCGCTGGAAGTCGCGGCCGACATCTCCTACCGGACGGTACGCGTCGTCGAGCGCCTGCTGAAGCGCGTCTGGAACCAGATTTACGACGGCATCGAACTCAACCATGTCGACCAGCTGCACGACATCGCGAGCAGCAAGGAAGTCGTCTACGTTCCCTGCCATCGCAGTCACTTCGACTACCTGCTGCTCGGCTACGTTGTCTACGAGCAGGGGCTGCATATTCCGCACGTTGCCGCCGGCATCAACCTGAACCTGCCGATTGTCGGCTCTATCCTGCGCCGCGGCGGGGCGTTCTTCCTGCGCCGCAGCTTCAAGGGTAACCGGCTGTATGCAACAGTCTTCGACGCCTACCTGCACCAGGTGATCCGCCGCGGCAGCTCGCTCGAGTACTTCATCGAAGGTGGCCGCAGCCGAACCGGTCGACTGCTCGAACCGAAAGGCGGCATGCTCGTCATGACCGTGCATTCCTTCATCAAGGATCCTCGGCGTCCGGTGGTCTTTGTACCCGTGTACTTCGGCTACGAACGCCTGATCGAGGGCGATGCTTTTATTAGCGAATTGGGCGGCGCGGCAAAGGAAAAGGAATCGCTGTTCGGGCTGCTGCGCTCACTGAGCTCGCTGCGGGAGCGCTACGGCAAGGTCTACGTCAACTTTGCGAAGCCTATCGAACTCGAGCCCATGCTCGACGAATTGCACCCGGACTGGCGTTCGAGCGACCGCGAGGCGCTGGAGCGTCCGGCGTGGCTCGGCGACGTCGTCGATACTCTGGGCGGTCGGATCATGGAGGAGATCAACTCCGCTGCAGCCGTAACGCCGATCAGCCTGCTGGCCTACGTGCTGCTCGCGACGCCCAAGCAGAAGATCGGCGCAGATGAGCTGACCCGGCAATTGCAGCTGAGCCTCGACCTGTTGCGGCGTTTCCGTTATTCGGAGCTCGTGACGATCCCGGAGATCACGCCGGCGGAGATCATCAGTCACGGTGTCGACCTTGGCGTCATTGCCCGCACGACGCATGCAACCGGCGACGTCTGGCACATGTCGGAAGACACGGCAGTGCGCATGACGTACTTCCGTAACAATATCCTGCACCTTCTCGCGATCCCGGCCTCCGTTGCCTGCTGCTTCATCCAGGGCAGGGAGCTCGCGCATGCCGAGCTGCAGCGCCTCGTGCGCCTGATCTACCCGTTCATGAAGAAGGAGCTGTGCCTCAAGTGGAAGTTCGACCAGATCGATGACGTGACGAGCGAGGCGATCGAGGCACTCGTCGAGCAGGGGCTTTTGACCCGCGGACGCATGAAGAAGAAGCTCGTGCGTCCGCCGGCCGGATCCGAGAAGGCGTACCAGCTGCTGATGCTCGGCAACTCGATGGTGCCAATGCTGCAGCGCTTCTACCTTGCGATTGCGATTCTCGTGCGTAACGGCTCCGGACAACTTACGCGCACGCGACTCGAGCAGCTGTGCCAGCAAAGCGCGGAGCGCCTGTCGATGATCTACGGACTGCACTCGCCCGACTTCTTCAACAAGACGCTGTTCCAGGACTTCATTCGCATGCTGCAGGCGCAGTCGGTGGTCCGCAAGAACGAAGATGGACTGCTCGAGTTCGATGACAGCATCGAAAACATCGGCGCAGACGCACGCCTCGTGCTCGGTGAAGAAATCCGCCACAGCATCCTGTCCCTGACGGTCGCCGAGCAGCGGGACGAGGCGGCATGAAGGTTGCGGCCTTTTATCGCTTCCTCGATCTCGAGGATCCGGAGGCGTTTCGTGAGCCGCTCCTCGAACGCTGCCAGGCTGCCGGACTGCTGGGCACGGTGCTCGTCGCGAGTGAAGGCATCAACGGCACGCTGGCCGGGGAGGCGGCCGGGATTCGCGCCGTGTTCAGCTACCTCGAGCAGGCGCTCGGGCTTGCGACACCGATCAGCGCGCGCTGGAGTGAGTCGTCATCGGCGCCGTTCCGTCGTATGCGCGTCAAGGTCAAGCGCGAGATCGTGACGCTGGGCCGCCCCGACATTTTGCCGCACCGGAAAACCGGCACGCACGTTCCGCCGGATGAATGGAATGCGCTGATCGATGACCCGAACGTGGTCGTCATCGATACACGCAACCACTACGAGGTCGAGGTCGGAAGTTTTCCCGGCGCGCTCGATCCCGGGACGGACAGTTTTCGCGAGTTTCCCGACTTCGCCCGCGAGGTAGCAGAGGCCGGGACAGATCGTCCGCTTGCGATGTTCTGCACCGGCGGGATTCGTTGCGAGAAGGCCACCGCGCTCATGCTCGAACTCGGCTTCAGCGACGTTTATCACCTGGACGGTGGCATCCTGAATTACCTCGAGTCCGTTTCGCCGGAGCAAAACCGGTGGGACGGCGAGTGCTTCGTTTTCGATACTCGCGTCGCCGTCGACCGGGATCTTGCAGAGGGTGGCTATGTGCAGTGTCACGCCTGTCGCCGACCGCTGTCGACGGTCGACCTCGCCTCGGACGACTACGTCGAAGGGGTGTCATGCCCGCAGTGCGTCGGCGAAACCGACAAAGACCGGCTCAGGCGTCTCGAGGAGCGTGTGCGGCAGGTGCGGCTGGCAAGAGATCGCGGCGATGCGCACATCGGCGCAACGCTCGATGCCGGGCGGCCGACCAAGCGCGGCGAGAGCGAGGGCGTCTAGGCCCCTCAGGCATCCATGTCCGGGATCATGTCGGATTCGAGCATGGCGATCATGTCCTTGAGCAGCAGCTTGCGTTTCTTCAGGCGCCGGATGCGTAGCTGGTCAACCATGGGATCATGCTGCAGGCGGTCGATGAGATAGTCGAGATCGCGGTGGCTTACGCGAAGTTCGCGTAAACGCTCCATCTGCTTAAAAGACTCTGTGTCGACTTTTTCGGTCATGGTTCGCGTGGGAAGCCGGCCTGCCGTTGTTGTTGTAACGCCCACAGGCGCCTCAACATGCTACCCGTCGTCGGGCACCATCGCCAGCCAGTCGCGATCGTTCGGACCGATGACGAGGAACCACGGGTTCAGGATGTCGGCCTTGGCGTTGTAGTCGAGCGGCTGGCCATCGGTCTTGAGCACGCGCCCGCCCGCCTGTTCGACGACGGCCTGCGCGGCCGCAGTATCCCATTCCGACGTGGGGCCCAGCCGCGGATAGATGTCGGCGCCGCCCTCTGCAACGATGCAGAACTTGAGCGAACTGCCCATGGGTAGCATCTCGCTATCACCGGCCGCGTCAAGGAAGGCATCGAGACTGGCGCTCCTGTGTGAGCGGCTCCCGACAATGCGTGCCGGTGTCGCCGTTGCCGCTGAGACGGCGATACTGACCGGGTCCGCGTCGCCGTCCTGGCGGGTCGCGCCAAGTCCTATACAGCCCGTATAGGTAACCCCGGTCACCGGGACGTGCACCACACCGAGCACTGGCCGGTTTTCCCGGATCAGCGCAATGTTGACCGAAAACTCGCCGTTGCGCTTGACGAATTCCTTGGTGCCGTCGAGCGGGTCGACGAGCCAGTACTGGGTCCAGGCGCGGCGTTCCTCGAAGCCTGGCAGCCCGGACTCCTCGGAGATGATTGGTACGTCCGGGGTCAACGCCTCAAGGCCGGCCATGATGGCGCGATGCGAGGCGAGATCGGCCTGCGTCAGCGGCGAGGCATCATCCTTGCTTTGAACGGCGAAATCGGTCGCGTAGACTTCGAGGATTGCATCGCCGGCCAGCCGCGCGATGTCAGCGACCGGCGTTACGAGACGTACTGGTTCCATTTCCTGTCCCTGGGTCCTAGAGCCCCGCGAGTATATAGCCTGACTACGATGACATCACGGCACCCGGCCAAGGCACTGATGGCAGACTGCGAGACGCTCATGCTTGACATGGACGGCACGCTGCTTGATCTCGCGTTCGACAATTTCGTCTGGAAGGAATTGATCCCGGAGCGATACGCCGATAAGCACGGCATGTCGATCGACGACGCGCGTCGGCACCTGTTCGGCCGCTTCGGCAGCTTGAGGGGAGACCTCCGCTGGTATTGCCTCGACCACTGGAGCGAGGAACTCGGCCTCGACATTCTCGCCCTGCACCGGGATGTCGATCACCGGATCGGCTACCTGCCGGGTGCGGAGGGTTTCCTCGAGACGATGCACGCGCATCATATTCGCGTAATCATGGTGACCAACTCACACCCGGATACGCTGGGCCTGAAGGACGCGGTAACGGGACTGACGCGATACTTCGATGCTGTCTACACCTCGCACGACTTCGGACACGCCAAGGAACACCAGGACTTCTGGCATGCGCTTAAGGAAGAGGAGGGCTTCGATGCCGAGGCCTCGGTGATGGTCGACGACACGCACCCGGTGCTGCACAGCGCCCGCTCGTTCGGGATTGGCGGCGTCGTGGCGATTACCCGCCCGGATACGACCGAGCCCGAACAGGGCGGGGATGAGTTTGTCGGTGTCGAGGGTGTGCACGAGCTGACGCCGGCCTAGGCTGCCAGACAACCACGCTTGCTCTTGTTGCACGATTCCGCCGCGGTCGCGTTGCCGCCGCCCGGAATGACTCGCTTCGCTGCGCTTTGTTTCCGGTCAGCGGCAGTGCGCCCACGGCTTGTTTCGGCGCCTGAGCAGGCAACGTGCCTGGTAGGAGCGGCTTTGAAGCCGCGACCGGTATGCAGGCTAATCGTGCTAAAGAGTTGCGGCCGTATAGCCGCCTCAACAAGGCCCGTTCAATCGCGAACGCCGCGTCTCCCGCGCTAGCCGCTCTTCGACGACCGCCGCCGGCGTGGCCGGCGATTTCCGCCGCCGCCTTCGCCCGAGTTGCGACGCGGCGGGCCTTTGCGGCGCGGCCGGTGCTTGGGTCGTTCGATGTCGGGCAGCTGGTCGGGCGTGTAGTTGGCTACCGGGATCTTGTGACCGATGTAGTCTTCGATGTCAGGCAGCCCCATGGCGTAGGACTCACAGCCGAAGCTGATAGCGTCGCCCGATGCGCCGGCGCGGGCCGTGCGGCCGATGCGGTGGACATAGTCCTCTGCATCCTGCGGCAAGTCATAGTTAATGACGTACTGCACGTCGGGGATGTGCAGACCGCGCGACGCGACGTCGGTGCCGATCAATACCGGGAGTTCACCGCTCTGGAACTCCTTGAGCATGCGCAGGCGTTTCTTCTGCGGAACGTCGCCCGAGATGGCGCTTGCATTGATGCCGTTGGCGTTGAGGGTTGCCTCGACGCGCTCGGCTTCGCGCTTCATGTTAACGAAGACCATGATGCGCGCTTCGCCCATCTCGCGGATCAGTCCGACCAACAGCGGCAGCTTGTCCTCGTTCGCCGGGTAGAAGATCGCCTGGCGCACACGATCCGCCGTGACCTTGTCCGGCTCGATCTGGATGAGTTCGGGCTCGTTCATGTGCTCGTACGCGAGCTCCATGACACGGTGTGAGAGCGTCGCCGAGAAAAGGAGATTCAGCCGCTGCTCGGGTTTCGGCAGCCGGCGCAGCAGGTAGCGTATGTCCTTGATGAAGCCGAGGTCGAACATGCGGTCGGCTTCGTCGAGAATCGCAACCTCGACCTGGTCGAGACGGAACACACCCTGCTTGTAATAGTCGATGATGCGGCCGGGTGTGCCGATCAGGACGTCGACGCCATTCTCGAGCGTGCGCCGCTGTTTTTCATAGTCGGTGCCGCCGAACGCGAGGCCGATCTCGAGCCCGGTATGCTTGCCGAGCACCTCGGCATCCTTGGCGATCTGCACGGCCAGCTCACGTGTCGGCGCCAGTGCAAAGATGCGTGGCTGCCGGGGTTTCTGGTCGCCGTCGGCATCGGTTTCCGACCGCTCCGCGGCACTGGTCAGTACGCGCTGGAACGCGGCGATCAGGAAGGCAGCGGTCTTCCCTGTGCCTGTCTGCGCCTGACCGGCAACGTCCTGATTCTTGAGTGCAATCGGCAACGAGCTCGCCTGAATCGGCGTACAGAACTCGAAGCCCGCGTCACGAATGCCGGCCTTGAGGCTGTCGTGCAAGGACAGCGTATCGAACCTGAGATCACTCAGATGACCCTGAGTCATGAGGAGAACCTTATTTTGGGGATTTGGGCTTGCAAAATGGCGTGATTAGCAGTCACAATAACCGCAATTCGACGCGACACTCGTCGCACCTACCAGTTTCGCAACCAACGATTCCTGAAAGCCGCCTCTCGCTGCATTGGCAGCCCCGGGCGCAAGATTGCGACAGTTTGCCTGAAGAAACGGGCAGCGTCACCTAAATCCCCAATGCTCGCTTGTCGGGGGGAACGATCGGCGGGCATCTTCATAAGTTTACATCCTGACTCTGTGACAAATGGAGGTAACCAGCGGTGAGCGACAAGATCGTGCACACCAATGATGACAATTTTGACAGCGACGTAATCAAGGCCGATACGCCGGTCCTGATCGATTTCTGGGCCGAATGGTGTGGGCCCTGCAAGATGATTGCGCCGCTTCTGGATGAGGCTGCCGAGGAGTACGCCGGCCGCCTCAATATCGTGAAAATGAACATTGACGAGAATCCGAACACGCCTCAGAAGTTCGGCATTCGCAGCATCCCAACCCTGATGCTATTCAAGGGTGGGGAAGTGCAGGCCCAGAAACTCGGCAGCATGTCGAAGGGCCAGCTCGTCGAGTTCCTGGACAGCAATCTGTGAGAGGATACTTGGGTAATCAAACGAAAAGCCGGCCTGCGAAGTCCGGCAACAAAGGCAAGGGAAACGTTAACCGTCGCAGGCGCCGTCGTTCGCCGCAAAGCGAATACCCTGATGATGACGCCAGCCTCGAGGTAATCCCGCCGGAGCAGCTCGAGGCGAGCAAGAACGTCATGAACCTTACCGAGCTCAAGACGCGGCCCGCGGCTGCGCTGGTCGAGCTCGGTGAGTCGCTCGGACTCGAGAACCTGGCACGCTCGCGCAAGCAGGACATCATCTTTGCCGTCCTGAAGGCGCACGCCAAGAACGGCGAGGACATCTACGGCGAGGGAACGCTCGAAATCCTGCAGGATGGCTTCGGCTTCCTGCGTTCGGCGGACAGTTCCTACCTTGCCGGACCGGATGATATTTACGTCAGCCCGAGCCAGATCCGGCGCTTTGCACTGCGTACCGGCGACACCGTTTCCGGACTGATTCGTCCGCCCAAGGACGGTGAGCGCTACTTCGCGCTGCTGAAGGTTGGCCAGATCAACCACGACGCGCCCGAAAACGCGCGCTCGAAGGTCCTGTTCGAAAACCTCACGCCGCTGCACCCGAAAGACCGGCTCAAGCTCGAGCAGGGCAACGGCAGCACCGAGGACCTGACGGCCCGCATCATCGATATGGTCGCGCCAATCGGCAAGGGCCAGCGCGGCCTGATCGTGTCGCCGCCGAAGGCCGGTAAGACGATGCTGCTGCAGAACATCGCCTCGGCGATCGTCGCCAACAACCCGGACGTCGACCTCATGGTGCTCCTGATTGACGAGCGCCCGGAAGAGGTGACCGAAATGGAGCGCACGGTGCGCGGCGAAGTCGTCTCCTCGACGTTCGACGAGCCGGCGAGCCGTCACGTCCAGGTGGCCGACATGGTTATCGAGAAGGCCAAGCGTCTCGTCGAGCACAAGCGCGACGTCGTTATCCTGCTCGACTCGATTACCCGTCTTGCGCGTGCCTACAACACGGTCGTGCCGTCATCAGGCAAGGTCCTGACGGGCGGTGTCGACGCGAACGCCCTGCATCGCCCGAAGCGTTTCTTCGGCGCCGCGCGCAACATCGAAGAGGGCGGCAGCCTGACGATTCTCGCGACGGCGCTGGTCGACACGGGCTCGAAGATGGACGAGGTAATCTACGAGGAGTTCAAGGGCACCGGCAACATGGAGATCCATCTGGATCGCCGCATTGCCGAGAAGCGTGTATTCCCGGCGATCAACATCAACCGCTCGGGTACCCGTAAAGAAGAACTCCTGACCGACCCGGATGAGCTGCAGAAGCTCTGGGTCCTGCGCAAGGTGCTGCACCCGATGGACGAGCTGGCGGCGATCGAGTTCCTGCTCAACAAGCTGCAGGATACAAAGACCAACGCGCAGTTCTTCGAGGCGATGAAGCGCTAGTACGCGGCTTCGCTCCTGCCCGGCAGGGCGTTCCTAGGCAACGCTTGGGCGCGCCTTGTCGAGTACGAAGCCTACGTTGGCGCGTTCGAAGCGCTTTTCGAGTTCGGCAAAGCCGCGTTCAAGCTTGAGCTGCATTTCATCCTCGTGCACCGGTACGAGCTCGTAGAAGCAGACCGTGTCGCCCGAGCTTGCACGTAGCTGGAAGAACTCGGGGTCGAGCCAGTAGGGTGGCGCCAGGCAGACGCCCGTAAACGCCGTGTCCGCAATCGGCTGTGCGGGATCGCCGTTCGGGATCGAGTGGCCCCAGCCAACCCACGTTCCGTGTTCATGCGGCAGGCGACCGACCTGCTTCAGCCAGCGCACGGGCCAATAGTTCGCCTCGTCCCTGAACGCTTCCTGCGACAGCGGCCACGACTCGGGCAGGGCCAGGATCAATTCGGCCCGTGCGAACTCTCCCATGTCGTCCGGCACACGCATGGCAAGGTCGCTCATGCCGCTGGTAACAAGGCAGTGATAAGGACGTTGCTTGGACGGTGGGACCTTGAGCACGTCTAGGTGAATGTGCTCTGACACGAGCTCGTGCAACACCGTCTCGATGGGACCGAGGTACTTCTCGACATGCGCCTCGATGTCGGCGAGGTTGCGCCCCTCCTCGACAGGTGCAACGTCGCGCTGCCCGTCGCCATGCCGACCCGGTTCTGGTCCCGTCTGGTTTTCGCTCATTCCGGCCGATCTCGCGTAGATTGCCAACTATGCGTGAAACAGCCCAGATACAGCAATATTTTACCTATTGCTCCATATATGGTCCGAAACCACGCGTCGGTCGTTCCAGGTTGTCGCGATCCCAGTGTGCGGCGTCCGCCGCGGCCGCGTACGTGGACTCGAGAAAATCGAGCAGCACGGTGTCCGGAGATGAAGCGCTCCGTACCGCCTCGTAGGGCAGGAGGAATTCGCCGAGCTCGGAGGACCAGCTCGCCTCGGCGGGCTTGACCGTGGCGTCGGCAAAGCCATCGGGCGACGGGTAGGCGTAGGAATAGAAAGCCGCATCAGCCGCGTCGCCGCCGGGCCAGAATCCGGCGCTCGAGACTTCATGCGAATAGGCTTCCGCCGCAACCCAGTCCGGAAAGTTGGGTACGCCGCCCGGGTGCGTCGGTGCAGGCCGCCCGGAGAAACGGGTAACGGCGAGATCGAAACTGCCCCAGAAGAAATGCACGGGGCTCACCTTGCCGGTGTAGCGTGCGCGAAACTCCGTGAATACGCGGTGCACCTGCAACAAGGCCCGGTGAAAGCGATTGGCGTACTCGGGATCGTAGTGATGGTGCTCGTGATCTTCGTCGAACGGGATGGCGTCGGCGATCTCGCTGGGAATCCGATGAATTGTGCAGGCAAGATTCAGCTGCGCGAGTTCCGCCATCACGGCCGCATAGAAGTCGGCGACGCTGCGGTCCCTCAGCGAGACGTGCCGCGTCGTTCCGCTCGCGCGCTGTATCAGGAGCTGATGAGCGACGAAGTCGAAGGCGAGTTCTGCAATGTCGCCGCCGAATGCGACCGGCCCCGTTGTAAGGCCGCGCGCCGTCGGATACAGCGCAACATGCCATGAATGATTGGTCCAGGGCGTCTGCTCGAGGCGAATCTTGCCGACCACCTGGGTCCAGAGATGCAGCGTCTTCGCTGTCTCGGCCCAGTCCGCGATGGAGAGTGCCGGCCAGTCGTCCGGCGTCGAGCGATTCGAAATCGTTGTACTCATAATTTGCTCCTGAGTGTTTGACCTGGCGACGTGCCGCTCGTGCTGCATGGCAGCCACCGGGCTGAGCTGGACGCGACGGGCGCTGCGCTAGGCCGGGGCGTCACGCTCAAGCGAGATGACGATACTGGGAAAGCTACGCTCGACGTCGCGGCGAACGGTCATATAGTCGCGATATTTCTTGCTCTTGATAACGAGGCGCGTCCATCCCCATGCGCCGAGCGCAACTGCTGCCGCCGCGGCGAAATACCAGTTCGAGCCCGCAACGCCGAGGATGACCATGGATATGAACAGCAGCAGGCTGCCCGTAAAAATGTTCGCCGGCCTGTTCACGAGGCGTACGCCGCGACTACCGATACGGTACTGCATCGCTTCTTCGAGACGCTCGGCAGGGTAGTCGGTATGAAAGGCCGTCGCCTGGTAGGCGCCCGGCGGAATGTCGACGTCATTGCGAAGCTCATCGTTGGCGGTGAAGGATGCAGTGATCGATTCGACACCGCCGAATGCGACCCGTCCGGTTTCTGTCACGAAGCGGTATTCGAGCGTATCATCCGCATCGAGCCATGCGGCAAGCCTGTCGGGAATCTCCTCGTCGACAAAGAGATGCAGTCGCTGTCTCGCGTCGGAGTCCGTTGCAATCCGCATGGCCTGACCGCTTGCCGCCATTGCGTCTATGCTGCGGCCTGCCTTGGCGGGCAGCTGATCGCAGCTGAACAGGGCAAGCTCGGAGAGTTGGCTGCCGCCCTCGAGTACGTGCTTCGTCACTCGCCGAGCTCCACGTTGCCGTCAATGAACTTCAGGTGAAACGTCATGGCCGTAATCCGCCGGCGCGAGCCGTCAAACTCGAGGCTGAATTCGTAGGCACCCACAGAGGTACGCGTATTGCCGCCAGCCTGGTCCGACAAAAAGTGATAGGCAATGCCATAGCAAAGTTATCGGCAGTATTGCCGTCGAGCGTTACCTGGACGTTACCGAGCTGGTGATGGGCATCCTCGAGACGCGACAGTCCGGCATCCCGGCGCAATGTGCTCTCGGAAGGCGTGAGTGTTCCCGCCTCACTATCGGTACGGGAGCCCATATCGAGATGGACGCGGTCGGCGAGGATCTGCCGCACGCGGGTCCAGTTGCGGTAGTCAGTCACGACGACGCGTTCGACGAGTGTCGATTCGACGGCGCGCTCGGCAAGGAGCCTGTCGATTTCAGCGGGCATTGCGGTACGTCGGTCAATCGTGGCGGTTATCGGCAACGCGCGGCTGCCACGTCCTGAGTGTCGCGGCGAGGCGGGCATTCTCTGCCCGTCGCGTGCTGTCGGGATCAACCATAGCACTGATCGCCTCAATGCGGCGGAGGTAGTCGTCGTCAAAACGATGATGCCGGGCGCCCAGCAGAACAAAGTCGCGATACCACGCAAAGGGCCTCAGGCTGTTGTCTAGGTAGGCAGGCTCGGCAATGTATGTGCGACAGGTCCCGATGCCGGCGACGCTTACGGAGGTTGCCGTATAGCCGCGTCCGACGCCCTCGATTTCGTCGAGGGCGGCATGATCCCGATCGCTCATCGCGTAGATCGCAACGCGTACACCCGGTCCGCCCGGCGCGATCGTGCATTTTCCGGAGCCGTCCTGTCCGTGCTTGTTGAAGGAGAGCGAGAAACCTTCGATCAGCGATGTGCCGCGCAAGCTGGCGGACGGTGCACGTTGCCCGAGGCGACGAGGGTGCAGGTTGGATCCATAGGCGGCGTAGAGCACGTGAATGACCGGGGCGTTGCAGCGAGTGACCACCCTAACCACGCAACCGGTCGGCTGCAAGGATCGACGTGGTGTACTTACCAGCGGTGCAGGGGCACGACGGATGCGGCCTTGTACAGTGAGCGCGAGGACTCGAGTTCGACGTAGCCGCTGGTACCTGACAGGGCCGCAAAATCACCCGAGGTATTGGTTCGGACCGGCACAGCGATCGACTCACCGTTCGCGCTCACGGCCACGCGTACAGGCAGAAAGCAGGTCAGCGCCGGCTCGAACTGCACCTCTTCCGACAGCCTTGCAAAGGCCGGCGGCAAAGGCCGCTCACCGCTCGCCTTGTTGAGGGCAGGAATGACGTACTGGCGACAGCACACGAGCACCGACACGGGATTTCCCGGCAGCGCGAACACGGTCTGGCCATCCGGCCCTCTGCCGAACCACATTGGCTTGCCCGGGCGCTGGCTGACCCGATGAAAGTCGACCGTCACGCCGAGATCGGCGAGTACCTCGGGCACGTAGTCGGCCTTGCCGCGCGATACGCCGCCGCTCAGCACGATGACATCCGACGCCTCGAGATGCTCGCGAATTCGGGTCCTGAGTATGTCGCGATTGTCCGGCAGATGATCGTGCCGGCTGTCCGTATAACCGTGTTCGGCCAGCATGGCGACGACCGCGGGACCGTTCGATAGTCGAATCTGCTGCGCTGCTATAGTCGCTCCCGCCGGCACGAGCTCATCGCCGGTCGAGATGACCGACACGCGCGGCCGGGCCGCAACGTCTACCGCCGCGAGTCCCGCGGATGCGAGCACGGCGACTTCTGCCGGGCGTATGCGCATGCCTGCCGACAGCAGTTCCTTGCCGGCCTCGAAATCCGAACCACGCGGGTGTATGAACTGCCGTACTTCGACCTGGTAGTTCGCCTGCACGTGAGCCGCACCGTGATTGACGGTGACCTGCTCGACAGGGATGACGAGGTCGGCGTACTGAGGCAGCGCGGCGCCCGTCATGATCTCGATGCAATGGCCGGGTTCGAGCGCCAACGGCGCGTCGCCCGCGAGCTGCGTACCCTGGATCGGGAAGCTGCGCTCGAGGGTTGCATAGTCGGCGTGGCGGAGCGCAATGCCATCCATCATGACGCGGTCGAACGGTGGCTGATCGCGTTCGGCAAAAACCGCTTGCCTGAGGACGCGACCGATCGTGGCCGCCAGCGGCACGGACTCTGCCGGTAGCGGAGGCATGGCGGCAAGGATGCGCGCCGTTGCTTCGCTTGTGGTCAGCATTGTCGAGGCGCCGTCCGGATAGCGTTAACGGGCCTCGGCGTTTTCGCGCGCGATCGCGCGATGGCCGATGTCCCGCCGCAGGTAAACCCCGTCCCAGCAGATCTTGTCGACCGCCGAGTAGGCCTCGAGAGCCGCGGCGCGCACGCTGTCGCCAAGACCGACAACGCAGAGAACGCGTCCGCCCGCTGTGACGACTCGCTCACCGTCCATCGTCGTACCGGCGTGGAAGACCTTGCGGGTGTCGCCGTCGGCGTCATCGAGGCCAATGATCTCGACGCCGCTGTCGTAACGTCCGGGATAGCCGCCCGCAGCCATCACGACGCCGAGCGCCGCGCGCTCGTCCCACTCGAGCCGAACCTTGTCGAGCGTGCCATCCAGCGTGCGCCGACACACGTCGGCAAGGTCAGACTTGAGGCGCATCAGGACAGGCTGTGTTTCCGGGTCACCCATTCGGCAGTTGAACTCGATGACCTTCGGCGAGCCGTCGGGCATGATCATGAGGCCGGCGTACAGGAAGCCCAGGTACGGCGCGCCATCGATACGCATGCCCGCGAGCGTCGGCTCGATGACTTCGTGCAGGATGCGCTCCTCGACCTCGGCAGTCACGACCGGCGCCGGTGAGTACGCGCCCATGCCGCCGGTGTTCGGTCCCGTGTCGCCTTCGTCGCGTGCCTTGTGATCCTGCGATGTGGCCAGCGGGACGATCGTGTCGCCGTCCGTAATCACAATGAAGCTGGCTTCCTCACCATCAAGGTATTCCTCGACGACGATGCGGCTGCCGGCGGACCCGAACGCGTTGCCCTCCAGCATGTCGCTCGCCGCGGCCTCGGCCTCATCGAGCGATAGCGCGACGATCACGCCCTTGCCCGCCGCCAGGCCGTCGGCCTTGATGACGATGGGCGCTCCCTGCTCGCGAATGTAAGCCAGGGCGGGCCCCAGGTCCGTGAAGCTCTCGTAGCGGGCCGTCGGGATGCGATGTCGCGCCATGAAGTCTTTGGTAAAGACCTTCGAGCCTTCCAGCTGGGCGGCGGCGCCTGTCGGCCCGAAGCATGGCAGGCCGGCCTCGATGAAGCGGTCGACGATCCCGGCAACCAGCGGCGCCTCGGGACCGACAATCGTCAGCTGTATACCGGCGCTGCTCGCAAAGGCCAACAGGCCATCGATGTCATCGGCGGCAATATCGACGTTCTCGACACCGGCTTCCCGGGCCGTGCCGGCATTGCCCGGCGCGACAAGCACCGTGTCGACGTCGCTCGACTGAGCGCACTTCCATGCGATCGCGTGCTCGCGGCCTCCGCTGCCGACAACGAGAACCTTCATCGCCTAGTGCCTGAAGTGGCGCATGCCGGTGAACACCATCGCAAGACCGTGTTCGTTCGCGGCCTGGATGACCTCTTCGTCGCGCATCGAGCCGCCTGGCTGGATAATCGCCGCAATGCCGGTCTCCGCGGCAGCGTCGATACCATCGCGGAACGGGAAGAACGCATCGGACGCCATGGCCGAGCCCTTGACCTCGAGGCCTTCATCCGCCGCCTTGATAGCGGCGATTCTTGTGCTGTAGACCCGGCTCATCTGGCCGGCGCCAATACCGACGGTCATGTGATCTTTGCAGAAGACGATCGCGTTGGACTTGACGTACTTGACCACGCTCCAGGCGAAGAGGAGATCGTCAAGCTCGTCCCCGGTGGGACTTCGCTTCGTGACAACCTTGAGGTCGTCGGCCGTGACCGTTCCCTGGTCGGCTGTTTGCACGAGCAGTCCGCCCGACACCTTCTTGTAGTCGACGCTGTCACCTGCGTCTGACGGCCAGGTACCGGTTTCGAGAAGGCGGACGTTTTTCTTTTGGGCAACGACGGTCGCCGCCGCTTCGTCGACCTCTGGTGCAACGATCACTTCGACGAACTGCCGCTCGATAATGGCAGCAGCGGTATCGGTATCGAGCGGGCGATTGAAGGCGATAATGCCGCCGAACGCGGACGTCGGGTCCGTCCGGAAGGCCTTGTCATAGGCTGCGTGAATCGTCTCCGCAACGGCGACGCCGCAGGGGTTTGCGTGCTTGACGATGACGCAGGCCGGCGCGTCGAACGCCTTGACGCACGAAAGCGCCGCATCGGCGTCCGCAATGTTGTTGTAGGACAGCGCCTTACCGTTCAGCTGGCGGGCGCCGGCAAGCGAACCGGCGGGCACGGCCTGGTCGGCGTAGAACGCGGCAGCCTGGTGCGGGTTTTCACCATAGCGCAGGTGCTCGATCCGGCGACCGGCGTACTGGTGCGTGTCGCCCAGTGTGTCGTCGCCGAGTGACGCCGTCAGGTAGCGCGTTATGGCGGTGTCGTAAGCGGCCGTGTGAGCGTACGCTCGTGCCGCGAGCCGGCGGCGTTCCTCGATGCCCAACGAGCCGGCACGCAGCCGCGTCAGCACGTGGTCGTAGTCCGCGGGATCGACGACGACGGCGACACCGTCGTGGTTCTTGCTCGCGGCCCGGATCATCGCCGGGCCGCCAATGTCGATGTTCTCGATGGCGTCTTCGAGCGTCGCGTCGTCGCGCGCGATTGTCTCCTCGAACGGGTAGAGGTTGACGACGAGCAGATCGATCGGCTCGATGCCGTGCTCCTGCATGACGTCCTCATCGGTACCACGTCGACCGAGCAGCCCGCCGTGAATGGTCGGATGCAGTGTCTTTACGCGCCCGTCCATGATCTCCGGAAAGCCCGTCTTCTCGGCCACGTCGACGACCTCGAGCCCTGCATCGCGCAGCGCGCGCGCAGTGCCGCCGGTTGACAGGATTTCGACGCCTTCAGCGGCGAGACCACTTACGAACGGGATCAGGTCGCTTTTGTCAGAAACGCTGACGAGTGCTCGGCGCACTGTAAACATGGTTGTCCTTGGTGGGTGTGTTGTTTCGGATGACCGCGCGCCACGACCCGGTCGCTTACTGCAGCAACTGGTAGGTCTTCAGTTTCTTGCGCAGCGTGCCGCGGTTGATGCCGAGAATGCCGGCTGCCTGGCTCTGGTTGCCGTGCGTGTAGTCCATGACGGCTTTGAACAAGGGGCGTTCGACTTCGCCGATCACGAGATCATAGAGATCGCCGGGACGGTCACCGTTCAGCGTGGCGAAGTAACTGTTGAGGGCGTCTTCGGTGTGCTTGCACAGGGGCTTCTTGCTCTTGTTGGATTTCAGTGCTTGCGAATTCTTGCTGGCCACGCGGCTTTGTCCCGTTTACGACCGCTGCGGTCTTTCCGCAGCGTCCCTCCCAAATCCAGCGACTACGCAGCCTCCGAAATGCCTCCGTCTTCGCGAGCGAAGTATTCCGCGGTCAGGGCAAGTTGCTCGTAGGCGCTGTCGACACGCACTACCCGGTTACGGTATTCGTCCGCATTCGCGAGATGCTCGCAGTACCAGGTGAGGTGCTTTCGTGCCACTCGAACGCCGGTGGATTCCCCGTAAAACCGGTGCAGTTCGCTCAAGTGGCCGAGCATCATATCACGCAGCGTCTGCTTTTCCAGCGGTGAAAAACCAGGCTTGCCTTCGAGCGCCTGATTGAGTTCAGCGAAGATCCACGGGCGTCCTTGTGCACCTCGCCCGATCATCAAGCCGTCGACGCGGGTTAGCTCCCAAACTTCAAGCGACTTCTCGAAAGTCGTGATATCTCCATTCGCAATGACCGGGATCGACACTGCGTTTTTGACCTCCGCAATGGTCTCGTACTCGGCGTCGCCGCGGTATTTATCCGCGCGTGTGCGCCCGTGGATCGTGATTGCCGCAATGCCCTCGGCCTCGGCGAGTCGCGCAACGCGCGGCGCGTTACGGTGCTCGCCGTCCCAGCCCGTGCGCGTTTTGAGCGTTACCGGCACGTCGACGGCGGCCGTAACGGCACCAAGGATGTCGCCCACGAGGCGCTCGTCCTGGAGCAGAGCGGAGCCCGCCAGCTTGCGACACACTTTCTTGGCAGGGCAGCCCATGTTGATATCGATGATCTGTGCGCCGCGGTCGACGCAGGCGCGCGCCGCGGCTGCCAGTTGTTCGGGCTCGGAGCCGGCGATCTGCACGGCGACAGGTTCGTGATCGAGGTCGAGGTCCAGCCGCTGCCGGGATTTCGGCGTTTCCCACAGCGAGATGTCGGCCGTCGTCATCTCCGAGGTCGTCATGCCCGCGCCGAAGTGCCGGCAGAGGGCGCGGAACGGCTTGTCCGTAACGCCGGCCATGGGCGCGAGCACGAACGGGCTGTCGAGCGTGTAAGGCCCGATCGACAGTGATCGCGGGAAGTCGGCCGGCAGCGAGCGTGTCACGTTAGCGAAAATCTTCGACGGCGCAGCGCAGGCGTCGTCCTGGAAGGCGATAGCAGACGTTGAGCTTGAAGCCGGTTGCGTCAACGGCGGGCGATTCAATCGACATCAAAGCGTTGAACGAGGCGCCGGGCGGGACGCGCGCAGCCGTGTCTTCGTCGTCCTGCAGGTATTCGTCCGGCTCGAAGACGCGGCTGCCGATGGTCTCCTCAAAGCGGTCCGTCAGGGCGACGCTGATGACCGGGTACGGCAGGGGGTCCGCTGCGTCGTTGCCGATGCGTGTAAAGATGCTGAGCGTGTCGCCCGATGCGTTGGTGCTACCGCGCGTTGCCTCGAAGCGCCAGCCCGTGACATCCCAGGCGGGCGTCAGCGGCGCGCCGGCAACGTTGTAAAGCGGCTCGATCAGTCCCTTGATGGCAGGTATCTTTGCGAGCGAGTCTCGCGAGAAGTGCACGGCCTGGGCAACGAGGATCAGCGCCAGTACCGCAATACCGGCGACAAGGCGCCAGTTGACGCCGGGCTTCTCCGCTTCCTCGGCTGCCTTCGACTCGGCAACGAGGGCCTGGGCCTCGAGTCGGCGTGCCGCGTCCTCCTCCTCGCTGGACTCATCGTCGGCGTAGCGGGCGTAGGCGCCTTCCATGACGATCTCCTCAACCGCCGCGTCGCCGGCCGCGCCGGCGAACGCTGCTGCGAGATCGACCGCTTCGTCCGCGTCCCCCTCATCGGTCTCAGCCCCAGCCTCAGTCTCGGCTTCTGCCTCGGCCAGCGCTGCATCGAAGTCGGCCTTGTCGCCAACGATCGTCGACGCGAAGCCGTCTTCGTCCTCGACGGCCAGCGCAAGGAGCTCTTCGTCGATCTGCATGTTGACCGTTTGTTCTTCCTCGGTCATCGGCAAGAGGACCGGTTCTGCAGGCGCAGCCGCGTCATCGTCGTCGGTCGATGCCTCGAGGTCGATATCGAGATCGCCGATCGAGATGATGGCCGACTGCGAGAGCGGATCCTCGTCGTCTTCGCCGTCAGGGTCGGCAATCTCGATGGCCTCCTGCTCGAACGCGGCAGCAATCAGGTCGTCGTCGATCGACGTTTCGTCCGGATCGATCTCGGCGGCATGCTCTTCCCCGGAGTCCCCGGCCGCTTCGTCGTCTGCTGCCAGCGGCTCGCCGGGCTCTTCGTCGTCAGGCGCGGTCTCCTCTTCGAGGGCGAAATCGTCCGAGGCCTCCAGCGCTTCCTGCTCGTCGTCCGACGCAAATGCGACGACCATCGCGTCGTCGTCAGCGGGCTCCTCGTCGTCTGCCGCGAGCGTCAGTTCATCGAGTTCCTCGATGATGCTGCGCTCACCGGTGCCGGCCGTCAGCTCGTCGAGCTCTTCCTGGATTCCGCTCAGCTCGAGGCTCAGTGCCTCCATCCGTTCGACCAGCTCGTCGTCGGCTGGCGGTGACGGTTCTTCCTCGGCTTCAATATCGATGTCGAGTGCGTCGAGTTCGTCGGCCAGTGTGACCTCGGCAGCCGGTTCTTCGCGGTCTGGCTCCGCCTCATCGGGCCCGACCTCGGCAAGGATGTCCTGCCAGTCGTCGGGGTCTCCGAAGCCGAGGTCGACCTGCAGGTTAGCCATGGGCTCCGGCGCGTCACGACTCGGCTCCGGTACCACCAGTGCCTCGCTGTCGTCTCCGTCGTCCTCGTGGTCGTCCTCGGGCAGCCCGGTATTGTCGTCGAAACGAAGCTCCTCGTCGGGAATCGTGGCGCCCGGCGGGTCGGCAAAGACCTCGGGCGACTCGAACGTTGCGGAACCCCCTTCGCTGAGTACCTCGTCGACCGGCGTTGCCGATCGTGTCAGCAGCTCGTCGACCCGTCGGTCCTCGAGATCGGCGGACAGGTCTTCGTCAAGCAGCGTCTCGCGCGGCGCCGCCGCGGCGTCGTTGGAGGAGGACTCGTCGAGCAGCCGCCATTCGATCCCGGTGTCCTCGAGTTGGACATCGTCGCCGGAGAGTTCGTCCAGCGTCTTCAATAGTGCCGTGCTGTGCTCGGGCGACAGGGCCTGGGGTTTTGCGGCAGCCGGCTCTGCCTCGACGGACTCCGGCCTCAGCTCGGGCAACTCGGGCTGTCCGACTGATGCCGCTGCCTCCGGCTTCTCTTCGGACAGGTGCTCGAGCGCGTTGAAAGCGTGGCCGCAGGCGCCGCAGCGAACCTTGCCGGCAGCCTGCTTCAGCACTCCCGCGGTGACACGGAAAGCCGCGCCGCATTCTGGACATTGCGTATACATCAAGCTCTGGAAACTAAATGCGAGTACCTGTTAGCCGGGCCCAGTTCTGGCCGTCCTGCCGTTTTTCTGCAGGCGGGTCGAAGCGTATCCCCTTGGCATAGGCTTCGGCCACGGCCGGAACCTGCTCGGAGAGTATGCCCGAAAGCGCCAGTTTGCCGCCCGTTATTGTCAAATCAAGGATCTCGGTCGCAAGTTCGAGCAATGGTGCCGCAAGGATGTTGGCGATCACGACCTGGGCCGGGCCGTCAAGGTCTCCCGGCGTGAGCGTGACGGTCATGCGTTCGGCAACGCCGTTTGCGGCTGCGTTCTCGCGCGAGGCGATGATCGCCTGCGGGTCAATGTCATAGGCGGTGGCATGGCCTGCACCAAGCTTCAGCGCCGCAATGGCGAGGATGCCGGATCCAGCGCCGTAATCGATCACGTCGAGCCCGGCGAGATCGAGCCCGTCGAGCCACTCGAGGCAAAGGGCGGTCGTAGGATGCGTGCCGGTACCGAAGGCGAGTCCCGGGTCGAGTTCGACGACGACATCGTTATCGCCGCCGGCCCTCGTGCCGCGCGGTGCCACCCACAGTCGCTCGCCGAAGCGCGTCGCGGTGAAATCCTTGAGCCACTCGCGCTCCCAGTCGCGGTCCTCGAGCGCCTCGACTTCCATCGTGAGTTCGCCGAAGGTACTCGTAATCCGCTGCCTGACGGCTGCAAGATCCGCGTCGGCGTCGAACAGGGCGGTCAGTCGAATCTCGGGCCATAGCGGTGTCTCGCCGGGGCCCGGTTCGAGGACCGGTCGGTCGCCCGCATCGGTCAGCGTGACTGATGCGGCGCCAAGGTCGACCAGCACGCGCTCCGCGTCCTCCGGGTCGATGTCGCCCAGCTCGATCAGGAGTTGTTGCCAGCTCACGGGTAGCGTCGGTTCAGGTCAGCCCGAGCCGCTTCTCGAGGTAGTGGATGTCCGTGCCGCCCTGCTGGAACGCGGCGTGCTGGAAGATTTCCTGGTGCAGCGGCACATTGGTCTTGATGCCGTCCACGACGATTTCGACCAGCGCGTTCTTCATGCGGGCGAACGCGGCGTCCCGGTCGTGGCCGTGCGCGACGAGCTTGCCGATCATTGAGTCGTAGTACGGCGGTACCTTGTAGCCGCTGTAGATATGGCTGTCGAAACGGATTCCGGGACCGCCGGGCGCATGCGCCAGCGTAATGAGGCCGGGCGAAGGCATGAACGTCTTCGGGTCTTCGGCGTTGATACGGCACTCGATGGCGTGGCCCTGCAGCTTCACGTCGGACTGCCTGAACGACAGCTTCTCGCCGGCGGCAATGGCGAGCTGTTCCCGTACGATGTCGATCCCCGTGATCATTTCGGTCACCGGGTGCTCCACCTGCAGCCGCGTGTTCATTTCGATGAAATAGAACTCGCCGTTCTCGTAAAGGAACTCGAAAGTGCCGGCACTCCGGTAGCCGATCTCGAGGCAGGCATCGACACAGCGCTGGCCAATACGCGCACGCTGTTCCTCGGTAATACCCGGGGCCGGCGCCTCTTCGATGACCTTCTGGTGGCGGCGCTGCATCGAGCAGTCTCGCTCGCCGAGATGCACGGCGTTGCCGTGGCCGTCGGCAATGAGCTGGAACTCGACGTGTCGCGGCGTCTCGAGGAATTTCTCCATGTACACGACGTCGTTGCCGAAGGCAGCGCTCGCTTCGGCGCGCGTAACCGTAATCGCGTTGGTCAGCGACGCCTCGGACTGCACGACGCGCATGCCGCGGCCACCGCCGCCGCCCGATGCCTTGATGATGACGGGGTAGCCGATATCACGCGCGAGCCGCAGGTTTTCCTCGGCGTCGTCACCGAGCGGCCCGTCCGATCCGGGCACGCAGGGCACGCCGGCCGCCTTCATGGCGCGAATGGCCGAGACCTTGTCGCCCATCAGGCGTATTGCGCTTGCGGGCGGGCCAACGAAAACGAAGCCTGAGGTCTCGCAGCGCTCCGCGAAGTCCGCGTTCTCCGAGAGGAAGCCATAGCCTGGATGAATCGCGACAGCGTCTGTGACTTCGGCGGCAGCAATGATGGCGGGCATGTCGAGGTAGCTCTCGGCCGACGGTGGCGGACCGATGCACACGGTCTCGTCGGCGAGCAACACGTGCTTCAGGTTGTTGTCCGCCGTCGAGTGCACTGCGACGGTCTTGATGCCCATCTCGCGGCAGGCGCGAAGGATGCGCAGCGCTATCTCGCCGCGATTGGCAATGACGACTTTGTCCAGCATCGCGGGCCCTAGTCGGAAGACTGCTGGTCGATGACGACCAGCGTCTGACCGTATTCGACCGGTTCGCCGTTCTGGACGCGAATCGACTTGACGATACCGCCTACCTCGGCCTCGACCTGGTTCATCATCTTCATTGCTTCGATGATGCAGAGGGTATCGCCGGCGCTGACGCGGTCGCCGACCTGGATGTACGGCGACGCGCCGGGTGACGGCGCCGAGTAATAGGTGCCGACCATGGGCGCGGTTACGGCGTGGCCTTCGTCCTCGACCGGTGCCGCCGCGGCGGGCTCGGCGTCAGCAGTGGTTGCCGACGCGGGTGCCGGCGCAGCCGCGGCGATCGGCGCGGCCGCGAGGGGTGCGGCGGCCATGCTCGTACCCTGCGCATAGCGACTGATACGCACGGAGTCGTCGCCCTCGGTAATCTCGATCTCGGCAATGCCCGACTCGTCGAGCAGCTCGATCAGTTTTTTGACTTTGCGTATATCCATTGGCGGATCCTATTGAGAAGCGAGGTGCCGGTCAGCGGCCAGCACTGCGAGTTCGTAGCCGTAAGCGCCAGCGCCGAACAGGCAGGCGACGGCTATGTCGCTGAAGTAGCTCTTGTGACGAAACTCTTCCCGGGCGAAGACGTTGCTCAGGTGCAGCTCGATGAAGGGCAGCGACACAGCGAGCAGCGCGTCGCGCAGGGCAACGCTGGTGTGGGTAAACGCGCCAGGGTTGAGGATGATGAAGTCGGTGCCGTCGGTCGCGGCCTTCTGCACGCAGTCGACGAGCTCGTGTTCGGCGTTGCTTTGGATGGCGTCGAGCGTGTGTCCGAGCCCGGCTGCCACGCTCTCGGTAGCGCTCACAATGTCGTCCAGCGTCGCGGCGCCGTAGACCTCCGGCTCGCGCGTGCCGAGCAGGTTCAGGTTGGGGCCGTTGACTAGCAGAATCCGGGACATTTCGGGAAGAACAGCGCTTTTTGGGCGACGATAGGCGCCATTCTAAACAGTTTTGCGGATTTCTTGGCAACTATCGTTGCGATCGCGGGACGGCGAATCGCCCAAACTGGGGCGTACATCAACGTTCGGGACTCCGCGAACCGCTATTGTCCGCCCGTCTTAGCTAGGGAGGGCGAAAAATGACGGAACAAACCATGAATCCGTACGCGGCGCCAGAGGCCAGCATCGAGCCTGCGGTCGGTACCGAGTCGAGCTTCGCGCCGTTTGCACGGTTTTCGGCCTGGTGGGTATTCCTGCTCACGATCGTAACGTTCGGGCTCTACGCCTACTACTGGATGTTCTCGCGGACGCAGGTCATCAACAAGCACTACCCGCAACACGCAATAGGCAACGGTCTTGTCTGGCTGGCGCTGGTCGTTTTCGTTGGTCAGTTCGTTATCAGCTTCGCCGTCGGCTTCACCACGCCTACGGGCGTTGCGACGGGCGGGCCGCTGGCCGTACTCGAGCCGCTCGCGAGCATCCTCGCCTCGATCATGTGGCTGGTCTGGATCTTCACGATTCGTAATCGAATCAACCGGATCTCCGGCGCGGTGTCCGGCGAACCGATCTGGGCAGGCGGTGTCCTGACGTTCTTCTTTTCCTGCATCTACCTGCAGTACAAGATCAACCACATCAAGGACAGCGAGTAACACCTCGAGACTCGATCGGGCGGCGCTGGCCTAACGGCGTCGCAAATCCGATAGCGACGGGACGGGGCACGGCGGTATAGTCGCCGTGCCCTTTTTTTGTTTGTGCCGGAGCATCGAGTGTCGCAGGACGCACCCAACCCTTACGCCGCGCCGGAAGCGGACGTTCAGCCCACCGTCGCGGCGGCAAACAGTTTCGCGCCGTTCCCGCGCTTCTCGGCCTGGTGGGTGTTTCTGCTGAGCCTCGTAACGCTCGGACTGTATACGATCTACTGGCTGTTCTCGCGCAGCCAGGTGCTCAATCGCCAGTTGCCGGGCCAACGGATTGCCGTCGCGTTCATGGCTCTCGCGATTGCACTCTATGCCGTGGACTGGTTTTCAGGTCTCGCGCAGGCCGTGCAGGCGTTCAGCAATGCCTCGACGCTCGACCAACCTGTATTCGGCGTCGTGGGTACCGCGATTTCGCTCACGTCCTGGGCGCTGATGATTGCCTGGAGCGTCATGTTTCGAAGCCGCCTGAACACGCTGTGTGACCAGGAGTTCCGTGACATGTACGGGGTCAATCTCGGTGTCACGGTCGTGCTGGCGATCTTCTACGTGGCGCCGGTCTACCTCGCCTACAAGATCAACCAGTTCAAGGACACCGAGGTGTCCTGACAGCGTTTTTCGAGTTCGGCCCTGCCAGCGGGACGCGGCGGGCGCTCTTGGCCGATACCTTACAGCGAGCGCAGCTCGTTCTTGGCCGTGGCGCGGTCGATCTCACCCGCGTCGAGCCTCGCCAGGACAGCGGCAATATGCTCGAGCTCTTCCTGATGGATCTCACCCATGTGCGCGTTCAGGAGCTCACCGTCGCGGTGCACGATCATCGTGAACGGCAAGCCGATGAAATCCACGCCCGATGACTCGGCGACGGCCATGGCGTCCTGTTCGCCGACCAGGATCGGGTAGTTGAACTCCGCCGCTTCCGCATAGACCGAGACCTCCTCCGGGAAGTCGACGGCAATGCCGATCACCTGGATGCCGTGTGCGTCGCGCTCTTCGTGAAAGGTCTTGAGGAGGGGGATTTCGCGGCGACAAGGTGCGCACCACGTAGCCCAGAAGTTCAGGAGTGAGTGCTTGCCGGCATACTCGGCGAAATCGTGGCTGACGCCCTCGGCATCGTTGAGCGCGAATGACACGACGTTGGCGGATGGCGCCGTTGCGCTGTCGGCTGTCGTCGCCTCGCCTGCAGGTGCCGGTGTGTTCGCGGTCTTGATGGGTGCCTGCGCGGCATAGAACAAAACGCCGGACATCAGCGCGAGTAGCGCGACGCCGAAGATCAGCATCGATCGTTGCACGGTTTCTACCTTTTTCGGTGCTTTGAGCGAGTGGTTACGGCGTATCCGCCGCAACAGCCTCGGTTCTGAGGGCGAGGCTCACGTGACTCGCGAAATCCGCGGCCTTCATGTAGCCGACGACTTCGTAGCCGTGACGCTGCAGGCCATCGGCACCGAAGAAGATAATCGTCGGTGGGCCGAAGACGCCGAAGCGATCGAGCAGTTCCTTGTCGATCGCGTCATTGGCGGTCACGTCAGCCTGCAGCATGACGGTGTTGCCGAGTGCGTCCCGAACCGCCGGGTCCGGGAACGTGAACGCTTCCATCTCCTTGCAGGATACGCACCAGTCGGCATAGAAGTCGAGCAGCACCGATTTGCCGCTGGCGGCCGCCAGACGAATCTCTTCGTCGAGGTCGGCGCTCGACTTGATGCGCTTGAACATGGCGTGAGCGTCCACCGTCGCGCTGTCGGCGCCGCCGGCGGCAACGATACGGCCGCCGGTCAGCGGGTCGAGCGGCTTGAGCGGATTGCTGCCGCCCGCCAGCACGCCAATGAACAGCGCGAGGCCGTAGACGATCGTGACGACGCCGAAGCCCTTGCCGAGCTTCTGCCCGGTCGTCGAATCGGTGCCGATCGATGTCAGTCCGCCCATGAACACGCCAACCATGACGGCGAGCAGCCCCCATAGCAGCATCGTGATCGAGCCGGGCAAGATGCGCGATAGCATCCAGATCGCGAGGCCAATAAACATGAAGCCGAAGGCGCCCTTGACCGCGACCATCCACGCGCCGGCCTTCGGCAACAGCTGGCCCTGTGCGGCACCAACGGCCAGCAGCGGTGCACCCATGCCGAGGCTCATCGCAAACAGGGCGGTGCCGCCGCGGACAACGTCGCCCGTCTGCGCCATGACGGTCAGCGCGGCGATCAGCGCCGGGGCAACGCAGGCCGTGACGACCAGCGACGAGATCGCGCCCATGACGAAAGCGCCAACCATGGTGCCGGACTTCTGGTTACCGGAAACGGTCGACAGCTTGCTTTGGACTGCCGACGGCATTTGCAGCTCGTAGACGCCGAACATGGCGAGTGCGAGGACGACGAACAGCGAGGCGAAGACGATCAGCACGGCAGGCTGGTTGAAGATCGCCTGCAGATTGGCGCCGGCTTTGGCGGCGACGATGCCGGCCAGCGTGTACACGATTGCCATGCCGAGGACGTAGGCCAGCGCCAGCGTAAAACCGCGTTTCGGTGAGACGTTGTCACCCTCGCCGGCAATGATGCCTGACAGTATCGGTACCATTGGCAGCACGCAGGGTGTAAAGGCGAGCCCGAGCCCGATCGCGAAGAAGGCGCCGACGGTGACCCAGATACTCGAACCGGTAATCAGCGCGGCGAGCTTGCCCTGCTCGGAGATGGGTGCGCCGGGGCTGCCGCCCAGTGCCGTCACGTTCTCGGTCGCAGGCAGGTCGACGTCGAGGGCGACAGTGACGGGGTTGTAGCAGAGACCCGCCTCGGCGCAGCCCTGGTATTCGAGCTCGAGCGTCAGCGGCATGGCGTCGGGCGTGGCGCGCGCTATCGATTGCCGCCAGAGCACGTCACCGTAATAGACCTCCTGTTCACCAAGCCACTCGTCGTATTTTTCCTTGCCCTTCGGCAGTTCGGGGCGGCCGGCTTCAGCGTCGTCGCCCACGGCGCTTACCTTGATGCGGTCCTTATAGACGTAGTAGCCGGGCTCGATACGAATGCCGATCTCGACCGTGTTGCCGTCAACGACCACGGCATCCGGGAAGAAGACCTCCTCGGGCGGCGGAAACTCGTTCATGCCTCCCGAGAGCCCTGCCGTTGCCGTACCGTCGCTTGCGAAGGGATCGAAGCTGCCGCTGTCGCCGGCGGCGAGCGCTACGGTCTCGGTCCAGCGCTGCGGCATATAGCAAAAGCCCGTATCGGCGCAGCCGCGGCTGTCGATCACCAGGTCGATCGATTCGGGCCGGCTGCCTGTGACCGTGTAGGGGATACGGACGAGAAAGTTCTTGCGGTAGATGACCTGCTCGCCGAGCCACTCGTCGCTGTAGACCTTGCCTTCGGGCAGCTCTACCTCGCCGAGCACAACATTCGCCGAGGTCGCCTCGAAGCCGAACGAGTCGCGGTACATGTAGTAACCGTCTTCGACGGCCCAGTCGATCTCCAGCGCGTCGCCGGCGTCGAAGACAACGTAGCGAAACACGTCCTCGGGAGGCGGCTCATCGCCAGCGGCGTGACTAAGCGACGTCAGGCCCAGAAAGGCCAGAAACAACAGGGTTTTAAGACGTGTGATCTGCATTGGCGCTGATTGTAAGTGACATAAGCCCGGCGGCGGGCAGGGAGTTGGACCCGCCTGACCGGCCGGTTGTTACGGCACGAGGACAAAATGTGGCGGCAATTATGAGCCCGGGCCCGAAGCCTGTCATCGAACCAGGTCCGGTTTTTTGCCGGGGCGGCGCTTGAATTTTAGCGTCCGGCCCCTATCATTGGCACTCCTCGCGGGGGAGTGCTAACAGCCGACTCGCGGAAAACTGCAAAAAGTCAGTTTCTAATCAATCGTTTACAGGAGATCTACACCATGAAGATTCGTCCGCTTCATGACCGGGTAATCGTCAAGCGCATGGAAGAAGAGCGCACGTCGCCCGGCGGTATCGTGATTCCGGATGCGGCTACCGAAAAGCCGATCAAAGGCGAAATCATCGCTGTCGGCAACGGCAAGATCCTGGATTCCGGCGAAATCCGCGCACTCGACGTTAAGGCAGGTGACCAGGTGCTGTTCGGCAAGTACGCCGGCACCGAGGTCAAGGTCGACGGCGAAGAGCTGCTCGTTATGAAGGAAGACGACATCATGGCGGTCGTCGAGTAAACCGCCAGCGTCTACCCAGCATTTTTTCTCGCGGCGTTTCAGCCGCAGACCCTTTTTAGCTAAGAGGAATCAACAATGGCTGCTAAAGAAGTACGTTTTAGCGATGAAGCTCGCCAGAAGATGTTCGCCGGTGTGAACACGCTGGCGAACGCGGTCAAGGTGACCCTGGGTCCCAAGGGCCGCAACGTCGTGCTCGACAAGAGCTTCGGCGCGCCGACCGTCACGAAAGACGGTGTCTCGGTCGCCAAGGAAATCGAGCTCGAAGACAAGTTCGAAAACATGGGCGCGCAGATGGTCAAGGAAGTCGCTTCCCAGACGTCTGACGTTGCCGGTGACGGTACGACGACCGCTACGGTTCTCGCCCAGGCTATTCTGCGCGAAGGCCTGAAGTCGGTTGCTGCCGGCATGAACCCGATGGATCTCAAGCGCGGCATCGACAAAGCCTCTCAGGCCATCGTCGCCGAACTGCAGACGCTGTCGAAGCCCTGCGAGGACGCCAAGGCGATCGCCCAGGTTGGCTCGATCTCGGCCAACTCCGACACCGAAATCGGTGAAATCATTTCCGATGCCATGGAAAAGGTCGGCAAGGAAGGCGTTATCACGGTTGAAGAAGGCTCCGGCCTCGCCAACGAACTCGATGTCGTCGAAGGCATGCAGTTCGATCGTGGCTACCTGTCGCCGTACTTCATCACCGATGCTGGCAGCCAGCAGGTAGAGCACGATAACCCGCTGATCCTCCTGCACGACAAGAAGATCTCGAACATTCGCGATCTGCTGCCGGTCCTCGAAGGCGTAGCCAAGGCTGGCCGTCCGCTGATCATCATTGCTGAAGACGTCGAAGGCGAAGCGCTCGCTACGCTGGTCGTCAACAACATCCGCGGCATCGTCAAGGTTGCTGCCGTCAAGGCGCCGGGCTTCGGTGATCGCCGCAAGGCTATGCTGCAGGACATCGCGATCCTGACCGGCGGCCAGGTCATCTCGGAAGAAGTCGGCCTGTCGCTCGAGAAGGCAACGCTCGATGATCTCGGCGAAGCCAAGAAGCTCCAGATCACGAAGGAAACGACGACCGTCATCGACGGTGCCGGCCGCCCGGAAGACATCAAGGGTCGCGTCGAGCAGATCAACCGCGAGATCGAAGACTCGTCTTCTGACTACGATCGCGAGAAGTTGCAGGAGCGTGTCGCCAAGCTGTCCGGCGGTGTTGCCGTGATCAAGGTAGGCGCTGCGACGGAAGTCGAAATGAAGGAAAAGAAGGCACGCGTCGAAGACGCGCTGCACGCCACGCGCGCAGCCGTCGAAGAGGGCGTCGTACCGGGTGGTGGCGTTGCGCTGATTCGCGCCGTTGCCGGCATCGCCAAGCTGACGGGTGACAACGATGACCAGAACGTTGGCATCAACATCCTGAAGCGTGCCGTCGAAGAGCCTCTGCGTCAGATCGTTCGCAATGCCGGCGGCGACGCCAGCGTCGTCCTGAACGCGGTTGCTGAAGGCGATGGTAACTACGGTTACAACGCAGCCAGCGGCGAGTACGGTGACATGATCGACGCCGGTATCCTCGATCCGACGAAGGTCACGCGTTTCGCGCTGCAGAACGCAGCCTCGGTATCGGGCCTGCTCCTGACGACCGAAGCGATGATCGCTGACCTGCCGAAGGACGAGCCTGCTGCGCCGATGCCCGACATGGGCGGAATGGGCGGCATGGGCGGCATGATGTAAGTCGCTGCCTCAAGGCACCTGTGAAAAACCCGGCTGCGCGCCGGGTTTTTCTTGGCCATCGGTGTAAAAAATTTTTGACATAGAGACTAGTATTCTTTACATTGCTCTCCGTCGCGGTTTTCCGCTCGCTGCAAGGGAGCTCGTAAGCACCATGTCGTTCGAAGAGAAAAGTGCCTGGGGTCTGTTACTCGGTATCGTCGTCGTCGGCGTTGTGTATTTCCCGGCCGCGTTCGATATTGTCGCCGCGGCTCCGGATGGCGTACCCGAGGCAAAGTCACTGATTGGCCTCAGCGTGCTTGGCGTCATCGCGCTGGTTGCGATCGAGGTTAGCTACCATGCGCTGGTCGCCGTCGGTGGAACCGAACAGCGGCGCGATGAGCGCGACGCCCTGATTAACCTGAAGGCAGAGCGCAATGGCGGCTTCGCGCTCGGCTTCGGGCTGTTCTGGCTGATCGGCTACATTGTTCTGCAGTCTGTACTTAAGGCCTATCCCGTACCCGGGGCCATCGAGATCACGCTCTACATCCTGCTTGCGCTCACCGCCTCAGAAGTCGTCAAGCTCTTGTCCCAGCTCTGGTACTACCGGGTCGGCTCCTAGTGGCCAAGACCCGCGTCCGTAATCACATCCGCCGGCTGCGCTTCGAGCACGGCGAGATGACGCAGCAGCAGCTCGCCGACGCCGTGGGTGTAACCCGCCAGACCATCGTCGCCGTTGAGAAGGAGAAGTACTCGCCGTCGCTCGAGGCGGCATTCCGGATTGCGCGTGAATTCGGTGTGCCGCTGGAGCAGGTATTCGAGTACGACGCGCCCGACTAGCCGGAACGCTACGCCGCACACAATAGTCACGTTGCCGCCATTTCGGCGACAGGGTGGTCGATGATCCTTGCGCTACACTGCGGCGACCGGCAACAAACAGGGAGGCAGCAATGGCACGGCTCGCGATCGCACTGTTTGCAGGCGCGCTCTTTGGCGCCGCGGCGGTATGGCTCATCCGGACTGCTCCGGCGCCGCGGGAGTCTGTCGAGATTGTTCGCGACATTGTTGTTGTCGACACCATGTCGCAACAAGCCGCCGAAGTGCATCGAGAAGACAACTATCGCAAGCTCGCGACGATCATCGAGGTCTACGCGCTGCCGACAGAGTTCGCCCGCACTGAGGCGCTGTATGCGCTTGCCGGTCGATCGGATGCCGATGCCGTACAGGCGCTGATCTTCGATGCGAATCGCATTGCCGACGAGATCGATCGCAACGCCGCGCTCGACGTACTGTTTTTCCGGCTTGCCGAGCTCGACCCTCCGTCGGCGCTGGCCCTGTCGCGCACCGAGTTTTTTCGTGGAGTGAGAAACCTCGAGCGCAGGGTCTGGATGGCCTGGGGCCGCAACGACCTCGATGCCGCGCTCGACATGGCGGCGAGCCTGTCCGGCAGCCGCCGCTCGTTTGCCGCGCAGAACCTGTACGTTGCTCACGGTAACCTCGGCAACGAGACGACTGACAGGATCAGGGCGGAGCTCGGGATCGAGCCCGACAGAAATACCCGCGGTCGTCACCTTTACCGGATCGCCGATCGTTCGCTCGCGGAGGCCGTCCAGTACATCAATGAACAGCGTTCGTTCGACAGCCAGCAAACCCTGACCTGGTGGCTCGCCACCTACGTTGCAGAACAGGATCTGCCCGGCGCGCTGCAGGCGGCAGAACTGTTCGCGAATGCCTCACTCAAGACGAGGTTCCAGGACCACCTCATGGAAGCCCAGGCACGACGGGACCCGCAGAGAGCGCTGCAAAAGGCGATGGCCGGGCGTAGTAACCTGCAGAACAACGGCGCTTTCCGAAGTGCACTGCAAGCCCTCGTCAAATCCGACCGGACAGCGGCCCTCGACTTCCACGCAGGTTTGACCGGCGCCGCGGCAAAAGACGCGGCCACTCGCATCATTGCAAGAGCCATTGCCGAAGAGGATCCCGAGGAGGCCCTGCGGTGGGCACGTGCCAACGTGTTCGGCCAGGGCAAGCTGCAAATGGTCGAGATGACAATCGTAAGTTCCCTCGCGTACCAGGACGCTGAGCGTGCTATCGAGCTCGTGCAAACCATCGACTCGCCGAACCGGGCCGGATTTGTCGGCAACGTGATTAGCGTCGTTGCGCAGCGGGATCCCCGGGTTGCCGAACAGTATCTCGACCTGATCGACAACCCGATGCAGAGGGAGCAGGCGCGATCCGAGCTCGCTTCCACCTGGATGCAGACGGATGCCGATGCCGCCGTCGACTGGATGTTGAAGCACGACAAGGAGACCGCTGCGAGGTTGATCAGCGACTCCATCTGGAGCGTGATCCAGTTCGACACCGACCTTGCCGTGCGCTTGTTGCCAAGGCTCGATGAAGCGCGGCAGCAGTCCGTTCGGCGGGAGATTGCGGTGCAGAAGGCGAGAACGTCACCGGCCGAAGCGCAGGCGTTCATCAGGCAGTTTTCCGGCGCTGAAGACTACTCCAGGCTGCAGGCTGCCGTCATCGCCGGGGTGGCCGAGAGCGACCCTCTCCGGGCCCAGCAACTCGTTAGCCAGATTCCTGATGCCGCCGGCCGCGACGAGGCGCTGGTAATGCTGGTTGGGCAGCAGGCCTGGAAGGACCCTGCCGCGGCGATTACGCTGACAGAACAAATCGTCGACGAAAACCAGAGGGAGATGGCCGTCGGCCAGGTTGCCGAGGTATTGGTGCAAACCGACCCGTCCGCGGCATTGCAGATTGTCCGTGCACTGCCCGACGGCCGGGCCCGCAGCCAGGCGATCAGCACGATGGCAAGGTACTGGCAGGAGCCGACAGCGGACCAGCTAGCGCTGGTCGATAGCATTGGGGACAACGCTCTGCGACAACAGGCGATGTTGTCGATGCTCTTCGCGATTGCGCAGACTGATCCGGGACGGGCGCAACGCATGCTCGACGAAATGACGTTGACCTCCGAGGAGCGACGTATGTATCGGGAAACGATTCTGAATATGCGCTAGCTGCGCTGCCTGCACGCCATCGCGGGGCCGTCTCATGGCCCGCCGCCCGGGGTTTTCGATCGCCGGCGCCAGGTCAGCGACAGGTAGAAACTGACGACGAAGGCCGGTGCCATGTAGAGCAATACGATCGACAGAAGGGCATACGCGAGCGCCGGCGTCTGTCCCTGCGTCACCCATTGGATGACGCCGAGAGCGCCCACCGCGAGCGCGATCCACAGGCCCGTGCTGGCGGCTTGCCGGGTTGTCTCATCGCTTCGATGCTGCAGGATGAAGCGTATCGTTGCGACGAACAGGGCAAGCCCGATCACAACGGCAACGAGAATGACAACGCCGGCCTTTTGCTCGCTGTTCAATGCAGTCTTACCCTGCGGTCGGTGCGGTCACGCGCCCGTCACAGCTGCCAGAGCCCGTGCTGGATGTCACCAAGGAGGTAAATCGCAAAGGTACCGTGGCCGGGAATCTCCAGCGGGGGATGCGCGATCTCGGCACCTGCCGCAACAGCTGCGTCGACGGCACGTTGAATGTCGTCGACCAGACTATACGGCCGTACGACGGGTATCTCGGACTCATGCATAGGCGCCCGGACTCCCACCATCGATCCATCCTGCGCTCTCGCAACGCGGGCGTTGCCGAGCCCGGGATCCGGTTCGCCGAAGCTGTAGTTACTCGCCGCCTCAAAGGCGGAGCAGACCGCGTCGACGTCCGTCGTCACTATTTCGAGATAATGAACGCGCATCGCTTCCTCCGACGTTGACATGACCGCTCCGATTGTAGCTCAGTCGGTCTTGCGGCCGATGCCTGAGGACAGCCAGCGGCGTACTTGCGGTGTATGTGTAGATCGACCGATGGTTGCGCTGCCCTCGATTCCTCGCCTTTGCGGGCTATGGCTCGAAAGCGCGGGCGATACTGACCATCACGTAACCACACTGCATGCCTGTTGGCGGGGCAGCCGGCACGGTGCGAGCACCGAACTTGCCCATCACCAGCGCCACGGCGATACTCATGTCCTTCATGGATACCCGGCCTGTTTCTGTGCCAAGAGTACTCGTTGCCGGCGCGGTCGCGGCTTGCCTGGTCGGCTGTGCGGCCTCGGTCAAGACACAGGATCGGCTGGAGTCTGTCGATGCGAACCCTCGAATCGTCCTGATGCCGCCGGACATTCGTTACTACCGTATCTCTACAGGCGGCGTCGTTCAGCCGAACAAGGAGTGGACGGAAGCGGCGCAGACGAACTTCACAGCTGCGACGCGTGAGTTCGCAGAGAGTATTGGCGCCGACCTCAAGGTTCTCGACCGGTACAACCTGGGTCCTGAGGAGATCAAGTACGAGACGCTGCACGCGGCCGTCGGCGAGGCGGTGAAGAAACATCACTTCGGAAGTAAAAAACTGCCCGGCAAAGCGAACGTCTTCGACTGGTCGCTCGGTGAAGGCGTGCAGACGATTGGCCGGAATCACGATGCGGATTACGCGCTGTTCGTTTACTACCGCGACTACCAGGAGTCGGCGGGCCGCCAGGTGACATCGGTGGTAGCCGTCGTAACCGGCGTCTCAATGAAACCCGGGTCAGAAACCGGTTTCGCGTCACTCGTCGATCTCGAGACCGGCGATATTGTCTGGTTCAACGTCGTCAGGGCGGGTAGCGGTGAACTCAGAAACGAGTCGGGCGCGGCGGCGGCGGTCGAAACGCTCTTCAAAGACATTCCCGAGCGCTAGCGCGTGAGCCTCAGCAGGTGAGCGGCAAGCGAAGCTTCGTGTTGTTGCTGGTGGGCCTCCTGGCCGGGCCGGCTGCGGGCGATGATTTCGATACGCTGACTCACAAGATTCCACCTGGCTACGAGCCAGGGCCGGGACAGGAGGAACAGGGCCTCTGGTCCGAGGTCGAGTACATCGAGCTAGAGGTCAACAAGTCCGCGCTGTTGATGAAAAACGGTGACCTCGTCAGCTACATCAACACGATCGTCTGCCGGGTTGCCGGTCCGTACTGCAACGATCTTCGGGTCTACGTCATCCGAAACCCGGAGTTCAACGCGTTCATGATGCCGAACGGCATGATGGAGATCTGGACAGGTCTGATCCTTCGGGCGAGCTCAACCGACGAACTTGCCGCGGTAATCGGGCACGAGATCGCGCATTACACTCGACTTCACACGCTGGACCAGCTCAAGGCAATGAATAAGCGCTTCGGTACGGGCGTCTTTCTTGATCTCACCGTTATTGCGACGGGCGTTGGCTTGCCGGTCGGGCAGTACGCGGCGTGGTTCAGCGTGCTGGCCTTCAGCCGGGACAAGGAGACGGAGGCTGACATATTGGGCGTCAAGCTCATGGCAAGCGCTGACTACGATCCGCATGCGAGCTACCTGCTCTGGGGCTCGGTTCTCGCCGAAAGGGAGGCCGCGGTTGCGAAAGGCCTGAGTCCGCCCGGGTTTATCAGCACCCATCCGCCGTCCAGGCAGCGTGCCAGGCGTCTGCGCGATATCGTGACGACGCACTATGGGCCGTCCTCCCTGGACGGCTATGCCGATGCCGCGTTCATCGAGGTCATGAACAGCAACTACATGCTGCTGATGAACGATCAGTTGGCCACCAATCGCTACGGCCGGACGCTCGAGATGCTCGAGCGACACGAAGCGATTGGCATCGATCCGAGCCTCGTGCGCTACTTCTACGGCGAGACCTATCGTCAGCGCGGCAGCGACGGTGATCGGGAGCGAGCGGTCGCTGCCTACCAGGGCTCCATCGAGGCCGGGAACCCGCCGCCGGAAGCCTACCGTGATCTCGGTTACCTGTTGATGAAGCAGGGTAATGTCGACGACGCTCGTGATGCGTTTCGGCAGTATCTCGAGCTGGCCTCTGACCCTACCGATCGCGCGATGATCGAGTTCTATCTCGAGGGATCGTCGTGAACCTGCGCTGTCTGCTGCTACTCGTTGTCGTATCAATGCTTGTGGCGTGCGCAACGTACACGCGCGTCGACAGCGGCGTCGTCAGGATTGACGACCTGTACGTTGTCGCCCGCCCGGGGTGGAGTCGGGCGCCGTCGATGCCGGGCTCGCGGTATCGTATGAATGCAGAGGTCTGGACCCGCGACGGCGAAACGCTGAACACGCTGGTGTTCATTCCTGCGGTTCAGGATGGTGAGTCGCTGATAACGTCGTTGACGCCGAACAAGGCGTTGCCGGAGTTCCGCTCGGATATGCTGCCCAATGACATCGTGGCGCTGGCCGAGTCGACGTTCGTCAAGGTCTACGGCGAAGGCAATGCCGTGCTGAGTACGTCGAACCTCAGGCCACAGCGTTTCGGCGAACACCAGGGATTCATGTTCGACGTTGACGCCAGGGTGACCGAGCGTCCGAACTACAAGGGAATCGTCGGTGCCTTTATCGCGGGCGGTCGGCTGTATCTCATGTACTACCTTGCGGCCGATCCCTACTACTTCGACAAGGACGTTGCGGATGCCGACGCGGTAATTCGGAGCGCGAGCCTCAAGCAGGATCGAAAATGAGCAGAGTTCAGACCGTCACCATTGCACTGGCGGCCGCAGCCCTCGTCGCGTGCGGCTCGAAGGAGGACAGGTCGGCGACCGGCAGTGTTACCGGCCCGGTAAGCAATGTCGACTCGGCCGCGGCACTCATCGCGCTGGCCGACGACGTCTGGGCGTACCGGCTCGAGAACAGCACGTATCTGCGCCTGCAAGAGGGCTTGCCTGTCGAGCGTTTTGAAGACCTCACGCTCGAGCATCATCGCGAGGGTATCCGGAGGAACAGCGAGTTTCGGGAGCGACTGGCGCGGATCGACCCGGCGACGCTCGGCGGCGACGACCTCGACACCTACGAGATCCTCGAGTTCGAGGTGCGAGACAAGGGCCTCAACGATGACGACTACTGGCTCACCTTCGATCTCACGGCCTACCAGGCGCCGTATCTCATCCAGTTTGCCCGGCAGGCCCTTGCCTTGGCGGCGCTCGACGACAAGGCCGACGCCGACCACTACCTGGTGCTGACTGGCGAACTCGCGGACACGGTCGAGCAACTCATCGCCAAGATCGAAGGCCAGGTCGAACGTGGCATCTACCTGCCGAAGCCTGCGCTGCCTGCGGTGCGAGCAACCTGGCAAGGTATCAGAGACTCGATTGCGGCCGGCGTTCGCGTGTCAGAGGACAGGCTTGCATCACTGTCGCCGGAAGAGCGCGCTGCTTTCGAGGTGGCGCTTACGGCAATCCTCGACGAGCGCATCGATGCCGGCCTTGGCGCGCTGCTTGCGGCCATCGGTGAGGCGTACGAGGCAAACGCGCCTGGCACCGTCGGACTGAGCCAGTACCCCGGCGGCGCCAACGTTTACGCACGAGCAATCGAGACGGAAACCACGCTCGGCCTGACGCCGCAAGAGATCCATGATCGCGGGACGCGGGCAGTCAAAGAGATTGCCGGGCGCATGGCCGAGCTGCGCAGGCAACTGGAGTTCGAAGGGTCGGCCCGCGACTTCATTGACGAGGTCGCGTTCGATGCGCGCTTCATAGCGGATACCCCCGACGACGTTGAAGCACGGTTCCTGGAGCACATTCATCGCATCGAACCGAAGCTCGACGCGTACTTCCGAACGCAGCCCGAGGCAGCCTACGGCGTCCGGCGGCTGCCGCCGGCTGCAGAGCCCGGCATGACCTATGGCTATTACAATCCGCCGACCGCCGCGGATCCCGTCGGCTACTACAACTACAACGGCGCGAACCTCGAGAACAAGAGCCTGCTCTGGTCAGCAAACCTGATCTACCACGAGCTGTTGCCGGGTCACCATTTCCACCTCGCAACACAGGGCGAAAACGAGTCCCTGCACGCGCTGCGGCGGAACTACTCCGTCGCGTCGTACACAGAAGGCTGGGCCGAGTATGCGTCGAGCCTCGGCATCGAGATGGGCGTGTACGAGGATCCGTATGACCTGTACGGCCGCTACCTGGGCGAAATATTCCTCGCAAGCCGGCTGGTCGTCGACACGGGTATGAACGCGCTCGGCTGGTCGCTCGAGGAAGCGAGAGAATACATGGCGCAGTATGCCGTGCAGTCCGAGCAGGAAATCGTATCGGAGACGCTGCGCTATTCGACGAGTATCCCCGCACAGGCACTCGCCTATCGGCTCGGCTACGAGAAGCACTGGGAGCTCAGGGCACGCGCGGAGGCACTGCTCGGTGACAGCTTTGATATCCGCGAGTACCACGACGTCGTCCTGTCCGGCGGGGCGATGCCCTTGCCCGTACTCGAGGGGAAGGTGGACCGCTGGATCGCATCGCAGCGCTGAGGCCGGTCGGATATCCGTGTATATTGACCGCCGAGCCGCGCGGATACGCCCGTCCTGCTGCGTCCCACCGGCAAACCAATAACAACGACGAGCCACACTCCGGGGACCCTCAATGAAACCAGCTACGATCCTGGCCTGCCTTTGCCTTGCCTTCATGAACCCCGCTGCGCCCGCGCTTGCCGACGATGACGAGCGCGAGTTCTTTGACGGCATCGAGGCACGCAACATCGGCCCCTTCCGCGGCGGACGTGCAACCGTGGCGGTTGGTGTGCGGCAGAATCCGCACGTGTACTACATGGGAACAACGGGCGGCGTCTGGAAGACCGAGAACGCCGGCGCGAGCTGGCGACCGGTGTCCGACGATGACTTTGGCACAGCCGCCGTAGGCGCCATTGCCGTTGCGCCGTCCGACCCGAACGTCGTTGTCGTCGGCATGGGTGAGTCGCCGTTCCGCAACATCGCCTCGTCGCAGGGTGACGGTGTTTACAAGTCCACGGACGCGGGCAAGAGCTGGACCCGCATTGGCTTTGAAGACCTGCGGCAGACCGGTGAGATACGGATACACCCGAACGACCCGGATACGATCTGGGTGGCGGCCCAGGGCAATACCTACGCCGAGACCGATACGGGCGGGGTGTACAAGACCACCGACGGCGGCAGCAGCTGGCGCCGCGTGCTTGCGCCCGGGAACGGCACCACCGGCGCTGTCGACCTTGCGCTTGATACCAGTAACCCGCGCGTTCTGTATGCCGCACTGTGGGACAACCAGCGGACGGCGTGGGCACTTCGCTCGGGCGGTCCGGGCAGCGGCATCTGGCGCTCGACGGACGGCGGTGAAAGCTGGGAGCAACTGACCGAGGGTCTGCCCGAGGGTATGGGCAAGATCGGCGTTGCCGCGTCTCCCGCTCGGAGCGGAAGAGTCTGGGCGGTCATCGAGGCCGAGGGCGATAAAGGCGGTCTTTATCGTTCCGACGACGGCGGCGACAGCTGGACCCAGGTGAACTCGGAGCGAGTATTGATCGCCCGGTCCTGGTACTACATGCACGTGTTCGCTGATCCGAACGATGCGAACACCGTCTTCGTGATGAACGCACCGTTTATGAAGTCCATCGACGGTGGCAAGACCTTCAGCCGTGTCGAGACACCGCACGGCGACAACCACTATCTCTGGATCAATCCGGACAATTCGGACTGGATGGTCAATGCCAACGACGGCGGCGCCAACGTGTCGTTTGACGGCGGCGCAAGCTGGTCTCGCCAGGACAATCAACCCACGGCGCAGTTCTACCGCGTCAACACGGACAACGCCTTCGAGTACAAGATTTACGGCGGCCAGCAGGACAACACCAGCGTGGCGATCAAGAGCCGCTCGCGCGATGGCCGGATTGGCCGGGATGACTGGGAGGTTCATGGCGGCTGCGAGAGCGCTTTCGTGGCCATGGATCCCGAGAATCCCCGCTATACCTACGCGGGTTGCTTCCTCGGCCTGATCAGCGAGTTCGACACCGAGACGCGCACGGACCGCTCGGTGAAAGCGTATGAGGAAGCGGGCCTCGGCGTGGAGGCTCGCGACTCGCGCTACCGCTTCAACTGGAACGCACCCATCCAGGTGTCCCTGCATGACCCGAGCGTGATCTATCACGGCGCCAACGTGTTGCTGAAGTCTGAAGATCGAGGCTTCAACTGGACCGAGATCAGCCCCGACCTGACGCGCGACGAGGACGACAAGCACGGCAAGGGTGCCGGGCCCTACACCAACGAGAACATCGAGCAGTACAACACGATCTTCGCCTTCGCCGAGAGTCCGCACGATGCCGGCACACTGTGGGTCGGGACCGACGACGGGCTCGTGCACGTCAGCAGGGACGGCGGTGCATCCTGGAGCGAGGTTACGCCGTCCGGCGTCGGCCGTGCGCTCATCAATAGCGTTGCCGTGTCTCCGCACGATCCGGCAACGGCCTATGTTGTGGCGATGAAATACAAGGACGGCGACAACCGCCCGTACGCCTGGCGCACGACGAATTACGGTCGAAGCTGGTCGTCGATTAGCCGCGGCCTGCCCGGGGAGCACTTCGTGCGCGTCATTCGCGAAGATGTACAACGCGAGGGCCTGCTGTTTGCCGGCATGGAACGAGGACTCTTCGTGTCATTCAACAACGGCGACGACTGGCAGTCGCTGCAGACCAACCTGCCAATCGTCCCGATCACCGACCTCATGGTGCGCCGCAACGATCTTGTGCTGGCCACGCAGGGCCGTGCGTTCTGGGTACTCGACGACATTGCCGCGCTGCGCCAGTTCGATGCCGATCACGCGCGCGCGTCGGTGCACCTGTATGCGCCGTCTCCCGCCTACCGCCTGACGCCGACGAACGGCAGCAACGGCGGTGGCGCAAGCAGCGCACCCAGCGCGCCGCACGGTGCGCTGCTCTACTACAGCCTGGCTGCCGAGATCGATCTCGACGCCGAAGAGCCCGAGGAGCTCAAGCTCGAGATTCTCGATGCCAGCGGCGACGTGATTCGTACCCTCACAACCGACGCCGAAAAAGGCGTTGAAGGCGGTGGTGGCGGTACGGGCTATGCGCTGCCCGGCGAAAAGGGCCTCAATCGTGCGGTCTGGGACCTGCGCACCGATGCAACCGCGACGCTCATGGACTACGGCGTGGTCTTCGGTGCCGGAGAGAAAGAAAAAGCCATTGCGGGCTACCGGGTCCGTCCCGGTGAGTACACGGTTCGGCTGACGCTTGGTGACGTCGTCTCGGAGCAGACCGTCGAGATCATCTGGGACCCGATCAACCGCTACGACGACGCGAAGATCGCTGAGCAGCAGACATTTGTGGCCGAGGCGCATGGCATGATCGACGCGCTCTACCAGCGGATCGCCAGCCTGCAGTCCGTCCAGAAGCAGGTAGAGCTCCGCAAAACGCTTGCCGAGGAAGCGAATGACACGGCTGTGAGCGAGGCGGCCGAGGCGCTGCTGGAGGCGCTGGATACCTGGCAGAAATCCGTCAGTACGCCCGAGCGCGAAACCTTCCAGGACGTCTTGAACTTCGCGCCCGAGATCGACGCCTTCCTCGTTAACGTGTATCAGCAGGCCGATTTGGCAGTGCTGGGCCTGACCCGCGGTCAGCGCGAGCGTCTCGACGATCTGCGGCCGGTGTGGCAGCAGGCGCTCGATGGCTGGGACACGCTGATGACCGAGGACCTGCCGGCCTTCAATCGCATAGCCGGCCCGGCGATTGCGGTGCCGTCCTGGGAATAGGGCCGGGCGGACCGTCGGGAAAGGCGCTCAGACCCAGCGCTCTACGGCAGCGACCGAATCTGTCGGGCCGGTGTTGAAGCAGATCTTCGCGCCCGGCGCGTGTTCGTGCACGACGTTGATGAGCTTCTCGAACAGGATGAACTCTTCCGTATCAGTACGGACGCCTGCCCCGACCAGTACACAGGAGAACTCGGTCTCTTGCAGTGTACCCGTGACGACGTCTTCTGCCGTTTCACCGTGGTCGACGAAGCAAATCTGTGCCGCGTAGCCGCTGTCGTTTAGCGTTGCTTCGTCCCGACGCAGGCCGGCTTCCAGCTTTTCGGCCGTGAGGCCGGGCCAGCGATCGTAGTTGACCACGGCAGGGTCCAGACCGATTAACAGCACATGCTTCTTACTCATGAATCCTCCTTAAGCCCAATCGTCTGACAGCATCGGCGAGTTGGCTGCGAGACGCACTTGATGCTGCCTGTCGCCAGCACTTTTCTCATGGCCACGAGCCCCGACCGTGGGTTTCCTTCAGGGTCTGTGTCACTTCCACCCGCCTACGACAACCTCGCGGTATTCTTTCCACAGGACTTCGGCGTTGTCGATGCCGGCTTCACGGAAGATTCGAAGGTCCGCCGACAGGGCGAGTGGTTGATCCTGCTCCGCCGCCTCCAGCTCATCGAGATGCTGCCTGGTTGCCGCATGGCTCGCGAAGCGCTTGTCATTTTCTGGCGCGCGCCCTGTTACCGCCGCGACCCGAATCTCCTGGATACGCGCTTCGACCTCGGGGCTTTCGGCGACTACGATATCCGCGTTCAGGAACCAGCCGCCGGGCTTGATTGCTGCGACGACCGACTCGAGTACAGATTTCTTCTCATTGGCGTCGAGGTGATGAAGCGCGTAGGACGAAATGACTACGTCGTATGCGTCGGGCCCCAGGAGCGCAGCGGGTATCGTTCTGAAATCGGACACGACGAACTCGACTTGCTGCAGGTAGCCGTCGAGTCTCGCTTTGGCCAGGTCCAGCATGGACGCCGAACCGTCGATCGCGACTAGCCGTGTTGCAGGGAACCGCTCGAGGAGCTTTCGGGAGAAGGCGCCGGTGCCGACGCCAAGATCAAGAACGCTCAGCGACTGCGTTTCGGGGTAGGCGAGCGCATCGAGGGCAACGTCAATCATCTTGTGTCGGAGCGGATGCATGATATCCATATCGGCATCGTATCGTCGTACACGTTCCGGTGGATCATAGGCCGTGATGCTGTCAGTACTCATCGTTGCTCCTTTGTCGTCCCGCCGGACGCGATTATACGAACCTTGAACGCTGCCGAGACTATCACCGGCGCCTACGGCCTGCGCATCGATCATTTCGAGGCCGGGCTCGCCATTTCGGCAAGTGCGGATGGCTGGGCTGCGCTGCCTGCTGCATGCTCGCAGAAACAGGTCGAGAGGGCTCCCGATGGCCGCGTACGACATCGTACTCCATGGTGCAACAGGCTTCGTCGGGCAGCTTATCGCGACCTATCTTGCCCGACACCCTGAAGGGCAGCGATTCTCCTGGGCGATAGCGGGTCGAAACCCGGAGAAGCTCGAGCGCGTGCGAACTGCCGCTGCTGCTTCCGGGACTGAACCCGGCGTCATCGTGACCCAGGCAGCCGACCGGGCGTCGGTCGACGCCATGGTGTCGAATGCCAGCGTTGTACTGAATGCGGCAGGGCCTTACAGCGAGTGTCACGGCGAGAACGTCGCTGGCGCCTGCGCGCGCGCCGGCACGCACTACGCCGACCTATCGGGCGAGTACTGGTATCAGCGACGGTTAATCGACGAATTCCACGAGGAGGCCGGCAACACGGGGGCAAAGATCGTCCTTGCCGCCGGCGTCGACAGCATCCCGTCAGATCTCGGCGTACAGCTCGCGATCGAGCAGCTCGCGGCGAAGGGCGGACGGGCGCGCCATACCAAGTCGCTGTTTACGGCCTACGCCGGTTCGTTGAGTGGCGGGTCGCGGGCGTCAATGCAAGCCCGCAAGCGCATTGCGCGGTCGGGAGAGTACGAGCGCGGCTTTCATACGAATCCCTACGTACTGGCGCCGGGCGCCAAGCCGTCGGGCGACGGAGAAACCGTCGGTGGTTGGGACGAGAGGCGCTTCGATGCCGACTTTTGGCGCTTCGGCGGCCGGTTTTTCATGGGCCCGATCAATGCGCGCGTGGTGCGCCGCTCACTCGCCCTTGGCGGCCACCTGCCGTGTACTTACGGAGAAGGGATTTCGACAGGCGCGTGGATCAAGTCGTCATGGCTATGGCTGAGTCGCGGATTCGGCTACTTCGTCGGCGCACCGATTCCGATGAAACCCGAGTCCGGCGAAGGACCACCACCGTGGCTGCAGAAGGCGGGCAACTTCTGTGTTCGAGTCCATGCCTCGACCGAAGACCGTACGCTATCCTCTCTCGTCGAGGTTCGCGGCGCCGGTGATCCGGGCTACCTTGCCACCTCGAAGATGTTCTCCGAGGTCGGGCTCGCCCTGTTGCTCGATGATGCCGCCCCCGGTGGCGGTGTCCTGACGCCCGCGACGGCGCTCGGCGGAACCCTGCGGCAACGCCTGGCGGACGCAGAACACGGCCGGTTCATGCGCTTCCGGGTCTTGAAGTAAAACGAGGCGTTGCGCCGGAAGCTAACCCTCAAGCGCGGAACACGATCGGATTCTGGACAAGCTATGTTGGTAGTTGAACACCTGGTAAAGCACTACGGGGACTTCGTCGCTGTCGATGACGTGTCATTCGAGGCAAAGCCGGGCTCAATATTCGGCCTCCTGGGACCGAACGGGGCTGGGAAATCGACGGCAATCAACTGTATCTCCGGACTGCTGGCGCCGACCGCCGGGCGAATCGTCGTCGGCGGTCATGACGTCATCAAGGACGGCAAGGCAGCGCGGCGATCGCTCGGTATCGTGCCGCAGGAGCTTGCGCTCTACGAGGACTTGCCGGCCGTCGAGAACCTGCGCTACTGGGGCAAGGCCTACGGGCTCAGGGGCAGGGCACTCGAGGATCGCGTCGCGGCGGTGCTGGAGAGTATCGGACTTGTTGATCGCGCTCGTGACCTGCCCAAGACGTTTTCCGGCGGCATGAAGCGGCGTCTCAACTTCGGCTGCGGCGTCGTGCACGAACCGAAGGTGCTGCTGCTCGATGAGCCGACGGTCGGCGTCGATCCGCAATCCCGTGCAAGGCTCTTCGAGCTCGTCGATGCGGTGCGCGATGCGGGCGCCTGCGTGCTGTATACGACACACTATATGGAGGAGGCGGAACGCTTTTGCGATTCGCTCGCGATCATCGACCGCGGCAAGCTCATCGCCGCGGGCACGGTCGGCGAGCTCAAGGCGCAGCTCGGCGCGCGGGACGCGCTGCAGCTGAGCGGCAGCTTCCCGACCGAGGCGACGCGAACCGCGGTGGCTGCACTGGCCGCTGATCTTGCCGATCTCGAGATCCTGAGCATTACGGGCGACGCACTCGTGCTGACCCTGTCGTCGGCCTCGCTCCATCTGCCGAAAATCTTCGCCGCCATTACCGATGCCGGCGGCAGCGTGTCCGAGACCAGCCTTCGCAGCCCCAACCTCGAAACGCTGTTCCTGCTGCTGACCGGCAAGGAGCTCAGAAAGTAGTCATGGAGTTCCTGCTTGCATCGGTTCACAAGGATCTCTCCCGCTGGCTGCAGGATCGCGTGGCATTGCTCATCTGGTTCGGCATCCCGCTCGTGGTGGGCACGCTGATTACGTCGTTGATCGACGGCGGCGGTACGCCAACGGGTACCCTGCTGGTCGCGGACGAGGACGAGACCTTCATCAGCGGAGTCTTCACGGGCGCGTTCAGCCAGGAACAGCTGGGCGAGCTCATCATTGTCGAGCAGGTCAGCGCCGAGGAGGGTGAGCTTCGGATCAACGAGGGAGAGGCGAGCGCCTTCCTGACAATACCCCAAGGCTTCCAGGCCGCCTTCCTCAACGAAACGCCGGTTACCCTCACGCTAACGACGAACCCCGCACAGACGATCCTGCCCGGCATCATCGAGGACATCACCGGCATTCTCCTGGACGCAGGCTTCTACGCGCAGCGCCTGCTCGGCCCCGAGATCAGGGCCATCCTCGACGTATCGGAGGAAGGGCCGCCGGACGACGCCTTTATTGCCGGGATATCGGTAACCATCAGCAACAAGGTGGAGGCGATTACCGACAGGCTCACGCCGCTGGCGCTCGAGGTTGAGATCGTTGAACCGCCGCCGTCCGAGCCCGTACCGGACTTTGCGTTGCTGTTCCTGCCCGGTATTGCGCTAATGGCCGTGCTGTTCGCTGCCAACAGCCTTGCGGCTGATTACTGGGTAGAGCGCGATACGGGTACGCTGCGGCGGCTCGTCTCGGCGCCTGCCGCACTGACGAGTTTCGTTACCGCCAAGGCGATCGCCGTACTGCTCGTGATGCTGACAGTTACGAGCGTCGTGCTGCTGGCTGGTTTCGCCTACCACGACGTGGCGTGGAGCAAGTTCCTGCCGTCGCTTTTGTGGGTGGCGCTGGGCGGCGTCGGCCTGTTCGCGTGGTTCGCGGCCCTGCAGATGCTGTTCCCGAACAATCGCTCCGCCAACCTGATGACAACGATACTGCTGTTCCCGCTCATGATGATTGGCGGCAGCTTCTTTCCCCTTGCTGCCTTGCCCGAGTGGATTGCCCGCGTCGGCCGATTCGCACCGAACGGGTTCTTCGTCGATCGCTTGTCCGTCGAACTGACCGCCGCGAGCGCCTGGTCGATCGACACAGGGAGCTGGCTGACGGCGATCGCCATTGCGGCAAGCGGTGTGTTGCTGGCGGCGCTGCGTCTCAAAACCGGCTTTGCGCGGGGGTGATGCGTTGAGGAGCATACTTTTTGTCGGCTGGCAGGACGTGCGGTTTCAGCTGCGCGACGGCTCCACGCTATTGTGGCTGGTGGTCATGCCACCCGTGTTCTTCTATTTCATCGGTACCGTGACTGGCGGCTTCAGTGCGGGCATTGGCGGCGAGACAACCCCGATAGCGATCGTAGCCGAGAGCCCGGGTTTCGTCCGCGACCAGGTAGATCGACGGCTCGTCGACAACGACTTTGCGCCGCAGTGGATCGATTCCATGGATACGGGCGACGCTGCGTCACTGCCGTCTCGCACACTGACCTTCGATGCCGGCATGAGTAGCCGGCTCGTGGCCAACGAGCCCGTCATGGCGGTTTTCGAGACGGACGCCGATTCATTGATGCGTCAGTTCGAGGAGATCAGGGTCCAGCGCGCCCTGTATACGGTGCTGGCCGATATTGTCGTTGCCCAGGCGACCACGCCGCCGCTCAGTCGCGAGGCACTCGCAAGCGTCAACAGCGCGCCGCGAGTCTGGCAGCTCGAGGTGTCGTCGGCGGGGGGGCGAAAGGAGGCGCCGGAAGGCTTCGAGCAGGCCATCCCCGGTATGCTTGTCATGTTTACCCTGCTGGTCTTGCTGACGAGCGGTGCAACGATGCTTGTACAGGAACGGACGCTGGGCCTGCTCCGGCGACTCGCGTCGGCGCCGATCACCCGCGCCGAGGTGATTGCCGGCAAGTGGCAAGGACGGATGGTGCTTGCGGCTATCCAGGTCAGCGTGGCGCTATTGTTCGGGACGTTCCTGTTCAGTATGGACTGGGGACCGAATCTTCCGGCCGTCATTGTCGTACTGATCGCATGGGCGAGCTTCTGCGCCTCGGCCGGGCTCTGGCTTGGTACAGTCGCACAGACCGAAGCTCAGGCAAGTGGTCTGGGCGTGCTTGTCTCGTGCCTGCTTGCTGCACTGGGCGGCTGCTGGTGGCCTATCGAGATCACGCCGGACTGGATGCAGGGGGTACAGAAGGCAATTCCGACCGGCTGGACAATGGACGCCCTGCACAAACTGATCAGCTTCCAGGCGGAACCCTCAACGGTTGTACCGAACGTCCTCGTCCTGCTCGTAGCCGCCGCGGCCGTGGGCGCGCTCGCCGCCCGGCGATTCGAATACCAGTAAGGACGCACAGCGCGTTGCTTCGATACGGAGGCCGGAAGCGCTGCACGGCCCCCGGGGCGAGGGCACCGTGCGACGTGACAACTACGGATGTACTCGCTCCCGACGCCGCGAAATACTGGAACGATCAATAAACCGCTGTCCGAGGAGACCCGTGTGGTTGCGCAGTCCGACGCCCTCCCGCCCGCGATCAGGGCGGTCCACGAGATCACGACTGGCCACGTCGAGCAGCATGAAGAGCATCGTTACGGCACGGCGAAGCCCTTGATGTGGTGGGTGCTCACGTCGAGAAGCTGGGTCAGGGCGCCGATCACAGCCTACGCCTTCGAACATCGCGACGGGCTGGTGCTGTTCGATGCGGGTGTGGACCCGGCGCTGGTGTCGGATCCCGACTATATTGACTCACCGATCGGCCGCTTCATCCTGAAAAAGGTGTTCCGTTTTCATGTTGGCCCTGAAGATGCGCTCGACAGGCGATTGGAGGCGATCGATCTTTCGGCGGCCGACGTCAGCAAGGTCATCATTTCGCACCTGCACTTCGATCACATCGGTGGCATAGCGAAGGTGCCACAGGCAGAACTGCTCGTGAGCAAAGACGAGTGGCGGCGACTCGAGGAACCGAATCCGGAGAGGGACTGGATACTGCGTGAGCACATCGAACTGCCCGGTGCGAAGTGGAGCCCCGTCGAATTCACGCCAACCGACGATCCGGACCTTGCGTCTTTCGGCGTGTCCTACGACTGCATGGGCGATGGCTCGATGGTCCTCTTGCCGACGCCGGGTCATACGCCGGGCTCGATGTCCCTCCTGGTCCGCAGCAATGGCTTGCCGCCGATGTTGTTCGTGGGGGACCTGACGTACGAGCTCGAACCGCTGCACGACGACCAGGTCCCGGGCATCGGTGACGCCAACGAGCTCAGGGCCTCGTTTGCGAAGGTTCGTGCCCTGGAGAAGGCGCTACCCGGTCTTGTCGTCATCCCGAGTCACGATCCGTCGGCATCCCGGAAGCTCGCGACTGCAATCAGGCGGCACTAGCGAAAACAGGCCCTAGAAGTCAGCCCACTCCGCCGGCATGCCCCGAACGAGCTCGTACTCGGGTGAGCGGTGCTCCGGGTTGGTTACGTAGGCCGTCAGCGTTTCGGCGCGCGCAATGCGCTCGAGCTGGTTGGCCGTGACTCTCGATGCGAAGCTCGCGGCCGAGGCAATGCCGACCTTGTAGGGCTCGGTGCGCGACATGTCCGACCAGCGATCCAGGTCGAAGGTCATGGGCATACCGTCAACGACGAGCACGATATTGTCGAAGCCCGGCTCCGGCGCATTCATCAGGGACCGGTCCAGCGTCGTGCCGATCGCAAACCAGAGGTACTGGCCTGCTTTCGGCGAACCGGCCAGCGCAACCGGTGCAATCAGGAGGTAGTCCTTGCCGACACGCGACAGCGCCGGGCGCCTCGTGTTGAGTTCGAGCGGCGCACGCATACGCGTGAACGAGTCACCGGTCTTCTCATTCACCTCGGCAACGACGTTTTTGTCAGGCTGGCTCGCGCAGCCGGCCAGCAGCAACGCGTAGAGAATTACCAGGAGTGATGCGCGCATGTCAGAACTCCAGTCGGTAGCCAAGGTTGACGAAGCCGCCGAGCAGTTCCTCGGTGCCGTCCGGCGTAAACGGATCGGCTTCGAGCGGCGGCAGTTCCCGGTTCGACCAGCGACCCCCGGCCTCGATGTCGAGCAGTACGCGCTTCCAGCGGTACAGGACCCGGATCGCCGGCGTCACAACCAGCTGGTCGCTGGCGTTGTCGACCTTGGGTGTGTGCTGGCTGATGGTCAGGCGCGGATTGATCCTGATCGCCCGACCGAAGGGCAGCCGTGACTCGAAAATCGCCGTCGCCGTGTCGCGAGAGCGGGTCGAGTTAGAGCGCAGCGTCAGCATCATCAGGTCGTTGTCCCTTAGGATGCTGGTGCCGACGATCATCGCGTTGAGGAACAGCTGGTTGCCCGTTTCCGGAATCGCCGCAACGCCGCCGGAGGCTACCGTGCCATCGGTGGTTCGCAGCGCGACATCGAGGCTAACGTCGAAGCGCTGGCCCAGCGGAATGGCAAGGCCGGCTGCGGCGGTCGTGCCCTGCGCCGTGCGGTCGCGCGCCAGTCGCCGAACCTGGCCCTCGGTATAGGTCTCCAGAAGCTCATCGACGCTCGATACGAGCTGGCCTGCGAGCGCATTGCGCGTTGTGAGATACGGGATTGCGCCGACGTCGACGCGCCCCGACAGTGTCCAGCCGTTGTCCATGCGCCAGGTCGTGTTGACGAGGAATGTGTTGAGCACGCTGTAGGACAGGTCGAAGTCGACGAAGGTCAGCGTCGTGAAGTTACCGACGCGATACGTCATCTCACCGCCGACGGCCTGCCGGTCGAGAATGCCGTCGACGGTCTGCTGCTGCGTAAAGGCGCTGGCCGTAATGCGTCCGTCCCACAGTCCGGTCATGCGGACGCTGCCTGCCACCATCGCGCGATCGGCATTGGTCAGGAAGCGCGGCGAGTCGACGGGGCTGCCGGCGCTGACGCTCAGGCTCAGTTCGGGCGACCAGTCGTAGCTCAAGCCAATGCCATCGAAGCGTCCCGGCACACCGTCCTGGCGCCGCGTCTGCCGACCGAAGCGACCCTCCCAGCCGAGGTCCTTGTCGCGCACGTCCACGAAGGCGTTCGACACCCAGCCGATGTCCCCGGTGTCGTCGAAACTGACGAGATTGTGCTGGTAGGCACCGTTGAAGCGCGCCAGCATGTCGAAGCGGTCGCCGCGGCGCGACGCCGTGAAGTCGGCCATCCCGAGGACGCCCGAGCCGCGCACAAGGTAGTTGCCGTCGTGCACGATCTGTTCCTGGTTGCGCCAGTAGTAGTGCGAGATGCCCCCCTGCAGCTGCCAGCCACTACTGCTGCGTCGTGGGGTCGACGCCGCGACGGGCTGGGTCTCCGCGCCATCGAACGCCATCGCAAGCGTCGTCAGCCGGTCTGTGACTCGCGGCGCCATCATGTGCTCCGGGTACTCGGCAAGGAAGGCGCGATACTCCGCAAGCGCGGCGTCTGTCCGGCCACTGCGTTCGAGCGCAATCGCAAGCATCTCGCGGGCCTCGGGTCCGTGGCGATGGCCGGGCGATTCGAGCACGAGCGTGTAATAGCGCACTGCGTCGGCGTAACGCTGGTTGAGAAGTGCCTTGCGGCCGTCTGCCATGGCCTGGTCGAGTACGCCGTCGCCGGGACTCTCGGCCCGGGCGACGCGTACTGCAGGAATGCCTGCCAACAACTGCCCGCGCACATCACCGCCCGCGCGGGCGATCTCGCGTTCGTCGTCGCTGACAAAGCGCACCCAGGCGTCGGGGAAGCGATCGCTGAGTTGAGCGAGTACCAGCTCCGCGTCTGCCTCCGAGTTGAAGAAGCCGAGCTGCACGCCGTACCACTCGCTGGCGTTGACCTCGAAGCTTGTCTGGTACGCGAAATGCGGCGATGCCGCACGTTCCAGCTCGGCAATGGCCGCAGCGGGATCAGCAAACACTCCGAGTTGTACGACGATATCGCCCTCGGCGGACGGCGCTACGTTGACGCGGGTCGACGGCTGAGGGCGCGCGCGTGGGGGCGCGCTGCGCCGATCGACGATGACGGGCGGCGCACTCCGCGGCGTCGGTGGTGGTACGGCGACAGGCTTGTTCAGCGGTGCGGGCTTCGCCGCCGGCAGGGTCGATGAGGCAATTGTCGTGTTGACGAAAACCTCGATCCAGCCGACCTGGTGCTGGCGGACCTCGAACTTCTGCGGCTCATCGAACAGCAGGGTTACGAAGGTCTCGCGGTCGTTGAGCCGGTCAAAGACGACCTCGCGTACGTTGCCGAGCCTCAGGCTCGACGGCGCGTAACGTTCGCTGTTAACGCCGTCGAGCAGTTCGGCGCAGTCGGGATCGACAAACACCCGAATCCGGAGCTCGAGGCCCGCGTCCTTCGGTGAATGGTCGACATAGCGCATCGTACATCCCGGCCAGATCTCGACCTTGGTGATGCCGTTGACCTTGCTCATGAGAATGTTGTCGAGCGCAACGTTAGGTCCGGCAACGGCGGCGCTTGCCAGTGCCAGGGTCAGAAGCGCGACGGCCAGCGCCCGGACAATCATGGCTCGTCTCCGCGCGGCGCTTGTCGCGGCGAAAGCGTTGCAACATCCGTTCGCCCGAGAAACTCAAGCGCAGCTGGGGACAGGCCCTCGCTCCTCGCTGGCGAACGGCTGCCAAGCCCCAGTGTGACCACGCTGAAGGTTGAGGTCAGGTGGCAGGCCTCGCAGTTGTCGCCGGCGGGCGGGTGATCGATCGGCTTGCCCGGCGCGACCTGGTTGTTGTGGCAGCTTACGCATTCGCCGAAGGCCTCAGTGTGGTCCATGCGGACGAGCGGGATGAAGCTGCGGGGCGCATGACAGGACTCGCAGCGCTCGCTGGTGAGGACATGCCGGGCAGGCTTCGCCGTCGCAGTGACCGTGCTGCCCTGGCGATGGCAGTCTTCGCATTCACGGAGTGTGCCCTCGAAGATGCCCTTGCGGTGGCAGTCGCCACAGCCGGTGGCAAGGTGCGCGCCTTCGAGCCTGAAACCCGTAGAGTCATGGTCGAAGTCGGAGCGGATCGTGCTCTGCGCGAAGCCGTCAGCGGCGATGCACAGGAGCCCCAGCGAGAGCAGCAGTTGCAGTGCTCGGGTCACAGCGTGTTCACCTCGCTGAAGTCGCGTGGTGTATGACACTGACCGCAGTCGTTGCCGAATGCACCATCGTGGACGTCGTCGCTTGCATGACAGCCGCCACAGGTGCTCGGCACGTCGGTGGCGCTCGCAGACTCGCTGCGATGGCAGTCGGTGCAGGCGAGACCGTCGTGGCGGCCCTCCAGCGGGAAGCGCGTGTGCTTGTTGTGATCGAAGACGACGGCGGTCCAGCCGTTGCTTGTATGGCAGCTGCCGCAGTCGTTGCCGAGCGAGCCCTCGTGCACGTCGTCCTTGGCATGGCAGCTCGAGCACTCGGTATCGGCATCGGCGAAACGGTTAGACGCGTGGCAGCTGCCGCAGGCAACCGCTGCGTGCAGGCCGGTCAGCGGAAACGCAGAGAGGTCGTGGTCGAAGGTAATCGATGCGTGCCAGGCCGTCTGCGTGTGGCAGTTACTGCACTCGGCCGTCATCTGTCCGCCATGACTGTCGTCCATGGCGTGACAGCTCGAGCAGGTCGTCGGTACTTCCTCGGCGGTGCTCGCCTTGTGACAGGCGGTGCAGTTGAGCGCTGCGTGCGCCTCGACCAGATGGAAGCCGGTATCGCCATGGTCGAAGAAACTGTCGGACCAGGTTGTTGCCCGGTGACAGTCGCCGCAGGCTTCACCGTTGCGGCCCTGATGATCGTCGTCAGCACGGTGGCAGTCGATGCAGCCGTTGTCGAAGCTGTCCTTGTAATCATCGCGCGCGTGGCAGTCACCGCAGGCGAGCCCGCCGTGACCATCGAGGAGCGCAAAGCCGGTTTCCTCGAAGTGATTGAAGCCAACGGTCTGCCATGATGATGTCGAGTGACAGTCCTGGCACTGTGGGCCCTTGCCGCCGTTGTGCACATCATCGATCGCGTGGCAGCTGTTGCAGGCGCGCGGCGTGTTCTCGAACTGATTGTTGGCGTGACAGTCCGTGCAGGCGGTTGTGATGTGCCGGCCGGTCAGCGTGTAGCCGGTCTCCGCATGATCGAAATCAGCGCCCGTCCAGACGAGGTCGCCATGACAGCTGCCGCAGTCCTGGCCGAGCCTTCCGTCATGCACGTCGTCGTCGCTGTGGCAGGAGCCGCAGGTCGTTGGCGCCTCGTGGTACGCCTCATTCTCGCTGTGGCAGGCGCCACAGGCTGCAGTGGCGTGCGCGCCACCAAGTGGGAAATCGCTATAACGGTGGTCGAAGACGCCGCCGTGCAGCTGGACGATGTCGGCGTCGCGACCTTCATGATCGGTATGACAGGTTACGCACTCATTGTCCTGTGCGGCAGGGAAGCGACCGTGAAACCCCTCGCTCCGGTCGCGGTCGAAGCCGACGTCCTCGTGACAGTCGATACATAGCGAGGCGCGCGCCGTGTCGGTATCGGCGTCATGGCAGGCGCCGCAGTCTGCCTCGATTTCGGCATGCCCCTCGATGACGCGACCCGGCATGACCAGTTTCTCGAAGATCTGCGCGGAAGCGCCCATCGGGTACCAGAGCAATACGCCCAGCAGCAGGACGGCGGCAGTTGTTGCCCGGTTCTTCATATCGCGTACACGTGAACAGCGATGACGTGAACGATCGCGGTTACGATCAGCAGGTAGAAGAAGGGCAGATGAACCTTGTGCCAGAGTGAGAACAGACGCTCGTAGGCCGCGAAAGCCGCTACCCGGCGAACCCGCTTCAGGTGTTCCTTGACGAATGCGCGGGTAAGGTCGAACAGCCGGTCACGATGCTGGTAAACGACCGGTGACAATGCCGCCTGTTCGTCGAGCTGTTTGGCAACGCGGCGAACAATACTGCGATAGCCGGTACGTGTCTTGAACTCGAGCCGGATCGGCAGGATCATGCTGTCGAATACGCCCTTGGGCGGCTTGAGTACCTGGCGGTCGTATTCCGCGACCATCTTCAGAAGATCCGGAACGAATTGAGCCGCGCCGCCAGTCGCCTCTGTCGTCAGCTTCACGCCGGCAAGAAGATCCTTCAGGTTGGTCTTGCGGCCGTAAAGCCCTTTGTGGATCTTTGCGTAAAGGAACCGCCCAACAACGCCACTGCCCGCAACGAGCAGCATTGCCATCATCGCCGCCGTCGAGTTGACCGAGCCGAGCTGGAAATTGCTGTGGTAAAGAACGGCCAGTGGACCCACTACGCCGAGCATCATGTGTACCCGGAACCAGTTCTTGACCGAGCCCAGGATCTTGAGCAGCTTGAAGCGCTTGCGCAGCGGGTATAGCAGCAGTATGAGGATCAGCAGGCTGCCCATGATGCCGAGCGCGTAGCCAAGGCCCTGTTCCGCGAACAGGCGTCGTGAATCCCGGCCCATGTAACCGACGATGATGGCGAGGGTTGTTAGCCCGAAGCCTGCGGCTGTACCGAACCTGTCATACAGCTTTCGCCAGCGCGACTTGGGTGGTCGTGGCGGCCGGTTGGGGCGGGCGGCCGATGCAGGCGCTGCACCGGGCCTGGGACGCGGCTGCTGGATTGCTGAAGGGTTTGCGGCCATGGAATTCAGCGAGCCTCGCGATTCGTTTGGAATACACGGGCTTCGAGTTCGGTCCGACTGGCGCCAAGGGCTACCGCACGGTCGATCGCAACGTTCGCTGCCTCCATGCGGTCGACAAACGCGTAGGACTGGGCGAGCAGAGTCCAGCCCTGGCGATCGTCTGGCTCTTGCTCGAGGCGTCGTTCGAGGCCACCAATCATCTGCGAGACCGGGGCAACCTCGGTAGCTGCAGATGTCGAAGGCAGGGCGGTCGCGGCGGGCGACGCCCAGTTCCTGACGGCGTCGAGCCCAGAGTCGCCGAGTGTGGCGACATCAGGCGCTTGCTGGGCCGGGCTGCAAGCGGCAACCGCAGTGAGGCCTAGTGCTACCAATCCCAAAGCTCTTGCATTGTCCATGCTCTGCCCCGAATGTCCTGTGCCGATGACGACGCAACTTCGCCGTCGTGCGCGCAGCAACCCGCTTCCGGCGACCGGAAGAGCGAGAGGCTGCTTGTCGATTAGGGATATCCCCGCAGCCGGGGATCCTCGGGGAGACGATAGCGTAGGCGGGACGCTCGTCCCGTGACCGAAATCACATAAAGATTCCGACCGTTAATTAGACTTTCAGGGGTAGGTCAGGCCTGCGTCATGCTGATTGCTGACGCCGCCTCGTCATGCCTGGAAGCGAGGGAAGGACACGGATGCTGATATCGAACGGTAAGCGGAGTATGTGCGTCGTTGCGATGCTGCTGCTTGCGAGTGCGGCGAACGCGCTCGAAGAGGCCGCTGAGCGAGCGCTGCTGCTGCGACAGTTCGACGTTGCTGCGCGAGAGCTCGCCGAAATAGCCGCGAGCGGCAACAGCGACGCAGAGTACCTGCTGGCTGGATTGTATCAACGCGGCCTCGGTGTTCCGCAGGATGCCGCGAGAGCCAGATCGCTCTATGAAGCGCTTGCTGCCGGCGGCCACGCTGCAGCTGAAGCCGCGCTCGGCCGTACCTCGGGCGACGACACGTGGTTCGATGCTACGCTCGACGACGCGCCGCTGAGGTTGATCTGGGCTGCAGAGCGCGGCAATTCGCCCGTTCTCGAGCAATTGCTGGACGCCGGAATCGATCCGAATACGCGCGGCCCCTTTGGCCGCACGGCACTAATCGAGGCGTCTGAAGCGGGCCACGAGGAGACGGTCGCTCTGCTGCTGGCCGCGGGCGCTGACTCCAATCAAACGGATGTGGCTGGCGATACGGCACTGATCGTCGCCGCACGGCGGGACCAGCGGGCGATCGTCACGCGACTGCTCGCGGCAGGCGCTAACCCGTCACTTGCCGGACAGAACGGCAACACTCCACTCATTGTCGCTGCACAGAAGAACCACAGAGGTATTGCCGAAGCGCTTATCAACGGCGGCGCGGCGCTCGATACCCGTAACGACAAGGGTCACTCGGCGCTCGGCATAGCTGAGGTTCGCGACAACCGGCTTATCGCGGCGACGCTGTCAGCAAAAGGCGCAGTGGCCGCCGGATTCGAGACACGAACCCGGTCGGGTTCGTCCGGGATGAATCTTGATCGCGAATCCGTCAATGGCCGCTCGCTGTGGTTCGTCGCAGCCGACCGCGGCGAGCGGCAGGCATTGCGCGCGCTCCTCGACAGGGGCGAGCGTCCAGACCAGCGAGACTCCGCCGGCAACGCAGCCCTGACAATCGCCGCTGAGCGCGGCTACGCCGACGTTACGAGACTTCTAATCGAGCGCGGCGCTACCGTCGAGGCACGGCGACCCGACGGCAGGACAGCCGTGCAGCTCGCGGCCGCCGCCAACCAGACGATAACGCTTGCCGTGCTTCTCGAAAGCGGCGCGAAGCCGAAGGGCGCGCTTCTCGCAGCAGCCGAGACTGGCGCTGCAGATTCAGTCGAACTGCTTCTCGCAGCCGGGACACCACGTGACGAAGCCGATGCGAGCGGCGTCACCCCGCTGATACGGGCTGCAATGAACCGCGACAACCTCTTGCTTCGAGTGCTGCTCGATGCTGGTGCTGACGCGGCGCTCCGGGACAATCGCGAGCGCACGGCGCTGTGGTACGCGGCTGCCAACGGCAACGCGGACGGCGTGCTGTTGCTTGCTGCTGCCGGTGGCTCTGCAAGGGTTGCTGACGTCGAAGGCAATACGCCGCTGCATGTCGCTGCGGCGGCTGGCTATCGCGGTGTACTGCGCGCCTTGGCCCGGTCTGACGGACTTGACGAAGTGGCAAACGGTGTCGGTATGACGCCGCTCATGCTGGCGGCGCAAGGTTCGCGTTTCGACGCGGTGCGCTTCCTGACCGATATCGGCCATGATCCTGACGCACGCAACGACGCCGGCAATACCGCTCTGCACATTGCTGCACAGCGTGGTGATGCCGATGTCGTACGCGAGTTGCTCGCAATCGGTGCCAGCGAGCGAGAAGTGAATTCAGCAAGGCTGAACGCTGAGGATATTGCCGAGCGCTTCGGTCACGACAACGTCATCGCAGCGCTCGATGCCAACTGAATTGCAAACTACCCGCGCACTGTTAAACAACTGTCGCCAAAGGCAGACAGTACGTCGTGCGCAAATCACGAGGAGTTCACAGGATCGACAATTGTTACGCGCAGCGTGCCGACAGTCGCTGCGTGTCTTTTTTTGCCGCGAGGCGCACGCTGAATACCGCAAGAACGCTAGGTGCGGCGCGGGATACGGTACTGCATCTCACGACAGTGTGCGAAGCACGTCCAATGTGAACCAATTCACAGGAAACGACCAAGTTTGGAAATTATGTTTCAACAAGGCTTGAACTGCTCTCTGAGCCAGTACGTTCGCGATCAAGCACGGCATGCCGACGCAGACGTAACAACGTCAATGACGACGCTTCGGCTTCTGAGAACGCAGGGTGCACTGATCGCCCGGAGGGAAGGTGACCACAGATGAGTATCTGGCGACTAGCATGGTTTACCGCCATGACAGTGCTTGCACTGGCAGGCTGTGTGCGCGAGGAAGAAGCGCTTACCGACAACATGTCGGATCCGATCGGATCCGGCGGCACCCCACCGCCAGGCTCGCCGCCGGCGCCGGGCACGCCACCACCGCCGGGCACGCCGCCGACGACGCTTGCGATGACCGCACCGGCCGATCGCCAGTCCGAAGCAACGGGTCCGCAGACCATGGTCGACCTGGGCCAGGGCGCGGCCACGGGCGGTGACGGCAACTACACCTTCGACCACGATGCGCCCGCCGCAGGCTTTTCCCTCGGCGGCACGATCGTCAACTGGACCGTCACCGACGGTACTGGCGCGCAGGCGGGCAGTACCCAGAACGTAACGGTCGTCGACACCACGGCGCCGATCATCATGAAACCTGCCGACCTGCAGGTTGAGTCGACCGGCGCGATGACCATGGTCGACATTGGCATGGCCACGGCCTCCGACCTCGTCGACGCCAACCCCGCAATCAGCAACGACATGCCGGCCGCGGGCTTCCCGATGGGCATGACGCAGGTCACCTGGTCGGCCACCGATGCCAGCGGCAATGCGGCGACCGCCGCGCAGATGATCAACGTCGTTGCCCCGTCGGGCGGCGGCGCACTGGCGATTACCGCACCTGCCAACATCACGATGGAAGCACAGGGCCAGCTGACGAACGTCATGCTTGGCGCGGCCATGGTGACGGGCGGAACCGCCCCGGTCAGCATCACGAGTGATGCGCCGCCGGCCGGCTTCCCGCTCGGCGCTACGATGGTTACGTGGACAGCCACCGACGCGGCAATGGCGAGCGTTACGGCTGTTCAGACCGTCACGCTTGCCGATACCACGGCCCCTGCGCTGACGGTGCCGGTCAATGTCACGGCGCAGCAGGACGCGGGACTGGGTAACACGATGGTCGATCTCGGCCTCGCCACGGCCACCGACGCGGTCGACCCGAACCCGGTCATCAGCAATGATGCACCGGCCGGCGGCTTCCCGGTGGGCAGCACAACCGTGAACTGGCGCGCGGTCGACGCGAGCGGCAATACAGCCACGGGCATCCAGGTCGTAACGGTCACGGCGTTTGTCGCCGAGGCATGCGACGCGCTCGTGCCCGACTTCGACTCGACGATCTACCCGGTACTCGACAAGGTCGAGAACTGCGGTACCTGCCACACGGGCGGCAACCCGCTGCCGGGCAACAATTTCCGCATGCCGTCTGCCAACGCAGCGGCAGACAACTTCGAAGTGTTCCGCGTCATGGCGAACACCAACGTCGGCAACGAGTCGCGCGTCCTCACCAAGGCGCGGGGCGTTGACCACGGCGGTGGCGTAGCGCTGACGACGGGCGAGGCGGATTACGCCACGCTCGCCACGTTCGTCGACCGGGCGCGATCCTGTGTCGTCGACAGCGGTGCCGGCGCGAGCAAGGTAATGCTCGGTACCGGCTACGAGCAGCTGCACAAGCTGACCAGCGTACTGGGCAGCCGCGTGCCGACCAGCGACGAGATCTCGCTCGTCGCGGCCGCCGGCACCGACCAGCAGGCGATCGATTCGTCGCTCGCTGCGGTTGTTGACGGACTGCTCAACGAGGATGCGTTCTACGAGCGCGTCGCAGAGACGTACAACGATCTCCTGTTGACGGACAGGGATGCGGATGCCCGCAACCCGGTTGATGACAACTTCGATCTCGATGCCTTCGCCAACCGGGAGTACTTCGAGGGCTTCCCGACCAATAACAACTTGCGCAACAACCTGCGTGAGAACGCGAACTACGGCTTCGCCCGCGCGCCGATCGAGCTGGTCAAGTACGTTGTTCGCAACAACCGGCCGTTCACCGAGATCGTGACTGCCGACTACCTGATGGTGAACCCGTACTCAGCGACGGTCCTGGGCGTGAATGCCGGCGACCCGGGCTTCCCGTTCAGCGCCACGGACAACATCAACAACCACGACCCGGATGACTTCCGGCCCGTGCAGGGCATCACGCAGCAGAACGGCGACGTCGTACCGATCGCAGGTATTCCCAGTACGCACGCCTTCCTGTCGCGCTACGAGTCGACGAGAACCAACGTCAACCGCAAGCGGGCCCGCTTTATCTTCGACTACTTCATGGGTATCGACATTGAGGGTCTCGCGGCGCGTGACGGCCTCGACCTCGACAATGTCATTGGCAGCGTGCCGACCTACGAAGATCCGCAGTGCACGGTTTGTCATGACGTGATGGACCCGATCGCGGGCCTGTTCACGATGCGCGACGACCGTGGCGAGTACGACGACGACAACCGCTACGAGTACACGCGTACCAACAACGGCGTGCCGCGAATGGTGCCGGCCGGCTTCTCGATGGACCCGGCAGACGAACTGCCGTCCGCCAACGAGTTCAACCCGCTGGTCTTCCTCGGGCTGAAGCTCGCGGCCGACGACCGCTTTGCCGACAAGACGGTCCGCACCGTGCTGAAAGGACTGACCGGTATCGACTCGCGGAGTGCGTCGGTCAATGCCTTCGTCAACGAGAAGAAGCTGCGCTTCGCGGGTTCGAACTTCAACTTCCGCTCGCTGGTCAAGGACGTGGTACTGAGCGACTACTTCCGCGCGACCAACCTCGACATTACCGAGAGTCCGGCGAACTTCGCGGACGTCGGTACCGGCCGCATGCGGACACCCGAGGAGCTCGCACGCAAGATCAGCGCCGTGACCGGCGGCGCCTACAGCTGGCGCGGTCCGAACTCGAACAGCGGGCTGACCGGTCGTCACTACCTCCTGTACGGCGGTATCGATTCGGAAGAGGTGATCCGACGGACGACCTCGCCGACTGCCCTGATTGACGGCATCCAGGAGCGCATCGCGAACCAGGTGGCCTGCGACCGGGTTGCTGACGACCTCTACAACGACGGACTGCTGTTCCCGAACGTCGACGAGACGACGACGCCGGGCAGTGGCGAGGCCGACATTCGCGCGAACATGGTCTTCCTGCACCGACACCTGCTCGGGGAAGATCTTGCCGCCGATTCGGCCGAGATCGATGCGACCTACCAGCTGTTCCTCGATGTAAGGGCGCTGGGTGAGACGTCGATTCCGAGCCAGTGCCGCAGCAACGGCCAAAACAACGATTCCAACCAGACGGTCCTGCCGTGGATGGCGGTCGTGACGTATCTGTTGTCCGACTACCGCTTCTTCTACGACTGAGCCGCCGGAGAAAGGTCATGAAAAGACGAGACTTTATGCGTATGACGGCGACCGCAGGAGGCTTCATCCTCTGCGGCGGCGCCAAGCTGGCCCTCGCACAGCAGGCCTACAGCGGCCCGTTCTGGCTGTTCGTTGAAGCGAGCGGCGGCTGGGACCCGACGAGTTTCTGCGACCCGAAGGGCGTACCGGCGGGCGAGGATATTGCCAACCAGGGGAGCCTCCGGCAGCGTCCGGGGATCCTCAATACCTACTACGAGAGCGAGATCGGCCAGGCGGGGAACATCCGCTATGCCGCGACGCCTCTCATGCACCGAAGCGCCGGCCTCTTCAGCAACGCCGACTTCTTCGATGCGCACTTCCAGAACCTGGTAGTTGTCAACGGTATCAACTACGGCACCAACTCCCACCAGGTGGGCCGAACGGCGAGCTGGACCGGTTCCCGCGCGCTCGACTACCCGAGTATTGCGGCGCTGGTTGCCTCAGAAACCGCCGGCGACCTTGCGTTGCCCATGGTTGCGAGCTCCAGTTCCGAGAGCAGCAAGACCAACGGCATCGTGCCGCGGACACTGGTTAGCGGCGGTGATCTCAACGCCATTCGCGAGATTGCGCATCCGCACCGGACCAATGCGAACGACGCCAACGGGCAGTACCACAGCGACCCGGCTCGTGGCCTGATCGACCAGGCCGCGCAGGCGCGGCGCATTCGCCAGATGAACGAACAGCGTCTGCTGCGAGTGTCGAACGCGCTTGCCGAGCACAACGGCATTCGCAATCGCGACGTGTCGGCCCTGAGGGACTTCGTCAACGCGCTCAACAACACGTCATCGCCGAACAGCTACGTCAACGGCCGTTCGCAGGCGCGTAACCTGTTCAACTCGGCGCAGACGGCGTTTGCGGCCTTCGAGTCAGGCGCGGCGGCGACCGGGCAGATTCGCATGGGTGGTTTCGACACCCACGACGATCATGACTCTCGCCACTACCCGCGCCTGATGGACTACCTGGCGGCCGTCGACAACATCATCGCGGACGCCGAGGCGCGCGGTATTGCCGATCGCCTCATTGTTGTGATGGGTTCGGACTTTGCCCGTACGAACAAGTACAACGACGACAACGGCAAGGACCACTGGTCGCACACGAGCATGATGGTCTACGGCTCACCGACGTACTTCTCGGGCAACCGCGTGGTTGGTGGTACGGATGGCATGCAGCGTTCGCGGCTCGTCAACCCGACGACGCTAGCCTTCGACGACAACGGCATCGAGATGACGCCGGAGTACATGCACCAGGCGCTGCGCGGCCTTGCGGGTATCGATATGAACCCGAACGTTACGTCCAGCTTCCCGTTTGCGCAGCAGGTACTGCCGATCTTCTCGTAGGACGCTTCGAGTTAAGGCGCCGTACGACACGAAAGCCAAGCAGTACCGTCAGGATGGCGGCGTAGATCAGCGGTTCGCGTATGTCGGCCTTGACCTGCCACCAGTAGTGCCAGACGCCGAGCAGGCCAACGGCGTAGACGCTGTAGTGAAGCTGCTGCCAGCGACGGCCCATGCGCCGACGCATGCCGCTCGTTGATGTCAACGCCATGGCGGTCAGAAGAAGCAGCGCCAGCATGCCGATCGTGATGAACGGTCGTGCCACGATGTCTTCGACGATGCCCGGCATGTACAGGCCCTGGTCAAGCACGAGCCAGGTCAGGAAGTGCATGGCGACGTAGAAAAACGCGAAGAGCCCGAGCATCCGTCGAAAGTTCCCTACCCAGGTCAGGCCGCTAATGCGTCGTAGCGGCGTTACGGCCAGTGCGATCATGATAAAGCGCAGACCCCAGTTGCCGAAGCGGTCAAGGATTTCCTCGACCGGGTTGGCGCCGAGGCTGCCGGTAACCTCGAAGAGGTCCGTTGCTACAAGTGCAAGCGGTACGAGACAAGCCGTGAAAACCAGCGGCTTGCCGATGTAGCGGACTCTCTGCAGCGTGTTCACGGCGTTCTGGGCCTTTACCTTTAGTAGTTCCGCCGCAGGTCGAGGCCGTCATAAAGCCCGGCAACTTCCTCGGCATAGCCGTTGAAGGGCAGGGTCGCTTGCTTGGTCGCGAACAGGCCGCTGCCAATACGCCGTTCGCGCGCTTGCGACCAGCGTGGATGGGCGACGTCGGGGTTCACGTTGGCGTAGAAGCCATACTCCTGCGGTGCCGACATGTTCCAGCTGGTTCGCGGTCGGCGGTCGGTGAAGCGAATCGCGACGATGCTCTTGATGCCCTTGAAGCCGTATTTCCACGGCACGACAAGCCGGATAGGCGCGCCGTTCTGGGCGGGCATGACTTCGCCGTACACGCCGACGGCCAGGAGCGTCAACGGGTGCATGGCCTCGGCGATCGTCAGCCCCTCGCGGTAGGGCCAGTCGAGTACGCGCCGGCGCTGACCGGGCATGCGCACGGGGTCGTTGAGGGTTTCGAAGGCCACGTATTTCGCCTTGGAGGTCGGCTTGAAGGTCTTCAGGACCTCGGCGAGCGGAATGCCGACCCAGGGAATCACCATGGACCAGGCTTCGACGCAGCGCATGCGGTAGATCCGCTCCTCCAGCGTGTACGGCTTGATGAAGTCCTCAAGGTGAAACGCGCCGGTCTTCTCGGCGTGGCCTTCGACGTTGATCGTCCATGGGCGTGGTTCGAAATCGACGGCGTTCCGCGCCGGGTCCGCCTTGCCGGTGCCGAACTCGTAGAAGTTGTTGTAGGTTGTGACGTCCTCATAGCTCGTCGGCAATTCGTCCGTGCTGAAGTCGCTCTTCCTGACGTCCTCGAGCGTGGCACGCGGCGTCCGGGGCAGCACGGCAGCCGGCAGGGCCGGCGCTACCAGGGAGCCGGCGGCAATGGCGCCGGCACGGATGAAGTCGCGTCGGTTGACATAGTTCGTTTGGCTCGTGATTTCGGACGAGCGGATCGCTTCAGGCTTCTTGATCAGCACAGCAGTCTCCTCGGGATCAGCTACTAGGACCCCATTTAAGTGCAAAATATTGCACGGCAGCGCGCGGCAGGTGATCCTCCGGAACAATTTGTTACCTACAGGAACGACGAAGTCCAGTGACAAACCAAGCTTCCCGGACGGCGCTACTCGGCTACTACGGGGCTACAGCGGCCTTCCTGCTGCTCGATCTCGGCCTCGGAATCAACGTACGCCTGTCCTTCCTCGGTGATGCACCGGGCTGGCGGCTCGGCTGGTACGCCTTCTGCTTCGCCTGTCTTGGCGTGATCGTTGTGCGGCCGGCCTGGACGGCACTGGTCTCAGCGGGCGAATCGGTCGCCACGATGGCGGGCCTCATCATCAGCGTTGGTAGCCGCTCGATGGGGGTCTCCGACGTGATGCTGACCGGCAGCGGGCCAGTAACGCTCAGCGAAATCGTCAATTTCCTCTTGTCGGGAAGCTTCGCCTATATTGCCTGGACGAGGAGCCTTGCCGAGCTGACCGGGAAAGGGCCTCCGCGGCAAAAGTTTCCGTAACTTGTGGGCTTCCCGTCCGGTCCTAATGGGTAGGCGCGGCGAACGGGCGCGCTTCCGGGCAGTACGAGGTGCACCGGGCGAGCTTGATAACCGTCGCGAAAGCCGCATCTCTCGATGCAGGAACAGGAGTATCTGATGAGCGAGACCCTTTCGAACATCGTCCGGAGCAACAATCGGTCGGCCCCGACGGCGGCGCTGCACGTCGAGGTGATCGCTGATTTCGCGTGCCCGTTCAGCTATATCGGCAAGCGCCGTCTCGAGCGTGCGCTGGAGTCGGTCGGCGGTCCCGTCGATATTGCGTGGCATCCGTTCCAGCTCAACCCGGACATGCCAGGCAGCGGCATGCGTTTCGAAGATTATCTCGAGAGCCGTTTTGGCAGCCGCGCCAACATCCAGCCGGTGCTGGACAATCTTGCCAGCGAGGGACGTGAGCTCGGCATCGACTTCCACTTTGAGCGTATCCAGCGCGTGCCGAACACGACGGCGGCCCACCAGCTCATGCATCTTGCCAGTGCGAGCGGCACCAACCCGAGCGCTTTGGCCGAGTCGCTGTTCAGTGCGTTCTTCGAACAGGGTCTCGACCTTGGCGATGAGGAGGTGCTCGTGCGCATCGCGAGCGAACATGGCCTCGATCGCGATCGCGTGATTGCCACACTCGCCGACGCCGACGTCCGCCAGTCCGTGCAGGATCGCGAGGCACAGGTCCGCGGCAGCGGTCTGCAGAGCGTTCCCGGGTTCCTGCTGAATCGCCGGCTGCTCGTTGTAGGCGCCCAGTCCGAGGAGACGCTCCTCAACGCGTTCGACCAGGCCGTCTTCGGCGACGGCAATGACACCGTCGTGTCGCCCGCCCTGCACTAGGGCCTCAGGAAATTGCGGAGCTGGCGCTTTTCCGCTAACGTCCGCGACAAGGCGTAGACGGGGACGAGTAGGCAGTCGCGCCAGGGCCACAGCGACCGGGGGATGGTGCAAGCTCCGGGCCCGCCGCTGCCGAATATCACCCCCGAGCCGCTGACCGAACCGGATACGCCAGACGGCGAACGCTCAAGTAGGCTCAGCCGACTGGTCCCCGAGATCGGACCGCCGGGATGCCTCGCATCCTGACTAAGGAGCCGGCCGTGAGGTCGTCTCGAAACCGGGTGGTACCGCGAATGATTTTTCGCCCCGGGACGCAGTGTGCGTCCCGGGGCGTTTTGCTTTCTGGAGCGAGACAACGTGAGTTTTGATGAAGTTTCCGGCCGCTACGACGGGCCGACCCTCGAAAAGGAAGTCCTCGACTTCTGGCGCGACAATGACGTCTTCGCGGCGTCACTGAAGGTGTCTGAGGGCCGGCCGCAGTTCAGCTTCAACGAGGGTCCGCCAACGGCCAATGGGCGTCCGGGTATCCATCACGTGCTCGCGCGCGCGTTCAAGGATGCCTTTCCCCGCTACAAGACCATGCGTGGCTACCACGTGCCCCGCAAGGCCGGCTGGGATACGCATGGATTGCCCGTTGAGCACGAGGTCGAGAAGCTCCTCAAGCGCGAAGGGCGCATCGACAGCTACGACAAGGACGAAATCGAGGCGAAGGTCGGTATTGCCGAGTTCACGCGACTGTGTCGCGAGTCGGTCATGACCTATGTCGGTGACTGGGAGCGCATGACGGAACGCATGGGCTTCTGGGTCAACCTCGACGAGGCGTACTTCACGCTCGATAACAGCTATATCGAATCGGTCTGGCACCTCCTGAGGACGATCTGGGACAAGGGCCTGATCTATCGCGGCTACAAGGTCGTGCCCTACGACCCGAGGATTGGCGCAACCCTGTCGTCCCACGAGCTTGCGCTCGGCTACAAGGAGGTCGAGGACCCGTCGATCTACGTGCGCTTCCACGTTGCCGGTGAGGACAACACGAGTTTCCTCGTCTGGACCACGACACCCTGGACGCTGCCCTCGAACCTCGCACTCGCCGTTGGTGCCGATATCGACTATTGCTACTGCGAATCCGGGGGCGAAACCCTGATCGTCGCCGAGGCGCTGCGAGAGGCTGTGTTCCGTGACCAGCCGCACACGGTTGTGAAGACCGTAAAGGGCAGTGACCTTGTCGGCATGCGCTACGAACGGCTTTTCGACTACCTCGATGTCGAGGCCGAGAACGCGTTCTCGGTCTTTGCAGCCGAGTTCGTCAGCACCGAGGACGGCACCGGCATCGTCCACACGGCTCCCGCCTACGGCGTCGACGACCTCGAGCTGGGCCAGGCAAACGGTCTGCCGGTCGTGCACGGCGTCGGGCTCGACGGCCATTTCGTCGAGGCAGTGGAGCCCGTCGCCGGCCTGTTCTTCAAGGACGCCGACAAGGTGCTGATCCGGCTGCTCAAGGAGCGCGGCGACATGTTCCGCGCCGAGCGCTACCTGCACAACTACCCGTTCGGCTGGCGTACGGGCGACCCGATCCTGTACTACGCGAAGAACGCCTGGTACATCCGCACCTCGAAGCTTCGCGAACGCATGGCGGCCCTCAACCAGACGATCAACTGGGTCCCCGCGCACATTCGCGATGGCCGCTTTGGCAACTGGCTCGAAAACAATATCGACTGGGCCCTGTCGCGCGAACGCTTCTGGGGCACACCGCTGCCGGTGTGGACCGACGGTGATGGCGACTACCTGTGCGTCGGCTCCGTTGCCGAGCTGGAGGCACTGACCGGACAATCGCTGACCGAGCTCGACCTGCACCGGCCGGCCGTCGACGACATCACCTTCGAAAGGGAGGGCAAGACCTGGTCGCGCGTGCCCGAGGTCATCGACTGCTGGTTCGATTCGGGTGCCATGTCCTACGCCCAGTGGCACTACCCGTTCGAGAACGTCGACAAGTTCGAGAAGCACTTCCCCGCGGACTTCATCTGCGAGGCCATCGACCAGACGCGCGGCTGGTTCTATACGCTGCATGCGATCGCCACGTTGGTCTCGGACAGCGTCGCCTACCGCAATGTGATCTGCCTGTCACACATCGTCGACAAGGACGGCAAGAAGATGTCCAAGTCGCTCGGCAACATCATCGACCCCTACGAGGTCTTCGACTCGGTCGGTGCGGATGCATTGCGCTGGTACTTTCTCGCGCGGCTGTCTCCCGATGTGCAGAAGCGCATCTCCGTCGATATCGTGGCGGATGTCGCGAGTTCGTTCATGAACACGTTCTGGAACACCTACGGCTTCTTTGTCCTGTATGCACGGATCGACGAGGTGGACCTGTCGCAAGCGGTGCCCGTCGGGGAGCGACCGGAAATCGACCGCTGGGCCATGGCCGTGGCGCACCGTACGATCAGCACCGTGACCGAAGCGCTGGACGCCTACGACGCGCGGGCGGCCGGCGAGGCAATCGAGTCGTTCGTGGACCAGCTGTCGAACTGGTACGTACGTCGCAACCGGCGTCGTTTCTGGAAGTCGACGGACCAGGCTGACAAACAGGCCGCCTACCTGACGCTGTATGAGTGCCTCGTCGCGACGACGAAGCTCATGGCGCCGCTCGTGCCGTTCCTGGCAGAGCGGGTCTACCAGAACCTCGTTCGGCGCGTGGACGACGGCGCGCCGCTCAGCGTGCACATGGCCACCTGGCCAGAGGCTCTGCCCGAATGGCAGGACGACGAGTTGCTCAGCGATATCGACGTCGTGCAGAAGGTCGTCGGGCTTGCCCGTGCCGCGCGCAATACCTCGGGCGTGCGGACGCGCCAGCCGCTGGCGCGCCTGCTTGTACGTGCGCCTGATGATCGCAGCCAGCGCGCACTCGACGGCCATCGTGAGCAGATACTCGAGGAGCTCAACGTCAAGAGCCTCGAGTTTATTGCGCGGGACGCCGGCCTTGTGAACTACCGCATCAAGCCGAATCTGCCCGTGCTCGGCAAGCGCTACGGCAAGCTGCTGCCGGTCATACGCACCGCGCTCGCCGAGGCGGACGGTGCGGCCATCGCCGGAGCCGTAGCACGCGGGGATACCTTCTCACTGGAAGCGGGCGGCGAGACGCTCGAACTCGGTACCGATGACGTCCTCGTCGAGACCAGCTCGGCCGAGGGCTATGCCTGTGGCGAGGATGGTGGATTCCTGACGGCGCTGGACACGAGCCTGACCGACGAGCTTGTTCGTGAGGGCCTCGCCCGCGAACTCGTACGTGCCGTGCAGGAAGCCCGCAAGCAGGCGGGCCTCGAGGTCTCCGACCGGATCGTACTGGGTGTCTCCGGTACAGCGGGTGTGGAGGCATGCCTCAGTGAGCACATCGATTACCTCATGGCGGAGACACTGGCCGCGGAGTGGGCTACCGGCCAGTCCTCACCGCTGTACAAGGACGACAAGTCGCTCGGCGAGGAAAGCTGGACGATCGAGTTTTCCCGACGACCGGAGGACTGATTGCGGGCGTAACCAAGAACTGTTATAAGAATCGAGCGCAAGATTCTGATAGATCAGGGAGGATCTTGAGCTGGGCGGTGTCCCAACCGCGCCGAAGGCCACACGAGGTGCGCCGAAAGATAGCGTAATTGCTGCCCGCCGCCGTTGCGGCGGCAGCCAGAACAATAACAGATACGCTGGAGTGGACATGCATCACTACGTCGACCGCTTTCATGCCGCATTGACGGTACTTGCTGGTGAAGGTCATATAAAACAACGACTTGTAAGTGCCTACGGGCAAAATCTCGACGGCATTTCGGATGATGATTTCCCTCCGGAGCTCAAGGAGGGACTGCGCTCACTCCGCGACGAGCTGCACCGTGTGCCACCACTGCCCGACGAAGATGCCGTGTCGGCGACCGTTCGCAAGATGTCGCCGGAGGACGCGAGTCGCTGCGCCGAGATGATCCTGACGTTGTACACGAGTCTGCTTGAATTCCGCGACTCGGTGCAGGGAGCGATGCCTTTCGGCGGCGACGCCGACGTCGCCAATCAGCCCGTGCTGGTCAAGTCTGCGGGCGGCGCCGCCTGAGCGATCAGCCCGTGTCCGTCAGGACACGCACCGGGTAGACGATTTCGGTTACCCGTTCCGCCGCTGCCGTACGGCCCGGATCGCTGACGTAGATTTCCCGCGGTGCGCCCGCCTGCTCGATTCCGTAGGCCGCGAGATACGACACGACTTTTCGATGCGTCGCAATCAGGCTGTCGTAGGCGCCAAGGTGACGGGCCCTTACCACGGATTGCGGGTTGATGGTCGCCAGGCGTATCCGTCCGACAGGGCCGCTTGTGCGGCGTTCGCCCGTGACCGGAATGGCCGCATCGAGCCGCCGGCGCACGCCGGCAAATCCCCTGAGAATGGCGATCGGCGGGCCGTCCTCGGCAAGTCCCGGATCGGAGTCCAGGAACGCGAGAATCTCGAAGTAGGCCTCGCCAAGGGCCTTTGACGCCGATGCGGCATCGGTACCCGTTTCAAGGGGGATGTAGGCGATCGCCCGCGCCGTTGTCGTTGTGAACTCGACCTCGAGGCCGGCGAAGTCAGTACGGGGCAGGGATTCGACGAGCGTCTCGAGCGCTTCGAGACTCTGCGTCATGTCGCGTCGAATGATGCCGGTCCACAGCAGGCCGAAGTAACGACCCACCGGGTTGTAGCCGTAATCGTGTTCGAAGCCCTGCGTCACGCGCGTGCCGTTCGCGGTCGGCTCGAGCGCGAGCCAGCTGACCGCCTCGCCCGGCTCGTCCGGATTGATCAGGTAGGCGACATACTCGAACGGTACGCTCTCGGCGATGACGGCGAGGCCACCGTCGCCCGCCGCGCCGCTCCAGGCTGCCGTCGCGCCAACGCCGCGGGCAGGTCCTGAATAGTCGATGCTTGCCTCGATACCGCGTCCGGCAAGCGGCGCCCAGCGTTCGAGACGCCGCGGATCATTCGCCTGTGCAAACACGACCGATGCCGGTGCGTCGACAACCGTCGACAGCTCGACGCGAGCGAAGCGTGGCGCGAGCAGGCCGCCGGCGAGCAGCAGAACAACGATGAGGGCGAAACTGGCGACAACGCGCTGCAAGGTCATTTCCGTAGCGGCGGGGCGTGCATTATTCCACAGGCGATCGCCGCGGCGCGTGCTTGTGGACGCGCCGTTCGGCACAATCCGGGCGATGAACACAAACTCCGAGCGCCCTGTCGGGATTTTCGATTCCGGTATCGGCGGGCTGACGGTGCTCAAGGCCATCCGCGACCGGCTTCCCGGCGAAGACCTCGTCTACCTTGGCGATACCGCGAGGCTGCCCTACGGCACCAAGAGCCCTGCAACGATTGAGCGCTATGCCGACAGGGCGGCAGCCAGGCTCGTTGCCGAAGACGTAAAGCTCGTGGTCGTGGCCTGCAACACGGCAACGGCCGTTGCGCTCGAACGTCTCCGGGAGCGCCTGCACCCGCTGCCCGTGATCGGGGTGGTCGAGCCCGGCGCTACGGCCGCCGTGCATGCGCGCGCCGGGGGTCGTCATCTCGTGCTCGCGACCGAGACAACGGTTCGGCTGGGTGCCTACGGGCGCGCCATTGCCTTGCTCGACCCTGAGGCAAGCGTGCATGAGCTTGCCAGCGAACTGATGGTCGCGCTCGCCGAGGAGGGCTGGACGGACGGCAGCGTCGCCGAAGGAATCGTCGGTCGATACCTCGAGCTGGCGGCGGAAGACGGCTTCCACGCGGAAACGATCATTCTCGGCTGCACCCATTTCCCGTTGCTCAAGTCCGTAATTGCGCGCGTTGCCGGCGACGGTGTCAGCATCATTGATTCGGCAGAGACAACGGCCAGGGTTGTTGCGGATGCGCTGGCTGCCCGGTCCTTGTCGTCCGGCGGCGGGAGGGGCTCGCTGCGCCTGCTCGCCACCGACGGCGCGGTCCGATTCGCGCGGGTTGGCGGTCACTTTCTCGAGCACGCAATAGCCGCCGGAGACATCGAGCTCGTCGATCTGTAGCCGGACGCCTGTGAGATACTAGGCCTGACTTCAAGCCGTTCCGGGGGAAGACCGTGTTGCCGAGGAAATCGTTCATTGTTGCACTGGCGGGGCTGATCCTCTCCGCCTGTTCCGGCGGTGATGAACCGGCCGTTACTGACCCGGCAGACCGCCTGGCGAGCGTCAGGCCGGACGTGTACGCGAGCTTTACGCTGACCGCCGATCTCTCCCACCTGACGGACAGCCAGAAGACAATGGTTGGACTCCTGATCGAGGCGTCGGAGATCATGGATGGCCTGTTCTGGCGGCAGGCCTGGGGTGACGATTGGCAGAGCCGGCTTGCGGCGATCGACGATCCTGCGACGCGCCGCTTCGTCGAGATCAACTACGGCCCGTGGGACCGGCTCGACGGCAATCGCCCGTTCCTGCCTGGCGTAGGCCCGAAGCCACGGGGCGCGGCCTTCTACCCGGACGACATGGCCACGGAGGAGTTCGACGCGGCCTACCTGCCGGAAAAGGCGGGACTGTATTCGCTCGTGCGACGCGATGCGGCCGGTGAACTCGACATCGTGCCGTACTCGGTGGCCTACGCGGATGAGTTGTCGCGTGCGGCGGCGCTGCTCCGCGAAGCAGCCGACTATGCCGACGACCCGGAGTTTGCGACCTACCTCAAGCTGCGCGCCGCGGCGCTGATCAGCGACGACTACCAGGCCAGCGACATGTACTGGATGAGCGTCAAGAACAATCCGATCGAGCTTGTGATCGGCCCGATCGAGACCTACGAGGATGGCCTTTATGGCTACCGCGCGGCATTCGAGTCCTACGTGCTGATCAAGGATCTCGAGTGGAGCGAGCGACTGGCACGCTTCGCCGACTTCCTGCCCGAGCTGCAGGCCGGCCTGCCGGTCGAGGATGCGTTCAAGAGCGAGATGCCGGGTACGAACTCGGACCTCAACGCCTACGACGTCGTCTACTACGCTGGCGACAGCAATGCCGGCTCCAAGACGATTGCCATCAACCTGCCGAACGACGAGGAAGTGCAGCTCGAGAAAGGTACGCGACGCCTGCAGCTCAAGAACGCCATGCAGGCCAAGTTCGAGAAGATTCTCGTACCGATTGCCGGCGAGCTGGTCGCGGAGCAGCAGCGCGGCCACGTTACCTTCGACGCTTTCTTTGCCAACACGATGTTTCACGAAGTGGCGCACGGGCTCGGCGTGAAGAATACGGTCAACGGCCGCGGCACGGTACGCCAGGCGCTCCGGGACGTCGCGTCGAGCATGGAAGAGGGCAAGGCTGATGTGCTCGGGCTTTATATGATCACGGCGCTCCACGACAAGGGCGAGCTGGGCGACGTCGACCTGATGGACTACTACGTGACCTTCATGGCCGGGATCTTCCGCTCGGTCCGCTTCGGCGCAAGCAGCGCCCACGGCAAGGCGAACATGGTGCGTTTCAATTTCTTCGAAGAGGCGGGTGCATTCGTGCGTGACCCGGCGACTGGCCACTACAGCGTCGACTTCGATGCGATGCAGGACGCGATTACGGCCTTGTCACGGCTGTTGCTCACGCTGCAGGCGAACGGCGACTACGACGGCGCCGTCGAGCTGTCGACGACCCGCGGAATCATCGGTGACGCGCTTAAGGCCGACCTCGACCGCCTGACGGCGGCCGGTATCCCGGTCGATATCGTTTTCGAACAGGGTAAGGACGTGCTCGGGCTGTGACACAGCCCGACATTCCCTAGCGGTTGTTGTCGACCATCCGCAGGAATTCGGCCCGGGTTTTCTCGTCGCTGCGGAAACCGCCCAGCATCGTGCTCGTCACCATCGACACGTTGGTCTTGTGAATACCGCGTGTCGTCATGCACTGGTGTGAGGCTTCGATGATGACGCCGACACCCTTGGGTTGCAGTACATCCTGGATGCAATTGGCGATCTGTGCGGTCATTTTCTCCTGCACCTGCAGGCGGCGCGCATAGGCTTCAACGACACGCGCCAGCTTGCTGATGCCGACGACCTTGTTGTCGGGCAGGTAGCCAACATGCGCATGCCCGAGAATCGGTGCCATATGGTGTTCGCAGTGCGATTCGAACTCGATATCGCGCAGGACGATCATCTCGTCGTAGCCTTCCACTTCCTCGAAGGTACGCTTGAGGTAGGTCAGCGGATCCTGCTCGTAGCCACTGAACCAGTCCTTGTAGGCGCGTGCGACGCGTGACGGCGTGTCGATCAGGCCTTCGCGGTCGGGATCGTCGCCTGCCCACTCGAGCAAGGTGCGAATCGCGGCTTCGGCGTCTTCGCGGCTTGGTGTGCTGTTTGTATCTGACACGGTGCAGTCCTCGTCGCGCGGACGCGAAGTCTGGCCCGCAGCGGCGCTGGTGCGCGCGGGCGTTACAAAGGTAAGCAGGGCCTAGGCGCTTTGCTGCGCCTTGCCTTCAGTCAGGCCAATGGGGCAGCTCACGCCTGTGCCGCCCAGTCCGCAATAGCCACCGGGATTCTTGGCGAGATACTGCTGGTGGTAGTCCTCGGCATAATAGAACGGTCCAGGCGAACGAATCTCGGTTGTGATCCCGTCGTAGCCGGCCGCCGACAGCTCGGACTGGTAGCGTTGCCGCGATGCCTCGGCGGCTGCCTGCTCGTCGGCGTCGTCCGTGTAGATACCGGAGCGATACTGGGTGCCGATGTCGTTGCCCTGACGCATGCCCTGGGTCGGATTGTGCGCCTCCCAGAACACGGCGAGGAGCTCATCGAAGCTGACGATCGCGGGATCGTAGACGACGAGCACGACCTCGTTGTGGCCGGTCTCTCCCGTACAGACTTCCTGGTAGGTCGGGTTCGGTGTAAGGCCGGCTGCATAGCCGACAGCCGTCGTCCACACGCCTTCGGTTTCCCAGAAGCGGCGCTCGGCACCCCAGAAACAGCCGAGACCAAGCACGAGCTGTCGCAGGTGATCCGGGAATGGCCCGACGAGCGGACGGCCGTTGACGAAGTGGGCCTCGGGCACCGGCATCGGTGTATCGCGGCCCGGAAGGGCAGACGCCTGGTCAGGCAGATCCAGCTTCTTCTTTCGTCCAAACATCAGTTTTCTCCGTCGCGCTGCCGCTACCCCGTCGACATGGTGCCGGATCAGCGACTTGCAAGGTAGCGGGCACCTCGACGCGGACGGTCTATGACGCCTTCCTCGTACTGGAAGCGGACCGGGATCGACTGCGTGTTGCCCCAGACGGTCGCGCGATACACGGCGAAGTGCAGATGCGGCATCGTCGTGTGGCCGGTGTTGCCGGAAAGGCCGATTCTCTGGCCCTGGGCAACGCTGTCGCCAACCTCGACGAGCGCGCCGTCTCTTGCGAGGTGATAGTACTCACCGGTCGTGCCGTCACTGTGCAGAACGACAATGTAGTTGGCGTAGCGACCGCAGCCTGGCTCCCAGCAGCCGCGGGTGTTCGATTCCTCGATGCGCGCCACGACGCCGCCGCGAGCGGCGTACACGGGCGTACCCTCGGGCATGTCGAAGTCAACGGCGAATTCCTCGAGACCCTTGTGGCTGAAGCGCGAGCCATAGCCTTGCAGTACGCGGTAGGACCGGCCAGGCGCGTACGGCAGCGAATACAGGTGATCGTCGTCGTGGTGGGCGTCCTTGTCACCGACGGTCCACTCGAAGTACAGCCGGTAGTCGCCCTTGCCGCCACCTTCGCCGTCGAGGCGCATGACTTCTTCGCTCTGGTAAGGCCCCAGCGTGCGGGTGACCGTCGTAGGTCCGCTCACCGCGTAGTTGTCGGCGCGAACGCGCAGCGTGTACGTCACCGGGAATTCCTTCAGATTGCGGGCCTCGACGCGGACGCCGTTGCTGCTTTCCACGGCATCGATACAAACCGAATCGTCTTTGCAGTCTGCCGCGTGTGCCCCGGTTGCGAGCACCAGCGCCAGCAAGACTGTTGGTCTAGCGCGACCCATTGCCGCCTTCGACGCGACGAGCCTGCAGGTCGTCGCTGCGATACATGAAGTTATGGGTAAACGTCAGGTTGCCCGTGTCCACGGGCTGGCCGTCAGAGAAGCGTGGCCGGTAGACACGGCCCCGGACCTGGCGCTGGACGTCACGCAGCATGTCTTCGAACTCGCTCGGTTGCGATTCGATCAGCTCCACGTTGTCGACACGGCCACGCGAGGACACCGTGAACCGGACAGCCACGAGACCTTCACGCAGGTCGACGTCACCGGCCGTCGTGTCGGACGATGATGCCTCGCCGGCAAACTCCGGGATGGACTGGTACTTGAGGAGATTCACTTTCTCCAGCGTTCGCGCCCGGTGCTTCAGCTGTTCATCACCCTCGGAGAGCAGCTCCCACACATCGCGGTAGACACGTCGCGCCGCGGCCGCCTCGCCATTTTTCGTATAGAAGTCGCCGAGCACGAGCTTGGTGTTGGCGCGGTCCTGCCACGCTGAGGTCTCGTTGTCTTCCGCGATGCGCACCGCGCGCTTGATGAACATTTCGCCCTGGAAGTAATTCGGCTGCAGCGAGTACTCGGGATTATTGAGGTCGACGTACTCGTAGGAGACTCCGAGTCGAATATAGGGCTCGATCAGGCTCAGGTCGTTCTTGCCGCGGTATTTCTCGAGGATGTTGAGGACGCGGCGGTAGGTCGCGCGCTCATCGTTGTAGTAGCCCGAACGGTGCTGCCACTCCGCGCGGCGCATAAGCGACGGCACAAGTTCGACGCCGTTGTAGTAACGCTTGTTGAGGTTGTAAATCAGCTCGTGCACGTCACGCGCGTCCGAGGTTTCACCGACGCGCAGGTTGGTTTCGGCGATGGACTCGAGAATCTCGACCTGTTCGATGTTGTGCGGCCCTTCGTTGACGTGCGTCACATGCACGGCCCGCTTGAAAGTACGCAGTGCAAGGTCCGGCCGGCCGCTCGCGAGCTGTGCTGCGCCGAGGCCCTTGAGCGGATTGACGAGGTTCGAGTCGAGCATGTCGAGCCGATCCTCGATGATCTCGATGGCGCCTTCGTAGTTCTGGATTGCCGCCTCGTACTGCTCGTTGCCGTGCTGCACGATGCCGAGGTTGTTGAGCGCCTTCGCGGTCTCGAGCGACCCGGGGCCGTGCTCACGGATCGTCAGCTCGACGATGCGCTTGGCGGAGGTGTCGGCTTCCAGCAGGCTGCCGCGTTCGACAAGGTCGCGGTAGCGGCGAAACTCGGCGGCGAGCTCTGCCGCGGAGTCCGGCGCTTCCGCCTGCGGCAGCACCGCTTCGTCTTCAGGCGGATTCTCGACAGGCGGACTGCTGCCGGCGGCATCGGCAGGCTCCTCGTCCCCGGTCACCTCGACAATGTCGGCACGTTCAACGGCGCCGGCAAAGGGCGCAAGTGCAATAAGCGTGAGGGCGAATAGGGAGATCTTGTGCATGGTTTTCGATCGAGTGTAGTTGCTGCGGCGTCCTGAGGTAAGACCTTGTCGCCGCTCGCGAGTTTCCTCTCAGCTTTTCCCCCAGTGTATACCAGCCGCTGTCCCAGTCCGGCGGGACTTAACCGCCGCGTTACACACTGAAACCCGCGGCGTTGCCTAGAAGTCGAGCCCGAGCTGGCGCTGGCCGGGGCGCTCGAAGCGCGTGCAGTCAAGCCGCTGCTGGTAACGATCGCGTTCGAGACCGAGTCTTTTTGCGCTGCGGCGAAAACGCAGCGCGATCATATCGGCATAGGGTCCGCGGCCCCGCTGCCTGACACCGAAGCGCGCGTCGTAGTCCTTGCCGCCGCTCGCCTGCCGGACGAGGCTCATGACGTGCGCCGCCCGGTCCGGGAAATGTACGCCCAGCCACTCCTCGAACAGCCCGGCCACCTCGTGCGGCAGCCTTAGAAAAATGTAATGCGCCTGGCTCGCGCCGCTATCGGCGACGGCCTCGAGAATGGCCTCGATTTCGCGGTCGTTGATGGCCGGGATGCTGGGCGCGAGCAGCACGCTGACCGGAATGCCGGCCGCGGACAGGGTCCGGATTGCCTTGAGGCGTGCGTCTGCCGACGGAACCCTTGGTTCCATGCGTCGCTTCAGGTCGTCGTCGAGTGTCGGCAGGCTGATCGCGACGGAGCATAGACGCTGCTCGGCGAGTGCTGCCAGGAGGTCGATATCGCGCAGCACGAGCGTGCCCTTGGTAATGATGTTGACCGGGTGCCGGTGCTCAAGAAAGCGCTTCAGCAGCCCGCGCGTGATGCGTTCGGCCTTCTCGACCGGCTGGTAGGGATCGGTGTTGGCGCCAATCGTGATCGGCTCACACTGGTAGCTGTCCCGCGACCATTCCTCGACCAGCCGTTGTGCCGCATCCGGCTTGTAGAAGATGCGGGTTTCGAAGTCGAGGCCTGGCGACAGGTCGAGGTAGCTGTGCGATGGCCGCGCGTAGCAGTAGATGCAGCCGTGCTCGCAGCCCTGGTACGGGTTGATCGAGCGGCTGAAGGGCACGTCCGGCGAGCGGTTGCTCGCGATGATCCTGCCGGTCCGCGTAGCGGAATAGGTCGATGCCGGTGCTCCAGTGTCGCCCGTTGTATCCGGATCCGGCTCAACCGTCCGCGCGGCGAAGCGGCCCTCGGCGCTGGAGACGGCCCCTCGGCCCTTGTGATGGCGTGTCGGCCCTCGAGAGTGCGTCACTGGGAGTCTTCGAAATACTGTACATAAAAACAGTACTCCAAGCCCGCGGGCCGGTCAACGGGTACAAAAAAACCCGGAGCTGCAACAAGAGGCCCCGGGTCTTTTCGAGCAACTGCGGCGTTGCCTGCCGGCGACGCCTGAAAGGCTGTCAGCTCGCCGTTTCCTGGTAGATGTGGACGTCCCGCTGCGGGAACGGAATCGAGATGCCTTCCTCGTCAAAGCGCTTCTTGATGGCCTCGGTCAGGTCGAAACGCACGCCCCAGTAGTCCGCCGTCTTGACCCATGGCCGGAGCACGAAGTTCACGCTGGAGTCGGCGAGTTCGGAGACTGCGATCTGGCAGGCCGGGTCCTTGAGGATCCGGTCGTCGGCGGCAACGAGGGTCTCGAGCGTCTTGCGAACCTTGTCGAGGTCATCGCCGTAGCCGACGCCGACAACGAGGTCGATGCGCCGGGTGTCGTTGGCCGAGTAGTTGGTGATGATGCTGCCCATTATCTGGCTGTTCGGCACGATGATCTGCTTGTTGTCGCCCGTCTTGAGGATCGTCGTCAGGATCTCGACGCGCTCCACGGCGCCGGAGATACCGGCTGCCTCGACCCAATCGCCCACCTTGTACGGCCGGAACAAGACGATCAGTACGCCGGCGGCGAAATTCGACAGTGAGCCCTGCAGAGCGAGACCGACGGCAAGGCCGGCGGCACCAAGGACAGCTATGAACTGCGCGCTCTGGACGCCGAGCTGGTCGATCGCGGCGATAACCACGAACACGAGCAGGGTCATGCGCACCAGGTTGGATACGAACGAGGTCAGCGTTGGGTCGACGTCGCCGCGCTCCATCGCCTTGCGGATGCCCTTGGTAACGATGCCGACAATCCACTTACCGACATAGAAGATAACGAGCGCCGTCACGAGATTGATGGCGAACTCGGCCCCCTTGGTTTGTATGAGGACGAGCAGCTTGTCGTAGTACTCGGTCAGCTTGCTGATTTCCTGTTCCATCCCGTTATTCCCCTGCTTGTTGTTGTGAGTTGCGGCGAAGGATCAGCCAATTGCCGACTAGTGTCAAAACGACACCGGTCACCGCGGCGGCCGACCAGCGGTAGTCCTCGACCAGCGTTGACGTGAGGAGCGCAACGACCGGAAACAGCACCGAGCTGTAGGCGGCCTGCGACGGCCCGATGCGCCGCAGTAGCGCGATATAGCAACCGAATGCGACGGCCGAGCCAAACACCGACAGGTAGGCGAGCGACCAGAGATAGGCGGGCTCGAACGAGAGCACGAGTGCCTTGCCCGAGACGAGCGCGACGGCCAGCGACAGCACGCCGCCCAGCAGCATCCCGTGGGCATTGGCAACGACGACCGGCAGGTCCCGGCTGCCCAGCGCGACTGCCGCCATATTGCCGAGCGATGCAGCCACGGTACCCGCAACGACGAGGCCTATGCCGAGCAGAACGCCGCGGCTCGCCGTTGCCGCGTCGAGCTCCGGCCAGAACAGGAGCGCAATACCGGTGGTGCCGATGAACGCGGCTGCGAGCGTTCTGCCGTCGATCGGCGTGCCGAAGAACAATCGCCCGAAGACCGCGTTGGTCACAATGATCAGGCTGAACAGGACCGCAACGAGACCCGACGTGATGTACGCCGTCCCGTGGTAGATCAGGAGGTAGTTGATCGAGAACAGCAGCATGGCCTGCAGACCGATTGCCGGCACGGCGGTCCGACTGACGCGAAGGCGCCGCCCCGTTGCCAGCGCGTAGCCGTACAGGACGACCGCTGCTATCAGGAAGCGATAGCCGACCGACACGGGGACCGGAACGTCGCCGAGTTGGTAGGGGATCGCAGCCCAGGTCGTGCCCCAGATCAGCACGACGGACGCGTACAGGAAGAGCGTCTGCAAGGTTGTCGGGATTGCCGGCAAACACGAGAGCGTAGCATTCGTGAGGGTCTGTGCCGGCATCGGCTTGCACCGCCTGTGGCACAGCCGCGCCGCCGGTCAGGGCGTGGCCGCTTCGGGATTCTTGCTTTTGGCTACAGGGCGAAAGCGAAACAGGGAGTAGGGGCCGTTCGCGGCAATCGCGTCGTTGTTCGCGAGGATCAGGGATGGCAGGGCGCTGTCGCTGACGTAGACCCAGCCGTCCGGGCCGACGCTGAGCCCTTCCGGCCAGCGCAGCGCGTCAGACCGGATCAGGGTCTTGAGCGTGCGATCCTTGCCGACCACGGCAACCGCGTGATGCTCGATGTCCGTCAGGTAGAGGTTGCCCGATGCATCCATGCTGAAGCCGTCCGACAGTGGCTTGGTCGCATAGCGTTCGACCCGGGCGGCCAGCTGCGAGTCAGGCAGGTAGCGGGTGCGCAGGTCCTCGAGCGGGACCCGGAAAAGCCCGGAGCCGGAAATGGCGCCGTAGTACAACCATTCATCGTCCATTGCCAGCCCGTTTACGCCGCCGCGCAGGTTCACGATGCCGCCGAAATAGCTCATGGTCCGGCCGTTGCTCTGGATCACGTAAGGCTCGGCGGAAATCGACGGGTGGCCCTCGAGCACGCGGCGTGTGGACCCGGACTTGATGTCGTACACGATGAGCGCGGGTTGCTTGCGCCAGTAGCTGGCATCGCTGATCACGAGGGTCTTGCCGTCCGGGCTTACCGCAATGTCTTTGAGGAGCGAGCCTGCCGGCGCGATGACGTCGTTGAATCGCTCGTCGGCAATAAGCTTCGCGGTGTCGATGTCAAACCCGAGGAGTCTCGGCTGGCGCAGGCCATGGTTGCCGTGATCGATGACCCACAGGCGTTCCTGCCGGTCGGCAACCACACCGAGCGGTGTGTCGAAGAAGCGCGCCTGCGCTCTCGCATCGGGCCACGGCAACGATGCGCCGTCGACGTGTTCGAGCAGCTTGTTGCCTTCGGGTCGGGCTTCAGGGTGGACCGTGAAGAAGACTCTGCCGGTACCTGACACAGCGGCGTGACCCAGCGGTTCCGGGTAGCTCAGTACCTCTTCGAGTGCCGCCGCTTCGATCAGTGGTGGCGTAGTCAGGTCCGGGTAGGGCTTGCCGCCGCCATAGCGTATGAAGGCAACAGTGATGATCGTGACTGCCACCAGCAGCAGCAACACAAGGACTTTCTTCATTGCGGGCAGGGCACCTGCTGGATTTATCCGGTCGAAGTCTACCGCATGTGGCGAGCGGCCGGCAGCCGCTCAGGGAGCGAGCAGCGCCAGTAGCCAGGCAACACCCAGCAGTACGAGCGCAAGCCCTCCTGCAACCTGCTGGCGACGGCTGCAGTCGAAGCGCCCGGCGTGCGGCGACAGCAAAATGCCACCGGCGAAGCCGTAGATGAAGCCGAGAAGATGGGCGCCTATGTCGGTGTTCTCACCACCCGTGCCCGTATACATCAGCAATGCGAGCCCGCCGACAATGGGCCCGACGCGATAACCCCAGTGTTCCTGCGGCATGAGCTTGCCACGCCAGACGAAGCCCGCCGTCAGCCCCAGCGCAGCGAAAACGGCCGTGGAGGCGCCGATCGCCTGGTGCGACGGGTCGAGGAACAGCGCGTTCGTGAAGTTCGCAACGGCGCCCGCGACGAGGATTGCGAGCCATGCGACACCCGGACCGGTCAGGCGACCGGCGAACCAGCCGAAGAAACACCCGAACAGCAGGTTGCCGACAAGGTGCTCGAGATCGAGGTGCAGGGTTAGCGCCGTGACCGTCCGCCACCATTCGCCGTCGCGAATCAGGGCACCGTCGACGCGGCCGGCGTAGCGCCAGTCGAAGCCGAACGCGCCGCGGCCGTCGAGGCCGGCGACGAGGCAGATAATGATGAAGTACAGAGCGATACCTGGCAGCGCATCGAAGTAGCGCAGTCCGCGTGTCGCGACAGGCGTCGCAGGCGGGTTCTCGGCGTCGTAGGCTCTGAGTTCGTCGCCGGCCCGAATCGAGTGTTCGGACGGCACCAGCAGTGCCGACGAATGGCGATCGTGATGGAGCGTGTGCGGTATGCCCGCCGCTGACAGCACCAGCGCCCGATCGCTTGCGTCGCGCCGCTGTGCACTTTCGTAGACGACCCTGAGGTCCTCGTCGTCCATCAGGTTAGTCGCGCCGGGTCCTCGCCAGGGTTCGCATAGCCCAGCGTACCGACCGCCGAGTTGAGGGCGATTCGGCAGTCGGTATCGAAGCGGTAGTCGGCAAGGTCGTCGGCGCGTGTCCTGCCGCGATTGAGAATGGCGACGGGCTTGCCGAGGGCATGAGCGTGGCGCGCAAAACGCAGGCCCGAGTACACCATGAGTGAACTACCGACGACGAGCAGGGCGTCGGCAGCCGCTACGGCAGCCATTGCGGCATCGACGCGGTCGCGGGGTACGTTCTCGCCGAAAAACACGACATCCGGCTTCACGATGCCGCCGCAGGCCGGACAGCCGGGCACGTGAAAGCCGCTGGTATCGTCGTTGTCGAACACGGCGTCGCCGTCAGGTTTCCACGCGACCACGGTCTTGTCCCAGGCCGGGTTGGCGCCCTCGAGCCGCGCCTGCCAGGCCGGGCGTTCCTCGCGCCAGCCGCAGTCGAGGCAGACGACACGGTCGAGGCGGCCGTGCAGGTCGACGACCTCTTCGCTGCCGGCCCTTTCGTGCAGGCCATCCACGTTCTGCGTGACTAGGAGTTCGACGTGACCGTTCTGCTCGAGCAGCGCGAGTGCGTGGTGTGCGTCGTTGGGGTCAGCGCCGGCCATCCGCTGCCAGCCGACGAAGCTTCGCGCCCAGTAGCGCTGCCTGCCCGAAAGCGAGCCTCGGAACTCGGCAAACTGCATGGGTTTGGCGTGCTTCCAGTTACCGTCACGGTCGCGATAGTCGGGTATGCCCGAACCCGTACTGATGCCGGCGCCCGTCAGGATCGTAATGCGGGCGTGGGTGTCGAGAAAGTCGGCGAGGCGATAGGTCATGTTGGAATTCCAGCAATCTGTCCGTCGAGCGTCAACACGCGCTCCGGGGCAGTCGGTCCACGTAAGGTGAAATAGTAGAGAAAACAGTGGTTTGTTGCTTGTTTCCGCGTGTTTCAGCCGCCGTTAAGGCGGTCGACGTGACAATGCGCGCAGGATTAACGACGTGGACCTTGTCATGCGGCTTTTCAAGATCGTCTACTTTTCGGTGGCTGCCGCCTCGGCGGTATTCCTCGCGCTTTCACTGTTCTGAGCATCAGAGGGGCAATGATAAGCTCGCGCTTTGTGCCGAGAGACAGTGCCCATGGTCAAAGCGAGCCTCGTTGTCGCCTTGCTGTTCGCGACGCCGGCTTTCGCCGATGTGACGGCGTCCGCGCCGGGCGGGTTCATCGTCGAGTTGTCGACGACGATTGATGCGCCGCGGGGCGACGTCTACGACGCAGCGCTCGACGTCGGTCGCTGGTGGAGCGGGGATCACACGGTCTCGGGCGACGCCGGCCGAATGTCGATCGAGCCCCGAGCGCAGGGGTGCTTCTGCGAAGACCTGGGCGACGGGAACGCCATCGTCCATCTCGTGGTCACCTTCATCAATCGCGACGTCCTCCTCCGGCTTACCGGCGGGCTGGGTCCGCTCGGCCTCATGGGGCTCAACGGCAACATGACCTGGGAGTTCTTTGATGACGATGCCGGGACGCAGGTGAAATGGACCTATGCGGTCGGTGGTTTCCGTGAGGGTGGACTCGATGTGATGGCGGGGCCGGTCGACGGCGTGCTGCGCGAGGCGCTGGCGCGACTCGAGGCCTATGTCGAGACCGGTGATCCCGGTAACGCGACGCCGTCGACAGAGTGAGCACCGGGACACCCCGGCCGTCAGCCACGGTCGTCTTGTTGCGGGATGCGCCCGACGGCTTCGAGGTGTATCTCGTGCGGCGCAATCGGCAGACCGCGTTCGGCGACGTGTGGGCGTTTCCGGGCGGCGTTGTGGAGGCGTGGGACGCCAGGGCAACATCGCGTTTGACCGGCCTCGACGCCGACGAGGCCAACCGGCTGCTCGACGCCGCGAACGCACTCAACTACTACAGTGCTGCAATACGCGAACTGTTCGAGGAGACCGGCGTGTTGCTCTCGGCAGGCGCTTCGGTGCCGCGTGACGCCCGAACGGCGCGCGATGAGCTCAACGGCGGCAGCCTCGACTGGCCACGCTTCCTCGAGGGCGCTGGCCTCGATGCGGACGCCGGAGCGCTGCATTATCTAAGCTATTGGGTGACGCCCGAAGGTCGCAGCCGTCGATTCGCAACGCGCTTTTTTGTTGCCCGACTGCCGGCCGGGCAGGCCGCGGTGCACTGCGGCGGCGAACTCGTCGATGGTGCCTGGCAGACGCCTGCGAACGCACTTAGCCTCAATCGCGGCGGACAGCTGCCCATGATCTTCCCGACGATACGTACGCTCGAGCACCTGGCGCGTCACCCCGGCATCGACGCGGTCATCGCCGACGCCGATCGGCGGGCGAGCGCGGGCATCACCGAGTTGCTGCCGCGTATCGTCACCGTTGACGGTGAGGAGCGCATCGTCGTGCACGGCGATCCTGACTACGCCGAGTCGCACGTACCATGACGGCGTTCGGTCCAACGCTGCCGCGTCGCGCGATGCTTGCTGCCGGTATCAGGCGGCTCCTTGCGCCAAACGCGTCGATGATGACGGGGCCTGGCACCAACACCTATCTCTTCGGCGAGGACGCCGTTGCCGTCGTTGATCCTGGCCCGCGGCATGACGAGCACATCGAGGCGATCGTCAATGAGGCATCGGGTCCGATCCGCTGGATCCTTGCAACCCATACGCACCCGGATCACTCGCCCGGTGTCGCCGCGCTGGCGGAGCGGACCGGCGCCGAGGTGCTCGGTCGGCCGGCACCACCGGGGTCTCGCCAGGACACGAGCTTCACGCCGACCCGCATACTGGATGACGGCGACGTTCTCGAGACGGCCGAGTTCCGGCTCGAGGCCATACACACGCCCGGGCATGCCTCGAATCACCTCTGCTTCCTTCATCGCGAGAGCAACTGGATCGTGACCGGCGATCACGTCATCGACGGGTCGACCGTGGTCATCAACCCGCCTGACGGCAATATGGCCGACTACCTCACGTCTCTCGCGAAGATCCGGGATCGTCACCCTGCAGCGCTGTTGCCGGGCCACGGCGATCGTATTGACGATCCGACCCGGGCAATCAACTGGATCATCGATCACAGGCTCGAGCGTGAGGCGCGGGTGCTCGATGCAGTTCGCGCCCACCCCGGGTCGACGACGCGCGCGCTGGTGAGTGTGGTGTATCGCGAGGTACCCGAGCAGCTGCACCGTCTTGCCGAGCGCTCCCTGCTTGCGCACCTCGAGAAGCTCGAGGCCGAACAGCGCGTCGACGGTGCGGGCGGTGTCTGGCGCGCAGGCTGAGTCCTGGGCTAGCCGCCGCCCATGTTGCTGCCGGCTGACGACTCGAGCATGAATACGATGCGATTCATCGTGACGACGCGCATTGGTTTGCCTTCGCGGAACTGTGGCTGGTATTTCCAGCGCAGGACTGCGCGTTTCGCCGCTATGTCGAAGAGTCCCGGCGGGTCGGCACGCAGCACCTCGGGGTCTTCGACCGCGCCGGTCTCGGTGACAACGAAGCGCAGCAATACAAAACCCTCGATCTTCTTGACGAGTGCCTGGCGCGGGTAGTCAGGCTGGATGCGCACGAGCGGCGTCAGCTCGCGAGCAATACGAATATCCCCCGCGAAAGCCGGTCCGACGTCGATGTCGAGTTCCGGCGCCTCGACGACCAGTCCGCTTCCTCCGCTCGAACTGCTTGCTCGCGCTAGCTGCCGGACCTCTTTGTCGAGATCCTGCTGTGGCTTTTGCGGCGCCGTCGAGTCACGCCGTGAGCGCACCTCGGCGGAGTCTTCTTCGAGGCGAACGAAGTTGGCGATCTCGACGTCCGCCGAACGCGTAAGGCGGACGCGTTTGCTACCGACCATGAACTCGATGGCCGAGAAGATCAGGATGTTGATCAGGACCGCGACGATGGCGATCGACAGGAGGCGGCTCATGACTCTCCCTCGCGAGTGGTGATAGCGGTAGTTCCGGATGGTGATGACGCGAACGGTGACAGCGTCTGAACTCGTGATGAGAGTCTACGGCCCGACCCGGGTCATGCGGGTTTCGGAAACTAGCTACGTAAGAAAAAATTCAAGCGCGCGAAACATGACCGAAACGCCCGGCAAGCGAGCGCAGTGTCCGGGGGGCGTCCGGAAAACGGTGGCCTGGCGGGTTGAACTCCCCCGGGGATTCGCATAGCGTACGGCGTTTTCCGCTACCGGGTTTCCGCATGACTTTTGTCGTCACCGAGTCCTGTATCAAGTGTAAGTACACTGATTGTGTCGAGGTTTGCCCTGTCGATTGCTTCCATGAAGGGCCGAACTTTCTCGTTATCGATCCGGACGAGTGCATCGACTGCACATTGTGCGAACCCGAGTGTCCGGTAGAGGCTATCTATTCCGAGGATGAGCTTCCGGCAGGGCAGGAACAGTATCTCGAAATCAATGCCGAGCTCTCTCAGCAGTGGCCCGTGATTACCGAGATGAAGCCGGCGCCCGACGACGCGGACGACTGGAAAGAGGTCAAGGACAAGCTCCAGTACCTCGAGCGCTAGTCCCCTTCCGCTCCGTTCCGGCCGCCAACTACTACGAACGCATTCGCCACGAGCGCGCTACCGCTGCCCGGAATGGCTCGCTACGCTGCGCTTTATTTCCGGCCAGCGGCACCGCGCCCGCGGCTTGCCACCGTGCCGCGGCTGGCTACGTGCCTTGTAGGAGCGGCTTTCAAGCCGCGACTGGTTTGCGCGTGATGCGCGCGCCTCCGCCACGGCCGCGCTACCGCTGCCCGGAATGGCTCGCTTCGCTGCGCTTTATTTCCGGCCAGCGGCACCGCGCCCGCGGCTTGCCACCGTGCCGCGGTTGGCTACGTGCCTTGTAGGAGCGGCTTTCAAGCCGCGACCGGTTTGCACGTGATGCACACGAATCCGCCCCGGCCGCGCTACCGCTGCCCGGAATGGCTCGCTGCGCTGCGCTTTTTTTCCGGCCAGCGGCACCGCGCTCGTGGCTTGCCGTCGTGCCGCGGTCGGCTACCTGCCTTGTAGGAGCGGCTCTCAAGCCGCGACTGGTTTGCACTTGATGCGCGCCCCTCCGCCACGAGCGCGCCACCGCTGCCCGGAATGGCTCGCTGCGCTGCGCTTTATTTCCGGCCAGCGGCACCGCGCCCGAGGCTTGCCACTGTGCCGCGGTTGGCTACCTGCCTTGTAGGAGCGGCTTTTGAGCCGCGAATGGTTTGCAGCTGATACGCGCAATGCCGTCGCGGCTTGAAAGCCGCTCCTACAAGGCGTTTATCCGGCTTCGGATCTGTCCGGAGGCGCGGCGAACTCCAGCAACAGCGAAGCCAGTTCCGGGCCTTTTTCTTCCTGCAGGAAATGCCCCGCGTTGCGAATCTTGACGTGCTCGACGCCGCGCGCGCCGGGTACCTGCTCCTGCCACGGACGTTCACCGCCCCGGGTAATCGGGTCGCGATTGCTGAAGCAGGTCAAAAAAGGTTTGTCCCAGCGGCGGAAGACCTGCCAGGCGCGCCGGTTCGCCTCGCTGGCGGGATTGCCGGGCGTCGTCGGTACGAGGAGGGGGAACGCGCGCGTTCCGGCCTTGTAACGCGCCGAAGGAAAGGGTGCGTCGTAGGCCGCGATGACGGCCGGCTCGAGATCGGCAACGGTGCCCTTGTCGACAATGCGTCCGATCGGGAACCACGGGCTGTAGCGCGCGAAGGCGCGCCAGATCATGAACGCCTTCGGCATGGGGTCGTCGCCGGTCGGCAGGCCGCCGTTGCCGAGCGCTATGCGTGCGAACCGGGCTTCATTCTCGGCGGCGACACGCAGTCCAATCAGTGAGCCCCAGTCCTGGCAGAACAGCGTCATGTTTTCGAGGTCGAGCGCCTCGATGAAGCCGCGTATCCAGGCGACATGGCGCGCATAGCTGTAGTCGCTGACGCGGGCAGGCTTATCCGATCTGCCGAAGCCAATGAGGTCCGGCGCGATAGCGCGCAGCCCACCCGCGGCAAGCGGCGGGATCATGTGACGATACAGGTACGACCAGCTCGGTTCGCCGTGCATAAGCAGCACGACCGGTCCGTCCGCCGGACCTTCGTCGACGTAGTGCATGCGCAGTCCGTCGAGATCGACGTAACGCGGTTCGAAGGGATAGTCAGGCAGGCCGACGAAGCGCTCATCGGGCGTTCTCAACGTTTTCATCGTGCGGCTACCGTCTACGGGACTTGTCAGTCATCATACAAGCATGGCAACTACGAATGACGCTCTCGCAACGCCGAGTTTTCGCGCCCGGCTGGTGCGTGCCATCACGGCACGTTACTTCGAATTCCTTGTCGATCCCCTGAATGCGGACGTGCGCGCCATGCGGCGGCGACTGAATCGCTTTGCGCGCCTCGTGCCCGTGGCAACCGGCGTTGATGTCGAGCGCACCCGCTACGCGGACCTCGACGCCGAATGGTTGCGTCCTTCCGGCGCCAATTCGTCGACTGTCATGCTGTACCTGCACGGCGGGGCGTACGTCCTCGGCAGCTGCGACTCCCATCGCCATCTCGCGAGCCACATTGCAAGATCCGCGGGTGTCAGAGCGCTGTTGCCCGAGTACCGGCTTGCTCCGGAGGACCGTTTTCCCGCGGCGATCGATGATGCGACGCGCTGCTACCGGCGGCTGCTCGACGACGGCCACGATCCGAATGCCATCGTCATTGCAGGTGACTCGGCGGGTGGTGGCCTGACCATGGCCACGTTGCTCAAGCTCCGGGAACTGGGCCTGCCGCAACCTGCGCTGGGTTGCCTGTTGTCGCCATGGCTCGACCTCGCGGCTGAAGGCGAGTCGATGCAAACCCGTCGGGATAGAGACCCATGGTTCAGCCCCGAGGATCTCCCACACGTGGCGCGCTTCTATTGTCGTGACGACGAGCGGCGACAGCCGCTGGTATCGCCCGTGTACGCCGAGCCCCACGACCTGTGCCCGGTGCACATCCAGGTGGGCGATCACGAGATTCTCCTTAGTGATTCGGAACGCCTGGCGGCCAATATCCGCGCCGCGGGCGGGGAGGTCGATCTCGAGGTGTGGCCGGACATGTGGCACGTCTTCCAGGCCTTCGTTCTCGTGATGCCCGAGAGTCGCCTTGCCGTCGGCAAGCTCGGCGACCGAATCCGGGCGGCGCTGGCCGGCAAGGATGCGTAAACGCCGGGGGACAACCTGGTTGAACCCCGTGGTGCTTACAGGTCCTAGTAGTTCGACTGCTGGCTCGCGTCGTCGTACATCTTCGTCAGAAACGCCCTGATCGCCGGAACGGCCTCGGCGCGCGTCATCAGCCGCTGCTTCTCGAGCACCTTGGCCATGTCCTGAATCGAACGCTTGCCGTCGACAAGCGACATGATGAATGAGTAGATCTGCGTCGTCATGGCCTGGGTGCGGAACGACTGCATCAACGGTACGGCTTCCTTGCCCGTGACGAGCCAGTCCGGCAGCGCCTTGTGCCTTGGCGGTGCCTTGACCTCGCGTTCCTTGAAGGCGCTGAAGGAGAACGTCTTTTCCTGCCGGCCGTGGCGGCTGGCCGGGGAGCTCATGTAGGGGATCGTCGCCTCGGCGACGTAGGGATCGGAGAAACCGCTTTCGGCGACGATCTGCCGGGTCTCTTCCGGGCTGTAGCAGAGCGCGCGCTTGGGATGATGAAACGCCAGTGAACCGAAGTTCACCCAGCGGCCGTTCTTGCCGAGGAGCTGGTTGAGCCTCGCGGCAAACACCGAGAACTCCTCGGTCACGATGTCGATGAGCCACGGCGTAACGATCGTGTCGAAAGCGCCGTCCCTGAACGGGGGTCTGAGCGCGTCGCCAAGAACGAGGTGAAAACCGTCGCGGACGGGTTCCGGCGCCGACAGCTTACGCAGCACGGCGTCGTCTTCGAGCGATCGGGGCGCTATCGGAAACTCGTACATCGGGAGTGTCTCGCCGCGGGATACGGCCTTGAGCACGAGCATCAGCATCGGGTTGAAGTCGAACGCGACCGTCAGCTCGCAGTCCAGCTGCATATGAATGTCATACGCGAGCCGGCCCGCACCGGCGCCGAGGACGAGCACCTTGCCGAGCTCAGCGCTGTCCTGCACCACCGCACGAATCTGGTCCAGCGATGCCTTGTTTTCCGCATCGCCCCAGGCCCAGTCGCGATGAATATTGGGGTAGTAGGTATTCAGGCCCTGGTCGGCAGGCAATCGTGTCCTGAGCGCAAGGTAGGACTCGTAGGTCGCCGTGCTGTCGCTGATATCGAGCGGCCGCAGCAGTCTTCCCAGCTTGCGTCGATGCGCGTCGAGGCACTTGCGGTAGCGTTCTATGCGGCGCTTGGTGAGCGCCCGCAGATCCTTGTTCTTCTCCTCGACTTCAAGCCGGGCGATGTCATGACTGAGCTTCTGGATCGCGAACTGGAGACGATTCCGCCACTCCCCGAGACTTGCTTCGGGTTCGGCAAACAGCCACGGGATGCCGTCAATGTCCGGAAAGTCGACCTTGCCGGCTTCACTCCGATACTGGCCACCCGCAGCCGTCAGCGCTGCGCCGGTGCGCGGGCAGGCAACGAGGTCGTCGAGGGGTGAGGTCATGTGAACTCCGGCCGGTCAGGAGGCCGCCATTATGTCGTGTGCGGCGATCCTTTGTCCGGACGTGTATCACAGCCTCAGGCGGCCCTGGCCGGGAACAGATCCGTGCGCGCCGTCTCCGCAATCGCGACGATCGATTCATGGCGCAGGCGCCGGTCGCCGGTGATCGCGTAGTACCGTTCCGACAGTTCGCCGGTCCTGCCGATGACCCCCATCCGGTACATACGGCAGATCTCTTCCTCAATCGCAGAGGGGCCGGCGAAGATACCGGCACCGGCTTCGCCGAAGGCCTTGAGAAGTGCGCTGTCGTCGAACTCACCGACGATCTCCGGGAGGATATTGTGGGATTCGAACCACTCGTCCAGACGCCGTCTGAGCGCCGAGAACTTGGTGGGCAGGAGCATGCGCTGCTCGTCGAGCGACTCTGGAAAACCGGGTTCCAGTTTCCTGGCGATGGGCTCCGGGGCGAAGAAACTCAGCTCGCTCTCACCGAGCAGGTGGGCGTAAGCCTTGAGGTTGAGGCCGCGTGGCACCTTCTGGTCGGAAAGCACGAGATCGACCTTGTGCACAGCAAGGTCGGCCAGCAGCCGTTCGAGCGACGCCTCATGGATACGCACCCGCACGGGCGGGTCCGCCAGCAGCGCCGGCGCAATGATGCGTTCGGCAATGAGCTTGGGCATCGAGCTGACCATGCCGATCACGAGGGTCGACGGCATGTTCGGCAGACTGCTGCGCACGGTGCTCGCCAGTTCGGCGCCGATCTCGAAAATCTCGTTGGCGTAGGAATAAACGACCCGACCGGTTTCGGTCATGGTAAGGCGACGGCCTGTACGCTCGAAAAGCGGTTGCCCGACGGACTGCTCGAGCACCTTGATCTGACCGCTGATCGTCTGCGGAGTCAGGTGCAGTTCGTCGGCGGCGCTCGCAATGCTGCCCTTGCGGGCGACAGTCCAGAAGTACTGCAGGTGGTTATAGTTGAGATGACGCAAGTCCGTAGGCCCCTTCTGCTCGAAAAAATCGTCTCTCTTCTCTATTAACTTCGATTGTACCGAAGTAATCGCAGGGCTACCATCGATCAAAATCGACAGGAGAGCGCTATGGAAATGACCGTCCAGACGCAGGGCTTTGCCCTGACTTCCGCGATCTACCGCCGCACACGGAGCCAGCTCGACAGCGCCCTCACGAGCTTCCGTGATGCCGTTGTCTCCGTCGATGTGTACCTCAAAGACGTGAACGGCCCAAAGGGCGGCGTCGACAAGGTGGCGCTGGTTCGCATTCACCTGACGACCCAGCAAACCCTCGCTATCGAAACGACGAACGCAAACCTCGATGCTGCCATCCTCCTGACGGCGCGGCGCGCCAAGCGGACGGTTCGGCGCACACTCGGCAAGCGGCGGCGCCTCGAGCGTGCGCGGCACGGCCTCGTTCTGACCGGCGGCTACCCGGGCTACTGCTAGGCAATCCCTCGATACAACACCCGGCGAGTCCGCGCGACAGGCGGTACGCGACAGGTTCGCACGAGCTTTCCCGGCACGGCCGGCGTCGTGCTATTGTCCCGAGCCGCGTAACACGTCACGGGATTCACGCCATGATCCGGACCCTCGTAGACAAAATCAGCCAGGCCTTCGTCGACTCGGACGATGCCTCGGCGGAGCACCAGGAAGAGGCCATTCGTCTTGCGACGGCCGTACTCATGGTCGAGATAGCGCGGGCTGACTATGACTTCGACGACGATGAGTTCTCGAAGCTGCTCGACCTGATCCAGCTGCAGTTCGGCCTGTCAGCGGAAGACGCAACCCAGCTGGCCAACGAGGCGACCGAGGTCGCCGAGGATGCGGTCTCGGTCCAGGAGTTCACGAGCGAGCTTCACAAGAACCTTACCGAGGAGGCCAAAGAGTCCGTCGTAGCGCTCCTGTGGCGGATCGCCTATGCCGACGGCCGGCTCGACAAATACGAGGACTCGCTCGTGCTCAAGATCAGCGACCTCCTGTATGTGTCTCGCGGTCGCGTCATGCAACTCAAGCACGAGGCCTCACTGGCGGCAGGCTAGGAACAGCCCGCCGCCACCCCGGTCAGGACTCCTCGGGCAGTGCGAGCAGGCTCATTCCCGAATCGCTGATCTGGCGATTGAGCGCCGGCAGGTCGTCGGCCCAGAGGGTCGCGAGTGCGTTTAGCTCGCTTTCCACTGCACGTGTCAGCTCCGCCTTTACGGCCAGTGCCTGCTCGGTCGGTGCACTGTCACCGGCCGCAGCGCCCTGGAACAGGCTCGACAGCTTGTTGTTCAGGCGGATCGGAAAGTTGAGCGGATCCTGGCGACTCTGGTTCTTCGTTTGATACAGCGCTTCCTCGATGGCGGTGAGCTTCTCGCTCAGCGCTTCGACGGATGCCGACAACTCGCCGGGTGCCCCGGCATCGTCGTCCAGCCGCTTGGACAGCGCCTCCAGCTGACCCCTGATGACGCGGATGCGAGCAATCTCCCGGTGCGTGCGGCTCAGGAGGTCGCGAATGTCGATCAGGAACCGGAACTGGGCGGCAAAATCGGCGGCGCTGGCGGTTGAGCGCGGGTCGGGCCGGACCTCGAAGGTCGTTTCCTCGACGGTGTCACCGACCGTCAGCCTTGCGCGGTACGTACCCGGCACGGCACGCGGCCCTTCGCGATTGTCGATCCAGAGAATCAGGCCTTCGAAGCGCTCCATGGGCGGGTAGTGCAGGTCCCAGACGTGCCGGTTAAGGCCGGCTGTCGTGCCGAGTACCCGCGTATCCGGTCCGTCCATCTCATCCTCGGCCTCGTCATCAGCGGGCTTCGGTGTCCACGTCCAGATGGGCGCATCACTGTTGCTGTCGAACACCTCGAGCGTCACGTCGGTGTCCGGGGCGGCGTCTTCCGCCAGGTGGTAGAAGATGCTGACGCCTTCATAAGGATTGGTGCCCGCGGCGCCTGCATCGTCAGCGCGCCCGCCCGACAGGAGTCGATGTGCCGCCTGCGGCGCAAACAGGTGCACAGGCTTGGCGGTGAGGTCGTCGTCGAGCTGCTGGAGCACCGCAAGGTCGTCGAGTATCCAGTAGCCGCGACCCTGCGTTGCCGCGACGAGATTGTCGTCTTTCACGGCAAGATCCGTAATCGATACGATCGGCAGGTTGAGCTGCAGGGGCTGCCAGCGTCGTCCATCGTCGATCGAATAGAACACGCCCCATTCGGTGCCGGCGTACAGGAGGCCCCGGCGTTCGGGGTCGGCGCGCAACGCGCGCGTGAAATAGTTTGCGGGTATACCTTTCGTAATCCTGGTCCAGCTGCGGCCCCAGTCATCGGTTTTGTAAAGCAGCGGCTGGAAGTCGTCCGACTTGTAGCGCGTCGCGGCAAGGTACGCACCGCCGGGTTCGAACGGGTTGACCTCGAGGCTGTTGACCTGCGCCCATTCCGGCAGGCCGCGCGGCGTGACGTCCTGCCAGTTCTCGCCGCCGTCTCGCGTCAGGTGAACGCGGCCGTCGTCACTGCCGGCCCAGAGAACGTCGGGATCGCTGTCGGATTCGGCCAGCGCAAAGATCGTGCTGTAGTATTCGACGCCCGTGTTGTCCTTCGTGATCGGGCCGCCGGAGGGGCCGAGCCGGTCCGGTTCATTGCGGGTCAGGTCCGGGCTGACCTGCTCCCAGCTCTGGCCAAGGTCCTTGCTCCTGAACAGGACGTTCGCCGCGGCGTACAGCACGTCCGGGTCGTGCTTTGAGAACGCGATCGGGAAGTTCCACTGGAAGCGATACTTGAGGTCACCGGCACCCCAGCCCATCGGGTTGTCCGGCCATACGTTGATGACGCGCCCGGTCTGCCGCTCATGGTCGACAACGGTCAGGTAGCCACCGTAGGAGCCGCCCACAACGATGTTCGGGTTGTCGGGCTTGGCAACGATGTGGCCGCTTTCGCCGCCGGCCGTCGGCTCCCAGTCGCGGAGGCCGATCCGGTCGCCGGCCGCGGACCGGGAGCGAATGCGCACGGCGCTGTTGTCCTGCTGGCCGCCAAGCAGCCGGTAGGGAAAGCCATTGTCGGTCGACACGCGGTACATCTGCGCCGTCGGCTGGTTCGATTGCACGGACCAGGACTTGCCGCCGTTGTAGGAGATGTTGGAGCCGCCGTCGTTCGACTGGATCATGCGCTCGCTGTCGTTGGGGTCGATCCACAGGTCGTGGTTGTCGCCGTGCGGCGTGTCGATCTCGACGAAGCTCTTGCCGCCGTCCTTCGAGCGATGAAAGCGTACGTTAAGCACATAGACCGCCTCGGCGTCTGCCGGGTCGGCGTAGATGCGCGTGTAATACCAGGCCCGCTGCCTGAGGTTGCGATCCTCGCTGGTTCGCACCCAGCTCTCACCGCCGTCCCTCGAGCGGAATACGCCGCCGTTTTCGGCCTCGACAATGGCGTAGACGTTCTTGTTGTCCGTCGGCGAGACGGCAATGCCAATGATGCCGAGCGTGCCTGACGGGAAGCCGTCCTTGTCACTCAAGCGCTGCCAGCTGTCGCCGCCGTCGGCGCTCTTGTAGAGACCGGATCCCTCGCCACCACTTTCGAGACTGTACGGCGTGCGGCGGACGCGCCAGGTGCTCGCGTACAGGATGCGTGGATTCGTGGGGTCCATGACAAGGTCGACGGCACCGGCGTTCTCGTTGACGAACAGCACCTTTTCCCAGCTCTCGCCGCCATCTGTCGAGCGGTAGACGCCGCGCTCGTCGTTCGGTCCGAACAGGTGCCCCATGGCGGCGACGTAGACGACGTCGGGATTCTTCGGGTGTATGCGGATTCGCGCAATATGCTGCGTGTCCTCGAGACCCAGCTTGGTCCAGGTATCGCCGGCGTCAACCGACTTCCAGAGTCCGTCACCGGGTGACACGTTGCCGCGTACGGTCTTTTCGCCGAGGCCTGCGTAAATGACGTTCGGGTCCCATTCGGAGACGGCGACGGCGCCCACCGAGCCACCGAAGTATCCGTCCGATACGTTGTGCCAGGATTCGCCGCCGTCGGTTGTCTTCCAGACGCCGCCGCCGGTCGTGCCCATGTAGTAGGTATCACGATCCGACGGAATTCCGGTGACGGCCGCCGAGCGGCCGCCGCGATAGGGTCCGACTTCGCGCCACTCCAATGCCTTGAGATGCGACGGAAAACTGTCCGGGTCGATATCGGCGTGTGCAGGCAGGCAAACGAAGCTGAGAATGAAGGCGGCGAGGCCTGTGATGAGGCGACTGGTCATGCGGCGCTCCCTGTGGGCGTCTTGTTATGTGCGCCGGAGCCTACCACAGCGGCCGGCAGGGCATACCGGCACAAAAAAAGGGCTGGTCGAGACGACCAGCCCTTGCCAGTTTTGCGGCGAGTACACGCCGCCAGGAGTTCTCCTAGATCGGGTTGCCGATCGTGCCGTTACAGATCGGCGAGAAGGCCGTCAGCGAATCGAGCATGTCGGCGTTGCCGAGGCCACCGTTGTTCCAGTTCGGAATGTCGGGATAGCCCGGAATCGAACCGAAGTTGCTGAACAGCCCGGTCTCGTTGTGCAGCGCCATGTAATTGAGAACGGCCGTGTTGACGAGCAGGGGAACGTTGTTCGCCGCCGGCGTTGCCGCGCGGACCACCGAGCCATCTGGACTCATGTAACCGATCTGCTGGTGTCGAGCCTGTTCCTCTGGCGTTGCGCCGAGCAGTGTCGGTCGCCTCGTCGGGTTATAGACAAGGAAGAACGAGCCGGCCGTTGACGAGTTGTCAGAAGACCACTCGCCTTTGCCACGGCCCTCGACCGAGTTATCGATCGTGCCGTTCGACGACAGCGAGCCGTCAGAGAACACGTACAGCATCAGGGGCACGCCACGAATTGCCGCGTACTCCAGGCAGGCGCCCATGCAGCGACCGGCGCGGAAGTCCTTGACCTCACCTTCGGCGCGGGCGCCGCCATGGTAGTCGTAGCCACCCATCTCGATCGTTGCAGCACCGGCGTAGCCGTTCATGACGAGTTTCATGATCGATGCCGTCTTCTGGAACTCGCGAGCGTCGCGACCGTTACCCTCGAACTCGGCCTCGGTGAAGATGCCGGCCGGGCCGACGATCTCCGGATCCTCCGACGGGTCGATCGGTACGCCGCCGAAGCGATCGGCAATATCGGCCGCCTTGAGGTAGCCGCATTCGACCGCCTGCTTGATCGCCGCATCCTGGGCAACCTGCGTGTTGATGTTGCCCACCTTGGCTTCACTGAGTCGATAGATAGACTCCATGACCGCCGTAGCGTCGTTCTTCGACAGGATGCCGACGAGCTCGCCCGTATCGACGAGGTTCGTGACGTCCGACGGACGATCGACCTTGGTCGGACGGAGCTCCGGGTTGTACAGCATCATCGGCAGCATCGAGTTGCCGCCCGAGTCGCTGTTCTCCGAGCCCGCGAGCTTCAGGATCGAGCCCGCGGCACCAGCCCGCGCAATACCGTACATCGGGTTATGCGGGTTGTTGCCCGTGTCGTTGTCCGAGCGGGCCGGGATGATGGCGCCATTGATGTTCGCAGCCGTGGTCGGCGAAATCATCGACATGATGCCGCGATAGAAGGCGCTGTCCAGATGGAAGCCCAGGCCCAGGTCGAAGTTCGCATACGGAACGCCGTTCGGGTCGTTCAGGCTCGGCACCATGTCGCCCGGCAGGCCCATCTTTTCGTAGCCGCCGGTCGACAGGAAGTCGAGCTGTCCGCCCTCACCGCCAACCAGCACGTTCGAGCCGGCCATGTTGGCGCCGCCGGCGAGGTCGAAACCGATGAACGGAATCTTGCCCGCGCCGTTGGTCGCGATCTGGCAGGGGTTCTGCAGCAGCCCCGCGAGGTCGGGCGACAGTTCTGCCCGCGCCGCGTTGGATAAGCCGAGGAGTCCCGGCACGCTTGCCGCGGTCGTGTAGGCAGCGCCCATCTTGAAACCCTGGGCGACAAAGTCACGACGGGTTACAGGACGCGGATGATCTCCGTGGAGCTGGGGAGCGTCAAAGTCTCGTTTCTTGGCCATAACGTTAAGTCCTTCAGTATGTCCTGTAACTCTATTGAACCAGGGTGGCGGCGCTGCCGAGCGTGGCGGCGCAAACACCCTTGGCGATAGCTTCCGTGCTCGAGCCGCCGGCAATCAGCCGGTCAACCAGGTTGTCCGGGCGGTTGCCGTCGCCAGTCGCTTCGGCGAGCTCGTCGTATACCGTCAGGAACGCGGGCTGCGTCGCAATCTGCGGACCGCCGCGGCTGTTGCCGACCATGTTCGCAATCAGCGGATCGACGAAGGCATCGCGGTTCGCGGTGCTGAACGCCGTTGCTGGCGCGGCCCCGAAGTTGAAGCCCGGGAAGTACGCTGCGCGCGCCGTCGTGTCGTTGACGAGAGCGTTGCAGTACTCGATCGCGAGCTGCGCGATAGCAACCTGGTGCGACGACAGGAAGGTGTTGATGTCTTCCACCGCCGGCAGGGACTGGCGCAGTTCCTGGTAGGTCATGTCGACGTTGACCTCGTTCGGGTCGACACCGGTGACCGCCGCGAACGTCGCATTGATCTCGTCGAAGGTGCGCGTACCGATACGCGACGCCGGTTCGAGCTCGGTCGGCGACGGAATCAGTGCCGGGTTCTCAGCACGAACGTAGGTCTCGCTGCCGAGCAGGTCGAAGGTCAGGAAGAACTCGTCTTCCTCGGGACCCTTCTCGAGCGGCAGTACCGCGCCGAGCGGCGACAGCGGCTGTCCGAGCTCACCGAACAGCGCGGCATCGAGCGTCACGTCGAGCTTGGAGTACGACTGACCCACCAGCGCCTCGGCGCCGTTCAGACCAATGCGCATGCCCTGCAGCGGGATGCCCGACGGAGCCGAGCCGTCCAGCGTCACGAAGTGCGGCTGAGCGAACAGGTAGGCGTAGGAGTCGAACTGCTGTACCTCGAAGAGGATGTAGGACGACTGCGGCGCAGCGCCGAGAATCGTCGATACGTCGAACAGCAGGAAGAATTTCTCACCGACGCCAACGTCGAAGTTCTGTTGTACCTGTGCCTGCGTCAGGGCGGCGTTGTGAATCGCGACGAGGCGAATCGTGCCTTCCCACGGCGCGTCGTTCGAGGCTTCGTTACCCAGGACGAAAGCGAAGGTGTCCTGCCAGTCAGCAATCGTGCCGCCCGGTGTCTGGTCGACATTGGAGACGAGCTCGCCGTTGACGTAAATCTTGCGGCCTTCGAGCGGATCGTAGGTGGCGACGACGTGCTGCAGCGTTGCCTGCAGGACCTCGTCAGCGGACGGCGTCGACAGTGCCGGATCGCCGTTCAGACCCGTTTCGGTGTGGCGCAGGCGGAAGTCATAGTCGTACAGCGTCTGCTGCAGCGTGAAGTTACGTGCCTCCGGACCTGCCGAGTAGCTGATAATCCGGGCCATCTCCTGCGTGACGTTGGCCGGAATGACCCACGCCTCGATGGAGAACAGGCCGTTCGACTGCTGGATGAAGTCGAAGAGCTTCTTACTGGCCGTCGTCGAACCCTGGGCCTTGCCGCCGTTGAGCGTAATGCCCCAGCCGCCGAACCACTCGACTTCCGGTGACAGGTTGAGATCGAGCGGCGGCGCGACACCCGAGGTATCCGCCGCAATGCGGATGCTCGGATCTTCGCTGCCCGACTTGAACTCCCAGAGTGCAATCTGGTTGTTCTCGAAGCGGTTGCCGCCCGAGGCAATCGTGCCGTCGACGAGTCGAAGCGCGGAGCTGTAGACCAGCGCCTGGTCGACTTCGGTAAGCGGCACGCCATCAGCAAACTGCTGGATCGCTGCCGTCATCGTGGCAGCCGAGTTGGCGCAGCTGCCGCCCCAGCAGTTATGGAACTCGTTGGCGAGGCGCTCGACGAGGCGAGAAGCGACCGGATCGTCGAGGTCCATGCGCGACTTGGCTGCCGTGTAGGCGCTCGCAAGGTCCGGGTCAGCAAAGTACGGCTGGCGCGGATCCTCGGCCTCGGAGCTGTGGCACTCGGCGCAATACGGCACGAGGACCGGATCGCGAACGATCGCGGCGAACGCCGCCGGGTCTTCCGGGAAGTTCTTGCTGGCGCCCGGTTCCTTGGTCGGCGGTGCCGTGAGCGCAATCGTACGGCCGCCAACAGCGACGTCACCTGCCCAGCCCTCGATCCAGCGCGTCATCAGCGACGTGCAGACCGAGAGGTCCGGCGACCAGCAGTTGTGCCCCTGGCCGACCTTCTCGACGACGCGCGACTGCGCCGGCGCGGTCAGGTTAACGACGGTCAGCGACTCGTCGTAGGCCAGGTTGATGTCGTCGAAACGAACGAACATCGGCGTCTGGCCGGTGGATTCGTTGTGGCAGTCGCCGCAGCTACCCTGTTCGCGGACGTCAGACCAGAACGTATTCTGGAACTGCTGTACGTCACCGTCGCGAGCGGCCGGACCCGTGTAGATCGGGCCGGTGTTGCCGCCGGTGTTCGGCGGAGCTACGTTATCGACGGTCTCCGCGCCGCCGCCGCAGGCGGCCAGCACGAAACCGGCGAAGCCGATCAGGACGGTGCTCTTCAGTGTGCGTGTTGCGTCCTGCATGGTGTATCCCTTCGAGATTGTCATTGTCCTGTCCCTCCTAGTCGCCCATGCAGTGCACAGCGGTGTCAGCGAAGACCTGCTTCATGCTGTAACCGGTGCTGCGGAACGTGTTCACGATGCTGTCCATCGCGGCGCGGTCCGGTGCGTCTTCCGGTTCACGCAGGCAGATCGCCTTGAACACCTTCTTCACCTGGCACTTGGCAAACGCCACCGAGTTGCCGAGCTCTTCGCCCATCGTCTTGGCGCCGTTGCCTTCGCCCGGAAGATTCGGATCAAAGCCGAGGTAGGAGTTCTGGCCTTCCCGCCAGTAGTTCGTCCAGCGGTCGTCCGGCGTACGGAAGCCCTGCGGGAAGTTCAGGTCGTTGTTGAAGTACTTCGGCTGAACGACGCCCGCCGTGTACTCGATGGCACCCGGCTGGTCGTCTTCAACGTCAGGATAGTTGTAGTAGGCGAAAGCCTGCGCGAGCGGGTCCATACCCGTGTGGCAGCCTACGCAGTTGTTCAGGAACAGCCGGCTGTCGCCACCCGGCGAGCGCGAAACGTCCTGGCGGATGCGATCCGGCGACAGCTTGGGATCGTGCACCTGCTCGAGGTCGTTGCACATGTGATTGAGCAGCGTGAAGCGGAACATGGCGCGGTTCGTGCCGGCAATGAAGAACGCTTTGGCTGCGGCGCGCGACGTCATGATGCCGGCCGTTGCGTTGGACGGCAGGCCGTTGATCGACGATTGCGTTACCGACACGAGCTCGTCGCGCAGATTGACGCTATTCGCTTCGAGCTGCTCGTAATGGTCGTTGTTGGCCGCAGCGGGTGCAGCCGGGACGACGCCGCTCCGGCCGACGTACTGGAGGTCGGCTGACAAGAGCGTGTTGAACGGGATCTCATCGCGCACCATGCCGATGACCGTTGCCACGTAATCGTTCAGCGGCACGAAGACCGACATGTCGCGGTTGGTCCAGGGAGCCGCGAAGTTCTTCAACGTCACGTTATAGAAGTTGACGTTGTCCATTGCGATGTCGGCAGCACCTGCTGCGTCGCCCGCAATAATCGCGTTCTCCATTTGCTGCAGCACCGCTTCCGTCGGTGGTACGCCTGCGAGCCGGTCGTGAATGCGGCGTGCCTGTTCACGCGGACCTGCCACGGCAGGAGCCGCTATAGCCAGTGCCAGTACGGCGGCGATCAGCGATCGCGTCCACCGTGTCGCAGCATTGGCGAGGCCGGCCTTACGAGTTTTCGTCCATGTCATGTTTTTCATAACGATTTTGCTCACGAACTGTCCCAAACGATGAGCCAGCGTTGTTGCCGCTGGCCGCCAGACGTATCGAGGCTTTGGAAAAGTGTCGTCTCCCGGCTCTGAGCCGTATCCCTGGAGACTGCCTTGCCCGACAACTCGATAGCGTCGCCTGGAGATGTTGCTTCCAGTTGTCCGCATGTATCCGTTGCGTTGCCGTGGCGTGTCGACTTCCCTTGTCGCCGCGTTTCTTCGTCCGTTGTCGTTGAAACAACGCTTTGACGAAGACCTTCAACATCGTGCCCGATCTTTCGATGGGGCGCCGTGAATACATTCACAATCCACGATGCCGCGTTACTGCCGTGCAACGCCCGGATACACCCGGACATCCCCTATCAAGCAATTGCTGTGCCAGTCTTGTGACGGGCATACCAACGGTGTCATTTTCTTAAACCCAGTCAGTGACTTATGTGTTTTTCAGGCGACTGTTGCCGAAGCGCCATATGTCAAGTCACTGTCGTTAGTTGTGGACAACCCCGACCGGCCTGCTGCGTAAGCTACTGATTCGGAAAGGTCTTACAACTGTCGCTGAAGGGAGACAGGCTGGTCACACCGAAGCGTGTCGTTGTTCCCTCGGTGCTTTCGATGCGTTCTTCAGAAACTGCTTCAGGACAGGGATTCGGGCGAGCCTGCAAAGGTGCGAAAAAGTGCGCTTGCGATGCGTGCGCCGGAGACATGAAGGACGGTGCCGGTACATCGCGAAGACCAGGCCAGCGCTGAGTCTGCCGAACGACCTGTCACTGCAACGCAGCCTGCTTGTCGATGGCTTTCGTCACTTTTTGACAAGCATGTGTCGCTCATTTTCGACATTACATCGCCCATAACACCTCACCTATACTCGCGCGTCCGACACGGATATTTCAGTGCCAATTGGGCAGGCCACCGTCTCGGATGCGCGTAGGTGGAGCCGCTCGGCAAGCGCTGTATGGCTACGCGGTTTGTGATCGCGTTAACGGTACGGCGCCTCGTACGAGTCCACTATTGCACTTAACAAAAGGCGGGGTGGTGCGCACCCCGGCCGCTGGAAGCCCCGAGGATTAACGGATTTCCTCAAGCTTCCCGCGTGCCGTTTCCCACATCCGATGTGAGTCGGACCTGCCTTTTCGATTTGAGGTTAGACGTTATGAACATGGCATCGCGACAGAGCAGGGAAAACTCGTTCGCGCCGACACGGCTGCTTGCTGGCACCGTTGCGGCGCTCGTGTTGCTGAGTGCGTGTGACGGCGGCGGGCAGGGTGTCCAGCTCGGCGACGGGCAAACACCGGATCCGGTCGTCATCGACTTTCCGATCGCCTACGTGCGCGCACCGCTGCCGCTCGACGAGGACGGCGCGTTCGAACAGCAGGATTATCGCGAACAGATCACCTTCGACGTAGGCGGCGAGTTGTTCGTTGCTGATCGTGCCTCGCCGAGCGCCGAGTCAATCAACGTGACGGAGCGCGAGATCGGTGACATGGGCGCGGTTCGCGACGTCGAGATTGCCTACGACGGCAGCGCGGTGCTGTTCGCCATGCGCGGTCCGTTCGACGAAAACCTCGATGAGGAAGACCAGCCGACCTGGAACCTTTGGGAATACGTTTTCGAAGGCGACCAACTGCGGCGCATCATTCCGTCTGACCTGACCGCGGAAATCGGCCACGACATCATGCCGAAGTATCTGCCGGACGGCCGCATCATTTTTGCCTCGACGCGGCAAACGCGTTCGCGCGCCATTCTGCTCGACGAAGGCAAGAGCGGTTTCGGCGCCATGGACGAAGATCGTAATGAGGAGGCGTTCAACCTCCACGTGATCAACCGTGACGGCTCCAGCATCGAGCAGGTGACCTTCAACCAGAGTCACGATCTCGATCCGTCGGTCCTCAACAACGGCCAGATCATCTTCAGTCGCTGGGACAATGCGCCCGGCAACAACGCCGTCAACCTGTACCGCATGAATCCGGACGGTAGCAATCTCGAGCTGCTCTACGGCAAAGAGAGCCACGACACGGGCGGCAACGGCGAGACGATCCAGTTCACGCAGCCGCGCCAGCTCGAGGACGGTCGCATCATGACGCTGGTACGGCCCTTTACGAACACCGAGGGCGGCGGCGACCTTTTTGTTATCGATACCGATCGCTTCGTCGAGATCGATCAGCCGACGGCCCAGAACGCGGGCCTGCCGGGACCGGCGCAGGAACCTGCCACCTCGCTGGATATCGTCACGCTCGAAGGCGTGCCGTCCGAAGGCGGCCGCTACAGCTCGGTTTACCCGATCCAGGACGGCACTGGTCGTATTCTCGTGAGCTGGAGCCAGTGCCGGGTGCAGGACGTCATCGACCCGGACCTCGACCCGGCGCCGCCGATCAACATTTACCCGTGCACCGAAGATCGGCTCGCGGACCCGACGCTGTATGAGCCGGCGCAGCCGCTCTACGGCCTGTGGATCTATGATCCGCGCGACGACACGCAGCTGCCGATCGTGCCGGGCGAAGAGGGCTTCATGTTCACCGAAGTCGTCTCGGCTGATCCGCGCCCGACACCGCCGGGCGTGCCGGACCGCATTAACGACTTTCCCTACGATCCGCTGCTCAGGGAAGCCGGTGAAGCCGTCCTGAACATTCGTAATGTCTACGATTTCAACGGTGGACTGGTACAGCCCGTGTCAACGCTGGCCGACCCGCTGCAAACGCCTGCAGCCGACCGGCCCGCGCGGTTCCTGCGAATCGAGAAGCCGGTATCGCTGCCGGATGAGGATCTCCTGGACTTCGACGACACGGCGTTCGGTGTATCGCAGGCCAACGGCATGCGCGAGACCGTCGCTTATGCCGAAATCGAACCCGACGGATCAGTGATCACCAAAGTGCCCGCTAACGTGGCGCTCGCAATCAGCATCCTCGATGCTGACGGCAAGCGCCTGACGCAGCGGCACAACGCCTGGTTCTCGCTCGTTCCCGGCCAGGAGCTCAAGTGTGGCGGCTGCCATGTTGCAGGGCAGGGCGTGACTCACGGCCGTGTTGATGCCTTTAATTCGGCGTATACCGGCGCCCAGACCACGGGCGGTGTGTTTCCGAATACGGATGCGAAATGGTTCATCGGCGAAGTCGGCGAAACCATGGCCGAGGTTCGGGCGCGCATCAGCTGCACTGCCGAGGACTGCTCGGCAATCGAGCCGACCATGGCGCCGCGCTTCGAGGATGTGTGGTCGGCAGACGCCGCAATACGCGCCGCCAACGAACCGATCGACTACAACTACGACAACGGCGTGGAACTCGTAACACCGTCGCCGACGAATGCCGTGTGCCCCGTAGAGAACGTGACGCCGCCGCGCCGCGACTGGCAGTCGCAGTGCCGCAACGTCATCAACTACGAGGCGCACATCCACCCGATTTGGAGCCTGCCGCGACTCGTCTTCGACGACATGGGCAACCCGGTCTTTGACGCCAACGGCGTACAGCTCAGCAACAACTGCCTGAATTGCCACACGCCGCTCGACGAGGTCAACAACGTCGCGCGCGTACCGGCAGGTCAGCTCGACCTTGCCGACGGTCCCTCGCCGGACGAGCCGATGCACTTCAACGCTTATCGCGAGCTGCTTGCCAACGACAACGAGCAGGAGCTCGTTAACGATGTGCTCGTCGATCGCCTTGTCGTCGTCGGCCAGGATGCGGACGGCAACGACATTCTCGAGCCCGTCACCGTGCAGCCTTCGATGCGGATTGCCGGCGCGGCCCAGTCGGGCGAGTTCTTTGATCGCTTCGACGACTCGAACGACCTGCATTTCAATATTTTGACGAAAACGGAACGAGCGCTGCTCGCCGAATGGTTGGATATAGGTGCCCAGTACTACAACAACCCGTACGACGCACCGCTCAACTAGTTCACCGCGACCTCGGTCCCGGTGGCTGTTGAGCGTCATTGCTGTCGCTCTGATACAGGCCTTTATGCCGGGACAGGCTGAGGCTGCCAGGGAGTTGCTCTCCGTGGCGGTCGCCGACCCGTATCTCGAGATGCATACCGGCCCAGGTCGCGGATACCCGATCTTTCACGTCGTCGACCGGGGCGAGAACGTCCAGGTCGTGCGCCGCAAGACAGACTGGTTCAAGGTCCGTGCGGAAAACGGCAAAGAGGGCTGGGTCGCCAAGGAGCAGATGGAGCTTACGCTCGAGGACGATGGTTCTACGCTGGACTTCAAGAAGGTCGACAAATCCGACTTCACTGACGCGAAATGGGAGGCGGGTGTCCTCGCCGGCGACTTTGGCGGCGCCAACATCGTATCCCTGTACGGCGGCTACTCGCTCACTCCGAACGTGGCTGTCGAAGCATGGGGTTCACAGATTCTGGGAAATTTTTCGAACGGCTGGATGGCGAGTGTTAACGTCGTTCACGAAGCATGGCCCGATTGGCGGGTTTCGCCGTTCTTCACGCTGGGCGCTGGCGTCATCGTTACAGAGCCCAAGTCAACGATCGTGCAGGGCGAGGACCGCAACGACCAGATTGGTCACGCCGGCGCTGGTTTTCGGGTGTACGCGGCACGCCGTTTCCTGATCCGCGCCGAGTATAAGACTTACGTCGTGTTCACGAGTCGCGACGAGAATGAGGAAGTAGAGGAATGGAAAGTCGGTTTCGCCTTCTTTTTCTGATCACAGCGACGCTGCTGTTGTCTGGTTGCGGCATGTTCGGCCGCAAGGAAGCGCCGCCGCCCAGTGCGGAGCCGCCCGGCCAGGTCGTCGATCCGCAGGTTGAGCGTCGCAAGATCAAGGAGCCGAAGATCGATAGCGAAAACTTCGAACTCGGCGTCCACGCCGGCGTCATGGCAATCGAGGATTTCGGCAGCAACCTGAGCTACAACGCCAAGCTTGCCTACCACGTCACCGAGGGCTTCTTCGTTGAGGGTGGTCTTGGCCGGTCCGAAGGAGACCTGACGAGTTTCGAGGTGCTGTCGGGCGATGCTCGACTGCTCGAGGACGACGAGCGGGTCTTCACGTACTACAACCTGAATCTCGGCTACAACATCTTCCCGGGCGAAGCGTTTCTCGGCGAGGGCCGTGCTTACAACACGAGCCTCTACCTGATCGCAGGCCTCGGGTCGACACGATTCGCCGGCGACGATCGCTTTACGGTCAATTACGGGGCCGGCTTTCGCTTCCTCCTGACCGATACCGTTGCACTGCACCTCGATTTCCGTAATCACCTGTTCGATATCGACCTCCTCGGCGAGGAGAAGACTGCCCAGAACCTCGAGGGAACGCTCGGGTTCTCGGTGTTTTTCTGACGCCGCCTGACTGAAGGGGAACCGAATTATGAAAATGCCAAGCGCCACGAAGATAGTTCTAGCCACGCTGGTCGTTGCAGGCTTAAGCGGCTGCAGCAGCGTCGAACCCTGGGTAAAGCCGTATGAACGCGATCGCCTTGCCGACCCGATCATGGCTCTCGATGGCGACCCCGTATCCACGTCCTACATGCAGCACGTCTACGAGTCGCGGGAAGGCGCCCGCGGCGGCGAGGGTGCGGCAGGTGGCGGCTGCGGCTGCAACTAGTCATTGCCGGGATTGAGAGGGAGTCTCGTTGTAATGACCCTGAAGCGAACACTGCGATGCCTGGTGTTGTTGGCGACACTGGTCGCCGGTAACGCCGCGGCAAGCGTCCTGCCTGAAGACCGGTCGGATGTGCTTTACCACCGCTACGAGGGCGGCGGCGTACTGATTGACGGGCCATCCGTGCTCGTCCGCAAGAAGGTCGCCAAGAACGTCTCGGTGGTCGGCAACTACTATGTCGACTACGTCAGCTCGGCATCGATCGATGTTGTCACGACAGCGAGCCCGTACACCGAGGAACGTCGCCAGTGGTCTGCCGGCGTCGACTACCTGCGTGGCAACACGACAATGCGCGCCAACTATGTAAGTTCCGAAGAGTCCGACTACAGCGCCGAGACGATGGCGTTTTCGGTCAGCCAGGACATGTTTGGTCAGCTGACGACGCTGACGCTGAGCTATGGGGTTGGCGACGACATCGTGGGTCGTTCCGACGACCCGGAGTTCGAGCGCTATCTCGACCGGCAGACTTACGGTATCGGCGTTACGCAGATTCTTACCAAGAACATGATTGCTGCGCTGAACGTGCAGACGACGACGGAAGAAGGCTATCTCAACAACCCGTATCGCTCGGTTCGCTATCGGGACCCGACGAGCGCCCGGGGCTACAGCTTCGAACCCGAGCTATATCCGAACACACGGACGGCCAACGCGATAGGCGTTCGCACCCGTTACTTCCTGCCGTACCGGGCGGCTATCGAAGGCGAGTATCGCTACTTTGTCGATACCTGGGACATCCAGGGGCACACGGCGTCACTGACCTACATACAGCCGTATGACGACTTCATTTTCGAGACCAAGCTGCGCTATCACAACCAGACGGGCGCACATTTTTACCGCGACCTGTTCCCGCGCTCGGAGGCAACCAACTTCCGCGGTCGCGACAAGGAGCTGAGCCCGCTCACGAGCTACACGTTCAGGCTCAAGGGCAGCTACAAGTTTATCGACGAGAACCGTGGCTGGGGCATGTTCAAGAAGGCGACGGTATCGGCATCGCTCGACCTCATGCACATCGAGTACGACGACTTCCGTGACCTGCGCTTCGGCGAGCCGGTCGGTGAGGAGCGACTCTTCGTTCTCGATTCCTACGTGCTGCAGATGTTCGTGTCCTTCTGGTACTGACCCCCAAGCGAACGCCGCCTGCTCCAGATGATACGATTCCCGCTGTTTCACGGGGTCGTCATACATGGGCTTCTGGCTATCACTGCTCGTCGTTGCCGCGGTTGTCGCGGTCGTCGGACTCTACAACCGGCTGATCCGTGCGCGTAATCGCGTGAGCACGGCATGGAGCGATATCGACGTTCAGCTGCAGCGGCGTCATGACCTCGTTCCACAGCTCGTCAAGGCCGTTGACCAGTACGCACAGTACGAGCGCGCGACGCTCGAGGCCGTCAGCGAGCTGCGTGCCGAGGCAATGCGCCAGACGAGCATTGCTGCGCGGGGTGATGCCGAGGAGCAGTTTTCCGAAGGCATTGCGAAGCTCATTGCGCTGTCCGAATCGTATCCGGATCTCAAGGCCAACGATAACTTCCTCGACCTGCAGGAAGAGCTCGTCGAGACCGAGAACTACCTGCAGTTTGCGCGCCGCTATTACAACGGCTCCGTGCGCGACTACAACACGCTTATCGAGGTTGTGCCAAGCAACCTGGTTGCGTCGCTGTTCCGCTTCGCGCCGCGTGACTTCTTCCAGAAGCGATCGGACGACGTTACCGAGGTGCCGCGGGTAGGCGGCAACCTCGAATGAGGCATGGACTCTGGCTGCTGCTGGTCGTCGCGTTCACGGCTGGCGCTGAAGAACGCATCCTGAGCTTCCATAGCGATGTGCTCGTACGCGCCGACGGCTGGATCGAGGTTGCGGAATCGATCCGTGTGGTGGCCGAAGGTCGCGAGATTCGCCGCGGCATCTACCGGGACTTCCCGACCCGCTACGTCGATCGGCGCGGGCTCGACTACGTCGTGGATTTCCGGCCGCGGTCGGTACTGCGCAATGACGCGTCCGAGGACTTTCATTCCGTCGAGCTCGACAACGGCGTACGGACCTACTTCGGCAGCCGGGACCGGTTCCTTGCGCACGGCGAGCACGTGTACGTATTCCGCTACGAGGCGAATCGCCTGCTCGGTTTCTTCGAGGACATCGACGAACTCTACTGGAACGTGACCGGTCACGGCTGGGCGTTCCCGATTGAGCGAGCGTCAACCCGGATACGCTTCGAGTTCCCGGTTGATGCCGACAGTCTCGAGCTGGCAGCGTACACCGGCCGTCGCCTGGACACGGGAGCCGACGTCGAGTACCGCCGCGAAGCCGACGGCAGCGTGGTGTTCGAGGCAACGCGCGTGCTGCCTCCGGCGCACGGCCTGACGGTCGCGGTCGGCTGGCCAAAAGGACTCGTTGCCGAGCCGGACCAGTTCGATCGCCTCGGCTGGGCGCTGCGCGATAACCGGAATCTCCTCGTGGTCCTGGCAGGCTTCCTGGCGCTCTTGGCCTATTACGTGCCCGTGTGGCGGCATTTCGGGCGAGACCCCGAGGCGGGTGTGATCGTGACGCGCTATAAACCGCCCGCAGGCTATTCGCCGGCCTCCTTGCGCTACGTGCGACAGATGTACTACGACAACAAGACCATGACCGCGGCGGTCGTGAACCTTGCCGTCAAGGGCTACCTCTCCATCATCCACGAAGGTGATGCCTACCGTCTCGAGAAGGAGACGCCGGGCGCCGACGCGCCTCCGCTCGCGGCGGGTGAGCGTGAGCTGTACGACGCACTGCTTGCCGAGGGTGCCGACATTCCGCTGGCCAGCAGCAATCACGGCGTGCTCGGCGCGGCGCGCAGCGCACACAACAAGTCGCTCGCGGCGGACTACAACAAGGGCTACTTCACGCGGAACGGCCTGCTCAACCTGCCGGCGGCGGCGATCGTGCTCGCAACCAGTGCCGTTGCCCTGACGATGGGTGGCAAGCCACCGGGCGTCGTCCTTCTCGCCATTGTCGTGAACTTCCTCGTCCTCGGGTTCTTCAGCTGGATCATGAAGCGGCCGACGCTGCGCGGCCGCAAGCTGCTGGACGAGATGGAGGGGTTCAGGGACTACCTCGAGGTTGCCGAGAAAGACGAGCTGAACCTGCGCAATCCGCCGCACAAGACACCGGAGCTCTTCGAGGCCTACCTGCCTTTCGCCCTGGCGCTCGGCGTTGAACAGGCCTGGGCCGAGAAGTTCGCCCAGGTGCTTGCCGCTGCAAAGACCGACGACAACAAGGCCTGGCAGCCAGGCTGGTACTCCGGTGACTTCAATACAGCGCGACTGGCATCGACGACGAAGGCCATGTCCACGGGCCTGGGCGGTGCCATTTCGAGTTCGGTTACGCCGCCGGGATCGTCATCCGGGAGCGGCGGCGGCGGGTTTTCGGGCGGCGGCGGCGGTGGTGGCGGCGGCGGTGGCTGGTAGACTCCCGCACGCGGCCTGAACGCTCGATAGGCGGTTCGGTCCAACTCTCGCCGGCATCACGCTCTTTACCAGGTATCCGCTTGAACCAGTACAACTACCAATACCGTCCTACGCGCCAGACCGGGATCCCGAATGTGATCCTCGGCCTCCTCGTGGCGAACGGGCTGACGTTTGCGCTGCAGCAATTCACGCCGTACACGTACTTGCTGGCGCTGTGGCCACCGAATGCGCCGGGTTCGCCGATACCGTTCATGCCCTGGCAGCTCCTGACCTACGGCTTCCTGCACGGCGACCTCGTGCACATTGCGTTCAACATGTTCGCGCTGTGGATGTTCGGCCGTGAACTCGAAGTGCTGATGGGCTCGAAGCGTTTCCTTACCTACTATCTCGTCTGCGTTGTGGGCGCCGGCCTGATCCAGATTCTCGTGGCCATGCTCTCGAGCGGCCCCCCGGTGCCAACGGTTGGTGCGTCGGGCGGCGTCTTCGGCATCCTGCTGGCGTATGGCCTGACATTCCCGAACCGCATGGTAATGCTGGTCTTCCCGCCCATCCCGATGAAGGCCAAATACTTCGTGATCCTGATCGGCCTGTTCGAGCTCTACTTGGGCTTCAGCGGCCGCTCGCCCGGGGTGGCCAACTTCGCCCATCTCGGCGGCATGCTGTTCGGGTACCTGCTGCTGCGCTACTGGCGACAGCGGCGGCCTCGCTAGTGGATCACCTCGTTGCACTGGCGTTCGCCACCCTCGTGCTCGTGGCGCTGCCCGGGCCGAACGTTGCGCTGATCATTGCAAACAGTCTTGCAGAGGGTTTTCGCGCCGGTGTCATTACCGTACTCGGCACGACCGCGGGTGTCCTGTGCCAGCTCGTGATCGTTGCGGTCGGCCTGACATTGCTGCTCGAAACGGCAGCCGATGTCTTCTCGCTGTTGCGCTGGGCCGGCGTCGCCTATCTCTTGTGGCTCGGTATTCGCATCTGGCGGACGCCGGCCACCGCGGCCGTCGCGACAGAATCGCGCCCGGTCATATTCTGGCGGAGCGCCGTGATGGCCGCCGTTAATCCCAAGACCCTGCTGTTCAACGCAGCGTTCCTGCCGCAGTTCGTGCCTGTGGACGCAGGACCGGGCAGGGTGGTCGTGACTGCCGCGGTGTTTCTCGCCATCCTGTTTGCCGGCGATCTCGCGTGGGCCGCAGCAGCGGCCTCGGCAAAGCAAAAGCTCAACCGCCTGGCCGGCATTCAGCATCGCCTTGCCGGGGCACTCGTCGTTGCGGCGTCGCGTCGTCCCGACTAGGGCCAACGGGCCCGCGACGCCGAATCAGGCGGAGAGTCCGCCGTCGATCGATAGTGCGGCTCCGTTGATTTGCAGCGCGCCGTCGCCGGCCAGGAACAACACGAGGCTGGCAACGTCTTCGGGCGTTGCGATCCGGCCGTTCGGCGAGAAACTTGCCACCATCTCGAGGAAGCTCTGCTCGTCCATGTCGGCGTCTGCGGCGCCCTGCGTCAGCATTGGCGTATCGACGCCGCCCGGACAAATCGCATTCACCCGCACGCCGTGAGCACCGTGGTCCTTGGCCATGGCCTTGGTCAACATGATCAGCGCGCCCTTGCTCGTGCTGTAGGCCATGGCGCGCTCGCCGGCCTGCACGCCCCAGTAGCTGCTAATGTTGATGATGCTGCCTTCTGACGTTACGAGGTGCGGCAGCGCAGCACGGCTCAGAAAGAACGGCACATCGAGATTGATGGTCATCGTCGCGCGCCAGTCGTCGTCCGTCGTTTCGCTCGCGTTGCCGCGATACAGCACGCCGGCCGAATTGACGAGGCAGTCGATGGCATCGAATTCATCGATCGTGTCGGCAATGAGATCGTCACAGTCCGACGACTCGGCGAGCTCGCCAACCCAGGTCGAGATCTGTTCGGATACGTCGGCCACTTCCTCGAGCCGGCCCTCGTCCCGGCCCGCCGCCATGACGTCCCAGCCCGCGTCGGCGAACGCAATGGCGGTTGCCGCCCCGATCCCCGAACTTGCGCCTGTCACCAGCGCTACGCCCATTAGCGTTTCCCCATTCTCGCTTACGTGGTATGCAGTGTATCCCAGACACGTTCACGCCCGTAGCTGAAATCAATATGACCCAGTGCGTCACGACGTCCGCCAAGGCTGCTTCAAGTGGCTGAGCCTCGACTGCAGATCGACCTCAACGCCGATGTGGGTGAAGGCGAGACGATTCTTCCGGAGCTGCTCGGCATCGTGTCGTCGTGCAACATCGCCTGCGGCGGGCACACCGGCGACGCCGAGTCGATGCGGCGCACACTCGACGCGGCGATAGCCCACAACGTCGTTGCCGGCGCGCATCCGTCGTATCCGGACCGCGAGGGATTCGGCAGGCGTTCACGGTTCCTGTCGGCAGAAGCGCTCGCGCCCGAACTGGAAGTGCAGATTCATGCCCTCCGCGACGTGGCCGAGCTGTCGGGCGCACACCTTGTGCATGTCAAACCGCACGGGGCGCTGTACAACGATGCGGCGATTGATCGGCCGCTGGCCGACGCCGTGACGACTGCAGTGCGTGCCGTCGATCCTGCCCTGGTTGTCGTCGGCCCGCCTGGATCCGAGCTGGCGCGCGCAGCCGAGCATGCGGGACTCCGTTTCGCTGCCGAGGGCTTTGTCGATCGCGCCTACATGGCGGACGGCAGCCTCGTACCGCGCACGGAGCCCGGGGCTGTCTACGGGCGCCCTGAGCAGGCTGCTCAGCAGGCACTCGACATTGCGACGCGTCGGGCCGTCACCGCCATAGACGGCACTACGTTACCGCTCGATGTCGAGACGCTGTGTATCCATGGCGATACGCCGGGTGCAGCGGCCAGTGCCGCCGCGGTCCGCAAGGCACTCGAGGCAGCAGGCGTCAGGATCATTGCGCCGCGTGAGGAACCGGGTGGCTAGCCTCCGCTTCCGCGAGGTCGCCGACGATCGTCTGGCGATCGAGGTGAAGGGAACGGCCGAGGCAGAGCGGCTCGCGACCCGCTTGCGGCAGCTTCCCGGTTGCCTCGAGTCGGTGGCGGGTATTCGCGTGGTCGAAGTCCAGGTAGACCTTGCGACATCCGACGTCGATCGTTTCAGGACCCGGGCCGAAAAATGCCTCGACGCAGCCGATACGTTCGACGAGACGAGGCCTGCCGAGCACCGCATCGCAATCTGCTACGGCGGCAGCGACGGCCCGGACTTCGAGGCGGTGTGTAACCGGCTCGGCATCAGCGCGGACGAGTTCATCCGTCGGCACTCGACCGCGGTGTACAGCGTTGCCATGCTGGGCTTCACCCCTGGCTTTGCCTACCTTGACGGTATGCCGCAGGATCTGTCGGTGCCTCGTCGCGCGAGCCCGCGGACGCGACTGCCGGCCGGTTCGGTCGGAATCGCGGCCGGCCGCACGGGCATTTACGCGCTCGACGGCCCGGGCGGCTGGCAGATCGTTGGCCGCACGACGCAGACGCTGTTTGACCGGGATGCCGACGAGCCCTTCCTGCTGGCACCCGGCGACACCGTTCGCTTCGAGGCAGGGTGAGCATCGTCATTGAACGACCGGGCCTCGCGACGCTCGTCGAGGGCGCCCCACGCTGTGGTTGGCGGCATCGCGGCGTGCCGGCTGCAGGCGCTGCGGACCGACTCTCGCTCGCGCTCGCCAATCGGCTTGTCGGCAATGCGCTCGATGCGGCGGGTCTGGAGGCCACGCTATCCGGCGTGACCGTTCGATTCGAGACGGCCGCCGTTATTGCGGTAACGGGTGCAGACTGCGAGCTTCGCCTCGACGCGGACCGCGTGGCCATGCACGAGCGCCTTGCCGTCCGTGCAGGCGCACGCCTTGACATCGGGAGTGCCCGTCACGGCGCACGGAGCTACCTTGCCGTTGCCGGCGGCATCGATGTGCCGAGCGTACTAGGCTCGCCGTCGACCTACGTGCCGGCCAGGCTGGGCGGGCTCGACGGTCGCGCGCTGACGACGGGTGACCGTCTCGGCGTTGCTAACGTGGCCGGGGACGACGGATCGGCCGAGACGCCGGTCGAGTTCCGGTTGCACTTCGGCGATGCGTGGACGCTCAGGGCGACGCGCGGCAGCGAGTTCGACTGGCTCGACGAGCCGAGCGAGGACGCGGTGTTTGGCGAACGCTTCCTGGTGAGTGCACACAGCGATCGTATGGGCGTTGCGCTCGACGGGCCGCGTCTCGCCAGCCGCTCCACGGGGCAGCTCGATTCGACGCCGGTGTTCCCGGGTACGCTGCAGTGCCCGGAGTCAGGTCGGCCGACCCTGCTCGGCGTGGACGCGCAAACGACGGGCGGCTATCCGCGCATTGCCGAGGTGATCCGCGCCGATCGTTACCTTATCGGGCAACTCCGGCCCGGTTGCCAGCTGCGCTTCCTCGAGCGAACGCCCGAGCTCGCGCGGCGCGACTTCGCGAACAGTCTTGGCTTCTGGCGCGAGTGGTTGCCGGATGTCGGGCGCGTTCTCTAGCGCGACCCTGTCACGGCCGCCTGGCGCCTAGTCGTAGCAGAGAATCTCGATACGACGGATCGCGCGGTCGATGTCCTCGTCCGTTTCCGCCTCGATCAGGCTGTCCTTGGCAGCTTCGCAGCGTCGTGCGGAGTCCGAGAGCTCCTCGGCAATAAGCGGTTCGTCCATGACATCGTCGGACGCGGTTTCGCAGGTCGCCGGGCTTGCCCGGCGGATATTCGCCGAGTTGCTCGACTGCTCGACGAGCACACAGTCGCCAATCTGAATCTCGGTTTGTTCCGTGGCAATGTTGATGACTTCGTTGCCGCTGATACGCACGCTGTACACCTTGCCGGGGCGGGTGCTGCTGGCAGCACGGGCACCGCCCAGCACGGCGCCGATGGCGGCGTTGCGGTCACGTCGCCTGGAGCCCTTGCTTGAGCGGGTAACGGCGGCGCCGATCGCGCCGCCCACAATGGCGCCACCGAGAGCGCTCCTGTCGTTCAGGTCGACCGAGCGGGCACCTTCGACGATACCGGTGCGAACCGTCATGTTCTGGCCGGCTCGCTGCGCCGATGCTGTGCCCACAAAGGCCAATAGCGACGCGATGCAAAGGGTAATAACAAAGCGATACCGCATAGATAACTCCTCGTCTTGGTCGGCTCGCCCGACCTGCCGCATAATCGCAGAAGAAAGGCAAAGGTAAGCCGTATGGATCTGGTCACAGAGCATAACCGCAACGCCTGGGATGTGGAATCAGCCACTGGTGAAAGCCCATGGGTGGTTCCGGTTGCGCCATCGATCATCGCGGCCGCTCGACGCGGTCTTTGGGACGTGCACCTGACGCCGAACCGGCCCGTACCCAAGCCCTGGTTCGGCGAACTCGGCGGCAAGGCGTTGCTCGGGCTGGCGTCAGGTGGCGGCCAGCAGGTTCCGGTGCTTGCCGCTGCAGGAGCGGTGGTCACCAGCTTTGACCTGTCGAAAGAGCAGCTCGCGCGGGACCGTTACGTCGCCGAGCGGGACGGGCTCGATATCCGCTATGAGCAGGGCAACATGGCCGACTTGTCGCGTTTTGATGACGAGAGTTTCGATATCGTCTTCCACCCGGTGTCGAACGTGTTCACACCGGACGTCGGCGTGGTGTGGCAAGAGTGCTTCCGTATCCTGAAACCTGGCGGGCGACTCCTGTCCGCGTTCATGAACCCGGACTTCTTCCTGTTCGACCATGATGCCCTTGAGGCCGGCGGTGCCCTCGAAGTGCGCTATCGCCTGCCGTTTTCTGCAGCGCGCGACCTGTCGCCGGACCTGTACGAAGCGCGGATCGACCATCGTGAGCCCTTCGAGTTCAGCCACAGCCTGGAAGACCAGCTCGGCGGCCAGCTTACGGCAGGCTTCGTCCTCGAGGGCTTCTTCGAGGATCGCTGGAACGACGACGCCACGCCATTGAATCCCTATATGCCGACGACCTTTGCGACGCTTTCCGTACGCCCGGGTACGGCGTAATGGCAATGAAGCCCGACGTAGTCCGCACTGATCCTGCCCTCGAATACTCGACGGACGAACGCTGCCACATCCTCGAACTGTCAAACTCCGCGGCCGACCCGGATTTGTCCATAGCCCGCGCGCGGGTGGCGCCCGGCGTGACGACGGCCTGGCATCGCGTTCGCGGCATTACCGAGCGCTACGTGATTCTCCAGGGCACAGGGCACGTCGAAGTGGAGGGCATGCCCGCCGCCGCCGTCGCTGCCGGCGACGTCGTGCTGATCCCGCCCGGTGCGCTGCAGCGCATCGAGAATACGGGTTCGTCCGACCTGCTGTTTCTCGCGCTGTGTACGCCGCGTTTTCAACCCGAAAACTATGAACACGCGGAGCCGCGCGGCAGCCTTTGACATAAGTCGTCGTGCTGGCCCCGTCGGACCATGAATCGCGTATATCCGCGTCGTTGCGCTGCGACACTGGCGCGGGAGCGGAAGGCTTGTCAGGCTTCAGTCAGCAAGACAACACGAGCGATCGAGCAATGACAGCTACGGTTCCAGACGGCATCGTTACGGTGCACCTTGATGACAAGCGTTACCGGGGCGCCTATTACTTCCGCGGCGACAAACTCGTCGTCACGGCCTACGGCCTGCGTCAGTCGGCCGTGGATGCTGACGTGCTGTCGGGGGAGCGGGGCAAAGCGGCGCTCAATCTTGCAAAGCTTGTGTTGATCGACATGGTGCGCGATGCCATGCAGGAGCCCATCCCCGATTTCGGACTATCACTGGCCGGTTCGACGACTGCGATTTGCTATTGAGCGCGCTACTCGGACAGCGCGCGGTAGCGTACGCCGAATCCCACGATGATGTTGTCCTCGTTGTAGGGCTCTGCGCCTAACGAGAACAGCAGCGGCACCGCGTTCGGCGTGACCCCTTGCAGTGCCCAGTCGGCCGCCCGGAAGCGCTGGTAGCTCGCATTGAACGTCAGGTCCAGCGCATCGGATCGGCGGTAGAGTACTTCGACTCGAACGCGGTCAAGTTCATTCTCGAGGTCCGGGAAGCGATCGTCGCCTGACAGAGCGGAGTCGATCGCGATTCTCGACTCGCCCCTCGATCTCAACGCGCTCAGGCGAAGGTCGATCTTATCGGCAATATTCCGGATATTGAGTCCGGCCCCGAGGCTGGTGAAGTTGTCATCGTTGGTCGCTAGCCAGTCCGGGTTGCCGCCCGCCTCACTGCCAAGCTGCGTAGACGCGATATCGTCGACGCCTGCGTTCAGGAACAGCGACGCCTGCTCGGTAATGAACCAGTTGAAGTCGAGCGCATAGCTTTCTTCTTCACCGTCCGTCAGCCCCAGCTCCGAGCGTGAATAGCTGTCATCTGCAAGCAGGGCGCGAGCGTTGAGCGAAACGGGCAGCCCGGCCGGGGACCAGTTCACGCGCAGGTCGTAGAACTCGCGGAAGCGAAACGCCATGTTGTACTTGCGGAGCAGCGGGTTTTGTCCGGCTGCGAGCGCCAGCGCCACATCGTAACCGTCGTTGTCGCGTCGGCTGTTGCCGTAGCGAGCGTCGAACTCCAGCGAACGTATCGGCCGAAGTCGCGCGCGACCGTAAGACGAGTCTTCCTCTTCGCTTGTGACCTCCTGCAGGGTCCGGTCGAGCTCGCGGCGCTCGTAGCCCGCCGACAGGCGCAGAATCTTGAGCGCATCCCAATGACCCTCGACGGAGAGTCGGTTGCGCTCGTAGCCGAAGGGCAGGTTCTGTTCGACTTCACCGCTCAGGAAGGAGTCCACAATCACCCGGCTGTAGCCCGTGCTTCGCGTCCGGTTGTCGCGTTCGTCGTAGCGGTAGCTGAGCCGTATCCGCGTCTTCGGTAGTGGCCTGGCCTGCACCGCGACGAGGAAATTGCTCGTGTCGACGGCGCCGCCCAGGCTGGACTGCGGCAGCGCATCCGGCGTGAGGTTGGGGTTGGTCGTGTACGGCAGGAAGGCTTCGTCCTGTTCGATTTCGCCCATGGCCGCGACAACATTGACGACGGTACGCCACTGGCTGAAGGCGTAGCCGCCGGTCAGCCTGAACTGCTGGAACCGGTTGTCGGGTGCCTGCGCCATTGCCGGATTCCCGGCGCCGGGCGCGCTCGAAAACGGCTGCTGCCAGCTCAGCGATTCGTAGCGGTTGTTGAAGTCGGACAGGTACCAGCTCAATCCCGCGTGGGCGTTGGTCTTGCGGTAGTCGACGCCGATCTCGACCTCGTCGGTCGTGTAGTCGAAGGGTGCCGGCAACAGGCTCGCGCTCGTGAAGGAACCGCCGCCGAAGCTCCGGATGCCCTCGTTGTTGCGCTGTCGGTAGGCGGCACGGACGCTGACGGCGTCAGTGATGCGATAGCGACCGCCAACGCCAATGTCGCGCCGATCCGACGCGATCGGCCGCCCGCTCAGATTCGCATCAAGCGCCGTGAACCCTGCCGTCGTTGGTGCTCGCACCCAGTCGCCGGGTAGAGCCAGCGCCGCGTTGCCGGTGTCGCCGAACACCGTGCTGGTCGTAATGAATTGCCGGTAGGGTAGTTCGCTCCAGTCGAAATGGTAGTCAAAACGCCCGGTCCTGCCCCCGTCGACATTGACGACACGAGAGTCGAGACCCAGGTCCTCAACGTTCCAGCGGACGTAGTTCTGCTCTTTCGACCATGCGCCCCTGGCATCGAGGTTGGGATACACACCTTCTTCATCGTAGCCTGTCGCGTTGCCGAAGAAGGCGGAATCGTCGCTGACGGTCGTCGCGCCTACGTCGTAGTCGCCGCGATGGCCCTCCTCGAAGGGGCAGTACTCGCACACCCAGTTGCTGGTATCGACGTCGTCGGCGCCAAGAACCGGGCCTGCCTGCAGCGCGAGCGCCGCGAGCGGTAGGAGACAGGCTGTTCCGGGCTTCGACTTCATCAGGATCACCGCATCAGGTTCGAGCCGGAAGGATGGTTCGAGCCATGTACCTGCGAGTGACAGTTCATGCAGCTTTGACCGAGCAGGTACTGGGACGGCATGCCATCAGGCAGGCCGGTAGTGTTGAAGGCGACGCTCGGATGACCACTCTGGGAATGGCAGCTCTGGCACAGGAGCGGCGCGCGTTGCACGAGCATGGCGGGCTGGTTGGACCCATGTGGCGCGTGACACAGGCCGCAGTCCTCGGTGGCCGGCGCATGCTCCCAGAGATGTGGACCTCGGGTCTCGGCGTGGCACTGGTGACAGGTGTCGATGGCCGTCAGCTGAGCAAAACCCGCGGCTGCATCATCGCCGTGCATGCTGTGGCAGGCGCCGCAGTCCATCTTGCCCTGGCTCACCGGGTGAGCGAAGGCCTTCATTGTCTCGGTTCGAACCTGCTGGTGGCAGTCGTAGCAAACCGGGGCCTGGGTCGAGGTGTAGAGCACCGGATCCGAAGCCTTGTGTGCGGAATGACAGCCGGCGCAGGACACCTCGTCGACCGGGTGTGAGCCGCTGTGCCAGCCGAAGCCGACGTCCTCGCTGTGGCAGTCGAGGCACTGCCCGTTCTGGGTCTCGATCGGCGTGATGCCGCTATCGGTGAAGTCGATGACGTGCGGGCGCTCCTGGCCACGACGCAGGCGCTTCGAGTGATCGGCGCCGGGACCGTGGCAGGACTCGCACTGCAGCTGCCCATGTCCGAAGGGCCCGCGCGGATCGCTCGGGACGGCGTGGCGGGTCTTGAACAGGAGCGCGGTCTTGGCGTCGTCGTGACACGAGAGGCAGGTATCGGCGCCCTTGCGGCTGTATTCGGCGTCCGCCGCCTGTTCCTGCCCCGTTGCCGATGGCAACGGGGCAACGAGCAGGAAACTCGCTAAAGCCAGCGCCGTGACAAGTCGCACGCGGTGCGTCCCGTCAGCCTAGTTGATGTCGCTGAACTGGCCGACACCGTGTACTTCCGCTACGTCGGACGATCCGCCCGGCCCATGACAGAGCGCGCAGGTCTCGACACCCGACGAAATCAACGCACTGTCGGCCGCCTTCGTCGCTGCAAAGTCGCCGCCGTTCTGGATCATGTGCTGGCGCGCGAGATCCGATGCATGGCAGGTAGAGCATACAGCGCTGTTCGGCGAAATCACCGTGTCGTCGGTGGGTGATACCGCGTCGGCCCCCACCGAAATGGTCGTACCGAGAAACTCACCCGCCTCGACAGGGTAATAGCTGCCGGGCAGGTGACAGCCTTCGCAGTTGTTGAGCTTGCCCGGGTATGGGAAGTCATAGACGTGCACGCTGTTGCGGAAGCCGCAGAGCTCGAAGGGCTGGCCGACGGCGCCGCTCGCGTGGATTGCGTGGATCATGTACTTCATGTCGATCGAGTTGTCGTCGGCACCCAGCACGTTCACGCAATCGCTGGGCGGAACCGTCGGCATGGCCACGGGCACGCGCTGGCGCGCGTCGGTGGCGTTCGGGTTGTGGCAGACGACGCAGACCTCGGGCTCATCGGTGCGGTTGTTACCGTGGATCGTGAGCTGGTTGTGGCAGTCGTTGCAGCGCTCGATCGCAACGGCGTTGCGGCGCGGCACCGGCTCGGTGTCGGTGACGGCGAAGTAGTCGACGACGTTGGTGACGGCAATGCGCTCAACCGTGCCGTCGACATCGACGGCAGGGTGACCGTCGATCGTGACCGCAAGGGTGCCCGTCGTGCCGGCCGGAATGGCGGTTCCCGAGGTCACGGTGAAGGTACCGTCGCCATTCGCCGTCGAAGCGCCGCCGCAGGCTGTCAGCGGGTTGATGCCGATCGGCTGCGCGGGATCGCTGCCGCTGTTGGTGTTGGTGTAGTCCGTCGTATTCCAGCCAATGCTGATCGCGAGGCGGCTTGCTCCGAACGTGCAGGTCGTCCATTCCGTATCGTTCTGGATGTCGTAGGGCGCGTCGCCGTTGGTCGGGTCGGTTACCGAAAACGTGACGGTGGGCGTATCGCCGACATTCGTGTCGGCCACCGAGACAATGTTGAACTGGAACAGCTCGCTCGCTTCCTGGGTCAGGACGCGATGCGCTTCCGCCGTGCGGGCCGCGCCGTTATTGATCGTGGCGTCCGGGCCGTGGCAGTCGAGACACTGGGTGTCGTCTGTGAAGGTGAAGTTGCCCGGGTGACCGCCATTCGCCCAGTCGATGTCGTCATGGCAGGAGCCGCAGGACGAGCGGTTGGAAACGAGACGCCAGTTGCTCGCTTCGGGTGTATTCGGGTCAGACTCCTCGTGACATGTCTGGCAGTTGCGCGTGTCCTGCGGGAACACGACGCCTGGCGGTTCGAGAGTGCCTCCGTAGTCGTGCAGCGTATCGCGGAAGCCGAAGATGAAATAGCCTTCCGAGAGGTTCACGCCATAGTGAATCTTGTGGATCATTTCGGTCATGTCGACCGTGCCGCCCCATGTTTCATCGGCGGTGTTGCCGTCGATCGACGAGGGGTTGTGGCAGGTTACGCAATAGGCAATATCGGTCCGCGGACCGCCGTGAAACTCGAGGCGGTCGTGGCACGCGAAGCACGTGTCGTTATCGACAATGTTCCGCGTAAACGTCGGTGCGCCGCCCGCGGGCACGAAGTCGTGGATGCCGTTCGAGGAAATCGGCGCCTGGCCCCTAATCTCGATGCCGATTCGGTGGCTCTTGCTCGCGTCGAATGTCGGTCCCGCCGGATACGCGGTCAGGGCCTGGGCAAACGTGTACTGGTAGGTGCCATCGCCGTTGTCGGTCCAGGTGCCTGCGGATGCCGTCTCTGTGGTTGCCTGCGCATCCGTAACACCGCCGTCGTCGCGCGTGACGTAGGACTGCCACTCGCTCGAACCGCCGGCGCTACCCGGGGTGAGCTGCGAGATAACGAAACGAATCTGTCCGGCGGGCAGTCCGAACAGACCTTGCGTCAGGTCGTTGGTCAGCTTGACATCGACGACCGGGGCGCCACCGCCTTCAGGCACGGTGACATTCGTGACTTCGATATTGATGCGATCGGCGCTGTCGACGGGTACGCCGCCGGAGGAGCCGGGAGGTCCTGGCGGTCCGGGAGGTCCTGACTGCCCGGGAGGTCCAGCCGGTCCCGGCGCACCATCATCCCCGCTGCACCCCCAGATGAACGCAGTAACCAGACAAAGAAGTCCAAGTCGCGATAACGCGAAGCCACGTCTCCCCATGGTATCTCCCCTCCATGTTTTTTTATTCGCCCCGCTGTAGTCTGCCAGTTACACGGGGGTGCCGACTCCACGTAAAAGTCTTACAAATGAGACGGCTTTTTCTTATCGATAGAACTACCTATGCGCCACTCCCACGGCGCTGATAGTCTACGTCACGAAAATATAGAATAATTTCTGGACAGAGTCACTTGTCATCAAAGCTTCACATTGGGAGTCGTACGGGAATGAGAATTAGACTCAGTGTATGTCTGGCTACGGCATTGGTGTCGATGTCAGGTGTTGCGCAGTCATCGGATTTCGATGCCATCATCCAGTCCTGCAACGACTGTCACGGCGACGATGGTGTAAGCCAATGGAATGACATGCCGACGATCGGCGGTATCGACCCCTTCGTGCACTCGGAGGCACTCTATGTCTATCGGGATGAGGCCCGGCCCTGCGCGTCGAGCAAATATCGGCAGGGCGATACCGACCGGCCCGAGACGACCATGTGCGAGGTCGCCGCCGAGCTCTCGGACGACCAGATCGAGGAGATCGCCGAGTATTACGCAGAACTCGAGTTTGTGCCGGCGAAACAGTCCTTCGATGCCGATCTCGCGGTAGTGGGCAAGGAAATCCACGACGCCGAATGTGATCGCTGCCATTCAGACGGCGGCGCAAATCCCGAGGACGAAGCCGGTATTCTGTCCGGACAGTGGATGGGCTATCTCGAAACGACGTTTGCGCAGTATGCGTCGGGCGAGCGTGACCAGCCGAAGAAGATGAAGGACAAGATGGACCCGTTGACGGCCGACGATACGATAGCGCTGATTCACTACTACGCCAGCCAGCAGTAATCCGGTTTGCGATAGGGTTCGGGGCAGGGCGCGACAACAACAAGCAGCAACACTACTGACACGGCATACGTTGAGGCAGGGGAGAGCCATGACGCTGACGCCAGGGGTTAGACCACTTGGGTGCGCGCGTACCGCGCACGACGATTCGTATGGAGATTGCCGGACGATCCGGACCTGGCGTCTCCTCGCATGGTTGCCAATCGTATTCCTGTTCGTCGGCGCATCCTTCGCGCTGGCGGACGAGACCTCGGTCGCAGAGGAGAACTGTCATGAGTGTCATGAAGACTTCGAGTTCGATTCACCCGCGCATACCGAGGAACTCTGCAGCGACTGCCACGTCAATGTGCCGCCGGAGCATGAGGACAATGATCTCGAGCCGCTGACCGACGAAGAGGCCTGCGGCGACTGTCACCGTCGCCCGCATCGTGAGGTCAGCCGAAGCGCGCATGCTGACGAAGCCTTCTGCGGCGACTGTCACGGTGATCCGCACTTCCTGCACATGGTGGACGATCCGGCATCCGCGGTATCGCCACTCAACCAGATCGCCTACTGCGGCGAATGCCACGACGATCCGCCGGAGCTCGTCGAGAGTTTCCTCGTCAGTGAACACGGCCGCGGATTGCTCAGAGCAGGGCTCGTCGATGCAGCGCCGAGCTGCTCGAGCTGCCACGGGCCGCACAGCATTCTCGGCGCCGACAACAAACGTGATCCCACGTCTCACCAGAAGTCGCCGGAGACCTGCGGAAGCTGTCACGTCACGATCTTCGAGGACTGGCAGGCCAGTAGTGCCCATGGCCTCGGCTGGGAGGAAGAGAACGAGGACGTGGCGGTCTGCGTGAGCTGCCACTCGTCGCACGCCGTCGCCGATCCACTGGTCGCGGCGAGCCGCCTCGCCTCGGCCGATACCTGTGGCGGCTGTCACGAAGAGCAGCACCGCACCTTTGCCATGGGCTTCCACGGCAAGGCGATCAATCTTGGCATGGCGGGCTCGGCGAACTGTGCCGACTGCCACTCGCCACACCACAACCTGCCGGCTGACCACCCGGACTCGACGGTCCACGCCGACAACCTCGTTGCTACCTGCGGCAGCTGTCACGACGGGGCAACGGCGTCATTCGTGTTGTTCGAGCCGCACAACGACCCGACGAATCCCGGCGACAACTTCGCCGTCTACGTCGTCTACATCTTCATGATCGGGCTGTTGCTCGGCGTCTTCAGTTTCTTCGGGGTACATGACTTCCTGTGGCTGCAGCGCACCGTGGTAGGCGTAATCCGCGGTGAATACGCAAGCGACCTCGAAGGCGGCGACCAGTACATCCGCCGCTTTTCAAGGAGTAACGTCTGGCTGCACGTCACGCTCGTCGTGACCTTCCTGCTGCTGGCGCTGACCGGCCTGCCGCTCAGATTCGACTCCGCACTCTGGGCACAGCAGCTCATCAATCTGCTCGGGGGGCTTGAGACTGCACGGGTCATTCACCGCATTGCCGCAATCGGCACGTTCGGCTATGCGCTCTACCATCTCGGGCACCTGTTCATGCGCATTGTCGTGAAGCGCGAGAAAGGCATGTTCTGGGGGCCAAACTCTATGGTGCCGCAGCCGAAAGATATCGGCGACCTGTTCGCGAACCTCCGGCACTTCCTGTACCTGGGCCCGGCGGCTAAGGCCGATCGCTGGAACTACATCGAGAAGTTCGACTACCTGGCGGTCTTCTGGGGCGTCATGATCATCGGCTTGTCCGGATTGATGCTGTGGGCGCCCGTGTGGTTCACGCAGTTTGTGCCCGGCTGGGTCATCAACGCGGCTTACGTCGTGCACAGTGACGAAGCGCTGCTGGCCACGGGTTTCATCTTCATCTTCCACTTCTTCCATACGCATCTACGGCCCGAGAGCTTCCCGATGGATATCGTAATCTTCACGGGCAAGATGTCGCTCGAACGGTTCCAGCACGAACGTCCGCTGGAGTATGAGCGCCTCGTTCAGAACAACGAGCTGGACGACTATCTCGTCGATCCGCCTACAGCGGCGGAGCGTCGCAACGCCTATGTGTGGGGTTCGCTCGCACTGTTCACCGGGTTGGCGCTGGCCGCCGGCATTATTGTTGCGCTTGTTACGTCGTCACCGACGCTCGGCGTCGAGGAGCTGGTAGCGGTCGTCGACCAGGCGGCGGTCCAGTAATCGGGCTGAAAGGACTGCGAGCGCTGCATGAAGATGCAGCGCTAGCAGTTGATCCGAGGCAGGGTGAGTGTTGACGCGCTGCTGCTTACTGCCCGGCGATCGCTTTTTCGAGCTCGGTCCGCAGCGTCGTCGCTTCTCGACGCGCCCAACGTCGTACTTCGGCATAGACCGTGGCTGAGTTCGCCGGAACCGTTGAGGCGTCGATGTTGCCCGAGCGCGAGAAGGCGCGCCGTTCGGCAACCACAGCGGCGACCTGGCCGGTCGATGCGTCGATGAGCTCGAGCACGAGCGTTGCTTCGCCCATGCTGGCAAGGTAGACATCGGAACGGCCGACCGAGGGCGGCGGAACGTTCGAGACGATGTCGAGAACGGCGCCGCGCAGAATAATGGTGTTCGGACCGGGTGCATCGACGATTGCGAAGTTCTTCGCTTTCCTGATTTCCTCGACGAAGATTTCTCTTACGACTTCTTCGAATTCCGCGCGGTCTGTCTCGCTAATGCCGAATTCGCGCTGGCGGGTGTTCATCATGGTTGAGCGAAACCGTCGAGCCGGGCCGACGTCGCGGTACTGGAACTCGGCTTCCCAGAGGTAGAGCTTGTCGAAGTACGTCCAGTTCGTGTCCGGATTGACCCAGGTTTCGCGGAAACCCGATTTACCCTTCTCGAGATGGCCGTAGCGTTCTTCGGCGGCTTGTTCGAGTTCCTCGTTATCCTGTGCGGCGGCGAGTGCGACGGCGACAAGCGCCAGCGCGGCAAGCCAGTATGCAGTCTTCATTGTCGGCTCCTTCTTATTGGTTCCCGGCCTCTAAGGCCGTCACGGACTATGACCAGTGGGACTGGCCGAAGTATCCATAGCTGGCAGTGGAAGCTCAATGGGACCTTTGCCCAAGCGTACCCCGGCGACGCAAGCGGTCAGCGCGAGTCGGCCGATGTTGAGCCGACGCCCAGGCGCCGCAGCAGCGCTGCGACCAACGGATAGGCGAACCATCCATAGTCCCACGCGGATGGCGCGACGAACGCCAGCATGAGCGTCAGCAGAGCCGTAAGCGGCTCCGCAAACACCCGGAGCCTCAGCGCGGCGACATAGTCCGCTTCGAGGTCGTTGCGCACGAGATTGGCGCGTGACGTCGCGTACCACCAGGCGAGTGCTGCCATCAGTCCGACCAGCGCCGCCGTGGCGCTTTGTGCTGCCAGGATGACGGGCTCCTTGCCCCATTGATAGCCGAGACCGACCGCGACGAGATAAAAGAGAACGAAGAGGACCTGCAGTATCGACAGACTTCCATGTATGGCATCGGTCCGCTTGAGGTCACCGAGCAGGACGTTGCTCTGGAACCAGTAAACGAGAATCACGACGACGCTAATGACTGCAATCGCAATAGTCTCGATGCTGTCGATAATGAACTCGGTAACATCGAGGTGGGCTGTGTCCTCAGGCATCGGCAGATCGAACACGTTCAGGATGATCACAAGCGCGAACACGCAGTCGATCAGGGTTTCGAGGCGCCGCAGCTGGCGAACCTCGCGCAGTCGGGAGTCAGCGTTGTCGGGAGGTATCTGTTCGGTCATGTTGGCCGGGACTCGTGGCGGGCCGATCAGGTGCTCAGCCGGGTCAACGCGACGGGCTGACAGGAGGGACGCTTGTTGCCCGGCGAACTTAAGGGTCAGCCACTGCGAACAGGCGTATCGCTACGAGAGGTATGGTGGGCCCGCCAGGGTGAGGCGGCATAGGCGAAGCACTGCTTCGCCCCGCCGAACGCCCGAGCCCTGCAGGGCGAGGGCAGGATAGTTCTGTTGACCGGCGAATGAAAGGGCCTGCCACTGCGAACAGGCGTATCGCTACGAGAGGTATGGTGGGCCCGCCAGGACTCGAACCTGGGACCAAGGGATTCACTTCACCCACCCGTTTCCGGGCGGAGCGGACTATCTCATCACCCTCAACCGAATTGCTAGGGGCGGGACGCTCAAGCCTGTTATTAAGGACACTCTAGTCCCCAGGTAGTCTCTGCACCTTCCGGCGGTGTACCGCCGGCTTGGCTCAGGGTTGCCAACAGCCGAGCTGCTAAGGTTTCCCTGAATTCATCCCGTACAGCCCGGTCGCTTTCGCGACCAGCGCACCATTTCGATGAGTCCCCTGCTCTAACCAACTGAGCTACAGGCCCTCGCGTGGCGAAGTCTAGCAAATCGGCGCGTGCGCCATCGACACAAATGTTTCCGCTTAACTATGTCGTCCCGAACGGCCGAATCAGTTTCTTGCCCTTCCTCAAGGTCTTCTCGGCGCGCGTCGCGTAGCCGATGCCGGAGTCTCGAGCGAGCTCCGAAGGGATGAAGAGATGATCCTTCAACGCAAAGGCGTTGAGGCCATGGTCCGCCATGAAATACATGAACACGCGATCCGCCTGCAGGTAAACGGCGTCGTGGAACTCGATGAACTTGCGGCAGGTAGACTGCGTGAGCGCGTAGGCATGACCGCCGGCCGTCTTGCCCAAATACCAGAGATGCGCGCTGTACGGTCGCATATTGAGCAGGCCGAGATAGCGCCTGCTGACGCGACCCCACTGGAAAAGTCCGAGGTGGTGGCAGAGCAGATAGTAGTACCGCCTGAGCTCGGCGGCGCGACTGGCGACGCGTTCGCAGTAGTACCCCAGCAGCAGGAACTCCCAGTCTTCCGGGAGTTCATCAAACGCTGCGGCGAAGGCCGGCAGATTCTGCGGCAAGAGTTTCACGTCGTCTTCGAGCACAAGGATGCGCTCGTGGTTGTTCTCGACGGCATCCTCGTAGATTGCGCGGTGAGAAAGGGCGCAGGCAACCTCGCCGATACTTAAGGACCGCTTTGAGCGTTGCAGGCGGTGGTGCTTGTCATCATCGTAGGTGCCGTCGACAAGGACCTCTTTATCGTCGAGATTCAGCTTATCGATACCCTTGAAGAATCGATAGTCGATCCCGTCGAGTTCAGAACGTATGTGCTCTTGTCTGGCGACATCACGATCGAGTGTCAGCACATAGATCTGATCGAAGTTGTCGTTTAGTACGGCGAAGTGCTGGTCCGCGTTACTGGTCATTCGTCCGGGGCCCTTAGCGCAATTCGCATCGCGAAAGGGTAAACAGCGTCGCGCTGCGAGATCAAGGACGAGGAAAGCGATGATTCTGCCCGCGGTGCCCCGGGCGGCGGAGAAAACAAAAAGCCGGGCAGGGCCCGGCTTTTGTCGCTGCAGCGATGCCCGACGTCAATCCTCGATCAGGAAGCTCCGGAGCTGGTCCGAGCGCGTCGGGTGACGTAGCTTCCGCAATGCCTTCGCCTCGATCTGGCGGATGCGCTCGCGCGTGACGTCGAACTGCTTGCCGACTTCCTCTAGCGTATGGTCGGTGTTCATGTCGATACCGAAGCGCATGCGCAGCACCTTTGCTTCGCGCGGCGTGAGACCGGCCAATACCGAATGCGTCGTTTCGCGCAGGCCTGACGACGTCGCCGAGTCGACGGGCGAGTGCACGGTCGTGTCCTCGATGAAGTCGCCTAGATGCGAATCCTCGTCGTCGCCGATCGGTGTTTCCATCGAAATCGGTTCCTTGGCGATCTTGAGTACCTTGCGAACCTTGTCTTCGGGCATTTCCATGCGCTCGGCGAGTTCGTCCGGCAGCGGCTCGCGGCCCATTTCCTGCAGCATCTGCCGCGAGATACGGTTCAGCTTGTTGATCGTTTCGATCATGTGCACCGGGATACGAATCGTGCGTGCCTGGTCCGCGATCGAGCGGGTGATCGCCTGGCGAATCCACCACGTGGCATAGGTCGAGAACTTGTAGCCGCGGCGGTATTCGAACTTGTCGACCGCCTTCATGAGGCCAATGTTGCCTTCCTGGATCAGGTCGAGGAACTGCAGTCCGCGGTTCGTGTACTTCTTCGCGATGGAGATCACGAGGCGCAGGTTGGCTTCGACCATCTCTTTCTTTGCGCGGCGGGCTTTTGCTTCGCCGATCGACATCTGCCGGTTGATCTCCTTGATCTCGGAAATCTTCAGGCGCGTGTCGTCTTCCACCTGCAGCAGTTTGCGCTGCGCTCGCAGGATGTCGTCCTTGAGGCGGGCCAGCGTCGAACTGTGCTTACGCTTGGCGCGGATATGCTTCTCGACCCAGCCGAGGTCCGTCTCGCTCTTCGGGAAGCTCGACAGGAAATCCTTGCGCGGCATGCCGGCATCGCGCACGCAGATCTGCATGACGAGGCGTTCCTGGCTGCGGACAATGGCGATCGTGTCACGCAGCTGTCGAACCAGCGCGTCGAAGAGCTTGGGCGCAAGCTTGATCTCCATGAGCTGGTCGGCCAGATCGGCCTGGGCCTTCTTGGTCTTCTTGTCGGCGAAGCCGTATTTCTCGAGGTTCGTCAGCACCCGTTTCTGCAAGCGCCGAATCGTCTTGATACGTGCCTTGACCTCTTCCGGATCCGGGCCGGTGTCGACGGCCTCGTCGTCGTCATCGTCGTCGCTCGACTTCGCGGCCGGGGAAGGGATCTCGTCCGGTTCGTTCGGGTCGATAAAGCCAACGAGGAAGTCCTGCATGCGCGTGTCGCCCGCCATAACGGCATCCGCCGTTCTCAAAAAAGCGTCGATTGTCGGCGGGAAGTGCGACATGTGGTACTTGACCTGGTTGAGGCCGTCTTCGATGCGCTTGGCGATCTCGATCTCGCCCTGGCGGGTCAGAAGCTCAACCGTGCCCATCTCGCGCATGTACATGCGCACCGGGTCGGTCGTGCGACCGAACTCGGCATCAACGTTGGCAAGCGCCGCCTCGGCTTCCTCCTGCGCGTCCTCGTCGTTCGACACCGCGGTGTCCGACAGGAGCAAGGACTCGGCATCGGGCGCCTTTTCGTGCACCGTAATGCCCATGTCGTTGATCATGTTGACGATATCTTCGATCTGCTCCGGATCGACGATGTCATTCGGCAGGTGATCGTTCACCTCCGAATACGTGAGGTAGCCTTGCTCCTTGCCACGGGCAATCAGTTCTTTGAGTTGTTGAGCCTGCTTGTTGCCCGTTATCACTGCGCGTTTTTCGCTCAAGACGCCTGGTCCTCCACGTGAAAAATGCAAACCCGCAATTGTACCGACGCGGTCGGTGTCAATCTAGCGGTTTTTGACCTCAGTGTAGCCGCCGGAGTTCCGCAATTTCGTCGGCGCTCAGGGAGCTATCCCGTTGTTTTTGAATGAGAAAATCAATTCGTTCCCGCCGTGCCGCGATTTTCAGCTGATCGAGGCACTGTGCCAGCTCCGCCGCAGCGTCGAAATCCTCGCTGGCCGGTACGTCAACCGCCGCGAGCTTGCCGAGGTGGCGCCCCTCGTCATCGTGACGATAGCGCTCGAGGAGCCCTGCCGTGGATATAGTGGGTTCGGCCTGGATAGTTTCAATCAGCCTCGTCAACAGTCCGGCGCCGGGCCTCTGCACGTCAGACAGCGCCTCGACGTCGAGGTTCTGCCCGGCCGCTGGATCGTTCAGGAGCAGCGTAATGGCCCGGCGTATGACCGACGGGCCACCTTCCTTGCCAACCCGCCGAATTCGCGCGAGCGGGCGCTTGCCGCCTTGCGGCTCTTGTCCGTTGCCGCTATCGAGCATGCGCTCGAGCTTTGCGGCTGACAGGCCGACCCTCGACGCGAGCGAGTCCACGACGAGCTCGCGATACACGCCGGCCGGCATTCGGCCGATCAGCGGACGGGACAGCTCGGCGAGGCGGGCGCGTCCCTCGACACTGTCGAGGTCGACCTGCGCACACAATTCGTTGATCAGGTAGTCCGCGAGCCGCACGCCGGCGTCCAGCGCATCAACGAATGCATTCGCACCGTGCTCGTTGACGAAGCTGTCCGGGTCATGGCCGTCGGGCAGGAACACGAAGCGCACCTGCCGGCCTTCCCGAATCAACGGCAGGGCGGTCTCGAGTGCACGCCACGCAGCCTTCCGGCCGGCGCGGTCACCGTCAAAGCAGAAATCGACGTTGTCAGCGAGGCGGAACAGCCGATTCAGGTGATCGGGCGTCGTCGCCGTGCCGAGCGTGGCGACGGCGAAGTCGATGCCGTGCCGGGCAAGGGCAACAACGTCCATGTAGCCTTCGACGACGACGAGACGCTCAATGTTGCGCAGCGCCTGGCGTGCTTCGAAGAGGCCGTACAGCTCCCGGCCCTTGTGAAACAGCACGGTCTCTGGCGAATTCAGGTACTTGGGTTCACCGTCGCCCAGTGTGCGCCCGCCGAAGCCGATCGTCCGGCCACGCGAATCACGGATAGGGAACATCAGCCGGTCACGAAAACGGTCGTAGTGGCGGCCGTTGTCCTTGCGGATGACGAGCCCGGTGACCAGCAGCCGCTCGATCGCTTCCGGTGACTTGCCGTAGCGGTCCAGCACATCGGACCAGCCGTCGCTCGAGTAGCCGATGCCAAAGCGCTTGGCCGTAGCGCCGTCGATGCCGCGTCGCTTGAGGTAGTCGACGGCCGGCGCATGGTCCGACAGGGCGCGCTGCCATCGTCGGGCAACGTTCTCGTTGAGCTCGAACAGCTCGTCGTAGCGACGCGCCGGCCGGTCGGAGTCGTCGCGCGGCACCTCGACGCCCAGCATGGCGGCGAGTGTTTCGACAGCATCCACGAAGCTGAGGTGGTCGTGGTCCATGAGAAAGCCGATCGCTGTGCCGTGGGCGCCGCAGCCGAAGCAGTGGTAGAAGCCCTTCGCCGGACTGACCGTGAATGACGGGGTCTTTTCGTTGTGGAACGGGCAGCAGGCCTTATATTCGCGTCCGGCCTTCTTGAGCTGGACGCGCCGGCCTATCACCTCGGCAATGTCAGCGCGGGCGACGAGATCGTCGATAAAATCCTGCGGAATTCGTCCAGCCATAGCCCTTGTAAACGCTGCTCTACCCGGGAACGGTCTCGCGCGCCTGTGGATTCTTGTTCTTCGTGCCCGGCGAGGCGATTCGCCGGCAGCCCGCCGCTGTTCCGCGGACCGGCTGCTGCCGATAATAGCCCAAGCTCGTCAAATCGCCAGCGCCCCGGGCCGGCAGGGTCGCTCAGGCGCCGAGGCGTGCCTTGACGCGGGCACCGACCGCGCCCATGTCCGCCCTGCCAGCGGCCTTCGCCTTGATTGCACCCATGACCTTGCCCATGTCACGGATGGATTCGGCGCCGGTCGCCGCGATCACTTCATCGACCAGCTGGTCGAGTTCGGCGTCGCTGAGCTGCTCGGGAAGGTAGGTCTCAAGGATCTCGATTTCGGCCTGCTCTTTGGCAGCGAGATCGTCGCGGCCGCCCTTCGTAAACTGGTCGACCGAGTCACGGCGCTGCTTGACCGCTTTCTCGATGACGCCGAGCAAGGCCGCGTCGTCAAGGTCCTTGCGCGTATCGACTTCGACGCGCTTGATGTCAGCCAGGACGAGCCGGATGACGTGCAGCCGGTCCTTTTCGCCCCCTTTGAGGGCGGCCTTCATGTCGCTGGTGAGCTGGTCTTTGAGAGACATCGAGTCGTCGTGCGGACGGGGTTGCCCGACCGGGAGTGGCCGGGCAGGAGAGCGTTAGTACAGGCGCTTGCGCTTCGCTTCTTCGCGCGAAAGGCGCTTCATGTGGCGCTTCACGGCGGCGGCCTTCTTGCGCTTGCGCTCCTGCGTCGGCTTCTCGTAGTACTCACGGCGACGGAGCTCCGTCAGGACGCCCGCCTTTTCGCATGCGCGCTTGAAGCGGCGCAGGGCGGCGTCGAAATACTCGTTCTCTTTTACTCGTACACTGGGCATAGGATTGGTCAGTTTCGTGGTGCACCGGGGGCTCCGGAGAGCGCCCATAATAAACCCGGCCGTAAGCCGGGACGCGAGCCCGCCATTGTAACTTCAAGATTCCCCTGATTCCAAGGCCCGGGACGGGTTTTTTCCGGGTCCGGCGATCTTCCGGCCGGCCGCGTGGCCATGGCCTGACGGGCCCCGCAGGGCAGAAACTCACCCGACCGCATCTAGTATCATCCCGCCGCTATGAATGTCCTTGGCATCGAAACGAGCTGTGACGAGACCGGGGTGGCGGTCTACAGCACCGAAAACGGCCTTCTCGCCGATCGTCTGCACAGCCAGGTGGACCTGCATGCGCGCTATGGCGGGGTCGTCCCCGAGATTGCCTCCCGCGATCACGTTCGACGGCTGTTACCTCTCGTTCGCGAGACCCTTGCCGAGGCCGGCATCGATCGTCCCGATGCGATCGCCTACACGGCGGGTCCCGGCCTCGTCGGCGCGCTCATGGTGGGCAGCGGCATGGCCAATGGTCTCGCGGCGGCCTGGAGCATTCCCGTCATTCCCGTTCACCACATGGAGGGGCACCTGCTTGCGCCCCTGCTCGAGAATGAGCCGCCGGCATTTCCGTTTCTAGCGCTCCTGGTGTCCGGCGGGCATACGCTGTTGATCGCCGTTGCCGGCCTCGGCGAGTATCGCGTACTCGGGACGACACTCGACGATGCGGTAGGGGAAGCTTTCGACAAGACCGCGAAATTGCTCGGCCTCGGCTACCCGGGCGGCCCGGCGGTCGCGAAGCTCGCCGAGTCAGGGGATGACACCGCCGTCGACCTTCCCCGACCGATGCGGGGGCGGCCGTCCCTCGACTTCAGTTTCAGCGGGCTCAAGACCGCCGTGATGCTGAGGATTCGCGAGGCCGAGGCCAACGGTACGCTCGAGACCGAGCGGGCCGATATCGCGGCGTCCTTCCAGCGCGCCGCCGTCGACTCGCTGATCGGCAAGACCCTGCAGGCCGCAAAGCGCGAAGGGCTCTCTCGCGTCGTCGTCGCGGGAGGCGTGGGCGCCAACGCGCTCCTGCGCTCGGAAATGGCGCGCCGCTTCCCCGGAGACGTGTATTATCCGCGCCTCGCGTTTTGCACCGACAACGGTGCCATGATCGCGATCGCCGGCGCGCTGCGCGCTGCTGACGCCGGCCGCGCCAGCGAAATCAGCGCGCGGGCACGCTGGGCGCTTGACTCGCTCAACGCCCCCGGTAGCCGATCCGCTACCAGCATCTGACCAGGACAGCACATGGACATGATCTACATTCACGGCCTGACCGTGGATGCCGTCATCGGCATCTGGGAGTGGGAACGCAAGATCAAGCAGAAGGTCGTCATCGACATCGATATGGATGCCGACATTCGCAAGGCAGCTGCCTCCGACAGCGTGGACGACACGCTCAACTACAAGCTCGTCTCCAAGCGTGTGATTGCGCTGGCCGAGGATTCCGGTTTCCAGCTCGTCGAGACGCTCGCTGAGCGTATCGCCGACATTGTCCGTAACGAGTTCGGCGTGCCCTGGGTCCGGGTCAAGATCAACAAGCCAGGCGCCATCCGCGGTTCACGTGACGTCGGCGTGCTGATCGAACGCGGCGTGCGTGTCTGAGCCCATGCCTCGCGTCTTCCTCGGGCTCGGCAGCAACATCGATCCCGAGCCGAATCTCGTTCTGGCCATCACGGAACTCCGGCGGCGCTTCGGCACGGTCGAGGTGTCGCCCGTCTACCGCGCGCCGGCGATCGGCTTCGACAGCCCCGATTTCCTCAACGCCGTGGCCGCTATTGAGACCGACCTGGCGCCTGTGGACCTGCTCGAGGAAATCGAGGCGATTCACGATGTCGCCGGTCGCGAGCGAGGCAGTTCGACGACATGGGTCGCCCGGACGCTGGATATCGATTTGCTGACCTACGGCGATATCGTCGATCCTGAACGCCCGCTGCGCGTGCCGCGGAGCGACATCCTCGACTACGCCTTCGTGCTGCGACCACTCGCCGAACTGGCGCCAGACGGTCGCCACCCGGTCATCGGCAAGACCTTTGCCGAACTGTGGCAGCAGTTCGACGCAGACGATCAGCCGCTGACCCCGGTCGAACTGTCGCTTCCTGGCGACAGCTAGCCGTCGCAAGCTGCTGTCGAGCAAAATAGACGAAACGTATCCGTGGCTACAGCGGTCAATATGCGACGTGTGACAGGAAACCGCCGCAGTCCCGTGGCTACACTGTAGACCCCGCCAGTTTGCCGGCCGGTGCACACGCACCCCGGGAGGAACAACATGAGCCGTTCATCAAAGACTCTCGTTCTCCTTGCAGCGTTGTTGGTCGCCGCCTGCGGCAGCGATGGCGGCGGCGGGCCGGCGCTCCAGGCGCCGCCGATCGGGGGCGCCTGTTCGGTCGACACCCAGAAGCAGTTCGTGCTCGACAACATGCTGTTCTGGTACCTGTGGAACGACCGGCTGCCAACCAATGTCGACATCAACGACTTCACGACGCCCGAGGAGCTGCTCGCGTTCCTGAGTACCTTCAGCCCCGATACGGGCAATGGTCCCGTCGATCGCTTCAGCTTTCTGACGACGGCTACCTCCGACCAGCAGTTTTTCGGCGAGGGCCGCTTCGAGGGCTTCGGCTTCAGCTATCGCTTCGTTGCCGACAACGACTATCGGCTGACGCGCGTGTTCGAAGACAGTCCGGCGTTCGTTGCCGGCCTGCGCCGCGGCCAGCAGTTCATTACGCTCAATGGCCAAACCGTTGCCGAGCTCGAGGCGGGTCCGGGTATCGACAGTGCCTTCGACGAAACCACGGTGACCGGCACAGTGCGGCCCGTCGGCGGCAACGCGGACGGCAGTGACGATATCCCAATCTCGATGACGCGAGCGATCGTAACGATCGACCCGCTGCCGCAGTGGCGCATCATCGAGGCGTCGGGTGGACGCCGCATCGGTTACATCGAGTTCCAGTCGTTCATTTCGACGGCAACGCCGCTGCTTGAGACCGTCTTCGCCGAATTCACGGCGCAAGACGTCAACGAGGTTATCCTCGACCTGCGCTACAACGGTGGCGGCCTCGTCAGCCTTGCCGAGTTGCTCGGCGATTACCTCGGCGGGCGCATTGCGACGGGGAGGGTGTTCTCGTCGACCGAGTTCAACGCCGCACGCGCCAGCAATAACGTCTCCGAGTTTTTCGAGCTGATCGGCAACTCGCTGGTCCTCGACGAACTCGTCGTGATCACGTCGGGCGGCACGGCATCGGCGAGCGAACTGGTCATCAACGGCCTCATACCGCACGCCACCGTTACGATCGTCGGCGCGAATACCTTCGGCAAGCCCGTTGGCCAGATCGGCCTCGAGCTCGAGGGCTGCGACGTGCTCCTCCGGCCAACGTCTTTCCAGACCGTCAACTCGCTCGGCAGCGGGGATTTCTTCGATGGCCTGCCCGTATCGCCGAGCTGCGATGCGGAGGATGATCTCTCGAGGCCCGTTGGTGCGTTTACGGTACTTGGCGCCGCCGACAACGATCCGAATCTCGAGAAGGCCATGCAGTATCTCGAGAACGGAGCCTGTTCTGCCGCGGTCGCCCTTACGGAGAACAGCCGCAAGCCGTTCGCGCGAGCCGAGTCCCGGAAGCCCGATCTGAGGGGACCGCCATCCCGCGAGTTTGCCAACGCGCGGTGACGTCGGCGGGCGCTAGCCTGCCGAGCGTCCGCCGTCGACGGCGATGATCTGGCCGCTCACATAGCTCGCGTCGCGAACGAGATAGAGCACGCAGTTCGCGATATCGCCCGGGGCTCCCGGTCGGGCCAGCGGCACGTTCTCGAGGATCTTCTTCTTGCGCGCGTCGCTCATGCCTTCGCTCGGCCAGAGGATCGCGCCGGGGGACACGCCATTGACGCGAATCTCGGGGCCAAGGTCCCTGGCCAGCGCCCTCGTCAGCATGGCGAGCGCCGCCTTGGCCGGGCTGTAGACGTGATGGTCTTCGAGCGGTCGCTGGCCGTGAATGTCGACGAGGTTGATGATGACGCCTTCGGACGCCTTGAGCGCCGGCAGGCAGGCCTGCGCCATGAACAGCGGACCCTTGAAGTTGCTGCCGACGAGATCGTCCCATTGCGCTTCGGTCACCGTGCCGAGCGGCGTCGGGTAGAAGGTCGAGGCGTTGTTGACGAGTATGTCCAACCGTCCGCCCCAGTCGACAACCGCGTCAGCAAGCGCGGGCAGCGTGCTGACCGCTTTTATGTCGGCGGCGAAGGTAGCGGCCGAGTCCGTCCGCAGCGCATTGAGTTCGGCGGCCAAGGCGTCGGCGTCGGCGGCGGAGCTCTTGTAGTGAATTGCGACCCGCGCGCCGTTCGCGTGCAGGATCCTGACGATCTCGGCGCCAATACGCCGGGCACTACCGGTGACCAGCGCCACCTTGCCGTCGAGTGAGTTTGGGTTGTTCATTGTGATCCCGTCGATCGCCGTGGTGTCGCCGCCGGGCGGGCGACGCGTTATAAAGCGCATTGTGAAAAGCACCAACCTGCCATGCAACCAGCGCTGCCGCACGCCATGTCGTCGCCGGGCGCGCTGACGCTGCCGTCGCCGACGGCCGAGGCCGCGGCGCACAGCGATCGCTGTCGGCAGCATATCGTCGACAGTATCGACGCGGCCGGCGGTGCTATCGGCTTTGCCGAGTTCATGCAGCTGGCGCTGTATGCGCCCGGGCTCGGCTACTACGTCAGCGGCACGCGCAAGTTCGGCGCGGACGGCGATTTCATTACGGCGCCCGAGGTATCGACCCTGTTCGGCAGCGTGGTGGCCGAACAGGTCGCGCCGGTGCTTCACAGCATGGACAACCCGGAGGTTCTCGAATTCGGCGCAGGCAGTGGCCGACTCGCCGTGGATGTGCTCAGGCGACTCAGGCGACTCGATGCCTTGCCGGCGCGCTACCTGATCCTCGAGGTGTCGCCGGAGCTCGAGGCGCGCCAGGCAGCTCTTTTTCGCGAGGAAATTCCGGATCTCGCCGAGCGTATCGAATGGCTTCCCGGGCCTCCGGAACGGTTCACAGGCGTTGTCCTCGCCAACGAAGTGCTCGACGCGCTGCCCGTAGAGCGCTTCCGTTGCCGCGCCGGTGACGTCATGCAGCTCTGCGTTGAACTCGACGGCGATCGCCTCGCGATTGCAGAACGCGACGCCGGCGCGCTGCTCCGTGACGAGGTCCGTTCGATCGAAGCCGATATCGGTGTTCCATTTGCCGAGGGCTTCGAGAGCGAGGTCTCGATTGCCGCCAGCGCCTGGGTTCGCGATCTCGCCGCGTCGCTCGATACGGCAATTGTCCTGTTCACCGACTACGGGCTGCCGCGGCGCGAGTACTACCACGCTGACCGAAGCGGCGGCTGGCTGCGCTGCTATTTTCGGCACCGCGTGCACGGCGATCCGCTGCTGTTGCCCGGTATCCAGGACATTACGGCGTGGGTGGACTTCACGCGCATTGCCACGGCTGCGGTCGATGCCGGCCTCGAGGTTGCCGGGTTCACGACGCAGGCAAGCCTGATGCTGGCGGGCGGGCTTGCCGACGAATTGGCTGGCGCGCCGCCGGAGCGACAGCTGGCGTTGTCGCGTGAGATCAAATTCCTTACCCTCCCCGGCGAAATGGGCGAGCATTTCAAGTGCATGGCGCTGGTGAAGGGAGAGATCGACGTGCCCGCAGCGATAACGGCGAGCGATCGCCGCCATCGCCTGTAGGCATCCTGCCGACCGGATGGCCGCAACTGGGAAAGGACTAGGGAAGGACTAGCGCATGACCTGGATACAGGTAATCGTTCTCGCCGTTGTGCAGGGGCTGACGGAATTCCTGCCGATTTCGAGTTCGGGCCATCTTGTGCTGGTGCCGAACTTCTTCGGCTGGACGGACCAGGGGCTCGCCTTCGACGTGGCCGTGCACTTCGGCTCGCTGCTTGCCGTGTGCCTGTATTTTCGCCGCGATATTCTTGCGCTACTCGACGGTGCGCTGTCGCTGTTCCGGCTCAAGATGGACACACCGCAGTCGCGCCTCGCCCTGGGGATCGGCCTTGGCACGGTACCCGCCGCGGTTGCCGGGCTGCTCCTTGCGGGCTGGATCGAGCAGAATCTGCGAAGCCCGTCCGTGATCGTCTACACGCTGGCGGGCTATGCTGTACTCATGGTGATTGCGGATCGCTATGGTAAGAGCACGCGCAACATCAGTGACGTGACCGTCAGGGATGCGTTCCTCGTCGGCTGTGCGCAGGCACTCGCGCTCATTCCGGGCACCTCCAGATCCGGCGTGACCATTACGGCCGGGCGCTTCCTGGGGCTGGCGCGCCAGGATGCCGCGCGGTTTTCTTTCCTGCTGTCGGTACCGGTCATCACGCTGGCCTCGGCCTACGAAGGGCTCAAGCTCGCATTGAGTGACGAGGTGGTCCCGTGGGATCTGCTGGCTGTCGGCGTTGCCGTGTCGGCCATCGTTGCCTACCTCAGCATCGAATTCTTCATGCGCTTCGTCACCCGTATCGGCCTCTTGCCGTTCGCCGTCTATCGGCTGCTGCTCGCGGGCGTGATCGTGTATGTACTGGTGTAGGCGGCGGACACTGCTGCTACTCCTGGTCGGCGCCGCGACGCCGGCGTTGGCTGACAAGGGCGATTACCTCCTCGGTGGGGGCATCGAAAGTGATACCGACGCTACCTTCGCGGGTTCGGTATTTGCCGAGCGTGCACTGAGTGACCGCACCTGGCTGTCGCTCGCGGCGGCACGCACCCGCGTCGACATCGAGCGTTCCGACTCGCTCGACACCTGGTACGCCGACCTCGGTATTGATCACAACTTCGACCCGGTCGGGGTCAGGCTAAGCGCCGCCTACTGGGGCGACAGCGACATCCTCGACTCGCTCGACGGACGCTTGTCGGTCTACCTCAGGCAGCCGCGATTCACACTCGCGGCCGATGTCGAGTACCGCGACTTCGAGCTCGATTTTCCGCCGTTCGGACAGTTTCCGGGCCGCGATGTGGGATTCGACGCCAGCGGATTCGGCGCCACGGCCACGTTCAGGCTTACGGACCGCGTCGGGCTGTCGATATTCGGCATGGACTACCAGTACAGCGTCGACCTGCGCCTCGACCAGAACCGGCCGATTGCGCGTTTCCTCAACGTCTCGCGGCTCAGTCTCATCAACAGCCTCGTCGACTACCGCGCCGGTGGCAGCATCAACGTCGATCGCAAGCTCAGTCGTCTGAGTGTTGCGTACCAGGCGTGGCAGGGTGCGGTCGACGGCAGCGTGACGCATTCCTTCACGGGGCGCTTCATGACACCACTCGGCGATCGTAGCGACATCGAGGTGGGCGTCGGGTACGACAACTCAGAGCTGTACGGCGACGTGATCTTCCTGTCGTTGTTTCTCTACTACTACGGCGGCGAGTAGCCGGACTTCCACGCCGCGAGCGCCTCGGTGCGTGCCTTTCGGATCGCCGCCGGGATCGCTCGTGCGTCGTGCTCGGCCGCGACCTTGCCTGCGTCGACGGCGGTTGCCGCGGCCAGAGCGCCGCGAAAATAATCAGCCTGCGGGTAATCCCGGTCTTCGAGTCCGAGGCGACCGCGCGCATCTGCTTCACAGGTCATGAGAAATTCCTCGAAGCGTTCCGGTCGCCGGAATGCATCGGTTCGCTCGAGGACTCGCAACAGCGTGTCGGGCCGCAGCTCGAGAGCGCGGTGACAGTGCAGGTGGTACTCGGCCACGATCGCGCCAAGGTCGCGAAATGCGTTCGGCACCGGCATTCGTTCCGCCATGGCACGGACGAGCTTCGCGCTCGTCTTTTCGTGGCCAGGATGGCTCGGCAGGCGATGCCCGGGTGTTTCGGCCTTGCCGAGATCGTGGACGAGGGCCGCGAAGCGAACGCGCGGGCTGTCGGATAGCCGGTCGGCCTGGTCGAGTACCATCATCGTGTGCAGACCCGAATCGATTTCCGGATGCCAGGTTGCGGTCTGCGGAACGCCGAACAGCGCATCGACCTCCGGAAAGATCTTGCCGAGCGCGCCGCATGCGCGCAGCGTTTCGAAGAAGTAGCGACTGCCCGGACGCGCGAACGTCGTTTCTGTCTCCTTCCAGACGCGATCGGGCACGAGTGCGTCCACCTCGCCGTCGTCGACCAGTTGTCGCATCAGGCTCAATGTCTCGTCGGCAATCCGGAAGCCCAGGTGTTGGAAGCGCGCGGCGAAGCGCGCAACACGCAGCACGCGCACCGGGTCCTCGGCGAAGGCGTCAGAGACGTGGCGTAACAGCCTGTTGTCGAGGTCGCTGCGGCCGCCGTAAGGGTCAATCAGGGTATTGTCGGCGTCTTTCGCGAGTGCGTTGATCGTCAGGTCACGACGCTTGAGGTCTTCCTCGATACTGACGTCCGGCGATGTGTCGAACTGGAAGCCGTGATAGCCGCGACCGGTCTTACGCTCGGTGCGGGCGAGCGCGTACTCTTCGCCGGTCTCCGGGTGCAGGAAGACCGGGAAGTCCTTGCCAACCGGGCGGTAGCCCAGGGCTTCGAGATCGGCCGGCGTCGCACCGGTGACGCACCAGTCGCGCTCGCCGACCGGCAGCCCCAGTAGCTCGTCCCGCACTGCGCCGCCAACGAGGTAGACTTGCATGCCCGGATTCTAGCAAGGGACATTAGAAGCGGTCTCAAGAATAAGCATGCCGTGACCATGACTATCCTTGAGACCGCTCCTACACAGCTGATGGACTTTTCTGCGTGAGGCATACCTCCTGCCTGCGACTCGTCGCGCTGCTTTCGCTGCTGAGCACGACGGCGGGTTGTTATTACCTGCAGGCGGCCGGCGGCCATCTCGATCTGATGGGCAGGCGGCAGCCGATCGAGGCGCTCATCGAAGACGAGGCGACCGATCCGGGGCTCCAGAAGCGCCTCGAACTGCTGCGTGATGCCCGCGCGTTTTCGGTCACCGAACTCGACCTGCCCGACAACGGTAGTTACTCGACCTTCAGCGATCTCGACCGAGAGTTCGTGGTCTGGAACGTCATGGCTGCGGGCGAGTTCTCGGTCGACGCGCGCACCTGGTGTTTCCCGGTGGCGGGCTGCGTGGGGTATCGCGGCTACTTCAAGGAAAAGAAGGCGCGTAGGAAAGCCAGCGAGCTGGCCGCCGACGGCCATGACGTTTACGTCGGCGGCGCGACGGCGTACTCGACGCTGGGACGCTTCGACGACCCCGTGCTGTCGACGATGCTGGTGCGCGACGACACGGCGCTGGTCGCGTTGCTGTTTCACGAACTCGCGCACCAGGAGCTCTACATCAAGGACGACACGAGCTTCAACGAGTCGTTTGCCACCGCCGTCGAGGAACTGGGCATTGCGCGCTGGCTGACGGCAAACGATGAGGCGGATCGTTTCGCCAGCTGGCAGCGTCAGCAGCGCTACACGGCCGACCTGACGCGGCTTGCGCTGGCGGCACGCGACGACCTCGAGCAACTCTATGCAAGCGACCTCGACGATGAAGCGAAGCGGCGCGAGAAGGCCGCGCGGATTGCCGAGCTGACGGCGGCGCTCGAGGCTCGCGCTCGTGAAGCCGGTGTCGAGCCGGGCAACTGGTGGCGCGAGCCGCCGCTTAACAACGCGCGGCTTGCGGGCTGGTCGGCGTACGAGAGCTTTGTGCCCGGTTTTCGCGCGCTGTTCGACAACTGTGACGGCGACTTTCGCTGCTTTTACGACGCGGCACGCGCGATCGGCGCGCTCGAGACGTCAGAGCGCCACGCGCGTCTCGAGGCACTGGCCTCCGATTGAATCGATCTAGTTTGCGGCGCCGAACAGGCGCATGAACTGGCCGGTGACGCGCTCAACGTGGGCCCGACGCTCCTCGGTCGGCACGCCATCGATGACGCCAATCAGGATGCGGTTGTGATAACAGTCGCCGGTCAGGCCGATGAAGGTGCGCGCGGCACGTTCGAAGTCGGTCGTGTCGAGGCGATCGCGGTGGCTCTCGAGAAACGCCGACAGCGCAGCGATCGACGCCTCCGGTCCATTCTCGTGAAACATCTCTGCGACGTGCCGGTGGTCCTCGGCCTCGTTCACGACGAGTCGCCACATCCGGACGGCCTGCGGGTCTGAGATCAGGCGCAGGAAGCCGTCGGCAAACGCCGCAAGGCCGGCCTCGAGATCGCCGTGCCCGGAAGTGTCCACATGCAGGTCATACATCTCGCACTTGCCGGTAATGCAGTGGCGGAACAACTCGTCCTTGCTGGCGAAGTGCGAGTAAACCGTCTGTTTCGACACGCCCGCTGCCGCCGCGATGCTGTCCATCGAAGAGCGGTCGTAGCCCTCCGTCAAAAACAGCTCGGCCGCGGCCTGGCTGATGCTCTGGCGCTTTTCCTCGCTCTTGGGACGCCCACGACGGGTCGTTACATTCTGTTCTAAATTCATACTGGACAGTCTAGTATTTCAGTGCTCTAATATCAAACCGTACAGTCCAGTTTAATAAACGAACGCCGACAAACTCAAGGGATTTATTAAAATGATCAAGCAGTTACGCTTGTCGCTCCTCCTCCCGGCAGTGCTTCTTGCTGCTGCCTGTCAGCAGAATGAGGCATCCCCGGCTCCCGTGCAAGCCGTACATGTCGCAACGATTTCCGCCACGCCGGCCACGGGCTACGCGGCCCGTTCCAGCTATACGGGACGTGTCGAAGCGCGGCTCGACAGCCGGCTCGGCTTCGAGATCGGCGGCTTGCTTGCCGACGTTGCCGTCGACGAGGGCGACACGGTCAGCCAGGGTGCGAAGCTTGCGCGGCTCGACAGCGCGCGCCTCGAGGCCCGGCGTGCCGAGGCCGCGGCCGCGCTCGAGCAGGTGAATGCCGACCTGGCGCTTGCCGAAGCCACGTTCAAAAGGACCGAAGAGGCTTTCGATTACCAGGGCGTGTCGCAGCAGCAGCTCGACGAATCCCGCCAGCAGCTCGCGTCGCTGGAGGCCGCACAGGCGGTCGCGACGGCGCGCCTCGCAAGCATCGACGTCGACATCGACAAGGCGACGCTCAGGGCGCCGTTCGACGGCGTCGTCGTGGCGCGGGCTGCCGACCCGGGCGCCGTCATGGCGCCGGGCGAGTCGCTCATTGCGCTGCAAAGCTCGGCGGCACTCGAGGCGCGGATCGGCGTCTCGCCCACGGCGCTGCCCGGACTGGCGACCGGCGAACGCTACGCGCTCAGCGTCAACGATCGCCCCCTCGAGGCCGAGCTCAAGACGATCGTGCCCCGCCGCGACGAGGCCACGCGGACCGTCGACGTGATCTTCACTGTGGATGCAGGCAGCCAAGGCGTGCGGCCGGGTGACCTGGCGCGCCTCGACCTCGAGACGTTTGTCGATACGGCCGGCTACTGGGTACCGGTGGGCGCGCTGATCGAGGGGCCTCGTGGCTTGTGGCAGAGCCTGGTCGCCGAGGAACGCGGCGATGGCCATGTGCTCGTCAAGCACACGCTCGAAGTGCTGCATGCCAACGAGCAACAGGTGTATGTGCGCGGCACGCTGGCGCCGGGCGACCTGCTCGTCAGTGAAGGCACGCACCGCGTTGTCGCGGGCCAGACGGTCGTTGTTGATTCGACCTCGCGGCTTGCCCAGGCCGACGGAGACGACTGATGACCAGCCCGTCCTGGCGCGACGCTTTCTTCCGCAATGGTCACCTTGCGGTGCTGACGGTGCTCGTCATTGTGCTTGCCGGCATCTCGGCGCTCAACAACCTGCCGCGTATCGAGGATCCGCGGATCACGACGCGCAACGCGCTCATCGTTACCGAGTTCCCCGGAGCGTCGGCCGAGCGCGTCGAGGCACTCGTGACCAAGACGCTCGAGGATGAGCTCCGCGAGGTCGAGGAGATCAAGGACATCATTGCGACGTCGCGTGCCAACATCTCGGTCATCAGTATCGAGCTCAAGGACAGCATCACGCGCGCAACGAACGAGCAGGCCTTCTCGCGCGTGCGCGACAAGCTCGCCGAAGCGGAAGCGCTCCTGCCGCCTGGCGCTGCCAAGCCCCGTTTCGATGACGAACGCGGCGCCTCGGCGTTCTCGGTGCTCGTCGGTATTGGCGCAAGCGACGGCAGCCAGGTGTCGATGGGCATGCTGACGCGACTCGCCGAGGAACTGGCGGACCGTCTGCGCGGCATTCCGGGCGCCGAGCGTGTCCGCGTCTATGGCGAGGCGGTCGAGGAGATCACGATCTCGCTCGATCGCGGTGAACTGGCGGCGCAGGGGCTTACGGCAACCCGCGTTGCCGAGCTGGTCGCTGCGGCGGATCCGAAAGGCGCTGCCGGTGCGCTGCGCGGTGGCGAGCGCGACCTGTTTATCGAGGTAGGCGGTGAGCTGGATTCGGTAGCGCGCATCCAGAACCTCACTCTGCGCAACGGCGAGTCCGGGCGCCAGCTCAGGCTCGGTGATATTGCGACCGTCGAACGCGGCTGGCGCGAGCCGCCCGGGAGCTACGGCTATCTCAACGGCGAACGTATCGTGTTCGTTGCCTCGGCGTCGGCTGAGAACGTCCGCATCGATCGCTGGCAAACGGCTGCTGACGAAGTCATTGCGACGTTTGCCGACGGGCTGTCCGATTCGATCGCGATTGACGTGTTGTTCCGCCAGAGTGAGTACACGAACGAGCGCCTCGCATCGCTCAGCAATAACCTGCTTCTCGGCGCTGCCGTCGTCATGGTGGTCGTGTTCTTCGGCCTCGGCTGGCGCGCCGCGCTTATCGTTGGCGCCGCATTACCGCTCAGCGCCTTCGCCACCGTGTTCGGCCTGACGTTTTTCGACCAGCAGATCCACCAGATGTCGATCTTCGGCATGATCATTGCGATTGGCCTCCTGATCGACAACGCGATCGTCGTCACTGATGAAATCCAGAAGCGCCTGGCCCGCGGCGAAGAGAGACGCGAGGCGGTGTCGCGGACCGTCCGGCACCTGTTCACGCCGCTCCTCGCATCGACCGTGACAACAATCCTCGGCTTCATGCCGATCTTCCTCCTGCCCGGCAACGCCGGTGACTTCGTAAGCCCGATCGCCATTAGTGTCGTGCTGGCGCTGGTCGCGTCTTTCCTGATCTCGATGACGATCATTGCGGCCCTCGGCGGCCGCTACCTTGCGAGCGGCACTGCCGACGCCGAACACAGCCCGTGGTGGCAGAGCGGCGTGCAGTTCCCGCGCTTCAACGAGGTGGCCAGGCAATGGCTGACCCGCGCATTCGACCGGCCCCTCGTGACCGTGGCGCTGTGCCTGGTCCTGCCACTGGCCGGCTTCGTCGCGGCCGGAACGCTCGGCGTGCAGTTCTTTCCTCCCGCTGATCGCGACCAGTTCGAGATCGAGGTGTTCATGCCGGACGACGCGTCGCTCAGGCGCACGCGCGATACGGCGCTGGCCATCGAGGACCGGATTCGTAGCTTTGACGGGGTCGAGCAGGTGAGCTGGCTGATTGGCGGCAGTCATCCGCAGATCTACTACAACCGGATCATGAAGCAGGACAACAACGCGGCCTACGCCCACGCGATGGTTGAGGCCGAGTCGGCCGAGACTGCGGAGCGAATCGTGCTGCTGCTGCAGGCGGAGCTCGACGCGGGTTTTCCCGAGGCGCAGATCATCGTGGCACCGTTCGCCCAGGGTCCGCCGGTCGATGCTCCCGTCGGCTTCCGGATTTCCGGGCCGTCGCTGGCCGTACTGACCGAGAAGGGCGAGGAGCTCCGCCGCGTCATGTACGCGACCGACGGCATTACGCACACGCGCAGCACGCTGTCAGGCCGCGCGAAGATGACCTTTGCGGCCGACCAGGCGCGCGCCGAGCGGGTCGGCCTGACGCTCGACAGCATTGCCCTTGAGCTGCAGGGCAATCTCGAGGGCTTCACGGGCGGCTCGGTGCTGGAGGATCTCGAAGACCTGCCCGTGCGCATTCGCTACAGCGACGATGTGCGTGCGTCGCTGTCCGATATTGCGTCGATGCCGCTGTTGGCCGGCGAGCAATGGGTGCCCGCCGATGCGCTCGGCGAAATGCGCGTCGAGCCCGAAAGCGGCTCTATCACACGGCGCAACGGCGTGCGCGTCAACACCGTGTACGGCTGGGTCCGTCCCGGGACGCTGCCGATCGAGATCACCAACGACGTCCTCGATGAACTCGACAGGGTGGGCTTCACGCTGCCGCCCGGCTACGAGCTCAGGCTCGACGGTGACAGCGACGCGCAGCAGGACGCCGTTGGCAACCTGATGCTGTACCTGCCTATCCTGCTGCTGCTCATGGCGGCGACGCTGGTGCTGTCGTTCAAGAGCGGTGCCGCCGCGGCGATGATCGGACTCGTGGCCTTCCTGTCCGCAGGGCTCGGCATGCTGTCGCTGTGGCTCGGCGGTTACAACCTGGGCTTCAACCCGATGCTGGGTACGGCGGGCCTGATCGGCATTGCAATCAACGGTGCCATTGTCGTACTCGTTGCCCTGCGGGCTGACCGCGACGCCGTCTCCGGCAATGTCGCAGCGATCGTCAGCGTTACGATGCAGGAGGCGCGGCACGTACTCGCGACAACGGCAACGACGATCGGCGGTTTCCTGCCGCTCTTCGTCTTCACCGGCGGCGATTTCTGGCCACCGCTGGCCGTCGTAATTGCCGGTGGTGTCGGTTTCGCCGTTATCCTGTCGCTGGTGCTGACGCCGGCTGTCTTCACGCTCCAGAAAAAGCGGGCGCCGGTCATGCTGCGCCTGCCGAAGCTTGCGCCGGCCGTTATTCTCGGCGGGTTCCTGTCGGGTTGCGCTGTGGGTCCGGACTACCAGGCGCCGGAAGTAGCGAGCGAGACGCCGTGGCTGGACGAGACGGCCGCTACCCGCTCAGAGGCTTCACCGGCCGACCTCTCGGGCTGGTGGTCGCAATTCGACGATCCACTGATCGCGAACTACGTCGAGCGTGCACTGGACACCAACAAGGACGTGGAGATCGCGGCTGCACGACTGGCCGAGACGCGCGCGCTGGCACGACAGGCGCGCTCGAGGCTGTTGCCGACCGTGGAGGCGCGCGGCAGCTATACGAAGTTCCGCCTGAGCGAGCAGGGCCCGCAGAACCCGGGTGGCCTGATACCGCGCTCGGATGAGCTCTTTGACACCGGCTTCGACGCGAGCTGGGAACTCGATGTGTTCGGCGGCAATCGTCGTCGCAACGAGGCCGGCAAGGCGCGTGTCGAGGCGGCAGATGCGGAGCTGGCCGACGTTCGCCTGAGCGTCACGGCCGAAGTGGTTCGCACGATTATCGAGCTTCGCGGCGCGCAGCGCCGCCTCGATGTCGCGACTCGGAACGCCGGGCTGCAGGCGGAGATCCTCACGCTCGTGAGCTCACGCGTCGATAGTGGCCTGACGCCCGAGCTCGATATGCTGAATGCCCGGGCACAGCTCGAGGGTACGCGCTCGGCGCTGCCGCAGTTCGACGCCGCAGTACGTAGCGCGGCACTCAGGCTTGCGACGCTGGTTGCGTCGGCACCCGAGGCTGTCGTCGCTGATTTTTCCCCTGTGCTGCCGATACCGGAGGCGAGCGCCGCGCTCGAGCCCGGACTGCGCGGGGAGATCCTGCGCCGTCGGCCTGACGTTCGCGCCGCCGAACGCTCGCTGGCGGCAGCCACTGCCGATACGGGTGTGGCGGTCGCCGCGCTGTACCCGCGCTTCATTCTGTCGGCCAGCTACGGCTGGCAGACGCTCGATTTCGGTGAGCTGTTTACCGGCGAGACGGAGTCCAGCGGGCTCGTCGGCGGCCTGACCCAGCCCCTGTTTGCGGGCGGCCGTCTGCGCGCGGGTGTCGACGCGGCGGATGCACGCCAGCTCGAGACACTGCGTCGCTATGAACAGACCGTGCTGCTCGCCATCGAGGAGTCCGAGGGGGCCCTGACGCGCTACGCCCGATCGCTCGACAGTCGCGATCACCTTGAGCGTTCCGCGGAGGCCAGCGCTCGCGCTGCCGACATTGCCCGCCGTCTCTACGAGTCCGGGCTGACTGACTTCCTCTCGGTCCTCGATGCGGACCGGCGCCGCCTGCTTGCCGAGGACGCTCTTGCCGAGCGCCAGGCCGAAGCCTCGGTCAACCTCGTCGCGGTTTACAAAGCGCTCGGCGCATCATAAGGCGGGCTGACCCGGGCGCGAGGCGGGTAAGCGCTATGCTCACGAGACCGCAACCCGGACCGTGTTCGATAGCTGAGCTCAGAACGCCATCTGGAACTGCACGGCGGCACCGCCGAAACCCTGCTGGCTGACCTCCTGCGCGACCGACACGCGAATGGCGGCGTCCTTTGAAAAGCTGTAGCGCCAGCCGAGGATCAGCTTGTCGGTGTAGTCGTTCGCGGCGAAGCTGTTGTCCGGATTATCCGCGAGGTAGGCAATGTCAGGCTGACCGGCGGCGTAGGCGAGCGACAGGCCGCTGTTGGGCCACAGGTATTCGTAGAACACGCCGGCCAGCACATCGCTGCGCTCGAAATCGTGGCCGCGAAATCCGCGCGACGAGGCGGTCTGGTCGACGTACTGCAGCAACAGCCGGAGACGGTGCCGCTCCTTCAGCAAGCGGACGTGCTCGAGTCCGACGTTGAGCTGTCGGTTTTCGTAGTCGTAGTCGAAACCGTCGACGCGAAACTCCTTCCTTTCGCTGAAGTCGTACCAGTCAACGAGGACTGACCAGAACCCCTGGTTCGGCTGTTTGAGCGTTAGCCTGACGATAATCTCGTCTTCGCGTTGCTCCTCGCGCGCGAGTTCCGGTGACTCGATGGCGTCGGGATACAGTCGTTCGTAACCGGGACCGAACAGGCCCTCCGTGTACAGGTAGAGGTCCTTGCCGATCGCCTGGCGCACAGCCCAGGTCAGCTTGTAGGGAGACTGCTCCTGGGTGCCGCCGACCTGGTTCTTGCTGGTCCAGTTGAGGTCGACGGCCCTGAGCCCGAGGCGCAGATACTGCTCGCGATCTTTGCTGTAGCGCGCGTAGCCGAACTCGGCATCAATGAACTCCTTGTTGAACTCGGGGTTCACGCCGACGTACACGGCATTCCTGTCGTCGAGGCTTCGCTCGAGCCCCAAGAGCCACTGGTCGCCGCGACCCGGGCGGCGGCGGAAGGCCGCGCGGTTGAACTGCCCGAAGAAGCGCCACTTGTCGTTGAGGGGCTCGTTGAGGTTGAGATCAATATCGGTCAGGAGCTCATCCGAGGAGACGCTGCCCGTGTTGATGCGCAACGCGTTGTCGGCGAAGCGCCGGCGCTCCCACTCGAACTGCCACTCGACGTCGTAGGCGTAGTTGACGAGTGCGTGCAGGTACAGGAGCTGGGTTTCGTAGCCGTTCTCGAGTTCCCAGGGGTCGCCAGGCAGCTCGGCCGCTGCCGGCAGACCGGCAGCGAGCGAGGCCAGTGCAAGGGCCGCGCGGAGTCCTGTCATTGGTCGAGGTGAGGCTCCGTCACGTCGCCGCCATCAAGGCTCGCAACCGTCTCGGTGAGCTGGCTCGGCAGCACAGCACTCAGGACGTCGGACAAGCGCCGGGTTTCGCCGGTCATGCGCCAGTGAAAGATCGTCTCGGCGGCGAACACGCGTCGCACGTACTTGCGGGTTTCGTTAAAGGGAATGTTCTCGATCCACGCGCGGGTGTCGACCGGCGCCGACTCGGGCAGCCATGCGTCAACGCGGTGCGGACCCGCGTTGTAAGCGGCTGTCGCCAGGACGCGGTTGCCGGCGAAGCGTTCCGTCATACGACCAAGGTAGGTCGTTCCGAGGCGAATATTCGTTGCCGGATCCGTCAGCGTGTTGAGTCCCTCGTAGTCGATGGAGAGCTCAGCGGCAACGGCACGTCCGGTAGCAGGCATGAGCTGCATTAGGCCGACGGCGCCGGCGCGTGATCGTACGTCGCGCATGAACAATGACTCGCTGCGTGCGACCCCGTAGGCCCAGGTCGCGGGGATGCTGGCAGCATCGGCGTAGGTCGCGAAGGCATCGGACCACGGCAGCGGGTAGCGAATCTCGAGATCATTGAAATGGCCGCGGCGTGCCGCTGTGGCGATCGCACGTGAATGCCAGCCCCAGCGATGCGCGAGCAGCGCAGCCTGTTCCTGTTCACGCGGCGGCAGCGTTCTTACATACGCGTCCCATTCCGAGCGTCCGCGACTCTCGAGGCCGGTAAGGAACAGCTCCCGGGCGCGGACCAGCTCGGGTCGTGCCGCAAGGCGATCGAGAGCGTCTCTGTCCACGACCAGCGGCTCGGCTCCGAACGCATAGGCCGCGCCGAGCGCATCGGCGGCGAGAAAACCGTAATAGCTGCGTTCGTCGGCAAGCGGAAGCAGCAGTCCGCGGGCACGTTCCGGCTCCCCGGTGTTTTCATGTGCGATGGCCAGCCAGTACTGCCATTCCTCGCGGTTCCCTTCGTCGGGCGGCATGGCCGTGATGTCTTCAATGAGCCGCTGCCAGTTATCGTTGGCCAGCGATGTCCGGGCCCGCCAGCGCAGTACCTCGGTGTCACGCGCCGCCTCCGGCAAGGCGGCAAGTCGCGGGTATGCGTCAGCGAGTCCGTCGCGTGCCGTCCAGAGCGCAATGTGTCGCTCGATGCCGGCTCGTTCCTCGGCGCTGAAAGTACTGTGCTTCGAGGCTACATCGAGCAGCTGACGTGCCTCGTCCGGATCCGCGTAGGTCAGCCGTTCGAGCGCGTAGAGGGCGCGCTCGGCGTCGGCCGCGTCCGGAGTCTTGCCAGGAAGGGACGAGAGGAAGGCTGCAGGATCCCGTGCGGCCGACTGCCATGCCTCGGCAACGCTGACATAGTCCGGCCCCAGCTGTTTGCCAAGCCAGCGGGCGCGGTTGAACTCGCGGGCCTCGATCGTCAGCGCGAATCGTTGCCGGTAATGCTCGGGTTTCAGGTGCCCGGCATCCGTAAGCCAGTCAAACACCGGGTCGCACTCATCAACCTGGCTCTCGGCCGTCATCCACAGGTCGAGGGCACGACCTGCAACGCGCCAGGTCTCGCCGAGTGCGATCTCGGCGGCCAGCGCATGGCAGTCGAGCCTGGCCAGATCACGGCCCTGATAGTAGCTCCGGTAGAGCTCGAGGTAGTCGGTGTGGTGGCCTCGGCGTGCCAGTTCCAGGGCGTAGCGATAGCGCAACTGCCGGCCGGGCTTCGACGCGCCATGTTCGTCGAGGAAGGCCTCGACGTTCGCCGCCGCTACGGTCTTCAGGTTGGCGCGCAGCGAGGCCGCCTTGAGGTCAGGCCATAGCACGTAATCATGGAGCGCCTCTCGCCGCTTCGTGTCCAGCGCCTCGAACGCGGACCAGTTGCCGCGCTCCACTTCCGGATAAACCTCGACAAATGCCTCCCGCGCCAGCGGGTCGATGCCGGCTGCCGTGGTCGCACGCGATTGGGAGAGGATGAAGGGCCCTAGAATGACGAGTGCAGCGAGGAGCGGGGCGGCGCGCAGTGCTGGCATGCGGGATTCCGGGTGGCCAATGCTATTGAGCTTGGACACTACTTGGCATGCAGAGGTTCTGCAAGACAACAGGCTCCGGGCGCCACATGCAACACGGCCCGCAGCGAGGCGGCGTCGCTGCGGGCCGTGGAGCGTTCGTTGCAGGCGTCGTGATCGCGCTAGCGAACCTGCCGCAGCAGTGAGCGATCGCCCCGGTTTATGTAGAGGAAAATAATGTTGCTGCCGCGCGCGACTTCGCGCAATTCCGCCACTGAGTCGACGGGCACGCGGTTGACGGCCGTAATGACGTCGCCGGCGCGAATGTCGCGCTGCGCGGCCGGACTGCCTTCGGTGACCGACGTCACCGCGACACCGCGCACGTTCTGCTGGGACGCACTGGCGTTAGCGAACTCGGCGCCGGCAAGGCCCGGGTGAATGTCCTCCCCGGAGCTGACCTGAACCGTCGCCTGGCCGAGTTCCGTGCGTACCGAGCGCTGGCGGTCGCCGCGTATGTACTCGATGTCCACCTCGGATCCCGAGGTCATCAGGCCGATCGCGTTGGCAAGTTCGGACGCGCTTTCGATCTTCTTGTCGTTGACTTCGACGATGATGTCGTCGACCTCGAGACCGGCTCTTTCAGCGGCCGACCCGGCCGAGATACCGGTAATCAGGGCGCCGCGTTCGACATCGAGTCCCAGCGCCTCGGCAATGTCCGGGTCGATGGTCTGGATGTTCACGCCGAGCAGGCCGCGGCGGATCTCGCCGAAATCGAGCAGCTGGCGCATGATCGAACTCGCGATTTCGGTCGGCACGGCGAAGCCGATGCCCATGCTGCCGCCCGAGCGGCTGATGATGGCCGAGTTGATGCCGATGAGTTCGCCATTCATGTTGATCAGCGCGCCGCCCGAGTTACCCGGGTTGATCGCCGCGTCGGTCTGGATGAAGTCCTCGAGCGTGTTGCCGTTGCCGATACCCATGCGACCCAGCGCGCTGACGATGCCGCTCGTGACGGTGTGGCTCAGGCCGAAGGGATTACCGATCGCAAGCACGAAGTCGCCGACCTTCAGCGCGTTCGAATCGCCGATCGGCATTTCCACGAGGTCATCCGCCTCGACGCGAATGACAGCAATATCGGTACGTTCGTCAGAGCCGACAATCTCGGCATCGAGCAGGCGACCGTCGAACGTGGAAATCTGGATTTCGTCGGCGTTGGCGACGACGTGGTGGTTGGTCAGTATGTAGCCGTTGGTGGCATCGACAATTACGCCGGAGCCGGCGCTGGCGACCTGCCGGGAGCCCTGCGGCATGTCGGGAATGCCGAAGAAGCGGCGAAATGCTTCGTCGCCGAACTGGCGGGCCCTGACGGTCTGGCTGACCCGGATGTTGACGACGGCCGGCGCGGTCTGCTCGACCAGCGGCGCGAGGCTCTTGACCGGTGAGCCGTTGATAGCGGCCGGCAGCGCGGCCCCTGCGGAGCCGGTGACAAATGCCAGCGCGACGATGAGGATCTGGGTGGCTTTCAACATACGATCTCTTCCCGAATAAAACGTTTGCCTGCGCCTTCGCTCAGCGCCGGCAGCTGAATCCTGTCCATGGTGTCAGGTTACTTCCCGAGACTATGACTTGCCACGCAAAGTTCCGGGCCGTTTCGGCGGGGCAGTCCGCGTAAACAGCATAAGGATGCCCGACAGCGACGTTTCGTCGCAGCCGGGCATGCCATATTGCGTCAGGCGCTCTCGGCGGGGCGTCCTAGTGTTCGACCGCGATTCGCCGCGACTGGACTTCCGGTCGCTTGGGAATCGATACCTCGAGGATGCCGTTCGCGCTGCGCGCCGAAATCGCCTCGGCGTCCGCCGTGTCCGGCAGCGTGAAGCGCCGGTAGAAGCGGCCGGAAAAGCGCTCGATGCGCTTGATGCCGTCCTCGGTGCTTTCGCTGTCGTTATGACGCTCGCCGGAGACGGTCAGGATGCCGCCGTCCATGCTGACATCGATGTCCTTCGGGTCGACGCCCGGGACATCAGCGCGCAGGACGAAACGGTCCTTTGCCTCGACTATGTCGACGGCCGGTACCCAGTCGGCTACTGACTGTTCTCCACTCGCGTTGGCGAGGCGGGTGTTTGCGATGCGGTCCAGGTCTCGATGCAGGAGATCGACCAGGGACCACGGTTCAAAACGTGCCAGGTTCATGTGCATTACCTCCGTTGTTGCCAGGTCAGGTAAGGCGTCGCCGTTACCTTCCGTATGTCGCATAAATTGGGCCGGCGGGAGGTGATTCAAGAGCAGCATTTACCGGTTTTGCCCTGCGTTTTGCGGCCTCTACCCGGTGTGCAGCGCTTAACTTAATGCCACTAGATGTAGTGGTTGGCGTATTTCACGAAAGTGTCATTTTTTTTCGGTATTTTTTCGCGTCGTTTCTAGCATTGGGTAAGTAAAATACTGTTTTTATTTATTTTTTTACCATAGAGAATTTTCCGGCAAACCCTTGACAGTCACCCGCCACGGGCATAATCTAGTGGTCACTCGGGCACAACATCTTGTGTCCATCTCATTGGGGATCCGAGGTCATCTCTGGCTCCCGCCTTCTCTTTTGAGCATCGGCGGGCGGACCACTTTTCCCCGACGAAAACTAGGCCTGAACAAAACAGACGCCTCCGCACGGAGCATAAGGGGAGTAAAGGGACGCATGAAGTCTGCTGTGAATCTGCAATCGCAAAACGTCTCGGATATCGAGTTTCAAGCTGCCTCACTCGATATCTGGGAAACCAAGTACCGCCTGTCATCCAAAAACGGCGACGTCATCGACAAGACGATCGACGACACCTACCAGCGCGTCGCCAAGGCGCTCGCCGAGGTAGAAACAGAATCCAAGCGCGACCACTACTACGAGGCCTTTCTCTGGGCGCTGCGTAGCGGTGCGATACCGGCAGGTCGGATTACGTCGAACGCCGGTGCACAGGAGCACAAGCCCGCCACGTCGACGATCAACTGCACCGTGTCGGGTACGGTTGGTGACTCGATGGACAACATCCTTAATAAGGTCCACGAGGCCGGGCTGACGCTCAAGGCCGGCTGCGGTATCGGCTACGAGTTCTCGACGCTGCGCCCGAAGGGCGCGTACGTCACCGGCGCCGGCGCCTACACGAGCGGGCCGCTGTCGTTCATGGATATCTACGACAAGATGTGCTTCACCGTGTCGTCTGCCGGCGGCCGCCGCGGCGCGCAGATGGGCACCTTCGACATTGGCCACCCGGACGTCATGGAGTTCATTCGCGCCAAGCGCGAGGACGGCCGGCTGCGCCAGTTCAATCTGTCGCTGCTCATCACGGACGAGTTCATGCAGGCCGTCATTAATGAGCGTGACTGGAAGCTCGCCTTCCCGATTACGACCAAGGAGCTCGAGCAGGAAGACATCGACCTGGGCGACGACAGCCAGGTCGTCTGGCGCGAATGGCCCGAGGCGGGCAACTACGTCACCAATGGCGATGGCCTCGTCGCCTGCAAGGTGTACAAGACGCTGCCGGCACGTCGGGTCTGGGACGTCATCATGGCGTCGACTTACGACTTCGCCGAGCCGGGCTTCGTGTTGATCGACAAGGTCAACGAAATGAACAACAACTGGTTCTGCGAGAACATTCGCGCCACCAACCCCTGCGGCGAGCAGCCGCTGCCGCCTTACGGATCCTGCCTGCTGGGCTCGGTCAACCTGACCCGCTTCGTGGTCGATCCGTTCACCGACGGCGCCCGCTTCGACTGGGACGAGTTCCGCAAGGTGGTCAAGACCTTCACGCGCATGCTCGACAACGTTGTCGAGATCAACGGCCTGCCGCTGCCGCAGCAGCGCAATGAGATCCAGCGCAAGCGTCGCCATGGCATGGGCTTTCTCGGCCTGGGCTCGACCATCACGATGATGCGCATGCAGTACGGTGACGCCGACTCGGTCGCCTTCACCGAGCGCGTATCACGCGAGCTCGCGCTGGCCGGCTGGGAAGAGGCGCTCGACCTGGCCCGTGAGAAAGGCCCGGCGCCCATCATGAACGAGACCTTCGAGGTTACTGAGGAGATGCTCCGCAAGCGACCGGAGATGCGCGCCGACGGCTACCAGGCCGGCGACAAGGTCCCGGGTCGCATTCTGCATGCGCGCTACAGTCGCTACATGCAGCGGGTTGCCGAAGAGGCGCCGGAGCTCGTCGCCGAACTCGCCGAGGTGGGCGCGCGGTTCACGCACCACAGCTCGATCGCCCCGACCGGTACGATTTCGCTGTCGCTCGCGAACAATGCCTCGAACGGCATCGAGCCGAGCTTCGCGCATCACTACTTCCGCAACGTGATTCGCGAAGGCAAGAAGAGCAAGGAGAAGGTAGACGTCTTCTCGTTCGAGCTGCTGGCGTACCGTGAGCTCATCAACGACCAGGCGATGCCAGTGGGTGCCGAGGGCGCCGACGAGAGCAATACGCTGCCCGGGTACTTCATCACGGCGGACGATATATCGCCGAGCGAGCACGTTGATATCCAGGCGGCCGCGCAGAAGTGGATCGATTCGTCGATCTCGAAGACGGCCAACGTGCCGACCGACTACGCCTACGAGGACTTCAAGGACATTTACCTCTATGCCTATGAGCAAGGCCTCAAGGGCTGCACGACCTTCCGCTTCAACCCGGAGGCGTTCCAGGGCGTGCTCGTCAAAGAGCAGGACCTCAAGAACACGGTCTACACCTTTACGCTCGATGACGGGTCGACGGTCGACCTCAAGGGCGATGAAGAGATCGAGTACGACGGCGAAGTGCACACTGCCGCCAACCTGTTCGACGCGCTCAAGGAAGGCTACTACGGCAAGTTTTGATGTCCGGCCGCGACAGGCGCGGCGGACACGAGGACAAACGACATGATGAAACTGGACAAGAAGATCGTAGGTTACGCCGTCAACAAGCCATCGGCTGACGAGGCGGAGAAAACGGAAAAGCCCGAGTTCCGTCGCGAGGGCGGCGGCGGAGATCGCGCCGAAGTCATCCGGATGCACGAGAAGCTCGAGCGTCCCGAGGTGCTCATCGGCTCGACCTACAAGGTCAAGACGCCGATCTCCGATCACGCCATGTACGTAACGATCAACGACATTGTGCTCAACGAAGGCACCGAGCACGAGAAGCGCCGGCCGTTCGAGATCTTCATCAACTCGAAGAACCTCGATCACTATCAGTGGATCGTGGCGCTGACCCGGATTATCTCGGCAGTATTCCGCAAGGGCGGTGACGTGGCTTTCCTCGCCGAGGAGCTCAAGGCGGTGTTCGATCCGCGTGGCGGCTACTGGCAGCCGGGCGGCAAGTTCATGCCGTCGATCATTGCCGAACTCGGCTACATTGTAGAGAAGCACCTGCAGACGATCGGTCTCCTGGCCGCACCCGGGATCGACGAGCATCAGCAGCGCATCCTCGACGAGAAGCGCGCCGAGTTCGAGGAGTCCCGGAAGCAGCAGGACGCCTTTTCGGATTCACAGTATCCCGAGGGCGCGCAGCTCTGTTCCAAGTGCAACACGGTCGCCGTCGTCATGATGGACGGCTGCATGACCTGCCTGGCCTGCGGCGACTCGAAGTGCGGCTGAGCTAGTGCTCAAGTGGGGTGGCTGCGTATGCGCAGCCATCCCGACTCCGCATTTGCCCTGAATCGACGGTACAAGCCGTCTGTTGCCGGCGCTCAGCGGCGCCGGTAAGAAATGCATCCCTGCACACAGCCCCCCGCCGTGCCCGACATGAATCTGCAGTCGGGCTACGCGGTCGCCCCCTTGCGTTTTGTCCCCAATATCCCCGTCGCCGATTGCAGACAGGCAATAACCATTATTTTTCAGTCCCTTACGTATTCTTGAGTCGATTTTACCGAGCCGTTATGTGACAGGGATCACACAAAACGCCTCAGTAACGGACGCAGGCGAACGCATTTCGCGTCAAGGTCTGGCGAAATCTGCCGACCTACAGGGAACGGGTTCGAAGGCGCGAAAGCGCCGTGAGAACCAGGGGACAGGAACATGGAACGGCACGGACTCTTCTGGATGACAGCAATTCTCGCGACGGTGTCTGCGGTGGCACTTGCGGGCGCGACTCGCGTGGCGACCAGCGAGGAAAACTCCTACATCGTCCAGGCCAGCACGGTCATGGAGGCTCGCCAGCACGTCGACGCGGTCGGCGGCGAGCCGGGCGAGACGCTTGCGATCATTAAAGCGGTCGCTGCTCGCCTGACGATGGAGCAGGTCGGCGAGCTGCGCGACGCGGGGCTGCGCGTGCACGCCAACGGTAGCGTCGAGATAGCAAAGAAGAAGAAGGACAAGAAAGCGGACGAATCGCCCGAGCTTTCGGAGCTGCGCTACGAAGACAACACCGGCCTCGAGCTCAAGCACGGTGCCGAGACCGCGTATCCGCGCGTTGTCGGCGCGTCAGATCTTCACGCTGCCGGGATCAAGGGCAAGGACGTGACGATCGCGATCATCGACACGGGCCTCTGGGACGATGAGACGGACAACGGCATTGGCAAGAAACGCGTCGTTGCGGTGGCGGACGCTACCCGGGACGAGGTCAAGAAAGAAAAAGACCACGACGACGACAACGGCCACGGTACGCACGTTACGTCGATTGCCGCGAGCGAGGAAAAGAGCAAGCTTACCGGGCTGTATGAGGGCATCGCCCCGGACGCCGACGTGGTCGTGGTCGAAGCGTTCGATGAAGAGGGCTATGGCACCTACATCGATGTCATCAAGGCGCTGGACTGGGTACTGGTGAACCAGGACAAGTACGACATCCGCGTGCTCAACCTGTCGTTCAGCGCGAAGCCGCAGTCTCACTACTGGGACGATCCTATCAACCAGGCCGTGATGGCGGCCTGGGAGGCAGGCATTGTGGTCGTAGCGTCTGCCGGCAACAACGGCCCTGACCCGATGACGATCGGCGTACCGGGCAACGTTCCCTACATCATCACGGTTGGCGCGATGAGCGACAGCTTTACGCCGTACGACAGCACGGACGATACGCTCGCCTCGTTCTCGGCCGCAGGGCCGACCTTCGAGGGCTTCGTCAAGCCCGACGTCGTTGCACCCGGAACCCGCATGGTAGGGCGCATGGACGAGAAGAGCTTCATAGCCGAGCAGCGCGATGGCTCGATGAAGAAGGACTACCACCACTTTACGATGTCCGGTACCTCGCAGGCAGCGGCCGTCGTCACGGGCGTCGTCGCCCTGATGCTCGATTCCGACCCGACGCTGACGCCGGATGCCGTCAAGTGCCGCCTGATGGCCTCGGCGCGCCCGGCGGTTGAAGCCGACGGCACGCTCGCCTACAGCGTCTTCCAGCAGGGCGCCGGCCTTGTCAACGCCATGGACGCGACGAACTCCGCGGCCTACGGCTGCGCGAACGGCGGCCTCGATATTGATGCGGACCTGAGCTACACAGAGCATTTCATCGGCCCGGCGCGGCAGGACGCAGACGGTACGTTTTATATCGTCGATCCGGAAGGACGTGCCCTTGATGCCGACGGCTTCGCCTGGAGCCAGGGTTTTGCCTGGAGCCAGGGTTTTGCCTGGAGCCAGGGCTTCGCCTGGAGCCAGGGCTTCGCCTGGAGCCAGGGCTTCGCCTGGAGCCAGGGCTTTGCCTGGAGCCAGGGCTTCGCCTGGAGCCAGTCGGTGCCCTGGGGTGACAACCCGGACATCGATCCACTATCGACCGCGGGCGTTGATTCATGGGTCGAGCCCGAATAGCTCTCTGCGCAGCGCTGGCCGTACTCGCATACGCGCCAGCGCCCGTCGGCGCCAACCCGGCGCCGATGGTGTTCGATCACCTGACGCTGGAGGACGGCCTGTCGCAGGCGACGGTCACCGACGTACTGCAGGACTCGCAGGGTTTCCTGTGGATCGGCACAGAGAGCGGGCTCAACCGTTACGACGGCTACCGTATCGAGACCTTCGGCCGTGAGCGCGGTAACCCCGACGCGCTGGCCAACGACTTCATCTGGGAAATCGCCGAGGATGCCGCCGGCGATGTCTGGATAGCCACGGATGGTGGCGGTGTGTCCCGCTGGCATCGTGATCGCGGTGCATTCACTACCTTCAATCACGACCCCGACGATCCGTCGACGCTGTCGAGCGACACGACGCGCGCCCTTATGATTGATGCCGACGGCCGTGTCTGGATCGGCACGCGCGGCGGCGGCGTCAATGTCCTGGATCCGGCAACCGGTAAAGTGGACCGTTTCCGGCACGATCCGAAAAATCCTGAAACGCTCGCGAGCGACGACGTCAGGGACATCGTGCAGGACCGGAACGGCGCGGTGTGGATCGGCACGGCTTCAGGCCTCGACCGCTTCGAGCCCGAGACCGGCGCGTTCGTGCACTATCGCCGCGACCCGAGCGTGCCGGAGAGCCTGAGCGACGACAGCGTAATGACGCTCTTCGAGGATAGCGCCGGGATACTGTGGGTAGGCACCTTCGAGGGCGGCCTCAACCGTTTCGACCGCGGTGCGGGGCGGTTCCGCCACTTCCGCCATGATGCCGAGGATGCATCGACTCTCGCCCACGACTACGTGTGGGCAATACTCGAAGACGCCGCGGGCAACCTGTGGGTAGGCACCGAGGGTGGTCTAAACCTGTTCGATCAAGAAGGCGAGCGCTTCACTCGCTATCAGAACGATCCGCGCGACCCGTTCACGCTGAAGAGCAGCTTCGTCATGTCGCTCTACCAGGACCGGGGCGGCGTGCTCTGGGTCGGTACTCGCGGCGGGGGCTTAAGCAAGTGGAACCCCAGGAGCTGGTATTTCGGGCACCACCGTAGCGAACACTTCGCCGACGCGATCCTGCTGGCGTTCGCCGACACCGGCGACGGCCATGTCTGGATCGGCACAATCGGTGCAGGCTTGCTGCGAATGCACCTCGACACCGGGCAGATCCAGACGCTACACGACGTGTTCGGCATCGAACTGAGCGACGATCGCGCGATGTCGCTCTTGATGGACCAGGATGGATTGCTGTGGATCGGTACGATGACGGGCGGCCTCAACCGGCTCGACCCGCGAACCGGCGAGCTTGTTGTCTTCCGCGCCGACCCGGGACGCGACGATACGCTGAGCGCCGACGGCATCATGTCCCTCTACGAAGACAGCCGCGGCCGCATCTGGGTCGGCACCTTCGGCGGCGGATTGAACATGTTCGACAAAGCGGCAGAGCGCTTCTATCGCTACCCGGGCGATCCGGGAGACCCGAACGCGCTGGACCGTCAGCGCGTCACGGCCGTTGTCGAAGGGACGGGCGGCCTGCTCTGGGTCGCCACGCACGGTGGCGGCCTCAGCCTGTTCGACCCGGACAATGGCGAGATCCACCGCTTCCGCCACGACCCGGACGACCCGGAGACGCTGGGCTCCGACTCGCTGTACTCCCTGCACGCTGACTTCAGTGGCAACGTGTGGATCGGAACGGCCGGCGGTGGACTGGACCGCGTGCGAGGAACGGGCGCCGCACCGGACAGGGTGTCCTTCGACAACCTCGACAAGAGCGACGGCCTGATCGACAACGTCATCTATGGCATCCAGTCCGATCATGCGGGCCGCCTCTGGCTCAGCACGAACAATGGCCTGATGCGCCTGGACCGTCGCGACGGGGCCATCCAGGCCTTTCACCGCAGCCACGGACTACAGGGCGAGGAATTCCATTTCGGAGCGCATCACCGGGCTCGGGACGGGCGCCTCTACTTCGGTGGCACCGACGGCTTCAACGTGTTCGAGCCGGACGAGATCCAGGAGGGCCAGGTGCCCCCGCCCATCGTGCTGACGGCATTCGAGAAGCTCAACGCCCCTGCAGATACCCCGGTACCGCATCCGATGCTCCGCGACATCGACTTGGGCTTTCGCGATAGCGTCGTCACCTTCGAATTTGCCGCGCTGGACTTTGTGGCGCCAGCAAAGAACCGCTACTCGTACATGCTCGAGGGCTTCGACGAATCCTGGATCGAGGAAACCAACGTACGCCGCGTGACGTACACCAACCTCGATGCCGGCGAGTACACGTTCAGGGTCAGAGCAAAGAACAGCGAGGGCGTGGCCAGTACTGCGGAGCTCACGCTGCCGATCTCGGTCGCGGCGGCGCCTTGGCGCACGCCGTTTGCCTATGCACTCTATCTCGGTATGGTCCTCGCGCTGATCTGGGCCGCGTTCACATGGCAACGCAAGCGTCTCGAACGCGAGGCGACGATCAAGCAGCTCGCGTACTACGACCAGCTCACGGGCCTGCCCAACGGCAAGCTCTTCCGTGAGCGCCTCGGCAGCGTCATCGCGGAAGCCGGCGGCATCCACGACGGGGTCGCCGTTCTGTACATCGATCTCGATCACTTCCAGCGCGTGAACGACAGTCTCGGGCACGGCGTTGGTGACAGCGTTCTGAACACCGTCGCGTCGAGGCTCGTTCGATGCCTGCACGCCGAGGAAGACAGCGACGACCGGATTGAGCTCGCAAGGCTCGGCGGCGACGAGTTCATCATCTATGTGCGCAACAAGAACGCGGCGGGCGCGGCAGAAGGCATCGCTGGTCGCATCATGGACGCGCTCGACGAACCGTTCGCTACCTCCGGGCACCGACTAACAATCAGCGCAAGCATCGGCATTTCTGTCTACCCGAATCACGGCAGGACCAGCGAGTTGCTCCTCAAGAACGCCGACACCGCCGTGCACCAGGCCAAGGAAGCCAGCCGCAAGGCGTACGTGCTGTATTCGCAGGACATGGGGGCAGGCGCGCTGGCACGCCTCGAGCTCGAGAGCGAGATCCGCGATGCGCTGCAGCGCGACCTCTTCCAGCTCTACTACCAGCCGAAGTTCTGCGTGGACTCCCTGAAGATCGTCGGCGCAGAGGCGCTCCTGCGCTGGTTCCATCCGACGCGAGGCGAGATTTCGCCCGCCGATTTCATCCCGGTTGCCGAGGAGGGCGGGCTTATCACCGACATTGGCCGCTGGGTAACAGCCGCCGCGTTTCGACAAATTCGCGCCTGGCGGGATTCCGACATGGAACTCGTGCCGATCGCGGTGAACCTGTCAGGCGAGGACTTCTACCTTGGTGACCCTGTCAAGATGGTTCGCGACGCTGCGCGCCAGGCGGACGTGTTGCCGGAGCGCCTGCAGATCGAACTGACGGAATCGGTCATCATGCGCGATGTCGATACGGTCAAGAAGGCACTCGACGGACTCAAACGTCTCGGATGCCGGATCTCGGTCGACGACTTCGGAACCGGGTACTCCTCGCTCGCGTATCTGAAACGCTTCCCGCTCGACACACTCAAGATCGACAGGTCGTTCGTTCGCGACATTGCCGTTGTCCCCGACGACGATGCAATCTGCGCGGCAATTATCGCCATGGCGCGAAGGCTGGGCCTGAGCGTCGTCGCGGAGGGGGTGGAAACCGACGACCAGCTGCGCCGCCTGAGAGCGCATGGCTGCGACGAGGTGCAGGGCTACCTGCTCGGCCGACCGGTACCGGCGGACCTGTTCATGCAAATGGTGACCGCTCAGCGATCCGGCGATACGGGCCATGCCGATCTCGCCGAGACGCAGTCGAACGTCGTCGGCTTGCGCCGGCGCTGAGGGCGAGGCCAGGTCCGTACGGGGCTGCTGAAGGTCGGAACACCGGGCGCGACTCGCTGCTTTGTCGAGTCAGGCCGCGGTTGGCCGATAGCCCTCGGCTGTCATCCCTTGCACAAGGTCCGGGAAAGCCGCAGAGTGCCCATATCCGACGCAAGAAGCGGAGACGGGCGATGCTAGAGCGATTCTGCCAAGGCCTCGTACGCATAATAACAACGACCTTTTTCCGGCGTATCGATGTCGTCGGGGCCGAGAATATCCCTGCCGCAGGACCGGTGATCTTTGCCGGCAACCACCCGAATGCATTGATGGACGGCTGGCTTATCGCCGCGCGCTGTGGCCGTTGGCCCCTGCATTTCATGGTCAACGCCAAGCTGTGGAAGTTTCGTGGTCTAGGGTTCCTGCTTGACGCATCGGGTGCGGTGCCCGTTTACCCGCGCGCCGAGCACGGTTCGACCGCGGACAACTCGAGGGCCTTCGAAAAGCTCTACGAAGTCATCGAGACCGGCAACTGCATGGGCGTCTTCCCGGAAGGCGTGAGCCACAATGAATCTCAGCTCATGGAGCTCAAGACGGGCACGGCGCGTATTGCCCTTGCCGTCGCCGATCGCGGCAAGCGCTATGCAACGGTGGTGCCCTGCGGCCTCAACTACATTCATCGCCATCGTTTCCGAAGCCAGGTCATGATCGAGTTTGGTGAGCCTATTGTCGTTGACGAGGCCTGGGCGGAGAAGTACCGCGATGAGTCAGAGGACGCCGTGCGCCAACTGACGGCTGTACTCGCTGAATCTCTGAAGTCCGTGACGCTCAACGCGCCGGACTGGAACACGCTGCGCTTCGCGCAGACGAGCCGGCGTTTGTACAAACCAGCATCGTCATCCCTGACCCCGGCGGAGTACGTCGAACTTAATCGCCGCTTCATTGAGGGCTACGCGGCCGACGACGACGAGGTCCAGCGCTTTCGGGCGGATGCCGAGAACTACCAGGCGAGGCTCGATATGCTAGGTCTCAAGGACTACCAGCTGCGCGGCGATGCTTCGCTGGCTGACATCTCGAAAAAGGTGCTGCTGCGGACTCTCTGGATACTTGCGCTGCTGCCGCTTGCGATTCCAGGAGCGATTCTCCATTTGCCGGTCGGCTGGGTCGCAGCAGCGGTCGGGGAACGCTTCAGCTACGAGATGGACGACGTCGCGACGCTCAAGGTGTTCTCGACCATGCTGTTGTTACCGATCATGTACCTGCTTGCATCGCTTCTTGTCGGCCTCGTGTTCGGCGTGGTTTGGGGCGTGCTCTCGCTCGCCGTTCTCATCGCGAGCTTCGTCTCGACGGTTCGGGTCATCGAGGCCGAGGCGTCGCTGCTGTCGTCAGCGGCCTCGTTCCTGCGCCTTGCCCGCCTGCGCGGTGACGTCGAGGAACTCCGCGAGGTCCGTGCCGATCTTGTACATCGCATCCGGGCTCTTGTTGACCGGCTGGCAGACCCGGAGATGGAGCGCATGTTCCTGCCGTCTGATTTCCAGACGCCTGCGCCGCGCGACTAGCCCGCCTCCCGGCACAGTGAATGCGCTGATCGTGGCCAGCACACTACCGTGTAGCGCAGGAGCGCTGGCCTGCCGTGCGCTATCCGGAGTTGCGCATACACAGTCCGGCGGCGGCGAGATCCCCGGACGCCGCGCCGAGCACTTGCAGACAGGGGTCTTGTTTGCAGCTGGATAGAGCAAGTTGCGCGAGAACTGCCCCCGTCTCACAGATATCAACCTTCCGCTAGACGGTTATATGCCGAGGCTCACCTGCTTCCTGTGAAAGGGCTCCGAAACCCCGGGGGCAGGCCTCTGGCTGTCAGTCCGGGAACTGAGCGATGACGTTCTTGAAACGCGGATGATCCCGGATGCTGTCGAGGTCGGAGTCGTGCTCCAGCCAGTCGCGGCTGATACTGCCGACCTTGACCAGGCAGTTCTCCAGACAATCCAGCGCCTTGTCGGACATCCCCTCGAGCGCGTAAAAGCACGCCGCGTTGTACTGGATGATCGAGTCCATGGGCGCTTTCTTTGCCGACAGGTCCATCCAACGCTCGGCCTTTTCGCGCTCCCCGAGCCGCAGCAGCGCGAAGGCGCCCATATTGCGCGCACGGTTATCGTCAGGGTTCAGCTCCAGCACGGCGTTTACACGTTCGATGCCTTTGCGGCTGACCTCTCGGGCGCGCTTGTTGTCAGCCCGGCTCACGTGAAGCTGCGCCTGAAGGAGTACGCTCTGGAAATCCTCGGGGCGTACCTTGGCCGCGGTCTCGAATAGCTCCAGAGCCCGATCGATGTCGCCCTCGTGCACCTTGGCACGGCCAAAGAAATACCACGCCTCGTAGTTCTTCTCGTCGATCTCGATGGCGTGCTCGAAGGCCGCTTCGGCCGCCTCGTACTCCCCGATCATGCAACGTACGATGCCTGCCGCGACGTGCGATTCAGCAAGCTCCGGCGCGAGCTCGAGTGCCTTGTCGCTTGTCTTCCTCGCCTCGTCGAGGTTTACGTCGTTGGCATTGAAGTACATGTACTCGAAGCCGTAGGTATACGCCACTCCGGCCCAGGCGCGGCCGTACTCTGGATCGATTTCTACAGCACGACGGAACATCTGTCGCGCGTAGATCGTGTCCTCGATATTGTGCCGGGCGAAGTAGCTCAGGCCGCGCAGGAAGAAGTCGTAGGCCCGCGAGTCCACCTTCTTCTGTGTCGGCAGTGCGTGGCGTTTAAGCGTCACGCTGAGCGCGTTACTGATGGCGTCCGCGATCTCCTCCTGGATCTCGAACACATCGTCGAGGTGCCGGTCGAACTGGCGCGACCAGAGGTGATAGCCATCCGACGTCTTCACGAGCTGTGCGCTGATTCGCAGACGGTCCCCGGCCTTGCGCACGCTGCCTTCGAGCACGGTCTGCACCTTGAGCTTGCGGCCAATCTCGGACACGTCTGCGCCTTTGCTGCCGAATCGGAAGGCGGCAATTCGTGAGGCGACGCGAAGGTTTGGAATCATGCACAGCGCGTTGAGAATCTCCTCCGCAATGCCTTCGCAGAAGTAGCGCTGGTCGCCTGATTCGCTGAGGTCGTCAAAGGGCAGCACCGCGATGGACGGCGCGCCGCGGTCGAGTTCGAGATCCGGGTCTGTCGGCTCGGGATCGTCAGCCGGCTCGCGGCGCAGTCCTTTCGGCGTCAGCTCGTACGCCCAAGCGAGTACGATAGCGACGGGCAGGCCGAGCACAATGAGCACAATCAGTAGCGTGAGTGACCACGGCGGCAGGCCGAGGGCATCAAAGCTGACCTCGCCGATCTGCATGAGCACCCAGCCGACCACCACGTAGGCGATCACTACACGGACCACCTTCCGCTCACGCAGCCGCTTCAGCAGGCTCTGCTCGTTCTTGCGTGTCATGGCGGGCAGTCGAGTGCGTCGATTTCCAATTGCGGGAGTTCTCAGCGTACATCATGCAGCCGGGACGACAAGCGCTATCGTCCGGGAGCGGCAGGGTCCTGCATCCAGGTGCCGCGTCTTGTCGACACCGAAATGGACGCCAACCGGTTCCCTTGCGCAGGCCGCTCGGCGTGATCGCACAAACGTCCAACGCCGGAATCGACCGTGACCCGGTCAGATGCCAGGGTCCTTTCCCTCTCGGGCGTCGGGATTGGTCCACGGTTAATCGATCGACGGCGGTGTCACCGCTTGCGCGCTAGGCCGAATCTCGCAGGCAAAGCTCAGCGGCCGCGAGATCCTCCAGCGCCGCGCCAACGGACTTGAAGACCGTTACCTGTTCCGTGTTGCTTCGAAGACTGTCCTCTGCCGAGGCTATCCGGCACAGATCGCCGGCGACGTTTTCGAACGCGAACACGCCGTGTTCCGCTGCCTGTATGAGGTCCCCGGCCTCGGTGACCGCGCCCCCCATTGTGTCGACGAACACTTGCCCGGCCATTGCAATGAGCTCGGCATCCGCCTCGCACATGGCCGGCGTGTAGGCGCCAACGAGATCGACATGGGTTCCGGGGCCTACGAATCGACCATGCAGCAACGGCTCCTCCGTGGGAATCGCGGAGCTTACGATGTCGGCCCCGGCGGCCCCGTCCTCGATGCTCGCTGCCGCACGGCAGTCTGCGTCGATCTCCTGCCGTACCTCCTCGATCGCCTCCGTGACGCGCTGCGGGTTTCGGCCCCAGACGCGCACGTTCCGAATCGGTCGCACGGTGCAGTGAGCCATAATGAGCTGTCGCGCGACACGGCCCGTGCCGATGACGAACAGCGTCTCTGAATCGGGGCGTGCCAGGACGTCAGCGGCAAGCGCCGACGCCGCGGCCGTACGCCGGGCCGTCAGGGATCCTGCATCAAGCACGGCCATAGGTGCTCCGGTGTCCGCGCTGAAGATCACGTAGACGCCGTGCAGCGTCGGCAGGCCGAGACCTGCGTTCGACGGTGCGATACTCGCAAGCTTGACGCCGAAGCTGCCTGACGCGTTCCACGCGGGCATCAGTAGCAGGGTGATATCGTCGCGGCCGGTGCCGGGAACGGTATGGTGGTGTCGGTCGGGCGACGCGCCGCCGCCCCGAAAGGCCGTTCGAATGGCGTCGATCAGCGGGAGCCAGGGCGTTCGCCGCGTCACCTCGTCGGCGTCCAGGTAGCGAAGCGGGGCACTGCTCACGGCTGCCGCCGTAGTCTCTCGAACATGCTCAGGCCCGGTACTCCGCAACCGCGTCACCCAGCGCGTCGCGATTGGGCTCGATGCCGAGACCCGGTGCTGCCGATGCCGACATGCGTCCGGCCTGTCGCTTCGGTGCACCACTTGCGTTGTTGACGGTCACGTAGCTGTTGAAATCGGTTGCCGAGAAGCGCAGCGTTTCCGGGGTTGAATGCGCAAGGTGCGCAATAGCGGCGGTAACGATGTCGCCGCCCCAACTGTCCTCGATCGTCATCGGCACGTTGAGGCTGACGCAGAGGTCGCGAATCTGTCGTGCCTTGGTGAGACCGCCAACCTTGGAGATCTTGAGGTTGATGACGTCCATAGCGCCGTCGTGGTGGCCGCGGATCAGCGCGTCGAGGCCCGTTATGTTCTCGTCGAGAATGAACGGCAGCGCGGTCTTCCGGCGAACGGTCAGGCAGTGATCGTAAGAGCGGCAGGGCTGCTCGATGTAGACATCGCAGTCGCGAACCGCCTTGACGACGCGCAGCGCGTCGTCGACCCGCCAGCCCGTATTGGCATCGGCTACGAGGACCTCGTCATCTGCCAGGAGATCGGCGACCGCGAGGATGCGCGCAATATCGTCCTGTGGCTGGCCGCCCACCTTGAGCTGAAACTTCGTATAGCCGTCCGCCCGGTGTCCCGCGACGTTGTCGGCCATTTCGTCGGCGGGTCGCTGGCTGATGGCGCGATACAGCGCGACGCTGTCACCGAAGCGGCCGCCCATGAGGTCGCAGACGGACCTACCGGTGGCCTTGCCGAAGAGGTCCCAGCAGGCCATGTCCATGGCTGATTTGACGTAGGGGTGGCCCAAGAGGGCACGGTCCATGAGCCGGTTGAAGGGGCCGAGTGCCGTGGGGTCCTCGCCCAGCAGGCTCGGCGCAAGTTCGCCAATGCCGGCGCGTGCGCCCGCGCCGAACGCCGGCAGGTAGAATGGGCCTAGAGGACAGACCTCGCCGAAGCCCGCCAGGCCGTCGTCGGTAATCAGTTCAACGACCGTGCTGTCGAAGACCTCGACGTACTTACCCTCGGACCAGGAATACCGCCCTTCGACCAACGGCAGGTCGACCTGGTACACGCGGATCGCGGAGAGTTTCACGGCATCCCCTATCGACATTCAGCGTCGCGAGCATACCAAATCGGACAGGACCCCCGGCCGCCATCTGCAGCCAACGATAGCCGGTCGTCGGTGTCGGAAGGGCCTGCCCGGGCGCTAGTGGTCTTTCGACATCAGCCAGCAGTGGGCGTCGTCCACGGTCTCGAACATGCGGCCGGGCAGGCCGCGGTTGTGGAGGACATCCTCGATGAAGGCGAGCGTGTCCTTGGCCTGGTCATTCATCTCCACCCAGGCAAGGCGGTAGCGATTGTCGATGCCGATGTCGCGAAACAAGTCAGCGTGATCGTAAGCGTCGGCAATGCTGACCGGCCGGGTGGAGTTCGAGATGCCGAGGACCTTGAAACAGTCGCAGCGTTCGGCGGTGGTCTTGAGTTCTGTGAACAGGCGGCGCGCGTAGTCGATCGTCTTTACGCCGTCAGAGGCGACTTCAATGTAGTCGCCCTTGCACTGGATTCGGTAAGTGGCGTCCATTCGGGCCCGGGGGGAGGCTAAAACGAACGCGATTATAGTCCGGTTTGTCGCGTAGCGGGACAAAATATTGCCTGAAAAACAAGCGACTTGGTTTTGTCATTCAGTATGCTTGAGTATTGCTAGACTCGACGCACGCAAGGACACGAAGGGCATCAACGTGGGTGTACAGACGGGCGGGTTTTTCGGACTGGTTCTGCTGGCCCTCAACGTCTGGGCGATCATCAGTATTGTCTCGAGCCAGGCAACGACCGGCACCAAGGTCCTGTGGGTCGTGATTATCCTGCTGCTGCCGCTCCTGGGCTTCGTGCTCTGGCTCCTGGCGGGACCAAAGGAAAAATAGTCGTGCGGCACGGGCATTGCCTCGCTTACCAGCAGAGCGCCCATTTGCTACATTCCCGCCGTGACTATTGATATCCCGGATTTCTCGCGCACCCGCGTCGTCGTTGCGGGGGACGTCATGCTCGACCAGTACCTGTTCGGTTCGACCGGGCGCATTTCGCCCGAGGCGCCGGTGCCAGTCGTACACATTGGTGAAACGGACGACCGCCCGGGCGGCGCTGCCAACGTTGCCGTCAACCTTGCCGCACTTGGCAGTCAGACCCGGCTCATCGGGGTTGTCGGCAACGACGGTCCCGCCGGGATACTCGAGCGCGTGCTGTCCGGACGCGGTATCGACTGTGCCTTCCACCACGTGGATGACCGGCCGACGATAACCAAGACCCGGGTGCAGAGCCGTGGCCAGCAGCTCATCCGCCTCGACCAGGAAAACGTCGCGCCGCTGACAGACGGCCAGCTGCCCGAGCGCCTGAAGGCAAGCCTCGACGGGGCCGGCGCGGTCATTCTGTCAGACTACGGCAAGGGAGCCCTGACCGACGTGGCCGCGATGATCCGGGCCTGCCGCGAGGCCGGCGTGCCTGTGCTCGTCGATCCCAAGGGGACTGATTTCGACAAGTATCGCGGCGCATCCCTGATTACGCCCAACCAGTCCGAGTTCGAGGCAGTCGCGGGTCGTTGCGAGACCGATGCCGAGCTCGTCGAGCGCGGCCTGAACATGCTGGACACCCTCGAGCTCGACGCGTTGCTCGTGACCCGCAGCGAGAAGGGCATGCTGCTGCTCGAAGCCGGCGTCGAACCGGTGTTCCTGTCGACGCAGGCTCGTGAGGTGTTTGACGTCACGGGTGCGGGAGACACGGTGATTGCGACGCTGGCGGCGGCGCTGGCCGCGGGTGAGGGCCTCGCCGAATCCTCTGCGCTGGCCAACCTTGCCGCCGGCCTCGTTGTGCGCAAGATAGGCGTCGCAACCGTAACGCCCACGGAGCTCCGCGTTGCGCTGCATCAGCGCGGCCAGGGCGGACGCGGCCTCGTTGCCGAAGACGAACTCGTGCCCATGGTGGCCGAGTCCCGCGAGCGACAGGAGAAGATCGTCATGACCAACGGCTGTTTCGACATCCTGCATGCCGGTCACGTTGCGTACCTCGAGGAGGCGAAGAGCCTCGGTGATCGGCTCATCGTTGCGGTCAACGACGACGATTCGGTGCGTCGGCTCAAGGGCGAGGGCAGGCCCGTCAATCCTCTCGAGGACCGCATGCTGGTGCTCGCGGGCCTGGCGGCGGTCGACTGGGTGGTGGCCTTTAGCGAAGACACGCCCGAGCGGCTGATCACGGCCGTCCTGCCTGACATCCTCGTCAAGGGTGGTGACTACAAGCCCGACGAGATTGCCGGCGGCCGCCAGGTACTCGACAACGGCGGCGAGGTTCGTGTGCTCGCCTTCCGCGACGGGCGCTCGACGTCCGGCATCATCGAACGGCTTCGCGGCTGATAAGCGCCGACGAAGGCTGTGCGCTTCGCCTACAACCTGCTGACCTACCTGCTGCTCGTACCCTACGGCCTGTACTGGCTCACGCGCGGCCTGTCGAACCGGAGTTACTGGCACAAGCTCGGCGAACGCTTCGGGATCGGCTACCGGCGACTCGACGACTCGATCTGGATTCACGCCGTGTCGGTGGGCGAGGTGATTGCGGCGTTACCACTGATTCGCGCGCTGCTCGACGAGTACCCGGATCGGCAGGTGCTCGTGACGACGGTTACCCCGACGGGCGCGGCGCGCGTCACGGCGAGCCTTGGTGATCGGGTCGACCACAGCTACATTCCTTTCGAGACGCTGGATGCGGTGAACCGGTTCTTTCGCGCCAAGCGACCGGCGATCGCCATGATCATGGAGACCGAAATCTGGCCGAACCTGTACCACGGCTGCGGTGTACGCGGTATTCCTCTCGTGCTGATCAGTGCGCGCATTTCTCCGAAGTCGGTCACGAGCTATCGCAAGCTCCTGCCGCTGTTCCGCGAAACCCTGTCCCACGGCATCATCATTGCGGCGCAGACACGTGCCGACGCTGACCGCTTCCTGTCACTGGGTGCTGCGCCCGAACGTACCGAGGTCACCGGCAACATCAAGTTCGATATCGATCTGTCGGCCGACATCAACGTGGACGGTAGTGCCTTGCGTGCGTCGCTGTTCCCCGGACGACCCGTGTGGATCGCGGCGAGCACCCATGAGGGCGAGGAAGAGCAGGTACTCGATGCGCATGCCGCCATCCTAGAGCGGCGACCGGACGCGCTGCTGATTCTCGTGCCGCGGCATCCCCAGCGCTTCAAGAGCGTCGCCGAGCTCGTTCAGAAGCGTGGTTTCGAGCATGTTCTGCGCACCGAAGGACAGGCCGTACCGGCCGAGGCCGCGGTCTTTGTTGGCGATACGATGGGTGAAGTGCCGCTGTTCTACGCTGCATCCGACGTGGCCTTTGTTGGTGGCAGCCTCGTGCCGATCGGCGGCCACAATCTCCTCGAACCGGCGGCAGTCGGTGTCGCGATGCTTGCCGGCCCGCACAACTTCAACGGCAAGGAAATCGCCGACATGTTCATGGACGTCGGTGCCTGTCTCGAGGTTGCGTCAGCCGACGAGCTCGCCGCCGCCGTCGAGGGCCTGTTCGCGAATCCCGGAGCGCGCACGACCATGACGGCCAGCGCAACGCGCCTGCTCGCCGCCAACCGCGGGGCCCTGGCCCGGCTGCGCGGCATGCTGGCGCCCCTGCTGGAACGCTAGGCAAAAAAACACCCGCGCGCGGCGGGTGTTTTCGGGTGGTGAGAGGCTTGCCGTTGCTAGCGGGTCTCCGGCGCCGTTGACGCCGGCGTGGCGGCGGGTCCTTCGAACAGGTCTGGCGGCTCGTCGCCGGCCGCCAGCGCCCGGGCTTCCTCGTCGAACTGCTGCTCCGGCGTCTTGCGCGGGCTAAGGAAGGGTTCGAGCCCTTCGAGGTCCTGCACCGTCAGGGTGCCGGCGGCCTGCTTCAGGCGCATGAAGTTCAGAATGTAGTCGTAGCGCGCGCGGTAGTAGCGAACGATGTTGTCGTACAGCAGGAACTGCTGGTCGAGGACCTGGACGATCGTACGCGTGCCCACCTCGAAGCCGGCCTCGGTCGCCTCCAGTGCCGTGCGGCTCGACTGCACGGCCTGGCGCAGCGCCTGCACGCGACTGATGTCGGTTTCGACCGCGAGGAAGGAGTCGCGTGCCGTGCTCTCCGTCTCGCGCGTCACGCGCTGCAGCACCTCGCGCGACGCCCGGTGCAGGTAGACCGCTTCGCGGACCCGCGAAGTCGTTACACCGCCGGCAAACAGCGGCAGGTTGAACTCAATGCCAATGGACTCGCTGTCGAAATTGCTGTCGGCAGGCAGCGCACCTACGTCGAGGCCCGTGTCCTGCAGCGACTCGACTTCGCGGTTGCCGTAGTTGGCCACAAGGTCGATGGTCGGCAGGTGGCCATTGCGCCGCGAGGAAATCTCGTCGCGTGCAAGACCCTCGTCGATGCGGCTGACGAGCAGATCGAGGTTCTGTTCCATCGACTGGTTGACCCACGCCTCAACGTTGAGCGGGTCCGGGGCGCGCAGCGGCACGCCTTCACCCGGCGCCGACAGGTCCTGGATGTACTCACCGGTAATCTCGCGCAGCAGGAAGCGCGCTGACGCAAGCTCACGCTTGGCCTGGATCTCGTCCGCCGTTGCCTGGTCGTACGCCGCCTGTGATTCCTGCACGTCGGTCACGGCAATGAGGCCGACCTCGAAGCGCTGCTTTGCCTGCTCCAGCTGGCGGTTGATCGCGCGGCGGTTGGCGTGGATGGCGAGCAGCGTGTCCTCGGCGGCGAGCACGTTGAAGTAGCGCGTGACGACCCGCACGATGAGGTCCTGCTGCGCTGCCTCACGGACGGTCTCGGCGCGCGCAACCTGCTTCTGTGCCTGCTTCAGCCCGACGATCTGGTCCCAGCGAAACAGCGTCTGGCGCAGCTGGAAGTTCCAGTTCGTGACGTCGGAGTCGGTGATCGATTGGAACGGAAACGGCACAACGACGAAGTTGCCAGACCCCGGCGGGTTCTCGATGGGCGCGTTCTGTACGCCGTCACCTTCCGACGTCGATTCCTGGTAGCCCGCGGAAAACCCGATCTGTGGCAGATAGACGCCACGCGCCTGTGGCGCCGCCTCGAGCGCCGCAAGCCGGCGTGCATCGGCTTCGCGAATCGTCGGGTCGCGCTGCAATGCCTGCTGGTAGATCTCGAGCAGGGTTGCGCCCTCGGCCGGTGCGGAGAGGCCAGCGGACGCGGCGAGCGCGAGCAGTAGCCCAAACGGTCTGATGTTATTCATGAAAAGACGATCCTTTGGCGGCAGGCGACGTGCCCGCTAGGTGTTATAGTCTACTATATCACTAAATCAGTTCAACCCATCCGCGTCAGTAGCGCGGAATCGAGGTGTCGACGGTGATTGACCAGGCATCGATACCCCCCTCGATGTTGGCGACGCGGTCGAATCCCTGGAATCGAAGCCATCCCGCCACGTGGGCGCTGCGTATGCCCGAATGGCACAGGACAGCGACCGGCACCGACCTGTCGAGTTCCTCGACACGCGACGGTACGTCGCCCATGGGTATGAGCATGGCCTCCGCAACGCTCGCGAGCGCGTGTTCCCAGGGCTCGCGAACGTCGATCAGCAGCCAGGTCTCACCACGACCGGTGCGTTCCACGTATTCGGACGGCGTCAGGTCTCGTGCGTTGTCGGACATGTAGCGCTTTCCTGCCAGTATTGATGCCGGAGCCCGGCAATCGGTTGCGAAGATTCTCGTTGCGGGCAGTCTAGAACAGGAACTCGTCGGGGCGTGCGCCGTTGACCAGCGGTCGGAGGCAGGTCTCAAACAGGCTGTCGCTCTGCCAGTCAGAGCCGGAACGTCGGGTGACGAGGCGGGCCTCCATGATCGGCGCTTCGCCGACTACGACGAACAGGCGCCCGCCGGGGTTCAGGATCTCGACGAATCGCGGATCGAACCGTTCGATCGAGCCGCTGACGACGACAACATCGAACGGGCCCTCCGGCAGTTGCCGCGTCGCGTCCATTGTGTCGAGCGTGACATTCTCGACGCCAGCCGCTGCAAGACGCTGCCGGGCCGCTTCGACGAAGTCCCCATGGATATCGACGCTCGTGACGTGACCGGCAAGCTCGGCCAGGCAGGCGGTCAGGTACCCGGTTCCGGTGCCGATCTCGAGTACGTGGCCTTCCTCGGTCGCGTCGACGGCTTCGAGAATGCGCCCCTCGATCAGTGGCTTCAGCATCGTCTCGCCGTGGCCGATCGGGATCTCGGTGTCCGCGAACGCGAGTGAACGAAAGGCCTCAGGCACATAGGCCTCGCGATGGACCCTGCCAAACACGTCGAGGACCTCGGGATCGAACACTTCCCAAGTCCTGATCTGCTGCTGGATCATTTGTTGCCGCGCCAGTTCCGTGTCCATGGCTACCGTCCGCTACCGGAGCTGTAAATCGATGAAAACATGAGGCTTTGTGACTCCGCGCCGCCTGCACCGAGGTGCCCATACTGAATTATGGTGAATCAGCTCGGCGCGCACGGTCGGCTGGGATATGCTTGTACCCGGCCGGTCGTGAGGATTTGTGACGTCGCTTTTTGTAGATGTTTCGCGCCTTTCGGGCCGCAATAATAACAAAAGCGCTTCACACGGCATCACCCCGGGGAGACCGCCTTCACCATGCCCAGCATTCCCTTGATCGAGACGGTTCGCCGTCGTGGCACGGTCGCGCCCGGCCCGGGCACTCCGGGGCCACGCTGAATGCCAGGTTCAGCACTCTCGACGATCCTGCTGGCCGCCACGCTGCTGCTGACAATGATTGCCGCCGGCATTTTCTGGCGGGGTCGGTCACGGCTGGCGCAGCGGCTTCGGCACCTGAACGAGGAATTGCACGCCGCGGCACGGGACGCCTCCGTTGGTCGTCGCCTTACTGTGCCGGAGGATCCGGACACCGCAAGGCTCGCCGAGACGATTAACCGCCTGTTCGACGCCCTCGGTGAGCGTGACGAAGCCCTGCAGGGGCGGGACCAGCTGTTTAGCGACTTCGCCGCCACCCTGCCGGAGATTGTGCTCATTCACGACGAGAAGATTCTCTTGGCGAATGCTCCCGCGGCAGGTCTGATCGGGCTGGAGCCGGAGCAGATTATAGGCCGCGATGTTTCCGATCTCGTCAAGCCCGCGTACCGCGCGCTGTTCCGCAAGTCGATGGCCAAGCGCCTGGCAGGCCAGAGCGCGCCGCCGCGGCTCGAGATCCAGCTCATCAACGGTGGTGATTCCGGGCTCTGGGTCGAGGCACAGAGCTCGTCGATCGAGTTCCAGGGTCGGCGCGCCGTATTGACCGTGGCCCGCGACGTGAGCCATCGCAAGAGTCTCGAGGTCTCGCTCGGGCGCAGCAAGCGCCAGGCGCAGTACATCCTCGAGTCGATCGCCGAAGGCGTCATTACTACCGACAACGATGGCCGCATCGACTACATGAATCGCGCCGCCGAGACGCTGACCGGCAGCAACCGCGACGCGGCAGTAGGCCACCGCATCGGCGAGCTGTTCACGCTGGTCGATGACGCCGACAGGCGCTCGCTGGGCGACCCCGTCGAGCGCTCGCTCGCCATGCGCCGGCGGGTCAACATGGGCCGCCGTGCCGTGCTGGTCTCGGTGGACGGCGAGCACGAGCACAGCGTCGAGATTTCCGCGTCGCCCGTGCGCGGGCCGGCGCGCTCCATAGCGGGTACGGTCGTGGTCATCCACGATGTCAGCGAGCTGCGCGGCCTGACGCGGCAGATGAGCTACCAGGCGACCCACGATCCCCTGACCGGGCTGATCAACCGCCGGGAGTTCGAACGCCGTCTCGACGAGGCCCTCGATTCGGCGCACGCCGAAGAGGCCGTGCACATGCTGTTCTACATGGACCTCGATCGCTTCAAGGCGGTCAACGACAGCTGCGGCCACCTCGCCGGGGACAACATGCTCCGTGAGGTCGCTGCGCTCATCAAGGACCAGGTGCGCGACTCTGACTTCGTTGGCCGCCTTGGCGGCGACGAATTCGGCGCGCTGCTCATCGGCTGTCCGATCGACAAGGCGCGGCAGATCGCCGAGGACATCCGCAACGCGATTGCCGAGTACCGCTTCGTCTGGAAGGACAAGATCTTCAACATTGGCATCTCGATCGGACTCGTCGAGATCACGCACTCGAGCGGTTCGCTGCAGGATATCATGAGCGCGGCGGACTCGGCCTGCTACGTCGCCAAGCAGGATGGTCGCGGGCGGGTTCACGTGTACTCGGCCCGTGACGAGGCGGTGGCGAGGGAGCGGGGAGATATACAGTGGCTGCGTGAGCTGCAGGTTGCGCTGCACGAAGACAATTTCGAGCTTGCCGTACAACCGATCCTGTCGATGAAGACATCGACTGATTCGGGCCCCGCCGTTGAGGTGCTGATCCGCCTGCCTGATGAACGCGGCAGGCCGGGCAACTCGGCGGAGTTCCTGAAGCCGGCCGCGCGCTATCAGCTCATGCCGCAGATTGATCGCTGGGTCATCAACGCGGCGCTGGCAGCCATTGCCAACAGCGAGGTCAAGCTACCGGGTCACCGGAGCGTGGCCATCAACATTTCCGGGCAGACGCTCGGTGACGAGGCGTTCCTCGGCTTTGTCGTCGACGCGCTCGACCGCACGGGCGTCGTGCCAACCGCGATCTGCTTCGAGGTGACCGAGCAGGCGATCCTGTCCAACGTGCAGCATGCGCAGCGCTTCATCGAAGTCCTGCACGGCATCGGCTGCGAATTCTCGCTCGATGATTTCGGCAGCGGTCTCGGCTCGTTCTCGAGCCTCAAGCACCTGCCCATCGACTACCTGAAGATCGACGGTACCTACACGCGCAACCTGCGCTCCGACCTTGTCAACCAGGAGATGGTGGCTGCCATGATCAAGCTCGCGCGGACGATGGAATTCCGCGTCGTTGCTGAACAGGTTGAGCACCAGGAGGATTTCGACTGGCTCCGCGACGTCGGCGTCGATTTCATCCAGGGCAACTTCGTCGATGCGCCCGCAATGCTCGGCGCCGGCGCCACCGGCACCTACCGTGCGCTGAACCCCGCCGGCTAGCGACGGCACACTCGACAGCGGCTACTGCGCTGGCGCCGCGACTCAGCACGGCAAAAAAAAGCCCGGCTCATGGCCGGGCTCTTTCGTTTCAAAGGGCGTCGCGCCTACATGAACTTCAGCAGGATGCCGCCGTACTGTACGAAGAACGGTACGAAGACGAGCGACAGAATGGCCGACAGCTTGATCAGGATATTCAGCGACGGACCGGACGTGTCCTTCAGCGGATCGCCTACCGTGTCGCCAACGACTGCGGCCTTGTGATTCTCGGTGCCCTTGCCACCGAGATTGCCGGCCTCAATGTACTTCTTGGCGTTGTCCCACGCACCGCCGGAGTTCGATGAGGAGATCGCAAGAACGCCGCCGGAGACCAGGGAGCCCGCCAGGAGTCCTGCCGTCGCCTGGATGCCGAACAGGAACCCGGTAACGAGCGGTGCACCCATGATCAGGATGCCGGGCGCCACCATTTCGCGAACGGCCGCCTGCGTCGAGATCGCGACGCACTGGGCGTAGTCGGGATCGCCGGTCCCTTCCATGATCCCCGGGATCTCGCGGAACTGACGCCGCACTTCCTCGATCATCTTGAACGCGGCCGAACCTACGGACTTCATCGTCATGGCCGTGAACAGTGCCGGCAGTACTGCACCAATGAATAGGCCGCTGAAGACCATCGGGTCGAGCAGGTTGATCGAGCCCAGCAGGTCCGAGGTCGGGTCCTGTTCTTTCAGCAGCAGGTCGGCACGGGTCAGGAACGCGGCAAACAGGGCCAGCGAGGTGAGGATGGCCGCGCCGATCGCGAAGCCCTTGCCAATGGCGGCCGTAGTGTTACCGGCCGAGTCGAGGACGTCCGTGCGCTCACGGACGTGTTCCGGCATGCCGGCCATCTCCGCGATACCGCCGGCGTTGTCGGCAACCGGTCCGTAGGCGTCGATCGTCAGCGCAATGACCAGCGTACCCAGCATGCCGAGCGAGGCAATAGCTACACCGTACATGCCGGCCAGCATCCACGGAATGTAGATGGCAAGCCCGATCGCGAGATAGGGTCCGACGGCGCTCTTGTAGCCAAGAGCCAGCCCGAAAATGATGTTGGTCGCAGTACCGGTTTGCGTGGACTCGGCGACTTCACGAACCGGGCCGTAGGCATCCGACGTGTAGTACTCGGTCAGGAGGCCCACGACGAGGCCCGCGATGAGTCCGGTCAGGAAGCACAGGTACACGCCGAGCGAGGAGTACTCAACGCCGTTGATGACGAAATCCGCCGGCACCAGCATGTCGGTCACGAAGTACATGACGCCGGCCATGATGGCGCTCGAGATGATCAGCATGCGTTTCAGCGCCGGGCCCACCTGCGCTTCGGTGTTGACGCGGACCAGGAGAATCGTAATCAGGCTGACCGGAATGCCGATTGCCGAGATGACGATCGGATACAGCAGTGCATCCACGTTGCCGGCAAAGGCAATCGCGCTGATGACCATGGCGGCGCAGGTGCTCTCTGCACAGGAGCCGAAGAGGTCGGCGCCCATACCGGCGACGTCACCGACATTGTCGCCAACGTTGTCAGCAATAACGGCCGGGTTGCGCGGATCGTCTTCGGGAATGCCCGCTTCGACCTTGCCAACAAGGTCGGCGCCCACGTCGGCCGCCTTCGTAAAGATGCCGCCTCCCACGCGGGCAAACAGCGCAATGGCGGAACCGCCGAGGCCGAAGCCTGCGATGACTTCCATCAGTACGTGCGGTGGCAGATCGTCAGGCAGTACATATTTCAGCCCGAGGTAGATCAGCAGCAGGCCGAGCGAGGCCAGGCTGACGAGCGCGAAGCCCATTACGGCGCCGGAGTGCAGCGCCAGATTGAACGCACTGGAGAGCGACTGGTTTGCCGACACGGTCGTGCGCGCGTTGCCCGCGGTCGCAATCTTCATGCCGATGTAGCCACTGGCGATCGAGATGATCGCGCCGAAAATAAACGCAACGGCCGTGTAGATGCCCTCGTTGACGTTCTCGGTGTGATGATCATCAATCAGGAGGGCAATGACGATGCCGAACAGGACCATGAAGATGGCCATGAACTTATATTCCTGCTTGAGGAACGCCATTGCGCCTTCGGCGATTGCCGCATGGATCTTGCGCAGTTTGCCGCGCGTGTCGGCGTCTTCGACGCCCATATCGACCGCAACGCGGCTTACCGAACGCGAGTAGTAAAAGGCGACAGCGAGTCCGAAAAGGGACAGGGCCAGGATTATCGCAACTGACATACTGATTGTTACTCCGTCATTGTCGTCGAGGGGGAGTGGAAGCGGCACACAGGTCTGCAAGGTGCGATGGGCTGCACCTCATCTATCTAGAGCGCGTTCTGGATTCCCCCACAGAATGAAATCTGTCTGCTTGATGCGTGCCAACCGCACGTTTTTAAGGTGTTTTCGTCCGCAGGCCGGTCACAAAAGCGCGCGCATCATAGCACAAATTCATCGTTCAGCCGCGGCTTGACCGAGACGTTTCTGAGCGTCGCCACCCGCGGCAGTCCCTTGGTGTAGGGCGGGTAGTCTTCGCCGCGGATGAGCGGCTCGAGGTAGCGCCGGCAGGCCTCCGTAATGCCGAAGCCGTCCTTCGTTATGTAACGCTTCGGCAGCTTCTTTTCCTTGTTGGCGATACGACCCAGCGGCGCCGATTCGATCTTCCAGCGGTACGGCGAATCCGACGTGCGCTTGATGACGGGCATGACGGCGGTCTTGCCCTCGATGGCGAATTTGACGGCCGCGGCGCCCACGGCGTACGCCTGCTTGACGTCGACGGCCGAGGCGATGTGCCGGGCAGAACGCTGCAGGTAGTCGGCAATGGCGTAGTGGAACTTGTAGCCGAGGCGCTCGCGGACCATGTTGGCAACGACGGGCGCAACGCCGCCGAGCTGCGCGTGGCCGAACGCGTCACGTGTCCCCTGGTCTGCCAGGAAGCGACCGTCCGCATAGGCTGCGCCTTCGCTGACGACAATGACGCAATAGTCATATTGCTCGACGCACTCGCGGACCCGCGCGAGGAACTTCTTCTCGTTGAAGGGCACTTCCGGCAGCAGGATGATGTGCGGTGCGTCGCCTGGCGCCTTGCCGGCGAGCCCGCCTGCTGCCGCGATCCAGCCCGCGTGTCGTCCCATGACCTCGAGGATGAAGACTTTCGTCGACGTCTTGGCCATCGATACGACGTCGAGTGCGGCTTCCTGTGTCGACACTGCGACGTACTTGGCCACCGAGCCGAAGCCAGGACAGTTGTCCGTAACGGGCAGGTCGTTGTCGACGGTCTTCGGTACGCCGAGGCAGGTGATCGGGAAGCCCATCTGTTTCGACAGCTGCGACACTTTGTGCGCCGTATCCATCGAATCGTTGCCGCCGTTATAGAAGAAGTAGCCGATGTCGTGGGCGCGGAATACCTCGATAAGCCGCTCGTACTCGGCACGATTCTCCTCGAGGCTCTTGAGCTTGTGGCGGGCTGAGCCGAAAGCGCCGCCCGGCGTGTACTTGAGCGCTTCGAGCGTCGCCGTCGACTCGCGGTTCGTGTCGATCATGTCCTCGGTGAGCGCGCCGATGATGCCGTTGCGACCGGCATAGACGTTCCTGATGTATTTCGGGTGTTTACGCGCGGTCTCGATCACGCCAGCGGCGCTGGCGTTGATCACGGCGGTGACTCCGCCCGACTGGGCGTAGAAGGCATTCCTCGCGGACATGAACACTCCTCCTGGGCTACGGCGGGGAGCCGGAGCATAGCCCATCTCGCGGCGGGGATCATCGGGGGGCGGTCTCCCGGCGTACGCTGCTGCCCGTGGTTTGACCTTGCCGGTCGGAGCCGGTAGCGTTCGCACGCTCGCTGCCACGCGGCAGCCCCCACGCGCACGACAAGAGACACGAGCCAGATGCGAATCGTATTGCTAGGCGCGCCCGGGTCCGGCAAGGGCACCCAGGCCAAGAAACTGATGGCGGAACGTAACATTCCGCAAATATCGACCGGCGACATGCTGCGTGCTGCCTGTGCAGAGGGCACGCGATTCGGCCAGAAAGCGAAGGCGATCATGGATCGTGGCGAACTCGTGCCGGACGACGTCATGCTCGGGATCATCGCGGAGCGGCTCGCCGAGCCCGACACCCAGGACGGCTTCATCCTCGATGGCTTCCCGCGCACCGAGCAGCAGGCGCTCGACCTTGCAGAGCTGCTCGACCAGCTCGGCACGCCGCTGGATGCGGCCGTGCTCATGGACGTCGATTTCGACATCCTGATGAAGCGCCTGACCGGCCGTCGCAACTGCTCGAAGACCGGCAAGTTGCTGAACATTCACTTCTCGCCGCAGGAGGAGCTCGACGCCGTCGTCGAGGCGGGCGGCGAGCTCGTGCAGCGCGAAGACGACAACGAAGAGACGATCGCCAATCGCCTCAACGTCTATCGCGAGCAAACCGAGCCGCTGATTGCGTTCTACGAGAAGCGCGATCGACTCAAGACGATCAACGCGGAAGGCACGATCGACGAGGTCTACGCGCGGCTCATCGACGCTGTCACCTGACGTCTGTCCGGCCTCTGCCGGAGGCCGCGCCGCGGTTCAGCCGATCATCGACAGGAGTTCTTCGCCGACGATCTCCCGTCGCCAGTCCGTGAAGACCCGTGAGGACGTATCCCGCTCGTGAATGGCGGCCGACAGCTCCTTGCGCGACGCGACGATTTCGTTGGCGAGGCCCAACGCTTCTGCCGCGGCAGCCACCCGCTGCTGCATCTGTTTCAACAGTTTCTTCTCCGCTTCAGACGGCGGCCGTGGTGGCACATAGCCCGAGTCGTCGCCTTCCCTTGCGCGCGTCACGAGTTCGAGCAGCGTCTCGCTGTGTCGCTGCAGGACTCGCGGCGGCAGGCCCTCGACAGCGCGCAGCGCCTTCATCGATGTCGGCAGGCTGTGGGCAATCTCGATCAATACGTTATCCCGCAGGATCCACTGGCGTGGCTTGTTGCGCTGGATTGCGAAATCTTCGCGCCAGCCGGCCAACAACACGGCGGCCCGGCGGCGCTCGCCGCGCAGGTTCCGGGCGCCCTTGAGGCGCCCGACCGCGCTGGCGGGGTCTGCGGCGTAGAGGCGCTCGTCGAGCAGCAGCGCCGAGTCCGCGATTGCCCAGTCGAGGCGGCCGAGTCGCTCGAGTTCCTCCTCGAGGGCCGCGCGGGCGGGACCCAGGTATTCGACGTCCTCGGCGGCGTATTCGAGCAGCGCCTCGGGCAACGGCCGCTCGGCCCAGTTGGCGCGTGTATGTGACTTCGGCAGCTCGACGTCGAACAGGGTCTTCACGAGACCGGCGTAGCCAAGCTGCGGTGCATGTCCCACCAGCGCTGCGGCTACCTGCGTATCGAACAGGGACGTCGGCATTACCCTCGCTGACTGGAAGATCACCTCGAGGTCCTGCCGCCCGGAATGCACGGTCCAGTCGAGCGTCGCGAGCGCCTGCCAGAAGGCTGACTGGTCGTCGTTGAGCAGCGGGTCGACGCACAGGATCGCGTCGCCCGCCGCCACCTGTACCAGGCACAGCTCGGCGAAATACGTGCGCTCGCGCATGAACTCGGTGTCGATACCGACAGAGCGGCTCTGCTCGAGGTAGGGCAGGGCATCGCTGGATTCGCGGGTAAGGATAAAGGCGCTCAAGGACAACTCGCAGGATGAATTTGGCGCAAGGTTATCACGCTATATTTGTGCGATGATTCGCGCGCTTGTCGTCCCTTCGCAAGGCCACATCGTGAACGCGCTTTTCCGAACCCTCTTCGACATCACCTTGTTGCGCAAGGGTCCCGAGGCCCTGCCGCGCTCGTGGCTGGTCTTCTACGCCTCGGCTGCGTTCTGGTTTGCCGGGCTCCTGGCCATGGTCCTGGTCGTGCCGGCCCTGACCCTCGGCGATATCGTCGTGGACATCGTCGGCTGGCTGTCGAGCGTGCTCATGTTTGCCGTCATCATTACCGGGGCTGGCCAGTCGACGCGCCTGCTGCAGTCGCTGTCGGCGATCGTCGGGTCCGGGGCCGTCGTGCTTGCGGCGCAGGTGCTTGCCGCGGGGATACTCCTCAGAGTCGCCGATACGAGCACCGCTGCGCTCGTCGTCGAGCTGCTGCTGTTCTGGTCGGTGTTCGTCAAGGGCAACATCATTGCGCGGACCATCGAGGTGCACTGGGGACTTGGGCTCGCGATTTCGGTTATCGTGTACGTCATGCGTCTTCTTGTCACCGTGACCCTGTCCCCCGCGACCTGATGCACGTCCACATCCTCGGCATCTGCGGGACCTTCATGGGCGGCGTCGCGGTTCTTGCCCGCGCCGCCGGCCATCGCGTGACGGGCAGTGATCGCAACGTCTATCCGCCAATGAGCACACAGCTTGCCGAGCTCGGTATAGAGATCCACGAGGGCTACGACGCCGACCAGTTCTTCCCGGAACCCGACTGCGTCGTCGTTGGCAACGCCATGAGCCGCGGTATGGACGCCGTGGAGGCCGTGCTCGATCGCGGCCTCCGCTACCAGTCCGGGCCGGAGTGGCTGTACGAGAACCTGCTGAGGGACCGGCATGTGCTCGCGGTTGCCGGTACGCATGGCAAGACGACGACGTCGAGCCTACTCGCGTGGCTGCTCGAAGCCGCCGGCCTCGAACCGGGCTACCTGATTGGCGGCATCCCCGGTAACTTCGGCGTGTCGGCCCGCGCGGGCGGTGGGCGCTATTTCGTCGTCGAAGCCGACGAGTACGACACGGCCTTCTTCGACAAGCGCGCCAAGTTCGTGCACTACGGTCCGTCCACGCTGATCCTGAACAACCTGGAATTCGATCACGCCGACATCTACGCTGATCTTGACGCGATCAAGTGGCAGTTTCACCAGCTCATGCGGGTCGTCCCGGGTACAGGACAGGTTATCGTCAACGCGGCCGACAAGAACCTCGCAGAGGTGCTGGAGGCCGGCTGCTGGACGCCGGTCCGGTCGTTCGGCGTTGGCTGTGACGCGGACTGGCAGGCGATGTTTGTCGACAAAGCCGAGCGCCACGTTCGCATGACCGCGCCGGACGGGCAGGAAGCTGACGTTCGCTGGACAATGGCAGGCTCGCACAATCTCGAGAACGCGCTTGCCGCCGTCGCGGCGGCTGTTCGCGTCGGCGTCGATTTCGAGAAAGCGGTGGCGGCGCTTGCGGACTTCCGCGGCGTGAAGCGCCGCCTCGAGCGCACCGCGACGGTCGGGGATATTGCGATCTACGACGACTTCGCCCATCACCCGACGGCGATACGCCGCACGCTCGACGCGCTCCGCCGGCTGGAGCCTGGCCGCCGCATCGTTGTCGCACTCGAACCGCGCTCCAATACGATGCAGCTGGGCCATCACAATGCCACGCTGGCCGACGCACTCGGGCAGGCTGATCGCGTGTTCGTCTATACGCCGGAGATCATGGGCGACTCACTCGACGTTGTACTTCAAGGGCTGGGCGAGCGGGCAGTTGCGGCTGCAGATTACGATAGCCTTGTATCGTCGATTGCCGGGGATCTTTCTGCCAACGACACCGTCGTATTCATGAGCAATGGTGGTTTTGGGGGCGCGCGGCAGACGCTGACCGCGCTCCTGAGACGGCTCTACAGTGAATGACCGCCCGCAGGGCACAGATTAAGAGTAATGACTGACGACGATCACACAACCATCGAGGTTCCACTGTTCCCGCTGAACGTCGTTCTGTACCCGGGCGGCCCGCTGCCGCTCAGGATTTTCGAGTCGCGTTACATCGACATGGTCAGTGAGCGCATGCAGAGCAACGGGCCGTTCGGCGTACTCCTGATTCGCGACGGCCAGGAGGCTGGCGGTGCCGCCTCGACCTGGGAGACCGGCACGCTCGCAAAGATCACTGACTTCTACCAGGGCAGCGACGGGCTGCTCGGGGTGACGGCGATTGGTGGCCAGCGCTTCCGGCTGCTGGGCGCCGAGCGTGCCGACGACGGGCTAAATATCGGCAGGATCGAGATACTGCCGGACGAGCCTGATCTGCCCCTGCCGGAGGAATACCAGCCGCTGGCGGAGCTGCTCGAGAGCGTGCTCGATGATCTCGGCAAGCTCTACGAGAGCCTGCCGCGTCATCTGGATCGCGCCGGCTGGGTTGCCAATCGTTTTCTCGAAATCCTGCCGATACAGCTCGAGCAAAAGCAGGCCTTGCTCGACGACAACGATCCTGTCGGTCGTCTCGAACTCGTTCGTGCCGTGCTCAAGAACGTACGTCCTGCCGACGGCGAGTAGCGGCCGGCAGGACGGATCCTTCCTTACAGCGTCGCCATAACGGCCTTCGCCGCCTCGAGCGTCGTGTCGATTTCCTCATCGCCGTGCGCGGCCGAGACGAAACCTGCCTCGAAGGCCGACGGTGCGAGGTAGATGCCCGCGTCGAGCATGCCGTGGAAAAACGCGCGGAAGCGTTCGATATCGGCGTTGGCAACCTGCTCGAACGTGCGGACCTCGGGCTCGTCCGAGAACACGAAGCCGAACATGCCGCCCTCGGCCTCGACGGCCAGCGGAATGCCCGCGGCGTCGGCAGCCGCCTTGAAACCATCCACGAGGCGCCGCGTCTTTGCTGCCAGCGCTTCATAGAAGCCCGGGGTGTCGAGCAGCTCGAGCGTCCTGAGGCCGGCGGCCATTGCCACGGGGTTACCGGATAGCGTACCGGCCTGGTATACGGGTCCGTCGGGAGCGATCGACGACATGACGTCGGCGCGGCCGCCGAAGGCGGCGGCAGGCATGCCGCCACCCACGATCTTGCCGAGCGTCGTGAGGTCCGGCTCCACGCCGTAGACGGCCTGCGCGCCGCCCTTGGCGACGCGAAAACCCGTCATGACCTCGTCGAAGATCAGCAGCGTGCCGGCGTTAGTGCATTCTTCGCGCAGCGTTTCGAGAAAGCCCTCGACAGGCGGAACGAAGTTCATATTGCCCGCGATGGGTTCGACAATGACACAGGCGACCTGCTCACCGAGTTCGCTGAACGCCCTGCGAACGGCATCCGCATCGTTGAAGGTCAGCGTGATCGTATGCTCGGCAAGACCGGCCGGCACGCCGGGCGAACTCGGCACGCCCAGCGTCAGCGCGCCGGATCCGGCCTTGATCAGCAGCGAGTCGGAATGGCCGTGGTAACAGCCTTCGAACTTGATGATCTTGTCGCGACCGGTGTGGCCACGTGCGAGGCGGATCGCGCTCATCGTCGCCTCGGTGCCCGAGCTCACCATGCGGACCCGGTCGATGGACGGCACGAGTTCGAGGATCTTGTTGGCGATTCGGGTTTCGAGCACGCAGGGCGCGCCGAAGGAGAGTCCATTGGCGGCCGTTTCGGTCACGGCAGCGATGATCTCCGGGTGCGTGTGGCCGTGGATCATGGGCCCCCAGGAGCCGATATAGTCGATCAGCCGTCGGCCGTCCTCGGTCTCGATCCAGGCGCCGTGCGCTTTCCTGAAGAACACCGGCTCACCGCCGACGCCGGCAAATGCCCGCACCGGCGAATTGACGCCGCCCGCTATGACTTCACGGGCTTCGGAATAAAAACTCATGAATGGCTAACTCCGCTGGAATGAATTCTGGTGTCGTTGCTCAATCGGCAGGGACGCTGTCGCTGCCGTTGAGTTGGGTAACCTTGATGCCGCGAGCCCGCAACAGGGCCGGTAGCCCCTCGTCACCGATAAGGTGCAGCGCACCCACGACGACGAGATAGTCGTCGTCGCTGTCGAGGAGCCCTTCGAGCTGGTCGAGCCAGCGGCGATTCCGGTCAACGACGATCGTCTTGTAGAGTTCCGGATAGTCCTCGAGTTCCGCCAGCATGTTGGCTTCGAGGAACGCCGTATCACCGCGCTTCCACGCCGTGATCATCTGCTCCATCAGGCCCTCGATATCCGCGCCTTCGTCGAGGGTCTGCAGCAACAGGTCGCGCTGGGCCTCGGCCGACAGTCCGTCGAGAAAGCCGAGCTGTTCCTCGATCGTCTCGAGTCCCGTGATCGGCTTCCCTTCCGGGGCCGCCTTCGATGCGATGGCCATCTCGACGCCGTATACTGGGTTGAAACCGAGTCGTGACAGGATCAGCTGTTCGATGGTGATGGCGGCGTACCAGGGCTCGCTTCCCGCCAGGAGTTCGAGGGGGATGTCGAGCGCCGCTGCGGCTGCCGCGGCGCGGGCATAGTCGCGCTCGCCAAGTGTATCCGCGAGCGTCTGTCCCTCGGGCAACAGACCGAGACGGTTGACGATACGCTGCGTCGCCAGCGGATCGATGTCGTCCATGTCGAGTTCCATGACGATGTGCTCGCTGTCGTCGAACGCGCCGTCGACGACCGCCGGCAGCGGATAATCCTCTTTGCGCAACAGGTGCACCGAGCCCAGAAGGTACAGCTGATTGCTGGCGCCCTCGACCATCCAGAGGGTGAACGGCGGGCCGCTGTCGGCCGTCGCAGTGCCGGCAAGGACGAGAACGAGGAGTCCGAGTTTACGCATCAGCAATCCAGACCAGCTGTGTCGTGAAGGAACCGTCGTCGCCGAATTCGAGTCGGCGGTAGGCGGGCGGCCGATCATCGACCGCGAACTCGTCGGCATGGGGCAGGAACTGCCGTCCCGTGGAGGGCGTGCCGATGATGCGCAGCGTGTTGCTCTCGTTGTCATAGGCCTGGTGTACGTGTCCGAAGACCAAGATCCTGACAGTGGGCGAGCGTTCGATCAACGCGAGGAAGTCCTCGCGATCCGCCAGTCCGACGGCGTCGAGCCAGCGGCTGCCAAGCTCGACAGGCGGGTGGTGCATGAAGATAGCTACCGGCCTCGGATCATCCTCGGCGAGGAGGGCGTCGAGTCTTGCGAGCTCGTCACTGCCGAGACGGCCGCCGGCGCTGCCCGGTTCCTGCGTATCGATCCCGATCAGCCGCCATCCCGGCGTCTTGAGCGTCGCGCAGCGCCGGTACTCCGCCAGTTCACGCTCAAAGAGGTGCGGGACGTCGTGATTGCCCGGAACAACGTAGGTCGGTTTGCCGAGCGTGTCGACCTTGGCGCAGAGCTGCCGGTAGGCCTCGGCCGTATCGTCCTGTACGAGGTCGCCGGTCAGGTAGACGACATCGGCCTGCCAGTCGCTCGCGTTGTAGTGCTCGATGACCTCGTCCAGCGTCTCGTTCGTCACCGTGCCGCGCAGGTTCGCGGCGGGATCGGCAAACAGGTGCGGATCGGTCAGCTGCAGCACCCGGAGCGTCCCGTCCTGGCTTGTCGTCCGTGTCTCCATTGGGTTCTCATGATAGCCACTCCGAACCGGAGCGTCACAAAAAGCGGCCACAAAAAAAGCCGGCGCGGGGCGCCGGCTTTCGGGTCTGCCACGGGGGCAGGCGCTATCAGTAGCGGTAGTGCTCCGGCTTGTACGGACCTTCGACATCCACGCCGATGTACTCGGCCTGCGCGGTCGACAGCTCCGTCAGCCTGGCGCCGATGCGCTCGAGGTGCAGTCGCGCCACCTTCTCGTCGAGATGCTTCGGCAGCACGTAGACTTCGCGTTCGTACTGGTCGCCGTTTTTCCAGAGCTCGATCTGGGCGAGCACCTGGTTGGTGAACGAGTTCGACATGACGAAGCTCGGGTGACCGGTTGCACAGCCGAGATTAACGAGGCGGCCTTCGGCCAGCAGGATGATGCGCTTGCCGTCCGGGAAGATGACGTGATCGACCTGCGGCTTGATGTTCTCCCATTCGAACTGGCGCAGGTAGGCAACGTCGATCTCATTGTCGAAGTGGCCAATATTGCAAACGATGGCCTGGTTCTTCATGCGCTGCATCGTCGGGCCGTCCACGATGTGGTAGTTGCCCGTTGCGGTGACGAGGATGTCGATCTGTTCGATGACATCGTCGAGACGAACGACGCGGTAGCCTTCCATTGCGGCCTGCAGGGCGCAGATCGGATCGACTTCCGTCACCCAGACCGTCGCGCCGAGGCCGCGCAGCGATGCGGCGCTGCCCTTGCCGACGTCACCGAAACCGCAGACAACGGCAATCTTGCCGGCGATCATGACGTCGGTGGCGCGCTTGATGCTGTCGACGAGTGACTCACGGCAGCCGTAGAGGTTGTCGAACTTCGACTTCGTGACCGAGTCGTTGACGTTGAAGGCCGGGCACTTGAGCGTGCCGTCTTTCATCATGTCGTACAGTCGCTTGACGCCCGTGGTCGTCTCTTCCGACAGGCCCTTCACTTCCTTCATGAGCTCGGGATACTTGTCGTGCAGTACGCCGGTCAGGTCGCCGCCGTCGTCGAGGATCATGTTCGGCGTCCAGCCGTCCGGACCGTGGATCGTCTGTTCCACGCACCACCAGTACTCCTCTTCCGTCTCGCCTTTCCAGGCAAATACGGGAATGCCGGCCGCGGCAATGGCGGCTGCTGCATGGTCCTGCGTCGAGAAGATATTGCACGACGACCAGCGCACTTCGGCGCCGAGCGCCGTCAGCGTCTCGATCAGGAGTGCGGTCTGGATGGTCATGTGCAGGCAGCCGGCAATGCGCGCGCCCTTGAGCGGCTGCTCGTCGCCGTACTCCTCGCGGAGTGCCATCAGGCCAGGCATCTCCGTTTCGGCAATGGCCATTTCCTTGCGGCCGAAGTCGGCCAGCGTAATGTCGGCGACCTTGTAATCGTTGGCCGGGACAACTGCGGGTTTACTGCTCATCAATGAGTCTCCGTGAAAAAAGTTCGGTTCAGGCAGCCGCGGCGCCCCTGAGCGCCTCGGCTTTGTCGGTACGTTCCCAGCTTGCGTCGATGTCCTCCCGACCGAAGTGGCCATAGGCCGCGGTCGGCTGGTAGATCGGCCGTACGAGGTCGAGCATCTTCAGGATGCCGAACGGCGTCAGGTCGAAGTGTTCCCGGATCAGCGCGGTCAGCTGTGCATCGGACACCTTGCCGGTGCCGAAGGTCTGCACGCTGATCGAGGTCGGTTCGGCAACGCCAATGGCGTAGGACACCTGGATCTCACAGCGGTCGGCGAGACCCGCTGCGACGATGTTCTTGGCAACGTAGCGGCAGGCGTACGCTGCGGAGCGGTCGACCTTGGACGGGTCCTTGCCGGAAAAGGCACCGCCGCCGTGGCGCGCCGTGCCGCCGTAGGTGTCGACGATGATTTTCCGGCCCGTAAGGCCGCAGTCGCCCATCGGTCCGCCAATCTCGAAGCGGCCGGTCGGGTTGATGTGGTACTTCGTGTCACTGCTGACCCAGTCGGCTGGCAGCGTGGGCTTGATGATCTCTTCCATGACGCCTTCACGCAGCTCGTCGAGCGACACGTCGGCGTGGTGCTGCGTCGACAGGACTACCGCATCGATAGCGACGGGCTGATTGTCCTCGTAGCGGAATGTCACCTGGCTCTTGGCGTCCGGCCTGAGCCAGGACAGGGTCCCTGCCTTGCGCACCTCGGCCTGGCGGCGGACGAGTCGGTGCGAGTAGGTGATCGGCGCCGGCATCAGCACGTCGGTTTCGCTGCAGGCGTAGCCGAACATCAGACCCTGGTCGCCCGCGCCCTGCGCTTCGGCCGAGTCACGATCGACACCCTGGGCAATATCGGGCGACTGCTTGCCGATCGCATTCAGGACCGCGCAGCTGTGGCCGTCGAAGCCCATGTCCGAATCGTCGTAACCGATGTCGATCACCGTATTGCGGACGATTTCCTCGAAGTCGACCCAGGCCGAGGTCGTGATCTCGCCGGCCACGATGACCATGCCCGTCTTGACGAGCGTCTCGCAGGCGACGCGCGCGTGGCTGTCCTCACCAATGATGGCGTCGAGAATGCCGTCTGAGATCTGGTCAGCAATCTTGTCCGGATGGCCTTCGGAAACGGACTCGGAGGTAAACAGGAAGGAATCGGTCATGTATTCATGCTTTTTGTGGCCGGAAACAGCCCGATATTGTAACGCAGAAGCACGGACAGGCACCATGCGCGGCGGATGACGATGCAATTCGTTACCGAAACCCCGCCGGGCTGCCACGTGCGCTTGCGGCGTCTTCGAAAAAGCCCGAAAATGCGCGGCTCCCGGCTGCTTCGCCGGCGCACGAGCTTCACTTCCAGGGGGCACGAAGCCCCTCAGCCAAGAGCACACATGTCAGAACAACGAGCTGCAGCCGGCCAGCCTAGCCGGCGAGACCTCGCGAACGCCATTCGCGCCCTCAGCATGGACGCCGTGCAGGCGGCGAATTCCGGACATCCGGGCGCACCCATGGGCATGGCCGACATTGCCGAAGTCCTCTGGCGCGACTACCTGAAGCACAATCCCGGCAATCCGGAATGGGCCGACCGGGATCGCTTCGTGCTCTCGAACGGTCACGGCTCGATGCTGCTGTATAGCCTCCTGCACCTGACCGGCTACCCGCTCACGATCAACGAGATCAGGAATTTCCGCCAGTTCGGCTACAAGACGGCCGGGCACCCCGAGTACGAGCCCGACCTTGGCATCGAGACAACGACGGGGCCGCTCGGCCAGGGCATTACCAACGCCGTGGGCATGGCGATCGCGGAGAAGGTGCTCGCAAAGACCTTCAACCGCGACGATCACAAGGTCGTCGATCATCGCACCTGGGTGTTCCTCGGCGATGGCTGCCTCATGGAAGGCATATCCCACGAGGCCTGTTCGCTCGCCGGTACCCTGAAGCTCGGCAAGCTCATCGCGTTTTACGACGACAACAGTATCTCGATCGATGGCGAGGTGGACGGCTGGTTTACGGACGACACGCCGGCGCGCTTCGAAGCCTACGGCTGGCAGGTTGTCCGCAATGTCGACGGGCACGACGCTGACGCCGTAGCCGCGGCGATCGACGCGGCGATGTCGGACGGCGAGCGCCCAACGCTGATTTGCTGCAAGACCGTGATCGGATTCGGCGCGCCAAACAAGGCGGGTACGGCAGCAACCCACGGCGCGCCGCTCGGTGACGAAGAAGTCGCCGCGGCACGTGAGTCGCTGGGCTGGTCGGCCGAGCCGTTCGAGATCCCGGCGGATGTTGCGAGTGCCTGGGACTGCCGCGAGCGCGGCCGCGTCGAGGAAGACCAGTGGGACGCCCGCTTCCGTGCCTACCGGACCGACTATCCCGAGCTCGCCGACGAGTTCCTGCGCCGCATGCAGGGTGACCTGCCTGCCGACTGGGCGGAAACGGCCGCTGCGGCTATCCGCGATGTCGACGCGGCTGGCGAGACGATGGCGACGCGAAAGGCGTCGCTCGTTGCGCTCAATGCGCTGGCACCAAGCATGCCGGAGCTGATAGGCGGTTCGGCCGACCTGACGGGTTCCAACCTGACCAAGCACGCAACGTCTAAACCGCTTACCGGCGACGACGCCGGCGGTAACTACGTGTTCTTTGGCGTACGCGAGTTCGGCATGACGGCGATCGGTAACGGCATCGCGCTGCACGGCGGCCTCATCCCGTACTCGGGCACGTTCCTCGTGTTCTCCGACTACGCACGCAACGCCGTGCGCATGGCGGCGCTCATGAGCATCCAGAATATTCTTGTCTACACCCACGATTCGATCGGTCTCGGTGAGGACGGCCCGACGCACCAGCCCGTGGAGCATCTTGCGAGTCTTCGCGTCATGCCGAACATGGCGGTGTGGCGGCCCTGCGACACGGTCGAAACCGTCGCTGCCTGGGTGGATGCGATCGAACGTCGCGACGGCCCGACGAGCCTGGTACTGACCCGCCAGGGCGTGCCGCACCAGCCACGCACGTCCGAGCAGCTCGAGGCGATTCGCCGCGGCGGCTACGTTCTCATCGACACCGACGGTGCACCGGACGTGATTCTCATTGCCACCGGCTCCGAGCTGTCGCTCGCCGTGGACGCTCAGCAGACGCTCGCCGGGGAGGGGGTGAAGGCTCGCGTCGTCTCCATGCCGTGCACGGCCGTCTTCGACGAACAGGACGATGCCTGGCGTGAATCGGTGCTGCCGTCTGCCGTTACGGCGCGCGTCGCCATCGAGGCGGGTGCTACGGGCGGCTGGTGGCGCTACGTCGGATTGTCGGGTCGCGTCATCGGCATGGAGAGCTTCGGCCAGTCGGCGCCTGCGGGCGAGCTGTTCGAACACTATGGCTTTACGGCCAGCAATATTGCCGCCGTCGCGCGAGAACTGATTTCAGATCAACACTAATCCGGGCAGCCGGACGCCGGCGGCCTGATCAACGGGGAGACTTTCTATGAGCATCAAGGTAGGCATCAACGGCTACGGCCGCATCGGCCGCAACATCATGCGCGCCATCCACGAGTACGGCCGCACCAGCGAGTTCGACGTCGTTGCGCTCAACGACCTCGGCGATCCCGAGACGAACGCGCATCTCACGCGCTACGACACGGCGCACGGTCCGTTCGCGGGCGATGTCGAGGTCGACGGCGGCGACATCATCGTCAACGGCGATCGCGTCAAGGTATTCGCCGAGCGCGATCCGGCGAAGCTGCCGTGGGGCGAGCTCGGTGTCGACGTGGTCTACGAGTGCACGGGACTTTTCCGGACGCTGGAGACGGCCGGCAAGCACATCGATGGCGGCGCGAAGAAGGTGATCATCTCGGCACCGGGTGGCGCCGGCATCGAGAAGACCATTGTCTACGGCGTCAACCACGATGTGCTGACGGCGGACGACAAGGTCATCTCGAACGCCTCCTGCACGACTAACTGTCTCGCCCCGCTCGTCAAGCCGCTGCAGGATTCGATCGGCGTCGTGCATGGCATCATGACGACAATCCATGCCTACACCAACGACCAGGTCCTGACTGACGTCTTTCACAAGGACCTGCGTCGGGCACGTTCGGCGACGATGTCGCAGATTCCGACGAGCACCGGCGCGGCCAAGGCTGTCGGGCTGGTTCTGCCCGAGCTCAATGGCAAGCTCGACGGTTTCTCGATGCGCGTGCCGACGATCAACGTCTCGGCCGTCGACCTGACCTTCGTGGCTGGTCGCGCAACGAGCGTTGACGAGATCAACGACATTCTCAAGACGGCGAGCGACGGACCGCTCAAGGGCGTGCTCGACTACAACGACAAACCACTCGTATCGATCGACTTCAACCACAACCCGGCGTCTTCGACCTACGATGCCTCGCTGACCAAGGTCATCGACGGCACGATGGTCAAGGTCATCGCCTGGTACGACAATGAGTGGGGCTTCTCGAACCGGATGCTCGACACGAGCGCCGTCCTGATGAACGCCTGAGCGGCATCGACGGGAGCTACGGGTGAACGTCCTGCGTATGACCGACCTGGACCTTGCGGGCAAGCGCGTGCTTATTCGCGAGGACCTCAACGTGCCCGTGGCCGACGGCGTCGTCACCAGCGACGCTCGCATCGTTGCGGCCGTGCCGACGATCGAGGCGGCACTCGCCGCCGGTGCCGCCGTCATGGTGGTGTCGCACCTCGGTCGCCCCGTTGAGGGTGAGCCCGATCCCAGGTTCAGCCTGGCCCCTGTCGCCCGGCGGCTCGGCGAGCTGCTCGGCCGGGACGTCTCGCTCGCCGAAGATTGGATCGACGGCGTCGACGTGTCGCCCGGGCAACTTGTGCTGCTCGAGAATGTGCGCTTCCTCGCGGGTGAAAAGCAGTGTGATGCCGAGCTGTCTCGCAAGATGGCGGCGCTCTGTGACGTGTTCGTCATGGACGCCTTCGGTACGGCGCACCGTGCTCAGGCGAGTACGTATGGCGTTGCCGAGCACGCTCCCGTTGCCTGTGCAGGGCCGCTGCTCGCTCGCGAACTCGAGGCGCTCGGACAGGCAATGAACGACCCGGCGCGCCCTGTCGTTGCGATTGTGGGTGGCTCAAAGGTGTCGACGAAACTGACCGTGCTCGAGGCGCTGGCGGAGAAAGTCGATACGCTGATTGTCGGCGGCGGCATTGCAAACACCTTCATTGCGGCGGCCGGGCATGAAATCGGCAAGTCACTGGCCGAAGCCGACATGGTGGATATTGCCAACAGGCTGCGGACGGGCGACGAGGGACGCGCGGCGATCCCGGTGCCGGAAGATGTCGTTGTTGCGGACGAGTTCTCGGCGGACGCGACGGCGACGACGCGTGATGTCGCTGCTATCGAGGCGGGGGAAATGGTGCTCGATATCGGGCCGCGCACCGCGGCGGCTTTCGCCGAGACCATACGCAATGCGGGTACCGTCATCTGGAACGGACCCGTTGGCGTGTTCGAGTTCGATAACTTCGCCGACGGTACCCGGGTCGTTGCCGACGCGATCGCGGAGAGCCCGGCGTTCTCAGTGGCCGGCGGCGGCGACACGCTCGCGGCCATCGACAAGTTCGGAGTCCGTGAACGAATCTCCTATATCTCGACGGGCGGCGGCGCGTTCCTCGAGTTCGTCGAGGGCAAGACCCTGCCGGCGGTCGCGATGCTCGAGCGGCGCGCGAAGGGCGCCTAGGGTCAGAGCGCCAGGGGTGCCGCCACGGACTGGCCGAGGCGTAGGCGATCAATCCACGGAGTGGCGGAGCGGCGCCGAGTCACTCGCCCTCGTGCCAGGCCACGTGAAACAGCGCATAACCCGATAACACGGGCTGCGGCTCTGCAATGCCGATGATCTCCCCGGCGACGGACGAGATGACCTTGAACTCCTCGTCGGTCAGGGGGTCCACGACGACGCCGAGCTGTTGTCCCGGTTCGACGTTGTCACCGAGCCTCGCGGACGGGAAGAAGAAGCCGCCATGCCCCGGCGCTGCGCGGACCCAGCGCGTCCGTTCATAGATTCGCGTTTCCGGGATGCGCACGTCCTTGTCATTGTTCATGTCGAGGTAGGCCATGACATTCTCGACGCCCTCGACGCCGGCGAGGACCTCGTTTTCCTCAAAGCGATAGGGTCCCGCCCGCCTCATAGATGATCGCCGGAACCCCGGCCTTTGCCGCCTCGCGACGGAGACTGCCGTCGGGCCCCTTGCCGCCGACGACAATACCGAGGCCGAAGTGCACGGCGAGGCTACGGATATCGGGATCCGCAATATCGGCGCGGATTTGCGGCAGGTTAGAGCGCTGGTTCGAGGCCGTGTGCAGGTCGACGAGGGCATCACAGCCCTGGATGACGTCGAAGACTTCATGAGCGACGAGCGAGGCGACACTGCCGCCGGCGCGCCCCGGGAAGGCGCGGTTCAGGTCGCGCCGGTCGGACATGTAGCGATTGCCGGTGCGAACGCCTTCAGCGTTGATTGCCGGAAGGGCAATCAACGTGCCCTTGAGCGCATTTGGATCCACGCGGGAGAAGGCCCGGCGCGCTACCTCGACACCGTTCAGCTCATCGCCGTGCACACCCGCAGCCAGGCATAAGGTCGGTCCCGGCCGGGCGCCGCGGGCAACGAAGACCGGCGTATTCAGGTAGGACGCTTCGAACGACGGGTCCGGCATGAAGGAGAACCTGGCCTTCGAGCCTGCCTCGACGCTCCGGCCCAGCAGTTCGATCGCGCCCCAGTCTTCTGCCGCTGCAGGCGCGCAGAGGGATATCAGCAGCAGCGGTATCAGGCGCGGATGAGTTCTGCCCATGGCCCTGTTATCGCGACGGTCGTACCCGGGTACTGGATATTGACGAACAGCGTCGACCCGTCCGGCGAGAAACACACGCCGGACAGCTCGGAATCGCTGTAGGCATTGTCCGCCACCTCGTAGAGACTGCCATCGGCACGCACGCCCACGACGCCGCAGTGATTGCCGGTGTCTTCACAGACGAACAGATCGCCCCACGGTGCCATCGTCAGGTTGTCGCAGTTCCGGAGCAGCGAATCCTCGCCGGCCTCGATCAGGAGCGTGAGCTCACCGGGCGCCTCGGCCTCGCGCGACGTGCCCTCGAACGGGCTTGGTTTGTACGTGAAGATCTGGCCGAGCCGGGCCGGTCCGCCAATCGTGCAGGTGAACGCGAGTCGGTCGCCGGCGCGACAGAGCCCTTCGCCGCGCGCAAAGGTGGCGGCGCCTGCAGCAGCGCCGCGAAGCCTAAGGTCGTTCTCGTCAGGGTCGACGTCGGTGAGCGGTATCCACTCGACGGTCAACCGGGCGCCGGGCTCGATGCGGTTATTGTCGCCCCAGTTGTGCGTCATGAGCGACGGTGCGCCGCGAATCGCCAACGCTTCGAGGCGGCCGCCCCGGATCAGCTCACCGGGCACATCGGGGCGATAGCGATAGAAGAGGCTGTGATGGCGATCCTCGGTCATGTAGACGATGCCGCTTGGCGGATGCACGGCCGCCGCCTCATGTTCGAATCGGCCCATGGCCTTGATCGGTCGTGCCGTCACGAGCGACTCCGCGTTGGCCGGTACCTCGAATACGTAGCCATGGCGCTGTTCTCGCGTGACGAGCCTGGCGTTGCTGATGGCGGTGCCCGGTCCGGTGAAACACTCTTCGCAGGTCAGCCAGCTGCCCCAGGGCGTGGGACCGCCTGAGCAGTTGGTCTCGGTCCCACCCAGGCTCAGGAACTGGCGCTCGACTTCGCCGCTCAGCCGGTTGTATACGGTTGTCGTCGTGCCGCCGACGCCCGGCGTGCGCTCTCGACCCGCGTCGTAGACCTTCTCCTTGAGCGAGGCCGGCAGCTCGGCAAAGTCGACGCCGAACGCGCTCTTGCTCGTATACGCCGGGTGCATCTCGTGATTGCAGACCAGCACGACGCGGTGGTCGCCGCCGTCGAACGCGGCCATACCGTCGTGGGCGGGCGGCACGACGAGCCCATCGTCCATGCGCTCGCCGACCCGCGATATCACGCGGTAGCTGAATCCTGCCGGCAGGTCGAGCAGCTCGAGCGGGTCGCTCTTGAGGCTCGCCGCGCGTGCGGCGCCGGCGCCAAGGGTTGCCGGTGGCAGCGCAAGTACCGAGAGGGCTTTGAGAAAAGAGCGTCGTTGCATGCTGCGCATCTTAGACGATGCGTCGTGACGGCGCAGTGACAATTGCCGGCTTGTGCCCCGTGGTTTCCGCCAAACGCCTGTGCCCTGTAGCAATCCCGCTGTGCAATAATCCGCGCCATGCAAAAACGTACCAAGATAGTGGCCACCCTCGGGCCGGCGTCCGAATCACCGGCCGTCCTGAGGAAGATGATTCGTGCGGGACTCGATGTGGCCCGCCTCAACTTCTCGCACGGCGACGCCGATGACCACCGCGCGAGGGCAAACGCCCTGCGCGAGGCCGCCGCCGCGGAGGGCCGCGACATTGGCCTGCTGGGTGACCTGCAGGGTCCGAAGATTCGCGTCAAGCGCTTCGTCGACGGCAGTGTCAGCCTCGATGATGGCGCGGCGTTCTTCCTCGATCCATCGCTCGGCCTCGAGGAGGGCACGGTGGACGGTGTCGGCGTGGCGCTCGAGACGATACACGAGGACGTTGTGCCCGGTGACGTGCTGCTTCTGAACGACGGCATGATCACGCTCGAGGTGACTTCGATCGATGGCACACGCATCCATACGACGGTCGTCAACGGCGGCATCCTCTCTGACCACAAGGGCATCAACAAGAAGGGCGGTGGCCTCTCGGCGAAAGCGCTGACCGACGTCGACAAGGAGAACATCAAGCTGGCCGCCGAACTCGACATGGACTTCCTCGCCGTGTCGTTCGTGCGTTCCGGCTCGGATGTCGAGGAAGCGCGCCGCCTGTTCGCCGAGGCGGGCGGCAGCGGTCTCGTCGTCGCGAAGATCGAACGCACCGAGGCCGTCACGAACATTGACGAGATCATCGACGCGGCGGACGTGATCATGGTGGCGCGCGGCGATCTTGGTGTGGAAATGGGCTACGCCGAGCTGATCGGTGTCCAGAAGAGCATCATTCACGCGACCCGTCGGGCCAGCAAGATCAGTATCACCGCAACCCAGATGATGGAGTCGATGATCCAGCACCCGATCCCGACGCGTGCCGAAGTCTCCGACGTGTCCAACGCGGTCATGGACGGCAGCGATGCGGTCATGCTCTCCGGCGAGACGGCGGTCGGTCAGCACCCTGTCAAGGCCGTGCAGGCCATGGCGGATGTTTGCGTTGGTGCGGAACGCCACCCGCTGCCGCCGGGCCGAACCGGGCATCGCATTGGTGACTATTTCGAGCGCGTCGACGAGGCCATCGCCATGGCCGTCATGTACACGGCGAATCATCTCAACGTCAAAGCGATCATTGCGCTGACCGAGTCCGGGTCTACGACGCGCTGGATGTCGCGCATCCGATCGGATATCCCGATCTATGCGTTCACACCGCACCGCGCGACGAGCCGGCGGGTAACGATGTATCGCGGCGTCTACCCTGTGACCTTCGAGCTCAATCATACGGACAGCCGGCGCCTGTACCCCGACATATTCCGTACGCTGCTGGCTCATGATCTCGTCGAGGTCGACGATCTCGTCATCTTCACCAAGGGTGATCTCGACGGTGTCACGGGCAGCACCAACGCCATGAAGATCCTCAAGGTCACGACCGGGGACGCGGACGAATGATGCGCTGGACGATCCGCGCCGGCGGCGCGCTGCTCGCGCTCGTCGCACTGGCCGTCGTCGTGATCTACATCGTTATACGCGCGAGCTTGCCCGAGCTCGACGGCAGCGTAGCCGCGGCGGGAATTGGCGGCCCGGCGACGATCGAGCGCGACGCTGTCGGCATGCCGACAATCACGGCGAGTAATCGCGCTGACCTGGCCTGGGCGACCGGCTACGCGCATGCGCAGGACCGCTGGTTCCAGATGGATCTCATTCGCCGCCGGGCGGCCGGCGAACTGTCGGCACTGATCGGGCCAGCAACCCTCGACTCGGACCGGAACTATCGCTTCCACCGCTTCCGGGCGCGCGCCGAGCGCGCCTTCAGAGCGCTCGACCCGGCGCATCGCGCGATCCTCGACGCTTATGCAGCCGGTGCGAATGCGGGCCTCGGCAGCCTCGGAGCGAAGCCGTTCGAGTACTACCTGCTCGGTGCCGAGCCGGAGGCCTGGCAGCCCGAAGACTCGATCCTCGTCGTCTACGCGATGTTCATGACGCTGAACGATCCTCGCGCCAGCCGCGACGTCAGCCGCAGCTATGTGCACGCGGTGTTTCCCGAGGAAGTCTACGACTGGCTCTACCCGGACGGCACCGATCTCGACGCGCCGATCGTCGGTGACGCTCGCAGCCCGCTGCCGATCCCCGACCCGGCATCGCTGTCCCTGCGCACATTCGACGTCGAGCATGATTCGGACCCGGAGTACGTCGAGCCGCCCATCCCTGGCAGCAACAACTGGGCCGTCAGCGGCGCGCTGACGGCGAACGGCATGGCGCTGGTGTCGAATGACATGCACCTCGGTATCAGCGTGCCGAACATCTACTACCAGGCACGGCTTGTCGAATCGCGCGAGTCGCTGACGCTTCGCGATGTCACGGGCGTCACCTTGCCCGGCTCGCCGTTCGTCGTTGCCGGCAGCACGCCGCACATTGCCTGGGGTTACACGAACAGCTATGGCGACTGGTCAGACGCCGTGCGCGTCGTGCCTGGCAGTACGGCCGACCGCTATCGAACGAGCGCGGGCGAACGCGCCTTCGAGGAGTACGTCGAGCGGATCGAGATCAAGGGCGAGGCGCCTGTCGAGTATCGAATCCGCGAGACGATCTGGGGGCCGGTGGACGACAGGACGGCATATCCCAACGGCGATGTAGCCGTGAGCTGGATCGCGCACCACCCCGAGGCCGTGAACATCAACATCATGGATCTCGAGACCGCAGAGTCGCTCGATGCGGCGCTCGACGTTGCGAACCGGATGGGGATACCGCCGCAGAACTTCGTCGCTGGCGACAGTGCCGGCAACATTGCCTGGACCATTGCCGGTCGCATACCCCGACGCGGCGACTTCGATCCGCTGTTGCTTGCCGACTGGAGTGAAGCGGACGGTTGGCTCGGCTGGCTCGAGGTCGAGGATTATCCGCGGGTCGTCAATCCGCCCGGCGGCAGGATCTGGACGGCGAACTCCCGCGTCGTCGACGATGGAATGCTGACGGTCGTCGGTGACGGCGGCTATGACCGCGGCGCCCGCGCGCGGCAAATCCGCGACGGCCTCCTCGCGAGGCAGCGGTTCTCGCCCGAAGACATGCTGGCGATCCAGACCGATGACCGCGCGCTGTTTCTCCAGCGCTGGCAGGTGCTGCTCGTTAACGTGCTCGAGAACGCTGACGGCGACCCGTTGCTCGATGAATACTTAAGCCTGACCCGGGACTGGTTGCCATACGCCGCGACGGAGTCGGTCGGATATCGCCTTGTGCGCAGTTTCCGTATCGAAGTCCAGAACCGCGTCTGGGACGCGCTCATGGCGCCTGTGCGTGCCGAATACGGCGACGAGGTCGATCTCTGGCGGAGCCCGCAGTTCGAAGGCGCCCTGTGGCAGCTCGTCAGCGAACGCCCGGAGCACCTCTTGCCGCAGAACTACGCAAGCTGGGACGTGCTGTTGCTCGATGCCGTCAAGGCCAGCGCAGACTACTTCCAGAGCCGCTATGAAACGCCGCTTGCGGAGCGCAGCTGGGGCGAACGCAACACGGCCCGCATCCAGCACCCGCTGAGCCTCGCCGTGCCGGCGCTGTCCGGCTGGCTCGACATGCCGCGGGATCCGCTTCCGGGCGATGCGGACCTGCCGCGCGCCCAGGGACCGGGTTTCGGCGCCTCGGAGCGCTTCTCGGTATCGCCCGGCGATCGCGAGAACGGGCTGATGCATATGCCGACGGGGCAGAGCGGTCACCCGATGTCACCGTACTACGCGCAGGGTCACCGCGACTGGGTCGAAGGGCGGCCCAGTGCGTTCCTGCCCGGCGACGCGCAGCATCGCCTGACGTTCGAACCCGGGGAGTAGCGGCCTTGTACCCGCCTCCCGAGCGGGTACACTGGACCGCCCAGTCGAATCCCGGTACTCGCATGGCAGAACAACGCTTCTCCGGCACCTCGAGTTATATCGCCACGGACGACCTCAAGATGGCGGTCAACGCGGCCGTGACCCTCGAGCGGCCGATCCTCGTCAAGGGCGAGCCGGGGACAGGCAAGACCCAGCTCGCCATCGAGGTGGCGGAATCGCTCGGCCGACCGTTGTTCGAGTGGCACATCAAGTCGACGACCAAGGCGCAGCAGGGGCTGTACGAGTACGACGCCGTCGCCCGCCTGCGCGACTCCCAGCTCGGTGACGATCGCGTACACGATATCCGCAACTACATCGTGCGTGGCAAGGTCTGGGAGGCGTTCGAATCCGAGCAGCAACCCGTCCTGTTGATCGACGAAATCGACAAGGCCGACATCGAGTTTCCGAACGACCTGCTGCGCGAGCTGGATCGCATGGAATTCTTCGTCTACGAGACCCAGGAACTCGTCAAGGCGAAGCACCGGCCGATCATCGTAATTACGAGCAACAACGAGAAAGAGCTGCCGGACGCGTTCCTCCGTCGCTGCTTCTTTCACTACATCAAGTTCCCGGACCAAGAGACGATGGCGCAAATCGTCGACGTGCACTTCCCGGGCCTCAAGAAGGCGCTCTTGAGCGAAGCGCTGAACGCCTTCTACAAGGTGCGAGACGTCAGCGGACTCAAGAAGAAGCCGTCGACGTCCGAGCTGCTGGACTGGATCAAGCTGTTACTGGCTGAGGACATTCCGCCGGAGGCGCTGCGCACGGACGACAACCGCAAAGCGATCCCACCGCTATACGGTGCACTATTGAAGAACGAGCAGGACGTGCACCTGTTCGAGCGGCTCGTCTTCCTGGACCGTCGCGCCGGCTCCTGACGGATGCTGATTCCGTTTTTCTTCCTGCTGCGTGAAGGCGGCCTCAAGCCTTCGATCACGGAGCTCCTGACCCTGCTCGAGGCGTTGCGGCGGCGAGTGCCGGGTACCAGCGTCGATGATTTCTACTACCTGGCGCGGGCGACGCTCGTTAAAGACGAAGCGCACTTCGACCGCTTTGATCGGATTTTCGGCGCGTACTTCAAGGGCATCGACGATGCCCTCGGCGACCTATTCGAAGAGCTTCCCGAGGACTGGCTGCGGCGCCAGGCGGAGCTGCACCTCTCAGAGGAAGAGCGGGCAATGATCGAATCGCTCGGCGGTTTCGACGAGCTGATGAAGGCACTGGCCGAGCGCCTCGAGGAGCAGGACGATCGCCACGAAGGCGGCAACAAGTGGATTGGTACGGCAGGTACCTCGCCGTTCGGCGCCTACGGCTTCAATCCCGAGGGCGTCCGGATTGGCCAGCATTCCGGCAGGAACCGCAGCGCCGTAAAGGTCTGGGATCGCCGCGACTATCGAAACCTCGACGACACGGTCGAGCTCGGCACCCGCAACATCAAGGTTGCCCTGCGAAGGCTCCGCAAGTTCGCCCGTGAGGGCGCTGCCGACCAGCTCGATCTCGACGACACGATCGACAAGACGGCGCGCAACGGCGGCATGCTGGACATCCGGATGGTTCCCGAGCGGCACAACGCCGTCAAGGTGCTGTTATGCCTTGATATTGGTGGCTCCATGGATGACCACGTTCGCGTCTGCGAGGAGCTGTTCTCGGCATCGCGCAACGAATTCAAGCATCTTGAGTACTTCTACTTTCACAACTTCGTGTATGAATCGATGTGGAAGGACAATCGTCGTCGGCACAGCGAGCGCATTCCGACGCTCGACATTACCCACAAGTACAGTGCCGACTACAAGCTGATTTTCGTCGGCGACGCGACGATGAGCCCCTACGAGATCGTCTACGCCGGCGGCAGCGTCGAGCACTGGAACGAGGAGCCGGGCGCCGTCTGGATCAAGCGTCTGCTGAACACCTATCCGAAGGCTGTGTGGCTCAATCCGGAACCGCTCGAGCGGTGGGACTACGCGCCGTCAATCAAACTGACGCGCGAACTCATGGACGACAGGATGTATCCGCTGACGATCTCGGGCCTGGATGACGCGATCAGGGCGCTTCACTAGCGACGCTGGCCTCAGCCGGCGATTCGACGCGCGGTGCGAGAGTCTCGAGGTCGGCGAGAACCTGGGCAGAGTGGCTGTCCGGGTCGACCTTCGAGTAGTGCTTCGCAATCGTACCGTCGGGCGCCACGATAAAGGTCTGTCGCCGGGCAAGCGTCCAGCCGAACTTGCGCGTCTTCACACCGTAGCTTTCTGCAACCGTACCGCGGGTGTCCGCGAGTAGCGGAAAGGGCAGGCCGTGCTTTTCTGCGAAAGCGCGGTGTGACTCGACGTCGTCGAGACTGACGCCGAGGATATGGGCGTCGAGCTCGCGAAACGCGAACACGTTGTCACGGAACTCGCAGGCTTCGGTCGTGCAGCCCGGTGTGCCGTCCTTCGGGTAGAAATACAGGACGACCCAGCGGTCGCGGTAGTCCTCGAGTGAATGCAGACGGCCGTGCTGATCCGGCAGCTCGAAGTCCGGGGCGCGGTCACCGACGCCGGGGCTGTCCGCCCGGGCGCTGCCGGTGGTCGCGAGCAGCGTGATGAGGAGAAGGGAGGCAAAGCCGTGACGCATTGGAGTTCCGTTGAGTCGAAAAGGGGCGCTTGTCACAGTCGGGGCCCCGGCGGCATCTTTATACTACAGATCAAGAGTCGCGCGCAGTAAACGCTATGCCAGCCACAGCAACCGACAATCCGTTACGAGCGAAGTCCGCGCTGGTCCTGCCCGGAGGCGGTGCCCGCGGCGCGTTCCAGGTCGGCGTCCTCAAAGCCATTGCCGAGCTGCTGCCGAAAGGAACGCCGAACCCTTTCGGCATCATCAGTGGTACGTCCGCGGGTGCCGTGAACTCGGTCGTGCTGGCGTCGAAGGCGCGGCGCTACAAGCTCGCGGTTGCCGAGCTGGAGCGCGTCTGGGGCAACTTCCGCTGTCACCACGTCTATCGCACCGACAGCCTGACCATGCTGAGGAGCAGCCTGCACTGGCTCCTGTCCATTGTGCTCGGTGGCCAGTTGGTCGGCATGCCTCGTTCCCTGCTCAACAACGAGCCCTTGCGGGCGCTCCTGTCACGCAACGTCCGTTTCCCCCGGATCAGCAGTGCAATCGACGCCGGACTTCTCGAGGCCGTGGTCGTCACGGCTGCAGGCTATGGCAGCGCACGCTCGGTTGCCTTTTTCGAGGCAGCCGCTGATCACAATGAGTGGGCACGAACGCGGCGCATCGGCCAGCGGTCGTCGATCAACCTCGACCACGTCATGGCGTCGGTGGCCGTGCCGATGATCTTTCCGCCCGTGCGGATCGACGGCGAATACTACGGCGATGGTGCAATGCGCGAGGCAACGCCGCTGAGTCCCGCGGTGCACCTTGGCGCGGAGCGAATCCTTGTCGTCGGCATTCGTGACGAGACGGCCGACCCGTCCCCCGACGTCCAGCATCCGGATGCGTTCCCGAGCTTCGCGCAGATAGCAGGCTACATGCTCGACACGCTGTTTATGGACGGTCTGTACACGGACCTCGAGCGCTTGACGCGCGTGAACCAGCTGCTCGATACGACACCGCCCGGGGTCGACAAGGGCCGCTTTAGCAAAATGCGGCCAATCGACACGATGATCGTCGTGCCGAGCGAAGACCTGCGGGTGGTTGCCGAGCGTTACCGCGACGAGCTGCCGTTCGCGATTCGCACGCTCCTCGGCGGCGTAAGTGGCAAGCGCGGCGGCGAAAGCCGGCTGCTGAGCTTCCTGTTGTTCGAGCGTGCGTACACCGAGGAGCTCATTCGCCTGGGGTACCGCGACGCGATGCGCGTCAAGGACGAGCTACGCGCGTTCGTCACTGGTGAGCCTGTCCCGCGGCTGTTTGCCCCGGAATGGATTCGCCGCGACCTCAGCATGCTGCACCCCTGACGCCCGGTCAGGTGTGCGCGTCGACGCTGCCCTGGCTGAGCGCACTGTGCCGTACTGTGACCGGCTCGTGTATGGCCGCAAGCGACTTCGCGACCCGCTCGGTCATATAGACGCTGCGGTGCTGGCCGCCCGTGCAGCCAATTGCGACGGTCATGTATCCCCGATTTGCCGCCTGCCACCGCGGTATCCAGTTCGACAGGAACGCGACAATGTCGTCATGCATGGCATCGACGTTGTCAGCATGGTCGAGAAACTCGATTACGGCCGGATCGAGCCCGGTCATGCTGCGTAGCTTCACGGTCCAGTACGGATTGGGCAGGGCGCGGAGATCGAAGACGAAATCGGCGTCAGCCGGAATGCCCTTCTTGAAGCCGAAGGACTCGATAAGGACGGACATCGACTGTTGGCGTCGGCGGTCGACGCGGTTTTTTAGCGTATCGGCGAGATCGTAGACCGACGTGCTCGAGGTATCGACGATCAGGTCGGCAATACTCGCGAGCTCCGAGAGGATATGCGTTTCGCGGTCGATCGCTTCCCGCAGCTCGGTATCGCCGTCCGCCAGCGGGTGGCGCCGTCGAGTCTGGCGGTAGCGCTCGAGCAGAACGTCGCGCTCGGCGCGAATGAATATGACGTCGGTCGGCAGGTCCCGACTGCGGAAGTTGTTGATCAGTTCCGGTAGCCTCGCGAGATCCTCGGCGCGGTTGCGCGCATCGATGGCAACCGCCAGGAGCTTCGTCTGCTGGTCCTTGCCGAGCAGCAGGTCATCAACGACCGCCTCGAGAAAACCGGCCGGCAGGTTGTCGATACAGTAGTAGCCGAGATCTTCCAGGGCATGCAGCGCAATGGATTTGCCGCCGCCGGACATGCCGCTGACGATAATCAGCCGGCGTTCGTGCGAGGGGCCCGGCACCGTCGTCAGCGACCGAGTGCCTGCCGCTGGTCGCCGCTCGACGTCATGTCGGCGCCGCTGACGAGTGCTTCATAGAGTTCGGAGCTCGAGCGCGCGGCGCGAAGGCGCCCACGCAGGCCCTCGTCGCGCAGCAGGCTTGCGACAGCCTTGATCTCCCGTCGGCCCCTTTCGTCAAGGACGTCCGGCACCATCATCCCGAAAACGAGGTCCACCGGCTCCCCGTCTTCCGAGTCGAAGTCGATGGCGGAGGACAGCCGGATCAGCGCAGCGACGCTGTCGCCGAGACCCTCTACCCGGCAGTGTGGAAAGGCGACGCCCCTGTGCAGACTTGTACAGCCCAGGCGTTCGCGTTCGATCAGACCTTCGAAAATCATGTCGCTGGGGACATCCGGGTTCGAACGAACGAGGAGTTCGCTCAGGATCTCGAGGCAGTGCTTCTTGCTGCGCGCCTCTGCGTTGCAGAGCACGCTATCGGGCTTGATGATCTCGTTGAGTTGCATCGTCTTGCGTCGTCGGGTGGTGGGCAAGGCCCGTGCGACTGCCCGGTCGCACGGGCACTCGCGCTAGCTGAATTGACGTTTGTCGGCGTCTCTCGCGTGATGGTCAGAAAGCTTTTCCTTGTGCTTCCTCACCTGGCGATCCAGTTTGTCGACCAGGCGGTCGATCGCGGTGTACATGTCGTCTTCCGTCGTTTCGGCGAAAATCGTACCACCGCTGACGTTCACTTTCGCTTCTGCCTTGTGACGCAGTTTTTCGACGCTCAGTATGCAGTGAACGTCGGAGACAATGTCGAAATGGCGTTCGATCCGTTCGATCTTCTGTTCGACGTAGCCTCTCATGGAGTCAGTCACTTCGACATGATGGCCAGAAACGTTGAGTTGCATTTTGGTCTCCCGTGTTGCTGCGGCGCCAGCCCAATGCTCCCCCCGTCTATCAAGGAGGCCGGCCCGCGGATTAAATCGAATCAGGGTCCGGTGGTGGTAAACCTCCTTAACGTCTTATCCAAACCCCTCGGCCTCTCAGTGGGTTGGTAGTGCGGTCGGCTCCCGGGCCGCTCCGCCCTCTGCATCACCGCGCCGGTCTCTGCCGACGTTCGCTCGATGACGCAATGTTCATAGACTCACGGTACTTCGCTACTGTCCGTCTCGCAACCTTGATCCCCTCGTCCGCCAGCAATCCGGCGATCTTGCTATCGCTCAGCGGTTTCCTGGGATCTTCACCCCCGATAAAGCGGCGGATCTTTGCGCGAACCGAGGTCGACGACTGGTCTTCGCCGCTTGCCGAAGACAGGTGGGACGAGAAGAAATACTTGAATTCGAAGACGCCGCGGGGCGTGTGCATGTACTTGCTGGTCGTGACCCGCGAGATGGTCGACTCGTGCATGCCGACCTCTTCGGCAACGTCACGCAGCACCATCGGCTTCATGTGCTCTTCGCCGTGTTCGAGGAACGCCGTCTGCCGGGACACGATGCAGGTCGCTACCTTCATCAGCGTCTCGTTACGAATCTCGAGGCTGCGTATCAGCCATCGTGCTTCCTGTAGCTGGGAGCGCAGCACGGCATGGTCACCCGACCCCTTGAGCAGGTTCGCATAGGTCTGGTTCACCGATAGTTTGGGGACGCCTGTCGGGCTGATCTCGACCTGCCAGCGCTTGTCAACCTTGCGGACAAAGACATCCGGAATGACGTACTCGGCGGGCGCCGGGCTGACCGCGAGTCCGGGTTTCGGGTTGCAGCCCTTCACGAGCGCAAGCGCGAGCTGCAGTTCCTCCTCCGATGCTCGGAGGCTGCGCCGCAGCTCACCATGCTGGCGCGTAGCGACGAGGTCGAGATGGGACTCGGCGAGGACCACGGCGAGTTCCAGTCCCGGAGTCGTGCGATCGAGCTGGCGAAGCTGCAGGACGATGCACTCACCGATCGACCGTGCGCCGACGCCAACCGGGTCGAGCGCCTGGACCTTCTTCAGCACCGCCTCGAGCTCGTCGAGGGTGGCGCCCAGTTCGGCATCGATGGCCGTCAGGATTCCGTCGAGATCGTCGACGAGGTAGCCGTCGTCGTTGATCGAGTCGACGATAGCTTCGCCGATGACGGCCTCGCGCGCCGTGAAATGCTCCATCTCGAGCTGCCAGAGCAGGTGGTCGCGCAGCGTCTTGCCGGATTCGTCGGCGAACTCGGTGATCGGCCGGCCTTCGCCGGAATACGACGACTCGCCGCTGCGCTCGCCGGCGCGCGACTGCCAGACGTCATCCGGCTTGATGGCTTCGACTGCCTCGACCTCGGCCGTCGTAGCGCTGCTCGTTTGCGGGACGTCAGGCAGGTCCTCCATCTCGAGCATGATGTTTTCCTCGAGCGCGTCCTGGATCTGCGCGTTGAGGTCGAGGACCGGCAGCTGCAGCAGGCGAATCGCCTGTTGCAGCTGCGGCGTCATTGTCAGCGTCTGCCCGAGTTTTAGCTGCAGCGACGGTTTCAGCATGCGTCCAAGTATGCCCTAGAGTCGGAATTCCTGTCCGAGATATACCTCTCGGACATGACGGTTCTCGATGATCTCGTCCGGGCCGCCGGAAGCGATGAGGCTGCCATCGCTGAGTATGTAGGCGCGTTCGCAAATCCCGAGCGTTTCACGCACATTGTGATCGGTAATCAGGACACCAATGTCGCGTTCACAGAGGTGCTTGATGATGCGCTGGATATCGAGCACCGAGATCGGATCGACGCCGGCGAACGGCTCGTCCAGCAGGACGAACAGCGGGTTCGCCGCCAGTGCCCGGGCAATCTCGACGCGCCGCCTTTCACCGCCGGAGAGGCTGATGCCGAGACTCTTGCGCACGTGACCGACGTGCAGTTCCTCGAGGAGCGTCTCGAGCTCCTCGTCGCGAGCGTTCCGATCTAGGTCGCTGCGGTTTTCGAGGATGGCCATGATGTTGTCCTCGACCGACAGCTTGCGGAAGATCGAGGCTTCCTGGGGCAGGTAGCCAACGCCGAGTTTCGCCCGGCGATGCATCGGCAGGTACGTCAGGTCCTGGCCATCGAGCAGGATCGTGCCGCTGTCCGCCGAGACGAGGCCCACGATCATGTAAAAGGCGGTCGTCTTGCCGGCGCCGTTGGGTCCGAGCAGCCCGACGATCTCACCGCTCCTGATCTCGATGGAGATGTTCCGAACGACCTTGCGCTGCTTGTAGCTCTTCGAGATGTTCCGGGCGCTCAGGATGCTCATTGGCGCTCCGGCTCGACGGTCTCACCACCTTCGCCGTCGGCGGCCTCTACTCCGGCATTGTCGTCGGGCAAAGCCTCGTCCGACTGAGCCTCGTCGGAAGCGGCCTCGGTCGGGGGCGGCGTATAGGTGATCTTGACACGGTCATCGCCTTCCCCGGTCGACTGGGCATTGATGCGTCGCTCGGGAATGTTGTAGACGAGGGCGTTGGATACGATCTGGTTGCCGCCTTCGGTGATCTTCGCATTGCCCGTAAAGCGGACGACCCCCTCGGTAAGGTTGTAACGCAGGCGTTCCGCCTCGGCGTAGGTGACCTCGTCGCTGTCGGGACGCCGCAGTTCGAAGGTGGCCGGCGCGCCTTCGATCGTCGCGAGCGTCAGCACGTGGTTGTTGAATTCGAGATCTGCAACGTCGCACTCGATATAGCCGCCTTCGACGTCAATGCGGACATTGCCCGAGAACTGCCAGACGGCCTCTTCGAAATCGAGTTTGCTCGCGCGGCCAATATCAGCGACGACGCCAATGCTGCCCTGGGAAAGCCTGAGGCCGCGGAACATCAGCATCTGGTTCTTGCCATCGTAGTCGGTGGACTCGGCGTCCAGCGAAATCGGCAGGCGCAGATCATTGAGCTGCGCCGACGCGGTGGGCGGCAATGCGAGGAGCAACAGGGCGAGGATCGTCAGGCGCATGTCGGTGCCGGGCCGGCCGGGAGCAGGGTTATTCACGGAAAGAACTTGCCGCTGACGTTGGACTTGAGCTCGAGCCTGTCGTCATTCAGCGATGCTAGCATGCCCGTCGCCGTGAGGCTGCGCTCGCCGATTCGAATCTGGACGCGTTCCTCGGTTTCCGCCGTAAACGCGTCGGGATCAAGTTCGAGATAGTCGGTGCGGATTTCTGTCTCGGGTGAATCGGGACGATTGCTGACGGCCCGAACGTGGCCCGACAGCCGGACGCGGCGTTCCTGGTCGTCGATCTGCGCCGTGTCGGCGACGACCGTCCACGGCACATCGCTCTCGGGCGTGTAGTCGAGGCGTACGTTTTCAAAGTCGATGCTGTTGTCGGCGCGCTGTTCGGCATGCTCGGCTTCGATCTCGTACAGGAGCTCGCCGGCGGGACCGGTGCCCAGTATGCGCGCGTTCACGAGGTAGAAGCCGCGGTGCAGGGGATCGACAGGCCGATCCGATCGCAGCACGACGTCCCGATCCCGTGCGAGGTACCAGCTACCCGCAGCAGCGAGCGTCAGTACCACATAGAGCAACACCGAGCGGCCGCTCATCCGGCGCTTTCCGCGCGCGCGTCGAGTATGAGGTCGCTGATTTCGCGGATCGCGCCCATGCCGCCCGGCCGCCGTGTGACGTAGTCACAGCGTTCGGCGACCTCGGCAACGGCATTGGCGACGGCGAAGCTCGTGCCCACAAGATCGAGCAGGGCAAGGTCGGGAATATCGTCGCCGACGAAGGCAGCATCGTCGAGGTCGATCGACAGCGTCGCTGCGAGCCGGCTGAAGTCGCCAACCTTGTCCTTGCTGCCGAGAATGACGTGGCCGACGCCGAGTTCGTCCATACGCAGCGATACGGCCCCGGATGCGCGGCCGCTGACAACGGCTACCTCGATACCCGCGGCAAGCAGGCGGCGAACGCCGTAGCCATCCTGCGTGTTGAAGCACTTTGACTCGACGCCGTCGTCAGACAGGTAGAAGCGTCCATCCGTGAATACGCCGTCGACGTCGAAGCCGATGAGCCGGATGCGTGGAAGCCGGGAACGGAAATCGCTCATTCCTACATGATTCCCGCGCGGAACAGGTCGTGAATATTCAACGCGCCGACCAGTTTGTCGGCGTCGTCGACGACAAGCAGCGACGTGATGCGGTGTTCCTCGAGCAGGCGCACAGCCTCGATGGCCAGTACGGCGTCGCTGATGGTTTTGCAGCCGGGCCTGGTCAGCTCGGCCATCCTCGTCTTGTGGATATCGGCACCGTCGTCGAGAGCGCGACGCAGGTCGCCGTCGGTGAAGACGCCGACGGCCTTGCCGTCGGCATCAACGATGGCCGTCATGCCGAGTCCCTTGGCCGTCATCTCCATGAGGCCGTCACGAAGGCTCACGTCCGACGTCACGGCGGGGACGTCGTCGCCTGTGTGCATGATGTCGCTCACGCGCAGCAACAGCCGCTTGCCGAGGCTGCCACTCGGGTGTGAGCGCGCAAAGTCTTCCTCGGTGAAGCCGCGCAGTTCGAGTAGTGCAACGGCCAGGGCGTCGCCCATCGCCAGCGTCGCTGTGGTGCTGGCGGTAGGCGCGAGGTTGAGCGGACAGGCTTCCTCGTCGACCGCAACGTTGAGGTGCACGTCGGCCACCCTTGCCAGCGTCGACTCCGGGTTGCCCGTTATCGAGACGAGCCTTGCGCCCATGCGTTTGACGACCGGCAGGATCGTCAATACTTCGTCGGTCTCCCCGGAGTTGGAAATGGCGAGCAGCGTGTCGTCGGCGGTAATCATGCCGAGATCGCCGTGGCTGGCTTCGGCCGGGTGCATAAAGAACGCAGGTGTGCCCGTGCTCGCCAGGGTCGCCGCGATCTTCGAGCTGACGTGGCCAGACTTGCCCATGCCCGTGACGACGACCCGTCCTGGCGTCGCGTGGCACAGCCGGCACGCGTTGACGAAGGCGTCGTCGAGGCGCTCTCTGAGTGCACTGACAGCGCGCGACTCGATGTCAAGAACGCGCGCCGCGGACGCGATCAGTTCGTCGTCGGAGAGTCTGCCTTCCATGTCAGTGGGCTGGCCGCAAAAGTCCCGATTGTAAACGTTTTGTGCGGCTTTCGGGATTGCGCCGGGAGCGTTGCCCGCGGTTGCACGACGCGGTCTTCCCGGGCCGGCTAGAGGGCCGTCGAGAATACGTAGCCCTGGTAGGCAACGAAAGCGGCGAACAGGGCGGCGCCTTCGACACGGGACAGTTCGCTCTTGCCGTCATAATCGTAGGTCATGGCGAACAGCACGAGCGTAAAGGCGACCATTACGAACAGGTGCACCGAGAGTACCGAGGGCGCAATGGCGCTCGGTTCGATGACCGAGGCAACGCCCATGACGGCGAGCATGTTGAAGATATTCGAGCCGACAATGTTGCCGATGGCGAGGCCGTGCTCTTCCTTGAAGGCACTGACCATCGACACTGCCAGCTCCGGCAGGCTCGTGCCGAGGGCAACGAGCGTTACGCCGATCACGACGTCGCTCACCCCGATCGTCCGGGCAATCGAGATGGACCCCTCGACGAGCAGTTCGGCGCCGAACAGCAGCGTGCCAAGACCGACGAGGAACCAGAAGATCGCCATCTGCATACTGACTTCGCGCGGAATCTCGGCCTCGTACTCGGCAACGATCGGGTCATTGGCTGCCGAGCGCATGCCGAGCTTGGTGAGCCAGATCATGACGATGACGAGCCCGACCAGCATGACGATGCCGTCGACGCGAGACATGAAGGTATCGAGGAACAGCGACACGGCAAGAAGCGTCACGGCCAGGAGGGCCGGCATCTCGCGACGCAGCGTGGCGGATCGGAGTTCGATGGGTTTGATCAGTGCGACGAGCCCGAGTACCAGGCCAATGTTGACGATGTTCGAGCCGATGGCGTTACCGAAGGCCAGTCCCGGCTCGCCGCGTCCGGCCGCAACCATAGACACGAGAATTTCCGGTGCCGACGTGGCGAAAGCGACGACGGTCAGACCAATGAGAAGTGGGGCGACGCCCAGGTTGCGGGCACCAGCGCCGGCACCGACGACAAAGCGGTCTGCACCCCAAATCAGCAACACGAGGCCACCGACCACTTCAATACTGTCAGTTAGCATGTCGAATTCGAGCGGTGGTTTCCTGCGCTGCCGGGTGGCAATCGGCCGGCTATGATACACAAAGCGCCGGGAACATTGGGAACACCCGGTTTTCCCGGTACACTCCGCCGCACTTCAGATCGGCTCGAGGCCATAAAAGGAGCGCAGCATGAACCCAGCCGAGATTACCCGCCTGATCGAGGCGGCCTTCGACGGTGCCGTCGTCCGCGTCGAAAGCGATGACAACACGCACTTCGCCGCGCTCGTCGTTGCCCGGGAGTTCGACGGCGAGCGGACCCTTGCACGCCACCAGCGCGTCTACCGGGCGCTAGGCGAACTGGTCGGCAACGAGATTCACGCGCTGTCGCTGCGCACGCTGACGCCCGAAGAACACGAGGCCCAGGCCGGCTAGGGACGTGGACAAGCTACGGATTACCGGGGGAACGCCGCTCGAAGGCACAGTGCGGATCTCCGGGGCTAAAAACGCCGCACTACCGATCCTCGCGGGCACGCTGCTCGCGACCCGGCCCACGGTCATTCACAACGTACCGCACCTCAAGGACGTCACAACCACGCTGGCGCTGCTGCAAACCATGGGCGTCGCGGTAACGGTCGACGAGCGCCTCAACGTCGAGGTTGATGCCAGCTCGGTGACGAGCTGTACGGCGCCCTACGAGCTCGTGAAAACGATGCGCGCCTCCATCCTCGTGCTCGGCCCGCTCGTCGCGCGCTTCGGTGAAGCCGACGTGTCGCTGCCGGGCGGCTGTGCGATCGGTGCCCGGCCCGTCGACCTGCATATTGCCGGGCTAGCGGCAATGGGCGCCGATATCAGCGTCGACGGCGGCTTCATCCGGGCGCGCGCCGACCGACTCCATGGTGCACACATCGTTTTCGATACCGTCACGGTCACGGGCACCGAAAACCTGCTGATGGCAGCGGTGCTGGCCGAGGGCGAGACGGTGCTGGAGAACGCGGCGCAGGAGCCGGAGATCGTGGATCTTGCGAAGTTCCTGACGGCAATGGGCGCGAAGATCGACGGCGCCGGCAGCGGAACGATCGTCGTCGAGGGTGTCGAGTCACTCGGCGGCACCGAGCACTCCGTGCTGCCCGACCGGATCGAGACAGGGACCTACCTCGTGGCTGCGGCAATGACCGGCGGTCGCGTCACGGCTCGCGACACGGCACCCGCGACGCTCGAGGCCGTGCTGATCAAGCTCAAGGAGGCTGGTGCCGACATCGACATCGATGGCGACGCGATCACGGTCGACATGCGCGGCCGACGGCCGAAGGCTGTGGACCTTCGCACGGCCCCGCACCCGGCGTTCCCGACCGACATGCAGGCACAGTTCTGCGCACTCAACGCGATTGCCGAGGGCACGGGCTCGATCACCGAGACGATTTTCGAGAACCGTTTCCAGCATGTTCTCGAGCTGCAACGCATGGGTGCGGATATTCGTCTCGAGGGGAATACCGCGATCATCCGCGGCGTTGAGGCCCTGTCGGCCGCGCCCGTCATGGCGACCGACCTGCGGGCGTCAGCGAGCCTCGTGCTGGCGGGACTGGCGGCGGAGGGGGAAACGCTGGTCGATCGCATCTACCACGTGGATCGAGGCTACGAGCGTATCGAGGAGAAGCTTCGCCAGCTGGGCGCGACGATTCACCGCGTAGCGCGCTAGCCCGCGCCCTTGAGAACGCGGACGGGTCGGCAGGCCTAGCGCGGCTGATCCGGCGGCTCGATGGCCGGCACTTCCTCCGGGCGTTCGCCCGTGGTCACGACCGCCTCGATCCTGACGCCGTCCCGCGCAATGGCAATGTCGATCTCGTCGCCGGGCGCACTGCCGGCGACGAGCAGCTGCGCCTGGCGGCGCGAACCGATCGTCTCGCCGTCAACCGACAGGATGATGTCACCACGCCGCAGCCCGGCTCGGGCTGCCGGACTGTCTGCATATACGTCCACCAGCAGGATTCCTGCATTGGCCTCGAGGCCGAGCGCGGCCTTCTCAGCCGTCGTCAGGTCGTCGGTCTGCAGCCCGAGCCAGCCGCGCACGACCCGGCCCTTCGCGCGGATCTGCGATACGACGCCGCGCACCAGGTCGACGGGGATCGCGAAGCTGATGCCCTCGGTGCCGGCATCCTGGGCGAGGACCGCCGTGTTGATGCCAACGAGGGCTCCTTCGCTGTCGACCAGCGCGCCACCGGAATTGCCGGCATTGATGGCGGCGTCGGTCTGGATGAAGTTCTCGAAGGTGGCGAGGTTCAGCAGACCCCGACCGGTCGCGCTGACGATGCCGAACGTGACGGACTTGGTCAGGCCGTACGGGTTGCCGATCGCCAGCACGACGTCTCCGATGCTGAGGTCGGCCGAGCTGCCCATTTCGATGGCCGGCAAGCGGCCGATATCGACGCGGAGCAGGGCAAGGTCGGTCTCGCGGTCGACGCCCACTATATCGGGCTCCGCAACGCGCCCGTCGGAAAACTGCACGCGAATCTCGGCTGCCTGTGCGACCACGTGATAGTTGGTGACCAGGTAGCCCTCGGGATCGATCACGACGGCCGACGCGAAGCTCGTGTTGACCTGGAAGCGTGCACGACCGGAATCTGTGTCTGCGCCGGCGACGAGGCGCTTGATATAGACATTGGCAACGGCATCGGCGCTCTTCTCGATGGCGTCGGCGTAGCTTGCCGGCGCGCCACGGTTTGCCGGGCCGACGGCCGGGAGCAGGTCGGGGCGCACGAGCACCACGAGGAATGCCACGGCGAGTCCGACGACGATCGACTGCGCCAGGAATACCAGCGCCGCATGGAGTCTGTTGGTGGCGGCCATGCCCTCGTGGATTCCTCCCGCTGCGGTAGCCAAGCTCGTAACCCGCCGTGTATAATGGCGCGCTGTTTCGAGCAGATCGGTCCATTCGCGCGCCATCCTGACGCTTGGGCGGACCACACGCAAATCTATCGATTTCAACAACCCATGCAGATGTAACGCGCTGCACTGAGGCTTCTGAGACGACACGGTACGCGAAAGAACACCGGATCACCGAATATTCGTAACGAATCGTATCGGCGGTCTTGGTTTCGTCGCGGCGATTCCCAGTCTCGATATGCTTACGTGCTAGCGTATTTGGAGTGTGTGATGACTGAAGACGTTGATAACAACAGACGTCATTTCCTAACGCTCGCTGCAGGCGCAGCGGGTGCCGTCGGCGTCGCCGGCGTTGCAGTGCCGTTTTTGAGCTCGCTGAAGCCGAGTGCACGAGCCCAGGCACTGGGTGCGCCTGTCGAGGTTGCCGTCGGTGCGATGGAACCTGGCGAGATGGTACGTGTCGTATGGAGAGGCAAGGTCATATACGTCCTGCGTCGCACGCAAGACATGCTTGACCGGCTCGGGTCGAACGTCGACCAGCTGCGGGACCCAGATTCCGAGGTCGCAGAGCAGCAGCCCGAGTACACCGCTAACGCAACCCGTTCTGTCAAACCCGAATTCCTGGTACTCGAGGGCGTCTGCACGCACCTTGGTTGTGCGCCGTTGCAGGACTTTGAGGTCCGTCCCAGCGAAGACTGGGCCGGCGGCTTCTTCTGTCCCTGTCACGGTTCCAAGTTCGATCTGGCCGGGCGCGTCTACAAGGGCGTGCCGGCGCCGACCAACCTGCGTGTGCCGCCGCATCGATTCGTCCGGGACGACCTCATCCTGATTGGTCAGGATACTGGAGCAGCATAAATGGCAAGAGTAGAAGCAGAAGTTGGCAAGGCCAAGGGCGGCTTCATGGAATGGGTGGACGCGCGTTTTCCGTTCACCAAGACCATGGAGCACCACGTCACGAAGTACTACGCATCGAAGAACCTGAATATCTGGTACGTCTTCGGTGTGCTGTCCTTTGTCGTTCTTGCTATCCAGCTCATCACCGGCATCTTCCTGACGATGAACTACAAGCCGTCGTCAGCTGAAGCTTTCGCCTCCGTCGAGTACATCATGCGCGACGTCGAGTGGGGCTGGTTGATCCGCTATATGCACTCGACTGGTGCATCGTTCTTCTTCATCGTCGTTTATCTGCACATGTTCCGGGCGATGCTCTACGGCTCCTACAAGAAGCCGCGCGAGCTGATCTGGATCATCGGCATGCTGATCTTCCTGGTACTCATGGCCGAGGCATTCGCGGGCTACCTGCTGCCGTGGGGTCAGATGTCCTACTGGGGTGCGCAGGTGATCATTTCGCTGTTCGGGGCTGTTCCGTTCGTCGGGGACGCCATCGTCGAGTTCATTCGCGGCGACTTCTCGATATCGGACATCACGCTGAACCGCTTCTTTGCCTTGCACGTCATCGCGTTGCCGCTTGCGCTGATTGGCCTCGTCTTCGTGCACATCGTCGCGCTGCACGAGGTGGGTTCGAACAACCCTGACGGCGTCGAGATCAAGCAGAAGAAGGACGACAACGGTGTACCGCTCGACGGCATCGCTTTCCATCCGTACCACACGAGCAAGGACCTCGTGTACATCATCGTCTTCCTGATGGTGTTCTCGGCGGTCGTGTTCTTTGCTCCGGAGGCAGGCGGTTACTTCCTCGAGCACGCCAACTTTGATCCGGCCAATCCCGGTGTAACACCCGCGCACATTGCCCCGGTGTGGTACTTCACGCCGTACTATGCGGTGTTGCGCGCCGTGCCCGACAAGCTGCTCGGATTCATCCTGTTCGGCATTTCGGTCATCCTGCCGCTGTTCCTGCCGTGGCTGGACAAGTCACCCGTGAAATCGATTCGTTATCGCGGACCGATGTACAAGACGGCACTGTCGCTGTTCGTGGTCAGCTTCCTGCTGCTGGGTTGGTTGGGCGTACAGCCCGCCGAAGGCGTCTACGTGATGCTCGCCAGGATTGCGACGGTGGTGTACTTCGCCTTCTTCATCCTGATGCCGTGGTACACGAGCGTCGACAAGACCAAGCCGGTACCAGAGAGGGTGGTCTACCATGCGTAAGACTGTGCACAGCCGTCTCGCGGCGTTCGCCTTCCTAATCGTCTCCGGCGGCGCTCTCGCCGCTGGCGGCGAGGTACCCCTCGAGCACGCCGACATCGACCCGAGCAACGTGAAGTCGCTGCAGCGTGGCGCCTCGAACTACATGAACTACTGCTCCGGCTGTCACTCGGCAAAGTACGTTCGCTATTCGACGATTGGCAAGGATCTCGAGCTTTCCGACGAGCTCATGATCGAGAACCTGATGTTCAATGCCGAAAAGACGTTCGAGACGATCCAGATCAACATGCCGACGGAAGCAGCGAAGCGTTGGTTCGGCGTTGCGCCGCCCGATATGTCGCTGCTGGCGCGCTCCCGCGGTGCTGACTACATCTACAGCTTCCTCAAGGGCTTCTACGTTGACCCGTCGCACCCGAACGGGACCAACAACACGGTCCTGGCCGGTACGGCCATGCCGCATGTTCTTTGGGAGCTGCAGGGGTTCCAGAACGCGCTGTTCACCGAAGAGGTCGTTGACGGCGTAACGAAGCGCACCTTTGAGGGCTTCGAGCCGCTCCAGCCCGGGAGCCTCAGCGCTGAGGAATACGACCAGTTCGTCCGCGACACGGTCAACTTCCTTGCCTACATTTCAGAGCCGGTCCGGGGGGAGCGGCGTTCACTTGGTGTCTGGGTACTCATCTACCTGGTCGCGTTCCTCATCATCGCGATCTTCCTCAAGAAAGAAATCTGGAAGGACGTCAAATAGAAAAGTGAGGGCCTGCTTTCGAGAGGACGCAGGTATCTCTCTGTAACATCAGGAAGGATCGCCATGGCCGTCATTGCCAATCGCCGTTCCGTCATGACGCTGTTTTCGCGTCCGACGGACATTCACAGCCACCGCACTCGTCTCGTTCTTGCCGAGAAGAACATCAACATCGAGATCGCCAACGTCGCGGGTCCCGACCTGCCCGAGGACCTGATGGATCTCAATCCTTACCACACGGTCCCGACGCTCGTCGATCGTGACCTGACGCTTTATGATTCACGCGTCATCATCGAGTACCTCGATGAGCGCTTCCCGCATCCGCCGCTCATGCCCGTCGATCCCGTGACGCGCGCGCAGTTCCGACTCGCGTTGTTCCGTATCGAGAAGGACTGGTACTCGATTGCCGAGGAGGCCGATGCAGCCGACGGCAAGCTGGGTGCGAAGTCGAAGAAGATGCTGCGCGAGAGCATTCTGCAGAGCACCGAGCTTTTTGGTGCCAAGCCGTATTTCCTGAGCGACGAGTTCTCGCTCGTCGATTGCAGCATTGCGCCAGTACTGTGGCGACTGCCGGTCTACGGTATCGACCTTGGCAGCGATGCCGAGCCGATCGAGCAGTACATGCAGCGTGTTTTCGAGCGTCGTTCATTCCAGCAAAGCCTGACCGAACTCGAACACGAAATGCGGATGTAAAAGTTTCCGACGCAATGCCGCCGCATTCGACGGCGGCGGTCGTGTTTATGTCATGTTCGACCGCTGACGCACAATCAGTGATAAGCTTTGCGCAATAACCGAAGTGCGGTTTACAACCGACCTCAATACACCGTTGACTACACCTAACCGATCCAAGCGACCCTACCTGATACGTGCAATGCACGAGTGGATGGGTGACAACGGCAATACACCGCACATCGTCGTCGACGCTACGACGGACGGTGTCAGCGTCCCGCCGCAGCATGTCAAAGACGGCAAGATCATTCTGAACATCAGCGAGTCGGCCGCGCACAACCTGCGACTGGCCAACGACTCAATCGCCTTCCGTGCACGCTTCGGCGGCGTTCCGTTCGACGTTATCGTGCCAATGCCTGCCGTCCTCGGTATTTATGCACGGGAAACGGGGCAGGGCATGATCTTCTCGCACGACAGCGAGGGTGATGGCGACGGCGGTAATGCCCATGCCGCTGCAGCACCTGCCGTCGAGCCGGCCGCTCCGCGCCCCTCGCGCGCTCACCTCAAGGTCGTCAAGTAGCGTCGCTACCCGGGCGGCCGCTTCAGCCGCCACCAATCAACGTCGAGTCGATAATGTCGCAAAGGCAGTGGATCGCGAGCAGATGCACTTCCTGGATACGCGCCGTTCGCGTCGCCGGCACGCGGATCTCGGTATCGCCCTCCTCGAACAGATCAGCCATGCGTCCGCCGTCGCGGCCCGTTAGCGCTACGACCTTCATGCCACGTTCGTGTGCTGCCTTGATCGCCCGACAGACGTTCTCCGAGTTACCCGATGTAGAAATGCCCAGCAGCACGTCTTCGCTCTTACCCAGCGCGCGGACCTGCTTGCTGAAGATTTCCTCGTAAGCGTAGTCGTTGCTGATGGATGTCAGCGTCGAACTGTCGGTCGTCAGCGCCATGGCGGGCAGGCCCGGTCGCTCCTTCTCAAAGCGGTTCAAGAGCTCCGAGGAGAAGTGTTGCGAGTCGGCCGCGGAGCCGCCGTTCCCGCAGCTCAGGATCTTGCCGTCGGCGAGCAGTGCTTGGGTCATGAGTTCGCCGCCGGCCGCAATCTCCGCGGCGATCGCGTCAAGTGCGTTTTCCTTGGTGGCGATGCTTTCAGCGAAGTGCTCGCGTACGCGCGTCAGCGTGTCCATTGAGGCTCCATAGATGAGGATTGACGGCGCAAAGTCTACCAGTGCGCCGCGACGAGCGGTTATCCGAAAGCCGCAGGGTTTAGTCCGTTTCGGGACGAAAGGCGTCTCGCAGCCAGTCCGGCTCGGACCCCGTCTCTGGCGCTTTGTCGAAGCCGATTACGTCGAAGCGTGCCGGGCGCATGGAGAACGCCGGCTGGCTGGCGAGAAAGGCGCCGGCGGCACGGGTGAGCCTTCGCTGTTTGCGAGGGTCGACCGTATCGACCGCGCGCGTCAGCGCCCGGCTGACACGGCATCGTACCTCGACGAATACGAGCACTTCGCCGTCGAGCATGATGAGATCGAGCTCGCCGTGACGGCAGCGGAAGTTACGCGCGACGAAGGCGAGGCCTCGGGATTCGAGCCAGCGCCGGGCATGGTGTTCCGCGCGACGGCCTAGAACGATTCGGTTTGCGGCGCGCCGTCGTTGTCCCATGTCGGCACGTCGGGCAGCGCCGCGTCGTCCATGCTTTCCGTAGCGTCGACCGGATCTGCCATTGGCACCGGTACGCCGCCTGCAAACTCGGCCCAGGCCAGGCGTCGGTGTACCTTGCCGTCGGCATCGAGGTATAGCTCCCCCGTCGCGCCCTCGAGCACGGTGTCGTAGGCGTTCTGGTAGGCGAACAGGCTGCCCGTCAGCTGGAAAGCGTCATAGCCCATGGCATGCAGGCGACCCAGGCGACGTTCGGCCGGGAACCAGGTCTCGAACGCTGGCGGCAGCGGCGCGATCCATGAAGGTGGCGAAATGACCCATGGCGCGTCGGCGAAGCGGACGCCATCGAGGTCCGAGTCCGAGCGCCCGTCCATCGCATAGATCAGCGACGTGGCGTAGACGGGCAGGTCCCCCGAGTAATGGAACTTGAGCTGCGACTTGAGCAGACGGCCGGTTGGTGCATCCGTGGCGAGGAAGATGAACTCGACGTCCTGCCGCCGACGCGGGTCGAACTGCAGGGGACCCCCAATGTTGGCGCGCAGCCGCTGGTAACGACCGACACTGCCCGACAGGGCCATGAGATCCTCGATGACGCCGGAGAAATCCGGGTTGCCGGTCGCGTAGGTTCGCGAGTCGAGCAGGATACCGCCTTCGGCCTCGAATTCTTCCGTGAAGGCCGAGAGGAGTCGCCGACCCCAGCTGCTGTTCGGCACCAGCGCCACGGCTCGCGAGTAGCCGTCGGCACGGGCGCGCGCCGCAGCGGCGATCGCCTCGTCTTCGGGCGCCAGCGCAAACTGGAACAGGCCCGGTGGCGGCATCGTGCCTTCGCCAAGGTAGTTGAGCGTCAGGACCGGGACGGGCACGAGGCTAGTGTTGGCGAGCTCGGCAACGTCGCTGCGCAACAGCGGCCCGACAACGAACTCGGCGCCGTTGGCGACCGCGGTTTCGTAGGCGGCGCTGGCACCGCCTTCGAGGTTGACGTCGTACACGCGGATCGACTGACGATCGTCGAGGCCGCCGGCGTTGGCGAAGTAGGCGCCGAGAAAACCGTTCTTGATCGCCTGGCCTGCACGCGCCGCCTGTCCTGACAGTGGCAGGATCAGCGCAATCTGTCGCGGATACGCGAGCAGCGTGTCGCTGCCCTCGGGCAAGGCGTCGAGGATGGCCATGGCCGGGTGCTCGGGGTATTCCTCGCGCCAGCGTATGCGACCATTGTTCCAGCCAATGCCCTGTTGGCCGGTCGACGCCGAAAGGGCCGCCAGCGTCAGCCAGCCCCGTGCCTCGTCGTCCAGTGACGACTGGGCGGCATCACGCAGTGCGCTTGGTGTGCTCTTCGCCAGTGACTCCCAGAGCATGTCACGGTGTCGCTCGATGTCATCGCGGCTGCTCAGGTAGGACTCGCGCTGGCGCATGATATCGACCGTACGGGCCGGATCGCCGAGCGCAATATACGTATCCGCTCGCAGTGCCTCGATCACCAATCGCCGCGACACGGTCATGGGTGCTGCACTCAGACCGTCGAGGAGAAGCCGCGCCTGTTCTGCCTCGCCGCTCAACAGGAGGAAGCGAGCGCGCACGGCCTCTTCGAGCGCCACGTTGCTCGCAGCAGGCGGGCGGCTGATGCCCTGGTAAGCCGTATTCGCGCGCTCGACGTCGCCGGCGATCAACCATTGCTCGGCCGCGAGCAGGGCGAACCGGTCGCGTTCCGGCCCGACGGCGCCGGTGGCAAGGCCAATGTAGGCGCCGCCTGCCTCGCTCGCCGCCCCCTGCCGGGCGAGCTCATCCGCGCGACCCTCGCCGCTTAGCGGCCGAAGGCCGCCCGACGTGCTTTCACAGCCGGCGACAGCCAGCAACAGGCACACGAGCAGGCTTGCAGTTGCCCGCGTCGCGGAGGCACGATACCTGAGCATAAGAGTCGGGAAGCGCATGTGTTCCTTTCCAAGCCTGGACCGGTTGCCGCATCGTGAGCGGCACGCTGTACGTCGTCGCCACGCCGATCGGTAACCTCGATGACCTGACCCCGCGAGCACGCCAGATACTCGTCGACGTCGATCGAATTGCCGCTGAGGATACCCGCCACACCGGTCGATTGCTAACGCATATTGGCGCGAAAACACCGCAAATTGCGCTGCACGATTTCAATGAATCCGACGCTGCCGAGACCCTGGTGAACGAGCTCGCCGACGGCCGCTCCGTCGCCCTGGTCAGCGATGCCGGTACGCCGCTGATCAGCGATCCGGGCTATCGATTCGTCAGGGCAGCGCACGAGGCCGGTATTGCGGTCGTGCCTGTGCCCGGTGCTTCAGCCCTGACAGCGGCGCTATCCGTTGCCGGGCTCGCAACAGACCGCTTTTGCTTCGAAGGCTTCCTGCCGGCGAAGGCTGCGGCGCGGCAGCAGCGGCTCGAGGCACTGGCCGGCGAGCCGCGGACGCTCGTGTTCTACGAATCGGTGCACCGCGTCAGGCACTCCGTAGCGGCAATGGCCGAGGCCTTCGGCGAGGACCGTGATGCCTGCCTCCTGCGTGAACTGACCAAGGTCTACGAAGAGGTTCGGCATGCGACGCTCGGCGAGTTGACCGCTGCCCTTGATCGAGGGGAGATTGTCGAGAAAGGCGAGTTCGTTATCGTCGTCGATGGCAGGAAGGCAGAGCCTGAAGACGGCATGCGCGACGTCGACCGCTTGCTGGCCGAGTTGATGCCTGTCTTGTCGGGCAAGCAGGCGGCCGCTATTGTCGCCCGCTTGACCGGCGTTGCGCGCAACGCCGTTTACGAACGCATGCTCGACCTCAAGGAGCGCCAATGACTGTCAGGCAGTGGATGATTTACGGGGCTTACGGCTACAGCGGTCGTCTGATCGCCGAGCACGCCGTGTCCCGCGGCCTGAAACCCGTCCTCGCAGGCCGCGATCCCGCGAAGACCCGGGCGCTCGCCGACACGCTGCATCTCGATAGCCGTCCTTTCGCGCTCGACGACCCTGCCGGGATCGCGGGGGCGCTCGAGGGTATTGATGCCGTCGTGCACTGCGCCGGGCCGTTCTCGGCAACCAGCAAACCGATGCTCGACGGCTGTATTGCCGCCGGCGCGCACTACTTCGACATTACCGGCGAAGCCTTCGTGTTCGAGCACGCCCACAGCACGGCAGTCGACAGCGCCGCGAAGGAGGCTGGCGTGATCGTGTGTCCCGGCGTCGGTTTTGACGTCGTGCCAACCGACTGCGTCGCGCGGGCGCTCGCCGACGCCTTGCCTGACGCGAGTTCGCTGGAACTCGGCTTCGCGAGCGCCGGACGCTTCAGCCCCGGGACGGCCAAGACCATGGTCGAAGGCATGGCCATGGGGACCTGGGCACGGCGCGACGGTGTCCTCTCACGCACCGGCGTCCTGACGCGTGACATCGACTTCGGCAACGGCCCGAAGACGGCAATGAGCATCTCCTGGGGCGATATCTCAACGGCCTTCGTCACAACGGGTATTCCGAACATAACGGTGTACATCCCGGCCAGCGGCAAGATGATCGCGAACGCACGGCGTGCGCAGTACGTCCGGCCGTTGCTGAAGCTCGGTGTCGTGCAGCGCTACCTGAAGGCGCAGGTTGACAAGAAGATTCGCGGCCCGTCTGACGATCAACGCGCTGCACACGACACGCTGGTCTGGGGCGAGGTGAGGAATGCCGCCGGTGGCAAGAAGACGGCGCGTTTGACAACCGCAAACGGCTACACGGTGACAATGCTTGCGCCGGTCGCCATCATCGAGCACCTCGTTGCCAACGAGGCGCCAGCCGGCAGCCTGACGCCAGCTCTGCTCATGGGCAAGGACTTCGCCTCGAGCCTTGCCGGGAGTTCGTCGATCGAGATCGTCGACTGACGCCTCACCGTCTTCTGGCGAAAAGCACGTTGCAAACCGATCTTTAAAGGGGAGACACAATGAAGAAACTGAGCACAACGCTTGCAGCGAGCCTGCTGCTGCTCGGCGCCGGCGTTGCCGGCGCCCAGGACGACCTGCTCGAGTACGTCGTGACGTCCTGCGAAACCGACCTCGTGCAGTTCTGCAGCACGGTGAACCCGGGCAACGGCCGCCTGCTGCACTGCGTTGCGGCGCACGAAGACCAGCTGTCGGGTCAGTGTGCCTATGCGTTGTACCAGGCGGCGACGCTGCTCGAGCAGCTGGCGGTTGCCGTCAACTATTTCGCCCAGAGCTGCGCCGAGGACATCAAGACACACTGCAGCGACGTCGCTCCCGGCGAGGGCCGGCTGCTTGCCTGTCTGACCGACAAGTCCGACGCCCTGTCAGACAGCTGTTCCACGGCAATCAGCGACACGGTTGCCGACTAGCAAACCCTGCCCGGCCCGGACCGCGCGCGCCGCAGGGCGCGCTCGATCCGGTACAATCGGCTGCTGGGAAAGCCGGAGTCGGCCAGGCAATCGCCGGGGCGGGACATCTCGCTTCGGAGGAAAGTCCGGGCTCCTTCGGACAGGGCGCCAGGTAACGCCTGGAGGGCGCGAGCCCATGGAAAGTGCCACAGAAAACAAACCGCCGGCTTGCCGGTAAGGGTGAAAAGGTGCGGTAAGAGCGCACCGCGCGACTGGTAACAGTTCGCGGCACGGTAAACCCCGCCCGGTGCAAGACCAAATAGGGGAGCAGGGTCCGTTTTCGGGCCCGCCGCCGGTTCCGAGCGGGCTCCCGGGTAGGTTGCTCGAGGCGATCGGTGACGATCGTCCCAGATGAATGATTGTCGTTGACAGAACCCGGCTTATTGCCGACTCCGGTTTTCCCTTTTAAATCAATGAGTAAAGCCCATTCTCGGGCATACTCGAGACGGTCGGTCGCGCAAACTCGCGCGGTCGCATGCGCATTGTCCCGCCTGTCGCCGTTTCCCGACAGCTATTTTACGTAATCTCCACAAAAAGCGCTTAACTGGCTGATTTCATTGAATCCGGCCTTGCCATATTTCGCCCTTTTCGGGCCACTGAAAAGCGCTTAAGTCCCTGTAGAACAATAGAAAACGCGGGTTGTTGTTGACCCCGATTTGGACCGGTCCTATAGTGTTGAAAAGTGGAAAAAAGTGGGAGGAGATGGGCAGTCAGCCCGGAAATCGCGCCAGAAGAGTGATCTCCGGCATGTCCTCGTTGTCGTGTTTCGAGGGGCCACCAAAGTCACGCTCGACGCCAAAGGGCGTATGGCTATGCCGACCCGGTACCGGGATCGGCTCGCCAGTCGTTGTGACGGCCAAATGATCGTGACTGTGGACAAGGACCACTGCCTCCTCGTGTATCCCCTGCCGGACTGGGAAGAGCTCGAGCGCAAGCTCGTGCGACTTCCGAGCATGAACAAGACTGCCCGGCGCATCGTGCGGATTATGGTCGGTTACGCGACCGAGGTCGACATGGATGCGAACGGGCGGCTGCTGATATCCCGGGAGCTTCGCGACTTCGCGGGCCTCGAGAAGCAGGCAATGCTGATCGGCCAGGGCAACAAATTCGAACTGTGGGATGAAGCGACCTGGAACGAGAAGCGTGATGCGTGGCTTACCGAAGACGACGACGGTGAATTGCCTGCGGATCTCGAATCGATCGCGTTCTAGTTTGCTTTGCCATCAGTGACCGGCGGCGCGCACATACCCGTGCTGCTGGGGCCGGCCCTCGAAGGGCTGGCAATCAGGGAAGACGGTTTGTATGTCGATGGCACGTTCGGCCGCGGGGGCCACAGCAGGGCAATTCTCGACCGGCTGGGAAACGACGGCAGGCTCATCGCCATTGACCGCGATCCAATGGCGATTGCCAGCGCGCCCGACGCGCTCGCTGGCGATCCGCGTTTTGAACTGGTCAGGGGCGAAATTGCAGAACTGGAAGGGATGCTTGCAGAGCGAGGGCTCGCGGGGAACGTCGACGGAATTCTGTTCGATCTCGGTGTCTCCTCGCCGCAGCTGGACGTGGCCGGCCGGGGCTTCAGCTTTCGGCACGACGGCCCGCTCGACATGCGCATGGATCCGGATAAGGGCATAGCGGCCAGTGATTGGCTGCAATCGGTGGATGAAAGGGACTTGGTAAGGACGCTAAAACAGTACGGGGAAGAGCCGCATGCGCGTCGCGTTGCCGCCGCCATAGTGGCTGCCCGGCAGCGTGCGCCGCTCACGAGGACGTCCGAGCTGGCGGAGGTTGTCAAAGCGGCTGTCCCGGCGCGAGGCCAGAAGATTCACCCGGCAACGAAGACCTTCCAGGCGATTCGCATTGCGATCAACGACGAGCTCGGGCAGATCGCCGCGGCGCTCGACGCTTGCATAGGCGCGCTCAAGGCCGGCGGCCGGCTATGCGTCATCAGCTTTCACTCGCTCGAGGATCGAATCGTCAAGCGCTTCATCCGTGATCACTCGCGCGAGCCCGAACAGTACCGCGGCATGCCCGACATTCCGCCGGAGTTTCGCCCTCTGCTCAAGCCGATCGGCAAGCCCGTGACGGCGGATGCTCGTGAGATCGAGGCCAATGCCCGATCACGCAGCGCGAGGCTGCGCATTGCGGAGCGCCTCGCATGAGGCCGCTTGCAAAACAACAGCCTGCCGGGCTTCTGTTTGCGCTTGCGCTCGTGTGCGTCGTCAGCGCCATAGCGCTGGTCTATACAAAGCATGAGTCGCGCAAGCTGTTCGTGGAACTGGAGCGCCTGACCGACGAGCGCGACGCTCTCAACATCGAGTGGGGCCAGCTGCAGATCGAGCAGAGCACCTGGGCCACCCACGCGCGGATCGAACAGGTGGCGACCGGCGACCTCAAGCTGTCGCGGCCGGGCGCCCGCGACGTCTACGTGATCGAGCGCTAATGGCACGCGGTGCAGAAACCAAGCAGCAGGTTGCGAACCGCTTCGTGCGGCGCAGCCTGATCGTGACCGCCGCCTTCGCGATGGTTGCGCTGTCGCTCGCGGCGCGCGCCGTGCACCTGCAGGTGCTCGACAAGGACTTCCTCAACGACGAGGCCGACGCGCGGCACTTGAGGACCGAAACGATCAGCGCCCACCGTGGCACGGTTACCGATCGCAACGGCGAGCCGCTCGCCATCAGCACACCCGTCGACAGCATTGCCGTCGACCCGAACGCGATTGCGCCGGCGATGGACCGCCTCCCGGAGCTGGCCCGGGTGCTCGGCGTCGACGCCGGCGCACTCGCACGCCGTATTACGCGCAACATGGCAAAGAGCTTTCTCTGGGTGAAGCGCGGCGTTCCGCCGGATGAGACGCTGCGTATCAAGAAGCTCGGCATGCCGGGCCTGATCGTGCGCCGCGAATACCGGCGCTATTACCCGGCGGGCGAGGTGACCGGTCACCTGATCGGCTTCACCGATATCGACGACAAGGGCCAGGAGGGCATGGAGCTCGCCTACGACTACTGGCTCGCCGGCGAGGCCGGTGCGAAGCGCGTCCTGAAGGACCGTCTCGGCAACTCCATCGAGAACATCGAGAGTATCGCGCCGCCGCGGCACGGCAAGGAACTGCGCCTGTCGATCGACCTGCGCATCCAGTACCTCGCCTACCGGATGCTCAAGTCGGCCGTGAAGAAACACAACGCCGAGTCCGGTTCGCTGGTCGTCGTCGATGTCGCGACGGGTGAGGTGCTCGCCATGGTCAACCAGCCGGCGTACAACCCGAACGACCGCGCGCAGATGTCGGCCGAGCGTTACCGCAACCGGGCGATCACCGATATCTTCGAGCCCGGTTCGAGCATCAAGCCCCTCGTCGTGGCGGCGGCCCTCGAAAGCGGCGAGTTTCGCCCGAGCAGCGTGATCGATACGTCACCGGGCTATGTCGATGTCGGCGCCAAGCGCATCGAGGATACGCGCAATCTCGGTCGCGTCAGCCTGACGACGATTCTTGCGCGTTCGAGCAACGTCGGCGTCACCAAGCTCGCCATGGATCTCGAGCCTGAGCAGCTCTGGCAGACGATCGCGCGCTTCGGTCTGGGTGAGCTGACGAGCAGCGGCTTCCCGGGCGAGTCGACAGGCTCACTGTCGCATCACAGCTACTGGCGTGAGATCAGCCAGGCGACGCTGGCCTATGGCTACGGTGTCTCCGTGACCGCGCTGCAGCTTGCGCGCGCTTATGCCGCACTGGCGGGTGACGGCACGGCGCCCGAGATATCGCTGCTTGCCACCGAGGCGCCGGCCGAAATCACTCGGGTGATTGCGCCGGATACGGCGCGCGCGGTGCGGCGCATGCTCGAGGAGGTCGTCCGCCCGGGCGGCACCGGCAACAAGGCGGCCGTTGCCGGTTACCGGGTAGCCGGCAAGACCGGCACGGCCTGGAAATCAGCCGCGGGCGGCTACTCGGAAGACAAGTACATCTCGATTTTCGCAGGGTTCGCGCCGGCGTCGGAGCCGCGTCTTGCCGCGGTGGTCATGATCGACGAGCCGAGCGGCGAGCTTTACTACGGTAGCGATGTCGCGGCGCCCGTGTTTGCCGACATCATGTCGGAGGCGCTCAGGCTCCTGGCCGTGCCGCCGGACGCGCTGCCGGCGCGCGACCCGGGCAGCGTCATCCAGGCCGTGGCGGACAGTCGATGAGCATGCCGGCCGAACGCCTACAGCCCGGGATGGACCTCGCGACCCTGTTCCCGCAGGTAGATGCCGTCCCGCCGCTTGCGGTCACGGGTCTTGCGGCGGATAGCCGGCTCGTTGCACCGGGCGACCTGTTTCTCGCGATACCTGGCAGAACCTCGCACGGCGCAGCTTTCGCGGCGCTCGCCGAGGAGCGCGGCGCGGCAGCCGTCGCAGTCGACCCTGCAGGTCTCGGCGGTGCGATGCCGGCTCTGTCGGTGCCCGTCGTCGGCGTGCCGGGTCTTGCGGCAGGTCTTGGCGAACTCGCCGACCGCTTCTACGGCGAGCCCTCGTCGAGCGTCGCGGTCACGGGCATTACGGGGACCAACGGCAAGACCACGGTTGCCTGGATGCTGGCCGAATGCCGGCAGCGGCTCGGCCGTGCGTGCGGCTATGTCGGCACGCTCGGTGTCTACGGCAAGACGCCTGCCGAGCCATCGGACGCCACGTCGGGACTGACGACGCCTGGTGTCGTCGAACTGCACCAGGCCCTGGCCGGCTTCCGCGACGACGGCGTCGATGCGGCAGCGATCGAAGTGTCTTCGCACGCGCTCGACCAGGGCCGCGTCGATAACGTGCGCTTTCGCACCGCCATCTTTACCAACCTCTCGCGTGACCACCTCGACTACCACGGTACGATGCGGCGCTACTTCGAGGCCAAGGCGCGGCTGTTCCTCGAGCACGATCCCGCCGTTCGGATCATCAATCTCGATTCCGAGTACGGGGCCGAGCTCGCGGGTCGCTGCCGGGGCAATGTGATCACGGTATCGACGCGCTTCGATCGCGTCGCCAACGGCCGCCCCTTCGTCTTTGTTCGGTCGGTCGTGGCGACGCCAACGGGATCGCGCGTGCACATTGAGTCGTCGTGGGGCAGCGCAGTGTTCGACCTGTCGATGCCTGGCGACTTCAACGTGGCGAATGCCGTCACGGTACTTGCGACGCTGCTGGACGATGGCGTGTCGCTCGAGAGGGCGACCGACGCGCTGGCCGCCGTGGCGGCGCCGCCTGGACGGCTGCAGCGTGTTGCCGGCGAGGGTCCCCGGGTCTACGTCGATTTCGCGCATACGCCCGACGCCCTCGAGCTGGTGTTGAAAAGTCTCAAGCCGCATGTACGCGGTCGCCTCATCGTCGTCTTCGGCGCCGGCGGCGATCGCGATGCCGGCAAGCGCCCGCTCATGGGTCGCGTTGCCGAACGCCTCGCCGATGCCGTCGTCCTGACGAGCGACAACCCGCGGGGCGAGGAGCCCGTGACCATCCTCGACGACATCCGGGCCGGGCTGATCCGACCGGAGCGCGCCACCGTGATCGAGGATCGTGCAACAGCGATCGCCTGGGCCATCGGCAAGGCTGCCGCTGCCGACACGATCCTTGTTGCCGGTAAGGGCCACGAGCCCTACCAGGATATCGCCGGCGAACAGATCCCCTTCTCGGATGTGGCCGTTGCCGGTGCATGCCTTGCGCAGCCGAACGAGGGCGGGCAATGAAGGCGCAACTGTCTCTTGCGAGCAACGTCATGGACGGTCGTCTGTACGGCAGCGACGCGGACTTTGACGGCGTCAGCACCGATACGCGGACACTCGTGCCGGGCAACCTGTTCGTTGCGCTAAGTGGTCCGAACTTCGACGGCGAGGCGTTCCTCGACGTTGCCGCCGACAAAGGCGCGGCTGGTGCCGTCGTGACACGCCGTCACAGCGTGGACCTTGCGCAAATCGAGGTTGACGATACGCTCGCCGCTCTCGGCCGACTCGGCGCGGCGTGGCGCCGCACCTTGCCGGCCACGGTTATTGGCATTACCGGCAGCAATGGCAAGACGACGCTCAAGGAGCTGACGCGCAGCATCCTCGAGACCGTCGGCCATACCTTCGCGACGCGCGGTAACCTCAACAATGAAATCGGCGTACCGCTGACGCTGCTCGATATCGAGCCGGGGCACGAGTTCGCTGTCGTCGAAATGGGCGCCAACGCCGAGGGCGATATTGCCTATCTCGTTGACCTCTGCGAGCCGGAACTCGTCGCGCTTGCGAACGCCGGTCCGGCACACCTCGAGGGCTTCGGTTCGCTCGACGGTGTCGCACGCGGCAAGGGCGAGATCCTCTCGGGTTCGCCGCGTCCCGGCACCGCGGTACTGAATTCGGACGATAACTACTTCGAATTCTGGAAAGGCCTCGCTGCCGACATCGATATCGTGAGCTTCGGACTCAGCGAATCGGCCGACGTTTCCGCTGCCGACATCTCGCTCGGCCAGCACGGCGCCGAATTCACCCTCAAGACGCCGGTCGCGGAGCGACGCGTGCGCCTTAAGCTCGACGGCAAACACAATGTGCGCAATGCCTGCGCAGCAGCGGCGATTGCGACGGCGCTCGGCGTCCCTGTCGACCGGATCGTGACGGGGCTCGAGGCTACGGCACCGGTCGACGGTCGCCTCAGGGAGCGCGCCGGCATCAACGGGGTCACGCTCTACGACGACAGCTACAACGCGAACCCGACGAGCGTCGCCGCGGCTGCTGCCGTGCTGGCGGCCACTCGCGGGACGACCTGCTTCATTCTCGGCGATATGGGCGAACTCGGCCGCGATGCCGACAGCCTGCACCGCGATACCGGCGAGGCGATCCGCGAGGCGGGCGTCGACCGCCTGCTGGCGACCGGGCCGCTGTCGCGTTTCGCGGTCGACGGCTTCGGCGATGGCGGCGAATGGTTCGAGTCGATCGACTCGCTCGTCGAGCGCGCCAGCGGACTGGCTCGACCCGGACTCAGCATGCTGGTCAAGGGTTCACGCGCGGCCGGCATGGAGCGCGTCGTGGCGGCGCTGGCCGCGAACGGCAACACGAACCGGGAGGCGTCCTGACGTGCTCCTGTACCTGACCAATTACCTTGCCCAGTTCGAGTCCGGCTTCAACGTCTTCAACTACCTGACGCTGCGCGCGATTCTTGGTGCTCTGACTGCGTTGATCCTGTCGTTCGTGGTCGGGCCGCGGATGATTCGCCGCCTGACGCGTAACCAGGTCGGCCAGCCCGTGCGCGAGGACGGGCCGATTACGCACCTGCCAAAGGCCGGGACCCCCACGATGGGCGGCGCGCTGATCCTCACGGCTATAGCGGTCAGCACGCTGCTCTGGGCCGACCTCGAGAACCATTTCGTCTGGATCGTCATCTTCGTCACGCTCTCTTTCGGCGTGATCGGCTATGTCGACGACTACAAGAAACTGATATTGCAGGACCCGGCCGGCATCTCGGCCAGGCAAAAGCTCTTCTGGCAGTCTGCAGCGGCTCTGATCGCTGCCATTGCTTTGTACGTTACGGCAACCGACGAGGCACAAAACTCGTTATTGATACCGTATTTCAAGGACCTGTCGATTTATCTCGGCGCTTTCCAGGTTGTCGTAACGTACTTCTTTATTGTTGGCTTCTCGAACGCGGTGAACCTGACCGACGGTCTCGATGGCCTTGCGATTATGCCGACCGTACTTGTCGGCGGTGCCCTCGGCGTCTTCGCCTACGTCACGGGTAACACGGTCTTTTCGGGCTACCTTGGTATTCCCTACATCGCCGGCAGCGGCGAGATCCTCGTGTTCTGCGCGTCACTTGCCGGCGCGGGTCTCGGCTTCCTGTGGTTCAACACCTATCCCGCCCAGGTGTTCATGGGCGATATAGGCGCGCTGTCGCTCGGCGCTGCGCTTGGCGCGGTGGCCGTCGTCGTTCGCCAGGAGATCGTGCTGGCAATCATGGGCGGCGTCTTCGTGGTCGAGACGCTATCGGTCATGATCCAGGTTGCTTCGTTCAAGCTCACGGGCAAGCGCGTCTTCCGGATGGCGCCGCTGCATCACCACTACGAACTCAAGGGCTGGGCGGAGCCCAAGGTCATCGTCCGCTTCTGGATCATTACGGTCATTCTTGTCCTCGTCGGCCTTGCGAGCCTCAAGATCCGATGAGCAGGGCGAAGACGACATCAACGGCACTCGTCGCCGGTCTCGGCAAGACCGGGTTGTCGATTGCGCGCTACCTGAAGCGCACGGGCGGCGACGCGATCTTCTACGACACGCGCACGGAGCCGCCCGGCATCGACGAGCTCAACGAAGTCTGGCCGGGCGCGAAACTGTTGCTCGGCAGTCCCACGCTGCCGGAAGGTGTCGATCGCATCATTGCGTCGCCGGGTCTCGAGGATTCGCACCCGCTGCTCGACAAGGCGCGCGCCAAGGGCATCCCGGTGGATTCCGATATCGAGGTGTTCGCGGCAACGACGGACGTACCGTTCATTGCCATTACCGGCACGAACGGCAAGAGCACCGTGACGACGCTGCTCTATCACATGTGCGCGGCCGCAGGTCGCAAGGTGCTCGCCGGCGGCAACCTCGGCGACCCGGCGCTCGACCTGCTCGACGCCGGCAGGCCGGACGTGTATGTCCTCGAGCTGTCGAGTTTTCATCTGCAGCGCACAAGCAACCTGCCCGCCGCCGTGTCGGTATTGCTCAATGTGTCGCCCGACCACCTCGACTGGCACGGCGACTTCGAAAACTACAGCGCTGCGAAGTACCGGATCTTTCGCGAGGCGGCCGCTGCCGTGGTCGATCGCTCGGATTCGCGGGCGGTCGACAGCGTCCGCAACATCCGCCGTGTAAAGAGCTTCGGCATGGACGAACCCGAGGACGGTCACTATGGCATCCGCTCTGAGGACGGCCGCCACTTCCTCGCGCGCGGCGAGACGCTCCTGATCGCAACCGACGAAATGGGCTTGTACGGGCTGCACAACCAGGCCAACGCCCTCGCGGCACTGGCCGCCGGTGACCTGCTCGGCCTTGGCCAGAACGCTATGCTCGAGGCGCTTGCCGAGTTTCCGGGCCTGCCGCATCGCATGCAGTTTGTCGCGACGCGGCGCGACGTCGACTTCGTCAACGATTCCAAGGCAACCAACGTCGCTGCAGCCATTGCCGCCGTTAACGCCGTCGAGGGTCGCGTCGTGCTGATCGCCGGCGGCGACGGTAAAGGCGGGGATTTCGCCGAGCTGGCGGACGGTGTGGACACGCGCCTCGCCGCGGCAGTGCTGATCGGCAAGGACGCGGCAGCCATCGGCGATGCGCTCGACGCCATGCTGCCCAAGCGCTTCGCCGAGGATATGGATGGCGCCGTCAGCGCGGCCGCGGATCTAGCCGCGCCCGGGGACACGGTGCTGCTGGCGCCGGCCTGCGCGAGCCTCGACCAGTACGCCAACTATGCGGCACGGGGCCGTGCCTTCATCGATGCCGTCGCGGAGCTCGACCGGTGAGCGCGCAGAACCTGACCATGCCGTTCCCGGTGCAGCTACGCGTGCCGCTCCGCGTCGACGCGGTGCTGGTTGCGTTGTCGACCACGCTGTTCCTCGGTGGCATCGTGATTCTCGCCTCGGCGTCGATCGCGGTGTCCGAGAAGACCACGAGCGATCCCTTCTTCTACCTCGAGCGTCAGCTGGTCGCGGCCGTACTCGGTCTCGCCGCAGGCGGCGTTACTGTGCTGATCCCGATGTCGGTGTGGCGCACGATAGGCCCGCTCATGCTGCTGGCCGGCCTTGCGATGCTGTTTTTCGTGCTCGTGCCGGGCGTCGGCAAGGAAGTGAACGGCGCCCGGCGCTGGCTCGATCTCGGCTTCATGCGCCTGCAGGTCTCGGAACCTGCGAGACTGTGTTTCATCATCTACCTGGCAGGCTACCTCGTGCGCCGTGCGAAATCCGTGCGCGAGGAGTTCTACGGCTTCCTGAAGCCCATGGTTGTCCTCGGCATCGCCTGCTTCGCTTTGCTTGCCGAACCGGATTTCGGGGCCGCGGTCGTGCTTGCCGCAACCGCGCTCGCGATGCTGTTCGTCGCCGGCGCGCGCTTCCGCGACTTCCTCGTCTTCCTCGGCGTTGCGGCCGTTGGGGTCGTTGGGCTCGTCGCCACCTCGCCGTATCGTATGAACCGAGTGACGGCGTTTCTCGATCCGTGGAAGTACGCCAACGACTCCGGCTACCAGCTGACCCAGTCTTTGATTGCCATAGGTCGCGGCGAATGGTTCGGCGTCGGTCTCGGCAACAGCGTGCAGAAGCTCTTCTACCTGCCGGAAGCACACACAGATTTCGTTTTTGCGGTCTTCGCCGAGGAATTCGGGCTGGTCGGATCACTGCTGCTCGTGGCACTGTTTTCCGCACTCGTCGTACGCATCTTCGGTATCGCGCGCCGTGCCGTTGCCGCCGAGCGCTTCTTCGAGGCTTACCTTGCGATCGGCATTGGCACCTGGCTCGGACTGCAGGCGTTCATCAACCTGGGCGTCAATATGGGCATCCTGCCGACCAAGGGCCTGACGCTGCCGCTCGTGAGCTACGGCCGCAGCAGCCTGATCATGACACTGGTGGCGCTGGCGCTCCTATTCCGCATCCATCACGAGCTCGTCGTCGATGCTGCGCCGGTCAATCGCAGCCGGTCGACGAAAAAGAAGAAGAGGACGCGGCGATGAGTGCGCGTCCGGTCATGATCATGGCAGGTGGCACGGGTGGCCATGTCTACCCGGCACTGGCGGTGGCCAAGGCGCTCGAGGCCGAGGCGCAGCCCGTGTTCTGGCTTGGTACCGAGCGTGGGCTCGAGGCTCGCGTCGTGCCGGCCAACGACATCGAGATCGAATGGGTGAGCGTGCGTGGCTTGCGCAGAAAGGGTCTCCTGGCGCTGCTCATTGCACCCTTCCGGCTGCTGTGGGCACTCACGCAGTCGATCATGGTTATTGTGCGCCGGCGGCCGTCCGCGGTCCTCGGCATGGGAGGCTTCGTCAGCGGCCCCGGCGGTCTCGCCGCCTGGCTGATGCGTCGGCCGCTCGTCATTCACGAGCAGAACGCCGCTGCCGGCCTCACCAATCGTCTTCTGGCGCGTCTTGCCCGGGTTGTGCTGCAAGCCTTCCCGGGCAGTTTTACCGCCAAGGTCAACGCCCGCACGGTGGGTAACCCCGTGCGACCGGAAATCGCTGCCATTGCGCCGCCCGCCGAGCGCTATCGCGACCGGCAGGGCCCGCTTCGCCTGCTCGTGCTGGGGGGCAGCCAGGGAGCGCTGGCACTGAACCGGCTCGTGCCGAAGGCGCTTGCCACGCTGCCGGTCGAACGCCGGCCGATCGTCCGGCATCAGTGCGGTGCGCGCACCCGTACGGACGCCGAGGCGGCCTATGCGGACTCGGGTCTCGAAGTCGAGCTCGTCGAGTTCATCGAGGACATGGCCGCGGCCTATGCCTGGGCCGACGTCGTCATCTGTCGTGCCGGGGCATTAACGGTGGCCGAGGTGTGCGCTGCCGGACTTCCCGCGGTCTTTGTTCCGTACCCGTCGGCCGTGGATGACCACCAGACGGCAAACGCCAGCGTCGCCACGGCAAGAGGCGCGGCGATTACCGTGCAGGAACGCGACATCGACGCGCAGCGCCTTGCCGACATTCTCGACGACTTCCTGGCCGGCCGCGAGGAGCTCTTGCGACGCGCCGAAATCGCCCGTTCGCTCGCCGAGCCGCAAGCACTCAGCGCAATAAAGGGCGTTTGCCTGAGCGTTGCAGGAGGTGCCGCGTGATCAACCGCATGCGCCGCATTCACCGCGTGCACTTCATTGGTATTGGCGGGTCGGGCATGTCCGGCATTGCCGAAGTGATGCTGAGCCTGGGCTACGCGGTGCAGGGCTCGGACCTCAAAGCGAACAAACAGACACGGCGCCTTGAAGAGCAGGGCGCCACCGTATTCATCGGCCACGCGAAAGCCCACGTTACGGACGCAGATGCCGTCGTCGTCTCCAGCGCGGTCGATGAAACCAATCCGGAAGTCGTTGCGGCCCGCGAGGCGCTGTTGCCCGTCGTGCAGCGCGCTGAAATGCTCGCCGAGCTCATGCGCTTCCGCTACTCGGTCGCCGTTGCAGGGACGCACGGCAAGACCACGACGACCAGCCTGGTTGCGAGCATCCTCGCCGAAGGTGGCCTGGATCCCACCTTTGTCATTGGCGGGCGCCTGAAAAGCGCCGACGCCAATGCGCGACTGGGGCAGAGTGACTATCTCGTCGCCGAGGCCGACGAGTCCGACGCGTCCTTCGTCCACCTGAAGCCGATGCTTGCCGTCGTCACCAACATTGACGCCGACCACATGGCGACCTACGACGGCGATATTGAGCGACTGCGCCTGAGTTTCGTCGAGTTCCTGCACAACCTGCCGTTCTACGGGCTGGCGGTGCTTTGCGTCGACGACCCTGGCGTCCGCGATGTGCTTGGCCGCGTGGGCCGCTCGGTCGTCACGTACGGTTTTGATGAAACGGCCGACGTTCGCGCCGAGAACATTCGCTATGACGAGGGCGTGACCCGCTTCGACGTTGTCCAGGCCGACAGCGAGCCGCTCGCCATCGAACTCAAGCTGCCCGGCCGCCACAATGTGCAGAACGCGCTCGCGGCGGTAGCCGTAGCCCGCGAGCTGGCCGTCGCCGATACGGCCGTCGCCGCCGCGCTCGAGAAGTTCGAGGGCATTGACCGGCGTTTCCAGACGCTCGGCGAGATCGACACGCAAAACGGACGCGTGCTGCTCGTCGACGATTACGGCCATCACCCCACGGAAGTCCGCGCGACGCTGCGGGCGGCGCGAAGTGGCTGGCCGGAGCGACGCCTCGTGCTGGTGTTCCAGCCGCACCGCTACACGCGCACCCGCGACCTGCTCGACGACTTTGCGCAGGTGCTGTCCGAAGCCGATGTGCTCGTCGTGCTGGATGTCTACGCCGCTGGCGAGGCACCCATTGCCGGGGCTGACGGGCGCGCCGTGGCGCGCGCGGTACGCTCGCGCGGTGCCGTCGAGCCGGTCTTTGTCGAGACGCTGGAGGAACTCGCGCCGGTGCTTGGCGGCCTGCTCGAGGGCGGTGACCTCGTGCTGACAATGGGTGCCGGCGATATTGGCGCCTACGCGCAAACGCTGCCGGAGCAGCTCAGCGACAAGGCCCGCCTGAGGGTGCAGAAATGATGGCGGCCTACGACGAGATGGGCGTCCGCGGCGAGCTGCGCTACGACGAGCCGATGGCAAAGCACACCTCGTGGCGCGCGGGCGGGCCGGCCGACGTGCTGTTCATGCCGGCGGATCTCGAAGACCTCAAGCGCTTCCTCGCGCGGCTCGACGACGCCGAGCCAATCTTCTGGCACGGCGTCGGCAGCAACCTGCTGGTTCGCGAGGGCGGTATTCGCGGCGTCGTCATTTCTGCGAGTCGCGTCCTGCGCGATCTCGAGAGAATCGATCCGTACACGGTGCGTGCCGGCGCCGGTCTGCCGTGTACGCAGGTCGCAAGGCAATGCGTGCGCTGGGGTATTGGCCCGGCTGAGTTTTTCGCCGGTATTCCCGGCACGATCGGTGGTGCGCTTGCCATGAACGCCGGCGCGCATGGTGGAGAAACCTGGGACCACGTCGAATCCGTGCGCACGATAGGCCGCCGCGGCAACGTCCAGCTGCGCGCCCCGTCGGAATACACGGTGGCCTACCGCAGTGTCTCCGGCCCGGCCGACGAGTGGTTTCTCGACGCTACGCTGGTCTTCGATCCGTCCGGCGAGTCCAGCGCCGAACGCATGAACGCCATGCTGACGCGTCGCAAGGAAACCCAGCCGCTCGGCCTGCCAAGCTGTGGCTCGGTATTCCGAAATCCGCCCGACGATCACGCCGCGCGGCTGATCGAGGCGGCGGGTCTCAAGGGCTACGCGATTGGCGGTGCCGAGGTCAGTGAGAAGCACGCGAACTTCATCATCAACCGCGACAGTGCGACGGCGAGCGATATCGAGGCGCTGATCGAGCATGTGCAGGCAACCGTCCGGGATGTCCACGGCGTAGAGCTCGTGCACGAGGTGCGCATCGTGGGAGAGGCGGAATGACGCTCGCGACAGACCGGCAGAATATTCCCCACCGCGACGCGCGCCGCGTCGTCAGAGACGCCGGCGAGTTTGGCCGCGTCGCGGTGCTCATGGGCGGCGATTCGAGCGAGCGCGACGTGTCGCTCGACAGCGGCAAGGCCGTGCTCGACGCGCTCCTGTCACTCGGCGTCGACGCGACGGCCTGGGATCCGCGGGAACGTGATATCCGGGCGCTCGCCGACGCCGGCTTCGACCGCGTGTGGATTGCCTTGCACGGTCCCGGAGGCGAGGACGGTGCCCTGCAGGGTGCGCTCGAATGGCTGGATATCCCGTACACGGGCAGCGGCGTAATGGCGTCGGCACTTGCCATGGACAAGGTACGGTCGAAACACCTGTTCCATTCCGCAGGAATCCCGACGCCCGAATACGCGGTTGTCAGGCAGCGGTCGCACGCGGTACTTGCGGCCGAGGAGCTTGGTTTCCCACTGATCGTAAAGCCGTCCGGCCAGGGCTCGAGCGTGGGCATGAGCAAGGTGTTCGACGAACAGGACCTCGGTCCGGCCGTCGAGCTGGCACTCGAGTACGGCCACGATGTGCTCGTCGAACGCTGCATCGTCGGTCGTGAGCTGACCGTCTCGGTCCTGCAGGGTGAGGCGCTGCCAAGCGTCCGCATCGAGACGCCGCGCGTGTTCTACGATTATCGCGCCAAGTACGAATCCGATCGCACCGAGTATTTTTGTCCCGGTGCCACGTCGGACGAGGAAGAGGAGACGCTCCGGGGTCTCGCACTGGCGGCGTGCAGCGAGCTCGGTGTGACCGGCTGGGCGCGCGTCGACTTCATGCTGGGCGATGACGACACGCCGCTCGTCCTCGAGGTCAATACGGTGCCGGGCATGACGAGTCACAGCCTCGTGCCGATGGCCGCCAGGGAACAAGGGATGAGCTTCGCCGAGCTTTGCTGGCGGATCCTCGAAACCAGCATGCACGAAGCCGCCATGGCCGACGACGTCCGGGGAGTCGCGAATGGCGCGTAAGCAGGCCAGGCGCCGCAAGGCGGAACGCAAGATTACGCTGCCGACGATTCGCTGGGCGCGATTCGTCATGCCCGTGCTTGCAACGGGCGTCGTGTTGGGCACTTACCAACTCGCGCTGCTCGCACTCGATCGCGAAATTCACTCGCTCGAGATCAACGCTCCGTTCGAGCGCGTTTCACCGATCGAGATCGAAGCGGCGATCGCTGATGAGCTCGATGCCGGTTTCCTGGGGGCGAATCTCGGCGCTATGCGTCGGCGTATTCGCGAGCTCGACTGGGTTGACGACGCAAGCGTTGCCCGCCGCTGGCCCGACAGGATTGCGATCAGCGTCACCGAGCAAACGGCCGCGGCCATCTGGGATGACAGCGGCCTTCTGAATACGCGTGGCGAGCTGTTCGTCGCACAGGCCCGTCACATCCCCGCCGAGCTGCCGCGACTGTCCGGGCCGGCCGAGCGTGCGGCCGACGTTGCCGCGCGCTACATCGCGATTCGCGAGCGATTGATCCCCCTCGGGCTGGACGTCACTCGCGTCGAGCTCGACAGCCGCGGGGCCTGGTCGATGCTGCTGACGAACGGCGTGGACATCCGCCTGGGTCGCCGCGACGTCGACCAGCGGACGGACCTGTTCCTCGATGTCGTTGCCAACATGGTGACGGCCAGGGGCAAGGAGATTGAGTACGTCGACCTGCGCTACAGCAACGGCTTCACGATTGGCTGGAAGGGCGGCCGCGTGCCGAGCGAGGCGCCCGATGATAGCGATACCTCGATGCTCGCCTCGCGGGGTGATCGCTGAATGAACAAGCGCGGAGACAAGAACCTGATCGTTGGACTCGATATTGGCACGTCGAAGGTGGTCGCCATTGTGGGCGAGGTCACCGACGACGGTGAGGTAGAAGTGATCGGCATTGGTTCACACCCGTCGCACGGCCTGAAGCGGGGCGTCGTGGTCGATATTGAACGCACCGTGCATTCGATCCAGCGTGCCGTCGAGGAAGCCGAACTGATGGCGGGCTGTGACATTCACTCGGTGTACACGGGAATCGCCGGCAGCCACGTCAAGAGCCTCAACTCGCACGGCATCGTCGCTATTCGTGACAAGGAAGTGTCGGCCGGCGACGTCGATCGCGTCATCGACGCGGCGCGCGCCGTCGCCATACCGGCTGACCAGAAGATCCTGCACATCCTGCCGCAGGAGTTCCTGATCGATAGCCAGGAAGGTATCCGCGAGCCGATCGGCATGTGCGGTGTGCGCCTCGAAGCCAAGGTGCACATGGTGACGGGTGCCGAGGCGGCGGCGCAGAACATCGTCAAGTGCGTGCAGCGCTGCGGCCTCGAGGTCGACGACATCGTGCTCGAACAGCTTGCCTCGAGCTATTCGGTCCTGACCGAGGACGAAAAGGAGCTCGGCGCCTGCATAGTCGATATTGGCGGCGGCACAACCGACATTGCGGTGTTCATGGGCGGTGCCATCCAGCACACGGCCGTCATCCCGATTGCGGGTGACCAGGTCACGAACGACATTGCCGTGTCGATGCGCACGCCGACCCAGTACGCCGAGGAAATCAAGATCAAGTACGCCTGCGCGCTGTCGCAGCTCGCCAATCCAGACGAGACGATCGAGGTGCCGAGCGTCGGCGAACGGCCGCCGCGAAGGCTCGCGCGGCAGACGCTCGCGGAGATTGTCGAGCCTCGCTACGAGGAGCTGTTCGGCCTCGTGCGCGACGAGCTTAGGCGCAGCGGCTTCGAGGAGCTGATCGCTGCCGGCATCGTCATTACGGGCGGCAGCGCAAAGATGGAAGGCGCGGTCGAGCTCGCCGAGGAGGTGTTCCACGTCCCGGTCCGGCTCGGCGCACCGCAGTACGTCGAAGGCCTGAAGGAAGTGGTGCGTAACCCGATTCACGCGACCGGTGTCGGGCTCTTGCTCTACGGCTACGAAAGCCTTGCGCGTCGCGACGGCAGGCCCACGCCCGTCGGCGGCGGTCTGGGCGACGTGTGGGAACGAATGAAAGCGTGGTTCTCGGGACAGTTCTAGCGGACTCGAACGGGAACCGTACAGAGGTTTGCCCGGGTGACCGGGGAAAGTTGTTCGGGGCAGGTGAGTGCCCTGTTTGGAAATTTGCGGAGGTAAGCAATGTTTGAATTAATGGACGCACACAGCCAGAGCGCCGTGATCAAGGTCATCGGTGTTGGCGGCGGCGGTGGCAACGCCGTCGGGCACATGGTCGATTCAGGGATCGAGGGCGTTGAGTTCATCTGCGCCAATACGGACTCGCAGGCGCTCAAGGGATCGAGCGTACGCAAGTCCCTGCAGATCGGCTGCAACATCACGAAGGGGCTCGGCGCTGGCGCCAACCCGGACGTCGGGCGGCAGGCCGCCATGGAAGATCGCGACCGGATCCATGAGTCGATCGAGGGTGCCGACATGTTGTTCATTACGGCCGGCATGGGCGGCGGTACCGGCACGGGCGCGACGCCGGTCGTCGCGCAGGTGGCGAAGGAGCTCGGCATCCTGACCGTAGCCGTCGTGACCAAGCCATTCTCGATGGAAGGCCACAAGCGCATGACGATCGCCGATCACGGCATCGGCGAACTCGGCAAGTACGTCGACTCGCTGATTACGATCCCGAACGAGAAGCTCCTGACCGTACTGGGCGGCGAGACGACGCTGCTCGATGCCTTCCGCGCCGCCAACCAGGTGCTGCAGGGCGCGGTGCAGGGCATTGCCGAACTGATTACCCGGCCCGGGCTCATCAACGTCGACTTCGCCGACGTGCGCACGGTCATGGCCGAAATGGGGATGGCCATGATGGGGTCCGGTTCCTCGTCCGGCGAAGACCGGGCACGCGAGGCGGCAGAGGCTGCGGTCTCCAGCCCGCTGCTCGAGGACATCAACCTTGCCGGGGCGAACGGCATTCTCGTCAACGTAACGGCGGGCATGGACCTGTCGATCGGCGAGTTCCAGGAAGTCGGTAACACGGTCAAGGAATTTGCATCGGACGATGCGACGGTCGTCGTCGGAACGGTCATCGACCCGGACATGACCGACCGAATTCGCGTGACGGTGGTTGCCACCGGACTCGGCCAGGGCGCCGCGCAGGCGGAGCCGATGCGCATCGTCCGTCGCAAGACAGAAAAGCCGGAGCCCAACTATCAGGGCCTCGACACGCCGGCATTGCACCGCCAGCGAGCGGTTGGAGACGGCCTCGACGACGCGGGCCTGCAGGAGGACTTGCTCGACATCCCTGCCTTCCTGCGCCGCCAGGCTGACTAGGGGCCGGTAACGGACACCCTGAGCGACATCGGCAGGGCCCGGGAGCCGTCGTCGGCAGGCGACCACTCACCAAACCAGGCTTCCGCGCCTTCTCCGCAGCGCCGACCCGGGGCAACCCGGGTCGGTGGTCCTGCCACCCCCGGTCGCCGTTCGCCGGATCGGGGCTTTCGAGCTAAGCTACTGAAAAGCTTGAAGAGATTTTCCGTCGTGTGCTACGCTTCGCCGCGATTCGACGTGTTGCCACGGACCGGCAGTGGCGTCGTTCGGTAGCGTTCGAGCGACACCGTCTGCCAACGCTTGGGTATCGGGTCGTTGAAAACGTCTCGTTGAAGCACATGTCAGGGCGTTTCGCGGTGGCGCGACGCATCCCGCCGCTTGCGGCGAGACCTGCTTCAGAACAGATTGAGATTGTGGCTATGTTGCGACAACGCACACTCAAGACAGCGATCCGCGCGACGGGCGTGGGTCTGCACACGGGCGAAAAGGTCTACATGACCTTGCGGCCCGCCGCCGAAAATACCGGCATTATCTTCCGGCGCGTGGATCTCGACGAGCCCGTGGATGTGCCGGCCGACCCGCTGCTCGTCGGCGAAACGATGCTCGGCACGACGATGATCAAGGACGGGGTCAAGATTGCCACCGTCGAGCACCTGATGTCAGCGCTGGCCGGTCTCGGCATCGACAATCTCTACGTCGACCTGTCGGCCCCCGAGGTCCCGATCATGGACGGTAGCGCCGGGCCCTTCGTGTTCCTGCTGCAATCTGCTGGCATCGAGGAACAGAATGTTGCGAAGCGCTTCATCCGGATCAAGGAAAAGGTACGGGTAGAAGACGGCGACAAATGGGCGGAGCTCGTGCCCTTCGACGGCTTCAAGGTGAATTTCGAGATCTTCTTCAACCACCCCGTCTTCAACAAGCTCGCACACAGCGCCACGATTGATTTCTCCTCGACGTCCTTCCTGAAGGAAGTCAGCCGCGCGCGAACCTTCTGCTTCCTGCGCGACGTCGAGGCACTGCGCGAGCGTAACCTGACGCTCGGTGGCTCGATGGACAACGCGATCGTGCTCGATGACTACCGCATCCTCAACGAGGACGGCCTTCGCTATTCCAACGAGTTCCTGATCCACAAGATTCTCGACGCCATTGGCGACATGTACCTCTTGGGTCATTCGCTGATTGGCGAGTACCGCGCCTACAAATCCGGTCACGACCTCAACAACAAGCTGCTGCGCGCACTGCTCGAGCAGGAGCATGCCTGGGAAGAGGCAACCTTCGAGGACGGCAACAACGCGCCGATCTCCTACGCGACGCCGGCCTACGCCTGATCCGGCCTGCCCACCCTGACACGAACGCCCTTGGCTGGTCTGCCGACGCTGGCGGCGGCCTCGAGCAGACGTTCTTCCTCGAAGCGTAGCCGCGACGCCCAGGCACTCGAGCGTGCCTTGAGCTGAAGAACGCCCGCGTCATCGACCGACGCAGAGACGATTGCAGCGCCGAGATCGTCGGGCAGCGCGTCGGCGAGGGCCACGGTGAGACGCCCGATCTCCCCGCTCTTCTCGACCAGCCGGCCAAGGCCGTCAGGCCCGCCGGTGGCGAGGATTTTGCTGATTTTTTTTGCCGTCATGGAAACTGTGACCGAGTTGGCGATTTGCGGAAGCGGGCGGTGATCCCGGTCACCGTTTGCGGGCCGGTTTCTTGTAAAAAAAAACGACATTATGCATATTCGGTCACCTCGATAAGGGCAAACCCGCCGAAAGGCGTGGGGCGCAAATCCACCGGTCTACGGGTCCGGGTACCACAGGATCTAGGACAGCGGGGCTACCGAAGTGAAGAAAACAGGCAAATCCAGTACTATTTGCTGCTGCCGTTTCCGGCGACAGGCCCCATGGACGGGAACCTACGCGCCGCATAACAACAATTCAATCAACGCGCAGTCCGGGACGACTTGATGAACATCCTGATTTTTTCCAAGGGCCAAGCTCGCCCGCGACAGATCGACTTGTCCGGCTTTGCCGTTTCGGCCGCCGCGCTCGTCGTTGCCGTACTCGTCTCCACGGCGGGCTTTGCAGGCGGCTATTGGTACTCGGCACGCACCGGGTCCGGCGTTAGCAGCACCGAGGTCGAGCAGTACGCCCGGGAGATCCGAACCCAGCGCGACGAGATCGAGGCGATTCGCCAGACCGAGGAAGACACCCTCGACGCCATGTCGATCCGGATTGCCGAACTCAATGCCCGGATCATTCGCCTGGACGCGCTCGGCCGGCGCCTGACGGACATGGCCGACATTGACAGCGGCGAGTTCGATTTCGACTCGGAGCCGGCTATGGGTGGTCCCGAGGAGCCCATGCAGGCTGGCAGTAACGAAGTGCCAGAACTGGTCGAATCCATGCAGGCACTCGAACGCGACCTCAACTCTCACGAAGCACAGCTCGCCGTCCTCGAAGGTGTGCTGTTGCACCAGAACCTCGAAGAACGCGTCTACCCGCAGGGTCGTCCAGTCAACTCCGGCTGGGTTTCGTCGTACTTCGGCAAGCGCACGGACCCGTTCACGGGTAAGCCTGCTAACCACACGGGTATCGATTTTGCCGGCAAGCTGGGCGACGAAATTATCGCGGTTGCCGACGGCGTCGTGACCTGGTCGGGTGACCGCTATGGCTACGGCATCATGGTCGAGATCAACCACGGTAACGGCTACTCGACGCGCTACGCTCACAACAGCGAAAATCACGTCAAGGTTGGCGATGAGGTCCGCAAGGGCCAGCTCGTGGCACTGATGGGCGATACGGGCCGGGCCACGGGTCCGAACCTGCACTTCGAAGTGGTTCGTAACGGCCGCCGGGTCAATCCTGTCAACTTCATTCGCGACTCGCGCAAATAGGCCGGGCGTTCGCCCGCCGATCCGACCGTGCACCGCTCTGCCGGCGCTAACCCGGGCGGCGCGGCAGCCAAATACCGCTAATCCCGCTTGGCTTTCTGCGGAACGGCCATAAATCGAGCTGGTCGCATACTAATCGCGCGCGTATTTTCCTAGAATACCCGGCTTTCTGCGGCCCAGCCTGACCCAGGAGTCACACGTGGCAAATTTCCTCACCCGCCTTTTCGGCAGCCGTAACCAGCGCCTGTTGCGCCAGTACGGCAAGACGGTGAAAAAGATCAATTCCCTCGAAGAGGACCTCAAGGGACTGTCGGACGACGAGCTCCGCGGCAAGACCGACGATTTTCGTGCGCGTTACGGCGAGGGCGAGACGCTGGACGAACTCCTGCCCGAAGCGTTCGCCGTTGCGCGTGAAGCCGCGCAGCGCACGCTGGGGATGCGTCCCTTCGACGTCCAGCTGATCGGCGGCATGGTCCTGCACGACGGCAATATTGCCGAAATGCGCACCGGTGAGGGCAAGACCCTGATGGCGACGCTGCCGGCCTATCTGAACGCCCTGAGCGGTGACGGCGTTCACGTGGTCACGGTCAATGAATACCTGGCACAGCGTGACGCAGACTGGATGGCACCTGTCTACAGCTTCCTGGGACTGACGGTTGGCGTCTCGAAGAGCGGCCAGACGCAGGAAGAAAAACGTGCGGCCTATGCGGCCGACATTACTTATGCCACCAACAACGAACTCGGCTTCGACTACCTGCGAGACAACCTTGCGTTTGCGACCGAGGAGAAGGTCCAGCGGGAACTGAATTTCGCGGTGGTCGACGAGGTGGACTCCATCCTGATCGATGAGGCGCGAACGCCGCTGATCATTTCCGGTCCTGCCGAGACGAGCACCGAGCTCTACGGCCAGATCAACAAGCTGATTCCGTCGCTCAAGGTTCACGAAGAGCCGGACGCGCCGATGAACTTCGATATCCCGGCGAAGCGCGTCGCCGTCGTAGACGCTGCCGGCAAGCCGGTGACCGTCGATGACGCCGACCTCTCGCTCGAAGACGCCATCGACCTGGCCGAAAGCCGGCAGTCCGATCTCGCGCTTACAGACGCCGAGGGGGACCTGCCGGTCTGCCGTATCGTGCCGCGCGGCGACTACACGATCGACGAAAAGGCCAAGCAGGCCCACATGACCGAGGAAGGCCAGGAGAAGATCGAGGAGCTGATGGCTGGGGCAGGGCTGCTCGAGGAAGGTGACAGCCTCTACGACGCATCGAACATTCGCCTGCTGCATCACCTGAACGCTGCGCTGCGCGCACACTCGATCTACAAGCGGGACGTGGAGTACGTCGTCAGCAACGGCGAGATCGTCATTGTCGACGAGTTCACGGGCCGGACGATGCCCGGGCGTCGCTGGTCCGACGGCCTGCACCAGGCGATCGAGGCCAAGGAAGGTGTTGCGATCAAGCAGGAGAACCAGACGGTCGCCTCGATCACGTTCCAGAATTACTTCCGTCTCTACAACAACCTGTCCGGCATGACCGGTACGGCGGACACCGAAGCCTTCGAGTTCCAGCAGATCTACGGGCTCGAGGTCGTCGTGATCCCGACGCACAAACCCATGGTGCGCGACGACGCCGCCGATCTCGTCTACCTGACCCAGAAGGACAAGTTCGAGGCGATCATCGAGGACATCCTCGATTGCCAGGAGCGCGGCCAGCCGGTTCTCGTCGGCACGACGTCGATCGAAACCTCCGAGCTGCTCTCGGGCGTATTGCAGCAGCGTAAGATCGAGCACGAAGTGCTCAACGCCAAGCAGCACGAACGCGAGGCCCACATTGTCCAGCACGCCGGGCAGCCCGGGAAGATCACGATTGCCACGAACATGGCCGGTCGCGGTACGGATATTGTGCTGGGCGGCAGCCTGGACGCCGACGCCGAGGAGGCCGGCGAGGCGGCCGATCTCGAGACGCTCAAGGAAAAGTGGCAGGAGCGCCACGACAAGGTGCTCGAGGCCGGCGGCTTGCACATCATCGGCACCGAGCGCCATGAGTCGCGGCGTATCGATAACCAGCTTCGCGGTCGCTCGGGGCGTCAGGGCGATCCGGGCTCGAGCCGCTTCTACCTGTCGATGGAAGATACGCTGATGCGCATCTTCGGCGATCCCGAGCGGACCAAGTCGCTCTTGTCACGCGCCGGCATGCGCGAGGGCGAAGCGATCGAGTCGAAGCTCCTCTCCCGGCAAATCGAGCGCGCCCAGCGTAAGGTCGAGGCGCATAACTTCGATATTCGCAAGAACCTGCTCGAATACGATGATGTCGCGAACGATCAGCGCAAGGTCGTGTACCACCAGCGCGCGGACCTCATGGAGGCCGACGAGGTCGCCGATGCCGTTACTGCCATTCGTGAGGAGATCATCGCCAACGAGGTGGCGCTACACATCCCGCCGGATAGCCTCGAGGAGCAATGGGATCCGGACGGCCTGAGCCAGGCGCTCGAGTCCGATTTCGGTGTCGAGGTCGATGTGGCGAAACTTATCGCCGAGGACAAGACGCTGTCGACGGACGGCATCACCGACGTCTGCATCAAGGCGGCTAACGATGCGTACGCGGTGAAGCAGGAAGAGATCGGACCGGAGCTGATGCGCAACGTCGAAAAGCAGGTCATGCTGCGCCAGCTCGACCACCACTGGAAAGAGCACCTCGCCGCCATGGACCAGCTGCGTCAGGGGATTGGCCTGCGCTCCTACGCGCAAAAGAACCCGAAGCAGGAATACAAGCGCGAGGCCTTCGAGATGTTTGGCGCCATGCTCGAGCAGGTGAAGCGCGACACGATCAGTATCCTGTCGCGGATTCGCGTGCAGAGCGAGCAGGACCTTGCCGAAATGCAGCGCCAGCGGCAGGCGGCCGAGGAACTCAAGTACCGGCACGCCGCCGCGTCGGCGCTGGGTGCCGAGCAGGCTGCGGCGAGCTCTCACGGCCCCGGCCAGCGTGTTGCCGACCAGGGCGCACGGCAGGTGTCGTCACGGCCGCGGGGCGTTCAGCCGCCGGCGCCGGACAACGCCCAGCCCTTCGTTCGCGATGGCCGCAAGGTCGGTCGCAATGAACCCTGCCCCTGCGGTTCCGGCAAGAAATTCAAGCAGTGCCACGGCCGCCTGGCTTGAAGCGTATCGAAGTCGTCGCGGGCATCCTCAAAGACGAGTCCGACCGCTACCTGATTGCCGAACGACTGGGCGACGGGCCGTTCCATGGCATGTGGGAGTTCCCGGGCGGCAAGATCGATGCCTCGGAAGACGCCGTTGACGCGCTGGCCCGCGAACTCGATGAAGAGCTCGGCATCGAGGTTCAGCGCAGTGCGCACTTCATGCGCCTCGAACACGACTATCCCGATAGAGCCGTGGGTATCGAGTTCTTTCTCGTCGAACGCTGGGCGCGAGAGCCGCGAGGCATGGAGGGCCAGCGCTTGCGCTGGGTCACCGCCGACGAGCTGCCGTCAGCAGATCTGCTACCGGCTGACGAGCCGGTCATCACGGCGCTGGCCAGCGCGACAGCCAGCAAGCCCTGAGCGACCTCGACCTCAGCAGATGCTGAGCTGAAACGGTACGTCCGCCGAGGTTTGCGTAGCGCGAGCCTCGACCGTCGTCCACTTGAGAAAGCGCACCGTGAAGCGGTGCTGGCTCCCCGAGATCTCCGGGAACAGCTGGCTCTTCGACGAAATCCCGATCCTGAGCAGCCGGCAGGTTTCGCCCCGCTGGACGCTGTGCTGGTACATCCCGCTCGCCGCGACGCGATCGATCGGCTGCGAGGACTCGCGGATCAGCCACAGGAGCTCGAGAATCGCATCGCACAGCGGCCGAATGCTGCCGATCCAGAGTTCGAGGTCCTTGCTGCGGCGATCGTAGGACTGGCGTAGCCAGTGGCTGTAGACGGGCAGGTCGAACTCGCAGGTGCCGCCCGGGATGGCGCTGCGGTGCTTGACCGAGCTCAGGAATTCGCTTTCCTTGAGTGGCTGCAGGTAGTTGGTGCCGGCCTCGAGCAGGCCTGCCCGGCTGTCGTTGAGATTGACGATCAGCGCCTCGAGCCTGCTTTTGTCCACGTCAGGCATGGTCATGAAGCGTTCGAGGAGGGCAAGCTGGTGGTCCAGCTCCTTATGCACGTCGCTGCGGACGTCGCCGCGCGACAGAATCGCGACAATGTCGAGCAGGGTGGCGATCGTGGCCCGACTGGCCCAGTCGGACTCGCTTTCGGCGTTGTAGAGCAGCTGCTGGTAGAGAAACTCGAGGCGCATGAAGGTACGCATGCGTTCGATCAGGGGTTGCTCGTAGAAAGTAATCCCCTGGCCCGGTTCCGCGAACACATTGCCAGCAGGTTTCGCCATGCCTTTATTCTGCGCCCTGACCGCGAACAGGGCAAATACGCGCCTCAGCCCGGATTCGCGAGTTGGAGATAGCGCTCATGGAGCGCCTCGACCTTGCGATCCAGCTCTTCGAGCGTCCCGTCGTTCTGGATCACGTCGTCAGCAATGGCGAGGCGCTCCTCGCGGCTGGCCTGGGCCTTGAGCATGCGCTTTGCCTGTTCCGGCGTCTCGGCGTCCCGCTCGATGAGCCGGGCGAGCTGGGTTGATGTCGCGCAGTCGACGACGAGGATGCGGTCCATCGCCTCGCGGAGGGCCGATCCGGTCAAGAGCGGCACGACAATGACCTGGTAGGGACCGTCTGCGTTCGCGGCCTGGCGCAGGGTCTCCTGGCGAATGCGGGGATGCAGGATCGATTCGAGTTTCTCGCGTTCACCCGCGTCCCGGAACACGTGCTGCCTGAGGGCCCGGCGGTTCAGCGTGCCGTCGTCGTTGAGCATGTCTTCGCCGAAGGCGCTCCGGATTTCCTCGAGCGCCGGCTGCCCGGGCTCGACGACCTCGCGTGCGACGATATCGGTATCGATGACGACGGCGCCGAGGGCCTCGAGCCGGTCGGCCACGGCGGACTTGCCGCTTGCAATGCCACCGGTCAGGCCGACGCGAAAACGTACGCCGCCTGCCATTCAGAACATCAGGTTCATGTAGGCCTGCCGAATCTCGTCGCCGTACAGCATTGTGATCCAGCCGGCGCCGGCGAGGTAGGGGCCAAAGGGCATCGGGATGTTGTGATCGCGACCGCGAAATACCATGAGCAGGATGCCGGTGACGGCGCCAACCAGCGCCGACATCATGATGATCGTCGGCAGCGATTGCCAGCCCAGCCACGCACCGAGCGCAGCGAGTAACTTGAAGTCGCCGTAACCCATGCCTTCCTTGCCCGTCAGCAGGCGGAACAGCTGATATACGGTCCAGAACGTCAGGTAGCCGGCCACCGCCCCGATGATGGCGTCACGCGGTGAAATAAACAGCGTGCCGGCCCCGTCCAGCGGATGAAAGAGGCTCATCAAGAGGCCCACCCACATGAGCGGTAGCACGATCGAGTCGGGGATCAGCTGGTGGTCGAAATCGATCATGACGATCGGCATGAGCGTGAGCGTCAGCACGACGGCCATGACACCCTCGGCCGAGAAACCGAAATGCCAGGCCGCGAACGCGGCGAGCGCACCCGTCACGAACTCGACGATCGGGTAGCGCGGTGAAATCCGCGTCCCGCAGGCGGCGCACTTGCCGCCCAGCACCAGGTAACTCAGCACCGGGATGTTCTGCAGGGCCGTTATCTGGTGACCGCAGGCAGGGCAGCGCGAGCGCGGCACAACGAGGTTGAATTTCTCCTCTGCTACCTCGGTGACGGGCTCCTCGGCCAGTGCCTTGCACTGCTCACGCCATTCGCGCTCCATCATGATGGGCAGGCGGTAGATCACGACATTGAGGAAGCTGCCGATCAACAGCGCATAGACGAACGTGACGGCTGCGAAAACCAGTGGTGAGCTCGCGAGGAGTTCCTGCATGAGTCTGTGCCTTGCTCGTCGCCAAAAAAAACGGCGTTCGGAGTGTCGTCCGAACGCCGTCTTATTTCAATGCATTCTCTCGGTCAGACGACCTGGCCCATCTTGAAGATCGGCAGGTACATCGCGACTACGAGGCCACCGACGAGCACGCCAAGGATGGCCATGATCATCGGCTCGAGCAGCGACGACAGGTTGTCCACGGCGTTGTCGACGTCCTCTTCGTAGAAGTCGGCAACCTTGGCTGACATCTCATCGAGCGAGCCCGATTCTTCGCCCACCGCGATCATCTGGATCACCATGTTCGGGAACAGGTCGGAGTTCTCCATCGACTGCTGCAGGCGCTGACCCGTGGCCACCTCGTCACGCATCGCCTTTACGCCTTCCTCATAGACGATGTTGCCCGTGGCGCCGGCGACGGACTCCAGTGCTTCTACGAGCGGCACACCGGCCGCGAACATGGTCGACAGCGTCCGTGCATAGCGCGCGATCGATGCCTTCTGCATGATCGGGCCAACGACCGGGATCTTCAGCGTCATGCGGTCAAGGAAGTGTCGCATCGCCCGGGAGCGCTTCTTGAAGTACAGGAACGCCGCAATGGCAATACCAATGACGAAGGCCAGCAGGAAGCCTTTCTCGCGGACGAAAATCGACAGGTCGATGACGAGGCGGGTGAAGGCGGGCAGGTCGGCACCGAAGCCCTGGAACAGGTCCTCGAATGCCGGGATGACGAAAATCAGCAGGATCGTCATAACGATGAAGGCGACGACCAGTACCGCGGCCGGGTAGGTCAGGGCCTTCTTGATCTTTTTCTTGATTGCCTCGGTCTTTTCCTTGTAGGTGGCAATCTTGTCGAGCAGGGTCTCGAGCGCACCGGCCTGCTCACCCGCTTCCACGAGGTTGATGAACAGGTCGTCGAAATACAGCGGATGCTTGCCGAGGGCTTCGGCGAGCGAGCTACCGCCCTCGACGTCAGCCTTGACGGCGAGAATCAGCTTCTGCATGGCCGCGTTCTCGTGGCCGGTGCCGACGATCTCGAAGGCCTGCACCAGCGGGATACCCGCCGCGAGCATCGTGGCGAGCTGGCGGGAGAACAGCGCAATGTCGTTCGGCGTAATCGAGCCACCGCCGGAAAAGAGACCCTTGCTCTCTTTCCTGATGCGCGACGGCACAACGCCCTGGCGCCTCAAGTCGGCGCGGACGGCTGCCTCGTCGGCGGCCATGCTCTTGCCCTTGACCTTCTTGCCGTTGCGATCCGTGCCTTCCCACTGGAAGGGGATCTTCATGATTGCTGTTTCAGCCATTGCCCTTAAGTTCCTGAAAAGCGGCGCTTAAACCTATTCGATTGTAACGCGGTTGACCTCTTCGAGGCTGGTAACCCCTTCCTTGACTTTGTTCAATCCCGCCCGTCTCAGGTCGATGACTCCTTCCTTGAGCGCCTGGTCCGCGATCTGCATGGCGTTACCGCCTTCCATGATGATCCGGCCCATGACTTCGGAGACTTCCATGACCTGGAAGATGCCCACGCGGCCCTTGTAGCCTGCGTTGCAGCTCTTGCAGCCCTTCGGGTTCGGCGAGAATATCGTCAGCCCCGCCTTGATCTCTTCCTTCGCAAAGCCCTCCTTGAGCAGGGCTTCTGCCGGCACTTCCTTCACTTCCTTGCAGTTGTTGCAGAGGCGGCGACCGAGGCGCTGCGCGATGATCAGGCTGACCGAGGTGGCGATGGCGTAGGGTTTGACGCCCATGTCGACCATGCGCGTCAGCGTTTTTGGGGCGTCGTTCGTGTGCAGCGTCGAGAGCACGAGGTGACCGGTCTGGGCGGCCTTGATTGCAATCTCGGCCGTTTCGAGGTCACGAATCTCACCGACCATGATGACGTCGGGATCCTGGCGCAGGAAGGCCTTGAGGGCCGATGCGAACGTCAGGCCGACTTTCGGATTGACGTTGACCTGGTTGATGCCCGGCAGGTTGATTTCCGCGGGATCCTCGGCCGTCGAAATATTGCGATCTTCGGTGTTGAGGATGTTGAGTCCGGTGTACAGCGACACCGTCTTACCCGAACCCGTTGGCCCCGTGACCAGGATCATGCCGTAGGGCTTGGCGAGGTGCTTCAGGTACAGCTCTTTCTGTTTGTCCTCGTAGCCCAGCGCGTCGATACCGAGCTTGGCGCTGGATGGATCGAGGATACGCAGGACGATCTTCTCGCCGAACAGCGTCGGGCAGGTGTTGACACGAAAGTCGATGGCGCGATTCTTGGACAGGCGCATCTTGATGCGGCCGTCCTGCGGGACGCGCCGCTCGGCAATGTCCATGCGCGACATGACCTTGATGCGCGCGCAGACCTTGTTCTGCAGGATGGCGGGCGGCTTCGCCACCTCCGACAGTACGCCGTCAAGCCGTGTGCGTACGCGGAAGAACTTCTCGTAGGGTTCGAAGTGGATGTCCGACGCGCCGCGCTTGATGGCGTCCAGCAGCACCTTATTGACGAAGCGTACGACCGGCGCGTCCTCGACGTCGGCGCTGACGGCATCATCGTCATCGTCTTCTTCGCCGGTAACCTCGATGTCGAGGTCGCCGAAGTCGTCATCGTCACCGAGGCCGCCCAGCGACGTGTCGACGGCTTCGAGCGCGCGCGTAATCCGGTCTTCGAGCTTGTCCTGCTCGACGACGATCGGGTCGATACGCAGGCTGGTCTGGAACTTGATGTCGTCGATGGCCTGCAGGTTCGTGGGATCGGATATCCCCAGGAACAGGCGTTGGCCACGCTTGACGAGCGGCAGGACCCGGTGCTTTTCGATGAGCTTCTGGTCGACGGCACGTACGACCTCAACCTCTTCCTCGAGGGCGTCGATGTCGAGGAGCGGCACCCCGAACTCGTGTGAGGCGGCGACCGCAACCGCACGCGGGTCGGCCAGTTCCTCGTTGACCAGGTAGGCAACCAGCGGCACCTTTTCCTTGCGCGCGGCTTCGAGTGCCTCCGACAGCTTGTCCTCGGCAACGATGCCGTCCTGGACAAGGCGCCGGGGCAAGCCTGCAAGGTTGGTTTGTGAAGCCGTTGCCGCCATCAGGTACCTGGAATTTGCCTTATTTCGAGCGGTACCAGTCTCCTTGATATATGTAATGGATTCAAACGCTTTATGTGCGGTGATTCACAGATACCGAAATCGTTTGTGGATGCGGCGTCAGAGGGCCGCGAGGCAAGCGCCAGGGGCGCCATCAGTTGCGGCAGACTTGCGGCAGGTAGCGGTCCGGCAGGGTGCTTGCCTGGTGCGGATCGCCCCCGTTCAGGAGGTCGCCGCCTGGCGCAGCCTGGTTGCCGCAGCGCCAGATGACCGTGCGCCCGGCGGTTTCGTAAGGGGTCAGCGACAGGGTCTCGCCGACGATGTCGGCATGTGCCTTCGGGCCGCCGAACAGGATGTCGACGCGACCGTTGTTGATGGCTACCTGCTGCACGAAAGCACCGCTGGTGTCGGCCGGGTTTGGTGACATGCCGGCTTCCACGCGGCTTGCCGGAGCGACGCCGTCGTTGTTGTAGGCGTCGACGATCGGCGTCTTGGCCCCTGCGGCCATATTGATGCCTTCAGTGACCTGGGTGCGAACGGTATAGGTTTCGTACGCCGAGATCGCCAATGACGCCAGGATGCCAATGATGGCAACGACGATCATGAGTTCGATAAGCGTAAAGCCCTGATTCCTGTAATGCATGTTCGCTCAATCCCTGCCCAGTACCCGGTAACGGCCGGGACACACATCTGCAAGACCTGAACTGTACCTGATTCGCCGATACATTCACCGTACGCAGGTCACAGTTAAACGTGCGATGAATCCGTCATTTTCACCCAAAAAAAAGCCCCGGCATTGCCGGGGCTTTCTCCAACTGCTACCAGCGGACGGTGTCCGCCAGCCTTGCCGCAATTACGGACGGCAGGCAGACGGCAGCCACTTGTTGGGGATCGTGCTGTTGAGGCAGCTCCAGCTAACCGAGCCAGCCGCGCCAGTACCCTGCAGCTGCAGGCCGTTTGCGCCCTGCTGGTCAATCAGGTTCTGGTTCGAGTCACGAGCGAAAAGTACCGTGATCGTAGCGTTGTCAGCATCGACACGAGCAACTTCAACGCTGTTCACGTACTTGCCGAAGATCGTAGCCGAAGCTTCGATGCCTGCAACGTCGTTGTCGGTCGGCATGTCACCGTTGTTCTGGTAGAACTCGGCAACGGCCGTCTTGGCGCCAGAGGCGAGGCTGATGCCTTCAGATACCTGGGCACGGATCGTGTAGTCCTGGTACGCCGGAATGGCAATGGCGGCGAGGATGCCGATGATCGCAACAACGATCATGAGTTCAATAAGCGTAAAACCTTGCTGCTTCTTCATTTCTCAATCTCCATGATTCTGAGAATTTTCAAATACGGCGTCGCCGCCTGTGCAGAAGACTAAGCAAGGCCTGTGCCAGTTTGTGTGATGTAGGTCTAAGTTATGGCTATGCTTGAAAAAAACGCCGGATTTGGTGTGCCACGACAACGGGCATAATGCAGCAGGGCTGGCGCTTTGTGACAAGTCGCTGTCAGTTACTGACAATTCTTGTCAGTGTTGTCCGCAAAACCCTACGGTGCTTATGGCAAAGCACTCAGGCGTCGATGCCGAGCTTCTTGATGCGATAGCGCAGCTGCCGAAATGACAGGCCTAGGAGCTTCGCCGCCTGTGTCTTGTTGTAGCGGGTCTTCTCGAGCGCCTCGATAATCGCCTGGCGCTGCACGTCCTCGACCTGGTTGTCGAGGTCGGCAGCCACGCCCTTCACGAGCTCGCCGCTGGTGCTCGTTTTGCGCGTATGCAGGTCGTCGGCCGTAATGATCCCGGTGGCGCACAGCGTTGCTGCGCGCTCGAGCATGTTCTCGAGCTCGCGGACGTTACCCGGAAAATCGTACTTTAAAAGGGCCTCGCGGGCGCCGTCGTCGAGCGTTGCGCGGCTGCCCAGCCTCTGCATGATGTGATCGGCGAGCAGCAGCACGTCGTCGCCGCGATCGCGCAGCGCCGGGACGGTCAGCTCGATGACATTGATGCGGTAATAAAGGTCCTCGCGGAACTCCTGCTCCTTGACCAGCGTTGCGAGGTTCTTGTGCGTCGCCGAGAGTATCCGCGCGTCGACAGGAATCTCCTTTGCGCCGCCGACCGGTCGTACCGACTTTTCCTGGATGACGCGCAGCAGCTTGACCTGCATGGGCAGCGGCAGGTCGGCGATCTCGTCGAGGAACAGCGTGCCGCCCTCGGCGCTCTCGACGAGTCCGATCTTGTCGCTGACCGCGCCCGTAAAGCTGCCTTTCTTGTGACCGAAGAACTCGCTCTCCATGAGCTCGGACGGGATGGCGCCGCAGTTCACGGGGATAAAGGGACCGCCGGCACGCGGGCCGTGGTCGTGGATGAGGCGGGCAACGAGCTCCTTGCCGGTGCCGGACTCGCCCGAGATGTGCACAGGCGCCTGTGAGCGCGCCACGCGGTCGATCATGTCGCGCAGCTCGTCGATCGCCTTCGATTCGCCAAGCAGCTCGGCGCCGCCGGCGTCGTTCGAGGCAACGCGCAGCGCGTTGTCGACGACGTTACGCAGGTGCTTTAAGTCGAGGGGCTTGGAGATGAAGTCGAAGGCGCCGAGCTTGAGGGCCTGCACAGCCGTCTCGATGTTGCCGTGCGCCGTAATCACGGCCACCGGCACGCCGGGAGCATGGCTCTGCATCCACTCGACGAGTTCGAGGCCATCGCCGTCGGGCAGGCGCATGTCGGTCAGGCACAGATCGAAGCGGTGCTCGGCGAACTTCGCCTTGGCCGAGGCGACGTCAACGGCAGTCTCGGTGTCAATCTGCATGCGACCGAGCGTGAGCGACAGCAGTTCGCAGATGTCGGGTTCGTCGTCGATGACGAGTGCCAGTGCCATGGGTATTCCTCGTACGTCCTCAGGCCGTCGCCCTGTCGTCGATATCCTCGGCGGGTTCCCAGCGCTCCGGATCGGCGAAGACGATCCGGAAGATGCTGCCGCCACCGGGGCGATCGAGATAGATCAGCGTTGCGCGATTAAGCTCGCAGAGCTCGCGGGAAATGTACAGGCCGAGGCCCGTGCCGCCCTGCCGCTCGGTATAGAACGGTTCGAAGATGCGCTCGGCAATGGTCGGATCCACCCCCAGCCCGTGATCGAGCACCTCGAGATACGGCCGACCCTGGCCCTCGAGACGTCCGGCGCGAATCTCGACGAGGATGCCGCCCGTCTCGCTCGCGTACTTGACGGCGTTGTCGCAGAGGTTCCAGAGCACCTGCCGCAGATGACTGCGGTCCATGCGCGCGACCGTGCCGTCCTCGACGGCGGCTACCGACAGCTCACCTTCCTGCAGTTCCAGCGTACGGCTGAATTCGGCCACGAAATCGTCGAGCCACGGTGCGAGGTCGAGACGCTCCGGCCGGCTCGACTCCCGCCGCGACAGCTGCAGCACGTTCTCGATGATGTGGCTGACGCGACTCGAATGGGTCTGGATGATCTCGGTCAGGCGCACGTCGTCGTCGGCGAGCCCGGGCGACTCGGCGAGGAGCTGCGCCGCGTGGCTCATCGCGCCGACCGGGTTGCGAATTTCGTGGGCAATACTGGCTGACAGGCGACCGAGCGAGGCGAGCTTGGATTGCTGGACCCGGACATTGAGTTCGCTCGCATCCTCGAGAAACACGAGGATGGGTCCGTCACGATTGCCGTCACGGCCGAGCGGCGCGAGATGCGCCGTGATCCGTCCGCTCGCGCCGGTGCTGGTCTGCGTGAACTCCGAGTGTGAGCCGAGCAGCGGGTCCTGTCGCCAGCGGCGGACGTAGTCGGCGAGCGGCGGTGCAATACCGGGCAACGGCAGTGACTGCATCGACACGTCGATTCCGAGCAATTCGGCCGCTGAGTTGTTGTTCAGACGCACGCAGTCGTCGCGGTCGATGACGATGATGCTCTCGCGAAGATGCTGGACGATGTACTCGTTGAGTTCGGAGAGGTTTTTCAAGTCGACGCCGCGCTGTCGTGCAAGCGCTTCGCTGGCCTGGATGCGGTTCGCGAGCGGTCGCGCCCCGAGCGCTACGGCTAGGATGATGCCCGACAACAGGCCGGCCGCCGGGTAGTTCGGTCCGGGCGTGAGCCCTGCCACCTGGGTAAAAACCTGCTCGCCAAGGATGGCGAAGGTGGCTATCGCCGCGAGCACCGCCGGTACCTGCAGCGGCAGGACGAGGCTGCCGGCGCCAATGAACACGATCAAGAGGCCGCCGAGGCCGCTCGCGATCCCGTTCGACGCGTGGATCATTGCGGTGATCGCGACAATGTCGACGAGCGCCTGCGTGATGGCCTGCACCCCGATCGGTGCCCAGCGCTGGTGGATTGCCATGCCCGAGACGACCGCGAAAACGAGATAGGCCGACGCCAGCGCCGAGAACAGCGTCGGGTAGCGTTCGCCGAAGATCCGGGGTTCCCCGGCGGCGAAGAACAGCGCCAGCAACAGCACGGCGACGAGCAGCCGAAGTGCATTCGTCGTCGTCAGGACCCGCCACGACAGGTCTGGTTCGTCGTTGCTGAGCGCAAGCAACGCCTCGCGGTTGCCACGAAAGGTCCGATGGCCAATGGTGTCCGTGCTGCCCTTGTTCATACGCCAATTGCCCGAAGCGCTGCCGCGATTGTAGCCCAGCAGCGGCAGAGGTGCGGGACACACATCAAGTTACGGGTAGAACCTGTCGCTCAGGACCGCTCGTTCGGCGGCAGCGGTCGGGTTGCGATAAAGAGGCCCGACAGGCATACGACGACGGTCTGTACCCCGATAACCAGCTTCGAGGCGCCGAGCGCGATCGACAGGGCAACGACGGCAGCGAGCGATGCGAGGCTTACGCGCTTCGCGCGCCGGCCGATGGCGCCGTAGCGGCGCCAGTTGTCGATCATCGGGCCGAACACGCGGTGGTCGAGGAGCCACTGGTGCAGCCGTTCCGACGATTGGGCGAAGGCAAAGGCGGCGAGCAGGACGAACGGCGTCGTCGGCAGGAGCGGCAGGAGCACGCCCAGCATGCCGAGTCCGAGCGCCGTAAGGCCGATCGTGATCCAGATTGCGCGGACGGCGCTTCGAGCGAGTTTTTTCACGGTCTGCTGGTCTCTCTGCCGGCTCCGCGACGGCAGTACACAAGTGCTTTGCGTCTATCGCGGCTTTGCTCCACAATACCGCACGTTTTGCGCGCCCGGGCGCCTCCGCCGCCCTTCTTCACGCCGCCCAATCAAACAAAACGAAGGTCCGTCAATGAACCTCCACGAGTATCAATCGAAGCGACTGTTCGCTGAGTACGGTATCCCCGTGCCCAAAGGTATTCCCGCAACCACGGCCGATGAAGCCAGGGAGGCGGCAACGAAGCTCGGTGGTGAGCTCTGGGTCGTCAAGGCCCAGGTTCACGCAGGCGGCCGCGGCAAGGCCGGCGGCGTCAAGCTGGCGCGATCCATCGACGAGGTCGCCGATTATGCGGCGGGTATGCTCGGCACGATGCTGGTCACACACCAGTCCGGGCCGGAGGGCCTGCCGGTCAACACCGTGTACGTCGAGGCAGGCTCCGATATTGATCGTGAGCTGTACCTGTCGATGCTCGTCGACCGCGAGGCGAGCCGGATAGCGTTTATCGCCTCCGCCGCCGGTGGCATGGATATCGAACAGGTCGCCGAGGATTCACCGGAGCAGATCTTCTCGGTCGTCGTCGCACCCGACGCTGGCTTGCAGCCCTACCAGGCACGCCAGCTCGCCTTTGGCCTCGGGCTCGACAAGGCCGAGATGCGTCAGTTCGGCGACCTCGTCGACAAGCTGTATCGGCTGTACCTCGAGTGCGACGCGAGTCTCGTCGAGGTCAACCCACTGATCGTTACGAAGGGCGGCGACGTGATTGCGCTCGACGCCAAGATCAATATCGAGGGCAACGCGCTTTTCCGTCAGCCCGCGATCGTCGAGATGCGCGACATCTCGCAGGAGGACGAGGCGGAGCGCAAGGCCGCCGAGCACGACCTCAACTACGTTTCGCTCGACGGCGACATTGCCTGCATGGTGAATGGCGCCGGCCTTGCCATGGCCACGATGGATCTCATCAAGCTGCACGGCGGCGAGCCGGCCAACTTCCTCGATGTGGGTGGCGGCGCCACGAGTGAGCGCGTCGCTGCGGCCTTCAAGCTGATTCTCGCCAACAAGAGTGTCAAGGCGATTCTCGTCAATATCTTCGGCGGCATTGTGCGCTGCGACCTGATTGCCGAGGGCATCATCACGGCCGTCAAGGAAGTGGGCGTCGAAGTGCCCGTCGTCGTTCGACTGGAAGGCACGAACGTGGACAAGGGGCGGGCGATGCTGGCCGAGAGTGGCCTCGACATCATTGCCGCCGAAGACCTGACCGATGCGGCGAAGAAAGCCGTCGCGGCCGCCGCCTGAGCCGCAAGGGATAGAGCATGAGTATTCTCGTCAACAAAGACAGCAAGATCGTTTGCCAGGGCATCACCGGCAACCAGGGATCGTTCCACACCGAGCAGTGCATCGAGTACGGCACCCAGGTCGTCGCCGGCGTTACGCCGGGACGCGGTGGCGAAACCCATCTCGACGTGCCCGTGTTCAACACGGTCGAAGACGCCGTCCGCGAAACGGGCGCCGACGTCAGCATGATCTACGTGCCGGCGCCGTTCGCTGCCGACGCTATCCTCGAGGCAGCCGACGCAGGCGTGAAGCTCGTCGTCTGCATTACCGAGGGCATACCGGTCAACGACATGGTCAAGGTCAAGTCTGCGCTCCGCGACCATGACTGCCGCCTGATCGGCCCCAACTGCCCCGGCATCATTACGCCGGGTGAGTGCAAAATCGGCATCATGCCGGGCTTCATCCATAAGCCGGGCCGCATCGGCGTCGTGTCGCGATCCGGTACGCTGACCTACGAAGCCGTCTACCAGACGACAACCAACGGTCTTGGCCAGAGCACCTGCGTCGGCATTGGTGGCGATCCGGTTCGCGGCATGAACTTCATCGACTGCCTCGAGCTGTTCCAGGCCGACCCGGATACGGACGGCGTCATCATGGTTGGCGAGATTGGCGGCACCGATGAGGAGGCCGCCGCCGAGTACATCAAAGCCCACGTCACCAAGCCTGTGGTGGCCTACATTGCCGGCGTCACGGCGCCGCCCGGCAAGCGCATGGGCCACGCCGGGGCGATCATTGCCGGCGGCAAGGGCACGGCGGACGCCAAGTTCAAGGCGCTCGATGCCGCGGGCGTAGCGACCGTGCGCTCGCCGGCCGAGCTCGGCAGCAAGATGCAGGAGATCCTGGGCGGCTAGCGCCGGCCGCTCATGGCAAACGTCCTCAAGCTTGCGATTGCGCAACTCGACCTTGCCGTCGGCGACGTTACCGGCAATACCCGCCGTATCATCGATACGTCCATACGCGCCCGCGATGAGCTCGGCGCAGACCTTGTCGTATTCCCGGAACTCTCGATCTGTGGCTATCCGCCCGAGGATCTACTGTTTCACAAGGGCTTCGAGCAGGGCGTAGCGCGGGCGCTCTCCGAGATTCGCGCCGAGGTCAGCGGCATTGCCGTGCTGGTGGGCTTTCCCGAGTACGCAGAGGACGGCCTGTTCAACGCCTCTGCGGTCTACCGCGACGGTGATGTCCTGTGTCACTACCGCAAGAAGTGCTTGCCGAACTACGCCGTCTTCGACGAGGAGCGCTACTTCGACAAGGGCAGCGATGCGGCCGTCTTCGACCTGGGCGGCGCAAGCATCGGGCTGACGATCTGCGAGGACGTCTGGCAGCGCGAGCCACTCGACGCCTGCAGGAACGCCGGCGCGACGATTGCCATCAGCATCAACGGTTCCCCGTACGAGGCGACGAGCCAGGTCAATCGTGAAGGGGCCATCGCCCTGCGCGTGAAAGAAACCGGCATGCCGGTCATCTACGTCAACATGGTGGGTGGCCAGGACGAGCTGGTCTTCGACGGTGGTTCGTTTGCGATGAGCGCGGACGCCGAGGTGGTCTATCGCGCTGCGGCGTTCGACGAGGAAGTCGCCACGCTCGAGATCGAGACCGGCGAGGCTACGACGATTCGACCTTCCAACGTCGAGCCGCTGCTCAGCCGTGAGGCGAGCATTTACAAGGCGTTGGTGACGGGCACGCGTGACTACGTCGAGAAGCACGGCTTCCCGGGCGTGATTCTCGGTCTGTCCGGCGGCATCGACTCGGCGCTGGTGCTCGCGATTGCCTCGGATGCCCTCGGCAGCGACCGCGTTCGCGCCGTCATGATGCCGTTCCGCTATACCTCCGACATGAGCCAGGAAGACGCGGCGCGCCAGGCCTCGACGCTGGGGGTCCGCTATGACGAACTGCCGATCGAGCCGATCTACGACGCGGTCGTGGGCCAGCTCGAGTCGATCTTCGCCGGCCGCGAGGAAGACGTCACCGAAGAGAACATCCAGTCGCGCGTTCGTGGCCTGTTGCTCATGGCGATCTCCAACAAGACCGGTCGCATGCTGCTGACAACGGGCAACAAGAGCGAAATGGCCGTGGGTTATGCGACGCTGTACGGCGATATGGCCGGTGGCTTTGCGCCGATCAAGGACTGCAGCAAGACCCTCGTGTATGCCCTGGCGCGCTACCGCAACACGCTGGGCGAGGTCATTCCGGAGCGGGTCATAACGCGCGAACCCTCGGCGGAGCTTCGGCCCGATCAGAAAGACTCGGACTCCCTGCCGGCCTATGACGTGCTCGACCCGATCCTCGAGGCATTCATCGAAGAGGACCTGTCAGTCGACCAGATCGAGGCGCTCGGCTTCGACCGTGACACGGTCATCCGGGTGCTGGAGATGGTGAAGCGTAACGAGTACAAGCGTCGCCAGGCGCCCCCCGGCATTCGTATCAGTCGCCGTGCCTTCGGCCGCGACTGGCGATATCCGATAACCTCGGGGTACCGCTTCCCGCGCTAGGGCCCGCAGCTGTGGCTTAGCCGGCTTCTTCCGGGTAGTTGGTCGCGAGCACGCGGCGGGCGTCTGCCGCGAGGTCGAACATACCGAGCTTGTCGTAGGCAAGCGCCAGCAACTTCAGCGAGTCGGCCGTCGAGTCGGCGCCGTTGTATTCCTCGACGGCGCGCGTGGCGCGCTTGACGGCCGCGACGTAAGCGCCGCGGCGCACGTAGAAATCGGTAATGTGGTTCTCGTAGGCCGCGAGGCGGTTGCGCAGGTAGACCATGCGCTGCTGGGCGTCCGACGCGTAGGCGCTTGCCGGGTAGCGCTCGACCAGCCGGCGCAGCGTGACATAGGACTGTTCGACCTCTTTCGGCGGTCGCTTGGTCACGTCCTTGCGGAACAGCCGTTCGAGGGTCCCGGGGCCGGGTTCGAAGTACGCCAGTGCCTGCATGTACATGGCGTAATCGACGCGCGGATGGATCGGGTTTTCGCGCATGAAGGTCTCGGCGGTTTCGATAGCGAGTTCGCGCTGGCCGCTCTTGTAGTAGGCGTAGATAAGCTCGAGCTGAATCTGCCGCGACAGTACCGAGAACGGGTAGCGCGCCTGCAGCGCCTCGTAAATCTGGATGCCGCGCGGGTAGTTGCCCTTGGCCACGTTATCGCGTGCCACCTGGTAGGCGTCGGCCAGGTCCTGGATGACCGTCCGGTCTTCGTCCCCGCCGCCGAAACAGCCCGTGAGCGTAAGCGCGCACAGCAGCGCGACGACACCGCGAAGCGCGCCGGGTCGGACGGTTGTGTTGTGTCTACTGCTGACTGCCATGCTTGAAACGTGCCTCGGCATCCTCGGCCGGCGCGCGAGTATACCGTAAACTCCTGACTGTACCGCTGTCACCGACCCTGCTGCCTGCCCCATGACGACTGCCGACCGGACGATACCCGACGAGCTTGCCGGCCTACGCTTGGACCAGGCGCTCGCGGAGATGTTTCCCGAGTACTCGCGGAGCCGCCTGACGAGCTGGCTCAAGGCGGGTCAAATCCTCGTCGACGGCACGAGTCCGCGGCCGCGCGACAAGGTGCTGGGCGGCGAGGCCGTCCGCCTCGAGGCGCCGCCGGAACCGGCCGTCACGAGCCAGCCGGAGCCCATGACACTCGATATTGCCTTCGAAGATGAGGCGCTCCTGGTCATCAATAAGCCTGCCGGGCTCGTCGTGCACCCGGGCGCCGGCAATGTCCGCGGGACGCTCATGAACGGGCTCCTGGCGCACGATCCTCAGTTAGAGGCCCTGCCGCGCGCAGGCATCGTGCACCGCATCGACAAACTCACGACGGGGCTGCTGGTCATTGCTCGGACGCTAGAGGCGCACACGGCGCTGACCCGCGCGCTGGCCGATCACGAGATCCGCCGAGGCTATGTCGCCGTCTGCACGGGCGCGCTGACGGGGGGCGGCAAAATCGAGGCGCCGATCGCCCGCCACCCTGTCGACCGGACCCGGATGGCCGTTCGCGAGTCGGGCAAGCCGGCGGTGACGCATTACCGCATCCGCGAGCGATTTGCCGGCCACACGGCCGTCGATGTCGACCTCGAGACGGGCCGTACGCACCAGATTCGTGTCCACTTTGCCTATCGGCGGCATCCGCTCGTTGGCGATCCGGTCTACGGGGGGCGCCTCGCGCTGCCGAAAGGAGCGAGCGACGAGCTTATCGCGGCGCTGCGCGGTTTCCGTCGGCAGGCGCTGCACGCCGGCCGTCTCGAGTTCGCCCATCCCACGAGCGGTGACAACGTGATTGTCGAGGCACCGCTGCCCGAGGATCTCGTGGGCCTTCTGACGGCGCTGCGGGCGGGCTAGCGGTGCAGCAGTGGATTCGGCCGGACTGGGACGCGCCGTCTTCCGTCGTCGCGGTGTCGACGACGCGAGACGGCGGCATTAGCACGGGCTCCTTCGCCTCGATGAATCTTGGGGCCCACGTCGGCGACACGGCGGACGCCGTCAGCGAAAACCGCCGTCGTCTCAAGGACGCGCTCGGCAGCGATGTCGAGCCCGCCTGGCTCAAGCAGGTTCACGGCACGGACGTCATTGATGCCGGCCGTTTGCCGGTTGACGCGCCGCCGCCCGCGGCAGACGCGGCGTTCACAGTCCGTCCCGGCGCCGCCTGCGTCGTCATGACGGCGGACTGTTTGCCGGTCCTGTTGGCGGCGCGCGACGGCAGCGCCGTCGCGGCGGCGCACGCGGGCTGGCGCGGTCTCGCCGGGGGCGTGCTCGAGGCGACCGTGGCGCGCATGCCCACGCCTGCTGACGCACTCGTGGCGTGGCTGGGGCCCGCCATCAGCCAGCCCGCCTTCGAGGTCGGTGACGAGGTACGCGAGGCGTTCATCGACCACGATGACTCGGCTGCCGCGTTTTTTGCAAAGAACGCGCGCGGCCGCTGGCAGGCGGACCTCTACGCGCTGGCGCGCCAGCGACTCGAGGCAGCCGGTCTGACGGCCGTCTCGGGGGGCGGCTATTGCACCTTCACCGACGCCGAGCGCTTTTTTTCGCACCGCCGCGATCCGGGCGCCGGCCGCATGGCGACGGCAATCCTGATCCGATCGGCGCCAGGTACCTGAAATGCCTTGAAATCGGCGCAGGTGACCGCCATTTTCCGTGCAACGATTATGACCGGGGCAACCCGATACGAGGTTTCACGATGCGAATGGACAAACTCACGAGCAAGCTGCAGATGGCGCTCGCGGATGCGCAGTCGCTCGCGCTCGGCCAGGACCACCAGTTCATCGAGCCTGCGCACCTCATGGTTGCGCTCCTGGACCAGCAGGGCGGCAGTGTCCGCGGCCTCCTGACGAAGGCGGGCGCGAACGTCAACCTGCTGCGCTCGCAACTCGGCGACGCCATCGACCGCCTGCCGCGGGTCGAGGGCATCGGCGGCGACGTGCAGCCTGGTAACGACCTGATCAAACTTCTAAACCTGACCGACAAGCTTGCGCAGAAGCGCAACGACCAGTACGTCTCCAGCGAAATCGTCGTCCTCGCGGCGACCGATGATTCGTCGCCGCTCAAGACCATCTTCGGCCAGGCCGGGGTTGTGCAGGGTGCGGTCGAAAAAGCGATCGACGAGCTGCGCGGCGGCCAGGCCGTCAACGATCCCAATGCCGAGGACACCCGCGAGGCGCTCGACAAGTTCACGGTCGACGTCACCGAGCGCGCCGAGCAGGGCAAGCTCGATCCGATTATCGGCCGCGACGACGAGATCCGCCGGACCATCCAGATCCTGCAGCGGCGTACCAAGAACAACCCGGTGCTGATCGGCGAGCCCGGCGTCGGCAAGACCGCCATTATCGAAGGCCTCGCGCAGCGCATCGTCAACAACGAGGTGCCCGAAGGCCTGCGCGGCAAGCGCATCCTGTCGCTGGACATGGCCGCGCTGATCGCCGGCGCGAAATTCCGCGGCGAGTTCGAGGAGCGCCTGAAGGCCGTCCTGAACGACCTTGCGAAGCAGGAAGGCCAGATCATCCTGTTCATCGACGAGCTGCACACGATGGTTGGCGCCGGCAAGGCCGAGGGCTCGATGGACGCGGGCAACATGCTGAAGCCCGCGCTGGCGCGCGGCGAGCTGCACTGCGTCGGCGCAACGACACTCGATGAGTACCGGCAGTACGTCGAAAAGGACGCGGCGCTGGAGCGTCGTTTCCAGAAGGTGCTGATCGAGGAGCCGACCGTCGAGGACACGATTGCCATCCTTCGCGGCCTCAAGGAACGTTACGAGGTCCACCACGGCGTCGAGATCACGGACCCGGCCATCGTTGCCGCGGCCACGCTGTCGCACCGCTATATCAGCGATCGCCAGCTGCCCGACAAGGCGATTGACCTGATCGACGAGGCCGCGTCGCGTATTCGTATCGAAATCGATTCGAAGCCTGAGGCGATGGACCGTCTCGAGCGCCGCATCATCCAGCTCAAGATCGAGCGCGAGGCGCTGAAGAAGGAATCCGACGACGCGTCGAAGAAGCGTCTCGACGATCTCGAATCGCAGCTCGGGGACCTCGAGCGCGAGTTCGCCGATCTCGACGAGGTGTGGAAGTCCGAGAAGGCCGCGATGCAGGGTACAACCCACATCAAGGAAGAGCTCGAGCGCGCCAAGCTCGAACTCGAAACCGCGCATCGTGCCAACGACCTTGCCCGGATGTCCGAGCTGCAATACGGCCGCATTCCAGAACTCGAGCGCCAGCTCGCCGAGGCGAGCGAGGCCGAAGGTCGCGAGACGACGCTCCTCCGGAACAACGTGACCGAGGAGGAAGTGGCCGAGGTGGTCTCGAAGTGGACCGGCATCCCCGTCAGCAAGATGCTCGAGGGCGAAAAGGACAAGCTCCTGCGTATGGAGGACGTCGTGCGCGAGCGCGTCGTCGGCCAGGACGAGGCTGTGACGGCGGTCGCCAACGCGATCCGCCGTTCCCGCGCCGGTCTGTCGGACCCGCGCCGACCCATTGGCTCGTTCCTGTTCCTGGGGCCCACGGGTGTCGGCAAGACTGAGCTCACCAAGGCGCTCGCCAATTTCCTGTTCGACACCGACGACGCCATGATCCGGCTCGACATGTCTGAGTTCATGGAGAAGCACTCGGTCGCGCGCATGATCGGCGCGCCGCCGGGCTACGTGGGCTACGAGGAGGGCGGTTACCTCACCGAGGCAGTGCGTCGCCGTCCGTACTCCGTGATCCTGCTCGACGAGGTCGAGAAGGCACACCCGGACGTGTTCAACGTGCTCTTGCAGGTGCTCGACGACGGCCGGCTGACCGACGGCCAGGGTCGCACGGTCGACTTCCGCAACACGGTGATCGTCATGACCTCCAATCTCGGCTCGGGGCGGATTCAGGAGCTCGCGGGCGAAGAGCGCTACGACGAGATGAAGGCGGCCGTGATGGAAGTCGTCGGTACGCACTTCAGGCCGGAGTTCATCAACCGCGTCGACGACGTCGTCGTCTTCCACCCGCTCGGCCGCGAGCACATCCGGAAGATCGTCGATATCCAGCTCCAGTACCTGCACGAGCGCTTGGCGGAGCGTGACATCAGCATCAGCCTGTCGGATGCAGCGCGTGACAAGCTGGCCGAGGCGGGCTTCGATCCTGTCTATGGCGCCAGGCCGCTGAAGCGCGCGATCCAGCAGCAGGTCGAGAACCCGCTGGCCAACGAGATCCTCTCCGGCAAGTTCGTGCCGGGAGACACGATCGAGGTTGCCGTCGAGGAGGACCGGCTGGCGTTCGCGAACGCTGCCTGACCCTTACCTGGCCTCTCAGGCAACGAAGCCGGTGCAGCCGGCCGCGATACGACTATAATGCGCGGCCGGTCTGCACAGGCAGGCCGTGAAGGAGTTTCTATGCCAATTTACGGGTATGTCTGCACGAACTGCGGACACGAGCTCGATGCTCTGCAAAAGATCAGCGAGGCGCCGCTCACGGATTGCCCCAGCTGCGGTGCCGCTGCGCTCAAGCGCCAGCTGTCGGCGCCGCGCTTTCGGCTGAAGGGATCCGGCTGGTACGAGACCGATTTCAAGAAGGACAACCAGCGTAACCTTGCCGCCAGCGACAGCGAGAAGCCGAAGACGGATAAGCCCAAGGCGGACAAGGCCGACAAGAAGCCCAAGGCCGACAAGTCTTCCGGCGGCGACAGCAAGGCATCGTGAAGGGACTGCGCCGCTATTTCGTTGCCGGGCTCCTCGTCTGGATACCGCTCGGCATCACGATCATGCTGATCAGCTTCGCGGTCCGGCAGATGGACAAGTCGCTGGCGCTGATCCCGGCGCAGTATCAGCCGAGCATCGTCCTGCAGCAGGTGCTCGGCACCGAACAGCCCGTGCATGTGCCCGGCTTCGGAGTCGTGCTGATTCTCCTCGTGGTCTTCGTGACCGGCGTGTTCGTCGCCAACTTCATCGGTCGCGCCTTCGTCGGCGGCTGGGAGTCACTCATGGAGCGCGTGCCCGTCGTGCGCTCCGTCTACTCGGCGGCGAAGAATTTCGCCGAAATCGTCTTTTCCGACTCGAGCCACGCCTTCAAGAAGGTGCTCCTGGTCGAGTATCCGCGCAAGGGCATCTACAGTCTTGCCTTCCAGACCTCGACCCAGCTCGGCGAAGTGCAGGGCCGGACGGGCGAGGAGGTCGTCGGCTGCTTCGTTCCGACGACGCCCAACCCGACCTCGGGGTTCATTATTCTCGTGCCGAAGCAGGACGTGACCGAGCTCGATATGGAGGTCGACGAGGCGCTCAAGATGATTATTTCGCTCGGCGTCGTCGTCCCGGACTGGCGCCGCGACGAGTTGCTGGGGGCTGCGAAAGCCGATACGGACTGACCCAGCTTGCTCCCCCGGCCCCGGCCCCGTACCATTCCGCCTCTTTTTTTCAGGCGAAAGCCGCGAATCCAAGCATGCGAAGCCACTACTGCGGACAGGTCGATCAGGCGCTGATCGGCGACGACGTTGCCGTCACGGGCTGGGTACACCGGCGGCGTGATCACGGCGGCGTGATTTTCATCGACCTTCGCGACCGCGAAGGGCTCCTGCAGGTCGTGTTCGACCCGGACCGACCCGAGATCTTCGCCGAGGCCGAACGCATTCGCGGTGAGTACGTGCTCGCCGTAAAGGGCCGCGTACGCGAGCGTCCGGAAGGCACGATCAACCCGAACATGACGACGGGCCACGTCGAGGTGCTGGCGCACGAGCTGACCGTGCTGAACCGGGCGGAGACGCCACCGTTCCACCACGACGAAACTGTCAACGAGGAGCTGCGCCTCAAGCACCGCTACCTCGACCTGCGCCGCGAGGAAATGCTCGGCAACCTGAGGCTGCGCCACGCCGTGACGCGGGCCATGCGCGGCTTCCTCGATGACAACGGCTTCGTGGACGTCGAAACGCCCATGCTGACGCGGGCAACGCCGGAGGGCGCGCGCGACTATATCGTTCCGAGTCGTACGCACCCGGGCAAGTTCTTCGCGTTGCCGCAGTCGCCGCAGCTCTTCAAGCAGCTCCTGATGATGTCGGGGCTCGATCGCTACTACCAGATCGTGCGCTGCTTCCGCGACGAGGACCTGCGTGCCGACCGCCAGCCCGAGTTCACGCAGCTCGATATCGAGATGAGCTTCGTCGAGGAAGACGACGTTACGGGCATGATGGAAAGCCTCGTACGCTATCTGTTTAAAGCGGTGCTCGACACTGAGCTGCCCGATCCGTTCCCGCGCATGCCCTACGCCGAGGCAATGCAGCGCTTCGGCTCGGACAAGCCCGATCTGCGCATTGACCTGGAGCTTGTCGAAGTGGCCGATCTCATGGCCGACGTCGAGTTCAAGGTGTTCGCGGGACCGGCAGCGGATCCGGAAGGCCGCGTTGCTGCGCTGTGTGTGCCGGGCGGCTCCGAATTGTCGCGCAAGGAAATCGACGACTACACGGCCTACGTCGGTCGCTACGGCGCCAAGGGCCTTGCGTACATCAAGATTAACGATGTCGATGCCGGCCGTGATGGCCTGCAATCGCCGATCCTGAAGTTCCTGCCCGACGCGGCGGTCGAGGGCATTCTCGAGCGCACGGGGGCGAAGACCGGCGACCTGGTTTTCTTCGGCGCTGACAAGGCGCGCATCGTTAATGATGCGCTCGGCGCGCTGCGCGTTCGCGTCGGCGAAGACCGTGGTCTCGTTGCCGACGGCTGGGCGCCGCTCTGGGTCGTCGACTTCCCGATGTTCGAGAAAGATGACAAGACCGGCCGCTGGAACGCGCTGCACCATCCGTTTACGGCGCCTGCGCTGGACGATGCCGACGCGCTGAAGGGCGATCCCGGGACCGCGCTGTCGCGGGCCTATGACATGGTCCTGAACGGCTCGGAAATCGGCGGCGGGTCGATTCGTATTCACAGCCAGGACATGCAGTCGGCCGTGTTCGACCTCCTCGACATCAGCCGGGAGGAGGCCGAGGAGAAGTTCGGCTTCCTGCTGACTGCGCTGCAGTACGGCACGCCGCCGCACGGCGGTATTGCCTTCGGACTCGATCGCATCGTCATGCTCATGGCGGGCGCCGACAGCATCCGCGATGTCATCGCCTTCCCGAAGACGCAGTCCGCGCACGATCCGCTGACCGACGCGCCAGGGGTCGTCTCGGCCGAGCAGCTCAAGGAAACCGGCATCCGACTCCGGACGCCCCGCGCCGAGAGCTGATCCGGGCGTGGCCGTTACGCCGCGCCGGCCCGAGTCGGTGCTCGTCGTCGTGTACGCGACCGACGGGCAGGTGCTCGTGCTGCGACGCATCCAGCCCTTCGACTTCTGGCAGTCGGTCACAGGTAGCCTCAATCCCGGCGAGACGCACGCCGAGGCGGCCGCGCGAGAGCTCGAGGAAGAAACCGGGTTCACGACGGCGGGTCAGCTTCGCTTCTCCGGGACGACGCGTACGTTCACGATCGATCCGCGCTGGCGCGACCGCTATGCCCCGGGCATCACCGAGAATCTCGAGTACGAATGGCACTACGTCCTCGACCGGCCGCTGCCGGTGAGGCTCGCCGACGACGAGCATTCGGAGTACCAGTGGTTGCCGCGCGCCGATGCGCTCGCTACGGTCTGGTCATGGACGAACAAGGACGCGATCGAAGCACTGCCGATTCCCCGGGCGTAGTTACCTTGGGCGAGATCAGCACGGTCGTGTTGCTGCACGGCATCTGGTCGCACGGTGTCGGCATGTTCATCATTCGTCGCCAGCTCGAGCGCGAATACGGCGCCCGTGTGCTGGTCTTCAACTACCCCTCGATACGCGGCAGCCTCGACAGCAATGCGCGAGCGCTAAAGAAGTTCCTGCGCCAGTCGCAGGTCGACGCTGCGCACCTTATCGGCCACAGCCTCGGCGGCGTCGTCGCGCTGAGGATGCTCGCCATGCATCCCGACGCGCCGCCCGGTCGGCTGGTTTGCCTCGGCTCGCCGCTGACCGGCTCGCGCGCGGCAGCATTTCTCGATAGCCAGGAGTGGGCCGAGGGCCTTCTCGGTGCAACGTTACCGGCAGGTGTGCTGCACGCGTCGGCGAACCAGTGGGGGAGCCATGTTTGCCACGAGCGTGACGTCGGTGTGATCGCCGGCGATGTACCGCTCGGTGTCGGCCAGATCGTGGCGCGTTTCGACGGCGCCAACGACGGCACGGTCGCCGTTGCCGAGACGGAGCTCGAGGGGGTGAAGGATCATCTCGTGATGCCGGTCAGTCACCGCGGCATGGTGCTGTCGCGACGTGTCGCCGACCAGGCCTGGGCGTTTCTGAAGCGCGGCGAGTTCCTGCGTGCGGAGCCGCGCTTAAGGACGTTGAACACTGCCTTGTAGGAGCGGCTTTCAGGCCGCGACTGCGGCCGTGTTGGGACTTGCATTGCAGTCGCGGCCTGAAAGCCGCTCCTACGGGGTGTTTCTCAGGCAGCGGGGTAGTGCGCAGCGCAGGAACAGCTCTGAGGCGGCCAACTCCGATGGCCGGTCTATTCCTCGTCCTTGAGTGCCTTGAGTTTGTAGAGCGCATCGAGTGCCTGCCGCGGCGTGAGTGAGTCCGGGTCGAGCGCATCGAGCGTCTCGTCGACACGGCTCGGCGACGACTCGACGGGATCGTCGGCCGGCGCGTCCAGCGCGAGCTGTCCCTGTGGCGTGTCCTGTCCGGCGGCCTGCTGGTCCTCGAGCGATCGCAGGATCCGCCGTGCCCGGCCAATGACCGACTTCGGCACGCCCGCGAGCTGTGCTACCTGCAAACCGTAGCTCTGGTTTGCAGGTCCCTCGCGCACGGAATGCAGGAACACGAGTTCGCCGCGATGCTCGGTGGCGTCAAGGTGAACGTTGGCCGCGGTGCGGAGTTCACCGGCCAGTGCCGTGAGCTCGAAATAGTGGGTTGCGAACAGCGTGTAGGAGCAGAGCGTCTCGGCCATGTGCCAGGCCGAGGCCCAGGCCAGCGAGAGGCCGTCGAAGGTGCTCGTGCCGCGGCCGATCTCGTCCATGAGCACGAGGCTGGACTCGGTGGCGTTGTTCAGAATCGACGCGGTCTCGGTCATCTCGACCATGAACGTCGAGCGGCCGCCGGCCAGGTCGTCACTTGCGCCAATGCGCGTGAAGATGCGGTCGACCGGCCCGATCGTCAGCGCCTCGGCGGGCACGTAGCTGCCAATGTGCGCGAGGATGACGATCAGCGCTGTCTGGCGCATGAACGTCGACTTGCCGCCCATGTTCGGGCCGGTGATGATGAGCAGCTTGCGCGCCTGGTCGAGCGCAAGGTCATTGGCGATGAAGGGCGTATCGATCACGTTCTCGACGACGAGATGCCGGCCGCCCGTAATGTCGATGCGACTGCGCGGCGTAAGCTCTGGCTTTGCGAGCTTAAGCGCAAGTGCGCGTTCGGCAAGGCAGGCAATCACGTCGACCGTCGCTACCGCCGCTGCGCTCGCCTTGAGCTTACCGAGCGACTCGTGCAGCCGGTCGATCAGGCCGTCGTACAGGTGCTTTTCGCGAGCCAGTGCACGCTCGCGCGCTGACAGCACCTTGTCTTCGAAGGACTTCAGTTCCGGCGTGATGTAGCGCTCGGCGCCTTTCAGCGTCTGCCGGCGCACGTACTCGGTCGGCGCCTTGTCCGCCTGCGCCTTGCTGATCTCGATGTAGTAGCCGTGCACGCGGTTGTAGCCGAGCTTGAGCGTGGCGATCCCCGTGCGTTCTTTCTCGCGCGCTTCGAGGTCGAGCAGGTACTGGTCCGCGTTGCTCGCGATGCCGCGCAGCTCGTCGAGCTCATCGTCGTAGCCATCACGAATGACGCCGCCGTCACGGATCAGCATGGGCGGGTTGTCGATCATTGCGGACTCGAGCAGCCGACATTCGTCACGGTGCTTGTCGATGTTGTCGTCGAGCTCGGCCATGAGCGGCGAGTCGAGTGCCTTGAGCCCGGCCTTGAGCGCGGGCAGGCGAGCGAGCGCTGCCGCAAGCTGGCGGAGATCGCGAGGCCGCGCCGTTTTAAGCGCCACGCGCGCGAGAATACGCTCGATGTCACCGATGCCCGACAAGGGCTCGGCAAGATCGGCGTCACGCCCGGCAGCCAGGCAGGCGTCGATGGCCTGGTAGCGCGCGGCGAGCGTGCCGTGATCGCGGAGCGGACGCTGGATCCAGCGGCGCAGGAGCCGCGAGCCCATCGGGCTCTGGCAGCGATCCATCACGCCGGCCAGCGTGTGCGCGTCGTTGCCGGACAGCGAGGTTTCGAGCTCGAGGTTACGCCGCGTCGCGCCGTCCATGATGATGGCCTCGTCAAGGCGTTCGACGACGAGACCGTCGAGGTGCGGCAGCTCGGTCTTCTGCGTGTCGGTAACGTACGAGAACAGCGCGCCGGCGGCAGCAACGCCGCGCGGGAAATCCTCGCACTCGAAACCCTTGAGATCGCGCGTGCCAAACTGTGCGCACAGGAGACGCGTTGCGCTGTCGAGATCGAACAGCCACGGCGGCCGCCGCGACGTCCGGTAGCGATCGCTCTCGAAGCCCGACTGGTCCTCACCAATCACGAGCTCGGCCGGGCCGAGGCGCTCGAGTTCGAGCCTGGCATCGGCAACGTTCGCGACGTCGGTAATGCGGAAGCGCCCGCCTGAGAGATCGAGCCAGGCAATGCCGACCCCGTCCGCGTCGACGTGCACGGCGGCCACGAGATTGTCGCGGCGCTCGGTCAGAAGGGCGTCGTCGGTGAGCGTCCCGGGCGTCACGATGCGGGTTACCTTGCGCTCGACCGGTCCCTTGCTCGTAGCGGGGTCCCCCACCTGCTCGCAAATAGCCACGGACTCGCCAAGGCGGACGAGCTTGGCCAGGTAGCCTTCTACTGCGTGATAGGGCACGCCGGCCATCGGGATCGGTGAGCCCGCTGACTTGCCTCGCGCCGTGAGGGTAATGTCGAGCAGCTTTGCGGCGCGCTCGGCATCGTCGTAGAAGAGCTCGTAGAAATCCCCCATCCGGTAAAAAACGAGCATGTCCGGATAGTCGGCCTTGACGCCCAGGTACTGGCGCATCATTGGCGTGTGGGCTGGGGAGACTTTCGCGCTCATCGGTTTCGGCAGCTATCATTACGGCACGAACGCGGCGGCAGAACGATACCGCCCGCGTCATTGACGCAGGCGTCAGAGCCGACCGCAGGGGGCGTGCACGGGCCGATGAAAATACTGCATGTGGAAACCGGGCGCCAGCTGCTGGGCGGCCCACAGCAGGTGATTTACCTCATGCGCGGCCTCGTCGAGCAGGGCCACGACTGCACGCTCGTCTGCCCGCCCGGATCGGGCGTCGACAACGCGGCCCGCCAGGCCGGCATCCCCGTGCGCACGCTGTTTTGTGCCGGTGATATCGATCTGCCGTTCGCGTATCGATTGACGCAGTTCATACGCGATTCGAAACCCGATCTCGTGCACTGCCACAGCCGGCGCGGTGCCGACGTGCTCGGGGGGCTGGCGGCGTCGTTCGCTGACGTACCGGCGGTTGTCTCGCGACGCGTCGACAACACCGAGCTGCGCGTGCTGGCGGCGATTCGCTACCGGCCATTCCGGCGCGTGATCGCCATCTCCGAGGCAGTGGCCAACGCGCTGCGCGCCGTGGGTGTCGAGGACGACCGGATCGAGGTGATTCGCTCCGCGGTCGACGCCGTTCCGTTCGATCGCCATTACGCGCGCGCGACGATCGATGAGGCCTTCGGTATCGAGCCCGAGGAATTCGCCATTGTCGCCGCAGGCCAGCTCATCGAACGCAAGGGCCACAAGCTCTTGCTCGAGGCGGTTGCTGCGCTGTCGGCCACGCACGCGCGGTTCAAACTCGTGATCTTCGGCGAGGGCGAACTCGAGGACGACCTCAGGCGCCAGGCCGAGGCGCTCGACCTTGGCGGCGTCGTGAGCTTTGCGGGCTATCGTGAAGATCTCGACGAACTCATTGGTTGCTTCGACCTGCTCGTGCACCCGGCACTGGCGGAAGGCCTCGGCGTCGTGACGCTCAAGGCTGCCGCCGCAGGGCTGCCCGTCGTCGGCTTCCGCGCAGGTGGGTTGCCGGAGTCGGTTATCGACGGCGAAACGGGTATGCTCCTGCCCGCGGGCGACGTTGCGGCACTGACCGGAGCGATCGCCACGTTGATGAATGACGACGAGCGACGCGCGCGCTACGGGGCGAACGGCAAGGCGCGCATGCGGGCCGAGTTTTCGCCCGCGCAGATGGTCGCGAAACACATTGCGCTGTACGAAGCCGTATCGAATGACTGACACCGAAGACCTCGCCACCGCGGTCGTGGCGGCACTGGCAGAGCAGAACCTTATGCTGACGACGGCCGAGTCCTGCACGGGCGGCTGGATCGCCAAGGCGGTTACCGACGTTTCGGGCAGTTCCCGCTGCTTCGGCTACGGGATCGTGAGCTACTCGAACGAGGCGAAGATGCGGCTTCTGAACGTGCCACAGGCGACGCTGCGTGAGCATGGCGCCGTGAGCGAAGCGGTAGTCCGCTCGATGGCGCACGGTGCCTTGAGGATTTCAGACGCCAATATTGCCGTTGCCGTCAGCGGCGTTGCCGGCCCGACCGGCGGCACCGACGACAAGCCGGTCGGCACGGTCTGGTTCGCGTGGAGCCATGTCGGCTCCGAAGGTCCCGTCACGACGACGGCGTGTGAGCGCTTCGACGGCGATCGCGAGGCGGTCCGGCGTGCCACCGTATCGCACGCGCTGGCGGGCGTGCTGGAGCGCGTCCGATGACGGAGACGAAGCGACTGTTCTTCGCGCTCTGGCCGGATAATCGCCAGCGCGAACGGCTCCGGGATATCGTCGCGCCGTACGCCAAGACGGTCGAGGGCCAGCCTGTGTTCCGCGGCAACTGGCACGTGACGCTCGCCTTTATCGGCAACGCGCCCGCGACGCTGGTACCGTCCCTGTTGTCCCGCGCCGACGCGGTAACGATGGAGCCGTTCCGACTGCGCTTCGATCGCCTCGAGTACTGGGCGCGGCCGCGCATAGCCTGTCTCGTACCGACGGCGGTGCCGGATGCGCTGACCGGGCTGGTGGGCTCGCTCGAAAGCGTGCTGATGGACCTGGGGCACGTGCCCGAGGAACGCAGCTACCGGCCGCACATGACCCTCGTGCGCCGCGCGCGGCCGTTCACGACCGAGCGCCTCGCGCAGCCGCTGACGCTCGACTGGGAGGGCTTCGAGCTGATGGAGTCAGTAAGCGAACGCGGCGACGTGCGCTATCTGCCGCTGAAACAGTAACTTTGCGGCGTTTCTTCAGGTTTTACCCGGATTCCGGCCCGTCTAAGGGCTTGTCTCGACGAGGGTTTGTGGCAGAATACTGGTTAAATTCACAGTAACCGCGGCGCCCCCTCCCGGGGCGCCTGAACCAAGGGAACCCGATATGGATGATCATCGCAAGAAAGCGCTCTCACAGGCCCTCGGCCAGATCGAAAAGCAGTTCGGCAAGGGCTCGGTCATGCGGCTGGGAGATAGCAGCGCTGCACGCGATATCGAGGAAGTATCGACGGGCTCCATCGGGCTCGACGTTGCCCTCGGCATTGGCGGACTGCCGAAGGGTCGCGTCGTCGAGATCTACGGCCCCGAGTCATCCGGTAAGACGACGCTGACGCTGCAGGTTGTCGCCGAGGCGCAGAAGGCGGGCGGCACCGCGGCCTTCGTCGATGCCGAGCACGCACTCGATCCTGTCTACGCCGAGAAGCTCGGCGTTAACGTCGACGAGCTCCTCGTGTCGCAGCCCGACACGGGCGAGCAGGCGCTCGAGATCACCGACATGCTGGTGCGCTCCGGCGCCGTTGACGTCATTGTCGTCGACTCGGTTGCCGCGCTGACCCCGAAGGCGGAAATCGAAGGTGAAATGGGCGATTCGCACGTTGGCCTGCAGGCGCGGCTCATGTCGCAGGCGCTGCGCAAGCTTACGGGTAACATCAAGCGCTCCAACGCAATGGTCATCTTCATCAACCAGATTCGCATGAAGATCGGTGTCATGTTCGGCAGCCCCGAGACGACGACGGGCGGTAACGCGCTGAAGTTCTACTCCTCGGTACGGCTCGACATTCGCCGCATTGGTGCGATCAAGAAGGGCGACGAGGTCATCGGCAACCAGACTCGCGTCAAGGTCGTGAAAAACAAGGTGTCGCCGCCGTTCAAGCTCGCCGAGTTCGAGATTTTGTACGGTCAGGGCATCTCGCGCGAGGGCGAGGTCATCGAGCTCGGCGTACAGCACGGCCTGATCGACAAGGCCGGCTCCTGGTACAGCTATGGCGACGACCGTATCGGCCAGGGCAAGGAAAACGTGCGCGAGTTCCTGAAGACCAACCCCGACGTCGCGGCCGAGATCGAGCACAAGATTCGCGCCAAGCTCTTGCCCGACACTGTCGAGCTCGCCGAAGACGAAGACGGCGAGGAGCTGGCCAAGGAAGCCTGACCGACGTCTGCCGACCGTAACGGTCAGGCCGAAGCGCGCCGGCACCTTAAGCCGGCGCGTTCGTATGGAGACCTTGCCGAATGGCCGACACGCCATCCCTCAACGACGAAATCCGCGCGCTCGATGCCGGCGCCGATGACGATCGTCGTCACGACCCGAAGCGGGCGCGCAAGAAGGCAATGGATCTTCTAGCGCGCCGCGAGCACACCGCGGGTGAGCTGCAGACCAAGCTCGAGCGCGCCGACGTCGATCCCGACGTAGCGTTGGCAGCCATCGAGGCCCTGACCGCCGAGGGCCTGCAGAGCGATGAACGATTCGTCGAGGCCTTCGTGCAGTCGCGGATCAACCAGGGCAAGGGCCCGGTGCGTATTCGTGCTGACCTCAACCAGCGCGGCGTGCACTCCGCGCTGATCGAGCAGGCGCTGGACGCCGCCGACGCCGACTGGCGGCAGCTCGCGGCCGAGACCCGGCAGCGCAAGTTCGGTACGGCGGCACCCCGGGACTTCAAGGAGAAGGCCCGGCAGATGCGGTTCCTGCAATACCGGGGCTTCGAGCCGGAGCAGATCCACGCCGTCGTGGGCGACTGACGCTTACCCGGGCCTCGCAAACGCCGTACACTAGCGGCCTTTAATCGGCCGCGACCGCACCAAGATCGTTCTCATGAAACGCATGACCAGCAACGAGATCCGCGAGGCGTTTCTCGGATTCTTCCGCGAGCACGCCCACGAGGTGGTGCCGAGCTCGCCGCTCGTACCCGGCAACGACCCGACGCTCCTGTTCACGAACGCGGGCATGGTGCAGTTCAAGGATGTCTTCCTCGGCGAGGACAAGCGCAGCTACAACCGCGCGACCAGTTCGCAGCGCTGCGTGCGCGCCGGCGGCAAGCACAACGACCTCGAGAACGTGGGCTACACGGCCCGGCATCACACCTTCTTCGAGATGCTCGGCAACTTCAGCTTCGGCGACTATTTCAAGCGTGACGCCATCAAGCTGGCGTGGGAGTTTCTGACCGAGACGCTCGGCCTGCCGGAGGAGCGCCTCTGGGTCACGGTCTACGAGGACGACGACGAGGCGGCCGCGATCTGGCTCGACGAGATGAAGATCGATCCGACGCGCTTCTCGCGGCTGGGCGAGAAGGACAACTTCTGGGCTATGGGCGACACCGGCCCCTGCGGACCCTGCAGCGAGATCTTCTTCGACCACGGACCCGACGTTGCTGGCGGTCCGCCCGGGTCGCCCGATGAAGATGGCGACCGCTACGTCGAGATCTGGAACCTCGTATTCATGCAGTTCGATCGCTCGGCCGACGGCGAGATGGCGTCGCTGCCGAAACCCTCGGTCGATACGGGCATGGGCCTCGAACGTATTGCCGCCGTCATGCAGGGCGTGCACAGCAACTACGAGATCGACCTGTTTGCGAAGCTGATCCAGGCCGCGGCCGATACGCTCGGCGTCGACAATGACGGCTCGAGTTCGCTCAACGTTATCGCCGACCACATTCGAGCTTCGGCCTTTCTCGTGGTCGACGGCGTACTGCCCGGCAACGAGGGTCGCGGCTACGTGCTCCGGCGGATCATTCGCCGTGCCATACGCCACGGCAAGAAGCTCGGCTACGACGAGCTCTTTTTCCACAAGCTCGTCGCACCGCTGGCCAGCGAAATGGGCGATGCCTACCCGGAACTCGTCAAGGCTAAGGCGCACGTGGAGAAAGTGCTCGAGCAGGAGGAGCGGCGCTTCGCCGAGACCCTGCACCAGGGTATGGAGATTCTCGAGGATGCAATCACGTCGCTCGACGGCAAGATCATTGCGGGCGACGTCGTCTTCAAGCTCTACGATACCTATGGTTTCCCGGTAGACCTGACCGCCGATATTGCCCGCGAGCGCGGCCTCACGATTGATGAGCCCGGCTTCGAGGCGGCCATGGAAGCGCAGCGCGACCGCGCCCGTGCGGCCAGCAAGTTCGGCGTTGCCGGCGACGGCGCGCTCAAGACCGACGAGCAAAGCGAGTTTCTCGGCTACGAAGGCACCGAGGGCAGCGGCAAGGTGCGCGCATTGTTCAAGGACGGCGAGTCCGTCAACAAGCTCAGCGCGGGCGAGGAGGGCGCCGTCGTCCTCTCATCGACGCCTTTCTACGCCGAGAGCGGTGGCCAGGTCGGTGACACGGGCATCCTTGTCGACGACGGCACGATCTTCAACGTCAGCGATACGCAGAAGAGCGGCAGCGCCAACGTGCACTACGGCTTTCTCGAGGACGGTGAGCTCACGCTGGGCGATACGCTCGAGGCAATCGTCGACGCTGACCGGCGCCAGGCAATTCGCCTGAATCACTCGGCAACGCATCTTGTGCACGCGGCACTGCGCCAGGTGCTGGGCGATCACGTCACGCAGAAGGGTTCGCTGGTCACCGACGACAAGCTGCGTTTCGACTTCTCACACTACGAGGGCGTAACAGCGGAGCAACTCGCCGAGATCGAGGACATCGTGAATCGCGAGGTCCGCACCAACCGGCCTGCCGAAACGCATCACATGAGCTACGACGACGCGGTCGGCTCCGGTGCCATGGCATTGTTTGGCGAGAAGTACGACGACGTCGTACGCGTGCTGAACTTCGGTGATTTCTCCGTCGAGCTTTGCGGCGGCACGCACGTCGATCGCACGGGCGATATTGGCGTGTTCAAGATCTCGTCCGAGGGCGGAGTTGCCGCGGGCGTAAGACGGATCGAAGCGGTGACGGGCGACGGCGCGCTGGCGTGGATGAACGCGAGACAGTCCGCGATCAACGACGTGGCGGCGGCGCTCAAGAGCCAGCCTGACCAGGCCGTCGCTCGCGTCGAGCAACTCTTGAAGCGCAACAAGGAACTCGAGAAGGAGCTTGCCGCCGCGAAGCAGGCGCTGCTGACGGGCGGCGCCGGCGGCGACGCACTCGCCGATGCCGTCGACGTCGACGGACTCAAGGTGCTCGCGACGCGCATGGACGGTGCCGACGCCAAGACGCTGCGCGATGCAGTGGACCGGTTCAAGGACAAGCTTCAGGATGGCGTTGTCGTGCTCGGTTCGGTCGATGACGGCAAGGTCCGGCTTGCAGCGGGCGTCACGCGCAACAACACGGACCGGATCCGTGCCGGCGACCTGATTCGCCCGGTCGCCGAGCAGGTGGGCGGCAAGGGCGGCGGTCGCCCCGACTTCGCCCAGGCGGGCGGCAGCGATCCCAAGGCCCTCGACCAGGCGCTCGCATCGGTTGCGGGCTGGGTCCGCGAGCAGCTCGCCCAGCCCTAGCCGGCACCTGTACCTGCTGCGGACCAGACTGGTTCAAGTGACAGCCGCAGGCGGCTGATTTTTCCGCAGTTTTTACCCATTGCGGAGAAAATGCGCTATATTGCCCCCGATTAAGGAGTGACCACGCGTAAAAGAACGGGGATTGAACCCCGCCAGGCAGGAGTAGGAAGTCATGCTGATTCTGACGCGGCGCGCTGGTGAGACGGTCATGATCGGGAGCGATGTAACGATCACCGTCTTGGGAGTGAAAGGAAATCAGGTACGGATAGGCATCAACGCGCCGAAAGACGTGGCGGTGCACCGTGAAGAGATTTTCGAGCGAATTCAGAACGAAAAAGCGGCCGAGGCAGCTGGAAAGCCCGACGCCGAATGAGTGAGCCCGGGGGTTTACCTCGGGAAACCCGATCAGTACCATGAGCGCCCCGTCAGGGCGGCGCAACCGCTCGTCGGTTCCCGGAGAGATGGCTGAGTGGTCGAAAGCGCTCCCCTGCTAAGGGAGTATACGTTAATAGCGTATCGAGGGTTCGAATCCCTCTCTCTCCGCCAGCAAATAAGAAAGGGCCCCTTTGAGGGGCCCTTTCTTATTTACAAGGGGAGGTGAAGGGAGGCGAACCCCCGGTTCGAGCCGAGGCCGCCGAAGGCGGCCGAGACGACGCCCGCAGGGCGCCCCGAAGGGGTGAGGAGCGCAGCGACGAATCTATCCCTCTCTCTCCGCCAGACAAAAAAGAAGGGGCCCAAGGGGCCCCTGCCTTAAACACTTCACACAAGAAAACTCACCCCTCCGGCGCCGCGTCCCCCATCTGCGACTGCAGATAGTTCTCAAGCCCGATCTTGTCGATCAACCCGAGCTGCTTCTCCAGCCAGTACGCGTGATCCATCTCGGTGTCCTCGAGCAACACCTCGAGCACCTGGCGAGTCTGGTAGTCCTTCTCTTGTTCACAGGTTGCAATCGCGTCCTTGAGTGCATTGCCCACATCGTACTCAATCTGCAGATCGCTCTTCAGCATCGACGGCACGTCGGTACCAATGTTGATCCCTGACCGCGTCACCATGTCCGGCGTGCCCTCGAGGAACAGGATGCGCTTGATCAGGTCCGTCGCATGACGCTTCTCATCATCGAACTCATGCGCGATCCGCTCGTAGAGTTTCGTCAGGCCCCAGTCTTCATACATTTCCGAATGGATAAAGTACTGGTCCATCGCCGCAAGTTCGGCGGCGAGCAGGCCGTTCATGGCGTCGATGACTTTCTTGCTTCCCTTCACTGGTTTGCCTCCGGGCAATTTAGACCGGGTCGTAAGGTACCATTCGGTATGCGCTCAGGCAAAGAATTCTCTTTGTTTTTCAGTTGCTTGTAAACGACTAGGGTAATCATTCGTATTCCTGATCGCAGCAACTGCCTAGCCCGTGCGGTCCTATTCTTCGGGAAACAGCCTTTCTTCCTTGAGAAGAAGACCCTTTGGGTCCCTACTCTGCGCCTTCGACTTCCTCATCGTCTTCCCAGTACCAATCACCAGGATCAGGCACCTCGCCGATCGGCAGGTTGTCTTTGTTCGCCTTGTAAATCTCAGTGACGATGTGATCAGCGTTCGCCTGGTCGAGCAGGGCGTTCTCCTGGAGTTCGGTCAGAATGCTCTCCTGGCCGGGGGTAAGCGCCTGGTTGAGCCGCACTACCTTTGCGCGTGGATCCAGCCTGCCGATGCCTTTTACGATAATGTCGAAGCACGCGATTTCGTCAAGCGACGCACTCCCTTTCTGTATCCCGATAACCATAAGCCGACGGTTTCGGAGCCGTACGCCGACCCTGAACCCGCTACTGCAAGTTGCAACCGAGCCGTCGGACTCGTATTTCAGGCCGGGCGTACTTCTTACACGAAACGTCGTTTGGTTTGGCGTGAACGGGAAGTCTGGATAGAGGAGCACTGGTATAAGCGCGTCGACTGGCCGATTGTTCTGAGGAATCCTGATGCAAAACGGCTGATCAGCATTCTTTAGTTCCAGTTTGTTAGGCGCGAAATGCAGTTCGAGTATGTCGTCTGAACACTGTGCTTGTGCCTGCGCTGTGTGAGGCAATAGAAGCGCTACGGCAGTGGTCACGGTGGCGACTATCAGTAGCATCGTTCGTGTTTTCATTTTTCTTCCTCCGTAATGGAGTTTCTCCGATATCGCGCCGCCTTGATTAGCGGCGCAGGTCAGCCAAGTAGGGTTCTGCATCCAGCATGACCTCGGAGTATCCGAGGTCGACGGCTCTCCGGAGCGATTTACGCGCCGCGCTTTCGTCACCGGAACGAAGTGCAACGAGCGCGCGATAGTAGTGCGAATACGGGTCATCGGTCGCGAGATCGACGGCGCGTTCGGCGTACTCCGTGCCGGCCGCCGTGTTTCCGAGCATCGTCTCTGCCCAAGCAAGGTAGGTAAGCGTCTCCGGATTAGACGGATCGTTTTCGAGGTTTTGCCGGGATAACACCGCAGCGCGACGGAAAGCGTCAGCCGCTTCCTCCTCTTGCCCTGCAAAGTACAAGGCGTCGCCGAAATTAACCCATGCGGGTGCGAGGTCCGGTGAGCTTTGGACGTTTCTGCGATGGACTTCCACTGCCTTGTCGAATTCGCCAAGGTAATAGTGCGAGAGGCCGAGATTGGACAGGAAGAAGGGGTGATGGCTTATCTCGAGTGTCTTCTCGAATCCTGTTCGTGCACTCGCAAAGTCCCCGGTCATCATCCGAATCGTCGCAAGGTTCCCCATAACCACGAAGTTCTCTGCGTCGAGCAGAAGTACCTTTTGGTAGGCGTCCGCGGCAGCTTCGTATTGCCCTTGCACGAAATGCATCCCGCCAAGCGCGTTATATGCCCTCCAGTTCCCTGGTTGCAGATCGATCGCTTGCGCGGTCAACGCCTTGGCACGCTCGTAGTCCTCAAGCCTGGAGTAGACTTCGCCAAGTCGAAGCATCGCCTCCACGTCTTGTTCGTTAATCGCTAGAGCGGTTCCATAAGCGGCTATTGCTTCATCGAGGCGCCCGAGGGAGTGGTAGAGCCTGCCAAGACTGCGGTGCACGATCGGCAGTCGGGGCGACATGGCAACGGCCTTCCCGCAGTTGTCCTCAGCGCCTTCCAGTTCCTCCGGAGTTCCGCCGCTAAGGTGGGCATTTAACGCAACGATGCAAAGACCGGCATACGCGGCGCCGTACTGACTGTCGAGCTCGAGTGCCTGTTGAAAGAGTTCACGTGCCTCTTCGAGTCTCTCCGGCCCAAGCGGCCCGTAAAGAATCTCCTTGCCCTTGCGATAGAGCTGATACGCATCAACGCCATCGACACCGGCAGGCAGCGTATTCACGGCCTGAATCTCCTCAGGCAACGTCACCTTGAGCTCCGATACGATCAGGTTCGTGATCTCTTGCTCGACTTCATTTAGCCGATCGAGCTCAGCACTGATCTCTTTCGAGAACAGGTGGAAGCCGGTCGCCGAGTTGATGAACTGCGCAACGACGATGATCTCGTTGCCGATGATGCGCACGGTGCCCTCGAGAAAGTAGGCGACTCGCAGGCGGCGGCGGATAGACTGCGACGTCACGGGTTCCGCCAGTGACCAGCTGTCCGTTCTCGACGCAACCAAAAGGCCCGGTACACGAGCGACCCTGTCGAGCACGTCTTCGCTCAGGCCGGCGCTAAAGACTTCGGTCGTGTCGCTGCCATCGAGGTTCTGGAAGCGCAGGACGGCGAGCGAGTTATTGTGAACGGGCAGGAGCTCATCGACGTCGCCGGCATCGAGCGCAACCACGTCCGCCGCGCCAGGCGCGCTGAAGCCCACCAGCGCCTGGTACACGCCGGCACCGCCGGCCGACACCACAAACGCCGCAACAATGGCCAGGTAGTTACGCCCAAGGCCAGCCAACAATCCTCCCTGATGCTGACCGCGGTCATTAACGACGCGACCTTCCGCGATTTCGAGGAACCACGACAGCAGGATGACGACGGGCAGTCCACCGACGACCACGAAGGTCACGAACGGCACCGTCCATGCCGGCAGGTTCAGGTTGGCGAAGGTTGCGTCGGCAAACTGGATGGCTATCCAGCCGAGCGCGACATAGGCAACAACCGCCTGCACAACACCATGGCGCACGAGGGCCTGCCAGAACGGCGGTACGGAGATGTCTGTCTCGAAGCTCTGAGGCTGTTGCTCCAGGGGCCGCGGTTCAGCCAGCAGGCGATAACCACGGCGCGGTACGGTCTGGATGAACCTGGGATCGTCGGCGTGGTCGCCCAGCGCGTGGCGGATCTCGCCGACGGCGTGCGTCAGTGCGTCGGCATGACCGTCCGAGTCGCCCCAGACTTTCTCGATGATCGCTTCTCGAGTCACCAGCCGTCGCGGCGTGCGCGCAAGGCACAGCAGCACTTCGATCGAGCGGGGCGGCAGGTGTACGGCGCCGGTCGGACCGCGCACCGTTCCCGTCAGGGGCTCGATGCGTATGTCGCGCAGGAAGAACCCGTCGAGCAGTTCGTTTTCCATCTTGTAGTGCCGCTCGTTACCGCACTCCCAAGGATAGCACTTGTGTTTGCCGAAGGAGCGCCGCTGAGTGGGTCAGCCGTGGTCTAGTCCTCGCCCTGCAGCGCCGTTTCATGGGCTGGTGCACGATAGATCTTCCACACGCCGATCGTTACAAGTGGAACAAAGATGATGGCAAGGAAGGCCCAGGCCATGGAGCCGTAGCCGCGGGCAATCAGGTCGATGATGCCGAAGTATGTCGCGAGCACAACGGCGAGGACCAGGAGCGAGATGGCAACGACCGGTCGTAACCACCGGGGCATGTGCTGAGCCCGTTCGAGAAACACGCGATCGATGCGCTCGTTGATCGCGTGCAGGAGTCCTGTGCCGGTTTCGACGAACGTGCCGAATACGACAATGTAGAACACGACTGCAATCCACGCGAAGTCGAGCTGCTGCATCATGTAGTCGGCGGGAACCGGCACTGCTTCGATCTCCGGGTAGCTCGCTACCATGCCGAGATAGAAGAGGATGCCCGGGATGAAACCAATCGGCCCGGCGATGGCCCCGGCGATATACGCATCGCGTCGTGTCTTGAGATGGCGCGTGCAGAACAGGATCATCGGGATCGACGTTAACGTATAGCCAACGAAGCGCAGCGTGTTGGTGATCCAGGGTCCGCTCATGTCGTCGGCGGCGAGCGTCTCAGGCACCTTGTGGCCGTGTTCTGACAGGTACGAGAAGATCAGCACGGCGTAGACGGCGTAGAGCAGGAACGACCAGCCCGCGAGTGATTTCTCGATGATCGAGCTGCCGGAGAACACGAGTACACCGATCAGGGTCATCATGGCGATCGTGCCCGACAGCGGCGGCAGGCCGAGCCGAGCGCTGACGAGCTCGCCTGAGGCGGCGCCAAGTACCGCAAGGATTAGCAGTACGAGCATGGCCCAGAGGATCTCGAACACGAACCAGCCGCGTCCGAGAAGCTGCTTGAAGAAGCTCCGGTAGTCATAGCTGCCCGTCACCCGCGCAAGCTCGAAGCCGAGCGCCATACAGACGCTGAACACAGCCGTAACGATGAAGAGGCTGACGAGGCCTGCGCGTGGTCCGGATATCAGGAAGAACTCGACGAGCTCACGTCCGGTCGCATACCCGCCACCAATGATGACGGACTGGAACACGAAGCCGGGCAGGAACCAGCGCTGGAAAACGGAGTCCTGGCTCAAGGCGAGAGCGTCGCGGCGAACGGTCGACTCGGAAACGTTGCAGGCATGGCAAATCGACGGCAGAGGAAACGCCGCATGCTACACCATGCGCGTGGTCAGAGGATCAGTAGTACTCGAGCGGGGTCGCTTTGCCGCCGAAGACGCGGTACACGAAGATCGAGTAGCCGATGATCATCGGCAACACCACGACGGCGCCGACAAAGATCACCATGAGCGACTCCGGCGCGCTCGCGGCATCCCAAATCGTAATCTCGTCAATGACGAGCCACGGGAACAGGCTGTAGGCGAGACCGTGGAAAGCCAGCAGGAACAACCCGACGGTACTGTAAAAGGGCACCCACACGCCGTACTCGTTGCCCTGGCCTAAGCGGACCGGCAGGCGGTCCAGCGTGCGCCACAGGACGACGAACAGGACGAGCGTAATCAGGGGGATTGGCCATACGCCAATCAGGTTCTGGATCGTGAACCACTTGTCGAAGATGCGCTGGCTCAGTAGTGGTGTTGCCAGCGACACGGCGCCTACGCCGGTCGCGGTCAGCGCAACGCTGCGCTTGGCCCAGGTAATGGCCTTGCTCTGCAGTTCATCGGACGTCTTGGCAACGAGCCACGTGGCGCCGAGCAGCGCATAGCCCGAGGCGAGGCAGAGTCCAATAAAACCCGAGAACAGCGAGGCGAACGCTGACACCTCGAAGCCGAGGATGAGTTCGCCAAGCATGAAGCCCTGCGCGAACGCCGCAATAAACGAGCCTGCGAAGAACGCCCGGTTCCAGCGCGCCTTGTGCTCGTCGCGCGCCTTGACGCGGAAGTCGAAGGCGACGCCGCGGAGCGTAAGTCCTATCAGCATGAGCGACACGGGGACATAGAGCGTCGTGAGGATCGCACCGTGTGCCATGGGAAACGCGACGAGGAGGATGCCGACGCCCATCACGAGCCAGGTCTCGTTGGCATCCCAGAAAGGCCCGATCGACGCGATCATCAGGTCCTTCTCGTCGTCAGTTGCATAGGGCAACAGCACGCCGACGCCGAGATCAAAGCCGTCGAGGATCACATAGGCGAGGATCGACAGGCCCATCATGACCATGAAGGCGAGCGGCAGCCAGCCGCTGGTGACCGACAGGTCGGGGATCAGCTCAGGCACTCGAGGGACTCGGCGCGCCGGTCGCCGGCAGCGTGGGGTCGATGAGCGGGCCAACCTTCGGGCCGTGCGCGTTGATGCCGCCCGGCTGCTTCTCCTTGGCGCTCGCGTTGCGCGCGAGACCGAAGATGACGGCAACGTAGGCGCTGATCAGAACGCCGTAGAGCACGAGCCAGGCGACGAGTGTCGTCAGCACCGTGGACGGCGGGACGGGTCCGAGCGCGTCGGCTGTCGACATCACGCCGGTTACCAGCCACGGCTGGCGACCGATCTCGGTCGTGTACCAGCCCGTCAGTACGGCAACCCAGCCCGAAAAGGTCATCCCGACAAGGGCACGGGTGAGCCACGGCGAAGGCTCGCGGTTGCCGCGTGTCGCCCAGAGTGCGTACCACGAGACGAGCAGCATGAGCATCCCGGTCGCGACCATGATCCGGAACGACCAGAACACCATTGCCACCGGCGGCGACTGGCCTTCGAACTCGTTGAGACCTTTCACTTCGCCATCCGGGTCGTGCGTCAGGATGAACGACGCGAGCTTCGGGATCTCGATTGCGTACTTGTTGGTCTTCGTCTCCTTGTCCGGGATGCCGAATAGCACCAACGGCGCACCTTCTTCGGTCTCCCACAGGCCTTCCATGGCGGCAACCTTGGCGGGCTGGTGCTCGAGCGTGTTGAGACCGTGCATATCGCCCGCCACGATCTGGATCGGGATCAGAATGGCCGCAAGCCACAGGCCGGTCTTCATGCCGGCCGTTACCGAGGCCTCGCGATCACCGCGCAGCCAGCGGTAGGCGGACAGGCCGGCGACGAGGAAGGCCGCTGTGAGCCCGGAGGCGATCACCGAGTGCACGAGGCGATACGGGAACGACGGGTTGAAGACGATGTCGAACCAGCTCGTCGCGTGCGCCTGGCCATCGATCATCTCGAAGCCGGCCGGCGTGTGCATCCAGGAGTTGAGCGCGAGGATCCAGAAGGCCGACACCGTCGTGCCAATGGCAACGAGCAGCGTTGCAAGCGTATGAATCCGGTTGCTGACGCGGTTGAAGCCGAACAGCATGATGCCGAGGAACGAAGCCTCGAGGAAAAAGGCGGTCAGTACCTCGTAGGCGAGCATCGGCCCGGCAATGTTGCCGACGGTTTCCATGAAGCCCGGCCAGTTCGTGCCGAACTGGAAGCTCATCGTGATGCCGCTTACTACGCCGAGCGCGAACGTCAGCGCGAACACCTTCACGAACAGGCGATAACTGTTCATCCAGTGATCCCCGCCCGTGCGGTTGTACATCAGTTTGAAGTAGAGGAGCATCCACGTCAGCGCGATCGAGATCATCGGGAAGATGATGTGAAAGCTGATGTTCGCGGCGAACTGGATGCGTGCCAGTATCAGTGACTCCATGTCTATGCTTCTGCCTTTGCCTTCGCGGTTTTTGACGGTTTAAGAAACTTGCTGACCCCGCCGCCGAGCTTCATGAGCTGGACGACGGTCTTCGGCGGGAGATCCTGCATGTCGTCCACCCATTCGGTCGTGAGTTCGAGCAGTTCGAGCATCTCGGCCATGCGTTTGGCGGCATGCTCGTCTTCGGCGCTTGTGGGGTCCTCCATCAAGGCGTCCCGGAGCATCGTCAGCGTCGGGTCGATCTCGCGCTTGCGACGCTCCTCGAGCAGCACTCGAAAGATCTCCCAGGTGTCCTCGGGGGCCGTGAAATACTCACGGCGATCCCCCGGGATGTGCTGGGAACGAGTCAGCCGCCACGATTGCAGCTCCTTCAGCCCCATGCTGACGTTCGACCGCGACAGGCCCAGTGCCTGCACGATATCGTCAGCATTCAGAGGTTTTTCAGAGACATACAGCAGCGCGTAAATCTGACCGACTGTGCGATTAATGCCCCAGCGGCTGCCCATCTCGCCGAGATGGAGAATGAACCGCTGCTTGAGCGGGCTCACATTCATGGTTTTCTCGGTATTTCAGGAACTGCTGAAATTCTAGATATGGGTTTAGACCCAGTCAATCAAGGGAGTTCGAATCTGTGATCGAGATTCCCGTAGCCAAACGTGAATCGACTCCCTATAATGCGCGGCTCGCTTCGAGGCAGGGTCTGTCCAGACGACCCGATTTCAAGCCTCAGCAAGGACATAGCGCCCGTAGCTCAGCTGGATAGAGTACCTGGCTACGAACCAGGCGGTCGGAGGTTCGAATCCTTCCGGGCGCGCCAAAAAAGCCAAGGTGTAAACCGGTCACATGGTTTACACCTTATTCCGGACACATGGTTAACACTTTGTCCGGAGCGAACGGCGAGGGACCGGGCTCTACCCGGTCCCTTTTTTCGTCGAAGTATCCCAGATCATACTCGAGGAAGCTGACCTGCCAGATGTTGGTGTCGACCTCGCGTATGCCGACGAGCTGGCCGGCGAACACGGAGCTCAGGTTGATCTTGCGTCGTCCGAGGCAGATACGGCCGCAGCGGGTGACGAGCTTGGTGCGGTCGTGGAACGGGTACTCGGGCTCGCCCGGCGGCTCATAGACCCGCGGCGAAGGTGTATACACGTCGCCGGGGTAGGCACCGCCCAAGGCCTGGTGCGGGCGTTCATTGTTGTAAACCTCGATGAAGCGATCGAAGCGTTCCTGCTGCTGCAGGTAGTTGAACGCGGCGGGCTTGGTGGCCTCCTTCTTGAGTGTGAGGTGCATGCGCTCGTGGCGGCCGTTCTGCTCGGGATGGCCGGGCTTGATGCGCTGGATCTGGATGCCTAAGCGCAGCCACCAGACGGCAAGCCTGGAGAGCCCGAACAGGGCGTTGCCGGAGGCAAACGGCACGCCGTTGTCGGTCCTGATTGCGTGCGGCAGGCCGAAGTCCTTGAAGGCCCTCTCGAAAACGCTGAAGGCGAAGTCCGACTTGGTGCTGGCGACGCCCTCGCAGGCGAGCAGGTAGCGCGATCGATAGTCGCTAATGGTGAGCGGGTAGCAGTACTCGCGGTTGCCGAGCATGAACTCGCCCTTGTAGTCGGCGCACCAGAGCCCGTTGGGTGCGTCAGCACCGATTAGTGCCGTGCCGCGGGCCTTGTGGCGCTTGCGCTTCCGGCGCTTCACGAGGCCGTTGCGATCGAGCACCGCGTGCACGGTGCTGACCGCGGGCGGCTTGATCATCGTGTACTGGCGCAGGAGCTTGTCGCGGATCTTCCTGGCACCCCAGGTCGGGTGTTCCTTCTTGATGCCTAAGATGGTCTTCTCGACCTGGTAGGGCAGGCGGTTGGCCTGCCGGTAGGGTGCGCGGCTGCGGTCGTTGAGGCCATCGAGGCCACTGGCTCGGTAGCGGTTGTAGATCTTGTAGCCGGTGACGCGGCTGATGCCGAACTCCCGGCACAGCGGTGCCATCTTCTCGCCCTCGAGGAGCCTGGCAATGAAACGAAGTCTCTCATCCATCGGTTTACACTCTTTCCAGGGCATCTGGGCTCTCCCCAAATGCCTAAATGTGTAAACCATGTGTCCGGAACAATCTGTAAGCTATGTGTCGAGTAGCTCACAAAAAAGCCAATCACTTAGCGGTGGTTGGCTTTTTGCTTTGGGCCCCCGGCGGGTAATACCTGGGTAGACATCTGTCGCCAGACTATTAAGGTGAAGGACATAAGCGGAGAAAATTTGTCGCTTGCAGATTACTCGGCCGAAGAAGCAGCTGGAGCTATCGATGGCAGCGCCTGATAGCGTGGGCCTTTTCGGCCTGATTGGCCTCCTTGGAATTCGCCTCCTTGGACTCGTGCCCTTCAAGTCCAAGATACCGCCAGATACGCCAGGCGACGGAATGCGGAGGCTCGGCGTTATTGGGCTGCTGGGTTTGCTCGGATTGTGGGATCCACCACTGGGCGCCACGGGGGCTTTCGGAGCACTAGGCTGCTGAAATCACCCGAACAAGACGTTCGCGATGCTCTCAAGAACCGCGGTCTTCGGGTTCGTGCGACCTTTCGTGTGGTGGTTCAAGCGAAGCTAGAGGCTAGTTCGAGTCACACCTTCAAATAAGCTGACGCAGCTCCTCCATGCTCCGGACCTCAGCGAAGTAGATCTGTTCGATTAAGTCGTACATCTCCTCGTTGTCGCCGAGATGGTCGAGGATGCCCCGATAGGTCTCCGCCGCTACCATCTCCGTCTGCAAGACCTCTTGGAGCATCTTTTCGTAGCTGGTCGTATGGACGATCGGCGTCGCGTCGCGGTCGGTTACGGCGATGCCTCCGAGTTGATTGATCGCGTGGCGCACGCTTGCCGCGTGGTCAAGCGACTCGGTGGCCTCAGTCTCGAAGAAGGGCTTGAGATGGAGTCGGTAGATACCTTTCACGTAGGCAGCGTAGTGGGCGTACATTACTATTGCCCGCATCTCGAGGCCGAGAGCCCGGTTTAGCTGGTCGACCAGCCGGTTGCTGTTGTCTGTCAATGCGTCTTCCTCTGTTTGTTAAATTGTCTTCACCTTGTTCCGGACACCCAGTTAACACTTTATCCGGAGCGAACGTAGAGAGACGAAATTCCATCCGGTCCGTTTCTTTATCGAAGCACCGCGCGCGAGCCTACTATGCCAAACGCCGACGCTGGCCGGCGACTGAATAGCTGACCGAACGCGACTCGCCCAGAAACTCACGAGTCACTGTAGCAATTCTCCGATCCGTCCCGGGCCTGTTTCGTCGCGACGCCGACCTCCCCGAGCAGCAATACCAGACCGGCAATCATCAGCAACATTGCCGTCATGAAAAGCGCTGCGATCGTGACAGCAAGACTCGGCGCAATCGTGTCGCCCAGGAACAGGGCGACGATCACCAGGCAAATCACGAGGGCGCCCCCCACGAAAGCGCGCATCGACCAGTTCACCAGTTGTATGCGTCGCTGCAGTCGCTCTGCTTCCGCAGAGAGTACGTCGCCGCAAAGAGGCTCGACGGTCCGCCTGCGGCTGACATCGACCGTGCGCTTGCGATCGATGATGCGTCCGAGTCGCCCGGACAAAATACCCAGCAAGCCAGAGATGCCCACGAGCAGAAAAACCGGCGTGACCGCCGTCCTGATGATTTCCGCAACCGCGTCTATTGCCATCGATTCGCTCATATCAGTCCACCTTGACGAATCGAGATCCGTCGAGATCGATGCCCTCGGCCTCGGCCAGTTCGACGAGTGCGTTTTCGAACAGTGCTCGGGACGTGGCTGCCGTTCGCCGTAGCATGTTGTGGATCGACGCATCGTGCGGCTTGGTGTTTTCGCATTCGGCGCTATATGCCTCGAAGTCACTCAACTCGATCAACAACTGGCCCACATGCTGGGGGCATTCGCAGGCTAACTCGGGAGAGATCATTGCCATTCGTACCAACACCTCACGCGAGAAGCGGTGCGGTGGCAAACCCAGTTCGGGCTGTTCGGAAGAAGGCGAGCCGGCGAGTGCCGCAACCGTGCGTGCGAACTCGCGATGATTGAGCGGGCGGCGGACGAGGGCGGTTCTTGCATCCGAGAGTTGCTCTGCTGTGGTGATCGAGCCGTAGCCGTACACAATGACGATTCGATCGACGCCGGTTTGAGTTCGGATCCTCTGGAGGGAACCACCGGTGTCATCGCCCAGCGATCCGAGTTCCGCCACGATGACATCCGCCGCCGTATCCGGCAGGGAGGTCGCATCAGCGGCGTGTGCACTGACTTCGACGCCGGGTGTGCGTGACGCTGCACGTCGTAGCTCGTGCGCCAGTCGTTCGCCTATCACCGCGATACTCAGCGGCCCGCGGCTGGCTGGCACCAAAAGGTCCTCAACCGATGTCGCTAGCTGCTCGTCGGACAGCGGCGCGAGCTCGCCAATCGCCTGCCCCTGGTCGACGAGCGTTTTGAGCCTGGTCAAACGTTCGAGGTCTTCGCTGGAGTAACGCCGGTCGCCGCCTGCGGAACGGGCAGGGTGGATCGCTCCGTGGCGATCTTCCCATTTGCGGAGGGCGTGCGTGCTAATGCCTAGAATCTTGGACACGGCACCTATTGAAAACGTCTTTTTATCTTGCATTGTCGAAGTATAGTCGAAGTTATTGGCCAGAGTTCAAACTTTTTTCTCGCCTTTAGTCAAGAATTGTTACAAATAAACTTAGACAAATTCTTGACGATCGATCGGAATATTAGACATTCTACGCTCACCGCGGCAGAAGCCGCACCTCAGCAACCTTGGAGCACACCATGACCGCAGCAACCGCAATGTTCGCACTCCCGATCGTAACGCTCGCCTTCTTCATGGCTTTCGCCGCTGCCGACCTGCGCGCGACGATGGTCGCTATCAAGTCGGACGACCGTTCGCTCTGATCACTTTTGATGACGCGTCCGGCGAGTCCGGACTGGTAAAGCCCCCGGCCAGGGGGCTTTAGTGTGTAAGGCCTTAGGAGTTTCACGTGTCTGCAGCCGCCTTTTCTATCGCCCCCTCTACAGCGGAGCAGCAGCTTGTATCGTTTCTCGACTTCGGCTTGCGCGCCGTCGAACGGAAGATGCGCGAGCTCACGTCCGCTGACACGATCGTCGCGCCAGTGCAACTTGCTGTTCTCTACCATCTCGACAGTGGCGGCTCGCGCCCGAATGCGCAACGGTCTCTTACCGCAGCTCAAACGCTCGAGGTCAGTTTGAGCGACGCCGTTGCCATCACCACCTCCGCCGAGTTGTTGCGCAACGCGTCACTGCTGCGTGCTGACACTTACGCTCAAACGCCGAAACGCCACGGTCGTCACACCGTCTGGGTGGAGTTCGGCAGCGATACCGCCAGCGCCGCCGGTGATGTGCTTATCTCGGCCGCGTACTCTGCCCTGGCATCGGTTTCTGACCGATCCCGTGTTCCCGAACTTGTTCAACTTACACATGCAGCGACGGCAGCCACGACCGACGGTCGCGTCAAAGATCTGGCTCTCAACAACGTATTCGTCAGTGACTATGCCGTTTACGAGCGTGTCACGATCGACAAGTCAGCGCCGCTGCTGGCACTGCCGTTCGAATTGTTGATGGCCTACGGTGGGTTCGAAGATGAGCTATCCAAGGCACGCCGCGTCGCCGAACAGCTGGCACTCGCAAACCAAATCGCCGAGGACATCAAGAGCGTCGAGGACGGTGAAAAATCCAATGGAGACCCGGAATGCTTAAACGTGGTAACCGTGCTCAGGAATATGGGAAGCAGCAAGCCCGTCAAAGTCGCTTCCGCGAATGCCTACGGCGCTTTGCGGAAGAGCATCCTGTATGCGAAGCAACTGCCCGATGGGATCGCCGCCAGCCTGGCTCCTTGCCTCGACGCGGTGTTCAGTAAGCTCGAGACTCAAGCCCAATAAGCCTGCCGCGAGCACCTGACCTGGCCTTCACGGCCGTCAGGGTGCGCCTCTCATGTCAACCGCAATCGCCTTTCTACTCGCCGCAACCTTCCTGATATCTGCCGGTGGTCTCGCGCTCCTGATCTGGGCACTCGCCAACGACCAGTTCACCATGGGGCCGCGGGCGGCCCGCACGATCTTCGGGCCGGGCGAAGTCGGCACGGTAGAGGACCCGGCCACGCCACCCGAGGCCAAGCGCAAGATGCAGCGTGAACGCGGCGCCGTGCCGCCGCCGACGGAGGCAGATCAGGAGACGCTCGAGGCACGCGCCGAGGCTGATCAGTCGACTCGCATCCCTGTCGTCTGGTGGATTTCATCTTCTCTGCTGTGGCTGGTGCTCGGTTCGCTGCTCGGGCTCGCGGCCTCAATCAAGCTGCACGTGCCGGAGTGGCTAGTCAGTGAGGCTGCATTGACGTTCGGACGCATTCGTCCGGCCCATTTGAATATGGTGGCTTACGGCTGGGCGTCGATGGCTGGCGTGGGCGTCGGTGTTTGGCTAATTCCACGCCTCTTTAAGGTCACTTTGCAGGGTGGCGGGTACGCAACCGCCGGCGCGATTATTTGGAACGTCGGCGTTTTCGCCGGCACATGGGCGTTGCTGGCCGGCGAATCTGACGGGCAGGAGTGGCTCGAGTACCCGTGGCAAGTCGATATTGCGCTGGTAATTGGTGGCGCGCTTGTCGCCGTACCGCTGATTCTCTCTTTGTTGAAGCGGCGCGTGACGCATCTCTACGTTAGTGCGTGGTACTTGTTGGCGGCCCTGATCTGGTTCCCAATGCTATTTGTCACCGGCAACCTGCCCGGCCTGTTCAGCGGGGTCGAACAGTCAATGCTGAACTGGTGGTACGCGCACAATGTGCTCGGCCTGTGGATGACTCCGCTGGGGCTTGCCGCCGCGTACTACTTCATCCCGAAGATTGTCGGCGCACCAATCTACTCCTACAGCCTGTCGCTGATCGGCTTCTGGGCGCTGGCGCTCTTTTACTCACAGGTTGGCCTGCATCACCTGATCGGGGGTCCGGCACCGACTTGGGCCATCACGATTTCGATCGTGCACAGCGTCATGATGGTCATCCCCGTTATCGCGGTCGCCGTCAACCACCATCTCACCGTCGCGAAGCACTGGCGTCTCTTGTTCTACTCGCCTACGTTGCGCTTCGTCACCCTGGGTGCAATTGGCTATACGCTGTCGTCCATACAGGGCTCACTCCAGGCACTGCGGCCCGTGAATGCCATAACGCATTTCACTCACTATACCGTCGCGCATGCGCACCTTGGCCTGTACGGCTTCTACTCGCTGGTGATGTTCGGCAGCATCTACTTCATCGTGCCGAGGCTGACGGGCCGCGAGTGGCCCTACCCGAAGGCCATCACGGCGCACTTCTGGTTGGTATTCGTCGGCTTCGCGATCTATTTCATTCCCTTGAGCATAGGGGGCTGGCTGCAGGGTCTCGCGATGCTCGACGCCGCGCGGCCCTTCATGGACTCCGTTAACCTCACGATCCCGTATCTTGAAGCGCGATCGGTGGGCGGCGCGATCATGACGCTGGGCCACATTGTCTTCGTTGCTCATGCGGTTGCCGCTCTCTTGCGCGGCGGTCCGCTTCGGCGGGATGCTGCGTTGTTTCGTCCCGTGCCGGCCGCTCGACCAGGGGAGGCGGGCGCATGACCCGTGCACTTGGCATCGTCGCAGCCGCGGCAATGATCCTGCTGTTCGCCGCGTTGATGATCGTCGTCATGCCGGCTATCCAGCTACAGGCAGCCGTTCGCGCGCCCGATGGCCTCGAGCCCTACTCGGTGCAGGCGACGCGCGGCCGGGAGGTCTACATTAGCCTTGGTTGCGTCTATTGCCACAGCCAGCAGCCGCGCGATCCATCCCTCGCACCAGACGGCCAGCGCGGCTGGGGCCGTGCGTCGGTTCCCGCCGATTACGTCTACGATTCACCGCATTTGCTGGGCACGATGCGTACGGGTCCGGATTTGATGAACATTGGTGTGCGCCAGCCAAGTGTCGATTGGCACCTTGCGCACCTGTATAACTCGCGCGCCGTGTCTCCTGGCAGCATCATGCCGTCGTATCCGTTTCTGTTCGATATCAAGGCGGAAGCGGGCGACGACGATGTTGTCGTAACGCTGCCAGGGGATTATCAGCCGGCAGAAGGGCAGGTTGTAGCACGACAGGATGCACTCGATCTCGTGCAATACCTGTTGGAGCTCGATCGTTCATACCCGGTTGATGTGCTGCCCGAGGCGGAGGCGTCGCCATGAGCAAGTCGCCGCTAAGGCCCCAGTCTCGGGAACGGGACGAACCGGATGAGCTCAAGAGTCCGGTTCCGAAGCCAATAGGGGTAATCGCTATTGCACTCCTCGCGTGGGGCAGCTGGTACTACTTCCAGAACACGGGTTACCCGGCGGGCGCGGGCGACCGCCGGTCGCCGGTTGCAGTCGTGACCGCCGAGACCGTTGACGGCAGCACTGTGTTCGCGGGCAATTGCGCCGCCTGCCACCAGGCGACGGGCCAGGGCCTCGCCGGCGTTTTCCCACCGCTCGCTGGCGCAGACTGGGTCCTCGAGAACGACGGCCGCCTCGTGCAGATCCTGTTGCACGGCATCAACGGCGAGATCGTCGTCAACGGCGCTACCTACAATGGCGTCATGCCGGCGTTCTCCCAGCTGAGCGACGTCGAGCTTGCGGCCGTGCTCAGCTACATCCGCAGCAGCTGGGGCAACGACGCGGCACCGATTACAACCCAGCAGGTCGTTGAAGGGCGGGCACGATTTCCAGAGCGCGGGCCATGGCAGGGCGGTGATGAGCTCGATGCCACGTTCCCTCGTGACGATGCCGGCTGAGCAGACAAAAGAGCTGGCAAGGGCGGGTGTAAGCCGGGACTTCCTGACCGTCGACGGGATGTTTTGCGCAGCCTGCGCGGCGAGCGTTGAAGCGGTGATCAATCGCCATCCAGCCGTTAGCGCGGCATCGGTCAGCTTTGCGGCCGACGCCGCAGTCGTCGATTGGCAACCTAACGCGTCCGATCGCAGAGGCCTGATCGATAAACTGCGCAGCCTCGGCTATCACGCACGGCTAATTGGCGATGACGGCGGAGCCGGTACCGTAACCGCCGACCCAACCCGGGACCTGGTCTTGCGGCTCGTCGTTGCACTCTTCTTCGGCATGTGGGCAATGCTGCCGTCCGTCACCCTGTACTTTGACGTTGTATCCGACCCGGCCGCGAGGCTGGGCCTTGCCTGGGCCGCCGGTATGTTTTCGCTGCCGGTGGTCCTTTACAGCGGGATGCCATTCTTCCGTATGGGCTGTAACACATTGCGTTACGGCGTAGCCGGTGTCGATGCGCTGATCCTGTTGGGCGTAGCCGGCAGCCTGTTGCTGTCGGTCGTCGCACTGGCAAGCGGCAGCGCTGAGGTTTTTTTTGAGGTCGCGGTCGCACTAATCACGCTCCAACTCATCGCCCGCCTCCTCGATCTTCGCGTGCGTCGCCGTGCGCGGGACGCCGTGATTAGCCTGTTCAATCTTGCCCCCACCGAGGTACGCGTGATGGATGCGACCGGCGCGGAGAAAGTCGTTGCGTTGAGCGCCGTTAGCGCCGGCCAGCAAATCCGCGTCCGCCCCGGCGAACGCATCGCGGTGGACGGCAGGCTTATCGCCGGTAGCGCCGACGTCGATCGGAGCCTAATTAGTGGCGAGTCAATTCCGGCTCACGTCGAGCCGCCGGCCTCGGTTCATGCTGGCGAGCGTGTCCTCGACGGCGCTCTGACCGTTGAGGTTACTGCGACCGCCGGCAAGAGACGCATTGACGAACTCGGCCGACAGGTGCGCCAAATGCTCGCGGAGAAGCCGGCCTGGCAGCGAGCGGTCGACCTGGTTGCGGGACAGTTCCTGTGGATAGCCGCGGCTACTGCGCTGCTTGGTGCCGCCGTCGTCGTGGCGTCGGGCGGAGGCGGTCACGAGGCCAGCGTGAGAGCGCTCGCTGTTTTCGTCATTGCGTGTCCCTGTGCGCTGGCGTTGGCCGCACCGCTGGCCGGTCTGGCGGCATCCGGCGTTGCCGCTCGCCGCGGTGTCATACTTAGAGACCTGAACGCGATCTCCGCGGGAGCCGTGCCGGATCGTCTGTTTCTCGACAAGACCGGTACCGTCACCGTGGGTGCGCCTTCAGTGATCGCCGTTCACGCTCACGGCGGCTTCGACAAAGCTCAATTGCTCGAACTCGCCGCAATGGCAGAACGGGATGCCGATCATCCGATTGCCCGCGGCATCAAAGCCGCCTGTGCCGCGTCCACGGGCGGCGAGAATCCTGTTTGCACCAGCTCGGGGCGCTCACGCGTCATCCCTGGCTGCGGTGTCGTCTGGACAGACGATGACGCAGTGATTCACGTGGGTCAGCTCGGCTGGCTGGCGGACGCCGCTGGCGTCACAGTTCCTGTGTTGCCGCCGACCGGCGTTACACGCGTTGGTGTCGCACGCAACCGGCAATTCGTGGGCGCCATAGATCTCGACGACGACCTGCGCCCCGATATGCGCCAAGCGATCGATGCGCTTCGCGAACGTGGCATCGATCCCGTCATTCTGAGCGGCGATGCCAACGGCCCGGTAGCACGCGTGGCCGACACACTCGGCATAAGCGCCTACGCCGGGCTAACTCCGGAAGACAAGGCCGCGGCAGTCGTCGATGCTCGCGAGCGCGGAGAGATCGTCGCCTTCGCCGGCGACGGCGTCAACGACGCCCCTGCGTTGGCCGCAGCCGATCTCGGCATTGCTGTTGGTCGGTCAACCGACGCTGCCCGAACGGCGGCAGCCGTTGCGTTCGTCGATGCCGATGCCAGCAGTCTGCCACGGCTGTTCGCGCTGACGGCACACGCACGACGCGTCATACGCCAGAATCTTATCGGCGCGATTGCCTACAACGCGATCGCGATTCCTGCTGCGATACTGGGCTGGGTCCATCCTGCTATTGCGGCCGTGGCCATGGCGCTGTCCTCGGTGACCGTTGTAACGAACAGTTTGCGGGCCGGCCGGAGTCGAGCGCGATGAAGGCTGCGCCACGTTTCCTGCGCTACATGAACTGGTTGTTGAGACCCTCTCACGGACTCGAGACCAGCGAGGTCTACGACCTGATCGGCACGTCGTCGCTTACGACAGAGGATCTGTTCCTCAACCTCGGCTACTGGCGGCAGGCAGGCTCGATTGACGATGCCAGTCGGGCGTTGGCAATGCTGGTCGCGGAGACCGGCGGTATGACATCGAGCGACACGGTGCTCGACTGTGGGTATGGCTTTGCGGACCAAGACATCCTCTGGGCGAATCGGTTTCAGCCGGAACGCATCATTGGCATCAACGTTACAGCGTCGCAGGTCGAGCGCGCGCAACGGCGAGTGTCTGAGGCCGGACAAGAACAGCGCATCGACTTGCGGCAGGGCTCGGCCACCGATTTGCCGATCGAGAGCGAATCCGTCGACCTCGTAATTGCGCTCGAGAGTGCATTCCACTTTGATACTCGAGAGGATTTCTTTCGCGAGTCATATCGGGTCCTACGCCCCGGTGGCAGGCTAGTCACCGCTGACATACTGCCAACGGCACCACGTGAAGACCTGGTCCCCCGACTTCGGCAACGGCTGTCCTGGTATCTCGTGGCGAGCCGCTTCAACATACCCCGCAGAAACGTCTACGGCATCGAGCCGTACGAGGCGAAGCTCCGTGGGACCGGGTTCGAGGGCGTCAGTGTCAAGTCGATACGCGACGACGTGTACGAGCCCTTACATACGTTTCTGGCGCAGAACCCGGATCTTCTCAAGCGGCAGCATGCACTGGCCAGGTTGTTGGCGAATGCGACACTCAAGCGCAAGGCAGTCAACGTTTACGCAGGGCTCGATTACATTCTTGCCGCTGCATCCAAACCCGAGAGATAAGACATGTCCCTACCTCTAGATTCTTCAATCCAGTCTGGCGTGCAACGATACTCTGGTGGCGCTGAGGTAAAGCTCTCGACCACGAGACCGAAAGCACTGGTCCTCGGCTCCATCGGCGTCGTCGCCGAGACGTCCGATATCCAACGCCGCGCCTACAACGAGGCGCTTGCGGCGTCTGGCCTCAATTGGCAATGGGACCCCGAAACGTATCGCGAGCTGCTCACGCAAACAGGCGGGAAACGACGCCTTGCGCGGTTGGGCGCCACATCCGGCAAAGTGCTGCCCGACACCCAGATTGACGCAATCCATCGGCGCAAGACCGAAATCGCTTGCGCTGAAGTGTCAGCGGGCATCGATCTGCGGCCGGGTGTTGCTGCGCTAATCGAGCAGGCGTTCGAGCAAGAGATTCCGGTCGCCTTTGTGACTTCGACCTATCAACCAAACATCGACGCTATCGCGACAGGCAGCGGCGGCGCGTTGCCGCTGGAGCGATTCGCGCTCGTGCTCACAAGCGAGGACTGCGAAAACAGCAAGCCGGCGCCAGATGTCTACGTCGCGGCGATTGAACGCCTGAACATCGATCCCGCGGAGGCTGTCGCAATCGAGGACAGCGCGGCGTCGGTCAGCGCTGCAAAAGCTGCCGGCATCTACACGATCGCGACCCCGGGGCTGTTCACGGCGGGACAGGATTTCGGCGCCGCCGATCTTGTACTCGACTCGCTGGAGGGCCTGACAATAGACAAGCTCCGGCAGACATAGACGCCGCGCAGGCGCAATCCGAATCAGTGATTTGCGTGGTCGAAACCAGTAAATCAATGGGACACACGAGCTGTGTACGTAGTTGTTCTGGTTGCTGAAAACCTCCCGGTTCGACAAAACGCGTAAGCATTTAGACGCCGGCTTGCCCGGCGCCCGTCCCGACAGATTCCTCGGAGCAATGGACGCCCAAGAAGTTTGGTTCCGTACGGGGTGAGAATCGGCCTAAGCCGATTCGAATCAATCCTTCTTCTCTCGGTCTCTTCCAAACACCAAGCGAAGCTGAGGTCGGCGAATGGATGACTTTTTTGGCGAATGAGGGTTGCTAGAAATGCAGGGAGCCACCGGCAAGTGGGTAATATTCAACCCTGGACACGCTGAAATCAGCGGTTTCTGGACGTGTTTGCTTCAGAAATATTCCCCGCAAGGCACTAAGACTCTCGAAATTATTCAGTGGCTTATGAGTAGTCGACATTCTGGCTACGAACCAGGCGGTCGGAGGTTCGAATCCTTCCGGGCGCGCCACTAAAGAAGAGGTGTAAACCGGTCACATGGTTTACACCTTATTCCGGACACATGGTTAACACTTTGTCCGGAGCGAACGGCGAGGGACCGGGCTCTACCCGGTCCCTTTTTTCGTCGAAGTATCCCAGATCATACTCGAGGAAGCTGACCTGCCAGATGTTGGTGTCGACCTCGCGTATGCCGACGAGCTGGCCGGCGAACACGGAGCTCAGGTTGATCTTGCGTCGTCCGAGGCAGATACGGCCGCAGCGGGTGACGAGCTTGGTGCGGTCGTGGAACGGGTACTCGGGCTCGCCCGGCGGCTCATAGACCCGCGGCGAAGGTGTATACACGTCGCCGGGGTAGGCACCGCCCAAGGCCTGGTGCGGGCGTTCATTGTTGTAAACCTCGATGAAGCGATCGAAGCGTTCCTGCTGCTGCAGGTAGTTGAACGCGGCGGGCTTGGTGGCCTCCTTCTTGAGTGTGAGGTGCATGCGCTCGTGGCGGCCGTTCTGCTCGGGATGGCCGGGCTTGATGCGCTGGATCTGGATGCCTAAGCGCAGCCACCAGACGGCAAGCCTGGAGAGCCCGAACAGGGCGTTGCCGGAGGCAAACGGCACGCCGTTGTCGGTCCTGATTGCGTGCGGCAGGCCGAAGTCCTTGAAGGCCCTCTCGAAAACGCTGAAGGCGAAGTCCGACTTGGTGCTGGCGACGCCCTCGCAGGCGAGCAGGTAGCGCGATCGATAGTCGCTAATGGTGAGCGGGTAGCAGTACTCGCGGTTGCCGAGCATGAACTCGCCCTTGTAGTCGGCGCACCAGAGCCCGTTGGGTGCGTCAGCACCGATTAGTGCCGTGCCGCGGGCCTTGTGGCGCTTGCGCTTCCGGCGCTTCACGAGGCCGTTGCGATCGAGCACCGCGTGCACGGTGCTGACCGCGGGCGGCTTGATCATCGTGTACTGGCGCAGGAGCTTGTCGCGGATCTTCCTGGCACCCCAGGTCGGGTGTTCCTTCTTGATGCCTAAGATGGTCTTCTCGACCTGGTAGGGCAGGCGGTTGGCCTGCCGGTAGGGTGCGCGGCTGCGGTCGTTGAGGCCATCGAGGCCACTGGCTCGGTAGCGGTTGTAGATCTTGTAGCCGGTGACGCGGCTGATGCCGAACTCCCGGCACAGCGGTGCCATCTTCTCGCCCTCGAGGAGCCTGGCAATGAAACGAAGTCTCTCATCCATCGGTTTACACTCTTTCCAGGGCATCTGGGCTCTCCCCAAATGCCTAAATGTGTAAACCATGTGTCCGGAACAATCTGTAAGCTATGTGTCGAGTAGCTCAAGAAAGGTCAGTCACTTATGGGTGGCTGGCCTTTTCTTTTTCCGAAGCTGTCCCATCGCTCAAGACAGGTACTACTAAGTGAGATCGCCGACATCGCAATCAGGCTGTCTTCAGTTCAATGGCAACCTTGTCGTGCTCCAGTGCGGCATCGCCTACGTGGCGAATCGCCCTGAGCAGCTTCCTCGAAATACTCTTTACGAGCGCCACTGAATTGAATAGCGAGGCGCCAGCATCGGTCGAGATTGCATCGGACGCCGCCAACTCATCCAGATGGCGATTGAATTCGAGTTCGCCGTTCTCAAGCTGTTGTTCGATAGAATGGATTTCCGTCTCGAGAGCGTCTTTCTCGACGGCAACGTCGATCTGCCGCGTTCGGGCGACAAAGTCCACCAGGACGACTCGAAGCATGTCGAACGATTCCTGAACCGCAGGATTTTCATCAGCAATATAGGTGTCCATTTCTGCCTTGAGTTGCTGGACATCACCCAGGATCAGGAGCGAATCCCGGGCGGCATAGCCAATGTTCCGGAGCTGAATACTCTCTTCGTCTTCGAGTGAGAATCGCTGCTGGATTCTCGTGCCGAACGCAATAATCGCGCGGTAAACCGGTTGCAGGAAGTTCGTTACAACCGCGTCGAAATTCGCTGTAAGGACAGTTCGTGCTTCCTTGACGACCTGGGCCCTGTCTTTTCCATTATCTAGTGCGTCGGCCGGTACATTGATACCTTCAAGAACGGCACTCGCTACGGGCTCTCGGTAGAGCCGTCGGGTTTCGAGGAGCGCAGCGAGGATCGCGGTCTGCGGGTACTTCAGTGCGGCCTTGTTGACATAGATAGGGCCTTCTACTTCCTCCACCGGTTTTTCCTTTTCCGGAATAAGCCGCGTAACGAGCGATGCGATCTGCGGGACGAAGGCGATAAGGAGCGTCGTGTTCACAATATTGAATACTGTGTGAAAAATCGCGAGGCCAACCGGTGCATCTTCCGGGTTTGTCAGTGGTGAGGCTCCCTGAAGATATGCGGATATGTCTACAACGAATCCAACGAATGGCTGGAACAAGATGAGTACCCAGGTCACCCCAATGATGTTGAACAGGAGATGGGCGAGTGCCGTTCGCCGCGCGTTCGTGCCCGCAACGAGCGCAGCGAGGTTCGCTGTAATGGTCGTGCCGATGTTCTCGCCAAGGACGACGGCGCAGCCAGCCTCGAAGGGCAGCCAGCCCTGACTCACCGCAATGAGGGTTATCGCCATCGTGGCACTGGAGGACTGGAGAATCAGCGTCAAAACTGTACCGAGGAACGCGAAGATCAACAGGCTGAAGAAGCCGTAGCCCGAGAGGCTCTGGATCAGTTCGAATACTTTCGGATTAGACGCGAGATCCGGGACGGCATTCTTCATGAACTCGAGGCCGATAAACAGAAGCGCGAAACCAATGATGAAGCCGCCGAGCTTTGCTTGTTGGGTACCTTCGCGCACAAACAGCGCGAATCCGACGATCATGAGAGGTAGTGAAATGTCGATCATCGACACCTTGAAACCGAGCACGGCAATCAGCCACGCGGTGATTGTTGTCCCGATGTTCGCGCCCATGATCACGCCAATCGCTTCCTTGAGGCGCAGCAGACCTGCGTTAACGAAGCTCACGACCATCAGTGTTGTTGCAGAAGAAGACTGGATCAGCCCAGTGACGAACAACCCGGTCAATGCAGCGGTGAAACGGTTCGACGTCAGGCTCGCCATGATTCTCCGCATCTTGTTGCCAGCAAGGTCCATGAGCGAGTCGCTCATGACCTTCATGCCGACGAGAAACAGGCCCAACGAACCCAGCAGGTTAAGGATTTCTGAAATGCTCACTGAGTTATCCTCATTTCATATGTTTCCGGCGACCACGGCTTTTTCGCATGACGATCGCTACTCGAAGTCAAAAAAGAAGGTCAGGCGAAGATAGAAGTCGGTTTTCGGGCGAACACCGTCGTCGTTGGTGTCGTACCGGATGACGACGGTGTTCGGTGTTACGTAGAAGTTGTCATTGAATCGATGCTCGATTCCGGCCAGCAGCAATGTCGCGGGGGCGGTAGGGTCGAAAGGGATATAGGAGATGTTGTCACCCTTCAGGCTCGGCTCGAAGACCCGGTCAACCCGACCGACGACCCGGTAGGTGTCGCTAAGCCGATTGACGATGAACGCCGAAGCCAGTTTCAACGGAGGGCCGGACTCCTGTTCACGATAGAGGTACTGGACTCCGAATCGATTCGTGTCTGACAGGTAGCCGGCGAAGACCTGTCCGGATGCCTGGTCTGTCTCGCCAGGTCGTCTCTCGTAGTCGACGTAGAAGTCGAGCGCCCAATGATCGTTCAGCTTCCAGTTGATCGCTGCCATGTTGTAGTCGCCATCACCGGACTCAGCGCCGAAATCGGCTCCATAACCGCTAAGCGCGCGATAACTCCACGTGTCGTTTATTGGGCCTTTAATCGAAAGGCCAGTGTCACGGCTGGGCACGCCCTGTAAATCGGCGGCCGTGCGCATCAGGTACCGCATGCCCCAGACCGACTCGATGAAGTCGAATGTGAAGGTTGGCTGGAGCCCGGCTTTGAACTCGTGCTCCCCGAAGTCGTAGCCAATGTAGAAATCCTTGAAGTCCATCTCGAATTCATAGGTCTCGAACTCGCCTGACTGGTTGATCTCAATTCGCATTCGCCCGAAGACGCCGTCCTCCGATTCTCCATCGGCGGTCAGGTAGACACGCCGTACGACCGCCCCGGTCGCGTTATCGCCTTCAGCCAGATGATGGCTCGGGATATGGTAGAGATCGCCGAACAGAAGCCAGCCGAAGGACGCCTTCTCGTCGCTCGCCAGTGATAGAGACGCTGTACTCATAAGCGAAATTGCAGCGACTACCAGACCAATGCGCTCAAATCGAAATCGCTGAGCAGGTTTGCCTTTGGCAATCGAATCCAGCGCGGGTGCGGTTGGTTGAGCAAGTAGTTCTACGTCGGAGACAACGTAGGAAATCGGAGCTTTCAGTGTATCGACCTCCAGCGCTAACTGGTTTCGGCGATCGTCAGCTAATTCAACGCTCTGCAAGCCGTCACCGGAGTACGAATTCGTCAGCAGCCAGGCGGCCATCTACCACCTTGGTGCCCTGCAGGTCTTGGGTATACTAGCGATCTCACGATAAATCGGCTACACACACGCACGGAAGGCCGGCCGGTTGGTGATCGGCTCGCCCTGCTTGCCTCACTGCACCGAGAAGATGCGGAAGCTTACCTGAGAGAATTCGGTTCACAGAGTCTTCCTGTTCGACAATACGTTTATGAAGACGTCCTATCCGGCTTTTCGGAGACACTCCAAGTCGGCCTCCCGAGAACGACGGCAATTTCGCGGAGCTCTACACTTCACTGGGCGCATATTCGGATGGAGTTGATGTACTCAACTGGACATCACGCGCCAGCCGCTTTTTTCTTGAGAACAGAACCAACTCTGCGGGTCTCATTCGTTATTGACACTGTGGCCACCCGTATCCCCAACGCCAGGAAAGGCCGGTGCAGGGCATACCACCCAGGCGCACCGCCGTGTGCATGCTGTCGGCGATCGTCGTGTACAGCCTCGTGACTTGCTCGTCATCAAGCCCGTAAGCAGATCGAAGCAATTCGCCGCGCTCGTCCGCAGTACTCAGTACGCACAGACGCAGTTCATCGTCTGCCTGTTTCCGTGCTGAAAAACCCTGGGCGGCCGTGAGCCCCGCACCACCGCCGGTATGGTAACTGCGATCATGTTCGACGCAGCAAGCTTCCCACGGTGGTCGCATACCGTGCTGCTCGCCAATGAATCCAACCTGTTCGGCGAAATAATCCCAGCCTGCCGAAAGTCCGCCGCTGCAGCCATCAGTCGTAAATTCTGCCAGCGCACTGTCCGCCAAACCGATACGATCCTGTAGCTGTTGCTGCAGCCCCAATTCCAGGTTGATATTTGCCTCATCCGTATTGGCATCATTCGATTCGATACTCATGCTGGGCGCCTCAATCCCGAATAATGGTGCCATGTGCAGCAGCAAGCGCTGGGCCGGCCTGAGTTCAGCCCGCGCTGACAGAACCTCGCGCCCGAGTGCGGGTTCATCGGTGATGACGCCGTCGACGCCGAGCGACAACATCTGTGACATTGCCAGTGCATCATTGATGGTCCATACAAACAGCTCCTTGCCGGCGACGTGGGCGGCATTGACCAGCGCCGGCCTGGCCAGCGCTGTATTTACGGCGAGAAAATCTGCATCAATTCGAGTCAGGTCACCGACCGCACGTGCTGACAGCAGTCCGATTTTCCAGTCGGGCCTCAGCGCCCTGACTTTCCGGATGCCGGCGTACTCGAGCGACATGATCATCGTGTCGTCCTGCATTTCGGCTGCTTCAACCAGGTCTATCACCCGTTGTTCCAACTGCTGATCATGACCGTAGTACTTGAGCTCAACAATCAGCTTTGAGCGACCCTTTACCTCATTCAGAACATCGGCCAGCGTCGGCACGCGCTCGCCGGCAAACTCGGGTGCAAACCAGCTGCCAATATCTATTTCGGCAAGTTGCTCCATGGTTGCTTCCCAAACCCGCAGGTTCACGCCGGCCAGCTTCATGAGATCACTGTCATGAATAACCACCACCTCGCCATCCGCAGTTTCCTGCACATCAATCTCGATCCAGTCAGCGCCATCCGCAATTGCCTGGCGAATCGAGAACAGCGTGTTTTCCGGGGCAGTACCCGCTGCGCCGCGGTGGGCAACGATCTGAGCGTCGTCGGTAATCTGAATCTGATCCAGCAGGACGAAAAAGATGTATGTAGCAAGGGCGGCCATGGCAATCAGTCCGATCGCGAACCGACGCCGAGTGATGATCGCGGCACTAACTCTGCGTTCCGCATGCGACTGCTGGTCGAATTCACGAACCTGCGGTTCCAGTTTTTGCGCCAATGCCACCAGCAGCAGCGCAAGGCCACCGACAGCCAGTGCCGCGGCGACGGTGCTGAGTGCCGCCCAAACCGCCGCCAGCAGACCAAACAGTACCGCCAGCGATGTCACTGAATCGACGAATACCGGAACGAAGATGCCGGCAAGCCACTGCATGAAAATCGTGGTCACTGCACCGACAAGCAGCGTTGCAGCGATCCAGATCAGCAGCGTGCGGAAAATAATCCGGCCGCTCTGTTGCGTCAGCTCGGAGCTGGCCCGGAACGACTTCGCCGGCGAAGTTCCGGCGAACAAAACCAACGGAAACGCGAGGGACCAGTTGATCAAGCGCCACAACACCAATCCTGCCATTAACAGACCGATGATGCCGATGATGACGGCGGCTGCCCAGAATTCCGGAGGCTGAACAGAAAGGTAGTAATTAATGTCGTGGTCGGTAATCAAGATATAGGCGACAGCGCCGGCGACGAGGAGAAACGGCACCACAATAACTATCAGTTTGATCACGAGCCATGCCGCAAACCGAAATATGCGCCCAGCTCTGTTGAAAGCAAAGATCAGCGCGGTCGGTACATTTATGGGTTTGCCGCTCGAGTTTGCCATTCCGATGGCCATGAGCGACGCAAGCTCGAATACATTGATGACGATTGCGACGGCTGCAAACACTGTGGCTGCAACGATCCCGGCAGGCGACAATGCGAAATAAAGCAGATCCATATCGGCCAGGACGGGTTGACCGGACAGTTTCAAGAGAACCTGGCCGAGCGCACCGAGCAGCGGAGCAAAAATGGTGATGCTCAGGCCGATATAGATGATATGAACCAACAGAACCTGGCCCAGGGCCAGTCTTAATTGTGACAATGCGGCTGAGATAAGATCACCCATAGGCTCTGCAGTTTGCCGGCCGACCCGAGTTAAAGCCAGGCAGGCAACTGTTGATCGTTACGCGCAAAAACGTTGCTGCTACATTGGAGCGGAAACACAAGCGCCGACGCAACCTGCAACCGGTGCCCGTGCGCGCAATTGTTTGGACATTTTCGGCAAGCGGAATCGGTGCCCCGGTCAGGACAGTAATTGTTTGTCGGCGAAGCCCTCAAGGAGTACGTGTCGCGGGGGCGACCGTGGCGGCTGGCAGTCGATGTTTCGCGGCTGGCTCCGCCGGTGCTGTGACCTATGACGGTGAGGCCCGGACTAGGTGAGTGGTGGAAATCTACATTCCAGACACGTCATCAGCTTGGGAGGCTGATGTTCTACCAGTGAATTCCACCCGCTACATCAAAAAGGAGCTATTCATACGCAGCCTGTCGCGAGGCCTCATTTTGCTGAGGCCTTTTGCGCTTGGCGATGGATGCCCCCACAAGACGCCATCTCTGGCTTTGAGCGTCACTGCCGAGTAGGGCATGAAGATGTCGCCTGGCCGCGACTCACCAAGCAATGACTGCACCAATGTCATCTTCGGTATTGTCGTCGTCTCGCTGGCCCACGCGGTCGTACCGATTCTCAAAGCTGGCCCCGAACTGGCAAAATTCGATAGAGCCCTGCCATAAAGCGTTGGCCCCAACTCGTTTGCGGCTCTTTTTCGTAGATGACTTCTTCGCCGTCCTCTCTCGAACGCCAGCGCAGCTTGTTTTTGTCATTCAGAAACACTTCGAAAGTCTGTGCAGCAACATTGGTGTCAATCTCAACTGCCAGTGCGGAAGATATCTCCGGCGAATTGATCACGACGCCGAGTTCCGTATTGATCCTTGCTGATCGCGGGTCGAAATTGAACGAGCCGATGAATACTTGCGCGCGATCGACAATGAATGCCTTCGTGTGCAGGGTTGCTTTCGCGCCACTCGCAGCAACAATTTCCGCGCCCGAGACATCCGCGTCGGCTCTCACCTCGAAGATTCGAACACCAGCTTTCAACAGAGGTTTTCGCGACGGTGCGTAGCCGCCGTGCACTGCCGCCTGGTTGTTCGCCGCCAAAGAATTCGTAATGACGGTGACGTCGACCCCTTTGGCTCTTAAATCCGCGAGAAACTCGATGCCATCTTTCATTGGGACGAAGTACGGCGAAATGATCAGTAGCTCGCGCTCTGCAGACAGCAATGCCTCCCTTAGAGGAGTGGTAATCGAAGCGGCCTCTTCGGCTTTGGATTTTATGCTTTTGTCCGGAGAGTCCACCGCCAGCGTATAGGGCGCCCATATGAACGCACTGGTGTCCGACTCCACGTATTCGAGCACCTGATCGCCGACAGCCTCCGCATAAATCGTGCCGGAAACTTCCTGGCGCGATACCTCGAGGAGCTCCCGTTGCCGCTGCAGTTCGGCGGCCGGGTCGTCCGGCACGTCCGCAAAAGCACCTGTCGGCATGGAGCGCTCGTGGTTCCAGTAGCTGTCGAACATGATCGATACGTCCTGGACGACAGGACCGATCGCCAGCACGTCAAGGTCGCCGAACTTCGCATCTTCGCGCGCGCCGAAATACTCATCCGCAATATTTCGACCACCGATGAGAGTGATCTGGTTGTCCACAGTAAAGGACTTGTTGTGCATGCGCCGGTTGATACGGCTGAAACTCGTTACGCCGTCCATGAATCTCGCCGAGCGGCGAGCAAAAGGATTGAAGATACGGATTTCGATATTCGGATGAGAGTCGAGACCTACCATGCCGGCGTCATAGCCACCAGTGAACATGTCGTCCAGGAGCAAGCGAACGCGAACGCCTCGATCTGCCGCACGAAGCAGCGAGAGGACAAACGCCCTGCCCGTGATGCCGGACTTTAGCAGGTAGTACTGCGCGTCGATTGTCTGTTCCGCCCGTTCCGCAAGCAACAACCTGATCGCCAGCGCATCAATGCCATCCCCGAGCGGAATAAACCCGGAATACCCGTTGGGCTGGGCTTCGACAGTGTCGGCAATCCCGCGAGCCAGGCGGGTGTCTGCGGTTTCAGTGACGACGTGGGATTCCGTCTTCGGGTAGTCGAAGTCGACTGATGCACAACCAGCAAGTACTGCCAGTGGTGCTATTGCGTACAAACGATTGATCCGTGTAGGCATACCAATTCCCGCCCAGTCGATTCTAATTGCACCCCGGCTTAGAACCGGCTCATCCGGAGCACAGCACCCGAGGGATGTGTCTGAAGGGCCGTATTGGTCTTTCGAATATTGCCCAACCCGTATCCACCTTGCCACAGCCGCATTGAACCTGCTCGCGTTGAGCGCCGGAAAGGGCTTTAGTCAGAGTAGCGCCGTACAGAACGCCCTCGGTACAGGCTAAACAAAAGCTAGCATTCGGGCCGATCAATGTGTGTAACAGATTGTTTTAGATGCCGACATCCGGTCTTGCGGTGTCTGCTGTCTATTGCGGTGGCGAATTCTAGAATGCATGATCTTCGACCCAAGAGCATCTGGTGTCGGACCGACAAATGAAAGTTGCACATCCATTCCTGCCTCGCCGGGTTCTCTCCATACTAGTTGTGCTGATCACGGCACTGGTCGCCGCCTGTGAACCGGAGGCGCCGCCCGACCCGCCACCGATGGAGATCGCGGTGTTTGAAGTCCAGCCACGCGCTGTGCCGATCTATCTCGACATGATCGGGCAGAGCAGTGGTTCGGTCGACATTCCCATTCGCGCTCGCGTTGATGGCGTACTCGAGGAGATGCATTTCCGCGAGGGGCGCAGCGTAAAAAAAGATCAGCTGCTGTACGTTATCGACCCGACGCCCTACCAATCGCAGGTCGTCGAGGCCGAGGGCAGGCTCGCCGAGGCGCGAACCCTGCTTGCGAAGGCGAAGAGTGACCTCGAGCGCATTCGCCCGCTCGCCGAAATGGACGCCGTCAGCAAACAGGACCTCGATGCAGCCGTTGCCCAGTTCGAAGCCGCACAGGCGTCCGAGCAGTCGGCGGGCGCACAGGTCGAGCAGGCCGAGATCCAACTGGGGTACACGAGGATACACTCGCCCATCGACGGGCTCATCGGCATTACCCAAGCAAAGGTTGGCGAATACGTCGGGCGCAGCCCGAACCCGGTCGTTCTGAACTTCGTATCGCAGACTGATCCGATTCGTGTGCGATTTTCGATCAATGAGCGTGAGTACCTTAGAATCAGCCGGCTACTTGCAGAACTGGCGCGCAGCGAAGAAGACTTCGACAAGCAGCCCGCAACCCTGCAATTGATCCTTGCTGACGGGTCTATTCATGATCATCTCGGCAAGGTCGTCAACTTCGATGCCGCAATTGACCCGACAACAGGCACGCTGACGCTCGAAGCCGATTTCCCGAACCCGGATCGGGTTGTCCTCGCCGGGCAGTTCGCCCGGGTGCGCGCCCAGGCTGAGGAACGCGCCGATACGATCGCTGTCCCGCAGCGCGCAGTAATTGAGATCCAGGGCCTCTACCAGCTAGCCGTTGTGGATGATGCGGGAATTGTCGAGATCCGCCAGGTGCAGATGGGACCCCGCGTCGATGGCAACTGGATCGTTGACTCAGGGCTGGAAGCCGGCGAGAAAATCGCGCTCGAAGGCCTGCAGCGGTTGCGCCCGGGCACGCAAATAGTACCCAAACCCACCGCGCCGGGCAGCTAGTGGCTGAGTTTTTCGTCCGCCGGCCCATCGTGGCCATGGTTCTCGCGATCATCATTGTGATCGTCGGTGTGGTCGCCCTGCGGGCGTTACCCGTCGCGCAGTATCCCGAGATCACGCCGCCGATGGTGTCGGTGAGCGCGACCTACTCGGGCGCCAACGCCACCGCGGTCGAAGAGTCGGTGGCCACGCCGGTCGAGCAGAAAGTCAACGGCGTGGAAAACATGATCTACATGAAATCCACGAACGCCAGCAGCGGTTTCATGATGTTGCAGATCTCGTTCGAGGTTGGCACCGACCTCGACATGGCGAACGTATTAACACAGAACCGCGTGTCGGAAGCGCAGGCATCGCTGCCCGAAGAGGTCAAGCGGCTCGGCGTGACTGTTAAGAAACAGCTGGCCTTTCCATTAGTGCTGATTTCGCTCGTCTCGCCCAACGGCACGTACGACGAAGAGTTCCTGACCAACTACGCGACGCTCAACGTGATCGACGAGCTCGCACGCATACGCGGCGTGGGCCAGGCCGAGGTGGTAGGCGGTTCGGCATTCGAGTACACGATGCGTATCTGGATCAAGCCTGACCAGATCGCCAAGCTGGGCCTGACGGTACCCGACATTACCAATGCGATCCGCGAACAGAACGTGTTGATCCCGGCCGGGCAGATCGGTGGCCCGCCGGCGCCGGAGGGTACTGAGTTCACCTATACGGTCGCGACGCCAAGTCGCCTCTCGACAGCCGAAGAGTTTGGCGCGGTGGTGGTTCGCTCCAACCCGGACGGATCGCAAGTGTTCCTCCGGGATGTCGCCCGTATCGAACTGGGCACCCAGAACTACCTCTTGTCGGCCAATCTCAATGGCGATCCATCGGCGTTGCTCATGATCTATCAGCTGCCCGACGCCAACGGCCTCGAAGTTGCAGCGGAAATATTCTCAACGCTCGAGACACTCGAGACCCGATTCCCCGCCGACATCGACTACGTGATTTCGCTCGATACGACGCGACCCATCAAGGCGGGCATTCGCGAAATCGTCGTCACGCTGTTCGAGGCCATGACGCTCGTCATTCTCGTCGTCTATATCTTCCTGCAGAACGTCCGCGCCACGCTGATCCCGGCGCTTGCCGTCCCCGTGTCGCTGATCGGCACGTTCGCTGTCTTCCCGCTGCTCGGGTTCTCGATCAACACGTTATCGTTGCTGGGCCTCGTGCTTGCGATCGGCATCGTGGTCGACGACGCCATCGTCGTCGTCGAGGCCGTGTCGCGGAAGATGGAGAAGGGCATGAAGCCCAAAGAGGCGACGATTGAGGCAATGAAGGAAGTGTCGGCGCCGATCGTTGCGACCTCGCTGTCGTTGATCGCTGTGTTTGTCCCGGTTGCGACCATGGGCGGCATCACGGGCAGCCTGTACCAGCAGTTCGCCATCACGATCGCGATCTCGGTGGCGATCTCGTCGGTCAATGCGCTCACGCTGAGTCCCGCCTTGTCCGCAATGCTCTTGAAACCGCCCGGTGAAACGAAGTCGACGTTCCAGGGTTTCTTCGACAAGTTCAATCACCAGTTCGACCGGGCGACCGACAAGTTCATGGTGTACACGCACTTTTTCACACGGCGGCTGATTCGTGCCGGGGCCCTGATCGGTGCGCTTGTGGTCGCGCTGCTCCTGCTGTTCCAGGTCGTGCCGGCCGGGTTCGTGCCCGAGGAAGACCAGGGTTACGTATTGGCGGCCGTGCAACTGCCGGATGCGGCATCGTTGCAGCGCACCGACGTGATCATGACACAGGTCGAAACCGTCCTCGCCGAGTTCGACGCGATAGAGTCCTATACGACAATCAGCGGTTTCAGCATGTTGACGGGCACGCCCCAACCAAACGCGGGTTTCGTTTTTGTTCAACTCAAAGACTGGGATGATCGGCCGGACGTCGCCGACAACGCCAGCAACATGGTGCGGCGCCTGAACGACGCGTTTGCCATGCATGTAACCGACGCTGTCGCGACTGCGTTTGGTCCGCCAGCAATCCCGGGCCTCGGCACGGGATCGGGCTTCACGATGATGTTGCAGGACCGCAGTGGCAGCTCTCCGGCATACCTGGCCGAACAAACGACGAACTTCATCGCCGCCGCAAACGAACGCCCCGAGATAGCGAACATCGGATCGCTGTTTCGTGCCAGCGTGCCGCAGGTCGCCGTCGACATCGACCAGGCACAGGCGCTCAAGATGGGTGTCGCGCTCTCCGACATCAATACCTCGATCGGTGCATTCTTGGGTGGCGCCTATGTTAACGATTTCAATCGGTTCGGCCGCCTGTATAAAGTGTATGTCCAGGCCGAGCCGGAGTACCGCGCCAAGGAAGACGGCATCCGTATGTTCCACGTGCGCAACCGCGACGGCGATATGGTGCCGCTGGCGACGCTTGTCACGACGGATCGCACCCAGGGTCCCGAGTTCACTAACCGCTTCAACCTGTTTCGCGCGGCCGAGCTGACCGGGCAACCGTCACGCGGGTACAGCTCATCCCAGGCGCTGGCCGCGCTCGAAGAGGTGGCCGAGGAGACGCTGCCTTCTGACATGAGCTATGCCTGGGCTAACATGTCTTACCAGGAGAAGGCCGCCCAGGGTGCGGGCGGTGTTGTCTTCGTCATGGCACTGGTCTTTGTGTTTCTGATTTTGTCGGCCCAGTACGAGAGCTGGTCGTTGCCACTCTCGGTCATGCTCGGCACGCCGATTGCGGTGTTCGGCGCCATCCTCGGCCTCTGGATTGCGCGAATGTTCAGCGAAAGCTACGTCAACAACGTGTTTGCACAGATTGGGCTCGTGATGCTCATCGGCATGGCGGCCAAGAACGCCATCCTGATCGTCGAGTTTGCCTCGCAGGAAATGCAGAAAGGCAAAGACGCCTTGCAGGCGGCAATGGATGCCGCCAAGTCACGCTTCCGGCCAATCCTTATGACCGCATTCTCGTTCATCCTCGGCGTCATACCGCTCCTGATCGCGTCGGGTGCCGGCGCCGAAGCCCGCAAGGTCATGGGCATGACCGTGTTCAGCGGCATGCTCGCAGCAACGGTTATTGGTGTATTGCTCGTACCGGCCATGTTCGTGTTTGTCGAGACCTACATCAGCAAGCGCAAAGAGCCAGAAACTGTCGACGGATGATAGCGAGGCTCACATACCTGGCAGTCGCCGCATTGATCATCAGCGGCTGCACGCTCGGGCCCGACTACGAGCGGCCCGAACTCGACGTGCCCGCAGCTTACATCCAGCCGGCGGAGGAGGGCGAGAGCTTCGCCAATATGATGTGGTGGGACCTGTTCGAGGATCCACAACTCCAAACGTTGATCGAAACGGCGCTCCTGGAAAACCAGGACCTCGGCATTGCGGTGGCGAGGATTGATGAGTTTCGGGCGATCCTTGGCATTACGCGTGCCAACCAGTTCCCGACGGTCGACATTGCGGCACAAAGTCAGCGTCAGGACCCGAGCCAAAATGCCTTCCCCGGTATTATCAGCGACGAATTCGCCGACAACTACCGCCTGAGCGGCGACGTGTTTTTCGAGTTAGACCTGTTCGGCCGCCTGCGTCGCTCGACAGAAGCCGCGCGCCTGGAGCTGCTGGCGGTAGAAGAAAACCGCCGTAGCATTACGATCAGCCTGATCGCAAGCGTTGCCACTACCTACATGTTGCTGCGCGATCTAGATGCACAACTCGAGATTGCACGGCGCACCGAAGAGACACGAGCCGACGCCCTGGAAATCATCTCCGCCCGCTTCGAGAAGGGCACGGTACCGAGGCTCGACGTAGACCAGGCCGAAATCGAACTGGCCGTTGCGACTACTGTCGTTGCCGCGGCCGAAAGGGCAGTCAAACAAACCGAACACTCACTGAGTGTCCTCATCGGCCGTAACGTCGGGCCGATTACGCGCGGCATGGAACTCGACAAGCAAACCGTGCCGCCGGACATCCCGGCCGGCCTGCCATCCGAATTGTTACAGCGTCGCCCGGATGTGCTCGCGACCGAAGCAGCGCTGGCCGCACAGACCGCACGGATTGGTGTGGCAGAAGCACTCCGGTGGCCATCGATTTCCCTCACGGGATCATTGGGTTTCGCGAGTACTGACCTATCGACGCTGACCGACAGCGGGTCCGATTTCTGGAGCGTCGGCGGCAGCATCCTGCAGCCATTGTTCAACAGCGGCCGGAATCGAGCCAGGGTCGAAGCGGAAATCGCCCGTACCGAACAGGCCTTGCTCAGCTATGAGCAGACGGTACTAAGGGCGTTTGCGGAAGTCGAAGACGCACTCGTCGCTGTGCGGACCTATAAACGCGAACATGAAGCACGGATCCGACAAGTAGTTGCTGCGCGCAACGCGGCAGTGTTATCGAGAGCTCGCTACGACGGCGGCGTCACGAGCTACCTCGAAGTCCTCGACATCGAACGCTCACTATTCAGCGCCGAACTCAGTGAATCACAGACACTACGCTTATACATCAACTCAATTGTCGAGCTGTATAAAGCTCTCGGAGGCGGTTGGATGCCGCAGGGGGAAGAGGGGCCCTGATCTACAGAATTGTAGTGGCCCGAAAATCCGCGAGAAACTCGATACCACCTTTCATTAGGGACAAAGCACGGAGAAATGATCAGTGGCGCGCACAACGTTAAAGGGCATTGCAAGGAAACTTGCTTCTCACGGATCCGAAACGGAGGGTACAGAGGACATGAATAGCGAACGCGCAGTTATTGACCAAGCTGCTGTGTCACTCCGTGTAAAAGCTGAGGTCTCGAGCAGAACCCGCTCGCCGTGCCTTAAGCCCGCTACCGAGGTGATCCGGTGACTGCTTCGAGCCCGCGCAGCGGTATCCAGGATGTCGTCCGGAGAACGAGTGTCCTCGAAATCGTCGGCGATGTGATTCGCGTGCGCGCCGAAGACGTCGCCCTCGGCGAGCTCGCTGTCGTCGAAAACGTGGATGGTTCGTCCTCGACGGCGCGGGTCGTCGGCGTGGAATCGGATATTGTCAGCCTGCAGGTCTTTACTGGCGGCAAAGGCCTGTCGACCGAGGCGAAGATTCGCTTCCTGGGCGTGCCGCTCCAGGTCACTTACTCCGAGAACATTCTGGGGCGAATATTCGACGGCGCCGGTCGGCCCATCGATAGCCGCCCGGCGCTCACACACGACCGCCAGGTCGCCGTCGGCGGGCCAACGGTGAATCCAATGATGCGCGTGCTGGCGTCGAACATGATTCAGACCGAAATACCTATGATCGACGTATTTAACTGCCTGGTCGAAAGCCAGAAGATTCCGATCTTCTCGGTCGCAGGTGAGCCTTTCAATGCTTTGCTCGCTCGCATTGGCTTTCAGGCTGACGCAGACATTGTCGTGTTCGGCGGTATGGGGTTGATCTTCGACGACTACCACTTCTTCCGCACCCAGTTCGAGGAACACGGCGTGTTCCACCGCACCGTGATGTTCGTCAATCAGGCCTCCGACCCGATCGTCGAGCGCCTGAACATTGCAGACATGGCGCTGGCTGTGGCAGAGAGATTCGCAGTCGAAGACAACAAACGAGTGCTCGTGCTCCTCACCGACATGACGGCCTACGCCGACGCCATGAAAGAGGTCGGCGTCGCCCAGGAAAAGATCCCCGCCACTCGCGGATACATGGGCGACCTGTACACCCAGCTGGCCAAGCGCTATGAAAAGGCCTGTGACTTCAAGGGTGCGGGTTCGGTCACGATCCTCACCGTTACGACGATGCCCGGCGACGACGTGACTCATCCCGTACCGGACAATACGGGGTACATAACCGAGGGACAGTTCTATCTTCACGACGGGGTCATCGACCCCTTCGGTTCACTGTCGCGGCTCAAGCAGCACGTCATCGGTAAGGTAACGCGGGAAGACCACGGCCAGATCATGAACACGATGATCCGTCTCTATTCCGGCGCCCAGGAGGCCGATCAGAAGCAGCAGATGTCATTCGAGCTCTCGGATTTCGACGAGAAGCTGCTGCGCTTCGGTCGGCTCTTCCGCGATCGCTTCATGCGGATCGAGGTATCCATGACGCTCGACGAGGCGTTGGACATGGCATGGCAGACGCTAGCCGAATGTTTCGAGCCGCAGGAGCTGCTGATGAAGCAGGAGCTGATCGACCGCTATTACCCGAGCCGCGACACCAGCGTCAGCACCGCGAAGTAGCCCGCTATGGCCCAGCTCAAGATCAGCAAGAGTGCGATGCAACAGGAACGCAACCAGTTGAAGCTCTACAAACGCACGCTACCGTCTATCGACCTCAAGCGCCGGCAACTCACCGTCGAGCTCGGCAAAGCGCGACGCGAGCACGCCCGCGCGCTGCAGGCGGTGGACGAGCTCGAGACGACAATTGGCCAACAGCTCCCGATGCTCGCCAACGAGGACGTGGACGTGCGCGGGCTCGTGAGCATGACGGACTTCGAACTCGGCGAGGAGAATGTCGTCGGCGTGCGCCTGCCGAGCCTCATCAGGATTGAGTGCACCGTATCGGACTACTCGCTGCTGGCGAAGCCGGCCTGGGTGGACGTCCTGGTGGAGCGTCTCAAGGACGCGGCTGAGCAGCGAACGCGTGCGGTCGTTTCGGCCGAGCGCGTGCGCATTCTCGAGATTCAGGAGAAGCGGGTGACGCAGCGGGTCAACCTGTTCGACAAGATTCTCATCCCCCGCGCAGAGGCCAACATCAAGCGAATAGAGATATTCCTGGGCGATGCCGAGCGGGCGGCGGTGGTGCGTTCCAAGCTCGCCAAGGCCAAACAGGCCAAACAACGCGCAGCGCTGCTGCGCAGGAGCGCCGATTCGTGAGCATCGTGGCACTCGAAAAGGTGACTATCATTGGCCACCACCGCGACAAGGAAGACGTGCTGGTCGGACTTCAGGAACTCGGCTGCCTGCACCTGATCCCCCTGACGTCTGAGGGGGAAGAAGATCCTGACGCGGGCCCCTCCAGGGAGACGCGTGAAGCATTGCGTTTTCTCGCGAGCGCGCCGGAACGGCGCGGCCAGGTAACAAACCCCAACCGGTTCGACGCTGTCGACGTAGAACGTCAGGCGCTGGATCTGCAGCGCCGCCTGCACAAGTTGCGCAACGAGCGCGATTCCCTGGCCCTGAGCATCGAGAGCCTTGTGCCGTGGGGTGACTTCGAGTTCCCGCCCGTCGAGGCCCTGGGAGGGTTTAGGCTGTGGTTCTACCAGGTGCCGCACGATCTGATGCCCGCCGTTGCAGCGACGGGACTGCCTGTGGAAGTCGTGCAGCGTGACGACGGCTTCTGCTACATCGTCGTGGTGTCCGAAGAAGAACCCGAGGGTATGCCGGCAATACGCGTACCCACCGGTGCGAAATCTCGCCGCGAACTGGTCGAGCGACTCGAAGACGTCGAACTCGAGCTCGAGGATGCCGAGGCCGAGCGCATCGGACTGACGCGCTGGTGCACCCTGTTCGGCCGTGCCGTCGACGGGCTGGAAGACCGGTCGGCACGCGCGCTGGCGGCAAAGCAAACCGCTGTCGCCGGTCCCGTCTACGCGCTACAGGCATGGGTGCCGCGCGATCGCGTCGACGACCTGCAGGCATACGCGGCGGATCAGGGTCTGGCGCTCGACGTGTCTCCCGCCGATCCTGCTGAAGTTCCGCCGACCCTGTTTGAAAATCCATCGGCACTGACCGCCGGTGAAGACCTGGTAGCGTTCTATCAGACGCCTTCGTATTGGCTCTGGGATCCATCGGGGGTGGTCTTCGTCTCTTTCGCCGTCTTCTTCGCGATGATCGTGGCCGACGCGGGCTATGGTCTGGCGCTCGGGGCTATTGTGCTCGCGTACTGGAAGAAGATGGGCGGCTCGGATGCGGGCCGGCGCTGGCGGATCCTGTTGTCAGCCCTTGCCGGCGCTACCGCCATCTACGGCGTGCTCGCTGGCAGCTACTTTGGCGTGTCGCCCCCGGCAGATTCATTGCCCGGTCGCCTTCGTGTCTTCGATCTCGGCAGCTTCTCGGACATGATGGCATTCTCGATCATTGTCGGTGCCGTCCACCTCACCTATGCGAACGTGAGGGACGCCTTTCGCTATCCGCGCTGGCCGCAGCGCCTGCCATCGCTGGGCTGGGCCGGCGTCGTCCTCGGCGGCCTCGCCGTCTGGACTGGCATGCAACAGAACAATCAAGTCTTGCTCAATGGGGGGTCCATGCTATTCGCAGCGGGCCTCGTCCTTATTGTGGGCTTTACCGGCTACGGCGAGAAACCGTTAATGCGGCTATTCAAGGGGCTCTCGGCGCTGACCGGGCTCTCCACGCTCTTCGGCGATGTCATGAGCTACCTGCGGCTCTTCGCACTGGGGCTCGCGTCTGCCTCGCTCGCGATCGCGTTCAACGACATGGCTCGCAATGTGAGTGAAGCGGTGCCGGGAATTGGCCTGCTATTCGGACTGCTGATCCTCATTCTGGGCCACACCTTGAATTTCGTTCTGAGTGCCGCTAGCGGTTTCATCCACGGACTAAGACTGAATGTAATCGAGTTCTTCAAATGGGGCGTGAAGGACGAGGGTAATCCGTATCGCCCCTTTGAGAAAAAGGAGAGCACCTAGTGAAAGACATCATCCTGACACTCGGTTGGATCGGAGTGTATGCGCCGCTCGCGCTTGGTGCCATCGGCAGCATGCTGGGCGTGGCCCGCGGTGGCATGGCGGCTTGCGGCGCGTTGCTCGAGGTTGAGAGCGGCTACGGCCGTTTCATCGGCATTTCGGCAATGCCCTCGTCGCAAACGATTTACGGCATCGTCGTGACGCTGACGCTCAACGTGGGCGTCACCGTAGAGAACGCGCCCGGCATTATCGGTATCGGGCTACTCTCCGGCGTGGCGCTGTTGATCAGTGGCATGGCGCAGGGCAGCGCCTGTGCGGCTGCGATCAACGCGTCCAAGAGCAAAGCCGAAGTCTTTGGCATCTCGATCGCCCCGGCAGCAGTCGTTGAGGGATTCGCCGTGTTCGCGTTCGTGTTTGCACTGGTGCTGGCCGGATCTGTGCCGGGATTGGGGGGTGGCTGAACGATGGCAGACGAGATGCACGGCCTGACAGGCGTCCAGGATCTCATCGCACAGATTCGCGACGACGGCCTCAAGGCTGCCGAGGAAGAGGCTGACAAGGTGCTGGCCGCGGCGCGCCGTGAAGCGGATCAGCTGGTGGCCGATGCCAGGGCCGAATCGGAGGAACTGCGCAGGAAAACGGCGGCGGAGATCGAGTCGAACAAGCAGGCGGCGCTCGAGGCGCTCAAGATGGCGGCCCGGGACAGCGGACTGCAGCTAGAGGCCGCGGTGTTGGCTGCATTCGAGCGGCACGTCAAGCGGCTCGTGACACCGATTACCCACGACGGCAGCTTCATGCGTGCGCTGGTCCTGGTGCTGGCGGGCGAGGCGGTCGAGCAGCATCTGAAGGACAAGCCGCTGCAAATCCTGGTGTCCGATCTTTTGGCCGGGAAAGATCGTGAGAACGAGGAGCTCGACGAGTTGGTCCGGGAGGGCTTGCTCGGGATCTCGGGCGACATGTTGCGCGAGGGTGTCGAGATTATTCCGTCCGCGGACGTGCCGGGCGGCGCTAGCGTACGCCTGGTCGACGAGGATCTCGAGATCGACCTGACGAATGAGGCCGTGTCCAATCTCCTGTTGAAGCATCTGCTCCCTCGCTACCGCGCCATCGTGGAGGGCGTCGAATGAGGGAGCGCATCCTGAGCGGTGAACCTTATTACACGCTGGTGTCGAGCCTGCCCAAGCTGCCGCATTTCGAGGACGCCGAGTGGCTTCCGCTCAGTCGCAAAGAGCTCGACGAGCGTCTCAATATGTTGACGCCCGAACACTCCGCGCAGCTGAATCTTGCCGAGGAGCTGGTGCAGTGGCAGCGTCAACCGATCACGCGGACCAGCGAGCAGGTCGTCAATCGCTACGAGCAGCTGATGCCGAAACTTATCGACCCCGCGCTGCGCGAGTTCGTCGAGTACCGCATGACTCAGCGCACGGTTCTGGCGGCGCTGCGGCGGCGCCGGCGTGGGCTCGGCCCGCCGGAGGCGGGCGAGATCTGGGGCGTCGATACGTGCGCCAGACGCATCGTCTCCGCCTGGAATCTGAGCGACCTCGGACTCGGCCGGACCTTGCCGTGGATTGATGAGGCGGCCAAGCGGCTCGAGGCCAGTGACGCGCTGGGTCTCGAGCGACTCCTCATGAACGTTGTGTGGACGCGTCTCGGTCAGCTCGGCGAGCGAAGTGTGTTTGGCTTCGAGCCGGTGGTCGCGTTCGTATTTCGCCTGGACATCCTGCAACGCTGGCTGTCCTATAACGCCGATGCGGGAAAGACCCGCTTCCAGGGACTGATCGAGGAGGTGACTCGTGAGCACCAGCAGCTCTTTGTCTGAGGGGACACGCAATCTGGCGCCGGTGGTTAAGGTTCAGGAGAGCCTGATCTCGATCGATGTGAGCCAGACCCCGGTGAGGAAAAACGAGGTGGGCTACATCGCGCTCGGCGACGAGCGGCTGAAGGCGGAGGTACTGCGCGTGCAGGGCAACGTCGCCGACATGCAGGTCTTCGAAGAGACGGAAGGCGTCAGGGTCGGGGATTCGGTCGAACTCACCGGTGAGATGCTCTCGGTCGAGCTCGGGCCCGGGCTGCTCGGCCAGGTATTCGACGGCCTGCAGGCGCCGCTCGCAACGCTGGCCAGCGAGCACGGCTTCTTCCTGCCGCGTGGCGTGTACGCAGACGCGATCGATCCGGACAAACAATGGAGCTTCGAGCCGAGCGTGGCAACCGGCGCGCAGGTAGTAGCCGGTCAGGTTATCGGGTCTGTACCGGAAGGGCCTTTCACGCACAAGATCATGGTCCCCTTCGACGAGCTCGAACCCGTCGAGGTCAGCTGGATCCGATCCGGCAGCCTCGGCGTCCGCGAGCCCGTGGCTCGGATAACTCGCACCGACGGCACCGAGCGCGAGGTGACCATGATGCAGCGCTGGGGCGTGCGCAAGCCGATTCCGCAGGAGATGTTCCAGAACCGCATCGCCGATCGCCTCTATCCAACCGAGCCGATTACCACGACGCAACGCATCATCGACACTTTCCTGCCGGTCGCGCGCGGCGGGACCGGCTGCATCCCCGGCCCCTTCGGCGCCGGCAAGACTGTGTTGCAAAGTGTCGTCGCCAGGCACTCGACGATCGATGTGGTGATCATCATCGCCTGCGGTGAACGTGCCGGTGAGGTGGTGGAGACCATCAAGGAGTACCCGGAGACGGACGATCCGCGGACCGGCGGATCGCTGATGGACCGAACGATCATCGTCTGCAACACATCGTCGATGCCGGTTGCGGCGCGCGAGTCGTCGATCTACACGGGCCTTACCATGGCCGAGTACTATCGACAGATGGGCTACCATGTGCTCTGCATAGCGGACTCGACGTCTCGCTGGGCGCAGGCCATGCGTGAGACGTCCGGCCGCATGGAGGAGATTCCCGGCGAGGAAGCCTTCCCCGCCTACCTGGACTCTGCGATTCGCGGAGTTTACGAGCGGGCCGGTGTGCTCCGTACGCCCGACGGCGAGGTCGGCAGCGTAACCCTGGTCGGCACGGTCTCGCCTGCGGGCGGCAACTTCGACGAGCCGGTTACACAGGCGACGCTCGCGACGGTCAAGACCTTCCTCGGTCTCTCCTCGGAGCGCGCCTACAAACGCTTCTACCCCGCGATTGATCCACTGATTTCCTGGTCGCGCTATCTGGATCAGCTGAAGGACTGGTTCGACGAGAACCTCGGCAAGGACTGGGTGCCGAGCGTCAAAGCGTTTCAGGAGCTGCTCGTCGACGGAGACGCCATCTATCGAATGATGCAGGTGACCGGCGAGGAGGGCGTCTCGATCGAAGACTACGTGAAGTGGCAGAAATCCATGCTGCTCGACATGGTGTATCTCCAGCAGGATGCGTTCGACGCGGTCGACGCGTCGATGTCCCGCGATCGCCAACAGGAGAGCTTCCGCTTCCTGAGAGACCTGATCGACAGCGAGTATGATTTCGCGGACCGTAAGCAGGCGCGAGATTTCTTTACGCAACTCACGAGCCTCTACAAGAACTGGAACTACAGCGCCCCGGATGCGCCGGAGTACACGCGCTACCGCGCCGAGATCGCAGAGCTGGCCGAGCAGTACAAGAAATGAAGTATGTCCAGTTCATCCTCGACATGCGGAGGTGTTCCCGATCATTGGGCCGGCCGGAATTGCCGAATGTCCTCCTAGGCGAGAATCCGTTTTGCTGAGGAACGTGTTACGAGATGGGTAAGAACGAAAAGCAAAAGAGCCGCAGCTACAAAAGATCGGAAAAGTTGCCGCGCGAAGTCTTCGACAGGGAACTGCGTAAGCTCCAGACCGAACTTTGCCACCTGCAGGATTACATCAAGAAGGAGAACTTGAAGATCATCGTTGTCTTCGAGGGACGTGATGCGGCCGGGAAGGGCGGGGTGATCAAGCGCATCACGGAGCGCGTCAGTCCGCGTGTCTTTCGGGTGGTTGCGCTTCCTGCGCCCAGCGATCGGCAAAAGACCCAGTGGTACCCGCAACGCTACATAGAGCATTTTCCTGCTGGCGGCGAAATGACTCTCTTCGATAGAAGCTGGTACAACCGTGCCGGTGTCGAGCGCGTGATGGGCTTTTGCAGCGATAAAGAGTATGAAGGTTTCTTGGAGGCGTGCCCCACGTTTGAGGACTGGATCGTCAGATCCGGTATCCGGCTCATCAAGTACTTTTTCGATGTAAGCCAGGAAGAGCAGGAAAGACGTTTTATGGCGCGAATTGCCGACCCCATGCGCCATTGGAAGCTGAGTCCCATGGACGTCGAGTCATGGCAGCGCTGGTGGGATTACACGGCGGCATACGATCGTATGTTAGACGCTACCGATTCGACACATGCGCCCTGGTACCGGGTTCAAGCCGATGACAAGCGTCGAGCCCGCTTGAATTGCATCGCTCATTTATTGAGCCTCATCCCGTACGAGCCTATGGACTGGCAGCCACCCGACCCCGGTAAACGCAAGAAGAGGAAACCGGGCGTGCCGGAAGAATTGACGTTCAAACACGAAGTGCCACGCACTTACTAGCATCGAGTGGCTTCCAGGCGCGCCCAGACAGTCGCCCGACTGGCCTCCCGCGGCCGCAGTTGCTGCAAGCGTCACAGATTGGCCATGGTCTGATAAACTCAAAGCGATGGAAAATCAGAGCGGTTACATCAATCTGACCCGCGGACTTGTGGCAAAGGGCTGCAGCGACGACGACAAAAATGTAATGGGCGAAGACCATATGCGGCTACTTGGGAATTTGATTGGCTAGGCGCAGTTTGGGCAACGCGACATCCTCGCGGGCATTTATTTTTTCAGTCCTTTTGACGGTTTCCCTGTGCGTCCAGGCCAGGGAGGTCGATCAGTATCTCGCGTGGGGCGTGGACCTTGCCGATTCCGGTCCGGCAATCGACGCCTACATGCGCCAGAAGATGCTCGAGGCGATAGAGCTCGACAAAGTTGCCGAGCGCGAGCTGCCACCGCCTGACGAGGCCGAAACCGAGGAAGACGTCATCGAGTGGTACTCGAGCTGCTACGGGACTGCCGAGCGGCTGATGAAGAAGGCCTACTACAGCCCCACATACCAGAAAATCGAAGAATTCGTCGACATGGGCGGCGAAGGGCTCGACATTTACCCGCGCCGACCGACAACCGATGACGATGAAGCGCGCAAACGACTCGGCGAAACAATCGAAAACGGGTACATGACCAACAAGGAGTACATCGACAACAGTATCGTTGGCTCCAGTCCGTTTAACGTGCCTATGTCCCGGGTCGTCAATGCTCACGGTGTCTATACAGGGGCCGACAAGTTTGGTCATTTCACGTCGTTCGGGCGGAAGTACACGAAAAAGTTCATCAAGTTGCTCGAACGCGGTAAGACCAGGGAAGCAGCGTTCGACGAAGTGATGGAAGGCGGTTACGCGTCCGAGAAAAGCGTCGTCGGCATGATGTTTACGAACGTCTTCAGTAAAGGCGACCTCGAAGCCAACTATCAGGGCATGTTGTTCGTTTACTCGCTCTGCCTCGAGGAATCGACCCTAAAGCTGGTTTACGACAACGAATCCGAAGCCTGGGATATTGAAAACGTCGATCAGTTCACGATTAAGGACTACGTGAACCCGAATTGGGACGAGTCGTACAACAACTCGATCTTTTCAGACGACACCTGGGTCCAAAATGTTCTGCCGACGTTTGAGGCTCGCAATGAGTGCGACAGGCTTGACTCGCCTTGGGTTAAGGAACAAAGAGCGTTCTACGGCACATTCCCGGACGAGAGCCGGAGCATCGAATACGGAGACGAATGGGTTCTGGCAAACTTCGAGGGGCAGTCGATCGCAGAGCACTCACTGGATGCTTACTGCGCAGAGCCGGAGTTCGCCGAAACTGCCGCGCTCGCGGCGTTGTCACCGCCGGAGTCTGGCAACCCGCTGGAGGCGCGAGATGATCAATGGCGATTCACGATTGCCTTCCCGATGATCTGGGCGCCTGATATCGACGGGGAGATTCGTGGTGGCGAGCGAATCGATTTCACGATCGGCTTCGATGACATCCTCGAGAGTCTGAGTTTCGGGTTGATGTTCGAGCTTTACGCCAATAGGGGGCCGTACGGTCTGGCATTACGCAGCAACTTCATGCGTGTCGAAGACGAGAGTTCACAATCCGGATTGCTGGACACAAGGATCAATACATCCCTCGATATGGGTGTCAATGATCTGCTGGCGACTTTCCGCGTGCACGACAAAGTGCGTCTCGTCACCGGTGTTCGTCACGTCCTGGCCAAAATGGAACTGGATATCTACAGCACGTTAGGGGGAACAGAGGTATTCGACAGGACAATAACAGTCATGGACGACAATCAGTTCGACTACCTGATAGGTATCCATTTCAATCACTGGATCAACGATAAGTGGGGCCTGATGCTGAACTCCGATGTAGGCGTTGCTGGAACCAACGATCGTGACTTCAGCGTGGAATTCCGGGGGATGTATCGACTGGGCGATCTAAACAATGTCTGGTTTGGGTACCGCTATCTACAAATTGGCAATGATTCGAATGAGGGCGGGATCACCTACCAAGTCGATATGATCCAGCAAGGACCTACCGTGGGTTGGGCATTTACATTCTGAGAGATGCCAAAGAAAGGGCTGCTTCAGGCGGACCCGCTTTCGGGCAAGGGTCAGTTACTTACGAGTGACTGATCCTTTTTTATTTGTCCATCCCTGTCGTCCCATTCAGCATAGTCGTGTACCGGACACATGGTTTACACATCTAGCCGTACAGCGCTCGCTTCACTGCTTCCTGCTCTTTCTCCATAACTCGCAGCAAGGTGTGAGATGCCCCATAGGGATCTCGCTCGCCTTGCTCCCACTTCTGGAGGGTATGAACAGAGATCATCAGAAAGCCGGCGAACTGCCGCTGCGTCATACCGAACTTCTGACGAATACCCTCTACGTCGGCCGGTTCAAATGCGTAGCGCTTCAGCTTCTTCGGCTTGTCTCGAAACTCTTTCAGACCGGCGACAATTTCAGCACCGATATCTCGCTTCGCCATGTCTGTCTCCTATCTCAACTATTCAAAGGTCTTTGACGATTTCGCGCATTGCCTTGATCGCCTCGGGTGACAAGTCACTCGCTTCGTTCTTGGCATACGCCGTCAGGAACAAGATCTGGTGGTCTTTAGTGATCCAGTAATAGATGACTCTGACGCCACCGCGTTTCCCTTGTCCTGGCAGTCCCCATCGCAACTTCCTGACTCGACCGGACCCTTTGATAATGTCTCCAGCGCCCGGTCGATCCAACAGATAGAGCTGCAGTATGTGGAACTGCGAGCCATCGAAGCAGTTTTCTCGAATACTTGAGAAGCCAGTCGTTCGATGAGCTCTATGACAATACGACCCCAATGGGGCATCCAAGGCAAAGCGGACTATGTCCCATTGGACGTCGTCGGATCGTGATGAATCAGTCGCTTGTGAGCCCTTTAGTAGAAGTCTATGGGACAGCGAGATTCTGTAAATCGCTGAAATACCGGGAAGTTTCAAGTTTCGCCGTACTGGCTACGAACCAGGCGGTCGGAGGTTCGAATCCTTCCGGGCGCGCCAAACAAGAAAGGCACCCCCTTGTGGGGTGCCTTTTTGTTTGCGGCTCTGCGAGAGTTCGAACTGTGCGACGCGAAGCGTCGCGTTCGTACCGAGGCGAGCGCAGCGAGCCGGCAAGCGGGCCGCGAAGCGGCCGCTAATCCTCCCGGACGCACTAGTTGAATCAAAGGGTCACAGGATATCTGTCACCCGTGTTTGACTGGATTCCCGAGAGACTCCTGAAAACACGTATGCTGTCTCTAGCTGTCCGACGCAGCTCAAGAGACGCTTATCTGGCGTACCTACCCGTTAGGAAACCAACCATACTTCCGAGAGCGATTGTCAAGACAATCATCGGGATAAAAGAAGCTGGCGCAATCCCTGAAATCAATATCGTCCCAGGTATCGCCAGTAGCGATGCGACGACCAGTCCTTTCAACCAATCTCTTATAGGAAGTGAGATGAAGGCGATGGTCGGTCCCATCATCATCCAAAAAGTGAACCCCGCGAGGGTAATGTGCAGATCGACACCCCGAATCAAGCCAGGCGTATTGTCAATCAAGCCTGCGATCACACCAATGGCGAATGACGCCGGTATCTTTTGTCGCATGATTTATCTCCCTGCACTATCTATCACGAGGTATGTTCGCTGATCGCAACGTCAGTGCGGTCAATATCCTCAATCAGCTGAATCGGGTCGCAGCACAGTCCCATCAGGTGAATACCGGGGCCTACCTGCCCATTCAGCATCTGCTTGATCATCGCCACGGTCGGGACGACCGTCATGGAATACATGTCCTTGTGGAACAGCGAGAGCCTGAAGTTTGACGGCCGTCCATCGCGCTGACCCGTGGCATCGACCTGCAGGATCGTTCCATAGGGTGGCTTGGTGAACTTCTTTGTGGACCAACTCAGCAGACGCGCGAGCGGGCCTGCGGTCTTGCGCGCCGCGACCTTGGAGCTGAGCATTATGAGTGGGGTCACGAGATAGTCAGCAAACCAGTTGAAGCCAGCGACAAAGAACCCGGTCTTCTTCAGGTTCGGCATCAACTCGGTCATTTGGCGCAATTCGTCCAAATCCATCGGGTAGGTGCGCTCCTCGCCGACTCCATACTCGAAGTCAACTATTGGATAGCCCGAATAGCCCAACTTCTCCCACTTCCCACCGATATACATCTCGCCTTTGTAGTCGCGCATCGCGCCTAGAAGCTCGGTGTACGCCGACGTGAAAGGCATCCCGGTCTCGTCACGAATGACGCTGCCGACGATGGCGCCGTCCATGGCGTCCATTTGCTGGTCGGCATAGCGCACGAGCGGCGCGACCATCCCCGGGTGGAAGCCGGCCTGAACAACGAAGCAGCGTCCTGCTCGCTCGATTCTCTCCCGGAGGGCAGGTGGCGGATCCACCAGTTCGTTGGTCATCTGCATGTCAATCCAGTCCGCCTGATGGTCTAGGCACGCCTGAATTAGCAACTCATTGTGAGGCCCTTCGTTTGTGGCATTAACGAGTAAATCAAAGTGACCCAAAGTGTCGGATTCAAAACTTGTCGCATCAAGCTCGAGGGTTTCCATTCGGTTTTCGGGATGATGCGGTAGCAGATTGGTATGCAGGTTCTTGAGCTTCGCGTTGCTTCTGCCGGCCAGGATCACCGTGGCGTCGGTCTCCTGCAGGAGGTAGCACGCCAACTGTTCGCCTGCATAACCGGTCGCGCCGACCAGCAACAATCGCTTTGATGGCTGGTTTGCCATCTTCTTATGCCTCGCTCTGATGACTCACGCCGCGTTGAGCGGCTTCTTCCAGGCTTGCATTGCCTGATTCTTCGCGTCCGTTTCGATAAGGTCACCGTGGGCAATGATGATCTTGTCGAAGTCCCACTCCAGTATTCGTTGCAGCGATTTCCGCGCTGCTGCCTTGTCCCTCCAGCCCATCTGGTACTCGGGCGCTGGCTTCGGGTTGTCCCACATATTGAAGACTGTCTTCCACCATAGCTTCAGCACCCAGTTCACGTTCGGCGTCTGGTCAGTGAAATTCTCGATAAGGTCGGTCAACAGGAGGGTCTTGCTCGCCCTGTGGTAGAAAGCGACCTCCCACATCAGCTTGTTTCCCCTGACCAGCACCTGGTCGAGAACTCCTGCCCAAGCCTCTGGAGGACGGTCTCCAAGAATCCAATCGAAATCCAGTTCAGGCCGCTTTCTCTCGATCCCCGGGCATATGTAGGTCTCGGCATCGGGAAACGCTGCTTGCGCCGAAGAGACGTAAAGATGGTGATACGTACCGGGGGCAACGATGTAGGCTACTTCTCCAAGCGAGAGGATCGCGTCCTTCGTTGTGGCGTCGATCTCGCACGGTGAATGGATCAGGAGTGCGGTATCCGAGACCCTTACGACCGTCATGCGAGCATTAAAGTCACAGCCTGCGAAGTGGATGGGGTACTCCTGTAGCCACACCTGATCGGGTACATACTCACTCAGTAACACTATCCAACCTCCTTCTCCGATGCGGAGACTCAAATTGGTTCAAGCTTCTATCGTGACCCTCGACGCTAGCGTTGTCCGAGCACTGTCGCGAGCTTCTCGGAGGCAAACGGATCGTGGCTCGGGATCACTATCAAGTCGGGCAGCGCTTCTTCCAGCTGGCGCACCTTTGCAAACGAGGCTTTGAGTTGCTCAGGGTTACCAATGCCGGGGAGCTGGTCGTTGTGCAGCGGTTCGAGTTCGTACGTCAGATCGCCCACGAATAACAGTGGCGGTATCCCACTGCTTCGAACCAGCAGTGACATCGAACCGGGTGAGTGTCCCGGCGTGGGCAACAAGATCATAGATCCATCGCCCATGCAGTCGAAACAAACGCCGAAAGGTGCCAACAGCGGATCATCGGTTGGCACGAATTCGATGGGTTGCCAGTTCGCCCCAGGTAAATCGATATGCTCACGCAATAGCCAGTCTCGCTCGGGGTTTGGCTCATCGAGTCGTCGCCACTCGTCCCTACTGACGAGCAGATCTGCCTGCGGCACATGCGCTATGCCGCCGATGTGATCGAAGTGCAGATGAGAAATGATGACCTTGCTAACGTCGACTGCTGCGAGATTGATCGCCTCGAGTTGCTTGTCGAGCGCGTCTTCCGGGCTAACCTGAAAACGAAAGACCTTCTTCAGGATGTATCGACCAATGGGCGATGCAATATAGTTGGGGTCGGAAACAAGGGCGGGGTCGACCCCGGTATCGAACAGGACCAAGCCGTCGCGGTGCTCAAACGCGTACGCTGTGATCGGCGCCTTGACCCAGCTCCTCGACGTCAGCACCCACCACATTAAGGGTTTCGAAGAGCCGTAACGATGTTCCTTGTGCTGCTCCACGTAACCCGTCGTGATTTCATGCACCGCTTTGATCGTGGGGCTGAAGGTCTCCGATTGCGCAACCATGAGGATCTCCGTTGAGCGAGTGGACTCTGTCTAATCGAGTATTTCGCCGCGTCCGGGTCGCATCAATCCGTAGTTGCCACGCAGCGAGCACGGATTAGAGCGGACACTCGGGACTGTCCCATTGGCTGAGGGCGCAAAGCACACCAACAACGGCCTACCGTAGCCAAAGACTGCGATCAATGGGACAAGTGAAGTGTGTAACTCGCTGAGCTCAAAAAAAATGCCGAAATGGTCGACTGGCTACGAACCAGGAGGTCGGAGGTTCGATCAATCGCGCCAGCGATTGACGACGAGCGGCGCAGCCGCGAAGCCCGCAGGGGCAGAACAGCCCTTAGGCTGTTCTGATCAATCCTTCCGGGCGCGCCAGTAGAGCCAGATAAGCCGATCGATTACCGGTGGTTGGCCTTCTTTTTCTCTAAGCTAGCCGGTCACGTTTCGCTTGATGTTCGAGACAGGCGCGATCCTGGTCGAGTGCCCGAACCAACCCGCTACGGTTGATTTCTTGCGCCGGCTAATGGGTATCTTCAGATCGTTGGTTAACAGGCAGTACCACTGTTGCCCGTCTTTGACGATCTTCGCAATGGCATGCCGCGCAACCCAGTGTGCACGATGCACAAGTATCCCGTCCTCGCCCAGTGCATCCGATGCGCGTTTTAGCGATCCCAGGATCATGCAGTGGCCTAGCTCTGTGTGAACGTGCAGGTAGTGCAGATCCGATGAAATGGCGAGGAGCTTGGTGCCGAGAGATTCAGGAATACTACTCAGGAACTCTTCGCGAGCGGCCAAAGCGAACTGACCCGCTTCGTCTTTTGCGACGTCCGTGTTCTTACCACCGTTCCCATCGTCGTCAGGGTCCTGCGGATTCGCATAGACAGGTTTCGACTTGAGCAGCGGCAGGTTGATCGCCATCCATACCAGCAGCACCTGCGGCCCGACTTCGAAGAACTCGGCGAGAATGCCCTGCCAGATACCCTGCTTTTCAAATTCATCCAGCCAGTCTCCATCATCGGCCATCGCCCACGACTCAGGCTGAATCAGTTCTATGACGTAGCCGAAGGGTGCCATCAGCGCTGCCCCGGCAACCCCCGCAAGCAGCAGGGCCAGCCTGGGCGGCAAGTGATGCATAACTCGTGGCAGCAGAAACCAACTCCCGGCGTAGAGCGCTGCGAGTGCCAGGCCAACGTGTGTCACCCAGAACAGAATACGATCGAAAAAGCCCAGCCCCAGACTCGCCTCCGGCTCCATGAACACGAATATCGCTACCAGTGTTGCCCCGACAACGAAAATCGACCGGCCCAACGGCCAAATACCGAAAACCGTGCCGTTGCTGACATCTACGTGATAATTCACAGTCGGGTTCCTTTTCGCCGACGAGTTGATGATTACCAAGCGTACTCGAATATCAGGCCGAGCAGGGGTAGAGAATCTCCATCGTCGCTGACCTCGTCGCCCCTGAAGATGTTGAGCTCCGGTGGCTCACCCGAAGGCCCGCCGTAGATATTGAGAACATCGAGGAACAGTACGAAATCGACAGGGCCAAGCGGACGTCGATAGTCGACACGCAGGTCAAGGGAGTGGAATGCGTCCGATCGAACTACGTTCGTCTCGGTGATTTCGCGGGAAAACCGTACGGGTGGGTTCGGCGCCAGGACATCCTCGTGGGTAATGTAGCGATCTCCCGGTAGCCCAGAGCCATAGCGCCATCGGCCCGACACCTGCCAGCGTTTGCTGATCTCCCAACGACCACCGATCGACAGAAAGTGCTCGCGATTAAAGTTGGCGTCGTACTCACCGAGACCGTCATTGTCGTCGACCCTGAAGCGGTTCCACGAGTAGGCGAGATCCGCCGACCAACCTCGAGCGAAGCGGCGTGTAAACACAACATCGACACCTGTGTTTGTGCCTTCACCGTCGTTCGAGATCCTGGCGTTGGTTCGGCTACCCGGTACGAGCAGATTATCGAGTTGCTGATAATAGGCCTCGACCATCATGCTCAGGTTTTCCGTCCACTGATAGTTCAATCCAAGTCCGAAGTGCGCAAGTTCCTCACTTTCAAGATCGAAATTCTCGGGGTCTGCTGCCCGCACCAGGGTGCTGGGCGCCTCGTAGAATATGCCCGTCGACGCCGACAGTCTCAGTCGCGGCGATACCGTGTAGTTGAGGGCAATACGTGGCGAGACCAGGTTCTCGTCACCGAAGCCGTTGCGATCATAGCGAAGGCCAGTGCGCAAGGCCGCCGCGCCGAATTCGAAGACTTGCTCGCCGTACGCAGCGTAGTTGACCTCGCTGGCGCTGTAGACCGAATCAATGCCTTCCGGCTGAAGCACGATGTAGTTTGCACCGGGCGGACGCGGATCGTCAGTTTCAAAGACGTAACGTATCCAGTCCTCGCGAAGCGCCGTGAAGTAATCGATATCGGTGCTCGTGAGTCGCAATCCGGCCGTAAATAACCCTAGCCGGTTGCCTATCGAGACGTCGCTCCGCCAGCCAATTTCGGTTTCCTTCTCACCGATCGTCAGGAGGTTCTCGCGAACCGGGATCTGGTCGGCTGGCGTTCCCGGCGGTACAAGATCGGGATAGGACTCGCCTTCGGACGACACCTTGTCGAACTCGCGAACGTAAAAGCGGTTGGTCCACCGCCCGTCATTGCCGAAAAGGTGGCTCCACGTGCCGCCAATCAGCGCAAGATCCTGCTCGACGTCGAGGATCCCCACGTCCTCGATACCTTCCTCTTCCTCTTCGCCCGCGAGCACATTTTCGATATCCCGTGTGTAGGTTTCGGGAGCGTAGATTGCAAGAAACTCGAACTCGTCGTTGTCATCGATCTGCGTTTTAGTCTTGACGATGACGTCCGTCATGACTGGCGAGCCGATATCTTCCTGGCCGATCGTCTCGAACAATCGCCCAAAGTCGAACTGACGGGCCTGCACGAACATCGTCGTGTCGTCATGAAGACCGCTCGGGCCTTCGTAAAGGAACTCGAGCCCGGCCAGATCAGCGCGTATGCTCGCCATTGGGCTTGGGGCACCATCGACGAGCTCGAGCTGCAGGAGTGATGCTTTCTGGCCGGCAAACTCAGCGCTCCACCCGCCGGGCGAGAACTCTGCGCCCGAAACAGCATTTGGGGCGAAGATCGAATAGCGACCGCCATTGACAATATCTTCTTCCTCGCCCAGCGACTGCTGGAAGTGAACAACCTGCTGAAACGGGAAGCCATCAACAAAAATCAGGTTGTTCTTGGGGCCATGGCCGCGCACTGAGAAACTTGCAAACGCGCCCCGCGATGCGAGCCCGGGCAAGCCGCTCAGCGCCCGCATGACGTCGCTACCGCTGCCCGCCGCGTTGCGGAGCTCCTCTCTATTGCGGAAGCTGCTCGACACGGGGCCGAACGGATCGGCTTCCCGCGCTCGGGCAACTACGACAATTTCGTCAATCACGTCCGCCACCGGCTGCAACTCAAAGCGAACGCGGCCCGTGCGTCGTTCCAATACCTGTACCGTCGGTTCCACGGCTGGGATATAGCCTGCCGATTCCGCCCGAATCGTGAAGAATCCAGCCGGCAAATCGTTGATGACGGCGGCACCATTCTCAGTCGTCGCTGAGTGACTTGAGCCATCGCGGGCCTCCGCCGACACCGTCACGCGGTCAATAGGCCGCCGCGAAACAGAATCGATTACCTCGACAGATATCGATCCGGAGTCTGCGACTGCGGGTGCCGCCAGGAGCAGTAGCAGGAAGGATCCTGGCAGTTGGAAAACGGTACGCCGACTGAAACGGGGCATCCTGAGACCTCCTGGGGCTGGTTGTTTCAGCCTGAACGTACCCGAGCAGTCATGAGTGTGCTCGCGGTCATTCAACGAGCGGCGTGATTACTGTATGAACGGTTACCAGTGGCGACCAGTGGCACGAACGGCAGCCAGGATTGCTGCGTCGCAGCAAGGTGGCTACCCTGCTCGATAGCCCGCCGCACGGAAGGGGAGTCCACCACAACGCCGATACAGCCACCGGTATCGGCCCCAGCCCTGACGATCTCCCCGTTCCTGTTGCGCAGACTCGGCAAAACCTCGAAGGCGTTCGCATGGCTCACGGTAAACGGCGCAGCTGCGAAGCGCCGAAAGAGCTAGGATCGCCCAAAGCCGATACGACTCAATCCTCTGACTCAGCGACATTCTTCGCCCCGGGGTCAGTTCGGTCGGTAATTCGCCCGAGACTTGTGCCTGAAATCTCGACTGGACACCTTCGCTCTTGGCTCCGATGCTGAGCATTGCGGTGGTAGAGTTTCGATCGGCTGCTGCTCACCCCTTTTGGCCAGCGAGATTGTCTGTGACGACTGTCTGCTTCTGCCAGCAGCGAAAACTGCAACTTGAACTGCAACCCCACTCCCGTGTAGGTGACGCTCACAATGAAGACAACGTTGCTCGCAATATCGCTTCTCCTGGCGATGTTTCCTGTCGGTTCGGCCGCGGAGAACGTCCCACTCAACGCAGCGGAGTCGGATCCGAAGAATCTCGGCTGGATGCGGGGTTTTCCGCCGACGCCCGACAAGCTGATCATGCAGCCCGATTCGAATTACTTCAGCTTTCCGAAGCTGCGCTGGACCGTGTGTCATTTGCGCGAGCTATTGCCCACCGAGCAAGTGAGCCGCGGCATCGGGGCACCGGTGCCGTTCGACTACGACCTTGACGAGGCAGCTATCGACGCCGTGACCTTCAAACCGATGGGTAGTCGGGAAACGATGACGTGGAAAGAGTCGCTGGCTGCAAACTACACCGACGGCATGCTCATCATTCACAACGGGAAAGTTGTCTACGAGCGCTACTCCGGCTGCCTCGACGAGACCGGCAAGCACGGTGCTATGTCCATGACGAAGTCGCTGACGGGCCTGCTCGCCGAGATTCTCGTTGACGAGGGCAAACTCGACGATACTGCGCTGGTCGCTTCGGTTATTCCGGAGCTTGCCGACAGTGCCTTCGGCAATGCGACCGTCCGACAGGTGATGGACATGACCACCGGTCTTGCCTACAGCGAGGACTACTCGGATCCCGATGCCGACATCTGGGTTTACTCGAGAGCGGCCAGCCCGCTCCCCAAGCCGGCCGGTTACGACGGACCCGACGGGTATTTCGAATACCTGCAGACGGTGCAGCCCGAGGGCAGGCACGGCGACGCTTTCCACTACAAGACAATCAACACCGACGCACTCGGCTGGGTAATTTCCCGTGTGACGGGGATGGAGGTGACCGAGCTGCTGTCGGAACGCATCTGGGGTCGGATGGGCGCCGAGCAGGACGGCTACATGACCGTTGACGGCAAGGGCACGCCGTTCGCGGGCGGCGGCCTGAGCGCGAGTTTGCGTGATCTCGGCCGTATCGGACTACTGATGCTCGACGAGGGCGAGATTAACGGCGAGCGACTTTTTTCTCCCGCGGTAGTCGCCAGTATTCGGCGTGGCGGCGATAGACAAGCGTTTGCGGCAGCCGGCTACAAGACGATGGAAGGCGGCAGCTATCGAGGCATGTGGTGGCTGTTCCACAATAAACATGGCGCCTTCGCAGCGCGAGGCGTTCACGGTCAGACGATCTATGTCGATCCACAAGCGGATATGGTGCTCGTTCGTTTCGCTTCATACCCGACCGCCAAGAACGCGCAGATTGATCCGACCTCGCTGCCGGCCTACCAAGCGGTGGCGGAATACCTGCTATCGCGATAGCGATTCTGCAATGAAAAGGCCGCGGTCGGGGACCTTAGTTGCTTGCTGTGCCACTTGGCCCCGGCAGCAAGCTGCTGCTCACGCCAGCGCTTCGCGAACCCGGTCTGGCGTGAACGGTTGGTGGCGAATACGCCGGCCGGTCAGCGCAAAGAATGCGTTGGCGATGGCAGGCGGCACCAGCGGGTTCCCGGCTTCACCGATCTGGGTTGGGCTTTCGTTGTTCTCGGCCACGTACACATCAACCGTCGGCGCCATGTCGTTGCGGAGAATCGGGTAGTTGTAGTAGTTCTCCTGGTCAACCTGACCGTTGCTGATGGTCACCCGTTCGAAAAGCGCACTACTGACGCCCCAGAGTACGCCGCCCTCAATCTGATTCAACGCGTTGTCGGGGGAAATGATCTGTCCCGCATCCACGGCAATCCACACGTGATGAACCCGGATGGCGCCCGAGCTCCTGTCGACGGAAATCTCGGCAATGCCGGCAGCCTGGGTGTACCCGTAGCCAGCAAAGGCAAATCCGCGACCCCGTCCCTCGGCAAGGGGTACCGCCGCGCCCATTTGTTCAACGCGGTCGATAAGGGCTGTGCCGCGAGGGTTTTCCGTCATGATCGACCGCCGGAACTCGAGGGCATCAATTCCGGTCTGTGTTGCCACTTCGTCAATGAACGCCTCTGCCGCGAAACTGGTGTACGAGGCACCAATGCCGCGCCAGGGCAGGATGCGCGCCTGGCGTTCGGTCTTGACGTGTTCCGCGAGAAAGTCGGGGATGGTGTAGAACTGGCTCTCGGCACCGCGCATCGTAACGATGTCTTTGGGCTTCACCTGTTGCCAGCGGATCGGATTGAAGTACTCGATCACAGACGGCGTTGCCACCCGGTGATGCCAGGCGCTTAGAACACCGTCTTCGTTGACGCCGGCTTTCAGGTACTGCGCCGCGGCAGGTCGGAAAGCACCGTGCTTGATGTCATCCGTGCGCGACCAGACAACCTTCACGGGCTGATTCGTGGCTTTCGAACACAGCAGCGCGTCACGCAGGTAATTCTGCATTAGCTCGGTTCTTCGGCCGAAGCCCCCGCCCATGGTCATCATATTGAGCCTGATGCGATCCGGCGTAGTACCAAGAACTTCGGTTGCTGTCCGAGTGCTCCAACTCTGGGTCTGGGTGCCCACCCAAATCTCGGCGCCCTTGCCGTCCGCATCAACGCTTGCGACTGCCGCCATGGGTTCGATCTGCGCGTGGTACGCATAGTCCGAGGTGTAGACCGCCGCAAAGGACTCTTTGACGCCAGCCAGTCCCGCCTTCGCGTCACCTTGCGCGCGCCAGGTTGCGCCCTCTGTCTCGCTTACAGCGGCCTTCCGATAGGCCTCGAGCGTGTCGACGCTGCTGTAGTTCCGGAACCGTGATGTTTCCGTCCAGCTTACTTCGAGTGCGTCCCGTCCTGCGAATGAAGCATGTAAGGTTGTCGCGATGACGGCAACGCCATCAGGCAGTGTAACTACGTCCACGACGTCCCGCGTGGCCAGCGCCTGTTCGTCATCGAGGGACGCAATAGTCTCGCCTTCCACCGGGCTCCGCAGCACCGTCGCGTAGAGCATGTTGGGGACCCGAACATCGATTGCATACTGAGCCTTGCCGGTCGACTTCGCCGGGATGTCACGACGAGGAACGGACTTGCCGATCAGCGTGTACTGTTCCTGCGTCTTGAGCGTTACCGGAGTCGAGATCGTTGTCTCGGCGAAGTGCGGCAAGGCGACAACCTCGCCGTACGACATGCTGCGACCGGATGCCGCATGCGCAACCCGGCTATTGCGGGTTTCAACTCCTTCGGGGTCCACACCCCACTCGAGGGCGGCACGCTCCCTGATCATGTCCCGAAGCGTGGCGCCGGCCTGGCGCAGCACGTCAAAGTACCCGTAGACGGCCGAGCTGCCTGCCGTGTAGAGGATCTTGCCGAACGCGGGATTACCGAAATGACGATCGTCCTGGTTCAGCTGGTGAATCGAAACCCGATCCCAGTCTGCATCCAGCTCATCGGCGAGTATCTGCGGCAGGCCGGTCTCGCTGCCTTGGCCCATTTCCGTCGAAGGAAACAGAATATGAACCGAGTTGTCTGGCTTGACTTCGACCCAACCGGCAAAAGCCTCCCGGGCGTTGTCATTGGCGTAGGCCTCGAGGCGAACGCCGCCGGCGGACAGCGCGACCGCAACGGCTGCGCCGGACTTGAGAAAAACCCGCCGCGAAACGTCAACGGATGCGCTCATGACGACATCTCGGAGGCGGCTCGCTGAATCGCCTTCACGATACGGTTGTAGGTGCCGCAACGACAAAGGTTAGAGTTCATCCAGGTACGGATTTCCGCTTCGGACGGAGACGGGTTCGCGTCGAGCAATGCCGCAGCGCGCATGATCTGCCCGGACTGGCAGTACCCGCACTGCGGAACCTGTTCTTCGATCCACGCCCTCTGCAGCGGATGGTCGTCATTCTCGCTCAGCCCTTCGATCGTCTTGATGTCCATCCCGGCCACCCGGGCAAGCGTGATCTGGCAGGCGTACATCGGCGCACCCTGCATATGGATCATGCAGGCGCCGCACATGGCGGCACCACAGCCGAATTTGGTGCCGGTCAGCCCGAGTTCTTCACGAAGGAAGAACAGCAGTAAGGTCTCTGGATCGGCGTCCGTTTCCACCGCTTCGCCGTTTAACCTGAAGGAGATCATGCTCTGAGGTACTCCGTGCCACGGACTGCCGCGGTCGATAACAACATTCTGCATCCGGCCTGAAATCAAGACAATTCGCTATCCTGGTGACATTCTGTATCCAGAACAATGACAATAGACCCTAAGAACAGTGCGGCCAGCCGTGCGATGGGTTTCTGGCTAGGCGCAAGAAATCAGGAGCTTACATCGCTCAGCAGAGAGATTTCCGGGACAGTCGGGTTCGGTAACCTACGGATCTCTTGATAGAAACCGGAGTCGGGCGCACAGGCTACGATCCAGGTCCTTGGCGGCGCGGGGGTTGGACCAGGGGCTTACTCGCCGAGTGGGCGGGTCGGAGGTTCGAATCGAGGCTCCCGAAGCCAGCGAATCAATCCTTGCTCTTTGCGGCCAGCCGACTGATCAGACCAACCGCAAGTTATGGGTCTCGCTCAGTCCTTTCGGAAAACCGGGGTCAGACTCCTTGTCGCTGGTGTAGTCTCGCAGGGATGAAGTACGTGGATATCTCGGGGTTCGTCGAAGCAGCCGCACGCCTCCCGATCGCGGACGTGCGGTCCCCCGGCGAGTTCGAGGCCGGGCACATTCCGGGCGCAACGAACCTCCCTGTCTTCTCGAACGAAGAACGCAAGCAAGTCGGGATCTGCTACAAGGAGCAGGGACGGCTGGCGGCCATCGAACTGGGCCTTGAACTGGTCGGGCCGCAGCTCCTCGCCAAGGCCCGTGCCGCCCAGGACCTCGCGGTCGACGGACAACTTCTCGTCCACTGCTGGCGCGGTGGCATGCGCAGCGAAAAGATGGCCTGGCTTTGCGAACTGGTCGGCCTCCGCTGCCGCGTACTGACCGGGGGCTACAAGGCCTACCGGCAGACAATTGAGAGGACCTTTACCGACGCCGACAATGTTGTGGTGCTGCATGGCGCGACCGGCTCCGGTAAGACCGAGATCCTCAAGGAACTCAAAGTACTCGGCCAGCAGGTCATCGACCTGGAAGGTCTCGCCAACCACCGCGGCTCGGCGTTCGGCGGCATCGGCCAGGGACCCCAACCCACGACCGAGCAATTCCAGAATGACGTCCTGTGGGCGTACCTCGAGCTGGATCCTGCGAAGCCGGTCTGGCTCGAAAATGAAGGTATCAGCGTCGGCCACGTCAACGTGCCGCAGGCACTCTTCGAGTGTATGCGTTCGGCGCCGCTCTTTGAGGTCGTCGTCCCGAGGCCCGCGCGGGTCAATCGGCTCGTCAGGGAGTACGGTGCACTCGATCGCGACGCCATGGCCCGCGCGATCACCCGCATCACCAGGCGCCTCGGCGGCGAGCGCGCAAAGCGCGCGCTCGAACTGCTTGAAGCCGGCGACTTGGCTACCCTCGCGGACCTGCTCCTCGAGTATTACGACAAGGCCTACACTCAGAGCCGCGACAAGTACAAACTCGTGCGACCGCAAATGGTGACTTGCCCGAGCGACGACGCCCGGGCCAATGCTGAGCTACTGTGCGAAGGGATCAACGAACAACACGATGACTGAAACGACCGCAACGATACGACTAACAGAGTATTCCCATGGCGCCGGCTGCGGCTGCAAGATCTCCCCGGAGGTCTTAAGCACGATCCTCAAGAGCGACCAAGCCCCGTTTGTCGATCCCCGGCTGTTGATCGGCAATCGTACTCGCGACGACGCGGCGGTCTATGCGCTCGACGACGACCGCGTGATCATCAGCACCACGGACTTCTTCATGCCGATCGTTGACAATCCCCGCGATTTCGGCGGGATCGCCGCGGTCAATGCCATCTCTGACATCTACGCAATGGGCGGGACGCCGATCATGGCGATTGCGATCCTTGGCTGGCCAGTCGACCAGATCGCGCCCGAAGTGGCGCAGCAAGTGCTCGAAGGCGCCCGCGACGCTTGCGCACGTGCGGGGATCGCCCTGGGCGGTGGTCACAGCATCGATGCGCCAGAGCCGATCTTCGGGCTAGCCGTGACCGGGACCGCCCTTAAGCAACATATAAAGAGCAACGATGGTGCCAACGAAGGCTGCGAGCTCTATCTAACCAAGCCCCTCGGCGTGGGGATCCTATCCACCGCGCAGAAAAAGGGCCTGCTCGAGCCGGAAGACCTTGAGACCATCCGGGACCTCATGCTGACGCTCAACGATGTCGGCGAGGTTTTCGGCAAGATGACGGAGGTCAGGGCACTGACGGACGTAACGGGCTTTGGCCTGCTCGGTCACCTGATTGAGCTTGCCGAAGGCAGCGGCCTCTCCGCGGTGATCGACTTTGACAGGGTGCCGAAAATTGCGGCCTTACCCCGCTACATGGAACACAAGACCTTTCCGGGCGGCACCGAGCGGAACTTCAGGGCCTATGGCCACAAGGTAGCGCCAATGTCCGATGACCAGCAGATGTTGTTGTGTGACCCTCAGACGAGCGGTGGTCTGCTCGCGGCGGTCGAGCCAACGGGCCGGGAGGCCTTTCTGGCAAAGGCAGCGGAATGGGGTCTGGAACTGGAGGCTTTTGGGCGACTGGAAGCCGAAGGGAAACACCGGGTGTTCGTTCGCTGAAACCCCGGCGTCCGAACGCGACTTGAACGCCAGTCCATCGGGGTCCCGCTCCGTTCCCGATTTCCCCTTACGTGGTCTTCCGTTACCAACAGTTACACGGCCCAGCGTCCTTTCGGACACAATTCACGACCGCCAAATCCAAAGCGCCGCTCAGCTATTGGCACGCATGCCAGGAGCTGGCCTCGAAACGGAGCAAACCGAATGACCCGGAAGGTAGCCACGATCCGCATCCACAACCTGCGCCTTCGCACGCTGATCGGCTTCAACCCCGACGAGCGCGTGAAAAAACAGGACATCGTCATCAACGCCGATATTGCCTATGCGCTGGCGGACGGCGTGTTCGACGACCGCGTCGAAGATGCGCTCAACTACAAGACGATCACCAAGGCCATCATCGAGCTTGTGGAAGAAGGCCAGTTTCTGCTGCTCGAAAAGCTGGTCAGCGACGTGCTGGCCATCTGCACCACCGACGAGAGTGTGCAGCGGGCCTCCGTCACCATTGAAAAGCCCCACGCGCTGCGCTTTGCCGATTCAGTATCACTGACCCTCGAACATCCTGCGCAGCACGCGGCCATGCCGCACCTACTGGAGAAAGCATCGTGAGCCCTGAAGCCATTCGCCTGTCCGCCATTGCGGAAGCCGCCGCGGCGGAGAAAGAAGCCCTGTTGAGCGACGAAGCGCGCCTCGTGCGCGATACGCTCGTGCAGCACGGGCTTGAAACGCCGATGATAGACAACGGGCTTTCCGCCGATCAGAAGTACCACCGCATCGAAGCGCTGATGCGCGAGGTTGTCGAAACGCTCGGACTTGACCTGAGTGACGACTCGCTCGCGGAGACGCCTCACCGCATCGCCAAAATGTACGTGCGGGAAATCTTCTCCGGATTGGATTACAGCGATTTTCCGAAGCTCTCTCTCATCGACAACAAGATGGGCGTGAACGAGATGGTCAAGGTTCGAGACATCGAGATGGTCAGCACCTGCGAGCACCACTTCGTGACCATCGACGGCACCGCGAAAGTGGCCTACATCCCGAAGGACAAGATTCTGGGGTTGTCCAAGATCAATCGCCTCGTGCGCTTCTTCGCTCGACGCCCCCAGGTGCAGGAGCGGCTCACGCGCCAGATTCTCGTCGCGCTGAAGGCGCTGCTGGGCACGGACGACGTTGCCGTCAGCATTGATGCGGTTCACTACTGTGTGAAATCCCGCGGCGTCATGGATTCAAATTCGCAGACCAGCACGACCGCGCTGGGCGGGGTTTTCGAGAAGAACATCCATACGCGGGCAGAATTCCTGAATCCGTGAATCCGATCCTGATCACCGGCGTGGGACAGCGCGTCGGTTTGCACCTGGCGCGCAGCTTCATCGGCCGCGGCCAGCCGGTGATCGGTACCTACCGGACCCGCCGGGACAGCATCGACGAGCTGGCAGAGCTTGGCGCTGAGCTGCACCGCTGTGACTTCTACGACGCGGCAGACGTGCAGGCACTCATCGACGCCGTGGCCGCGCAGCACAAGGGGCTGCGGGCGATTATTCACAACGCCTCTGACTGGCTGCCCGACAGCGCAGACTATCCGCCGCAGGAGATCGTGCGCCGCATGATGGCCGTGCACGTTGCTGCCCCGTACCAGATCAATCTCGGCCTCGCCGGCTTGCTGAAGACCGGCGCGCCGTCGGACATCGTGCACCTTGGCGACTACGTGTCCGGGCGTGGCAGCAAGAAGCACGCCGCCTACGCAGCAAGCAAGGCCGCGCAGGACAACCTGACGCTGTCATTCGCGGCGATGCTGGCGCCTGACGTCAAGGTCAACAGCATTGCGCCGGCGCTCGTGCTGTTCAACGAGGACGACGACGCGGCGTATCGCGAAAAGACTCTTCGCAAGAGCCTGATGCAGCGTGAGGGCGGTCTGGACGAAATGCAGCACCAGGTCGACTACCTCCTCGGCAGCCAGTTCGTGACGGGCCGCATCATTCACATGGACGGCGGCCGCCACCTGGTCTGAACGTGCGGGCCGCCGCCCACTCCCACAAGCGAGCCGGCTGCGAACCACGCGGTCGACCGCCTGATCAATCGCGCCAAGGATTGACGACGATCGGCAGAGCTAGGAAGCCCGCAGCGTCATAACAGCCCTGTGGCTGTTTCGATCAAGCCACTCATCCGCGCCAGGTGAGAACGGATCGTTTTCGGGACCTACTAGCTGCACGTCATGCAGCGCAAGCACTCGACTACGCGGTACGTCATCTCGGTGTCCCCGTCATCTCTGCATTGCAGGAGCTCGAAGCTGATGCGGCACGAATACGCCCGCTCAAACGCAGTCCGTCGATGATGTTCCGTGTCATCAGGGTGAGATTGACAGATCCCGCAATCAGCTCGAGAGCTTGAACCGCTACGAACAGGGGTCCAACGAGTTCCCTTTGCGCCCAGTAGTTCAGGAGTAGCGCGCACGGCACAAGGACGAACAGACCATTGGCTGCAATGAACGGCATCCGCGACTTCTTCGCGGCAACCAGAGCGCCTTTCCGATTCCTGGAAAGGAATGCTCCGCTACCCCCCGCTAGAGCCAGCGCTGGAATCAGGATCAACAATCCGGGTGAGACGATCAGCGACTTCACCTGCGCCAGAGCTGCGTGCGAGCCGAATAACCCGACCAGACTTGTCGAAACAAGGAATGTTGTCACGCACAGCGGCGCAACGATCCCGGCGAACCTGTGAACGATCTTGGGCATGGAGCATCTCCTCTCAAAGAAACGAGCCTTCGTGGTCTGGAAAGACATTGACAAGTTGTCAACATGCAACCATATTTTGCCTACTTTGACAACATGTTGTCAATATGAAAGCATGCTCATCATGAAGAAAGCGACACCAACACCGGGTGGTAAGGCGTTGACCGACCTGATCCTCGACCTTTTCCGGCTCAATAATCATCTCGTCGCGGCCGGCGACAGAGTGGTCGCAAGCGTTGGACTGACGAGCGCTCGCTGGAAGGTGATGGGCACGATCGTTGCGGCTGAGCAGTCTCGGCCTGTGGCATGGCTGGCGCGAGATATGGGAGGGAAACGCCAGAACGTGCAGCGAATCGTCAATGACCTCGTCACTGACGGCATGGTCGAGTTTCAGCCCAACCCGCATCACCGGCGAGCCCCGCTCGTGGTGCTGACCGCGAAGGGAGAACAGGCCTTCGCCGACGCGATGCGACTCCAGGCGCCGTGGGTTAACGACCTTTCCAGGGGACTCGCCGTGAAGGACATCGCGACCGCACACGAGGTCATCACCTCGGTGTGCAAAAGGCTGGAACAGGACGACGGAGTTTCCGCTTAAGTCGGCAGGGCACCCATGAACGGCGGCGCACTTGTCCAGCCGAGTCTGGCGTGCGGCTGGAGCAGGTTATTGAGATCCCGGCGTCAGAGACAAACCGGGACGACGAGCTTTCCCTGACAGCCGACGACTCAATGACCCCTGAGACGACGTCAGCACATGCCCAAAAACGTCTGTCTTCAGAGTTCAGTCGGATAGAAAGCTGACGCCCTGCAGGAGTCCGCCCAGCCGCGTCCACGAACGCGGTTGCTCTACGTGTTTCCCACCATTGGTTTCCGGCTGTCTCGCCGCCACCAACTCATCGGTAAGCTGGCAAGCTCAGCGAAGCTGTAGACGCAGGGTCAACTTTATTTGCCTCCTCCGCGACGCTTCACCGCCACGACGCGACCCAGGGTCGCCGGGCTGCCAGACCTTGAAATCACGAAGATGACGGAGGTGCTGCCCATGCGTGCGTTACTGATCCTGTTAACTCTCGCTCTCTCGGCTTGCGGTGGTAGCGGCCGTACTTTCGCTCCGCCGGAACCTGTTCAGACTCCGCCGGGTAACGTTCAGCACATACCGGAAATACTGGCTCTCACGATCTCTCCAGATAGTGCATCCCACATGGACAGCAATGGCAGCGTCGTTACTACGGTTGAGATTAGCTTCCGCGACGCCGGATCAGATCTGCGAGCCTTGCGGGTCCGTATGCCGGATAGCAGGATCATTGAGTTCGTCGAATCGATAGCCACCCAGTCGGGGACGTTTTCCGAAGAACTCACTATGTCGACGCAAACCATCGGCACAGCGACGCTCGAGTTTTGGTTGGTGGATCAGGCTGGCGACCGCTCAGAGCCTGTCACGGCGAGGTTTCGCGTTCTGGCCGACGTTCAATCCGGTGACTGGACCAATCGCTTGAGCGGGCTGCCCGATGTCATGAGTGATGTCATATGGGTTGATGACACCTTTATTGCGGTCGGCGGCGACGGCGTCGTTCTGACCTCTGCGGACGGGATCGACTGGATAGCCAGAGAGTCCGGCACTCAGGCAAGACTATATGCGCTTGGCGCCTACGGACCGGACGTCTTCGCGGTTGGCGAAGACATCGTGCTGCAATCAACCGATCACGGCGAATCCTGGATTGCCAGGACCGCGCCGGATGGCGTTAGTCTCTTTGCGGTCGCCGCCTGTTCGTCGCGGGTCGTTGCCAGCGGCAGGACCGACATGCTCGAGCCGATCGTAATCGTCTCCGAAGACCGCGGCGTGTCGTGGCAAGTCTTCGACCCGTGGCCCGACCAGCAGCTGTACGTCACCGATCTCGTTTACCGGGACGGACTTTTTGTTGCGACGGCCGATACCTTGTTCTTCAACCGTATCAACGGCGGCTGGGTGTTCGCATCGTCTGACGGCATTCGCTGGGACGTTGTTTATCGTGACCCGGAATCCGGGTTTGGCGCCGTTGTCGACAGCGGCGGTCGTTTCACGGTGGCCGGTAGCGACGGCGCCGTCGTCGCCTCGTTCGACGGGCTCAACTGGACGGCGTTGCAGACCCCTGTCGAAGGTGTCGACTACCACAGTGCGGCCGGGAACGGCACGACACTGGTAATAGCCGGCGGCCATCCATGCTTCTTGCAGAACTGCAGCCCCGAGGACCCGCCGCTGCCGTATGGAATCACGAGCACCGATGGCGGCGCGACCTGGGACGTTTTCAATATTGATGGAAACTACCGGAGTCTCGGCATGGCCTATGGAAACGGGCGATTCGTCTCAGTTGGCGTCGAACACCCAGGCACCCGCTTCCAGGGGTTCGGTGCCATCTATACGTCCAATTGATCTGGCGTTCGACTGCGGGGTGCACGTAGTTGTCTGATCATCAGCGGCCGATAGCCAACGTGATCTTTATGCGGTAGCCGATCAGTATCGCCAACTCGTCAGGTCGGCGCCTTCCGGTGCTGATTGTTCGATTCGCTCGAGAGTCTTTGGTAGGTACATCGTGTTGTAGCGAAGACGCGAGATGTGATTGCCGTTCTCGTGATCACCGTTCCAGCAGTGTTCGGCACGATCGCCGTAATCCACTTCGCCGGCATAGTAGGGATCGGTCGTGCTTTCGAGAAACTCCTCCATCAGGTACACGGCATTGTTGAGATAGTAGTTATCCATGTCACCCGTGTAGATGTGGAGCTTGCCTTCAAGCTTGGGGCCGAGCGTGGCCCAGTCGCGCTCCAGTATGTAACGCAGGTCATAGTTTTCCTTCCAGTACTGAGCGACGTCGTGATCGATCTCGCCGCTTTCCTTGTCCCACAAGCGCTGGGGGTAGCCATCGTCACCCATCGGTGAGTAGGTCGCTTCCCAGATGTCGTACTGCTGTCCGGAACGGCCCTTGTCACCGAGCACGGCCTCGAGCTTGTTGTAGTCTTGCTGGCTGGCGTGAATATGCCCCAGGTAGTCACGGTGTCCCGGCCGCGGCAACTTCTGAAACTGGCTCTCATACCAGTAGGCGTTGTCGTCTTCATAAATGTTGACGGTCAGATAGGCCCGGAAATCGATCGGGTCCGGGCACGCAATGAACGCCCCGTTGTATTCCTCCGGGTAGAAAACCTGTACTGCCATGGCTTCCCAGCCTCCCGTCGAGCCACCGTAGGTGAAGCGAGCCCAGCCCTCGCCGAGACCGCGAAACTGCTCCTCGATAAAGGGGATCAACTCGTAGGTGATTGCGTCCCCGTAAGGCCCCTGGGATGCCGAGTTCACGGCATAGGAATCGTCGTAATACGGTGTCGGGTGTTGAATCTCGATAACGATGAATCGCGGGAAGTCCTCACCGATCCAGGTTCGATAGAAGTCATACGCCTCCTGCTGCTGGATAATGTTGTAGCCGTGTACATCGAAGCGTTCGCTGTAATCGGGTTCGAGGTCAGGGTCAGGGGGCTCGGTTCGGAATCCGCCGAAGTCGGCCGGGAAGTGACCGTGGAAGATCATTAACGGATAACGGGCATCGGGATGCTCATCGAATCCGTGTGGCAAGAGCACGTGTGCGCCCAGGTAGACATCTTCGCCCCAGAACTCGGACAAGAGCTCGCTGCGCATACGAATGTGCTTGATGTACTCGGTGTCCTCCGGTGGCACGATGTCGTCGATCACCTGGTCGAGCGTCAGTGTGAAAGTCTCTGCTTTGGAACCCGGGATCTCGATCTGAACCGGCGTCGAGTAGAAGTTGCCAGGCTTGCGGTTCCACTGCTGCCCCTCTCCCCGATCGGGCGGCAGACTGACGACCTTACCGTTGGACAGGGAATAGTCCTTGTAACGATTCAGGAGCGCCTGCGCGTAGTACGTGCCCGCAGGAACGTCCGCGAGACTTGAGAGTGGAAAGCCCTTGGCGCCGCGGTCGATCACTACGGCGTCGCCACTCTGCCAGCCCTCCACGTTGACACCGAACACGAGCTGCGTGTTCGCCGAGTTGTTGACGAGGAATCTAGGCTCATCGTGGTCGTGCGTTGCGAGCAACAGCAGTAGCCGGCCATCCTGGGCCTGTTCCGTCAATCCAGCATCGAGTTCGATGGCAAAGGAGGGGGCTCCCTGCGACGGGTTTTCCACGCGGCTCTCGCAGGCCGGGATCAGTGTGCACAGCAAGGCGATGTGGAGGGCGCCGAGTACCCTGGATGTCATGATTGGCTTGCCTCGGGTCGTATCAGACTCTGCGGCAACGATAGCATCATCCGAGAAGTGGCTCCCGGCGGTGCCAGGCGCTGGTTAAGCGTCGGCTATACTCCCTTGCTCCTGAGCATGCTTGTTCGCTGGCCTCAGGCACTCACGGAGTCAAGACGATTCAGTACACGCGAGGAAGACTGGCACTGCTTGTATCCGGCGTATTCCTGTTGCTCGTCGTCGCCTGTTCGATCAAGTCATTCACAGCACCCATCTTCGCCGCAAACGCGATCGCCGAGCTCAGGTCTCTGAATGTCAACGGGGATGAGCAGTATCTGCTGTTGCGGGGCAGGGATAGACGATTACCGGTTCTGCTGTTCGTGCACGGCGGCCCGGGAATGCCCGCCATGTACCTGGCCCACGATTTCCAACGTGAACTCGAGGAGAACTTCGTCATGGTTCACTGGGATCAGAGATCGTCGGGCAAATCCTTCAAGCCCGATGCCAGCGCGGATCAGCTCAGCACCAGCGTGCTACTGGACGATATGGATGTGGTCGTTGATTTCCTTCGTGAGCAACTCGATGCCGAGCGGATCTGGATAGCGGGGCACTCGCACGGCTCGTATCTCGGCGTGCTCTACGCTCGTCGACAGGAGGAGAAGGTCTGCGCCTTCGTCGGAATCGGCCAGGTGACCGACAACAGCGCGGCAAGCCCTGCTTCTTCACTGCAAAGAAGCTTCCTCGACGATCGGCGTGAACAGCTCGGCCTCGATCCGGGAGTCGCGATCGACAACGCCAACCTGGAGGAGCTGTTGTTCAGAAGCGGGAGCGAGCTATACGGTGAGACGTCTTTCGTTCCGCTGCTGTTGTCCGGCCTGATGGCGCCGGAGTACAGCCTGCGCGACAGCCTGAACGTCGCCAAGGGCTCATCGTTTTCATCGCGGCACATGCAATACGACATGCCGCGCGACCTGCTTGCCAGCGAGTGGGAATTCAGCATTCCTGTTGCCCTTGTCATGGGACGACACGACATGGTTACGCCTACAGAGTTGGCCAGGGAGTATTTTGATCGACTGGAGGCGCCCTCGAAGGCGTGGTTTAACGTCGAAGAGGCCGCGCATTTTCCGCACTTCGAGAAGCCAGAGCGTTTCAGTGCAATACTATCTGGACTCAAGGACGACTGGGGTGACTGCCCGGTCAACGGTCGACGCTAGGCTCGTTCGAGGCCAAACGCGACGACAGCCTCTTGTGCAATACGCGTCCCGTGCTCCTGTACGAAATGGCCGGCGTCGTCGATCCAAGGTTGGCAGCTTCCTGTTGCCGTGTGTAGAAGGGTATTCGATTACTGCGCTCTCGCTGCCGCTGCCGACGGACAAGGTCGCAGAAATGCTAAGCGACCTTACGCTTGGCGTCATCGAGGGCGACTGACTTCTGGACGTGTAGCGCTGGAATGAACCGCAAGTTTCAGAAGAACCGGAAAAAGCGGCGGGTGCCAGAGGCTGATCATGGCCGCCGGCGGCTATACAGGTCGTCCAGTATGAGCGTACGATCGTTGAGGATTGTCTTGGTCGAGGATAGGGGTTTTGGAGTTTGATGAGATCAGGGCCGTTGCGGCCGCAGGGGGCGACGTCGTGGTGCCGGCTTCCTGGGGCCAGGGAAGAACGGTGTATGGCGGCCTGTCCGCCGGGCTCCTGTGCGACACGGTCTCACAGGGAATTGGCCCGGACCGCCGCCTCCGCTACCTGAAGATCAGTTTCCTGAGGCCGCTCGAGGCCGACAGTCCGTTCAGCCTCGAGATGGAGGAGCTGTCAGCAGGGCGAACGCTGACGGTGCGGTCTGGCCAGATCGTTCAGGACGGTGTCGTGCGAGTCGCGGCGAAAGCCAATTTCGTTGCCAGGCTGGAAAGCTCGATTCAAGTGGATACCTTTGAGCCGCCAGCGTTGAAGCCCAGGGATGAGGGCAGCGTCAAGAGAATTCGTGGGCCCGGCCTGCCAGCGTTCACCCAGTTCATCGATTTTCGCGCAGCGACCGGCGGACTCCCCTACCAGGGCAAGGGTAGTCCCGAGCTGGGTGGCTGGATGCGCTTCGAACAGGCACCCGAGTCCATCTCGAAGTCTCACCTCGTTTGCCTGATCGACGCCTGGCCGCCGGTGCCGGTGTCGTACTATGACCGCCCCGCCCCCGTGTCGACTATCAACTGGGTCATCCACTTTGCCGAGCCCCTCGATGGCGTTCACGGCGAGGACTTCCTCGGCTATCTCGCCCGGGTTAATTTTTTCAGGGATGGCTACGGCTCGTCGACGGCGGATATCTGGGCACCGGACGGCCGTCTTCTCGCGAAGAGTTACCAGACCTTCGTGATCTACGGTTGATGCTCGAGTCGGCGCAGCAATGCTGAAGTCAGGTGAAGACCACGGTCTTGCTGCCGTTCAACAGCACCCTGTGCTCCAGATGCCAGCGTACCGCGCGTGCCAGCACGCGGGCCTCGGTGTCCTGTCCCAGGCGAACGAGGTCTTCGACGGTGTCTGAGTGCGTTACGCGCGTCACTTCCTGTTCGATGATAGGTCCTTCGTCGAGGTCGGGTGTTACGTAGTGTGCCGTTGCACCCATCAGCTTGACGCCGCGCGCGTGCGCCTGATGGTACGGTTTTGCCCCTTTGAAACTCGGCAGGAACGAGTGATGAATGTTAATGACTTTGCCGTAGAGCCTGTTCGCGAGGTCATCGGACAGTATCTGCATGTAGCGGGCAAGAATGACCAGGTCGACCTGTTGGTCCAGGACGATTTCGAGTAACGCCTGCTCCTGCTCGGACTTGTTGTCTTTGGTGACCGGCAGGTAGTGAAAGGGGACGTCGTAGCGTTCGGCCAGGTCTTCTGCATCGCGGTGGTTCGAGACGATTCCAACGACGTCCATAGAGAGGCTCTGCTTGCGCCAGCGATAGAGCAGGTCGTGCAGGCAGTGATCCATCTTCGACACCAGGATCAGCGCACGGCCGACGCGGCTCTCCGGGATCATCTCGATACGCATGGCAAAGCGATCGACGATGGGTTTGAGTTCGAACTCGATACGCTCGATTGATGGCGTCGCGAAGTAGACCCGCATCAGGAACTGACCGGTCTCTGTGTCGTCGAACTGCGCCGCTTCGAGTATGTCGCCGTTGTTGGCGGCGATGCAACTCGATACTGCGGCCACGATACCGGGCCGGTTCCTGCAGCTTATCTTGAGGTAGTAGCGCGCGTCGTCAGCCACTTGTTGTCCTTTAGCCCGGGCATGTCGGGTCTCGAAATGCAGCGTGGGAGTGTAGCGGCTAGTCGTCGACCAGCGTAGTCCGGGGTTCGCCTCCGCCCTTGCGCATCATCGGTGAGCTGAGATCCAGTATGCTCGGGCAGTGGAGCGGGCCGGCGCTTGCGCCGTCCCGTCTGGCCTTAGAGAGCCGAAGCTGGAAGGGCTGAAGACAACCGAGCTTGCAATGCAGGAATCAGCGCAATACAGAGTGATCGACCGCAAGCGCTTCGTGCTTGTCATGGTGGTCATACTGAGCGTTATCGCTCCCGTGGCCTGGATCGGTCTCGATCACTTCGCGGACTACACGCAACGACTGCAGAATCTCGCCGAGACTGATCCGGCTAAGGCCGCCGCGGCTGCTACGCAACTGGTTCGGAAGCTCGCAGTGATCAATGCGCTGCTGATGTGCTCGCTCACGGCAATAATCATCTGGTACGGATTGAGGAGCTGGCGCGCGAAATCGATGCCTCCGCCAGGATCGTGGATTCTTGAGGGTCAGCGCACGTGGAGCGGGGAGTCGGCCGTGAGGATCGCAAAGTTCGCGATTGCCGTGGGTGCACTGCTAGGGATACTTGCAGTCGCAGGATCAGCGATCCTCTGGAGCCTCAGCGCGACGTTTGCGAATGCGACATAGACGAGTGTCGTTACTCCCGGTCTTGTCGCCTCGCTACATATGCCTTTCTGTTCAACGACCTCCAGCATCTCGGCCGAGTTGTCCATGCCGTAGATAGGCAGTCCTGACTTACCGAACGGTGCCGAGCCAAGACCGGTCCCTATGCCAATGTCGAGCACGCTGTCGCCGGGACGAACGAACTCATGGGAAAGGCCGAACGCCACATCAGGCCCTCGCCAGCCGTACGCCTCTGCCTGCCTGTCGTAGTCCTGCGCGGCTTGATAGTGCGCCGCCTTAAGGCCCATGGGACTTGCTCCCGCCGGCCTCACTGCGGTCGCGGAAATGGTCGAGCAGCCGTCGCTGACCGTGCGCTTCACCGATGACGTCCATCGTCATAACGCTGGCCATGAACTCAAGCGGGCCATGGACCTTTGTGGGTGTCAGCCAGCGCAAGGCGCCGACGACCGTTGAGACGAGCGAGTCGGGGAGGCAGGTTATCTTCGCGGGCTGGTCGAGCACGCCGAAGGCCAGCTCTGCAATGTCGCGGTACGTGAACACCTCCGGACCACCGACGTCCCGCCGCTCTTGTGGACCGTCCAGCGCGCGGACGCAGAACTCGGCCAGATCAGCGCCGTGGATTGGATTGATCCGGCTGGATCCGTCGCCGAACAGGTACACGCGTCCGGATCGGGCCATTGACAGGAACTCCTCCATGTCCGAGTAGAAGCCTGTGGGGCAGATGATCCGATGGCTAATGGTTGACTGTCTCAACTCGTCAACGAATGCCTGCTTGGCCTGGATCATCGCAACGTGCTGCAGTCTCTCGGCGTTCAAAACGTGGACGTACATGAACGTCGAGACGCCCGACTCCTGAGCCAAGGTCAGGAGGTTACGGTTCGCCTGGTAGTCGACGTCGTTGTAGGTTAGCCCTTCCTTCTGGCGTGTGATTCCTACCGAAGAGAATGCGACGTCTATGCCATTGCAGAGCCCGTTCAGAGAGTCGGGCTCGGTGACTTCTCCCACGAACAACTCGTCCGCGAACGCCTCGACAGGAGCCAGCTTCTCGGCACTTCGACCAAGCGCGCGAACCCAATAACCGCTTGCCTTGAACGCCTTGACGACGAACTGACCAAGATACCCCGTGGCGCCGGCTACCAGGACCTTGTTCACGCCTTCATGCCCTTGAGATTCCGCATAGGCCTGCCGGCTATCGCCTGTTCCCGACGGAGTTCGTCAACGCCGGGGTCCACTTAGGAAGCGGCCTGTTCGGTTCCCTGGCGATTGACCGTAATCAGGAGAAAGCACAGCGGGAAATCACTCGATTGCCGCATCAAGTACCGCCAACTCGGACTGGATTGAATCCCGCCAGCGTGAGAAGTCCTGCGCGTCAGGAGCCATCAGGCGGCGATACTGGATCAGCTTGTCTTCTCGGGACAGCCAGGCACGCCGGGCACCCGGGTTCTGGTGCAGGAACGCGGCCCAGTCTCGTCGTATCAGGTGCGCAATCTCGACTCGTCCGAGTTGAGAAGCGTGCGACTCCATCACGACCAGCCGTGTATTCATAGCAGAAAGGGTTTCAACGTACACGGCGTATTCGGCTTCGCTTAATTCCCTGCCGGCATTCCCCTTTACCCACACGTCGGCATTCGTCGTTACGAGTTCTGCAATATCAACCGCTGCTCCCACCATCGAGGTGTCGAGCTCCATGAACGCAACTTCGTTCGTCTGCTTGATCTGTAGCCCAACGAAAACCAACGACATGACCAGGGCCAGGACGCCGATTATTTCGGCTGTCTTCCTCCAGTCCATTTTGATCGTCACGAACGACCGGCGAGCACACCCACCTGGTGCAGTCGCCACCTCGTACCCTGAGCGCTTGGCGCGCACTGATCTAGTGAGCTGTGACCGGTGGCCGACCGGCACGCAAAGGTGCAATGAACGCCGGAGCGCGACACTGCACGGCCGTCGCAGGTCCCGAAAGGAGCTCGAACCTTGTCAGGAGGCAAAATGTCGCCCTGTCTCAGTCTTCAGGAACGCATCCAGCGGAATGCTCTCCTGCTTGAGGAAGCCCTTCGCCGGCAGGGTGCCGTCGCGCACCATCTCGATTACAGCGACGACGGAACCGGCGGTGGTCCACGCAATAGCGCGCCGTTCCCGGCCGGCGAGCTCGATGGGCTTGTAGGCCTTGACGAACTCGTGGCGTACGAGGCGACCTTCCGCCTGGCCTTCGGCCGAAACGTGCACGTACACGATGTCGTCGTCGACGGGCGGCTTGGCATGCACGAGTATCTCGCCAGCGAGATCGCGGCGATCGCGCATCAACAGCTCGTGAAAAAAGAAGTTCATGAGTTCCATGTGGCCCGGGTAGCGCATCGACTTGTAGTCGAGGTTGTCCACCTTGCCATGGTAGGTATCACACATTGTGCCGAGGCCGCCGGAGGTCGTGAAAGCCTCCAGCCGGTTGCCGTCAATGTATATCGTTTCTCGCCACTCCATCGACGACACCATTTTCCGGTCGCCGTGTTCGATGACCTCGCAGTCATTCAGGTACTCGTTGACGACACCCTCCGGGGACCAGTTGAACGCGTACGCCATCAGCCCCGACGGGTGCTGCGGCAGCGCGCCGACACGCATTCGGCAGGCGCGGCACTCGTCGAACTTGTCGATCAGGCTGGCGCCAACGATGCCCACGAAGCCCGGCGCAAGGCCGCACTGCGGCGCCATCAGCCCACTGGCGGTTTCGCTCAGCTCGAGAATCCTGTTGGTGGTCGGCACGTCCTCGGTCAGGTCGAAGTAGTGAATGCCAAGCTTGTGCGCCAGTCCGGCGACCGACTGATTCAGGCTGTACGGCAGGCAGGAGAGCACCGCATCGTTGGCGCCCAGGATCTTCTCGAGTGCGGCCGTGTCTCCCACATCGAACTCGCGCGTGTCGAAGGACAGCTCGGCTCGAGGCAAGCGCACGTCGTAGCCAGACACATCGAAAGACGCTGCCTGCAGCAATTCCGCTGCAAGCCGACCCACCTTGCCCAAGCCGAGCACCGCAATTGACTTCATTAACGTTCCTTCATTCCTTACCGATAGCGCATAGAGTAGCGACGCTCGGAACACCTCGCTGGCTGTCGCAATGAAAAAACCACCGGTCTTTCAATCGCTTGACATGCTCTCGTCGCCGGGCAGGCTATGCACATGCCCGCACGCCGCAAGACTCTACCCAGTTTTGCGCCAATCCGCAGCTTATAAGGTGCAGCGCCGTAACCGTGCGCTCTCTTGTCCGTACTCAAGCGTCTCTTTCACGCCCGGTTTGTTCGAACAACCGGTCCGCACATGCCAGCAAATGAAAAGGCTCCGAAATCGGAGCCTTAATTCAGTCGTCTTGCCGCGTCGCACACCCGGTGCCGGGTGCTCGTCACGCGAATATCCGGCCGCTTGCGCGAAGCGGCCGGCATTTCCCGGCGGTAACTCAGCCGACGATCATCCAGGAGCCGTCCGACTGCAGGCAGGCCGTGCCATTGACCTCCTGGTTCGGCTCACCGCCGACATTGGCGTCGACGCGGAATTCACGGCAGGGCGCACCGCTGTTCTCAAAGGTCCGGGTCGGCGTCACCGTGTAGCGGGTACCGTTATCGGGATTCACCCACGTGGCGCCCTGACCGGTTCGCGAGTCGCGCAACGCGGCCGCCGTATTCAGTCGGTCCGACTCATCCATGCCTTCGCCGATCCGCCGGCCGATCATCGAGCCCGCGATCGTGCCGGCAATCGTCGCGATCGTCTGGCCACGTCCACCGCCGATTTGCGAGCCGAGAACGCCGCCGACGACACCCCCGATGATTTCTCCCTGGTCTGCGCGATCGAGGCTTGCGCAACCCTGGAGCGTGATCGCCGTTACCAGCGCCAGGAGCACGCCTGTCCGTTTGGTTGCGGTCTTACATTTCATGGTGATTCCTCCACATTTGAGTAAAAACGACTCAATTATGCGGATATAGGGCCTGTTCGTCTATTCGCTAATGCGGGTGGCTAACAACGGGTTTTCCTGATGAAAGGCCCCCGAAGCGATGGACGGGAGGTCGTGCAAACGGCGTCCGCGGACTTACTCGTCGGGTTTCCGGCCCTCGATCCAGTACGCCCCAAGCCCCAGGCGGATGGATTTGCCGTCGTCCTCGTCGTCCACTTCGTGCTCGCTGAGCCACGCGTCGATCCGTTCAAGAAAGGCCTGGCCTTCGATGTCGACCAGCTCGCGAAAGGCCTCAACGGCTTTGGGCGATATGCGGGTGTTGGTGGCGCGACGCTCGAAGCGGCCGGGTTCCTCTACCGAGCGGTGCAGGTTGTAGGCCACGGTGTAGCCCATGTCCTCCAGCACGCTGCCGGAACTCAGCATGCGCTCAGGATCCATCAGTTCCGGTACGTAGGAGCGCATCAACACCAGGAGCTTACCGTCCTCCTGCTCGGCGACGGCGCCGACGTGCTTCAGCTCCTTGAGCATCGTCGATGGGGCAATGCCGCCGCTGTACCGGCGGCACAGCGAGTCGAACGATGCCGTTTCCCCATGCAGTTCAAGCGGCTGAGGGCTACCGGATGCGTCCAGGAATTCGGTGTTATGATGCCAGCCACTCAGGACTCGCGTTGCCGAGTTGATGCGGCTGAATGTCTCCGGGCTGGTCGTCTCGAGCAGGTCCCGGAGTCGCTTCACTTCCTTTCGCGACATGCCCGTCAGGATCGCAACGCGTGAGATGTTGGTGGGGCGTCCGCGGATGCCGAAGTCCTCGGTCGCAACCTCTACGTACGTTGCCTTTAATACGTCGGTGAGCTCGCGCCAGTTGACTCCAGCTCTCAGCATAATGCGGGCTACGGGTCTGAACACGAGCCTGAGTGCGGTCAAGGCTGTGGTCTTGGCGTCGCTCATGCGGAGATCACACCGCAGTCGGTGATCATGGTCAAGCCTGCAAAAAGAGGCGAGCCCGCGTCTTGCGGGCTCGCCCCTGCCTCTGTGGCGCTGGCGTTAGTCGTCCAGCAGGTCATCCGCGTCCTCGAGCTCGAGCTCTTCGGCATCCAGCATACCGGTCATGCAGGACTCGTCGCCGTCAAAGCTGTCGGCGTCAACGATGCGGCCAACTTCCAGCGCTTCGAAGAAAGCGGCACGTCCAGTGCTCTCGTCTTCGACCTCGAAGTTATCCTCATCCATGCGAGCCGTCGTGACAGTTACGCCCTGAATGACGAGGCTGAAGTTGCTCGCGTCACCAGAGATGCTCTCAACCGGTCCGGCAAGCGAACAATCGCTATCGTCATTGTCCATGAACGACGCTTCACGCTCGACGCTGGTCCAGACAACATTGCCGGAGCCGTCGTCGAAGCCTTCTGCTTCGATCCGGTCGCCGACCTGCAGACGAGCCAGGAACTCTTCCGGCGTTAGCCGATCGTCGTCATCGTCGGTGACATCGTCTTCGACACGGCTGTCGCCGGTCGGGGCGATTTCGAGGCCCAGACGGGTCGTGAACAGGCCATTGGCGGCATCGATCGAGGCCACGTTATCAGACGTATCGAGGTTCTCTTCGTCTTCCCGGTCGATCTCATCGATGACGAAGAGTCCGTTGTCGTCGAGCTCGCCCTCGATTTCGACGAACGCACCGAGCAGTGACTCAAGGGCAGATGCATCGTTGGTGTCGATGGTCACGCCGTTAATCGTGAAGCTGTTCGGCGTTGACGCGGTGTCGACCGCCTGGAGGACGCCTTCGATCTCGATGTCGTCATCGAGGTAGTCGTCAGCGTCGTCGTAGAGATCGTCTTCGCGGTCGATCTCGGTAGCGATGTACTCGCCGCCTTCGAACTCGGCCTCGATGTCGACATACGCACCCACCAGGTCCGGCCCGATGATGAGGCCGTCGTCAAGCTCGGTCGTGCTCGTCACACGGAAGTCGATGCCGGACACCGTTATCGACGACAGGTCGGCGGCAACGGCCTCGACGAAACCTTCGAGCTCGAAGTCATCGTCATCACGCTCTTCGTCCAGCTCACGGTCGATCCGGGACGCAAGGAAACCGTCCATAGTGGGATAGCCGCTCACCTCGACGATCATGCCGACCTGGAGATCGCGAAGGTCTATGCCTCGATTGCCGTCGTTGTTGCCAACGTCGTCGTCGTAGGTGGTCCGTGAGTCAACCGTGATGATCTGGCCCAGTACAACGAAGCTGCCCGTCGTCGGGTCTTCCGGGTTCGGCGCGAGGCTCTCGATCGGACCTTCTATGTCGTCGTCGTAGTCGATACGAGTTGCCGTACGTACGCCGTCTTCGTCATCAGCCGAGATCCTTACTTTCATACCCATACGAAGCCCGCTGTCGTCGCCCGTCCGGACGCCATCTTCAACGGCGACGACGGTGGAGGGTGCAACCTCGTACTTCTTGCCGTTGACCCAAACGCTGCCGAAACCCGTGATGGTTCCGATCGCGGTAATGGAGACAGGCGCGGGGGCGGCCGGCGGAGGGGGCGCTCCGACAGCAGGGTCAGGCGTGGCGGCGTTCGAAGCGGGCGTGCCACCACCGCCGCCGCCACAAGCTGCAAGAGATACAGCGGCGGCAAGGCTAAGCGGCGTGGCCAGGGGGCGGAGAGGTTTCATTGGTCTAGTCCTTTTGGTTGGGGGGTTTGGTTTTGCTGCTTCGGAAGGGCCGCAAACGCGCTGCCGCCTTCCACGGTTCGCAATCTAATTAAAAACCATAATTGAGTCAAATATACTCAATAATAGGTTTTCGAACCCTAACTAAGGAATTTTCGAATCCACTGAAATAAGACGCTCAAACAAACGCGTATGCGATGCCCGGGCGCGCAGGGAGGACCTTTCGGCAGTTACCTCGCGTAAGTGACGGGATAGCGAAGGCGGGATAGAGGCTCGCTGTCCACGCCAGAGGGGGGCTGGGCGTACGCGCCGTCCACCATGCAAGCGAATGGCTCAACGTGGTTTGGTGCCCGCGGAGCCTTCCTCAGGAACGAGCTACCAGCCGAGCGTGGACGATCGAGTACAGCGCAGGCAGCACCACCAGCGTCAGCAACGTCGACGAGATGATCCCACCGATGACCACGGTGGCAAGCGGCCGCTGAACCTCGGAACCGATACCGGTATTGAGCGCCATGGGTACGAAGCCGAGTGATGCGACGAGCGCAGTCATCAATACCGGTCGCATTCGTACCAGTGCGCCTTCGACGATGGCTTCCTCTGTCGCTGTGCCCTGCGCGATGAGGTCACGGAAGAACGTCACCATGACCAGTCCATTGAGAACGGCAATCCCCGACAGCGCGATGAAGCCGACCGCTGCGGAAATGGAGAAGGGTATGTCGCGCAGCAACAGGGCAGCGATGCCCCCGGTCAGCGCCAGCGGTACGCCGCTGAAGATAATCAGCGCGTCTCTCAACGAGCCCAACGCCATGACGAGGAGGCCCATGATCAACAACAGGGTCACGGGTACAACGATGCTCAGCCTTTCGGCGGCAGACAGCAGGTTCCGGTATGTGCCGCCATAGTCGAGCCAATAGCCCGGCGGGATGTCGACCTGGCGCTCGATAGCGGCCTGAGCCTCCCGGACGAAACTGCCGAGGTCACGGCCTCGCACGTTGGCGGTCACGACCACGCGCCGCTTGCCGTTCTCCCGATTGACCTGGTTGCTGCCGGTCACCAGCTCGACGCTCGCCACTTCACCCAGGGGCACGAAGCCGTCTTCGCCCAGGTGCACGGGCAGCTTGAGTAACTCGTCGGGGCGGCTGCGTCGCTCGTCGTCCAGTCGGACGACAATGTCGAAGCGCCTGTCGCCTTCGTAAAACTGGCTGGCAACACGGCCACCCATCGCCGTGCTGACGACGTCCTGTACGGCCGCGACGGTCAACCCGTAGCGTGCCAGTGCTTCGCGGTCCGGCACAACGGTCAGGACCGGCAGGCCCGTCACCTGTTCCGCGGCGACGTCGGCTGCTCCGGGAATCGCCGATAACACGGCTTCTATGGCTTCGCCGACTGCAACGAGCTGCTCGAAGTCATCGCCGAATACCTTGACGGCGAGGTCGGCGCGTACGCCTGCGATGAGTTCATTGAAACGCATCTGGATCGGTTGCAGGAACTCGTAGCGGTTGCCTGGAACCGGGGTAACGAGCGCTTCGAGATCCCGGACAAAGTCGAGCTTGGGCTTGTCAGGGTCTGGCCACTCGTTTCTCGGTCTCAGGATGATGTAGTTGTCAGCGAGGTTGGGAGGCATTGCCTCGGTGGCTACTTCGGGGGTGCCGATCTTGCCGAAAACCCGCTCCACTTCGGGCAGGTCCTTGATTCGTGCCTCGAGCTGCTGCTGCTGGCGAATCGACTGGTCGAGCGACGTCCCTGGGATACGCAGTGCATGCATCGCGATGTCGCCTTCGTCAAGATTCGGTACGAACTCGATGCCGAGACGCGTCGCCCCGAGGCCGCTGGCGATCACGAGCAGGACAGCGCCGGCGATCACTCCCCAACGGAATCGCAGCGCCGCGTTGAGCAGGGGCCTATACAGTGACCGCGCGCCGTCGACGATGGGATTGTTACGCTCCTTGACCGGTCCGTTGAACAGCAGAGCGACACCTGCCGGTACGAAGGTGATCGACAGAATCATGGCGCTGATCAGCGCAATCACGACCGTGATCGCCATCGGGTGGTACATCTTCCCTTCAATGCCCTGGAGCGTGAGGATCGGCACGTACACGACCGTAATGATGAACACACCGAAAAGGGCCGGGCGGATGACCTCGTGCGTCGCCTCGTACACGACGCGGAGGCGATCGCGCAGCTCGAGCTGACTATCGTGACTCGCCTGGCTGAGTCGCCGCAGGCAGTTTTCGACAATGATGACCGCGCCGTCGACGATCAGGCCGAAGTCGAGCGCACCGAGGCTCATCAGGTTTGCGCTGACACGCGACTGCACCATGCCCGTGATCGTCATGAGCATTGCGATCGGGATGACGGCGGCCGTAAGAAATGCCGCTCTGACGTTGCCGAGGAACAGGAACAGAACGACGATGACCAGGAGCGCACCCTCGGCCAGGTTGGTGCGGACCGTGGCGAGCGTGTTGTCGACAAGGCTTGTACGGTCGTAGACCGCCGTTACGGTCACGCCGGGCGGTAAGCTCGATCGGATGACGTCGAGCTCGTCGGCGACCGCGCTGGCGACGGTGCGACTGTTCTCGCCGATCAGCATGAATACCGTGCCGAGCACCACTTCACGGCCGTTCTGCGTTGCGGCACCCGAGCGCAGCTCTCTGCCCAGGCCAACAGTCGCGACATCCCGAATCCGGACCGGCACGCCGGCGTTCTCCTTGATGACGATGGCGCCCAGTTCGTCCATCTGGCCAGCCTGTCCGGGAACGCGCATCAGCCACTGGGCCCCGTTGTGTTCGATGAAGCCCGCGCCGCGATTCTCGTTGTTGCGCTCGAGCGCCTCGACGACGTCGGCGTAGTCGAGGTCATAGGCCAGCAGCCTCGAAGGCTGCGGCGCCACCAGGATCTCTTTCTTGAAGCCGCCAATAGGGTTGACCTCAACGACACCGGGCACGCGCAGGAGCTGCGGTCGGATGATCCAGTCATGCACGGTACGGAGGTTGGTCGGGGTCACCGGTGAGCCATCGGCGTTCGTCGCCCCGGGTTCCGCATCGACCGTAAACATGAAGATCTCGCCAAGGCCGGTCGAAATCGGTCCGAGGCGAGGGATGATCCCGGCCGGCAGGTCGGCCAAGGCCGCGTTCATCTGCTGACCGACGAGCTGCCGGGCGAAATAGATGTCCGTGCCTTCGTCGAACACGACGGTGATCTGCGATAGCCCATACCGCGACAGCGAACGCGTGTTGTCGAGGTTCGGCAGACCCGCCATTGCATTCTCCAGCGGGAAGGTGATGCGCTGCTCGACTTCGAGCGGTGTGTATCCCGGTGCGTACGTCGCGACTACGACCTGCACGTTCGTGATGTCCGGGACCGCATCGATCGGAAGTCGACCGTAGTTGTAGATACCCAGTCCCACAAGGACGCTGACGAGCAGCATGACCGTGCCTCGCCGGGCAATGGACAATTGAAGAATCTTCTTGAGCATTGCGTCGGTCTCAGTGGTCGTGCGCTGCGCCGGCCTTTTCGATATCGGCCTTGATTACGTAGCTGTTCTCTGTGACGTACTCCGTTCCGGGCTCGAGTCCGCCGAGAACCTCGGCCCACGTGTCATCCTGGCGTCCGAGTTCAAGCATCCGTACCTCGTACTCGTCGCCGATACGCGCGAACACGACCGTGAAGTCGCGAAACGGCTGCAGGGCGGATCGTTTGACGGCAAGCGGTATGTCGAACCGTGCGATGTCGATGTCAGCGACCACGTACATGCCGGCCGCGAGCAGGCCGTCAGGATTATCGAGTGGTACGCGAGCCGTAATGGCCTGGTTGGTGGCCGCGACAGGGCTCAGCAATGTGACTTCCCCTGTGGCGCTGACATCACCAATTGCTGTCCGTACGGTCGCCGGAGCACCAATCACCACCCGCCCGAGGTCCGAGGGAAACACGGCGAGCTCTGCCCAGACCGAGGTCGTGTCCACGATTTTGAAGAGGGTGTGATCCGCGGTCGTCTCGCCGGCGTTTGCGTGTCGCTCGGTGATCATGCCGTCGATCGGCGCGAGCATCGTGTACTCGTTGAGGCTGTCGTTTGCTTCGATGACGGCGAGTATCTGCCCCTTTTTGACGACGTCGCCGATCGACGCGCGGACGGAGCGGATCACGCCATCGAAGCGCGCATTGACATGACTTACCCTTCCCGCATCAACGACGATCTGGCCATACACGGTGAGCCGATCGCGGAGGGTGGCCGAACCGGCGGTTTCGACGACGATGCCTGCTTCGGCCGCGATGTCAGGCGCAATCTGTGTGCGACCGTCGAAGTTGTCATAGCGCCAGCGGTACCTTTGACCCCTGTAGCCTGCGTCCACCGACACGACGAACGAGTGGGGCTCAGGGATAGCCGTCGTGCTCTCAAGGAAGTCTGCGCTGACTTCGAAGTCGATCGCTTCCGTTGCGCCCCCCAGACGCGTCAGGGTCACGGTGAGACTAACCTCTGCCGGTGGAAGCGGCGCGCCTCCGCTCGTGGCCCATGCCCGATAGCGGGTCGGCAGGCCACCCTCGACCAGCGCAAGTTCGAGTTGAAAGTCACCGTCTTCGAGGAGGCGTCCGCCGTGCGGCCCCCGGGCCACGTCCGGCATGGCGTCCATGCTGTGCCCGGCAGATATCGGATCGGGGTTTTCAGACGGGCCGCAGGCTGCAAGAAGCACGACGGCAAAGATACTGGCTGAGCGACTCATGATTGTTCTCACCTTATCGGTGGACCGGCGACGACAGCGCCGTGCCGGTCAGGGATTCGATGCCGATGGCGTAGTGGTGTGTTTCGATCAACGCGTTCAGGTAGTCTTCGCGCGCCCGCAACGCCTCGTCCTGGGCTATACGCAACTCGAGGTAGCTGTATCGACCGGCCTCGTAGGCACGCTGCGTCTCGCTCAGGGCAATGTCGACGTTCGGCAATACCCTGTCGCGCAGTGTCTCGGTGATCTCGAGGCTGTGCTTCAGCTCGCTGTAGAGCGCAAACAGCTCAGTCTCTACCTTGATACGCGCGGCGATACGATCCGCTCCGTTGCGGTCGAGGTTGGCCTGAGCCCGGGCGACATTGCCCGCGTTACGTTTCTCGCCGCCGAAGGGTATCCGGAAGAGCGCGACGAAGTTCTGGTCGTTGGTATCCTCGAGGTGCCGAGCGCCGGCCAGCACCTGCCAGTCGAGGCGCGCCTCTGATTCGGCCCGCCGTAGCTCGGCTTCGCGCAGGCGCTGTTCGTTCAACAGTCTCCTCATCTGCGGGTTCTGTCCCGTACGCGCCATTAACTCCTCGAACGTATCGACGACGGGCAGGTCGGCAAGGTCGCCACTGACGGACGCAAACGCCGGCGAGGTTTCTCCCCACTGCGCGGCGAGGCGATGAATAGAGGTCAGGTGCAGATGGGAGAGGTGTTCGTGCTCCATTTCCCGGCGGGCAAGCTCGACCTTCGCACGCGCCAGGTCCGCCAGGGGCGTTCGGCCGGCGGATACTCGTTGCTCGACGGCGTCGACCGTGGTCGCGGCAAGCCGGGTCGCTTCGACAGCGAGCTCGATACGGGCCTGTAGCGCAAGGGTCTCGAAGTACCGGTGCGCCGTTTCCGCTGCCTTGTCGAGACGCAGCAAGTCGGCTTCGGACTCGATCGCCGTCAGCCCCGCCTCGCTTGCGGCCACGCGGTGTTGCCGCTTGCCACGTTCCAGCGACCAGACAAGGCCTATCGTCGTCTGCGAGGACTGGACGCCCGAGTAGATGCCGGTGCCAAGAATGTTCTCGATCTCGACGTCGAGCTCGACCGGCGGCGGTTGTTTTGCCTGCTCTATGCGGCCTTGCTGTGCCGCGATCGAGTAACCGAAAGCACGAAGTTCCGGGTTAGATTCGAGCGTCCTCGCAACTGCCTCGTCGAAGCTAATCGAGAGGTCTCCCCCTGCAATGGGGGATTGCGCGACGGCTGTGCCGCCCGTCGCCAGAAAGACGCCTGTAAGGACCGCAAGGCGTGTGAGTGACGCCCACATAGAGTTCTCCCGCTGTGCTCGTCCCCGAACACAGCCTCCAACAGAAAAGGTTCGCTAGATCGCTTTTTCAGGTGAAGGAGGGGGGCGCACGGAGTTCCGGGCGCCATCGTTCGTGGTGTTCTCGTACGGGTAGTTGCCGGCGGGCGCTGAACGGCTCGATCGAACGAGGGGCGGGCGCCATGATCGTGAGCGCAACAAACAACGCAATAACACCGCTCTTCGAGAACTCGGTCGCTGGCTCGAACAGGCAAACGTCTATGTGATCGTCGTCGAGCTCGGGCGACGCAAGGTAGCTGTGGACGTGCCCATGCGGTCCCGCCTCGTCGTGGCTGACAGCATCAGCGTGAATATGGAATCCGCTCAAGGTGATCGTCAGGAACGAGAAACAGGCCAGTACGACGATGATGTTCGAGACCGGGCGCATCACAACACAGTAACCCAGGCGCGCGACCACGGTTATCAGCATATTCCCGTAGATATGATCAGACGAGTCTGCTGGAAGAGGCGATCGGCGTCCTCTTGCAGCCAGCCTGAGCACCGGACGTACCAGGTCTGCGGTAGCTACCAGAACCGGGTCTCGAACATCATCTTTAGGGCAACCCCGGCCGCCGCGCCCGAGACGAAGACGTTCCAGTCGCGATGCTTGACGCTGAGGCGATTCAGGAACACGTACGCCGTACCGACAATCAGCGCCACGACGATGAGCTGTCCCAGCTCGATGCCCAGGTTGAACCCTAGCAGCGGAACGGCAATGGAGTCGCTGCTCATCAATAAGGCGCGAAAGTAATTCGAGAAACCCATGCCATGGATAAAGCCGAAGAACAGTGCCATGGCGTAGTTCTTGTTCATGCCGGCACTGGTTTCAGCAGAGGGCCTGCTAAACACATTGTGGAGCGCCGTGACGAGGATGGTCGTCGGGATCAGGAATTCGATGATGTCTGAAGGAATCGTGAGCGTGCCGAGCGATGACAACGCAAGGGTGATGCTGTGACCCACCGTAAACGCGGTGACGAGTATAAGAATGCGCTTCCACTGCTCGATCCTGTAGATCGCGCACAGGGCAATCAGGAACAGAATGTGATCGATTCCGGCAAGATCGGTGATGTGCTTGAAGCCGAGCTGTACGTACAGGGCGAATGGTTGCATCTCAGAAGTCCAGCCGATGGACGGGTGTGTCTTTATTGAGCATCAGGCTTGTCGAGTCATCGTCCACATGCACGTATACGATGTTGCTTTGATCGAAGAAGAGGTCGGTGAATACGGCGTTCCTGACCTCCAGTGAGGTCAACGGTTCTTCCTGCCGGTACTCGAATACGATCCCAAGTGCCGTGTTATCACCTTCGCCGTGTAGTGCCTTGCTCTTGATATCGAGCTCGAGCTTTCGTCCATTTGCCTTCACGTAGAAGAACCGGTCGAGGTATTCGAGCAGCAGCCGCTCGGCGTGTTCCGGTTCGTTTGGCTGACAAAAGGCCAGCTCGGTGCTGTCCGGATCGAAGACCAGCGCTTCGTTCACGTCCATCAGGAACAGCCTGAGGCTGATCGTCAGGCGCTTCTCGTCCGACGCGTACTCGAGTTCACTGAGCGACAGGCGTAGCGGGTGCGCCAGGGCCACCAGCGGCTGGGCCAACAAGCACAGCAGGAAGGCGCACTTCGCGACAGCCTCAAGGCGCATTGCTCAGCTTGCGGTTGTGTCCTTGAGCGTCCTCGCAACGGCCTGCACGTCCCGGAAGACCCGCATCAGGTTGCCGCCCCAGATTTTCTCGATCTCTTCTTGGGTGTAACCGCGCCGAACGAGTTCGATTGTAATGTTCATGACCTCACTGGCGTCGAAGACGCCGTCGATGCCGCCGCCGCCGTCGAAGTCACAACCGATCCCGACGTGGTCGATGCCGGCAACGGCGACGATGTGATCGATGTGGTCCACGACGTGTTCGACGGTTGCGGGCGGGTTAGGGTACTTTTCATTGAGGTCGTTGAAGGCCTGCCGGAGCGCAGTACGCTCCTCCTGCGTCATGCTGCTGGCTGCCCCCATCTTCGCTCGAAGCTCGGCGAACGCGGCTTCCCGCTCGGGGTTCTCCGGTGCCTCCCGGAGGTAGTCCGACAGCATCGTCAACTGCACGACGCCGCCGTTCTCGGCCATGAGCTTCAGCATCTCATCGGACATGTTGCGCTTGTGGTCCGTCACGGCGCGAGCGTTCGAATGGCTGGCGATAATCGGCGCGCTCGATACCTCGATGGCGTCGTAGAACACGGCTTCGCTGCCGTGCGAGACATCGACCATGATGCCAAGACGGTTCATTTCCCGGACGACGTCCTCGCCGAAGCTGCTGATGCCGTCGTGTTCCGGCCCTTCAGGGTCCGTCGCCGAGTCGGCCAGGTCGTTGTTGCTCGAATGCACGAGCGTGATGTAGCGCACGCCCTTGTCGAAGTAGAGCTCCACGTTCGAGAGGTCGCTGCCGATAGGGTAGCCGTTCTCGATGCTCAGGAATATGGCGCGCTTGCCGGCTCTTTCGAGCTCGTAGGCGTCGTCCGGATCGAGCGCGAGGCCGGCAACGTCCGCATTTTGCTCGGTTGACTCGATGACCGCATCGATCATCTGCAGGCTGAGCGCTTTCGCGCGGCTGTTGCCGTCATCATCGCGGATATCCTGCGCGACGAACGCCGCGAAGAAGATGGCATCGAGGCCACCTTCCTTCATGCGGGGATAGTCGACCTTTGAGCCTGTCTCCTTCGGATCGTGGCGTTCGGCAAGGTCGAAGCCGGGCTCAATCATGCGCAGCGGGGTATCGGCATGGGTATCGACCGTGAGCACGCGGTCGTGGATCTCGAGGGCACGCGCAACGAGGTCTTCTTCCGTTTCTTCCGTCGCTTCGCCGACGTCGGCGGGCTCGGGCTCCGGCGTGCAGGCGCCAAGCGCGAGGGTGAGAAAAAGAATAGTTAAATAAAAGAATGGGTTACGACGCATGACGGATTACTACTCATGAACGGGGCCGGCTGGCGGCTGCCAGCGACATTGCGGGATTGCCTGGTGAAACGGCGGGCTCAGACCGGCGAGATGGTCACCCAGCGATCACTGAAGTTCAAGAAATGTGCAGGTCCGGCGATTGGGCAGCCGAGCTGCAAACAAAAAAAAGCCCCTCCGAAGAGGGGCCTCATGCTCAGTCGAACAGGGCGCGTCAGGCGTCGTCGAACAGCGCCGTGAACTCGCCGTAGCCTTCGCTCTCCAGTTCCTCTCGTGCCACGAAGCGGAGCGAGGCCGAATTGATGCAGTAGCGCATACCGGTCGGCTCTGGCCCGTCCGGGAACAGGTGGCCCAGATGCGAGTTGGCGTCCTTCGAGCGGACCTCGGTCCGAATCATGCCGTGACTGGTGTCCCTGAGTTCAACGACCTGCTCGTCCTTGAGAGCGCGGTAGAACGATGGCCAGCCGCTGCCGGAATCGTACTTATGTATCGACGCGAAGAGCGGCTCACCGCTGACGACGTCTACGTAGATGCCTTCTTCCTTGTGGTCCCAGAACTCATTTTCGAAAGGGCGCTCGGTCGCATCGCGCTGGGTGACGTCGTACTGGGTCGGCGTCAGGTGCGACAGGTCGTCGGTCTTCTTATCGCTGGTCTCACTGGTCATGGCCAGGCTCCTTATAATGCTGTGATGTCCATCTGACCCCCAATCTAGGCGCGAATATTACCGCTCGCAAGTGGTGATCTGCCCGCAGGCGACTGCCGTCGCCTCGTCGCGCGGCCGGTAGCCCAGCACGAAGTCGATCACCTTTTCGGCCGGCATCTCGCACGGTTTGAGCGTCGGGGTACGGCCGCCGGTCAGGTAGAGATTGAAGCTGACGACATCGGTGCCGCCCAGTTCCTCGGCGAACAGCTTGAATCGCCGACCGCCTGTCGCCTCGGTGAGCGTCACGCCCCAGCGACGGTCGCGATACTGCCCCTGGCTGTAGCCACGCGGCAGCCGTGCGAGTGCAGTGAGGAATGCCTGAAGGTTCTTGCGTCCCAATCGTCGGTCCGGCGTTGAGAGAAATCCAATGGTACGACATAGAGCGCACGGGCTGTCCTCGCGGCCATTGCGTTCGGGCCGATCTATGCGACAGGATTCGTGGTGTCGACAACGGCTGCGGGGATTGATCATTGAACAGGCTCCTACGACTCGCCGCCCTCGCGGCGCTGGCCTCGCTGGCAGCTTGCGTATCTCCGGCAGAGGGGGCGCCGCCGCTCGAGGCAGAGAAGAAGGGCGCGTCACCCAGCCAGCGTCCCATCTCCGAGGCGATGCAGCAGCGCATCGCGAAAGCGCAGGGCATTGCAACCGACGTCGTCGCCTATCGCAACGCATCCCTGTTCTCGGCGGTGAATGGCGATGACATGCTCGACGCCGTCACCATAATGGTCGACGGCGATCGTATTGCGGCAATCGTGCCGAGCGCGGAAGATGCAGCGGCGCTGCCGGAGGGCGCGCATATCGTTGATGCGGATGGCTGGTACGCGATCCCCGGCCTGGTGGATTCGCACGTGCACCTCGCAACCCTGCCGGATCGCGCCCATGCGACTGCCATGCTCCGGCGATACCTGTACGGCGGCATTACGACCGTGCGCGATATGGCCGGCGATGCGCGAGCGCTCGCGGAGCTGTCCCGCGCGGCGTTGATTGGCGAAATCGACGCGCCTGACATCAAGTATGCGGCGCTCATGGCCGGCCCCGGATTCTTCAGTGACCCGCGCACTGTCATGGCGGCGCTTGGAGAACGCCCGGGTTACGTATCCTGGCTGCAGGCGATAGACGGGAGAACCAACCTGCCCCTGGCGGTAGCCGAGGCACGTGGTACCGGCGCAACCGGGATCAAGATTTACGCAAACCTGTCGGGCGAGCTGACCCAGGCGATCATCGCCGAGGGCAGGGCACAGGACATTCCGGTCTGGGCGCACGTCGAGGTGTATCCGGCAGACATCTACGCTGCGATCGGGGCAACCGCTGTCTCGCACGTGTGCATGATCGCGGAATCCTTGCTGCGTCCGCCCGGCGCGGTCCCACGTTCTCCGGAGGCTATGGTGGATCTTGGCCAGTTCGACGTGAACGCCCCTGCCTTTCAGCGCTACCTCAAGGAAATGACGGCGTCCGGTTCGGCACTCGATGCAACGGCAGCTCTATCGAAAAAGAACGCCGAGGCAAGAGCGACGGGCGGGCCTGACGAGGGTGCTTCCGCGGCACGTCCCGTCTGCCCGTTCGACACAGTGATCGATCCGATCCTGTCGGCGCTGCATGCGGCCGGCGTGCCGATCGTTGCCGGTACCGATTACGCGGCGCCTCCCGATGATCCGTTCCCGGCCCTGGTCGAGGAGATGGAGACGCTCGAACAGGTCCGCACGATGTCGACTGCGGACGTCATCCGTTCGGCCACCGTCAACGCCGCAACGGTGCTGGGCCTGGCCGACGAGATCGGCAGCATTGAGGTCGGCAAGTACGCCAACATCGTGTTTCTTAAAGACGATCCCCTGCAAGGGGTACAGAACCTTCGTAGCGTTGTGCTGACCGTGAAGCGGGGTCATGCCTTTTTCCGCGAGGACTACGAGCATCAACCCATTCCGGCCTCGCCGGATGCCGACTAGGAATCCGGGCGATGGATCGACCGCAGTGCATGTCCGCTGCGGGGCCGCGCTGCCACGTGCCTTGCCGCTAGCGACTTCACGTCACGTAGCCCCGTCAGTCCCCAGCCGGCGCTGCTACACTGGCGACCCGCGTTCCGGAGTGTCCCATGGCCGTTCAACACATCGTCTGGATCAAGTTCAACGCTGACGTCAGCAACGATCGTATCGACGAGCACCTTGCCGGTCTCCGGTCGCTCGAGGGCGAGGTGCCCGGCATTACGGCCCTGATGCTCGGTGAGAACTTCACGGATCGAGCTCAGGGTTACACCCACGGACTCATCGTCACCTTGACCGACCGCGAGGCACTCGCGACGTACGCAACGCATCCGTATCACGTCAAGGTTGCGGAGGCGCTCAGGGAAGACAGCTCGCTGCTCGCACTCGATTTCGAGTTCTGATCGCAGGTCAATGTGGCAGCACGGTGACATCTCCCTGGCCTACCTCACCGTTGATGGCGCAACGCCGGAGGAGCACCTGCTGGCAGCCGCCGGCGCTGGCTTTGACGCTGCGGGCTTTCGTATCCGGCCGCCGACGCATCTGGACGATGCGGCGTCACTGGTTCATGACCCCGCGGGGGCCGCGCGACTGGCCGACGCCTGCCGTCAGCACGGCGTAAAGCCGCTCGATGCCGAGGTCATGAGCCTCACCGCCGCGACCGGCCGTGACGACATGCTCGCAATGGCCGAGGCGGCCGCCACGCTCGGGTTCCGCTTTGTGCAGACCGTCATCGAGGACGAAGACCTCGATCGTGCGACGACAACCTTGGCGACCCTCGCCGAGGTCGCAGCCACGCACGGGCTGGGCGTTGCGCTCGAGTTCATGGCGTTTCGTCCGCTGTCGACGCTGGATGCGGCGCTCTCGATGGTTCGGGCTGTGAATGCCGACAATGTCGGACTGCTTATCGACGCGCTGCACCTCGATCGCGCGGGCGGTTCCGTGGGCGACGTTGCAGCAATACCGCCGGCGTTGATTGCACTGGTGCAACTCTGCGATGCGCCCGCCCTGCGACCGGACGACATTATTGCCGAGGCACGAAGCGGCCGCCTGCACCCCGGCGACGGCGCGTTGCCGCTCGGAGCATTGCTGGACGTGCTGCCCGACGGCTTGCCATTGAGCCTCGAAGTGCCGCATCCCGACTTCGCGGGCCGGTCTTTCGCCGAGCGCGCATCGCGCTCGATGGAGGCGTTGCGTCGCTTCCTCGACGAGCGCAACGCCGCAGCAAGCTGCTAGTCTGTCTGGCAAGGAGCAACAAGGAGCACCCATGACGATCACAATAACGGCGTATGACCGGCACGGCGCTACGCATTCCCTGGAGGCCGATGAGGGCGATACGGTCATGGCGACACTGCGCGACGCCGGGCTCCCAATTGAAGCCGCGTGCGGCGGCTGCTGCTCCTGCGCGACCTGCCACGTGTACGTCGACGCCGCATGGCAGGAGGCGGTCGGCCCGCGAAACGAAGGCGAGGACGAGCTGCTGCAAATGTCTGAGCACCTGGACCCTTCGCGGTCCCGGCTGGGCTGTCAGATTACGCTGGCGCCGGGTTATGACGGCCTGGTGGTAACGATTGCGCCCGAGGAGTGAGATTCCCTAGACCGGGATCATCGTCGAAAACTTGACGCGTGAGAGCGTCAGGATCGTGTCGACCGACGCGACGCCCGGAAGATGGATGATCTCTTTCTTGAGAAGCTGTTCGTATTCGGCTACGTCCTCTGCGACGATGCGCATCAGGAAGTCGCGCGGCCCGGTGACCGAGTAGCACTCAACGATCTGGTCAATTGACTGGACCGCTTCCTCGAAGGCATTCATCGTCGCTTCGTCGACGACCTTGAACGAGATCAACGCGAACACGGTCAGACCGAAACCCGCGAGAGACGGGTCGAGTAGCGTGACACGGCCGGTAATCAGGCCGGATTCGTTGAGCCTGCGGATGCGGCGCCAGCAGGGTGTCTGCGACAAGCCTATTTCACTGGCAACGGCGGCGATCGACAGGGTTGCGTCCTGTTGCAGGAGACGCAGAATAGAGCGGTCTATGTCATCGAGCGAAACAGGTTCAGACATGTCGCGACTGCCTTGCCAATGGGAATGTTCCGGCCAATGATAGACTGAAATGCTCGACCACCCCCCAGTACCCGCTTGATGGACCTAGAACTACACGACAAGACGGCGCTAGTCGCAGCGTCGAGCAAGGGCCTTGGCAAGGCGGTGGCCCTGCGACTCGCGGCCGAAGGCGCTCGCGTCATCATTTGTGCACGGAGCGAAGCGAGCGTCGAGGAAGCCGTCGCCGACGTCGCGAAGGCAGCGACGGGGCCGGAGCCGCTGGGGCTAACCGTTGATCTGACCGATACACAGTCCATTGACGCTCTGGTCGCCTCGCTGGACGGGCAGGGCATCAGCGTGGACATACTCGTCAACAATGCCGGCGGGCCTCCGCCGGGTCCTGCGGATTCGATCGATGATGAGCAATGGTCGACGGCCTTCGATCTGACGCTGATGTCCGCGGTGCGCCTGACGCGTGCGCTGTTACCGGCTATGCGCTCGCGTCAATGGGGCCGGGTCATCAACATTACGTCTTACTCGGTCAAGCAGCCGATGCCGAATATGCTGTTGTCGAACAGCCTCCGGCTCGGCGTGGTCGGCTGGGCGAAGACGCTGGCGAACGAGGTCGCTGCCGATGGCGTACTCGTCAACAACGTTGCGCCCGGCTGGACAGCGACCGAGCGCGTGGGCGAGATCGTCGGCGCCCGGGCCGCGGCAGCAGGCTCTACAGCCGACGACGTAGAGTCGAGTATTGTCGCGTCGATCCCACTTGGCCGCATGGCCGAACCGCACGAGTTTGCCGATGTCGTTGCGTTTCTCGCGTCCGAACGTGCCTCGTACCTTACCGGGACAACCATTCCGGTCGATGGCGGCATCGTCCAGTCGAGCCTCTAGATCACGATGAGTCTCGCGACAGCCCGCTCGATAGATGTTCATGCTCACGCGGTGCTCGAGGGCACAATGGGTGCGGCCGGTGACTATGGCCCCGAAATTGGCGCGCACGAGGATGGCCAGCCCTGGTTCCGCATTGGCGACTTTCGACTCGACGGTGTGCGCTATCGAGGCGGTCCCTTCATGGACGTGGACAAGCGGCTGGCGTTGATGGACGAGTCCGGCATCGAGTTCCAGGTGCTGTCACCGAATCCACTGACCTACTTCCATTTCATCGACAACCAGGCGGCTGTTGCTTTCTGTCGTCGCCACAATGACGAATTGGCCGTACTCGTAGCGAAACACCCGGGTCGCCTGGCGGCGCTTGCGGCGCTGCCCATGCAGGATCCCGCGGCGGCTTCCCAGGAGCTCGAGCGCGCGGTCACCGAGTGCGGAATGCTCGGTGCGTATGTTGGCGCCGAAATGCCCGTCCCGCTGGATGACGCACGGTTCGACCCGCTCTACGAGACCTTCGTCCGGCTCGACGTGCCGCTGTTCATTCATCCGGCACCGCCCGGGATCGACGGGCCGTCAGGCGACGCGCGGATGGGCCGTTTCGATCTCGAAATCCTGCTCGGATTCGCCGCGCAGGAGACGCTCACGATTGCGACACTGATCATTGGTGGCGTCATGACCCGGCATCCGCGGCTCGATGTCTGCGTAAGCCACGGCGGCGGGTCGATCGCGCTCCTGGCCGAACGGCTTGCGGATGCCTGTCGACGCCGGCCCTGGAGCCCCGAGCACCTGCGCCAGGACGGTGCGTTCGAGGCACTGCTGGCTCGCTTCTGGCTGGATAATCACGTGCATGCGAGCGGTGGCGAAGCGATGCTCGAGGCCATTGTTGGTCCGGGCCACGTCCTGTTGGGGACGAACTTCGCCGGCTGGGATCAGCCAAAGACCGTGGACCCGGAGGACCCGGGGATGCAGCGTTTTGCCGATAACGCGAGGCGGCTGCTTCGCGTCAGTCCATGAAGACCCGAGACCCTGCAATCCGTGAACCGGCAGGAAATGGGTCGAGAATTGTGGGAAATCATAAGTTTTGGGAATGATCTCGCGGTTTTATCGCGAAACGTAGACTGATTGCTCTCTGGCGGGCTCTCCCATCAATGACGATAATTAGGAAATAACGTATGAGTCAAAGTACCAGCAGCGCTGCACCGTTCGACGCACCGGATCAGGCAATCCTGATCAGGAACGGCCGCGTGATCGACGGCCTCGGAAACGAGCCTTTCGATGCTGACGTGCTGATCGCCGGCGATCGCATCCACACGGTCTCGAAGGAAGCTGCAGCACTCGAAGCGCCGCCGGGCGCGACCGTAATTGATGCCTCCGGGTTGACGGTCATGCCCGGGCTTATTGACGCTCACTGTCATATCAGCTTCGACGAACCGAACTCCAACGACGAGCTGTTCTTCCATCGTCGCGAAGGACTCGCGGCGATCATTGCGGGCCGCAATGCACAGAAACTCTATCGCGCCGGCGTTACCGGATTCCTCGATGCCGACAGCCTCTTCGAGGTCGGGATGGACCTTCGTGACGCCATCGAGGCAGGCATCATTCATGGACCGCGTATGTCGACCGGCGGCAATGCGCTGCTGACATCGGTCGGTGGCACCGCCGGGCGGCTGCTCCCCGATGAGGGCCGTCGTGGCTACGGCAAGGTGGTCAAGACCCGGGACGAGATCGTTGCCGAGGTGCGTCGGCAGATCAAGCTCGGCGTCGATTGGGTCAAGGTCCACGTTACCGGTCTCGCGCCACGGCAAAAGGCCGAGGGCGAGCTGCAGGTCTGGAACTTTGAGGAACTCAAGCTCGTGTGCGATACGGCGCACGAGATCGGCACCCCTGTAGTGGGCCACTGTCGTGGCGCGTCCAGTATCCGGGATGCGGCGCGCGCCGGCTTCGACATGATTCTGCATGCGACCTACATGGACGATGAGGCACTCGAGGCAGTGTGCGAGACGAAGGTGCCGATCGTTCCCACGTTCACGTTCCAGGCGAACCTGGCCGACTACGGCGAGAGCATCGGCGCGTCACCGTATCTCATCGACGTTTTCAAACGAGAGATCGCCGACAGCGCCGTGATGCTCAAACGTGCCTATGACCTTGGTGTGCCGATCCTGTCCGGCACCGAGAGCGGCTTTTCACTGACACCCTACGGCGACTGGCATTACCGGGAACTCGAAGTGTTTGTCCGCGACCTCGGCATGACGCCGCTTCAGGCTATTCGGGCGGCGACGAGCGAAAACTCGGTGTCGCTGCGGCTTGACGATCAAACCGGCGCCATCGAGGAGGGCAGACTCGCCGATATCCTCGTTATCGATGGTGATCCGAGCAAGGACGTAACGCTGCTGGGTGAGAAGCACCGGATCAGGCACGTGATGGTCGGCGGCAGGGGTATGCCGCTGGATCCGCTCGAGCCCGAGCGCCGTGATCCGCCCGGCTGGCGCGTCGGGCATTACGGGAGCCGTATACTCAACTACGACTGGCTCAATCAATCCGACTAGCCACGGCGACAACAACTTCCAAGGGGGGAACCGGCGATGGAAACCATAGAACTCACTGACTACGGCGTCTGCGAGAAGGCGCTCCTCGAGCCGGATCTGAAGCAGGCGCTCTACGATGAAGGCGCGATTCTCATGGATCGTGTCCTGGTTTGCCTGCATGGGCAGGAGCATCGTGCGAGGCGCGTGCTCGAGATGCGCGTCTTCCGTCGCAATTTCTTTCGCCATTACGAGCACGAGGTCATCCCGAAGGTATTCGACGAGGTCATGCAGCCGTATCTCGATGATGGCAAGGGCGATGTCGTGGATATGGGCTATCACCTGATGGTCTATCTTGCGATCGCCTTCGCGGGGATTGATCCGCAGACGCGCACGCGCGAGGAGTTCGACGACCTTGTGCGCATGCTGCGCGTCTTTGGGCTGGCAGCCACGCTGGGGCAGTCGAAGATCGATCGCGAAGAAGGCAAGCAGCAGATCGCGGAAACGCTCGCGGAGTTCGACGAGAAGTTCTTTACACCATCCGTCGACCGCCGTCAGGCACTCATCGACCAGTTCAACGCAGGGCAGATTGAGGAAGACGCTCTGCCAATGGACGTCCTGACTGTGCTCCTGCGCAACGAAGACAAGCTCGACATCGACCGGGACATGATCCTGCGTGAAGTCGGTTTCTATTTTCTCGCCGGCGCGCACACGTCCGTGCACTCGCTGGGACACGTCATGCACCATTTGCTGAGCTGGTGCGAGGTGCACCCGGAAGACCGCGGCAAGCTGATCGAAGACGATGCCCTGATCCAGCGCTTCGTACACGAGAGCTTCCGGCTGCATCCGTCGAGCCCGGTCTCCAAGCGCGTTGCGCTGTCGGGCGTCGAGTTCCTGTCCGGCGACAAGGCTGCCGAGGGCGATACCGTCGTCATCAACCTGCAGCAGGCGAATCGTGACCCGTCGGTATTCGGTGAGGATGCGGCGGACTTCAATCCCTACCGCGAGATGCCTAAGGGCGTACTCGAAACCGGGATCACGTTTGGTATTGGCATGCACTCCTGCCTCGGCAAGAACCTCGCGGCCGGGACGTTGCCGAAGCCCGGTGATCCCATCGACCAGGAGACTCGACAGCTCGGCATGGTGACCTGGGTTGCGCGCGGCCTCTTGCGCTGCGGTGCCGTGAAGGACCCGGACAACCCGGGGCACCTCGACCCGACCATTGCACGCGAGACGTGGGCAGTCTATCCCGTCCTGTTCCAGCCGCCCGCGTGAAGACCGTCAATATTTCCGAGTTTCATGACGCGCAGGACGCGTTGCGCAACAGCGATCTTGCGCAGGCCCTGTACGAACAGGGCGGGGTCGTGATGGACGACACGCTGATCAGCCTGCACGGCATGGACCACCACAAGCGACGGGTGACCGAGTTTGCGGTCTTCGGTCGCGGGTTCTTCCGCTACTACGAGCGGGAAGTGTTCCCTCCAACGCTGCATGCAACGCTCGCCCCCTATCTCGAGGCAGGACGAGCGGATCTCGTTGAATTCGGCTACCGGGTGACGATGAACCTGACGGCAGACTTTGCAGGTATAGACCGACCCAGGCAGAACGTCGAGGAGACCGAGCAGCTGCTGAGGCTGGTCAAGTGTTTCAGCGAAGGCGCAACTCTCGTGCATTCGACGCGCGATCACGAAGAGGTGCGAGCCGAAGTTCGTGAAGCCCTCGAAGAGTTCGACGAGGTCTTCCTCGCGCCGTCGCGGCAGCGGCGCATGGCGATCGTCGAAGCCGTCGAAGCCGGGGAAGAGGACGAAGACGCTCTACCGCGGGACGTCATCACGATTCTCCTCAAGAACCGCGAGAAACTTGCCATGCCGGACGATGTGTTCCGGCGCGAAGTGGCGTTTTACCTGCAGGCAGGCGCGCACTCCACGGCGAACTCGACGACGCACGCCATGCACGAGATCCTGACCTGGTGCAAAGACAGGCCGGGCGAACGCCAACGGCTCGAGCAGGATTCGACCCAGCTACAGCGCTGCGTCCACGAGAGTCTGCGTCTGCACCCGGCAAGTCCCGTCGCCTGGCGACGGGCGATGTGCCCGGCACAACTCCGTACGCACGGCAGTCTCGCCGAAGGGGACCAGGTCATCATCGACCTGAGTGCCGCAAACCGCGATCCCGCGGTCTTCGGTGAGGATGCCGATCGCTTCAACCCGCACCGCAAGCTCGAACCACCCACCTGGCCTTTCGGACTGACTTTCGGTTACGGCGCTCACGCCTGCATGGGACGCGACCTCGACGGCGGTGTCGTGCCGCGTGACGGTGCGCCGATCGAAAAACGCCAGATCGGTATTGTTGCGCTGCTCGTCGACGAGCTCCTGCAGCACGGGGCGACCTGGGATCCGGATAATGCACCGCAACCCGATACGAACACCGAGCGCAACAACTGGGCGAGCTACCCTGTCGTGTTCGAACGACCACGCCCGGCATTGCAACAATAACAACGACAGGAGGGCCTCCAATGCCTACTGCATTAATTACCGGAGCGGCGCACGGACTGGGTGCCGCCATGGCCAGACACGCGGCGCGCGTAGGCTACACTGTCGGCGTCGTCGACCTGAAACTCGAGGAGGCACAGGCAGTTGCTGAGCCGATTGACGGCATCGCGATTGCGGCTGATGTGACCGACCCGGCAGCCGTTGAGGCGGCGTTCGACGGGCTGGGCGAGCCGCCCGCGTTCGTCGTGAATAACGCCGGTATCCTCAGGACCGGCCCCCTGATCGAGCATTCGGTCGAGGACTTTCGTCTTGTCACAGACGTCAACTTGAACAGCGTATTTATCGTCGCCCAGGCCGCGGCGAAGCGCATGAAGGAGGCCGGTGGAGGCGCAATCATCAACCTCGCGTCTATTAACGCCATCAATCCGTCGCCGCTCTGCGGTGCCTACGCGGCTGCAAAGGCAGGCGTCATTACGCTGTCGCAGCAGATGGCGCTCGAATGGGGCCCGTGGAACATCCGCGTGAACTCGATAGCGCCGGGATTCATCGATTCAGGTATGTCCGCGCCGTACTACGAGAACCCGAAGATTCGTGAGCTCCGTGGCAACGCCGTTCCCCTGAAACGCCTCGGCGCTGCAGACGATATTGCCGAATGCGTGATGTTCCTCGCCTCGGATGCGGCGGCCTACATCAGCGGTGAGAATATCGCCATTGATGGCGGTGTGATCCGCAGCGTGCTGGCACAGCTGCCCCGCGAGTAGCCGGGCGTCATGCCGCGCAACCTGATCATTACGGGCGGCATCTTCCATCCGTTCGAGGCATCGTCCGCGGCGATTGCTGCGCTGCTCGAGAAGGACGGAATCGAGTCCGACGTTGTGACTGACGTGGACGCCGGGCTGCAGGCGCTTCCCGACGGGCCCTATTCCATGGTGACGATCAACGCGCTGCGCTGGGGCATGATGACGGCCGACAAGTACGAGCCGTACCGTGCGGAGTGGGCCTACCAGACGCCGCCGGCGTCTCGCGATGCGCTGACGGGCTTCGTCGCAGGCGGCGGCGGCTTGCTCGGGATGCACACCGCGAGCATCTGCTTCGATGACTGGCCAGGCTGGCAGTCCCTGCTCGGCGGGCAATGGGTGTGGGGCAGGTCACATCACCCTCCGCTCGGCGAGCTCACGGCAAGGCCGACCGACGTCGGCCACGAGGTCAGCGCCGGCGTCGAGGCATTTACCGTAACGGATGAGGTCTATCACTCGCTGGCGCTCGAGCCGGACGTGGATGCGCTCATCGAGGCCGACGCCGGTGAAGGCCCGCAGCCCATCGCGTGGGCGCGCCATGTCGGTCAGGGGCGGGTTGTCTATGATGCCCTCGGCCATGACGCCGCCTCCCTGAACGTTCCGGGCCATGCGCGCCTCGTCCGACAGGCGGCGCAATGGCTGCTGGCGGCTGAGTAAGAAAGAGAGTAACGAGATGCGAGACATCAAAGGTCTGTCGATACTGATTACCGGTGGCGGTTCCGGCATTGGCGCCGGCACGGCGAAGTATTTCTGCGAGCGCGGCGCGCAGGTCACGATCTGTGGCCGGCGCCAGGAGAAGGTAGATGCCGTGGCGGCGGCGCTGGGCCCAGCCTGCCATGCCGTCCAGGCCGATGTCACTGTGGCGGAAGATCGCCAGCGGCTCGTCGAGGCTGCGCTCACGCATGGCGGCGGCCTTGACGGGCTCGTCAACAATGCGGGCAACATGTACCGCGGCGCCGTTGCCGAGCTGGAGGAGCAGGCGCTGCTCGACGTCTTTCACACGAACGTAGTGTCCGGGATGCTCCTGACCGGGCTGTGCGTTGAGGCACTGGCCGAACGCCGCGGCGCGGTCGTCTTCATAGGCTCAATTCACAATCGTCGTGCTTTCCCGGGTGCGTCGCCGTATGCCGCCACCAAGGGCGCCGTCGAGACGCTGTCGCGTGTGCTGGCCGCCGAACTCGGCGAGCAGGGTATACGCGTCAACTGCGTCGCGCCCGGCGCCGTCATGACGGAGATCAACGTGCGCGCAGGCCTCGGTACGGAGGAAGAGGCAAAAGCGCGGCTCGAGTCCCTCGTGGATATGCACGCACTCGACCGAATCGGTACCGAAGAAGAAATTGCCGAGGCGATTGCCTACCTCGTTTGCGCCGAGTGGACGACAGGGGCGCTGGTTGATGTCGATGGGGGGCTGGGTCTCGGCCTGACCCGGGCGTAAGCGGCGATGCAGCCCGTCGTCGTAATCGAGCGCTTCATCAAGGCCTGGAACGACATGGATTTCGACGCCATCATCGAGTTACTCGATGAGAACGTGCTGTATCACAACATGCCAATGGAGCCGATCGTCGGCCGGGAGGCGGTTCGCGCGTACCTCGAGAAAGCCTGGCGCTTCGAGGAGATCGACTGGGAGTTACTCAACGTTGCAGCTGCCGGTAACACCGTGCTTACTGAGCGGGTCGATAACTTCGTGATCAACGGCCACCCTGTGTCCCTGCCGGTGATGGGTACTTTCGTTGTCCGCAGCGGGCGCATCGTCAGCTGGCGAGACTACTTCGACCTTGGTGGCTACCGGGCGCAACTCGAGGCGGCCGGCGTATGACGGGTCGGCTCGAGGAAGTCCTGGATCGTGAGCATATTCGTGATCTCCTCGCGCGCTACTGCGAGCGGCTCGATGAGTACGATATCGAGGGCGTTGCCGCCTGCTTCGCCGAAGACGCGGTGACCGACTATGGGGCCGGTCGCGGTGGCGAAGTTCGCGGGCGCGAAGCTATTGCCGAGCGCATCCGGCAAGGACAGGCGCCGTTCCGGCGCACGCATCACCAACTCGGTCAGGTTCGGATCAGACTGTCAGGCAATCATGCCGATGTCACCAGCTACCAAATGACGTGGCACGAGCTCGAGTCAGGCCGCAAAGACCTTGTTTGCCTGCGCTACGTTGACCGTGTTGTCCGTGATGGGGGCGAGTGGCTGATCGCATACCGACGCGTCGAGGTCAGCCTGGTCGACGGCTTCGACGGCGTCGAATGGACCTGGGTCGAACGGCAACAGCCGGAGTCCTGAGGACTACCAGAGCGACGACAGCATCGCCTTGGAAAAGGGCTTCAGGTCGGCGAGTCGACCGGACGATACGATCTCGACCCAGTCCGGGTTCGCGATCAGCGCGCGACCGATAGCAATCAGGTCAACGTCACCGCGTTCGACGCATGCTGCCAGCTGTTCGAGTCGCTGTAGCTCCACGGGTGCCCGGGTCTTGCCCTCGGCCGATTTGAAATCGTTGCCAAGGGTCACCGAGCCGACGGCGATGACGGGCAGGCCCGTCAGGTGGCGCGCCCACGCTGCGAGCGATCGGTCGCTGTCCTCGAAGGCAGGCTCCCAGAAACGGCGCGTCGACGCGTGCAAGAGGGTGGCGCCGGCATCCACGATCGGATCGAGCAGTTCCCCCAATTGCGCCGGCGTCTCAGCAATGCGCGCGTCATAGTCGAGCTGCTTCCACTGCGAGAAGCGAAACGAGATCACGAAGTCCGGGCCACACCGGCGTCGGCATTCGGCGATGATCTCGGCTGCGAATCGAGCGCGATTCGCGCCGCTGCCGCCGTAGCGGTCGCTGCGGCGATTCGTTGCCGTCCAGAGGAACTGATCCGGCAGGTAGCCATGAGCACCGTGCACTTCGATACCGTCGAAGCCTGCCGCGCTGGCGGCAACGGCAGCGTCGGCGAACGCATCAATCGTAGCGTCGATCGAGTGGCGGTCCATTACCTCGCCTAGTGCCCGTCCCGGCCCTGCAAGACCGGAGGCGCTCCGTCTCGTCGTACCAGTGACCGTGTTGCGCATACCAATCAGCGAGGGTTCGAAGGCACCGACGTGCCAGAGTTGGGCGAGCACGGCAGCGCCGGCGTCGTGAATCGCCGCAACGATGGTCTGCCACGCGGCCTGTGCCTCTTCGCCGAACAGTCGCGGAACGTTCGTTCCAAACAGACCGGCAAGATCAGGCGCAATGCCCTCGGTAATGATCAGACCGGTGCCACCGGTAGCGCGGCGTCGATAGTAGTCGCGCATCGCGGATGTCGGCACACCGCTCGGAGCTGACTCACGCGTCATGGGTGCCATTGCAACGCGATTCCTCAGCCTCAGTGGGCCTATGCTAATTGGTTCGAACAGGGCGCCCAGATCAGTCATGGAGGAATTCATGCGCAAATCGAGGCGCGTTACCGGCGTCCGGGTCCGGCCATTGCTGAGAGCAGCAACAATGCCGGTGAGGCATTTTGAAACATTTGTTCTCCCTGTTTGCGCTATACACCGTAAGCCTATCTAAAACATAGGGAAAAACATAAGATTCAATCCAGATATCCGGCAATCGACGATCGTTTATGCGCGCAGCGCCCGTGGCTGACTGGCAATGTGTATGCGGTGATCGTATGCTCAGGCCGGATCAAAACAAAACGAACACTTGCTTGGTCAATAAACCTGCAGGTTCGTGATGTAGCCAATCAGGGGGGTGTTATGAAGCTTGCCAAGCTATTCGTCCCGTGCATCCTGGCAATGCCAGTGTCGATGCCGGTTTTCGCACAGAGTCCGGCGCTGGAAGAAGTCGTCGTCACCGCAACCCGTCGCGCCGAATCCGCACAGGACGTGCCCGTCGCGCTGACACCGCTGTCGGCCGATGCGCTCGAGAACGCCGCCGTCATCGATATTACGGACATCGGGTTCCTCGCACCCAACGTCCAGCTTCAGCCGGTCAGTACCTTTCCCGGCTTCGCGACGTTCTCCATGCGTGGTATCGGTACCGGTGCAAACAGTATCCGTACGCTCGACCCGACGGTACAGGTGCTTATCGATGGCATGGTGGTTGCTACGCAGATCGCAGGCCAACTCGATGCCTTTGACTACGAGGCCGTTGAGGTCATGCGCGGCCCGCAGGGTATCTTCTTTGGCCGGAACTCCATTGGCGGTGCCGTGCAGATGCGTACCGGCAAGCCGACCGAAGAGTTCAACGGCCGCGTGAAAGCGTCCGTCGGTTCCCAGAACCTCGTGTTGCTGGAAGGTGTCGTCCAGGGCGGAATGACGGACACGCTCCGCGGCAAGGTAGCCGTGCAGTACCGCCAGTTCGACGGTTTCTTCGAAGACAACAACGGCGGCACCTTCGTCCCGGCGCCGAACAACCCGTCCGGTGCCGACCCTGGCACGCCGACCCAGACCAACGCCACCCAGGAGAGCATCTTTATCAAGCCGACGGTAACCTGGGCGCCCTCCGACAGCTTTGACCTGACGTTGTTCGGTCAGTACTTCAAGGATGATGGTGGATCCGGTTCGACGCAGGCGTTCATCGACCCGTCGTTACCGGCACCGCCGATGGTTACGCTGTTTGGCTACACACCGCCAGAGGATCAGTTTGAGGTCAACCACGACATCGTTGGCGAGAGCGATACCGACATCAAGCAGCTCGTCCTCGAAGCGAACTGGACGCTGGGCAACGGCGTGCTCACATCGGTCACCGGCTGGCGTGACCTGACCTTTTCGTCAACCAATGATATCGACGGCACACCGTTCCTGCTGATTCACTTCCCCGACAACCAGGAAACGGCGAGCCAGATCTCCCAGGAATTGCGGTATGCCGCTGACGTCAGCGACACGCTCGACTTCATTATCGGTGGCTTCTTCCTGGACGCCGAACAGGGCGTCCTCGAGCGTCGCGAGTTCTCAGGGCTCACGGCCGGTCGCGATCACTTCGACTACAACTACATTCAGTCCGACTGGACCCAGACCGTCACGAGTCTTGCGGCCTTCGGTAATGTGCGTTGGCAGTTCGCCGAGAACTGGACCATCAACGGTGGCATTCGCTTCTCGCGCGAAGAAAAAGACCTCGACATCAGCCTGCTGACGCCGTGCACGGGGCCCGGGTTCACGGGCTGCTCGACCGACAGGAACCAGGTGGGCGACACCTGGAACAACACGTCGCCGCGACTCGCCCTCGAATATCGGCCCCAGGATGCGCTCATGTTCTGGGGTAGCTGGACGCGTGGTTTTCGCAGCGGCAACTATAACGCGCGTGCCCCCAGCGTTGCGGCGCTTGGACCGGCCGAGCCGGAGCAGGCTGACCAGTTCGAGATCGGCATGAAGGGCGATTTCGCCGACGGTCGGCTGCGCGCGAACATCGCGGCGTTCTACACGATCTACGACGAGATTCAGCGCGTAACGAACGGTGAAGACGAGCTCGGTAACCCGCTGCAGCTGCTGCGTAACGCGGCGAAGGCAAACATCCCGGGCATCGAGGCGGAACTGACCTGGCTGCCCACCGACAACCTGCTGCTGATGGGTAGCTTCGGCTGGATCGATCCGGAGTTCGAGGAATTCACCGGACTCGATCTGGGCGGCGGTTCGCCGGAAGAGAATGAGCGGCTCGCACTGCTTCTCGAGTTCGAACGCGTTCCTACCTTCGAGTACACAGTGCTCGGTGAATACACCGTGCCAATGGGCCAGCGAGGCGACCTTGCCTTCCGCGCACAGTACGCGTGGCGGGACGGGTTCTTCACGGATGTGACCAACAACCCTACCCGCACGATCGATTCCTTCGGGATTCTTGATGCCAGCGTGCGCTGGACCAACGACAACTGGCGCGTTGCGTTGTGGGGCAGAAACCTCGCCGAAGAGAACTACGCCGACATTATCAGCGCGGCGTTCAACCAGCAGCGCTTTGGCGGTCAGGCCCGGACGTGGGGCCTCGAGGTTGGCTACAGCTTCTGAGGCAAGACAGACTATAGCCAGGACACAGGGGTCGCCGCGCTTTTGCGCGGCGGCCCCTCTTCGTAACATCCCTATATGACGAGTGCTGATCGACACGCTGAGGACGAACTCCGTCGCGGCTGGCTCTTAATCCTGAGCGCCTGCGCAGGCGTCATATGCAGTTCGATCGTGCTGCCTTACTACTCCATTGGTGCGCTGGTTGTCCCCGTCACCGAGGAGTTCGGCTGGACCCGCGCCGAGTTCCAGGCGGCGATCCTGTTCAGCGCCGGCGTCGGCGCGCTCATCGCCCCGCTGGTCGGCATTCTTGGCGATCGCTACGGTGCGCGTGCACTCGCCTTGCCCGGTCTCGTTGGGCTAAGCGTCGGCTTCCTCATTGCGGCGTCAATGAATGGCCAGCTTTGGATGCTGTACTTCGCCTACGGCGGTATGGCCTTGCTCGGCGCGGGCACGATTCCGGTGACCTGGACGAAGGCGATCACGACCAACTTCTTTCGGCGTCGCGGACTGGCGCTGGGCCTGACGCTGACCGGCACCGGGATCTGCGCCTCGATCGTGCCGCACTACGCGGTCTGGCTGGTCGAGGCCTACGGCTGGCGGGTAGCGTATGTCGGTCTCGCGATGCTGCCGCTGCTGTTTGCGGGGCCGATCGTGTTCATCGGCTTTCGGCCGCGCGAGGACCTGCCGGGGCCCGCTGCAAAGGAAGCGCCAAGCAAGAAATCGCACAACCTGCAGTGGGGGCTGACGCTCGGCGAGGCGGTCCGAGGCTATCGGTTCTGGGTCATGATGCTATCCGTGCTGACGGTCTACATGGCGTTCTCGGGCATAAGCCCGAATCTCATTCCCGCACTGACGGACGAGGGATTCAGCTCCAGCGAGGCGGCGTCCGTACTCAGCGTATTCGGAGTCTCGATTGTAGTGGGTCGTGTTGCCGTTGGTTACCTGGTTGACCGGTTCTGGGCGCCGGGCGTTGCCATGGTGGCAATGTTGCTGCCGGTTGGCGGCTGCCTGTTGCTTATCGATGTCCAGAGCATCGCCGTTGCCGGCGTGGCGGCCTTCCTGATCGGATTTGCCGCTGGCGCCGAACTCGACCTCATGTCCTTCCTCGCGGCCCGCTACTTCGGCCTTCGGCACTACGCGAAGATCTACTCGATACTGTATGCATCGCTCGCCGTGTGTTCGGGGACCGCGCCAATGCTGTTCGCGCGGGTCTACGACGTCACGAAGAGCTATGATTTTGGGTTCTACGTTGCCGCGGGTCTGTTCGGCCTCGGTGCCTTTATCGTCCTGACGCTGGGTCAGTATCCGAATGCAGAGCCCGAGCCGGACGCCGAGCGCGCTCCAGCGTAAAGATCAATCCCAGCAGAACGATCATCGAGGCATTCATCAGCCACAGCGGAGCGTCGTAGTCGCCCGACACGTCGATTGCCAGTCCACACAGGACCGGGCCCAGCATGCCGCCTACCTGGCCTGCCGCAAAAAACAGTCCGCTCGCCGTGCCGACCGAGCGAGTCGTCGTCGCCTTTGCCTCCATCAACAGCAGCAGCGCAACGGGCACAAGGCAGCTTCGCGCAATGCCGAGGCCAAGCAGGCACAGCGCGAGTACTACGACGGGCTCGATCTCGAGAAGGGTTGCTGATACGAGCGCAACGACGGCAACGCCCGTAAGGATCGGAACTCGTCGATGTGGTAGTGCGAGCCGGGTAATGACGAGAGTCGCAATGACCGCAATGACGGTCGGCAGGCCCGACCAGTAACTTGCGTTGACGATGTCCAGTCCGTTGCCGCGCAGGATCTCCGGCAACCACGCGTTCATCGAGTGCACGAAGAAGAACATCGTTACCGCCATCGCCATGGCAAGTCGCACGTCACTCTGCCGAAGCAGGTCCCGGAGTGGACTGCGTTTACCGTCGTCTCCAGGCGCATCTGCCTCGGCATCGCCCAGCCGGCTGACCGGTCTGCTCGCGATCGTCGCCCAGGCTGCTACGGCCGCTGCCGTGACCACGGCGTAGATGCCAAAGACGCCCCGCCAGTCGTTGCCGACGATCGGCATGATCACGCTGTTTGTACCGATGGTTGCGAGCAATGCGCCGATGGCTGTACTGCTCATGAAGATTCCCATTGCGAGGCCGCGTTCGGCGCCGGCGAACCATCGGCTGACGAGTTTCGGCGCTCCAACCGATACCAGTGGCCCGCCGAGCCCGAACAACGCCACCGTAGCGAGGAGCCCGGCATACGAGTCGACAACGACGCGTAGGCCCGACGACAATGCAATGAGCAGACCGGCCGCGAGCAGGGCCAGCCGGAGCCCGAATCGATCAAGAAGGATGCCCGCCGGAATGGCGACGAAGAGGTAAACGAACTGCCACAGTCCGAGTACGACGCCCATCTGCAGCGAAGACAGCGACAGCTCGGTACTCACTGGCGTCACGAGCACGGACATGGCCGCCATTAGCGCGCCAAAGCAGGCGTAGATAGCAGATGCGCCGGCCAGCATGAGCCAGCGCCAGGCGTGCGCGGTCGGTTCCGACCCGCGCCCGGGCATCGCCTCAGAAACTGGAGACGCCGAGGCCGATGCCTCCGTCGACTTCAAGCGCGACGCCCGTTACCCACTCGGCACGAGCCAGGTGTTCGACGCTCTCCGCAATTTCCTCGACGGTACCGATACGACCGAGTGCATGCAGCCCGGCCACGGCGGCATACCGGTCTTCGGCCTCGTCTTCCGAGAACAGTCCGGCGCGAACGTTGAGCTCGGTCCGGACGGCGCCCGGCAGGATGCAGCCGACGCGGATCTGCCGCGGCCCGAGTTCGGCCGCCATGACCCTGGTCAGGCCTTCGAGGGCAGCTTTGGTCGTCGCGTAGGGCGACGCGCCCGGAAACGCACGGCGGGTGTGCGTGGAACCCATGAAGATGATCGATCCCGAGGTGGCCTCCAGCATCGGGATGGCGGCACTGGATAGCATCATGGCGGAAATCACGTTCGTGTCGAAGGCTTCGCGCAGGAGTGCCTCGGTGTAGCCATCGACGGGCTGGCGATACATGTTGCCGGCGTTGTTGACGAGGACATCGAGTTTGCCGCCGTGATCGAGCGCGGCCGCCAGCATGCGCTCACGATCCTCTGCGACCGTGACATCGCCGGCCACGGCGCTGCAGTTGTCGCCAATCGATGCCGCAACACCAGCGACCTTGTCCTCCCGGCGACCGCTGATCGTTACTCGCGCACCGGCGTGGCAGAAATGCCTGGCAATCCCCGCACCGATCCCCGAGCCACCGCCGGTAACCAGTATCGACATACCCTGAACGTCGCGCATAGATCCCCTCCCGTCGGATGCTGTCGGCTCGCTGCCATCGAGTGCAGTCCCGGAATTATAGGTCATGAGCGCTCTGTCTGGCCGAAAGCCTCGGCTGCCACTTCGCGAGCCGCTACGGGTCTCCCGGTGGTTGCGCACGAGCGCGACTTCTCCGATTGATTAGACTCACTACAAATGCGAACCTCGAAGACGTCGAGGCATCGGGCTGTTTTGCGACTGGCGTGGTTACGGAAGACCTGACAAACGAATCGACGGGCAACCGTTCACCGTTCCACTGCGGCGACTGGTTGGTCGAGCCTGCGCTAAACCGGCTTTCTCGCGGCGATACCCGCGTCGAGATCGAGCCCAAGGCGATGAACGCTCTGGTCTACCTTGCGGATCGACAGGGTGAGGTGGTGACGACCGACGAGCTGATCGAGCACGTCTGGGGGGCACGCTATGTCGTCGATACGGCCGTCTACAAGGCGATTGCGCAGCTGCGCCGGGAGCTCGGCGATGACAGCCGTTCACCCACGTACATCTCGACGATACGCAAGCGCGGATACCGGCTTATTGCGCCGGTGTCCGCCGTTCAGAATTCCGGCCCCGAGGCTGGGAGCGCCGGCGACGATGCGCCCCAAGCGACCGGCGAGACGCGACCGCGCCGCGGACTGACCTGGCTGGCCATCGCAGTGGCGCTGGTCATCGTGCCGGTACTGATTGCGTTGAACCGCGACGATCCCCCGGCACCTCAAGGGCCCGCAGCGGCGACGGCGGTGGCGCCCAGGAACAGCATTGCGGTGCTCCCGTTCGCGAACATGAGCGACGACGACCGCAACGACTATTTCAGCGACGGCTTGTCCGAGGAAATCCTGAATTCACTGGCGCAGTTGCCCCGGCTGCGCGTCGCTGCGCGCACGTCGTCGTTCTACTTCAAAGACAAGAACGTCGATATTGCCGATATTGCGTCAGAACTCAACGTCCAGTCCGTTCTCGAGGGCAGCGTCCGCAAGAACGGCACGACGCTCCGCGTAACGGCACAGCTGATCGACGCCGAGAGCGGCTACCACCTGTGGTCGCAGACCTACGACCGGCAGGAGGCTGACCTCTTGTCCGTGCAAACGGAGATTGCAGAGAATGTGGCGGCGGCCATGCAAAGCACGTTGCTGGGCAGCGACAGCGCTTTCGGGCGGCGCTCGATCACCGTCAGTCTCGAGGCCTACGACGCGTATTTCTACGGTCGTCATGAGTTGGAACGTCGTAATCCCGAGTCGCTGGAGCGTGCCATCGAGTCGCTCGAAGCGGCCATCGAGTATGACCCTCAGTTCGCCCACGCCTACACAGCGCTCGCGCACGCCTATCTTCTGCAGCACTACTACGCTGGCCGGTCCGCAGAGGAGGTTTACCCTCGCGCTGTTGTCCTGCTGGACAAGGCGGCCGAGTTCGACCCGGACCTGCAGTATGCGCGGCAGATACGCGGCACGGCGGCCATTGTCGGAAACAACCGCGAATCGGCGATTCAGTTCCTGAGCGAGGCTATCGACGCAATGCCAAATGATGCCGGCTCCTGGCGTACGCTCGGGTTCGCGCATGTGCTGAATGGTGACCTGAAGCGCGCCGAGGTTGCCTACGAGACGGCAAATGACCTCGATCCCGTTAACGCAACCTTGCTCTATAACCTCGGCGCGCTGCAGATGCTCCGCGGCAACTACGAGCGGGGAGCTGCGCTGTTTGACCGCGTCATAGAGGTGAGCCCTGACCGACGCGGGCCGACGAAACGCTACCTGGCGGGCTGGGCCAGTCGCTATGGGCGCTACGACGAAGCGGCCGTCGCGCTGTCCGAAGCCCAGGGCATGACGCCATCGCAGGGGCTGTTTGCGAGGCTGCGGATGCTCATTGGCCTCGGGCTCTGGGATGAAGCCGAACTCCGACTGGAGCAATCCGCTGCGGTGGCAGAGGCCAGGCCGATCAAGGAGATCGGCGCCGTCCTGCTGCGGCAGGGCCGCTATGACGAACTTGCCGAGCGGTTCGGTAGTGATGGCGCCTTCGACGTGGCCGGCGACATCCCGGGCGCGTTGTTGCCGCAGTCGCGCGAGCTCAACTACTGGCGGGCAATGAGTCACCTGGTCGCGGGTGAGTATGCGGAGGCGCAGGAGGACTTCCGGGCCGCGACCGGGGACGTCGACAAGCTGTCGCTGACCGATATCGAGTTCGTTCTATATCTCGCGTACGCCTACCAGGTCGGCAACGATCATGATGCCGCAGGAGAATTCCTGCGCATCGGCGAGGCGCTCGTCGACAAGGCGAAACAGCAGGGGTGGCGTACACCCTCGTACAGGATGCACAGCGCAAAAGTGTCCGTGTTGCAGGGACGATACGACACGGCAATCGAAGAAATCGGTGACGCCATCGACGCCGGCTGGCTCAGCGCAGGACATCTCGACCACGAACCGATCTGGCAACCGCTCCGCGATCGCCCGGCCTTCAGCGAACTCACGGCCGACGTCGAGCGCCGTCTTGAGCCGATGCGCGACCGCGTACTCCAGACGCTGGACCAAACGCAGTACGTGCCGAACGCCCGCTCGCAATAGGCACCTGCCTTAAGTTCACGACGGCCCTTGCAGGCAGCCCTGAACACCGTCATTGCGCGGTCAGGCCCTCGATTGCCACTCGTCCCGGGTTTGCCCCCAGAGATTCACTTCACAGTCTTCGTAAGGCGACGGCAGCTGGCCGCGGCCTCGATTCCGCGAGCCGAGTTTCGTCGCCACGGCCGCAGAGGCGTGGTTGTCGAGATCGATGGCGTGGATGACCTCGTCCCAGCCGAGGTGCTCGAAGGCCCAGTCAATCGTGGCTGCCGCCGCCTCTGTTGCATAGCCTGCGTTGGCGTAGTCCTTCAATATGCCCCAGCCAACCTCCGGACCCGGCCAGCCTTCGGGCATCCATGGCCCCACGCGCCCAATCCACTCGCCGTCTTCCTTCGAGATCAGCGAGAACATTGAGAAGCCCTGCAGGTGCCACGCGCCGGCTATCTGGCAAAAGCCACGCCACGCGTCCGGTCGTGCCTGGACACCGCCCAGAAACTCCGTCGACGACTCATCGGCCATGAAGCGTGCGTAGGCATCGAAGTCCTCGATACGCGGCGGTCTGAGGATGAGTCGCTCGGTCTCGAGTGTTGGCAGATCAGTGCTCAAACGCTTGCTCCGAAGGTGCGCTACTGATCGCTCTTGATCGGCACAACGGCCAGGGACAGGCGAGTCGCGCAGACCGGCTTTCCGTCCTCGGTCTCGATATCAATCGACCAGAACTGCATGCGCCGCCCGAGCTTGAGCGGTCGTGCCGTGCCGATGACCTTGCCGCTCTGCACGCCATTCATGTGCGTCGCATTGATATCGACGCCAACGACGGTGTACCCCTCGTCGCAGGTGAGCATGCCGGCCACCGACCCCAGCGTTTCAGCGAGGACGCAGGACACGCCACCATGCAGCAGACCGAAAGGCTGGTGCGTGCGCTTCTCGACCTCGAGCTCGCCGCGAATAAAGTCATCGCCGATTTCGGTCACGCGAATGCCGAGCACGTCGCTCGCCAGGCCTTTCGAGGCGAGGTTGAAGGGCTCAAGGTCTACCTGTTGTTTCCAGAGTGACATGCTGCTCGATCCTGTCTGTGCGGGTTGCTGTCCCGGGGAGGAGATCTCAGTCGGTCGCGCCGCGTTCGAGAGTGAGAACCAGCGGCAAGTGATCCGATACGCCTTCTCTTGCCTCGAGATTGAACCGCCTTACGGTACCGTCGTCTCGTAGCTGATCTGCGTAGGCATTGGCGAGGAACACGCCGCCTCTCCTGAGGCGCCAGTCAGCGTCGCCCGATGTTGCCGGCGACAGGAGGATCATGTCGAGAAACGACCAGCTGTCGCCGCGGGCCCAGTAATTGGTGCCCTTACAGCCCTCACAGTCCACTTCGTGCGCAATCGTCCAGTACGGCCGTACCCGGTCGTCAAGAATGGTGGTTCCGGTCATCTCACGCATTGGCGTATTAAAATCACCGGCCGCAAATACTATGCGATCGGCCGGTACGGCCGACCGGAGCGCGTTCAGGTGGTCATACGCGATCTCCCGCATCTCGATCGGGTGGAAAGGCGCCGGGAAATGCACGCTGAAACCCGTTAGCAGGCTGCCATCCGGCAGTTCGAACGTGGCCTCCAGCACGCCGCGGGTGTCATCGGCGCGGTCCGGAAACGCCGATGCGTCGAACGCGTGCAGCACCGGGTCGCCAACGAGCGGCAGCCGCGTCAGGAAGCCCACGTCGATGCCACGTAGGTCCTGGCCTTCGATCAGGATCGCATCGCCATACCCGGCGGCCGCCAGGTAATCCTGCGAAAGCCGCGTCAGGATGCCAGCGTTCTCGACCTCCTGGACGGCAATGATGTCGGGCCCGCGCCCGTCGTTCACCTGCAGGATGGCCGCTGCGAGCTGGCGCAGCTTGAAGTCGAGGGCGTCCTCGTTCCAGTCGAGCTCGAGGCAGTCGCGACGCCAGCGTTCGACCTCCAGCGGCTCGCACTTGGCAATGTGCGCCGGGTCGTCCTTGACGGCGCGCGGCAGGTACGCGTGATCGTCCTTGCCGGGGTCGTCGGCTGTGTCGAACAGGTTCTCGACGTTGAAGGTCATGATCGTGACGGCCGGGACCGGTGCAGCCAGAGGGGCGGACGATGGCAGGTCGGCGGAAGAGCAGGCCGACGTCAAAAGTGCGGCCAGCGCAATGGGCAGCGATCGAATCACCGGGCTCTCACTCGGCATTGTCGGGTTGCGGTCTGATGCCGCGGATACGCGATCGCTTTTCGTCTGAGGCACTCGGGCGCCAGCCGCCGTAGGTCGGGTTCGGCAGCATGAACCAGGTTTTGCCCCAGCGTTCGGCGTAGTCGCTGGCAGCGTCCTGCCCTGAGACCGCCGGGTCTTCATGCGTGAAGTCGCCGAGCTGATCGCCAAACAGCATGACGATGTCGTGATCGAGTGCCACGCAGGCGCGACGCGAGGTCTTGTCCGATGACCAGACTCCGTCTGCAGTCTCTGCCGACGTCAGGAACTCCCGGCATGCGTCGGACGGCACATCACCGCGAAGGAACAGCGTGGTCGACGCGGTGTCGATACCGACATCGCGGAGGTTTGTGAGCGTTTCTGTTTTCTGCGGGCAGGCCACATCGCCGCCCGCGCGCGTGCGACAGGCCCGGTTTGTAATAAAGGCCACGTGGACGCCGAGCGACTGGCTCTTGCTGATGAAGTCGACGACACCCGGCACGGCCGGAGCCGCGCCAAGCGCAATCCACCGATCCCAGCTCCCGCGTTCGTAGCGTGCGTCGTCGGCAATGAGCTGTGCCTGGTAGCTCGAGTTGTCGAGGACGGTCTCGTCGACGTCGAGCACGACCGCCATGCGGCGTCCTTGTTCGGCATCTGACGCGACGAGCGCCTCGAGAGCCGCGGCCGCTGCGGCGTAGGTGCCGAGTGCCGCGGCGGCGTATTCCGTCGAGGACTGCAGCCAGAGAACGGCGTCGAGGTTATCGTTCGCCGCTGTCGAGTCGGCGCTGTCGGTCGTTGCGCAGCCGTAGCTCGCCGCGAGGACGACCGGTAAAAGAAGTCGTAATGCGCGTAGTGAGGTCATCATTACCCAGGCCCTTTCCGGAGCCCGGAAGTCTACTCGATCTCGACGGCTCGAGGGGCTCGCTGCCGCCTGGGCGACGGCCCGCGGCTCGCCGGAGGGGCTTGCTGGTGGCAGCGCTTGCAAGACTGGCGTAAACGTTACGCGTGCGTTTCGATACTATTCCAGCCGGGATGTGCAACGAGCGACCGGGAGACGGTCGTCTTTCAGTTCGATTGCAGACCGGTATTGCGATAGTGGGATACCGCGGGAGAGGCCAATGCCTGAGTCAGCGAATACCGTCCGAGCGGCGCGGCAACGACGCCGGCACGACGGCCGTGGAGTCACGGCTCAATGAGTCGGGTTATCTGTTTCGGTGAGGCGCTGATCGATTTCCTCAACACGGGCCAGCAGCAGGAAGGCGACATGCTGCTGAACTGCTTTACGCAATTTCCCGGGGGTGCGCCGGCCAACGCGGCGGTTGCCGTTGCGAAACTCGGCGGCGAAGCAGCGTTTGCCGGGCAGGTTGGCGACGACCAGTTTGGTCATTTCCTGCTGGATGCGCTCAAGACCTACGGTGTCGATACCTCGCTCGCCGCCGTGCATCCCGATGCGCCGACCGCCCTTGCCTTTGTCTTTCTCGACGAGCACGGCGAACGCAGTTTCTCCTTCCGGCGTGATCGCACGGCCGACATTTTGATGACTCGCGAGCAGCTTAGCGCGGACTGGTTCCGCAACAGGCCGATCGTTCATTTCTGCAGCAACACGCTGACCGATGATCACATTGCGGACGTCACTCACTTTGTCATTCAAGAGGCCCGGGCGAACGATGCGACGATCAGCTTCGACGTGAACCTGCGCCATAACCTGTGGCCGGCCGGTGAAGTCAACGCCGCCAGCGTCAATGAACTCGTGCGCGGCGCTGATCTCGTCAAGTTCTCACGCGAGGAGCTCGACTTCTTGTCCGCCGGAGACTATGACGACTACCTCGCGTCCTGCTTTGCGGCCGGCACGTCCGTAGCCCTTGTGACCGACGGCCCGCGTGATCTCGAGATCATTGCAGCAGGGGGCAGGGCGACCGTGTCGCCACCGAGGGTAACGGCGGTCGATACGACCGGCGGCGGCGATGCCTTCATTGGCGCCGTGCTCTACGGGCTCAGCCAGCAGGCTGATGTCAAGGGTTTCCTTGACGACCTGGCCGCCATGCAGCGCCTCGTCGAGTCGGCCGCCCATTGCGGCGCGATCGCGGTGTCGCGACCCGGGGCTTTCCCATCGTTCCCGACGCTTGCCGACGTGGGCGAGCACTGGAGCCTCGAGGCGTGAATTTCCGGAGTCCGGATTTCCTGCTCGAGCACATCAAGTCGATCCTTGATTTCTACGAGCCAACTATCGTGGATGCCGACGGTGGCTTCTTCCAGAACTTCCGGGATGACGGACGTGTCTTCGATCCCGGCGTCCGCCACCTCGTAAGCAGCTCGAGAATGGTCGTGAACTACTGCCGGGCGTATGAGCTCTTCGGTAATACGCGCTACCGCGAGCTCGCTGAACATGGCCTGGCCTTCATCCGCGATCACCACTGGGATGACACGCGGCAGGGTTTCAACTGGACGCTTCGCGATCGCATTGTTCCGGACGACCAGACCAACCACTGCTACGGGCTTGCCTTCGTCATGCTCGCGGCGGCTGCCGCTGAGAAGGTTGACCTCTATGGCGCCAGCGACGACATCGCCCGGGCCTGGGAGATCATGGAGTCACGCCTCTGGGATCGCACGATCGGCTTGTACGCCGACGAGGCGACGCCCGACTGGTCCAGTGTCGGTGCCTACCGTGGGCAGAATGCCAATATGCACAGTACCGAGGCGTTGATCGAGGCGTTCGAGGCCACAGGCGACAGGCATTTCCTCGATCGCGCCGTGGATATCGCGAAGCTCGTCACCGTCGACCTCGCGGCCAAATCGAACGGTCTCGTCTGGGAGCACTTCACGCCCAGGCTCGACATCGACTGGGACTACAACCGCGACGATCCGAAGAACCTGTACCGACCGTGGGGCTTCCAGCCTGGCCACCAGACCGAATGGTCGAAGCTGTTGCTGACCCTTCATGGCCATCGACCGGAAGGCTGGATGCTCACCCGCGCTCGGGAGCTGTTCGATCGGGCGCTCACGACCGCCTGGGATCACGAGCACGGCGGTATTCTCTACGGCTTCGCACCGGACGAGTCGATTTGCGATAGCGACAAGTACTTCTGGGTGCAGGCAGAATCGTTCGCGGCCGCTTTCCGGCTCTTTACCGAGACCGGCGACGGGCGCTACGCCGACTGGTACGACAGGATATGGCAGTACGCCTGGGAACACCTGGTCGATCATGAGTACGGTGCCTGGTACCGGGTGCTGACCGTCGACAACCGGCCGTACAGCGACGAGAAGTCGACGGCTGGCGGCAAATGCGATTACCACACGCTCGGTGCCTGCTGGGACGTGCTTCGATCCCGCAAGCCGTAGCAACGGACAGAGGCGACGCCGCCTTTAGCGATAGCGTGCGGATCGAACCCGGTGATCGCCGTCCAGTTCGAAGACGACGTCTGCCGTCCCAGGCAGCGTCTCGAGCGCATGGCGCGTCAGGCGTTCGTAGTAGCTGATGAATTCGCGAACCTCGTCGTCATTCATGATGCCGCTCGCGGTACTGCCTTTCGCTGCCGCGAGCTTTCGTTCCTGTTCGAGGCGCCAGCGGAAAATCGCGTCGAAGTCGGGTGCCTTGAGATAGACCAGCGCGTCGAGGCGATCCCACAGCGCGGCGTAGTCCGTTCGCAGGCGTTCGTTCACCCAGCGTCGCCAATGGCCGTCTGGGTCACGCTCTCGCTCGAGGTCGTTGACAGGCGCCGCGAGCCCTGCGTCGTCCTCGGCGGGCGTGCCAACGCACCAGCCTTCGAGCACGATCAGATCGAGCGGGCCGCGAACGTCAGGCCACGGCGGGCGGGCGCGATCGTCGATCGACTTGTCGAAGCGCGGGGGTGCGAACGTCTCGCCGTCTTCGAGCCCGAATAGCGTGTCGAGTGTCTGCTCGAGCAGGGCGACGTCGTGAGTGCCCGGCACGCCGCGCGTCGATAGCATCGGGTGTTGCTCACGCGCGAGTGCAGTGCGTTCGGCGCGCGTGCGGTAGAAATCGTCGATCGACAGCACCGCCGGGTTCCAGCCGTAAAGGGCCGCCGTTGCCGTCGCGACAAAGTCGCCGAGCGTTGACTTTCCGGTGCCCTGGGCACCGTTGATGCCGACGAAGAGCGGGCCCGCGTCGCGGCGTCTGTCGGCAAGCCAGCCGACGAGCGGCAGGAAAGACGCCTCGATATCCTCGGCGTAACTCGTAGGAAGGCGGTGTGCGTCGAGAAAGGCCTGGATGTCGGCGCTGGCGAGCGTCAGTGTCACGCGATGTCGTCCCAAGATGCGGAGCCGTCGTTCACAGCTCGTCCGAAAAGCTGCTATACCATAGAGGCCATACCGATGACGAATTGCGAGCCCGTATGACGATCGCCGCAAAACAGAATCCACCCAGGCTGCGCCTCGAGCCGATACGTTCCCCGTACTTTCGACGTGAGACGTTCCCGGAGAACAGTGCTGCCGAGCGCCAGATACTCGGCACGGTACTGCGTCGTGGCTCCGTCACCCAGTCAGCGATCGTGCGTGAGACCGAGATTTCGCAGCAGACCGTGTCGCGACTGATCGGCCGGCTGCTCGATCGGGGCAGCCTCCGGCAGGGGGACCGCGTGGCATCGGGCAAGCGTGGCCAGCTCAGTACGAATATCGAAATCGTGCCCGAGTACGCCTACGCGTTCGGCGCCGCCATCCTCTGGGATGCGATCGCCGTCGTCCTGATGGATTTTTCCGGGCGCGTCATCGATCGCCGCATCACCGAGGTATCGGTACTCACGCATGACGGCGTCGTCGACAACCTTCGGGCCATGCAGGCTGAGCTGACCGAGCAGTGGCTCGGCGATGAGTCGCGCGTGTTCGGTGTCGGCTTCAGCCTGCCGGGGACGTTCATTCGGGGCACCGGCCAGGTCAATACACCGCTCATCCTCGACGAGTGGGCCAACCTCGATATCGAGTCCGTCCTCGAAAACGACCTGAGCCTGCCCGTGTGGATCGAGAACGACGGCAACGCCGCAGCGATTGGCGAGAGTCTCGTCGGCGTAGGCCGCTGGGCGCGGGACTTCGTCTACCTGTACGTGGCGACCGGGCTCGGCGGCGGCATTATTGTGAACGGCAACCTTTTGCGCGGCGAGTTCGGCAATGCCGGCGAGGTTGCGCAGCTGCTGCCGCCCGGCAGCTACCCGCATCCGAACCTCGAGCTGCTCTTCAGGCTGGTGAAGAAGCACGGGATCGACGTCGACTCGGTCACCGAGATGATCGACCGCTTCGACCCTGGCTGGCCTGGTGTCGAGGAATGGATCGCGAAGGTCCAGGATTCGCTGTCGCTGATTGCCTCGGCCTCGGCCGCCATACTGGATCCGAAGGCCATCGTGATTGGCGGCCGGATTCCGCCGAAGCTGGCCGAGCTGGTCATCCCGCATATAGCGATCTACGACCAGGAGCGGCGCCTCGATCCACGGCCGCTGCCGAAGATCGTTGCAGCGGAGGCGGCTGGGGACGCCGCGGCCATTGGTGCGGCGGCGCTGTCCTTCGATAGCTATTTCTTCTAGCGGACCCCTTTATATCCAGAATAGGTGAATAACGCTGAGCCGAAGAGTGGCTTAGGTGTTTTAATTTACTCACCATGGGTGTATTGTCGAGGCGTGTCGGGGCGATCCGACTGCCGTCGCTGCAATCAGGCACTACGGGGATTCGGCGATTCAGTGTATCCGGCGGATGACTACGTATGCATTCGCCGGGACGAACGAGAAAATGCGAGGGGGAATCATGATGAACACGAGATCCGTGCGCGGATACCTGTTGGCGACAGCAGTGATCGTTGCGCCAGCGCTTGGCTATGCCCAGGACGAAGAGTTGGTCGAAGAGATCGTCGTTACCGGTACCGGCGTTGCCCGTACCGGCTTCGAGACGCCGCAGGCCGTCACGCAGTATTCCGAGGAAGAGCTCCGTCTCTTTACGTCCAACAGTCAGGCCGACCTGCTAACGCAGTTGCCCGGCGTCAGTGCCGAGGGTGGCGGTGGCGAGGTTGCCACCAACGTCTTCCACCGCGGTCTGCCGTCCGGCGGCCAGTTCTCCTTCACGCCGCTCCTGTTCGACGGCATGCCGGCCTACTCGACGTTCGGCCTGAACTCGTCGGCCTTTGACGTCTTCTACCGACCGGATCTCGGTATCGAGCGGTCCGAGTTCGTCACCGGTGGTGTGTCGAACCTGTTCGGACCCGGTTCAGTAGCCGGTATTGTCAACTTCGTGAGCAAGACCGGTGGCCCCGAGGCGACGGGAACGATGCAGGCGGAGTTTGCCGACGAGGGACGCTTCCGCGGCGACTACTTCTTCAGCGGTCCGCTAGGTGGTGATTCTTCCGATACCTTCTACGCGATTTCCGGCTTCTATCGCACAGACGAAGGACCTCTCGACTCGGGTCTCGACACGCGTGGTTTCCAGGTGCGCGGCAACATCAAGCACAATTTCAGCGACGGCTCCGGTTCCGTAACGGTGTACGGCCAGGCCATCGACGACAGCGTGCAGTTCTTCCTGCCACTGCCGGTCGACGGCAACACACGCGAGCGCGTCACCGGCAATGACGGCGGCGAAGTCTTTACGATGAATACGGTAGAGGCGACCGGGCTGTCCTACGACACGCCTGACGGCCGGTTCACCACGCCGATCGGTGATGGCGTCGTGACGCGCGGCAACATGATCGCCGCCGTGTTCGACAAGGACATCAGTGACGAGTGGACGATGAACGCCAAGATCCGCTACGCGCGGTATGACCACCAGTTCAACCTGTTCCTCGACGGCGATGCGCAGGGTCCGAACACGCCTGAGACGCAGGCCGAGTACCTCACCAACCGCGGCGTTCCCACCGCCCTGCAGGGCGGAGCAGCGTTCACCTTCTCGCAGTCCGGCCAGGCCCTGCCCGACGATTTCCTGCTGTTCGGCAACAGGACGCTCGATCGCTGGCGCGATACGACGGACTTCTCGGGTGAGATCAGCCTTGCGCGCAACCTGACGGTCGGTAATTCCGAGCACAGCATTACCATTGGCGGCTTCTTCTCGGACTCGAACGCCGACGACCTGAACTACATCACGACTTACCTCGGCGATTTCCGTAACGCGCCGAGGCTCGTCGATGTCACGCTGACCGGTGTTACCGAGGACGCAGAAGGCAACCTAATCGCGTCAACCGATCCGGACGCGGTCTACCAGTGGACGCAGAACGGCCTCGCCGTTTCTAACGGTCTCGTTGGCGACCGCACCCGCGGCGCCAAGCGCATAGCGTTCTATCTCGCCGACCAGATCGAAGCCGGTCGCTGGTCCTTTGACGTTGGTACGCGCGTCGAGCGCTACGATGGCCGCGTTGAGCAACGCAACACCGCGAGCTTCCAGACGGGCAACGATCCGCAGGTCAGCAACCTCATCGAGAACGTCAGCTTCACGGACGGCTCGCTGACAAGTGGCAGGGTCGATACGACCGAGTGGGCGCTGTCGGCAGGAGCACTATTCCGTCTGAACGACTCGCTGAACCTGTTCGGTAACTTCTCGTACGGCTACTTCTTTCCGCAGCTTCGCAGCGTGCCGTTCAACGACTTTGGTGAACTGGCCTCGTATGAAGGCGAGATCATCACGACGGTTGAGGCTGGCGTGAAGTGGAACACCGATCGCTTCGATGGTAGCGCGACGTTCTACTACACGACGCTGGATGATCGCCGCAACGTCGACTTCGAGAATGACCCGAATAACCCGGGCAACATCATCGAGGTCGTGTCGCTGCAGAGCACCGAGGCGCTGGGTATCGAGGCGAACGCCACGTACTACATCAATGATTTCTGGTCGCTGACCGGTAACATCACCCTGCGTACCCATGAGTTCACGGAAGCACCTGAAGCCATTCTCGGCAAGGAGCTGCGACGCCAGCCGAACGAGCTGGCGAACTTCGGAACGCGGTTCTTCTACGGCGGCTTCGACGCCTCGCTCCTGTGGAACTATCACGGCAAGAATTTCGCAAACGATGCGAACACCGTGGAGCTCGATGCCTACAACCTGTTGCGCCTCGATGCCGGTTACACCTGGCAGATGGCAGCAGGCCAGACGATGCGTGTCAGCCTGCATGTCTTCAACCTGACCGACGAGCAGGGCATCACGGAAGGCTCTCCGCGACAGGGCAACGCCCAGTCCGGTGCACCGGCACAGTTCTTCGTCGGCCGTCCGATCCTGCCGCGCAGGACCTACCTCAGGTTCACGTACGACTTCTGATAAAGACGTAGTACTTCGGGGCGCCTTCGGGCGCCCCGGATTCCGCGCCTGAGGGCGAACCGTCGTCCGCGTTCGCCGTCTCACGGTGGTCGTCCCTTCACCCTGTCTATTGCGGAGCCCGGTGCGATGATTCAGCCGTCCGGCAAGCTGTCCGTGTCCGATCCTCTCGAGCTGGTGTACAGCCGCGAGGATGCTGCCGTCGTTGCGGCCGGCATCGATGAGCTGGTAACGGCGTATGCCTCCCGCCTGGATAGTGTAAACCGACCGTCCGGCCTGACGCAGCGCGACGTCATGCTGATTACCTACGGGGACACGCTTAACGAGACAGATACGGCACCACTTGAGGTGTTGCATCGCTTCTACCGGCGGCGCCTCAAGGATCATTTCCAGTTGATGCATATCCTGCCGTTTCACCCGTACACGTCGGATGACGGCTTCTCGGTCGTGGACTTCTACGCCGTCCGCGACGACCTCGGTGACTGGGATGATATCCGGGCGCTCGCGGCGGACTGTCGGCTGATGGCCGACGCGGTCGTCAACCATGTCTCCAGCGAGTCAAACTGGTTCCTGTCCTGGCTCGGCAACGAGCCCGGCTACGAGGACTTCTTCCTCGACGTGGATCCGACTGCGGACCTGTCCGATGTCGTGCGACCCCGGACGTCCCCGCTGCTGACGACCTTCACCGACGCATCAGGCACGGAACGACACGTCTGGACAACGTTCAGCGCTGACCAGGTCGATCTCAATTACACGAATCCAAGGGTGCTGCTCGCCGTCATAGAGGTGCTGTTCTTCCTGATCAGCCAGGGCGCACGGCTCTTGCGTCTCGACGCGGTTACCTTCCTCTGGAAGCAGCCGGGTACGCCGTCGGCCAACATGGCCGAGACCCATGCATTGATCAAGGTCATGCGCGCTGCGATCGAACGGCTGTGCAAGGACGTCGTGGTGATCACCGAGACCAATGTGCCGCATCGGGAGAACGTTGCGTATTTCGGCAACGGTCGCGACGAGGCACACATGGTTTACAACTTTGCGCTGCCGCCGTTGCTTGCGCACAGTTTCGTCGGGGGTGACTCGACCCGACTGTCGGACTGGGCTGCGTCGCTGACCCTGCCGGGGCCCGAGGTCTGCTTCCTCAATTTCAGTGCGAGCCACGATGGTGTGGGCGTGCGCCCGGTCGAGGAGATACTCGAGACGTCGGACATCGACGCGCTCGTGGCGGCGGCCGAGAGGGCCGGAGGCCAGGTGTCCTACCGCAGCATCGCCGGCGAGAAGCGCCCCTACGAAATCAACTGTACGTTCCTCGACCTTATCTCTGCAGTGGGTGAAGCCGACGCCAGGGTCGCTGCCCGTTTCGTCGCATCGCAGGCTATTGTCCTCGCCATGCCGGGCGTGCCCGCCGTCTATATCCAGTCGCTGATCGGGTCGCGGAACGACCTTGGCGGCGTCCGCGCCACGGGCCGGGCGCGCAGCATCAACCGGCAGCGCCATACGTTGCCGGACGTCGAGGCGGCGATTGACAATGAAGCAACGCTGTCCTCGATGGTCTTTCGTGGCGTCATGCGTCTGATCAACGCGCGCCAGGGCGAGCCCGCTTTCGCACCGAGCGCGGCGTTCGAGGTGTTGTACCCGGACAAGCGGGTTTTCGCGATTCGGCGGTCCGCGAAGGACGCGGGGCATGACGTCGTGGCGCTCGTTAACCTCACGGACGAGAACCTCGCGCTGGATATGGCGGCGTCGGGCCCAGGCGTCGATGTGCTTTCCGGCGAGACGCTGGAGCTTGGGAACGTTACCGTCGATCCTTTCGGCGTACGCTGGCTCAAAGTCGCCCGATAAGCCACAGGACCGTCACTACAGGCAAGACCTTATGAACACACTCGATTACTCGATCCTCGTTGGCTATCTCGGCGTGCTGCTCGGACTCGGCTATTTCTTCAAGGAAAACCATTCCAAGCAGGACTACTTCCTCGGCGGCCGCGAGATGGGCGTGTTCCCGCTAACGCTGTCGACCATGGCGACGCAGCTGTCGGCAATCAGCTTCATCTCCGCGCCGGCCTTCGTCGGCCTGCGCGAAGGCGGCGGCATGGTCTGGCTGTCTTACGAGTTCGCCGTGCCGCTCGCCATGCTGTTCCTGATGGTCTATGTACTGCCGGCGCTGTATCGCTCCGGTGTCGTCAGTATCTACGACTACCTCGAGCGCCGCTTCGGCATGTCGACGCGCCTCGCCATCAGCGTCGTGTTCCAGATCAGCCGGGCGTTCGCGACCGGCGTGACGATCTACGCGACGGCGCTGATCCTGAACAGCGTCATGGGTATGCCCTTCAGCTGGGCCATTTCGATTATCGGTGTCGTTACGATCGTCTATTCGCTGCAGGGCGGCATGAAGGCGGTGGTCTGGTCTGACACGATCCAGATGATCCTGATCTTCTTCGGCGTGCTGATGGTAGGCGGCTACGCGCTCGTCAATCTAGGCGGCTGGGAGGTGTTCACGGCTAACGTCGATACGACGCGCCTCGAGGTGCTGCGCACGACGTCCTACGGCTTCAGCGGCGACGAATGGGGCCTCTTGCCAATGATCTTCGGCGGCTTCGTGCTGTACGCGTCGTATTACGGCTGCGACCAGACCCAGGCGCAGCGGACGCTCTCGGCCAAGAGCGAGAAGACGGTACGGCAGATTCTCATGGCAAACGGGCTCGCGCGGTTCCCGATCGTGTTTCTCTACTGCAGCGCCGGCCTGATTCTCGGGACCTTCGCCGCAATGACGCCCGACTTCATGGCGCAGATTCCCGGTGATCGACCGGACATGCTGGTGCCGCTGTTCATCGTGAACTACCTGCCACACGGCATCATCGGCATCCTCGTCGTTGCCGTGCTCGCGGCCGCCATGTCCTCCTTGAGCTCGGTCGTGAACTCGCTGTCGGCGGTCAGCCTCGAGGACTACCTGCGGCTCACCGGCAAGGAGATCCAGAAGGACCGCTACGTGTTCTGGTCGCGCGTCACGGTGTTTTTCTGGGGCATCGTGATCGTCATCACGTCGATTTATGCGGGCGACATTGCGCCTACGGTCATCGAGGCGATCAACAAGATCGGCTCGGTCTTCTACGGACCGATACTGGCGATCTTCCTGCTGGCGATTCTCTTCAACAAGGTGCACTCGCTGGGCGCGAATATTGGCCTGGTGGCGGGCGTCGGCGTCAACGTGTACCTGTGGCTCTTTCAGCCGCAGATCTTCTGGCTGTGGTGGAACTTCATCGGCTGCGCCGTCACGCTGTCGGTCGCGCTGATTATCTCGGCGGCTCGTCACGAGGAGTCCACGGCACCGCCGGGGCTCGATCAGGGCGTTGGTCACTGGTACCGGGACGAGACGATCACGCTCGTCGGCGCATTCGTCGGCATGCTGGTCCTTGGCAGCCTTGTGCCCGTTATTTTCGCGGGGTGAACGCATGACTCCGATGAACGCACCGCTGATCGACGCAAGAGCAGCACGAACGATACTCGAGGCGAACGACCGCAACGGCCACACGGTGCCAACGGACGGTTTGTATCCATTTCAGTGGAGCTGGGACTCGGCCATAACGGCGTTGGGCTGGCAGACCTTTAACGAGGACCGGGCGTGGCGCGAGGCTGAGGTCATGTTCAGGGGGCAGTGGGACAACGGCATGTTGCCGCACATCCTGTTCCATGGCGACGCCGAATCGTATTTTCCGGGTCCGGATGTCTGGGGCAGCGGCACCCGGATTCCCTCGAGCGCCGTGTCGCAGCCGGCAATCTGGGCGACCACGTTGCGCATGATGCTGGATACCGCGGTGGATAAGGTGCTCGCCGAGAAGCGGCTCGCGCCACTCGTGCCGAAGCTGGTCGACTACCATCTTTGGTGGTACCGGGAACGCGATCCCGATCAAACCGGGCTGGTCGTGAGCTATCACCCCTGGGAATCCGGAATGGACAACAGTCCCGCGTGGGACAAGCCATTGGCGGCCGTGCCCGAGGTGGACTGGCAGTACGAGCGCCGCGATCTGGGTCATGTCGATTCCGAACAGCGGCCGCACAAGCCGGAGTACGATCGCTACCTGTACCTCGTCGACTTCTTTAAACGACACGGTTTCGACAGCGGCGTCATTTACGAGCAATGCCCGTACCGGGTACAGGACGTTGCGCTGATTGCCCTCCTGCACCGCGCCAGCCTCGACCTCGTCGAGCTGTGCCGGCATTTCGGCGTGACCGAGGGCGTCGAGGACATCGAGGCGGCAGTCGATCGCACGCGTGCGGCGATCGGCACGCTGTGGAGCGCGGAACGAGGCTGCTTCCTGAGCTACGACACGATAGCCGACGCGCCACTGGATGTCGTTACGACGGCGACGGTCCTGCCGCTGTTTGCAGAGCTTGCAAGCGACGAGCAGGTGACGGTGATGCACACACTTATCGAGGGATGGCTCGATGCGTCGACGGTGGGGCTCGCCTCAACGCATCCCGACAGCCCGCTGTTCGAACCCAAGCGCTACTGGCGCGGACCGATCTGGTTGCACATCAACTGGATGATTGCGTTGGGCGTTGCGGCGAGCGGACGCGCTGACCTTGCCGAGCGCCTGCAGAACGATTCGCGCCGCTGCGTCAACGAGGCTGGCTTCTTCGAGTACTTCGATCCCGTAGAGGTAGCCGGCTGCGGCGGCAACCGTTTCTCCTGGACCGCGGCGGTCGCGCTCTACTGGCTGGCCTGAGCCGGCCGCCCGCCGGGGCGGAGCTGGGGCGCCAGCGACCGTCCGCCGCCAGCGTCCCGCCGCCCTGCGGAACAGGCTACTCGAGCTCGTTCGCTCGCTCTCGCCTGCTCCGGAACGGCTGCGTGAGCCATTGCCAGGCGCGCTGCCGCGCCTGGAACACCGCAATACCAAGCGTGGCCGCTACGACCCACAGGCCGATTTCGGTCACGACCGCTACCGCCGTGACCCAGGCGATCCACGTACCGCGTTCAAGGTCGATGGCCAGGGCAACAGGGAGGCTGAGCCACGCAAGCAGGACGACAATGCCGGTGCACCAAAGGACAGGTTTTTTCATGAGCGTTCTCCTATAAGCTAGTTACGATGCCTGGTACCCGTAGTCGCACTGCTGCAGAAATCCTGTCGGTCTTGCCGAAAAAAATGCGGTGGAGTCCGGCATGACCGGGCGCAGCTACGATGTCGTTGTAGTGGGTGCCGGCATCATCGGACTCTGCATTGCGTGGGAATTGAGCCGACGCGGCAAGCTCAGGATTGCGGTACTGGAGAAGGGCGCCGGCGTCGGCGAGGGCTCATCCGGCGCCTCTTCGGCGGTTTGTCGCTACCGCTATTCGCTGGACGACATGCTGACGCTCGCGAGCGACGGGATCAGCGCCTATCGGAACTGGGCAGCGTATACCGGACTTGAGCGGCCGGCCGCCGAGTTCCGCAACGACGGCGTGCTATGGATGCCGGGCCACGACACAAGCTGGGCCGACGCCGAGCATGCGCGACTCGAAGCCTTTGGTATCCGCTCGGCCGTGCTGGACGACGACGACCTCCGCGAGCGCTTTCCGTCGATCAACCCGCATCCCGCCGCGCCCGATCCGGAAACCGGTGAGCCGCATCCTTACGACGGCAATGGACGACACCTGCTTGAACTGGACGGTGGCTACATGGACCCGACGGGTGCGCTTTCGGATCTCGTTGATGCCTGCCGTCGGGAGGGCGTCGACGTCTCGTTTCGGTCCGCGGTAGCCGGCATTCGCGAGCAGGGTGGACGCGTCTCCGGCGTGACGCTCGCCAGCGGAGAGTCGCTCGCCGTTCCGGTTGTGATCAATGCAGCCGGCCCCTGGTGTAAAGGCCTCTACGAAGCAGCTGGTGTCCGACTCGGATGGGATCTAAGGCCGACGCGCATACAGGTACTGTACCGCGATCGTCCGCCGGAGCTCGATGGCGATATTCCGGTAACGCTCGATATGGCAGGGGGTATCTACTTCAGGACGCAGAACCGCGGCCAGCAGTTGATCGTGAGTTCGGTGCTCGAGGAAGATGAACGAGAGGTCGTGGACGACCCCGACCATTTCGATCGCGATGCGGACGAGGACTTTCGCCTGCACAAGCTGTACCTCCTGCACCACAGGCTGCCGACGCTGCCGGCACGAGGCAGGGTGCAGGGCTATTGCGGTTTGTACACCGTCAACCGGGACGATGTGCATCCGGTGGTTGGCCCGACGAAGCTCACGGGTTTCTGGGTGGCGAATGGCTTTAGCGGCCATGGCTTCAAGCTGGCGCCGGCGATCGGCTCAATGGTGGCACGCGCGTTGACTGAGTTGTCGCTTGCATCCGATACCGAGGTGCCGATCTCGTTTTTCTCGATCGATCGAGAGCCCATCGAGCTGGACGCGAAGTCGGTGCTTGCCTAGCATCGCGCGGCAGCGTCGCGACGTGGTGTCAGGGAAGGCGCCTGCGCTGGATCGCAGCATGGATCGCCGGCGATATCGATCGCGATCGAGTTGGTCTCGCGATACACTCCAAACTATCGGGACAGCAGTAAGCAGTCCGTACCGTGCATCCTCGCGCACACTGAAAACCTGGGAGCGAAACGTGAAAGAGCTATTCGTAAGACTCGTATGGGCGTCGATGGTCTTTCCGTTGATACCGGGGCTCGCAAACGCACAGCACGATAGCGGTACCCCGGTGCCCGAGAACTTCGAGACGCTGTATCCCGGAAAAGCCTATTCGCCCTGGGCAAAACGTTCTTTCCCGAGCCAGGTTTACTGGGGCGAGACGCACTTGCACACGGGCCTTTCGCTGGATGCCGGTTTGTTCGGTAACACGACCGGGCACGACGAAGCCTATCGCCTCGCTCGCGGCGAAGAGGTTATCTCGTCGACAGGGTTGCCGGTAAAGCTGAGCCGGCCGCTCGATTTCCTCGTCATCACTGATCACTCCGACCTGATGGGCATCGCCACGGATATCCAGAACGGCGCGCCCAACATCATGGCGATCCCTCAGTCCAGGGTGTGGGCAGAGGGCTTTGCGAAGGGTGGTCAGGCTGCAGGCGAGGCTGCCTTCGACCTGATCACCAATTTCTCGCAAATGACGCTGTCAGAAGAATTGCTGGAGCAATACAGCCCGGGCTCGGCAGTCTACAACGGTGTTTGGGAGAAGATTATAAAATCCGCCGAAGAGTACAACGAGCCCGGCCGTTTCACAGCGTTCATCGGTTTCGAATGGACGTCGGTTCCCAAGGGTTTCAACCTGCACCGCAACGTGATTCTTCGTGACGGTGGTCAGAGGGCGAGTCAGGTCGTGCCGATGGTCACGCAGGCGCCCGTCGGCAGCACGGATCCGCTGGACCTCTACCAGTGGCTGGAGGACTACGAAGAAAAGACTGGCGGTAAGGCGCTCGCGCTGGCGCACAACGGCAACCTGTCGAACGGCTGGATGTTCCCGATCGACAAGACGTATCACGGTGGCCGGGTCAACAAGGAGTACGTGGCGTTGCGCGCGAAGTGGGAGCCACTGTACGAGGTCACCCAAATCAAGGGCGACGGCGAAACGCACCCGTACCTGTCGCCGGACGACGAGTTCGCCGATTACGAAACCTGGGATGTCGGCAACCTCGACATTACCGAGCTCAAGACGGACGACATGCTCGCCGGCGAGTACGCGCGCGAGGCGCTGAAGCAGGGCCTGGCACTCGAGAAGAAGTTCGGTACCAACCCGTACAAGTTCGGCCTGGTCGGCGCGACGGACGCTCATACATCGTTGACTGCCGTTGAGGAAGACAACTTCTTCGGCAAGTCCGTTACGACCGAGCCTTCGGCAACGCGCATAGAGCATCCGTTCGTCAAGTCGGCCCTTGGTGTCATCGAGGGCGATATGATCACGGCATCGGGCTACCAGGGTGTCTGGGCTACCGAGAACACACGCGAAGCCCTGTTCGACGCGATGATGCGCAAGGAAACCTACGGCACGACCGGTTCGCGCATGCTCGTGCGTTTCTTTGGCGGTTGGAATTTCGTGGCTGATGACTTGCGCAGTCGCCAGCCGGCTTTTATCGGCTACGAAAAGGGCGTGCCGATGGGTGGCGATATGACGGCCGCTCCTGATGGCGCTGCCCCGACCTTTATGGTGATCGCGCTACGCGATCCCATTGGCGCCAATCTCGATCGTGTCCAGGTCGTCAAAGGCTGGATGGACGATCGCGGAGAACTGCACGAGAAGGTCTATGACGTTGCCTGGTCCGGCGATCGTCAACCCGGCGCTGACGGAAAACTGCCGCCGGTCGGCAATACCGTGGATGTCGAGGCGGCGAACTATACCAACACGATCGGAGCGTCCGAGCTCGCCACGATCTGGACCGACCCCGACTTTGATGCTGACGAGAGTGCGTTCTACTATGTTCGCGTCCTCGAAATTCCGACGCCGCGCTGGGTTCTGTACGACAAGGTCCGGCTTGGGGCCAGGATTCCGGAAGGCGCTGAGACCGTTCACCAGGAGCGAGCCTACACGTCGCCGATCTGGTACACGCCGTAGCTTTACCCCGGGCGGGGGCAGACGGGCCGAGTTGAAAAGGACCAGGCGGGTCCGCTATCACAGGCGGACCCCCGGATACTGTTTCCGAGCGACTGCTCAGGGCTTTTCGTGACCTGATCCTCTAGTCCAGACTTTCCGCGGTAATCTGGCAGGATCTGACCAAGAAAAGCCAATGCCCAATTTGTCCGGCCTGGCCCTGCGATGAGCGATGAAACCAGAAGCAAGACAGCTAGCTAAGGCCACAGGGCTAGCGCCGTTAACGACATCGCTAGTGCTCTTGGCTTACCTGACGGTCTACTCTGTAGTTCGGTCGAGATACGACAGTCTGTTCTCAGACTGGCTTTTCATGTCGGTTTTCGCCGTACCTATTGCTTACGCAGCGACGCTCTCGATCGGAATACCTGCGCATCTGATTCTCTCCCGGCTGGGACGCGCAAGAGTCGGGAACTACGTCCTTGTTGGTGTCTTCGTAGCACTCGTGCCATTCATTGGAATCTACGTCCTTGACGGCTATTTTCACGCGCACAATCTACTCGGATATCCGATTCTTGTGGTCGGAAGTGCGGCTATCGTCTCCTGGACCTTTGCTACAATTGCGCTCAAGTAGCGCAGCTTTTTCGATTCGGACTACTGCGAGTCAAGGGGGCACGTTGCCACTGCTGGCTGGCTCTATCGCCGTTGCATTCCGATGTTTCATGATCATCGAGACGACTGTGGCGACATTGTTTTGCTGATGTTACAGAGTCCTTTTCTGTATATGTGCGGAGCTTGAGGGAGTCGGATAACGAGAAACTGAAGCCCTCAGTGAGTCCGATGCCCAGCGTTCGTCTGCTATCCCGATGGCTCGCGCCTCGACGGGATTATCGGCTCCTGAATGCCTTCGACTACAGTTCGAACCGTAGTCATCAACCACGCGGCCCTCATAATTGGCGTTCAGACGGTAAGCGAATATGCGACGTAGACAGAAGCTTGCTCTTTCGAATCTGCTACTCGGTTTCATAGTGTCCACGGCAATGATCGGTATTGCTGAGTCGAAACCACTACCTGAAATCGTAGTCTCCTGGGAGAACCGACTTGATGCGCGAATCGGAGTCATGGCACGCCAAGTGTCCTCTGACTGGGAGCGGACCTACCGAGCCGACGAGAGATTTCCGATGTGCAGTACGTTCAAGTCGCTGCTCTGTGGCGCGATACTTGCGCGCGTCGATGCTGGGGAGGAGGACCTCGACAACCATGTGTCGTTTCTGGCGGAAGACTTGGTTACCTATTCTCCGATCACTGAAAGGCATGTAGGTGAAGGGATGAGCGTGGGCAAGCTCTGCGAGGCTGCGATAACACGCAGTGACAATACCGCCGGGAATCTATTGCTTGAAAGAATCGGGGGGCCCGCTGGTCTTACAGCGTTCTTGGTCGGGATTGGTGACTCTCACTCAAGACTTGACCGTTGGGAAACAGAACTCAACGAATCGATACCGGGTGACCATCGTGATACCACGACGCCGCGGTCAATCGCGTCTTCGCTGGAGAGGTTGCTGTTCGGCGAGATCCTACGAGAGAGTTCAGCAACGACGTTAAGGCAGTGGTTGGTTGATGACAAAATGGCGGACGGACTACTCAGAGCGCATCTTCCCGCTGGCTGGAAGATCGGCGATAAGACCGGTGCCGGGGAATACGGTTCACGGGGCATAGTCGGATTTCTGCTCAATGCTGACGATGAAGCCTTCGTAGTGGCCATATACTTGACGGAGACCGAATCGGGTATTTCGCTTCGGAACGAGGCTATATCGGATATCGGCAGAGCGATTATTCGGGAGATTGATATGCGCTGAGGCGTATCTCGACCGACAACAGTGAAGCTCAACTACTGGTCGTTCGGTGACTCCGTTGGCTTCCGAAGCAGCGGTAGCCGAGCATCCAAAGCTGGAAGGTCGCAGGCGCACAAAGGCTGACGTTACCTGGCGAAACCCCTTTCCTCGCGAAGCCCGTCAAGCGCTTACCTGAGCCGGGTACCCAACGCTTTCCTTCTACTGAACGCGAAAACCAGGCAATGTATCGCTGGTCGTATTGCGACCGTTTCTCCCTCTGATTGAAACCATTTGCCCCGAGGCGCGTCAAAGGAACATCTGTGCTTTGGGGGAAGCAGTGCAATGGTCGCGTTTACGGTCAACGATCGCGAGGTCACGTTCGAGGGCGACGGCGACACGCCGCTGCTCTGGGTGCTCCGGGATCATCTCAAGCTCACCGGTACGAAATTTAGCTGTGGCATGGGCCTTTGTGGTGCCTGCGTCGTTCATCTCGACGGCAGCGCGGCGGCATCCTGTCGCGTGCCAATTGCGGCGGTCGAGGGACGCAGCGTCACGACAATAGAAGGTCTCGCACCGGACGGTAAACGGCTACACGCCGTGCAGCAGGCCTGGCTCGAACACGATGTCGCGCAGTGCGGTTACTGCCAGTCGGGGCAGATCATGGCGGCGGTCGACTTCCTCAAGACCAACCCAAGGCCAACCGACGCCGAGATCGATACCCGCTTCTCTAGCATGCTCTGTCGCTGCGGCACCTATGTCCGTATTCGCAAGGCTATCCATCGCGCCGCCGACATCGCGCGGGAGGAGGCAGAGCGTGCGTAGTTCAACGATCAGCCGCCGCGAGTTCCTCGTCGCCGGCGGTACGGTGACCGGCAGTCTCGTCCTCGGCCTGCCCCTGATGGACACGGCCCGCGCCGGGCTCGCCAATGGCACTCGCGGCGAGCGTCAGATCGGCTACTTCGTCGAGATTACGCCGGCCGGCAAGGTGATTATCGGCAGCAACCAGCCCGAGATCGGACAGGGCCTGCGCACGGCGCTGCCCATGATGGTCGCGGAGGAGCTCGACGTTGCCTGGGAAGACGTATCGATACGCCAGATGCCGCTCGGGATCCTGAAGACGGCCGACGGCTACACGTGGAAGTACGGCGGCCAGGGCGTCGGAGGCAGCACGGGCCTGACGTCGAACTGGGGCTTCATGCGTGAGGTGGGTGCGACGGCTCGCCAGCAGCTGATCCGCGCGGCCGCCCTGCGACTGGGCGTGTCGCCCGAGGCATGCAGGACGCGCTCCGGTGTCGTGGTCTGCGATGCCAGCAATGGGGAAATCCCGTACGCCGAACTGATTGAAGAGGCTGCAACACTGCCGATGCCCGACGAGGCGCCGCCGCTCAAGGCGGTGAGCGACCACCGGATCATCGGCACGCACCGCAATACGATCGACGCCGAAGACCTCGTGACGGGACGGGCGAAGTACGGCCTCGACACCCAGGTCGAAGGCATGCGCTATGCCGTTATCAGGCGTTCACCGATCCTGAACGGCCGGGTGCGCGCCGTCGATGATACGGCGGCACGCAAGGTCGAGGGCGTGCTCGACGTATTCACGATCGAGGGCCCCGAGCCCGGGGCGCCCTACCTGGTGCTCGCCAGCGGTGTCGCTGTAGTGGCGGATTCCACCTGGGCTGCCCTGAAGGGCCGCGATGCGCTCGAGATCGACTGGGAACCCGGCCCGAACGCGGGTGACAGCAGCGTCAACTTCCGCGCCGAGAACGCCGCCATGCTGGACACGACCGGCCAGGTCGTGACCGACGACGGCGACTTCGACGCAGCTATTGCGGCATCCGCGTCGGTTGTCACCCGACGCTACGAGGTTCCGTTCGTGTCACACCAGCCGATGGAGCCGCAGAACTGCTTCGTCCACGTCCGGGCTGACAGCTGCCACGTCATCGCGCCTACGCAAATGCCGTCAGGTGCGTCGCGCGCCGCGGCGGCAGTAACTGGCTTACCGAGAGAGAGTATCCGGGTCGACATGACGCGGGTCGGTGGCGGGTTCGGCCGCCGGCTGACCAACGACTACGTCGCCGAGGCGGCAATGATCTCGAAAGAGACCGGCTGGCCGATCCAGCTGGTCTGGACGCGCGACGACGACATGAAGAACGACTTCTACAGGCCAGGCGGCCTGCACGAAATCAGCGCGGGCGTCGACGGGGAGGGCAAGGTCACGGCCTGGACCCAGCGTCTGGCGAGCGGCAGCAAGTACTACCGCCGGCCGAATATGCCGGATGAAGACCTGTGGAAAGCGGAGCTGTATCCGGACGATTTTCCGCGCCGCGTCATCGACAACTATCGGCTCGAGTACTTCCATAACCCGATCGGTCTGCCGCGAGGCTCGTGGCGCGCGCCCGCACACACGGCGAATGCGTTCGTCATCCAGAGCTTCCTCGACGAACTGGCTGCCGAGACCGGACGTGATCCGCTCGAACTGCGCCTTGAGCTGCTCGGTGAGGAGCGCGAGCTCCAGTATGACGGCCACGGCGGACCGACCTTCAACCCGGGTCGACTCAGCCGACTCCTGAGTTTCATTGCCGAGCGTATCGAGTACTCGCGTCAACGACCGTCCGGCAGGGGAGTTGGACTCGCGACGCACTTCACCTTCGGCGGCTATGCGGCGCATGCTTTCGAAGTGACCGTCAGCAATGACGGCGAACTCAGCATTGATCGCATTGTTGCCGCCATCGATTGCGGCTATGCCGTGCACCCCAACGCCGTCGAAGCCCAGATGCAGGGTGCCACGGTGGATGGCATCAGCACGGCGATGGGCCAGGAAATCACGGTGAAGGACGGGCGTGTACAGCAAAGTAACTTCCACGACTACCCGCTGGCGCGCATTGCGCAGATCCCGGCGGCCTTCGAGGTGCACATACTCGACTACGACGAAACGCCGACCGGCGTGGGTGAAATCGGCATACCCACCGTGGCGCCGGCGTTGACCAACGCTATCTTTGCAGCGAGTGGTGTCCGCCTGCGACGCTTGCCGATTCGCGATCAGCTGCGCGCGGCGATGGCGGCCTAGCGCGGCGCATCGCCACAGACCAGGGCGGTGCCTGGCTCAGAGAGTTCATCGCCCCGGTATTTTTCGAGCAACGCGAACAGCCGCGCGGCCGTTTCGAGATCAGGCTTGAGACTGACGGCGTCCGGCAGGAAGTGCATCTGGAAAGCGCGCAGAACCTGCTGCAGCTCGATGTTGAGCGGTCCGCAGGGCTCGACCGGGTAGCCATAAGCCTTCAGCCCCTGGCGTAGCGTCGCGATGTCCGGCAGTTCGTCCCGGAATTGCTGCCGATAGCGCTCTACGGTGTCATCGTCATACCACGCGCCAATGCCTTCGTCGTACAGGCGCTTCCACGGAAACGTCGGGCCGGGATCAACCTTGCGATCCGGGGCAATATCGGCGTGGCCGACGACATCGACCGGATCGAGGTCCGGGTAGCGATCGAGCAGGTCGTGGAGGAGTCCAGTCAGTAGCTCGATTTGCTCCGGATCGAAGTCGCGAAAGTCACAGGCCTCGTCAATCGGCGTGAGCGCGGCTGTCTCGGGATCGTCCCGCTCGCAGCGCGACACGTTGACGAGTTCGATGCCGATCGAGCGGTCGTTGAGCGATACCTCGTCTGCCCATGCGCTCTTGCCTGCGTGCCAGGCGCGACGGTACTCCGGTACCAGCCGGTGCAGGTAAAGGCGGGATCGCGGGTAGCTCGCATCGCCGTGTTCCGGGATCAGGTAATGCGAGCTGACGGGATTGTCGGACGGCTGCGTGAGGAGACGCAGCGACTCGGCGAAATCCTCCGAGGTGAAGTGGATGACCACGTAGTCGACGCGGCTGCTCTGGTTGGTCGAGTCATAGTCAATTACGCGCTGCGGACCGCAGGCGCCTGCCAGCGACACGATCGCGAGCAGCGCGATCAGCCACGGGCGGTTTCCGTCAAGTACTGCGGTATTACGCTGCATCGTGAGTCAGGGTCCGGTTGAGAACACGAAGCGTAACCGACCCGCTACGGGACGTCACTGCAGGCGAAAGCGGTGTGAAGGCCTAGGCGCCGACCCTGAGCCTCGACGTCAGGTCGGCAAAGTCGATTGGTGCGCCGATGCCCGCCAGGACGTCATCGAGCGGCTGGGGTTTGCCGATTCCGAAGCCCTGCGCAAAGCTTGCGCCGTGCTGGCGGAGGCGCTGGATGACGAGGTCGGTCTCGACGTGCTCGGCGACGACGGCCGCCGACATGACGTTGGCAATGCGTACCAGCGAGACGACGATCGCCTCGGAAAGCGGGTTTTCGAGCATGTCCCGGATAAAGACCCCGTCGACTTTCACATAGTGGACATGCAGGTCTTTCAGGTAGGCGAATGAGCAGTAGCCCGTCCCGAAATCGTCGAGCGCCACTCGGCAACCCAGGCTGCTGAGGCGCGCGATAAAGCGTTGCGCGAGCTCGAGGGACCGAACGACAGACGTCTCGGTGATTTCGAAACACAGCGCGTCGGGCGGTACGCCGCTCTCGGCGATCTGGCTCTCGAGAAACTCGAGGAAGTCCTTTTCGACCAGCGACTGCGCCGAAACGTTGATGCTGAAGCTGCCCAGTCCGACCTCTAGCGGGTTGTCGGCGGCGCTCAGCTGGTCGAGCGTGCGCCGCACGACCCAGCGATCGATTGCGCCCATCATCTGGTATCGCTCCGCGGCCGACAGGAACTTGTCCGGTGGAAGAATCGCGCCGTCATCGTCCAGCATCCGCACGAGGATTTCGTAGCGGGGTGCGGTTTCGCCGTTTTGCAGTGGCTTGATGGGCTGAGCGAAGAGCACGAAGCGATCGTCGAGCAGCGCCGACTGCAGGCGACCGACCTGGTTCAGGTCGTTGCGCCGTTGCATCACGCTGGCGTCGAGGTCCCTGAACACGACAAAACGGTTGCCGCCCCGGCCCTTGGCCGATCGCATCGCCACTTCCGCCGTGCTCAGTCCGGATTCCGCGTCAGTAACGACGTCGGGGACCAGCGCAATACCGACGCTCGCCGTGACTGAAACAGACTTGTCCTCGTGCGTAACGGTTTCTTCCCCGATCGTCTGAAGGATGAAACCCGCCCTCCGGGTCGCTTCCTTGTCGTTGGCGCCGCGCAGGAACATGCCGAACACATCGCCGCCGAGCTTTGCCACCATGTCGCCGTGCTTGGCAATGTCGAGCAAGGCCCTGTGCGTTCGCCTGATGACCGCATCGCCGGCCATGTGCCCGTAGCTGTCGTTCACGATATGCAGCTTGTCGATGTCGATCAGCAGTACCGCGTGCGGCGTTGTGCTCTCACGGTGTATAACCTCCTCCACGTAGCGAAGGAAATCATGCCGCGATATCGGTTTCGCGGCGGTACGCTCCGGGGCGGTGGCGAGCGCGCCGATCTTTGCGCCAACGGCACGGCACAAGCGAACCTGCTCATTTCGAATTGCGGCCTTCCTCGCAAGCACGTAGATGCCCACGATCTCGTCTTTCGGATCGAAAATCGGCGTCGTCAAGACGTACGCACCGTCTTTGCGCTGCCGCGTCACCTTCCGATGGGTCTTGGCCTGTGTCATGAGCGAGCCGAGCATGCTCATCAGCTTCCGTTCCGCTCTGGCGTCTTTCGCGGGCGGTGGATAGACCGCCTGCAGACCCTGCCCAGGCAGGAGCGTCGCCGACAGCGTAGCGTCGAAATGCCGGCCCGAACGGTCGACCAATTGCTGAAGGAATGCTTCCGGCTCTGACGCGTCGTTCAGGTCCTCGAGCTCCGCGAGGAGTTTTAGTCCGAGACGGGTCTTTTCGGGCAGTTGCCGGACCGAGGACAGCTCGGCGTTGATGTCGATCTGCCGCTCCACGCAACGGACTATGGGCGCTACAGTCCCGTAGACTTGTTCGATGTCGCCGTGTCCTCTGGAACGCATGAGTACGCTGAGCGTGCCAACGCGCCGGGCAGCGCCCTCGTGAGCGAGCTCGAACACGTAGGCGGACTGATCGCTGCCACGTTCCAGCAGGATGACCGTGTCGGGCTCGTACTCCCTGGGCAGCGCTTCGAACAGCCAGCTGCACTCGGGCGGCTCGTCAGCGCTGCACCACGCCAGACGGTGTCGTGCGTCGTGGACGACGACGGCGCCGGACCCATCGAGCGCGTCGAGAATCTGTACGGCAAATGCAGACATCGACCCGGGGTCGATGGTGATCGCGCTTCCTGTTTCGGTCATGCTGCATCACAGCGAGTGGCTACCGTTACTATGTGATCGGCTGATACGGCCCCTTCTTGAGAAAGTTTTCGGCCCAGGCCCTCGATCTCTCCGGGAGTCGCGCTGATCCCTAGTCCAGAGAGAGATTCATGGGAGCGGTTGGCCGGTAATGGCGGCTGGTCGTCGACAGCATGACCGACAGCATCGTCTGCAGATTGGCGAAGGCCGGCTTCGAGTTTACGCAATCGGGGATACCGTCCTCGTCGACGCAGGTAAACAGGTCGTTGGGTCGCTCGTACATGACACCGTGTACTTCGAAGGCGATGTCGTCCTGACCGCGTACGGCGTAGGTGTAGAACTCGTAGGCGATAGGGCTGTCTACCTCAGCCACGACAACGCCAACGTTCAGCACCTTGTTGCCGCCCGGGTAGCTGAATTCCTGACGCGAGTCTTCGATCATCCAGCATTCGGAGACGCCGGGCTCATTGCAGTCGTCCAGTATGTCGGCGACGACGGCGTCGAAGTAGCGCGAGTCCATGGGTGTCGCAAAGTCATTGGTGCCCGGAATCTGAAACCCCCAGCGCTGCTGCTCGAACTCGATGGCACCGTCCCAGGCCTCCGGGTCGAGGTCCGGCCGGAGATCAACGTAAGACTCCAGCACGCTGAAGTCGCTCGTGACCTCGGTGAAGCGAAGAGGCTGGCCGACGGGCAAGGCAATGATCAGGCCCTTGTCGAGGTCTTCGTAGATGTCGAAGCGCATGCGCGATTCTGCGTCGCGACCGAAAACCTGCTGGTTATCGTCGAGCAAGTCGCGCACGGCATCGAGATCGACGGCGTCCGAGGTTTCGAGAATCTCGGCCAGCGACATTGTCTTGGTCTTGACCCAGCGGTATTGCCATTCGCCCTGCGAGTATTCGAGGACGACATTGGGCTCGTCTTCTGCGAACGCGAAGGAGAACAGCGAATCCGTGTCGCCGGTCGGTATGTTGGCCTGCCCCTGGTTGTTGCGGTTCAGCTCGTTGAGGTGTTTCGACGGTATGGTCCAGTTGAAATCCGCGAAGCCCTGCTTAAGCCCGCCGTTGACGATGCCGATGAGCTTGCCGCGTTCGTCGAACGCCGGGGCACCGGACATGCCGGGGAGTAGTCCGCCCTGCACGGCATAGATCTCGAGATCCACCGACGGCGACTGCCGCTGCCGCAGCTCGCGGACAACGTTGTCGGTCGAGCCGACGATTCGGCTGATGGTTTCAGGCGGCGGTACGTCTGACTTGAAGAACTGGCGCGAGACCGAGGCATGACCGGCCGCGTAGTAGCCAATCGTATAGAGCTTCTGGTTGTCTGCGGGCGGATTGGTTTCGAGCGCGCGGAGCGGCTGACAGTGGGCAGAGGGGAACGCAGTCGTCGTCAGCAGAGCAAGATCGGCGTCCTTGTGGACGTCGGCTATCGTGGCTCGCTGCCGGTTCGGCCCGCAACGCACCCAGATGTCGCCGCCATGACTGACACTGTGCAGGGCCGTGACCACCTGGTCGTTCTGCTGCCAGAGAAACCCCGTCGACGGCCGGCCATTGACCTCGACGCGGACGATGCTCTTGCGCAGTTCGTCCATGTTGAGCTGGGCCACTGCCGGCGTCGCGAACAGCGCGGCGCTGAGCGACAGCAATACTCCAACGGATCGAACAAGAATAAGTCTAGTCATCGAAGGACTCCATCAGCTCTTGGGGCATACCGTACTGGCAACGAACAGCGCAGCGTCCCGCCGGACGCTGCTCGAGATATCGGCGTCGACACGCTTCATGAGGGGCGCGAAGGCCATCGGTACGTTCGCCGCGTTTGCGTCCGCCGGCAGGGCGGCGAACAACTCGCAGGCGCGACGTTCAGGCCGGAACGCCGGACCGAACTCCCGGCGCTGACACAGCGCATCGCGAGCAATCAACAGCGCCTTGCGCCGGTCGTCGCCTTCGAAGCGCGTGTCTGCGGCCTCCGCAAGCCGCTTCCATTCGGGGTATTCGGTTGCCGTGTAAAACGCCTTTACCTCGTCGAACGGCATGGTCTCGTGGTACGACTCGACCGACACCACGGCGTCGCAGGGTTCGGTGAGCGTCTCACCCGAAAACAGCGCGCTGACGCCGAACATGGGCAAGGCGGCGACCGTGCCGGACGACCCTTCGCCGTCCTCTGCTGCCGTGCGTGACGCCTTGAGGAAGTCGAGTGCCTGTGCGGGGGAATAGTCGAGCGCCGTGATCTCCTCGATACGCTCGGCAAAGGTCGGCGAAAACAGTCCGTGGTCCCGCGCGTAAATGCCAAGGGGTGCAGCAAGCACCACGGCCAGGCCGAAGGAGCCGATACGCAGCCCTTTGGCCGTGCTGAAATGACGGTCGTTGAGGCCCAACAGGGCAGCGAGCGCGACACCAACCGCGCCGATGAAAATCCCGACTGTCGATTTCGCAGACGGCGCCGAGAGGCCGAGAAGCAGTCCTACCATCAGGCCTATCCCGACGCCTGCGAATATTGATGCGGCATAGGACGTTGGGGTCGATGCGCGAGTGGACTCGCTGATGCGCTGGCTCATGCTGGTATTGATTCCGTCTGGCTGTTGGGCAAGGCCGGGTGCCTTGAGCTGTCGCGCAGCGCCGGATTGCCCGTTAATCACGATACCTGTTTCGGTTTGTCCCTGCTCGATTCGCGCGAACCAGTGCGGCAGCAGTATCGAGCGAGCGGCAACGGAGCGGTAGCGCGCCGTGGACGAGACGTTGCGCTGCAGCTGGCCGCCGACGCGCTCGATCGCTTCCGCGTCGAGTTCGTCGTGGAGCTCGCGAGTCGCCGACTCAAAGGCCTTCGGCAGCGCGAGGCTCAGCACGGCATTCGGCGCGTCCGAAGCCGCCACGGCGTCGAACGACTCGGCGTTATCGAGCGTCCAGTCCCAGTCGCCGCCCTTCGGGTCGCGGCCGACCGGCAGCGCCGTCGCCTTGACGAGGAAATCCTCGGCCGGCAGGTCGACCGTGTCCGCTATCGATTCCCACGCTGGTTTCGGGTCGTCGGCTGTGAAGTCCCGGACGGTGCCGCGTTCACCACTAATCTCTCCACGGATCGCTACACCGATGATCCAGTACGGCACGTAGATCGCGTGCAGATCAATGAGCGTTGCTTCGCCGGCGACCTCGCGTAGTACAGCGCGCGCGCCGTCCTCGTCGATGTCGAACGGCAGGCGTTGCTCGGCGAGCTCCGCCGTCAGGGTTGCAGTCGCCACCTCGCTGGATCCACAGACAGGACAGTTGTCCGCGCTCGCCTGACCGATCGTTGCGCCACAGTTGTTGCAGACGAGTGCCTCGAAGGTTCGCGTCCTGGCATGCCGATTCAGCGTCAGCGGCGTGCCATCGAGCCCGAGCAACGGGCCGTCCGCATCGCTGAGCGACAGCTTCCAGGCTTCCTGCGCCTCGGGCAGTCGCCACGACTGCAACGACTCCTGGTCCTGCTCGTTGGCGTACAGGCACCATTCGAGCACCGGCGTGTCGTAGTCCTCGTCGTCATACCCGTCGTCATCCCACTCACTGCCGCTACGCGTGGCGAACGCGCCGCTCGTGCCGTGCTTGCCTTCGACGAAGGCACGGCCTGACTCGAAGGCGTCGTGAACGCTTCGGCCGCCGGCGAGGGCGCGGTAGAACGCGACCGAGAACTCGAGCGCCTTGCGGTCGCCAATTGGCACCGACGTGGCGATGACCGCGGGCACGCCATGCGCCATCAGGTGCTTCACGTGGCCCTCGGTGGCACAGCCGTTCAGGAATACGAGCCTCAGGCTCGGCTGCTGCCCGAGGAGCCGCGCAAGACCCTCCGCGCCGCCGTCGCCGCCTTCGAGCCTGAGACTCGCACCGTTTGCATGGCCTCCGTAGTGAAAGATCACGATGCGGCCGTCGTAGGCGAGCAGGTCCTCGTAGAGCTCGTCGATGTCGGAGCTTTCCTCGCGGTGCACCTCGAGGCGATCATCGGCTTCGAGTCCCTGCAACACACGGAACAATTCGCGACTCTCGGTCTTGAGGTTGTCGAGATGGTCGTCCGGCGAGTTCGCGAACGCGAGGAATACCACGGGTGTATCGGAAGCCATGCCGGGTCTATCCCGTGCGACGCCTGACGACGACGGTGCGCGTCACGTTCATCCAGTCTTCGCGATCCGCAAGCGCCTCGTCTTCCTTCGCCGACCGCGTTTGCGGCCGCGCCGACATTTGCCGTCCGCGGTTCGGAGGTTTCTGGTCCTCGGCCGGCCGCGCCTCCACGCAGAGCCATGAGAGATCGATCGGCCGTGTCGCGAAAAACGCCTTGTAATACTGCCGGCCGCTGTCGCCTTCGAGGCCGCGCAGGTGAACGCGAAGTTTGGCACGCTGTGCGCCGACCAGTACTTCCCTCGACCCTGCAATCATCTCCGAACGGCTACGCCGCGGGTACAGCTGCCGGATGTTGCCGTGCATGTCGAAATTCAGCACCGTCGCGAACAGGGCCGTCGCGTCGCTGTTGATCAACTTGAAGGCAACGCGGTCACCCTCGTCGAACGCGAAGCCCGGGCTGCCGGCGGGTTCGAGCTCGCCGTTCGGGAGTACGCGATACAGGACCAGATCCGCGCGTATCGCGCTTGCCGGGTTGCCGAGTCCGAGACGCTGCTCGAAGATGCCGGCCGTCGTTTCCTCTGGCACGGCGCGGCTGCCGGCGACGAGCCCTTCGGCGCTGCCGATGGTCTTTGCCTCGGAGCTCAGCGGCCCCACGTCGACGATCTCGAGCCGGCCGGTAACGGGCGTCTCTTCGGCCTGTCGGGTGCCCGGTGGATACACGTTTACGGTCGTGCCTGCGGTCATCCCGAGCATCGCGCCGGCGCGGAGCATCACGCGGCGTTCTTCGACACTGTCGACCGTAACGTAGCGCATGGGCCGGATGATGCGCCGGCCGAATATCTCGCGATCGAGGGAGCCCTCGATTTGCGGGTGCTGGCGGGGATTTCGATCGTTGACACTACGGCCGACCACTTCGAAGACGTCGCGGTGCGTCGTTCCGGGTACGGTCTCGGTCAATGCCTGCGTCAGGAAGTAGGTCAGGAGACCGTGCCGATTGAACGGACTGCCGCCGCTGACGTTCATCTCCTTCGACGTTTCGGAGTCGCGGCTGCCGGAAAAGACCGTGTAGTCCCCGCAGAGGGGCAGCCAGCCACTGCGTCCTTTCTTCGCGACTTTGCCCGGGTTATCGCTGGCCTCCGCCTGCCCGGCGGGTTCCGGGTCACGATCGTCGGCGGGCAGCGTTCGGTCCTTTTCGGCGCGGTCGTCGGCGCTGCGGGTAACGGTGCCGGAATGACAGGCGTCGAAGACCAGGGTCACGTTGCTCGTCTTTGCCGTCAGCCGCGTGAGCCACGCGTTGATCGTGTTGTCGGTGATGTCCAGATGAGGGTAGGGCCGCGGACCCGTATCGGCCGGCATGAGCGTACTGTCGTAGCGCGTGCCTTCGGACTTGTCGAACCACTCGCCGTCGGTGGGCCTGAGCTCCGTGTTCTTGCGGAGCTTGGCGAGACGCCGCCGCCCGTGACCGCTGTAGTGAAAGACGACTACATCGTCGGCGTCGGCAACGTCGACCAGCCAGTTCATGCCGTTGAGAATACCCTGCCGCGACGCGGCGGCGTCGTGCAGTTCCCAGATGTTCTCCGGCAGAAAGCCAAAGTGCTCGACGAGCACCTGCTTCATGCGCTTCGCGTCGTTGACGCAGCCGGACAGCTGCTGGTCCTCGCCGTAGTGCGGATAGGTGTTGATGCCGATCAGGACGGCATACTTGGACGGCACGTCGGCACCCTCGACGCCGCAGCCAGCGACGCGCTTACCTCGGGATCAGGGGGCGACAGCTAGCGGTCGTCGTCTTCGCCGGGACGATCGTCATCCTCGCCCGGGCGGTCATCGTCTTCGCCGGGACGGTCGTCGTCCTCGCCCGGACGATCGTCGTCTTCGCCAACACGCTGGTTCGGGTCGCCGTTGCCGGCTATGGGATTGGTAGGCATCAGCGGTTTCCCCCTTTGGTCTTCATTGTTATGCGTGGCAGAATAAACCGACCGTCGCAGAAAAGCGAGAATTACCAACAAGCTCAGTCAATTAGCGGTGATTTTCGCAGTCAGATCGGGGAGAGAGACCATCAGCGTTCCGCGCGTTTTCCAGCAGTTTGCCGCCGAGATCGGCCGTCGCAAGGTGCTGCGCGTCGTCGCCGTGTATGCGGTATCGGCATGGCTGGTTCTGCAGGTTGCCGAGACCGTGCTGGAGCCACTCGGCTTTCCTTCCTGGGTCATGCGCTCGGTCATCCTTGCCGCCATCGTCGGTTTCCCGGTGTCCTTCGTGCTCGCGTGGATCATCGACATCCGTCCCGACGGTCTGATCTTCGACCTGCCACTCTGGGCAGGTGACGGCGATACACAGCGACCGCAGCGGAAGTCGGATCTTCTGTATGCAGCCCTCCTGATGATATTGCTGGCGGGCGGTGCGTACTTTCTCGTTGTGCGTTTCCTCGACTACGTCGCGACCGTCGAGGACATGGTCGAGACCGGCGAGGCGCCGGCGAATTCGATTGCGGTCCTTGCGTTCGAGAACATCAGTCCGGATGAGGAGGTCGACTACTTCGCGGCCGGACTCGCCGAGGAGATTCTTTACCTGCTCGGTAAGATCGCCGAGCTAAACGTTGCCTCACGGACATCCTCGTTCCAGTTTCGCAACCAGTCCGTCGATATTCGCCAGGTGGCCGACCTGCTCAGGGTGCGCTACGTCCTCGAGGGCAGTGCGCGACAAAGCGGTGATCTGATCCGTATCGCAGCACGCCTGACTCACGGTACGACCGGCTACGAGGACTGGAGCGATGTTTACGAGCGACCACTCGACGACATCTTCGATATTCAGCAGGAAATCGCGGCTGCCGTCGTCAATGAACTCAAGATCGCCCTGTCGGTTGAATCGCAGACCGAGCTCAGCTCGCGGCCTACCGATGACGCCGACGCCTTCGTGTTTTATCTCGAGGGTCGCGGGCGGTTGCGCAGTTCGCTCGATGCAGACGTCATGCAGGCCGCGAAAAAGCTGTTCGAGAAGGCGCTCGACATCGATCCTGATTTCGCTCGTGCACATGCCGGTATTTGCGAGGCACAGCTTCGTTTGTACGGTATTTCCGGAAGTACCGCGGACTTCGAGTCGGCCGAAGCGGCGTGCACCCGGGCAGAGGTCCTCGCGCCCGGCGCGAGCAGCGATATTCATCTTGCACTCGGCACGCTGTATCGATACCGGGGCGCGTATTCCGAGGCCGAGGCAGAGCTCGACAAAGCGCTCGCAGCCGATCCGACGGACGTGGATGCGTACATCGAGTACGGGCAGGTTCGGCAGGAGCAAGACCGGCGCGACGAAGCTGAGGCCTACTACCTCAAGGCCGTCGAGCTGAAGCGGAACTACTGGCGAGCGCACGAGGCGCTTGGCAGTTTCTACTATCGGACCGAGCGCTACGAACCCGCCGTACGCGAGTTTCATGTGGCGACCGAGTTGGCGCCGGATGCGGCATCCGCGTTCGGCGGTCTTGGCGCCGCTTACTCCATGCTTGGAGAGACCGAGCGATCGCTCGCGGCCTACGAGGAATCGCTGCGCCTGAAGCCGAATCGACAGGGATTCACGAATCTCGGAATGCGCTATTACTACGCAGGCGACTTCGTCGAGTCCGCGGCCATGCAGCAGCGCGCGATTGAGCTCGCCCCGGACGATCATCGCCTTTGGGGTCGGCTTGCCGAGGCGTATCGGTTCGTCCCGGGCAAGGAATCTGCGTCACGCGAAGCCTATGTCCGCGCAGCGGCGCTCGCCGAGCAAAGCCTTGCGATCAACAGTGAGGACTGGAAAACGATCGGGCTACTCGGGCTATACAGGGCCTACCTGGGCGACGCCGAAGTGGCTGATGAGTTGATCGCTAGCGCGGTCAGCCTGTCGAATCGAAATTCCGAGGCGCTCTATTTTCGCGCGTTGGAGCGGCTCGTCGTTGCCGATCGCGATAGCGCAATCGCGGCGCTCGAAGAGGCACTTGCTATGGATGCAGGCTATCTTCGCTTTCTGCGGACGGACCCCGATCTCCAGCAGCTAATGGACAATCCTCGATTTCGGTCTCTGATAGCCGAGCCAGAGTTAGTGCGCTAGGGGATCCCCCCAAACCTTCGTGCCAGGTCAGGCTGCATCGCTGGGGATAGCCGGCGAATGACGTGAGATCTCCTTGAGCCGGGACTAAACCTCTGCTGCGGTTGGCCGATACCCGTCAAACAGACTACCGAAACCGGGTGAACCCAGTGACCCAGGCAGCCAAAGCGCGCGCGACCCCTGTCATATCGCTCATTTCAGAGAGCTGCCGGCAGCTATTGACCAACAAGGCAACCCTGCCGAGCATGCCTGACGTGGCGGCGCGCATTCACGGCGCGATGAGCAGTCCCAACTGGAGCATTAGCACGATCGCCACGATCATCAAGGGCGACACCGGCACGACGACCTACCTGCTGCGCATTGCGAACAGCGCCATGTACGCCGGTGTAGCGCCTATCCGCGAAGTGGACCAGGCCATCTCCCGCATTGGACTCGATCGCACGCGGGCACTCATCATGGCGCATGCGGTTCGCTCGATGTTCGAGACGCGGTCACGCATCCTCGGTGATCTCATGAGAAAGACCTGGCTCGCGAGCGCCAGGCTTGCCGCGGTCAGCGCCGTGCTGGCTCGAAGCGCGACGCGCCTGTCGCCCGAGCGGGCGCTGCTCGCGGGCCTGCTCCAGGATATCGGAGTGCTGCCCATCCTGAGCGTGCTCAACGACTACGCCGATCAGTTGACCAGCGACACGCAGGTCGAGGGCGTCATCGATCGTTACGCGGGCCAGGTGGGGCTCGTGCTGCTGAAGCAGTGGGAGTTCGAAGCCGACATGGTGGAAGTGGCAAGGAGTCGGGGCGAGTGGCTGCGGGATCCGGGTCCCGAGCCGGAGCTCGCCGACCTCGTGCTGCTGGCGCGACTGCACGAGGCTACCGTTCAAGGCAGTGCCGACGACCTGCCGCGCGTCGATGAGGTTCCGGCTTTTCAGAAGTTCCCGTTAGGCGAAGTGCTGCCGGAGGGTGGTCTCGAGATCCTGCAGCGGGAAGAGGGTGCGGTGCGAGACGTCCTGACGGCGCTCGGCGCAGGCCAGGGCTAGTCGCCCGCCGTCAGCCTGCGGCGCCGCGTTCGAGGCGCGCCGCCAGCAGGGTTCGCAGTGCCTCCTCGTACACGGCGTCGAGCTTGCGGTAGTCCTGGCGGCCGAGAATACGGGTCAGGGTCGGTTCGGACACCGCAAAGTAATTGATGGCGCCGAGCAGCTGGTACACGACGGCCAGCGCCTCGGGCCGTGAGTCAATCCCGGTACCCGGCACGTCCAGCACCATGTCGGTTAGCGTCTGAAGAAACGGCTTCAGGTACCAGGCCTTGGCGGTCGTTGCGCGCCGCGGGTTGTCGAGAAGCTCGCGCATGAGCAGCTCTGTATCGTTGCGATGCTCGAGTGAGGAACGATAGAACGCGAGAAAGGTTGCCTCCAGTTTCTCGCGCGGGTTGGCGTGGCCGTCGCGAAGCGCGTCGAGTTCGTTTGTTAGCCGGTTTGAAATGCGTTTGAGCACCTCGCCGTACAGCTTCTCCTTGCTGCCGAAATGGTGCAGGAGCGCCTGCTTCGTGAACGGCAGGGTGTCGGCAATCGAGGCAATACTTGCGCCATAGAATCCGCGCTCGGCGAAAGCGCGCGTTGCCGCCTCGAGGAACAGCTCTCGGGTGTCTGCCACTGGGGCCCTCGCTTGTAAGCCCAAGGCCAAGACTATACTTGACGTCTTACCATTCGGTAAGTCATAGTCTGCTTACCAAATGGTAAGTGACAGTGCAGAACTATGCAGAGGACAACGGAAATCGCCGTGGCAAAAGCCTTGTTGAGCCTCGAATCCGAAAAATCAGCGTTCCTGGATGACGGCGTTGCCGAGAGCCCCGTCCACGCTTACACCGATCCCGAGCGTTTTCGCCTTGAAAGCGATCGCATCTTCCGTCGCACCCCGCAACCTGCCGTGCATTCGAGTGAGCTGCCGGAGCCCGGATCCTTCGTTCGGCGTAGCATCGCCGGCTTGCCCCTGTTGTTTACCCGCGATGCCGACGGACTCGCCCACGCCTTCCTCAATGTCTGTCGCCATCGCGGCACCCGGCTTGTAGACGACGAGCGCGGCTGTAAGCAGCGCTTCTCCTGTCCCTACCATGCCTGGACTTGGAACAACCGCGGGGACCTGATTGGCGTACCGCATGAAAAGCAGGGCTTTCCCGGTCTCGAGCGTGATAAGACAGCGCTCGTGCGCGTTGGCAGTGTCGAAACCCACGGCTGGGTCTGGGTCCAGCCGGACTCGGACGAAGCACCGGATGTCGAGGATTTTCTAGAGGGGCTTGCGGGAGATTTCGACTGGTTTGAGTCTGGAGACCATGTTGTCGTGCACAGCGACGAGCAGCTGATCAACGCCAACTGGAAGATCCTTGTCGAGGGTGGCATCGAGGCCTACCATTTCCGTGTGGCGCACCGCGACACGATAGCGCCGTTCTTTTTCGACAACCTGTCGAGTTATGAAGCGTTCGGACCACACCTGCGCTCGGTCCTTGCGAGGCGCTCGCTTGCTGAGCTTCGCGACCAGCCCGAGGACCAGTGGCGGCTGCGTGATCATTCCCAGGTGCTCTACAGCCTGTTCCCGGTCAATCAGCTGCTGGTGCAGGCAGATCATTTCGTCTGGGTGCAGTCCGAGCCGCTGTCGGCGTCGCAAACGCGCCTTCGCCTGAGTACGCTTGCGCCGCGCGACAGGCTCGACACGGACGATGACCGGCTTCACTGGCAGAAGAACCACGCCATTACGCGTACGACCCTCACCGAGGACTTCGTCATTGGCGAGAGCATACAGTCCGGGCTCAACTCCGGCGCCAACGAGACCCTTACTTTCGGTCGCTTCGAGGGCGCGCTGGCACGCTTCAACGAGAGCGTGATGGACCGGCTCTAGCGATAGGTACCGCGAATCGGGTAGTTGTTCTCGGGCGCGCGAATCCACTCGAGGCCGGATACGAACACCTCGATGTCCGGGCGTGCGAAAGGATTGTTCGAGATGTCGACGACCTGCAGCTGTTTGTCGCCGTTGATGACGAACAGCCCGGGCTCGGCGAAGTTGTGGTCGGTCTCCTTTTCCGATCGCGGTACGGAAATGTAGAGCCCCAGGTCCTGCATCTGCTCGAGCGTCAGTCCGTAGTGCAGCGGGAAGTTCACGTCGAGGCGGGTCCGGTGCTCCGCAAGCTGCTCCCTGCTGTCGGCGGAGACGGCTGCAACGTCAATCCCGATGGCGGTAAGGCGCTCCCGGAAACCGGCCAGCGTGTTCAGGAACTTCGTGCACAGCGGGCAGTGGCGGCCGCGATACACGACGACCATTTGCCAGTCCGAGTCGCCGGTGGGCTGGCTGATGTCGACGACGCTGTCGTCCTCGCCGTAGACCTCGAGCGCGTCAAAGTTCGCGCCTGCATGCAGTTTGTCAGTTCTCACAGCTTCTCCTCCTTGCGGGGCCGGTAGCGGAAATCGCGGCGCTTGCGATGCCCAGGGCGCACAGGGTGGTATCCTAGATAACAAATAGCAACCAGTTTACTTTTGGTTACCTAACTTATGAAAGCAACTGTCAACACCGATGCAGCAGGTCGCAAGACCGTCAACGCACCTTGCCTCGAGCCGTGCCCGATCGAGCGTGGCATGCGGCTAATCGGCGGAAAATGGAAAGGCTCGATCCTGTGGCACCTGAAGGACGGGCCCGTCCGCTTCAATGATCTCGCCCGCCAGCTCGGCGGTGCCAGCAAGAAAATGGTCAACCAGCGTTTGAAGGAGATGGAGGTGATCGGTCTCGTAGAACGGAAGGTGTTGAGCACGCGCCCTATCGCGGTTGCGTACACGATTACGGAGTTCGGTCGCTCGGCGCTGGAAATACTCGACCAGCTGCGTGCGTGGTCGGAGGAGCACGAACTCTAGTTGCTACTGCTGTGCAGCGAGCCAGCTGAGCGTTATCGCCCCGAGCACGAGGCTCGGTGACCCCATCGCAAGCTGCGCAATATGCAGCGTGCGGCTCGGATTGTCGCGATTGCCGAACAGCCCGATCCAAGCCCACAGCATCATGGCGAGGGCCGCGGCAGCAACGACAACGATGTAGAGCGACAGCAGAATCACCGCGTAGGCAACGGCGGTACCCGAGCTGCTGCTGCCGGTATCACTGCTCGCGAGCCAGGCGACAACAGCGATCGGGAAGATCCACGCCGCGGCGAGGCCAAGAATCAGCAACCAGTTCACGGCGCGACTCCGGACCAGTCCTCCCGGGAGCAAGCGAAACGCCTTCTTCGGAAACAGCAAGCCGAATAGCGCAACAGCGCCGGCGCCCAGTCCGAGCGCGAGTCTGCCGCGCGAGCCGACCAGCGGGCCACCGAACAGCGCCTTGAGAAGAAACGGCAGGCAGTAGATGGCAAACGGCAGGGCAATGACCACGGCGGCGCGACGCCTCTGATCCGGGTGCTTCCATAGCGCCCATGCGGCAACGAGCAGGAATACGCCGTGCGCCATTGCCGAGATGACAAAAACATACAGCGTCGAGAAGTCGCCGTCGTGCTTGAGCAGCGGTACGGTCCACCACATACCCAGTGCGAGCTGTAAGGCTATGACGACGTTCAGCAGGATACGCACGGCAGTCTAGCCGGTAGAGGCAAGCATCGCATCGGCATCATTCGCTGCGTCCGCGACACCCGGCGTCATGGACTCGGCAGCCGCGATACGATCCTCGACGGTCGGGTGCGTGCGCAGGAACCACGAACGGGCACGGTACGGCGAGACGAACATCATGAACGCCGCGGCCTTGGTGGGCTGGCGCCGACGGCTCTGTCGATGTGCGTCGGCCTTCGTTAGAGCGCCAATGAGCCCCGACGTCAGTCGCGTAAATTGCACGGAGGATGCATCAGCGAGGTATTCGCGCTGGCGGGCGATGGCCGCCTGCATGAGGCGGGCAACGCCGACACCGAACAACCCGAGCACGAAGAAGGCGCCAAAGACCATTGTCAGGTAGAACGCGAGGAAGAAAGCGAACTTGAACGATTCGAATACCCGAAACGGCCAGCCGATCACAGCCACTGACGTATCGTAGATCCAGCGAAAGCCCTGTATCAGCGCCAAGAGCCGCACGTTGATCGCAGCATCTCCGTTGGCAATGTGTGCGATCTCGTGCCCAACGACCGCCTGCAGTTCATCACGCTTGAGCTTGTCCCTCGCGCCCGCCGTTATCCCCACGATGCTCTCTTCGCCGCGCTGTACCAACGCGAAGGCGTTTATGGACCCATCGGATTCGAGAAGGAATACACGCGGCGTCGGGGTCGTCGATGCGATGGCCATCTCTTCAACGACATTGAGCAGGTAACGATCAGCAGGCGTCGTCGCCGTATCGCTGTCGAGATCGCCGAGATCGCGAGCATGGAAGAACTTTCGGACTGCCGTGCGGCTGAAGTTGAGGCGCAGCCACTGTACGAGCACGACGACGAGCGACACGCCGAGTGACAGGAGTGCGCCGATCGAGAATGCTGGCCAGAGGTCGACTAACGCAAGCTCGATGCCAGCCTCGTTGGCGGTGTGAAAGCGCACGAGCGCCGTCGCAACGCCACCGAGCGTAGCGACGCCAAGTGATCCCACGGTGGTCAGGAACAGCAATCGTCGCGTAATGCGCCGCAGGCGTTCCTGGCGAGAAAAGAAAGACACCCTCTTCATCAGTACCCGGCCCCGTGCGGAGAGCTGAGGGAAGTCTATGGAATGTAACGAGTTTTGCGCATGGAAAGCGTGACCGACGTCGGAACTCGGTAACGCCCTCATGCCGTCGCACCGCCCCCGGAAGCCTCACATGCTTGGCCTCCCGTCGGGCGGATTGGTACCGTAGCCGTTCGATGGGTAGTTGACGGGTGGTATGGCAATGCGCGCTTTGGTCCGGGCAGGATGCCTGCTGGTAACGGTGGCCTTGACCGGTTGCGGTGGAGGCAGCGGCAACGAGTCGATCGTCGGCCCGCCACCACCGCCGGCACCCGAGGCCATTGGCGGTATCTGGGAAGGAACGTCGACGAGCAGCTTTTCGCCCGGCGTCGTCACCTCCGTTGTGGGGCTGATCACGGAGTCAGGCGACGCGAGACTCGTCACCTCAGACAGCGTACAGATTGTCACGACCAGCCCGCTGACCGTGACAGGCACCACCGTGACCGGGAATCTACGTGCCTATGCGCCGGTCGGCTTCACGTTTGCCGACGGCTCACGCGTGGTGTCGGGCACCTTGTCGGCAACGATCAGCGGACGTGACAGCCTGAGCGGAAGCTGGTCCAGCGCCACCGGCGAAGGCGGCGACTTCGATTTCCTGTACAGCGCGAGCTACGAGCGCGGATCATCCATTGCCTTTCTGACCGATCTTTGGGTCGGGATCGATGCGTTCGGCAATATTTCGTCGTCGTTCGATATCGATACGAACGGTGCCATAGCAGGCGCCGATACACTGGGCTGTATCTACACCGGCCAGGTGTCGCTGATCGATACCCGCTTCAACGCTTACGCCATCGAGGCAACCGTCACGAACTGCGGTGTTGCCAACGGTACTTACACAGGGCTGGGTGCGTTGTCCGACGACCGGGTCGACAACGATGTGCTTGTCTTCCAGATCGACAACGGCCTGCTCGTTGTGACCGATTTCCTGCTCAGAAACTAGCGATGCCGCCCACGGTGTTCTTCATTCTTGTAAGCGTCTTCGCCACTGCCGCTACCGCCGCTGATTCACCGTCTTTCGATTGTGCGAAGAGTGAAAGCGCGACCGAGAAACTGGTCTGCGAAGACGCCGAGCTTGCGCGCCTCGATCGCCTGCTCGCGGAGCGCTACCGGCAGGCGATCGCCGCCGCCCGCGCGCTCGACGTCGGCGCTGACGACGCGGAGAAAGAGTTGCGCGCGATGCAGCGCGGCTGGATCAAGGGTCGCGACGACTGCTGGAAGGCCGTAGACGTCCGGGAATGCGTCGAGCTGCTCTATTTGCAGCGTGAACAAGTGCTCGTGGCACTGTGGATGCTAGAGGAGCCGACGGCTACGGCGTCCTGGGCGTGCGAGGGTAACGAGGCGAACGAGATCCTGACTCAATTCTTCGACACCGAGCTTCCCAGCGTGCGCTTCGAGCGCGGCGACACTGTTGACACAGGTTCGCTGGTCCGCACGGCGTCGGGATCACGCTACGAGGGTAGCTTCGGTCGTTCGATCTGGATCAAGGGCGATTCCGCCCTCTATCGAGAGGCTGACCCCGACGGCAGAACGTTGCGTTGTACGCTGCTCGAGTAATCGCGTCGACCGACCACGCCTCATTCGCCGGCGTAGCCGCGTAGCTCGTCGTACCGGGCAATCTGCTCCGGGGACATCAGCGCTGCCTGCTCGAGGTGGGCCTCGAGGTGTACGTACCGCAGGCGTGCCCGTAGCTCACCTATTGTCAGTAGTGAGGACCGAAGGGTGGCCGCGTCGACCGAGCCGGTCGCGAACAGGTGGTCGAGCCGCGACTCTGCCGAGATGATCGCCTCACCCAGTTCACTCGCCGTGCGCCTGACGGACTCGATCAGTTCCCGTGTTGCGTCGACCTGTGCCGCGTCCAGCAACAGCTCGTCCGCAAGCTCGAGTACGTGCTTCGGTCCGGGGTAGTGATTGAGTTCGGCGGCCTTCGCAAGACCCATGCCGGCCCCGGCGCGGAGTGCGCGAATCTGCTTCGTCGAGAGCGATTTGATCGCGCGCGCCTGTTCCCCTGCATAGGGCGCTTCCTCGGCAGCGGCAGCGTTTGCGAGGAGCAAAGCGAGTACGACTAGTGGTCTGTGCATGGTGACTCCGGGACGGTTACGCACGCGCATGAGGGCTCTCACACACGAATTGTCAGGATTTCTTGCTGGCGGATTCCCGGGCCGGCCATCCCGAGCGCAGGTGCAGGTCCCGCTGCGGAAAGGGAATCTCGATGTCGTATTCCTTGAGCTTGTCTTCGAGTGCCCAGAGATACGCCGCCCGCGTGCGGGTCGGTCGGCGCGCGCCCTGACGGTTGACCCAGACGAGCAGCAGGAAATTGAGGCTGTTGTCACCGTATTCGACCAGCCAGACATCGGGCTCGCGGCCACGCATGTGCGTCAGCGTATAGGGAACGTGCTCCGTTGCTTCGATCGCGGCCTGGCGCACGACCTCCTTGTCCGAGCCGTAGGCGACGCCGAAGGGAATGCGGACACGGAGGATATGTTCACCGAGCGTCCAGTTCGTCAGCTTCGTCGAAACCAGCTCTGAGTTAGGCACAACAATGTCGATATTGTCGTTGGTGTTGATCAGGGTGCTGCGGACGTTGATCGCCTTGACCGTGCCGGTGAGTCCGGTATCGAGCTCGATGTAGTCGCCGACGCGCAGTGTTCGCTCGAACAGGATCGTGAGCCCTGAAACGAAGTCATTGGCAATCGACTGCAAGCCGAAGCCAATGCCGACCGACAGCGCGCCGGCTACGATGGCCACATTCCTGAAGCTGAGGCCGATCGAGCCGAGCGCGATCAATGCGGCAACGATAATGATCGTGTAGTGCGTGAGCCGGCTCAGCGTATACAGCGATGCCTGCGTGCCAACCGACTCATTGCGACCGACCCGGGTGATTGCGTACCGCAGCGCTCTCGAGATCAGCCAGCCAATAAAGAGGATGACGAATCCCTGCACCACGTCGCCGACCGTAACCGGCGTTTCTTTCACAGAGAACAGCGTGGTACCAGTGAGTTCGGATACGCGTATCAGCGTGGTCTTGATCGTCCGAAACGCGTTGCTCAGCCACTGCCGGAGCGTGCCCGAGCTCTCCGCGACTACGTCGTCGACGGCCACCATGAGCAGTTCCAGGTCGGCCATGGCGTTTTCGAGATCGCTAATGTGGCCGAGCGTCTCCTGCGCGGTGCCTATCCGCTGGTCGAGCACCCGCCGCGTCGCCCGGTCGAGCCCATCGCGGTCAGTACCCTGCGCAGCCAACAGCTCATCGGCTGTCTGCCGTTTCCAGTCGGGCAGGGCGCTCTCGAAGAGGCGCAGCTCCTCCGACCAGCGTATTGAAGCGTCTTCGATCAGGGCAAGGCTGTACCCGGAGCGCAGCTCAAGTGCGGTCCAGATTTGTCGCGTTTCCGCTTCGGCGAGCTCCACGCGCGCGAGCCCGAGCTCGACTTCCGCATCGATGGCCCGCTGCTGGGCGACTCGCTGGGCTGCACGGCCTTCGGTCGTATCGTCACCGAGGCTGCTGGCCGCGACCTGGGCCTCGCGCTCACGCTCGATAGCGGCATCGACGGCAGCCCTTCTTTCGGCTACCAGTGCATTCAGGTCGGCGAGCTCATCGGCGTCGCCGTCCGTGCCGAGCCTTGTAAGTACGAGGTCCCGACGCTCAGCGGTCGCGTTAGCGAACTCGCGCGCCAGGCGCGAATTCCCGGTCAGGACTTCGAGCCGGCGGCTCGCAATGGCAAGGGCGGAGCGCGCTCGAACGAGTCGTAGTCCGGCGAGCCAGGGCTCGTCACCCTCGATCGCATCGAGGTAGTCCTTGAACAGTGCGTCGCGCCGGTCGCTGGCGCCCTCGAGAATCCTGCGTTCACGCTGGACCTCGCTGGCCGCCGCGTCGGCATCCGTACTGGCTTGCCGCGCGGTGCGGGCGACAGCCAGTAATTCGTCGATGGTATACGTCGCCTGCGGCTCGGGCAGCGTCCCGGGCTCCGCGGATTCCTCGCGCAACAGCGACAGGTAAACCTCGAGGTTGTCTCGCACCGAGTCGACGAGCGCCGGCGCCAGCTCCTGGTTCTGCGGCCCCAGCCCGGAGATTTGCTCGCTGACGCGGTCGAGGAAGACCGCAATGCGGGGTTCGATTTCGTCGGGGGCGCCGTCGAAATAACTCCACCAGTCCTGGTCGAGCGCTTCGACGCGCGGCGGCTCGGCCGGCGGCGCGCTGTCGGCGGCCTCCTGGGCTGGCAGCGGGGCAGTGGCGAGAAACGCGCACAGCAACGTTACAAGCGCGGTTGCCCTGACGTTACTCATGACGCGCAGCATACCCCGCCTGTCGCCCAAAGTGTTGTCGCGCTGCGATGACGATGAAGTACCAATCCTGCGATAGACGCTGAGGGGACTAGTTGGCGTCACGGGGCTGTCGCTCGAGGTCGCGGAATCCCTCGAAAATCCACTGGCGGATCGCCAGCACCATGGTCGTCCCATGCCGCTCGTGTGCCGGAATCTTGCGTTCCTCCCAGGTCGTCTCGTCGAACAGTTCGCCGATCGACTTGAGCTTCTCGCGGAGCTGCCCCTGCGCCTTCTTCGACAGCATGCCGTTCTTCGCGATCCGTAGCGAGCCGTCGACGGTGAAGTCGTGTTGGAAGAAGTCAGTCTGCACGCGCTGGTTGAAGAACCGCTCCATCGCACCGTTCTTGCGCCAGGCGAAGTTGTTGGCAATCAGGAGTCGGACCCGATCGCCGGGCAGCACCTCGATGATTTTCATCTGGTCGAGACGCCGTAAATAGCGAAAGGCTACCGCCCGGTCGATATCGTAGCGCTCGAGTATCTCGTCGAAGGTCCAGTAGTTGATAAGACAGTACGCAATGAGCAGGAAGCGAATATCGGCGACGATTTCTTCCTCGAACTCGGCGGGTAGTCGCTCGATCCGTGGCTCCTGTGCCTCGGAGAGGGAGACGAGTTCGCCAAAATCGAGCTGCAATACCTCGCAGAGTTCATCCAGCCGCTTGAGCGAAAAGTTCGCCGTCGAAAACATGTGCTTGACGGCTGACTCCGACAGGTTGAGCGACCCGGCCAGGTCGCGATAGGTCATCGCGCGGGCTTTGAGCTGGCGCTTCAGCGTCGCCACGATCCGTGATGAAGTCGTCATTCTGGAGCAAATAGTACAATAAAATTGTACTAATCGTCAGAAATAGCTGACTTTTAATGTTTATGTTGCAGGAGATAGTGCCTGTTTCTAGCCTCGACTCCGCACTCAACCATCGCAAAGGAGTCATTCCATGAGCCTGTTTCAACGTATCTCTGCAACGATCACCTCGACCGTCGACCGCGCCGTCACCCGAGTCGAGAATCACGACGCGATCATTAACGCGGCGCTGAAAGACACTCGGCAGGCCGCCGCACGGTCTCGCGTTCGACTGGAGCGCGTACGCCGTGACGGTGCCAGTTTGAAGCGTCGCTATCGCGACCTCGACGTCGCAGCGGGCCGCTGGGCCGAGCGTGCAAAGAGCGTCGCTCACGATGACGAGGCAAAAGCACTCGAGTGCCTGCGCCGGCGTCGTGACTGTCTGGCGCAGCTCGGCAATTTGAGGGAGTCGATCGAGAAGCATGACGAACTCGAGGCTCGCATCAGCGAGCAGGTCAAGAAGATCGAAGCCCGGATTGGTGAAGTTACGCACCAGCGCAACATGATGCGTTCTCGCCAGTCGGTCGCCGAGGCTATGAACACGATGCATAACGTGCAGGGCACGGCGGTCAGCGATATCGAGGACACGTTCGATCGCTGGGAGATCAATCTGGGTGAGAGCGAAATCCTGTTCGGTGCCTCGGCCCCGTCAGATCCTCTCGATATGGCGTTTCTCGATGAAGAAGACTCGGCCGAACTCAAGGCAGAGCTCGACGACCTGATCGCCGGCGGCGCCGACGACGACAAGGAGGGGGCGTCATGAACACGACTGTGCACGCTCACATCGACAGAGAGGTCATGCGGGACGATCCATCGCCGCCCCCGTCGCCGCGCTACACGGTTGACGGCATCATGGCGTCGCTCCGGAACGTCGCGTCGGTATCGGAGGTGCTGCGCATTATCGGTGCCGCGGTAATCGTCGCTTCAATGTCGCTGTTCCTGCTCCAGGGATGGAGCGAAGGCAACGACATCAGCCGCTATCTGAAGCTACTGGCCCAGACCGGCCTGCTCGGGCTAGGGGGCCTCGCGTTAAGTCACGGCCTCAAGGAAGCCAAGGGCGCCAGGATCTTCTTCGGTCTTGCGCTGGTATCGGTGCCTGCCAACTTCACGATTCTCGGCGCGCTGATCTACTCGGTGCTGCAACTCGACGGTGGTCTGACCGCGGTGCCCGGGTTTGCCACCTGGCAGCTCGGTGAGGCTGCCAATATCGGGCTGACCGTTGCCGGTGCGTTTGCCGTACTCGTTCCCGTGACGCTGTTTTGTTTCGCGATCATGGCACGGCACTCGGCCAGGGCGCTGACGCTGCACTTTGTGGCACTCAACCTGCTGCTGCTCGTGCCGGTACGCATGTCGGTACTCGCGGGCGGTATCGCGCTGCTCGGTACGTTCTACGCGGCCTGGGCGCTGCGGCGGATGTTGCGTCATGATGCGGCGTTAAAGACCCCCGAGGGTCGCTTTTCGCTCACGGCGTTGTTCATCCCGCTCGGCATTGTGTTGTTCCGCAGCCTGTACTTCTACGAGGTCGAGGCGCTCACGATCGCAATGCTGTCGGCAACGGTGTACTTCGCACTGCGGCAAGTGTCGCTGTTCCCGGACCGGAACCCGCGGGTCGCAACATTGATCGACGTTGCGTCATTACCAGCGGCAATCGTGACGACGGGATCGCTGGCTGCAGCCGTGGGATTTGATATCGAATTCCTCGCACCGTTCACGGCGCTGGTGTTCGCCGCGTTTGGCATCGACATCATGCGTAGAACGCCGAGCCACGTACTGACAGGCTTCACGTCGATCCTCGTCAACCTGACACTGGCCCTCGGCTTCATAACGAGTGTCGGTCTCGAGCCGACGGTGCTGACGGCGTTCCTGGCCGCGCTGGCGGGTCTTCTGCTCGTCATGACCGGCGTGTGGTTGTCCGTGAGGAGCGCTGTCCTTGCCGGCATCCTGATCCTGATGGCCGCCGGCTGGTTCGGTTTCGTGCCGATCGCCGCCCTGGTCGTGGATGCGAATTGGGTGACGCTGGCCATTATCGGCGCAACGACCATAGGTCTCGGTTCGCTCCTCGAGCGTCACGGCGTCGCGATGAAGATCGCACTCGTACGCTGGACCGAAGGCTTCAACGCCAGGGAGCGAGAAGACGTCCTGGATGACTCACGAGCGATGTAGTGCGTGCAGGGCGCACCGCCGCGATCCTGACGGGTCGCGGCGGTTTTTTTTCGTGTCAGTACGGCGATTCAGGACGAATTCATCGAGACGCCGTGCGGTAGAGCCGTAGACCGCTGTGGTACGCTTCCCGCAAACAAGAACAAGCTGGGGAAAACCGCTGAACGCATCATCGAGGGCTGGCAGAGCCTATCCTGAATTAACGTGGATTGCCGTAATCGTCGGCTGGATACTGGGCGTGATCATCGCCGTGTCCATTGGCTATGCAGCATTGATACTGGGATTCTCGATCGAAGGTTCCGAGCTCGCTGCCATCCTGGGCTTCGGCATCCTGCGCGGTATGCTGCGGCGCAAGAGCATCATCGAGAACAATATCGTACAGACCATCGCGTCCGGCGTTAACGGTGCGTCATCAGGCATGATGTTTTCGGTGCCAGCGATCTTCCTGCTGGGCTACGGTGACCGCTTTGACCCGGTGATCCTGACCTTTGGGTGCATCGCCGGTGCGTTCCTCGGCATCGCCTTCATCGTCCCGCTCAGGAAGCACATGATCGACTATGAGCGCCTGACCTACCCGGGCGGTGTGGCCGTGGCGACGATCCTCAAGTCGCCGGGTGCAGGCGTACGCAAAGCGATCATCCTGGTTGCGGCTGCGCTGATCAGCGCCACCGTGCATGCAATTACGATCAGGACCGGCGTCTCCAACTGGAACCTGGGCGGGATCATCGGCATGCCGGAATTCATGAACGGAATCTGGTACCTGTCCCTTATGACGGTTGGTGTCGGTTTTATCGCAGGCCGTGGCGGCATTGCATTCATCATTGGCGGTTTTGTTGCCTACTGGTTCCTGTCGCCCATGCTCTCTGCAACCGGCAGCTTCCCGCTCGATGAAACCGGCGCGGCAATCAGTGCACCGGACTCGCTTCGCCTGCTCCTGTACCGACCACTCGGCATCGGCATGCTGATCGGCGGGGCGATCATGGGTGTGATCCTTGCCGCGCCCCTGATCAAGAGTGCCGTCCGGTCGATGCAAAAAGCAGCGGAAGTGGAGACACGCGCGGCGGGTGACGAAATGCCGATCAAGCTGCTTTACATCGCCGTCGGAGGCGCCGTTATCCTGCTCGGCTTCATGTCGATCACTGCCGTCGAATCCATGTCGATCCTCGGCGGTATCGCGATGGCGCTGCTCGGCACGCTGTGGGTCTGGATGGCGGGCATCATCCTGTCCGAAGCGATCGGCCGGACCAACTGGTCGCCGTTGTCGGGCATGACCCTCGTAGGGATCACGCTGCTGATCGTCTTGACGCAGGCGCTCGGCATGGATCGGGCCGACTCGATTATCGCGGCGGTCATGGTGGGTGCAGCAATGTGTGTGGCCATGTCGCAGGCTACGGACCTGATGCTCGATCTCAAGACAGGCTACCTGGTCGGTGCGACGCCGCGCATGCAGCAGCTCGGTCAGTTCATCGGCGCCTGGCTCGGGCCGATTGTCGTCATACTCGTGATCTTCGCACTCCACGAGGCATACGGCCTCGGCAGCGATCGCCTTCCTGCGCCGCAGGCACAGGCGCTGGCAAGCACCGTGGACGGCATCATGGGTGGCGACGTGCCAGCGCAGAAGTACGCCGCCGGAGCGGTGCTGGGTGCCATCCTGTCCGCGCTCATGGGTGGGCTGGGCATTACCGTCGGGCTCGGTTTCTACCTGCCTTTCAACATCGTCCTGACCTATTCGCTCGGGACCCTTAGCCGGGAGCTCGCCGACCGGCTCAAGGGCAAGGACTGGTCGGACAATGTCGGAATACCCATCGCCGCGGGTTTCATTGTTGGTGAAGCGCTGGTCGGCGTCGGCGATGCTGTGAGTACCGTCGTCAAGGGGGCGATGGGATGAGGGTCGGAGCATGAAACAGATCGCCTACGCACTGCTCGTGGCCGGCTTCCTCGGGGGAGCCTACGTAACCGCGCTCGATATCGACAATGTCGACTGGATGCTGTTCGGCATTGCTACCGTTGCGGCCATCGTTGGCGTCATCCTGGCCAAGCGAGCGGACCGTGCCATGGCGACCTCCGGCGCGTTGTTGGAGAACAATCGCAACGAACTCAACGAATCCCTGGCCAATATCGTGAGTCGACTCAGGAAGATGACGGACGGTGAGCACGTGCAGGGGGAAGCGCTGCTGAACTGGATAGACGAGACGCTGCGCCCGGATCTCCGGCGATTCGTCGAGGCCCGCAGCAGCATGGTGCATCTCTATGGACTGCAGGCCTACGCCGACGTCATGAGTGAATTTGCCACGGGTGAGCGCTATATCAACCGGGTGTGGTCGACGACGGCGGACGGCTATGACGACGAAGCCAGCGTGTTCCTCGTGCGCGCAGCAGAGCAATTCGAGGATGCGCAGAAGCAGCTCGCAGCCGCCGGGCGCGGGCAACCGTAAGCCGTCAGGTCAACGTCCGTGTCAGAACGGATTCAGCGTATAGCCTTGTTGCTGTAGCAGCGCATGCGCCGTCATAGCGGAGATGGCCAGCTCGACGCCAGGCAGCAGGTCGTCCGAGGTGACGTCATAGTAGGCGGCACTCTGGCCGCAGACGATAATACGCACACCAAGGTCCACGAGCGCCGCGACGAGGGCGGCGCTGCCCGATGCCTTGCCCGACACGTCATGGACTGCTTTGCCGTGGACGACGACGGCAAGGCTAATCCGGTCACTGTCGACGCCGGCTCTCGCATGCATATTTATGAATCGCGCCGCCGACTCGAGTGTCCGATTGGCGGAGCCGTCCTCTGCCTGTTTGGAGACGTCGAAACTGTGTCGAAAGATGACGTCGTCCGGTAGCGAAGACGTCGTCCTGATATCCGCGACAGGACCGTGTTGGTCGAGGACGGGGCCGGTACTGAATGCGCTCGCGTCGGCGCCGGCAGCGCCGGGCAGTATGAGCAGGGTTGCTAGCAACAAACGTGAACGCATGGCTGTCCTCGCGACATCGTGCAAAGAGCTGGAAATTGTAGACTGCGGTGCGATGAGCGGGCCTGTCCTACAGGGCGGACAGCTGGTGGCCACCATCGACCACGAGCGTTTCGCCGGTGATGAACGATCCGGCGTCCGTGGCCAGCAGCATGAAGGGCGCACTTAGCTCGTCAATCGAGCCGGCGCGCTGCGATGGCGTCTGCTCGAGGTAGGCCTTGCCGCGGTCGCTGTCGAGGAAGCTCTTGTTCAGGTCGGTGACGAAAAAACCCGGGCACAGCGCATTGACGCGTATACCTTTCCTGACCCATTCCAGCGCGAGACAGCGTGTCAGCTGGATAAGACCCGCCTTCGACGTAGCGTACGTGGTCTGTGCGATAGCAGGCCTCAGGCCCAGGATCGACGCTGTATTGACGATGCTGCCCGAAACCTTGTGTTCGAGAAGTCGTCGGCCTGCCTCGGTTGCAACGGTCCACGCGCCCTTGAGATTGGTGTCAATGATGCGGTCCCAGTTCGCCTCGTCGACGTCGAGCGCCATGCGCGAATCCACAATGCCTGCGTTGTTGGAGACAACCGATACGGGACCGAAAGCCGATTCGGCAACGTCGAAGGCACGGCGGATGGATTCACGGTCCGTGACGTCTGCGGTCACCGCGAGTGCTTTGGAACCCAGTGCAGCCAGTTCTTTGGCAAGTGCGTCGAGCCGCGACTGTCGACGAGCCATAATGACGACGTTCGCGCCCTCGCTGGCAAGCAACCTCGCAAAGTGACTGCCAATGCCGCTGCTGGCGCCGCTGACGAGTGCCGTTTTACCGGTCAGTGAGAATGCGCTGGTGAAATGCGTCGATGGTCGTTCCATTCGTTGCCGTTCCTTGTCAGTCCAGGAGTTCGACGGCCATGTCCGCCAGGGCCGGGGCGAGAGCGCCGTACTGCAGCGCTCGCTCGCTTGAAGCGTTGCCGTCGAGGGCGCGTTTCAGGACGCCCTGCAGGATGGCGGCCAGCCTGAAAAAGCTGAAAGCCAGGTAGAACGTCCAGTTGTCGATCGGGGCAATGCCGCGCAGCGTGCAATACGCCGCGACGTAGTCTTCTTCGCTCGGGATGCCGAGTGTGCTGCGGTCGACGTTGCCCAGGCCGGGTATTGCAGCGTCGCGCGGCAGTCGGAGCTGCATGCACTGGTACGCAAGATCAGCAAATGGATGGCCCAGCGTCGACAGCTCCCAGTCCAGCACCGCGAGTATCGAGCCTGCGTCTGTCTCGAAGACGAGGTTGTCGAGCCGGAAGTCACCGTGTATCAGGCTGACCTGTCCATCGTCGTCCGGCATGTGTTGCGCCAGCCAGTCGATAAGCCGATCCATCGACGGGATCGTCTCTGTTTCGGACATTCGATACTGCTCGGTCCAGCGGTGAACCTGGCGCGCGAAGTAGTTGCCCGGCCTGCCGAAGTCCGATAGACCGACCGCCGCGACCGGAACGTTATGAAGGCTTGCGAGGACCCGGTTCATTTCCCGGTAGATGTCAGCGCGCCGCGCTGGCGTCAGTGCAGGGAGCGCTGCATCCCAGAAGATCTCGCCGTCGACGAAGCTCATGATAAAGAACTTGCCCCCGAGTACGTCCGGGTCCTCGCACAGGTGCACGGTGGTCGGCACCGGAACATCGGTATTGGCAAGCGCCGTCATCACCCGGTACTCCCGGTCCACCGCATGTGCTGACTTGAGCAGTTTGCCCGGCGGTTGCTTGCGCAGCACGAACGGACCGGCGTCGGTCTCCAGAAGGAAGGTCGGGTTGGACTGGCCGCCGCTGAACTTGCGAACGTTGGTCAGCTTCGACAGCGCCGGGACGTTGGCATCGAGATAGCGCTTCAGCGCTGCAACGTCGAGCTGGCCTGCGGACATCGAGCTTAGTCGCCGTAATGGCGAATCAGCTGCTTGCCCAGCGCCATCATATGCACCTCGTCCGGGCCGTCTGCGAGCCGGCAATAGCGTGCGTAGTTGAACGCTTCTGCGAGGAAGAAATCGTCAGACAGGCCGCCGGCGCCATGCATCTGCATGACCCTGTCGATAACGCGCTGAGCCATCTCCGGGACGAGTACCTTGGTCGCCGCAATCAGGTCACGCGCCTCCTTTGCGCCAACGCGATCGATCTTGTCGGCTGTCTTTAGCGTTAGCAGGCGTGCCGATTCGATTTCAGTGAACGACCGGGCGATCGCTTCGCGGACCGATTGGTGCTCGCCAATCTTGCGGCCGAACGTCGATCGTGCGTTCACTCGCTTGCACGCAAGCTCGAGGCTGCGCTGTGCGCAGCCGATGAGCCGCATGCAGTGGTGTATTCTCCCGGGCCCGAGTCGACTCTGTGCGATCTCGAAGCCGCGGCCCTCACCAAGCAGCAGGTTTTCTGCAGGGACACGAACCTTGTCGAAGATGACCTCGGCGTGACCAAGCGGCGCGTCGTCGTAGCCGAGCGTTCGGAGACTGCGCTGCACCGTGACGCCGGCCGTGTCGCGCGGTACCAGTATCTGCGACTGCTGCGCGTGCCGGTTGCTGTTGTGGGGATCCGTCTTGCCCATCACGATGAAGATTCGGCAGTTCTCGTGCATGGCGCCCGTAATGAACCATTTGCGACCATTGACCACGTAGTCATCGCCGTCACGCTCAATCGCACATTCGATATTGGTGGCGTCCGACGAGGCAACCCGGGGTTCGGTCATCGCGTAGGCGCTGCGAATCTCCCCGGCGAGCAGCGGCTCGAGCCAGCGCGCTTTCTGTTCCGGTGTTGCGAAGCGCATGAAGACTTCCATGTTGCCGGTATCCGGCGCATTGCAGTTAAACACCTCAGGTGCCCAGACGACCCGGCCCATGATTTCGGCCAGGGGCGCGTACTCGAGATTGCTCAGGCCTTCGCCACCGTACTCACGGAACTCGGGTGGGATGAACAGGTTCCAGAGGCCGGCGTCGCGGGCGAGGGTCTTGAGTTCGGACATCGCCGGCGGCGTCGACCAGCGGCTGGGCCCCGACTCGACCTGCTCGCGATAGCTGTGCTCGACAGGGTAGACGTGCTCGACCATAAACGTACCGAGCTGGTCTTCGAGCGCGCGTACCCGGCTGTCGGCTTCGAGGATCATCCGCTGGGCGTGCCGTCGGCCTAGAGTGCGACCGGCATAGAGCGGACTCCGCGCATGACCAGCGTGTCCATATAGCGATAGCGGTCGGTGGTCAGACGCATGTCCGGGAAGCGCTCGAACAGCTTCTGGAAGGCGATCTCGCCTTCCAGCCGTGCCAGCGGGGCACCGAGGCAGAAGTGCGCCCCGTAGTTGAAGGTCAGGTGCGGGTTGGGGTTGCGCTCGATATCGAACTGTTCAGGATGGTTGAACACGCGATCGTCGTGGTTTGCCGCGTTGATCATGACGAACACGCGGTCGCCACGGCGGAGACTGCGACCGTGCATCGTGTGTGTCTCCTTGACGACGCGCACGGTTGCACCGGTGGGTCCATCGTAGCGAAGCACTTCCTCTACGGCCGAACGAATCAGCACAGGGTTCGCGCGCAGGCGTTCGAGCTGCTCAGGGTGGCTCAGGAAGGCGCGGACGCCATTGCCGAGCAGGTTGGTTGTCGTCTCGTGACCGCCGAAGAGGAACAGCATGGATGTGCCGATGACCTCGTCTTCCGTGAGTGTCTCTCCCTCCTGGCGAATCGTGAGGAGCTTCGAGATCATATCGTCGCCAAGTGACTTTTCACGCTCCTGGATGACATCGCGGAAGTAGCTGGCCATATCGATGGCGCCGCTTTCTGCCAGCGCGTACTTCTCGGAGTTAGTCGTGGCGCTGCCGATAAAGAGCTGCATCTTGTTTGACCAATCCTTGAGTCGCTCGGTGTCTTCCTGCGGCAGCCCCAGCATGCTCATGATGACGGCGGCCGGAAGCGGATAGGCAAACTCCTTAATAAAGTCGACGTCGGTCTGACCGTCCATCCGGTCCAGCTGGTAGTCGACGGCGCGCTCGATCGCCGGTCTGAGTTCACGGACCGCCGAACGCGTAAACACCTTGTTCATGAGCGTCCGCAGACGCGTGTGTTCCGGTGGGTCCTTGAATGCCACCCAGGTATTCAGGTAGCGGATCAGCTCCGAGATGCGTTTTTGCATGGATTCCGGCTGGTGCTCGTAGAACGGAGTCAGCCGATCCGCAGAGATCTGGTCGTCTGTGAGGATTGCGCGTGCGTCGTCGTAACCGGTAATGACCCAGCCGTTGAGGCGCGACGACCAGTGCACAGGGTCCATGCGTTGCAGCCGTTTCAGGACAGGCAACGGATCGTCGATGACGTCAGGGTCACGAGGATCGTAGTCAGCAATGTCCGGCAGACTTGGCATCGTAATCGGTACGGGTAAGGGAAGGGGGCGCGTTCCTATGACGCAGATCAAAGATTAGCATATCGCGAGGTTTCAACCAAGCGATTGTTTGGTAGAATCAGGTCCCGTCACGAAAAAGGCTCTTTCTATGCGTGAGCTCGACGACGCGCAGCTATGTCTCCCGCGAGTATGGGAGACGCACGCTGAGTACTACCCGGACAAGACGGCTCTCGTCTGCGATGCGGAGCGATTGAGTTGGCGTGAGCTCAACAGTCGCCTCAACCAGGTGGCAAATACGCTGATTGAGCAAGGTGTCGGTCGCGGCGACAAGGTCGCTGTGTTGATGACCAACTCGATCGACATGTTCGTAATCATGTACGGCATCAGCAAGGCCGGAGCCTGCATGGTGCCGATATCCGGACTTCTGACGTCGCTGCAGGTCAAGGGCCTCGTCGACGACTCCGATGCCCGGATGATATTCGCGTCCGACACTCTGTGGCCGTTGTTAGAGCCCGTGGCCGACCATTTGAACGCCATCGACGCTGATAAGCGCGTTGCAGTCGGCTTCTCGGCCGACGGCTGGCAGGGCTTTGCCGACTGGATCAACGTGGATGCCGTCGACAACCCGGCCATCGACTATCGCATGGATGACGAATTCAACATTATCTACTCGTCGGGAACGACCGGTGATCCGAAGGGCATCGTCCAGACGCACAAGGCAAGGCTGCACTGGTCGTACTCGAACGCCCTGGAAATGCGCTTTACGCGCAACTCCATTGCCCTCGCTACGACGTCGCTGTACTCGAACGGTACCTGGTTCATGCTGCTGCCGCCGATGCTGGTTGGCGCCACGATTGTCATCATGCCGCAGTTTTCCCCTACGGCGCTCCTCGAGACGATCGAACGAGAGAAGGTCACGCATACCTTCATGGTGCCGACGCAGTTCATTACGACCCTCGAACAGCCCGGTTTCGACAACTTCGAGCTCGGGAGTCTGGAGACCATGGTCTCGGCGGGCTCGCCGCTGCGCGCCGATACCAAGGATGAGATTCTTGCTCGCATGGGCCGCGGACTTTACGAGTTGTACGGCTTCAGCGAGGGATTCGCGACGATTATCCGCCCCGAAGAGGTGGCGAGCCGGACGGGTTCGGTCGGCACGCCTGTGCTGGGCTTCGAGCTCGCGATCCTCGACGATGACGGCAAACGCCTGCCGCGAGGCGAGGCCGGTGAGATTGCCGGCTACGGCAAGGGGCTGATGAAGGGCTATTACAAGCGGCCGGAGGCAACGGCGGAACTCATCTGGACCGACGAGATCGGCCGGACGTTCTTGAGGAGCGGCGACATCGGAAAAGTCGACGACGAGGGCTTCCTCTATATCCTCGATCGCAAGAAGGACATGGTCGTCTCCGGTGGCTTCAATGTGTTTCCCAAGGACATTGAGGCGATCGTCGGTCGTCACGACGATGTATCCGACGTTGCCGTCATAGGCATTCCGCACGAGAAATGGGGCGAGGTCCCTATGGCGCTCGTTGTCGCCAAGCCTGGCGCCAACATCGATCCCGAGGCTCTGCGTGAATGGTCTAACGAGCAGCTCGCCAAGCCGCAGCGACTGGCCACCGTGGAGCTCACTGACGAACTGCCGCGCAATGCGTTAGGCAAGGTTCTCAAGCGCGAACTGCGCAAGGCCTACTCGGGCGAGGAGGCCTGATGCAGCGCGTCTACGTTATTGGTGCGTTCAGCACGCGGTTCGGCAAGCGTCCGGACGATACCCTCAAGGACCTGACTCGCGAGGCAGCACTCGGCGTGTACGGGGATGCTGGGCTTGAGGACCCAAGTCGTATCGGCACGGCGTGGTTTGGTAACTGCGGCATGTGGGTCGACGGCCAGGGCAGCATCCGTGGACAGGTATGCCTGACGCCGATGGTCCGGAGCGGCGAGTTTCCGGAACGCGTGCCCGTGACCAACGTGGAAGCCGGTTGCGCGACGGCATCGTTGGCCTTTACCGGTGCCTGGAAGGACATCGCATCCGGGCTGGCTGACGTGAGCATAGCGTTTGGCGTCGAGAAGACCTGGTATCCGGACGACCCCAAACGGACGGCCGACATATTCGACGGCGGCATAGACCAGTACGATCCGGATGAATGGCGGAGCTACTACGAGTCGGCCGGCAAAGAGGCTGCAATCCCGTTTCAGCCCGGCGTCGATCGGACGATCTTCATGGATACCTATGCGATGCAGGCGGCGTATCACATGGAGCGCTACGGCACGACGCAGGAGCAGATCGCGATCGGCTGCGCGAAGAACCATACGATTGCCCAGCACAATCCGCGGGCGCAATACCGCTTCCCGTTGACCAACGAAGAAGTGCTTGCTGATCGGCCCGTGACCTGGCCGCTGACACGCGCAATGTGCGCGCCGATCGGCGATGGCGCCGCTGCCGCGCTCCTCGTGTCCGAGACGGCGCTGGCATCCATGCCGGCATCGGTGAGGGAGCGTGCCGTGCTTGTTGCCGGCTTCGGCCAGAGCGGTGGCAAGTACCGCGCCCTGGATGAAGAGGGCTTGTCGAAAGCCGCGGCGGAGCGCGCCTACGCGGCAGCAGACCTTACGCCCAGGGACATCGACGTTGCCGAGGTTCACGACGCCACGTCATTCAGCGAAATCTACCAGTCCGAGATGCTCGGCTTCTGCGAAGTTGGCCAGGGTGGTGACTTCGTTGGCAGCGGCGCGACAGCGCTGGGCGGCGAGATTCCGGTCAATACGTCCGGCGGACTCGTATCCAAGGGCCACCCGGTCGGCGCGACCGGACTGTCGATGATTGCCGAACTGGTCGAACAACTGCGCGGCGAGGCTGGCGAGCGACAGGTCGAGGGTGCTCGCATCGGCCTCGCCGAGAACGGCGGCGGCGTCATCGGCTTCGACGAAGCGGCCTGCTCCGTCGTGATCCTGCGCGGGCCGGACTAGCTTTCCGGCAGTATCTGGACCCTGACCGCGCGCGGCAACGCCGCGGGCAACGACGAGTAGGCCGACCAGACATCCCCGTTTTCACGATCGATCGCGAGGTGTCGCGTATACGCGGGTTCGGTCGGGAAGGGAATGCGATCAATCCGGCCGGATGCCGGGTCGTAGCGGAAGAGGCTGGAATCCAGTGAGCCCGTCGTCCAGACCACGCCCGAGTTCTGGTCAACCTCGATGTCATAGGCGCCCATCGTAGGCAAGCCAAGATCGACGCGCTGGAATGATTCCTCGTCGGCTTTGAACTGCGTAATGTGGCCGGTGTTGAACTCCGGAATCCACAGGCTGCCGTCGGGCGCCAGGCCGGGTCGACGCGGCCCGGAGTTGGCTTCGGGCATCTCGAAGAGCTTGGCGTCGCCGGAGACCGTGTCGAACACGACCAGCGTATTGGCGGCGAGCTGTGTGCTGTATAGCCGGTTCTGTTGGTCTACCTGCAGGCCGTACGGTAGCGGAAGACCCTCCGACTCGGGCCGGTTGGCAGGCGGCACGGGGAAGATGCTCACCTCGCCAGTCGTCGCGTTCACGCTGGCGACTCGCTCCTCCTTGGCGAAGTAGTCGTTCACCCACACGTTGCCGTCGGCATCGAGGTCGAGGCTGTGAGCGTACATCTGCACGTCGAACTCTTCGTACTCGCCCGTCGTCGTGTCGAGGCGGATGACGGCGTTGGTGCCGCCGTTGACGATCCATAACCTGCCATCGTCGGCGAACTCCAGTGCCCTTGCCTGGGCTATGACGTCTGGATCGTCATCGATATCGATGATCCGATACTCGCCGGTCTCGGGATTGAGTCCCCACATCTGGTCGAAGAAAAAGGCGGTTATCCAGACGAGTCCGTCCGGCCCGATGACGAGGTCATGCGGCAGTGATGTCTGCTGCGGCAGCTCGTACTCGGTAATCACAATACGGCCAAGCATGTCGTCGGCCGGCGGGGCCGGCATCGGCATGGCTGCAATCGCGTCTTCGTTCAGGTGCGAGGCAAGCCAAGAGGCATAAGCCGCGTCGTCGAAGTCCGGCGGGATGACGCTGTAGGCGTCCATAGCCCGCATCATTGCAATGCCGGCGCTCCACAGGGATTCGTCGCGTACTTCGCCCTCGCTGGTCACGCGGCTGTGGGCAATGCCGTGGCAAGTCCCGCAGTTGAGGATGAATTCCTGGCGCATTGCGCCTTCGGGCAGTAGTGACAGCCAGTAGCTGCTCGGCACGTGCACAGCCGGGTCCGACGCCGTGCTCATTGCGATGTTCGCATCGCGCTTGTGCGCTGCGAGCGTCATTGGCTCCATGCCGGTTGCGCGTATCTCCAGCGTCTCCGGCGTCACGTTGGGCAGGGTAAATCGCCCGTCAGGGCGGGAAAAGACCGTGGTGCGACGGTCCCCCGCAACGCCTGTGATTCGTGCTCCCTTGAGGGCCTCGCCGTTGCCGTCGACGATTCGGCCAGTTGCGGCGATCGCTGGCGACGGGGCAGCGTCGACGGTTGCGTTGGCGGGCTCACCCTTGTCAGACGAGCATGCGCCTAGGGCGAAAAAGACAAGGAGGCTGGGCAAAAACAATGAACGCATGGTTTCCTCACCGACGTTATCCGGCTACTTAAGTCCGACGCGGTTCAGAATATCAGGTTATAATGTTCTCTACCAAGCGATCGTTTGTTTTACTTGTACGCGTCATGCGCTGCGTGACGCTGATCTACCAGGAGGGGAGTTCACGATGAGCCAGCCAAACATTCTCGAGACAACGCCGCGTACGATCTTCGGTGCGATACATAACGTCAACAGCAGCCTGATCGACTGGAAGGAAGTGGACGGTCAGCCCGGCAACTACATCAAGGTTCTCGCGCTCGACGAAGAACGCAATCGTGTCGACTTCCTGTTCAAGCAGGATCCGAACTGCGAGTTCGCCAAGCACACGCACCTGTGCACGGCCGTTGCCTTTACGCTGGAAGGACTCTGGGGATACCGGGAGGGTGAGGAAATGCACTTCCCCGGGACCTATTCCTACGAGCCGCCGGGCAGCGCGCACACGCCGTTCTCGAGCGAGCAGGGCATGACGGTCTACGCCAGTTTCCAGGGGGACAGCCCGGATATGCTCGCGATTCTCGACGACGACGACAACGTCACCGGCACGCTGACGCTGGATTTCTTCAAAGAGTACTACGACGAGTAAGCGGAGCCTTATACGTGGCAGGCAAAAGCGCGAAACGCGCAACAGCGCGCGGCGGAGATAGCCGCCGCAACGAACTCCTCGAGGCAGCGGCTCACCGGTTTGCTACGCGTGGCTACGAAGGCACGTCGATTCGTGATATCGCGAACGACGTCGGCATGCTGCCAGGCTCGATCTATTACCATTTCAAGTCGAAAGAAGAACTGCTGGTCGCCGTGCATGAGCAGGGCGTACAGCAGGTCATGGAGGCTGTCCGCACGGCCGTCGACAAGGCGGGCGAGGATCCGTGGGATCGCCTGACGGCCGCCGCTATTGCGCATCTCGAGGCACTGCTCGGTGAGAATGCATTCAGCCCGGTTGTGACACCGCAATTCACGAAGAGTTTTGACGAGCCGCTCAGGAGTACCCTGATTGCCCAGCGCGATGAGTACGAGAGCTACCTCGTGACGCTGGTGAGGAAACTGCCGGTCCCGACTGGGACCAGCCGCAGGCTCCTGCGCCTGTCGCTGCTCGGCAGCCTGAACTGGACGCTGACCTGGTATCGGCCGGGCGGCAAGAAGCCGGCGACGATTGCCCGGCAGATGATCGACCTTTACCGCAAGCCCCTGGATCCGCGCTAGGCGTCGGCTGCTGACAGGAGAGGCCGTGGCGGCCATCTCCCGTCAGCTGCCACGGCAACGCTAGTTGTTGCCGAAGTCTACCGACAGCGCGAGACCCCATTCCCGCGGACGGTTGTAGTAGGCCTCGACGTAACCGAGGCCGAGTACGTTGACGCCGTTGGTGACGTACAGCTCGTCCGTCAGGTTGGTGACGAACGCCGCGAGGCGCCAATTGCCGCGTGTCGGGACGTAGGTCATCCGGGCGTTGACGAGGGTGTAGGCGTCTGCCTGCAGTTCGGGCGTGTTCACGGCGTCGCGGAACTGCTCCGACTTGTGCACAACGTCAGCGCGCGCCGTCAGCGTGCCGCGACTGCCGAGTCCGAAGTCGTATTCGGCGGAGCCGTTGAAGGTCAGGTCAGGGGCGTTGATGAACTCATTGGTGGGGAGAATGCCTGCGGCCTCTGCCGATTCGCCTACCTCGTCGTACTCCGTGCTGAGCAGCCCAATGGCGGCGGTCAGCTCGAGCCGGTCCGTCGGCACGGCCACAAGTTCGAGCTCAGCGCCGGTGATTGTGCCCTGGCCGGCGTTCTCGATGACCGTCTCTACGTTGCCGCCGCCAAGGTCGAGGACGGCAAGCAGCTGGATGTCTTCGTAGTCGTTGTAGAAGGCGGCGCCGTTCAGGGTCACCATGCCGTTGGCCAGCGTCGACTTGAAGCCCACCTCGAAGGAGGTGACGAACTCGGGGTCGTAGGCAGCCGGCGGGATTCCGGAGAGCGCTCTCGAGTTAAAGCCACCTGCCTTGTAACCGCGGCTGATGCTCGTGTAGAGGAGCAGGTCATCGCTTTGCTGGAATTCGAGGCCGACTTTGGGCAGGAACTCGGTCCAGTTGGCCGGGAGGGTTTCGGGCGGCAGCGGCACCTGGCCGGATTCGGGGCGCTGCAGACCGTAGACGTACTCCTTGTCATCATGCGTGATGCGGCCGCCAACGGTTAGTCCGAGACGGTCGCTCAGGGCGTAGGTGCCTTCACCGAACAGGGCGACCGAGAACGCGTCATACTCACTGTTGATGAGAGCGGTCAGGTCGGCTGCGCCACCCGTGGCATCGAACAGCCCGGACAACAACGGCGCGAACAGTTCGCTTTCGCCGGTCTCGATGAGGCCGTAGAAACCGACGAGCCACTCGAGGCGATCATTCGCGGCGAGGCCCGAGAGCTGAAACTCCTGGCTGAACTGCGTGAACTCCTCGGGGTTGTCGACGCGGACGATATCGAAGGGCGTGTGTTCCGAGTCACGGCGTACGTCAATGTCGTAGTCACGAATCGCCGTAATCGAGCGGAACAGGTTACCGTTGGCGAGATCCCAGTCGACCGTTGCCGACAGGCCGTAGACGTCGGCCCAGTCTCGGGTTTCAGCCGCACCGCGCGAGTCGTAGACACACTCACCGCAGGCATCCAGCGTTCGTACGTACGCCGGCGCGTAAACGTCTTCCGGCGGTTCGAGCCCGAACTCCTCGACCGTGGCAGGGGCGAGCAGGCCGTTGATCAGCCCGTCCGTAACCGGATCGAGTTCGTCGAAGCGGACCATGGAGCCGGCCGGGCCGTTCTGGCGCTGCCTGCTGTAGTCGGCTGCAAAGATGACGTCAACTGAATCAGACGGCTGAAGTCGCAGTGAGGCGCGGACGTTAACTTCTTCTTCGTTGCCGAGTTCCTGGCCAATGATGTTTTCCCCGAGGCCGTCGCGGTTGAAGCTCGCTGCAGCGAGCTTGAGGGAGGTCGTGTCGCTGAGGCCGAAGTCATAGTGTGCGTACACGTCGAAGCGATTGAATTCGCCGACCGTGACGCCGGCCTCACCGCTGTTCGATCCTTCGGGCTTGCGGGTAATGATCTTGACCGCGCCGCCAATCGTATTGCGGCCGTACAGCGTGCCCTGGGGGCCGCGCAGAACTTCGATGCGTTCGACATCGAGGAAACTGAAGTCGCCTGCGACGCTGCGCGAGATGTACACGTCATCAAAGTACAGGCCTACGCCCGGCTCATTCGGAAACGAGTAGTCATCCTGGCCGACGCCGCGAATAAAGATCTGCGCTGCGCTGCCGCCGCCGTTCGGGATACCGCCGTTGATGTCGAGGTTGGGTACAAAGTTCGCCATCTCGTTGAAGCTGGTCAGGGAGCGCGCTTCGAGTCCCGCGGCGCTGAAAGCCGTCATCGAGACCGGCGTGGTCTGAACCGTTTCCTCGCGGCGTCGAGCCGTTACGGTGATCTCCTCGACGCCCGAACTGCCGGCCGACTGGGCCATGGCGGGCTGGTAACAATCGAGTGTGATGAGCACTGCGGCCAGCGCGAGCACTCTGCTTAAAGGTGACGACAACGACATTTGGAACCCCCTCCATGACTCTTTGCAGCACAGACGACCGAACGTCTGTTTGGTAGATTGTCGCCCGACTATAGCACCGCAACGTTGATCTACCAAGCGATTGTTTGGTAGTGTCCTTGGCCTTGCCGGCCGAGGGGGTCGAGATGAACGGCCATATACTCCTGTTGTTCTTTAACGCTTTCCTGTCGATGCTGCTCGGCGCGCTGATCGTCCTGTGGATACTGCGGCGAGAATACCGGCCGACGATTGCACGACTTGAAAACGAGGCGAGAAGCCCCCGTGCCCCCGTGGCAGACGAATGACGACCGCAATCTTCGTCGCGGCGCTGGTTGTGTACGTCGCGGTCGGCCTGTACGTCTCCCGGCGTGTCAGGAACAGCGACGACTTTCTCGTGATGAGTGAGGGCGCGCCGACGATTCTGATCGTCGGGACGCTTGCCGCGACCTATCTCTCGGCCGTGACGCTGCTCGGTGTCGCGGGCCTGGCCTATTCGGAGGGGCCGCTCGTGCTCGCCACGACCGGATCCTTCGGTGCCTGGGTTGGCACGCTGCTGGCCGTCGTCTATGTCGGGCGCAAGCTCAAGGCGCTCGAGTGCCGGACGCTCCCGGACTTTTTCCAACGGCGTTTCAACAGTCCGCTGGTGACCGTGACGGCAACGCTCATCATGATCGTCGGTTTGCTCGGCTATGGCGTCATTCAGCTGATTGGCGCAGGCCTCGTGCTTGGCGAACTCATGGACATCCCGTTTCCGACCATCGTCGTGCTCTTTGTGATTGCGCTCCTCGTGTTCTCGGCGCTGGGCGGAATGTACGGCGTCGTCGTAACCGACACCCTGATGTTCTTCAGTATGCTGGCCGTTGCGGTCATCGTTGCGCCGTGGATCATTGGTGACGTGGGCTTCGAAAACATACGGAACCTGGCTGAGTCTGCGCCGGGCTACTGGACGCTGGCCGGAACCAACGACCGCCCGCTGTCCTTTACGATTTCGCAGTTTGTCGTCTGGGTGATCTTCCTGAGCTGCACGCCCTCGCTCGTGTCGCGAGTGTTTCCGGCCAAGAACGACTTCGTTGTGCTCAAGGCCGCAGGCTACGGCGTGTTTCTCGCGTCGTTTCTGCAAATCCCGGTGTTTATTGCCGCCAGTGGTATTCGCGCCATCGATCCGGGTATCGAGCCTGCGGACCGCGTCATGATTGTCGCGTTTCTCGAGCACGTGCCGCCGGTGCTTGGTGGCATCGGACTTGCCGCGCTGATGGCGGCCATCATGTCCACGGCCTCGACACTCTTTATCCTTGCCGGGTTCGGCCTGTCGCGCGATATGTACGAGAATCTTCGCGGCGGCGAGATATCGGAGCGGCATCGAATGATCGCGAGCCGCGTCGGCCAGCTCATTATCGGCGTTGTCGTAATCGGTATTGCGATCGCGCGCCCGGCGGCGATCTACTGGATCTCGATCTACGCCGGCGCGGTATTCGGCGTCGGCTGGCTGCCGACTGTGGTTGCGGGTCTCGAGTGGCGACGCATGAATCGCTACGCGGCGTTCGCCAGCATGGTGGGCGGTGTCGGGACGTTCGTACTGCTGAGTGAGCTGACGCGACTCGAGCTCGTGACCTTGCCACCCTTGCTCGACCCGCTGCTCGCATCGCTGGTCGTCGGTGTTGGCGGACTCATCGTGGTTGCCTACCTGACGCGGTTGTCGCCGGCCGAGGAAGCCTATGCAGATGTCGTAGCGCGGACCAGCGCGTCGGGATCGACGCTTGCGGCTGTGCTGAGCGGCCCGGAACCGCTGCAGACTCTCAAGCGCGAGTATCGGCAGATCCTGACAACGATTCTCGGACTCCTGCTGCTGTCGGCGGGTATCTGGGGTTATTTCGCCGTCAACCTGGCGTTCTAGGCTATGAAGATCGACACATCGACAACGGCAATCGTCACGGGCGGCGCCTCCGGCCTTGGCGCCGCTACCGTCCGAGCGCTTGTCGCCGCGGGCGCTCGCGTCACAATCCTTGATATCGACGAACACGGCGGGCGTTCGCTGGCCGATGAGACCGGCGCGGGTTTCGAGCCCGTGGATGTCACCTCGCCCGAGGCGATTGCGGCCGCTTTCGAGCGTGCAAGGCAGGCTAACGGCCAGGAGCGCATCCTCGTCAACTGCGCGGGCACAGCCGTGGCGCGAAAAACCGCGTCGCGACATCGTGAGACCGGCGAGATTCGCGCCCACGATATCGATTCCTTTCGCCGAATCATCGACATCAACCTGATAGGTACCTTTTACTGCAGTGCTGTGTCGGCGGCGGGCATGATGACGCTCGAAGTGGAGGGCGACGAAGTCGGTTGCATCGTCAACACGGCCTCCATTGCGGCCGAAGACGGGCAGATCGGCCAGGTCGCGTATGCCGCATCGAAGGCCGGCATCGTCGGTCTAACGTTGCCCATGGCGCGAGACCTTGCGAGTGAACGCATTCGGGTCAACACGGTCCTTCCGGGCGTATTCCGGACGCCGCTCGTCGAGGCCAACCCGGCGGCTGTCAACGAATCACTCGCCCGTTTGATTCCGCACCCGACGCGTTTCGGCGATCCCGGTGAGTTCGCGTCACTGGTACTCGAGATCTGCCGAAACGCCTACGTCAACGGCGCCGTCTATCGCCTGGACGCCGGCATTCGCATGCCGCCGAAGTAAGCCCTCCTTCAGCAGGCAGCCCGGATACGGGCAAGGCCGCTGAGGTCGTCGAACCTGATTTCGTCGGCCTCGTCGAGGGCTTCGAGCTCACGGACGCAGGCTCCTCGAATCCGCACGTTCGTCGCATCCTCCCCTACACGAACGCCGGTTGCCTTCGGCGTCTCGTTCGGTCCGCTGGCCTCGACGAAACCTGCGTTGACGCCGGTGACATCCGTTCTGAAGAGGCGGACTCGCCGTGAGTCCGTCATGACGTCTACGCCCGTTGCAGATCCTTCAAGGGCGTTGACGTTCTCTGCGGTCGCGTTAAAGACGAAGACGTCGCGACTGCCTGCGAACGAGTAGGCACGAGTGCGCGCGCCGCCGTAGCCGGGCAGCGTTGCGAGCGGATGCGACTTGCCATCCACGTACGCACAAATGTCCGAGCCGGCCGCGCCGAGATTGACGATGTCGTCCACGCTCGTGTTGCGCATGATGACCCGCTTCGCAGCGTCCATCTTGAAGCCGATGACGCCCTTGTTGACGTGAAACATCGAGTCGCCGTTGCAGAGATAGTTGCCGCTGCCTTTCGGCGCAAGTGACCAGAGACTCGTACCATCTTCGGCCCAGTCCACCAATGAAGGCATGATGTTGAGGCGCGAGATGTCGAGGTGGGGAGCAGCGGCGAACTCGCCGGCATGGTTTGCCTTTGCTACGAGCAACTGGGCGTTGGCAACGACGTTGCCGACGTAGCGACCCTGCGCGTCGATCGTGATTGTCTTGCCGGGGTCGTCGGGGTGGGTGTTGAGCACCTGGACGACCGCACCGACCGGATCGATGACGGCGTTGCCGTTGTTGCTGAGAGCCACGATCTCGTTGATAAACGCGTGCTGGCTATGAACGTGAACGTTGGAGAAGAAGACGTCTTCCGCTGCGTTGTCGGCAGGGCGCGTCGGGAAGCCATTGACCGCGACGCCGAGGCGATTTACGAGAAAGGAATAGGCGTTGCCGTCAACGACCCCGAACGGGTTGTGGAACAGCGCGTATTCCGCTGGGTGCTCGGCCTTGCTGATGTTCCCGCTGTCGAGCACGTCCGCATGCACGTTGTTGATGGCGATACGCAGGGCATTGCGAATAGCGGTTGCCGTCAGCGATTGACCGCCAATGTCGAGGGTTGTCGAGCTGTTCTCGGCGAGGAACTCGACGTACGGCTTGATGAACTGTGCTGACGAGAATGTACCGAGGACCCCCAGGTCCTTGAAGTTGGTCGCGTTGACGTTCCGAACCAGCAGGCCGCGAACCCCATTCAGGGCGACAGCAGCGACTTCGTAGTCGACGAAGTCGACGTTCGAGACCGCGACGTTCTCGTTGCCGTTGCCGTGAATGCCGTGGTGCGCGCTGCGGCCGATCGTGCCGTTACGGATAACGACATTCTTCGCAGCGTTTATCTGGCTGCCGAAGCTGTGCGGTCCCTGGTTCGGTATGAAAGGGCGGTCTGCCAGTTCAATGACGGCAAAAAAGCGCTGCAGCAGCGCGTGTTCCTCGCTCTGATCAATCGTGTGACCGTTGAGATCGAGGTCCACACCGTCGGCAGCAATGACAATGGCCGCGAAGAAGCCGATGCCGAACGCTGCCGGGTCGTAGCGCGGGTCATCCGGTCCGCCGGGTACAAAGGGCGCGCTCGGTCCAAAAACAAACTGACTCGGCAACGGAAAGCCCGCGTGGTAGGCATCGACGCCCAGCGTCGCGGTCGAGTTCGGATTGAAGCTGATGTCTTCCGCGAGCCGGTAGCGCCCGGGCTGATCGATGATATAGGTGCCGTAGGTGAAATCGTCCTGGTAGAGCTCGACGACGTCACTGGCCGTCGCGGTTCCGGACGCGGCCGCCGTGAGCAGGAGCAGGGCCGTGCTGAGTATTACGTTTCGCATTGTCGTGTTTCCCTGTGCAATTACGTAGGGGTCTTGCAGCGAGTTGCCGGCAACGGCATCGCTGACGGTGTTTTCGCCATGCTATGTCGCGATTCTTCGTCGCCCTATTGATCAATCACGGCGTTTCCCGGTAAAACACGACATCGCGTTACGGCTAATTTGGCGCGGTGACCATGAGTGAAACCGATCTCACGCAACTTCTTGCCGCTCACAGCGACGGTGATGAGGCTGCACTGCGCGAGCTTGTCGCGCAGGTCTACCCGGTGCTCAAGGACCTTGCACGACGGCAGTTACCGCGCGCCCGCGGCGAGACACTGAATACGACGGGCATTGTTCACGAGGCCTTCATTCGCTTTGCCGATCGTCGCGCCTGCGACTTCGAGAGCCGCGATCACTTCATGGCCCTGGCGGCAAAAATCATGCGCCAGGTCGTCGTGGACGACCTGCGTACCCGTCTTGCTCTCAAGCGGGGCGGCGGCAAGGCCCCCATTACGCTAGACGAAGGCCGGCATGGCCAGAGCGAGGCTTATGAACGGACGCTGCTCGTTGACCAGCTCCTCGACGGTCTCGGTGACATCGACGAGCGCCTGGTCAACGTCGTGGAATGTCGATACTTCGCGGGGATGACGGAAGAAGAAACGGCTCGCGTGCTCGGCGTCACGGGACGAACGGTCCAGCGTGACTGGCGACGCGCGCGTGCCTGGCTGCAGCAGGCACTCGAAGAGAGCGAGCGTTCGAAGTGAGCGACGAACGCCGCCGTATAGACGCCGTCTTTGCCGAAGCCCTGGACTATGTGGGCGAGGATCAGAAGCGATTCCTGGACGCAGCATGTCGCGGGGACGACGCACTCCGCAAACAGGTCGAGCAGCTGCTGCAGGCGGCCGACACGCGGCGCGGCCTGCTGGGCGATGACGAGGCACCCGGTATTCCACTCGAGTCTCTCGAGGAGATCGCGAGTCGCGAAGGCATGATCGGCAATACCGATCAGGAATCGTCGGGAGATCGCATCGGACCCTTCGAGCTCAGAAGCATCATTGGCAAAGGTGGTATGGGCGTGGTCTGGCGGGCCAGTCGCGTTGACGGCGGATTCGAGCAGGACGTGGCGCTCAAGCTCGTGCGCGGACCATCCAGCGGCGACCTTGCACGTCGCTTCCTCCGGGAACGACAGATTCTTGCAGGGCTCGAGCACCCGGGCATTGCCCGACTGGTCGACGGCGGCGTGGACGGCGAGGGCAGACCATGGTTTGCGTTGGAGCTCGTTAGCGGCGAAGCACTGCTTGATTACTGCCGCGAACGCCAGCTCGAATTGCCTGTACGTCTTGAGCTGTTCGAGCAGATTGCGCGTGCGGTCGACTACGCCCATCGCCACCTGCTGGTGCACCGCGATATCAAGCCCGGTAACGTCATGGTCACGGCCGATGGCCAGATCAAGCTACTGGACTTCGGCATCGCCAAGCTGCTCGATGAATCGAGCGAGGCGAGTCATCTGACGATGACGCGCATGAACCCGATGACGCCGAAGTACGCGAGCCCGGAGCAGCTGCTGGGGGACGGCATCACGACGGCATCGGATGTGTACCAGCTCGGCGTGCTGCTCTATGAGCTGATCACGGAACGAGCGCCGTTCGAGGCATCGACGATGGCGCCGTCGCAACTCGTGGACGCTGCGCGCGCCAGGCGATCCTTGCAGCCCGCAAGGGTTGCCAGCATTCCCGCGGACGTGGACGCCATCGTCATGATGGCGACGCGACCCGAGCCCGAACGGCGGTATGACTCTGCAGGGCTCCTGGCGGATGATGTCCGTGCCTTTCTGCGCGGCAGGCCGGTCGAGGCGCAGGGCGACTCCATGGCCTATCGGGCACGCCGGTTTGCCGGGCGTCACAAGCTTGGGGTCACGGCGTCTGCTATCGCCGTAGCGGCGGCCGTAGGCCTTACGGTTGCCGTGGCCTGGGGCTACGTCAACGCCGAGCGCGAGCGCCAGCGAGCCGCGGCAATCAGCCAGTTTCTCGAGGATACGCTTCGCGCTGCCAACCCGTTCATAGCGCAAGGTCGCGACACAGCGCTGCTCGAGGACATCATCGACCAGGCGGCCGATCGCATCGACACCGAGCTCGCGGACCAACCGTATGCCGCCGCCAATGTGCATCTGACGATAGCCGATACGCTGCACACGCTCTCAGATTACGACCGGGCAGCGTTCCATGCGGCGACGGCGGCACGTGGCTTCGATCATCGGCTCGGGCCGGATGCCCGCGAGACGCTCGAAGCACGATTGCTCGAGGGCCTCCTCGCGTGGGAAGTGGGGCGTAACGAAGACGCTGAGCGGATCCTCGAGGATGGCCTGACGCGTGCGCGTCGCGAGTTGGGCATGCAGGATGCGCTCACCCAGAGCTTCGTCACGGACCTCGGACTGGCAATCCGGGCACAGGGCAGACTCGATGAGGCGGAACCGTATTACCGCGAGAGCGTCGCGCTGCGCGAGCAGAGCTTCGGCAACGCCGATGAGCGGACCATTGCTGCGATCAGCAACCTTGCCTTCCTCCTGGCGGAGCTGGATCGCCTCGAAGAGGCGGAGCGCTACGCTCGCGAGGCAGCGGAGCTGTCGCGCGCTCACCTCGGTGATGACCACGCCGATACCTGGCTCAACGTCGACAAGTTTGCCGCCGTGCTCGGCAAGCGCGGCCGATTGGAAGAGGCGCTGGCCCTGCATCGCGAGGCCGCCGACGGCCTGCTGCGCCTGCTCGGCGAGCGTCACTCGACGACGCTCGGTTCGATCTACTCCGGCGCCAGCGTGCTCAGAAAGCTCGAGCGCTACGACGAGGCTATCGTTGCGCTCGAAGGGGTTGCCCGGGTCGTGCGCGAGGAGTTCGGGCCGCGAAGTCGCTTCATGTACCCGACGCTCCGAGAGCTGTCGCTGTCGATGCTGGCGTCAGGGCGTGCCGAGGACGCGTTGCCGATCGTCGAAGAGGCGCGCGACATTGCCGGCGAGTTGCTCGGGGAATCTCACCACGACTATGCCTACCTGAGCATCCAGCTGGCCGATGCGGAGCTCGAGACCGGGAACAATAGCGATACGCCGCAGCTGCTTCGGGACGCTCGACGTGTCCTGGAGGCCTCATTCGGGCCAGAGAGCAATCACCGGTACTTTGAGGAACTGGTGCGCGTCGAGGCGAAGGCTGCTGCTGTGCGGCCTGCTGCGACGGGCCCGGATACCTGAGGCCGCGTGGCTTGGCGCCAAGCTGAATAGCGCTGAGGTCGACGGCTCCGGATCACAGGCAAAGAAAAACCCCCTCACCAGGCCTTATGGCCCGAGGTGAGGGGGTTGTATCGTGTGGGGTAGAACCCCGCCCCCATTCGGGGGCTACGGCAGAGCCGATATCGACCTAGAGCGGTACGATGTTCTCTGCCTGCGGGCCCTTCTGGCCCTGCGTGATCGTGAACTCGACCTTCTGGCCTTCGGCGAGCGTCTTGAAGCCGTCGCCCTGGATGGCGCTGAAGTGTGCAAAGACGTCAGGACCTGATTCCTGGGCGATGAAGCCGAAGCCCTTGGCTTCGTTGAACCACTTAACCGTTCCGGTAGTTGTAGACATTTCTGTTACCTAAAAAAAGCAAAAACAAAATGGCCCTGTTAAAGCGGCCGGTGTAGCTGAAGGTGAAGCATTTACCAATGAAAAGCAGGTCGAGAAACTACCGAAAATGGGTTCGATGAGCCTTCGAGATGGAGTGCATAGTGAAAAGCGCACGTTCAGGCAACACGAAGTCTACATAACCGTGGGCCGCAAGCAAGGACTATTCACCGGAAACGAGACATTTGTCGGGTAGCGCCAGCGCTAGCCTGGCCGCGCGTAGGTGCCCATCAAGCGGTTCATAGCGATGACGTCCGGCTCAATGTGCTCAAGGAGTTCCCACAGGGTCAGCCCGGGCGGCAGGCTCTTCTCCGCCGACAGCGCAAACAGCCAGAAGAAATAGTGGTGCGTACCGTGGCCCTCGGGTGGCATGGGGCCGCCGTAGCCTGCATTGCCAAAGTCGTTTGCGCCGGCCGTGAAAGCCGCCGTGCCTTCCTCGAGGCTGTCCGTGCCCGCGGGAACGTTGTAGAGCACCCAGTGGACGAAGCCATAGCTGCCGGGCTTGATCAGCGGCGCGTCCGGATCGTGGCAGATCAGCGCAAAGGACTCTGTGCCGTCGGGTACATTTGTCCAGGCAAAGGCCGGCGATACGTCTTCGCCTTCGCCGGTATGCCGTGTCGGTATTGCCTCGCCGTCGCCAAACGCGCTGGTAGTGAGTTGCATGTCGGATAACGCAAATCCCATCGTCGATCTCCTGTGTTGTCGCCCGGTCCGTTCCGGCTTTGTTGATAATAGCCAACGCGGCTCTGCCGTGCAGATGTCTGCCTGGCAACGACAGGGATCGATGTCCTGCGGGCCGGACCCGATGTTGCTGCGGAGGGCTTCCCGTCAATACACTAGAGGCCCCTGGCTGCCGGGCCCACGTGCCGTGAGCAATACCCATCCCGTACACGACGTCAGCGAACACCCGGAGGACCAGCTCGCGTTCCTGATTGACCGCGTAGAATCCGGGCAGCGCTGCGCGCTCGTCACGATCGTCGGCATTGTCGACAGCGCATCGCGCAGTGTGGGTACGCACATGGTCGTCGCGGAAGACGGGGCCTACGTCGGTTCGGTGTCGAGCGGCTGCATCGACGGCAGCGTTGCGGACTTCGCACTCGAATCGCTGAAGACCGGCGAGCGCCGTCGAGTACAGCTCGGTGCGGGCTCGAACTATTTCGACCTGAAGCTGCCATGCGGCGGCGGGGTCGATCTCCTGATCGTTCCTGACCCGTCGATCGACGCCGTCAGGGCCGTTGCGACCAGTCTCGATGCGCGCCGCGCCTGTGCCCTCCATATCACGGCCGATGCGGTACGACACGCTGAGGGTAGCGTCCTCGAGCCAGGCAATGGTGATGTCGTTGTCGGCTACCGGCCGAGGCTGCGACTGGTACTGGCCGGCCGCGGTTCAGAGCTGACGGTGTTTTGCCGGCTCGCGGTCGCGAGCGGCTTCGATGTGGCCGCGTTCAGCCCCGACAACGTCGACGTCGAAAGCTGCCGGGCCGCCGGCGCAAGCGGCACACTGCTGTCGAGCTCGGCGGCAACGCCGGACCTCGACGCCGATCGATGGACGGCCGTTGTCATGCTGTTCCACGATCACGACTGGGAGCCCGCCATTCTCAAGGCCGCGCTTGCCACCGAGGCGTTTTACATTGGCGCGCTCGGCAGCCGGCGCACGCATGCCAACCGGATCGACGCGCTCAGGAAGACCGGGGTGTCGTCGGCAGAACTCGAGCGGATAACGGGGCCCATTGGCCTCGTGCCTTCCATGCGCAATGCCACGACGCTCACGATCTCGACGCTGGCCGAAATCGTCGATCGCATGAACGACCGCGCTGGCTAGGCCTTGAGCCTGGCGTTGCGCTCCTGGACGATCTGCGCCAGCGTCGCGATCGCTATTTCAGCCGGTGCGCGGCCGCCGAGCGGCAGGCCTATCGGGCCGAAGATTCGATCGACCTGCTCCTCCGAATAGCCTCGGGCCATGAGCCGCTCGCGGCGCTTGGCATGGTTGCCGCGGCTGCCGAGCGCGCCAATGTAGAACGCATCGGAGTCCATGGCCGCTTCCAGTGCCGGCTCGTCGATTTTCGGGTCGTGACTCAGGGCGACGACCGCGGTCTGCGCGTCGAGCGTGAGATCGGCCATGGCCTCATTGGGCCAGCGATTGTCGACGTCGATGCCCGGAAATCGCCGGGCGTTGGCAAACGCCGTGCGCGGGTCGACGAGTCGTACTTCGTAGCCGGCCTCGGTTGCCATGGGGATCAGCGCCTGGGCTATGTGCACGGCGCCAACGATGACGATGCGAGGCGGCGAGGCGATGGTCTGAAGGAGAAAACGCTCACCGCCCGATTCGAGCGTGCGCGCGCCCTCCCGGCGTAACGCGTTCCGCGCCGCGTCGCCAAGCGCCGGATCGAGGTCATCGACATTGCCGTGAATGCCGCTCGGCGTGACGATGAACTGGCGTGCGTTATCGAGTCCGCGCACGAGTACGACGGGTACCTTTTCCCGTCGACTTGTTACGAGCGCGTCAAGTAGCGCCCGATTCAATCGATGCGCTCCACGAACACCGTGACCTCGCCGCCACAGGCGAGGCCGACCTCCCAGGCATCGGCGTCGCTGTAGCCGAACTCGAGCAGTCGGGATTCGCCGGAGTCGATGACAGCGAGTGCGGCCTCGACCACCGCGCCCTCGACGCAGCCGCCTGAGACTGATCCCTCGAAGTTGCCGTCGGCGTCGATCACGAGGCTGCTGCCGACGGGGCGAGGGGACGAGCCGCAGGTCTCGACAACGGTCGCGAGCGCCACTTGCCTGCCGCGAGTCACCCAGTCGTGCGCGCGCTCGAGAATCTCGGTGGGTGCGAGCTCAGCCGGCTTCGCTGTGCTCATTGGCAAGGTCCGGGCTGTCTTCGCGAGTCGTCTTCCGGTGCTCGATGATCCCGGCAAGGATGGACAGGGCGATCTCGTCGGGGGTGCGGGCGCCAATGTCGAGTCCCGCCGGCGCGTCGATAGCATCGACTGCGTCAGCGGCAAACCCGCGTTCCTTGAGTGACTCCCGGAGGCGCGCGCTCTTCTTCGGGCTTGCCACGAAACCGACATAGACAGCGTGTGATTCCAGCGCAGCCGCGAGTCCCTTGGCGTCGCCGCCGCCCTGCGTGGCCACGACGACAGCCGCCGCGCGCGGTTCGAGGGTTGTGATGCCGTCGATATCGTCGAGCCAGGTTGCGGCATCCGCGAAGTCGGCGCGCTCGCCGCCGGGTGCGGCCACGGCGACCTCGTAGTCGAGGGCCGCTGCGAGACGGCAGAGCGCCTGCGCTGTGGCGGTCTTTCCCACGATGGCAAGTCGTACCTTGGGCATGACGGGCTCTATGAAAATGTCGAGCGTCCCGCCGCTCGGACAGGACATCGGATGCCCAATGATACCGCTATCGAGGTCGTCGAGGCTGCGGCTTACGCGCACGAGCCGCGGTCGTCCGTCGGCCAGCGCTGCGGCCGCGTTCTTGCGCACGGCAGGCAGCGCGCAGCCGCCACCGACCCAGCCACCGGTGATCGCCTCGCCGTCGAAGACAGCGCGGTCCCCGGCCTTGGCCGACGTGGGTGGCACCGTGCGCACGACCGTGGCAACGGCATAGGGTTTTCCCGAGGCGCGAACGCGCTCGAGTGCCTTGTCGAGCTGGTGTCGACTCATCGAGTTGTTCTCCGGCCGGTCATAAGCGCACCAGGTGGGGTTCCAGCGCGAGCAGGCTCGCGAGATTGTGTGCCGGTGCAAACAGGTCTATGTGGGGCTGCGCGGCAACCATGCCGCCGGCAACGGGCTCGTAGTTAAGGCGGCCGAGCAGGGGGTTGAGCCAGATGACCCGGTGCGCGCGCCGGTGGATCTTCTCCATCTCCTGTCCGAGCACCGCCGGCTCCCCGGTGTCGTAGCCGTCGCTGACGATCACAACGGCCGTCCGCGAGCCGACCAGTGCGCCGCCGAAGCGCTCGTTGAAGTCGGCGAGGCACTCGCCAATGCGCGTTCCCCCGCCCCAGCCCTGCGACAGCAGCGCGAGCCGGTCGCGCATGCGATCCGCGTTGCTTTCCTTGAGCGCGTCGGTCACGGGGACGAGCCGCGTGTGGAACACGAAGGCGTCGGCACGCCGGAAGCTCGTGACGATCGCTCGCGTGAAGCGCAACATCATGTAGGTATAGATGCTCATCGAGCGACTGACGTCGAGCAGCATGACGAGCCGCGGCGGTTTCCGGCGGCGCTGACGGAACGCAAGATCGATGGGTGTGCCACCGGTCTGCAGGCTGTTACGCAGCGTACGCCGCAAATTGAGTTTGCCCGCTCGCCGCGCGAGGCGCTGGCGCCGAACGATGCGGCGACACATGCGTGCGGCGAGTCGATCCGCGAGCGCCTCGAGCTCGTCCGCTTCTTCGCGCGTCAGGACCCGGAAGTCCTTGTGCTCGAGCGATTCGGCGCCGCTGGCGCCGCCCTGCGTCGCGTCGTCATCCGCCGCGCCGGTCGCGCCATCGCCGCCGCCGGGGCGAAGCTCGGCGATATCGCCGCGAGGTGGTGTCGAACCGGCGCCGGTGTCCTTGGCTTCGGGGCCTCCGCCGGGCGACTGCTGCAGTGCCGTTCGATTCGGCGGCATGAAATAGGCATCGAAGAGCTCGCCGAAGCGCGACCACTCGGTCTCGCCGCTGCACAACAGGCTCTTGAGGCCCGCGCGCAGGCGGCGCTGATCGGTGACGCCGACAGCGCCCGCCAGCCTGAGCGCATCCTGCGCCTCGGGAATGCCGGCAAGGTACCCGCGTTCCCTGAGGAAGGCCTGGAAGCCGACAAGGCGCTCGACGAGCACGTCGGCCGGGTCGATGACCGGCAGTTCGGTTCCGCCCGATCCTGTGTTCACCCGCTGCTCGCGATGAGGCGCCCGACTTCGACGTCGTCGACGGCGCTGCGGTCTTCACGCGTCTTGAGCACGCAAACGAGGAGCCGACCCACGGCCTCGGGGTCGCTGTCGAGGCTCGCAATGTCGAGTTTCAGGAGCGCGGTCGCCCAGTCGAGGGTCTCGGCAATGCCGGGCGTCTTCTTGAGGTCGAAGGTCCGTAGCGACTGGACGAAGGACACGACCTGCCGCGCGAGCTGGCCGCCGATCTCCGGCAGGTGCATGCGCACGATCCTGAGCTCCTTGTCGAAATCCGGGTAGTCGAGGAAGTAGTAAAGGCAGCGACGCCGCAAGGCATCGCTCAGGTCGCGCGTGCCGTTCGAGGTCAGCACGACGAGCGGCCGGCTCGAGGCCTCGATCGTCCCGAGTTCGGGAATGCTGACCTGGAAGTCCGACAGGAGCTCGAGCAGGTAAGCTTCGAACTCCTCGTCGGCGCGGTCGATCTCGTCGATCAGGAGTACGCAAGGCTCCGGCGTCGTGATTGCCTCGAGCAGCGGCCGCTTCAGCAGGAAGTGCTCACTGAAGATGTGCTGCTCGGTCTGGTCGACCGATGCGTTGTCCGTTTCGTGAATCTTGATCGCAAGCAGCTGCCGCTGGTAATCCCACTCATACACGGCCGAGCTCGTGTCGAGACCCTCGTAGCACTGCAGGCGAATCAGCCGGGTATCGTGGATGCGCGCCAGCGCCTTCGCGATCTCGGTCTTGCCGACACCGGCATCCCCCTCAAGCAACAGCGGGCGGCCGAGGATCTGCAGGAGCTCGAGTGCTGCTGCCAGGTCGGCTTCCGCAACGTAGCCCGCCCCGGCGAGCCGCTCGCGAAAACTCGGCTCGCCCGGCACGGCTTAACCGGCGTTCTTGCCGCCGAACAGGCGCTTGAAGAAGTTGCCGATCATGCTGAAGAGGAGCCCGAACGCGCTCAGCTCCTGCGGCTGCTCGGCGACCTTCTGCGCCGCTTCTTCGGCGGCAGCCCCTTCGCCCTCGGCGAGCACCCGGTTCGAGAAGTTAGTCAGGAACTGGTCGATGAGCTGGTCGGCGACGCCGTTGATCATGCGTGCGCCGAAGTTCGCCATCTTGCCGTTGACCGTGATCTCAGAGTTGCCAAGCAGGTCGGAGCCGCCCGACTCGTTGGCGCTGACGCTGGCGGTGAGGGCCATCGAGGCGTTCGACGTACCGGTCTTGTCGCGGCCCTTGGCGCTTAGCGACATGCGTAGCGCGTCGGGATCGATCTCCGTAATGTTAATCGTCCCGCCGAATACCGACTGCACAGGGCCGACCTTGACGCTGACCTGGCCCTTGTAGGCGTTGTCGCCGGTCTGCTCGGTAATCGTTGCGCCCGGCATGCATTCTGCGAGGACGTTGATGTCACTCAAGACCTTCCACGCCGCGGACGTTGGTGCGTCGACCGTGTGGGTCTTCTCGAGAGCTACTTTCATGGCGCGTTCAAACCGAGATCATTGATCGTTTTCCACACGTTGAACGCCGAGTGCGGCATCTGCATGTGGGTGACGCCCTTGTGTGCAAACGCGTCGACGACCGCGTTGGAGAACGCGCTGACGCCGCCAACGTTGGGCGACTCGCCGACGCCCTTGGCGCCAATCGGGTGATGCGGCGAGGGCGTCACCGTGAAGTCGGTGTCCCAGTGCGGCGTCTCGACCGCGGTCGGCAGGAAGTAGTCCATGAAGCTTGCGCTCAACACGTTACCGCCCTCGTCGAAGGCGATCTCCTGACCGAAGGCAATGGCAAGTGCCTCGGTGAGGCCACCGTGCACCTGGCCTTCGATAATCATCGGGTTGATGCGCGTGCCGCAGTCATCGAGCGCGTAGAAGCTCCGGATCTTTGTCTCGCCCGTGTGGCGGTCGATATCGACGACGCAGAGATAGGCGCCGAACGGGTAGGTGAAGTTGGGCGGATCATAGTACTCGACCGCCTCGAGGCCCTGCTCGAGACCCTCGGGCAGGTTCTGATAGGCTGCGAGCGCAATGTCCTTGATCGTGCGCGACTCGTCCGGGTTGCCCTTGACGACAAACTTGTCGACTTCCCACTCGAGGTCGGCAGGACTGACCTCCATCATGGCCGCCGCGATCTTGCGCGCCTTGTCCTTGACCTTGCGGGCGGCGCGGGCGGCGGCCGCGCCACCGACGGGCGTACTGCGAGAGCCGTAGGTGCCGAGACCGTAGGGCTCGGTTTGCGTGTCGCCCTCGTGGATCTGGATGTCGTCGGACGGGATGCCGAGTTCGGATGCGATGATCTGGGCGTAGGTGGTCTCGTGGCCCTGACCCTGCGACTTGGTGCCGAGGCGCGCGACGGCGCTGCCGGTCGGGTGCACGCGGATCTCGCAGCTGTCGACCATGCCAATGCCGAGGATGTCGCAGTTCTTGGTGGGACCCGCGCCGACGATCTCGGTGAAGAAGGCGAGACCAATGCCCATAAGTTCACCGTTGGCGCGCTTCTCTGCCTGCTCTTTCCGCAAGCCCTCGTAGTCGACGGCCTTCAGTGCCTGCTCGAGCGCGGTGTGGTAATCCCCCGAGTCGTACTCCCAGCCGAGGCAGGAGGTGTAGGGGAACTGCTCGGCCTTGATGAAGTTACGGCGGCGAATCTCGGCTGGATCGACACCGACCTTCTGCGCCAGCACATCTATCATGCGTTCGATCAGGTAGGACGCCTCGGTGACCCGGAACGAGCAGCGATAGGCGACGCCGCCCGGGGCCTTGTTGGTGTACACACCGTCGACGCGCGCAAAGGCGGTCGGTATATCGTAGGAACCGGTCACGATGCTAAAAAGGCCGGCCGGGAATTTCGACGGGTCGGCGCAGGCATCGAAGGCGCCGTGGTCGGCGAGCGTGTAGACCCGGAGCGCCTGGATGCGGCCGTCTTCATCAGCCGCGATTTCGCCCTTCATGTGGTAGTCCCGTGCGAAGGCCGTCGTCGCGAGGTTCTCGGAGCGCATCTCGATCCACTTGACCGGGCGGCCGAGCACGATCGAACCCACGATCGCGCAGACGTATCCGGGGTAGACGCCGACCTTGTTGCCGAAGCCGCCGCCAATGTCGGGTGCGATCACGTGTACCTTGCTCTCGGCAATGCCCGACAGCATCGACACGACGGTGCGTACCACGTGTGGCGCCTGCGACGTCAGGTAGACCTTGAGTTCGCCCTTGACCTTGTCGAAGTCGGAAACGCAGCCGCAGGTCTCGAGCGGGCAGGGGTGCACGCGCTGGTAGCTGATGTCTTCGCTGACCGTAACGGGTGCGGCGTCGAAGGCCTTGTCGGTGGCGTCGGCATCGCCAACGTCCCAGCGAAAGATGTGGTTGTGATGGATGCGCTCACCGTGGGCGCCAGCAGTCTGCCCCTCGAGATCGTCGCGGATAACGGGTGCGCCGTCATCCATGGCCGAGAAGGCATCGATCAGCACGTCAAGATCGTCGTACTCGACCTCGACGAGTTCGCAGGCATCGGCCGCCGCGTAGCGGTCCTCTGCAATCACGAACGCGACTTCCTGCTGCTGGAAACACACCTTGCCGTCGGCAAGCACCATCTGCTTGTCGCCGGCGAGCGTCGGCATCCAGTGCAGGTTCAGGGGTTCGAGATCTTCGGCCGTCAATACGGCGAGGACGCCTGGATGCGCGAGCGCCGGTTCCTTGTTGATCGAGACTATCCGGCCGTGTGCGATCGGACTCCGAACGAAAGCGCCGAAAACTTCACCGGGGAGCTGGATGTCGTCCGTGTAGTTGCCCTTGCCCTGAATGAAACGGGCGTCTTCCTTGCGCTTCCGGGAACAGCCGATGCCGCCGATCGGATCCGCTACTTCTTGTTCTGCAGTTGCCATTGAGCTTTCCTCCGAATCAGGCGTTCATCTTGTTGGCGGCGTACTGCACCGCGCTGACGATGTTCTGGTAGCCGGTACAGCGGCAGAGATTGCCGGACAGTCCCGTGCGAATCTCTTCCTCGGTCGGGTTCGGGTTTTCCTCGAGCAGGCGATACGCCCGCACCATCATGCCCGGCGTGCAAAAACCGCACTGCAGCCCGTGCTCCTCGACGAAGCCTTCCTGCACCGGGTGCAGCTCACCGTCGTTAGCGAGGCCCTCGACGGTCATGACCTCGGCGCCGTCGGCCTGCACGGTGAGCAGCGTGCAGGACTTGACCGACTTGCCGTTGAGATCGATCGTGCAGGCACCGCAGTGACTGGTTTCGCAGCCGATGTGGCTACCGGTCAGGCGCAGCTTCTCGCGCAGCGTGTGGATTAGCAGTTCGCGGGGGTCGACCGCGACGTCGTACTGCTTGCCGTTGACGGTCATCGAAACGAGTTTCTTGGACATTCTTATGCTCCTGCTTTCGCCAGCGACTGGCGGATGGCGCGCCGGGTCATTTCGCCTGACATCTGGGTCTTGTATTCGACGTTGCCGCGAAGATCTTCGGCCGGCTCACACGCCGTCATGACTTTCGCTGCCGCCTCGTTGATCAGGCTTTCGTCGATCGTTGCACCCTCGAGTAGCGCCTCGGCCTCGCTGGCGCGGAACGCCGTCTGGTTTGCGTTCGTCAGCGCAATACGTATCGACGAGCATTTGCCGCCGTTGAGCGCAAGCTGCACTGCCGCTGCGGCTGTTGCCCAGTCCCCGGTCTTGCGCTTGAGCTTGACGTAGGCGCTGCCGGTCGAGCCGTTCGTGGCCGGGATGCGAATCTCGGTCATGATTTCGTTCGGTTCCAGCGCCGTATAGAAGGCGCCGAGGAAGAACTCCGATGAGTGCACCGTGCGATCGCCGTTCTGGCCGCGCAGCACGTAGGATGCGTCGGCCGCCATCGTGACGGCAGGCTGGTCGTTGGCCGGGTCCCCATGGCAGATGTCACCGCCGATCGTGCCGCGGTTACGAACCTGCGGGTCTGCGATCTGACGCGCGGCTTCCGGCAGCAGCGGGCAGCCGTCGGCCAGTATGTCCGACTCGATCAGTTCGTTCTCGGTGGTCATGGCGCCAATGACAATCGTGTCGCCGTCGCGCCGGATGCCGCGAAGCTCGTCGATGCCGTTTAGATCGACCAGGTGCTGCGGCGCTGCAAAGCGCATCTTCATCATTGGCAAAAGGCTGTGTCCGCCCGCCAGTACCTTGGCGTCGTCGCCGTGCTCGGCGATAAGCGCAAGCACTTCGTCGATCGACGACGGCGAGTGGTAGTCGAAGTGGGATGGAAACATACGTGCTCCTCGTACGTTCTTGTTGTGACCCTGCTTCGTGAGCCGGCACAGGTCGCGACGTGTCGCTCGTTTGGGTTGCGGCTGCCTCGACACGAACGGTGGGCGACGCCTGCAATCCCATTTTTTCGCGGAGGGTACGGGACCGCGGTTTTCTACGCAGTCTAAATGATTTTGGGCCACATCGGAATTATCGTCCCGAATGCTCCGATGTTTCGATGCTGGATGACGTCGTGCGACGGAATTCCGTCGCAACAGTAACCAGCCGTCGCCGCAGAGCGTTTGGTTCGATAACCGTCGCGAAGCGTGTCGCGACGAGGCCTTGCGAACGCCGCGGTATCGGACTACGGTTAGGGTGCGTGAAGCAGAAATCTACCGGGCCGTTGCGAATTGCAGTCTGCACCCCGCGCTCGCCCGCATCCATCAATCGATTCGCGCCGCACGATCTTTGTCTATCAATACTTCGTTTCCCTAGGGGGGGTTATGAATAAGCCCAATCAAGTCAATGCGCTGTCGTTGAGCCTGTCTGACTTTGGTATGGAGAATCCGTACCGCCAGGCTCGCTACGGCAATTTCATCAACGGCGAGTTTGTCGAGCCGAAGTCCGGAGACTACTTCGACGCGATCACGCCGGTGTCGGGTCAGCCGTTCTGCCAGATCGCACGATCCAATGCCGACGACGTCGAGGCTGCGCTCGATGCGGCTCACGCCGCTGCCGACGCCTGGGGCAATACCTCGCTGGCCGAGCGTGCGCTCATCCTCAATCGGATCGCCGACACCATCGAGGACAACCTCGAGACGCTGGCGGTGGCGGAGACGATCGATAACGGCAAGGCCATCCGCGAAACGCGCGCTGCTGATATCCCGCTTGCGATCGATCACTTCCGCTACTTTGCGGGCGTCATTCGCGCCGAGGAAGGCTCGATTGCCGAAATCGATGCGCAGACCTACGCCTATCACTTCCACGAGCCGCTTGGCGTCGTGGGCCAGATCATCCCGTGGAACTTCCCGATCCTGATGGCAACCTGGAAGCTGGCGCCCGCACTGGCGGCTGGCAACTGCGTCGTCATCAAGCCGGCTGAGCAAACCCCGGCATCGATCAACGTGCTGCTCGAACTCATCGCCGACATCGTGCCGCCCGGCGTCATTAACGTCGTGCAGGGCTTCGGCCTCGAGGCCGGCAAGCCGCTGGCGTCGAGCAATCGCATTGCCAAGGTCGCGTTTACCGGTGAAACAACGACCGGCCGCATGATCATGCAGTACGCCAGCCAGAACATTATCCCTGTCACGCTCGAGCTCGGCGGCAAGAGTCCGAACGTTTTCTTTGCCGATGTCATGAGCGCCGACGACGAGTACTTCGACAAGTGTCTCGAGGGATTCACGATGTTTGCGCTGAACCAGGGAGAGGTGTGCACCTGCCCGAGCCGTGCGCTCATCGAGGAGTCGATCTACGACGACTTCATGGCGCGTGCGATCGAACGCGTCAAGGCGATCAAGCAGGGTCACCCGCTTGCCGCCGATACGATGATGGGTGCGCAGGCATCGCAGGAACAGCTCGAGAAGATCATGAGCTACCTCGAGCTCGGCCGCGAGGAGGGCGCCGAGGTGCTGACGGGCGGCAATCGTGCCACCTTCGAGGGTGAACTCGCCAACGGCTATTACGTCGAGCCGACGGTATTCAAGGGCAACAACTCGATGCGCATCTTCCAGGAGGAGATCTTCGGTCCGGTCGTCTCGGTAACGACCTTCAAGGATGAGGCCGAGGCGCTGTCGATCGCCAACGATACACTCTACGGCCTCGGCGCCGGCGTCTGGACCCGCGATGCCAATCGTGCCTTCCGCATGGGTCGTGCGATCAAGGCGGGACGTGTCTGGACCAACTGCTATCACCACTACCCGGCCCACGCAGCCTTTGGTGGTTACAAGCAGTCCGGCATTGGCCGCGAGAACCACAAGATGATGCTCGCGCACTACCGGCAGACCAAGAACCTGCTCGTCTCCTATGACCCGAACCCGATGGGTTTCTTCTGAGTTGACGACAGAAAGCGTTGCAAGCAGGGCGAGCGGCGGTGGCGTAACAGCCACCGCCGCTGCGCTCGATCTCATCGGGGAAATCCGGGCGCGCCACGGCGATGACCTGATCTTCCATCAGTCGGGCGGCTGCTGCGACGGAAGCTCGCCCATGTGCCTGCCGCGGAGCGATTTCCCGCTTGGCGACGGCGATCACCTGCTCGGCGAAATTGGTGGCCTGCCGTTCTACATGAGTGCGCAGCAGTTCGAGCGCTGGGCGCACACGCATCTGATCATTGACGTCGTGCCCGGCATGGGCGGCATGTTCTCGCTCGACAACGGCACGGGCAAGCGCTTCCTGACGCGCTCCGAGGTGTGCGAAGTCAGGGTCTGACGACCCTGGCGCGAGACTCCGATCGGCGCCTGGCGACAGGTACTGCAAACTTCGTTGGAAAGAGATATCTACTGTGGCTGCCTGGGCAGTGGCAGTCGAGCCCGAACGCTACCAGTCTTCAGTTGTCCTTCTTGCACTCGCGTCCGAGACTGAAATGGTCTCTGTGACTCTGGCTCGCCACGCGTTGTTGCTTTTGAACCCGGCCGCTACATGCGAGAAGCGGACGTTTGAGCGGCTCGGTCTCTCGCTTTCAGTGCTTCTTCAATCGGCCAGAACCAGCCATTCAACTAGCCCGCTTTGTTACCTCAAAAAACCCGACAAGAGTCAATAACTGCAAAAATAGCGGACGGACTGCAGTTTCAGAGGAACATCTAGCAGCCAGGCAATCGAGATCCAGTGATCTCAACTTGATTGACCAGCATCACGACCGAAATCCGCGATTTGATGCCGGTGTCCAATTTCTGAGTCACGACTTGAAAATCGTGGTTGATCCCTATTTCGCGTCGAATTCGAGTTCTTGCGGCCAGAACCTTTCGTCAACCCCCTTGAAGAGCAACCACAGTGCGATGGTCAGCTCGGCAATTAGCGCTGGCAGCAAAACCCATGGAAAGAGAACAGATGACAGCGACGGAACCAGGAACAGCGCGAAGCTGTTGGTTAGGTAGCCTGCGCCCGCGACCATCAGTAGTGCGCCGGCGAAAGCGGGTAGGAACCGGCTCCGAACGACCAGGTAACCAAGCAGGAGGAAGTAGAAGCCGAAATAAACGAGAGCGACCCCGAATCCGCTGTTGAAGTATTGCAGCGACAGGTAGCCCAGTGCTGCCATTTGCGCCGATGCCAGGCCCAACTGGTTAGGATCATACAACTGTATTTCCAGTGCATTGAGATGGTTAACGACGTTCATGATTTCGACGCTGCAAGCAACGAGGAAGAAGAAAGCCATCAGGAGCGCCAGACTTTCGTTCACGCGACGTAGCAACTGAAAAAACACGAGTAATAACGGCAGGTTGAAGGCCAGAAATACGAGGCTCACGCCGAAGCCGGCCCGATAGAGACCCTCATTGGCTAGTATGTTGCTCGCGGTTGCCTGCGGATCCCCGGACACAAGCAGCCCTTGCCGCACGACCACCTCGGCAAAAATTCCACCAGCGATAATGCCGAGGTAAAGCAATCCGCCGAGGAGGCACGCGCGTCGTCTTCCCCGAGGTGTTTCAAAGTCCCCCATCATTGCCTCCCGTTCATTAGTATGCGTTACCTCACAAGCTGCTTCTTATGCCGCGGCATTATTACCAGGCTACTGAAAAGCCAGCAGTATCGTCGGATCAACACGCATAGATGTCTAAACAGCTAGGGATAGATCCAGAATCAAACAGACGACGTGTGGCTGCTCAGGGTCAACACCGGTGATGATAACAGTCACTCAACAGGGTGCTGGTCTCGGCCAATTGCGGACCAAGCTGTCCCTGATCGACCACTGTAGAACTAATGAATTAGTACACGCTCCGAGCGGACTATGGACCCCAAGTCTCTAAGCGTCTTACCGTCAATCAATACCGTCTGATGCTCAGAGCGTATTTCCTCAAACTCCTGTTGGATATCCGCATAGGACTGATTTTCAAAATACTCTACAGCAACAATGAAATCCCAATCTGATTCGCCGCGCGAGCCTGATTCGGTGATATTTTCAATCAGGCGATAGCTCTTGAATAAGCCGCGTTCCACTGCGACCTTATCCATCACAAACCAGTTTTTCTCAATAAACTGCTTAATGGACTCCCTGTTGCCTTCCGTCGCCTTCAAATAGGTGAAAGTCCAGTTGCTATCGCTGGCAATCCCAGAATCATCAGAAGCCTCTCCCGGTCGCGGCGTTGTAAATACAACAGTGCAGAAGGCTGCAAGTAAAAGGTAAAGACCTCTCATTCGTTATCGCGTCTCCACAATCGCGCATGTCCGCTTTGGGTCAGTTGCAGAAATTATCGACAACACCCGACCGGGGCCCGGAGACGGCCGGGAGCGGTCGTACAACTCCGTCGGCAACATCAGGAGTTGACGGCACCGATCAGTCTGCCGCTCCGAACAACGCAAACAGCTCAGCCCCGGTCATAGTCTTGGTCTCGTTTGCGAAGCGATAGAAAGGCGGCTTCTCGTCGATAAACACCTGGTTCTCGAAGGCAAGGTCGTACCCATCATCGAAAACGCCGACCGGAATCATATGCTCGCCAGACGCTTTGATCCGGTAGAACAAGTGCGTCCCACAAGTGCGACAAAACCCGCGCTCCGCCCAGTCAGACGAATCAAAGACGGACAGATGCTCCTCGCCGTCAATAGTCACGGCCTGTCCGCAGTTGACCTCCATGAACGGACCGCCGCCCCACCGGCGACACATCTTGCAATGACAGGCACCAACCGAATTGCTCGCGCTATGGGCGACAACTCGAATCGCTCCGCAAAGGCACTGGCCCTTTAACTCGATTGCCTTCGACATCTTTGCCTCCTTCACTCGGCACACGCGCTCGTTCGGCGCGATCGGTCGGCGAAACAGACTCGACCCTCATGGTAGCAGGCGGCTCCCCGTCGGGCGCTCAGTAGCGCCGGAACAGCAGGTTATCAAAGTACAGCACAAGTCCGTCGTGGTCCGAGCTTCGGAGCGGCGTGGTCGGGTCGTTGCCGAGGTCGCGCGCCGCATCGGCGTTGCCGCGTCCGAACTCGAGACCGCGCGTGCGGAAATCCAGCCGGCTGCTCGTCAGGGCATGATCCAGCGTTTGCGCGCTACCGCGGAAGATGAAGGAGTAGCGCTCCTCCTCGGGCAGCGACTCGACCTGGTTCAGGAGATTCGGATCAACGAGGTCCTCGCCCGACCGCAGTGCCTGCGACGGATCGACGTCGCCCTGTATCTGCCCGAGTACGTCAACGTAGCCGTCGCTGAACTCGAAGGCGTTGAAGTCACCGACGACGATCAGGCCGTTGCGCCGCCGCTGCTTCTGGATTGCCTGCACCTTCTCGGCGATCGATTGGGCCTGCGCGAGACGCTTGACCTGCACGCGCTCGGAATCGATGCCGCCGAGCGAACGGTTATGCACGACCATGACGCTGATGGGCAGCAGGCCGTAGGTGCGCGCATGAAGCACGAGCGGCGGCCGGTCGTGGACGAGGTCGAGTTGGCCCGACTCGGGGTCGATGAAGGTCTCGTCCTTGCCCAGTTGCTCGACCCGCGGGAACAACACGCGGAATCGGCGCACGAGGAAGCCGACGTCGATGCTGCCGATGTCGTTACCCTCGACGAGGAAGGCCTCGTAGCGTGCATGCGGGTTCAGGGCGTTGATCTCGGCGGCAAGATCCTCGAGCACCTTCAGGCTCTCGACTTCCTGCACGCCGAGTATGTCCGGTGTCCGCAGCGTGTCGACAACGTACAGCGACAGCTTGGCAAGCTTGGTTGCGTAAGCCTCCGAACTCAGTACCTCGTCCTCGTCTTCGTCGATGACTTCGCCGAGGCCATTCTCGGAGGCCGGGTCGTCGATGTCGTCGAAGAGACGGAACAGGTTCAGGCTGCCGACGGTCGTTTCGAACAGGCGCGCTCGGCGGACAGGCTCCGGCAGCTCGCGCGGGTTGACGGTCAGGTCGGTCGGCCACAGCTCGTAGTCACGGAACTCATAGCCCAGCACGCCGATCGCCGAAAACGTCGAACCGGCCGGGATTGCCTGGTTGGGCTGGTCAAGCAGGCGGTCCGGATCCAGCTCGAAGAGTTCCGGATTGCCGTCCCAGACCGGCAGGCCGGGAATCCCCGGGAACTCGATGCCAGGCTCGCGGAACGCACGGTTTCCGGCAGCCGTTACTTCGACTTCGGCCAGCGGGTCGGTGCCGAAGCTCAGGTTCGGTGACGTCACGGTGCCGTGTTCGACGGCTATCCGCATGCCCTCGTAGCACTCGAACTCGATGGCGCAGGAGGCCGTCGTCGGATCCGGCGACGGCGTCGCCGCGTCGAAGACAACCGGGGCGGGCAGCGAGTAGCCGGCGCCGGTCACGACAATGTCGGGACTCGTGAGCTCCGTGAAGTCGAAGAACTCGACGACATCCGCCGTAACGTTGACGAGGTCGCCCACTGCCACCGTCGGCGCGTCTCCTGTGAAAACGAAGACGCCGTCGGAGGTATCGACGTCATTGTCACTGCGATCGGTTGGCGTCTGGATGAAGAAACCCTCGGGCGCGATCGCCGTGACGATATTGCCCTCGGTGATTACCCGCTGGTCGACGAACGGCGATGCGGCGCCGCTGCCCTGGATCGCGAAGATCTCGAGCGGACCAACCGGCGGTCGCGGCAGCGGGTCCGGGCACTCCGCGTCGGCGGCGACGTTCGGCTCGCCCGGCGTAATGCAGCGGAGGCTGAGATCGGCGTTATTCTGGTCTGAGTCGGCGCCGTCCGGGAAGCGGGAGATACCGGTAAACGGTGTCGAACCGTCGGCGAGGCCAATGCCGCTGCCCTCGGTGAAGGGTGCAACCGTGTTGCCTTCATAGGACACGACGTCGGCAAGCGACGCCCCGTCGAACAGTGCGACCGCATCCGGGCCGCCGTTCTGGATGAAGTTTGTATTCGGGCCGTCGTCGAGATCGCAGTTGGGAACGGTCTCTGCGTTCGCGCACACGACGAAGTAGTCACCGGGCGCGAGAACGACCGCAGGCAGCGCAATCGTGTCGTAGGTCGATCCGCCGTTGCCGTTGATGAAGTTCAGGCTGTAGGTGGACAGATCGATTCCTTCAGCGCCCTTGTTCAGGAGTTCGACGAATTCCGCTGCGTCCGCGCCGGGCTGGTCATAATCGATCTCGTTGATCACGAGCGGCGAGGTTGCCAGCGGATCGTCGCAGTCGTCGCTGGTCTCGAGATTGGCCTCGCCCGGGCTGATGCAGCGTACGCTGAAGTCGGCGTTGTTGAGGTTACTGTCGGCGCCGTCGGGTATGCGGGACAGTCCCGCGAACGGTGCCGTGCTGTCGAACAGGCCGTCGCCGGAGCCTTCCGTGTACGGGGCTACCGTGTTGCCTTCGTAGGAGACCGTGTCCACGACGCTCATGGCTCCCCGCACCAGCGCGACGGCATCGGGACCGCCGTTCTGGATCAGGTTGGTGTCGGGGCCACCGTCGAGATTGCAGTTGGCCGTCGTGACGAAGTTCGCGCAGACAACGAAGAAGTCTCCGGGCAACAGCGTCATTACGGGCAGCGCGACGGTCCGATACACGCTGCCGTTGCTGCCGTTGACGAACTCGATCTGGTACTCGCCGAGGTTCGCGGGAATGCCGCCGGCGTTGAAGATCTCGACGAACTCGGCCGTGTCGGTGCCCGCCTGGTCGTAGTCGAGTTCATTGATGACAAGTACGGGATCCGGTGTCGTGCCGTCACCGAACACCTGCTCGGCGTTGACGGCGCCGAAACTCGACGCCATGGCAGGCGACCAGCTGAAATCACCGGCGGCGCTGCCGCTGCCGACGAGCTGCAGCGACTCGGTGGCAAGGGTTGCGCTTGATTCGCTGACGCCGATGTCCGTGCTGGTTAGGCCATCCGCGGGCCCGCCCGACGCCGTGAAGCTGCCTTCGTAGCTAAGGAACTGAACAACTGTTCCGGTCGGGTCCACCAGCGCGACACCGTCCGGCGCGCCGTTCTGGATGCCGTTGCTCGGGTAGCTGATGACGGCAGTCCCGAAGCCGCCCTGCTGGTCCGGGATCGTGCCGGCGAGTTCGTCGTTATCGTAGACGCTGCCGTTGGAGCCGTTGTAGAGAACGATGCGCCAACCCGTGAGCGGCGTGCCGGCCGGACCTGCTACCTCGATAGCCTCGTTCTGGTCGGTGCCGGCGTTGTCGTAGTGCAGCTCGTTGATAAAGAGCTGGGCGTTTGCAACCGGTACGGCGATAAGCCAGATGAGGGCCGCGAGGTTTGCCAGCAGGCCAGACGATCGAACGATATTGGGGGTTCCTTGTGGCACGTAACGCTCCGTTTCTTGGTTTTTGATTGTTTTGACTCTGAAAGAGCCGAGCATTCTCTGCGCGCATTGTTACCGTTCCGCGTCGCTTTGTCTTCCTGTTGTCCCGTGACGCGGAGGGCCGGCAGTTTCGTGTCTCGTCTGAGCTGCTCGCAAACGAAAAAACGCCGTAGGCTCAGGTCCCGGCAACTGCCGGAAACTGAGCACTACGGCGCTGGATGCGCTGCAGCAGCTATGGTGACTTAGCTGCGGCGCGTGCTGCGCTCATCGGTGCGAATCGCTACCTGGGTTGAGCGAAGGTCGGCGATGCCCATGGCAAAAACGTACAGGATCGATGCGAAGGGCAGCAGGAACAGTGCGGAAAGTTCAAACATGGAAGGAGCCTCTGTCAGTAACGGAAAAAACATCGTGCGCGGTACGAGCCAGAGTATGTCTAAGTAAAATTTAGACAGTCCACGTAAAGTCTAGAAAAAAGTGTAACAAAATTTGACAGATTTTCGCTCAATGTTTGAAAAGTCTTGCCAAAATCTCGACAATCGTGTGATGAAAGAGCAAACAACCTACTCTATCGGCGCGGTATCGAGGCTGCTCGGCGTGTCGACACACTCGCTTCGCAAGTGGGAAGAACGCCATGGCGCCGTTCACCCGGCGCGCTCGGCCGGCGGCGATCGGCGATACACCAGTGCCGATCTGGATCGCTTGTCGAGGCTCAAGGCCCTCGTCGACCAGGGGCACCCCATCAGCCTGATCGCCTCAATGTCCAGTCGGCAGCTCGACGAGCTCGTCGACGAGCGACCCTCAGCAGGGCCGGGTCGGCGGCGCGCCGTGAATATTGCGGTCATTGGCGAACGCCTCGCCGATGATCTCAGACGTTCGTCGAACCGGACTCCCAACGTCGCAGTTACCGCCGCTGCGACGGGCGCGGAGGGGCTTGCGGTATCGGATGCCGATGCCATTGTCGTGGATCTTGGTTCCCTCGGGGCAGACACGCGGGGCGAGCTCTCGCGAATTCGCAGCGCGACCGGCGTAGAGAGGATCGTTGTCGCCTATGGATATGGCTCGATAGAGGCCGCAGAGCAGCTCTCTGACAGTCGTACTGCCCTTGTCAGGCGACCGCTCAACCATCGTGAATTCGCCCGCACGCTGCACGCCCTCGTCGGTGCGCCAACCACGGCCCAGCCCGAACTCGGGCTGCCACCCCACCGGTTTACGCGAGACCTGCTTGGGCGTATGGCCATGATCTCCCCGGAACTTGCTTGCGAGTGCCCGCGACACGTCGGGCAGCTGTTGATAGAGCTTACCGATTTCGAGCTGTACAGCGCGGAGTGCGAGAACACGAAGCCGCACGATGCGGCGATTCACAACATGCTGCGTCGCACGGCTGCCACTGCCCGCGCGCTGTTTGAACGGGCCCTCGTCCAGCTCGCCGAAGCGGAGGGTATCGACCTCGAACAAGCCGAGTCGGAGCCCCGGCTGGCGCTTGTCGACTAGCCCGGAGGCGGATGGTGAACGGACTGTCGGCACCCGCCTGGTTGCCGACAGCATCCGAACAGCGATTACTCCCATGTCCCTGCTGGTGGGTAGTGCCGGCCGGCTCGGCGGTGCAAGTATCGCGACCCGCCAGGCACGCGATGGCTCGGAAGACTGCTACGACGGCTGGCCAGGGGGCGCGGATGCTGAGCACCCTCAGTCTGGCGAGGCGCGTCTAGGGGTTTTCCGCGGTGGACCTGACCGTTTCGGTTCACTACGCTTTTCGCTGTCCGAAACCTTTCGGCACCGCGGTGCTGGCCTGTGCCCGCACGGTGCTTCTGATGCTGCACAAGGAATTAGCTATGCCTGCGTTACGCAAGGAACGCGTCCTCTCGGTCCACCACTGGAACGACAAGCTGTTCAGCCTCAAGACGACGCGCGACCCCGGTTTTCGTTTCCGCAACGGCCAGTTCGTCATGCTCGGTCTCGAGACGGAACCACGGCCGATCAGCCGCGCCTACAGCATCGCGAGCCCGAACTACGAGGAGCACCTCGAGTTCCTGAGCATCAAGGTGGAAGGTGGCGCACTGACATCCCGGCTCAAGGACGTCCAACCCGGCGATGAAGTGCTCCTGAGTGAGAAGCCGGTAGGCACCCTGGTGCTGGACGATCTCAAGGCCGGCAAGCGACTGTTCCTGTTATCGACAGGTACGGGACTTGCGCCTTATCTCAGCGTCGTGCAGGACCCCGAAACCTACGAGCGTTTTGAGCAGGTCATCCTCGTGCACTGCGTAAGGCGCATCAATGATCTCGCCTATCGCACCTTCCTGACCGAAGAATTGCCGCAGCACGAATACCTCGGTGAACTGGTTCGCGAACAGCTGATCTATTACCCGATCGTCACGCGCGAGCCGTTCGAGCACAGTGAACGCATCCCGGCGCTACTGACATCAGGAAAGCTTTGCGAGGATCTCGGCATGCCGCCGCTCGATCCAGCCAGCGATCGCGCAATGATCTGCGGCAGCATGGCAATGCTTGCCGATACGCGCGATGCGCTCGACTCGCTGGGGTTCGAGGTGTCGCCGTCGCAGGGTGTACAGGGTGACTACGTCTATGAACGTGCCTTCGTAGACAGCGAGGCGCCCGCCAAGAAGAGCGCCTGACCACCGCGGGCTCGACGGACTGGCCGCAGCGTCAGTTCAGCAGTTGCGCGCACTGCCGCGCAATCTCCAGCCCCTCGTTACTGCGGATCACGAGTATCCGAGTCGATTCGGTGCCCGAGTCGATAAACCCGTCGTCACCTTCGATCGCTGCGTTGCGTTGGGCATCGAGCGCGAAGCCCAGGTGGTCCAGGCCTTCACAAACCCGCTGCCGGATTCCCGGCTGATGCTCGCCGACACCGCCGGTAAACACCAAGGCATCCACGGTGCCCAGCGTAGCCAGGTACGCCCCGATGACCTGCCGGATACGGTAGCAATACAGCGCGACGGCCGCCCTGGCGCTTTCATCGTCGGCATCTACGCGCGCCATCACCTCGCGCATGTCGCTGTAGCCGCACAAACCCTTGAGTCCGCTCTGCTGGTTGAGCACGTCGTCGACCGAGTCGGCGCTGAGACCGGCTTCGATGAGGTGCAGCACGACACCGGGGTCGACGTTCCCCGAACGCGTGCCCATTACCAGGCCCTCGAGGGGCGTGAAGCCCATCGTCGTGTCCACGCTTCGCCCGCGCTCTATCGCACAGGCGCTGGCACCGTTACCCAAATGTAGCGCGATCAGGTTCACGTCCTTTGCGGATACCCCAAGCAAGTCGGCAGCCTGCGTCGCAATGTAGCTGTACGACGTGCCGTGGAAGCCATAGCGACGGATGCCATACCGGTCTGCCAGATCGGCCGGTAGCGCATAGCGACGCGCGACGTCCGGCATCGTGGTGTGAAACGCCGTGTCGAATACGGCCACATGCGGTATGCCCGGAAAGGCGGCGCGGGCGGCGGCTATTCCGGCGAGATTCGGCGGGTTGTGCAGCGGTGCAAGCGGCACGAGCGCTTCGATCTCGCCAACGACGGTGTCGTCGATGCGAGTCGGTCCTGTGAACAAGTCACCGCCGTGTACAACGCGATGGCCGACGGCATCGAGACCGGTTTCACCAATGCCGTGTTTCGTTAGTCGCTCGACGATGCTCGCGAACGCGGCTCCGTGGTCGCCCGGAGCGGAGTCGCCTTCACCAATGCGTTCTACCGTGCCCGCAACGAGCGAGGTCGATTGCTCGAGGTCGAAGACTTCGTAGCGTGCCGTCGAACTCCCGGCGTTGAGCACAAGTATCTTCATACCGACACGCCAGTCGAACGGCAAGGTAGCCTAAACGTTGTCCGACTCCGTCGACGTGCCCCGCGCAGTGGCGGCTTTCTGTCCCCATCGCCAGCCCGCAATCTCGGGCATGTCGTCGCCGTGCTTGGCGATGTACTCCTTATGCTCGAGCAGCTTGTGCTGGAGCTTCTGCTTGAAGTACGCCGCACGCGGGCCGAGCTGCGGCAAGCGATCGATGACGTCGCCGACAAGGTGGAAGCGGTCGATCTCGTTCAATACAACCATGTCGAAGGGCGTCGTTGTCGTACCTTCTTCCTTATAGCCGCGCACGTGCAGGTTCCTGTGATTCGTCCGGCGGTAAGTCAGGCGATGGATCAGCCACGGGTAGCCGTGGAACGCGAAGATAATCGGCTTGTCACGTGTGAACAGCGCATCGAAGTCGTTGTCCGACAGGCCGTGCGGGTGTTCATTCGGCGGCTGCAGCTTCATGAGGTTGACGACGTTGATTACGCGAACCTTCAGTTCCGGCAAGTGCTCGCGCAGCAGCTCGACGGCGGCGAGCGTTTCGAGCGTAGGCGAATCGCCGCAGCAGGCCATGACGACGTCGGGCATGCCGTCGTAGTCGTTGCTGGCCCATTCCCAGATGCCGATGCCTGCGTTGCAGTGCTTGGCAGCCTCGTCCATCGACAGCCACTGTGGTGATGGCTGCTTGCCGGCAACAATCACGTTGACGTTATTGCGGCTTCTCAAGCACCAGTCCGTCACGCACAGGAGCGTGTTTGCATCGGGCGGCAGGAAAACGCGCACGACCTCGGCCTTCTTGTTGACGACGTGGTCGATGAAGCCCGGGTCCTGGTGACTGAAGCCGTTGTGATCCTGACGCCAGACATGCGAACTCAGGAGGTAGTTGAGCGAGGCGACCGGCCGGCGCCACGGTATCTCGTTGCAGACTTTCAGCCACTTGGCGTGCTGGTTGAACATCGAGTCGATGATGTGGATGAACGCCTCGTAGCAGGAGAAGAAGCCATGGCGACCGGTAAGGAGATAGCCTTCCAGCCAGCCCTGGCACTGGTGTTCCGACAAGACTTCCATGACGCGGCCGTCCGGGCTCAGGCGATCGTCCTCGGGCAGAATCTCGGCCATGTAGCAGCGGTCCGTGACCTCGAGGATGTCCTGCCAGCGGTTCGAGTTGTTCTCGTCGGGGCTGAAAACACGGAAGTTCTTCGAGGCGAGGTTCTTTTTCATGACGTCGCGCAGGAAGGTACCCATCGTTCGGGTTGCGCCGGCTGTGACCGTGCCCGGCGAGGGTACGTCGACGGCGTAGTCGCGGAAGTCGGGCATACGCAGGTTGCGCATCAGGAGGCCGCCGTTGGCGTGCGGGTTGTCGCTCATGCGCCGCTTGCCGGAAGGCGCCAGCGCTTCGAGCTCGGGCAGAAGGCGGCCGCTGTCGTCGAAGAGTTCGTCCGGCCGATAGCTCTTCATCCAGCCCTCGAGAATCCGGATGTGATCTTCGGAATCCATGTCACCCATCGGCACCTGGTGCGAGCGCCAGTAGTCCTCGCACTTCTTGCCGTCGATTTCGGACGGGCAGGTCCAGCCCTTGGGCGTGCGCAGGACGATCATGGGCCACATGGGCCGTTCCACCTTGCCGTCCTCACGGGCGCTGCGCCAGATCTCCCGGATCTCGGCTGAAATCGTGTCGAGCGTGTCGGCGAGCGCAGCGTGTACCTTCGCCGGATCGCTGCCTTCGACGAAGTAGGGCTTGTAGCCCATGCCCTCGAAGTACTTCGTGAGTTCGTCGTGCGGAATACGCGCGAGGAAGCAGGGGTTTGCGATCTTGTAGCCGTTCAGGTGCAGGATCGGCAGCACGGCGCCGTCGCGCGCCGGGTTCAGGAACTTGTTGCCGTGCCATCCCGTAGCCAGCGGGCCCGTTTCGGCCTCGCCATCGCCGACGACGCAGGCGACGATCAGGTCCGGGTTATCGAAGGCTGCGCCGAACGCGTGACTCAGTGCGTAGCCGAGTTCACCGCCTTCGTGGATGCTGCCCGGCGTTTCAGGCGCAACGTGACTCGGGATGCCGCCCGGGAAGCTGAACTGCTTGAACAGCCGCCGCATGCCTTCCTCGTCCTGGCTGACATTCGGGTAGACCTCGCTGTAGGTGCCTTCGAGGTAGGCATGCGCCACCAGCGAAGGGCCACCGTGGCCAGGGCCGATGATGTAGATCATGTCGAGGTCGTCGCGCTTGATGATCCGGTTGAGGTGCACGCATAGGAGGTTCAGCCCTGGCGTAGTGCCCCAATGGCCGAGCAGGCGCGGTTTGATGTGTTCGCGCTCGAGTGGCTGTCGCAGCAGCGGATTGTCGAGCAGGTATATCTGTCCGACCGACAGGTAGTTGAGCGCACGCCAGTACGCATCGATGTTATCGAGTTCCTGGGCGGGTATGTCGACGTTCGGTGAGTCTACTGCGGTATCCATAGGCAAGAGGCTACGTCCGGTTTGTTACAGGAGATATCGCCAGGGCATCAAAAGCGACCCGTGTGGTATACGTCGTTCATGGGAGAGATTACCTCACTCTTCGTTCACAAGGTTATCCGCCAGACGGACCCGGCGCTCGACCATCGTGCGCTGCTCGAGTCGGTCGGCGTCGATCCCGATGCGCCGGTCGATCCGAAGCAGATGGTGTCTGCTGAAGACTACTACGACTTCTTCGAGCGGGTTGCTCGTGAGGATCCGGCGGGCGTGAGCCTGCCGCTTCGCGTCGGCGCGAGCATGTTGACGGACGAATATGGTGCCTTCGGTCTGGCATGGAAGTCCGCCCTGGATCTGCGCGGTTCCTGCGAACGTGCCGAACGTTACGCGCGTGTCCTCACCAGTGTGTCGACCTACGAAGTCGAGGAAGCGGCTGAGGGCGTTTTCATGAAGCTGCATCGCGCCGGTGAGCGCCGCCTCGGCCTGCGCCTGTCCAACGAGGCATCGATCGCCAGCGTGGCGGCGATCAGCCAGCAGGTATCGAGCGCCGACCTCAAGCTGCTCGGGGTGTTCTTCAAGCATGACTCACCCGGATCTGTCGCAGAACATGAAGCGCATTTTGGCTGCCCAGTGCACTTCGGCACCGATCGCGACGCGCTGCTCATTGCACACGAGTCGATGCAGGCGCCGAATCGGCTGGGCGACCCGAGCATCGTGAGCTTCTTTGACTCGCATCTCGACGAAGAGCTGTCAAAGTTTGATGATGACGCCTCGCTGGAGCGGCGCGTGCGCATCAAGGTGTCGCAGGCGCTCAGCGAGGGCGTTCCACCGGTGTCGCACATCGCCGGGCAATTCGGCATGAGTTCGCGCACCCTGCAGCGTCGGCTGTCGGATCGCGGCTATTCGTACCAGGCACTGGTGGACAGCGCCCGCCGCGAGCTCGCGGAGCGTCTCCTCAAGGAAACGGGCTATCCGCTCGCCGAGATCGCCTTCCTGACGGGCTTTTCCGAGCAAAGCGCCTTCAATCGGGCGTTCAAGCGCTGGGCGGGGCAGACGCCGCGGTCGTTCCGCGTCAAGGCGTCGACCTCTGCTTAGACCCGCCGCTGGCGCGCCGTGTCAAAAGCCCGGCGCCCTCTGTCAAGAACGTGAGCCCCTGAGACCGGATGATTGATTCGTCTCTCAACGTAACCCCAGGAGCACCACGTTATGAACCCGAACACCACGCAGCAAACGCCCGACAACCGCCTCGTCCTCGTCCTTGGCGCTACTGGCAAGACCGGCCGGCGTATCGTGAAGATGCTGGAAGACAAGGGCGTGCCGACCCGGCTCGGCTCCCGCTCGGCCGTACCGGCCTTCGACTGGAACAACGAGTCGACCTGGGACGACTGCCTCGACGGCGTCTCCGCCATCTACATCAACTACGCCCCCGATCTCGCGATGCCCGGGGCGACCGATGCGATCCAGGCGCTGGTCGAGCGTGCCGGCGACCAGGGCGTCGAGCGGCTGGTCCTGCTCTCGGGTCGCGGCGAAGAGGAGGCCCAGGCCTGTGAGCGGATCGTGCAGGACAGCGGTATCGCGTCGACTATCGTTCGCGCGAGCTGGTTCAGCCAGAACTTCTCGGAAGGGGCCTTCGTCGAGATGGTGCAGGCCGGGCAAATCACCTTGCCGGACGTCGATACGCCGGAACCCTTCGTCGATGTCGACGATATCGCCGAAGTGATTACCGTTGCGCTGACCGAGCCTGGCCACGCCGGCGAGATCTACGAGGTCACCGGGCCGCGCCTGCTGACGCTGGCTGATGTCGCCGATGAGTTGTCGCGTGCCACGGGGCGGGAGATTCGCTATGTACCCGTGCCGCACGATGCCTTCGTCAACGGGGTTGCCGAATCCGGGGCGCCGAAGGACGTCGTCTGGATGCTCGACTACCTGTTCGCCACGGTGCTCGACGGCCGCAATGCCTACCTGACGGACGGTATCCAGCGGGCGCTCGGCCGGCCGCCCAAAGACTTCGCCGACTATGCCCGGGATATCGCAGCCACCGGCATCTGGAAGGCAGCCGCATGAGCGCCGCGACGATCGTTATTACCGTTGTTGCGATGCTCGGTTCTGCACTGGTCGGCGGCGTCTTCTTCGCCTTCTCGAGCTTCGTCATGACTGCACTCGCTCGCGTGCCCTCTGCGGAGGGCATCGCGGCGATGCAGTCGATCAACATCGTCGTATTGAACCGCTCGTTTCTCGGGCTGTTCATGGGGACTGCCGGCCTTTGCCTCGCGGTAGCCGCACTGTCCGTTGCCGCGTGGGGCACGTCGGCGACACCCTGGTTCGTGGCAGGCGCGCTTTTGTACCTTGTCGGCACCTTTGGCGTCACGATCCGTGGCAACGTGCCGCTCAACGATCGGCTGGCAGCAATCGATCCGCACGATGCGGCCGCAAACGACCTGTGGCAGCTCTATCTCGATCGCTGGACGCGCTTCAATACGATCCGGACCGTCGCCGCCGCCGCCGCGGCGCTCGCGATGGTGGCCGGCTTGTTACAGGGTGCCTAGCGTCGCCTCGTCGGCAACGGGTCGTTCATTAGTTGACGAAGTCGTAGCGCAGCGGGACCGTGGAGAACTCGATGCTCGATAGCGATTTCAGCTTCCACGCGACCTCGACCCAGCCTTCGTCGTCGGCCTGCACGGTTGTCTCCTGGCCGCTGGCCGTGGAGAGCGCGACGAACTCACCGGGCGCGAGCCGGGCGCGGATACCCTTCATGCGCGGCGCGAGCAGGCTGAGCATACCGGCCTCGCGCTTGATGAGGGCGTTCAGCTCATCAACGCTGTCGCGCACGAGCGTGGGGTCTACCGCCGGCGTCAAAGGCAGCCGGGGCGTCATGCGCGCGCCGAAACCGAAGCCTTCTTCATGCGGGTCGACCTCGAACCCCGTCATGTCAGCAAGCGACGCTTCATGCTCGCTGACGTCGATAACACCATCCGCATTGACGGGCAGGCGCGTCCTGCCGGAATCAGTTACGAGCCATACACTGACATTCTCCGGCGCAACGTCGTTGCTGAACAGCAGGAGATCGACGTGAATTCTCGAGCTGGCATCGTCGTCCGCGGCGAGCGTCCGCACCAGCCGATCCTTGCGTTCGCTCATGTCGATGAACTCTGCCGCCGCGACGAGCGGCACGCAGACGATCGCTGCCAGGGCGAGGCAAAGGAGCAGGCGCGGCAGGGTGTTGATTGTCGACAACGGTGTAGTCCTTATGTGCGTGGGGCGAGAGCCTAATTGCTCATCGCCGGGAAGACCCGGGTAGCAGCAGTCTCGCGAGAAACGCGAGCTCGCTTTTCCAGTAGCCCGAATGCTTGGGCAATTCATCGTCGATATCGTTCAACCGGCGGTGATAGAACAGGTGTGCGCACGGCGCAGGCAATGCGCCCGTACCTCTGTGCACGTTTCGCGGCACAAAGGACCAGCGGCCAAGAAGGGGCAGGTCGAGGTGTTCGAGAATTGGCGTACCGCAGTCCCGGCATACACCGCGCTGGATATTCGGCGGGGGCCTGAGTTTGCTGAAATCGACCGGCGCGTCATCGGCACCCGTAATGTCCTCGCGTCGGTACAGCAGGAAGTCGGCATAGTCGCTCGCGTTGAAGCGCTGGCAGATCGTGCAGTGACAGAGCATGCCGAACAGGGGTGGCGCAGAGAACTCAAGGCGGACGTTACCGCAGCGGCATTCCGCCGCTGACGTGCTGTCCCTCGTGTCGTCGCGGACGTCTTCAGTGTGTGACTGCATGTCTTGTCGGCGCCTGCCTGCCAGGTTGCCTCATTCTCGGTCAGGCACTATCGACTGCACAAGCGGCCGGCAGCGCGGTGCCCAGCGACTTTGACCATTGGCAGGTGTCAAAGCCAGCCGAGATCGCGGGCGCGTCGAAACGCCTCGACCCGATTGCTGGCCTGTAGCTTGTCCATGGCCTCGGTCAGGTAGTTGCCAACGGTGCCGTCGCTGAGACCGAGCTCGGCCGCGAATGGTTTGTGGGCGGTGAGTACGTCGCAGTCGCGGCTTCAAAGCCGCTCCTACAAGGCACTGTTTCGATGCCGGAACGTTTCTGCTGTAGGAGCGGCTCTCGAGCCGCGAATGGTTCGCAGGCGGTGAGTACGTTGCAGTCGCGGCTTCAAAGCCGCTCCTACAAGGCACTGTTTCGATGCCGGAACGTTTCTGCTGTAGGAGCGGCTCTCGAGCCGCGAATGGTTCGCAGGCGGTGAGTACGTTGCAGTCGCGGCTTCAAAGCCGCTCCTACAAGGCACTGTTTCGATGCCGGAACGTTTCTGCTGTAGGAGCGGCTCTCGAGCCGCGAATGGTTCGCAGGCGGTGAGTACGTTGCAGTCGCGGCTTCAAAGCCGCTCCTACAAGGCACTGTTTCGATGTCGGAACGAATCTGCTGTAGGAGCGGCTCTCGGCCGCGAATGGTTTGCGGGCGGCGAGTGCGTCGCAGTCGCGGCTTTAAAGCCGCTCCTACAAAGCTTCGATTAAGTGCAGCAGGATTACCGCTCGTGCGTTACGCGTCGTCGAATCGCTCCCAACGCGTCCGAACGTCAGCGAGCAGATCCCGGAACGCCGGTTCATCGCGAATGCCATCGAGCATCGGGTCGTGCTCGGCAATAAACGGGTAGTTGATGAAACCGCGCTCGACAGCAATCGCCAGCCAGTCTATCGCCGCCTCGCTGTCCCCGGCGAGCGCGTGCGCCTGGGCGAGCAAACGCGGGAACATATCGCCGGACCCGGCCAGCGCCGCGACATCCTCCGGGGTAACCGGCCGGCTCTCGAGGGTATCGCCGGAAAGACCCGCCGCGAACAGCGCCGCGATCCGCCCGGGCGGAGAACCTTCGGCGAACTGCGGGAAGCCGGCTGCGAGCGCCAGGGCTTCGTCGCGCTCGCCCGCCGACGCGAGAATCCAGATCAGGAACAGGCGGCCGAGCGGGTTACCGGGATCCGCCTCGTACATGTCACGATAAGGCCCGATCGCCTTGCGAAAGTTGCCCTCGAACGCCTCCGCAAAGCCTGGCAGACAGCGGGTGAGCGGCGTTAGCGGATCGATGGCGAGGAGGCGTTCCGCGACCGGACGAGCCAACGCGACCCGTCCCGACAGGATGTAACAGTTGGCCAAGAGTCCGAGGGTATCCGGATCGTTGGGCTCCTGGCGCATGGCGAGACTCAGGTTCCGAACTGCGGCCTTCAGGTTGCCGCGCGAGTATGAGATCCAGCCTGCGAGCTGCAGCCCGGCCGCCGCGTCGGCATCGATCGCGGCAATGCGGTCCCGACAGTGTTCGGCCTGGCGCAGTGGTTCAGGGCCCGTGTCGATGCCGGCCTCCCGGTAGTGCAGCCAGGCACGGCCGAGGGCCCCCAACAAGGCGGGCACTTCGCCAGCAATCTCGACGGCTTTCTGCAAGAGCGAGATTGCCTGGTCGATCGAGTCGGGCCGCCATCGCAGCGCCTGTTGGCGAGCCTCGAGTGCATAGCGCCACGCAGCGACGTCGTCGACCTTACGCTCGGAGAGGCGCTGATCGTCGTCAACGGTGAGCTGCAGGTGCAGGGCGCCGGCGACGTCGCGGGCGATCTTCTCCTGGATCGCGAATACCTCATCGATGTCGCCGTCGTAGTTGCTGCTCCAGAGGCGGTCGTCGCTCGCGGGATCGATCAGTCGCGTCGAGATGCGCAGCGTGGACTGCTGCTGGCGCACGGTGCCCTCCAGCAGGAAGCGCACGTTCAGCGACCGCGCAATCGAGCGGGCATCCTTGCGTGTTCCCTTGAGCGCCATCGACGACGTTCTTGAGATGACGCGCAGGGCGCGGATTTTCGACAGGTCGGCAATGATCTCGTCAGTGAAGCCGTCGGCGATGTACTCGTTCGCCGGGTCCGGGCCAACGTAGCTCAAGGGCAGTACGGCAATGGAGCGGTCGGGCTCGTTCCGGGCGGTACGCGCTGGCCCGGTCTCGCCGCGCTTCTGCCAGGCGTCCAGTTCGTCGGCATAGGCGTAAACAGTGCCTTGCGACTTGTGCATCTGCCGGTGCACCGGCAGGCCTTCTTCGGCTTCCCAGCGGCGCGCCGACCGCACGCTGCAGCCGAGGTAAGCGGCGATCGCCTTCCATGAGCGCAGACTTTCCCGCTTCGCCGTCGTGGTCATGCGCCGATCATACAGCGAAAGAGTGGGCCAAAGATGGCCAAGGGTGGCCATGGCCAGCCCTGCATATTGAGGGGCCAGCGTCGGCGGAACGACACTTTCCTCACCGGCAGCAAGCCCGGCCAACACGCAAACGGAGTACGAGCAATGAACCGACAACTGGCTAGTTTTTTCGCAACAGCATTACTTGTAGCGGGTGTCGCATCGCCCGCGATCGCCGACGATGACGACGACTGCGATACCGCGTCTCGCTGGGTCCAGGTCAGCGGCACCGCCATACACTACTTCACGAACGTCATCGAGCACTCGGAGCGACCGACGAAAAACGGAGTGGTCACGCGCACGACCGAGACCATCGATCTCGAGGGTGATCTTGTCGGCCGCGTGCTCTACCAGCCGCGTTCCCGAATCAACCAGGTCGCCGGCACCATCGTCAATACGGGGCGGCAGGTGTTCTCAGGGACGATACTCGGCTCGAAGCCCGTGCTGCTCTTCGACGATGAGTTTCGTTTCGAAGTCGACGTTTTCAATCGAACGACGGTCGGCAAGGTGTTCCTCAACGACAGGATTGCCGGCCCGCGGATCAAGTGCGAACTCGATATCGTCGGCACTGGTGCAACGCCTGAAGGCAACGGACTCGCAAGTTATTCGGGACGCTGCAAGGTGCGGGTCAAGAGCAAGGACAAAGACTGAAGGTCTCGGCCGCCGTGCCGGTGGCCCTTAAGCGGGAAAGGCCAGGGCGCCGACGGGCGCCCTGGCTGTTTGTCATGTACCGGGACTAGAACGGCAGCGTCACGAGTCGCCGGGCCGTCAACGTTCCCTCGTAAACACAGCCAACGTTCACCCCCGTGATGTCGGAGAGAATAGTGCGGAACCGGCCCTCGATTTCTCCGCCGTTGACCAACTTGCCGGTCCCCTGCACCTCATAGCGCTGCGGCCCGTTGGGTCCGAAGGGGATGAAGCCGAAGAAGCCAACGGCGTAGTGGTTCCAGCCGAGGCGGTAGCCCTCGCCGACGCTCGAGCCCAGGAATGGGTCGACGTTGACGATAGTGCCGTCGATAGCAATCGTCGAGAGATTAATGAACGGCTCGGACGGACCGCAGCCGTCGGGGTCGGGCGTGCCGGTGATCTCCCAGGTGCCGGCGAGCTTGGGTCCTACCCAGCCGGCGTGCGCCTGGTTGCTGGCAAGGATAGCCATGCCGGAGAGCATCAGCATAGTGGTCCACTTTTGCGGTAGTCTTTTCATGTCGGGTCTCCTGTGTCTTGTGTGCTTATCGGTGCCGGACAGCGGTTGGGCGTTACCGGCCGGGCACGAAGCCTGGAGCCGCGTGCCCTGTCGATAAGCTTCCCTTCGGCGCGCGGGATGCCGCTTTGGCAAGGCCTGAATCGGTCTGAAACCTCCTGAAAGAGTGGTCGTACGGATGTCGACGGCACGAACAGACAGCGTTTTCGAGTTCCGTGGCTTCCGGCTCGAACCCGGGGCGCGGCGCCTGCTCGGGCCGGACGACGAGCCGCTTACGCTGCGCGGCAAGGAGTTCGACACACTGATGGTGCTGGTCGAGCGTGCCGGTCAACCTGTCTCCAAGGACGAACTCATGGCCGCCGTGTGGCCCGGGGTGGTCGTCGAGGAGAACAACCTCAACCAGGCCATCTCGAAGCTGCGCCAGGCGCTAGGTGATGACCGGCGCGACCCGGATTTCATTGCCACCCTGCCTGGGCGGGGCTACCAGTTCGTTGCCCAGGTCCGGGAAGGGTCCGCCGAGGGAGCGGAGGCGGCGGCCGACCCGGGACGAGCGCGTCGCCCGTCACGGCGCTGGCGTTGGGCCCTGGCCGCCGGAGCTACGGTCCTTCTAATAGCCGCCGCCTGGTATTTCCGCCCGGACGGCCCGCCGCCGGCGACCAGTCTCGATGGTGCGCGGCTCGTGACGCCGTCGGTGGGCTCGCACTCGATGCCGACGCTGTCCCCCGATGGCACGCTCATGGCCTTTGTCAGTGATCGATCCGGGATCGACCAGATCTGGGTACAGGGTTTGCCGGATGGCAATGCAGTCCAGATCACGAAGGCAGCTGAGCCGGCAATATCGCCCAGCTGGTCCCCGATCGACGACGCCATACTCTTCCAGCGCGCCGGGCCTGACGGCAGCCAGTCGATCTGGATCACCGATCCGCTCGCCTCGCGGCCGCCGCGGATCGTCATCAGGGATGGCCGCGATCCGCGTTTCGCCGCGGACGGTCGATCGTTTACGTTCTCGCGCAGCATTACCGAAGTTCACGTGGGTACGCTCGATAGTGATGACACGCGTCACGTTGCAGGCCTGCCGGAAAAAAGCGGCTTCGCTGCACCCATGCCGGCAATGAATGCAGCCGGGGATATAGCGTTTGTGCTTGCCGACGAGGGGCCGATAGGCAATCTGTGGGTGTATCGGACGGCGACCGGCGAGGCACGCCAGCTCACGAGGGCCGACAAGGGGTTTCCGGGTGTTCTGGCCGCCAATCCCGTGTGGATGCCCGACGGTGAGTCGGTTCTTTACACAGCGGCCGACGGTGAGTTCACCAACACGCACCTGTGGAAGGCAAATGTAAAGACAGGGGCGGTCGTCCGGCTCTCGTCAGGCGTGGGCGGTTACGCGCACCCTGCGCTCTCGCGGGATGGTACGCGCCTCTTGTATGCGCACGCGCGGCCGCGGTCACGCCTGGTGCGGACTGATCCGGCGACGGGCGAGTCGAGCACGATCCACGAGAACAGGGACCCGATTGCGCTACCCGTCATATCGAGAGACGGCACCACCGTCGTGTATTTCTACGACAGCATCTACACGCAGAGCATTGACGGCGGCGATCCCGTGCAGCAGACCTTCGGGCCCACTGGCGAAGCCACGCTGCCAACCTGGTCACGCAGTGATGACCTGATCTTCTACTACAAGGATCGAGCGCTGCATCGGCTGGACCCGGCGACGGGCGAGTCAGAACTCGTCCTCGATAGCTTCCACTGGACCTCGAAGAACTGGCTCGCCGTGCACGGCGACAAGCTGGCCTACCGCTGGCGGCGCCCGCTCGGGTCAGTGCGTACCGTTGTGCTCGACCTGGCCAGCGGCGATGAATTGATGCTCGAGGACAACGTGTTGCCGTCCGACTGGTCCCGGGACGGCAGCACGCTATTGGGCCGCCGCCGGGAAGACTATGCGTTGATGACCTGCACGGCGCCTGATTTCAGCTGTGCGCCGATCCTCGACGGCGATGCGCCGGTGGACGGAGCCATACCCCGATGGTCCAGCGACGAGTCCCGGGTATTCTTTCGGCGCGCACGTTCGGACAAGCCCGGCTATGCGGATATTTGGGTGGTAGACGTCGAGGGTGGCGAGGCAGTCAGCGTCGCCGAGATAGGACCCTACGAGCCACGCAATGTGTTCTTCGCGATTGCACATGATGACAGCATCGTCTGGAACGAGTACGACAGCCGCGGGCGCTCGGAAGTCTGGCTCGCGGATCCGCCGGGCGATGCCGGGCAGTGAAGACGCAGCGGCGGCCTGCAGCCGGTCGCGTGTAGAATCAGCAACGAGCCGGCTATTGCCGACCGGCTGCCAGGGGAACCGGCCATGTGGCTACGATTTGCTTTCCTTGCGTCACTAGTGACGCCATTCCTGCACGTCATCGCGTTGCTCGCGAGCGGCCAGGATGCCGTCGCAACGCCCGTCAGTGAGCTGAGTCGAGGTCGCCTCGGCGCGTTGCATACGCTCGAGCTCTTGCTCTTCGGACTGGCGCATGTTGCGCTCGCAGTTGGCCTCGGTGGGCTCGAGCGTGGACGGCTGTGGCCTTACGGTCGCTTATTGCTGGTCATCAGCGGCGGCGTGCTTTTCTATATTGCCTGGTACTTTGCCGCTGCCGACCCCGGCGTGCTGCAGGGGGAATCGGCGAACGACCCCCTGTGGCTGGTTGCAACGACGACGGGCCTCGCGATGGGAGCGCTGCAGCCCGGGCTGTCCCGCCTGGCGCGCGGGCTGGGCCTTTTTTGCGCAATCTGCCTCGGTGTCTGGCTGTGGCTCATGCCGTTGATCCTGCTGGTCAACGACAGCTGGCTCGGCGCGTACGAGCGGATCGTCGGAACGGTCTACGTCACATGGATGACCGGCATTGCACTCGGGCTGATTCGGCTCGAGACTCGGCAGGGCAAGTCACAGTAAAACAGCGATACATTGCCGGCTCTCAACGCCGTTCTTCACCTTGGCGTCGATATCGACGGACAATCAGGAAGTAGGCTGCGCCGTTGACGATCAGTACGGCGAGCCCGAGGCCTATCTGAATCTCACGCGTAAGGCCGGCGGGATACAGGATCGGCAGCAGGTAGTGTTCGACAAACCCGCCCGCGTAGCCCCGTTCGCCCGCGAGCGCTCGCAAGGACTGCTCGAGCGGCGTGAGCGGACAGATCCAGCCGGCAAACTCGATCAGAGCCCCCCAGGCGACCGCGGGCAGGTGTAGCCAGGCGAGCTTCGGGACATGAAAGACGACGATGCCGCCAAGAACGACGAACACCACGAACGCAAGGTGCAGCAGGAAGACGAGGTCGGCGAAGAGCTTGTAGACCAGAGCGCGTTCTCCGTCTGAATCCGTCCACGCGGGCAGCGAAAACCCGCTGGCGCCGGGCTACTCGAGGTGCGGCAACGCCTCGAGCGCGAGTACCGAGGAACTGATCGTCCCGACTACATTGTGGCTTGCGTCGATGACGGGCGCATACGCAAGGCCGAAGCGTTCGAACAGTCGGGCACAGTAGCGCAGGTCCATTTCCGGGCGTACCCAGATCACCGGCTTCGCCATGATCTCGTGCACGTTGACCCGCCCGGGTGCCCGGTTCTTGCCGATGACCTGCTTGGCGATATCCGACAGTAGCAGCATGCCGTACTCGTCGTGCTCATGACGTCGCTCGACGATAAGGCAGTGCGCGCCGCTCTTGCGCATGATCTTTACGGCGTCCTCTACGGTCATGTTGCCGTCTATCTCGGTGACATCCGTGTGCATGATTTCGCTGACAGCGACCCAGCGTCTCTCACCCATGGTTCTTACTCCTCTCGGCAGCGGGCCCCGCGTGTTGGTGTTGGTTACAGATCTTCATCGACGATCTCGGCAAGTTTGCGGGCCTGGCTCATGACGCCGACGGCGTCCTCGACGTCAATCAGCATGGCGAGACCGGTGCCAGGCTTCGAGTCGAACTCCCCGACCTCGCCAATATGTTCGAGGATATGCCGGCTCAGGTGCGTTTCGACAAGCAGGAGCACAAGGTCCCGCTGGGTCGTCAGCGTCAGGCCCATGAACGACTTGTGTTTTCTCAAGCCCTCGCCGCGGGCGTTACTGACGACGGTGCAGCCGGTCGCGCCGGCTTCCCGCGCCGCCGCGATGACCGTGTCCGTCTTGTCGTCTTCGACGAATGCGATGATCAGCTTAAAGTGCATGGTCCTTAATCCTCGTTGGGCAGCCTGGCCGCTGCGGTCTTCTTGTTCGCCCGGGCGTTGTCGTCGACGCGATCGTTACCGGGGACCGGGTCACGGACCCGTGAAACCTGTGCGTAGGCCAGCACGCACATGATCGGGAAGAGGCTCGCAAACGCGACCAGCCCGAAGCCGTCGAGCAGCGGGCTGCGGCCCGGCACGGATTCGGCGAGGCCGAGCCCGAGCGCCGTGATGAGCGGTACGGTCACCGTCGAGGTCGTCACGCCGCCTGAGTCGTAGGCAAGCGGAATGATGAGCCTCGGCGCAAAGTAGGTCTGTGCAATCACGACGACGTAGCCTGCCATGATGTAGTAGTGCAATGGCGTGCCCGTCACGATCCGGAAGCAGCCGAGCGCAACGCCAATCGCAACCCCGAGCGCTACGGCGACACGCAGTCCCCACGGGCGGATCGCGCCGCCGGATACCTCGCGGGCTTTCATCGCCACGGCGAGCAGCGACGGTTCGGCCATGGTGGTCGCAAACCCAATGCTGAAGGCGAACGCGTATACCCAGAAGAAATCGGACCAGAGCAGGTCGCCAAGTGCATCGGCCTTGCCGATGAAGGCCGGATTGGTCAGCTGCTCGGCCATGAGTCGGCCGAGCGGGAACAGGGCGCCCTCGAGACCGATCAGGAAGCAGCCAAGACCGACCACGACGAGCACGAAGCCCGCGATGATGCGGTTGCGATCGGGCATGCGCCCGCCAATCACGAAGCGCTGGAACAGGAACAGGAACAGCGCGATCGGCAGCACGTCGAGCGCGGTCGAGCCGAGAATCGCGAGGCTCTGCCAGATCAGATCCACTGCAGCACCGTACCGTATCCCATGACGAAGATCATGGGCGTCAGGGAGGCGAAGGCAATCAGGCCGAAGCCATCGAGCATCGGGTTGCGGCCCTCGAGGGAGGAGGCAAGGCCGACGCCAAGTGCGGTGACCAGCGGCACTGTCACGGTCGAGGTCGTGACACCGCCGGAATCGTAGGCTATTCCGATGATCTCGCGCGGCGCAATGCCCGTCATGATGACGACGAGGACGTAGCCACTAATGATCATTTTCGGCAGCGACCAGCCAGCAACGATGCGGAAGACGCCGAGCACAATGGCAATGCCGACGGCGAGCGCCACGGTGAAACGCAGGCCCGTCGAATAGTTTTCCTGCGCGGCTTCGGTGGCCTCGATGACACCGGCGCCGGCCGCAATCTCGCCGGCCTCATCGGCAACGGCAATGAGCGCGGGCTCGGCAACGGTCGTGCCAAAGCCGAGCGCAAAGGCGAATGCGATCAGCCAGAACAGGCTGCCTTTTTTCGCCAGCGCATGCGCAAGATTCTCGCCGATCGGGAACAGCGCAAGCTTGAGGCCGTATACAAACAGGGTCAGGCCGATAACGACGAGCACCATGCCGCCGGCGAGCGGCGCGAGGTTGGCGATGGGCTCGCGCAGCACGAGCACCTCGAAGATGGCAATGACGATCACGATGGGTGCGAGGTCGCGGAGGCTGTCGAGCAGGTCACCGCCAACGGCCCTGAAAACGCTGATCACGGACGTACCTCCGACGCCTTCCCGGAGCGACCGCTCCGCCTGTCGTCCAGCGTCATCTCCCTCATGTATGTACCTCGTGCACAAGAACCCTCCGGCGCGAGACTACCGGCCCTTCACGGCGGAGCCTATTGCGGCAAACCGAGTGTTTCGGCCAGCCGCCGACCGGCGTCGCGCTTGAGTCCTCTGTCGGACCCGGCACAATGCCGGGGTCAAGCTCAGGAAACACCGATGAACAAGCGCTATCTGGCGGTGGCTGCCGCACTGTTCCTTGCAAGCAATGCGATTGCCGCGCCCGACATTCTGCCGATGCGCGAACGCGCTGCCGTCATCGACCGGTGGCTCGATACGCGGATCGATACCGTGCTGCCGGACCTCATGCGCCGCGCGGAGATCGATCTCTGGGTCATCGTCTCGCGGGAATACAACGAGGATCCGGTGCTTCGTACCTTCCTGCCATCGAAATGGCAGTCGGCACGTCGGACGACAATCCTGTTGATCCACGACCGTGGTGAGGACGCCGGGCTCGAAACGCTTGCAGTAGCGCGCTACAACGTCGGCGAGCGCTTCGAAAAGGCCTGGGACAAGGAGACGGATGGTGAGCAGTGGGCGCACCTCGCGGCGCTGATCGCCGAGCGTGACCCAAAGCGCATCGGGCTCAATTTCTCGGAGACCTTCGCGCTGGCGGATGGCATCTCGCATACCGAGTACCGGAAATTCTTCGAGGCCCTGCCGGAGGCCCTGCACGATCGGGTCGTGTCGGCAGAAGATCTCGCTATCGGCTGGTTAGAGACCCGCACGCCCGAGGAGATGGCCGTCTACCCGCATATCGTGCGTATTGCGCACGACATTATCGCCGAGGGTTTTTCCGAAGCCGTGATTACGCCCGGCGTGACAACGACCACGGACGTCCAGTGGTGGTACCGGGACCGCATCCGCGAGCTCGGGCTTACGGCCTGGTTTCACCCCTCGGTCGAGCTTGATCGTCCCGAGGCGCCGGCCGAGGACCTGAAGACCTCGATTGCCACGCGCTTCGCGCCCGAGGTCATCGAACCCGGCGACCTGCTGCACGTCGATTTCGGCATCACGTACTTGCGGCTTAACACCGACACGCAGCAGCACGCCTACGTGCTCAAGGCCGGCGAGAGCGACGCGCCGGAGGGGCTCAAGGCGGCGCTCAAGACCGGCAACCGCCTGCAGGACATCCTGACGAGCCAGTTCAGGACCGGGCGCAGCGGCAACGAGATACTCTCTCGCGCACTCGAAGAGGCGCGTAAGGAGGGGATCAGCGCATCGATATACACCCACCCGATCGGTTTCCATGGCCACGCGGCCGGGCCGACGATAGGCATGTGGGACCAGCAGGGCGGTGTGCCCGGCACCGGCGACTACCCGCTGTACCCGATGACCGCGTACTCGATCGAGCTCTACGCCGAGAGCGAGGTGGAGGGCTGGGACAAGCCGGTCCGAATCCGGCTCGAGGAGGATGCGTTCTTCGACGGCGAGCGCGTCTACTACATCGACGGCCGCCAGCGTGAGCTGCTGCTGATTCCCCGGCAGCCTGCGACGCAGTAGCCGTCAGACGTCAGCAAGCACGCTTTCGATGCGCGCGGTGAGCGCCGCCGTACTGGCGCCGGGCTCGTTGACGTAGTGCACGACCGGCTGCTCTTCGCGGTCGTCGACGTCCTCGACCCGCCGACGCTGAAAGGCAAGCACTTCGCGATCGGCTTCCGATGCGTCGCCGCCCGTGTCCTGGCGCGCCTCGAGCCGCGGCACGAGTTCGGTCTCAGGCGCCTCGACCGCGACGATTACCGACGGCACGCCGAGCTGTGCGGCGAGCGTTCGCGCAGCGTCGCGCTCGTGACGGCGTAGAAAGGTTGCGTCGAGCACGACGCGATGCCCGTTCGAGAGCAGGCATTTCGCGAGCGCATTGAGGCGCGTGTACACGGCGGCACTCGCCGCCTTGCCATAGAGACCTTCACCAGGGGCCGAACCCGTAGCGGCGTTTTCGGCAAGTCCGTGCAGTCGTTTGCGCTCGGTGTCGGACCGGAGCCTTACGGCGCCAAGGGTGCCCACCAACCGCGAGGACACCCAGGTTTTGCCACTGCCCGACAGACCGTGCATGACAATGAGCGCAGCGCCCTCGCGCTCGATCCAGTTGCGCGCCACGTCGAGATAGTGGTGCATGTCCGCAAGATCGGTTTCGCGCCCGGCTGACTCATCGTCGCTGCGCTCGCTCGCACGAATAGCGGCTACCTTGGCGCGGATCATGCAGTGGTAGACGTGATACAGGCCGTAGAGCTGCATACCCTCGTAGTCACCGGACAGGGCGAGATAGCGATCGAGCAGCGTCCAGGCCAGCGCTTCGTGGCCACCGGCTACGAGATCCATCGACAGAAAGGTCAGGTCGCTGATGACGTCCAGCGTTCGCAATTCCTCGCTGAACTCGATGCAGTCGAACGCAACGATACCGTCTTCGAGGCGCACAAGGTTTCTCAAATGCAGGTCGCCATGGCAGCGACGGATACGGCCATCCCTGCGGCGCGCCTCGAGCAGGCGCTCGTGACGCGCGAGTTCACGGTCGGTCCAGCGGCGGAAGACGTCGACCTCGTCCGGCCCGAGCCATGCCGCGATATAGGGGTAGTTCTCGTCCATGGGTTTGCGAATAGCGGCGTGGCCGCCAAGGCGTACCTCGTCGTTTGCCGGGGCGCTGGCGTGCCGGTCGGCGATCATCGCGGCAAGGTCGAGGACGTCCTCCTGCGTCAACAGTCCCTGGTCGAGCTGCACGGACAACAGTGCCGCCTGCGGGAACTGACGCATGCGGACGGCGTACTCGATCGGCGTCCCGCCGCCGCTGACGCTCGGCGCGTCGGGTCTGCCGGTAATTGGAACGACGTCGATATACAGCTCGGGTGCCCAGCGCATGTTGAGGCGCAGTTCATCCTCGGCAGAGCGGCGCCGCTGTTCCAGCGTCGAGTAATCGAGGAAATCGAGCTGGACGGGCTTCTTGATCTTGTAGGCGTAGTCGCCGGTCAGGTACACCCGGGAGATATGCGTCTCGATGATCCGGAGGTCGTCTACCTCGTGTGGCCAGGCCGCCGGGTCGAGGAGGGCCTCGGCGAGCGTGTCTGCCTCGCTCATCCTGCTCTGTGCCTGTCGGGGTACGTCTGCATCATTGCTCGCGCGCTATTGGAACACGGGGAACCGCCGTCGTGCACGCCCGCCGCGAAGGGTCACCCGGAGGTGCCGACCGCGCTTCCGGCAGCGGATGTGATTGTGTCGGGACGTTGCGGCAAATACGGGCGCACAAACGACTCCCGGCGATTACACTAGACCCTCTTGTCCGGCCTCCTGAGGCGACGACACAACGTGACCCCATTGTCGGGACGGCTTCGCACGACCCTGCCGGTGCTACTTGCACTGGTTGTTCTGCGTGCCCTGGTCCCGGCGGGCTATATGCCCGGGAGCGCGGGCAGCGGGCATCTGTTCGTGATGTGCCACGACAGCGTTCCGGCTGCCGTCCTCGAGGCTATCGCCGGCGACTCGCAGCGCGCGCATTCGGCGCACAGTGGACACGGCCACGCTCTGCACGGCGGACACGACCACGACCACTCGACGGGTCCCTGCAGCGTCGGGCATCTTACCTCGCAGGTCTGCCTCGACTCGACGCCAGCCGTCGACATTGCCGTCCTCGCGCCGGATCTGCCGAGCATAGTCGACCCCATTCGGCGCGTGGCGCTCGCACCGCGCTACCGACAAACCGCTCGCGGCCCCCCGGCCTGAGTCCATCGCGGGCGTCCGCCCGTGCAAGAACTCAACGCTTGTTACTGGACCGGTCCCGCCCCGCGTGACCGGCTACTGGGGTCATATCAATGAAACGAAAAGAACGCACTCTGCTGCTGGCGGCGATCCTGCTGTCGCCCGGCGGCATCGCACTGGCCGATCACAAGGCCGATACCAGCAAGGTCGACACTGACGAGGTCGACGAGATTACCGTCGTCGGCGACCGCCTGAGCGCCGAATGGGCCACGATCGCGGTCCAGCAACTGCCCGTCGTCGACACCGCAGATGCTTTGAGTCGTCTGCCCGGGGCCGACAGCAACATGAACGGTCGCCTGACCGGGATCGCGCAATACCGAGGCATGTTCGGTGACCGCGTCGCCGTCAGCATCGACGGCATCGGCGTGATTTCCGGCGGACCCAATGCCATGGACACACCGCTTTCCTATGTGTCGCCCATGATTACGGAGGCGCTGACCGTAGAGCGCGGCGTGACGAGCGTCGCAAGTGCCCCCGATGCCATAGGTGGACATATCAATGCCCGGCTGGCCCGGGGCGCGTTCGGGGCGACCCGCGAGTTCGGCCTGTCGGGTACGGCCGGCGTCCGTTATGCCGATAATGGCGATACCTCGACGTCGGCGCTGCGCGTGACCGCTGCCAACGATCGTCATCGCGTGTCCCTCGTCGGCCAGCTCGATCGCGGCGACGACCTCGATACGCCGGCAGGGCGTATCCTGCCGTCGGAGGTATCCCGGGACCGCTACGACCTGAGCTATGGCTTCCAGGATGAGCGGACCGACCTCCTCGTGTTTGCCGGCGTGCTCAACACGGACAATACTGGCACGGCGGCTCTGCCCATGGACATCGACTACATCGACACGGCCCTGTACGGCCTGCGCCTGAAACGCGATGTCACTGCCGACGTGAGCCTCACGATGCGGCTCGGCTATAACGACGTCGAGCACGGCATGAACAACTTCCAGCTGCGTACTCCGCCGCCATCGCCCATGAGGTTTCGGGAGAACACGACGCGGGGTGACGGCCTCGTGTATGCCTTCTCGGCCGAGTTCACGCTGGGCGAACGGACGCTCGTCGCCGGCGTCGACGGCCGTACGGCCAATCACGATGCGCGCATCACCAATCCGAACAACGGAGCCTTTTTCATCACGGCCTTCAACGACGTCGAGCGCGATGTTCACAGCGGCTTCGTGGCGCTGCGCCAGAGTACAGCGGCGTCGGACTGGGAATTCGGTATGCGCTACAACCACGTGGCGACGAACGCTGGTGAGGTTGGCTCGGGCGGCATGATGGGCATGATGGGGATGAACGCCGAGCGGCTGGCTGCCGAGTTCAACGCGGCGGACCGCGATCTCCGCTTCGACAACGTCGACGTGGTGGCCAAGTTCGCTCGACGCGTATCGCCAGACCTGACGCTGACCGTCGACGTTGGTACCAAGACGCGCGCACCATCGTACCAGGAGCTCTACCTCTGGCTGCCGCTGTCGGCGACGGGTGGGCTGGCAGACGGCCGCAACTATCTTGGCAACCTTCAGCTCGACGCCGAGCGTTCGGTCGAAATCGTGGCCGGCGCGGAGTGGGCGACCAATCGAGTGCGCTTCAGCCCCCAGGTCTACTTCAGGGACATCAGCGACTACATCCAGGGCGTACCGTCGACGTCAGAGCCCGGCAACGCTGCCGCAACGATGATGACCGGGCAGCCGGCCCTCGAGTTCGCGAACGTCGATGCTGAAATCTACGGATTCGACCTCGGTTTCGAGGCGGAGATCGGCCAGCGCGTTCGGGTCGACGGGGGCCTCGCTTATACCCGGGGTCGGCGCACGGACGTTGCGGACAACCTGTACCGCCTGCCGCCGCTCAACGGCCTCGTGGGTCTGAATTACATTGCGGCAACGTGGACCGTGCGCGGCGAAGTCGTGGCCTTCGCGCGCCAGGACGATGTGTCCGAGTTCAACGACGAGCAACCAACGGCCGGCTACGCGATCGTGAACGGTATGCTGACGTGGAACCCGGTGGGCCGCGCCCGTCTCGAATTCCGTGCCGAGAACCTCTTCGATCGTGGTTACCAGAACCACCTGGCCGGCATCAACCGGGTCAATGACGTTGACCTGCCGAGGGGTACCCGGCTCTACGGCGCGGGTCGTACGCTCGTCCTCGGGGCGAGTATCGACTTCTAGGGATTCCTCGCAGATTCAGCTACTTGCAGGGTACGGCGCCGGTCGCTTCCTGGGCTGGCGCCAGACTCGTGCCTCGCTCGGAGGGCTCGCTGCTGCGGTTTCGCTGCACACCGCGTTCGATATTTTGATTCGATCTAAGGGTTTATATGCGATTTAATACGCATCCGAAACAGCCCGTTTCCAAACCCAACAAGGGGTCTAGTAATGCTTAAGAAAACCATCCCCGTGCTTGCCGCCATCGCGGTCACCATGACACCTATGGTGGCGTCGGCGCAGGCAACGCCGAAATCCAATCAGTTCTGGTGGCCCGACAGCCTCGATCTTGCGCCTCTTCGCGCACACAGCGAGAAGTCCAACCCGATGGGCGCGGACTTCGACTACGCGGCCGAGTTCGCAACGCTGGATCTTTCTGAGGTCAAGAAAGACATCGAAGCTGTCATGACGGACACCCAGGAGTGGTGGCCGGCCGATTACGGTCACTACGGTCCGTTTTTCGTCCGCATGGCCTGGCACAGTGCCGGTACCTACCGCACGATCGACGGCCGCGGCGGCGCCGCCGGCGGCCAGCTGCGCTTCGAGCCGCTGAACAGCTGGCCCGACAATGCCAACCTCGACAAGGCCCGCCGCCTGCTGTGGCCGGTCAAGCAGAAATACGGCCGGGCGCTGTCCTGGGCTGACCTGATGGTGCTGACGGGCAACGTCGCCATGGAGTCCATGGGCTTCAAGACCTTCGGCTTCGCCGGCGGCCGCGAAGACGACTGGGAAGCCGACCTGGTCTACTGGGGCCCCGAGACGATGATGCTCGACGACCAGCGCTACAAGGGCGACCGCGAGCTCATGAAGCCGCTCGCCGCCGTGCAGATGGGTCTGATCTACGTCAACCCGGAAGGCCCGAACGGCAACCCGGATCCGATTGCGGCCGCGCACGACATTCGTGAGACCTTCGGCCGCATGGCAATGAACGACGAAGAAACCGTCGCGCTGATCGCGGGCGGCCATACCTTCGGCAAGAACCACGGGGCCCACAAGCCCGACGACTGCCTGAGCGTTGAGCCTGCTGCCGCCGGCGTCGAGATGCAGGGCCTCGGCTGGAAGAACAGCTGCGGCAAGGGCCATTCCGAGGACACCGTGACGAGCGGACTCGAAGGTGCCTGGACGGCAACGCCGGTGCAGTGGAGCATGGGCTACCTCTCGAACCTGTTCGCCTTTGAATGGGTGCAGACGAAGAGCCCGGCCGGCGCCACGCAGTGGGTTCCGAAGGACGGGGCGGCCTCCAACATGGTCCCGGACGCACATGTCCCGGGCAAGTCGCACGCCCCGGTCATGCTGACGACCGACCTGTCGCTCAAGTTTGATCCCGAGTACCGCAAGATCTCCGAGCGCTTCCTCAAGAACCCGGAGGAGTTCGAACTCGCCTTCGCCAAGGCCTGGTTCAAGCTCACGCATCGCGACATGGGCCCGCGCGCCCGCTACGTCGGTAGCGAGATTCCGGAAGAGGTCATGAGCTGGCAGGACCCCGTGCCTGAACTGGATCACGCGCTGATCGACGATGCCGACATTGCCGATCTCAAGGCCGAGATCCTCGACACGGGTCTTGCTGTGCCGGCACTCGTCAGCACGGCATGGGCATCGGCCTCGACCTTCCGCGGCACTGACATGCGCGGCGGCGCCAACGGCGCACGCGTTCGCCTTGCGCCGCAGGTTAACTGGGACGTCAACAACCCGGATGAGCTCGATCGCGTCCTCAAGCGTCTCGAGCGCGTGCAGCGCGACTTCAACCGCGGCCAGAAGGATGGCAAGGCCGTCTCGATGGCTGACCTGATCGTGCTCGGCGGTGCTGCCGCCCTTGAGCAGGCAGCCGCCGCGGCCGGTCACGACGTAACGGTGCCGTTCGTGCCGGGACGTACCGACGCCACGCAGAAGATGACCGACATCGATTCGTTCGAAGTCCTGCGTCCGCGCGCCGATGCGTTCCGCAACTACTTCGGCGAAAGCGCCACGCTGTCCCCGACCTTCATGATGGTCGACAAGGCCAACCTGCTCACGCTGACGGCACCCGAAATGACGGTGCTGGTCGGCGGTATGCGCGCACTGGGCGCCAACGCGGGTGATGCAAGCCACGGTGTGTTCACGGATCGCCCGGGTACGCTCAGCAACGACTTCTTCGTCAACCTGCTGTCGATGGACACGGCCTGGACGAAGTCGGAAGACGAAGCCGGTATCTATGAGGGCCGTGATCGCGTGACGGGTGAACTGAAGTGGACCGCCACGCCGGTCGACCTTGCGTTCGGTTCGCACGCCGAGCTGCGCTCGGTTGCCGAGATCTACGCCGAGAACGGTGGCGAAGCCCGCTTCGTCAACGACTTTATCGCCGCGTGGACGAAGGTGATGACGCTGGATCGCTTCGATATCGAGGCGTCGTCCGGCGATGACATGATGGCAGCGCGGTAAGCGCTTGCAGTCAGCGTGTACGACAACGGCGGCGCGAAAGCGCCGCCGTTTTTTTTTGCGCCGGACCTACGCAGTCGATGTAGGTGATTAACGCAATGAGCTTGCAAAGTGGCCGCTGCCACCCCAGTTGGATGGCTTATCGTCAATACGGCAGGCTAAGGTAACTCATGCTCGAAACGCAGCTTGATGCCCGGCTGGGGGGGCTCGCCTTTTACAAATCGGTTCTCGATGCGCTCGAGGCCAATATCGCGGTGCTCGATCAGTACGGCACTATCCTCGCGGTGAATTCGAGCTGGCAGCGTTTCGGCCGGGCGAACGGCATGCGCGACTCCCGCTTTGGCGTGGGCGTCAATTACTACGCGGTATGCCGGGCGGCGGTAGATCCGCTGGCGCGCTCAGCCGCGTCCGGCATTCGGGACGTGCTGCACAACCGCCGGTCGTCGTTTGAGCTGGAGTATCCCTGCCACAGCCCGGATGAGGAGCGCTGGTTCAAGCTGCGTGCGACGCCGCTCCCCGAACACCCTGGCTTCGCGGTCGTCGTTCACGAGGACGTCTCTGAACACGTTATCGCTGACGGGGCACGCGTGCAGGAACCCTTAGCGTAGTAACAGTATGTCTTGTCGGCGGATGTGGGGCGCCGGCACCGACGCGCGTTGACCGTGATGAGCGGAATCGAGGTCAGTGGCGGGTCCGCCCTTGTGATGCTGCCTACCCGGCCGTCGTGCCGAGCACGATGTAGCCGCCCGACTTCTCGTCACGCTCGATCGCGATCTCACCGCGCTGGGCGGCTTCCTCGAGGAGGTCGCTGAACGAGCTGAAGCCGTACACGGACTCGTTGAAGCCGGGGCTGCGGCGTTTGAGGGTCTGCTTTATCATCGAGCCCCACAGGTTGCCCTTGTCGCCGCGTTCGGCGTACAGCGCCTGCATCGTATCGACGACGAGATCGATCGCCTCCTGTGCCGGGTCTGCGGCCTTCTTCGCCGCCTTCTTGCGGCTGCGCTTGCTGGCCTTCTTGCTGCGCTTCTTTTTGGAGGACGGCGACGACGATGCGGCGGCCGCCGGCACGAGATCGTCGTAGAAGATGAACTCGTCGCAGTTGGCGATCAGGAGGTCCGAGGTCGAGTTCTTGACGCCGACCCCTATGACCGTCTTCGCGTTCTCTCTCAGCTTGCTGACGAGTGGTGAGAAGTCCGAGTCGCCCGAGATGATCACGAAGGTGTCGATGTGCTCCTTCGTGTAGCAAAGGTCGAGCGCGTCCACGACCATGCGGATATCGGCCGAGTTCTTGCCAGACATCTTGACGTGCGGGATCTCGATCATCTCGAAGGCGGCCTCGTGCATGCCGGGTTTGAATTTCTTGTACCGGTCCCAGTCGCAGTACGCTTTCTTCACGACGATGCTGCCCTTCAGCAGCAGCCGTTCGAGGACCGGGCTAATGTCGAAACTGTCGCTGGCCGCATCGCGGACACCAAGCGCGATGTTCTCGAAGTCGCAGAAGAGGGCAAGGTTTCGGTCTTCATTCATGATTACTGGCCTGGCAGTCGTGGCGGTGGCGGGCAGGCAACCGGAAAGGGCGGAGTCTACGCGATTTCGGCGGCGGAGCAGGGAGAATTGGCGGCTGACACTATTGTCGCCCAATTAGCGACAGAATGTCGCTAATTGGGCTAATTGTTTCCACGAGCGTTGCTATTTATAGTTTGCGCCATTCTCAAGTACAACGTTTTAGAGGACATGACCATGTTGGCAATTCGACCTGCAAACGAACGCGGCCTCGCGAATCTCGGCTGGCTCAACAGCCGTCACACGTTTTCCTTCGGCCACTATTACGACCCCGAGTTCATGGGCTTTGGCCCGCTGCGCGTCATCAACGAAGACAAGGTGAAGCCTGGCCAGGGCTTCGGCACCCACGGGCACAGCGATATGGAGATCATTTCCTACGTACTCGATGGTGCGCTGGAGCACAAGGACAGCCTGGGTACGGGCTCCATCATCCGGCCCGGCGATGTCCAGCGCATGACGGCAGGCACGGGCGTGCGCCACAGCGAGTACAACGCCTCGACGACCGACCCGGTGCATTTCCTGCAGATCTGGATCCTGCCGGAACGCGACGGCCTCGAGCCCAGCTACGAGCAGAAGGCCTTCAGTGAGGCCGAGAAGGCGGGCAATCTCCGACTCGTCGGCTCGCGCGACGGCCGCGACGGCTCTGTCACGATTCACCAGGACGTCGACCTGTATGCTTCGCTGCTCGACGAGGGTGACGAGGTTCGCTACGAGCTCGCCGAGGGCCGCAATGGCTGGGTACAGGTAGCCCGCGGGTCGATACGCCTGAACGGCAACCCGCTCTCCGCCGGCGACGGTGTCGCGGTCAAGGGCGGGGAAACGCTCGTCATCGACGGCGCCGATGCAGCAGAGATCCTGCTGTTCGATATGGGCGCCTAACAGAGAGCGACGCAACGGGCAGGGGCAGGCCATGAGCCGGCCCCTGCCTGCTTCAGGTCACAGTGACCAGACAAAAAGGAAACGAGAATGAAGCTGTACTACTTCCCCGGTGCCTGCGCACTCGCGCCGCACATCGTCCTCGAGTGGGTCGATGCCGACTACGAGGCCATACGGATCGAGAAGGGCGACCCCGAGTACCGCAAGGTCAACCCGCTCGGCGTCGTACCAGCGATCGAGTACGACGGTCGCGTGTACACGCAGGCCGACGCCATACTGCATTGGCTCGCGGAGCGTTTCGAAGACGCGAAGCTCGGTGCCCATGGCAGCCCAGACGACAATTACGAGTTGAACAACTGGATGGCGTTCCTGACCGGTGACCTGCACCCGGCCTTTTTCCCGTTCTTCAATACACCGCGCTATACGACCGCCGAAGACGACGAGTCGCTCGCGGCCGTCAAGGCGGCGGCCGAGGCGAAGGTTGGAAGCTACCTCGACTTCATGGATGCGCACATGCAGGGCCGCGAGTTCCTCGTCGGCGACCGGAAGAGCATCGCGGACGCCTACGCCGTGCCGATGCTGCGCTGGGTGCGCCTCCTGGGCAAGACACTCGACCAGTACCCGGCGCTCGACGCCTATCTCGCCCGCCTGCAGGACGATCCCGGCGTCGAGCGCGCGCTCGAGGCCCAGGGCCTGAAAAAGTGACAGGCGCCGCCATCAACGGCGACCTCTCAGGGCGGGCTCACGTCGATACGGCGTCGATGGACTGGGCGCCGAGTCCCAGCGGGACGGTCTGGCGCAAGCGCGTGCACCTCGTCGGGCCGCCCGAGTCGGGGCAGGTCACGTCAATCGTGCGCTACGAGCCGGACTCCTCGTTCCCGGCGCACGACCACCCGGAGGGCGAAGAGATCGTCGTCCTCGACGGCGTGTTTTCGGACGAGCACGGCGACTGGCCGGCCGGCACGCTGCTTCTGAACCCCGAGGGCTTCCGTCATGCGCCGTTCTCCCGGCCCGGATGCATCCTGTTCGTCAAGCTGCGTCAGTTCGCGGGCCTCGATCGAGAGCATCATGTCATCGATACGACGGCGCTCGACTGGCAGGCCAGCAACCGGCCGGGTATCGGTGAGAAACGGCTGTATGCGCAGGCGGGCTACGACGACGTGCTTGCGTTCGAACGCTGGGCGCCAGGCACCGATGGCGGCGAGGTGAGCTACCCGGGTGGCGTGGAGTACTACGTGCTCGACGGTGAATTCGCGGACGATAGCGGCCGCTATCCTGCCGGCAGCTGGCTCCGTCTGCCGGCGGGGGCTCTGCACCACCCGCGGAGTGACGGCGGCTGCGAACTCTACGTCAAGCGTGGCGGCGTCGCCGGGCTGCGCGACGCGGGTGAGGACGGGCCTGAAGTCACGTCGGCTTGACGGCCGTAGCGAGGACGTAGTCGAGGCCGGCGTAGACGCGGGCAGCCGGTCTGCCGAGCGTGGCGCGGGCAACGAGCCGCGCAAGCGGATGCTGGCGCTCGAGCGCCGACGGGTTCGCCGCGAGGTAGGCATGCAGTGGCGCGTAGACCTGGTCGCGGATCGAGCGGACCTCGGCCTGTTCGAAGCCTGCCGCGGCGAGCTTCTGTTCGTATTCCGCGATGCCGTAGACGTTCGCCGGCGGGATGTTGAACTTGCTCGCGACCAGCCACCATGAAAGCCGTTGCCGGATACGTGTCGACCGGTCTGGCGCCTTCGGCATCGGCAGGATGTCTGCCGTGACGAGCCGCCCGCCGGGACGCAGCACGCGCAGAGCCTCAGCGAAGAAGTCCTCGCGCGTCGAGTAGTGGAAGGCGCTCTCCAATGAGACGACCAGATCGATCGACGAGTCGTCGATGGGCATATCCGTGGCCGAGCCCTGCCGCAAGTCGATGACGCGATCGAGACCGGCGGCCGACACGCGCTCGCGGGCTGTCGACACCTGCGATGCGGTGATGTTGAGACCAACGATGCGCTGTGGCGAGAGACGTTCTGCCCACAGGATGTCCTGGTCGCCGAAGCCGAAGCCGCAATCCAGTACGGTGTCGTCGGGACCCATGCGTCCGGCCGTCGCCACCAGCATGGCAAGCGCGTCACTGGCCGCATCGAGATCGCCGGCCGACTCCCAGTAGCCCAGGTTGAGGTACAGGCCCCGCTCGGTCGGCGATGCCGTACCGATCAGGTCGTACACCTCGTCGGTACCGAGACCGTGAAACGGGTTGGCAAGCCAGTTCAGGTAAGCGAGAAAACGATTAGCGGTCATACGCATTCGGTCCGCCTGCAGTCGACGTTGTGAACGCGGGCGATGGCATCGACTCTCAGCGAATGCGCCGGACGCGAACGTCCATCTTTTCCGACGGGATATCCATGATCCAGCCGAAGGTCGTCTGGCTGATGACGACGTCGAACTGGCAGCTCCTGTCGCGCAGACGCAGCCGGCCCGAGTTCGACTGCCGCCAGACCTGGCCGTTTTCCATGTAGAAGTAGGTTACGTCCGGCCTCGTCTCGGTGACACAGCGTTCAACCCGGGCCGAATACCTCGGCTTGTCTTCAATTTCGTCGCTGACGGATGACTTGGCCACCTCATCCGAAAGCGGCGCCGGCTCGGTGCTCGACGCTGCCGCTTCGGCCTCTGTCGTAGACACTACGGTCGTCGCAGCCGCAGCGTCGGCCGGCGCAGCCGCTACGGCCGGCAGAGCCGTCGCTGCGACAGCGTCCGTCGCGCCCGCAGGCGCCGCCCGGTCGGCAGCAAGCGCGTCATAGCACGCGAGGCGCTGCTTGTTCTTCTCTATTTCGCGGCACTCGGCGAGACCGTCGCCGAGTTCGTCATCGGCAAAAAGGGCAGGGCTCGCCAGCGCGATTGCCGCTACCAGGACGCTTCGTAACAACACAGTGACCCTCTCGATTCCAGAAAAAGGCGGCCAAGCTTACCACCAAGCCGAACGTAGGCTCAGACCGTCGGTATGCGGTCGAGTTCGCGATCGAGATCACCGAGTTCGAGTACGACGCCGAGCAGCAGTGCCGCATTGCGGGACGTGATTCGCGCGGCGTAGAGGTCTTCGAGGACGAACTGGGTAGCGTCGTCAAGCGCGGGCGCAATGTCGCTCGCGTTCGCTGCAGACATGTCGACCGGCGTAGCGTCGAAGCGCTGCCGGAAATGGACGTTGAGACGACCCAGCGCGTCGCGCAGTCGCTCTGACGGCGGCGTGTGCTCGTTGAGCACATGTTCGCTGGCAAGCTCTGCTAAGGTCGATATCGACTGCAGCATGTCACGCTGGCAGGCAAGGACACCGAGTTCCTGTTTCAGCCACGGTTCGATGTCGGGCCTGTCATCATCGAGCCGGCGTGCGAATTCGTTCTCGGCGCGGCGCGTAGCGATCGTGCCCTCCTTGAGCATCGCGCGCAGCAGACGCGCCTGCCGGCGATCCCGACGGACGAGGACTGACAGTACGCGGTCGATCACGGATGCGTTGGTGGCGAGCGACTCGGTGAAGTGCTCGTCAAAGCCCGGCGTCCGGCGCCCGTTTGCGGGCCGCGTCTGCTTGCCCGTGTCCTTCCGCGCATTGCGCCGGTGGTAGCGGTGCGTGTGCAGCAGCGCGAACGCGGCGAGTACAACGAGCAGCCCAAGAGCGACACCGCCGCCAAGCCTGATCAGGACGGCGAACACGGCAGCCACTGAGAATGCTGCAAACGCCGTTATGAACCAGCCGCCTACCACGCTGAATACGCCTGCCAGCCGATACACGGCGGTATCGCGTCCCCACGCCCGGTCCGCCAGCGCGGTACCCATCGCAACCATGAAGCTCACGAAGGTTGTCGACAGCGGCAGCTTGAGCGAGGTCGCGAGGACAATCAGGATGCTGGCGACGGTCAGGTTCACCGAGGCGCGCAGCGTGTCGAACGCGGGCCTCTCGAGCGCGCCCGCGCGCTCGGCTTCGCGCTCGAAGCGCTGTGCGAGCCCCGTGCGCCATTGCAGGGGAATATTGCGTTCGAGCGCTCCGCTGGCGGCGACGAAACCGCGCACCACGCCGCGTGACAGCGGGCCGGGTCGAAACCGCTCGTTGCCGTCGTCCTGACGAGCGAGATTGACCTCGGTCTCGGTCACCGACTGTGCCTTGGACGACAGCCACAGCGTCATGACCATGACGAGTCCGGCGCCGAGCAGGATCGGCGTGTCGCCCCTCACGGGGCCAAGTAATGCCTCCATCGTGTAAGCGTCGGCGGCAACACCGCTGGCCGACCAGGCCTGCCAGGACGAGAAGCCCGCAAGGGGTACACCGATAAAGTTGACGAGGTCGTTGCTGGCAAAAGCAAGCGCGAGGGAAAACGTGCCGGCGAAGACAACGGCGGCAACGAGGTCGACGCCGAGACGGTTCAACAGCCACATCACGATGGACCAGCCGGCAAGCGCGCCGAGCGTAACGACGACGGCATGTTCCATGATGTAGCCGTAGGTCTCGGCAGTGATAAAGCTCGCGCCCTTGAGCCCCTTGATGACGAGAAAGTACGACAGGACCGTAAACGCGATCGAGCTCCAGCCGATGCGAATGGCGTCCGTGTGATTGCGCGCCTGGAAAGTAAACAGCGCGCGCGACAGGAACTGGACGACGGTGCCGACGACGAACGCGACGACGATGGAAAGAACAATACCGCTAATGATCATCAATGCGCCCCGCGCATTAATGTAGTCGATGACGCTGCCGGCGTCCGGGTTGCCAAGGACGAGCAGAACGGCGACCGCCGTGGCGGCGCCGAGCAGTTCGAAGACGATCGAGACCGTGGTCGAGGTCGGCAGGCCCAGGGTATTGAACAGGTCGAGTATCAGGATGTCGGCGAGCATAACGGCGAGGAAGATCACCATTACGTCGGCGAAGACGAACTGCTCCGGATTGAAGATGCCGCTGCGCGCCACTTCCATGATGCCGGACGAGAACAGCGAGCCTGTGACCACGCCGGCACCGGCGACGGCCAGGATGACGCGCCGGCTGGCAACGCGGCTGCCGATCGCCGAATTCAGGAAATTGACGGCGTCGTTACTGACGCCAACGGTCAGGTCGAGGAGAGCAAGGACAAACAGGAGCCCGACGGCCAGCTCGAAGTAGCCCATGAAGGTGTACCGCTGTGGACCGATCGACACGGTAGCGCGCCATTGTTACGACAAGATTGCTCCCCGATGGCCGCTGACTACCGTCGGTCGCAACCCTCGTGCCGGAAGACTGCGAGGGCCCTGAGGAAAAACACAAGCCCGTCAGGCGATTACGACGGGCTCCCGGGTTTGACATAACACTGACTCTGCCCCTGTATCGCGCTCGTATTCGCGGGTTGCGGGTGTATAGTGGTTCGATAGGTCAGTTAACGACACCCGCGCGGACGCAGTAACAGCTGCGCCGGCAGGCAGAATAACAACGACAAGAACCAGAGCCGGTACGCTGACAGAGCCGGCCACATGTTCCGATTGGGGGAACAGAAGCATGAAGAGGGGCGCACCCCTCGCGGTGGCCATACTTGGCTGCGCGAGCCTATTCGGTCCGCTGTACGCAGCAGCGGAGACCTTCGTCGAAAGGAACACCAACGCGCAGGGCCTGACGCCGCCCGGCGAGTACCGAGGCGTTCCTGCCATGCAGGACAACGAGGTGAGTTGCGCCAGCAACCCCCTCCTGCCGAGGAACATCATCTGCGCCTGGAATGCGAGCGGTGGCTCCGACGACGCGATTGGTGATACGTGGATTCGTATCTCGGAATCGCTGGAATCGCAGGAGCGCGTACTCAACCGTTACATGAACGGCAGCAGGCTCGACCCGCTCAATAACGTCGGCCAGGACTTCGCGGCGGATCCGATCACGCTGTGCTGGCCCGGCGGCTGCGGCGTGATCGCGCTCGCAGCGAACCGCGCGCCCGGCGGCGGCACGGGCGGCAACGGCGCTGGCATCTACATGCAGCTCATGCCGGACATGAACCGGGAAACCGGGTTTCGCCACGCCCTGGCGACCAACCTGACGCCCGTGTACCTGAGCGAACCGAATAATTTCGCAGACAAGGGCTATGCCACCTATATCCTCGACGAGGACAACCCGGGCACCGTGCCCGTGTCGATCCTTGTCGATATGCCGGATGGCGGCACCGAGCTGATCCACCGCAACTGGCCGAAAGCCCGCATCGTCGTTGCGTTCGCGCTCGGCGACCCGGCGGGCGATGAGATCAAGATCCTGTCGACGTACACCGACAACTACGGCTCGAGCTGGAGTACGCCGCTCGAGCTGACACGGCGCGTGTACTTCCGCCGCGTCTGCGACGACGACGACGACGACGATGACGATGACGACGACGATGATGACGACTGCACGAAGAAGAAAAAGGAAAAACCGCAGGGACTGAACCAGGGCGTCAACATTTCCGCCATGGGCAACACGGTCCTGTACGCCTATCGGACCTTTGCCAGCGGCAAGAAGAAGCCGAAGATTCGCGGCGTCGTATCACACGATGGCGGCGAAACTGTCGGCAAGCCCTTCGATATCGTGTCGCCGTGGTGTCCCTACGACGTGCCGACACTGCCGAATGCGGCCAACGAAACCGTCGCAGCGGCGCGGACGAACGCCTTCCCATGGCTTAGTCACAACGGCGACAAGCGCATTCTTGTCTACACCGAGCGCAGGCGGAGTTCCGACGGCGGCTGTTTCACGACCTTCGACGCACCGACGGACTCTCGTATCAAGGCGATGATCGGCTCTCCCGATGGCAAGCACTGGAGTGCACCCGTCGAGATAGCGCCCAATCCGGGGCACGGCTTCCAGTTTCAGCCCGTCGTCAAGTGTTCGCTCGGCCAGTGCCTCGCGCTCTGGCAGGACAGCCGTTTCGACACGGCCCGGGTCGAGAACTTCCTGACGGAGGTGAGCACGAATCCAGAGGCCGGCGCCGCGCTCGAGGCGTTCAAGAACCTGCCGGTGCTCGGCGATTTCAACTTCCTGACGGACGCGACGACCGGCAGGGTCATCCAGTTCCGGCGAACGGCCCGCGTGCTGGCGACCAAGATCGACATTGGCGGCGCCGTGCCCGTGCCACTCGACGACCCGCCCGCGATCGTGTCGAAGTACCGGACCGCGAACATCGACGGCAGCGTCCGCGAGACACAGGCGGACGGCTGGAACATCAAGGGCTACCGAACCAGTACGGTACCGTTCATGGGCGACTACCCTTGGCTCTCGGGCGTCGATCATCGTCTCAAGGTGGACGGCACGGGCAGCTCCTCGGTCGTGCGCTGGGAAAACAACGCGTCTTTCGACCCCCTGACCCCGGACAAGCAGCCGTTTTTCTGGGCGGCGTTCACGACGTCCCGCAACGTCGTGGGCGACATTTTTACGGCGCGCGTCACGGACCCGGTGCCGTACACGCGGACGCCGGACATGGTGATGGCGGACGTTGGCGACGATGTCGAGGACATCGATGCGGACGGCAACGAAGCGGGCGAAGACGCCAACGCCGACGAGCCGATGACGGCCGAGTCGGTGGAAGACTTCAACCTTGGCGCCGAGTTCTGTACGCCAACCGGAAACCCCGGTGCTGGCGTCGTCTTTACCTCTCTCAATAACCGCACCAAGGACTTCGATATCTACGGCGCCGTGATCGAGGATCGTGTATCGGCCTTTACCTTCAACCCGGCAAAGACCTTCAATATTGCCCGTACGTTCACGATTGTCGTCGAGAACGAGACGATGGAGACACGGGACTTCCGCCTGAGCATTGCCAACCAGCCGGACGGTGCACCTGCCTCGGCCCGCGCCTCGTTCGATCAGCTGCCCTTCGATCCCATGGATCCGGATTTCCAGTCCCTGCCGCCCGCCGTCGATGAACTCCTGACGGTAGACCCGATGTCGAGCGAGCATCGGCCGGTGTTTGTCGTCTCGGCTGAGGCTGTGAACCCCGTTGCGGTAGAGGTTTTTGAGGAGCTGGCTGGCGGCGGCGAGCGGCTGATCAACACAATTACGGTCAACGGCGCCGGGGAGGCGGGCGAGTTCATCAACGCCGACGGGTCGGTCAACGCCTTCGAGATTCACAACCCGCAGGTCTTCCTCCCGGACGAGTTCAGTCCCGACGAATTCAGCCCCGACGAGTACAGCCCTGACGAGTTTAGCCCGGACGTCTACTCGCCCGACGAATTCAGTCCGGCGCAGTTCAACCCGGATGAGTTCAGCCCCGATGAATTCAGCCCGGACGAGTTCAGCCCCGACGAGTTCAGCCCCGATGAATTCAGTCCGGATGAGTTCAGTCCCGACGAGTTCAGTCCGGACGAGTTCAGCCCCGATGAGTTCAGCGCTGCGCTGATCGACGAGGCCGACCTCAATAACCCGGAGATACCGAAGCCCGAACTGGGTCCGGCCTTCGACGGCGTACCGCTCGTCGCCAAGAAGGACATTAACTACGCCCTGCGCAATCTCGGTAGCACGGTAACGCCTTATACCTTCGACTTCGAGGTCGTCGACGAGGAGATCCAGAGCCTGCTCGACAGTGGCCTGCTCGTCGCCCAGGTCATCGTTTGGCAGGACAAGAAGATCAACGATTTTCAGTTCTGCCAGCCGCGGATTGTCAGCGAGAACCGCATTATCGCGGCGACGACCGGACTGGACCTCACCGAGCTTCGCGTGCCGGATATCGCGAACAACAGCGTCGGCGCCGCGACCGTGTCGGTATCGCCTGAGGATATTGTCCAGATCACGATCCGCTTCATCGCGGAACGATCGCTGTTGATTTCTATTGCCGATCGCCTGACCGCGGCGAACATATCGTCGGTATTCGCGTCGCAGGCCGCGAACACGGGCTCGACCGAGCTCATCGCGGACGAGACCCTGCTGCTCGATAACCGTACGCCGCCGTCGTTCCCGGACTTCCTGCCGGTCGATTCGACGACCTTCGAGGCCCAAGGCCCGCTTGGCGTATTGCTGCCAACAGACTTCATTCGCGCAGAGCGTGACGGCGACCCGGTCACGGTGACCTGCGATCCGGCGCTGCCGGCACAGGTTGGTCTCGACATCCTCAACTCGCCGCCCGGACCGACGCCGTTCACCTGCACGGCCGCAACTCAAAACGGCGTGACTGCGGAGCTGAACCTCTCCGTCTTCGTGCTGGACAGGAATCCGCCGGCGTTCGACCCGTCGACAGTGCCCGCCGATATTGCGATCGACGCGGACTTCAACGGGGCGACGGCCAGCTTCAGCCTGCCGACGGCTGCAGACGAGCTCGGCGTCGACCCGGATGTCGATGTCAGCTGTGATCGGGCGCCAGGCAGTGTGTTTCCGTTTACGGCACCCGGCCCGACGACAACCACGGTCACCTGCACGGCAGAGGACGACAGCATGAACTCGGTGCAGGCGACGTTCAACGTGACCGTCCAGGACATCACGCCGCCGTCATTCGTCGGCTCGCCGCTGCCCGACCAGCTGGTCGAGGCCACAGCGCTTGCCGGTACGCCGGTCACCTTCGCCATTGCGGCTGCCGATGGCGGTGATCCGTCACCGGCCGTGAGCTGCAGCCCGGCCTCGGGCTCACTGTTCGCGCTCGGCACGACGACCGTTGATTGCACCGCAACGGATGCGAGCGGTAATTCGATCGCCGAGAGCTTCAGCGTTACCGTCGAAGATACGACGAGCCCGGAGTTCAGCGACATCGCGCCGCCGGATTTCGATCCGCCCGGTCCCGGCGTCTTCGAGCTGGGTGAATTCGACAACGAGTTCACGCTCTTCTGGGGACCCTTCGAAGTTATCGATGCTGACGCGACACCGACCGTGAGCTGTAGCCCGGGGACCTTCGTGCCGGGTCGATCCGACATTCCGAACGGTCTGTACACTTTCGTCAACGACTTCCCGGTCGGCACGACGACGGTTGTCTGTACGGCAACGGATGCCGGCGGGATCTCGCAGACAGCCGACTTCACGGTCGACATTCGCGATGTCACGGCGCCGGTCATTACGCTCAACGGCCCGGACACGATCACGATAGACGGCAGTGAGCCCTACCAGGACCCGGGTGCGACCGCTAGTGATGCGGTCGACGGGGCCGTGAATGTCGATATCGACGCCAGCAATGTCGACATCGACAACTCAGGTACCTACACGGTAGTGCTCTCGGCAGTCGACAGCGCTGGCAATCGTGAAACCGCCGAGCGTACGGTGATCGTCGAGCGTTTCCAGTACGCCGGCGGCCAGGGCGTCTCGGTGTCGCGGACCTCCGTCAGGCGCGGCAAGACCGTGTACCTCTACTGGCGCTGGCTCGGCGAGAATGGCCACCCGGTCGACTCGAGGACCGATGCGCAGAACGTTCGCATCGCGAACTGTCATACCGGTGAAGTCGTTGCGAACGAGACCGGACTGTCCGGCCAGAACCACCTGTTCTATCTCTCGTGGTTCGACAAGTGGAAGTTCACGTGGCGGACGAAAGGCGTGCCCAAGGGAACGTATTGCGCGACGGCCACCAGTACGCTGACCGGGCAGGTTCTGACGTCGCCGCACATCAGGGTCAAATAGCCAGGGGCTACTGCAGTCGCCGGCGGGCGTCGTCGGCCAGCGGATCTCTGTCCGGCCGGCGCGCTACGAAGGCGCTGAAGTTGGTCTTCGCGTCCGCCATCATGCCGAGTCCTTCCTGGGCGCGACCGAGCCAGTAGGGCAGCGTCGCCGTGTAGCGATAGGTCGGCAGATCGTCGAGGAATATCGCGGTTGCCTCGCCGTGACGGCGCTCGCAGGCCGTGAACTCATCGAGTGCCTCGGCAAAAAAACCGGCCTCGAGAAAGGCCCGGCCGCGATAGAAACGAATCAGCCACAGGTCGGCAAGGTCGATGGCCGCGGTCAAGGAATCGAGCGCGGTGACGGGATCGCCTTCGTCGAGCGCTATCAGGCCGTCGATTAATAGCCCGTGCGCGCGACTCGTCGGCTGCAGTTCCTTGCGCAGCTTCGTTGCAATCTCGCGGGCCCGCCCACGTTCACCCATTTCTATGTAGAGGATGGCGGCCGGCACGTGCTGCGCCTCGCGTGACGCCGCGGCGAGCGCCTTGTCGAGCGCCTCGATGGCTGCCGTGCCCTCGCCGAGCCCGGCGGCTACCTCGGCGAGCGCAATGTACTTCGTGGCCGCGAAATACTGGCTGTTTTCCGCCTCGTCGCCCGCGATCCCCTCGAGCAGTTTCTCGCGCGCCGCGGCGAAATCGCCGTTCAGCATGGCAAGGTCCGCGAGCCCGAGGCTCGCCGTTGACGCGCCGCGAAAGCCGATCCGCGACATGTTGTCGTAGGCCAGTGTCGCAGCGTCCACGTCACCCTCGGCGACGGCCTTGAGCGCCGGCGGCAGCCAGCCCTTCGCGTAGGCAGGGTCCAGCTCGCGCACCCTGGCAGCCTCGGCAATCGCCGTGTCGAAATCGCTGGCGTACATTGCGTAAAGCGCGTAGTTGGAGCGACCCATGACGCTGTTCGGATAGACCTCGAGCAGCCTGCCGCCGGCCTCGAGTGCAGCGTCGAAGTCGAGCGTGTAGAAAAGCTGGATGGCGAGGCCGTTATGTGCGGCGTCGTCGGCCGGGTATTTCTCGGCGAGTGTCTTGTAGGTCTCGATGGCCTTTTCGCGGTTGCGGGTTACTCGCGAGTAGTAGATACCGAGCGTCCGCAGCCGCTCGCGCTCGGTCATGGTATTGAGCTTCTCGAGCGCCTTTTCCCAGTACCCGGCTGCTTCCTCGGTCCGGCCCAGGCTGCTCGCGGACAGGGCCAGCGCGCCATAGGCACGTCCGAAGTCAGGGTCGTGTTCCAGGGCCTGCTGGAAAAAGTCGATCGACTCGTCGTAGCGCGCGTTATAGGCAAGCGATTGCGCCCTTGCATAGGCTTGCGCCGCCTCGAGGTTTTTTGCCGTGAACGTTTCCGAGGTGCGCAGCTTGTCGCGATCGAGGGACTTGTCGCCCATCTCTTCGCGCAGGTCGCCGGCGAGCGTGCCGACCGCGGCAAGTACGTCGAGTTTGTCGCGGGCGTCCGCGTTGGCCGAGAACAGCTCCTCGCCGCCCTTCGGGTCGACGCCGCGGACGAACAGCGTGTAACTGCCGTCGTCCTCCTCGATCGACCCGGCCATGACCAGCTTGACCCCTTCGCGGACAGCGACGAGGCGCGCGGCGGCCTCGTCGAGCGCGCTGCCGGAATCGAGATTTGATGCGAGTCGGAGCGCCGCATCGCGGCGATAGCCATCGACGAAGGGCGCGCTTTCGATACCGATCTGCAGCGCCTGCTCGAGGGTACCGTCGAACAGCTCATCGCCGGTCTTGTTGACGAAATCGGCGATCAGCACCGACACGGGTTCGGGCGGCTCTTCGAGGTCCGGGCTGCCTCTCAGGTTGAGGTAAACCGAGAAGATCAGCGCAATGGAAAGTACGCCGATGACAACGAAATCCATGCGTCGTCCACCGAAGGGGATGACGACCGTTTCGGTGGCGTCGGCCTGGACTTCGACCCCGTGGTCGGTGATGTCGTAAACCCACGCCAGCACCAGCGCAATGGGGAAGCCGACGATGGCCGTGATGATCAGCGCCCGCATGACCCAGTCGGGTGCTTCGAAGGCAGGCAGGAGAATGCTCGCCGCTTCGATAGCGATCCAGGCGATACCGACGTAAAGGCCGGCGGTCCGGAAGACCTCGCGGCGTCGTAGCTCTCTGATTAACCGCTGCATTCTTGTGTGTTTCCTGCGCAGCCCCCGCTGCAAAGTTTACCACGGCGGATACAGCGTTCCGGGGCGATTGTCCGCCTTTGCGTCGTCCCTCCGGCCCGCCTATTGCTTATACTCTCGTCGTCTGGTTGACGGGAAGACAGCCCATGAACATTGCGATCCTAGGCGCCGGGGCGGGAGGCACGGCGATGGCCTTTGACTGCGCCGCCCACGGGCATGAGGTGCGCCTTTTCGACTTCGAGACCTTCCCCGACAACATCGCGAAGGTTGCAGAGCAGGGCGGTATCCATGCCGGCGGCCACCTCGAGGGTTTCGCCGAGGTCGGGCACGCCGGCCACAGCATCGACGATGCGATTGCCGATGCGGAGCTGATCTACGTCGTGGGCCCGGCCTACAGTACGGAACCCTTCGGCGACGCGGTGCGTGGCAAGCTCACGCCAGGTCAGACCGTGATCGTAAGTCCGAGCAGCTGTGGCGGAGCGCTGGCGTTCAAGAACGCAGCCGGACTTGCCGTCGACGATGACTCGGTCATCGTTGCCGAGACTTCGACCTTGCACTACGCCGTGCGGCTGGTCGCGCCTGGCAGCATTCGCGTATTCCTGAAGCTCAAGGCAGGCAACCTGCTTGCGGCGCTGCCATCGCGCGCCACCGCGGATGTCCTCGCAATGGTCAGCGACGTCTATCCTGGCATGGAGGCGGCGAAAAGCGTCATGCAGACCAGCCTGCAGAACGCCAACCCGGTTATTCACCCTGCTGTCACCCTGGCCAATGCCGCGCGCATCGATAGCGACGACGAATTTCTGTTCTACGAGGAGGGCGTCAGCGACGCGACCGGACGCCTGATCGAGGCGCTGGACCAGGAACGCATTGCACTGGGTGCTGCGATGGGCGTAACGGTACTACCCGATCCCGAGATGGGCATGCGCCAGGGCTACATGCTTGCCGACAACTACGGCGAGGCCTATCGCAATGCCCCGGGCTTCAAAGGCATCACGGCGCAGCCGGCGCTCGACCACCGCTACCTCAACGAAGACGTCGGCTACGGGCTGGTCTTCATGTCGGCGCTCGGCCGCCAGCTAGGCGTTGCGACACCGACGATCGATGCGGTCATCCACCTGACGTCGACCTTGATGGCGCGGGACTACGCCAGCGAGGCAAAACGCACGCCCGAAACGCTGGGAATCGCCGGCCTGACGCCGGCAGCACTTGTCGGGCTTTAGATCGGCACCGTCGCTCAGGCGATTGCGGTCAGCTCGACGTCGAAGTTGAGCGCCTGCCCAGCGAGCGGGTGGTTGGCATCGACCGTGATCGAAACGTCGGTCACCTCGGTAATCATGAACTCGATGACCTGGCCGCTGGGATCTTCGCTTTGCAGGCGCATGCCGATCTCTGGCGCGATCTCGTCGGGCAGCTGCGCGCGCTCGACCGTCTGCACGAGTTGTTCGTGATGCTTGCCATAGGCGTCCGCCGGCTCGAGGCGAACCGTCTTGGACTCACCGACGGCCATGCCCTCGACCGCTTTGTCGAAACCGGGAATGACCTGGCCGCTGCCGAGCGTGAACTCGAGCGGCTCGCGGCCTACCGAGGAATCGAACTGGGTCCCGTCGTCGAGTGTGCCCGTGTAATGAATCTTGACCGTGTCACCGGATTTGGCCTGAGACATTGTGTATCTCCTGGAGCGTAGCGCTGCGTGATGTTGCGACGCGTCGTTGTGAAAGGCTGAGTCACGACGGATGAGCGTCGTCAGATGGGTAGGGAGCCTCAGCGCAGACGGCGCGTCGTCTGGATGTGACGCAAAGTATCGAGGGCCGCCTTAGTGCAGTCAAGGCGCGTCTGGCGGACGCAGGCGATGTTCTGCCAGTCGCTCGTAGATCGGCAGGCACTCCTCGAGCACGGCGGCATGCTCGGGCGGCACTGTCCCGGCACGCTCGCGATAGGGCGCAAAACCGGTCGAGGCATACACGGCGTCGTACCAGTGCGGCGCCCAGACGCCATCGCTCTCGCGCGGCCCTGCCGGCCATTCGAGCATAGGTTCGGTGAACGCGATTCCGAGTCGCCGGCAAAGCGCGTCGAGCATGCCATGCGGATTCCGCAAGATATCGGCAGCATCGAGTACGGTGGGAATCTCGCCGGTCGTATCAGCGACGTAGTCGAAGATCGCGAGCTGCTGTGGGAAGCCGATTGCTTCGGCAGAGGCGTCCGGCATTTTCCGCGTGTACGACAGCAGGACTTCCCGCGGATGACGAATGAGAAAACAGTTGCTGACGCGCCTGAGCCAGTCCCGGTCGACGCCGCCCGGGAAGTGGTGCGTCATGTGCTTCTGGTAGTAGATCGCCTTGTCGCCGGGCACATCGCCCGTCAGGCTCGCAATTACCTCGAGCGGGTCCCTCGTTCCCGTGGCGAGGATCTCGTCGCGCATCGGATGATCGAGGCCGGTCTCCGCAAGATAGAACGCGTAAAAGGGCTCGTCGACGACGGCCGTGTCGCCACGGTTCTCCCAGGCTCGCATCATTGCGGTCGATATGTTCCTTGGCCCTGACCACATCGCAACGCGCAGGCCTTCGCTCATGTGATCAGCGCCTTCGTCGATTCCCGTGTGACCAGCGCGCGATAGAAACCCTGCAGCCGCTCGGTGACGGCGCCGCGTTCGCCGCTGCCGATCGTGCGTCCGTCGATGTCCCCTACCGGACTCAGACCAGCGAAAGTGCCGGTTACGAAGGCTTCGTCAGCGCCGTAGACGTCGGTCAGGCTGAAGGCCTTCTGGTGCACCGGGATGTCGTTCTCCTCGCACAGCCGAATCACGTTGCCGCGCGTGATACCGCCAAGGCAATACTGGCCGGTCGACGTCCAGACCTCACCCTTGCGAACGATAAAGAAGTGCGTCGAGTTACACGTGGCAACGAAACCCTGCGGGTCGAGCATCAGCGCCTCGTCGGCGCCTGCTTTCGCCGCCTGGATACAGGCCGTGATGCAGTTCAGCTTGCTGTGACTGTTGAGTTTCGGGTCCTGGGTATCCGGCGGCGCACGTCGCACGTGTACGGTAAACAGCCGCACCGCCCGTTCGGCCGCGCCCGGCATCGGGGTCTTGTACTCGGGGATCATTACAATCGTCGGGCCCGAGATCGTGACCCGCGGATCCTGGTAGGGCGTCGCCTTGATCCCCCGCGTCACCATGAGCCTTATATGCACGTCGGTATGCATGTTGTTCGCAAGCAGCGTCCGCTTGAGTTCGCCCGCCAGGGTGTCGCGGTCCATGCCAAGGTCCATGTCGATGGCCTTCGCGCCTTCGAACAGGCGATCGAGGTGCGACGCGAGGAACGGAATGCCCCCATCGTGCAGCCTGAGCCCTTCCCAGACGCCATCGCCGAGAATGAATCCGCTGTCGAACACCGAGATGCTCGCATCGCTGCGGGCGACGAGATCGCCGTTGATGTAGATCAGGATGTCCGCGTTGCGCGGGTCATCCGAGTACTCATGAGTACCTTTGCCTTTGGCCACGTGCCTTGTCCTATGCGTTGTCGGGTTCCGGGGGCGCGACAAGGGCAACGACGGGGTCGCCACGGCGGATCGTGCCGCCCGATAGTATGCGCGCTGTGATACCGCCGTGACCGCGCATGGCGTTGTAGCCGCCAGCGCCGAAGGTCTGTTCCATTTTCGAGCAGGGGTGGCAGAGGCCTGTGTACTCGAGCACGGCGTCGCCGACGCGAAATGACTTGTCTTTCAGGGCAAGCAGGTTGAGGCCGCTGACGACGATGTTACGACGGGCGTCGGCCGGGTCGATGGGCGGCATGCCGAGCATCGAGCCCACGGCATCGAGGTGTTCAGCCTGAATCAGGGTCACCTGGCGCTTGCCGCTGGCTTTGGCATAGCGGTCTCCGGCGAGCCCGCTGGCTGGGTCGGCGTCCACGCTGTCGACGAGCTGGAGTGCAGCGTCGCGTTCCGGGCGGAGGCCGATCCAGGTGACCCGGCCCTCCTGCGGCAGCGTTTTCATCAGACTGTCGAGCGTTTGCATGGCGGCGTCATGCTACGTGAGGCGCACAAGCCCGGGCAATGCAATCTTCTCGAGCCATGAGCGGGCAGGGCGTACCGACGGGACGATGCTGCCTGAACGACTTGACATAATCGGACATTCGACAAGCCCTCGAGAGGAATGGCTGGCGGCCGCAGGGTGCTCTCGTCACAAATCTGTTCGTTTTGGCTAGACGGGCACGAAACGCTGTATATACACTAGCTCTATGTCCGCGAAAGACAAAGACAAAAAGAAGAAAAACAAGGACGCGCAGCTGGTGTTGCGGCTGCCCAGCGAAATGCGTGACGAGTTCGTGGCTGCCTGCAAGGACCTGGACACGACCGCGGCCCGCGAAATACGCCGGCATATAAAGCGCTTTCTCAAGCGCTACGAGAAGGGCGAGCTCGACGACCTGCGCTGATCAGCGCACCGTTTTTCCATTTTCCGGGGTTCACCCGGGCCTCTACTGGCGATGATTACGCTGAGATTACGGCGTGTGATCGTCCGTAAGTCATTGTTTCCCAGACGCAATTCGAACCGAGTTCACGTTTTCGACGGAAAATTCTTGCAGGATTGTCATAAAAGTGTCAAAAAAGGTATGCAAAGCGTATCTTTGTGATGTACGGTGTATATACGCTTGGAATACAAGGACACTGGATCATGACCCGCACGCTTAAGATTACAGCGCTGGTTCTCGCGATCGGAGCACTTGCTGGCTGCTCGACGACTGCCAGCATCAACTCAGGCGAAGAACTCGCGAAGGCGACGACGAACGGTGAAAAGGTTGCTTTCGGCCAGTTCAAACTGGTTCGCAACGGCGAGATGGCCAATCTCGGCACCGGCATCTTTGACAGCAGCGTTCGTCTGCACGTCGAAAACGGCGGCGAACACGACTTCGTCGGCCGCGTCGGCGACAACGGCGAATTCAACTTCGCCATCGAACCCGGCATGTATCGTATTACGGGTGTCGAATTCGACAACCGCGGCGAGGCTGTCGTCACCGACGTCAACTTTGTATTTACGGTGTCGCCGAAGCACGAGGCCACCTACATTGGCACGATCACCCTCGACGCCTCCGTGGACTTCGGCTATCACGGGACGCAGGGCGCGATTAACGATTACACCGTTACGAACGACTGTGCCACGGACTGTGCCGGGCGCCTCGAGACGCTGGGCCTCGCCGCTGATTCGATGACCGTTGCGCTCGTTAACGAGAGTTTCCAGTTAGCGCAAACGAACTGACGACCAGACGACGTCAGTGAATACTTAGCCGCGGTGCCTTTTCGGGCCGCGGCTTTTTCTTTGTCGAGCTTCAGTTGGCCGCCTCGATGTTCTCCTTCAGGCCGCGCTCGAGCACCGCGATCGCTTCGCTGGCCTGCCCGGATTCCTTCAGCGTGTCGCCAAGCATCAGGTAGGCCGCGTTGCGGATTGCGCGGTTGTCGCTCTCGTCGAGAACCTTCTTCAGTACGACGACGGAGCGGGCCTTGTCGCCACGTTCCTCGTACACTTCCTGGATCTTCTGCATCTGCATGATCGCCGCCTTCTCGGCGTCCGACGTGATGTCGTGAGTCGATTCAATAATCGCGAAGTACTGGCTCATCAGGTCCAGAAAACTCTGCATGAGCGCGAGATCGTCAAGTTCCTGCGCCTTCGCGTTGCCCGACACGGCTACGACAAGCAGTGCCGTCAGGATAAGGGTTCTGGGTCTATGCATGATCTGTCTCCTCGACAGGGCTGGTGACGGTGTTGGTTTGCTCCTCCGCGGGCTTGGTCCCGGGACGAGGCGGCATGGGAGGTGCCTTCAGCGTGCGTATCCTGCCGAGGCTCGGCTGGGCGACGTCGGGCTTCCGGATGTCCATGCTTGCGAGCCGCGCCAGCGATGGTCTGACAGTGGGCGTCGCTGCGTCATCCTGCCAGAGCATGGGCAGGACGCCGACGATCGTCGCGACGACAACCACGGTCGCTGCGACAGGGAACCAGCCGCGATTGCGCCCCGGTCTGGCATCGATCCCGGCGCGTACGCGAGTTGCAACGGTGGGCGGTGCCTTGATAGCCCGGTAGTCTTCCGCAAGTCGTTCGATATCGCTGGTCATACGTCGATTCCTGATTGGCTCAATGCGGTCTCGAGGTTGGCGTTCGCCTTGTGCAACAGCGCCTTCACCGTGCCTTCGCGACAGCCCATCGCGGCGGCCGTTTCCCGGACCGACAAATCCTCGAACACTCTCAACAGCACGACCTCGCGCTGTCGTTCCGGCAGCCCGGCCACGAGGGCCCGGACGCGTACGGCGCGCTCGAGGTCCGCGACGAGTGCGTCGGGCTGGTTGCTCGTATCGACCGGCTCGTCGTGAAGGCGCTCGGCCACCCGGCGGCGGTTGAACTCGACACAGACGAGCCGCGTTGTGCGATAGATCCACGTAAACGGCGCAGCGCCAAAGCGAAAGCGCCGAAGTCCCTTGTGGCTGCGAATGAGTACTTCCTGGGTGACGTCGGCCGCGTACTGCGCGTCGTACAGGGAAACAGCAGCGAGGCGAAAGATCCGGTCCTCGAAGCGCCGCACGATGGCGTCAAAGGCCCCGGGTGTGCCAGACCTGAATTGTCTGACCAGTTCTTCATCGGATTCATCATCGAGGGCCATTGCGCGTTTCTCGCGGCTCGGGTTCCGGGCGGTTCACCCGCAAGACCCGCTTATACCGAGAGAAAACCAATCGGCAGGTCCGCGCTTCCGGGCGTGTAGAACGTTCGCACGTTCGGCAGTACGACGTCGAGGTCGCTGGCGGCGACGCCGAACCACGTAGCGAGTTCGGCGAAGTACTCATCGACCGACGTCGTTGGCGCATAGATGCCGCGGCCCACGTCCAGTGGACTCGAAGGCGACAAGAGGGGGTAGTCGCCATAGATCATTCCGCCGTTGACAGCCCCGCCCATCACGACGTGGTGGCCACCCCAGCCGTGATCAGAGCCCTTGCCGTTGGAAGTCAGTGTGCGACCGAAATCAGACGTTGTGAACGTCATGACGTCGTCGAAGACACCGAGTTCCACGAGCGCGTTGCGGAACTCCGCGAGACCGGCACTGATCATGGGCAGCATCTCGGCCTGCTTCTCGACGACATCGTCGTGATGGTCCCAGCCGCCAACGTTGACGAAGAACGTCTGCCGGTTAGCGCCCAGTGCGCCCCGAGCCCCAATGACTCGTGCAATCTGCCGAAGTGCCTGCGAGAAGTAGTTGCTCGAGAACGACGTTGTCAGGCTTGGCGCTGTCGACACGGCATCGACGAAGACTGCCTGCGCGTCGATTGCGTCCCGAAGCCTGCCGGCGTATTCGCGGCGGAACAGGTTCTCCTGTTCCACGGCGAGGAGATCGTCGATCATGCGTTTGCGGAACGCACCGAAGGGTGTGCCATTGTCGTAGCCGTTGACGCCCGGGGCACCGTTCCCGGTGGCCTCTATGCTGTACTCACCAACCTGGTTTCCGCTCTGGAATACGTTGCCGCCTGACAACGAGATGTTCATCGATACGCCGTTCGCCGGGTTGATGTCTTGCATGAGATCCGCGATGCGGCCGCCCCAGCCTTCGGCGATCCGTCGGTCGGGCGCAGCCGTTTGCCACTGGTTGATCTGGTCGGCGTGCGAGAACAGGCCGAGTGGCAGGCGCGCCGTGCCGTTTTCGACGGCCGCTGCGTCGAAGGCCTCGAGCAGCGTGCCAACGTTGGCGATCAGCGCGGCATCGCCACCGTCGAACAGGGCCTGTAGTTCGGGCATGCCCGGGTGCAGGCCGTAGTTGCGGCCGTTGGCTGCGGTACCCGACAGTGGCAAGAGACTCGATGCCTCGAGCGCAAGGTCGGAGCGAATACCGCGATACTCGGCGTACTGATCAGCGTCGGTCGGCACCAGCATGTTGTAGGAGTCGTTGCCACCGGCCAGCAGTACGCAAACCAGCGCCTTGTAACCCGGCGCAGACTGCGCAGCCGCCGATCGTGCGAGGCCGAGACTCAACAGGCTGGTCGACACGGTCGCTGACGCAACACCGAGTGAACAGGTGTGGGAAAGAAACTGGCGTCGATTGATCATCGTCTTCCTCCTCATAGCCGAACCGCGTAGTCAGCCGAAATCAGGACCAGGTAAATCGCGACGCGCATGCGGAGATCGAGGTCGTCGACGTCGGCTACGACCGACCGGATTGCACGCTTTACGTCCGGGTCGAGTGTGCCGGCCGTCATGACGAGCTCGAGCCGGTCGACGAGGGCGTCAACGTCATCTGCAATATCGACGTAGTCGTGGAACGCGAGTGATACCGGCGCAAGCGGTGGCGGGGCGTCGGTCACGAAATCGGCGCTGACCGCGAAATCCACGAGGTTGGTCATGCCGACGATCGAGTTGCTGGTGACGATCTGGAACTCGGGCGCGACGAGACCCTGGTCGGCAATCTCGCCGGCGGGGGAGTGCGACGGCAGGTAGAAATTGAAGACGCTAGGTGATGACAACGGGTGCTGCTTGGTCAGTTCCTGCAGGAAGTATCCGCTGTTGAAAATATAGCCGTCATCGCTGGTTGCCCCCAGCTGGCGCAGCATCGAGGCGTAGCGCACGGCCGGTTCACGCAGCTTGCCGAACGTGGAGCGCGGGTCGGGCGCGGCCGCTGCCTCCGGGTCCGTCAGGATGGCGCGTATCACCGCGCGCATATCCCCGCGGACACCGCTGCCGTTATCGTTGAAGGCGTTCGTGACGCGGCTGACGTAGGCAGGTGAAGGATTCGATGTGACCAGCCGCTGGATCAATTGCTCGCCGATGAAGGGGCCGACGTTAGGGTGATTGAACAGGTTGTCGACGGCGGCCTCGATGTCCTCGAGCCCGCTTTGGCCGGCGGGGACTATCGTTCCTCGCAGCAGCGTCTTGGGTCCCGCTTCGTGCTGTTCATCGAACATCTGCATGGGGACCGAGAAGTTCGGTTCGCGTCTGCCGAAGAACGCACCGGGTCCTCCCCAGGAGAGGCCTGTGAAGATCTTGGCGAATTCGCGGATCTCGTCGTTCGAGTAGGTTGCAACGGGCTCGCCGTCGTCGAGCCGCAGCGAGCCATCGCCGTTGAGTTCGAACAGACCGATCGAAAACAGCTGCATGACTTCCCGCGCATAGTTTTCGTCCGGAAACGTATTGTTGGCCGGGTTGGACTTCGAGTTGTTGATATGACTCAGGTAGAAGCCCATGGCCGGGTGCAGGCTGACGTCGCGCAACAGGGTTCGAAAATTGCCGAAAGCATCGTTCAGCAACAGGTCGTAGTAGGTGCCGAGCGCGTCAGGATAGACGAGCAGCTCGTCGACGTTGTCGGAGACTACGAGGATCTCGCTGAGCGCAAAGGCAACCCGCTGCCGTAATACATCCTCGGCGGTAACGGTGTGGTGCCACCAGGCCAGTCGCCGCGAGAGAATCAGGAATTCGATGTCTTCCTCGAAGTCGGCGAACTCGCCGGCATCCCGGCGGGCGAGGAGTTCGCGAATCAGCGGCATGTGTCGGGTAATGGGCAGTGCAAACTGGCGGTCGAGCCAAGCGTCGTTGCCCAACGTGGCAATCTCCTGGATTCCAGCGTAGTCGAGACCGAAGCTTGCCGTTGCGGCAAACCGGGACGCTCTGTTGAGCTCCTCCTGGGTCGGCGCGGGTGCGGCTGGCGGTGGCGTCGCGACGGGCGGTGCCGGCGGCCCCGCGTCGCCGCCGCCACCGCCGCAGGCGGCGACAACGAGCGCGACGAGCGCAACCGCCACACGTCGACAGCGGTCGAAAGTCCCTGAAACCTCTGAAATCTCCCTGTACATCCGTCGTCCTTCGGCGTTGGTCCCGCCCCGTTAGTGCAGCGAGGTGGGGTGATGGTTTACTCACTGCTGACATAATCCGAAAATGCACCGTCCGCGCCGCCGTCTCGAAGGCAACGGCAAGGACGGTTTCGCTGGCTCGCGGCGTCGAGCGCAACGTACTAGGCTTATGGTATTCGCTCTACGAGGTGCGTCCCGGAAATGAAACTGAAGGTCAACGGCTCGGAACACGAAATCGATGTTGCGGACGATATGCCCCTCTTGTGGGTGCTGCGCGACGAACTGGGCATCACAGGGCCGAAATTCGGCTGCGGCGTTGCGCTCTGCGGCGCCTGTACGGTGCATATTGACGGCCAGCCCGTACGCGCGTGTTCGATGCCGGTGGCCGCGGTTACGGGCGAGGTCACGACGATCGAAGGCCTCGGCACACCCGAGAGCCTCGACGCGGTGCAGGCGGCGTGGATCGAGCACCAGGTAGCGCAGTGCGGCTACTGCCAGCCAGGGCAGATCATGTCCGCCGCCGCGCTGCTCGCTCAGAATCCTTCGCCGAGCGACAGTGATATCGACCGGGCCATGTCGGGCAACCTGTGCCGCTGCGGCACCTATCCGCGCATTCGCGCGGCAATCAGGTCAGCCGCAGAAGCCCTGACCGGGGTATCGACATGAGCGGCCGTCTCGGCAAGATCACCCGGCGTACGCTGCTGCTAGGGTCTGTGGCGGTCGCGGGTGGCGTTGTCTTCGGCTACTGGCGCTATCGGTCGCCCTATGACAACCCGCTGCTCGAGGATCTCGACACGGGCGAGGTCGCGCTGACGCCGTATTTGCGCATCGATGCTGACGGCATCACGATCATCGCGCCACGGGCCGAGATGGGGCAGGGTGTACACACGACCCTGGCGGCCATGGTGGCCGAGGAACTCGATGTCGAACTCGATGCCGTCACCGTCGAGCACGGCCCTGCATCCAGCGCCTATTACAACTCGGTCGTTCTCGACGAAGGCATACCGATACCGGCTACGAGCACCGGAAAAGGCGCCGAACGCGTGCGCGCCATGCTGCGCGTGCCGGCGAAGTTCCTCGGTATGCAGGTAACGGGCGGCTCCTCGTCGACGCCAGACGGCTTCAACAAGATGCGTAAGGCAGGTGCTGCGGCCCGGCTGGTCCTGATGGCCGCCGCCGCCGAGGAACTTGGTGTTGCGGTCGAGTCACTATCGACGGCATCCGGATTTGTAGTGAGCAGCGACGGCAGGCAGCTGCCCTATACCGGGCTTGCGTCGCGCGCGGCAGGGATGCCAATGCCTGACGACGCACCGCTGAAGGAGCCGTCAGACTGGAAGCTCCTCGGGACGTCGCAGCCGCGCGTCGACATGCTGTCCAAGTGTACGGGTACCGCCGACTTCGGCATCGATGTGCGTTTGCCCGGCATGCGCTACGCGACCGTGCGCATGAATCCCCGGCTCGGCGGCGCGATGCTGTCGCTCGACGCGGGCAAAGCTGAGGCAATGCAAGGCGTCGATCGGGTAATCCCGATGGCAGGCGGTTTCGCCGTCGTGGCCAGCAACACCTGGTATGCGTTCAAGGCTGCCGACGCGGTCGAGGCTGAATGGGCCCCGAGCGACTACCCGGCAACGACAGTGGAGCATTTCGCAGCGGTTGAAGCGGCCTTTGACGACAGCGAGGACAGTCGCTTCAGAGACGAGGGTGATGTCGAGGCGGCCTTCATCGAGGGTGCCGACCTCGAGGGCGAGTACCGCGTGCCATACCTCGCGCATGCAACGCTCGAGCCGATGAACGCGGTCGCATGGTTTCGCGACGGCAAGCTCGATATCTGGGCCGGCAACCAGGTGCCTACGCAGGCGAAGAAAGACGGCGCGGCCATTGCCGGTATCGACGAGGACGCGGTGCGGGTGCATACACCGTATCTCGGTGGCGGTTTCGGTCGGCGAGCGGAAATGGATTTCGTCCAGGCGGCCGTGCGTGTTGCCGTCGCCATGGAAGGCGTGCCTGTCAAGACAACCTATACGCGCGAAGAAGATACGACCCACGATTTCTATCGGCCGCTCGCGGTTGCACGCTTTCGCGCCAACGTCCGCGAGGGCCTTGCGGATGCCCTGGAGCTGAAGCTGTCTGCGCCGTCCGTGTTCGAATCCCAGTTCGGTCGCCTGGACATGCCGACGCTCGGCCCGGATATCTCGATCGTCCAGTCGGCCTGGGACCAGCCCTACGCAATCCCGAACCACCGTGTGACCGGCTATCGGCCTCCCGTCATGTTGCCGGTCAGCTCGTGGCGATCGGTGGGTGCATCGCAAAACGGTTTCTTCCACGAGAGCGTGATCGACGAGATGGCGCATGCCGCGGGACGGGATCCCCTCGACTTCCGGCTCGACATGTTGACCGACGAGGTGAGCCGCGCCGTCATCGAGGCCGTAGCCGACATGTCGGGCTGGGGCACGCCGCTGCCCGCGGGGCAGGGTCGGGGCTTCGCGTTCGTTATGTCCTTCGGCGTGCCCGTCGCCGAGGTCGTCGAGGTCATCGATACGCCGGAAGGACTCAAGGTTACCAATGCCTGGGCCGCCGTCGACGTCGGTCGGGCGCTCGACCCGCGCAATATCGAGGCGCAGGTGCAGTCGGGCATCACCTTCGGTCTCAGTGCGGCGATGCTCAACGAAGTGACCGTCAGTGACGGCAAGGTCGAGCAGGCCAACTTCTATAACTACGGCGTGCTGCGTCTCCGGCAGGCACCCGCCATCCACGTACGCATCCTCGAGAACGGCCACCGCATTCGTGGCATCGGTGAGCCCGGAACGCCGCCGGCGGCGCCGGCGCTCGGCAATGCGATTTTTGCGGCAACCGGCACCCGCGTTCGCGAGCTGCCGTTCAGCAAGCAGGTCAGGTTCGCGTAGCGGGGGTGTCAACCCAGGCGCGGGCTTCGTCGAAGGTCTCGAAGGTCTCGGTCTCGAACTCCGTCCACGCCGAGGCGTAAATGCTATACAGGCGGTCCGCGCCGGCGAGCTGTGACCGTGCGCCTACAATGGCGATGCGCTGACAGGGGTTCGACGCCGTTGCCTCGTGATCGTCCACGGCCAGCTGGTGCAGCTCTTCGGCGCTGACCTCGAGGCGCTCGACGCCACTGAAGTCCCAGAGCTGCCAGCGAAAGCGACTGTCCGGGTCTGCGGCGTAAACCGCGTTGTTGGCATCTTCGAGCAGGCTGCCGCTGACGAGACCTCTTAGCCTGACCACGCAACCGTCCGCTTCCGGCGCCAGTTCAAATTTCCCGTTCATGGCCCTATTGTCCGCATCTGGGTGGCAGAGTCCACAGGCGATCCGTTCTTGACTGCCCGGGCAAGGTCAGTGCAGTTTTACTTCAGCGCGCGTTGCCTTGTAGATGCGGTCGCCAAGCATGATCATCAGCGCCGACAAGCGTCCGTAGATCGCGGCCTGGTGCATGCGATACAACGACAGGTAAAACGTCCGTGCGACCCAGCCCTCAATGAACACGGTGCCGCGGACGAGATTCCCCATCAGGTTGCCGACGGTCGTGAACTTGCTCAGGGAGACGAGACTGCCGAAGTCCCGGTAGACGAACTTGCGCGTGGGCTTGCCGCGACGCCGGGCGCGAATATTGTGCGCTGTGATCGACGCCATCTGGTGCGCTGCCTGCGCCCGCGGCGGGACTTCACTGCCGTCGACATTCGTCGCCGACGCGCAGTCACCGAGCGCGAAAACGTTGTCGTAGCCTTCGACGCTGAGGTCATCGCGAACCCGGACGCGGCCGAGCGCATCGACCGGAAAGCCTGTCGCTTCGAGCCATGACGGTGCTTTCACGCCGGCAGCCCAGACCGACAGGTCGGCCGGGATGCGTTCGCCGTCGCTCGTCGTCACGGCGTCCGCCGTGACCTCGGCGACGCGCGTGCCGACGCGTACCCTGACGCCAATGCGCTCGAGCTCCTTGGCCACGGACAGGCCGATACGTTCAGGCAGGCGGGGCAGCAGGATGGGCGCAGCCTCGATGACAGATACCTGCAGCGTCTCGCGCGAGAAATACTCGAAGCCGTAGCCGCGCAAGCGGTCGACAACGTTGTGCATGTCAGCGGCCAGTTCGACGCCGGTTGCGCCGCCGCCGACGATGGCCACCGAGAGCACAGTGCCGCTCTCGGCTCGCGCGTTGACGCGGTGCAGGGCGTTTGCGAACTCGCGGTGAAAGGCCTCAGCGTCGGCCCGGGTGTCCAGCTGGTTGGCATGTTCGGCCACGCCCTCGATGCCGAAGTCATTGCTCAGGCTGCCGACGGCGACGACGAGCATGCCGTAGTCGAGCCGGCGGCGGGGGATAATCTCACGCCCGTCCGGGTCTTCGACAGCGGCCAGCGTGACGGCCTGTTGCTCGAGGTCGATGTCGTCTGCGCGGCCGAGCACAAAGCGGAAACCGTGTTTTCTCGCGAGCAGTCGGTAGCCAGCTTCGTCGTGGTAGCTGTTCATCGAGCCTGTCGCGACTTCGTGCAGCAAGGGCTTCCAGATATGCGTAGGGTTCTTGTCGATCAGGATCACTTCCGTGTCGCGACGGCGGCGATAGCGGCGACCCAGTTTGACCGCGAGCTCGAGACCACCCGCGCCGCCCCCGACGACGACGATACGCTCGCTGCCCGGCTCGACCGCATCATGCGGCAGGTCGACCGCCGGTGACGTCTGACGGGTCGCGTCTGAATCAGCGGAATTTCTGTCTGCGAATGGCGGATCGAGCTGTGGTGTACTGATGGTCTTGCCTCCGTAAACAAGCAGGGCCTGATCGATGCGCGGAGTGTAGCAGCCCCTGGTGGTCCGACGCCCCCGATGCCGCCGGAATCATAACGCCTGTTGATAGGTCTACACGTATAATCCCTCGCGGGCACTGGAACCTCTAAGCAGGTATGACTTTCGTTTCTGAACTGCAGCGCCGCAACGTCTTCCGGGTGGCGGCCGCCTATCTTGTCGTCGGCTGGTTGCTCACCGAGGTGTTGACCGCGATCCTGCCGACGCTGGGTGCCCCGGAGTGGATAGCCAACGCGGTGATCTGGATCTTCGCGCTCGGTTTCATACCGACCTTGGTCCTGTCGTGGGTTTTCGAAGTGACGCCTGAGGGCCTGCGCACCCAGGCATCGCTCGACGAAGAGGGGCGTGAACACTACCGCCGCGGTTCGAAGCTCGACTACCTGACGATTGCGGGCATCATCGTGATTGTCGTTTTCGCCGGGTTCTTCAGCGCAAGCCGCAACTCGCCATCACCTCTGGATGGCGGCGAGATCTCCGAGGGCTCAGTTGCCGTCCTGCCGTTCGTCAATATGTCCGACGACCGGGAAAACGAGTACTTCTCCGACGGGCTGACAGAAACGCTGCTGCACAAGCTGACCCAGATGGAGGGGTTGCAGGTGGCCGCGCGGACCTCGAGTTTCGCCTTCAAGGACACGAACTCGGATATCCGCGATATCGCCGCAACGCTCAAGGTTGCCCATGTGCTCGAAGGCAGCGTGCAACGATCCGGCAACGAGGTCCGCATCTTTGCGCAGCTGATTCGCGCCGAGGACGGCTTCCACGTCTGGTCGAAGAGCTACGACCGACCCGTTGATGACATTTTCAGCATCCAGGACGAGATCGCCGAGGAGGTTGGCAGCGCCCTGTCGATAACGCTCCTCGGTCTCGTGGTCGAACCGGAGCCGACGAGCACGGAGAGTCTTACGGCGTATGACCTGTTCCTGCTCGCCAGAAAAGAGCGTAGCGAATACTCCTTCGGTGGCCTCGAGGCATCCGAGCGCTATTTGAAGGCGGCGCTGCGCGTCGATCCGCGCTACACGCTCGCCAAGACCGAGCTTGCCACCAACTACCTCTACCAGCAGGCGACCGGTCTCATGGTCTCGGAGGACGCGTACGCAATGGCGGATGCGCTGACCCTGCAGGTGCTCGAGGACGAGCCGAACGATGTGAACGCGCGAGCGATCCAGTACTTTTTGTCGGCGCTGCCGGGCGACGTAGAGACGAGTCCGGACGCTGCCTTCTCGGCAATCGATGCACTCAGGGATCTCGTGGCGGAGTACCCTGACGAGTACGAGGTTCGTTCGCTGCTGACGGCGCTGCTATCGAAGTTGAGGCGCTTCGACGAAGCGCTGCTCTTGCAGCTCGACGCGCTGGAGCGTGATCCGCTCAATGCGCGCATCCTTTACGAGGTTGGCTCGCTGTACCTGAGCCTCAACGATTTTGCTGAGGCAAGGCTCGCGCTCAACCGTTCGCTGGAACTCGAGCCGACGCAGTCGAACGCGCACGCCAAGCTCGCCAACATTGCCATGCTGACCGGCGACGGAGTCGAGTACACCCGGCAAATGCTCGAGGCCATGCGTGACGATCCGCGCGACTACGAGATGCCCGCCTATCTTGCCGCCTTTCTCTATCGGCTCGAGCTCATCGACCAGGCCGACGATTTCCACCGCCTCGTTGATTCAGCCGCACCTACGAGCGATCTGGCGTACCTCCTGGATATCCTCCGCGGCATAGCCACCGAGGACCCGGATACGACGTACGGCGCAGCGCGGCGTGCCATCGAGGATGACGTCGGCAACCGCGGTCTGGCCTTCATGACGGCTGTCGAGCATTTGCTGATGGTCGCGCGGCAGCGCAATGAGCTCGAGGATGAACTCGCCTGGCTGGGTGACGAGGCGCCCGGCCTCCTCGATATCGACGCGGAGTCGCTGCCGCCGAAATACCGTGGCACCCAGCCCATCCTCGCCGACGCGTGGTACGTGACGGAGCCGCGCGACGAGGTTATGCGGCGAATGTCGATCCTGAAGGCGCGCGTCCGGTCCTTCGGCGTCGACCCGTTACGGGAGCCCGCCGCGCGTATGGCGGTGCTTGCCCTCGACGGAAGCCTCGACGCGGCCATAACGCTCGCGCTGGACGAGATACTCCCACAGCCCGTGACGCGCTACCTCGACTATCCCGATACGCTGGCGCGCTCGTACATGGCCCCGGTTGTCGAGGACGATCGCATCGAGGCGGCGCTGACGGTCTGGGAAGACTCGAAGTCGGCGCTGCGTAGGGATGTCGCGCGATTCCTCGCCGAGTTCGGCGAGAACGACTAGCAGCCCTACGACGAACCTGCGGGGTCCGCGTCGGTCTCACGAAACGCGTGGCCGCCGAACTGGTTGCGCATCATCGCCAGCAGGCGGGACGCGTAATCCTGCTTGCCCTGGCTTTGGAAGCGCGCCATGAGCGCAAGGCTCATGACCGGCGTCGGCACGCCCTGCTCGATGCTCTCCAGCGCGGTCCAGCGACCTTCCCCGGAATCTGCCACGAAGGGCTCGATGCGATCGAGATCCTGGTCGTCGCTCAAGACGTCGGCGCTCAGGTCGAGGAGCCAGCTCCTGACGACGCTGCCATGACGCCACGTCTCGGCGACGCCGGCCAGGTCGATGTCAAAGTCTTCGCGGCCTTTCATCAGGGCGAAGCCTTCGGCGTAGGCCTGCATCATGCCGTACTCGATACCGTTATGGATCATCTTGACGTAATGCCCACTGCCGGGCGGGCCGGTATGAATCCAGCCCCTGTCGGCGCCCGGCGCAAGAATGCGAATCACAGGCTCGAGCGCGGCGAAGGCCTCGTCGCTGCCGCCCACCATGAGCGAGTAGCCATTGTCCAGACCCCAGATGCCGCCCGAGACGCCGGCGTCCACGAACTGAATGCCGTTCTCCTCGAGTCGTGCTGCGCGCCGCATCGAGTCCTTGAACCACGAGTTCGAGCCGTCAACGAGCACGTCGCCCGCTGACAGGAGACCGGCCAGCTCGTCGATCGTTGCTTCGGTGGCTTCGCCTGCGGGCAGCATGAGCCAGAGCCTCCGCGGCGTCGGCAGCTTGTCGACGAGCGCCTTGATAGATTCGGCAGGTTCGAGACCGATCTCGTCTTCGAGTTCCTGGACGACCGCCTGATCGAGGTTATAGCCCGTAATCGTGACGCCACCCGCTGCGAGACGGCGAGCCATGTTGCCGCCCATTTTGCCAAGGCCGATCATTCCAAGCTGCATGTCGGGCTCTCCAGGTCGAAAGGCCGGTCATTATTCACGGTCTCACGGGATGTCGCCAGCGCTTCGCGCCGGCGTTGTTCAGCCTGACCGGCGAAGGCATCATGCGCGGGCGAATAGCAAACAGGAAGGCCGATGAACAAGCTGGACCAGCTGCGTGAGATGACGGATGTCGTCGCCGACACCGGTGACATCGAGGCGATCGCGGTGCACAAGCCTGTCGACGCCACGACCAACCCGTCGCTGTTGCTGAAGGCGGCCAGCCTGCCGCAGTACGCTGAGCTGATCGACGGCGCCGCGGCCGAGGTTCGAGCCGCCAAGCACAGCGCAGCGGAGAAGATCGAGTTACTCGGCGATCGCTTTGCCGTTGCCGTTGCCGTTGCCGTTGCCGTTGCCGTTGCCGTCGGCCAGGCCATCCTCGAGATCATACCCGGCCGTGTGTCGACCGAGGTTGATGCGCGCCTGAGCTTCGATACGGAGGCGTCCGTCGCGCCGGCGCGTTCCTGATTTCGCCTTTCGTCGGGCGCATCCTCGACTGGTACAAGAAGCACGAGGGGCGAGACCATTACCCGGCGGAGGAGGATCCGAGTGTCCTGTCGGTTCGTAACATCTACGCGCTTTACAAGGACAAGGGGTTTGCGACCGTTGTTATGGGCGCGAGCTTTCGCAACGCCGAAGAGATCGAGGCGCTGGCCGGCTACGATCGCCTGACAATCGGGCCGAACTTCCTCGAGGAGCTGACGGCAGACACCGAGAAGCTGGCGCGGAGGCTCTCACCCGATGCGATTGGCGACTACGAGGACGCCGACGCGAGCAGTGAAGCCCGGTTCCGCCTTGCGCTGAATGCGGATCCGATGGCAACGGAGAAGCTTGCCGAGGGCATTCGCGGCTTCATTGCCGACCAGCTCAGGCTCGAGTCCCTGCTGGCGGCGAAGCTGTAGGCCGCTAGTTCGCGTCCGCCGCGTCGTCGGCCGGCTGGTTGCCGTGATTCGGCCACGCGTTGACGCGTATTGCCGTAACCGGCTCGAGCGACTCGGCATCGAGCAGCAGCGCGTAGTCGTCGTGGAAGGACCGCACGGGCACGATGAAGGTCGGCGTGTCGCTGAAGCGCGCCAGTGCGGCGTCGATCTCGGCCCTTTCCGCCGCGTTGCCGGGCTCGAACGACTCGAGCGGTACGGCAGTCCGGCGTAGCGCTTCTTCGGCATTGGCGAAGGGCTTAAACAGCTCGGCGCGAAACTCGAGATCGGGTTCCCCGCGAAAGAGAACGGCTTCGACAATGGCATTGCGTTCCGCCGGGTCATCCGGCAGCGCGGCGTAGGCCTTGACCGGTCCCATCGCCGGCTTGTCGGCGAGTTCGTCGTAGTTCAGCGCCTCCATGTCGACGTGGCGAGCAGCGACCGGCGTGAAGCTGCCCTTGGCGAAGACCAGGAAGTGCGGGCGCTCGTTGAAGAGGGTCAGCGACCCATACCCGAGTGCGATGAGCTGGATCAGGAAAATGACGGCCAGGTCGAATTTCAGCCCGGGCTTACCGGCTTTGAAGACAATCAGCGTGAGCAGAGGCCCGAGCGTTACGTCGACGCCGACCATCACGAGCACCGGCTTGTACGCGCCGGCGAGCTGGAACAGGTAGTCGGGGTACCAGAGCAGGAAGACGGCTGCCAGCACGGAGCCCACGATCGCCGCGCTGGCGGCAAGGTGTATCAAGGCGGCACGGTAGCGAGTCATAGCGGTTTGGATGAGCTGGTAAGTAGCCGAATTCTATGAATAAACCAGTGCTTGTCGAGCCTCGGGCGCAGAGCTTGTGACAAAGCGCACATCCTGTCGTCCGGCGAGTGCCTGGCAACGCCATTGCGTTTGTGGTCCCTAGTAGCGCTCGGGTACGTACAGCTCTTCGGGCACGACGGCGCGTTCGTAGTTCGGGTTGAACACGCGGTCGGGCAGGGTGACTTTCTCCTGCTCTACGTCGCCATAGGGGATCTGGTCGAGAAGGTGCGCCATGCAGTTGAGGCGAGCTCGCTTCTTGTCGTTGCCTTTGACGATGTACCACGGCGCTTCGGGTATGTTGGTCCGCGCGAAGGTTTCTTCCTTGGCCTTGGTGTACTGCTCCCAGCGGACCCTGGACTGAAGGTCCATTGGGCTCAGCTTCCACTGCTTCAGTGGATCGTGGATGCGCATCAGGAAGCGCAGCTGCTGCTCCTCGTCAGTAATGGAAAACCAGTACTTGATAAGCCGGATACCAGAGCGCACGAGCATGCGCTCGAACTCCGGCGTGTCCTTGAGGAACTCCTCGACCTGTTCGGGCGTTGCGAAGCCCATGACCTTCTCGACGCCGGAGCGGTTGTACCAGGAGCGGTCGAACAGCACGATCTCGCCGCCGGACGGCAGGTGGGGCACGTAGCGCTGGAAGTACCACTGGGTTCGCTCGCGTTCCGACGGTTTCTGCAGCGCGACGACGCGGGCAACGCGTGGGTTGAGGCGCTGGGTAATGCGCTTGATCGCGCCCCCTTTGCCGGCTGCATCGCGGCCCTCGAAGATCACGAGGACCTTTTCACCGCGGTCGGCCACCCAGTCCTGCAGCTTGATGAGCTCGCCCTGCAGGCGCAGCAGCTCGCGGAAGTAGATGCGTCGGTCGAGCGTCGAACGACGGTGCGTTGCATACAGCGCGCGCATCTCGTTGGATAGCGCCGGCTCCGACAGCTCCAGCTCCAGGTCCTCGTCGATCGTGTCCTCGATCTCGGCGTCCAGCCAGTCTTTTGTTTCGCCGTCTCCGCCCGCCGTGCTCATCGCTGTCTCCGCTCTGTCGATCGATCGCGCATTCTTGCGCATATCGGCGTTGCCCGGAAGGGCACGGGCTGTAACGCGGTCCTCCGTGATGGTCATGACAACGACACGGAGAACGAGCATTATTACGCGCTTTGCCACGCGGACCGACCCATGCTCGACCAGCGCTCGACAGCGATTGCCGCCATTTTCGCCGTGCTCCTCGCCACCGGGAGCGTGCAGGCCGCCGATGGGTCGGGCGGCGTCAACGCCCCGGAACAGCGCAATAAGCCTTACCTGGTCCTCCTGTCTATCGACGGCTTTGGCTGGGACGCGCGAGGTCGGGCGAGCACGCCTGCGCTCGACCGACTGGTCGCAACCGGCGTTACGGCACGGACGATGCGCCCGGTGTGGCCGAGCCTGACGTTTCCCAATCACTACTCGATCGCGACCGGCCTCGTGCCAAGCGAACACGGGATCGTTGGCAATAACTTCCCCAGCGATGATCGCAGCGGCTGGTACACGCTGAGCGATCGGGAAGTCGTTCAGGACGGGGCGTGGTACGGGGGCGAGCCGATCTGGGTGCGGGCCGAGCGATCCGGGATGGTGTCTGCGTCCTATTTTTTTGTGGGTACCGAAGCACCGGTTGGCGGCGTACGGCCAACCTATTCCTATTTGTTCGATGCCGAAGTGCCGGCTGAGAAGCGCGTCGGCAAGGTCCTCGACTGGCTTGGGATGCCTGAAGATCAGCGGCCGCACATGATCACCCTGTACTTCGAATTCGTCGACGATGCCTCGCATCGCTTCGGCCCCGACGCACCCCTGACAGCGAAGGTCATCGAACGGGTCGACGCCTATGTCGGCGACTTGCTTGATGGCATCGACGCGCTCGACATTCGCGACGAGGTCTACGTCATCGTGGTCTCCGACCACGGCCAGACCCGCTATCGTGCGCCCGAGGATGCGTACGTACTCGACGATCATGTCGATATTCGCGACGCCGGCGTTGTTGAGGGCGGCAACTACGTGATGCTCTACTACGATGACCCTGATGTCGCGCATATCCGCGCAATGGTGGAAACGATCAATGCCACCTGGAAGCACGGCAAGGCTTACGCGCGCGCTGACACGCCGGCTGCGTGGCACATTGCCGCAGACGACGAGCGCTACGCCGACGTGCTACTGCAGGCCTACGCTGGCCAGGCGGTGGTGACGAGCCGTGAGCGGCTCTCCTGGCTGTCGACCGGTGCACACGGCTGGCCGCCGGAATCCGAGGGCATGGGCGCCACGTTCATCGCGAGCGGGCCGCGGCTGCCGAAGGGAGTGACCGTCGACGAGATCAGCGTACTCGACGTCTATCCCCTGATGCTCTCGATTCTTGATCTCGAGCCCCCGCCCGGCTACGCGCCCGACGCATCGGCACTCGACGGAATTCTTCTGGACGCCGACGCGGCCGACTAGCGTATTGCACGTTTTGCCCGACGCGCCGTGCCTGCTACGCTGCGCGATCTCGAGGCACGAGTCCTGATGCACAGAAGAAGCCGCAGACCGCCATGCTAGCGCTCAGCATTCTCTCACTGCTGCTCGGACCCGTTGTGTACGAGTTCGGCAAGACCCGGCCACTGCTCAGGCAATTCCTCGATGGGCTCGTGTTCGTCACGATAGCCGGGCTCGTGTTCGCGCATATCATCCCGGATGCGATCGACACGGGCGGCAGGCTCACGGTTGCCTTCCTCCTGGTCGGCCTCCTGTTTCCAATACTCCTCGAGCACCGTTTTCACGACGCGGTACCGCAGGCGCATGGCTTCATCCTGTTTCTCGCCATTGTCGGGATCGTCATCCATGCCACGATCGATGGCATTGCTCTCGTGCCAGGTCGCGGCTTCGAGCTTGCGCTCGGTGTCGTCGTTCATCGTCTGCCTGTCGGCATGGCGATCTGGTGGTCGATTCGCCCGGGCTTCGGCCGTAACGTGGCCTTCGGAATCTACGCGCTGATCGCCGTGGTCACGGTCGCCGCATGGTATGCCGCGCATCCCGTCATGGAACTCGCCGAGTCCCGCAGCGTCGCCTGGTTCCAGGCCTTCGTCGCCGGATCGCTGCTGCACGTCGCCGCCTTTGGTACCAGTCACGAGCACCCGCGAGAAGGTGAAACCCGGCGGCAGGGCGGGGCCTATCGGGCCGGCATTATCGTGGGCCTGTTCCTCCTGTTTACCCTGCCGGGCCTGGTCTGAGGGCATAGCCGGCCGCGGTTCCGGTCTGTGGTAGGCTGGAACGGCATCGTCCGCGGCGGGTCAAAACAATAATCCAGCATCCGCACCGTCGCGAAGGAGGAATCTATGGATACCGCATGGGTACAGGTCTTCGTCCTGTCCCTGGCCGAGTGCGTCGCGCCGGCCGGGAAGACCGTCTGTCACGAGCAGGTCCTGGAACTCGAGTTCGTCAGCCGCGAAGACTGCGAGGTGGCGCTAGAGCAGTTGCTCGACCTCAAGAACGAGTCCGAACGGGTCATTGTCAACGCCGACCGGTCGTCGTGTACCTCGACCGCGCGAAAACGTGAGGTCTGGTCGAGCGTCGATGCTGCCGATGCGGCGCTTGCCGATGCGCCCGGATGGCGGAAGCCCAGCGAGGTGGACGGCAACGATGACTTCATCCAGGTGGCTCACGAGGAACGCCTCGCTGCCGTTCCGGAGTGCAGCGATGACGGCGCCGTCTATCCCTGTCGGCAAGGGGCGATCATTGTCGAGGAGCCCGCGTCTCGCAAGATCGAGGTCTGGCGCGTCGACAAGCAGTGATTGTCTGCCATTGCGGCCGCGCTGAGGCGTGTCGCGATCGCCGTGTACGGTTACAATAACGCGCTTTGACGCCAGCCGGGCTCTTGCCCGGTAATCGGGGGGCCGTTGAACAGCGAACCGCAGTGGGCACCGGACGAGATGTTCGGCAAGGCCGAGGATGATGCTCGCGACTACGCCGCGTTTCCGGGCAATCGGGCGCCCAGCGTCAGTGGCCCGATCGAGGCGCTGCTTGCCCCTGAGCTGTGCAAGGCGCGCGCTGCAGAACTGCAGGCGCTGTCGGTCGATGACTATGTGAGCCAGGTGCTCGAGCCTGCGGAGCTGCCCACGCGAAGCAGTGCAAAGGACGTTGTCGGCCAGCTCAAGGGGCGGGTCATCGTCGAGGTGTCGAACGGTCCGCTGTACGCGGCCGAAGTCGAACTCGCGTTCGAGTCCGCCCCGCGTCGCGTCGGCATCCTCGCGCAGGACCGGACGGTCAACAACGGCGTCTGGGGCCCCGAGCATCACACGCAGGCCGCCGAGCTCGTACGCGGCTATGGCGACCTGTCGATGCCGGTCATTACCTTTATGGATACGCCCGGCGCCGACGCCGGTGCAGAGGCAAACCGGAACAACCAGGCGCATTCGATCTCGCGCCTCTTGGCCGAAATGTGCAACCTGCAGGTGCCCACGGTCGGTATCGTGTACGGACTCGGCTACTCCGGCGGCGCAATCCCGCTCGCGGCGACCAACGTGCTCTTGTGCGTGCGTACCGCCGTCTTCAACACGATTCAGCCCAAGGGTCTTGCGAGCATCGCTCGCAAGTTCAACCTGTCCTGGCAGGAGTGTGCACGCTATGTCGGGCTGTCGTCGTACGAACTGCACGGCAAGGGCGTTGTTGACGGTGTCATCGACTACGCGCCCGAGGACGACGCGCCCGACGTGTCCCGGCTGCAGGCGGCGATCACGAGCGCGATCGATTCGATCGAGCAGGCAACGCGCAAGTTCGTGGCGCACGAGCCGGTCGTCTTGCGCCAGTATGCGCGCGCGGTGCAGCGCAACCTCAACCCGCCGCCCGAACTCGAGCGCGTCAAGGCAACGGCAGCGTTCTCGTTCGCAGGCCAGCGTCGTGCTGTGCCGGATGCCCTCGGTCTGTCGATCCGGCACCTGCGCTACATCGGGCTACGCCGGCGCATCCGCACCTCCACGACCGAAACCTACGGTCGCCTGTCGGTGGCGCAGATCCCGACCGGCGATCTCGAGGCGCGGACGCAGGCGCTGCGCGACAGCGCGTTTGCCGACTGGCTCGCTGACGAAGACCGGATCGTCTACAACGACAGTCTCGCGAAAGCCCTCAAAACCTATCGGCAACGCAAGGAAGGCCTCGACAAGGAGCGCAACCGGCTGGCCGCAATTCTTCTGGGCGAGCCTCAGCGGAACTTCGAGAACGCACGAATCGATCTGTGCTTCAGACTAGGTCTCTACCTGTACAACCGCTGGAAGGTGTCGTCCGCGCACAACTTCCGCAAGCTGATCGACCTGTTGGCCTCCCGTGCCGAGGAGATTCCGGCAGAACGCGTCGATACGATCGCGGCGGCCGACGCGACGGTGCGCGATATCGTTTTCGACGCAAGCCTGCGCGAGTCGCTCACTGCAACCTTCGTCAACATCCTCATCTTTGACGCGCTGTACGACGGTATCGTCAACGGCTTCGCGGACATTGCCGAGGAGGCGCGGCGGACGCACAAGATTTCGCAGGAATCGCTGCACCAGCTGCTCGACATCTCGCTGGCGTCCGCTGCACGCCAGGTCAAGGGTGACACGGAGTCCGGCGAAACTGGCCGCTTCCTCGCGGCGAACGCCGATGCTTTCTCCGACTGGATCGGCTACTTCGTCCGCTTTAACGGCCGTGGCGCGTTTCTCAAGGAGGTGGAGGAGTGGAAGCGCATCCACTTCACGCGGCTGTCTGACGCCCTGCTCGTGCTGATTACGTTCACCTTCGAGTCCCTGATACCCGATTTTCTTCGGGCCCAGGAAGGCAAGGGCAGCTATGACGGTGCGATCAAACCGACACGCATCGGCAAGCGCAAGGATTTCTGGAACCAGCTCGACATTGCCTATATTGACGTACTCGTCCAGCGGATTCTTGATGCGCACAAGGCGCAGAAGCTGACCACCGTCGATGCGATTCGTGATCGCTTCTTCATGGACTTTGAGGAACTCGACGCCAATGTCATGAGCGCGGACCCGGTCAGCTTCCCGGGTTTCCGCTTCTCGGTCGAACGCGCGCTCAAGGCCGGGCAAACACCGTGCGGGGTGGTCACCGGAATCGCAAAGCTGGGTTTCGGGGCGGCCGGTCGGGTCGGTGTGCTGATATCCAACGTCGACTTCCAGGCGGGCGCTTTCGACATGGCCTCGAGCGAGAAGCTGTCGCGGCTGTTGAACGAGTGCGTGGAGCAACGCCTGCCGGTCCTTGCCTTTGTGTCGTCCGGCGGTATGCAGACCAAGGAAGGCCCGAGTGCGCTGTTCGCAATGGCCGTGTCCAACGATCGCATTACGCGATTCGTGCGCGACAATGACCTGCCGGTGATCGTGTTCGGCTTCGGTGACTGCACGGGCGGGTCACAGGCGAGCTTCGTTACTCATCCGCTCGTGCACACCTACTATTTCAGCGGTACGAACATGCCGTTTGCAGGTCGCGTCGTCGTGCCGTCGTTCCTGCCGTCGCAGGCCATCGTCTCGAACTACCTGTCGAAAACGCCGGGTTCGATGCGCGGTCTCGTCAAGCACCCCTTCGCCGATACGCTGGACCAGGAGCTGCTCGCGGTAGACCCGGAAATCCCGGTGCCGAGCGAAACCGTCGAAGGCGTGATCGAGCGCATCTTCAGCGGAAGCTGGATTCCGGAGTCGGTCGATACCTCCGAGGACGCGCTCGAGGATCGACGTCACCTGATGGTGCCGATCGACCGCGTGCTGATCCACGCAAGGGGCTGCACGGCCGTGAAGCTGATTCGCATCGCCAAGCGCCGCGGCACCCAGGTAGTGCTGGTGCAGTCGGATCCGGACATGGACTCGGTTGCCGTCGACATGCTGGGTGATGATGATGAAGTCATCAGTCTCGGCGGCCAGACCCCGGACGAGAGCTATCTCAACGCAATGAGCGTATTTGCCATTGCCGAGCGCGTGGGGGCGACGGCGCTGCACCCGGGTATCGGCTTCTTGTCCGAGAACGAGGAGTTTGCGCGCGCCTGCCGTAATCGCGGTATCAATTTCGTCGGGCCCTGGGCACGCAACATGGCGGTGATGGGCAACAAGTCGAACGCGATCAGCACGGCGATGTCCCACGATGTTCCCGTTGTACCCGGCAGCCACGGCATCCTGACGAGCGCCGCCGTCACGGCGCAGGTCGCCGAGGAAATCGGCTACCCCGTCGTACTCAAGGCCGTCCACGGCGGGGGCGGTAAGGGCATCAAGGTCGTACGCTCTGCCGACGACATACGCGAAGCGTTCATGACGGTGTTTGCCGAGGCGAAGAGCGCGTTTGGCAACGGCGACCTGTATCTCGAGAAGTTCGTGGAGTCCTTGAGACACATCGAAGTGCAGATACTTCGCGATGTACAGGGCAACACGAAGATTCTGGGCTTGCGCGACTGCTCGGTGCAGCGCAACAACCAGAAGGTTCTCGAGGAGTCCGAGTCGGTCATGCTGCCGGATGAGCTCGAGCAGGCGGCGTATGAGCATGCCCGGCGTCTTGCCGAAGCGATCGACTACCTTGGCGCCGGTACGGTCGAGTTCATTTTTGACCTTGCCAACAACGCGCTGTACTTCATGGAAATGAATACGCGCCTGCAGGTCGAGCACCCGGTCACGGAATGGACGACCGGTATTTCAATTGTTGATGAGCAGTTCCGCATTGCCGAAGGCCAGTCGATCGAGCATCTCGAGATCAAGCGTAGCGGCTACGCGATCGAGGCACGCGTGACCGCTGAGAAGGGCGCACGCGATGCTGATGGCAACATCGACTTTGTGCCGACGCCGGGCACGCTCGAGACCTGCGTGTTCCCGGACGAGGAGCACATCGAAGTGATCGCTACGATCGGCGAGGGCAAGACCGTCTCGCCGTTCTACGACAGCCTCGTCGCGCAGGTTATCGCCTACGGCGAAAACCGCGAAGACGGCATCCGAAAGCTCAAGCGGTATCTCGAGTCCGTCGACATTCGCGGCATTGCCACCAATATACCGGTACTGACACGCGTGCTCGACGACGAGCGCTTCCTGCGCGGGGAGTTTGATACCGGTTATCTGCCCGATTTCCTGGGTCGAACCGATGCCGATGCGATGCTGGCCGCAATGGAGGCGACCGGGTCAGCCGCCGAAACGACGTCGGTACAGATCGAGGGGTCCAGCGAGCTCAAGGTGCTGGCGCCGCAGACCGGCATCTACTACGCGACGGCGTCGCCGTCGGATCCACCGTACGTCAGCCCCGGGCAGAAAATCGCCCTGGACCACACGCTGTGCCAGATCGAGGCCATGAAGATGTTTACGTCCGTATCGCTTTCGAGCATCAACGGCGAGCGTGAGCTCTATCCGGCCGACAAGCAGTACAAAGTCGTGCGCGTCAACCAGGTGAACGGGGCGCAGGTGAACGCGGGCGACCTACTGTTCGTCGTCAAGCCCGCCTGAGCACCGGCGGGGTCCCCGCCGCGCTATCGGGCGCTGGCCCGCCCCTCGGTCGTGAGGTCCGCTGACGCGCCTGGCCGCGCTGCCGGCAGCGCCAGGCGCTGCCCGGCGCGCGCAACGCGAAAACCGTGCTCCTCGAGGCGCAGCGCTTCGTCTTCCCCGCCGTAGTGGTAGCAGACGATTCGATTGAGTAGCTCGGCCGGGTACTCGTTCAGGAGATCCACAAAACCGCTGTGCGCCGGGTTGGCTCGCACCGAGCAGTCGTGGAACACGGTTTCGTCGAGTCTGGCTTCCGTGCCGAGGACTTCCGGGATCGGTCGTGTGTCGCCGGTGTACACAAAGCTGCCGGGCAGGGCGATGCCGAAACAAAAGCGCGGCTGCATGTGCCGTGACTCGAACACGCGGAACCACTGGGTGCCCAGCCAGAATCCGTCGCTCACTGGCGTGAGCTGGAAGGCATCCCAGAAGTTGACGCCCCCTTCGGCGCGGATGTACTGGTTGCATACGAGCCGTTCCTGCAGGGATGCAAGAATGGCGGCGTGCGCGAACAGGCGGATGCGACGGCCCGGATCGGCTTCAACGTCGGCAATGACGCCGTGAAACAGTTCTTCCATTCCGCCGATGTGGTCGAGATGGGTGTGCGTCAGGTAGATCGCCGACGGCGGCTTGCCGAATTCGTCGAGATGCGCGTCGAGTGCACCGGGGGCGCAGTCGATCTGCAACAGCGAATCGCCGCCCTGCTCGAGTACGCCGACCGGACCGAGCGTTGATCCCTTGCCGCCAATGCCGAGGAACCGGAAACCGAGTGCCGAAGGGTGGAGCGTCGAGACGTCGTCGTTTTGCGCTGTCATGCCGGGCATGTCCATGTATTGCAAAGGGATATCCGTGTGACCGCGAACCTTACAAAGGGTTCATGACGTTGGTACTACGCGCGAAAGCCTGATGCAAGCAGTTGTTTTCGATCACTATTTAGCGGGCGCTTTGCTACGTATGTTGCAGAGCGCGCTAGGTAGTTTCCCTGACGTAGGCCGGCGGGCTGTTCCCCTAGACTGGCCGGCATCCCGACCAAATGTCAAAAAGCCACGCCAACGCGAACAACAAGGGGGATCCATGAGAACAGCCTGCCTGCTGTTACTTGCACTGGGGGTCTACGTGGCCGCAGGGCCGTCCGCGGCCCAGCAAAGCGTCGAAGACGCTATTGCCGTGCAATCCACGAGTATCGAAGCGAGTGCCGACGTCCAGCGTCGCATTGACGGTCTTGATGATGCTACGCGTCAGATGCTCGAGGAGTACCGCGCCGCCATGTCACAGATCAGTGATCTCAACGCCTATAACGACCAGCTGGAACGCCTGGTCGGGACACAGCGCGTCGAGTTGGCGGACTACGAACGCCAGTTTAACGACATCGAGATCACCAAACGGCGCATCCTCCCCCTGATCGTCCGTCAGATCGATGTCCTCGACGAATTCGTCGCGCTCGACATGCCGTTCCTCGAGACCGAGCGGGCAATGCGTATCGCCGAGCTCAAGAAGCTCATGGAGCGTCCGGAGGTGCCGACCTCCGAGAAGTACCGGCGTGTCAGCGAGGCCTACCAGATCGAGCTGGAATACGGGCACACGATCGAAGCCTACGAAGGCGAGCTCATGCAGGGCAACGAATCGCGTACGGTCAACTTCCTCCGGTTTGGCAGGCTGGGCCTTTACTACATGACGCTGGACGGTCTCGAAATCGGCTACTTCAACAACGTGACGGACCAGTGGGAGCAGCTGCCGAACGAATACCTGCAGTCGCTGGACCGGGCGATTCGCATTGCACGCAAGCAGTTGCCGCCTGATCTCGTGCGCCTTCCCGTACCGGCCCCGGAGAACCGCACATGAACCGACGACTGATACCCGCGCTTCTGCTGCTCGTTGCGGCACCGCTCGCACATGCCAGCATCGAAGACATCGATGCGCTCGTTGAGGCGGTTCGTGCCGAGGCGCTGCAGGAAGCCGCGTTTGACGAGGAGCGCATCAACCGCTTCCTCGAGGCTCGCGACGAACAGGCCGCCCTGCTGCGCGATGCTCGTGCCGAACTGGCGCGGGCCAATGCGCGCGCCGACGCGCTGCGGAGCGAGTACGAAGAAAACGAACTGACGCTGACGCGCTACCAGGGCGAACTTACCGAGCGTGCCGGCGACCTCAACGATACGTTTGCCATCGTTCGCCAGGCCGCACTGAACGCGAACAGCTTCCTCAAGAACTCACTCGTGGCTGCTGAACAGTCGGAGCGTTCGCCGTTCCTCGAGGAACTCGGCAAGGGACAGACGCCGCCGAGCATCGACGACATCAAGCAGCTCTGGACGAGTGTACTGTCGGAGATCAGCGAGTCGGGCAAGGTGGTCACCTTCGATGCCACGGTCATCAAGCCGCAGGGTGACGAGACCGACCAGGTCGTTACGCGCGCCGGCGTGTTTACCTCGGTGAGTGACGGTAACTTCCTGCGCTACCTGCCGGACACCGGCAAGCTCGTCGAGCTGAGTCGGCAGCCGGGAGCGCGCTTTCAGCGCATGGCGTCAAATCTCGAGGGCGGCGGTGACGGTATCGTCGAGATGGCACTCGATCCGTCGAAGGGCGCGATCTTGAGCCTGATGGTGCAGTCACCCGACATGGGCGAGCGCGTCGACCAGGGTGGCGGTATCGGCTACCTGATCCTGATCCTCGGCGCGATAGGTCTCTTGATCGTAATACGACGTGCCCTCGGGCTGTTCCTGGCACGGCGCGCCGTTGACCAGCAGGCAGAGAGCGATACGCCGAACGTCAAGAATCCCCTCGGTCGTTTGCAGCAGATCGCCGCCGAGCACAAGAACGAAGACCCGGAAGCAACGGCTATCCGGCTGGATGAACAGCTCGCCGAGGAAAGCTCGCTCCTGAACCGGGGGCTGCCAACCGTTGCCGTACTCGCAGCGGTCAGCCCGCTCTTGGGCCTGCTCGGCACCGTGACAGGGATGATCGAGACCTTCCAGTCGATCACGCTGTTCGGCACGGGTGATCCCAAGCTCATGTCCGGCGGTATCTCGCAGGCGCTGGTTACGACACAGCTTGGCCTGGCCGTCGCGATTCCGCTGGTGCTGCTGCACTCGCTTCTGACCGGTCAGGTCAACCGGCTGGTCGAGAAACTCGGTAAACACAACAGCGACATGCTGACGGGCTATGGTCTGGGCTAACTACGTCGAAGGTCTGTCTGCCCTGTTCGACCAGGGCGGCAAGACACTGTGGGCTATCCTGCTCGCGTCGATCTTGCTGTGGATCCTGATCGTCGAACGCTACTGGGCGCATTTTCGGGAACTGCCCGAGTTCCGCGCCCGGCTGTATTCGGAGTGGCAGTCACGCCAGGCCATGGGCGAGCTGCAGTCGTTTACCCGCATCCAGGCGCTGGTCGGCGACCTCAAGGCCGAGGCCAGTCGCAACCTGCCCGCGTTGAATGCCCTGACGACGATCCTGCCCTTGCTGGGCCTGCTCGGCACAGTCTCCGGGATGATCAAGGTGTTTGACGTGATAACGGTGTTCGGCACCGGCAACACGCGCGGTATGGCTTTCGGCATTTCCGAGGCGCTCGTCACGACGATGGCCGGCCTGTTTACGGCCCTGACGGGGCTGTACTTTGTATCTGACCTCGAGAACCGGGCCGAAGAGATTGCCCGCCGGTTCGAGGCTGAGCTCGTAGAGGAACAATAATGGCAACCCGCGATCATCTGAAATCCGAATCGGGACCGGCCGCGCTCAACATTACGCCGCTGATCGACATGGTGTTCATCCTGCTGATCTTCTTCGCGGTGAACGCCTCTTTCGTCAAGGAGGCCGGTGTCGAGATCGAACGCCCGAGCGCCCGAACGGCACAGATCAAGCAGCAGGCCAATATCATGATTGCCGTGACCGAGAACGACGAGGTGTGGGTCGATCGCCAGCGCGTCGACCCGCGCAGCGTGCGCGGCCACGTCGAGCGACTGCACGCCGAGAACCCCGAAGGGTCGGTAGTCATCCTCGCCGACGACGAGTCACGTACGGGCCTCGTGATCGAGGTGCTTGACCAGGCGCGGCTTGCGGGCGTCGAGAACGTCGCCGTGGCGGCAACCCCTCCGGGACGCTGATAGATGGCGGTTGCGGTCAACCCCGGCCTCAGAGTACCCGCGATCCTGTTCGCGGCGCTCGTTGTCAACGTGCTGATCTTCTCAGCCATCGAGTTCATGGTTGGCGTCAAGCGCGTCCGGCTCACGCCGGCCGACGAGTTCGACATCGCGAATTTCATTCGCATGGAAGAGGATTCGCGCGAGGTTCGTTCACGGCGCGACCCGACGGCACCGCAGAAACCGAAGACCGACGTCCAGAAGGATTTGCAGCGCCTGTCGTCGGCAAGCACCGGCGGCATGGGTGACCTGTCACTCGACGTGCCGGAATTCGACGTGGACGTCAGTCTCGATCTCGGCGGTGACATTGCCGTGGCTCGCGAGCTGACGCCGCTGGTGCGGGTGCCGCCCGACTACCCGATGCGCGCGCTGCAGGACGGTATCGAGGGCTACGTCATGCTGCGCTTCGTCGTCACTGAAACCGGGTCCGTCGAGGATCCCGAAGTTCTGCGTGCGGAGCCGCCCGGCGTGTTCGAACGGGCAGCGCGTCGATCGGTATTGCGCTGGAAGTTCCAGCCCCAGATTCGCAACGGTAAGGCGTCGCGCGTCTACGCGATCTCGACCGTTCGCTTCGTCATGTCCGACGGAGAAGACGACTGATGAAACGATTGCTGGCTATTTGTCTCATTGCGGTAATGACCGCGTTGCCCGCGGTTGCCATGGCGCAGGCCTCGACCCGGACCTTCACCAAGCTCATGGACGTGCAGGAGCTGTGGGAAGAGGAGGACTATCCCGCTGCGGTCGCGATTCTCGAAGAGCTGATCGAATCGACGCGCGGCAGGCCGCATGACTATGCGCTGGCGAATCAGTACCTGGCCCACACCGCGGTCATCATGGACGAGATGGATCGCGCGCGGCCCGCAATCGAGCGCGCCCTGACCGTGGGCGAGAAGCTGCCCGTGGAACTGTTCGCTGAACTCAAGATGTTCTACGGGCAGTTGCTCGTCGGCGACGAGGAGTTCGAGCTCGCGAAGCAGGTGTTCGACGAGTGGTTCGCCATCAACGAGGAAGAGCCTCGGCCTCAGCAGTTGTTCTCGATCGGCTACGCGAATTATCGCTCCGGTCACCTCAACGAAGCGCTGGATTACGTATCGCAGGCGATCGACCTGTCGACCAAGAAGCCGCCCGACAGCTGGCTGCGGCTTCAGTACCAGGTGCTATTCGATCTCGACGACTTCGACGGCGCCAAGCGGGTAGCCGTGGAGCTTTTGAACCGCGAGCCGAACGAAGAGACGTACTGGCGGCTTCTCGCGAGTCATCACCTGAGGCTCGAGGACTATCCGAATGCGCTGGCGACGACCGAAGTTGCCAATACGGTGGGCGTCCTGCAGGAAGAATCAGACCTGAGGCGCATTGCAACGCTGTATGGCCAGCTGGCAGCGCCCGAACGGGCCGCGCGCAACCTTGCGGCATGGGTCGACGAGGAGCGCGTGGAGGCGGATGCCAAGACCTGGCGACAACTCGGGGATCTCTGGATGCTCGCGCGCGAGCGTGACAACGCCAAGAATGCGTTGTGGAAGTCGGTCGAGCTAGAGCCTGACCCGCAGGCACTGGAATTCCTTGCCAGCATTCACTTCGAGGACGCCGAATGGGAGCAGTCCTACACGGCGTTCGAACATGCCCTGAGGGTCATTGACCCCGAAGCGGACGCGGACGACGTGCATCGACTCGAGCTCCTGACCGGCATTACGGCCATGCGGGCAGGTCGCTCCCGGGAAGCGCGGGAATTCCTGCTGCTCGCCGAGGAATCGGAAGACCTGCGGCCCCAGGTTCGCTCGCTGCTGCGCGAACTGGATCGTAACAACTAGCCGAATCGAATCGACTAGCGGACGGTTACCGACGTGCCGCTGACGCTGACCATCAGCATCGTGCCCTGGGCGCCGACCGACTCGTAGTCTATGTCGATGCCGACAACGGCGTTGCCGCCCAGCCGACGCGCCTTGGCCTCCATCTCTTCGAACGCAATCTTCCTCGCCTTGGCGAGTTCGTCTTCGTAAGCCCCGGAGCGGCCACCGACGATGTCGCGAATGCCGGCAAAGAAATCCTTGAAGATATTCGCTCCGAGGATGGCCTCGCCGGTTACGACGCCGTGGTAGTCGGTGATCGTGCGGCCGTCGAGGGTATTCGTCGTTGAAGTAAGCACTGCAATGCTCCGCGCTCAGAACCGGCCGAGGAAGCCGAATGAGAAGACATCGAGATCGGTGACGGCGTTGAATCGTGAGTCTGTATCGACGACACCGAACTCGCCGAAGAACTCGAGCTGGCGAGTTACGAACCAGCTTCCGAACACGGCGTATCGCGTCCCGCTGACAAACGAGGCCGGAACTTCGGTCTCGATCTCGATGCCGAAGGCGAGATTCTGCCGCGGGAACAGCGAGCCGCGCAGCGCCGCTCCCGTATCAATACCAGGCTGATCGCGGTCGATGATGGCAGCATCCAGCCCGTACTGCCAGGTGTCGCCGAGCTTGCCGATGTGCGTAACGCTGGCGACAAATCCGGTCGACGATTCTTCGAAACTGCCCCCTGTGTCGAGTGAGATCTCGGCCTCGGCGTCGATGATGGCAACTTCGATCGCCGTGCCTTCGCCGAGGTAGACACCGCCGCCGACCGTGAACTGGCGCGTGTCGACCCCGACGCTGAACCCGGTTGTTCCCGTGTCGCCGTCACCAAAAGCGGCGTTACCGAAGACGAACCAGCCCGAGTCCTTCCAGACGTAGCGTCCACCGAGGGCGAATTCGTCATTCTCTACCGTAGGCGGCGCGAAGAACGGCGCCGTAATCGGGATCGGCTCACCGGGGATGGGGATTGGCGGCACGCCTACACCCGGAAACGGCAATGGCTGCGGAGGCGGATCAAGGCGTAGATCGACGTCGACGTCGGTGCGGCGATACGCAAAGTTCAGCGATGACGCCCTGCTCAAGAATACGGCTCGACTGTACGGCCCGTTATCGTCCGACGCGCCGTCGAAATACCAGGCGGCCGCGAGCGCGGTCGTGTCTGTGTCGGTTTCCGTAAACAAGGTGCCGCCGTCGCCACCGATACCAAATACCGGTGCTTCTGCCGACTGCCGCTCTGCGTCGAACGAGGCGCGGACGTCGAAACTGAACTCATCTGCGGATGCAGTAATGCCCGCCAGAAGCCCGAATGTGGCGAGAAGGCAGACTCCACCGCGCGTCAATACAACTCCCTGCAATGTAGTGCTCCTTATGCAATCGCTTGCGAAGGATAGCCCAGCAGCCAATGCGGTGAAACACCGGCCGATCGTCCCCGTCGTCTTATGTCGCAGGGTTGTTCGCTGACCGCGGCTGCTTCGCGTCAGCGAGCAGTTTTTGTAATGGGCGATAGACCCTTCGCTATCGCCTGTATTCGAGGAGGATTGTGCGCTAAGATTTGGTTTGCCCTTACGCAAAAGAATACAAACAACACTGCGTGGGACGATGCTTCCAATAACAACGACACGATTCTTCGGGGGTCGATCAGGCCTCGCTACTGCCGCGCTGCTTGTGCTGTCCGCGGATGCCTTTGCGTCCGGCTTTCCTCCGTTTGCTGTCAATGATTCGATTACCGTAAAGCGCAACGCAACGGTATCCGTACTTGACAGTGGCGCAGCGAGTGTTCTGGCTAACGACTTTGACTTCGAGCGCGATCCGCTGTCGGCGCGATTGACAAGAGAGCCAAGGCACGGGGACCTCAGGTTCAATGACGATGGCACATTTGTCTACGAGCACGATGGAGGCGCTGCGAGAAGCGATGAGTTCAGGTATCGCGCATTTGACGGTCGGCGATTCTCGCGTGATGCGAGGGTGACGATCACGATTGTCCCTGGCGATCCGGTTCCTCCCGAGATCGTCGGTCAGCGAGACCTGAATCTCCTGGAAGATACGTCAATCGACATTACGCTGGCCGATCTCATCGTCGTCGATCCCGACAGCAGCTATCCCACGGATTTCGGGCTGGAGCTTGCGGTCGGTGACAATTACGAGGTTGCCGGCGCAACGATCCTGCCGCTCCCGGATTACAACGGGACACTCGATGTGCCCGTACGCGTCAGCGACGGCACGAACCTGAGCGACTGGTTCAGGCTGTTAGTCGTAGTGATTCCGGACAACGATCCACCGTTCGTTGTGCGCAAACCTGCTGACCAGGAAGCGATCGAAGGCACCCCCTTTAGTCTCGTGGTCGCCGACTTTTTCGATGACATTGACGACGGCGAGAGCTTGAAATTTCGTGCGGACGGGCTGCCAACCAGCGGGTCCCTCGAGCTCGACGAGAACACCGGGATCCTCAGCGGAACGCCTCGCCGGTCTGACGCCAGCGAGTTTCCGTATTCGGTTCGGGTAACCGCGACCGATGCGGCCGGAGCAAGCGCCGAGTTGTCGTTCGAACTGGTCGTGTTCGGCGAGGACCGCGCAGACATGGCGATTCAGAGTGATATTGCCGAAAATCCTGTCCTCGTCGGAGAGCGGTCCGTTTGGCGTATCGAATTAGAGAATCGCGGGCCGGCCGGTTTGGAGCAGGGCGAACTGGTGGGTTCATGGACGACTAGCGGTCCGACACTGTCCCTCGATATTCCAGATGGCTGCGTCGTTTCGTCGAACAATTCGTCCACGCCAAGCCTCAGATGCCCGTTGACGCAGGTGCCTGCCGGCGCATCCTTGTCGTTCGCTATCCCGGGCAGGCAGGATGGCGATGGTGACAGCACGCTGATTGCGAGCATCGTCGCGGACGATCCGAGGCCCGGCGACAATACCGCGCTCGTCAGTGCGCAGGTGGCGATCGCGTTCAGTGAAGGCCCGACACAAATACTTTCTGAAGCCGGCGCAGATCTGGCCGTTGCGGATTTCAACCTCGATGGGTTGTCCGATCTCGTTGTTGCCGACACACAGACTATTGTCTACTTCAACGCAGGAAATCGAACGCTACAGACAACCGGTACCGTCCTGGGTGAGGGTGGGTCGTTTCTAGCATTGCCGGACTGGGACGGGGATGGTTTGCTTGACGTCGCCGTTGCCGGCCAGCGAGCGGACCGCGTCCGCGTCTTCCCGCGGAGTGGCGATGGTTCCTTCGGCCCCGCAATCGAGGTTCCTACGGAGGTGCCGGGCGATGCTACGGCGCTGACTGCAATCGACATCGAAGGTGACGGCGTGTCAGAGCTCGTTCTGGGAACAGAGTCCGGCGCCATTGTACTCCGGGGCGGCGGTGCCGGTGCTGACGTCCTGCCAGTTGATGCGGTCACCGACGTTGTCGCCGCGGATCTCGATCAGGACAGTTACACCGACCTCGTCATTGTTACGGCCAGTGATCGATCGGTGAATATCCTGGGGAATTCAGGTAACGGTTCGTTTTCCCTGAAGGACACGCTTCGTCTGGGTTCTGCTGCCCGCGTCGTCGTTGCTGACCTCGATGGTTCCGGTGTTCCCGAATTGCTCGTCGCTACCGATGGTGCAGACCTCGACCCGCCACGTACGTTGGTTCTGACCCAACGGTCGGAGGGCACTTACGAGCTTGTAGCCTCGCTCGGCGCGTCGGCAGCGACCGATCTGCTAACCGGCGACGTCGATGGCGATGGGATGCTGGATATTCTCGCAGTCAACGGAGCCGGGGTTCACCAGCTTTATTTCGGACAGCCCGGGCTCGAGTTCACTCTTGCTGCAGAACAGATTGTCAGCCCGGGCATGTTGACGGGCGTCATCGTTGACTACAACAACGATGAGTCATCCGACCTTGTCCTTGCGGGCAAAGAAGCTGGAGTAATCGAGTTGCACGCCAATAACGGTATCGGTCGCCTGGGGCTCGGTGACCGGATAGCGCCGGAGATAGCGCTGCTTGGCGAGGCCAGCGTAAATATTCCGTCAGGTAGCGAGTATGTCGATTCCGGCGCGACGGCGAGCGATGATATCGACGGCGACCTGACCTCAGCGATTACCGTGAGCGGAGCTGTCAATACGACCGTAATAGGCACCTATACGCTGATTTATACTGTATCGGACCGGGCCAACAACACCAGCCAGGTATCACGTACGGTCACTGTTGGCGTTAACCAGGGAACCGGGGGCGGTGGTGGTGGCGTACTCTCGGCTTTGACACTCATCGCCCTGTCGCTGGTGCTCGCAATGCGCTCAGTTTACGGCAGGCGAAGGCTGACTGACGGCGACCTGCAGAGAGGCCATCCGTAGACTCTGCGGCAAGTGCAGATGCCTGTCGTTCACATTGCGTTCGGCAAACCAGCACAGCGGAGGCAAAGCCGCATCAACGGCGCGCGCTTGGGGCCGACTGCGGCTATGTCCGGTCTTCGCCGAGTCGATCAACCGCATGCTGTGTCACATCCGGCGCCTGGCACGACGGGCACCAGTAAGTACCGCGATGATGGCGTCCCATGCGCTGCGTCCTGATCGGCGTGTCGCAGACGTGGCAGGGTTTGCCGGTTCGGCCGTACACCCACAGGCGACCGGCGTTGTCCGACGCCTTGCGTGTGACACGGCGGCCGCCACCGAGGTTATCGCGCAGCAGCGCGGCTGCGCTGTGGTAGCACGCGGCTATAACAGCGTCGCTCGTGCTGGCAGTCGGCTGCGTGGGTGGAATGCGATGCAGGAACATCACCTCGGACTTGTAGACATTGCCGATGCCGGCCGCGACACGCTGGTTCAGGAGCGTATCGATCAGCAGGCTGTCGCCGTCGTCGAACTCGCGTGCGCGGCGAATGAGCAGCGCCGGGTCCGGGTCGTCGGCGATCAGGTCAGGGCCGAGCGTCGAGCGCAGGATGTTGTCGCGGACGCCCGGGGTGTCGACAATCTCGACCTCCCTGGCGTTGAAACAAACCCAGCGTCTGCCGCTTGCGTCGACGACCAGCGACGCCTGCCGGCGGGGGCGCTGCCAGGTTTCATCCGGTGCATAGACGTGCCACGAGCCGTGCATGCCGAGGTGGCTGCGAATGCCGACTCCTTTGCCGACACCTATCCACAGGTGCTTGCCACGCGCCTCGACGGCGTGCACCGTTCTGCCCTCGAATTCGGCGCAGCGCCGGGTGCCGATCGTCACGGCGTCGATGGCGGCCCCGGTCAGGACGGGCGCCATGTACGCCGCGATCTTGTGAATCGTATCGCCCTCAGGCACGCGACTTGATCTCGCTTACGGCCGAGGTGCCCGGCGGTAGCATGTCGATCAGGCCGCGATAGTCTGTGTCGAAGCCTGCTTGCCGGAACGTCTCGAGCAGCGGCGATTCGAGCACGTTGATGCCGTCGATCTTCTCAATGACGAGCAGGCCTTTTCGGTTGCCCTTCGGCAGCGTGCGCAAGGCGTCGATTGCTACCTCGAGCGCCCCTTGAATCTTCCCGGCCGTGCCGGGGAACGTGATCAGCGCACGGCCGTTGCGGGCGGCATAGAGCGCAGGTTCGCCGCGGACAACGATGAGCCACGCACCGGCGACGCGCCGCGGTGCGGCAAGGTCCGGCGACGCAGGTTCAGGCCACGGCAGCTGCGTGCCGTAGGGGTTTACGGGGTCGGCCACGGCCAGCACGACCACGTCCTCGTTGCGTGCCGGCGTATCCCGGTCCTCTGCCTCGTCGCGCACGGCCCGCAGCCGGTCGACGGCGCCGGCGTACGCGAACTGTGCACCTTCGAGTCCGTCGACGAAGTGTCCGCGGCGCACCTGGCCCTGCTCCTCGAGTTCGCGGTAGACCTTGTAGAGCGTGCTCCAGCCACCCGGAATGCCCTCCGCACTCACGATGCCCCGGCTGACGACGCCGTAGCGCTCGAGCAAAAGGCGAGCGCGAGCCACGCTTTCCCGGGTCGGGTTGGCTGTGCGCCGACAGAGCTTCATCACCAGTGACCAGCGGCCGCCGGCCGACGGTGCCATGGCGCCGGGTCTGCCGCGGCGGCGTCGCGCCGAGGAGCGTCCGAGACCGGTCAGCGGCGCAAACGTATCGTTAGTGATCTGGCCAGCCCAGACGAGATCCCATACAGCCTGGACCAGCTCCTTGCTGCCTGTCCCCGCGACCTCGTCATTGACCCATTCCTCGATCTCGAGCAGGAACGATGCGCCGCGATCAGCGAGGCACTCGAGAATACTGGCGTGCAGCGGGGAGGGCGCCTCGTAGTCGCCGGGTCCGGTGAGCAGGTCGCGGACCTGTTCGCGCAGGTAGAGCGCTATCCGGCCGTCCGAGCTGCCGTTGGCACCGGCACCTACCCAGACGAGCTCGCCCGAGGCGGCGAGCGTGTCGAGCATGTCGGTCCGGAAATCCGCGACGCGGCTCGGCAGGATCACGGTCTTGAGCAGGGACCACGACAGGGGAATTCCCTGTAGCTTGAGGACCGCCTCGCGGAGCCGCGCGAGACCCTGTCGACCGTCGTTGAGCCCCTGCCAGCGAGGCAAGAACAGCGCAAGCGTTGCGCCGTCGACGGCGGCGACGTCGTCACGCAGCTTGGCGAGGTTGCGGCGCTTGAGGCGACGAAGGACTTCGGCGTCGCACCAGTCGAGTTCCGCACCGCCCGGTCTGATCTCGCCGCGGACGATATCGCCGTTCGATGCGAGGCGCTCGAGTACCGGCGTCACCTGTGCCGGGCGCAGTGCGAAGCGCGCTGCGACGTTGTTGGTCAGGAAGGGTCCGCGATGTCGCGCATAGCGGCGGAACAGCACCTCGAGCGCATTGTCGACAGGTTCGAGATAGGCATCCGGCACGCCGGCGGGCGGCGCGGCGCCAAGTGCGTCACGGTAAAGGCCCGCATCATCCGCGGCGACGACGCGGCTGTCGCCGGCGACAGGCAGGCGGATGGCGCGACGCTCATGAATCAGCTGCTCGAGCCAGGGTGCCGCCTCGCCAGTCGTCCTGGCGTCGATCTCGGCGTCAGACAGGTCGCCGAGACGCCGCAGCAGGTCGTGCAGCTCATCCGCGTCGCGCGCCTGGTAGTCGTCGGAGAGGTACTGCAGGTCGTCCTCGAGGTCGGCAAGTACCTCGGCATCGATCAGGTCGCGGAGTTCGCTTTGTCCGAGCAGCTCCGAGAGCAGCGTGCGGTCCAGCGTCAGTGCCTGTGCCTTGCGTTCAGCGAGCGGCGCATCCTGTTCGTACAGGTAGGCGGCCACGTAGGCGAAGACTAACGAGCGCGCGAACGGCGACGCACTGCCGGTCTCGACGTCATCAACCTGGATGGCGCGGCTCTGGATATCGCGCATCAGGGATTTGAAGCCGGCCATGTCGAAGACGTCCGCCATGGCGTGGCGATAGGTCTCCATGACGATCGGGAAGGACGGGTACTTCCTGACCGTCGCGAGCAGGTTTTGCGCCTTGAGACGCTGGGCCCAGAGCGGCGCGCGCTGCCCCGGGCGGCGGCGGCGGAGTAACAGCGAGCGAACGGCGTTCTCACGGAACAGGCCGGCAAACAACGACGTGCTGGCAAGCTGTTCCATGATCAGTTCTTCGGCGGCGTCAGGGTCGGGCACGAGCTGATCGAGGGGTGGCAGTTCATCCGTGTCGGCAAACCTCAGCACGATGCCGTCGTCCGTGTACATCACCTGCATCTCGTAGCCGCTTTCGTCGGCGAGCATGCGTTGCAGGGCCATGGACCAGGGCGCATGAATACGGGCGCCGAACGGCGTCAGGATACAGATACGCCAGTCGCCGAGCTCATCGCGGAAGCGCTCAACCGTAATCTGCCGGTCGGTCGGCAGCGTGCCGGTCTCGCGTTTCTGTTCGCCAATGTAGGCCGCGAGATTGCCGGCCGCGAAGGCATCGAGCGGCGTGCGCTCAACCAGCCATTTCTCGGCCTTTTGCTGACTCATCGTGCCGAGTCGACGCAGGAAGGCACCCATGGCGCGGCCGAGCTCGATGGGGCGGCCCGGGCCGTCGCCGCGCCAGAAGGGCAGGCGACCCGGTTCCCCGGGCGCCGGCGACACGACGACGCGGTCGCGGGTAATCGCCTCGACGTGCCAGGTACTCGCGCCGAGCGTAATGTTGTCGCCGGCACGCGTCTCGAACACCATTTCCTCGTCGAGTTCGCCGACCCGCGGTCCGTCCTCGCCAAGATGTACACCGAAGGCACCGCGGTCCGGAATCGTGCCGGCGTTCATGCGGGTAACGAGCACCGTACCGCGGCGCGGCGAGAGCCTGTCGTTCGCACGGTTCCACGACAAAAGGGGCTTCAGGTCAGCGAAGTCGCTCGACGGGTAGTGTCCGGACAGCATGTCGAGCACGGCCTCGAGCAGGCCGCGCGACAAATCGCGATACGACCACGCGCCGCGCACGGTCGATTCGATCGTCGCGACGTCGACGGGCTCTTCGCAGCAGAGCGCTACGATTTGCTGCGACAACACGTCGAGCGGGTTCTCGGGAACCTGGACCGCATCGAGCTCGGCGTCGAGCATGCGCGATGCAACAACGGCGCTTTCCAGGAGGTCGCCACGGAACTTCGGGTAGAGGCGGCCGAGCGATATCTCGCCGACGCCGTGGCCGGCACGGCCGACGCGCTGCAAGCCCCGCGCCACAGAGCCCGGCGATTCGACGAGCATGACGAGATCGACCGCGCCCATGTCCACGCCGAGTTCGAGCGAGCTCGTCGCGACGATGCCGCGTATTGCGCCGCTCTTGAGGCCCTCTTCGATTTCGGCTCGCTTGGCATGCGAAATGCTGCCGTGGTGTGCGCGCACGAGTTCTTCCTCAGCCAGCTCGTTGAGCTTGTGTGCCAACCGTTCGCACAGGCCGCGGCTGTTGACGAAGATGATCGATGCGCGGTGCGCGCGGATCGCCTCCAGCAGCTCGGGATAAATCGATGGCCAGATACCGCGCTCTTTCTGCGGCGTGCCGACTTCGCGCGCGTAGAGCTGGCCGAGGATGGAGCCACCGGGTTTGCTGTCCTCGGCTTTCGCCTTCACCGGACCTTGCGGCTGTTCCATGTCCGGCACGGGCACCGTGACGACGAGTTCGAGTCGAGGCTTCTTTGAGCAGTCGACAATGTCGACGTTGCGCCTGCCCCCGAGATAGCGGGCAACCGCGTCGAGCGGCCGTACGGTTGCGGAGAGCCCGATCCGCTGGAACGGTTTGTCGACCAGTCGCTCGAGGCGTTCCAGAGACAGCGCAAGGTGCGCGCCTCGTTTGCTGGGCGCGAGGGCGTGAATCTCGTCGACAATGACCGTGTCGACCGTGCGGAGCGTCTCGCGAGCCTTCGAGCCGAGAATCAAGTACAGCGATTCCGGGGTCGTCACGAGAATATCCGCGGGGTTCTTCGCCTGTTCCTGGCGCTCGCGCTGCGGCGTGTCGCCCGTGCGAACGGCGACCGAGGGTTGCCGGAACGAGTCGTCCTCGAGCTCGGCAATGCGCGCAATCCCGGTCAGGGGTGCGCGCAGGTTGCGCTCGATGTCGTAAACAAGCGCCTTGAGGGGCGAGATGTACAGCACCCGGACGCCCGGTGCGTCGCCGCGCTCCTCCTGGCCGAGCCGGTCGATGCTCGACAGGAAGGCGGCGAGGGTCTTGCCGCTGCCGGTCGGTGCGACCAGCAGTGAATGCGCGCCGCTCGCAATCGATGCCCAGCCCTTTACCTGGACGGACGTCGCGCTGCCGAAGTTCTCGGTAAACCAGCGCTCGGTGGCGGTGCTGAAGGGTGTTGCTGTCATTCGGGTTGCTGCTGTCGGAACAGGGTCGTTACCGTGTCGATCGTATCAGCCTCGGGCGCGGACTTGTCGTCGCGGTAGCGCTTGACGCGCGCGAACCTGAGCGCCATGCCGGCAGGGTAGTGCGGGCTTTCCTGGATCTCGTTCACGGCAATCTCGACAACGAGCTCGGGACTCACATACACCGTGTTGGCATCGCGACGCGTTTCCAGGGCGAGCAGCGCGTCCGTCTGCCATTTGAGCGTCTTGTCGGTCAGTCCCTTGAAGGTCTTGCCGAGCATGACGAACTCGTCGCCCCGGCGGGCGCCAAGATGGAGGTTGGACAGCCAGCCCTTGCGCCGCCCGTTGCCCCATTCGGCGGCGAGTACGACGAGGTCGAGCGTATGCACGTTCTTGACCTTGAGCCAGTCGGCGCCGCGATTGCCGGCCGCGTAGAGGCTGTCGGGTGCCTTGACCATGACGCCTTCGTGGCCGAGCTCGAGCGCGGCCGAGAGGAAGGTGGATGCCTCCGCGATATCGCCGGTTCTAAGCTGCGGGGCGAGCAGGGATGACGGCGCCAGCCCCGCGAGCGCCTCACGCCGCTCGGCATAGGGCGCATCAATCAGCGGCTTGTCATCGACAAGCAGACAGTCGAACAGGAACAGGCTCAAGGGCAGGGCGGCAACGGCCTCGGCGCTGGCGGCCTTGCGGCCGAACCGGCGCATCGTGACCTGGAATGGCAGCGGTCGGCCGTCGTCTCTGAGTGCGATCGCTTCGCCGTCGAGTACGAGCCGCCGGGCATCGAGCGACGCTACCTTGGCGACGACGTCGGGGACCGCAGCCGTCACGTCGTTGAGCTGGCGGCTGTATACGCGTATCGCGTCGCCGTCGCGGTGAACCTGGACTCGTGCGCCGTCCAGCTTGTACTCGATGAAGGCGTCCGGGATCGACGCGATCGCGTCGGCCATTGTCTCGGCGGGCTGTGCGAGCATCGGTTTGACGGGCGTCATGGCTTCCAGCCTGAAGCGGTCGAGGCCGCTCGCTCCCTCGCGAAACGCGACGTCGGCAACATCGGCAGGGTTGCCGGCCAGCATCGCTGCGCGACGAATACGAGCGGCGTCGATGCCGGTAGCGTCTGCCAGTGCGTCCAGCAATGCCGCCTCCAGCGCGCCCTGGTGCAGCTCGCCCAGGATCAGCCCGGCAAGAAAGTGGTGGTCGTCGGGGATGACTTGTGCGAACAACGCGCCCAGGAGTTCCCTGCGCCGCGCCTTGCTGCCGGCGCCGCTGACTGCGCCGATGTCGCCCAGCAGGCGATCGACGTCGCTGAGCGTCAGTGCATCCTCGATCCGGGTGTCGTCGGGCAGGTCGCCGAGTGCGTCGCGCAGTTGCGAAGGTCCGACGCCTATACGTCCCTGCGGCAGAATGCCGGCAAGGTAGCTGACCGCGAGCCTGACATCGTCGCTGCCAGCACGACCCAAGAGGCCGGCGAGCAAGGCACGCTTCTCGAGACGGCTGCGGGTTGCCGCCGTCGCGCGGGAAATACTGCCGAGTTCGCTGAATCGCATTGGCCTTCGGGGTCGCCTGCTGGGTAACGTAGGGCATTGAATGGACCAGCCTGAGCCATGAACATTCCGTTGCCGGACTCTGATCAATCACTGCCAGCGTATTATCTCGGGCTTCCCGCCTGGGCATTCGCCGGCTGGAAGGACCGCTACTTCGTGGACTCGCCGTCGCGGCTACGAAGCTATGCCTCGGTGTTCACCACGGTCGAGGGCAATACGAGCTTCTATTCGACGCCGGCGGAAGCAACGGTCGAACGCTGGTACGAAGCAATGCCAGCAGGGTTCCGTCCGGCCTTCAAGCTGCCGCAGTCAGTGACCCATCGGCCGCGCCCCGATCTCGCGGAGCTTACGCGATTCCTCGACGTGATGGATGGCCTCGGTGAACGGCGCGGTCCATACATGGTCCAGCTGCCGGCGAGTGTCGACAGCCTGGGCATCGAGCGCCTCGAACCAGTGTTCGAACGGGTAGCCACGCGCGGACGCTTCGTCGTTGAGGTGCGACACCGGACGTTCTTCGAGCAGCCGGAGTTGCTCGAGCCCTGGCTGGAACGCTACGCGGCCGGACGCGTCATGCTCGACTCAAGGCCAATCTACGAAGGCGACCGGAGTCATCCCGAGGTGCTGGATGCCCTGCACGAGAAACCGGACGTGCCCGTGCTGGATACCGTGTATGGCGACCTGCCCTTCGTCAGGTTGATCCTGCACCCGGATATCGTTTCCAACGATCCCTGGCTGGATGCATGGGCAGATACCGCCGCGGCGTGGATCAGCGAGGGCCTCAGGCCCTTTATCATGATCCATTGCCCGAACAACCTGCATTGCCCGCCGCTGGCGGCCGACTTCCACGAGCGATTACGGGCACGCACGACGCTGCCGGCTCTGCCGCCATGGCCGGTGCCGGAGCAGCAGACGCTGTTGTAGGGAAGGGCTGGGGCTCAGGCCGATCTGCGCTGGACGTAGCGGTAGTACTCGATGCCGATGTCCTGGAAATGGCGCTCTTCGGTCATGCCGACGCGCTCGATGACGAACTCGTCTTCGGGAACGTAGTCCAGCCCGGTGACACGCCGACCATCGTGCAGCCGCTCGTATTGCTCGCGGGTGAGATCGATCGCCGTCTCCATCGCCTGATCGAAGCGAATACGACTCGCGGCCTCCTGCCAGCCGTCGACGACATAGAAAGGGATGACTTCGGCGGCATCGCCGCTGCCGTAGCCCATCGTCAAGAGCTCGTCGCCCGTGATCGAAAGATCGTCGCGCAGTGCCTCCTCGAAGCCTGCCGCAAACCAGGCCGGCAGCGCGGCCGTGTACAGGTTGCCGAGGTCGCGGATGGCATCTGCACCGAGCGCGAGCTTGTCGAGCACGTCTCTCGTGAAGGCATCCGACTGCCGGAAGGCATGCAGCGTTGCCATAGTGAGAGGATAGGCTTCGACGTTGAGGCCTTCAGGCGTCGCCAGCTGTAACACGTCGACAGAGCTCTGCATTTCGGCAAGCAGATCCTCGAGGGCAACGCCCGCAGCATCGGCGTAGCCGGCAAGTTCGGTCATGTCGCGCTCGCTGCCTTTCGACAAGGCGAACAGCCAGGCTACGGCCCAGCCATTCTCGGGCATGCGCCGGTATGGCCGGTGCATGAAGACGTTCTTCAATGAGCGCAGGTACCCGGCAGGGTCGAGTCCGCGCTTGTCGTACATGTCGTCGAGCGCCTGCAGGGTTTCATCGATGTAACAGGTCGTCGAGTACTTGCCGTTGAAAACGGGGAAATCCTGGATGTGGTGGCTCTCGCTGCGGTCCTGGCCGCAGAAGCGGAGCATCGGCTTTCTGAAGTCGATCGCACGATAGTCCGAGGCGGAACCGGAATTGCCGAGATCAACCGTTGCGAGCGTGGGGTTCGTTTCGAGCAGCATCGCGACCGCGCCTGCTCCCTGCGTCGGTTCGCCGGTGCTGCCGCGGGCGTATTCCGCAATGTCGGCACAGACGACGATCGCTTTCTTGCCCTTGCCGTCGAGAGCGAGATAACGCAGTGCGCCCTTCATGGCGTAAACGCCGCCGAGGCAGGCGTGCTTGAACTCGGGTACTTCGCAGTTGCGGGCGATAGGGCTCTGGCCGCGCTTGGCGAGTGCACGGTCGACCATGCCCTTGATGATGATGGCGCCGGCCGAGTTGTCCGTGCTCGACTCGGTGCCCAGACCGAGGAAGCCGATATCGGCGGGATCGATATCGTACTGATCGATGAGCCTGAGGACGGCGGTTGCCGACATTGTGTACACGCTCTGCGACGGCCCGCGCAGCCGGAAACTCTGGCCAACTACCGAGCGGATCTTCGCCCACGGCGAACCGGTCCACTCACACCACTCTTCGAGCTGGACCCGAAACGGCGGTACGTACACCGCGAGTCCGCTGATACCCGCCTTGCCTGACGGATCCGATGACTTTGTCGCCGTTGTTGTCGTCACCTTGTGCCCCTTTGCTTGTCTCTTGGTGGCGGCGTACCGCCGATCACTCTTATATCCCGGTCAGGCGAACGGTCGGTTACGCCTGACGATGTCGTTGTTCAGTAAGCTCGCAAAGGTCACCCACGCGAGGTAGGGAACCAGGAGCCAGCCTGCCAGCGGTTTGACGCCGCCGCAGACGACGATCAGTACTACGATCGAGACCCAGAAGATCATGACCTCGAGCAGCGCCCAGTCGGGCCGCCGCAAACGGAAGAACAGCCAGCTCCACGCAACGTTCAGCGCGAAATTGGCGCTGAAGGCGGCGGCGATCTGCGGTCTCGCTTCCGGTCCGTTCATCCACGCGATGACCCCGGCAGTTGCCGTGAGCGCAAATATCGTGGTCCACGCTGGCCCGAAGAGCCATTCGGGTGGTTGCCACGGCGGTTTTTCCAGCGAGTAGTACCATTCACTGATATCTGTCAGCACGGCGCCGAGGATGGCCGTCAGCACTGCGACGCCGGCGGCGACAGCAATGACGATCGTCCTGTTGTCTGCGTGCTCCATTCAACGCGGGTCGAAGCCCATCAGGTGAGCGAGATCCTTGAAAAAGATCCGCACATGCGTCGCGGGCTTCGCACGCACCAGTTTCTTGTTCATGTAGGCCTCCCAGGTCAGGCGCTGCACGTCCGGGTCGCGACAGATCTTCACGAACTTCTCGCGTCGCTTGTCGCTCGAGTACCAGTAGTACTGCATGATCCCGAGAATGAAGAACACCCAGCGGTGCTCGGCCATGAAGTCTTTGCGCACGTTTGCCAGTTGTTTGGCATCCCCGGTATCGAGAAACGCCGCCACGGCGTTCGCCGCGGAACGACCGCTCGACATGGCGTAGTAAATGCCCTCGCCGGAGGAAGGCGCCACGGCGCCGGCTGCGTCGCCGACAAGGACGACGTCGCGGCCGTTGTCCCAGCGCTTCAGCGGCTTGAGGGGCAGCGGTGCTCCCTCGGTGCGGACAATGTCGTTGTCGTCGAGGCGTGAATTGTCGCGCATGATCTTGACGGCCTGGCGCAGCGAAAAGCCCTTGATCGCCGAGCCGGCGCCGACGCTGGTGCATTCTCCATGCGGGAATACCCAGCCATAGAAATCCGGCGATACCTCGCCCTGGTAGTACACGTCGCAACGCTCAGGGTCGAAAAACTCGGTCCGGCCTTCCGGTGAACGCACGATTTCGTGGTAGGCGAAGACGTGCTTCATCGTTTCCTGCCGGCCCATCGCCTGCTTGCGCACGTTTGATGCGGCGCCGTCTGCTCCGATCACGGCCCCGACGCGCGCCTTTTCGACAGCCTTGTCCTTGCCGCCCGGCCGGTAATTGATCGTGAGTGAGCCGTCGGCGCTGCGGGACAGCGCATCAAACTGGCCTTCCACGTAGTCTGCGCCGGCGAGGGCCGCGCGCTCCCTGAGCCACGGGTCGAAGCGGCCGCGGTCCACCATGCCAACGAAGCCGCCAATATCCATGTCCACCTCGGCATTCGACGGCGCGACCATCCTCGCCGAGGTGACGCGCGCTTCCAGCTGTGAGTCGGGCACGTCGAATTCACGCAGTAGGATCGGCGGTACGGCGCCGCCGCAGGGCTTGATGCGTCCGTTGCGGTCCAAAAGGAGCACGGAGGCCCCCTTCCTGGCGAGATCGTGCGCTGCTGTTGCGCCAGACGGTCCACCGCCAACGACTGCTACATCAAAATGCTTCATGCTTATTAGCTCCTAGCTGGCCCGTGCAAGGTGACCGGCCGGTTGGCGGATGCTGGCCTCGTTCTCGGCTGACAGCCTGAGAGCAAGCACGACCGCGACAAAGAAAAGCGCTCCCTGCGCAAGAAAAACGAACGCGTAGGCGTGAATGGGCGAACCCGTCAGCCAACGCACAATATCGACGGTGCCCGTACCCAGTACGCCACCGAGGCCGAAGGCGATCGCCTGCGCGGCGCCCCAGATGCCCATCCGCACGCCGTCTCGCTCGCGATTGCCGACGGAGACCAGTCCCATCATGGCGCTGATCGCGGCAACGGCGAACGCGCCGTTCGCGATGCCGAGCAGGAACACGTTCGGGTAGATCGGCCAGCTCGTGCCGAGGTAGGCGCCAACGGCCAGGCCGGCCAACAGCGTGGTCGACGCGAGGCAGCCGGTAACGACGAAAGTCCGCATGAAACGTGCGCGGCCAATGCCTGCCCTCGTGCCCAGGAACGCCACGGCAAGCATGCCGAGCAGCACGCCGCCGTGCTGCAGGCCGCCGAGCTGGGTCGATTGCCCCGGCGTCAGCGAAAACACCGCGCCGGCAAACGGTTCCAGCACGAGGTCCTGGGCGCTGTAGGCGAGCATGGAAACGAATACGAATAACGCGAAGCGCCGCGTGTGCTGTTCACTGAGGACGTCTCTGAGCGCCGCCATGAACGGTATCGAGGACTCCTTGGTCGCTTCGGCCGTTGTGGCGTCGTGGGCGCTCTCGAGGCCTCTGAGCGCCAGCATGGTGACGACCAGCGCAATGCCAGCGACGGCGCTTGCTATGACGACCAGCCGGGTGAAGGTAAAGGGATCGAGGATGGCGCCAACAATGCCTGCGGTCAGCGCGAAGCCCATGATCATCATGATCCACGTAATGCTTGCCGCCGCGGCGCGGCGTTCCGGTGCGACCAGCGCAGCGAGCAGGACCAGCAGGCAGGTGCCGCTCGCGCCGACGCCTAAGCCGATCATCGTGAATGCGGCCAGTGCGAGCGCAATGCCGGCAGCGGGCGCTGTCGCCATCAACGCGGTGGCCGCAGCTGCGAGGATGCCGCCGGCGCCAAGCAGTGCCATGCCGCCGATGATCCAGGGTGTCCGCCGACGGCCGGAATCCGAGCCATGGCCGAAACGCGGGCGCGACAGCTGCACAAAGTAATGCAGCGCAACGAGAAAGCCGGGCAGCACGGCAGGCAGCGCCAGCTCGACGACCATGACGCGGTTGAGGGTCGAAGTCGTAAGGACGACGATCGCCCCGAGTGATGTCTGGACGAGGCCGAGGCGGACGATGCCCCACCAGGAGAGTCCCGGGTTCACAGGACGGCCATCCCGCGAATGCCGATCGCGCTGGCCAGCATGCCGAGTACATATAAGGTGACACCGAGCGCGCTATACCAGGTGGCGCGTTCGACAGGATCCTTGAGAAAGCGCCACATCAGGCCGACCTGGGCGACGAGCAGCACGGCAACGGCTGCAGCGGCGATCGGCAGCTGCCAGGACACGAGCAGGGCGATCACGACGAGCTGCGGTACCGCCATGACGGCGCAGGCAACGCGCGCAGCTCCGTCCGGGCCGAGTTGCACGGGCAGAGTGCGGATGCCGAGGCGCTGGTCGCCGCCAATCGCCTTGAAGTCATTCAGCGTCATGATGCCGTGAGCGCCAATACTGTAGAGCAGAGCAAGCAGGATCACCGGCATGGGCGGCAGCCCACCCAGGACGGCTGCTGCTGCCGTAAACCACGGTAGCCCTTCGTAGCAGAGGCCGACGGCCGCGTTACCAAACCAGCCGTTTTGCTTCAGGCGGAACGGAGGAGCGCTGTAGGCCCAGGCCAGCGCAACGCCAACCACGGTGGCCGCGAAAACCCAGGTACCGAGCAGGGCGCCGACCCAGAGCGACAGGGCAGACCAGGCAATCGCAAAATAGAGCGCGTTACGGCCCGGAACGCGACCGGAGGGCACGGGGCGATTCGGTTCATTGATCGCATCCACCTCGCGATCGAACCAGTCATTGACGATCTGGCTGGCGCCGCAAACCAGCGGCCCCGCGAGCAGGATGCCGGCGAGCGCAAACGGCCAGCGATCAGGCAAAGCCTGACCGGAAGACACCACGCCGCAGCCGAATGCCCACATCGGTGGAAACCAGGTAATCGGCTTCAGAAGTTCGATGTAGGCGGTCCATGCCGGACGCAGTACGCTCGTGGCGCTCGCAGTGGCACGTTCCATTGAGTGACAATAATGCTTGACACTGCAAAACGTCAATAGAAGATTACATTTTCAGCGGGTAGATCGGCCTGAATACTCGGCGATATTGGCCGTCGCTTTCGGAAAATCCGTATGCCGAAGTGACCTCCGGCGGGCGGGAACGCGCCGGGTTCGCGCTAGTTGCGGCCGGCGTCGCTGTCTTCGCCGATGCCATACCGGCGAAGCTTCACGTACAGGCTTTGTCGACTGAGACCGAGCATCTCGGCTGCCGACGCGCGACTCTGGTCTGACATCTTCAGCGCGGCCTCGATACACATGCGTTCGATAATGTCGGTCGTCTCGCGAACCAGTTCTTTCAGCGGCACGCGGCCAACAAGCTCGGTCATTTCCTGCAGGGAGTGCGGCAGCTCCGGCTCGGCGTCCGCTTCGCTACGGGATGGCGCGGCTTCGACGCGGCGGCGCATCAGGAAACCGAAGCACGGCTGGTCGCTGTCGAGAGCGGACACACCCGAGAGCTCGACGTCGATCGGATCGCCATACTCGGGTCGGAGGGTCGTGTCGTAGGAGCGAATCTCGGCGCGGTCTCGAAGGTTGCGGATCAGGAGTGCGACGTCGACACCGGTGCGGCCAAGCCAGCGGTCCAGCGGCTGATTGGTGACCTGCAACGGCGTAGCCATCGAGGTCAGGTTCAGGAACGACTGGTTCACGGCCTGGATCTGGCCATCGGGCGACGTGACTACGAAGGCATCCGGCGCCCTGTTAATCACGTCGAGAATTTGGCTGGCGTGAGTGTCCTGGCTCGCATGTTCGGGTGCGTGCATGCGAACGAGATAGAATGGCCCTTCCTCGCGCCGTACGAGGGCGGCGTTGAGACGGATCGTCTGGTCGTTATGCGCGGTCTTGACGATCAGGTCCTCGGCACCACCGGCGGCCCTGACGCGAAGCATCAGGTCCTCTATTGCGTCATGACTGTTATCGGTAAAGCCGCGCGGGAAGCTGCGGTTGACGAGCTTGTTGACCGGCTTGTCGAGCAGCCGTCCTGCCGCCGGGTTCGCCTCGACGATCTTGCGACTATCTGCATCCACAAAGAGGATGGCTTCTGATGCCATCGAGAACAGCATGCGGTAACGCACTTCTGCCTGGTGCAGCCTGGCGTAGTCACGTTCAAGCGAATTCTGTGCATCGAGCAGACGCTGCTGGAGCTGCGAGACCTGCCGAAGGCTGCGGCCGATTGCAAGGCGCTCGCCCTTCTTGCCGAACTCGACGGTCTTCCAGGCAATCGGCAGATCACTGCCGCCTTCGACCGGATGATTAACCTGCCGCCATCGGCCCGAGTCTTCGGCGCCATTCAGCAAGTCTTTAATTTTGTTGATACTTTCGGAGGACACCGTGGCTTGCCAGTCGCTGCCCACCCAGTTGCGGAAGACACCGAGCGCCGCATCGTCCGAGCCTACGGATACGTCCCGGATGACGCCATTGCGGTCCAGGACGAGGCAAACGTCGTTTGCCTCGAGAAGCAGGGCCGGCACATCATGAGCGCCGAGCACGCCCGCACTGTCGTCCGATGACACTATCTTCGACACCCTAAGCGTTGCTCCCGCCAGCTTGTCGACGCGCGAATCGAGCTTAGTCTTCTAGACCCGGCTTCACGCTGTACGACTTGTCGAGGTACGTTTAAGGAGTTTGCGCACGACCTGTACCGTCTCGCGACCGTCACTTGCCATCGCGTCCGCGCCAACGTCTTGTACGAGCGACGGTTCATCGATGAAGCAACGACCTCCGACAAGGATCATGGCGTCCGACTTGCGGCGGATGCGCGCAATCAGTCGCCTGACCTCGTCAAGGTGCTCGGTCACACTGACAGAAAGCCCGATGAGACCGAATTCCTGGCTGCCGGTCAGCCGCAGCAAGTCCCTTGCGGTGGTTGGTGCTCCGCTGTAGCAGTTCCAACCGTCACGCCGAAGGAATTCCATCACCATGAACAAGCCGAAAGTGTGCTGTTCACCCGGGGCAGGCAGGACAAGTGCATTGCGGCCGTTACCGCCCTCGACCGATGTGGCGTCGAAGCAGCGGCTGAACTCGAGCAGCACCTGGTGCATGCGACACACACCGATGGTTACGTCCGCGAAGGAAGCCTTGTCCTCGTCCCACAGGCCGCCGAGCTTGCGCGCGGCAGGAGCCAGCAGGTCCAGGTAGATCGAGGCAAGCGGCACGCCATCCGTGCGCAGGGTCTCGACGTATCGGACCGCTACGGGGGCGTCATCGTGCAATAACAGAGTAACGAAATCGTCGACGAGGTCGGGTAGCGTCTCGGCGCGAGCGCCAGGTTGGCCGTCGGGCGTTGAATCAAATGCCAGCATAAGACGCGGGATCAACTCGTTCTCGATGGTCCGTCCGAGCTGCGCCAGCATGTCATGGCTGAACTCGCTCGTTTCACCGGGCAGGTCCCCAAGCGGAGTGCCTACGGCGTCGAACTCCTCAAAATTTCCCTGCGTCGATTCGCTCCGCGGTGTTTCCGGGTCTTCTATTGTCATTATCGGGCCCCGAAAGGAGCCGCGATGATAACGCAATTACCGAAATGCTCTTGCCGACAGGGTCGGTGTAGTGCGTAACGAAACTACGGAACATACCTACGCATCACGAGCCATAAGACGCTTCTGGGAGCCAGATGTCAAGAGATATTTACGTAAGGACAAATTGACACTATACTGGGACCTCCGGCGCAGGTTGCGACCGGATGGGGAAAGAAGAACTAGAGAGAGGATTGCCTTGATGGCACAAGCCCGGCCAGGCGGAAGGACACCACAAGCCCTGTATACCGCCGAAGAACGGCGCCGCCGTGACGAATCCAGATGGACCCTCGTACAAGGGGTGCTCGCGCCGCTGCAGTTTCTCGTATTCATCGTCAGCGTCTTCCTCGTGTGGCGAACGCTGTCGACCGGCGAGGGCGCCTTCGCTGCCCAGGCCAGCGTCGTTCTGAAGACACTGATTCTCTATACGATCATGGTGACGGGTGCTCTCTGGGAGCACGACGTCTTCGGGCGTTACCTGTTCGCCCGTCCCTTCTTCTGGGAGGACGTCGTCAGTATGGGTGTCATTGCCCTGCATACCGCGTATCTCGCGGCTTTCGTCTTCGGCTGGTTCGATCTCGAGACCCAGCTTTTCATTGCGCTGCTCGCGTACGCGGCGTACGTCATAAATGCTGCACAGTTCCTGATCAAGTTCCGCATGGCGCGCCGATCGAAGCCCGCCAATGAGCCGGTACTCGCAGAAGGAGTCAGCCGGTGAGCAGCGTGCCCGTTCAGCGTAACCAGGGTGCGATGTCGGCGGCCGGTACAGGCGAGTTGCCGGTAATTCGCGAACGCGGTCAGCGCGAAGTGTTCTGCGGTCTCACCGGCATCGTCTGGCTGCACCGCAAGATCCAGGACGCGTTCTTCCTCGTCGTCGGATCGAGGACCTGTGCCCACCTTATCCAGTCGGCGGCCGGCGTCATGATATTTGCCGAGCCCCGCTTTGCCACGGCGATCATTGGAGAGCGCGACCTGGCCGGGCTCGCCGATCTCAATGATGAATTGGACCGCGAGGTCGGCAAATTGCTGGCCCGCCGGCCGGATATCAAACTCCTGTTCCTCGTGGGCTCGTGCCCGTCCGAGGTTATCAAGCTCGATCTCTCCCGTGCTGCCGAGCGCCTGTCGCGCGAGCACATGCCCGACGTACGCGTGCTGAATTATTCGGGCAGCGGGATCGAGACGACCTTTACGCAGGGCGAGGATGCCTGCCTTGCATCGCTGGTACCGGAGATGCCGGCAGCGGACACTGAGTCGCTGCTGGTGGTTGGCGCACTCGCCGACCTCGTCGAGGACCAGTTCCGAACGCTGTTCGACGAGATCGGTATCGGCAACGTGACGTTCCTGCCGCCGCAACGCGCGGCCGACCTGCCCGGCGTAGGGCCGGGTACGCGCTACCTGCTCGCCCAGCCGTTCCTCGCCGATACGGCACGCGCCCTGGAAGAACGTGGCGCCGCCCGCATTGCGGCACCGTTTCCAATTGGTGTGGACGGCACGACGCGATGGTTCAAGGCGGCGGCGCGCGAGTTCGGCATCGACGAGAGCAAGGTGGACAGCGTCACCGAGACGCGGCGCGCGCGGGCGCGGCTCGCCCTGGAACGCTACCGCGAAGAACTCGCCGGCAAAAGCGTCTTCTTCTTCCCCGATTCGCAGCTCGAGGTGCCGCTCGCACGCTTTCTTGCCAACGAGCTCGACATGAGCCTCTCGGAAGTCGGCAGTCCTTACCTGCATAAACAGCACCTCGAACAGGAGTTCGAGCTGCTGCCTGCAGGGACCCAGCTCTCCGAAGGCCAGGACGTCGAGCGCCAGCTCGATCGCGCCAAAGCGGAACAGCCGGACATCGTCGTTTGCGGCCTCGGGCTCGCCAACCCGCTCGAAGCGGAGGGGATGACGACCAAGTGGTCGATCGAACTCCTGTTCACACCCATTCACGGCTACGAACAGGCGGCCGATTGTGCAGAACTGTTTGCCCGCCCGTTCCGCCGCCGACAGAGGCTTCACGTCTGATGGAACTCACGCTCTGGACATACGAGGGTCCGCCGCACGTGGGTGCAATGCGCGTTGCAACGGCCATGCGCGACGTGCACTACGTGCTGCACGCACCGCAGGGTGATACCTACGCTGATCTCTTGTTCACGATGATCGAGCGTCGCGACCGTCGCCCGCCGGTGACGTACACGACGTTCCAGGCTCGCGACCTCGGCAAGGACACCGCACAGCTGTTCCAGGATGCGGCGAGTGACGCCTACGAGCGGTTCCAGCCAAAGGCAATGATTGTGGGTGCTTCGTGCACCGCAGAGCTGATCCAGGATGACCCGGGTGGCCTTGCCGAAGCGCTCGGACTGCCCATACCGGTCATCCCGCTCGAGCTGCCGTCCTACCAGCGCAAGGAAAACTGGGGTGCAGCCGAAACCTTCTATTACATCGTGCGGACGCTGGCTGCAGACGCGAGCAATGACCGTCCGCAGAAGCTCCGGCCGAGCTGTAACCTGCTTGGTGCAACGGCGCTCGGTTTCCGGCATCGAGATGACGTGTCGGAGCTGACGACCCTGCTCGGTCAGCTCGGCATCGACATCAATGTCGTCGCGCCGTGGAACGCAACGCCCGCAGACATTGCGCGGCTTCCCGAGGCGGACTTCAACGTCGTGATGTACCCCGAGATCGCGGATACCGCTGCACGCTGGCTCAAGCGGACACACGGCATGCCGTTCGTCGACACGGTGCCGATCGGCGTGGGCGCCACGAACCAATTTGTACGCGAGGTATCGGAACTCGCCGGCGTCGATCCGCTGCCTGCGCTGAATACCGTCAATTCACGCCTGCCGTGGTACTCGCGGTCGATCGATTCGACCTACCTGACCGGCAAGCGCGTCTTCGTCTTCGGTGACGCCACGCACGCCGTGGCCGCCGCGCGTATGTCCGCGGAAGAATTCGGCTTCGAGGTTGTCGGTCTTGGCACCTACAGCCGGGAGCAGGCCAAGAAGGTGCGCGCTGCGGCAGCCGAGCTCGGCGTCGAGGCGCTGATTACCGACGACTACCTTGAAGTCGAGGCAAAGGTGCAGGAACTGCAGCCGGAGCTCGTGCTCGGCACGCAAATGGAGCGGCATATTGCGAAACGCCTGGGGATCGGCTGTGCCGTCATTTCTGCGCCGACACACGTGCAGGATTACCCCGCCGCGTACTCACCGCAAATGGGTTACGAGGGTGCCAACGTCATCTTCGATACCTGGGTGCACCCCCTGATGATGGGACTCGAAGAGCACCTGCTCGGGATGTTCAGCGAGGACTTCGAATTTCACAACGACGCAACGCCGTCGCACCTCGGCGGCGGTGCCAAGCAGCGCGCTGCCGAGCCGGCGGCCGAGGCAGAGCCGGTCGTTGACCCGGACGCCGAACTCGCCTGGACCGCCGAGGCAGAGAAGACGCTGAGTCGGATTCCCTTCTTCGTGCGCGGCAAGGCGCGCCGTAACACCGAAACCTACGCCCGCGAGCGCGGGATCGCAGAAATAACCTCGGAGACGCTATACGATGCCAAAGCGCACTTCGGCAAATAAGCAGAAGACGCCGCTCAAAGTGACGCTGGTGACGCTGGACAGTCACCTGGCAGGTGCTGGCGACCGCGCGATCGCCCGGCTCGAGCGCGAAGCCCCGGGGCTGTCGATCACCATGCACAGCGCTGGTGAATGGGGCGGCGATCCGGTATTGCTCGAGGCCTGCCGCGAGGACGTCAGAAGCGCCGACATCATCATCGTGTGCATGCTGTTCCTCGAGGAGCACATCAAGCCGATCATCGGTGACCTGACTGCTCGCCGCGACGATTGCGACGCAATGCTGTGCTTCATGTCGGCGGGCGAGGTCATGAAGCTGACTCGTATCGGCGGCTTCTCGATGGACGGCAAGCAGTCCGGCCCTCTGGCGCTCCTCAAGAAACTGCGTGGCTCGAAGAAGGACCAGTCGAGCTCGAGCGGCGCGGCGCAGGTTGCGCTGCTGCGACGCCTGCCGCGTATTCTCCGTTTTATTCCGGGCACCGCGCAGGACGTGCGCGCCTACTTCCTGTGCATGCAGTACTGGCTTGCCGGCTCGGAAGACAATATTCGCAACCTGCTCGCGCTGGTGGTGTCACGCTATGCCGCCGGGCCGCGTGAGAGTTACCGGTCGGCCGTCAAGGTCGAGCCGCCGAAAGACTACCCGGAAACCGGTTTGTACCATCCGCGCCTCAAGGATCGGGTCACGACCCGACTGGCCGACCTGCCGGCGCCGAAAGGTAAACCGGTAGGCACCGTTGGCCTCCTGGTCATGCGTTCCTACATCCTTGCAGGCAACAGCCGCCATTACGATGCGGTCATCGAAAGCCTCGAGGCTCGGGGCCTACGGGTGATCACGGCGTTTGCGTCGGGACTCGATGCACGCCCTGCGGTTGAGGCCTACTTCATGGACCGCGGCCGACCCGCGATCGATGCGGTAGTTTCGCTGACGGGCTTTTCACTCGTGGGTGGCCCGGCCTATAACGATGCCAAGGCGGCCGAGGACATGCTCGCGGGCCTCGACGTTCCGTACGTTGCGGCACACGCCTCGGAGTTCCAGTCACTCGAGGGCTGGAAGGCGTCGGAAAGCGGACTTCTGCCCATCGAGACCACGCTGATGGTGGCGCTGCCCGAACTCGACGGTTCGTCGAATCCGACGCTGTTTGCCGGTCGATCGGATAACGCGCTCGGTGCCGAGAGACGCGAGATGCTGCCCGAGCTCAACCGGGTCGACATGCTGGCGCGCCGGGTCGCGAAGCTCGTGCGGCTCCGGCATACGGAGCGCAGTGAACGACGGGTTGGGGTTGTGCTCTTCAACTTCCCGCCCAACGGCGGTGCGACCGGCACTGCGGCCTACCTGTCCGTGTTCAAGTCGCTCTACAACACGCTCGTGCGCCTGAAAGACGAGGGCTACGAGGTTGATCTGCCGGCTGACGTCGACGAACTGCGCAAGGCCGTCCTCGAGGGTAATGCCACCGAATACGGTACCGATGCCAACGTGCATGCGCTGATCAACGCGGATGATCACGTCCGCAACGAAACCTGGCTCGAAGACATCGAGCGCGAGTGGGGTCCGGCACCGGGCCGCGCGCAGTCCAACGGCGCGTCGATCCTCGTGCTTGGTCGACAGTTCGGCAACGTGTTCGTCGGCATCCAGCCTGCCTTCGGCTATGAGGGCGACCCGATGCGGCTCCTGTTCGATAAGAACCTTGCGCCAACGCATGCCTTCTCGGCGTTCTATCGCTATCTGCGTGACGACCTCGATGTGCACGCGGTGCTGCACTTCGGCACGCACGGTGCGCTCGAATTCATGCCTGGCAAGCAAAGCGGCATGACCGGCGAGTGCTGGCCGGACCGGCTCATTGCGGACCTGCCCAATTTCTACCTGTATGCCGCGAACAACCCGTCCGAGGGAACGATCGCCAAGCGGCGATCGGCGGCAACGTTGATCAGCTACCTGACGCCCGCGGTAACCCGGGCCGGGCTGTACCGTGAACTTGCCGATCTCGAGGCGTCGATTGAACGCTGGCGCGCGCTCGATCCCGACGCCGATGCCGAGCGTGAGCAACTCGAAGCGCTCATTCGCGTGGAGGCCGAAGCGCTCGAGTTCAGCGTAGACAGTGACGACGAAAACGCAGTCGCCACGCTCGCGGCGAATCTCGTGGAGCTCAAGAGCACGCTGATTCCGCAGGGCCTGCACGTCATGGGTGAGCCGCCTACCGATACAACGCGACGCGAGTGGCTTGGAACGCTTGCCGAGGCCGGTGGAGCGAGCGAACTCTCGGAAGACGACTTCGCGTCGATCGAATCGGCATCGACGACGCCGGATGGCAGCGCCAGCACGAGTCTCGACGACGAACTCGCGGCGGATCTCGTGCGGGTCAACCGGGCGCTGCACGGCAACAGCGAAATCGACGGCATTGTGCACGCGCTGGACGGCGGCTTTATCCGCCCGGTCCCGGGCGGCGACCTGATGCGTACGACGGATATCGTGCCGACCGGTCGCAACATGCACGGCTTCGATCCGTACCGCATGCCGAGTCGCTTCGCCATGCTGCAGGGCTCGGCGCAGGCCGACGAACTCGTCGAGCGCTTTGTTGCGGATAACGGCCGCCTGCCGGAGTCCATTGCGATCGTGCTGTGGGGTACCGACAACATCAAGACCGAGGGTGGTCCGATCGCACAGGCGCTGCGGCTCATGGGTACAGAGCCCCGCTTCGATTCCTACGGTCGACTTGCGGGTGCGTCGCTGGTACCGCTCGAGGAGCTGGGTCGTCCTCGTATCGACGCCGTTATGACGCTGTCGGGTATCTTCCGCGACCTGTTGCCGAACCAGACGCGGCTCCTTGCCGACGCTGCATGGCTCGCGGCCAGTGCCGACGAGCCCGTCGAGATGAACTTCGTTCGCAAGCACGCGCTTGCGTATCAGGCGGCGCAGGGTTGCGACCTCGAGACGGCAGCGCTGCGCGTGTTCAGTAACGCGAACGGTGCGTATGGCTCAAACGTGAACGTGCTCGTCGACAGCGGCAACTGGGACGACGACGACAAGCTCGCCGAGCAGTATTCCAGCCGCAAGTGTTTCGCCTACGGCAAGTCGGGTTCCCCGGCGCGCCAGGCCGATCTTCTCGAGCAGACGCTCGCGGATGTCGATATGAGCTTCCAGAACCTCGAGTCGGCCGAACTTGGCGTGACGACCATCGATCACTACTTCGACACGCTCGGTGGCATCAGTCGGGCCGTGGAACGGGCGAAGGGCAGCGGTATCGAGGTCTACATCGGTGACCAGACGGGCTCGAAGAATACGATTCGGACCCTGTCGGAACAGGTATCGCTCGAAACGCGCACGCGCGTGCTCAATCCGAAATGGTACGAGGGCATGCTCGAGCACGGCTACGAGGGCGTGAAGCAGATCGAGTCCCACGTCACCAACACGATGGGCTGGTCGGCGACGACCGGCAAAGTCGCACCCTGGGTCTACCAGCAGATCAGCGACACTTTCATGCTCGACGAGGAGATGCGCAAGCGCCTCGCGAGCCTTAACCCGCAGGCGTCGGCCAAAGTGGCGAACCGCCTGCTCGAGGCGCACGAGCGCCAGTACTGGACGCCCGACCCCGAAACCCTCGAGGCACTCGAACGTGCCGGCGAGGAACTCGAGGACGTGCTCGAAGGAATCAGTGAGGTAGCAGCAGCATGACGATTGGACACAACGCGGCGACTCTGCGGAATCCCGCGCCGACACCGGTAAACGTTACGCCGAAGCGTCCCGATGGCGACGGCAGCCTGCAAGTGCATCTCGATCCCGAAGACAAGATCGACGGAGCGCGCGTCTTCGCCGTCTACGGCAAGGGTGGCATCGGCAAGTCGACGACGTCGTCGAACCTGTCGGTGGCCTTCTCCAAGCTCGGCAAACGCGTATTGCAGATCGGCTGTGACCCGAAGCACGATTCGACCTTTACGCTCACCAAGAAGCTGATGCCGACCGTCATCGACGTCCTCGAGTCGGTCGAATTCCACTCCGAGGAGCTGGATATCGATGATTTCGTGTTCGAGGGGTACAACGGGGTCATGTGTGTCGAGGCAGGCGGACCGCCGGCCGGCACGGGTTGTGGTGGCTACGTCGTTGGCCAGACCGTCAAACTGCTCAAGCAGCATCACCTGCTCGAGGATACCGACGTGGTCATTTTCGACGTGCTTGGCGACGTCGTCTGCGGTGGCTTTGCTGCGCCGCTGCAGCACGCCGAACGTGCACTGATCGTGACGGCCAACGACTTCGATTCCATCTTCGCAATGAACCGCATCGTGTCGGCAATCTCGGCGAAGGCAAAGAACTACAAGGTTCGCGTGGGCGGCTGCATCGCCAATCGCAGCGCCGCCACGGACCAGATCGACGGCTTCAACGAGCAGATCGGTATGAAGCGTCTCGCCCATTTCCCTGATCTCGACATCATCCGCAAGAGCCGGCTCAAGAAGAGCACGCTCTTCGAGATGGATACGACCCCGGAACTTGACGCCGTTCAGGAGGAATACCTGCGGCTTGCGAGCAATCTCTGGAACGGCGTCGATGTACTACAGCCGACGCCCATGCGGGATCGTGACCTCTTTGACTTCCTGGGGTTTGATTGATGCGCCAGTCCTACCTGCATCGTCGCGACGAGCTCACGACCTACTTCGACAAGACGGCTGCCCGTGCCTGGGAAGCGCTGACGTCTACGGATCCGGTCAACGGTATACGTCGTACGGTCCGGGCAGGGCGTGATTCGATGCGACGGACCTTGCTCGACTGGATGCCCGAAGACCTGACGGGCAAGACCGTCCTTGATGCCGGCTGCGGGACCGGTGCGCTGTCGGTCGAGGCTGCCGCACGCGGCGCCCATGTCGTCGGTATCGACGTTGCGGCCAACCTTGTCGATGTCGCGAAGGAACGCGCTTCCGATATTTACATGTCCGGCACGATTGATTTTCGCGTTGGCGACATGCTGGCCGATGCACCGGCTGAAGTGGATTACGTTGTTGCGATGGACTCGCTGATTCACTACGAGCAGGAAGACGTGGTGCGCGTCGTTACGGACTTCACCGAACGTGCTCGTTCGGGCGTGTTCTTCACGAGCGCACCATGGACACCGCTGTTCGGTGCCATGCACTTTGTGGGTCGGCTGTTGCCGCACCAGGCACATCGTGCGCCGTCGATCGTGCCGCTCAAGGCGGGTCGGCTCATGGACGCCATTGACCAGGAAGTGGCGAGCAAGGGCTGGATGTCATCGCGTACCGCGCGCATTCGCTCCGGTTTTTATATTTCCCAGGCCATCGGGGTAGTGCGGTGCTGATGACACTCAGCAACAAGGTCCGCGAGAAGCTCGAGACCCTCGGTCCCGAGGTGCTGCCGTTTGCGGATATTGGCAGTGACGAGATGCCGCTCAAGCGTATCCTGCGCCTGTCGCTGTTCCAGGTGTCCGTTGGCATGGCGCTCGTGCTGATTACCGGCACGCTGAACCGGGTCATGATCGTCGAGCTTGGCGTACCGGCGTGGTTCGTCGCTGCCATGGTTGCCTTACCCGTTGTCTTCGCGCCGCTGCGCGCGCTGATCGGCTTCCGATCGGATATTCACATCTCGGCCTTCGGCTGGCGCCGCGTGCCGTTTATCTGGACCGGGACGCTGCTGCAATACGGGGGTCTCGCGATCCTGCCGTTCTCGCTGCTGATCCTGTCAGGCACTGGTGAAGGACCGATGATCTTCGGCCAGGTGGGTGCCGGGCTGGCGTTCCTGTTGATCGGCGCCGGACTGCACACGACGCAGACGGCAGGGCTGGCACTGGCCAGTGACCTTGCCCGTCCCGAGGTCCGACCGCGCGTGGTTGCGCTGCTGTTCGTCATGCTCCTCATTGGCATGTTCTTCAGCGCCTTGCTGTTCGGCTGGTTGCTGACCGATTTCGGTCCGCTGACACTCATCCGCGTCATCCAGAGTGCAGCGGTCATCACGCTCGTCTTCAACGTGATCGCGCTGTGGAAGCAGGAGCCGCGCGGCCAGCCGCGAGTCAACGACAGCGAAGCGAAGAGCTCGTTCCGCGAAGCGCTGGCTGAGCTCAGGGAGGACCCCAGGGCAATGCGCCTGCTGGTCGCCGTCGGTCTCGGCACGGCCGGCTTTACGATGCAGGACATCCTGCTCGAGCCATTTGGTGGCCAGGTGCTCGGCCTTTCGGTGAGCGCGACGACGGGACTGACGGCCTTGCTCGCCGGCGGCATGCTGGTTGCCTTTGCGGTCGCGGCGAGAAAGCTTGCCACCGGCATGAACCCCAATCGGCTTGCCGCCTACGGCGCGCTGGTTGGTATTGCGGCCTTCGCCATTATTGGCTTCGTCAGCGCCGCCAAGCTCAAGACGCTGTTCGCCTTCGGCGTCATCCTGATCGGCATCGGCGGTGGGCTGTTCGCGATGGGCACCCTGTCGGCGGCGATGGCGCTCGGCAAGGAGCACAACCGCGGTCTTGCGCTCGGCGCCTGGGGCGCCGTGCAGGCGACCGCCACCGGCATTGCGATCGCGCTTGGCGGCGCGCTGCGTGACTTTGTTTCCAGCCTGGCGATCAGCGGATCGCTGGGTGACGGTCTGGCCGGCCCCGCGACGGGCTATGCCTTCGTCTACCACCTCGAATGGGTGTTGTTGTTTACCACGCTGGTCGTTATCGGGCCGCTGGCTGCGTTTTCGCAGCGGCAGGATACGGACAGCAAAAATCGATTCGGCCTTGCCGAATTTCCTAGCTAGAGAAGAAACGGGAGGTCCGCCATGTCCAGCGGATTAGCAAGTGTAGACCTGGTAGAGATTCTCTTTACCTTGTTCTTTATATTCTTTTTCGGGCTCGTGTATTACCTGCAGCGAGAAGGCAAGCGCGAAGGTTACCCGCTCGTCAATGACCGGTCTGACCGGGTTCGAGTCGAGGGGTTTCCGGCTATGCCTGGTCCGAAGACCTACTATCTCGACGACGGTCGCACTGTAGACGCGCCCAAGCCGGAGCCGGAAGAGACGCATTTCTCGGCAGAGGCGGCCGCACCCCACCCGGGCGCACCGCTGCAGCCGGTTGGCGATCCGATGAAAGCGAACTTCGGTACCGGTGCCTGGACGATGCGTTCGGAAGTACCGGAGAAGACGCTCGAAGGAACGCCGCGCATCATCCCGGTCCGGGATTCCAGCGTCTGGCATGTTGACAGCAGGGACAGGGACCCGCGCGGCATGGACGTGATTGCCGGCGACGGTGAGAAAGTCGGTACCGTTGCCGACTTCTGGATCGACCTTGCCGAGCCGCAGATCTACTACCTCGAGGTCAGCCTGACGAGCGGTCGCAAAGCCATCGTGCCTTTCGGCTTCGCGACGATCGACAAGCGTAACGATGTGATCCGAGTCGACGTTATCTACTCGAAGCACTTCGAGGACGTCCCGCAGCTTGCAAGCCCGGACCAGATCACGCCACGTGAAGAGGATCAGATTTGTGCCTACTTCGGCGGCGGGTTGCTGTATGCCGATGAGAAAAGAGCGGAGCCGTACTTTTGAGCACAATCCTGGAACACGACTACGAGGAAGCGCCCGGCCTTCCGGAGGCGCTGCCATCCGGCGAGCGCCTGCTCTGGCAAGGCGGGGTCGACTTCCGTGCTTTCCTTAAGGGCAGCTTTCACGTTGTCGAACTGAGCGCGTACTTCGGCATCCTGCTTGTGCTGCACTTCGGCTTCGCTGTTCAGCAGGGCACGCCGCTGCTCGAGGCTACTGCCTCGACGGCAGGCTACGTTCTGCTAGCGGCGGTTGCCCTGGGACTCGTTACCGGTTACGCCTGGTGGGTATCGAAGACGACGGTGTACACGGTGTCCTCGGAGCGCATCGTCATACGGACCGGCATTGCCATGCCCATCAGTATGAACCTGCCGTTCAACCGCATCGAGTCGGCCGACCTTCGGCTGCGCGGCGACGGATCGGGTGATATTGCGATCGTGACGGAGCGCGACAGTCGGGTCTCATGGCTTCTGTTGTGGCCAATGGTGAAGCCGTGGCGTCTCGTCCGCGTGCAGCCGATGCTGCGCGGCTTGCTCGATGCCGAGGCCGTAGCCAGAACGCTCGGCGATGCCCTGCAGGCCGGATCGGCTGCGGCGCCTCCGGTCAGTACCGAGGAACCGGCAGCCGAGTCGCCGCAGCCACTCGAGTCAACGGACAAGGGCCGGTTTCGACCGTATCCCACGATCCCGCTGGCAGCGATCGTGATGCTCGTCGTCGTGTCGTTCATCGGCGCGTCGTGGAGTGTGCTCACCGACTCGGGCGAAGGTCCCGAAGCCACGCCGCTGGTTGCCGAAGTGCAGTTGTTCTTCGAAGATCAGAGCAACGGCTCGGTGGTGGTTCGAGATGCCGTCAGCGGCAGCGTCCTCGAAACACTCGATGCGGGCACCAACGGTTTCGTACGCGCGACCATGCGCACGCTGGTCACGGCGAGGCGTGCCGTAGAAGCCGGCGCCGAGGTGCCCTTTACCGTGGGGCGTACCGATACCGGCCGCGTACTGCTAGTCGACCCGGTATCGGGTCGGGAAATCGATCTGCGGGCTTTCGGTCCGACGAACGTCGAGGCGTTCGCGCGCTTTCTCGACGACGCGCGCCAGGCCGGCAAACCAAGTAGCGAATCGGCCGCCGCTGAGCAGGGGTCAGGGGAAGCATTCGCTTATCAACCAGAGGAGTCCACACCATGACGATGGCTGTGACAGAGACCAAGACGAACGAGTCGACGACGAAGGCAAGACATGAGACCTTGTTGACGCCGCGGTTCTATACGACCGATATGGAAGCAATGGATCGACTCGATATGGAGTCCATACGCGACGAGTGGAGTGCGCTGATGGACGAGTTTCGGGACGACAATAACCAGAGCCACTTCCAGCGTGACGAGAACTTCGAAAAAGAACTGAAGACTCTGTCGCCCGAACTGGAAGCGGAGTTCCTGGATTTCATGGTGTCTTCTGTCACCTCCGAGTATTCCGGACACGTGCTGTACGCCGATATTCGCAAGGCGGTGAAGAACGAGGACGTTCGGGAGGTCATGGGGTACATGGCGCGGGACGAGTCGCGGCATGCGGGCTTCATTAACCGCTCCCTCAGGGACTACGGCATACCTGTCAACCTGGGATTCCTCCGCAAGGCCAAGAAGTACACCTACTTCAAGCCGAAGTTCATCATGTATGCGACGTACCTGTCGGAAAAGATCGGCTACGCTCGCTACATTACGATTTACCGGCAGCTCGAGCGGCATCCGGAACGGCGTTTTCACCCGATGTTCCGCTGGTTCAAGGACTGGTGTAACGACGAGTTTCGTCACGGTGAAGTCTTCGCTCTGTTCATGAAGGCCGACCCGAAGCTCCTCAAGGGCTACAACAAGCTCTGGATTCGTTTCTTCCTGTTGGCGGTTTACGCGACGATGTACGTCCGGGATCACACGCGCCCCGCAATGCATGCGGCGCTCGGCTTCGACCCGACGGACTACGACAAGGAAGTGCTGCGGATTACCTCGGAAATCACCAAGCAGATTTTCCCGCTGCAGCTCAATCTCGATGATCCGCGCTTCTGGGCGGGCCTCGATCGGCTGACCGCGCTCAACGCGAAGATCGGCGAGGCCAAGGCGAAAGGCGGTGTCATCAACTGGGTCCGCCGTGGTGTTTATTCGGTGGCCGGCGCCGCCGTGTTTGCGCGCCTGTATACCTTGCCGGCGATACACCAGGACGTTCCGGAAGACGTCCGCCTCGCGCCCATTTGGTAAGAGGTTATCTTGCCTTGGATTATGCTCTGCCGATTGCGGTAACGCTCTTCGCATGGTGGTCCAGCACGGTGCTTGTCATGTACCGTGCCGGGCTGCCGCAGCGGTCGTTTCCCATGACCCTGGTCGGTGCAACCGTTGTGCTGATCGCAGGGCTCGTAGCCTTCGGTGTCAGTCTCCAAGACGCAAGCACGACCGGTGCCTACGTCGGCTTCCTGGCGGGACTAATGATCTGGGCCTGGCACGAGGTGACCTACCTGTTCGGCTTCGTCACCGGACCGCAGCCTGAAGCGTGCCCACCTGGCGTGAGTGACTGGCGGCGATTCATCCTCGGCGTACGCACCTGTGTCTACCATGAGCTCGCGATTGTCCTGACGGCAGCGCTGCTTGCCGTTGCAAGCTGGAACGCCGCGAACAAGGTGGCGCTCGGGACATTCTGCATTCTCTGGCTCATGCGCTGGAGTGTGAAGCTGAACATATTCCTCGGCGTTCGCAACCTGCACATGGACTATCTGCCCGAGCATCTGCGCTACCTGTCGACCTTCGTTCGACGCCGACGCATGAATGAACTGTTTCCCGTTTCCATGTTCTTCGCGACGGCGTGTTTCCTGGTGCTTGGCGCGGCGGCCATCGGCGCGGATCCGGGCTCGGCAACGCGAATCGGGGCTACCCTGCTGGCTACCTTGCTCGGACTCGCAATGATCGAACACAGCCTCCTCGTCGTGAACTTCGACGACAGTTTCCTGTGGCGCCTCGGCATGAACTCGCGGCGCCGCGACGAGGCAGCGAACGGCTAGCCATGTTCCCGTTTTCAGCGATCGTCGCGCAGGACGATATGAAGCAGGCACTCATGATTGCTGCCGTCGACCGCAGCATCGGAGGTGTGTTGCTGTTCGGAGATCGCGGCACGGGCAAGTCGACCGCCATCCGGGCGCTGGCAAGCCTGCTGCCGAAGATGCGTGCGGTCACCGGCTGCCCCTATCACTCTGACCCTGGCTGCGAACAGGGTATCTGCGAACAATGCGGGGATCCGCGGCGCAAGTCGAAGCTCGTGCCGGTACCCGTCGTCGACCTGCCACTGGGGGTAACGGAAGATCGCGTTGTCGGGGCTCTCGATATCGAGCGTGCCCTCGTGCACGGGGAAAAGGCCTTCGAGCCGGGTCTCCTGGCGCGGGCGAATCGAGGTTTCCTGTACATCGACGAGGTAAACCTGCTCGAGGATCACATCGTGGACCTCTTGCTCGATGTTGCCGCCTCCGGGGAGAACCTCGTCGAGCGCGAGGGCCTGTCCGTGCGCCACCCGGCGCGTTTCGTCCTGATCGGCAGCGGCAATCCCGAGGAAGGCGAGTTGCGCCCACAGCTGATCGACCGCTTCGGGCTGGCCGTTGAAGTTGTCACGTCGACGGACATTGCCGGCCGGGTCGAAGTCATCAAGCGTCGCGACGCTTACGAAAAAGACCCCGCGGGGTTCCGCAAGAAGTGGTCGCGCAAGGATGGTCAGCTGCGACGCCGCATCGTGAATGCGCGCGAAAAGCTCGACGACGTGAAAGTGGACGACAATGCGCTCGCCAAGGCGGCGCAGGTTTGCATGGCGCTCGAAACCGACGGCTCGCGGGGCGAGCTGACGCTGATCCGCGCTGCGCGCGCACTCGCCGCGCTCAAAGGCGACAAGGCAGTGGACGTGCATCACCTTCGCGAGGTCGCGCCACTCGCGTTGACGCATCGACTGCGGCGTAACCCGCTCGACGATTCCAGCGCCGGCGCGCGGGTTCAGCGCGTCATCGAATCCGAGCTCTAGCGCATGAGCGCAGAATCTATCCCGGCGGGTGAAGACACACAGCTGGTCGCTACCCTGCTGGCGGTGAATCCGACCGGTCTTGGTGGCGTATCGCTGCGCGCGCTCTCGGGTCCCGATCGCGATGGCTTTCTCGAGGCCGTTCGAGCGATGTATCCCGACGCGGCACCGTGGATCAAGGTCCCGGTGACGGTGGGCATGGATCGCCTGCTGGGTGGCCTCGATTTCGCCGCAACCATTGCGGCGGGCAAGCCCGTGTTCGCAACGGGACTCCTCGAGGCCGCTGACGGTGGCGTGGTGATACTTGCGATGGCGGAGCGACTCGAGGACAACGCTGCCGCCGTCGTAACCCAGGCGATTGATCGCGGCGAAATTCGAATCGAGCGGGACGGTCTTGGCGAGACGCGGGCGACCCGTTTCCTGACGATCGCCCTCGACGAAGGGCTCGAGCCTGACGAGGTGATAGACCCGGCGCTGGCGGACCGCCTGGCGTTCCACCTGTCCGCTGAGCAACTGGCGGCAGCGCGCGGCGAGCTCCTGGCAGCCTGTGCTGACGATATCCAGTCGGCACGTCGTCTGCTCGAGCGTGTCGTCATCCCGGATAGCATCATCAACCAGCTTGTCCAGGTCGCTTTTGCCTTCGGCATCGGCTCCGTCAGGGCTGAGCTTTTTGCCGTGGAGGCGGCGCGGACAGCGGCCGCAATTGCCGGCCGGCTCGAAGTCAACGAGGAAGATGCTGCGATCGCGGCGCGCCTCGTCTACAGCACCCGGGCCACCCGCATGCCGGCCGAGCCGCCGCCCGATTCCCCGCAACCTGAAGAACAACCACCCGAAGAGAGCGAGGAGCCGCCGTCTTCGAAGTCCGGCGACACCTTGCCCGAGGATGTACTGGTCGACGCTGTCCAGGCGGCGCTGCCGGACGGACTGCTTGAAATGCTGGCGAACCAGGGCGGGCCGCGGCGCGCGGCGTCCGGTGGTCGCAGCAACAACCGGACGAAAAGCCGCCGTCGAGGACGACCGGTCGGCACTCGACCGAGCACCGATCTTGCGGGCTCACGGCTGAACCTCCTGGCAACGCTCAAGGCAGCGGCGCCCTGGCAAACGCTCCGTCGCATTGATGACAGGCAAGGAGGAGGTGATGGCCGGCGGCTGCACCTGCGCAAGGAAGACCTGCAGGTCACACGTTTCGAAGACAACGTCGAGACGACGACGATTTTCGTGGTCGACGCGTCAGGCTCGCAGGCGGCGCAGCGCCTGGCTGAAGTAAAAGGCGCGATCGAATTACTGCTGGCTGACTGCTACGTGCGTCGCGACCAGGTGGCATTGATTGCCTTTCGCGGTGAAACCGCAGAGACCTTGCTGCCGCCAACGCGCGCACTGGCTCGCGTGAAACGGTCGCTGCAGGCGCTGCCGGGGGGCGGTGGTACGCCACTGGCGCTGGCGCTCGATGCGGCACGCGAACTCGCGGCGTCGGTCGGGCGACAGGGCAGGGTGCCTGCCATCGTGCTAATGACCGACGGTCGCGCGAACGTGTCGCGCGATGGCAGCCAGGGTGCGGACGCTGCCAACGAGGACGCCACGAAGGCGGCCAACCTGCTGCGCGCCGAAGGCCTGCGATCACTGCTTGTCGACACGTCACGGCGCCCGCGCCCGCGCGCCAGGATGCTCGCCAACGCAATGGGGGCCGACTATATTGCGCTGCCCTTCGCCGATGCCCAGTCGATCTCGGCAACGGTACAGCGGGAGGTCGCATGATGTCGGTGTCGACCGCAATCCTGCCGACGTCGGGGTCCGCGGCAATGGCAAAGACCGTGCCGCGAGACTGGCCGAACCGGGCGCATAGCCAGGTGGTCGAGTCGTTCGGCACGCGCTGGCATGTGCAGCGGGCCGGCCGCGGCGATGCACTCGTACTTATTCACGGAACGGCGGCATCGACACACAGTTTTCGGGACCTGTTGCCGGCGCTCGCCGAGCGATTCACGGTCATTGCCGTGGATATACCCGGGCATGGCTTCACGTCTCGTCTCCCGGACAAGAGCATGTCGCTCACATCGATTGCGCGAGCGCTCGCCGGACTGTTCGAGACGCTCGGGGTGCAGCCGCGTTACCTGGTAGGGCATTCCGCGGGCGCGGCCATTGTCTTGCGCCATGCGCTGGATCGACCGGACGGCATCGACGCGGTTGTCGGACTCAACGCGGCGTTGTTGCCTTACGGCGGGATGTTCAGACACCTGTTTTCGCCGATGGCGCAGTTCTTTGCGAGTACCCGACTGATGCCGCTCATGCTGGCGAGGCGTGCCGCGGATCGGAAAGCGGTTGCGCGGATCATCCGCGGTACCGGCTCGGTCCTCGACGATGAGGGTATCGCCTACTACCAGCGACTCTTCACATCGGAAGCGCACCTCGAAGCGGTACTTGCCATGATGGCAGCCTGGGATCTGTCGGGGCTGGAGCGCGAACTCGCCGACCTGGCGCCGAGGCTGATGCTGGTTACCGGTCAACGCGATCAGGCGGTCAGGCCCGAGACCGCAGGCGCAATGGCCCGCAAGGTGCCCAATGCCAGGGTTGTCGAGCTTGAACGCTGCGGTCACCTCGCTCACGAAGAACGCCCGGCCGAGGTGGCGCAAACTATCGAGCGTTTCCTGACGGGCGGAATTGGAGTCCACCGTGCCGGCCCGTAGCGTCGCGAGGCGCAACGCAGTGCCTGCCGGCGTTCGCGTCTCTTTCTGTTTGAGGATATTCTGAGCCTATGCATGGTGCCGACCTCAAGACTGTCCTGCGTTTCGGCGCGGACCTGAATGACTGTCGCGACTTGTTGCGCGACGGTTCTCATTCTTTCTTCGCCGCATCGCTACTGTTGCCCGATGAGCTCCGGCACCCGATCACCTCGCTGTACGCCTTTTGCAGGATTGCAGACGATGCCATCGACGACGCCATCGATCCGCACGAGGGCTTAAACGAGCTCACCGAGCGGCTCGACTGCATCTACGCGGGGCGTCCTTACAACAGTCCCGTCGACCGAACCTTTTCGGATGTTGTCGAGCGCTACCAGATTCCCAAGGCGCTGCCGTTTGCGCTGCTCGAAGGCTTCGAGTGGGACGTCAAGGGCCGGCGCTACCTGACAATGTCGGACACCTACGCGTACGGCGCGCGAGTGGCAGGCACCGTCGGTGCGATGATGGCAATCCTCCTCGGCATCCGGGATCCGCAGGTGCTGAGTCGCGCCTGCGACCTGGGTGTCGCCATGCAGCTCACGAATATTGCCCGGGACGTCGGCGAAGATGCGCAGAACGGTCGCCTTTACCTGCCCGTCGAATCGCTAGCCGCAAACGGTATCGATGCCGAAGCCTGGCTCAGGAACCCGGTCTTCAATGAGGGCATTGCAGCAACGGTTCGCGAGCTTCTCGAGCTCGCCGACGATCTCTACGAACGCGCCGAAGGGGGCATCTCGAAACTGCCGGCGCGGGCGCGCCCCGGGATCTTTGCCGCAAGGTCCATCTACGCAGAAATCGGTCGCAAGATCGAGGAGAACGGCCTCGACTCCGTCAGCCAAAGGGCCGTGGTCGGCCGGCGGCGCAAGATTCGCCTGCTGCTCGGCGCCGTGCGCAAGTCGCTGTCGCAGCAGGACGAAGTGTTTGCGCCGCCGCTTCGGGAAACGCGTTTCCTGATTGAGGCCTGCCGCGCGGTGCAGTAGGCGGAGACCGCGTCGTGGAACCCGGCATCCTCAAGTCCATCCTGTTGTTCCTGCCGATTGTCGCCTACCTGGTCTGGCAGATCGTCGCGCTCAATCGCGACCCGGAGCTCAAGTCACCGGCCAGGTCGACCGACGACAGCGACGGGGCCGCCCGGTCAACCGAGACGGGGCATTCGGAAGGGCAATAGCGTCTGCACCCAGCGCGAGCTGAAGCGCGACAGGTCGAGACTCTCATGAATAATCAGGGAGCCTCGCTCGTCGGGCGCGTTCAGAAGAGAGCGCGAGTAAAACGGGGTGTCTTCGAAGCTGCGCGAAACCGCCAGTGTCGTCGGGTGCCGCGCTGACCGCCGGACCCGCCACGCGGTTAACGGTAATTCCTGCTCATCCGGCATTTCGATCCGGTGTGGCTGATTGGCGCTGTCGAACTCGAGCCCGATAGACCGGGTTTCGCCGGAGTTGAGGCGGGCAACGTAGTAGATACTTGCGCTGTCCCGACTGGCCGAGCGGCTCCAGTCCCAGGCCGAAAAGTCCTCTTCCAGCATTCGGCTGCCGTAGTTCATGTCCATATAACCGTGGCCGTCCCAGGTCATGCCCGGATGGCTGAACTCGACGCTGATATCGGCGACGGGCGCTACCGGTCGCCAGACATGGCGGCCGTCCGGGTCGAGATCGAAGCTGTCGGTGTTCAGCTTCCGGGTCATCAGGCGAATCTGCCCTTCGACGCGGCGCATGAACGGCATCGAGCGCTCGGCAACGTCGATAACGAGCGTGTCGCCCTCCCAGTACAGCCGGCTCGGGCCGACTCGAAACTCGTTGGCGTCCCGCTCGAGGGCGCGTGAGCTCCGCTCGGTCATGGCCCAGCGATCGCCGCCCGGACGGTAGAGACACACGTTGATCGCAACGTAGTCCTCCGGATTGGTTGCGCCGCGACGTCGCCGATTGAAGTAATACGGTGAAAACACCGAACCCACGAAAGCAATGATAACCACGCCGTACGCCCCGTCGTGGCTCACACCGTCTACGTACCACCAGCGATACCCTGAATCGGGCACCGGCTCGCTGAAAATGACATCGCCGTGAGGCTTGGACATAGGGTGGGACTCGGCCTGGTTGGGGAGCGGGTGGGGGTATTTACCGTAACTCGGGGATCCTGGCGACTTGTTGACGTACCAGGGGCAAGTGTCTACTCTACATGACAATTATACGAGACAACAAAACTTGACAGTCGGCGCAAAGGACAGTCCTTCGACATGGAGCCCGAACAGAGAATCGAAGCCGCCATCGCGGCATCACTGGCCGTTGCCACGGAGCCACCGTGTCCGCCCGGTCTCGCGGATGCGCTGCAGTACGCCGTGTTTCCCGGCGGTCACCGGATCCGGCCGCGTTTGTGTCTTGCCGTTGCGATGGCGCACGACAATGTCGACGAGTCGATCGTCGACGCGGCGCTGGCCAGCCTCGAGTTTCTGCACTGCGCATCGCTGGTGCACGACGACCTGCCGTGCTTCGATGATGCGGCGATTCGGCGTGGCAAGCCCTCGGTGCATATCGCCTTCGGCGAACCCCTCGCCGTCATGTGCGGCGACGCGCTCATCGTGCTCGCTTTCCAGACGATTGCCCGCGTGGCGGCAACGGCGCCTCGGCGTTCTGCGCAGCTCCTGACGATTGCGAGTGAGGCTGTCGGCGCGCCGCACGGCATCGTTGCCGGGCAGTCCTGGGAGTGCGAGTCGACGATCGAACTCGATGAGTACCAGCAAGCGAAGACGGGCGCGCTGTTCCGTGCGGCAACGCTTGCCGGTGCTGCCGCAGCCGGTGCGCATGATCCGTCATGGGCGCTGCTGGGTGAGGTGATTGGTTCGGCCTACCAGATTGCCGACGATCTCATGGACAGCGTTGGTGATCCGGAGAGGATCGGCAAGCCGGTCGGACAGGATGATCGCCTCGACAGGCCCAGCGCGGTGCGTGAGCACGGTGTGGAGGGTGCGACAGAGCGCCTTCGGGATCACATCGAACGCGCCGTGGAGTCGGTGCCCGACTGCCGCGGCAAACACCGCCTGCGCATGATGATCCATCACGAAGCGTCACGGCTTCTCAGCAACGCCCTGAATGCCAGGCGCGCTGCCTGACACCCCGCGCCGCCCGGAGCGCTCCTTCATGCCCGTCGCGCTCTTGTCCGACTTGAGGAACCGCCTGCTTAGCAGTGCAGATTTTCGGGAGTGGGCGCAGAAGATACCTGTTTTTCAATGGTTTGCGCGTTCCGAGGCGAACGATCTGTTCGCGCTCTGCGGCGGATTCATCCATAGCCAGGTGCTGCTGGCCTGCGTGCGCCTCGACCTGTTCGAGCGCCTGCGCGCCGGACCGAAACCGCTCGCCAATCTCTACGCCGAGTGCGGGCTGCCTGCCACAAGGGGGCGGCACCTCGTCGAGGCAGCAGCTGCTCTCGAGCTGCTCGAACTCAGATCGCGGGACCGCGTCGCGCTCGGCAAGCAGGGCGCCACCCTGGTCGACAATCCGGGGGTGACGTCCATGGTGCTGCACCATGCGCTGCTGTACGCGGACCTCGATGATCCGCTGGCCCTGTTTCGCGGCGACGTAGCCGTTACCCGGATGTCGTCGCTATGGGCCTATGCCGAGAGCGAGGCGCCTGCAGGGCTCGATGAAGGCGCTGTCGCTGATTACAGCGAACTGATGGCGGTATCGCAGGCCATGGTGGCCGAACAGGTGCTCGCTGCGGTCAGCCTGCATGGCCAGCGGACTCTGCTCGATATTGGTGGTGGGGCCGGGGCGTTTGCCATGGCGGCCGCCCGCCGGTGGCCGGATCTCGATGTCACGGTCGCCGACCTGCCGCCCGTTGCGGCCATTGCGCGCGAAAAAATTGCTGACGCGGGCCTCAGTGAGCGCATTCGCGTCGTCGGGGCCGATGCGACGAACGGCGAGCTGCCGGCCGGTCTCGACGTCGTGTCGCTGGTGCGGATTCTGCACGATCACGACGAGGATCGCGCGCTGGCCCTGGCAAGGGCCGCGCACGCCGCCGTGAAGCCCGGCGGCATGCTGATCGTGGCGGAGCCGATGGCCGGTGATGACCGTGCCGGGCGCCTCGTCAGCGCCTATTTCAACGTCTACCTGCTCGCGATGGGGAGCGGCAGGCCGCGTACGCCGAAGGTCCTGTCGGCGCTGTTGCGAGAGGCCGGATTCAGCCGGGTAAAACGGCTGTCGACGGGCATTCCGATGATCACGAGCGTGCTCGTCGCGGAGCGTTGACACCCCGTGCCAGAAAAAGTGTAAATATATATTGACAATATTAATAGTCAGCGTAAACTGACACTCATGTCTAGCGAATCTGTCACAAGACCGCTGCGGGGACCCGTGCCCGCGCAGGCAGTCGTCTTCGAAGAGCCGGAGAAACTGGCGCTTCGGGACGTCGAGCTTACGCCACCGGATTCCGGCGAAGTCCTTGTTGACGTCGAGTGGACAGGGATCAGTACCGGCACCGAAAAACTCCTGTTTCACGGGCTCATGCCGGCGTTTCCCGGGATGGGTTATCCGCTCGTTCCGGGCTACGAAACGGTTGGTCGCGTTGCGGCCTGCGGTGACGGCGTCGAACTGGCGCCCGGCGACCAGGTATTCGTAACGGGTGCCCGGTGTTTCGGCGAGATCCGCGGCTTGTTCGGCGGCGCCGCTTCGCGGCTCGTGGTCGAGCAGGACAAGCTCGTGCCGATCGACCCCGGTCTCAACGAAGACGCGATCCTTCTCGCACTCGCAGCAACGGCGCACCACGCCATACATAACCAGCGTGAACTCGCCTTGCCGGACCTGATTATCGGGCACGGCGTGCTCGGGCGACTGATTGCCCGGCTGACGGTGGCACTCGGCGTGCGCAAGCCCGTGGTTTGGGAGACCAACCCGAAGCGTGCCATGGGCGGCCTCGACTACGACGTGATCGCGCCGGCTGACGACCCTCGCAATGATTACCGCCGCATCCTCGATGCCAGCGGTGACTCGAAGATTGTCGATCTGCTGGTGCAGCGTCTGGCCAAGAACGGCGAGATTGTGCTCGCAGGGTTCTATTCGGAACCCCTGTCGATGAGTTTTGCACCCGCGTTCATGCGCGAAGCGCAACTCCGCGTCGTCGCGGAGTGGACTCGCGACGATCTCGTGTCGGTCAAATCACTAATCGAAAGCGGCGCACTTGACCTGAAGGAACTGATCAGTCACCGCCTGCCCGCGTCGGAGGCGCACAGCGCATACCCGGTCGCGTTCTCGGATCCTGACTGTCTGAAGATGGTTCTCGACTGGAGGCAAGCCTGAATGTTGGAACGCTCCAAACCAAAAGAACACCGCATTGATGTTGCCATCGAGCAACGCGACCGCCTCCGCAAGGAAGCGTCGATCGATCCTGACCCGGTGCCGACGGGCGAGCCTGCGAAAGAGACACAGGTCATCGCCATCTATGGCAAGGGCGGCATCGGCAAGAGTTTCACGTTGTCGAACCTGTCCTACATGATGGCGCAGCAGGGCAAGAAGGTCCTGCTTATCGGCTGCGACCCGAAAAGCGATACGACGTCGCTTTTATTCGGCGGCCGCAGCTGCCCGACGATCATCGAGACGTCTTCCAAGAAGAAGGAATCCGGCGAAGAAGTCGAGATCGGCGATGTCTGCTTCAAGCGTGACGGCGTCTTCGCCATGGAGCTCGGAGGGCCGGAGGTCGGCCGCGGCTGCGGCGGACGCGGCATCATCCACGGCTTCGAGCTGCTCGAGAAACTCGGCTTTCACGACTGGGACTTCGACTACGTATTGCTTGATTTCCTGGGCGACGTCGTATGCGGCGGCTTTGGCCTGCCGATCGCCCGTGACATGTGCCAGAAGGTCATCGTCGTGGGCTCGAACGACCTGCAGTCGCTCTATGTTGCCAACAACGTCTGCTCGGCCGTGCAGTACTTCCGCAAGCTCGGCGGCAACGTCGGCGTGGCGGGCATGGTGATCAACAAAGATGACGGTACCGGCGAGGCGCACAAGTTTGCAGAAAGCGTCGGCATACCCGTGCTGTCGGCAATCCCTGCAGACGATGACATTCGGCGCAAGAGTGCCAACTACGAGATTGTCGGCAAGCCCGGCGGCCAGTGGGCTCCGCTGTTTGAAGAGCTTGCGACCGGCGTTGCCGAGGCTCCGCCACTCTTGCCGAATCCGCTCGAGCAGGAAGGACTGCTCGGCCTGTTCGATGGTGATGACGACGCCGCCGGCGGCGAACTAATACCGGCTACCGCAGCGGACATGGCGGGCAAGGCCTACGTCGAGAAACCGTCGCTCGAGGTGGTGTACGACGACGCTTAGACAGGCGGCAGGGACAACGACACTCACAGGCTCGACAACGATAACCAGAAGCTGATGACGACAGGGGACAAAGACAAAGCAACGACTGCAGACGCGACGCTGGCACCCGGCGAAGCGGCAGGCGTTTGCCACTCGAAAGCGGACCTGCGCGAGTCGGCCATTAAGGCCGGCAAGGGCGACGTGCTCGAGCAGTACGCGAACGACTATCCGGTAGGCCCGCACGACCAGCCGCAGAGCATGTGTCCGGCATTCGGATCCTTGCGAGTCGGTTTACGGATGCGGCGTACGGCCACGATCCTGTCCGGCTCTGCGTGTTGCGTCTACGGGCTCACCTTTACGTCGCACTTCTACGGAGCGCGCCGTTCGGTGGGTTACGTTCCGTTCAACTCGGAAACGCTCGTCACGGGCAAACTCTACGAAGACATTCGCGACAGTGTTCACGAAATGGCCGATCCGTCGAAGTACGACGCCATCGTCGTGACCAACCTGTGCGTGCCGACCGCATCGGGCGTGCCGCTCAAGATGCTGCCGAAGGAAATCAACGGCGTGCGCATTATCGGTATTGATGTACCGGGCTTTGGTGTCCCGACGCATGCCGAGGCGAAGGACATACTCGCCGGCGCCATGCTCAAGTACGCGCGTGAAGAGGCCGAGGCCGGTCCGGTGCTCGCGCCCCGCGATCGCAAGGACCTACCGACGGTTGCGCTGCTCGGCGAGATGTTCCCGGCCGACCCGGTGAGTATTGGTCAGCTGCTCGAGCCGTTGGGGCTTGCAGCAGGCCCGGTCGTCCCGACACGCGAGTGGCGTGAGCTGTATGCCGCGCTCGCAAGCCCGGTGGCAGCCGTTATTCATCCGTTCTATACCGCGTCGGTTCGCGAGTTCCGCGCTGCAGGCCGGCAGCTCGTCGGCTCGGCGCCGGTGGGGCAGCACGGGACTGCCGCCTGGCTGGATGCCATTGGCGACGCGGCAGGTATTGCCAAGCCGGTCGTCGACCAGGCGAAGAACCGCTTCCTGCCGATTATTGCTGGCGCCGTTGCAGGCTCGCCGATCAAGGGTCGTATCACGCTGTCGGGTTACGAAGGGTCCGAGCTTCTCGTCGCACGGATGCTGGTCGAAAGCGGCGCGGACGTACGCTACGTCGGCTCGGCCTGCCCGCGCACCGAGTGGTCTGATCCCGATCGCGAATGGCTCGAAGCGAAAGGCGTGCAGGTGAACTTCCGTGCGTCGCTCGAAGAGGACGTTGCGGCGTTCCAGGAGTTCGAACCGGATCTTGCGATTGGCACGACGCCAGTCGTCCAGAAGGCCAAGGAAGCGTCCGTGCCTTCACTGTATTTCACCAACCTGATTTCGGCTCGTCCGCTGATGGGCGTTCCCGGTCCGGGATCGCTGGCACAGGTAATCAACGCGGCTCTCGGCCAGAAAGAACGCTTTGATGCGATGCGCGACTTCTTTGAAGGTGTCGGTGAGGGCCCGACCAGCGGCGTCTGGCAGGACGCGCCGACTGCAGGACGAGGTGCGACGTCATGCTGATCATTGATCATGACAGGGCTGGCGGCTACTGGGGCAGTGTGTACGTCTTCACTGCGATCAAGGGGCTGCAGGTCATCATCGACGGCCCGGTTGGCTGCGAGAACCTGCCGGTCACGTCGGTACTGCACTACACGGACGCACTGCCGCCGCACGAGTTGCCGATCGTCGTCACCGGTCTTGGCGAGGAAGAGCTCGGCCAGACGGGAACCGAGGAAGCGATGAAACGGGCGCACGGCGTCCTGGATTCCTCCCAGCCGAGCGTCGTCGTAACCGGTTCGATTGCCGAAATGATCGGCGGTGGCGTTACGCCTGAGGGCACGAAGATCAAGCGCTTCCTGCCGCGGACCATTGACGAGGACCAGTGGCAGAGTGCGGATCGGGCCATGTACTGGCTGTGGACCGAGTTCGGTCCGAAGAAAGGCAAGGTGCCGCCGCGCAAGAAAAAGGACGGCGAGAAGCCGCGCGTCAATATCATCGGCCCCGCCTACGGCACGTTCAATATGCCGTCAGACCTCGCCGAGATTCGGCGCCTGGTCGAGGGTATCGGTGCCGAGATCAACATGGTCTTTCCGCTGGGTTCAGACCTCAAGGATGTCGCCAAACTCGCCAACGCCGACGTCAACATCTGCATGTACCGCGAGTTCGGTCGAATTCTCTGCGAGGCACTGGATCGGCCATACCTGCAGGCGCCGATCGGCCTGTCGAGCACGACCCGTTTCCTCGAGGAGCTGGGCGAGTTGCTCGAGCTGGATCCTGCGCCGTTTATCGAGCAGGAAAAGCACACGACGATCAAGCCGCTGTGGGACTTATGGCGCTCGGTGACCCAGGACTTCTTCGGTACCGCCGGGGTCGCGATCGTGGCAAGCGAAACCTACACCCGCGGCCTCAAGAAGTTCCTCGAAGACGATCTCGGCATGCCGGTTCCCATTGCGATTCAGCGGAACCCGGGCAAGAAGACCGACAACGAAGCCGTGCGCCAGGCACTGGCCGATCAAGGTCCGCTCATCGTCTTCGGCAGTTACAACGAGCGCATGTATCTCGCGGAGTCGGGCTCGCCGGCCCAGTACATCCCGGCGTCGTTCCCGGGGTCGATCATTCGCCGGCACACGGGCACGCCGTTCATGGGTTATGGCGGCGCAACTTACGTCGTGCAGGAAGTCTGCAACGCACTGTTCGACGCGCTGTTCAACATCCTGCCGCTCGGTACGCAGCTCGACAACATCGACAGTACGCCTGCGAATCTCGACAGCGAACTGCAGTGGACGAAGGACGCCAGGCAACTGCTCGATCGTGTCGTTGCAGCGAAGCCGGTCCTGATCAGGATTTCTGCGGCGCGGCAACTCAGGGATGCCATTGAGCTGAAGGCAAGAAATGAAGGTCATGAGGAAGTCTCGCGCGAACTCGTGGCCAGCGTTACCGGTGAGCCGAAAGACGGACAGGCTGCCGCGTAGCGCGAACGATAAGCCGGGTAACCGGTGTGACGCACCCGTAAGCGGTGCAGAGGGAGAGTAGTAATGACAACCGATCGACTGACCCACGGCCTGAAGAAAGACGAAGTCTGGTCATGCCGTTTTGTCTGGGTAGTGTGTTTCACGACGCTGCTACCGGTCGCCATTGTGGCGCGGTTGTCCGGCTGGCGGTGGCGGCCATGGCCGGCTGGCGGCAAGGATGGCTACGGTTCGCCGGTAGCCGAAGCGAGCAAGTTGTCGGCGACGATCGCCGGCACCGTGTTCCAGTAAACAAGGTTTCGTTGGTTTGTCTCCGGACGTGCTGACGATCACCCCTGCCGTGAGGGTTTCGCGGTAACCCAACCAAGTCGACTTTGTGTTGAGGAGAAACAAATATGTCTGACGGTAAAGGATCTTTGACAGGTCTTACATCAAGGGAGGCCAAAGAGTTCCACAAGTACTTCATGCAAGGAACGCTGGGCTTTATTGCCCTGACCCTGGTTGCCCACATCCTTATTTGGGCGTGGCGTCCGTGGTTCTGATTTTTTCAACTGTTCCGAAACTATAGGAGTACCTAGCTATGTGGAGAATTTGGCTAATGGTAGACCCGCGTCGTGGAATGATCGCAGTGCTTGCATTTGCGTTTTTCATGGTGCTGGTCAATCACTTTGTACAGCTCAGCACGCCGCGTTATGGCAGCTGGCTGTCTGAAACACCCCCCGGGGTGACGGCTGCGGTTCAGACCAGGGACGAAAATGTCATGGTCGCTGAACGGCAATAGTGAAGCGCTAGCCGGCTTCACCGGTCTTGGGCTTCGAGGGGGGACGCCTCCAAGAAGCCCGGGATCGGCGAAGTAGGCCTGCTGTTTAGTAAGCCTTCGGCATTTGAGGTATCAACATGTCCATGCTGAGCTTTGAGAAAAAATACCGGGTGCGTGGTGGCACGTTGATCGGCGGTGATTTGTTCGACTTCTGGGTCGGGCCTTTCTACGTCGGTTTCTTCGGTGTCACGACAGCGTTCTTTGCGCTGCTTGGCACGGCACTCATCTTTTACGGGATTGCTACAGGTCCGACCTGGAATATCTGGCAGATCAACATTGCGCCGCCGGATATCAGTTACGGACTCGGCTTTGCGCCAATGCAAGAGGGCGGTCTCTGGCAATTGATTACGATTTGCGCTGTTGGCGCTTTCGTATCGTGGGCGCTGCGACAGGCCGAAATCAGTCGAAAGCTCGGGATGCTGTACCACGTGCCTATCGCGTTTGGCGTGGCCGTGTTCGCTTACGTGACTTTGAATGTCTTCCGGCCCCTCCTGATGGGCGCCTGGGGACATGGCTTTCCGTACGGAATCATGAGCCATCTCGACTGGGTATCGAATACCGGTTACCAGTACCTGCACTTTCACTACAACCCGGCGCACATGATCGCTGTGACGTTCTTCTTCACAACGGTGCTTGCGCTTGGGCTACACGGCGGCGCTATCTTGTCGGCCACGAACCCTCACAAGAAGGGTGACACCGTCAAGTCGAACTATCACGAAAACAGCTTCTTCCGCGACACGATCGGTTACTCGATCGGTTCGCTGGGCATTCATCGCCTGGGCCTGTTCCTTGCGCTGAACGCCGGTCTCTGGAGCGCGATCTGCATCATCATCAGCGGACCGTTCTGGACACGTGGCTGGCCAGAGTGGTGGAACTGGTGGCTGTCACTGCCAATCTGGAGTTAAGGGAGCGTTCCGATGGCGACATATCAAAATATATTCAATCGGGTGATGGTTCACGGCGAGCCGGATCCGGGCGTGCCCTTGCCGGAAGGCATATGGGAGCGCACGAAGTCCGGGACCTCGCGCCTGTTTGGGCTCTTCGCGGAGCACCAGATTGGCCCGACCTACATCGGGACGACCGGTTTCTGGTCGATCCTCTTCGGTGTGGCGGCATTCGAGATCATCGGCCTGAACATGTGGGCCTCCGTGGGATGGGATCCGGTCGAGTTCTTCCGTCTCCTGCCCTGGCTGGCACTGGAACCGCCTGGTCCTGAGTGGGGTCTGAGGATTCCGCCGCTTAACGAGGGTGGCTGGTGGCTCCTCGCTGGTGCCTTCCTGACGCTGTCTATCGTGTTGTGGTGGGTACGCATGTACAGGCGAGCGACCGAGCTTGGGATGGGAACCCATGTTGCATGGGCCTTCGCCTCGGCGATCTGGCTTTACCTGGTCCTCGGCTTCATTCGGCCGGTGCTCCTGGGCAGTTGGAGTGAGGCAGTGCCCTTCGGCATCTTCCCGCACCTCGACTGGACAACCGCGTTTTCGCTGAGGTACGGCAACCTGCTGTACAACCCGTTCCACATGCTGTCGATCACGTTCCTGTATGGATCGGTACTGCTCTTTGCGATGCACGGTGCGACGATTCTCGCATCCGGGAACTACGGCTCGCATCGAGAGATCGAACACATCTACGATCGTGGTACGGCGGCCGAACGCGGCGGACTGTTCTGGCGCTGGACGATGGGTTTCAACGCCTCGTATGAGTCCATTCACCGCTGGGCCTGGTGGTTCGCTGTACTGACGACGCTCACTGGCGGCATCGCCATACTTCTGACAGGCACGGTTGTTGATAACTGGTACGAGTGGGGACTCGAGCACGGTTTCGTGCCCGTGTATCCGGATGTCTATCCGCCCATGAGTGATCCGGCGGCAGCACCGTGAGGGGCATTGAGATGATGAGCAGAACCCAGAAACTGGTCGGCGTCGCGTGCATGACCTTGCTGGTCGCTGCATGCGAACGGCCACCGATCGAGACCTCGCAGAACGGCTTCCGTGGGACGGCGATGGTGCAGGTAAACAATCCGCGTGCGCCGGAGCCCGAGTTGGGCTATCCGGCTGCACTCCCGGAGGCCCCAGCGAGCGGCCCGAAAGCCGGTGAGATCTACCAGAACGTGCAGGTGCTTGGTGACCTGTCGGTAGCGCAGTTTACGCGTCTCATGACGTCGATTACCCAGTGGGTATCGCCGGAAGAGGGCTGTAACTACTGCCACTACCCGGAGAACCTGGCTGACGACGGCAAGTACACGAAGGTCGTTTCCCGGCGCATGATCCAGATGACGCAGCACGTAAACTCCACCTGGAGCGATCACGTCGGCAACAACGGTGTGAATTGCTACACCTGCCACCGTGGCAAGAACGTGCCGGAGTACATCTGGTTCACCGAAGGCATGTCGAACTATGGCAACCAGTACTTCGTTGGCTGGCGTAACGGCCAGAACGTGCCCAGCGAAAATGCGGGTCTCGCGTCGTTGCCGTCAGACACGGCTTCGACGTTCCTGCAGAAAACCGACGGCAATCCGTCGATTCGCCTTGCGTCCGACAAGATCTTCTCGGAGCCGGGTCTCGGACTGTCCATCAAGGATGCCGAGTACTCCTACGGCCTGATGATGAACTGGTCGACCGCGCTTGGCGTCAACTGCACCTACTGCCATAACACGCGTGCATTCCAGAACTGGGAGCAGAGCACGCCCATGCGAGTGACGGCGCACTACGGTCTCAATATGGTTCGGGATCTCAATGCGAACTACCTGATACCGCTGGGTCCGGTCTACCCGGACTACAGGCTCGGGCCGCACGAAGCTGATGCGCCCAAGGCCTACTGCAAGACGTGTCATCAGGGGGTCAACAAGCCGCTTGGGGGCGCAGACGCTGTGTCGGCGTATCCCTCACTCGGAAGTCGTTAGCGCCGCTTGTCGTGCGCTCCGCACCGGTCGCCTGATCTTTCTCCCCACGGCGACCGGCGCGGTATTTTCCTAGAACACCGGGCCGCCAAGGATTGGCGTTGCCCGCGTTCTTTCCTCCCAGCCTGCAGGCAGATTCCAGCCGCTGGCGACGAGCCTGAGCTCCTGGCGCGTCGCATCCGCGAAACGGCCGAACACACCGGCATCCTGCAACAGACGTGCAGGCTGTCCCGCTTCATCCAGCGTAAACAACGCCATGTGCCGATCGTGCGCTGCCAATAATGCGCTAATGAACTCGGGCCAGGCATCGGCCGGGTCCGCCTCGACCAGCGGATCGTGGATGCCGAGCCAGGTAAAGGCGCGGCGGTTGTAGCGCTTGCCGATGGCGCGGATTCTCGAGTAGGCATAACGGTGCAGGAGTCTGGCCAACGGGCCGCCCTCTCCGAGATCGATAGCCGAGTGACTCACACGTGCCGCTGCGACGAGCTGGTCATCCCTCAGGAGGCCCCAGGCGGGCAGCGTGGCTGGCGCCGACAGCGTGAGGCCCGTCGATCTGGCGCCGAGGCGCTGCATGTAATCAGCCAGGCGTGCGTCATCGAGGCGAATGAGATTTGACGATGGCCCTGGCCACTGCCGGTACACGAGGCGGCTCTCCAGGGCGCCTACCGTCTGGCCACCGAGTGTTTCGAGCAGTCGTCTCGACGCCGTGTTGCTGCGCTCGATGAGGCCGAACGACAGCAGCGGGGCCTGGCCGGCACGCTGTTCGAGGTGTTCGAAGGCGGATTCTACGAGCGCTTTGCCGTAGCCGCGCCGCCGCAGCGACGCGTCGACCGCGAGCAGTCCGCGATAGCTGGCATTGACCGTACCGTCATCGAGGCGGGCGGGTGCCTCGCTCAGCATGTAGCTGCCCCCGATACGCCCGGCCTTACGCAGTGCGAGCCAGTGCGCGTTGCCCAGCGCGTCGATAGCATCGGCCACAGCAACGCGCTGGTAGCGAAGACCGTCGCCGCCGAATCGCACAGACTCGAGGAACTCGATCAGCGCCGGCGTAGGCGCATCGAGCAGGCTGACCGCGAAGTCCGTCGCAACGGTCACGCGTTAGTCGCCTGCCGGCTGCCACTCGAGGTCGCTGACCGCCACGGCAGCGAAACTCGATCCCTGCCTGACGGCCCTGGCAATGATGCGAAAGGTGTTGACGGGCATGAGCAGGAACGGCAGCGGATCGGAGCGTGACCAGGTGACGTCACGAGCGCGGATTAACTCGCGCATGGTGGCGAGGAAACGTGCGGGCCGAAACACATTGCCAAGCGCTGCCGTATAACATGACCAGGACTCGGTCAGCAGGCGCTCGGCCCGGTAGGGTTCCGCCGCGTTGGCGTCGCCGGTGACCAGTGCTGCGAGGTGGGCAGCGGCGAGGAAGTGGATGCCGCTGGTGACCCTCGGATTGCATTCGATGGCCCAGGCCTTGTCGCGCTCGTCAATGATGAAGTCGAAGGCGATGAAGCCCGTGTAGCCCACGGCGGCGACGAAGCGGCGCATCCATTCGGTAACGGCGTCGAGTTCCTCAATGCGCTCGAAGCAGACGGCGACGCTGCCCGAGCGCACCGTGCCGCGGTATACCACCGGTGCCGCGAGCCGGCCCTCGTTGGCCACGCCGAAACCCGACACCTCGTCACCGATAATCTGCGCCTGCACGAGGCTGCCGGCGTCAGGGCTAGGCGTTCTGCCGGCATCGAGGAGCTGGACGCCACGCCCGGAGCATGAGTGCCGTGGCTTGACGACCAGCGGGATGTCCGACGGCAGGTCGGCGAGGTCGTCCGGCAGCCAGCTCCTGGGTGCGCGGAGCCCGTGCGCTTCGGCAAGCCGGACGAAGCCGTACTTGTCGTGCAGCTGCAGCAATGTGTCAGGGTCCCACGCAAACACACGGACGCTTTCGCCAAGCCGTTGCTTGAGACGCGCAACCCAGGTGGATTCTTCGGATACAGGGACCACCAGGGCAGCGCGCTCGTCGGCCACCACGTTGAGGAGATCGTCGAGGTACGCGGCCGAACTCTCGGCCGGGCTAGTCACGGCAACGGAGCGATCGACGCTTGATGACATGCGCGACAGGTGCATGCGGAAGGGTTCCGCAACGACGACGCGCCACCCGGCCTGATGGAAGCTCCGTGCGAGGTCGAGCGCGACCGGCAGGCGTCCAAGGGTTATGACTACGGTTCGTTCGGGCAACGCGATGATTCCTGCCGAATACGCGTTCGATGATACTCGCTTTGCACCAAGCCAAGTATACTTGGCCGGTGCTCAAGGCTCTGAAGAACAGCTCGACATGACGGACCTGTATCGTCCGCCGGCGCCGCAGCCGAAGACCCCGATTCGTTCTCTCATCCGTGTCCTGCGCCAGGGCGATGGTGACCTGCTGAGCCTTGTGCCGATCGACGCCTACCGGGAGCCGTACACCTATCTCGGCTACTCGCGTCGCTCGATACTGCTGGTCAACGACCCGCAGATTGCCCGTGAGATTCTCACCGATCCTCTCGAGATCTTCCCGAAGAACGATCTCATGGTCGGGGCGCTGGAACCGCTGGTCGGTGACTCCATCTTTGTATCGAGCGGCGAGCGTTGGCGACGGCAGCGCGCAATGATCGATCCGGCGTTCTCCGGTCTCAGGATCAACGTCGCTTACTCGGCCATGCAGGCCGCGGTCAACGACTACGAGACGGTACTTGACAGTCGTGTCGCCTCCGGCGAGTGGTTCTCTCTGGACCACGCCATGAGCGAGCTGACCGCGGATGTCATTTGTCGCACGATTTTCTCGCGCTCGCTCGAGTCGCAGACGGCGCGTGATGTCTGTGACTCGTTCACCGAGTTCGAGGAGAGCGTCGCGAGTGTCGACCTCTGGCAGCTGATCGTCGGCAAGCCATGGGCGGACGTCCGGCAGCCGCAGCAGGTCCTCGACGCCTGCGAACGCATACGCCGCTACATTGGTGATCTTGTCGATCCGCGCCTCGATGGGACGCTCGCCGCGGAGGACGACATCGTGGAGACCGTGATCGCGGCGCGAGATGCCGAGACGCAAGAGGGCTTCAGCCGCAAGGAGCTGATCGACGAGCTGGGGGTTTTCTTTCTTGCCGGGCACGAAACGACGGCGAGCGTCCTGACCTGGGCCTTCTATATCCTCGCGCAGCGCCCCGACGTGCTTGACCGACTGCGCCGGGAGGTCGAAGCCGTTGCCGGCGAAGGTCCCGTGACCATCCAGCAGGTCAAGCAGCTTGCGTTCGTGCGCAACGTGTTCCGCGAGACGCTGAGGCTTTATCCGCCCATCACCTTTATTCCCAGGGTGGCGGCCGAGGCCACGACGATAGGTCGGTATCGCGTGAAGAAGGGCGCGATGATCATGGTGTCGCCATGGACCGCCCACAGGAACGCACTCCTGTGGCGCAACCCGGACCGTTTCGATCCAGATCGCTTCGAGAGCGGCGATGACAGCGGCGGCAAGGATAAGGGCGTACTGATGTCGTTCGGCCTGGGTCCGCGGGTCTGCATTGGCGCCGCCTTCGCAACGATCGAAAGCGGCCTCGTGCTGGCGCGACTGGCACGGCGCTATGACTTCGAGATCGAGAATCCCGATGCAGTGCGGCCGGTTGCCCGCCTTACGACCCGGCCTGCCGAGGACATTCGCGTCCGCGTTCGCCAGCGACAGTCGATCGCATGAGCAAGGCGCCAACCGCGATCGTTGTCGGCGCCGGTATCGGCGGACTGGCAGCGGCAATCGAGCTCGCGGCGGACGGTGCTGACGTCACGGTCATAGAGCGTGGTTCAGTGCCCGGCGGTCGCATGCGTGAGCTGATGGCCATGGGGCAGGCGATCGACTCGGGGCCGACCGTGTTTACGATGCGCTGGGTCTTCGACCAGCTGTTCGCCAGGGCGGGGAGGTCGCTCGAGGAAGCGGTAACGCTCGAGCGGGCCGACCGGCTCGCGCGGCACCGCTGGACAGATGGCAGCGAACTCGACCTGTACAGCGACGTCGAGGCGTCAGCGTCGGCGATCGAGGCGTTTGCCGGTGCGGGTGAGGCCGCCGGCTATCGGCGCTTCGCCCGTGACTCGGAGGAGATTTTTGCGACGCTGGCCGATTCCTTTATGACCCGGGACAAGCCAAGCACGCTTGGACTGACGCTGTCGATGGGGCTCGCTGGCCTGCCGCGGCTATATGCGACCCGGCCTTTCAACACGCTGTGGGATCGCCTGGGTCACTACTTCGAGGACGAACGTCTGCGACAGCTGTTCGCACGCTATGCCACCTATACCGGAAGCTCGCCGTTCGCGGCACCAGCCACCCTGATGCTTATCGCGCACGTCGAGAGAGTCGGCGTCCACTACGTCGGGGGCGGCATGCAGCGACTCGCCGAGGCGCTCGCCGACACCGCCGCGAGCCTCGGTGCAGAGTTCCGGTACGACTGTCACGTTGACGAGATCCTGTCGCGACGCGGCCGCGTCGAGGGCGTGGTTGCCGACGGTGAACGGCTGGCCGCAGATGCCGTCGTTTTCAATGGCGATGTGCAGGCATTCTCGCGTGGCCTGCTGGGCGAAGCAATGCGCTCGGCTACACTCGTGCGCAACGCAGAACCGCGCTCGCTGTCGGCGATCACCTGGAGTCTCGTCGCTGACACCGACGGTGCCGAGCTTGATCATCACACCGTGTTCTTCGGCGCTGACTACCCGGAGGAGTTCCACGCCCTGCTCAGTGAAGGTCGGGTGGCGGAATCGCCGACCGTGTACGTCTGTGCGCAGGACCGCGGCGGAGCAGAGCGCCCGGCGGGACCCGAGCGGCTGTTCGTGCTCGTGAATGCGCCGGCGCGCCTGTTTGGTGCAAGTGAAATAGAGGCCGTCCGCGATAGCGTCACCGCGCTGCTGGGGCAGGGCGGTCTCGACCTGACGCTCGACGGTGAGGACGTGGCGGCCTTTTCGCCCAACGACTTCGCGGCACGCTTCCCGGGCTCCGACGGGGCGATTTACGGCTGGCCGACGCACGGCATGTTTGGCTCTTTCCGTCGCAGCGGCGCGCGCTCGTCAGTGCGCGGCCTCTATTTTGCGGGCGGCAGCGTGCACCCGGGACCGGGCGTCCCGATGGTCGCTATTTCGGGCAGACTCGCCGCAGCCGCGGCAAAGAGCGACTGGCTCCGGTAAGACTCAGGCCGCTCGCTGCGGATCCGGGACGACCTCGTCCAAAACGCGCGCACTCGATATGACACCCGGCATCCCGGCGCCCGGGTGTGTGCCTGCGCCGACCAGGTAGAGACCTTCGAGGTCCTCGCTGCGGTTGTGCGGCCGGAACCAGGCGGTTTGCAGCAGCGTCGGCTGCAGTCCGAACGCAGCACCCTTGTACGAGAACAGGCGATCGCGAAAATCGATCGGCGTGAGCAGGCGTGATGTCACCGTGTGTTTGCCGAGGTCGGGCAAGACGGTCTCTTCGAGCGCGGCCGCAATGCGGGACCGGTAAAGCTCGCCGACGTCGTTCCAGTCCGTGCCGCCGTCGAGGTTGGGTACGGGAGACAGCACATAGAAGGTGTCACAGCCGTCCGGCGCCAGCGAGGTATCGCTGGCGGTCGGCCGATGCAGGTACAGGCTGAAATCGTCCGCAAGCACCTTGCTGTCGAAAATGTCGCCCAGGAGTTCCTTGTATCGGGGCCCGAGCATGATCATGTGATGCGGTACGTCCTCGTAGCGGCGGTCCGTGCCGAAATACCAGACGAAGAGGCTCATCGAGAAGTCGCTCCTGTCGAGCTTGCGCGGGTTCCAGCGCCTCGAATACTCCTCCGGCACAAGGTAACGATACGTTGCCGCCGAGTCGGCGTTGGACACCACAACGTCAGCCTTGAGCTCGACGCCGGAGTCGAGTTCGACGCCCGTAGCCCGACCGTTCTCGACGAGAATCCGGCGAACCGGGGTGTTGCAGCGGACCGTTCCGCCCTGGCCTTCGACGAGCTTGACCATGCCCTTGATCAGGCTGCCCGTGCCGCCCATCGCAAAGTGTACGCCGTGCTTGCGTTCGAGCTGGGCAATCAGCGCATAGACCGCCGTCGTCGTGAACGGGTTGCCGCCCACGAGCAAGGGATGGAAGCTGAAGACCATCCGGAGCTTCGGGTGCTTTATGTAGCGGGAGACGAGGCTATGGACGGAGCGATAGAACTGCGCGCGGACGAGTTCCGGGAGCACGCGTATCATTTTGCCGAAGGAATCGAACGAGACATGGAGCAGTTCGTCGAAACCGATGTCGTAAAGCATCGAGCTCGCCTCGAGGAAGCGTTCGTAGCCTGCCACATCGTCCGGGTTGAAGCGCCGGATCTCGGCTTTCATCGCCTCGTCATCGCCGCTGTAATCGAAGTGCGTGCCGTCGTCGAAACGGATGCGGTAGAACGGTTCGATCGCCCTCAGGTCGATGTCGTCCGCCATGTTGCGGCCGCAGAGCTGCCAGAGCTCCTCGAGCAGGAAGGGTGCCGTAACGATCGTCGGGCCCGCATCGAACACGAAACCGTCCTGCTCGTAGACGTAGGCGCGACCGCCAGGCTTGTCGAGCTTCTCGCAGACGGTGACGCGATAGCCGCGCGCGCCCAGCCGGATAGCGGCCGCGAGGCCGCCGAAACCGCTGCCAATGACGATTGCGTGTGATGCTTCGGACATTCGCTATTTCCTTCTTATGGGCCCGCTGGCAGCCTCTATTATATGATGGTTAGACGGCGGTCTGGTAAGGCCGCGTCCCCGGATACGGCGGACTGTTGTCATGATTGCACACCTGTTCGAAATACTCGTCGCGATGCACATTGTCACTGGCAGTGTCGGCCTCGTGACGATGTGGATTCCCGTTGTCGGCAAGAAAGGTAACCGCACGCACAAGCAGTGGGGCAAGGTATTCGCCTGGTCGCTGCTGGTGACCGGGACGATCGCCGTGGGAATCAGCCTGTGTACGCTGATTTCCCCCTTCGGTACGCATCCGCACTTTGTCGACAACCCGGACTTCAGCAACGCCGACGTCGTGCGCGGCGTGTTCGGCTGGATGATGCTCTATCTTGCGGTCATGACGATCATGCTGTCGTGGTACGGCCTCCTTTGTATCCGCAACAAGCGCGCGCACGAGCGAAACCGCAACCCGCTCAATCTCGCCCTGCAGGCGCTGACCTTCGTCGCCGCGGCGAACTGCATGATTCGCGGTTTCCTGCTCGTGCAGCCGGTCATGATCGGCATTTCGATCGTCGGGCTGACGGCCGCCGTCCTCAATACGCGGTTTATCTTCCAACGCGACCCGCCATTGAACGAATGGTTGATCCAGCATACCCGCGGACTGGTTGGTGCCGGCATATCGGTTTATACGGCCTTTCTGGCCTTCGGCGCCGTCAACCTGCTGCCAGCCTACGCGTTCAACCCGGTGGTCTGGGCGACGCCCACCGTGCTCGGGGTCAGCGTGCTGCTGTATCACCAGGCGAAGATCACGCTCGCGCGACGGCGAGTAGCAGCCGCGGCGCGGACGGCCTAGCTTCGATTCCAGCGCAGCCTGAGGTCCGTCACGTGAAACAAAAGTGACGCGATGAGGCAGGCAGCAATAATGCCCCAGTGCGCATCCGCGAACACGGCGCGGAGCGCCAGCATCAGGCTTCCGCCTGCGCCGATATTCGCGATGAGGCGTCCCGGCGCAATGCCCCTGCCTGTCGTGCGCCGGTACGCAAGGAGTACGAGCGTCTCGAGGACGATGACGGCAATCATGATGTCGACAATGCGACCGGATTGGATAAGTTCTTCGAGCATTTCTGTGTTCCGTCGTCAGCGGTCGTTGCCATCGGCGTTGGCGCCCGGCAGAAAGCGCACGGACTCGAGTTGCCAGCTCTCGATGTCCGGAAAGTCGGTAATCAGCTTGTGGTTGGCAATCTCGCTGTTCCGGCCACGAATTGTGACCTCGAGGGTCGTGAAGCGGGTTGCACCGGCGCTGTCGGTACCGCTCAGGCGCAATTGCACGACGCCCGGGCCTGATGCCCGGTGCACACGACTCCTGAGCTCGATCAGTCGCGGGTTGGAGTAATAGACAATCGAGCCACGCAGGCACACGTGGTTGTCGGCGTCGCAGAGCAGCACCGTACCGTTCGTGACGTTTTCCCGGGGCCCTGCGAGTGCAGGCACGGCGGTGATCAGCAAGAGCAGGGCAAGCAATGGTCGGCGCATGCAGCTAGTGTGTAGCCCGCTTCGCCCGGCCGCAAGCAAAAAGACCCGCCAGTGGCGGGTCTTTGTCGATCTGTCGACAGGAGTTATTTCGACGGCGAGGGGTTACGCATCTCGATGTTGCCGTTGAAGGTCGCGCCTTCCTCGATCGCAATCGTCGGCGCGACGATATTGCCGGCGACTTCGCCGGACTTGCGCACCGTGACGCTGACCGTGGCGTGCAGGTCACCCTTGACGTGGCCTTCGACGAAGATCTTCGTGGCATTGACGTTTGCAAGAATCCGACCGTTCGGGCGCAGCGTCAGGCAGCATTTACCCTGGTTGATCGTACCTTCGACCTTGCCTTCGATGATCAGGTCCTCACCGGCTGAAAGCTCGCCCTTGAAGTGCAGCGACTCGCCGATGACGGATACGGGGCGGTCGGAGTTCTCTTCCGGTCGACGGACCGAGTCCGGTACATCAGAAAACTGGATCACCTGTGACTCTGTGTGCTTTTCATCATCGCGGAAGCGCGGCGTCTTCATAACTTCTGTATCACTCATCGTGAATCTCCTCAGCATGGTTATGCGGCGCCGGCAGAGCGTTGCGACTCGGCCTTGTCATCATCGGCGTCCTTGTTCTCCGCGACGGCCTTGTCAGCCTTGCGAAGCTTCTTGGGCCGTTCCTCGCTGGCTTCCTTCTTGCCCGACATATCGATACGGCCGTTGAAGGTTGCGCCTTCCCGCAAGGTCACGGTTGGGCTGAATATATTGCCGTCCACGTTGGCGCTTTCCTTGACCACAACCGAGGTGGCACCGGAAATATCACCCTCGACCTTGCCTTCAACGGCAATGTGGTCGGCCTCGACACTGGCCTTAAGCTTGCCTTCCTCGCCAATCGTGAGGTTCGAGCTGTGCTTGATAGAGCCTTCGACCTGGCCCTGGATAACGAGATCTTCGTTGGCGGTTAATTCGCCTTTGAATTTCAAGGTCGGGCCGAGAATGGACGCGGTCTTCTTCTCCCCGAGATCGTACGGATGGCTCATGACTTGCTCCTTCAAGTGACGGCGGCGGAACGCTTCGGTGATAATGGACTTGCATCACGTCGCCTGCCGTGATGCGATTCACAGAAGGTGAGTCGGTCAGCCGGTCGACCTGCCCGAAACGTTTACTTAATGCGCTGTCGCCCGATCCGGTGCGCAGGGCAAGAAAGCACGGGGGTCCATCGATGTACAGAGTTCTGACGACAACGCTCCTGCTGTGCCTGCCGGCGCTCGCCTCGGCGCAGTTCTACACAGGCGAGCCCAAGTGGGATTTCTCGATTGGCGCGGTGTACCAGTCGTCGCAGACCTCTGGCGGCACAGAGGGCTCGTCGCTGGCAATTGAGGGTGAGCCCGGTCTCGGCCTGAGCCTCAACTATCATTTCAACAATCGCTTCGCGATCGGCGGAGACCTCGATTTCATCTCACCCCGGTACCGGGCAGTGCTCGTCAGCGAGGACACGACGCAGGCTGTCGAGATCAATCACCGGGCCTCACAGTTCAATGGCCGCATCAAGGGCACATTCAGCTTCGCCGACGGGCCGCTGGTTCCCTATGCGCAGATCGGTTTTGGCTGGACCAACTTCGACTCGAACGTGGCTGACGGACCGCCGATCACCGGCTGCTGGTGGCATCCGTGGTGGGGCTATATCTGTCAGAACTACTTCCGGACGTACAGCAGCACAGAAACGACATACGGCGCGGCCCTTGGCCTGCGCTACGAGTTTGCCGGGAACTCGTTTCTCAACGTCGCCTACGACTACTGGGAAGTGGACACGAGCGGCGACCGTACCAACCCCACGCTGGAGCAGTGGCGGTTGCAGTACGGCTGGCGCTTCTAGTCAGCGTCGCTGACGTACAACGCTCCGGCGTCAATACCTCGCGCAGGGGCGCGCTGCCATAGGTCGAAGCACCGGCACACCCGGCATCATCCGGTTTCAACGGAGACTGCACGATGTGGATCTACCTGGTAGCGCTGGCAGAGGTTGCGGGTGTGGTGACGGCGCTGCACGCCGTCATGGTGACGCGCACATCGCAGGGTGCCATCGCCTGGGCAGTGTCACTGGTCACCTTCCCGTACGTTGCCGTTCCGCTCTACTGGGTCTTCGGACGCAACAAATTCCAGGGCTATGTCCTCGCCCGGCAAGAGCAGCTGGCAATCGTCAACGAGCAGCTCGCTGAGAATACGGTCGAACTGCAAAACCCGGGCGTCGTCCATGGCGCCAATGCCGGCTCGCTGAGGAGCGCCCAGCGCCTCGCACGCATGCCGGCAACCGTGGGCAATCGCGTCGAGCTGCTAATTGACGGCGAAGCGACGTTCACCAGCATCCTCGCCGGCATCGAGTCGGCAAAGCACTATGTACTCGTGCAGTTCTACATATTGCGTGATGATTCGACCGGCCGAAAACTGCAGCAGTCCCTGCTTCGTCGAGCTAAAGCCGGCGTGTCGGTGTACGTCCTGTTCGATGAAATCGGCAGCTTCGCATTGCCGAAATCCGACTACATTGCCGAGCTGCGCGCGGCCGGCGTATCCGTGCTCCCCTTCAATACTCGCAAGGGATCACGCAATCGATTCCAGCTCAATTTCCGGAACCATCGCAAGATCGTCGTGGTCGATGGCGTGACTTGCTGGATCGGCGGGCACAACGTAGGCGATGAGTACCTCGGGCTGGATCCAAAGGTCGGTGCGTGGCGTGATACTCATATTCGCATCGATGGTCCGGCAACGATTGCCGCGCAGGTGTCGTTCATCGAGGATTGGCAGTGGGCCAGCGACAGCGTGATCAACGGACTTGGCTGGACGCCCGCTGCCCGGGAAGACGGTGATACCACGTTGCTCGTTGCACCTTCCGGACCGGCCGATAAGCTGGAGACGGCGAGCCTCCTGCATGTGCAGGTCATAAACAACGCGCAGAAGCGGCTCTGGATCGCAAGTCCCTACTTCGTGCCTGATGAGTCGATAAGCTCTGCGTTGCAGCTGGCGTGTCTGCGCGGTGTCGATGTTCGGATCATCGTTCCCGACAAGTCAGACAACCTGCTGGTAACTCTTGCGTCCTATATCTACGTCGACAAGATCGCGCCGTTAGGGGGGACGTTCTTTCGCTACACCGACGGCTTCATGCACCAGAAAGCCTTCCTGGTCGACGACAGAACAGCAGCCGTCGGTACGGCGAACTTCGACAATCGTTCGTTCCGGCTGAACTTTGAAATCACCGTGCTTGGCGCCGGAGAGGAGTTCATCGCGTCAATCGAGAGTATGTTTGAGGCCGACTTCCGGCGCAGTGAAGTGATGCCGGCAGACGCCTTCTCGAGCAAGCCGCCGTGGTTTCGACTCGCGGCGCGTCTTTGCCGGTTGTTCTCGCCTGTACTCTAGGAGCCCTGCTAACGTTCTGCTTCGGGCAAGCGCGAAAGCTCAGGGAGTCTCGACAAGTCGGCGCACGCGTTCGGTCCACTTGCGACCAGCCGCCGTGTCGTAAGGGTCAAAGCCTACGGTGGCGTCGCCCTCGAGCTTCAGCTCGATTGCGTCGACGCCGCTCATCCAGACGTTATGCCCCAGCTCATCCGTCGTGACCTTCGGCGGTCGGCGGATACGGATTGTGTCGCCAATATGCGTGCCTTTGTCCATGACCGGGCTATCGGCCGCTGGCCGCAGAGCTTTAGAGGAAAGGTGGGGGCGCGGTGCTGACGGTCGGTTAGACCAGATCCCTGAGTTTCGTCCGATCAGCGCCGTCGTGGGACGCGACCATGGCCAGCAGGAGTTCTGCGGTCGCGAGCGCATCCGCAAGTGCATCGTGTCCGGCGTAATAGGGCAGGTGATAGTGCTCACGCAGCGCGCCGAGGCGTAGCGAGTCGCCGTCGCCGACGTGGTGCTGGCGCTGTCGTCGGCGGTGTTCGAGGCGCAGGGTATCGATGACGGGTACGTGCAGGTTGCCGCCATAGCGCGCGCGGCAGGCGCGATCGAGGAGCGCCTTGTCCAGACCGGCGTGGTGCACGACCAGGACGCGCCCCCGAAGCGTCTCGAGCAGGCGATCGAGGACGGCACCGGGTTCATGACCTGCATCGATCATCGTATCGGTGAGGCCGTGTACCGAGGCGCTGTCGCCAACTTCACTGTCTCGCCTGACGACGTAGTGACGGGCGCTCGCAATATCGACGCGATTGCGCGAAATCGCCACCCAGCCGAAGCTCAGGATTTCCGCCAGCGACGGATCCAGACCCGTGGTCTCGAGGTCGAGGCAAAGGATCTCGAGGTCGCTGAAACGGCTGCCGCCGGCGGGCAGCTGCTCCGTCAGGACGCTGCGATACGGTTCCGTGGTGCTCTTTCGAGCCTGCCAGCGTCTACGGAGTTCGAGGCCGGCCAGTTTCACGCGACATGGAATCGGTTCAGGAGCGCGGCCTGGCTGACGCGTACCTGCGAGAATGCTGCCTTGAGGTTCTGCCGGACCAGCGGCGACAGATCGGCGGGCGGAAGGTGATTGTCCGGCTCGTCGCCTGCCTTGAGCTGCCGACTCTGATGTTCGAGCCGGACATTCTCGATAAAGTCGAGGGCGTCGATGAGATTGGCGGCGTCCGCCTTCGAGATCTCGCCAGCCTCGGCGGCAGCGCGCAGCCGGTTGCGTGTGCCCACGCGAACCTGGCCGGCGGCGAGGCTGCGAATCCGCGCAATCTCGACGATCGGCATGATGCCGTGCAGCTTCAGGTCGAGGGTGTTCTTGTGCTCGCCACTGCGCTCGAGGACGAACTGGCGGAAAAAGCCCAACGGCGGCTGGAAGTTCATGGCGTTCTTCGCCATCAGCGCAAGGAAGATCGTGTTGTCGCGCGCGCTGTTAGCGATGCTGTCCTTTAGGGCCTCGACAAACGCCGCATTGCCGTAGACAGCTCTCAGGTCGAAGAAGATATTCGCGTGCATGAGCGCTTTCTGTTCGGGCACCGTAATCCAGCGATGAAAGTAGTTCTGCCAGGTGGCGAGCGGCTGACACCACGTCGGGTTCTTCGCCATGACGTCGCCGTTGCAGTAGACATAGCCGCAGGCGTCGAGCCCGGCATTGACCCGGGTCGCGAGCTCTAGGAAATACTCGCGGTCTGCGTCGCTTGCGCCGTCCTTGAGGACAATGCCGTTGTCCTGATCGCTCTTCGCTGACTGTTCCTGGCGTCCCTGTGAGCCGAGCGCAATCCAGGCGAAGTCGCAGGGCGCCGGCCCAAGCTCCGCCTCCGCAATACGGATCAGCTGGCGCGTGACGGCGTCCGTCACCGTGGTGATGAACTTGCCGAGCTGCTCGCTGCTGACGTCGGCCTCGATCTGGCCGGCAATCAGCCCGGGCAGGCGGCTGCAGACGCTGGCGAGACCCTCGGCGCTCGACTGCCGCAGAAGGTCGCTGACGAGATACAGCGGGTGTTCGGTTTCGAGCCGCATGAAGTCGCTGCGCGACACCATGCCGACAAGATCGCCGTCCCGCGTTACGGGCAGGTGATGGATGTTGTTTTGCATCATGACGAGCGCAGCCTCATAAGCGTGCGCCTCAGCGTCGAGCTTGATGGGCGCACAGGTCATGATCGTGTCGACCGGCTCGGTCGCGTCGAGCCCTGCCGCGACCACACGGCTGCGGATGTCGCGATCGGTAACGATACCTGCGACCTCGTCATTGCGGGTAACGAGCATGGCCGAGACCCGTTCATCTACCATGCGCACCGCGGTATCCCGGATGCTGGCCGACACGTCGATGCAGACCGGTTTGCGGTGCAGCAGATCGCCAACCGTCGACTGCGTTGCGCCGCGTAAGGGCTTGACCTGCGGCTGGGTGAGCAGGCGGTCGGACAGCGCCCGGATGAAAAAAGTATCGAAGCCGGGATTGTCGCGACGCAGGGTTGCAAACGCATCGCCGTCGAGGTGATAGACCAGCGTATCCTCGATCGCGCGAGAGTGACTTCGAATCGGCGAGTCATTCATCAGCGACGGGAAACCGAAGCAGTCGCCCTCGGCCAGCCGTGTGACGAGATCGCCATCGGCGTTGCGAAGTTCTGCTGCACCGCTGCGGATAATGTGCAGTTCCCGATTCGGCTTGCCGATCGTCAGGATATCGCTGTCGCGCTTGAAGTAGGCTACCTTGACTGCTCGCGCTGCGAAGTGCTGCTCGGCTTCCGTAAGCGAGGCAAACTCCGGCAGTTCGCTCAAGAAACGCTCGATCTCGGGGATCTCGTTCATGCGCTGAGTGTACCTTTCTGACAAGCAAAAGGGCGATCGCCCGGACGGCATTGGCGGCGCTAACTTCGACGTGGACGTTGACGGCGCCTTTGCCACAAATCTCGCGACGCCGCGGTGCTGTTGCCATTAGCCATTGGTCGAATGCAGCGCTCTCAATAGACCATGGTCTAATGCCTTAACGCCCGGGAAGACCTACATTGCAGTCATGCCTCGGCGGACTGTTCGCCGCGGCGATGGTCGTGGGTTATGCTGACCGCGTCCCGCCCCCGTTCGCCTGACCAGGGAGTTACACCAGCTATCGTGGAAGCACCGACCGGCAGCACCGTCATCGTTGCGGACGACCATCCGCTGTTCCGCGAAGCGCTGATACACGCCGTTGCGAAGGTCATGCCCGGGGCTGCCATTGTCGAAGCGGACAGCCTCGAATCGTTGCAACACTCCGTCGAGGCGAACGGTGCCGCGGACCTCTTGCTGCTCGATCTCAATATGCCCGGTGTCAGCGGCTTCTCGGCGCTGGCGTGGATTCGCCAGAACCACGCGTCGTTGCCGACGATCGTCGTATCGGCAATCGATGATCCGAACGTGATGCGTCGTGCGCTGCAGCACGGTGCTGCCGGATTCATCCCGAAGTCGTCGTCGATCAGCACCATGGAGGCGGGCATCGACGCAGTCCTTGAAGGCGAGGTGTGGCTGCCGGACGGTGTCGATCGTGAAGGTAGCGAACTTGAAAGCAGCGAAGCAGGGGTTGCTACCAGCCTTTCGTCACTGACGCCGCACCAGTTTCGCGTGCTGATGATGCTGGGCGAGGGCTTGCTCAACAAGCAGATCGCCTATCAGCTCGGCGTTTCCGAAGCGACGATCAAGGCGCACGTTACGGCGATCCTGCGCAAGATGGGCGTCAGCAACCGGACCCAGGCAGTGCTTGCGGTGCAGCAGCTCGCCGTCGCCGAACCGGCTTTGCTCGACGGCTGATCAGGCGACCTCGCGGCGTCCCAGGAGGCTGCTGATCTGCGCTCTCAGCGCCGCAGGCCTGACCGGCTTGTGCAAGAGCGCGAAGCCCATTTCGTTGACGCGCTCTGCCACGGCGTCGCTGTGGTCGGCCGTCAGGATGATCGCCGGTACCTGTCGGTTGCACGCTTCCCGAACTGCCAGTACGACATCGGTCCCCAGCAGGTCGTTGTCGAGATGGTAGTCAACAATCAAGAGCGCAGGCGTGCGTCCGCGCTCGCGGCGGATACGGAGGGCCGTGGCGACCGCTTCATCGCTGTCCTCTGCCGTCGCGGGCAGGGCACCCCACTTCTCGAGCAGGCCGCGCATGCCGTCGAGGATGTCCGGCTCATTATCGACGCAGATGATGTGCTCACCCACCATGGGCGACGATGCTGAGCGACGCGGCTCGCTGGCAGCCGCCGTGGCCTCGTTGGCTGCACTTAGCGGCACGACGACCTCGAAGATGCTGCCTTTGCCGGGCACAGAGCGCATGTTGATGTCGTGGCCGAGAAGGTCTGCAATGCGGGTTACGATCGCAAGGCCCAGGCCGAGGCCGCGTTTCGCCATCTTGTCGGTGCCGGAAAGGCGCTGGAATTCTTCGAATACCCGGGCCTGGTCCTCGACCGCAATGCCGACGCCTGTATCGATGACCTGCAGGGCGAGCTGATCACCGCGGCGCCGGCAGCCGAGCAGCACGCCGCCCTCCCGGGTATATCGACGCGCGTTGCTTAAGAAATTCTGCAGGATGCGCTTCAACAACGCCCGGTCGGACTTTACGTGATACGCCGTGTCCCGAATACGGAGCGCGAGGTCGTCCTCGCGAAACGCGTCGACGAACTGCAGTCTGAGCGCCGCGAACAGGTCGCGGACGGCGATCGTTTCCGGGCGGGGCTCGGGCGCTGCCGTGTCGAGGCGCGAGATGTCGAGCAGCGCCGAGAGCAGATCCTCCACTGATTCCAGGCCCTTCTGGATGCGGCTGGCGAGACGCTGGTGTTCGGCGGGCAGCTGTCGGCGGTTCTCGTTGAGCAGCGCGGCGAATAGCTTGGTCGCGTTGAGCGGCTGCAGGAGATCGTGGGCCGCGGCGGCCAGGAACCGCGTTTTCGACGCGTTCGCGTCCTCGGCCTCCTGCTTGGCATCGCCGGCAATGCGGATAGCGTCTTCGAGTTCCGCGGTCCGCTCTGCAACACGTTCCTCGAGCAGCATTTTTGCTTCGAGCAGCGCCGACTCCTGCGCCTTGAAATCGCTGATGTCGGTAAACGTCGTGACATAGCCGCCGTCCCGCATGGGCTGGCCGCGGATCTCGATAACGCGGCCGTCGGTGAACGCGCTCTGATAGAGATACGGGGTGCCGTTCCTGAGGTGCGTGAGCCGCTTCTCCACCTCTTCGTCGGCGTCGCGGTCGCCAAATCGACCGAGCTGCGCGTTGTAGCGAATGAGTTCGGCGACGGGCTGGCCGACGTAGACAAGACCGGGCGGGTAGCCCATGAGTTCCTCGTAGCGTCGGTTCCAGCCGATGATCTGCTGGTTGGCATCGACGACGCTGACGCCCTGTGAAATGTTCTCCAGGGTCGACTCGAGGAGCTGGCGGTTGAAGCGGATGGCGTGGGAGGTTTCGTCGAGCAGCGTGACGACGTCACCAATGTCCACGCCGGATTTGCGCAACGCGCTGGTCATGACGACGCGCGCCGACGACGCGCCTATGGCACCGGCGAGCAGGCGTTCCGTGAACTGCATGAGGCGCGGATCCGCACTGGCCGTCGGCACGAGCTCGATCGACTGCGCGGCGGCGAAATCAGCGAAGGACAGCCGCGCGTGCTGTTCGCCGACGAAGCGTTCGGCAAGCGCAACGAGGTCGCCGGTACTGATGTCGGCTTTGCGAACGCTGTCAGCGGTTCTCGCCCCTGCCGTTACGGGCGTCGAGAATACGGCAGCCTGCATACGTTCGACGATCGATTGCCGGCTGACCAGTGACACAGTGACAAGCACGATGACGTTGGCGCCGAGCGACCAGAGGACGCCGTGGGTGAGCGGATGCGTAGACAGGTCGACGAACAGGGCCTCAGGCCGCAGCCAGCCCAGCCCGAACAAGCCGTTATCGACGAAGCGGCTCGAAAACGCGCCGGCCTTCGCCAGTGCAGGCAGGAACAGCGTGTAAGCCCAGAGCAGGAAACCGGCAGTCAAGCCGGCGAGGGCGCCCGTCCGCGTCGCTCGTGGCCAGTAGATGCCGAACAGGATCGCCGGCGCGAACTGGGCTGCTGCGGCAAACGACAGGAGCCCGATCGAGGCCAGCGCGGCGGACTCGCCGGCCGCAGCGTAGTAGGCGTAGGCGAGACCGGCAATGCCGGCGATTGCGACGCGACGTACGTTGAGAATCAGGCGGGCATAATCCTGGCGCGCCTCGTGATCCCGCTGCTCGAAGCGCAGGATCAGCGGCATGACGATCTCGTTCGAGATCATGGTCGACAGGGCGACGCAGGCAACGATGACCATGCCGGTTGCCGCCGAGAAACCGCCCAAGAACGCCAGCACCGTCAGCCAGTCCTGACCCGCTGCCATGGGCAGCGCGAGTACGAAGGCGTCGGCCGGGTAGGCTGACGACGACAGGGTGCCTAGCCCGGCCAGCGTGATCGGGATGACGAGTAGCGAGAATATTGCGAGGTACAGCGGGAACATCCAGCGCGCCGCGTCGATTCTTGCATCGGCACGCGCCTCGACGACCGTGACGTGAAATTGCCGCGGCAGGCAGAGAATCGCGGCGGCAGACAGCAGCAGCTGCGTGATGAAAGTGTCGGGCAGGCTTGCGGCCGAGAACACGCTGGCGAAGCCCTGGGCCGCAACGGTGTTTGCCGGTGGCGGGCTGCCGAGCAGGAGGATGGCGAAGAGGCCGACGGCGACAAAGGCGGCCAGCTTGACGAGCGATTCGAAGGCGATAGCCAGCATCATGCCGTCATGATGCTCGGTCACGTCTGTCTTGCGCGTGCCGAAGAGAATCGCGAACAGGGCGAACGCGGCCGCGCCAACCAGCGCCGTATCGAGGTTGCTGTTACCGGCCGCGCCGTAGTCGGAGATAACGTCGAAGCCCGTAACAATCGCCTTGAGCTGCAGGGCAATGTAGGGGATCGAGCCGACCGTGGCGATGACCGTCACGAGCACCGCGAGGCTCCTCGCCTTGCCGTAGCGCGCCGCAATGAAGTCGGCAATCGAGGTCAGGTTCTGCTGCTTGCTGATTGTGACGATGCGCCGGATCAGTCCCCAGCCGAACACGAAAACGAGCATCGGGCCAAGGTAGATCGGCAGGAACAGCCAGCCGTTGACCGCCGCACTGCCGACCGCCCCGTAAAAGGTCCACGAGGTGCAGTACACGGCGAGGGCGAGACTGTAAACGAGGGCACGCGCGCGAGGCGCCAGGTTGCGCGTACCGATGCGGTCGCCGAGCCGCGCTATGGCGAACAATATCGCGACATAGGCGATGGAAAGCCCGAGCAGCGCCCACCAGTTGATCAATCGATGTCTCCCCCGTCGACTGCGGTGCAACCTAAGCCGGACACCAGTCTACTACCTTCGTCGAAGGCCAGCGAACCGCCTCCCGAGTCCCCGTACGACTAAAGTCGGTACTCGTCGCCAGGGCCGCTTTGCTAGATTGCGGTATCAGGACATTCGAGTAAAAGAACAAGGGGGACCCATGTCAAAGAACGCATCCTATTGGAGTGCCAACCTCAGGCTGGTCGCCATCTGCATGGTGATCTGGTTCGTGTGTTCCTACCTGTTCGGTATCGTGCTCGTCGAGCCCCTCAACAACATCCGGATAGGCGGCTACATGCTTGGCTTCTGGTTCGCGCAGCAGGGCTCGATCTACATATTCGTCGCGTTGATCTTTTTCTATGCGAATCGCATGGGCAAGCTCGATCGCGATCACGGCGTCGAAGAAGACCAGGAGTAGGACATGGAACTGCAAACACTTACCTACATGGTCGTCGGCGCTACCTTCGCGCTGTACATCGGTATTGCAATCTGGGCCCGTGCGGGATCGACCAAGGAGTTCTACGTCGCCGGGGGCGGCGTACACCCGGTAGCGAACGGCATGGCTACGGCGGCCGACTGGATGTCGGCAGCATCGTTCATCTCGATGGCGGGACTGATTGCCTTTATGGGCTACGGCGGCTCCGTGTTCCTCATGGGCTGGACCGGTGGCTACGTCCTGCTCGCCATGCTGCTGGCGCCGTACCTTCGCAAGTTCGGCAAGTTCACGGTGCCTGAGTTTATCGGTGACCGTTACTATTCCAAGGCCGCTCGAATTGTTGCCGTGGTTTGCCTGATCATCGCGTCGGTGACCTACGTCATTGGCCAGATGAAGGGTATTGGTGTGGCGTTCTCGCGGTTCCTCGAGGTGGACTACAACGTCGGCCTCTCGATCGGCATGGCGATCGTATTCTTCTACGCCGTCATGGGTGGCATGAAGGGGATCACTTACACCCAGATCGCCCAGTACTGCGTTCTGATTCTTGCCTACACGATCCCGGCAATCTTCATTTCACTCAATCTTACCGGGCACGCGCTGCCGCAGATCGGTCTTGGTGCCACGATGTCGGGCAGTGACGTATTCCTGCTGGATCGTCTCGACCAGGTCTTGAGGGACACCGGCTTCGCCGAGTACACAACCAACGTCAGGCTCAGTACGACGAACATGTTCATGTACACGCTGTCGCTGATGATCGGCACGGCGGGCCTGCCGCACGTGATCATCCGCTTCTTCACGGTGCCGAAGGTCAAGGATGCCCGCAGCTCGGCCGGCTGGGCGCTGGTGTTCATCGCGATCCTGTACACGACGGCACCGTCGGTTGCCGCCATGGCACGACTCAACCTGATGTCCACGATCGAGCCGACGCCGGGCGAGTTCATGGTGTACGACGAGCGGCCGCAGTGGATCAAGAACTGGGAAGCAACAGGCCTGCTCGCGTTCGACGACAAGAACGGCGACGGTCGTATCCAGTACACGGCCGATGCCGAGACCAACGAAATGGTCAAGGTCGACCGTGACATCATGGTGTTGGCCAACCCTGAAATCGCCAAACTGCCCAATTGGGTGATTGCGCTGGTGGCTGCCGGTGGACTGGCTGCCGCGCTGTCGACAGCGGCAGGCTTGCTGCTGGCGATATCGAGTGCGATATCCCATGACCTGCTCAAGGGCGTGTTCAAGCCCGATATCACCGAGAAACAGGAGCTCATGGCGAGCCGGGTCGCCATGGCCGGCGCCATCGCGGTGGCGGGTTACCTCGGCTTCAATCCGCCGGACTTTGCGGCGGGGACCGTGGCGCTCGCGTTCGGCCTCGCGGCTTCATCGATCTTCCCGGCGCTCATGATGGGCATCTTCTACAAGCGCATGAACAAGGAAGGTGCGATTGCCGGGATGGTTGCCGGTATCAGTGTGACGCTGTTCTACGTGTTCCAGCACAAGGGCATCATGTTCATACCGAGCACATCCTTCCTCGGCGGCATGCCGGAGAACTGGTTCTTGGGGATTGAGCCGAACGCGTTTGGAGCCGTCGGTGCCATCTTCAACTTTCTGGTTGCCTTTGCCGTCGCGCGTGTGACGTCTGCCCCTCCGGAACATATCCAACACCTCGTGGAGGATATCCGGGTCCCCGCCGGGGCGGGCACCGCGACGGCGCACTGACAGCCAGTGCAGTAGGCGGGGCGGTCAGGTACGCTCCGTCAGGCCGGGGCCTTCTCGAAGGCCCCGGTTTTTTTGCACCGGGGTATCGGAACGGATAGAGCGTCCATGTGGAAGAACAAGCACGTCGTCGTTGCCATGCTGATAGCGCCGATTCTCGCGGTGCTCGCCTGGTTTGCGACCGACCAGCTGGTCAAGGAGCAGGCAAGGCCGGCCGAGCCGGGCGCCACCTATACGTTGGTGGCGAAGTCTAACTGCCGCTACGCCAGCGGTCGCTGCGACCTCGAGAACGCAGACTTCAAGCTGTCGCTCACGGCCAGTGCCGGGGCCCGGACCCTCAAGCTCGAGTCAGCGGTTCCGCTGACCGGCGCCGTTGCCGCCATCGGTTCGACGCCCGAGGCGCTGGCTGCGGTGGCACCGCTGACTGCAACAGACGGCTCGCGACAGGTGTGGGAACTCGGGTTGGGCGGCAAGCCCGGGCAGGGCGACACGCTGCGTATCGCCGCGGTTGCCGACGGATCTACGTGGTTTGCGGAAGTCCCGGCCGTGTTTATTGCCGACGGCGACTGACGGGGCGCCGTTCACGACAGCTTCCACGGACAATGCTAGACTCTTTCTAATACATATTTGGCGCCGACGTGGCCGATCCCGCAGGGTGTCACTCGGCCTGACGCAATCCAAATTCACTTCAAGTAACGACAGGAGTTCCCATGAAGACTTCAGACCTCTCCCTCACGCCGCTCGCGCTGGCCTCGCTGGCGCTGGTACTCGCTGCCTGCGGGTCCAAGGATGATCCTGCGCCCCAGGCGGCAGATACTATGGAGCAGGCTGCTGACGCCGTTGCCGAGGAAGCCGGGGAAGCAATGGACGCCGCCGGCGAAAGCATGAGCGACGCCATGGATGCCATGGACGAAGCGGCGAGCGATGCTATGGATGCAGCCGGTGAAGCCATGGACGAGGCAAGCGCCGCCATGAACGAGATGGGCGCCGCAGCCGAAGCAGCGGCAGACGATCTTCAGGACGCCGCTGCCTCTATGGCGGCCGGTGCGGCAGCCGTACCGGCCGATGACGGCGATCCCTGCACGCTGGCGATCCAGGCCGGTGACGCAATTGCGTACAGCGCCAAATCGCTCTCGGTGCCGTCGTCCTGCAGCGAGGTGACGCTGACGCTCACGCACACCGGCTCGCTGCCGGCACAGGCCATGGGTCACAACTGGGTGCTGCTGCCCGAGGATGCTGTCTCGCAGGTCGCAACGGCAGGTATGAGTGCCGGCTTCGAAGCGAACTACGTACCGGCTGGCGATGATCGTGTCGTGGCGTCAACGAAGATAGTTGGCGGCGGCGAGTCGGACACGATTACGTTCTCGCTCGATGCACTCGATGCAGGTACCAAGTACGTCTATGTCTGCACCTTCCCGGGTCACTGGAGCGTCATGAAGGGCGACTTTACGATCAGCTAGGGGCAGAACGCGCGGCGAGTTGCCGCGTATCGAGCCTGAAAAAGGCCGCGCCTTGCGCGGCCTTTTTTTGTGCAGGGGTTTCGCGGTTACCGTCGGGTGTCCTTTGTATCGAGTTGTTTCGCCGAGGGTTTTTTGCGCGGTTCCGCCTCATGGAGAGAGCTGCCGGGCGCTATACTCGCCGCCCTCGATTGCTGTTAATGGCCTGTAGCGCCCCGGGAATACCCATGCTTTATCGATTGCTCATCGTCTTGCTGGCGACTACCGCGATTGCCGCCTGCTCGAAGGCCGGTACCGGCTCCGGCGGCAAACCATCGTCGTACCGCAGCTCTGGAGCACCGCAGGTCATCGTCGAAACGGTTCGCTCGGAACCGGCTGTCACGCGCGCTGAGGCCGTGGGCACGTCGCGGGCGAAGCTCTCTACCGACGTATACGCGCCAAGCTCTGGTGAAGTCGTTGCGGTTGGTTTCGAGCCCGGCCAGGCGGTTCGACGTGGCGACGTGCTGGTCGAAATCGATGCACGGCGCGAGCGCCTCGCCGTCGAACTGGCAGAGCTGCGCGAGCAGGACGCCCAGCGTCTCTACGACCGCTATCGTCAGTCCGCGACAAAAGGCGCCGTCGACGCCAATACGCTCGATGCCGCTCGTACTGCCTATGAAATCGCCCGAGTGGAACTGCAACAGGCGCGTGTCGCGCTCGCCGATCGTACGATCCGCGCGCCGTTCGATGGCTACGTTGGCGCCACGGACATCGACATTGGCGACCGCGTCACGACGGCAACACTCGTAACGACGATTGATGACCGCAGCGAGCTGCTCGTTCGCTTCGATATACCCGAGGCCTTCATTGGCGAGCTCGCCGTTGGCGAGTACGTGGAGCTTGCGGGCCTCAACCGCAACACACTGACGGCGACGGGCGAGGTCATCGACATCGGCAGCCGGATTGATCCGGCCACCCGTACCTTCCAGGCGCGAGCACGCGTCGCAAACGATGACGATGTGCTGCGCCCCGGCATGAGCTTCCGCGTCGGCCTTGAAGTGCGCGGCCAGGACTACGTTGTCGTACCCGAGACGGCTGTGCAGTGGGGCACCGATGGCGCCTACATCTTTCGCGTTGTCGACGGTCGTGCGTTGCGCGAGGCAGTGCAGGTCGTGCAGCGCCGTGACGGGACCGTGCTCATCGACAGCGACCTGAATCCGGGCGCAATCGTGGTCGTGGAAGGCACTCAGCGTGTGCGCGATGGTGTCGACGTCGCGTTTGAGCCGCTCGGGTCGCGGCTGGCCAGCGATAAGTCTGCTGGAAGCGCCAGCAGTGACACCAAGGCGCTCCTGAGCGACTAGTTGTGAGCAGCGCCGACCTGCCGGGACTTAGTGTCCGTCGACCGGTACTTGTGCTGGTCGTCAATCTCCTGATCATCATGGCGGGACTTGCTGCGCTTCGCGCGGTCGAAGTGCGCGAGTTGCCGGACGTGGACCGCCCGATCGTCAGCGTCCGCGTTAGCTTCCCTGGCGCCTCGCCCGAAACCATGGACACGGAGGTGATCAGCCTCCTCGAAGGCGCCGTTGCGCGCGTCTCCGGTATCCGCAATATCCGTGCTGCGTCGGAAGAGGGCACAGGCCGGATCAATATCGAGTTCCGTCCGGGCGCCGATCTCGATACGGCTGCAGCTGACGTTCGCGAGGCCGTAAACCAGGTATCGCGGCGCCTGCCACCGCGCGTGGAACAGGTCGTCGTCGTCAAGGCCGATGATGATGCACAGGCGATCATGAGCCTTGCCGTGACGAGCGAGACGCTACCGCTCGAGTCGCTGACGCGGATCGTCGAAAAAGACATCATCCCGGCACTGATTTCGGTCGATGGCGTTGCCGACGTGCAGCTCTCAGGCAACCAGCAGCGCGTCCTTCGCGTCGCCATCGATCCGCTGAGACTCGCGAGCTACGCACTGACCGTCAGCGATGTCGCCCTGGCGCTGGAAAGTGCGCCCTTCGACGTGCCGGCAGGCAGCTTCCGATCCGACGACCAGCAGCTGCTCGTTCGGGCCGACGCCACCGTGACCGACCCTGCCGACATCGGCAACATCATCGTTCGTGACCCGGTGCGCGTGGCTGACGTTGCCAACGTCTATTTCGCTCCGGAAGATTCGCAGACTCTCTCGCGACTGAACGGCCAGCCCGTACTCGGGCTCGGGGTCGTGCGCCAGGCGCGCAGCAATACCATCGAGATTTCCGCCGGCGTCAAGCAGTCGATCGCCAGTCTCAACCGCCGTTTCGACGACGTTGCGATCACGATTACCGACGACCAGGCAGCCTTCATCAAGAGCTCTGTGGCGGAAGTGCTGTTTACCCTTGGCGCGTCTATCGCCATCGTCTTCCTGACGATCTGGCTGTTTATCGGCGATTTGCGCGCAACCCTCGTGCCGAGTCTCGTCATACCGGTTGCGCTGATCGGGACTATCGCGTCGATCTGGCTGTTCGGTTTTTCGATTAATATCCTGACGCTGCTGGCTCTGGTGCTTGCGGTGGGCCTCGTCGTCGATGACGCCATCGTCGTGCTCGAGAATATCCAGCATCACCGCGGTCTCGGGCTGCGCAAGCGCGCGGCCGCTGTCCTCGGCACGCGCCAGGTGTTCTTCGCCGTCATCGCTACCACGATCGTACTTGTCGCCGTCTTCGTGCCGATTTCCTTCATGCCGTCGACGGCTGGCAGGCTGTTTCGCGAATTCGGTATTGTATTGGCGATTGCCGTCATCATCTCGAGCTTCGTAGCACTGACCATTGTCCCGGCGGCAGCATCGCGGTTCCTGAGGCGCGACGGCGACAAGATCAAGAGCAGTCGTTTCACGTCGGTGGGCAAGCGCTTCGAGGCGATGTATGCGCGTTCACTTGCGGTCACGCTCGGGCGTCCGCGCACGGTTGTTGCCCTGGCCGTGCTGCTCGGCGCTGGCACCTGGTTCGCGTATGAGGCGGTCGACAAGGAGCTTATCCCGTCCGAGGACCGCGGCGTTGTCCGGGTCTTTGCGAGTGGGCCGGACGGCGTTGGCGTCAGCTACATGGACCGGCAGACGCTCCTCATCGAGGACCTTGTTCAACCGCTGGTCGACAGCGGTGAAGTGACTTCGGTCTTCTCCGAGGTCGGCAAGTGGGACCCGAATCGCAGCTTCATCACGCTGTCACTCTCGGACTGGAGTGAGCGCGAGCGGAGCCAGCAGGCTATCTCTTCCGCGCTGCGTGGCCCTCTCGGTAGCATACCCGGTGCACGGGTGTTCGTCTGGGGAGGCAACAGCCTGAACCTGCGCGGTCGCGGCAGCGATATCGAGGTGGCGATTCTCGGCAACGACTATGACGAGATTTACGCGGCGGCCAAGGCGTTCGCGGCAGAGGTTGAGACGACGTTGCCCGGACTCGAACGCCCGCGGATCGAGTTCAACCCGACGCAGCCCCAGCTGTCGGTGTCGATCGACCGGCGCCAGGCGTCAGATCTCGGTGTCGATCTCGAGTCGCTCGCGGCCACGTTGCGCGCAATGATCGACGGTGACGAACTCGTCGACATCAACGTCGATGACGAGGCCGTGCCGATCATTCTCGAGTCAGGACTCGGCGCCATCAACGATCCTTCCGATCTCAACAATCTCTACGTGCGTTCCGGCAGCGGCGCCATGATTCCGCTCGCAACGCTGGTACAGATAGAGGAGGAGGGCGTTGCCACGGAATTGAACCGGCAGTCCCAGCGGCGCGCAATCGAGGTGGAGCTGGCTCGTGCAGGGGATTATCCCTTGCAGGCCGCCGTTGACGACATCCGCGCGCTCGCGGCCGACGTCTTGCCGGACAACGTGTCGATGGTATTCCTCGGTGAAGCGGCGGCCCTCGAGGAAGCCTCCAACGAGGTGGCACTCACGATCGGTCTTGCGTTCCTCGTTATCTTCCTCGTGTTGTGCGCACAGTTCGAAGGCGTGGTCAGCGCAACGGTGATTACGCTGATCGTTCCGTTCGGTGTCGGCGCGGCGCTGTTCGCGCTGCTCCTTACCGGAACCTCGCTCAACATTTACTCGCAGATCGGTCTCGTGCTCCTGATCGGCCTCATGGCCAAGAACAGTGTGCTGCTCGTTGAGTTCGCCGATCAGCTTCGTGACGAGGGTCTGGGCGTCCGCGCGGCGATCGAGGAGGGCGCGACGCGCCGCCTGCGCCCGATCATGATGACGCTAGTGTCGACGATCCTCGGCAGCCTGCCGCTGATCCTGTCGAGCGGGGCCGGTGCCGAAGCGCGGTCATCGATCGGCTGGGTTGTCTTTGGCGGCCTCGGCATCTCGGCCGTGTTCACGCTGTATCTGACGCCCGCGCTCTACGCGCTATTAGCGCCGCTGTCCCGGGCACGCAGCGACGAGGCGCGCGAACTAGGGCGCGAACTCGACGATGCGGCCGTTGCAGGCAGCGACGGCGATCGCGCGCCGGCCTGACGGCTAGGAAGCGTCCAGCATATCGCCAATGGCCGCCGGGTCTTTGCTCGTGACCTGTTTGGCGAGCGACGCATAGGGCTCTTCCTTCGTTACGAGTCCCAGCGCTCTGCGCAAGGTGCCGAGAAAACGCGGTGCAGCCACGAGTGCATAGGCACGACACTGCCCTGCGTGCAGCCCGGCCGCGATTCGTTCGGCGACTGACTTTGCAAACACGTCGGCCGCATGTTGCTGCGGACCGGAGCGTTCGCGCGTCATTGTATGTCTGCCGTGCCCGTGGCTGTCGAACGCGCGACCCCCGCGGTCAGCGAGCAGCTCGCCGGTCTTGCGACGTGCGTCGTCGTTCCTCAAGCGGTCCATCTCGACAAGGGGTCCGCTCCTGGTTTCGCGGCCGTAGAGAATAGCCTCTGCCTCGTCGGCTACGACCACCCAAAATGGCTTCCTGTTGCTTACAGCGGCCATGAAGTCGTCTCCGGGATTTGTATACCTTCATCCTTTGGTCGGTGAGATATCGCGACAAGGAGTAAATTTACGTATTGATTCCGGATGCAGCGAGCGGCGACGGTAGTCGGTAACGGCTTCTGCATGAGGCGTGTACCCCATGAGTTTCGAGCTTCAGTTTCTTGGTGCGACCGGCAGAGTGACGGGTTCGCTGTACGTCGCCCGTATCGACGGTCACACTGTGCTGCTCGAGTGCGGCCTGATCCAGGGTCGACGTGACGAAGAATCGGCGAATCGTAAACCGTTTCCTTTCGACGTCGACGATATCGATGCGGTCGTGCTGAGTCATGCGCATATCGACCACTCGGGACGCTTGCCGCTTCTGTTCAAGCAGGGCTACGCCGGACCGATCTACACTCAGAACGCCAGCAAGACGCTGTGTTCGATCATGTTGCCCGATTCGGGTTATCTCAACGAGAAGGATGCCGAGTGGGAAAACCGCAGGCGGCGCGAGAAGAACGAGCCGCTGCTGGAGCCGCTGTACACCCGAGAGGACGCCGAGGCGTGCATGACCCTCTTCGAGGGCCTTAAATACGATACGCCTCGCGAGATTCTGCCGGGCGTTACGCTGACACTCCGCGACGCCGGTCATATTCTCGGCTCTGCCATCGTCGAGCTGACGGCAACCGCCAGCGGACGGACGCTGGTCTTCAGCGGCGATCTCGGCTATCGCGATGCGCCGGTCATGGACTCGCCCGCAGTGATCAAGAGCGCTGATGTCGTGCTTATGGAGAGTACCTACGGTGATCGTAATCACCGCGCTTTCAGCGAGACCATCGACGAGTTGTCCAACGTGTTCAAGGCGGCGCGTGCCGGGCAGGGCAACATCCTGATTCCTGCCTTTACGGTCGGGCGTACCCAGGATCTCTTGTATCTCATGGCAGAGCACTACGATGAGTGGTCGCTCGATGACTGGAACATTTACCTCGATAGTCCAATGGGCATCGAGGCGACAAAAGCCTACGGTCGGTATCGCCATCTCTACGGTGCGCGGCTCTTCGGTCCTGACTCACACCTCCCCGATTTGCCCAATTTCCACATGACCCGAACGACCGAGGAGTCGATGACGATCAACGACATCCGTTCGGGCGCAATCATCATTGCCGGCAGTGGCATGTGTACAGGTGGTCGGATTCACCATCATCTGAAGAACAATATCTGGCGACCGGAGTGCCATCTCGTGATCGTCGGCTACCAGGCCCAGGGGACGCTGGGACGGCGGCTTGTCGACGGTGTCGAAAAGGTACGCCTCTGGGGCGACAGTTATGCCGTACGCGCAAGAATTCATACGATTGGCGGTCTGTCGGCGCATGCTGACCAGCAGGACCTGCTCGACTGGTACGGCGCCTTTGAATCGCGCCCGCCGGTGTACCTCGTCCACGGCGAGTCCCGCGGCCAGGAGCCACTCGCCGCGGCGCTGCGGTCGCGCTTTGGTGCAAACGCCGTGATCGCCGACTACGGGCAAAAGGTCTCGGTGGGATGAGTCGGCACGATGATCACAAGAGGCGGCCCGATGTGCCTGAACCGCCTGATCGTATTCGCCGCGATGAGCCCTTGCCGTGGGAGAAGATCAAACCGTCAGAGGACGACCCCGCGGCAGCGGCGCGGGTTGCCGAGATCAGCGGTCATGCGAGTTATCGCCGGGCGGACCTTGACGCCGACTTTCTGGACGCAGGCGCAGCGCGGGGCGTCCGGCTTGAACTGGATTTCCTGAAGCCCGACTACTACCTCAGGCGTCGCGGCATTGACGAGACGATCGTGGTCTTCGGCAGTACGCGACTATGCGAACGTGCCGAGGCTGACCGGCGACTCGAGCTCGCTCGGCAGGCGTTGGCGGCTCAGCCGGACGATGGGCGCCTCGCCGCCCGCGTGTCCATTGCCGAACGAGTCTCTGAACGCAGCCGCTATTACGACGTGGCGCGCGCCTTCGGCGCCCTGGTCGGCGAGACCGCAGGCCGAAACGGGCAGGCTACGCTCGTTACCGGTGGTGGGCCCGGCATTATGGAGGCCGCGAATCGCGGCGCGTTCGACGCCGGTGCCGAGAACGTCGGCCTCAACATTGACCTGCCTCGCAAGCAATACCCGAATCCATACGTATCGCCGGGCCTCGGCTTTTGCGTGCGTTACTTCGCCATTCGCAAGCTGCATTTCCTGCTCCGCGCCAAGGCGCTCGTCGCATTTCCCGGCGGCTACGGTACGCTCGACGAGGTGTTCGAGACGCTGAATCTCGTGCAATGCAGGACGATAGCCCCGTTGCCGATCGTACTCGTAGGCGAAGAATTCTGGCGGCAGGCTATCGACATAGACTTCCTCGTTGACGAAGGCCTCGTCGGCAGAGAGGACCGGGCGTTGTTCTGGTATGCCGAGACTGCTGAATCGATCTGGGAGGGCATTCTCGACTGGCACCGGCAGGCGGGTACACCGCTGTCGTCGGATCCCACCGCAGGCTAGATCAGGCTAAAGGGCAAGGTGTCGTCGCGGCAGTCCTTTCGTTGCGATGCCGACTCGAGATCGCTGGATTCAGTCGTCGCTGTCCGGCAGCTCACCGGTGCGAATGAAATGCCGGTACTCGCCGCAGGTCTTGTCCCGGTTTTGTGCCGTCTCGGCGCTCGGGTGATTGGCATCGAACTCGATCCACGCGTTGCAGAGTCCGAGAAGCTCTTTGCCAAGCTTTGACTCGCTGCGCTCTTCCTCGAGCCTGAGCTGCCGCTTACCGATGTCGGCGGTTAGTTGTTCCTGCAGCGTAAAGGCTGTGCCCTCGAGCTCGTTCTCCAGCTCGGCCAGTTCCGTGTCATCCACAGGTGCTCGCTGCCCGGTGACGTATATCGCGTAGGCAGACCCGGCGGCAATGAGTACTCCGGTCAGTATCAGGGCTGTCTTGTTCATGTCACGTTTAAAGCTCGAGCGACTGCCAACTTCGACTCGCGGTACCGGCGCGTGTTTCCTTTTCCGCCGGATTTGCGAACGGTGTCGCTCTCGGATGCCGCGTCGGTGGTTAGCATAATGACATGAAAGCGCTGCGTGCCGTAATCGTCGGAAGCTTTGTCCTTCTGCTCGTGTCCTTCTGGAACCGGAATGTCATCCCGGGCCGGATCGAGGCGCTGCCTGCGCTGGCTGACGAGCCGGTCCAGAAAGCAATACGGCAGGATAAGTTCGAGGTCGGCTTCAACGGCGTTTCGTACCAGGTTCGTCCGCAGTATCGCTATGAGCTCAACGGTCTCGTGGTTTCATACCGACACCATGACGGCAACAGCCGCATGCACAGGCGGTCGCAGGATCACCTCAACATGCTCGATGTCTGTGTCGTGTGGGGAGACAACGTGGACAGCGCCCTGTTGCGCCGTCTCGACTTCTGGAACGGAATATTCACCTGCAACGTCAGTACCCGTGACCAGGAGGCGTGGGAACGCTTCGACATGGTGGCGCTGTCGAACAATCACCTGATCAGCGACGACCCGGATATTCGTAAGGCGGTTCAGAAGATCCGTATTGGCGACCAGATACGCGTCCGGGGCCTGCTATCGGCCTATGCCGCGGGGGAGGGTCCGGAACGGGGGACCAGCGTTACTCGCGAGGACACCGGTAACGGTGCCTGTGAAACGATCTACGTCGATGAGTTTGCCGTCACACGAGCTGCCGTGAACCGGTGGCGCATTACGATGTGGACGTCGCTCGTTGTCCTCTTGATTGCGCTCGGCGTTTACTTTTCGCGACCTTACCGGCCGCACGCGGCTTCCTGACTGGCTGGCAGCGGGGGCACAGGTAAAGCCGTCGGCTGCCCACGTCGCTTACCTCGATCTTCTTGCGACAGGTATGACAGGGCTTGCCGGCACGCCCGAAGACGTAGAAGCGGCGCTTTTCGAACGGCATGCCCTCCGCCTTGAGGGTTCGATCAATTTCCGGCACGACCGTTATGCCCCGCGTCCGATACGAGCGGCGGCCGATGACCAGCGTGAGCCTGGCCAGTTCGCGCAGGCGTCGCGGGTCGATGTCGATAGGGCGCTCGGCCGGGTGGACTCGGGCGACGTGCAGGATTTCAGAGCGCAGGTAGTTGCCATTACCCGCGAGGAAGGCCTGGTCGAGATAGAGTGCTCCCGTGCTCCGCTTCAGAAAGCGCGGGTCCTCGAGTCGTTCGAGCACGGCGTCGGTGTCGAGCGCGCGATCCAGTATGTCGGGCCCGACACGGTTCAGGAACGGGTGGGCCTCGAGTCCCGCGGCGTCGAGCACCTCGATGTCAGATGCGCTGTACAGCAACGCACTGTGCGTTTCGGTATGCAGTGCCACACGCAGCGAGCGGCCGGTATCGGGCAGGCGTGGGCGCTTGGCGGTGTACCACTTGCCATAGAGCTGGTTGTGGCTGTAGAGCGTCAGGTCGTTGTCGAAGCGCGTCAGCATGGCCTTACCGCGCGTGTCGATCGCCGTTACCGTGCGACCCGAGAGCGTTTCGGCGAACGGTTCGAGCCGCGACAGCCCAAACTCCACGTCGACGACGGGCTTGCCGACGAGGATGCGGGCGACCTTGTCGGCCGCCCGGCGGATCTCCGGCCCCTCAGGCACGCTTTCGGTGTCGCCTGCAGCGCTCGGAGCAGTAGCGGACCTCGTTCCAGCAGTCCGCCCATTTCTTGCGCCATGCAAAAGGACGGCCGCACACCGCGCAGGTTTTCTCGGGCAGGTGCGGCTTCCTGTGCATGACGATCTCGATCAGGACGCGTCGAGCGCCGTCTCGATCGCCGCTACCAGCTTCGCATCGTAGGGCTGCGTGCGCGGGCTGAACTCGGCGATGAGTTCGCCGTCACGGCCGATCAGGAACTTGTGAAAGTTCCACGTCGGGTAGGTGCCGGACGCCTCGGCGAGACCTGCGTACATCGGGTGTGCCTTCTTGCCCTTGACTTCGGTCTTCTCGACCATCGGGAACTTGACCTTGTAGGTCAGGCGGCAGAACTCCTGGATTTCGGCTTCGGTACCCGGCTCCTGGCCCATGAAGTCGTTCGACGGGACGCCGACCACGGTCAGGCCGCGTTCACCGTACTCCTGGTAGAGTTTCTCGAGCCCGTCGTACTGCGGTGTGTTGCCGCACTTCGATGCCGTGTTGACGAGGAGGACCACGTCGCCCTTGAACTCGTCGGCGAGATTGATCGATTCCTCGCTCGCCAGGCGGCGGAAGTCATAGTCGAGCAGTGCCGTTCCCTCGGCGGATGCGAAACCAGCGGCGACGATGAGCACCAGAGCAGTCAGCTTTTTCATAGCGATTCCTGATTAGAGTTGCATATCACAATGGTCAACACTGGCCGCGTCGGGCGCCAGTCAAGTTTTGTAAGCGTTTGTTTCCACTGGCGAGCGTCGCCCGATACCGGTGGCTTGTGCTAGGGTTCGCGCTGCTTTCTGGAACCGTTCCGACTGCCGATCGCCATGAACCCGACCGCCGTGTATCGAACCCTGACCTACTGGGGGCTGATTCCGTTCGCCATTGCGGCGCTGATGCCGTATCTCGGCGTCGAGACACTGGGTCCGCTCGGGCCCTGGGACAGGATTCTCGTTGTCTACGGTCTCGCGATTGCCAGCTTCCTCGCCGGCACACACTGGGCCTTTGACCTCGTGCGCCCCGAGGCCTATCCGCTGCCGATGTTCGTGGTCAGTAACGTCATTGTGGTCGTCGCGTGGATTGCAGCGCTCGTTGGCCCGAGCAGCGTAGCAATCGCGGTCGAGATCGTGATTTTTGCCGCGCTGTTGGCGGTCGATCGCGTGGTGTACCGCCACGGTGGCACCAGTCTCGATTACTGGGTGCTGCGCCTGCGCATTACGGCGCTCGTCGTGCTGGCGCTATTGATTGGTTTCCTGGCACCGTGGCTCGCGTAGGCATCATCGGCGCGGGCCTGTCGGGCCTCATTGTCGCGCGAGCGCTATCAACCGGGCACGACGTCGTCGTGTTCGAGAAGAGCCGCGGCGCCGGTGGCCGCATGGCGACACGCTACGCCGGTGACTTCGAGTTCGATCACGGTACGCAGTTCTTCACCGCGCGCAGCGCTCGATTTCGCGAGTTCCTCGCGCCGCTTGTGGAGGCAGGGCACGTTGCTGCCTGGGAAGCCCGCTTTGCGGAGATGTCCGGTCCGGAGATGACGGCGACCCGTCGCTGGGATAACGAGTACCCGCACTTCGTTGGCGCCCCCCGTATGAACGTCATCGGCAAGCACCTTGCCGAGGGCCTCGATGTTCGACGCGAATCACGCGTCAGTGCGATCGCCCGGACATCGGACGGCTGGGCACTGACCGTCGTCGATGCCGCTGGCGTAAAGGAGGTCGTCGTCGACAGCCTCGTCGTGACGGCGCCCCTTGCTCAGGCCCTCGAACTCCTTCCGGAAGAGCCGGCGTTGGCCTCGGCTGCGGGCAGTCGTGAAATGCTCGGTTGCTACGCGCTGATGCTCGGCTTCGATGCATCGCCGGCGCTGCCCTTCGACGCCGCACTCGTGCGCAACGCCGATGTCAGCTGGATGTCCGTCAACAGCAGCAAACCTGGCCGCGCGGCAGCACCGACGGTGGTTGTCCACGCCACCAATCGCTGGGCTGAGGCACACATGGACATGCCACTCGAGTCGGTCAGGGCACACATGGTGGCGGAAGCCAGTCGCGTGGCTGACGTCGACCTGTCGGTCGCTGTGCACCAGGAGGTACAGCGATGGCGCTACGCCAATGCGCCGAAGGCGAGCGACGACGCGACGTTTTTCATCGATGCGGCGCGTCGACTCGGTGTAGCCGGGGACTGGTGGATACGTGGCAGGGTCGAAGCGGCATTTACGAGTGGAGAGGGTCTGGCGAAGGCGCTGGCCGCTACGCTGGTCTAGCGACCAGCCGGAGAACAGTTTCGCTTGAATCTAACCGCGTGGTCGCTGCATGGAGCATCGCCGTTTTTTGCGCAGAATCCCAATGCGGGGCGCAGCCTTTTCGTGAAGTTACTTTAAGTTTTAGTACCAAGTGTCTCTGTCTCCGTTCCGGAAAGTGCAGCGGGCATTCGCTGATAAAAAAAAGCTTGCAAAACCAGTCGAGCGGAGTAGTTTCGATGGTGAGGCGAAAGCCTCGGCTGACAGGGAAACCTGGCAGCAACCGCCCTGCTGAAAGAGGTCCGAGCCTCTCCAAGTGTCGGGGGCGGTGGACGCAAGAAGCGAGACTGGCACCCGGTCACGAAGCGCAAGCGGAAGGGCAGGGATTAAAGGAAGACAGCGTGAACCTCGGAACAACGCGCTGAAAGCCGAGCCGGTAGACGCTAGGTAGCCCGATACCAAGAACGTTGTCGGGTCTGTGCACGGAGTGTCGGCCGAGAGGCAGGCAAAACGGGTGTAGAACCGGGAACGCGACAAAGCAGATCTACCACTGCGTCCTCTATTTCACGAAAACGGCCTTCTGGCCGTTTTTTTGTGCCCGTCCGATACACCGTGTCGTCGACCCACGTGCGTCCGATCTGGACAGGCACCAGTCTGACTGACAGACTCGAGGGATAACGGTCACGAGAATCCGGCCGACAATCCGAGGGGTCTTCCATGCTGCGACTACTGTCTGTATTCCTGATCTTCTGCCTGCCTGTGCTGGCGCACGCACAAGCGTCATCACCGACGCTCGAACGCATTGCAGAGTCGGGCAAGCTCAGGATCGGCTATGTGCCTACCGCGGCTCCGCTGTCGTTCAAGGATCCCTACGGCAATCCCGTCGGCTATTCCATCTCGCTGTGCCGACTGATCGGTAAAGCTATCAAGGAACACCTCGAGCTCGAACAGCTGGATCTCGAGTTCCAGGAGCTCGTGTCGATCGAGGATCGGCTGCGCGCAGTCGAGTCCGGCAAGGTCGACATCGAGTGCGGCGCAACCACGGTAACGCTGACCCGCCGTGAGCGCGTCGACTTCACGCTGATGACCTTTATTACAGGCGCAGCCCTCCTGTCGCGAAAGGAAGCGCCTATCCAGACGATTGACGAGTTGTCGGACCAGGTGATTGCTGCTGTCCGCGGTACGACAACCGAGGACGTTCTGCGGCGCTTCGCCTCCGTCAACAAGACCAAGCTCAAGGTTCGCTTCGTCGATACCCACGACGAAGGCATGGAGCTACTGAACGCCGGGAAGGTGCAGGGCTACGCTTCGGACCGCGCGATGCTGCTGGGACAGATCTTTCGCTTCCCCGACATGGCCGGCGACTATCTCCTGACCAAGCGTGCGCTGTCGTTCGAGCCTTATGCCCTCATGGTTGCCCGTGGCGATACCGAGTTCAGGCTCGTGGCTGACCGGGCGCTCGCCGAAGTATTTCGCAGTGCACAGATACGCCGTGTCTACCAGGAGTGGTTCGGGCGCTACGGCGAGGCGATGTCGCCGATCGTAGCCGCGATGTACCAATTCCAGGCGGTCGGTGAGTAAGCCTGGCTCGCTGCTCAAGTAGAGCGCGGTAGAAGGCGATCTTCCCGGACCGACACACTGCGGCGGCTTGCCCTGTCATGGTCATCGATCTGAAGAAAGCCCTGACCGCGCCAGGGCCTGCCGTGTGCCGGCTACACGCTCAATAGAGGGAGAAACGGCTTGCGATTAATCCGTGCGTCTGTGCTAACGGTGCTTGTTGCGAGCCTGGTACTGAGCGGCTGCGAGAAGATTCGCTTTGCGCAACAAGCGAAAGAAATGCGCGCGCTGTCGGATGCATCGCAGCAAGACACCACGGTCACCGACGTCACCGCCAGTCGGGACCCGACCGGCAGGGAGGCAACGCTCCTGTCTGCCTTTTTCGGGCTCGACGACGGCTTGCCACCGGTCAGCAACCGGGGCATCTGCAAGGGCGCAGGCGGCAAAGACGGCATGCCCGTCATTTTCTCCCACGAAGTCGATATCCGAACCGTGCAAGCCGGCGACTTCCGGGTCGTGTCGGAATCCGGTGCTGTCGGCGCCATAAACTGCGTAACGCCCGCGCCTGCCAACGACCCCGGGGAATGGCGCACGATACTCGTGGTCGGCCAGTACGGCAGCGAGGACGACCAGCCTGTGAGCGTCGAAATCGTCGGCAACCTGCTATCAAAGGATGGGCTGCTTAATTTACGGGGCGCGCAGTCATCGGTCACGCGGCTCGAAGAGGGACCCACGATGGTGTGGTCAGAGATCGTTCCCGAGGCGCACTGGGAGCTCGGCAAGCCAGCGACTCCGTTGCCCTTCGGCGGCGGTGATCGATGCCCGGTTGGCAGCCGGCAGGTGGTTCGGGTGACCTGGGCCGGCGGCGTCACGAAGCCGGGTGGTGCTGAGGTTGACGATGAGGAGCGGGCGGCGTACCGGGTCCTCACGACGCAAAGCGATGGTGAACTCGTTGAGCTCACACCCTTTGCGATCGCCGACCGCGGCGACGGCGACAACAATCACCTCCTGTGCCTGGATAGCGCTGGAGCGCCAACGGAAGTCGCCTTCCCCGCGGGCCTCATGACAGATCCCCGGGAGGACCTGAACCCGGCTACCCGTGTGCGAGTGACGACCAACTAGCCGGCGTTCGTGTGAACCTTGTTGTGGAGCTTGTCATCGCTGGCGCCTTTTTTCACTGTGCGGATACGCACAATATCGGGGGCCAATCATGTGCCGTATTGCCTGTTTCACCGTCCTGCTCGTCCTCGCCGCGCCAGTTTGCGTTGCCGAGCCATTTACCGCCGAACACCTTGTAACCATCGACAGAATCGGTGCACCGGCCGTCTCGCCGGACGGCAGCAGCGTGGTCTACGCCGTGCGACACACCGACCTCGATGCTGACCGGGGCCGCTACGATCTGTGGATGAGCCCGGTTGCCGGGGGTCCCGCGCGGCGCCTGACGACGCATGCGGCGAACGACACGTCGCCGGCGTGGACGCCCGACGGGCGGCATGTCCTGTTCCTGTCGCGGCGCGGTGAGGCGACGCAGGTATGGCGCCTGCCCATCGACGGCGGCGAGGCCGAACCGGTTACGGACCTGCCGCTGAGTGTATCGACGTTCCGTATTTCGCCCACGGCAGACAGGCTCGTGGTTTCCCTCTCCGTGTACCCCGAGTGCGACGATCTCGCCTGTACAGTGGAACGCACAGCGGCTGACGAAGCCAGCAAAGTTACGGCCCGGCACTACGATCAGCTCTTCATGCGTCACTGGGACTATTGGCTCGACGAGCGACGCTCGCAGCTCTTCTCGATTGCGCTCGGCGACGATGGCATTGCGGCGGGAGAGCCCGTTCGCGTTACGCTGCTCGATGCCGATGTGCCTTCGCGGGTGTGGGGTGGCAACGAGGAATACGCGATATCGCCCGATGGCAAGACGCTGTTTTTCACGGCCCGGTTGCGCACCGCGGACGAACCGACCTCGACGAATTTCAATATCTACTCTGCATCGCTCGAGAAGCCGGGCAAGCCCGAAAACCTGACGGAGGACAACGAGGCCTGGGACACGTCACCGATCATCAGTCCTGACGGCAAACACCTTGCGTACAAAGCGATGTCGCGGCCGGGTTTCGAGGCCGACCAGTACCAGGTGGTCCTGCATAACCTCCGCTCCGGCAGGAAAGAGATCCTCACGGGGAACTGGGACCGGTCGCCTTCAAGTATTGCGTTTGCGCCCGACGGCCGGTCGATACTGATGCCGGCGCAGGACATCGGTCACAGGACGCTATGGCAGGTCGGCATCGACGGGTCAGAGCCTGTCAAGCTCGTCGACGGCGGGTCGGTAGGGTCCTTCGACGCCGCTGGCGATCGCATCGTCTATGCGATGAACAGCCTGACGTCGCCGACCGAGCTCTACGTGTTCGATACCGACACAGGCGACAGCCAGAGGCTGACGGACGTGGCCGCGAGCACGCTGGCCGGCGTCGAGATGGGCGACTACGAGCAGTTCTCTTTCGAGGGTGCGGGTGGCGATACCGTTTACGGATTCGTGGTCAAGCCGGCCGGCTTCAAGCGTGGCAGGTCCTACCCGGTAGCGTTCCTGATTCACGGCGGTCCGCAGGGCAGTTTCTCGAACAACTTCCACTACCGATGGAACCCGCAAACCTACGCGGGCCAGGGTTTCGCGGCCGTCATGATCGATTTTCACGGCTCAACAGGGTACGGACAGGTATTTACCGACAGCATCTCGGGCGACTGGGGCGGCAAGCCGCTCGAGGACCTCAAGCTCGGACTCGACGCTGCGCTGGAACAGTTCGACTTCCTCGATGGCGAGCGGGTCTGTGCACTGGGCGCTTCTTATGGCGGCTACATGATCAACTGGATTGCGAGTCAGTGGCCTGATCGTTTCCGCTGCCTCGTGAACCACGACGGCGTGTTCGACAATCGGTCGATGTACTTCACGACCGAGGAGCTGTGGTTTCCTGAATGGGAGAACGGCGGGCCCTACTACGCGAACCCTGAGAGCTACGAAAAGCACAACCCGGCGCTGCACGTCGACCAGTGGCAGACACCCATGCTCGTGATCCACGGCGAGCTGGACTACCGCGTGCCGGTTACGCAGGGCATCGGCGCCTTTACCGCCTTGCAGCGGCAGGGAATCGAGAGCCGTTTCCTGTACTACCCGGACGAGAATCACTGGGTGCTGAAGCCGCATAACTCGATGCACTGGCATGAGCAGGTGAATGGCTGGTTACACAAGCACCTCGACGAATAAGCGCCCCGCGCCGTTCGGTGGACAGATCGAAGGCTACCAACCTCTCATGGCCGTCTGGATAAGTACGCCGCAGGCTCGATCGTGAAGGCGATAGTGAAGACAACGCTGCCGAACGCGGCAGCGACAGTCTGGCCAATGCTGCTTGAGCGCGACGCGTTTCTCTATGTGACTCGCGGCATGCTGGGGTTCAGAGGGGCAGAGGCATGGCCTGCCACTTTCCACGAAGGCCAGGTAATCGAAACGAGACTGCTGCTATTCAACGTCGTTCCAGCGTGGAAGCACACGCTGCGGCTGGTTCGGGTCGACCATGAGAACATGGAGATTGCTTCCCGCGAGGAAGGAGGATTCATTCGACGGTGGAATCACCGCAAGTGGATTGAGGCAAGGTCAGACTGTAGCTGCCTGTATACGGACGAAATCGATATTCATGCGGGTATGCTGACCGTACTGATCTGGGCATACGCGCAGGTCTTTAATCGCTATCGGCAGAGACGCATGCGGCGACTGTCAGCCCGACTTCAGAGAACAGAGTCCTGACCGCTCTCGCATACTTTTTTCTGACCGGTGACGGTCAGGCAACTCGCAAGAGCGGAATACCGGTAGCCTGTCTTGTCTCACTTACCGTTGCGCCCTGCAGACGACGGGACGATCGAGGCAAGCTCGCTTGACCGTTTGAGACGGCGGGCATCCTTCAATCAATAAACAGCGTTGCCGGGTGTTCCAGCATTTCCTTGATACGCTGGATCATGGCTGCTGCATCATAGCCGTCGACGAAGCGGTGATCGAACGACGACGACAGGTTCATCATCGTCCTGACCGTTACCTGGCCATTCAGCACGACCGGGCGCTCGACGGCGCGGTTGACGCCGATGATCCCTACCTCGGGCATGTTGATGACCGGGGTCGAGACGATGCCACCGAGCTTGCCGAGGCTTGTGATCGTAATCGTCGAGCCTGACAGCTCGCTCTTCTTCGCCGTGTTGTTGCGCGCCGCGTCGGCAACGCGGCGGATTTCCGCGGAGAGCTCCTTGAGCGACAGTGTCTCGGCGTGTCGAACGACTGGGACCTTCAGTCCGTCGGGCGTTTGCGTTGCGACGCCAAGATGCACAGCCTCGTGCTCGAGGATCAGGTTGCGATCCTTGTCATAGGTTGCGTTGCATTGCGGGAACTCGCGCAGCGCGCGAATGAGCGCAATGCCGAGGAACGGCAGCGGTGTGAGCTTCTCCTCCGGATGGCGTTCCTTGAGATGCCTGCGCAGCGACTCGAGCTCCGTAATGTCGAGCTCTTCGACGTAGGCGAAATGCGGGATTTCACGCTTCGCGGCGGCCATGCGCTCCGCGATGATGCGCCTGAGACCGATAACCTTGATCTCGCGGACGCGGTCCGACGGCGCCTGCTTCGGCCTGGCCGCCGTCGGCCTCGAGCCATTTGCGAAGGCATCGAAGTCCGCCCGCGTGATACGACCGTTCGGGCCGGTGCCGGGTACTGAGGCGAGATCGATGCCGGCTTCTTTCGCACGGCGACGGATCGCGGGCGACGTGATCACACGCTGCCTGCCGGTTTCCGCTGCGGCGGGCACCGGCGCGGGCGCCGCGGCCGGCGGCGCCTCGGCCTGAGGGGCGGCCTCGGGCGGAGCGGTATCGTCCGACGCGGTCTCGCCCGCGGCTTCGAAGGTCACGAGCGGGGCGCCAACTGCGACGATGTCACCGGGCTCGCCGGCGAGCTTGATGACCTTGCCCGTGACGGGTGACGACAGTTCGACGGCAGCTTTGTCGGTCATCATCGTACCGACGACCTGCTCCTCTTCCACGAGATCGCCGACCTTGATGAACCATTCGCCAATCTCGGATTCGACGGTCCCTTCGCCGAGGTCCGGCAGCTTGAATACGTATTCGCTCATTCTGCCTCCATGACTTTGACGATGCCGGCGGCCATCCGTTTCTGGCCAGGGAAGTAGTCCCATTCGAAGGCATGCGGGTAGGGGGTGTCCCAGCCGGCAACCCGACCGATCGGCGCTTCCAGATGATAGAAGCAGTCCTTCTGCAGGGTGGCCACCAGTTCCGCACCAAAACCGCTGAAGCGAGTTGCCTCATGCGCGATCAGGCAGCGGCCGGTCTTGCGTACAGATTCGGCAAGCGTCTCCGTATCGAGCGGCGACATCGAGCGCACGTCGATAATCTCCGCGTCGACACCGAGCAACTCCGCCGTTGCTTCTGCGACGTGCACGAGCGTGCCGTAAGTAACAATCGTAATGTCGTTGCCGGCGCGCGTTACCTCCGCTTCGCCGATCGGCACCGTGTAATAGCCCTCGGGTACTTCGCCTTTCGGGTGCGAACTCCAGCCGACGGCCGGCTTCTCCGGGTCGCCGTCGAAGGGACCGTTGTAGATGCGCTTGGGCTCGAAAAACACGACCGGGTCATCCGATTCGATGGCGCTGATCAGGAGTCCCTTCGCGTCGTAGGGGTTCGACGGCATGACAACCTTGATGCCGCTGACGTGCGTAAAGATGCCCTCGGGTGACTGCGAGTGAGTCTGGCCGCCGCGGATGCCGCCGCCGCAGGGCGTGCGGATCGTTACAGGCGAGAAGAACTCACCGGCCGAGCGGTAGCGCAGGCGCGCAAGCTCCGACACGATCTGGTCGAAGCCCGGGTAGATATAGTCGGCAAACTGGATTTCGGCAACCGGGCGCAGGCCATTGACGCCCATGCCAATTGCGGCGCCGATGATGCCGCCCTCGGCGATGGGCGCGTCGATGACGCGGTGTTCGCCGTATTTGCGCTGCAGGCCATCGGTGCAGCGGAAGACGCCACCGAAGAAGCCGACGTCTTCACCGAGAACCACGACGCTCGGGTCGCGTTCCATCATGATGTCGTGCGCCGAGCGAATGGCCTCGATCATGTTCATCTGTGCCATTACTTGCGTCCTCCCGTGAGGTCGAAGTTCTTCACTTCGAGCATACGGCGGCGCTGCGATTCTAGGCGCCGCGGCGGCTCGGCGTAGACGTCGTCGAACATGGTTTCGGGATCGAGGAACGGGCCTTCGTTCATCGTTCCGTGCTTCTGTGCTTCCTTCCAGTCGGCGAGTACCTCGGCGCGGAGTTGCTCGGTCAGCGCCTCGTGCTTGTCCTCGGACCAGTGGCCCTCGGCAATAAGGTGTGCCTTGAGACGGTTGATAGGATCGCCGAGCGGAAACTCATCCCATTCGTTCTTTGGCCGGTACTTCGTCGGATCGTCGCTCGTCGAGTGTGCGCCGCCGCGATAGGTTACGAGTTCGATCAGCGTCGGCCCGCCGCCGCGGCGTGCGCGATCGGCTGCCCACAGCGTAGCGGCGTAGACGGCGAGCAGGTCGTTGCCGTCAACTCTGAGGCCCGGCACGCCGAGGCCAAGACCGCGCGCGGCGAACGGACGGCGTTCGCCGCCTGCCGTTCCCTGAAACGTCGATATTGCCCACTGGTTATTGACGACGTTGAGAATCACCGGCGCCTGGTAGACCGCGGCAAACGTCAGCGCGTGATGGAAATCGGCTTCTGCCGTGCTGCCGTCGCCAACCCACGAGGCGGCTACGTGATCTTCGCCCTTGATGGCAGCCGCCATGGCCCAGCCGACCGCGTGTGGATACTGCGTGCCGAGATTGCCCGAGACCGAAAACACGTTGCCGTTCTTCGAGTGGTACATGATGGGCAGCTGGCGTCCCTTGCACATGTCCTGAGTATTCGACAAGCACTGGCACATCATGTCGACGAGCTTGACGCCGCGATACATGAACAGCCCCTGGTTGCGATAGGACGGGAAGCACATGTCGCCGTGGCGCAGCGCCATGGCCGCGCCGATCGACACCGCCTCCTCGCCGAGCGCTTCCATGTAGAAGGAGATGCGGCCCTGGCGCTGGATCTGCCACATGCGTTCGTCGAAAACACGATTCTTGAGCATCCAGCGCAGCGCCACCTGCAGGTCGGCAGGCTCGAGCTTGGGGTCCCAGGCCCCCTTTGCGCTGTGGTCGTCGTCGAGTACCCGCACGAGCCCGGCGCTCAGGTATTCGATATCCCGCACGCGGGCATCGGTCGGCGGCCGGTCGACGCTGCCAGCTGCACTCAGATCGAGATAACTGAAGTCCGGTTTTTCGCCAGGCCGCGCCGTCGGGCGCGGGATATGCAGGCGGGATTCTTTTGCCATTGTGTTGGTCCCTGTCATCGTATGCCGGAGCCCCTCGATGCCGGCACGGTTGTCTTGCGGACGCCTCTTGCGTCCGGGGTACTACGCGGTCTGACGCGTATCCGGGGCGCCAGCCGCGACTATGCGCTCGGCCAGCTCGTCGGCAATCCGGTTGGTTGCCTTGCCGGTCGATGCCGACTCGTTGAATATCCCCTCGAGACGCTCCGGGATGCGGTGCACGTCGTTGCGTACCTCGTCGGCGGAGCCGGTCTCGAAAAACTCGCGGGAAACGGAAATGATGCCGCCCGCGTTGATTACGTAATCCGGTGCGTAGAGGATGTCGCGCTCCCTGAGCCGGTCACCATCCTCTTCGACGCTAAGCTGGTTGTTCGCGGCACCGGCCACGATCGTTGCCCGTAAGGCAGGAATCGTCTGTGCATTGAGCACATTACCGAGCGCGCAGGGCGCGAGCACGTCGACGTCCTGGAACAGGATCTCGGTCGGCGGTACCTCGGTTACCGGGAAGGCAGCGGCGGCGGCCCTCAAGTTGTCGCGACTGACGTCGGCAATGACCAGCTCGGCGCCGGCCTCGGCGAGCAGACGGCAGAGGTGATGGCCGACGTGACCGACACCCTGGACCGCAACCCTGATGCCGTCCAGCGAGTCGCGGCCGAGTCGCGCCCGGACGGCGGCCTCTATGCCGAGGAATACGCCGAGCGCTGTCCACGGCGACGGGTCGCCACCTGCCGCATCACCCGACTGGGGAAGCCCGGACACGAAACGTGTCTCCTTCTGGACTTCGCGCATGTCCTCGACGGCCATACCGACGTCCTCCGCGGTGACGTAGGCACCACCGAGCGAGTCGACGGCACGTCCGAAGGCGCGCAACAGCTCTGGCGGTTTGCCCACCGCCGGGTCCTTGAGGATCACTGCCTTGCCACCGCCAAAGGGCAGCCCGGCGACAGCGTTCTTGTACGTCATCCCACGGGACAGGCGCAGCACGTCGGTTACGGCATCGGCGTTGTGTTCGTAGTGCCAGAAGCGACAGCCGCCGGCGGCGGGTCCAAGCGCGGTCGAGTGAACGGCAATGATAGCGTGCAGTCCGGAGGCGCTATCACTCAGGAAGTGAACGCCTTCGTGGTCATGAAATTCGGGATGGTCAAAAACGCTCATGGGTACCTACGGATTGCCGTCTGTGCTCCCCGCTACGACGGCGACCAATATAGTCGGTGTGAGGCGGGTGTTGGTTGCTAATTCTTTGAGTTTCCGCGGTCAAGCTGCATAATTGACCGAAGTTCACACATATTTTAGGGTAACTTATGCAGCCAATCCAGCTGGACCACATTGATCGTCGAATTCTCGAGATTTTGCAGACCGAGCCCGGCGTCAACGCAACCACGATTGGCGAACGTATCGGGCTATCGCAGTCGGCCTGCTGGCGGCGGATACAGTCGTTACGCGAGCAGGGCGTCATCAAGGAACAGACGGTTCGCCTCGACCGCGAGCGCGTCGGCCTGGCAACCATGGTGTTTGCACACGTCAAGCTGACGTCGCACGGCAGGAGCAACCTGACGGCGTTTGCCGACGCCGTGGAACAGTTTCCGGAAGTGCTCGATTGCTACGTCCTGCTCGGTAACTTCGACTACCTGTTACGCATCGTTACCGAGGACATCAAGGCGTACGAACGCTTCTTCTTCGAGAAGCTGTCACAATTGCCGGGAATCCAGGAGGTCAACTCGAGCATCGTGCTCTCCGAGACCAAGCACACGAGCGTTCTGCCGCTCGCCCAGGCGGGTTGAGTTCAGGCGCTGATACCGAAGGAGCGATCATGAAAGCAAGCTGGAACGGCAAGGTCATCGCCGAGTCCGATGACACCGTTGTCGTCGAGAATAATCACTACTTCCCGAAGGACGCTGTTGATCCGGGCGTGCTGGTCGAGTCGGCGCATACGTCGGTCTGTCCGTGGAAGGGCACGGCCAACTATTACTCCATCACCGTCGATGGCGAGACCAACGAGAATGCGGCGTGGTACTACGCGGAGCCGAAGCCGGCTGCAGACGAAATCCGCGGACGCGTCGCCTTCTGGAAGGGCGTCGTCGTTTCACCCTGAGGAGGCGTTTATGAAGATCGGTATCCTGGGTTCAGGCAACATGACCCGCGCGCTTGCCGGCAAGTGGCTCGCGTCCGGTCACGAGGTTCTCGTGAGTGGCCGTGATCCCGGCAAGGCGGCGGCGATGGCCGCCGAGCTCGGCGAAGGCGCGACGAGCGGCTCCTTCAGCGATGCAGCGGCGTTCGGCGACGTCCTGCTGATCGCCATTATGAATGACGGCGTCATGGACGCGATCGATGCGGCCGGTGACGGCGCTTTCGACGGCAAGACGCTGGTCGACTGCTGCAACCCGGTCGATATCGAGACCTTCATGACCGTCGGCAACGAAAACGACTCGCTCGCCGAGCGCATCCAGGCGCGCGCCGCCGGAGCCCGCGTCGTCAAGGCGTTCAACCTGTGCCAGGTTGCGGTCTGGGAAATGCAGCCGCCCGAGTTCGACGGCCGGCCACTGGTCGTGCCCTATTGCAGCGATGACGCCGCGGCCGGTACGGTTGGCGCCGCGCTGATCGCCGATACGGGCTGTGTGCCGATGAATATCGGGCCACTGAGCCAGTCGCGCAACCTCGAAGCGATGGCGTGCATTGTCATCAAGCGGCTGTTTTCGGGTGCGCCACCGCTATCGGTCTTCAACTGGATCGGGCCGACGGATAGCCCCGGCTAGCTGCCGCTGCTGAGGTTTTGCTCGAGCGCCGCGCCGTTCTCTTTGTAAACGACGCCGCCCTTCATGACGAAGTCGACGTCCTGCAGCAGGTTGATGTACTCGAGTACGTCGCCGCGAACGGCAATGATGTCGGCTTTCTTGCCGGCCGATACGGTACCGAGTTCGTCTTCGACACCCATCATGACGGCCGGCCAGTAAACAGCCGCGCGAATCACGTCCATGGTCGGCAGGCCCATGACCCGAACGAGCACATCCAGTTCGTTCCAGGTCGACTGGCAGTGAAATTTCATCGGTATGCCGCTGTCGGTACCGACCAGGAATACGACTCCGGCTTTCTGAAGCTGCGATATCTTGCGCTTGAGCGTCGGTTTCCTGAGCGGCGTAAGCTGCGTGTAGCCGAGCTGTCCCGGATTGGCGATTGACTGGCGTATGTCGGCGATCGTGTCGGCCTTCAGCCCACGCTTCCAGCAATCGTCGTCGAGCTTCTCGGGGTTGGCGACGGTGCGATCGAAGTTCCACAGGCCTTCCACGGTGGGCGTCCAGAACAGGGGGCCACCCGCGACGCGGCCCGTGGCGGTCCGTTCTCTCAGCATCCGGATGACGTCGGGCGGGTATTCAGGCGCCGTCGTGAGACCCGTGTGCTCAAAGCTGTCGACGCCGATCTCGAGCCCGACGCGGATTTCGTCCGGTCGGTGCGAGTGTGCGACGACCTTCATCCCGCGGGCGTGCGCTTCGTCGACGATCGCCTGTGCAATCGCGAGCGGCATCTTGTCCTGGTCGATCAGCTTGACGATCTCCATGCCGGACTCGTGAAGCAGGGCAACCTTATCCTTCGCGTCGCGTTCCGAGGTGACGGCCCAGCGATAGTTCGTCTGCCATTCCTCGACCGCGGACTGCAGGAACGGCCCCGACATGAACAGCCGTGGCCCCGGAATCTCCCCGGCTTCGATCCGCGACTTGACGCTGATCGACGGCTCGAGCGGTGCGCCGAGATCCCGTGCCGAGGTAACACCGGCAAGCAGGAGCTGCACCGCGGCGGCCGGCATGATCTCGTCCGCCAGCCGGTCCTGGTAGGTCGCCTGCCAGTGCGGATAGTCAGCGTGGCCGACGAGCATGAGGTGCGCATGGCTTTCCCAGAGTCCCGGCAGCACGTCCATGCCTTCGGTGGAGATGATGCGATAGTCGTCGGGCACCGGCAGCGTCTCGATCGTTCCTACTGAGAGGATCGTGTCGCCATAGATCAGGACGACGCTGTTCGCGATCGGCGCGTGACCGAAACCGTCAATGAGGCGACCGCCGACGAGCGCAACGCGTTCCTGTGCATAGGCAGCGCTGACGATGGTCAGGAGGACCAAAGCCGTGAGGGATCTGCTAAACGTGTTCATGGCATCGCTCCATTGGCCTTCTGTGTGGCGGCATCGATTCCCGGTTGGTAGGTCAGCATGGCGCGCGCGTCGACATCGTCTCGGTAAAAGGCGACGTCCTTGAAATCGGCGTTGACGTATCGCTCCGCCTGGTCGCGGAAATGCGGCGAGTCCGGGTTACCGCTTTGGCCGCCGGCGAGCAGTGACTTCGCACGAACCCTGTCACCGAACTCGACGGCAGCCACGAAGCTGTTGCCACGGTAGCCGTAGAGTTTCTTCGTGCCGTCGAAGCGGCGTGAGCCGTAGGCCGCGAGTGCGCCCCAGCGGCCTGACGCCAAACCGACGGGCAGTGATGCTGCTCCGTCATCGAAGCCCGCATCGATTGCGCCCGAGAGGCGCTGGAATCGATTGACCTCACCCCACGGCATGCGCCAGCTGCCGTAGTCGCTGTCGAGCATGGCCAGCGTATCCGTGAAGACCTTTCGGCGCTCGGCGACCGGTGCCTCGAGGCCCTGGTACTCGAGCTTCGCCATGCGTGACGCGTCGCTGAGCGCATCAGGCAGGGTAATCGCTGCGCCGAGGTTTTCGGCGTAGAAGTGCATTAGCGTCATTGCGACCGAGTCTGCCCGGACGCGGTAGTCCCAGCCGTCGATGAGCTCGAGCGCTGCGGCGAGCTCCGCGTCGTCGGTGTCCGCGAAGGACTCAACCAACGCCGGACCAAGGCGTGCAAACGCCGGCAGGTAGGGGTCGTAAGCCAGCTCGATCAGCCCGTCGAGCGTCAGGTCGTCAATATCGCGCAAGAGCGACACGGCGTGAATGCCGCGGTAGTTCTCGGCGTCCGGGGCCATGTAAACAGGGAAGTCCCCACGCTTCGGGCTGTGCTCGGCCGCAGCCGTGAACGGCGTCGAGTTGCAGTTCTGCAGCCAGCCGTTTGCGGGATTTAAAAGGTTGACGGTTTCGTCGACCGTGTGCACGCCCTGCCAGTCAGTCGCAGGGTTCGAGCCGTCGACAGGCTTCGAATAATCGAATCCCGGATCGCGGCGCGGCACGAAGTTGCCGTGAAAGTACGCGATGTTGCCCGACGAGTCGGCAAACACCGTGTTGTTCGACGAATTGGTGCGCCGGTTCATCATGTCGCGAAACCCGGCGTAGTCGGCCTGCTTCGTTCGTGTGAACGATTGCGCCAGCGCGTTGACCGGATCCCAGTTGATTTTCGTAACGGCCCATCGATCCCCGACCGTATGCGTCACGGGACCGTGGTGCGAGTGATAGGTCGGGAAGCGTCGTTCGGAGAGGCCATTGCCGTCGCGATAGCGCAGCGTGACTTCACCGGTCTGAAACTCACGGAGCTCGTCACCGTAGCGATACTTCAGGCCACCGTCGTCCTCGACGACGTCAAGGAGGAACTCATCGATGAAGTCGACGTACGTCGAGGTGTGCATCCACCCCGTGTGCTCGTTGAAGCCCTGGTAGACGAAGAACTGGCCCCAGGTTACCGCCCCGTAGGCGTTTAGACCCTCGTCAGAGACGACGTGAATCTCCGGGCGGAAATAGAACGACGTGTGCGGGTTGATCAGGAGCAGCGTGTTGCCGCTTGCCGTCAGTTCTCCGCTGATCGCAAATCCGTTCGATCCCGCGGGCTCGTCGTTGTCCGGGGCGTCGCCGACCGTCGGCTCGTTGCCCGTACTGCCAGCGTAGAAAGACTCGATGCCTTCGAGCGGAATCTGCTCGATGTCACCCCCAATGGAACCTTCAAAAAAGTACATGGGCATCCACGGCTCAAAGCGCGTCAGGAGGAGCGGGCGAACGTCGGGGTTGGCAAGCAGGTACCAGTTGAGACCGTCTGCGAACGCGTCACAGAGCTCACGGAGCCAGTCGGGTGCGTTGGCATACGCGTCGCGTGCCGCGGCTTCCGACATATAGAGCCGCGCGCGCAGATCGCTCATCAACGCGGCTTCGCCTTCGACCTCGGCGAGGCGTCCAATCGCCCAGACGTAGTTGCGCTCGATGCGCGGGAAATCGTCCTCAGCCTGCGCATACAGCATGCCAAAGACCGCGTTAGCATCGGTATCGGCATAGACATGCGGCACACCGTAGTCATCGCGAATGATCGTAACCGCGCTGGCGCGCGCGGCTAGCCGCTGGTACTCGGTGTCTACGGCGGCAGGCGGCTCTTCGCGGGGTGCACAGGCAGCCAGGATCAGAAAGGTCAGGGTCATTGCGAGCGTTCGCACTGTGCTCTCCTCGATGGGCGACGCCATGCCGCCGGGGTTGCCCGCATGATAGGGCGATTGCGCCAACCATGGTATTCCGATCGCGTCAGCCACTCGCCGTCAGGGTGGCCGACGACGGCTGGGCGTACCGGCACGGGTATGCTCAATCGTCTGATATATTGAGCACAAGCAAGCAGCCAGCCAGCAGCGGCCGACGCCACGCATGCAAACCGCCATTCCCGAGACATCACCGCCGGAACTCGCCGCGAGTTCGCCCGTCGAGCTCGTATTCGGTGCCAGCGGCTATGTTGGCAGCAACCTTGTTCCCTACCTGTTGCGCCACGGTCGCCGCGTCCGCGCGACGTCGCGCAACCCGGCGGTGCTCGAGGCACGAGGGTGGACGGGCGCCGATATCGAGCGCGGTGATGCTCTTGATCCCGCGTCGCTGGACGCGGCGCTCGCCGGTGTGGATGTCGCGTACTACCTCGTGCATTCGATGGCGGCCGGCAAGCACTTTCCGGAACTTGACGCCGAGGCGGCGCGAAACTTCGCCGACGCGGCCGCGCGGGCCGGCGTCCGCCGCATTGTCTATCTTGGCGGCCTCTTGCCCGGCAAACCGAAATCCGTGCACCTGAAGTCCCGGCAGGAAACCGGCGAGATTCTGCGAGAGGGCAGCGTACCGGTCACCGAGATACGCGCCGGCATGATTATCGGGCCGGGGTCCGCCGCCTGGGAGGTCATTCGCGACCTCGTCAACTACCTGCCCGTCATGGTGACGCCGCGCTGGGTCTTCTCGCGGTCGACGCCCATCGCGCTCGACAACCTGCTCCGGTATCTCGCTGACGTAGCTCAGCTGGATGCGACGGCAGGTGAGGTGTACGACGTCGGCGGGCCGGAAGAACTGACCTACCTCGAGATCATGCGCCGCTATGGTGCTCTTGTTGGCAAGCGGCCGCTGATTCTCCCGGTGCCTGTGCTGACCCCTCGCCTGTCGTCGTATTGGCTGCGCCTCGTGACGACCGTGCCCACGAACGTTGCCCGGGCGCTGATCGACGGTCTGTCGCAGGATGTTGTCGCCGCAGACGGTCGCCTCGAAAAACTCATTCCTCAGCCGATGCTCGGCTTTGACGCAGCCGCCGAGGCCGCGCTCAATGCCGATCGGCAGCATGCCGTGCCGGCGCGCTGGGTCGAGGGATCGATCGCCTGCAGGGACTTCAACCCTCGCTACGCGTTCTATGCGAAACAGCAGGGCCATACGCGCGACACCGAGCTCCCGGCCGAGGCGCTGTTCGCCGAGATTTGCCGCTTCGGTGAACGTGGCGACTTTTTTTCCGGCCGGTTCCTGTGGTGGTTGCGGCGGGCCGGAGACTGGCTGCTTGGTGGCCCGAGCATGCGTCGCCGTCGGCGGCATCCGGAGGAGCTGCGCATCGGGGACGTCGTCGATTCCTGGCGTGTCATTGCGCTGCAGCCGAACGAGAGCCTGACGCTGCTGATGGAAATGAAGGCACCGGGCGCCGGTGTGCTTGAGTTCGCGATCCGCGACCACGGTGATCATCGCAGTGTCAGCATGACGGCATACTGGCATCCCGCTGGCACCTTTGGCCTCGTGTACTGGTACTCGCTGATTCCGCTGCACGCGATCCTGTTCAGCGGCACGACCCGGGCTATCGTCCGTCGAGCGGCGCTGCGCGCGACAGATTGATACAAAGGAACAGGGCATTCGGACTGTTTTCGCGCGATACTAGCGATGAAGCAGTCAGGACGACGCCATGAAATACCTGCGAAAAATCCACGACCGTGTCGCGCCCCCGGGACTCGAGACGCGCCTCCTGAAAGCCATGCCGCCTGCGGCACTGGCGTCCATCATCCTGCCGGTCCTGCTCGCCCTCGCTGCGCGCGCCTGGGTAGAACGGCACGTCTTCGATGACCCGGCCAAGGTCATCAAATCCGTCGATATTTTTGCATGGTCGATCGGCGCTACGCTCTTGACCGCTGTATTCACGGTCGCGATTGGCTGCGTCGTGGTCTGGGTAATGAAGGGCCCGGCGTACGTCGCCGATTCCTACCCGGTCGCGCACGCGAACCGGCCATCAGGTCGGGATGAGAGGCCTTCGCAGGACTAGCGACGGCCGGCGCTACTCGCCGTCTTCTTCGTTCGCTGCGCTGTTTGCAGCCGTTTTATTTCGGCGGGCTTCCTGTCGGCGTGCGCGTACGAAGACGCCAGACAACAGGCAGATGACGCCCATGCCGGCGTACGGCGGTGCCGCCACGTGCGTCAGGCCGAGGTAGAACGATCCGGCGAGGAACAGGGCGCCAACGATTATGTAGATCGCCGGCAGCGCCTCGTAAATGGGTTTGGGAAGCCACATGCCCCGGAGGATGGGCCTCGGGCGCGACGGCCACCATGACGAAGTTCACAGAGTCGCTGTAGATGCAGGCCCAGGACACCGCGAATGTGACCTGCCTCACGTTTCGACGGCGAATTGCCCGGACCGGTCAGGAGGATGGGGTGTCGTCGGCGTAGCGTTTCTTGACCTTGTCGATAAAGGTCGCCCATGTACCCTCGGGCTCCCAGACGACGTTCATCGCGGCGCGGGCTTCTGTTTCCGGTACGCCCATTTCGAGAACGCGATAGAGGTAGGTAAAGGCCGATGCCCGGTAGTTTGCCTGGCACTGCACGAGCACGCTGCGGCCTTCGTTTGCTGACATGATCTCGCGAAATTGCTCGTAGTCGCTGAGCTTGGGCGACTTCCACACGACCGGCACATTGACCCACTCGATCGCGCGCGCGCCGAGGCGGCTCGCCGCGTCTTCAGGCGGCTTGTCGCGAAGATCAATGACGAACTCTACCCCTTCCGACTCGAGGATCTCTGTGCCACCGTCGACAAGATGTCCGCCGGTCGCGAGGCGCTCGCTGATGCGGTGGTAGTTCATCAACGGACCGTCGTGGGCGCTGTGTTGCGCAAGGGCGGATGACGCGGTGATGCAGAGTAGCGTAGCGGCGAAGAGTCGTCTGGTCATTGGATCAAAGCCTCCGGTAAAGCGGGTTCGAGCATGTGTGCGGGGGATAGTTCCGGGTCGATAACCCTGTCTTCTGCGCCCTGCCGAGGCAGAGTATCTCGGAAAGCGTGGCCTGTCAGAAGCTCTGCTTGGCCTCGAGCAGGAATTGAACAGAGTCGATGCTGGAATCGCCGTCCAGCGGGAACGCAATGTCGATATGCACGGTCTTGGTCGTAGCGGCACGGGTTGGCGCCAGCCTGAGCCCGAAGCCTACGTCGCGCAGCCAGCCGAGGTTGGGCTCGCCGATCGGGTTCTCACCCCAGCTGCGGCCGATGTCGGCGAACACCGCGCCACCGACCCGGAACAGTCGCCACGGATACCAGTTGGTGAAAAAGCGCTGCTCCATCGTGAACAGTAACTTGGAGTCCCCGGACTGGTAGCGCAGCGGATAGCCGCGCAGGCCCGTATCGCCACCGAGCTGTACGGGGTTGTCAAGGTCGAGATTGTCGCCGGCCGTACCAGACAGAGTCACGAAAAAAGTTCGCTGCCGTGCCCAGTGCCAGTAGTAGCGGGCACGCACGGAAGCGACGGCGTTTGCCGCCCGATCGTTTTCGTGCCGGCCGCTGGCGGCAAGATCGATGAGCAGTGCGCTCGTCTTGAGGCTGCCGAATCCCTGGCTGAACACCGCTGAATAGATGAGCGCGTCGCGGTCCGCGCCGAAGGATTCGTTGGCCCAGCCGAGCGATGCCGTCAGGCGCGTGCCGATATAGAAGTCCTCGTTGCGTCCGATCTGGTTCCGGTTGCTGTCGATTTCGAAGCGGTCCTCGAAGACTTCAAAACCGATGAAGGGGTAAACCAGCTTGCGGTCGTCGGGGATGGCGGGTGGCAGCGTCGAGTTCGGTGCTGCCGAGAATCGGTTGTCGTCGTAGACGACACCGCCGGTGAAGCGCCGGACCCAGCGCCCCTTGAGTCCGGTCGACCAGCCGCCGAAGGCGCTCGCGTACTGGCGATCGGCGCGGAACTCGGCCGCCGTCTCGCCGAGTCGGTAGAGCTGGGTGTTGCGGCGATCATCGAATAGCGTAACGCCGGCGCTCCACGGGGTATCGAGCGCAACGAAGGGGCGGCTGATGCTGAGCTGGTTGGAATAGCCGTCCGAGTTGTCGGCCGCTCGAACGTAGAGGGACCAGCGCCGCCGCGTGATGTTCTCGTCGGCGAACTCGAAGCTGTTCGATTCCCGGTCGACGTCTTCGGTGCGGGCCAGGCGGATGAGCTGGCCGCGGCCGAGCAGGTTGGTGTCCTCGACGCCGAGCTTGATGCGGTTTTCCCCGCCTGCGCGCGAGAACGAGATGTCGGGCACGAGCGACCAGACGTCGCGTGTGGCCACCTCGACATCGACGGTATTGCCGTTGACGGCTACAGGGCGGACGTTGGCATCGAACAGGAAGGAGTTACGGCGCAGAATCCGTCCCGACTCCTCGACGAGTCGGGATTCATAGCGATCGCCTTCCTCGATCAGTATCTGCTTCCTGATCAGCGATTCACGAGTGACCACGTGCCAGCGATTGGCCAGGGCGTAGAGCCAGTTGCTCTCTTTCGGGTTGGACAGGTCGAAGACGTTCTGGCGCTCGAAGACAACGCGGCCGATCGTGGCGCCTTCCGGGATCGTCTCCGCCGCTACCGTTGGCTTCGAACTGCCCACGAAGTCCGGGTCATCGGCATCCTTCGCGTCTGCCGGGAATGGCACAAACAGTGCCACGACCAGGGCCGCGGCGAATAGGCAGCGCAGGCTCGACATCGATGGGGAATGAGGCTCCGGAAGAAGCGGCTACGCTAACACACTATCGCCGACGCTCGCGCGGCAGCGCATCGTGCATCCGCGAAGTGCTTGCGTATAATCCCGGCTTTCTAGCCGTCCGGGTGTCCGCGACTGTGACAGGAGATCTTCTCAACCAGGGACTGACACTAATGCTCGCCGGCATGGGCACGGTATTCGGTTTCCTGACGACGCTGGTTCTTGCCATGTCCCTGATGTCGCGTCTCGTGCAGCGTTTCTCGCCGCGACCCACTGCAGAGCGTGCCGTCGACGAGGCACTCGAGGCAGCGGCGGTCGCCGCGGCTGTTGATCACCACCGCCGAATCACCAGGCCCTGATCCGGACCACCGTTACCCAAGAGAGTCTCGCCGATGAGCGAAAAGAAACCCCTCGGTATTACCGAACTCGTGCTGCGCGATGCCCACCAGAGCCTCCTCGCAACGCGTATGCGTATCGACGACATGCTGCCGATCGCAGGCAAGCTCGACAAGGTTGGCTTCTGGTCGATGGAGTCCTGGGGTGGCGCCACTTTTGATGCCTGCATCCGGTATCTCGGCGAAGACCCGTGGGAACGCATCCGGCGTCTCAAGGCTGCAATGCCCAACACCCCGCAGCAGATGCTGTTCCGCGGCCAGAACATCCTTGGCTATCGCCACTACGCCGACGACCTGGTCGAGAAGTTCGTGGAACGCGCGGCAACCAACGGCGTAGACGTCTTTCGCATCTTCGATGCACTCAACGATCTCCGTAACCTCGAAGTGGCGATCAAGGCCACGGTCAAGGTGGGCAAGCACGCCCAGGGCACGATGTCGTACACCGTCAGCCCGGTGCATACCATGGATCTCTGGGTGGACATCGGCCGGCGCATCGAGGACATGGGCGCGCATTCGATCGCGATCAAGGACATGGCCGGCCTCCTGAAGCCCTACGACTGCTTCGAACTCGTCAGTCGCCTCAAGGAAGCCGTCGACATACCGATTCACATGCAGTGCCATGCCACCACGGGCCTTGCGCACGCCACCAACCTCAAGGCCGCCGAGGCCGGCATCGACAACATCGACACGGCCGTGTCGTCGATGAGCATGACCTACGGCCATACCCCGACCGAAACGGTCGTCGCGATGCTCGAAGGTACGGACCGCGAGACCAACCTCGACCTCGAGCTGCTCGACGAAATTGCCGGGTACTTCCGCGAAGTGCGCAAGAAGTACGCGAAGTTCGAGGGCGCCCTGAAGGGCGTCGACTCCCGCATTCTGGTAGCACAGGTACCCGGCGGCATGCTCACCAATCTCGAGAACCAGCTGCGCGAGCAAAACGCCGGCGACAAGCTCGATGACGTGCTCGAGGAGATCCCCCGCGTTCGCGAGGATCTCGGCATGCTGCCGCTCGTGACACCTACATCGCAGATCGTCGGCACGCAGGCGGTTATCAACGTTCTCTCGGGCGAGCGCTACAAGGTCATCTCTAAGGAGACCTCCGGCATCCTCAAGGGTGAGTACGGTGCCACACCGGTAGCGGTCGACACGGCGCTGCAGGCGAGAGTGCTCGAAGGCGCCGAACCGGTCACGGTGCGGCCGGCCGACCTGCTCGATCCCGAGGTCGAGGAGCAGACCGCGGAACTCACGGCGCTGGCAAAGGAGCGTGGCATCCGGCTTGCGGACGACGTCATCGACGACGTCCTTACCTATGCGCTGTTCCCGCAGATCGGCCTCAAGTTCCTCGAGAACCGCGATAACCCCGACGCCTTTGAGCCGGTGCCGGGCGCCGAGCCGGATCCTGCACCCGCGGAGACAGCCCCTGCCGCACCCGCAGCGCCTGGCGAGCCGGCAACCTACGCAGTCCGCATCGACGGCCGCGAGTACACGGTCGAGGTGTCTGCAGGGGGCGAAGGCGGTCGCGTGATTGAACGTGAAGCGACAGCCCCTGCGGCGGCTGCGGCTACCGGTGAGACGGTCAAGGCGGTACTTGCCGGTAACATCTTCAAGGTCAATGTGACACCAGGCAGTGCGGTCAGTGAAGGCGATGCGCTGCTCGTCGTCGAAGCCATGAAGATGGAGACCATCGTGGCCGCCCCAAGCTCGGGCACGGTCGGCGAGGTCTTCGTCAAGGAAGGCGATGTCGTTGCCGTGGGCGACGATCTCGTGACCGTCGCCTGACCGTGGCCATCGCTGCTCAGACTCGATGACCATGCTGGAGCAAATCTGGCTGGACAGCGGCCTGTACCAGATGACCTGGCGGCAGGCCGTCATGCTGGCCGTCTGCGGACTGCTCCTGTACTTCGGCATCGTCAGGAAGTTCGAGCCGCTATTGCTCGTAACGATCGGGTTCGGTGGCCTGTTGTCGAACATCCCGGGCGCCGACATTGCGACCGGCAACGGCCTCTTGCACCTGGCCTACGTCGTGGGCATCGAGACGGGCGCCTTCCCGCTAATCATCTTCATGGGCGTCGGCGCGATGACCGACTTCGGGCCCTTGTTGGCAAACCCGAGGACCCTGTTCCTGGGTGCCGCGGCCCAGTTCGGGATCTTTGCCACGCTGCTCGGTGCACTGGGTTTGACCGAACTGGGCCTGTTCGATTTCTCGCTGCGCGAGGCCGCTGCGATCGGCATTATTGGCGGGGCCGACGGGCCTACGGCAATCTACGTTGCCGGGCAGCTCGCCCCGAATCTGCTGGGCGCGATCGCCGTTGCCGCCTATTCCTACATGGCGCTCGTGCCGCTGATACAGCCGCCGATCATGCGGGCGCTGACCAGCGAGTCTGAGCGCAAGATACGCATGGTGCAGCTTCGCGACGTGTCGAAAACGGAGCGCGTGCTGTTTCCGATCCTGCTCGTGCTCCTCGTCGGTTTGCTGCTGCCGTCGGCAGCGCCGCTGCTCGGTATGCTGTGCTTCGGCAACCTGATGCGCGAGTGCGGCGTGGTCGAGCGCTTGTCGAACACGACCCAGAACGCGCTGATCAATATCGTCACGATCTTTCTCGGCCTCGCGGTCGGCTCCAAGCTTGCCGCCGACCAGTTCCTCGTCATGAGCACGCTAGGCATCCTGCTGCTCGGCATGGTTGCCTTTGCCATTGGCACGGCGAGCGGCGTGCTGATGGGCAAGCTCATGAATGCCGTGACCAAGGACGACATCAACCCCCTGATCGGCGCTGCGGGCGTCTCCGCAGTGCCGATGGCGGCGCGGGTCGCCAACAAGGTCGGGCAGGAAGCCAATCCGCAGAACATCCTCCTGATGCATGCGATGGGCCCGAATGTCGCGGGCGTTATCGGCTCGGCCGTGGCGGCCGGCATCATGATTCTGTTTACGGGCTAGCGACGCTCAGGCTGCCTCGCGGCGGCCGGCAAACTCCACGTAATGATCCATGAGTACCTGGGCGACGGAGCTCGTCAGGCGTTTGCCCGTGGCGATGTGCAGGAACTCGTTGGGACCGTGGGCGTTGGAGTTCGGTCCGAGCAGGCCAGTGATCAGGAACTGGGCGTCCGGGAAGCGCTCGCCGAGCATGCCCATGAACGGGATCGTGCCGCCGGTGCCCATGTACATCGAGGGCTTGCCGAAGAAGGTCTCCGATGCGCGCTGCATGGATGCTTCGAGCCAGCCTGCGACGGCTGGTGCGTTCCAGCCGGCCATCGCTGAGTCCGGCGTGAACTCGACGCGGGCGTTCGACGGCGGATCGGCTTCAAGCGCGGTCTTGACGGCGACGGCCGCCTCATCGGCGTTCAAGGTTGGCGGTAGCCTGAACGACAGCTTGAGGGTCGTCTGCGGTAGCTGGACATTGCCGGCGTTGACGAGTTCGGGCAAGCCGTCCGCCCCCGTGACCGAAAGGGTGGGCCGCCAGGTGTTGTCGAGCAGGAGTTCTGTTGGCGACTCGCCGAAGCGCGGTGAATCCACAGCCCACGGGAAACGTTCGAAGACCAGGTCGCCGAGCGCCTCTGCAGCCTTGCCGGCCTGGTCGATCCGCTCGTCCGGGATCGCGGCGCCAAGCGCATCGAGAGTGATTTGTCCGGTCGTCTCGTCTTCGAGACGTGACAAGAGTTGCCGGGCAATACGGAAGCTCGACGGCACGATGCCGCCCGCGCTGCCGGAGTGCACGCCTTCGGTCAATACGTCGACCCGGAGTGTCCCGGTCAGGTTGCCGCGCAAGGACGTCGTGCACCAGAGCTGGTCGTAGTTGCCGGCCTCGGCATCGAGACAAACGACGAGACTCGGTGAACCAATGCGCTCCTCGAGTAGCTCGATATAGAAGGGCAGGTCGAAGCTGCCGGACTCCTCGCAGCCCTCGATCAGCACGACGCAGTGCGCATGCGGGATACCCTGCTCCTGCAGGGCGCGTATTGCGGTCAGCGAGCCGAAGGTCGCGTAGCCGTCGTCGGCGCCGCCGCGGCCATAGAGCTTGCCGTCGCGGATGACGGACTTCCACGGAGCGAGATCCGGGTCCCAGCCGCTGAATTCCGGCTGCTTGTCATAGTGGCCGTAGAGCAGCACGACGTCGTCGGACTGCCCCGGGATATCGATAAACAGGACCGGCGTGCGGCCCTCGAGCTTGACGACTTCGACGGTCATGTCCTTGATCGGCTGCTTCTTCGACCAGGCCTCGAGCTGGCGTACCGCTTTGTCCATGTGCCCGTGCGATTCCCAGTCGGGATCGAAGTGCGGCGACTTGTTCGGGATTTCGATGTAGTCGCAGAGTTCCGGGATGATTTCCGCATCCCAGAGTGCGTTAACGAAGTCAGCTGTCTTGTTGTGATCCATGTTTATTCACTCCCCGAAAGATAACGAACCAGGGTTTCTGTCATGCGCGCTGTCGTGATGAAGCGCCAGTTGAAATCGGCGTCGTAGTCGGCCAGCGGGTTAGCCGCGAGAATCTCCTCGCCGCTCATGCCCTCATCGAGCAGCGCTTTGATGCGGGCGCGCGCGTCCACGAGCATGTTGAGGTCCGCCTGCATGCCGGCCTTGTCGGTCACCTCACCGTGACCCGGAATGACGATCGTCTCCACGTCAATCATGCCGAGCATTTTCTGCATGGCAGCGATATTGCCATCAACGTCGCCGCCGCTGTCGAGATCGATGAACGGAAACAGTCGGTGAAACAGGACGTCGCCGGTCATGAGTACGTTGGCGTTCCGCAACAGGATGGCGGCGTCGCCGTCGGTGTGCGCCGTCTCGACGTGAAACACGTAGGCTTCGTCGTCGTTAATGTAGAACGTGATCGTGTCGTTGAAGGTGATGACCGGCAGGCCGCCCGGACCGCCGGCAGGACTTGCATCCTCGACGAGCCGCCGGCGTATGTTGTCATGCGTAATGATGACCGATCCGTTCTCCGCGAAGGCGGCGTTGCTGCCGGCATGGTCGCCATGAACGTGAGTGTTGATGATGAAATCGATATTGCCACCGGCAAGCTCGCGGGCCTTGTCGACGATCAGGCGCTTGACGACTTCGAGGCCGTCGTCGACGAGGACGATCTGCTCGCCACCGGTCAGTAGCGTCATATTACCGCCCGCGAAACCGTCAACGCCCACGAGCACGTGCACGTTGGGCGCAACCTCCGTCGAATCGATCGCAGTCACCGATGTCTGTGCGAGCGCAGCTGTTGCGAGGAGGGCATTGATGAGCATAAGGAGGCGTTGCATGGTGGTTCTCCGCAAACGAAGCGCTAGCGGGTCTAGTGTTGCTGATCATGCCGTGAAGCGCCAGTCCTATCGCCGACGCGCTCAGTCGAGCGTATCCATCACGCTACGGATGCGGTCGAAGGCCGCCTCGAGGTCGGCAACCCTCGAATTCAGGAAAGGAGAGATCTGGATCGTATCCATGCCGTTACGAATCATGAGGTCTTCCTCCCAGAAGCAGCGCTTGTGCATTTCCAGGCCGCGCGCGCCGGGGGCGCCGTCGCGCGGCGCCATCTCGATGGCCGCCATCAGGCCAATGTTGCGCACGTCGATCACCTTGTCATGGTCGGCAAACGAATGCACGAGTTCCTCGAGCGGTGCGGCGAGCGCTGCTGCCTGTTCAAAGGTGCCTTCGTCGCGATACACGCCGAGCGTGGCAATGCCTGCCGCGGCGGCAACCGGGTGTCCGGAATACGTGTAGCCATGGAACAGCTCGATGACGTGCGGCGGGCCTTGCATGAAGGCCTCGTGAATGTGCTCCTGAACAATGACGCTGCCCATCGGAATCGTGCCGTTGGTGATCTGCTTGGCTGTCGTCATGATGTCGGGCATCACGCCGAAGTAGTCTGCGGCGAAACTCGCGCCGAGGCGGCCGAAGCCCGTGATGACCTCGTCGAAGATCAGGAGTATCCCGTGCCGGTCGCAGATGTCGCGCAGGCGCTCGAGGTAACCGACCGGCGGCGGCAATACACCCGTTGATCCCGCAACGGGCTCGACAATGACGGCGGCAATATTGCTGCCATCGTGCAGCGTGCAAAGTCGCTCGAGGTCGTCGGCAAGGTGGGCGCCCCATTCCGGTTGGCCCCGACTCATGGCCGTGTGCTCGAGGTCCATGGTTGCACGCATGTGGTCGACACCGGGCAGGAGGCAGGGGCTGAATACCTTGCGATTCGGCACCATGCCGCCCACGGAAATGCCGCCGAAGTTGACGCCGTGGTAGCCGCGCTCGCGGCCGATCAGTCGTGTGCGGTGGCCTTCGCCGCGCGCACGGTGGTAGCCCAGCGCGATCTTCAGTGCCGTGTCGACCGATTCGGATCCCGAGTTGGTGAAGAAGCACTGCGTGAAGCCATCGGGCGCCATCTCAACGACGCGCTCGGCAAGTTCGTAGCAGCGATCGTTGCTGACCTGGAAGCCAATCGAGTAGTCGAGGGTGGCGACCTGCTGCTGCACGGCTTCGACAATCTTCGGGTGGCAATGGCCAAGGCCGGTCGTCCACAGGCCCGCGAACAGGTCGTAAATCCTGCGGCCGTCGGCCGTCATGTAGTAGTGCCCGTCTGCAGCCGTAATGATTCTCGGCTCGGCCTTGAAGTCGCGGTTCGCCGTGAACGGCATCCAGTGGGCGTCGAGCGAAGAGGGCCGTGCGCTCATGGGCAACTCCTGTGGATCCAGACTGCAGTGCCCAGTGTAGAACGTCGGGCGTAAACAGGACAGTTCACGAGCGTCGGTAGCGGCTCGTAGCCTACAGGTTTTTGGGTATGGCCAAACGCCGGGAACTAGTCCAGAGTACGGCCCCTCGTACGCCCTCGCCGCAGGCTGATATGACGACTTTCGGAACCGAATTCTGCTCACAATTTGCAACCGCTCGCTACGCTGATGGCCAGTGGGAGCCACACCGGATCGAGCCGTTGGCGCCGCTCTCGCTGCACCCGGCAGCACACGTCTTTCATTATGCGAGCACCTGCTTCGAGGGCTTCAAGGCCTACGGTCGACCGGACGGGTCCGCCTGCATCTTCCGGCTCGAGGATCACGTCCGGCGCATGCAGGCCAGCGCCCGGTCGCTGCATCTGCCGGAGCCCGATTCGGCCCAGCTCGCGACGATGGTGGTCGAGCTGGTTCGGGAGCACCTTGCCGACATTCCGGCGCCGCCCAGCTCGCTCTACCTGCGGCCGACGCTGATCGGTACGCTCGAGAACATCGGTGCAGCCGCGTCGCCGTCGACCACGGCGCTCTTGTACGTGTTGGCATCGCCGGTTGGCGATTACTTCAAGGGCGGTGGCGGCGCATTGAAACTCCTCATCGAGGAGCGCGCCCGGACGACGGAGCAGCTCGGCAGCACCAAGACCGGCGGCAACTACGCCGCCGCGCTTGGCCCGACGCTCGAGGCGAAGGAAAAATATGGCGTCAGCCAGGTCCTGTTCTGTCCCGACGGTGATGTGCAGGAGACGGGCGCGGCGAACTTCCTCCTGATCAGCGACGACGTGATCATCACCAAGCCGCTGGACTCGTCATTCCTGCACGGCATGACGCGTGCCTCGATTCTCGCGCTCGGCAAGGATCTCGGCTACCGGATCGAGGAGCGCAACATCCGCGTCGATGAACTCCTCGAGCTGGTCAAGACCCACGAGGCGACGCTGAGCGGCACGGCCGCGACGCTCGCACCCGTCGGTACACTGATTCATAACGGGCAGGAGATCACGGTCCGCGATGGCGAGCCAGGGCCCAATACCGTAAAGCTTCGCAAGGCGCTGCACGATATCCATTACGGCGAAGCCGAGGATACCCACGGCTGGCTCACGCCGGTTGCAAAACGCCCCTAGATTGCGCGCGAGAAGCGCTTCGTCGATTGGCCGCCAAGGTGGCGGTCGAAGACCATCGCAATGTTGCGCAGCAGGTAGCGGCCGGCATTGGTGATGCGCACTTCATCGGCGCGTCGCTCGAGCAGGCCGTCGTCCTGCATCGGCGCCAGCCGGTCGAGTTCATCGGCGAAGTAGTCTTCGAAATCGATCGCGAACGCGTGGCTCATCTTCTCGTAGGAGAGATGGTCGTAGCACATCAGCGACTGGATCACCGCCGCGCGAATCTGGTCGTCGCGATCGACGACAACGCCCTTCCGGATCGGTAGCTCATCGCGCTCGAGCGTTTCTTCGTAGTCCTGCGTCGTCACGGTGTTCTGGGCGTACACGTTGCCAATACTACCGATCGAACTGACGCCCAGCCCGATCAGGTCGCAGTGCCAGTGCGTCGAGTAGCCCTGGAAGTTGCGCTGCAGGCTGCCGTTCTCACGCGCCTGGGCCAGTTCGTCGCTCGGTAGCGCGAAGTGATCCATGCCGATATACACGTAGCCGGCGCCGGTCAGCCGTTCGACGGCATGGCCCAGAATCGAGAGCTTCGCGTCCGGGGTCGGCAGCGTTGCCTCGTCGATCATGCGCTGGCCTTTGAAACGTTCGGGCAGGTGCGCGTAGTTGTAGATCGACAGTCGCTCGGGCCGCATGTCGAGCGTGGCGTCTAGGGTCCGGTCGAAGCCCTCGAGTGACTGGCCGGGCAGGCCGTAAATCAGATCGAAGGAGATGGAGCTGAAGCCGTGCTCGCGAGCGTCGGCAACGAGTGCCTGCACCTCATCGAGTGGCTGGATGCGGTTGATCGCCTTCTGCACCCCCTCGTCGAAGTCCTGGATGCCGAGGCTGAGTCGGTTGAAGCCCAGACTCTCCAGTTCGGCAATGCGAATGCGATCGACCGTGCGCGGATCGACCTCGATCGAGAACTGCCGCTCGTCCGAGCTGTCGAGCGCGAAGTGTGTCCTGATATGCCGCATGAGACGTTTGAGCTGCCAGGCGTCGAGGTAGGTCGGCGTGCCGCCGCCGAAGTGCAGCTGCTCCACGGGCCTGGCGGGATCGAACAGCTCCGCCTGCAGCGCAATCTCGGTGTCGAGTGCCCTGAGGTAGCGTTCGACCCGGTCCGCGTTGCGGGTCACGATTTTGTTGCAACCACAGTAGTAGCAGAGTGCCCGGCAGAACGGCACGTGCAGGTACAGTGACAGCGGCAGGCCCTCGGTATTGCTTGCCTCTGCATTGGCGGCATACACCGCCGGGGTAACGTCGGGAGTGAACTGCAGCGCCGTCGGGTAGGAGGTATATCGGGGCCCGCGGCCGTCATAGCGCCGGATCAGATCGGCGTCAAAGCCGCTCCGGGTTCTTATTGCGTCCATCCCGGGATGATCCGCGATACCACCGGATCACGGTATGGGTAATAGTGCGTACGCAGGCTCAGGCGTGTCGCGGAGCGGCAGTCGGGGCGAGTTCGCCGTCGGCGGGTGTTACCGCTTCCGCGGGCTGACGGGACACGCTGTGTGTCAGGAACAGTGCTGCCGTCAGCAGGAGCATTGCAGTCGCCTGGTGAAGTGCGCCGAGGAGGACCGGAACGCTCATGAGCAGTGTCGTGATGCCGAGCGCGACCTGGAGGAAGGCCGTGTGCATGAGTGCTGTCGCGGCAAGTGATGCGCGCCGGGGCAGGAGCTGTGCGCGCGATCGCCACCAGTACACCACGATGAGTGCGAGCGTCGTCAGCGCAAGCAGGCGGTGGTCGAACTGGACCGTCGTCGTATTCTCGAAGACGTTCCTGATGGCGGGTGTCATCGCGAACAGGCCGTCGGGCACGAGCTTGTCGCCCATCAGCGGGAACGTGTTGTAGATCTTGCCGGCTTTGAGTCCAGCCACGAAGCCGCCCGAGAGGATGGTTGTGGCAACCAGGCCGGTCAGTGCGACGGTGCGGCCAAACCAGGGATGCCGGCCCGCACCGTCGGCCGAGAACCACAGCGACAGCGCCGTCCAGAACATGAAGCCGAATACCAGGAACGCCATGGCGAGGTGCGCCGTGAGGCGATACTGGCTGACGTGCGGCACGTCGACGAGTCCGCTCTTGACCATGTACCAGCCCAGGAGTCCCTGCAGCCCGCCGAGGGCGAACATGGCCAGGTAGCGCGGGTATTCACGCGGCTGAATGTCACGACGCAGCGCGAACCACAGGAACGGCAGCAGGAAGGCAAGCCCGATGAGTCGGCCGAGCAGGCGATGCAGGTATTCCAGCCAGAAGATGCCTTTGAAAGCCTCGACGTCCATGTGCGAGTTGACGTGCTCGAATTCCGGCGAGGCCTGGTATCGGTCGAATTCCGCCTGCCACGCCGCTTCGCTCATGGGCGGAAATACGCCCGTTACCGGGCGCCAGTCGGTCATCGACAGGCCGGAACCGGTCAGGCGCGTGAAACCGCCGAGCACGACCATGCAGAAGACGAGCGCGCAGACGGAGAACAGCCAGATTGCCACGCGACGCTTGCGGGCAACATCATCGAAGCTTGAATTCATCGGAAATCTGTAAGATAAGACGGCGCTGAAGGCGCCTCGACAGCGTCCTAATGGTAGACCGTTCGATGCGCCTTTCAAAGTGTTACAACATTGCAGACCTTCGCAGCCGGGCCCGGCAGCGCCTGCCGGCCGCCGTATTTCACTATATCGACGGCGGCGCCGACGACGAAATCACGCTCAGGCGCAACACCAGCGCTTTTGACGACTACGAGCTTCTCCCGAGCCAGCTCTCCGACGTAAGCCACATCGACACCCGCTCGACCCTGTTCGGGCAGCCGATCGACTGGCCGGTCATGCTGTCGCCGACCGGCGCGTCCAGGCTGTTTCACGCCGACGGGGAACCGGCGGTCATTCGCGCCGCGGACAAGTTCGGCATGCTCTACGGCCTGTCGACGCTGGGCACGACAACGATCGAGGACGCAGCCGCGGCTGGCAGCTGTCCGAAGCTTTACCAGGTCTACATGTTCACTGACCGCGGCATGACCGAGGACTTTGTCGAGCGCTGCAAGGCCGCGGGTTATGTTGCGCTGGCGCTGACGGTTGACACGCCGGTACCCGGCAACCGCGAGCGCGATTTCGTGCATGGCTTCGCGCAGGGCCCACAGAGCCCCAAGCCGAGGAGCCGGATTCGCCAGGTCGCAAGCTTCCTGCGCCACCCCGACTGGCTGTATCGGGCGCTCATCCGCAAAGACCTCGAGATGGTCAACATAACGAGCAACAGTGCCTACAAGGCGAGCATCGACGGCAGTATTCGAGACTTCATCGATGCCGAGCTCGAGCGGTCGTTGACCTGGCGCGACGTGGAGTGGCTCGCGTCTCGCTGGGACGGGCCACTGGTCGTGAAAGGCATACAGACCGTCGAGGACTGCCGTCGCGCCGCCGAGTCGGGCGCCACGGCCGTCATGATCTCGAATCATGGTGGCCGCCAGCTCGAGTCCGCGCCGGCCCCGGTGGACTGCATTGCCGATATTGCCGACGCGCTGCGCGATCGGCTGGAGATCATTTGCGACGGCGGCATCCGGCGCGGCAACCACATCGTCAAGGCGCTCGCGCTCGGTGCCAACGCGGTCAGCGTGGGCCGGGCTTACCTGTACGGCCTAGCGGCGGGCGGGCAGGACGGGGTCGAGGCGGCAATGACAATGCTCCGGTCGGAGTTCGAACGAACGATGGCGCTGGTCGGCTGCAACGCCGTCGACAAGCTCGGCAAGAGCTACGTCCGACGGCGCAACTGACCGCAGCCCGCCCGCAAATCTGCGCAAATTGGCCCATGTATATACAGCGCGCCGCTGCGCCTGATTGGGCCAATGTGGTCAAAAAAGCCCGGCAAATCGGGACTTTATGCAAACTGTAACAATCTTCCTTCATAGTCGCGTTTCGCGGGATTTGCGCGATAGGGCGTGACTGTGAGTACGATTAGCCGTCGGCGATCGTCAGGCTATGGCGCCTGACGGCCCTGCGGAGGTGTTTGAGGTAACTATGTCAGAAGATCGTGTATCGGGAACCGTCAAGTGGTTCAACGATGACAAGGGGTTTGGTTTTATCGAGCGTGACGATGGCAAGGACGTATTTGTTCATCACAGCGCGATCATGATGGAAGGCTTCAGGACGTTGAAGGAAGGCCAGAAGGTCACCATGGAGGTTACCCAGGGTCAGAAGGGCCCACAGGCCGAAAACGTCCAGGCCGCCGAATAACGGCCGCACCATCATAACGCCGGACCGGGTCTAGCCCCGGGCCGCTTCAAGGCAAGTTACCGGATGTCAGGCAGGCGCTGGCACGACTCCCTCTGCGCGTGCGCACTAGTCCTTTCCCTTGCGGCCTGCGATTCGTCGCCAACGGAAGCGGTGCCGGAGCGCGTCGTTGCGACAAGCGCCCCGGCATTCGTCGGCACGGCCGCGTGCGCGAGTTGCCACGCCGAACAGGCATCGGCCTGGCAGACTTCCCATCATGCGCAAGCCATGGCGCACGCCGGGCCCGACACGGTACTGGGCGCGTTTGACGGCCGCTCGGTCGAGTATTTCGACGAGACCGCGCGCTTCACAAAGCGCGGCGATAACTACGTTGTAAGCACCCTCGATGCCGACGGCCAGCCGGCCGACTTCCGGGTTGCCTACACCTTCGGCGTCGAGCCCATCCAGCAATACCTCGTTGAGTTTCCCGGCGGTCGGCTGCAGGCGCTGCCGTGGCTATGGGATACGCGCGCCGGGTCAGAGGGGGGCCAGCAATGGCTGCATCTTTACCCTGACGATTACGTCGCACCCGGCGACTCGCTGCACTGGACTGGCAGACGCCAGAACTGGAACTACATGTGCGCCGAATGCCACTCGACCAACGTTGTGCAGGCGTATGACAGCGCGACCGATACCTTTGCGACGACCTACGATGAAATCAGCGTAGGCTGCGAAGCCTGTCATGGACCCGGCAGCGTGCACATAGCCCAGGCCGAGGCCACTTCGTTCGACGCGGACTTCGGTCTCGAGGTCGATCTCGACGACCAGGGTGATGCCTACTGGGTCATGAATGCGGCAACCGGTATTGCGGCGCGCAGCACGCCGGCACTCAGCGCGCCGCAGCAACCCGAGTCCTGCGGCCGTTGCCACGCACGACGCGGGACGCTGGACGAGCCGTATCGTTACGGCCAGCCGCTCGCCGGGTCGCATGCCGTCTCGCATCTCGACGACGGCCTGTATTTTCCCGACGGGCAGATCCTCGATGAGGTCTATGTCTATGGCTCGTTTGTCCAGAGCCGGATGTACCAGGCCGGTGTTACCTGTAGCAATTGCCACGATGCGCACTCGGGCGACTTGCTGACCGGAGCGGAGCCGAACGACGTGTGTGCGCAGTGCCACGCGCCAGCCGTGTTCGCAGCCGTCTCACACCAGGGGCATAGGCCCGAGCAGGCCGGCTGCGTCGACTGCCATATGACGGCACGGACCTACATGGTCGTCGACGACCGCCGGGACCACAGTTTTCGCATACCGCGCCCGGACCTGGGCGACGCGGGTGGCCCTCACGCCTGTGCGTCCTGTCATGCCGATCAGGCCGCGGAATGGGCCGCCGCGGCCATTGCCGGATTCAGCGACGCGCCGCCTCGACCGACGTTCGCGCCCGCGCTCGCGGCAGGCCGGCGCGGTCACGCGAATAGAGAGCTGCGTGCGGTCGCTGCCACGCCGGCGTTTCCCGGCATTGCCCGGGCCTCCGCGCTGGAACTGCTCAAGGCGCCCCTGAACCGGGACGATGCGTCAGCGATTGTCGCCGCTCTCGAGGATCCTGACCCGTATGTGCGCATAGGCGCATTGCGCGCGCTGCGTGCGTTTGGACCCGAAGAGATTGCCGGTTTCGCCGCACCGCTCCTCGGCGACCGCCTGCTCAGCGTCCGCATCGAGGCCGCGATGACCTTCGCTTCGGCGGCCGACTACCTCGACGGCGCGGCCCGCCGCGCCTTTGACGCAGCAGCGGCCGAGTTCCGTCGATCAAGACTGCAATCTGCGAGCCAGACGAATGCACTGCTGTCGCTGGCCAACTTCGAAGTCCGGCTCGGCAACGCCGACGCTGCGGAGGCGGCGTTCGCGCGCGCGCTGTACATCGAGCCGGGCTGGTCGGTGGTGCGCGTCAACTATGCTGATTTCCTGCGCTCGACCGGCGCTGACGATCGCGGCGAGAAACTGCTGCGCGAGGGACTCCTGCTGGACGACGACGATGCCTCGCTACATCACGCCCTTGGTCTCCTGCTCGTCAGGAGCGACCGGCGCGACGAGGGTCTTGACGCACTGGCGCGCGCCACCGCACTCGACGACGACAACGCGCGCTACGCGTTCGTCTACGGCGTCGGCCTCAATTCCGTGGGCCAGGCAGAGGTCGCCGTCGACGTGCTCACGGCGGCGTATCGGCGCCACCCGACGGATTTCGATATCGGCTGGACGCTGGCGACGATGCTGCTCGAGCAGGGTAACCTCGACCGCGCCCGGGAACTCGCCGGCGAACTCGGCGCTGCTTTCCCGGGTAATCCGCAGGTGGAGCGACTCAGGGCGACCCTGGACGCCGCGGAGTCCTGACGCGCGATCTACAGGATCCCGGCACCCTCGAGCAGCAGCCGGACACCGAGCAGCAACAACGCCGCGTAGACGATGCGGAAGAACCAGTCTTCGTTGACGCGGTGGTGCAGCCAGACGCCAAGGTAGACGCCAATCGGTGCGAATACGGCGAGCGCCGCGGAGGTTCTGAGGTTGACGGTCGAGAATTGCCCGAGCCAGGCGTAGGGAACAAGCTTCGTCAGGTTGACGAGCGCAAAGAACACGGCAGCGGTCGCGACGAATGCCGTGCGATCGAGCGGCCGCCGCAAGAGGTACATATTGAGCGGCGGCCCGCCCGCATGGGCAACGAAGCTCGTAAAGCCGGCCATTGCGCCCGCCGGGATGCCGAGTAGCCGCGGGAAGTGCCGTCGTGGCCCTGATGCAGGCGTCAGCTGCCCGAGGGCGTAATGAAGCGTGAACGCCACGGCGACAGCGCCCACGATAAGGCGAATCGCGTCCGCACTCAGGTATTCGAAGGACATGGTGCCTGCGGCAATGCCGGCCAGCGAGGCGGGCAGGAGCAGCCGCACCTCGCTTGCGTCCCAGCGACCGCGATACGCCCACAGCGTGACGACGTCCATGAGACAGAGGATCGGCAGCAGGATGGCGGCTGCCTGCACGGGAGGCACGGCGAGCGACATGAGTGGGACGGACAGGGCGCCAAAGGCGCCGCCGAAGCCTCCCTTGGCAATGCCGAACAACAGCACGGCCGGTATGGCGACGAGGTAGAAACCCGGATCGCTGATCACGCGGACAGCCTCGCGTTGGCGTCACTGCGCGACAGCTTCGCCACGCTTGTGCTTAAATCGGACCATATTGGGATCGAGACTGCCCGGCCACCATGAAGCTCCGGATTCGCGACGACAGTGTCCGCCTGCGGCTGACACAGACCGAGGTCGATACGCTCAAGACCGACGGGCTTGTGCGGGCCCGGACGCGCTTCCCCGGCGGGCGAAGTTTGCGTTACGAGGTCGAGAGCAGCCCCGCGAGCATCACTCCGGCGGCGCATTTCAGCGACAGCCGCCTGACCTTGCGACTGCCCGAAACGGCCGTGCTGGCCTGGGCGAGCAGTGAGCAGGTCTCACTGTCGGGCGAGCAGAAGCTGGCGGATGGAGGTGCACTGGCCATCCTGGTCGAAAAGGACTATCGATGCCTTGCGCCGCGCGACGGCGAGGATGAATCCGACATGTATCCCCATCCCGCGGCAGGGGAGACCGGCTAGCCCGGGCAGCAACGTTCAAGCGATCGCCGAACGCAGTGCCGATAACAGCGATTTCGGGTTCGGCCGGTCGATAATGTGGCGTGACAGCGCGGTAAAGCGAATCGTGCCCGTCGCGTCGGTTACGACCGCCGTCGGCCAGATGGTGTCGCTGCCGTAGCCTGCCTTATGGCCACCGGGTACACCGCCCTTGTGCAGGAGCCCGAGGGTGCGCGCGATCTCGAGGTCGGTGTCCAGCCAGAACTCGAATTCGACGCCGAACATGTCGGCCACGCGCCGGGTCGTGTCCAGCGGCTTGGGCGTCACGAAGACGAGGCGCGCGCCGAGGTCGACGATTTCCTTGTAATACCGGGTCAGGTTCTTGACCTGTGCACTGCAGAACGGACACCAGCTGCCGCGCACGAAAAGCACGACCGCAGGCTTGCCTTCCAGCGCGCCCGAGTCGATACGTTCGCCGTCCTCGGTCTCGGCAAGGAACAGCGGCATCGGGTGCCCGGGTTTCAGGCAGTCGGGCATCGGGTGTGCACCGCGCTGCCAGTACCACCGGGCGCCCACGGCGAAGACCACGGCAATGGCGGCGAAAACGATATAGCTCACGAGTAGTCCCTCTGCCGGCAAGGCCGGGTTATTGGTCGACGGTCAATACGATCTTGCCCATGTGTTCGCCGGATTCCATGAGCCGGTGTGCCTCGGACGCGTTGGCGAGCCCGAACGTCGCGTGGATGTTGGGTTTGATCCGACCGGATTCAATGTGTTCCATGGCGCGCTCGCGGAAGACGTCGCGAATCGCCGTCTTTTCCTCGATCGTGCGCGGCCGGAGCGTCGAGCCGGTGAGCGAAATGCGCCGCGCAAGAAGCGGCCTGAGGTCGACGGTTGCCTTGGCACCGCGAAGAAAGGCAATCAGTGCGTAGCGCCCTTTGTCGCCGAGCACGGCAAGGTTCCTGTTGACGTAGTCACCGCCTACCATGTCGAGCACAACGTCGACGCGCCCGCCGTCAAGGTGGTTGCGGATGGCCTCGACCCAGTCGTCGCTCTTGTAGTTGACCGCGAGTTCGGCCCCGAGCCCTTCGGCGAAGCGGCATTTCTCCTCGGTCCCGGCGGTCGTGACTGCCCGCGAGCCGAGTGCCGTGGCCAGCTGAATAGCCATGCTGCCAATACCGCTGGATCCACCGTGGACCAGCAGGACTTCACCGCGCGCCAGTGCGGCGCGCATCAACACGTTGTAGGTGACCGTAAAGCCGGTTTCGGGAAGCCCGGCAGCCTCGGTAGACGACAGCCCGGCTGGTATGGGAAGGACGTGTCCTGCGTTGGCAACGCAGTACTCCGCGTAGCCGCCGCCGTGCGTCAGCGCCATGACGGCGTCGCCGACTTGCCATTCACTCACACCGTCGCCCACGGCGATGACGCGGCCGGCGACTTCGAGCCCCGGTAGCTCACTCGCGTCCGGCGGCAGCGGGTAGCGGCCTTCGCGCTGCAGGATATCAGGGCGATTGACGCCCGCCGCCTCGACGGCAATGAGTACGTCGTCGCTGCCGGGCGTCGGGACCGGCACCGAGACGGTCTCAAGGACGTCCGGGCCGCCCGGTTCACGAACGGTCACGGCTTGCATCGAGGCCGGCATGGCGGTATCCATGCCTCACTGATACCGGTAATCCTGGCGCGTTACAACCGCGAGCGTCGTCTCGAGAGCCGGAAACGACAAGCAGCCGACATGCACGACAACCCGATACTCTGGCAGCCGCCCGTCGAACGCGCCCGCGCGTCCGCCATGCAGGCGTTTATCGACGCGCAGGGCGCTGCCGACTACGACGCCCTCTACGCCTGGTCCGTCGATGATCCCGCGGCTTTCTGGCAGGCATTCGCCGAATTCGCCGACGTCCGTTTTCACACACCGCCGCGCACAGTGCTCGATCACGGCGACAGTATCGAGAGCGCCCGCTGGTTCGACGGCGCGACGCTGAACTATGCAGAGCATCTCTTGCGCCACGACGGCGATCGCGAGGCGCTGGTCTTCGTGGGTGAAGAGGGCGAGCGACGTGCCGTGTCGTTTGCCGAACTGCGTGCGGCCGTTGCTGCGGTGCAGGCGGGTCTTCGGGAGGTCGGCATCGTCCCGGGCGATCGCGTGGCAGGTTTCGTTCCCAACTGCGTCGAGGCCGTGGTTGCCATGCTCGCGACAACGGGGCTTGGTGCAACGTGGACGTCGTGCTCGCCGGACTTCGGCGTCGACGGCGTGGTGGATCGTTTCGGTCAGATCGAACCGCGCGTACTGTTCACGGCGAACGCGTACCGCTACAACGGCAAGGTGCATGACGCGCTGGCAACCGCGCGCGGCATCGTGACGCGCGTTCCGTCGATCGAGCGGACCGTGGTGTTCCCGATGTCGACGGAACTGCCGGCCCTCGAAGACGGCGAAATCGCGTGGTCCGCCTTCGAGCGCCGGGGCGGTGATGCCGAGTTCCTGCCCGTGCCCTTCGACCACCCGCTATTCATCCTCTATTCCTCGGGAACGACCGGCGTGCCCAAGTGCATTGTGCATGGCCACGGCGGCACGCTTCTCCAGCACCTTAAAGAGCACGTACTGCACACGAACGTCACGCCGGCTGTTCGCCTGTTCTACTTCACGACCTGCGGCTGGATGATGTGGAACTGGCTCGTCAGCGGTCTTGCGAGCGGCGCGACGCTGATTCTCTACGACGGCTCGCCCTTCCTCGACGACGGCCGGCATCTCTGGGCCATGGCCGAGCGCGAGGCGATCAATGTTTTCGGCACCAGTGCCAAGTACCTCTCGGCACTCGAGAAGGCCGGACGCCGACCTGGCGCGGAGTACAAGCTCGACGCCCTCGATACGATCCTGTCGACCGGCTCGCCGCTGGCGCCCGAAGGTTTCGACTACGTGTATCGCAACATCAAGTCGGACGTGCAGCTGTCGTCGATTGCCGGCGGCACCGATATCCTGAGCTGTTTCGTACTCGGCAACCCTGTCCTGCCCGTTCGTCGCGGCGAGATCCAGTGTCGCGGCCTCGGCATGGCGGTCGACGTCTTCGATGATGAGGGCAGCGCCGTGCGCGGCCAGCGTGGTGAACTTGTCTGCACACGGCCGTTCCCGTCCGCGCCGCTCGGCTTCTGGAACGATCCGGGCAACCTGCGCTACCACGCGGCGTACTTCGATCGTTTCGAGAACGTGTGGGCGCACGGCGACTTCGCCGAGTTGACGCCATCCGGCGGCCTCGTGATCCACGGACGCTCGGACGCGGTCCTCAACCCGGGCGGCGTGCGTATCGGTACGGCGGAAATCTACCGCCAGGTTGAGAGCCTCGAGGAAGTGGTCGAGAGCATTGCCGTTGGCCAGCGCTGGGAGGATGACGAGCGCGTCATTCTGTTCGTGGTGCTGCGCGATGGCACGGCGCTCGACGACGCGCTGGTGGCTCGTATCCGCCAGGTAATCCGCCGCAACACGACGCCGCGGCATGTTCCGGCGAAAGTACTCGAGGTTGCGGAGATTCCGCGGACGCGCAGCGGCAAGATTGTCGAGCTCGCCGTACGCAACGTCATTCACGATGAGCCGGTACGGAATACCGAGGCGCTCGCCAATCCCGCAGCCCTCGACCACTTTCGAAACCGTCCGGAGCTCGGCGAGGCGTGAGCACGTCCTACCGGGGGATGGAGGTCTATCGCGGCGCCGTAGCGGCGGAGTGGATCGACATTAATCGCCACATGAACGTTGCCTATTACACGCTCGCATTCGACCTTGGCGTCGACGCGCTCTGGGCGAAATTCGGACTTACCCGTGAGTCCGTGGCGGCGACGGGTGGCTCGACCTTCGCGGTCGAGTGTCACCTGACCTACCAGGCCGAGCTGGAGGAAGACCAGCGATTCCTCATTACGAGCGAGATTCTCGCTTACGATGCGAAACGGCTGCACCAGTTCCAGCGCATGTATCGCGAGACCGACGCGGCACTTGTCGCGACCTGTGAATGGATGAACCTCTCGGTGAACCTCGAGGTTCGCCGCGTCGCTCCCTGGGCGAACGACATCGAGGAACGCATACGTGCAATCGCCGAAGGCCAGCAACCTGCCGAATGGCCCGCCGAGGCAGGACGGCAGATGACGGTGAGGCGGCCGCTGTTCACGCTTTACCCGGATTACCCGAGCGAGGTGCAATCATGAGCAAGCGTTTTGTGCTGGCAATAGACCAGGGCACGAGCAGCAGTCGTGCCGTCATCTACGACGACGAGCTGAACGTTGTTGCCAGCGCGCAGCAGGAGTTTCCCCAGGTCTACCCCCGGTCCGGGTGGGTCGAGCACGATCCCGAGGCCATATGGTCGTCAGTCACTGCCGTCGTGCAACAGGCGCTCGCCGATGCCGGCGTTGCCGCGAGCGGGATTGCGGCCATTGGCATCACCAACCAGCGGGAGACGACCGTCGTCTGGGACCGACGGACCGGCGAAGCCGTCATGAATGCCATCGTCTGGCAGGACCGGCGCACGGCGGCCCTGTGCGAGGAGCTGCGGGCGGACGGCAAGGAGGACATGGTCACGTCGAAGACCGGCCTCAAGCTCGACCCGTATTTCTCGGGCACCAAGCTCCGCTGGATACTCGACGAGGTCGACGGCGTGCGCGCCCGCACCGAGGCTGGCGAGCTCGCGTTCGGCACAATCGACGCCTTCCTGGTCTGGCGCCTGACCGGCGGCCGGTCGCACGTCACGGACGCGACCAACGCATCGCGAACGCTCCTTTACAACATTCACGAGCAGCGCTGGGACGATGATCTCCTCGAATTGCTCGGTATTCCCGCGTCGCTGCTTCCGGAGGTGCTCGATTGCGCGGCGGACTTCGGCGAGTGCACGGTCGACTTCCTGCCGGACGGGCTGCCGATTGCCGGTATTGCCGGCGATCAGCAGGCTGCCCTTATCGGCCAGGCCGGCTTCGATCGCGGCATGACCAAGAGTACCTATGGCACCGGGTTGTTCATGATTGCCAACACGGGCGACGAGGCCCTGCCGTCGCGGAACCAGCTCCTGACCACGGTTGCCTACCGGATCGACGGCGAGGTCAGCTACGGGCTGGAGGGCAGCGTGTTCGTCGCGGGTTCCGCTATCCAGTGGCTGCGAGATGAACTGGGCCTCATCGAGGCCGCGCCGGACACCGAGGCGGTTGCGATGCAGACGGGTATCGTCGACGACGTCTACGTCGTGCCGGCGTTCGCGGGCCTTGGTGCACCGTACTGGGACCCGCACGCACGCGGCGCGATCTTCGGCCTGTCTCGCGGCAGCAGCCGCGACGACATTGTGACGGCTACCCTGCAGTCGATTGGCTTCCAGACCCGCGACCTCGTCGTGGCGATGCAGGACGACGGCATTCGGCCGGCGGTCATTCGGGTGGACGGGGGCATGGCGGCGAATAACTGGTTCCTGCAGTTCCTGGCAGACATCGTCAATGTGCCCGTTGAGCGGCCGGCGGATGTCGAATCGACCGTGCTCGGCGCGGCGGCGCTGGCGGCGTGGCAGGCAGGCATTGTCGGTGGTGTCGATGGTATCCGTCGTCGCTGGCAGAGCGAGCGCCTGTTCGAACCGTCGCTCGACCCGGCCCGCCGGGATCAGCTGCTGGCAGGCTGGTCCGACGCTGTCTCGAGAACGCGCGGCGGGAAGACCGGCTGAGAACCGCGGCGCCAGAAAACTGTCAACCAACGGAAAAGGTGGTTTAGACTGTAATGTCCGCGTCACATCCCGGTAATCCGGCTGCAAGGGACGTGACAGACAATTCGCAGCGTTTTCAACCCGGTATAGCGGAATGCTGGTAATAGATTACTTCGACGATCTGGAACTGAGCGCCTGCCGTCGCATCAATGCACTGAGCCACAGGCAGGCCGTAAGGACCTTTTTCAGTGCAATCAGCCGCCTCGGCGATTATCCGGCGTGGGTCGGCTTTGGCCTCGTGTGCGCCTCGCAGCAAGGCGCCAACACCCCGCTGTTCGTGATCCAGACGCTGATCACCGCCGCGGCGGGCATCCTCGCCTACAAGCTTCTCAAGAATCGGCTGGTCCGCGAGCGACCGTACATTACGCACGGCGACATCGTGTGCGGCACGGCACCGCTGGACCGCTACAGTTTCCCGTCAGGCCATACGCTGCACGCCGCGAGTTTCGCCGTCCTGTACGGCAGCTATGAGCCGTCCATGCTCGTCGTGCTGGTACCATTCGCCGGTCTCGTTGCCGCATCCCGCGTCATCCTCGGTTTGCATTATCCGAGCGACGTCCTCGTGGGCGGCAGTATTGGCGCCGCTCTCGCGACGGCGAGCCTCGCGCTCTTCACCTGACGCAGCTTGGCGGCGCTACGCCGCGAAGCGCTGCCAGGCAACCGCCACCCAGGTACCCAGCACCAGCAACAGGCTCAGGAACACCGCGGCCGAACCGAGGTCCTTGGCGCGCCCCGACAGTTCGTGCTGCTCTTCGCCGAAACGGTCGATCGCCGCTTCTATTGCCGAGTTCAGTAGCTCGACGATCAGAACCACGAGGCACACGGCGATCAGCAGGAACCGCTCACCGACCGAACGACCCAGCCACAGCGCCAGCGGCGTCATAACCGCCAGCGCCCCGAGTTCCTGCCGGAACGCAGCCTCGTGTCGCCAGGCATGCCGAAAGCCCTGGCCAGAGTACCGGGTAGCGTTGATGACGCGGCGAAAGCCTGTGTTTCCGGGTTTGCCCATGGCCTCACGTTAGCGGCGGCGCGAAGGCGCCAAGGGTACACGCCGGTGACGCGTCTGCAAGCGACAGCCTGTCGTTGACAGGATCCGCTGGCGTCCACGCGCACACTTCACCTTGCAGCGCATGAAGTCCACAATACCGCCGACGCGACGATGGGCAATTGAACAGTGCGGGCAGAGCAGGTTGGTAAAACAGGAACTAGCGTGACGATCAGCGACGGGCTGAGCGCAATGGTCGCGGCGGGCCACGCTGACATGGCGCTGCGCCCGGGTCCGGCGACCCGATCGGCAGGCGACTGACGACGTTGCTGCGCGCCCGCCAGAAAATTGGCAAGTACACAATCCTCGGACGCATTTCGTCGGGACCGCTTGCTGATGTGTATCGCGCCTTTGATCGCATCCAGCGCCAGAACGTTGCGCTGAAGATTCCGCGCGAAGCCGACTACGTCGGCGAAGACGAATTCCTGCATGAAGTTCGCGTTGCGACGAAGTTGAGCCACCCGAACCTCCTGGGTGTGCTCAACGCGAGCTACATCGACGACCACTTCGTCATTGCCATGGAACTTGGCACCGAGTCGCTGGCCGGACGTATGGAACGGCGGATTTCAACGGCCAATGCGCTGGACTTCGTCAGCCAGGCGCTCGCAGGTCTGGGCCATATCCACGAACACAAGATTATTCACTGCGACATCAAGCCAGAGAACTTCATCGTGTTCCCGGGCAACCGTCTGAAGCTCGGCGATTACGGTTTTGCCAAGGTCCGACTGCGTACGCTCAAGGCGTCGGGCTCGGGCACTATCGACTACATTGCGCCCGAGCAGGCGATGGGTCGGCCGAAGTTCCAGTCGGACGTCTTCTCGATGGGGCTCGTCATCTACCAGCTCCTTGCGGGCCGGTTGCCGGAATGGCCCTTCGAGTGGCCGCTGCCCGGACAGGACCGTCTCGAGCAGCGCGTGCGCCCGGAGTTCGTCAACTTCCTCAGGCAGGCAATCCAGATTGACCCGAAGGCGCGCTTCAGGGACGGCGGCGTCATGCGCGACGCCTTTGAGCGCCTGCACAGCCATGCGCGACGCCAGGTCAAGCCGCAGAAGAAGGCCGGGTCGAAGAGCGCGACCGTCTATAACACCAAATGGCGCGAGGTTCGCTGGCGCGAGTTCTCCCGCCGCTTCGGCAAGGCGCTGGATGCCCGTCACCAGTGTCGACACTGCGACGGTCCTGTTGCCGAGAGCATGCAGGTCTGCCCATGGTGTGGCACAGACAATCCTGCGCGCGGCGTCGAGTCACGGATGCCGTCCAGTTGCCCGCGCTGCGACCGTGGCGTCAAGAACGACTGGGATTACTGCAGCTGGTGCTACGGTCCCGGCTTCGAGGCTGAAACGAGTCGGCGCTACCCGGACAAACGCTATACCTCGCGCTGCAGTAACAAGCGCTGCAAGGGGCCGCTCATGCCGTTCATGCGCTACTGCCCGTGGTGTCGCAGCAAGGTCCGCGAAAAATGGACGCTGCCCGGGAGCAACGACCACTGCAGTGCATGCGGCTGGGGCATCGCGCGCGACTACTGGAATTACTGCGCCTGGTGCTGCGAGCCCGTGGAGCACGCGTAATGTCCCTGGCCGACGACATGCTGCGCCTCGACGGATCGGACACGCCGGACCAGCGGGCAACGGGCGTCGGCGGCGGCAGCCTCGTGGCGTTTACCGCGCGCGCACCCGACAAGGCGACCGAGAACGAGGACACGGTTGCTGCCATCCCCTGGGGACCGGACGCCTGCGTGCTCGTCATCGCAGACGGCGCCGGCGGCCTGCCGGCCGGCAAGCGCGCGTCACAGGCCGCTGTGACCGAGCTTGCGCGCTCCCTAGAGGTTTCGCTCAGCAAGACCATGCTGCTGCGCACTGCCATCCTCAACGGCATCGAGGCGGCAAACACGGCAATCTGTCGCGACGTGTCGGGTTCGGCGACGACGCTGACCGTGGTGACGATCGAAGGGCTCCTCGCACGCAGCTACCAGGTCGGCGATTCGGAAGCCCTGATCGTCGGTCAGCGCGGCCGGGTTCGCCTGCAGACCTTGCCGCATTCGCCCACCGGGTTTGCCGTCGAGGCCGGTTTTCTCAACGAGCGCGATGCGCTGCATCACGCCGAGCGGCATCTCGTATCGAATTTCGTCGGCACGGACGACATGCGCATCGAGGTGGGACCGGCTGTCCGTCTCAACCCGCGCGATACCGTCCTCCTGGCGAGCGACGGGCTGACCGACAACCTGCATGCGGCGGAGGTTGTGGACCGCATTCGCTCGGGGCCACTCGATAAGGCCATGCACCGCCTGACGTCGCTCGCAATGCATCGCATGGCAGCGATCGACAGCAGCCAGCCGTCGAAGCCCGACGATTTGTCGGTCATCCTGTTCCGGAAGCCGTATCGGCGCCGGCGGGCAGGGAACGGCACCGATGCCAAGTCGGCTTGACAGAATCCCGGGACGCCGCCGCGAGAGCCCTTGAGCCCGCGCTCCTCCACGCTTTGTCACAAGCTGCAACGCGCGGCCTCGCACGGTTGAACCCGTACTGGTCGCGTATTAAGGTCGAAGGTCGCAGCAGCGGCGTCGTGGCGGCTACCCCTGCGTCGAAAAACCGCGGAACTCCGGGCTTCTTATGTCACTCGAAGTACTGATGGGGCGACGCAATCCGCCGCCCATCGTCGCCACTACTCGCCCGGAGGCCCAGACCATGAAGTTTCCAACACCCACCAGCGCGTCACGTCGTGTTTGGCTGCGGCCGCTCGTGGTCAGCGCCGTCGCCCTACTGGTAACGACGGCCTGCAACGACGGACCCTCGGGTGGTTCCAGCGCACCGCCGCCTCCCGGCGGTGGTATGCCATCGCCGAGTGGGGGCATGCCGCCACCGCCGAGCGGGGGTAGTTCGGGCAGCAGCTCGCCGTCACAGTCACAGGGCAGCGGCAGCCCGGGCAGCAGCTCACCGTCGCAGGGCAGCGGTAGTTCCGGCGGCAGTCCGTCCACCCCGAGCGGTGGCAGCCCGGGCAGCTCCGGTAGCAACATGCCGTCGCCGGGCGGCGCGTCCGCGCCGAGTGGCGCCGGCATGCCGGGTGAAAGCGGCATGGGCGGCGGTGGTATTCCCGCGCCGGGCGAGCCAACGCCGCCAGGCGGTTCAGGCTCGGGCGACGGTATGGGCGGCGAAGTCGGCGCCATGCCGGGCGAGGGCTCCGACGGCGATGGCGAAACAGGCGGCGACTGCGGCGATTCGGGGGCATTGCCCGGCGGCGTCGGCGGTATGGGCCAGGATGGCGAGTGCCTCGGCGGCGGCGGCGCGAGCGAGGCGGATGCCGAGTCGGATGCGTCGTCTGACGGCGGCGGTGAAGCCGGATCGGCCGAGTCGGCCAGCGGCAGTTCCGCTGGCGGCGGCGGTGCTGCGGGCAACGGCGGTGCCTCTGGCACTGGCGGTGCCGCGGGCGGCGCCGGATCGATGGCCGGCGGCGGAGGCCAGGCCGGCGGTGTCGGTGAATTCCCGGGCGAAGGCGGCGCGGAGCGTGCCGAACGTCTCGGCAAGGTACTCGATGAGTCGCTCGGCGACTTCGATGACGTCCTGCTCGAGGAGCAGCAGGAAGTCGCTGCGGTTGGACGCAACACCGAAGGCTTCGGCGGCGGCGGCAGTGGTGCCGGCGGCGGTGGCATCAGCCTGGGTGAGCAGGCCGGCGGCGGTACGGTCGCCGTCATCAACGATTCGGTTGCCGACCGCGAATCGCCGATGGAGACCATGTCGGAAGAACAGATTCGTGAGCGCACGCCGGAGGATGTGCCCATGGCGGCAGACGATGACATCATTGCGCGGCAGCTCAGGGAAGCAGCGCTTGCGGAAGAGGACCCGGAGCTGCGCGACCGGCTGTGGGAAGAGTATCGGAAGTACAAGGGCCTGTAAGGAGTAGACCCCCGAATTATGGTGCGTACGTTAGGATTCGCGGCCGTAGTGATGCTGGCCGCACAGGGTTGTTCGGTCAACGAGGTCATCACGGCCGAGGAGACGGAGCTTGTCGTGGCCAATGGGCCCGTCGACGAGGTGTTGCTGCTCGATATCGGTATTGTCGAGTTCGACGACGGCGTCGATGACGACAACGATCCCGAGAAGAGCGGTGTCTATCCTGAGATTCGCGATGCCGAATCGCGTTACCTGCCTTATCACCTGAAATACACGCTGCAGGGCACGGGCCACTGGGGTGCGGTGCGCGTCGTACCGTCCGAGAGTGCCTTCACGGATGTCCTTATCAGCGGTGCCGTTGAGCGTTCGGACGGCGAATACGTCAAGCTCGAGGTTCGGGTCGAGGATGCCACCGGTAACTTCTGGTTCGAGCGCGACTATGAGGCCCAGACCGGGCTGTCCTCGTATTCCGTCAACCGGGACCGTCGCCTCGACCCTTATCAGAAAGTCTTCAACGACATTGCCAACGACGTCTACGCACACGCGCAAACGCTCGGTGCCGACCAGGTCACGCGGATCCGGCAGGTCTCGGAGATGCGCTTCTTTGCCGACATGTCGCCGGTGCCCTACGGCGAGTATCTCGCTACTGACGAGGACGGCATGCGCTCGCTCGTTCGCCTGCCTGCCGACGGTGACCCTGCGGTCGCCCGCCTGCGGCAGATTCGCGAGCGCGATCGCCTCGTGATCGACACCCTCAACGAGCATTACGCGAACTTCTACTACGGCATAGCAATCCCGTACCACGACTGGCGCAAGACCTCCCGCGAGGAAATGATCAACTATCGGCAGGTCAAGCGGGCGGGCACGATGCGAGTGCTGATGGGCGCCGCGGTCCTTGCCGGTTCACTCGCGATGGACACCAACAACAGCTCGAGCTCGTCGGTTCGCCGGACCAAGCGCTCGCTGCAGGCCATTGGTATTTCGCAGGGCATCGAGACCATCTTCGCCGGCTTCGCGCGGCGCAACGAGGCCAAGATGTACAGCGAGATGATCCAGGAGCTGTCCGAGTCCTTCGGCTCCGAAGCCGCGCCAATGCTGGTGACGGTAGAAGGCGAAACGCGTCGACTGACCGGCACGGCGGCAGCGCAGTATGAAAGCTGGCGTCGGCTGTTGCGGGAAATCTACGAGGCGGAAACCGGCTTTTCGGGTGACGTGGAAGTCGGGACTCCCGCGCGCGCACCTGAAACCTGATCCCGCTGCCGGACCATGAACGCCCCGTCTGCGTTGCGTGAGCTGTCGGCCGGCACGCAACTCGCCCAACGGTACACGCTGAAGCGCCTGCTTGGACGCGGCGGACTCGCCGAAACATGGCTCGCCGCCGATCGCCTGACGGGCAGCGACGTTGCGCTCAAACTGTTGCGCGCTTCGGATGCCAATCGGGGCCTTCTGCGCGAGGAATGGCAGACCAGCATTCGCCTGATGCACCCGCACATTGTGCGCGTCTTCGAGTTTCACGATGACGCCGCGGGCGCGTTCTACAGCCTGCAGCCCATCGACGGTCCCGACGCGAACATCGTGTCCGGCAAGGACCCGGCTATCGTTCTGCGGGTCGTCGCCGCGATCGCCGACGCGTTGCGTTATGCACACGGCAAGGGCGTCGTGCATCGCGACGTCAAGGCAGGCAACGTGCTCATTGACCGCAACGGCGCGCCTTACCTCATCGACTTCGGTGTATCGGCCCAGCGCGGCGAAACCGCGACCGGCGGCTCGCTGGCGGCCGCGTCGCCTGCCGCGCTTGCCGGCGAGCCCGCAGAGCCCGCCGACGATGTGTTCGCACTCGGTGGTCTCGCCTGGGAACTGATCAGCGGCCGCTCGCCTTATTCGGCAGACTCGCTCGAGGCGGATATCAAGGGGACCGATCCGGGCCCGCCCCGGCCCGCGGCAGGCGACGCGCTGGATGCAAAGGTCAGCGTGCTGATCGAGCGCATGCTCGACAAGGACGCTACGGCAAGGCCCACGGCCGAAGAGGTCGTCGACGGCCTCGCCGATGCCGGTATCCGGCCCGGTGCCGTGCCCCGCGAGCTGCTGGGTGACACGGTCGACCGCGCCGAGGAGATTATCGAGGCGCAGGCCGCGGCGCGACGCCCCGGACCCGCAATCCCCGCGGGGCCTGCGGCAGGCAGTGGCAAAGGCGGTCTCTCGCCGCGGACCGTGTACGCCGCGCTCGGGATACTCGTGCTGCTGCTTGCCATTGTCGTGTTCTATCTCCCCGGTAAGGTCGAGGAGTCGCCGTCCGTCGTCGAGACGACGCCCGACGATGCCGTGGACGAGACCGCGGAGCCCGAGGAAGAAGCCGCCGCCGAGCCGGTCGAGTCGACGCTGCCTTCCCGCGACGATCGCGTCGAGGCCAGGCAGGCCACCGAGGAGGTGCTCGGCCGCCTGCTGGCCAGGATGGAGACTCTCGAAGGGCGTGCCGTGCAGCGCTGGGCAGGGCCGCGTTACGCGCAGGCAGTTGCCTCGTACGAAGCCGGTGATGCGGCCTACCTCGAACGCGACTATGCCGCCGCTACGGCCGATTACGAACGTGCGATCGAGCTTGTCGAGCCCTTGCTCGAGGAGGTCGATGCGGTTTTCGATCGGGAGCTGGCCACGGCGGAGGATGCACTCGCCAACGCGGACGTTGCCCTTGCCCTCGAGAAGTACGACCTGGCCGTCGCGATCAGTCCGGGCAGCCGGCGTGCGCAGGAGGGCTTCGAGCGGGCGAAGAATCTTGGCGAGGTACTGACGCTGGTCGAGTCCGGCCTCAACTACGAAGACAATCTTGAACTCGAGGCCGCCAGGGAAAGCTTTGCGAGGGCTGTCGAACTGGACGACCAGTGGGCGCCGGCCAGGGCTGGCCTGGAACGGGTTGTTGCGACGATCGAACAGATGGATTTCGACAATCGAATGAGTGAGGGCCTCGCCGCGCTCGCGGAGGGAGACTACGAGTCGGCACGGGCAGCGTTTCGCATGGCAAAAGCGATGCGACCGAACTCGAACGAGCCTGCCGACGGCCTGCTGCAGGTCGATCAGGGCATTCGACTCGGGCGCATTGCGGAACTCGAAGCCACGGTGGCAGATCACGAAGCCGCCGAGCGTTGGGAAGCAGCGGTCACGGCCTACGAAGAGATTCTCGAGCTGGATCCGAACCTCGCGTTCGTGCAATCCGGTTTGCGCGCCGCGCAGAGTCGCGTGAGCCTGCACAAGGAACTCGATACGCTGATCGATGAGCCCGATGGCCTGAGTTCGCCCTCGACCATGCAGCGGGCGACCAACCTCGTGGTGTCGATTACGCGCATGGACCCGGTCGGACCGCGGCTCGCCGGTCAGCGTGACGAGCTTTCGAGACTCCTGAAGCGTGCCGCGACGCCACTCAAGGTACAGTTCGTCTCCGACAACCTGACGGAGGTGTCTGTCTACAAGGTCGGGCGCCTCGGTACCTTCGAGCGACAGGTGCTGGAGCTTCGTCCGGGCACCTACGTTGCGGTCGGCAGCCGGGCTGGCTATCGCGACGTCCGCCAGGAGTTCCGGGTTGCGCCCGAAGTGGACATGCAGCCCGTTGACGTGCGCTGCGAGGAACCGATTTGAGCTTTGATCACCTGTTCATCGTCGACGTCGAAGGACGCCGGCGCGTCGATGCCGCGGAGCTGCCGCTGCGCGTCGGCACCGCGGCCGACAGCGACCTGCGCCTGCCCGGACCCGGTGGCGGGCCGGTCATATTGCTCGACCTGCTCGATGGAGCGCCGTTCGCCCAGCCGGTAGGGCGGGACAGCGATATCCGCATCAACGGCGAACCGCTGGCGACGAGCCGGCGCCTCGAAAACGGCGACAGCATCGATTTCTTCGGCAGCCGAATCGAGGTTGCCGCGGGTGACGAGCTGACCTTCACGGTGCGACTCGAAGACAGTGCCTATGTGACGCGTCCGCCCGAGTTGCCGGACGACGACTCACAGGCGGCGGAGGAGGCGATTGCGCCGGCCGCCTTCCGCCGTGCCGCCGAAGCGCATGCCATCGAGGCGGTGGCAGAGCGGCACTGGCTTCGCTGGGCTATTGCGGGAGGCCTCGGTGTGCTCGCCATCGCCGCTTTCTTCCTGTTTACCTCGAAGTCGATTCGTATCGACGTAACGCCGGCCGAGCCCGACCGCGTCGCGATTCGCGGCGCGCTGTTCAAGATTCCGCTGGGCGACCGCATCCTGATGCGCAAGGGTGAATTCACCGTCGAGGTCGAGAAGGAAGGCTACTACGACGTCAGCCAGGTCTTCTCCGTCGGCGACGAGCCTGCCAAGACCATCGAGATTGAGCTGCGGCGGCGACCGGGGCAGCTCTTCGTCACGCTCGGCGAGGTTGCCGAGGCCGAGATCGTCGTCAACGGTTCAGAGGCTCAGCCGCCGCCGCTCGGGCCGCTGGAGCTCGAGCCGGGCACCCACACGGTCGAGGTGCGCACCGAGCGCTACCTGCCGTTCAGCGACGCTGTCGAGCTCGAAGGCCTCGGGCGGGTTGCGCACCTTGCCGTGCAGCTCGTGCCGCGCTGGGCCAGCGTCGAGGTCGAGTCCGAGCCGGCTGGCGCGACGATCCTGGCCGGCGAAACGGTGCTTGGCCAGACGCCGGCCGTCATTGAGTTGCTCGAGGGCAAACACACGCTGTCAGTGGTCAGCGACGGCTACAAGGCCTGGGACGGCACCGTCGTGGCCGAAGCCAACGTCGCTCAGTCGCTGCCGCTCATCCGGCTCGAAGAGGCGGACGCGCGGCTGCTCGTCAACACGATTCCGCGCGGCGCCAACGTTACGGTCGACGGGCGCTATCGCGGCCAGTCGCCGCTGACACTCGACCTTGCCCCCGGCGTCGACTACACGATCGGCTTGTCGAAGGCAGGCTACGGCTCCACGCAGCGCGAAGTTCGGCTTGCCGCCTCGGCGAGCGAGCAGATTACCGTCGACCTGAGCGCCCGGACCGGCAAGGTGACCGTCAACGTTTCGCCCGCCGATGCGACGATCTACGTCAATGGTCGCGCCGCCGGTCGCGGCAGCCAGACGCTGAGTCTCAGTTCGTCGCCGAAGAAGATCGAGGTCAGGAAAGCGGGCTACGCGAGCTGGTCGCAAACCGTGACGCCGCGACCTGGTTACCCGCAGACCCTCTCGGCGCGCCTCAGGTCCGAGGCCGATATTGCCGCAGCGGCGATCCAGCGCGAACAAAAAACGAGCACGGGCCAGGCGCTGCGCCGGATCGAACCCGGCAGCTTCGAGCTTGGTGCGTCGCGCAGCGAGCAGGGTCGACGTGCAAACGAGGTCATTGTGCCGGTGTCACTCGATAAGCCGTACCTGATCGGCGTCAACGAAGTGACTAACCGCGAGTTCGCCGCATTCAGCCCGGCGCATGACTCCGGCTCGGATATCAATCCCTCGATGGCGGGCGACAGGAACCCGGTTGCCAACGTCACCTGGGAGCAGGCGGTGCAGTACTGCAACTGGCTCAGTAACAAGGAGGGCCTGACGCCGGTCTACAAGGAGGAGTTCGGCGAATGGATCGCGATTCGTCCGTTCCCGAACGGCTATCGCCTGCCGACCGAGGCGGAGTGGGCCTGGGCACTGCGCTACGAAGGCAATCCCGGCGCGCTCAGATTCCCGTGGGGCATGGACTGGCCCCCGAAGGGCAGCGCCGGCAACTACGCCGACAAGTCGGCCGACGGTATCGCACCGACGCTGGTCCCCGGGTATGACGACGGCTACGCAACGACCGCACCGGTTGGCAGCTTCGGTACGAACGCCGCCGGCCTCGCCGACGGTGGCGGCAACGTTGCCGAGTGGGTCAACGACTTCTACTCGGTGCCGACGCCGGGGCAGACCCGCGCGAGCCGGAATCCGCTGGGTCCGGAGCGCGGGCGCACGCGCGTCATTCGCGGCTCGAGCTGGCGCCACGGGACACAGACCGAACTCAGGCTGAGCTACCGCGACCATAGCGACGAGGCGAGGCCGGACGTTGGATTTCGCATTGCGCGGAACCTCGACGAGTGATTTCGTGAGACAATTGACCGATTTCATGGTCCAACGCAGTGCCTGCCGAGGAGTTCGACGATGACAAGACCTGACAACGCGTGGTGGCGAAACCTGGCGCCGGTCCTCTTGTTGCTGCTGACGTTTCCACTATACGCACAGGACGAGTCGGCTGGTGGCGCCGACGAGGCCGACGCTGCCGAGGACGAGCAGGCCGTTGTCGACGAGCCGCTTATCGATGACGATGAGCTCGACGAGCAGGGCTTCGATCCTGCGGCGGATGACGACTTCATCCCGAGCGAAGACATTTCTGCCGACGCCCCGATCGCATTCCCGACCGATATCTAAGCCAGCACAATGGACAAGAAGAACATACCCGTAGAATTCGTCTACCAGCTGTTCGCGCTGATCATTGCCGTGATCATCGTTCACGCCTTTTACGTGTCCGTCGTGAGGCCGAACGCCGAGGCGATCATTCAGGAGCAGAACGCCGCTGCCGAAGCCAATCCGGACTACGTCCGCGAGCGTTCGGTCTGGGTACTCGTCAAGGACCTGGAGCAGGAGGCCTGTTTCATCCTGATGTTCTGGGCATTGGCAATCATGGGCTACAAGGCCGTCAATATTGTCAACGAGCGCCGGCTGCTCGACGTCGAGCTCGTGCCGGTGGCCGAGGGGATGCGAATACTGCCCGAGGATACGCGCGAGTTTGCGCGCCAGGTGCAGGCGCTGCCGGACGACCGCCAGCGTATGCTCCTGCCGCGCGCCCTGTTGAACGCGCTGCGCCGCTTCGGCACGACGCGCAACATCCAGGACGTATCGAGCAGCACCCATACGATCTGCGAATCGGAAGCCGATCGCCTCGAGTCTGAGCTGTCGATGATTCGCTATATTTCCTGGGCAATCCCGAGCATTGGCTTCATCGGCACGGTACGCGGTATCGGCGAGGCGCTCGCGCAGGCAGACAAGGCCGTGCAGGGCGATATTGCCGGCGTTACCCAGAGCCTCGGTGTTGCGTTCAACTCGACCTTCATTGCACTCCTGATCAGCATCTTCCTGATGTTCCTCGTCCACCAGCTGCAGCTCATGCAGGAACGTCTCGTCTTCGATAGCGAAGCCTACTGCGACGACAAGCTGATCAGGCACATGCAGGCGGATTAGCGCCGCCGCTTCGCCGCCCGTGTCGCTGCTCGCCCTTCATATCAACGACGCCGGCATTGCCGTCGTTGGCGATCGCGGTCTTCTGTACCGCGAGCCCGGCGTTGCACTCCTCGACGATGATGCCATCGTGACCGGGGAACCGGCGTACCGCATGTCGCGGCTTAAGCCACGTCGCGTCCACAGCCGCTTCTGGAGTCAGCTCTCTACAGAGCCGCTGAGCGACCGGCGGTTTCGCCACCTGTCGGCGGCAGACCTCGTCAGTCGCCAGCTCGAGGAGCTGTGGCAGCGCACCGCCTCGCCGGGCGACAAGGCGATCGTCGCTGTGCCGCCTTACCACGACGGCCAAAGCCTCGGCCTGTTCCTCGGCATTGCCGTCGAGCTCGATATCCCGATCGTGGCCATGGTCGATGCGGCCGTCGCCGCGACGCGCCGCGAGTATAGCGGCGCCGTTCCGGTCCACGTCGACCTGAGCTTGCACGCGGCCTGCCTGACACGCCTGTCGCAGGATACGCAGGCGCAGGTCGAGAAGAGCGCCGTCGTCGATGACTGCGGCTACGCGGCCCTGCTCGACGTGTGGATCAAGTTCATCGCCAGTCAGTTCGTGCAGCAGTCACGCTTCGACCCGCTGCACACGGCGGAGACGGAGCAGGCGCTGCAGGACAAGCTGCCCGAGTGGCTGGCGGCGGCACGCGGTAATTCGCGCATTGAACTCAACGTTGACTATCGCGGCATCGGGCATAGCGCAGAGATCGACATACTCGACCTGATCGGCGCTGCCGAGCCTGTCTATCAGCGCATTGTTGGCCAGCTCCGGGCGCTGTATCGCGCCGACGAGCTGCCGGCGCTGCAGTTGTCCGATCGGGCGGCCATGCTGCCGGGATTCGCCGATACGCTGGCGGCGCGCGTGGGCGGCGAGGTGTTCCTCCTCGAGCGCGGCGCGGCAGGGCGAGGGCTTCTGGCTCGTTGCCGGGAGATGCAGCGTTCGACCGAAAACGTGAGCCTGCTGCGCCAGCTGCCGTGGGACCAGGCGGCGATCAACAGCGGCGAGCAGCAGCCGTCGCAAAACGGTGGTAGGCCGAGCCACATACTGCTCGGCAGCAAGGCCTACGAAATCGGCACCGAGCCGCTCGTGCTGGGTAGCCAGCCCGCCGCTGATGCGCGCTACCTGGAACTGCCCGGAACCATGCCCGGCCTGTCGCGCCGGCACTGCGCGTTGCGCCACCAGGGTGCGCAGTGCGTCGTCGAGGATTTCTCACGCTACGGAACCTTCCTCAACGGGCACCGGATCGACGGTTCGGCCGTGCTGCAGATCGGTGATCAGCTGCGTATCGGTACGCCGGGCCACGAGCTCCAGCTCATCGTGACGGAGGCCGCCGATGGCTCGTAAGCGTCGCGACGGCAATGTCTTCAGCATGTCGTTCCTCGACTGCATGAGCTGTGGCTTCGGCGCGGTGATCCTGTTCTTCATGATCATCAACGCACAGGTCAAGGAGACGACCGAGGACGATCCGACCGACCTCATGGCAGAGACGCGCAAGCTCGAGGTAGAGATACTCGAGGGTCGCAAGAACCTCGTGCTCGCGAAGAACACGCTCGAAATTGTCGAGACTGAGGCCGAGACGATCGAAGGCGAGATTGCCCGGGTCATCCGGCTGATCGAGGAGCTCAAGATCGAGCTCGCCCAGTATGACGACGAAACGCTCGCCAAGATCGAGCGCATCGAGAACCTGCAGTCCGACATCGAGCGGCTGGAGGAAGAGGTCAAGCGCCTGCTCGCGCTGAAGCAGGAGCAGGACAACCAGGGCGCACGGCTCAGGGAGTTCAAGGGCGAGGGCGACCGTCAGTACCTGACCGGCCTCAAGCTAGGCGGCGAGCGTACTCTGGTTCTCGTCGACCGCTCGGCAAGCATGCTCGACAGCACGATCGTCAACATCATTCGACGGCGCAACATGTCGGACGAGAGCAAGCTCCGCGCCGTGAAGTGGCGGCAGGTCGTTGCCAGTGTCGACTGGCTGACGTCGCAGTTCGCGCCGGGCAGTGAGTTCCAGATCTATATGTTCAACAACGAGTCGCGACCCGTCATCAAGGGAAGTGACGGCACCTGGCTCAAGGCCGACGATTCCACCCAGCTCAACGAGGCCGTGCGTACACTGCGTCGCACGCTTCCCGAGAACGGCACGAACATGAAGTCTGCCTTCGAGATTGCCGGCAAGCTGCAGCCGCGTCCCGACAACATCATTCTGCTCGTGGACGGTCTGCCGACGATGGGTGATACGTCGACGTCGCGCAAGATGATCAGTGGCCGGGAACGAGCGGCGCTGTTTCGCCAGGCAGTCCGCGAACTCCCCTCCGGTGTCCCGGTCAATATATTGTTGTACCCGATGGAAGGTGATTCGGACGCCGCGGTCCTGTACTGGACGCTGGCCTACCGGACTTCCGGATCTTTCATGAGCGTGAGCCGCGACTGGCCGTAGAGAGACGAGATGAGACGCCGCCGCAACGTAGAAGCCTTCAGCATGTCGTTCCTCGACTGCATCTGCTGTGGCTTCGGCGCCGTGATCCTGCTGCTGGTATTGAGCAAGATCTACGAGCCCGTGATCATCGAGAAGACGCAGGATGATCTCGAATCGCTGATTGCGCTGCTGCAGGAGGAGCTGTTCGACATTCGCGGCGAGACGACGGTGCTGAACCGTGAGCTCGAGGATGCCGTCGAGCAGCGCTCGGATTCGAAGATCAAGCTGGCGCGCCTGCAGGGTGAGCTCAACACCGTGCGCGGGCAGTTCCAGGCGACGCAACAGGAAGCCGAATCGATTCTTGATGAAGGCGCACTGGCGTCCGCCAAGCAATCCCTGACCGAGGAGATGCGCCGGCTGCAGCCGTACTACCGCCGCGCGAACGACGATGCGGTGGCGGGCATCCCGGTCGACAGTGAATACATCATTTTCATCATCGACACGTCGGGCAGCATGCAGCAATACAACTGGCGGCGCGCCCAGGAGAAGCTGCAGGAGACCCTCGACGTCTATCCCGAGGTCAAGGGCATCCAGGTGATGAACGACAACGGCAACTTCATGTTCTCGCAGTATCGGGACCGCTGGATTCCGGATTCGCCCGGACGCCGCCAGGCGATCGTTAACACGATGCGCACCTGGCGCCCGTTCAGTGACTCGAACCCGGCCGACGGCATCATCTACGCGATCAGCAATTTCTGGGAGCCGGACAAGAAGATCAGCATCTACGTGTTCGGCGACGAGTTCAGCGGTCAGTCCATCCAGAATGTCGTGCGACAGGTGGACGCGGTCAACCGGCAGACCGCCGACAAGGAACGCCTGGTCCGCATTCACGCCGTTGGCTTTCCCTACCTGTTCAACAGCGGAGGCAATCTGCCGCCGACCGCGATTCGGTTCGCGCAGCTAATGCGCGTACTCACGGAGCGCAACGGCGGAACCTTCGTAGCGCTAACCGAGTACGAAAGCTGACGCGGCAAGTTGGCCCGCGCATTTAAGCACGGGCAACCTTCATTCGCGTATCGGGTATTCGGGTCCTTGGGCTTCCGCTTCTAGGTTGTCACCAGCCGCTCTAGTGTCTGGTTTCTCGGTAAGATGAGAGGCAGCAAATGACCCATTGGAGACATTCGGGTTTCCGACAAAAACGTAGTCTCATTATGCGTTCATCCTTATTGAAGCTCGCCGCAGTCGCTTTCTTTCTTTGCTGCATAGGGTGGTTCATCTCGTTGACCAATAGTGATGGATGGCTGACGCTTTGGTTCGTCCTATTCATCTTTGTAGGTCTTCCCCTTTTTGTCATGTCATGTATGGACCTAGGGAAGTCGATGCGAAAAGCCGACAATCTGTCCCGCCTGGTATTGACGTTAGGCATGCTGCTCGGAGTGCCTCAGGCGCTACTAGGTATTATTTCAATCACATTGGGCGCCGCTATCGTCGTATGGGTCATCTACAATTCGTTTATTGAGCGCCAATCTGAATACACCGGCGGATTCCTTACCTTCGGAATAGGTCCAGCACTGATCCTCGTCGGTTGGTATTGGCTTAGACAAGCTTTTTCGAGGTCACCGGAAGCATAGTGCGAGCAGGTTGCCGGCATGTCTGGGCAGCATTCGAATCTCTCGTTCGAAGACCGCTAGTGGCCGAGTCCAGCCGCGTTGTGGTCTACTGTTTTCAGCGCATCTGACCAATTGAACTGCTTCGCTGCATGCCTGATAAACCCGTGACCGAGATCTACCTGGGCTTTGGTAGCGCTTGTCTTTATGAGAAGAATGGCGAACTCCACTGCGACATGTGGCCTGCGTTTGGGACCCAAATGATGTGGCCGGTGAGAGGCGCTGTATCCAGCAAAAGGGTCGTTCGAAATACGGACAAAGAGCTTGTACTGGAGAATCGTGTATTCAGACACACGTTCGAGTTTTCGCCGCGACCAGTCGGCCCGGACGCGCTCACTTACAGTGTAAAGGCGTTGGGGATCCTTCCGATGGGAGTATGCTGGGGCGACATATCGAGCAAGGACAAACAGGCTCTACGCTCAGCGTTTGGTGATTCGCCTGAATGACCGCACCTGGCCGAATAGAGGCGCTGTTCAAATGACTGCAATCGTCCCCCGACAAAACTGTTCCAGCCACTCAATTGCCGCCTCCAGGGAGGGCACTAAACTCGCAATGCCACGCACTCAGTTCCTCCATATCACTGCAGTCTCGCTACTCTTGCTGGCAGCCTGCGAAAAGACAGTCACTTTTCAGATTCCGTTAGATGAAGATCTGAAACTGACGATCCACGATACGGGCCCAGGAATAATCACCGCGCAGGAATGCATGCTCGAGGCCGGATCTGATGAGATCGACAAGATCGCGACATGGCTGAATGCAAACAAGGACGATTGGGAGCCGTCGGTTGTAACGTTCGTGCCGGGCGTAATGGTCCGTGGTCCGGATTTCACTCTCAACTTTCTCGGCGATGGGGCAATCCTCAACTACGAAAAAGGCCAATTCACCAGCCCTAGTGGATCGTCCTTTTACTCGAACCTCAGGTGCGACGAGGGCTAGGCGAATGTCCGCTGCTGGCCGTTTTGAGGCCCTGATCTAGCGACTGCTATGATTTTCGCTGTTGGCCCACCGAAGCCCTTCGTAAGTTAATTGGCGTCTGCGACTGTCGATATGTTCACGCTCAAGGCCTCGAAGCAGTACCTCTTCATCTCTCTCGCATGCGGTATCAGTGCGGCACCTTTAGGTGCGCAAGACATGGAGCCGGCAAACTGTGTAGGGGTTACCATGAAGGAAGACGAAGGAACCGTCTGGCCGAGCCCGGAGAAGGCCAGAGTTGAGTGCTATCCGGATCAACGAATTGATGACAATCGCATCGCGTCAATTCGGGCCCTTCAGGAGTTACTTGAGGAGTTTGGCCTCGACGTGACGATGTCCGCGTTGCCGATAATGTGGCAGATTGAGGACGGCGGACCGCACCATCCGGCTTGGGAGGTGTATGTTTATTCCGCAGAAACTTGAAAAGCCCTGATGCTATTTCTGGTCAGGTCTGAAACTGGGTACACAAAAAAGCTATGCGACAATCGCTTCGAAGATCAGCATTGCAAAGCGCTCGCGGAGTAGCGTCCGGCAAGCGTCGGTGGATCAGATTGGCGCCTAAGGTTTAGTTACTATCGTCCACTGACGTGCGACCGCTTCTGGCCGATTTCGGAATCTCGAGCGATTCGTGGTTTGACTTCCGCATTCGCGCAAAGCCGTCACTGCGACGTTGACGAACTCCTCGTCAGCCATTGATTTGCTCGCGACGCCGTATCGTCGCAGCTCGTGCCGATGCAATCTGCTTCAACTGAATCCCGCAGAGTCTTGCCTTGATTAGCCCGGGCCGTCAGCGCCAGCCTACCGACCGGGCCCAATCAGCTTTCTTCTTTTGCCATTCCGCGATGTCATCCGGGGCTTGCTCGCCTTCTCGTTCGGCATTTGCGCGCGCTTCGGAGATTCGCTCGTCGATCGGCCCCAGTCCGACAGCTTCGCGTAATACGTCCACTTGTTCGGCGTCTTCCAGTGCCAGGGGGCTGAGCTGGCCCTCCGAATCCCAGTCGAACTGCGTACCGTAGCGCTGCGGTCGGCCCTCGAGAGCGCAGATTCGATCGTGCAGGTAGGCGGCCTGCCAGGCCGGTACGTCGCCTGCCTCGGCGGCGGCGGAGAGGCGCGGCAGGCTCTCGCGGAGCAGGGTCGGGTGCCCGATCGCATGCTGCAGTATGAGCCATGCTGCTTCGGCCCCTTGCTCACCCACCAGTGACATACCAGGCCAGCCCCATTCGGCAATGATCCCGGCAAGTGCCCTCGCGTTGTCATCGTGGACGGCGGCCATTCGCGGGTGGTAGCCGCCGAACAGCTCGCCGGTACGCGCTAGCTCCGTTCTCACGGCGTTATCGCGGGCGGCAAGGTCGCACAGCGCGTCGCGTAAGGTTTCGTTCACCGTATGGGCTCCGTGTGGCATGCGTTTCGGCGGCTGCCTGATGCCGAAATCTGAGAGGCCGGTCAGGCGCATACCGAACCGCGCCAGTTAACATACTGTCATGAACGCGGCAGAAGACAAGCTGCACTGGGAGGTCGTATTCGAGGGCAAACTCGTCAACGGGTTTGTCTACGAAGATGTGCGCAAGGCCTTCAGCGAGCGCTACGGCGAGAAGGTCGCGTGCTCGGTATTCTCGAAGTCGCGCGTTGTGCTGAAACGCAAGCTGAGTCGTGAACACGCCGAGCGGGTACAGGGCACGCTGGCGGCGATCGGCATGACCGTAACACTCGACGAGTCCATCCCTGCCGGCTACAGCATGACCATCATCGAGGAAGAGGATCCCGGTGATCTTCCCGGGCAAGCATCAGTAGCCAGGACTACAGGACCGGCAGCCGAGAACGACAGCGACGCCGGTGTCATCGCGGGCAGGGCGGCCGTGAGCACCGATGAGCCGAGGAACGAAATCTACGGACTTCGGGAGATCGAGGCGGCGTTCGATGGCAGAGTCGAGCTGCCGGCTGCGTCGAGGTCCTATCTTTCGCGGCTGATTCCCGTTGCCGGCCTCATGCTGTTGCTGCCCGTCTTGTATGTCGCGCTGGCAGGCCTGTCGCTTTACGGTATTTGGGCCCTGCTGACGGACGTTCGGAGCTGGTGGTTCGACCTCGTTCGTCCGGGCTACTTCTCGGTCATCGTTTACGGCGCGGCATTGATGGCGGCCGTGTTCCTGTCGGCATTCATGTTCAAGCCGCTGCTCGCGAAGTCTGATTCCGGACCCGAACCCGTTCGCCTCGACCCCAATCGCGAACCGACGCTGTTCGCGCTCGTTGACGAGATTACGGATGCCGTCGGCGCACCCATGCCTGACGAGATACTGGTGGATACCGCCGTGAACGCCTCGGCGCGCCTCAGCCGCGGTCCGTTCTCGAGGGAGCTGACGCTCACGATTGGTCTGCCGCTGATCTGGGGCTCGGATGTGCGGACGGTCACGGCAATCCTTGCGCATGAGTTCGGCCATTTCACGCAGGCCTGGGGTATGCGTGCGTCGTACGCGGTCCATTGGACGAACTACTGGTTTCATCGCCAGGTGCACGAGCCTGACAGCTGGGACGATGCTGTCGACCGCCTGTTCGAGCAGGATCACGTGGTCTTCACCCTGGCTGGCACGCTGGCGCGAGCCGGCAGCTTTCTTTGTCGGCAGTTATTGCTGGGTCTGTCCTATGTTGCCAGCGTGCTGAGCTACTCATTCTCCAGGCAGATGGAGTTCGATGCGGACCGCTACGAGATTGCCTTGCTTGGAAGCGCCGAGTACCAGCGAACGGCAGAGCGCCTGCGCGTGCTGTCGACCGCCTATCAGCTCGTGCTGCAGGATCTCGACATGGCGCTTGACGCCAACAAGAAAGTCGACAACCTGCCGAAGCTCGTGGTGAACCGGGCCGAACGCTTCACAGATCAGGAAGTCGCCGACATCGTCCGGAGCATCGACGACGTCAACACCAGCGTCTTCGACACTCACCCGACGGATCAGGAACGCATCGCGCGCGCAGAGGCTGCTGACGCCGAGCCTCGCTTTCATTTCGACGGACCGGCGACAGGGCTCGTTCGGGAGCTTCACCGTCTGAGCAAGACCGCTACCCTGCAGTGGTATCGCTCGTTCGGAATCTCGACGCATCCCGACGAGCTCATCCCGATCAGTGAGTTCGATTCCGAGTCCGAAGGACTTGCTATTGCGGGCCGCGCGAACCAAGCCTACTTCGGTCCGCTCTCAGACCTGCCGGTCTACCTGGCGATGCCGCCGCAGCAGATGGTGGCGAAAGTCAGTACCGAGAAACTCGTCGCAGGGCTCGAGGTGCTGCGACCGAAGATTGCCGCCGTCGAAAGCAGCGCGGCCGGAAAGCGCGATGAGCTCTACGGGATGCAGGCGCTCTATCCACACTACTGGCATGCGCGCTTTTATGCGAAAGCCGGCTTTGAGATCAATCGCAACGACTACGAGGTGCCGCTCCGCTCGATCGACGCCGATCAAATCACGACGATACTGAACGATCACAGCGCCCGACAGGAGACACTCGTTGACGAACTGGGTGCTGTCGCCGAGTTGGTCGGCAAGCGCCTGGCCGTCGGTCTCGAGCTCGCACGCCGCATCGAGCTCGTGACCGCAAGAGAACTCGTCGTGCTTCGTGATGCGTACGACAAGCTGCGGCAAACGCGTCGCGATGCCAGCGAATTGCGCGAGAGCTTCGATCGGTTGTCCGTCCTGGCCGTGTTCTGTGAGGGCTTCCCGGACAGAACCGAGCATCGTCGCGATACCGAGGCCGAGAAGCGCCTCAACGAGGCGGCGCAGTCGCGCATTTATCGATGCCTGTCACAGACCCGCGATCCCTTCCGGCCCGAGCTGTCGCTGGATCATTGCTTGCCGGACGTGCACGCGACGGGGCAGGCGAGCGCTATGGAAACGCTGCACGTTGCCGGCAGTATCCTCAGGCAACTGGGCCGCCTGAGCTTTCGCGTTCGCGGCCGCATGGCCGAACTCGCGCTTTCCGCCGAGGGGCAGTACGCCGATACTGGACGGTGATAGAGGGCTACCTTGCGCTGGTGGCTGTGCATCGGCAACTCGTGTGTCGCACGAAAGAAAGCAGCGATTGCGTAACGCCCAATACCTGTATGTCGGCTCACTCCCGGTGAGCGGCCCGCCATGATTCGCCACAATTAATCGGTAGCTCCGCACGAGCGTGTCGCCAGGGCGTCCCAAAGCCTTGGCCAAATAGTCCCCGACGTTCAACGACACCTGGAGACAACGATGACACGCAAGATTCTGGTCGGGATTTCGATCCTCGCAGTTACGACGAGCTTTACCACCGCAGCGCACGCGTCGCCTTCCAAAGAGGAAGCGATCGGCATTGGCACGGGCGGCATTGTCGGCGCAGCTGCCGGCGGGCCTATCGGCTTCATGGTCGGTATGGCGCTGGGCGCCGGGATCGGTGATTCCCTGCACCGCAAGGACGACGAGATCGATACGCTGACGGCCGACCTGGACACGTCGCGCGCCACCATCAATGATCTCGAACTCGACCTGACGGCCTTGAATCGGGACATCGATGCGATGGGCGATGAGCTCGAGCACCTGAAGGGCGTTTCCTATCCCGAGCTGACGCGCCTGCTCGAAGCCGGTGTCGCCATGGACCTCCTGTTCCGCACCGACGAGCATGCACTGGCGCCCTCGACGGGCGATCGCTTCGCGGCGCTGGGTCGCAAACTCGCGGGCATGGACAGCGTCCTGATTCACCTCGACGGCTACGCCGACCAGCGCGGTGATGCCGACTACAACCTTGCGCTCTCGGAACAGCGTGTGAATTTCGTCCGCGAACAGCTCATTGCCGCGGGCGTTACGCCGGAGCGCATTACCACGACAGCCCACGGCGAAGCAGCCGCGGACAAGGACAGCGCCGACAGCTACGCACTGGAGCGCCGTGTCAGCCTGACGCTGTCGCTTGACAGTGGGCCGTCGCTCGCGTCCATGCCGGAGTAACCCCGCCTCCGGCAATGCCTGAATCCGGCGAGTTCGCTCGCCGGATTCTTTTTATGGCGCCGCCGCCGTACACTGCGGTGAGCGGAGGGAACTGATGACTGAAAATCTCGCCGAGCGGCGCTGCAAGCCCTGCGAAGGGGGCGTATTGCCGCTCGATGCCGTGACGGCGGCCGGCTATCTCGATGCGCTGGCGCCGGACTGGCAGATTGTCGGCACCACGCTGACGCGAACCTTCGGCTTTCCCGCATACAGCCGGACGCTGGCCTTTGCGAACGCGGTGGCCTGGGTCGCGATCAGCGAGGGCCATCATCCCGAACTCGTCGTCAACTATTCGTCCTGCGAGGTGCGCTGGACGACGTTTGCGATCGGTGGCCTGTCAGAGAACGACTTCATCTGCGCGGCAAAGACAGATCGCCTGCTGGATCCGGGGACGTGAGCGAGCCGATCGTCGACATCGGTGACATAAGGGCTGCGGCGGAACGCATCGACGGCGTGGCAGTACACACCCCGCTGATCGAGAGTCCCGCCTTGAACGCGATGACGGGCGGTCGCGTGTTGCTGAAGCCCGAAAATCTGCAGCTGACGGGGTCGTTCAAGATTCGTGGCGCGTACAACCTGCTCGCGTCGCTCGATGCGGACGACAGGGCGAAGGGCGCCGTCGCGTGGTCGTCCGGCAACCATGCTCAGGGCGTCGCCCGGGCAGGGCAGCTGCTCGGCATTGAGACAACCATTGTCATGCCCGAGGATGCGCCACGCGCGAAGCTCGACAAGACGCGCGACTACGGTGGCAAGGTAGTCACCTACGATCGCTATACGGGCGACCGGGAGGCGATCGCGCGCGACATTGCTGCGCAAAGCGGCGCCGTTATTGTGCCGTCCTATGACCATCCGCTGATTATTGCCGGGCAGGGAACGGCAGGGCTCGAAATCGCCGAAGACGCGATCGACGCCGACATCGAGCTCGATGCGGCCGTCATCTGCTGCGGCGGTGGCGGCCTGACCGCGGGCTCAGCGACGGCCATCAAGGCCTTGCTGCCACGGTGTGAGATCTACACGGCGGAGCCTGATGCCTACGATGATACGCGGCGTTCACTCGACGCCGGCGAGCGTGTTGCGGCGGACACGAGCGTCGCGAGTATCTGTGACGCCCTCCTGAGCCCCATGCCGGGTGCACTGACCTTTCCCGTACTGGCGCGCACCGTCACCTGCGGACTCGCGGTATCCGAGGACGAGGTTCGCGACGCGATGCGATTTGCGTGCCGGGAGCTCAAGCTCGTGCTCGAGCCGGGCGGGGCAGTGGCGCTTGCCGCAATCATTGCCGGTCGACTCGATATCAAAGGGAAAACCGTCGCCGTCATGCTGAGCGGCGGTAACGTCGATGCGGAGCTCTTTGCCGAGATTCAGGCCGAGTTGAACTGACGGCTTTTCAGCACGCCCGGCGTCAGCGTCGAGGTCTTGCTGCCCAGTCGGGCGACGCCGGCTGGCGATCTTCGCCGTTCCTGCCAGCCGTCCAGCCAGCTAACGATGCGTTCGAGCTGCTCGATGTCCTGCCTGACGCGGGAGGCCGGCATCTCTTGCAGTCCGATTCCCTGTTCTGCAGAGTGTACGAAGTTCTGGCTGTCGCGCAGCACCGCGATTATGGGAATGCCGAGTGAATCGAGGAAGCGCATGAGGCTGCCGAAGCTCTTGGTGTTGCGACGCGTTCGATTGGCAACGACGGCGAGTTTACGATCGCGGCGGTCGACCTTCGCAACGAGCAGCAGGTCGGCAATGCAGCGTGATGCTGCGTGGATGTCCATGCGCGACGGCAGTACGGGAACGATGATGCTGCTAGCGTCGCGGGTGAGTTCGCGCAGGGCGTCATGGGATACGCCAGCGGGCGAATCGATGATCAGGTTGAGCGTGTCACTCGGTACGCGCAGCTGCCAGCTGCGGGTCGCCTGCATGCTTGGCTTGTAGGCGGCGATGCCATGAATAGGGGGCCGGTCGGCAGGGCGTCGCGACAGCCACGCCATGGTCGATCCTTGCGGGTCGTAGTCCATGATGGCGGGTGCGCCGTCCCGCTGCGCGTAGCAGGCCGCAATATTAGTGGCGAGCGTAGACTTGCCGCAGCCCCCCTTGGGGTTGAGGATCACTACCTTGTTGCGTTGCGCGTTTTGCGCGGTCCTGATCAAGAGGGCTACCTCGGCTAAGTCCCCCTGCAGTGTGCCAAGCGCCGTCGCCGGCGCGTTGCGCTAGTTCACATAATAACCCCCGAAACGGGGCGTGTCAGGTCAGTACGAGCCTGCCGTCGGGTTTCTGACGGCGCTCGGCAACGCCCTCGGGGGCGTCGTCGCCCTTGAGCGTCGCAACAAGATCCGCGAGAAACGGCTGGTCTTCGAAGTACCAGGAGTGGCCGAGGTCGGATGGCGGATAGTTCGCGCGGAAGTAGTCGCTGCAGTCGACGTTGGCGGCCTTTGCCGGATGGTCCGCGGGCAGCCCGTGGCGTCCAACGCGTGGTGCCACGCCAATGCGCTTGACGTTGGACAGCTTGAGCGCGCGATCATGGGTGTTGCTGTAGTTCGTAAGACGGGTGCAGTGGCGGTACAGCGAACTCGAGCGTGGATCGTCCGCGGACATGGAGGCGGCAGAGACGTCGGCGCCGATCAGGCACACTTGCGAGACGTTCCAGTTACTCGACGCGAGCCGCGGTCGATCGTCGGCATCATCGAAGGCTTCGCGCAGCACATAACCGCCCATCGAGTGCGCAACGACATGGACGTTGATGCGGCAGGTCGGGTAGCGCGCGGCGACCAGCAAACTGATGCAATCATCGACAAGCCGGAGCGCGGTCAGCTTGGCATCCTTCCTGTCCTCGAGATAGTTGATCGCCCGATCGGCACTGGGCCAGTCGAAGCTGACCAGCGCACCCGTGTAGCCATGCTCCGGCAGGCTGTCGGCCAGGCGCCGATGCAACGACAACGTGTCGGCCGGCGACGTGTTGTAGCCGTGCACAATAACCGTGATATCGCCGCAGTCCTCCCCCGTGTGAGGGTCCTGCGAGGTGTGCCCGGTGTCGAGGACCTGCCGCGTCCAGTCTTTGCGCTGCACGCGGTGTTCCGGCAGCGGCTCGGCGACGTCGGGAACCACGAGAAAGCGCGTTGGCCCGGGGTCGCCGCCGAAGCGACCGTTGCGAACGTTGCGTGTCGAGATGATGAAGCTGTTCGTCATGCGCTGTTCCGACGGCGAGGACGCGTGTCCCCGGTTGTCCTCATCATACACTGCGTCAGTACGAGCGATGCCGGCTTCGCGTTTGCCGCCTGGCGCTGCGCGAGGAGCGTGTTCAGGCATTGACGCGGGCGACATTCGTTGCGTCGCAGGAAAGGAGCGACGCGACAAGGCCATGGAATTGCGCAAGATGTTGCTGGAAGGATGGCCAGGGCGGGCATCGGCGGGGCAAGCAGTTGGCTTCTTGAAGCCGGGAGAGGGCCCGGGCATCATTGCCGACGGTGCCGTGCCCGCCGGCTCCCGTTCATCGAGTCGTCGAGCGCGGGAGTCGGGCTCGCCGGGCAAGAACCGCGGTTCGAACGAGAACTGCCTGAATAACAATAAGAAGCGTCCCCAGCGACTTGCGCAAAGTGGCGCCGCGGTTGTCGCATGCGGTCTGTTGCTCGTCGCCTGCGGGCCCGATGCGCCGCCCGAGCCGCCGCCGATGCAGGTCACCGTTCTGGAAATCGTTCCGCGGACCGTGCCGCTCTATATCGAGCAGGTCGGCCAGACGCGCGGCTCTATCGATATCCCGATTCGCGCCAGGGTCGACGGTGTCCTCGAGGAAATGCAGTTCCTCGAGGGTCGCCCGGTGAAGAGGGGGCAACTGCTATACGTCATCGATCCGCAGCCGTTCGAGGCACGGCTCGTTGAGGCCCATGGGCGGCTCGCCCAGGCGGAGACGACGCTCGCCAAGACCAAGAGCGACCTCGACCGTATTCGGCCGCTGGCGGAGATGGATGCCGTCAGCCAGCAGGATCTGGACAGCGCTGTTGCACAGTACAAAGCAGCCATGGGTGCAATGCAGGCGTCGGCGGCGCAGGTGGAGCAGGCCGAGATCGAGCTCTCCTACACGCGGATTACGGCGCCCGTCGACGGGCTAATCAACATTACCCGGGCCAAGGTGGGCGAGTACGTCGGGCGATCGACCGTCCTGAACTACCTGGCCCAGGCACATCCTATTCGCGTGCGTTTCTCCATTAACGAGCGTGAATACCTGCGCTTCGCTCGCGAGCTGGGCAAGACCATGCAGGAGCTCGATACCGAGGCGGCCGGCGACAACGTGCTCGAGCTCATTCTTTCCGACGGCACCGTGCACGATCACAAGGGTGCCATCGTCAACTTCAATGCGGCTGTCGATCCCACTACCGGCACCCTGACGCTCGAGGCTGACTTTCCCAATCCGGACCGCCTGATCCTGCCCGGCCAGTTTGCCCGCGTGCGCGGCGTGGTCGAAGAGCGAAAGAACGCAGTCGTTGTGCCGCAACGCGCCGTCATGGAAACACAGGGACTGTTTCGCGTGGCGGTCGTCGCCGGTGATGGCACGGTCGAACTGCGGCAGGTCGAAATGGGGCCTCGCCTCGACTCCGAGTGGATCGTCGACAGCGGCCTCTCGGCCGGCGAGCGCGTCGCGCTCGACGGGCTGCAGCGATTGCGCACAGGGGTCAAGGTCATTCCGAAGACGGGTTCAGAGGCCGGCAGCGGACAGGGCTGACGCGTGGCTGAATTTTTCGTTCGCCGCCCGATTGTCGCAATGGTCATTGCGATCATCACGGTCATCGTCGGCCTGGTCTCGCTGAGTTCGCTGCCAGTCGCGCAATACCCCGAGATCACGCCGCCAATGGTATCGGTGACCGCAACGTACACCGGCGCAAACGCCATTGCGGTCGAAGAGTCCGTTGCCACGCCGATCGAGCAAAAGGTCAACGGCGTGGAGGACATGATCTACATGAAGTCCACCAACGCCAGCAGCGGCAGCATGCAGCTGCAGGTGTCCTTCGAGGTCGGGACCGATCTCGATATGGCGAACGTACTGACGCAGAACCGCGTTTCCGAGGCACAGGCCCTGTTGCCCGAGGAGGTCAAGCGCCTGGGCGTGACGGTCAAGAAGCAGCTGTCGTTCCCGTTGCTCCTGATCTCGCTGACGTCGCCGAACGGCACTTACGATGCAGAATTCCTGACCAACTACGCGACGATCAACGTGCTCGATGAACTTGCGCGTATTCGCGGCGTCGGGCAGGCGACGGTCATCGGTGGCTCGGTCTTCGAATACGCCATGCGCGTCTGGATCAAGCCGGACCAGCTCGCCAAGCTCGGCCTGACGGTCGCGGACATCACCAACGCCATTCGCCAGCAGAACGCGTTGATTCCGGCCGGGCAGATCGGCGGGCCACCTGCGCCGGCGGGCACTGAGTTCACCTACACCGTGCAGACCCCGGGTCGCCTCGTCACGGCCGAGGAGTTCGGTAACGTCGTCGTGCGCTCCAACCCGGATGGTTCGCAGGTCTTCCTGCGCAACGTGGCGCGCATCGAACTCGGCACGCAGAACTATGTCGTCTCCACCTACCTCAACCAGGCACCCACCGCGGCGCTGACGATCTACCAGCTTCCCGACGCCAACGGCCTCGAAGTGGCAGGCAAGATCTTTGCGGAGATGGAGCGGCTGAAGCAGCGCTTTCCCGAGGACGTCGACTACGCGATCTCACTGGACACGACGCGGCCCATCGAGGCGGGCATTCGCGAGATTGTCGTGACGCTCTTCCAGGTAATGGCGCTTGTTATTTTTGTCGTCTACATCTTCCTGCAGAATGCCCGCTCGACCCTGATCCCTACGCTGGCCGTCCCGGTGTCGCTGATCGGCACCTTCGCGGTCTTCCCGCTGCTCGGCTTTTCGATTAATACGCTGTCGCTGCTTGGCCTCGTCCTTGCGATAGGCATTGTGGTGGACGACGCCATCGTCGTCGTCGAGGCCGTGTCGACGAAGATGGAAAAGGGCATGAAGGCGAAGGAGGCGACGATCGAGGCCATGCGCGAGGTTGCGGCACCGATCGTTGCCACGTCGCTGTCGCTGATTGCCGTGTTCGTGCCGGTTGCGACGATGGGCGGTATCACGGGGCGCCTGTACCAGCAGTTTGCCATCACGATTGCCATCTCGGTGGCCATTTCGTCGGTCAATGCACTTACGCTGAGTCCGGCGCTGGCAGCATCGCTGCTCAAGCCCCCGGGTGAGGCGACCAGCACGTTCGATCGCTTCTTCCGCGCCTTCAACGAGCGCTTCGAACAGGCGACCTCGAAGTTCATGGTCTTTACGGGCTACTTCACGAATAAGCTCCTGCGCGCCGGTACGCTGCTCGCGATCATGATTACCGCGCTCGTCCTCCTCTTCCAGGCAGTCCCGGGCGGCTTCGTGCCCGAGGAGGACCAGGGCTATGTTCTCGCGGCCGTACAGCTGCCCGATGCTGCGTCGCTGGAGCGGACTACCGAGGTCATGCGGGACGTCGAGAAGATACTTGCCGAGTACGACGCCATCGAAAGCTACACCACGGCAAACGGCTTCAGCATGCTTACGAATACGACGCAGTCGAACGCCGGCTTCGTGTTCATCCAGCTGCGTGAATGGGACGAGCGCCCGGACGTTGAGGATCACGCGCGCAACATCGTCCGGCGACTGAACCGGGACTTCATGACGCGCGTGACCGAGGGCGTGGCGTTTGCGTTCGGCCCGCCAGCGATCCCGGGTCTTGGTACGGGCTCCGGCTTCTCGATGATGCTGCAGGATCTTGGCGGTAATCCGCCGGCATATCTCGTGGAGCAGGCCGAGGCCTTCATCGCCGCGGCCAACGAGCGGCCGGAGATCGCTAACGTCGGCACGCTGTTCCGTGCGAGCGTGCCGCAGGTGTTTCTCGAGGTTGACCAGGCCAAGGCGCTCAAGCTCGGCGTGCCGCTGTCGGATATCAATACGACGATCGGATCGTTCCTCGGCGGCGCCTACGTCAACGATTTCAACCGCTTTGGACGGCTCTACAAGGTCTATGTGCAGGCGGAGCCCGACTATCGCGCGACCGAGGACGGCCTCAACTTCTTCTACGTGCGAAGTACGGCCGGTGACATGGTGCCCCTGTCGACGCTGGCCACGACGAGTCGGACGCAGGGCGCCGAGTTTACGAACCGGTTTAACCTCTTTCGCGCCGCGCAGCTCACGGGCCAGCCGGCACCGGGTTACAGCTCGGCGCAGGCGCTTGGCGCATTGGAAGAGGTTGCCGCTGAAATGCTGCCGTCCGACATGTCCTACGCGTGGGCAGACATGTCGTACCAGGAGAAGGCCGCGGAGGGCACGGGCAGCGTCGTGTTCCTGATGGCGCTGGTATTCGTTTTCCTGATCCTGGCGGCACAATATGAAAGCTGGTCATTACCGCTGTCCGTGATGCTCGGCACACCGATTGCCGTCTTCGGAGCCGTCGGTGGGCTATGGATCGCGCGCCTGTTCAGCGAGAGCTATGTCAACAACGTTTTCGCGCAGATCGGTCTCGTTATGCTGATCGGCATGGCGGCGAAAAACGCCATCCTGATCGTGGAGTTTGCGAGCCAGGAAATGCAGTCCGGCAAGACGGCCGTGGAGGCGGCAATGGACGCGGCGCGATCGCGCTTTCGGCCAATCCTGATGACGGCGTTCTCGTTCATCCTGGGTGTTGTCCCGTTGCTCATTGCGAGCGGCGCCGGTGCAGAGGCGCGCAAGGTCATGGGTATGACCGTCTTCAGCGGCATGCTGGCCGCTACCGTCATTGGCGTGCTGGTCGTTCCTGCCATGTTCGTCTTCGTCGAACGCTACGTATCCGGTCGCTCACGTGAGGCGACCGACTGATGCTGTGGCGCGTCGTTCGCCTGTTCGTGCCGCTCTTGATCGGCGGCTGTGCGCTCGGACCGGACTACGAACGCCCTGAACTCGAGCTGCCCGCAGCCTACGTCCAGCCGATCGACGAGGGCGAGAGCTTCGCCAACCTGCCCTGGTGGGAGCTCTTCGGCGATCCGGCGCTCAACGCGCTGATACGCGTTGCGCTCGAGGAAAACCAGGATATTCGTATTGCGACCGCACGTATCGAGGAGTTCCGTGGCTTGCTGGGCATTACGCGGGCCGACCAGTTCCCGCAAGTCGATATTGCCGGCTCTGGCGGCCAGCGAGGCCCCAGCCAAAACTCCTTTCCGGGCAACGTACCCGGACTTGGTGACAACCTTGCGGAGGTCTATTCGCTGAGCGCCGACGCGTTTTTCGAGGTGGATCTTTTCGGCCGCTTGCGACGTTCCACCGAGGCGGCGCGAAACCAGCTTCTTGCCGTGGAAGAGTCGCGCCGGGCGGTAACGATCAGCCTGGTCGCGAGCGTCGCAAGCACGTACATGGTGCTCAGGGACCTCGATCAGCAGCTCGCCATTGCCGAACGTACCGAAGCGACGCGTGCCGACAGTCTTCGCATCATCGAGGCGCGCTTCGAGAAAGGTACCGTTGCGCGCATTGACGTCAACCAGGCGGAAATCCAGCTCACGATCGCGATGGCGGCCGTGGCGGCGTCCGAGCGGCAGGTCGTGCAGGCCGAGAACCTCCTGAGCACGCTGCTTGGCCGTGCGCCGGGTGCCGTCACCCGGGGCCTGCCGCTGCGTGAACAGGCGTTCCCGCCGTCAGTGCCGGCTGGACTGCCGTCCGAGCTCCTGCAGCGTCGACCGGATGTGCTTGCCTCGGAGGCGCAGCTTGCCGCACAGACCGCGCGTATCGGCGTTGCCCAGGCGCTGCGCTGGCCGTCGCTCAGGCTCACCGGGTCACTGGGTCTCGAGAGTAACGAGCTGTCCGACCTGCTCGAAAGCGGCTCGGATTTCTGGTCTGCCGGGGTTGGCATTGCGTCGCCGCTCTTCAACGCGGGTCGCAACAAGGCGCGCGTCGAGGTGGAGCGGGCGCGTACCGAGCAGGCACTGGAGAGCTACGAGCAAACGGTGATTCGCGCCTTTCGGGAGGTCGACGATGCGCTCGTGGCCATCCGTACGTACAAGGACGAGCATGAAGCGAGACGCCTGCAGGTCGAGGCTGCGCGCAGTGCCGTAACCCTGTCGCGGGCCCGCTATGACGGCGGCGTGACGAGTTATCTTGAAGTGCTCGATACCGAGCGTTCGCTGTTCAGCGCGGAGCTCGCCGAGTCACAGACGCTGCGTCTTTACTTCAACTCGATCATCGAGCTGTACAAGGCGCTGGGTGGGGGCTGGTCGCCAGAGACCTGATCCGTGCCCTTGTCTCAGAACATCTCGCTCGGGTCGAGCTCTTCCTTGCCCCCGGTCTGCCGTGAGCGAATGTAATCGCCCGTGATCATTTCGCTGTAGGGCAGGCCCGGACCCACCATCGGGTAAACGCCGGCATCCGGGTCAATGATGACCTCGAGGAAGGCAGGCCCGTCAAAGGCCATGAAATCGGCAATGGTCGATTCGATGTCGGCCTTCTTGTCGAGTTTCCTTGCGAAACCGAAACCGTCGGCCTCGGCGGCGCGAACGAAGTCCTTGCGATGCAGTGACTTGTCCGACGCTGACAGCCGCGAGCCGTAGTAGAGCTTCTGCCACTGCCGGACCATGCCGTCGCCGTAGTTGTTCAGGACGACGACCTTCACGGGCAGCTTGTAGGTCGTGGCCGTTTCGAGTTCGCCTATGTTCATGCGCATGCTCGCGTCGCCGTCTATGTCGATCACGACGCGGTCGGGTGCCGCGATCTGCGCGCCGATGGCGGCGGGCAGGCCGAAGCCCATCGTGCCCATGCTTCCGGATGTCAGCCACAGGCGGGGTTCACGATAGTCGAAGTACTGTGCCGCCCACATCTGGTGCTGGCCAACGCCCGTCGAGATGATCGCCTCGCCCTGCGAATGCCGGTTGATGGCCTCGATAACGGCATACGGCTGGATGAGCTCGCTGTCGCGATCGTAGTTCAGGCAGTAGTCGCGCTTCAGTGCGGCGATCTCGTCATGCCAGGCGGAGAAATCAGCCTCGAAGTTGAACTCGCGGCCGAAGGCAAGCAAGTTCGTAAGGTCGTTGGCGAGCACACCGACGTGATGCCAGTCGACGTTCTTCACCTTGTTGATCTCGGCAATGTCGACATCGAACTGGGCAATGCGTCGTGCCGACGGGGCGAAGTTGGCCGGGTCGCCGGCAACCCGGTCGTCGAAGCGTGCGCCCACGGCTATCAATAGGTCACAGTCCTCAACGGCGTAGTTGGCCGAGGCGAGTCCGTGCATGCCCAGCATGTGCAGCGCGAGCGGATGGGTCGTATCGCTCGCCCCCAGCGCCATCAGGGTCGTCGTGACGGGGATTCCGTACTCGTTGGCGAAGCGTCGCATCGGTTTCGCCGCATTACCGTTGATGACGCCGCCGCCCGCGTAAATCAGCGGCCGCTTTGCCGCCCCGAGCATGTCGTACAGGCGCTTCGCGTCGTCGCGGTCCAGACGGTTCTCGGTCACTGCCTCGAGACGCCGCCGGTAGCCAGGCAATTCGAGCGTGCCGTAGCCTGCAAACTCGCCTTCCCAGTTCTGCACGTCCTTTGGCAGGTCAATGACGACCGGTCCGGGACGCCCGGTGCGTGCCAGTTCGAACGCGGCACGTACCGTCGATTCGAGCTTGTAGGGCTCGGTCACGAGGAAGACGTGCTTGGCGACGGCACCCATGATCGCCGAGACCGGCGCTTCCTGGAACGCATCGGTGCCCATGGCCGCGCGCGGGACCTGCCCACAGATCACGACGATCGGTACCGAGTCCGCCATGCAGTCACGCACCGGCGTTACCGTGTTGGTGGCACCTGGCCCCGAGGTAACCATGACCACGCCAACCTTGCCGCTCGCGCGTGCGTAGCCGGCCGCCATGAAGCCGGCGCCCTGTTCATTGGCCGGTACGATGAGCGGCATCGCCGACGAGCCGTCGCTCAGACGGTTGCGATCGTTATAGCGGAAGACGGCGTCATAGGTGGGCAGGATGGCACCGCCCGAGTAGCCGAAGATCGCGTCGACGCCTTCGTCGGCGAGAACCTGCACGACAATCTCGGCGCCGCTCATGCGGCTGCCGGCAAGGGGGTGGCCGGTTCGGCTTGTGGCGCTCGATGCGTCGCTCATCGGGTCTTTTTTCCGGGTAAGACCAAGTACTTACGATCGAGTGTCGAGCATATGCTGCTGCATTGCAATACTCGCCGCAGTGGGCGACTATCGCGCACAGCGAACGGCAGAATCAGATCATCTGAAACCATTTGCCGCTCGCCTGCCAGTTACGAGTCGGGCGTACACATGCGACACGCTATTTCCGTATTGCTGCAGAACGAGGTCGGTGCGCTCACCCGCATGACCGGCATGTTCTCGTCACGCGGTTACAACATCGAATCGCTCAACGTTGCACCCACGCAGGACGAGCTGATTTCGCGTGTGACCATCGTGATAACGGGTTCGGACTCGGCCATTGCCCAGCTCAACACCCAGCTCGCCAAGCTGGTCGATGTCGTGAACATCCACGACATGACCCTGGGTGATCATTTCGAGCGCGAGCTCGTCATTGTCAAGCTCAAGCTCGCTCCCGAGGGCAGGGCGATCGTCGATTCGCTGCTTGCCGACTTCGGGGCGGAGCTCCTCGACGATGCGGCGATGAGCTGCACCCTGCAGTTCATGGGGCGTATCGCGGAGGTTGACCGTTTCATCGCCCGCACCGAGACAGCGGGCGAACTGAGTGCCGTCGCCCGCAGCGGCAGCGTCGCGGTATCCAAGGGCGAAGTGACGCTGTCTTCCTTCGACGAGCACCACCGCCTCTCCGGTTGAAACACGGGCGACGCATGAGTGCCGCAGCGAGCGACGGCTTCCAGCGCTATGTCATCAAGATCGGTTCCTCGCTGCTGATCGACGACTCGGGCGGCATCAACGTGGCGTGGCTCGAGTCGCTGGTTGACGATCTCGCCACGCTGCATCGCGAGGGCAGGGACGTGCTCATCGTATCGTCGGGCGCCATTGCGCTCGGCGCGCGTGCGCTCGGTATCAACCGCCGGCGTGCCGGTCTCGCAGAGCTGCAGGCGGCCGCCGCAGCGGGGCAGTTCAGTCTCGTCAATGCCTACCAGCGCTTGCTCGAGCGGCATGACATGCAGGCCGCGCAGATCCTCCTGACGCGTGGCGATACCGAGAGCCGGCGGCGGTTCCTCAACGCGCGCAGCACGCTCGCCGAACTGTTGTCCCGTCGCGTCGTTCCCGTCATCAATGAGAACGACACGGTTTCTACCGACGAGATCCGCTATGGCGATAACGATCGCCTCGCCGCCCGCGTAGCGCAGCTCGTCATGGCCGACGCGTTGATCCTGCTCTCCGATGTAGACGGGCTCTACGATGCCGATCCGCGGGAAAGGCCGGACGCGACGCACATCCCCGAGGTGACTGAGATCGACAGTCGCATCGAGGCCATTGCCGGTGAAACGCGCACCGACACGGGCAGCGGCGGGATGGCCACCAAGGTCAAGGCGGCGCGTATTGCGATGCGCGCCGGCTGCTCGACCATCATTACGCTCGGTAGCCGCCTGAACCCGGTGCGCAATGTTCTGGCCGGTGGCAAGGCGACGCTGTTTCGAGCCGGCAGTTCGCCGTCGGCGGAGCGCAAGCAGTGGCTGGCCGGCGCGCTCGATGTGGCGGGCGTCGTCACCATAGACGCCGGTGCCGCGGCCGCGCTCAGGAAAGGTGGCAGCCTGCTGCCCGTTGGCGTGACGGCGGCAGAAGGCAGCTTCCGCCGCGGTGACGTCATCAGCATACGCGTCGACGGCGGCAGCGAGATCGCGCGCGGACTTGCCGAGTATGCGGTGGACGAGGCGGTCCGACTGCTTGGTGTGCGCTCGGAAGACATTGCGGAGCATCTCGGCTATCGCGGTCGTCCGGTGCTGGTTCATCGCGACGAGTTGGTAGTATTCGGACATGACTGACAGCGGCACGGCGCACAGCGATTCGGCGGACATTGCCGAGCTCATGACGGACCTGGGCCGTCGCGCTCGGCGTGCGTCCCGGGCGCTGGCCACAAGTAGTGAAGACCAGCGGAACGCTGCTCTCGAGGCCGCTGCGAGTGCGCTCATAGCGTCCGTCGCGACGATCCTCGAGGCGAATGCGACGGACATGGAAGCTGCAGAGCGTCGTGGGCTCTCGGCCGCCATGCTGGATCGCCTGTCGCTCGACGAGACTCGGGTGATATCAATGGCGGATGGACTCAGAGCCGTTGCTGCGCGCCCCGATCCGCTGGGCCGCGTGCTCGAGGAGTGGCGGCAGCCCAGCGGCCTGGATATCCAGCGTGTCAGCGTGCCGCTCGGTGTCGTCGGCATCATCTACGAGAGTCGCCCGAACGTGACCTCCGACGCCGCCGGCCTGTGCATCAAGTCGGGCAATGCCGCGATTCTCCGCGGTGGTAGCGAGAGCTTCGCCTCGAGCCGCGCCATCTATGCCTGCCTCCGCGACGGTCTCAGCGCAGCGGGGTTGCCACCGGATGCCGTGCAGATGGTGCCGGTTACGGACCGGGCGGCCGTGGGCTTCCTGCTGTCGTCAATGGCGGAGTATGTCGACGTCGTTGTCCCGCGCGGTGGTCGCAGTCTCATTGAACGTGTGCAGGCGGACGCCCGCGTACCGGTTATCGGCCATCTCGAAGGACTCTGCCACGTCTATCTGCACGAGGACGCCGACGTGAACATGGCGAAAGAGATCGTGGTCAACGCCAAGATGCGCCGAACCGGTATTTGCGGCGCGGCCGAGACGGTGCTCGTGCACAGAGCCGCCGCCGATCGACTCTTGCCACCCATCGCCGACGCGCTCCTCGAGTCAGGCTGTGAACTGCGCGGCGACGAGGCGGTGATGGCACGGGTGCCCGCGGCGCTGCCGGCGACGGATATTGACTGGCGTACCGAGTATCTCGACGCGATCCTGTCGATCCGGGTCGTGCCGGATTTCGACGCGGCCGTGCAGCACATTGCTGAATACGGCTCGGGTCATACCGAGGCGATCGTTACGGCGAGCGACTCCGTTGCATCCGATTTCTTTAAAGCGGTCGACAGCGCGATCCTGCTGCACAACGCGTCGACGCAGTTCGCGGACGGTGGTGAGTTCGGTATGGGCGCGGAGATCGGCATAGCGACGGGTCGCATGCACGCGCGGGGTCCGGTTGGCGCCGACCAGCTGACCAGCTACAAGTACCTCGTACGAGGGTCGGGGCAGGTTCGTCCGGGATGACGGCTGTCGAGGGCGATGAGCGCCGCTACGACCTCGTCGTCATTGGCGGCGGTGTCAATGGCGCCGGCATTGCGCGGGATGCCGCCATGCGCGGACTCGACGTCGCATTGTTCGAGAAGGGCGACTTTGGCAGCGGTACGTCAGCCTGGTCGAGTCGACTCATACACGGCGGCCTGCGCTACCTCGAGTACTTCGAGCTGCCGCTTGTCTACGAGTCACTGAACGAGCGACGGCGCCTGCAGTCGATTGCCCCGCATCTGGTCAAACCGATACGTATTGCCATCCCGATCTATGAGGGTTCACGTCGCGGGCCGTTGCTGATCCGCCTCGGGCTGTTGCTCTACGACCTGCTGTCGTTTCGGAAGTCGTTGCCCAACCGCGACCTCTTGAAGCCTCAAGCGTCTCTCGCTGCCGAGCCTGGCCTCAATCCCGACGGTCTGCGCGGACTTGCACGCTATTACGACGCGCAGGTGACGTTCGCGGAGCGACTGGTGCTCGAGAATGTGCTCGATGCGCGAGCCCATGGTGCGGACGTTCATAACTACTCCCCGGTTGTCGAAATCCTTATCGATGGTGATCGCGCCAGCGGCGTAGCCTGGCAGGACCGGCAGTCAGGCGAACGCCGGGAATGCCGTGCCCGGACCATCATTAACGCCGCGGGTCCGTGGGTGGACGACGTACTGGATACGGCCGGCAGGGAAGGGACCGACTATATTGGCGGGACCAAGGGCAGTCATATCGTCGTTGCGCCGTTCGACGGCGCGCCGAACGATGCGCTTTATGTCGAGGCCCGTTCCGATGGCAGGCCGTTCTTCGTACTGCCGTGGAACGGCCAGGTCCTGATTGGTACGACCGATATTCGCTACGACGGCAGCCTCGATGAGACCCGTATCAGTGAGGCAGAGACCGACTACCTGATCGAGGAGACGAATCGGGTCTTCCCGCGCGCAGGGCTCGAACGGTCGGACGTGCACTATGCCTACGCGGGCGTGCGGCCCCTGCCGCGTCGCGAAGAGGGCCCCGAGTCCGCCATCACGCGGCGGCATGCGATCGTCGAGAACCGAGACGTCGGGCGCGGTCTCTACTCGATCGTTGGCGGCAAGCTGACTACCTACCGCAGCCTGGCCGAGGAGGCCGTCGATACGGTTGCCGCCCGGCTCGACAAGCCGCTCAGGGAATCGCGCAGCGGCGAAACGCCGCTACCCGGCGCCTTTGTGGCGCCGTCGATCGAGGACCGTACCGACCTTTCCCTTGCACTGCCCGGCGCCGCTGTCGAGCGTCTCGCCACGATCTACGGCAGCCGGGCCAGCGATATCTTCGAGGGTATTGCCGACGGTCGCTATCCGGACGGCGTGCTGGATCCTGGCGGACGGGTTCTCAAGGCGGAGATCGCGTTCGCATTCGACCGCGAGCTTGCCCGGGACCTTTGTGATGTCATTCACCGTCGCCTCATGGTCGGTTTCGATCCGGACCAGGGCAGGTCACTTTACGAGGCAATTGCGGACGTGGCGGCAGGGTGGATGGGCTGGTCGGCCGACGAGCGTGACGCAGCGCTCAGGGCGCTCAACGACTACAGCGACTCGTTCCTCGTCAATGCCTGAGCGGGCGAGGCGACGAGAGTCGTGCCGCGGTACTCGGTCCACCGGGGCGTAGAGTAGGGCAGCACTTCGATGAGTTCTCCCGCCTCGAAGCGACGCTTGAGGCGCATCCAGAATGCCGGCGTCAGCAGGTCTCGGTGATAGGCCATGAACGCATCGCGCGCCTCCGGCTTGAAACCGAGGAATTCGATGAACTGTTCCGGGAACACGTCGTTGGGCGCCACGTAGAACCACGCGCCGGCGCGCATCTCGTCCATATCATCGCGGGGTTCCGGCATGCGTCGGAAGTTGCACTCGGTCACGAGGCAGAGCTCGTCATAGTCGTAGAAGATGACGCGACCGTGCCGCGTGACGCCGAAGTTTTTTAGCAGCAGATCGCCCGCGAAAATATTGCTCATCGCGAGATCGCGAATCGCCTGGCCGTATTCGATCGCCGCCGCGCGTGCGTCTGCATCGCTGGCCGACTCGAGAAACAGGTTTAGCGGCGTGAGGCGTCGTTCGATATAGCAGTGCTCGACCACGACGTGCTCGCCTTCGACGCGACAGGTGTCGGCGCATTCGTCAAGCAGGTCGTCGAGCAAGGTCTTGTCGAAGCGCTCGAGCGGCAGGCGCAGGCGCTTGAACTCCTGGGCGTCGACGAGCCGGCCGGCGCGGTCGTGTTTGAAGACGAGTTCGTATTTCTGCATGACGTCACGGCGGCCGATGGCCTTGGGGTACGCAAACCGGTCGCGAATAATCTTGAAGACGATATCGGCCGACTGCAGTGTGAACACCTCCATGACCATGCCCTTATCGCCGGGCGCGTGCAGAAAGAGGTCGTCCGAGTGGTCGAGGTGCAGGAAGAAGGCCCGGTAGCGCTCGGTCTTGCCCTGCTTGGCACGACCGAGCACCGTGTAGAGTTCTGACAGCGCCTTGTGGGGCAGCATTCGGCGCAGAAAGCTGATGACAGCGCCAACGTTCGGGATGTCCGCGTGAAAATAACTGCGCGTATGGCCGAACATCATGCTGGCTTCGTCACGCGTCATGATTACCGCATCAGCAACCACGCCTTCGTCGGTGTTCCGGAGCGCCAGGATAAAGGGTGCGCCGAGGTTATCACCGGCGAGCCGGCCGACCAGGATGGCGCGCGTTGAACGGTAGAACACCATCGTCAGCATTTCGATAGTGCGCAGTTCGCCGCCGTCGGACCTGGCGTCGAGAAAGCCGTCGATTTCGGTAGCGATGAAGCGGACCGTCCTGTCGCGATCGCGATAGGGTACCGAAAACGCAAAGTCACTGATCAGCTGGTCGACGAGCAGTCGGGCATCGCCCCGGTTGTGGTACACGCGCACATCGCTGCGTGACGGTTCGACGTCGGGTTCGCCCAGATCGAATGCCGAGAACTCGATATCCGGGTCGACGCCGATCGTGGCGAAATGCTGCCGCGTTATCGAGCTGAAGAAGGTCTTGAAGAACGGCTCGTCGGTGTAGCCCCGAATACGCTCGCCATAGTGCTGCTTTATGCCTGCCCACAGTGCCTTGTCGAGTGCGTGCTCGCCGAGGCGCTCGTTGAGCGCCTCGATGACATTGGTCACGTGACGATCGTAGAGTTCGATCCGCTGGACAGCATCGGCTCGCGCCGTCTGCCAGTCGCGCCGCTCGAAGGTGCCCCGCGCGCGCCGGGTGATGTCGCGGAAGGCGTCGTTGTAGCCAATAAACGCGTCAACGATGAAGCTTGCGTGCCGGTCTGCATCGTTCCGGTGTGCCACGGAGTCCATCGCTGACCCGACGCTACATGTTGGCAATCATGGCGTCGGCGAATTCGCTGCACTTGACCTTGGTGGCGTCGTCCATGAGTCGCGCGAAATCATAGGTCACGGTGCGCTGCCCTATCGTCGCGTCCATCGACTGGATGATCGCATCGGCCGCCTCGGTCCAGCCCATGTAGCGGAGCATCATTTCGCCAGACAGGATCAACGAGCCCGGGTTGACGACGTCGAGGTCAGCATACTTCGGCGCGGTGCCGTGGGTTGCCTCGAAGACCGCGTGCCCGCTCGTGTAATTGATGTTGCCGCCGGGCGCGATGCCGATGCCCCCCACCTGCGCGGCGAGCGCATCCGAGAGGTAGTCGCCGTTGAGGTTCATCGTTGCGATTACGTCGAATTCTTTCGGGCGCGTCAGCACCTGCTGCAGCGTAATGTCGGCAATGGCGTCCTTGATCAGGATGCGGCCGCCGGCCAGCGCCGCTTCCTGCTCTGCGTTGGCAGCATCCGTCCCCTTGTCGGCCTTGGTGCGCTCCCACTGGTCCCAGGTATAGGTCTGGTCAGCGTAGTCCCGCTCAGCGAGTTCATAGCCCCAGTTGCGGAAGGCGCCCTCGGTGAACTTCATGATGTTGCCCTTGTGCACGAACGTAACGCTCTTGCGGTCGTTGGCAATGGCGTATTCGATCGCGGCGCGGACGAGGCGCTCGGTGCCTTCCTGCGATACGGGCTTGAGACCGATCCCGGATGAGCCGGGAAAGCGAATCTTGTTGAACTCAGCGGGGAAGTGTTCCTTGAACACCTCGAGGAACTTGGCGTTGTCGGCTGAGCCGCGCTCGAACTCGATGCCGGCATAGATGTCCTCGGTGTTCTCGCGGAAGATCACCATGTCGACACTGCCAGGATCGCGCACCGGCGAGGGTACGCCGTTGAACCAGCGGACCGGACGCAGGCAGACATAGAGATCCAGCAGCTGGCGAAGCGCCACGTTGAGCGACCGGATTCCGCCGCCGATCGGTGTCGTCAGCGGCCCCTTGATCGAGACGAGGTACTCGCGGCATGCCGCAACCGTTTCGTCCGGCAACCAGGAGTTGAAGTGGTCGTTGGCCTTCTGGCCGGCATAGATCTCCATCCAGTGAATCTTGCGCTTGCCGTCGTAGGCTTTCTCGACGGCAGCGTCGAGCGCCCGCACCGTTGCCCGCCAGATATCCGGGCCCGTGCCGTCGCCTTCGATGAACGGGACGATCGGGTTATCCGGAACCTGGAGCTTGCCGTCCGCAATCGTGATTTTCGCGCCGCCTTCTGGCGGCGTCGGTGCTGCTGTAGCCATACTGGATTCCCCCGGGGCATCGAATTAGCGGCCAGTATTATGAGCCTTTTTGTCGGCGCGCCCAACCGCTGCGGGGCGCGACTAGCGAATCGTGTACCGCACCTCGACGAACAGCTCGCGGCCGCGACCCGGGAAATAGCGGTAATTGCCAAACGCGAAGTCGGCGCGGTCCGCATAGTCCTCGTCCGTTACGTTGTTGAGACGGATGACGACGTCCAGCGCAGCGGCGGGCTCCAGGGTCGCGACGAGATTGCCGATAAGGTGGCCCGGGTAGGTGAAGCGGTTCTCGGCGTCGAGGTAATAGCGCCCGATCCCGGTGATCTGCGCGGCGACGGTAAGCGGCGCGGCAGGCTCGTAGAACAGCTCGGCGCTGCCGAGCCACCGCGGTGCCGTATCGACGTCCCGGCCCGAGACGAAGGTTTCGCCGCGGCTCGCGACCGTGTCGAAGTCGTACTGGTGACGCCCATAGCCGACGTTGAGGTCAAGGCGCCACGCGTCCGCCAGGTTCCAGTCGAGGCGCAGTTCGGCGCCTTCATGACGGGTTCGTGCGCCGCTGACATTGAAGCCCTCGGCATCACGGAACACGCTGTTCTGCTTCCGCATGGCGTAGGCGGCCAGCTCGACGATGGCCGCGGAGGTCTGCAGGCGGTAACCAATCTCGACGCTGTCGAGACGCTCGGAGTCGAGATCGGCAGCGCTCTGGCCGTTCTGCAGGCGATAAAGCTCCGCCGTCTGCGGGGCGCGAAAACCCCGGCCAAGGCTGAGCCAGATGCTGCTGGCGTCGTCGAGCTCGTGACGGATTGCGAGCTTGGGCGCGAGGTTGAAGAAGTCGTCGCTGCGATCGTCCGGGCGGGTATACAGGCAGCCGCCGAAACCGCACTCTGTGCCGTCGTCGCGGGTGTTGCCCGACAGCATGCGATTATCGTAGTCGTATCGCGTGTACTCGGCGCGCAGCCCAGCATCGATGGTCGTGCGTTCGCCGATCGGCCACACGGTTTGCGCGTAGCCGGCGATGACGACACCCGCTACCTCGTAATCGTAGTGCTTTCCTTCGGGACGGGTCTCGACGAGAAAGTCCGAGCCCTCGGTCGGACCGCGTTGGGTCTCTTTCAGGAAGCTGTCGCTGACATCGAGGTCGAGCCCGAAGGTCCAGTTGGAGACCTCGACCAGCGACAGGAACCCGGCGCTCACCTGGCCGTTTTCTTCGAGCGGTTGGCCGGGGAGGAAGTGCTGCAGGAACTCCATGTCCGAGCGCCTGAGGTAAGGCCGGACGTCGACGCGGGCGGCGTCGAGGTCCCGGGTCCAGATCGCGTACAGGCGCTGGGAATCTGCCTTGCGAAACGCTTCCGGGTTCACGTTGCCGCGGTTCACCGCAGGGTCGCGATAGGCGTCTTCGCCAAAGATGAAGCCCGCGGTTTCCTGGTCGAGGTCCGATAGAGAGAACGCCGTTATGAGTTCGCCGCCGGCAACGTCCGTCTGTGCCTTGGCGTTGAGCTTGAGCTGACGGTAGCCGGAGTCGTCGCGGAAGCCGCCATCGTCAGCATAGGCGAAGCCCACCAGCGCCGGGCTGTCCGGGCTTGCCGGCAGGAGTCCGCGAACTCTTATGAACTCGTTGGCGCCGACCTCGAGCCCCGCGTAACCAGCTGGCCGGTCGCCGGGCGACGGCAGCAAGACGTTGATCGTGCCGTGCAGCGCGTTGGATCCGTACAGGGCATTGCCGGGTCCGCGGACGACCTCGATTGAGCGGGCGAGCTCGGTCGGCAGCTCGATCATCTGGTTGACGTTGCAGAAGCCTGACGGACGTATCGGGATGCCGTCCTCGAGATACAGGAAGGCACCACAGGAACCGGCGCCGGTCAGGACCGGGGACCGGATGGCGGTCAGGTGCTCCTGACCGCTGCCACGCGAGACCCACACGGCGGGCACGCGGGTCAGGAGTTCATGGATATGCTTGTGCCCGACGCTGTCGATCATCGCAGCATCGACATGGCTAATGCTCGCGGCTACATCGCCAAGCGCGCTTGCCCGGCGCTCTGCGGTGACGATGATCTCCTCTGCGACCTCGGCATGCGCTGCGCATGGCAAGAGGACAGCCATGGCGACGAGGGTGTGCACGCGGCAAAGGCGGGTGAGCTTCATGGGTTCCGTCGGACGTTGCTGGACGCGCTTAGAGACCGTCGTGACGGCCGGGGGTTCCGCTCTGCTCAGCGTTCGATTTTCTCGAGTATCTGCGTCGGGTTGTCAGTCTGCCGATAGTAGCCGTGCCGCTTCAGCATATCGTCATAGGCTCTGTCGCGTTCGTCCGCGGTCGCATACCAGTGCAGCTGCTCCCAGTCGTCGCCCAACAGGCTCCTGAGCGTGTCCCCTGACGGCAGGGTCACGCGGATTCCGAAGGGTTGTTCCCGCCCGGCGTGGCCAGGCTCGACGAGATTGTGCTTGTGGACGAATTTCACGATCGTGTGTGGTAAGAAGCAGGCGCCGCATTCTAACCGGCCTCCGTTCCCGGATAGAAGCCCCTGCGGCCTGAGACGGACGTGCTGGCGGCGCGCGGGCAAAACGCCCACAATAGTAAGTCCGGGGGAGTATTGAGGCGGGCACGACCCTTAAGCATGGCGGACAAAAGCGACAATCCGCTCAGCGCGACAACGACCGACGCCGGCCAGACACGCAGCGAGGCCGCTGCGGAATTCTTTGCCGTTGGCGCGCCGCTGCAGCCGCTGCGTGCGAGCTATGTTCGCCGTCCCGCCGATGAGATCTTCTTCGAAGCCCTCCTTGCGGGGCGCTACGCGCACGTCATTGCCCCGCACCAGTCCGGCAAGACCAGTCTCGTCAGCGCCACTGCAGCAAGGCTTGAAAACAACGGCATCCAGGTTGCCGTCCTCGACCTTGCGCAGCTGGGGCTGCGTGACGGGGGCGCGGATGCCGGCCGCTTTTACTACAGCGTGGCCTACCGCATTCTCCGGCAGCTCAGGATTCGTTTTGAGCTGCAGCCCTGGTGGCAGGACAAGGCCCTGTTCAGCAACCGGCAGCGGCTGCACGAGTTCTACAGCGAGGTTATCCTCCGGCAGACCAGGAAACCCGTCGTCATCCTGGTCGACGAGGTGCAGTGTGTAGAGCAGCTGCCGTTCACGGACCAGTTGCTGACCAGCATACGGTCGGCGCATGACGCGCGGACGTCCGACCCTGAGTTCACGCGACTGACTTTTGCGCTGTGCGGCGAGTGTGATCCCTCGACGCTCGTCGAAGTGGCCGAGGCGTCGCCGTTCCAGGTGACCCAGTCGATACCGCTGCGCGACTTCGTACGCGACGAGCTCGATCTATACGCCACCGAGCTCAACCTGCCTGCGGAGGCTGCAAAGGAAGCACTGGATCGCATTTACTTCTGGACCAGCGGGCAGCCGTACCTGACGCAGAAGCTCGCGCGCGCGGTTGCGCGCGACGGCCTTGATGACGACATTGCGGGCTACGTTGACGAGATCGTCACGCAGCAGTTTACCGGTCGTGCCCATCTCACCAATGAGCCGCTCTTGAACCACGTGCACTGCCGGGTAACGGAGGACGCGCGCGCCGAGCGCCTGCTGAATCTCTACGGGCGTATCCGCAAAGGCGTCGAAGTACCGACCGATATGGGCTCCGGCCTGCAGCGCCGCCTCGTCGCGCTCGGGCTGCTCACGATTACCGACAACGGCGAGCTTGCGGTGCGTAACCGGATTTTCGGCGACGTCTTCACGGCGCGCTGGGCGAACGAGAACCTGCCGCTGCGCTGGCGCGTTCCCGCCATTGCCGCGCTGGTGTTTTTGGCCTTTCTCGCCGTGCCGTTCTGGTATACGCAACTTCTTCCCGGCGCGTATGTGGACGCCCTGACCAACGAGGCCACCGATCTCGACAGCGCCGAGGTCGCCTGGCGAAACTTCCGGTCGTTCCCGGGTCATACGGGGACCGCGGACAACCTGTATCGGCACTACCTCGGCGCACAGGCGACGCGGGCAGGGACGCTAGAGATGATCGATGCCGTTGCGCTGCGCGCGACCGAGTTGCCGGGAACGGGGGACTTACCTACGGCGCTGGTTGCCGGCTTTCACGATCGGGCCGTGCTCGATGCCGTGCGTTACGAGGAACGTGACCGGGCATTGTTGTCGTCGCTGCAATCGTTGGTCCTGCCGACGCCCGAGCGCCGACGCCGCGCGGCGCGGCTGATCGGCAGTGATATGCCGTCACTGGTCACGACGCTCGTCGCGCCGCCGAGCGGTGAACGCTTCTACGATTCGCTGGAGCAAATCGTCTCCGACATCGACGGTGCCGCGGTCCGGCAGTGGCAGCTGGCAGGCAATGACATTCGGGAGGTCGAGCCGTGGTCGATCACGGCGCTGGAAGTGAGTCCGCTCGTCCGACGCATCATCGTCGACCAGGAGGGCACTGTAAGCCGGGCGCGGCTTAGCCTGAGTATCAGTCACGGGCGGCACGCGGACTTACGAATCAAGCTCATCGCGCCATCCGGCAAGACTATCGAGATCGATACCGGTCGCGAACGCAGCTCCATCGTCGACGATATTCGCATTCCGGCGGCGAGTCTTGCCGAGCTCAGGGGCGAGTCGCTGACGGGAACCTGGAGCCTGACGTTTCGGGATGAAGCTCTCGGCGTTGCGGGTCACCTCGGCGGCTGGAGCCTGACGCTCAATTCGCAGGCGCTCGTCGAGGACTTCCAGCGCGGCCTCGATATTCCTGATCCGGTCGAGGTCGAAGCAACGAACGTTTGGGTCAGCGACGACGGCCGCTACGCCGTGGCCCGCGCTACGCAGAGCGACAGTGCGCGCATCTGGGACCTTGCCTTCCGTCGGCCGGTGCGCGCGATTGCCGTCAACCAGGGCGAAACGTTGCTGGGTCTCGACAACGGGGCGCGGCATCTTGTCACCGCAACACCCGAAAGCGTCAATGCCTGGGATGTCACGACCGGCGATCGCACGGCAAGCCTTGCGATCGCGAGCGCGGCTCTCGCCGGCGAGTTGTCGGCCGACGGTCGGCACCTGTTGATGACGTACCCCGGCGACGCGGCGACAACGTTTGAGCTCTGGTCACTCGAGTCACTCGAGAAGCTCGCGAGCCTCGAGGTTTCCGGGCCACCCGCGCTCGTATCGCTGGATGCCGATTCGCGCCGGCTTGCGGTTGCTGACTTCGATCGATCTGTCCGAATCTGGAACCTGGATAGCGGTGAACTTGCGGCGCAGGTGAACCTGCCCCAGCAGCCAAGCGAGATTCGCCTTGCGGCGGGCGGTCGCTCCCTCGGCGCCGTCCATGGCACTTCCGGGCTGTCGCTCTGGTCCCTGTCGCCGTCCGCTCGGCCGCTGTTCAAGCTTGCGGGCAACGGTAACTGGGACTTGAGTTTTGCACCGTCCGGTCTCGTTATGGCGGCGGGGCGGCCGGCCACCGGTTTCCAGATCTATGATGCCGTGACGGGCGCGCGCATCGGGGATGCGCTCGGTCTCGGCGCCGAGCCCGCCGCACCGCTCGCGTTCAGCGGAGATGAATCAACACTGATGACGGGGGCGGCCGGCGGCGCACTGCGCTTCTGGCGCGTGACGGCGCGCAGCGCGCCCGAGGCCGCCGGGGGAAATGTTGATGCGTCCTGGCTCAACGACCCGGGCGCCGTCGTTACGAGTACCGCGGACGCTCGCAAGTTCCTCGTCGGGGACCGCGACGGTCACCTGCACGTGATACCGCGCGCCATGGATCCGGTGACCTTGTCGAAGGTTGCCGCCGAGGAAGTCGCCTTCCTGGGTCACAGCGCGCCGGTGTCGCACATTGCGGTCGATACCGAGGGGCTGTGGGCCGCGACGGCGGCTACCGATGGTACCGTTCGCGCCTGGAGTCTCGCCGACGGCCTGCCGCGACCGTGGGTCAGCGAACTCGTCAGCAATGCGAGCGATCTTTCGTTCTCTCCGGACGGCCGCCTCATCGCGGCGCTCGAGTCGGCAGCCAGTGGTGCCGTTCAGTTCATCGACCGCACGACCGGCGAGGTCGTGTATCGCTTCACGCATGCGACGAGTCTCTTGAGCTTCTGCTTTGTCGGCAATGATGTCCTGTACGTTGGCGGAGCTGATGGATCCTTGCATCGCATCCAGCTTGCGCCGGGCGGCAACGCCGACGTGCGGCAGGTCTGGAAGGGCGACGTTGCGGTGACCTCGCTCGCGCGTGTGCCGAAGTCGGGCCAGCTGATCGTCGTCGATGCAGACAACCTCGCGCGCGTGCTGTCGATCGCCGATGGCGAGACGGCGCGCCTAGCGGTCGTCCTGCCGTCCGCGGTGCGCGAGGTTGCCGTGGCCCCGACCGGGAGTCGCGTGTTGTTCCGTACCGACCGTTGGCTGCACGCGGCCATACTGGGTCGTGATGGTCTCGCATGGAGGGACGCGGCGCTCGTGCCGCCGGCCGCCGCGGGGCGCCGCATCAGCTTCGAACTTTCGAAGAGCAGCGGCCGCCGTTACGGTACGCCGGCATTGCTCGTGCCGACCGGCACGGCGTTTGCGACGGTGCCGGTGTTCGACGGTGAGGGCGAACCAGGCGTGTTCGGGACGCGCAAGGAACTGGTTACGGGCTGGTCGCGTCGCCTGGGTGTCCCCTTCGAGCCCTGAGGCGGGGCGTGCTGACGTTCAGCGATCGTCGCCGCGAAGTGTCCGAACCAGCATTTCCAGACGCGCCGCCGTCGCCCTGCGCGGCGGCACCGGCAACCCGATCCTGACGTTGACCCGGGCGAACAGGCGTCCGGGTATGCGTCTCAGGCCGCCGTCATGGCGGCGACTGAACCAGCTGCCCCACAGATGTCCGAGCGCGACAGGGACGACCGGAACTGGCCGCCGCTCAAGGATCTTCTCGACACCTGGCCGAAAGCGGTGTATCTCGCCGTCACGGGTGATCCCGCCCTCGGGAAAGACGCACACCACATTGCCGTTGGCGAGTTCCTGGTCGACCAGTTCGAAGGCAGCCTTCATGATCGTTTCGTCTTCGTGCGCGCCGGCAATGGGAATAGCCTTCGCCTGGCGGAAGAAGAACGACAGGATCGGTACCTCGAAAATGCGGTACCACATGACGAAGCGCATGGGTCGTCGGACGACGCCGCTAAGGATAATCGCATCGACGTAGCTCACATGGTTGCATACCACGAGTGCAGGGCCGCGCTCCGGGATGTTGGCGACGCCGCTGGCGTGCACCCGGTACAGCAGGCTTGTCGCTACCCAGGCCATGAAGCGCATCAGGAACTCGGGCAGCAACAGGAAGATATAGATCGCCACTATGGCATTCAGTACCGCGAGCAAGACGAACAGCTCGGGGATCGTGAAGCCTGCGCCGAGCACGGCCAGCGATACGAGCGCGGCGGCAACCATAAAGACTGCGTTGAAAATGTTGTTGGCCGCGATAATGCGCGACAGATGGCTGCGCTCGGAGCGTTGCTGCATCAACGCATACAGCGGCACGCTGAAAAAACCGCCGAAAGCTCCAAGCATCGCAAGGTCGATAAGGACACGCCAGCTACCTTCGCGGGCGAGAAAGGCCTCGACTGTATGTGCCGCAGTAGCGACCGGCTCCGGCGCGGCGAAGTACAGGTCGATGGCGAAGATGCTCAGGCCCATGGCGCCAAACGGCACGAGGCCGAGCTCGATGCGGTGTCCGGACAGGCGTTCGCACAAGAGAGAACCGATACCGACACCGACCGCGAAGGCAACGAGCAGCGCCGTGGTAATGCCGGCGGTGCCGTTGAGCACGCCTTCGGTGTAGGCGGGTACCTGGAACGTCATTGCAGAGCCGAAGAACCAGAACCACGAAATCCCGAGGATCGCGAGAAAGACGCTCTTCCGCTCGCGTGCGAAGCCGATAATGCGCCAGGTCTCGCGCCAGGCATTGAAGCTGATTGAAAGGTCCGGGTCGACGGCCGGTGTCGGTGGTACCTGTCGCGCTGCGATGTAGCCGAGTACGGCGAAGCCTACGAGGCAGCTCACGAGTATCGACAGCGAGTAGGGGTCAATCGCGATCGAGAGGCCGCCGATGATCAGGCCGAGAATAATTGCGATATAGGTTCCCGCTTCGACCAGCGCATTGCCGCCAACAAGCTCGGTGTCATCGAGCCGCTGCGGCAGATAGGCAAACTTTACAGGGCCGAACAGGGTCGACTGTAAGCCCATCAGAAACAGTACGAACAGCAGGGTGTTGAAACGCCCGGCAAGAAACGCAGCGGCGGCCGCAGACATCAGGACGATTTCGAGAAGCTTGATGCGTCGCATCAGCATCGATTTCTCGTACTTGTCGGCCAGTTGCCCTGCCGTAGCCGAGAACAGGAAGTAGGGCAGGATAAACAGCGCGCCGGCGACGTTCGCAAGCTGGCTCTCGTTCATACCGGCGACAGTAATGCCCTGGAAAGTGACGAGTATGACGAGCCCGTTCCGGAAGACATTGTCGTTCAGCGCGACCAGGAACTGGGTCAGGAAGAAGGGCGCAAAACGACGCTGTGTCAGGAGACGAAACTGGCTCTGATCCGCCATACGGCGTCCCCTGTTGCTGACTCGAGCACGCACTATAGCAAAGGGATGGCTTCGGCAAGCGCCGGACGCGCGCATTCTGTCACGCGTACTTAATCCAGAAAGATCAGTCTTTCGCCCTGCAAACGGGAGTGTGAGGGCACGTCGTTTCAGGGGCAACTGCTTACATTTCGGGAAAGGTTGCTCGAGGGTTGGTCTTACGCACCTGACCGGCGACCGCAAATGACCCTTTCCAGCCGGTCGGAGTATTCCCACTACGCGTCTTAATCTACCCAATGTGGTGCCAATTAAATGCCAGTGCGAAACGTAAAATCCGACAAGCGACTACTGGGCCTGACGGGTCTGAGCTAGTAATTTCGCTGGATCATCGACAACGAAAACGAGTGGCGCCAGGTCGTCGAGCAGGTCGGCGGCGAAGGCCGTCATGAACTTTGGACAATCCGCTATGAAAGGCGTCAGCTGACTTGGGCACTAGCGACAAAGTTTGAAGCGCTATCAGGTACCTCAAAGACCAACTGATCCCGGGCTGGAAGATCGACTGCAAAGTCGCGTCGTGGATCGTCATGCCAACCATATGGGTATCTGTGACATCTCACTCCTAGTCAAAATGGAGAAGGTCGAGACTATGAGTCAGTTTAATTGCATAGCGCTGCTATCAGCTGTTTTGTTTGTTTTCATGCCGACAGATCAAGCGCATGGAACCTGGTCCATTATTGCCGTAGATCGGGAGACTCAAGAAATTGGTATCGCTGGAGCTTCATGTACATTCGATGTATCGGGTATTGCGTCAGTCGTTCCTGGCAAAGGTGCCATTGTCGTGCAGGCATCAAGCAACTACTTCGCGCGAATGGAAGGAGTAAACTTGATGGAGGGTGACGCAACCGTGCAAGAGATCTTGTCTTCTATGCGTAGTGAAGAATTCGACCCCGATAACCAACAGTATGGCGTCATCGTTTTGGCTGAGAACACGCGACCGGCCGTGTATTCGGGAAATCAGATTACAGACTGGAGCGGAGAACTGGTCGGGGACGATGTTGCCGTTCTCGGTAATATCCTGGTCGGAGAAGAGGTCGTGGCTAAGGCGTACGCGGCCTATAACGAGAATCGAAGCGAACCTTTCTCCCAGCGCTTAATGCTTGCTCTGCGTGCGGGTGAACAGGCGGGTGGCGATTCTCGGTGTGGTACGCAGTACGCCCGGTCGGCTTTTATGATGATTTACAGCCCGGACATCGAGGCTATTCAGAAGCTTGCGATACAGGGTATTGAAAAAGGGGGTAGACCGGCTGTTGAGTTACTGAATGACCATTTTCAGTCGATGCAATTGTAGGTCTGCTTTTGTTTGTAAAGAGACCCTCGCAAACCAGTTTCATCAATACTCATGGCCGCGGACGACCCTCATGCTCAGCCACTATGTCAACATGCATTTAGAGGAAGCCAGGAACTACGCACTGTCACTTCCCGAGGCGAATGAAGAGCCTCACCACCAGTACAGCTCGTTCCGCGTGCACGGAGAGATCTTTGCGACGGTGCCACCTGATAACCGGCATCTGCATATCTTCGTGGACGAGGAGCGGCGGGAGCTCGCCATCGCGATGTTCCCCGATGCCTACGAAGAGTTGTGGTGGGGTAAGAACGTGGTCGGGGTCAGGGTGCGACTCGCTGAGGCAGATGCGTCGGATGTCAAAGATCTTCTTTACTCGGCCTGGCTCCTCAAGGCGCCGAAGCATCTCGTCGAGTCGACTCGGCAGTGACTCGTGCGATTTGACCTAAGCGGGCACTTCGTCGATAGCAGTCGCTTATCGCTTTGAGGCAGCGTGGCGTTGGCTGCTACTATTTCTGTCGTTGACCCAAGTCATCGGGATCGGATCATGAAGCTGTACCATCGAATCGCCAGCGCGCTGATCTGCCTGGCCCTCGCCGTCGTCGCCGACGCTGCCCCGCGCGTCGAGAACTTTCGGCTGCTCGACCAGCACCTGCAATCGCAGGAGCTGTACTACCACAGCGACGCCACGGCGATCGTGCTCATGGTGCAGTCCAACGGCTGCCCGATCGCGCGAAACCTGCTCACGGACTATCGAGCATTGCGCGACGACTACGGCGCCAGGGGCGTGCACTTCGCAATGATTAACGCGAGCCTGCAGGACTCGCGCAAGGCAATTCTTGAGGAGTCCGAGGCATTCGGAATCGACATGCCGATCCTCGTTGACGAAACCCAATTGATCGGCGAAGCGCTCGAACTCGACAGGAGCGGCGAGGTGCTCGTCATCGATCCGCGCGACTGGACCGTGGCCTATCGAGGCCCGCTCAATGATCGCGTTGCCTACGAGACGCAGAAACAGCAGGCAAGCGAGCATTACCTCGCTGACGCGCTCGACGCCATCATTGCGGGAGAGGCCGTGGCGGAACCGCGTCGTAACGCACTCGGGTGCATCATCAACTTCCCCGAGCGTGAGCAAAGGGCCGCGCACGCCGAGATCAGCTACGCCGAGACCATCGCGCCGATGCTCAAGGATCGCTGTGTCGCCTGCCACCGTCCGGATGGCATCGGGCCCTGGGCCATGACGAGTTACGACATGGTGCGTGGCTTCGCGCCGATGATTCGCGAAGTCGTGCGTACGCGCCGTATGCCGCCCTGGGAGGTTGCGACGGATCTGCCCGACATTCACGGCTCGCGTGCGCTGACGGTCGAGGAGAAGCGAACGCTCGTGCACTGGATCGAAGCCGGGGCGCCGCGCGGCAAGGGGGAGGATCCGCTGCTTGGCGTCACGCCATTGCCCGATGCGTGGCCGCTCGGCGAGCCCGACCTCGTCATCTCGGCGCCCGCCTTTACGGTGCCTGCGACCGGCATCGTTGACTACCAGTTCCCGGCCGTGCCGAACCCGCTCGAGGAAGACGTCTGGGTTCGCGCTGTCAGCGTTCGGCCCGGCAATGGCAAGGTCGTACACCATGTACTCGTGGGCACGACTGAAGAGCTCATCCCCGAGGAGGACGAGCAGCGACTGGATGCCGTCTTCGAGAACTATCTTATCGGCTACGCGCCCGGAGCCGAGAGTTACGTCTATCCCGAAGACACGGGTGTGCTCGTCCGGAAGGGCGGGCAGATCCACCTGCAGATGCACTACACCCCCTACGGACGCGAGGTGACGGACGAGACCCAGGTGGCACTCTACTTCCACGACGAGGTACCGAAGCACCATTTGCGCCAGCAGGTAGTCATGGGCTGGGACATTGCTATACCGCCCGGGGCGAAGCACCACGAGGAGTCAGCCTATTTCGAGTTCGAGCGCGAGGCCGAGATCTTCAGCCTGTTCCCGCATGCGCATTACCGCGGCTCGGCCACACGCTTCGACCTCGAATACCCTGACGGTACGCGCGAGTCGTTGCTGCACGTGCCGCGTTACGACTTCAACTGGCAGCACACCTATACGCTGGCTGAGCCTGTCACCGTACCCGCAGGAACGCGCATCACGCACACCACCGCCTACGACAACAGTACGCGCAATCCGGCGAATCCCGACCCCGAGCGCACGGTGCCCTGGGGTCTGCAGTCTCACGATGAAATGCTCTACGGCGGCTTCTTCTTCCGCTGGACCGAAGGCACGGCAGACAAGCCCGTTCACGATCAGCTCGCGTTCGAGATCGGCCAGTTCTTCGGAGCGTTCGACGACGACTTCGACGGCGTCATGCAGGCCGACGAAATGCCGCCGCGGATGGCAGAGGCTTACGGACAGGGTCGCTTCGAGCCGTTTAACGCCGACGGCGACGATGGCCTGAGCCCGGCAGAGTACCGGGCCTTCGTCGAATACCGCCGCAAGCAGCGAGCACAGCAGCAGGCTTCCGCGGGCGGCTTCTGACCCGACAGCCGCCTGGAGGCCGCTCGTGGCGCGTTCTGATCTGGCGGGCGCAAGGTTCAGGCTTCTTCACGACTGACGAGCCCGCCGGGTACGATCTTCCGGTGGCGCGGTAGCGCGGGCCTTGCACGTGGACCGGCATGTGGAATATTGCGGGCGAGTTCACGGTTTCACGGGCAAAAATGCGAACTCGGAACGGTCTCGGCCCGAGGACGCAATGATATTCTAGCGCTTGCATAGTCCCGTATTCGCGTTTGTTTAGGGCCATCGATGAACCACGCTGGAGCCACAATTCTCCTCACCGGCGCGCTTTGTGCCGTCGTGACCGGCTGCGAGAACGAACAGCCGCCGAAGTCTGTGCAGCAGCTGATGGACAACGAAATCTGGCTCGACGCGGCAATGGTGCGCTGTTCCCAGAACCGCGCCGAGCTGCGCTACGACGCGGAGTGCATGAACGCGCGCGAGGCGGTCAAACTAATCGAGGCAGCCGAGGACGAAAAACGCCGGGTCGAACTCGAGAAGCAGTCGGAACGGAAGCGGCAGGCTTTGCGCCGTACCCAGCGGGCGGCAGCCGAAGCCAGGCGCCGCGCGGCCGAGGAAGAGCGGCTTCGTGACGAGGCGGATTATCTCGCGCAGTTCGGCGAGCTGCCGCCGGGCAGCCGCAGTGCGTCGCCAGTGTCCAGCAACGCCGCAGGCGCCGAGCTACCGACGCCACCGCCACAGCCGACCGGGGGGGGCATAACGTCGCCGTACGACGAGCCGGCAGCCACGTCCGTGCCGGTTGAAGCTGCACCGAATGCGCCGGCGGCGACCGTTGAGGTCATCGAGGCGGATGAGCCGCCAGCATCAGCTACTGATCTCGAAGCGATTCGCGAAGAACTCAAGCGCCGCAACGACGGCGAGTAACCCGCGTTATTCCGCCGGTTCGTCTTCTTCCGGACCGGGTATCCCGAAGGTTTTGACCGAATCGTCCGTAGGGTTCTCGGGCGCCGGCTGTGCGGCATTGGCGGCGACGCCGCGTTCCACGGGCAGGCGGCTGGTTTGCGCCGTCAGAAGCTGAACGAATGCGGATGCACTCTCCGGCGTCCGGACTGGCGCGCCGGCGAAGATCTGCTCCGGCGTGATGTCCGCCGACCCGTAGTAGGCCGCATTTGCTTTGCGGTCCATCGTGACGCCCGACCCATCGAGCGCTACGCCCGCAAACAGTCCGCGGCTGCGTGAGTAGGAGTAGACCTCGGCCTGGAACTGGAAGTCCGTCGCCGCGGCGGAATGCCGGCCGACGGGTCCTGCTGCAATCGATGCGTCGGCGCCGAGCGTCAGCGTGCCGTTACTGATGCCTTCAACGCCCTTCGGCGTCTTGAAAACGAGGATGACGTCAGTCGCCTGTGCGCCAACCTGGAAGCCGAAGCTGCCGCCGGTCAGTGCAACGAAGGCCGGATCACTCCAGCTCTTGTCGTCCTTTCGTACCACGAGAATCCCTTTGCCATGGCGACCACCCACGCCGAACGCTGCCTTGACGACGTTCGGGATGACCGCGACGGCGTAGGCGCTTGACAGCAGAGACGGAGGCACTGACTGCTCGGGAATTCGCAGCAGCTGATTGAGTGCGTCGGTTGCGTCGGTGACGCGCTGCTCCTCGCGGGTGGCCGCGGTCGCGGGCAGTGCGATGACGAAGATGACGATTGCCGTCAGCAGTTCTTGCATGGTGTGCTACCTGGTTCGCTCTGTTCTATTAGCTTGAGTAATCAAGCCCCGTTAAGTTCAATCATACGCGTTTTCGCCGAGGGTCGCGGCGTCGCGGCCACGGCCCGTCGACAAGCCCTAGTCGTCGTGGACGAGGATCGGCGGCAGCGGCAAATCGAGCGTCGCGCACACGGCGCGCACCAGCGCCGCTTCGTGAATATTCAGTATCTGGTCCTCCATGACCACGGCGCTGACCGCCCGCATCAGCGTCCGCCGCCCGGAGTCGTTCAGGTAGGTCAATGCGTCGAGACTGTGGTTGAGCTGTTCGACAGGACGGCCGCCCGGAATGGCGGCGTCGTAGCCGGCCGCCCAGGCGGGCAGCGTGTCTCGACCTGCCTGGTACGCCTTCTCGCGCGCGCCATCGGCGCTGTGGCTGTGATGCGCGACGACGCGCAGGAGGTTGATCGCCGCTTCGCGAATCTCGCGCTTCGGTGGACGGTTGGCGAGACGCCGCGGCGGCCGCGACGGTGACACGGCCTGGCCGAGATTCGTCGTCAGTATCCGCAAGTAGCAAAACTCGAACAGGTCGAACTCGCCATCGACGTCGATCAGCCGGCTCAGGAGTTCCACGAGAAAGGCAATGTGCTGGGCAGGGCGATTCTTCAGCGCCGGGAATGAAATCTCGAGTAGCGGCAGGCGGAACTCGGGGCCTACCTCGACAAGCGATGCGTGCAGCCGTTCGACAATCGTTGTGCGCTCGTTGCCGAGTCGCTCGCGGCAGATCACGAGCTGCCGCTCGCGGTCGCGCTCAATGGGCGACAGGATCATCGCTACCGCCAGCAGCAGGGCGAGTTCCGGGGAATGCGCTGCGTCGTACAGGTCGGCTGGTATCGAGCGGCGTATGCCCGCGGCATACAGCACGTGTTCGTCCTCGGGATCGCCGATGCTGTCGACGATGTCCTCGACCTCGTACTGGCGGCCGGTCTCGGCAAAGGCGCGCGTGAGCCCATCGGCACCTGCAAGGGGGCCGCTTGCTTCCGTGACGCGATTGCGCTGTCGAGGATCGACGGCCGGGTAGTCGCCTTCCTTAAACGAAGGATCCAGTGCACGAATGCGGTCGGCCAGCGGCGGGTGGGTTGCGAACGCACCGCGCAGCCGTTGTCCGGCGCCGAACAGCATGTGTCCTACCTCTTCCGGGTCGGTCGAGGTAATCACGGAGCCGAGCTGGTAGCCGCCGATCTTCTTCAGTGCGTTGGCAATGCCGGTAGTTTGCCGCGTGAACTGTACGGCCGAGGCATCCGCGAGGAACTCGCGCTGGCGCGAGACCGATGACTTGATGAGTCTCGCGAAGAACACGCCAATGTAGCCCAGCACAAACATGCCAATGCCGATCAGGAAGACGGCGGGCGCGCCCTTGCCGCGATTGCGGGAGGAGAAACTGACGCGGTGGCTGCCACGGAGAATCAGCCGGCCGAGGAGTCCGATCACCATGATGCCGAACAGGACGCCCATCAGCCGGATGTTGAGGCGCATGTCACCGTTCAGGATATGGCTGAACTCGTGCGCCACGACACCCTGCAGCTCGTCGCGGTCGAGCAGCTCGAGCGTACCGCGGGTGACTGCAATTGCTGCATCGCCGGGCGAAAAGCCCGCGGCAAAGGCATTGATTGCGGATTCGCCCTCGAGGACATAGATCTCCGGAACCGGAACGCCCGAGGCGATCGCCATTTCCTCGACGACGTTGCGCAGGCGCCGTCGCAGCGGGTCCTGCACGTCCGGTGGCACCAGCGTGCCGCCGAGGTCGCGGGCTACGCGACCACCACCCGTCGACAACAGCGCCGCCTTGTAGAGCGTGGCACCTATGATGACGAGCGTCGTGACGACGGCCGCGGCGGCAATGATGCCTTTCTGCTGGTCCAGGAACAGGTCAACGTTGCCGGTGGACACGCCCGTGAGATTCCACAGGGCGAAGGCGACGATCAGCGAGATGCCTGCGACGATGATGGCAGTCGCAAGTACGTATACGACGATGAGCCGTCGCGTCGTGCGACGGGCGTTATCCTGCGCGTCGAAGAAGTTCAACGGATCAGGTGAACGACACCTCGGGCACCTCGCGCTTCTCCTCGGACTCGATCTCGAGGAAGCTTGCAAGCTGGAAGGAGAACATGCCCGCTATTACGTTGTTCGGGAAGTTCTCGACCGAGTTGTTGTAGCTCATCACCGAATCATTGAAGGCCTGGCGGCTGAACGCCACCTTGTTTTCGGTGGTCGTCAGCTCTTCCTGGAACTGCATCATGTTCTGGTTGGCCTTGAGGTCCGGATAGGCCTCGGACAAGGCAAAGAGCCGACTGAGAATACTGCCGAGTGCGCCTTCCGAGGCACCGAGCTGCTGGATTGCGGCTGCGCTCGACGGGTCCGCCTTGGCAGCCTCGAGCGCCGATACGGCCGCGTTGCGGGCCTTGATGACGGCCTCGAGGGTTTCGCGCTCGTGCTTCATGTACCCTTTTACAGCCTCGACGAGATTCGGGATCAGGTCGTAGCGCCGCGTCAGCTGCACGTCGATTTGCGCGAAAGCGTTACGTACACGGTTGCGCTCGTTCACCAATCGGTTGTAAATACCGATTGCCCAGAACACCACCGCGGCAACGATCGCGAGGAAAATCAGGAATGAACCCACTGTCCCGCTCCTTGCCCAAGAAAAGGAATGCCAAGCATAGCGCCGCCGCGCGGCCTTCACTAGTTATTGGGCTTATCTTTCTGATTTCAATGCCAGTTTCGGCAGAATGGGTCGGCGACGCGAGGCCGCTCATGGGCACCGAGGTTAGCGTCTGGCTCTGGCACGCCAATCCCGAGGAGGGCAGGCGGCTGGTCGAAGCCGTGTTCAGCGAGGCCGAGCGCATCAACGAGTTGATGAGCACTTACATCGACGAGAGCCGTATTTCTGAGATCAACCGTGAGGCGGCCAGCGGCCCCGTTGCTGCGGGCGACGAACTATTCCTGCTCGTGCAGCGCTCGCTCGATATCTCGGTGCTGACCCGCGGCGCTTTCGACATTACCTACGACAGCGTTGGCAAGCACTACGATTTTCGGCGCCGCCAGCGTCCCGACGAGGCAACCGTCGAAGAGGAGAAGGGCCTGATCGACTACCGCCTCGTGGAGCTCGATGAGGCCGGCCGCACGATTCAATTCAAGGCAGCCGGGGTTCGCATCAACCTTGGTGGTATTGCCAAGGGCTATTTTGTCGAGCGTGGCGTGGACATCCTCAAGAGCCGCGGCGTCAGCAACGCCATCGTAACGGCGGGCGGCGACTCGCGTTTGCTCGGCGATCGACGCGGCAAGCCATGGGGTATCGGGATTCGCGACCCGCGCGTTGATGGCGAGGTGGCCATGCAGCTGCCGCTCGTCGACGAAGCTATCTCGACGTCCGGTGATTACGAGCGCTACTTTGATGAGGACGGCGTTCGCTACCACCATATTCTTGCGCCCAGCACGGGCGAACCGGCCGAAGGCGTACACAGCGCAACCGTCATCGGTCCGGACGCCGTCATGACGGACGCACTGTCAACGTCGGTCTTCGTCATGGGGGTCGACGAGGGGCTGCGTCTGATCGCGAGTCTTCCCGATTACGAGAGCATCGTTATCGACGCTGACGGTGGCATTTATTACTCGACCGGACTGGCGCCGCCCGGCGCTGCCGAGTAAGCAATAGGCGCCGGCTGGCGCTCGAAAAAAAAACTGCCTTTTGTCGCCGAATACAGACGGCTTTTCGCTTTAAATTCAGACTCGTACGCCTATCATTGATGGCGTGGTGCTGTGTCGCTGGATGACACGCACTGCGCCTGGGCAGGTAGGCAATGATTGCGCTGTCGATTCCGCGGATGGCCAATGACTTAACGTAATCTCGTGAGATCACGTCGAGTCTCAGTCCCACGCGGCGGCAGCCCGGATCCGGCACTGGCGACCGGACTCAGCGTTTCTTTCGCGAGTTATGTTCAGGGATCGCGGGGACTGTGACGATAATCACGGCCCCCTGAACCCGCATCCGTCACCATTTGGCCGTTTCCCGTATTGCGCGCCCGCCAAGGCCTCGGCCGGCGTGCCCGCTGCCAGCGGGGAACGCGTGCCACCGACGGGCACCGCGGGTCGCTTGCGCCTCGCTCAGCGCGCCGGTTGGAAGGGATTGCAACGGACCAGGGACAGAAGGGACGGGACGATGAAACTCAAGAGAATTCTTGCGGCTGCGCTGCTCGGCGCCATGGCCGCCACGAGCCTCGCGGCATCAGACATGGTCGGCAAGCCGGCACCGGATTTTGCACTCAAGAGCTCGACGGGTGAGAACCTGCGGCTCTCGGAGTACCGCGGCGATGTCGTCATGATCAACTTCTGGGCGACCTGGTGCGGACCCTGCCGCCAGGAAATGCCGCTGCTCGACGATCTCTACAACCGCTACGAGCGTGTCGGCTTCCGCCTGCTCGGCGTAAACATCGACGATAACTCGCAGCGCGCCATCGACATGATGCGCGAACTCGACGTCAACTTCCCCGTGCTCTTCGACGCGAAGAAGGACGTGAGCAAGCTTTACGACGTCAACGCCATGCCCGTGACGGTCATTCTCGATCGCGAGGGCAACGTGCGTCACGTTCACCAGGGCTACAAGCCGGGTTACGAGCAGAAGTACCTCAACGAAGTACGCGCCCTCTTGAGAGAGTGACGCAAAGGGGCCGCCGCTAGCGGCACGCCACTTTCGCCCCAAGGGAGAACCGGGTGATGAAACTGAAAACCACAATGACCCTCGTCGTGTTGGGCTTCATGCCGCTGTCACTGACGGCCGAGGACATGGATGCGATTGACGCCGATACGCTGGTTGCCGAAGCGGCAGACCTGGCCGCCGGCGAATCAGCCTCGCGCAACGAGTTCCGCAGCATCGACGAGGACGTGCAGTCGCTGAAAAAAGAGGTCCTCGACCTCAACCGCGACCTGTTCCTGCTCGAGGAGGAGCTCCTGTTTCCGGCGAACTCGCAGGTTGCGTTCTTCATCTCCATGGACGTCGGAGAGTACTTCGAGCTCGACTCGGTGCAGCTCAAGATCGACGGCAAGGAAGTGGCAAACTATCTCTACACGGAGCGCGAGGCAGCAGCCCTGGTCCGGGGCGGCGTGCATCGGCTGCACATGGCCAACCTCAAGACCGGTGGCCATGAACTCGTTGCCATCTTCACGGGCAGTGGTCCAGAGACCCGCGACTACCGGCGCGGCGCGACGCTCAACTTCGACAAGGGCATTGGTGCCAAGTACCTCGAGCTCGAGATCACCGACCGGGTGCCGAAGCAGCAGCCGGAGTTCATGATCAAGGAATGGGAGTAGTCCTTGCAGGCACTCCGCACAACGCTGGCGACGATCGCGCTCGTACTGCTGCTGACTCCAGCCGCGGCTAAAGAGAAACGCGAGCCGGTCGTCATCGAGGACCCGCATTACGGCGAGGTCCTTTTCCATTTTTACAAGGAAGACTACTTCCCTGCGATCGTGCGCCTGCTCGCGGCGCAGGAGACCGCGAAGCTCGACAACCATGTCGAGGAGGCCGAGCTCCTGCTCGGTGGCATGTACCTGTCCTACGGCCACCACCTCGAAGCCGCCGATATTTTCGAGCGCCTGCTCGCCGACAACGTCGACCAGTCGGTGCGGGATCGCACGTGGTTTTTCCTGGCCAAGATCTGGCAGCAGCGCGGCTATGTCGACAAGTCGCTCGGCGCGCTGGCCCGCATCGAAGGCAAGCTGCCCGACAACCTCCAGCGCGAGGCTCGCATGCTGGAGGCGCAGCTCCTGATCGACCAGCAACGCTATGACGAGGCGATCGCGCTCCTCGAGAAATGGAAGGGGCGCACCGAATGGTCGCGCTACGCCCAATTCAATCTTGGCGTCGCCATGGTGCGCAGCGGGCGTGTCGAGGAGGCGCAGCGTGTACTTGCCGATCTCGGCGATATCGATCCGTGGAACGAGGAACTCACCTCACTGCGCGACAAGGCTAACCTTGCGCTTGGCTATGCGCTGCTGCAGGACGGTCAGCCGCAGGCGGCGAAGATGCCGCTGCAGCGCGTTCGCCTCGAGGGTCCGTTCTCGAACAAGGCGCTGCTCGGTGTCGGCTGGGCCGACGCCGAGATGAGCAACTATGAGCGCGCGCTGGTGCCGTGGATGGAACTTCGTGGTCGCGATCTGCTGGACTCGGCCGTGCAGGAATCCATGCTGGCCATTCCTTTTGCGCTCGCCAAGCTCGATGCGGTCAGTCAGGCTGCCGATCACTACCTGAACGCCATCGAGGCCTTCTACGAGGAAACCAACCGCCTCGACGCGACGATCGTGCGCATCGAATCGGGAGAGTTCTTCGACGACTTCGTTCGCGATGACCCGCTGGACAGCACCGGCTGGTACTGGTCCCTCGACGCGCTGCCGGAGGGGCAGGAGGCACGCTACCTGTTCCACCTGCTGGCGACGCACGAGTTCCAGGAAGGGCTCAAGAACTACCGCGATCTGAACTACCTGTATCGCAACCTCGACACCTGGCAGCAGAGTGTCGATGTCTACACGAACATGCTCGAGACGCGTCGCGAGGCATTCGAATCCCGGTTGCCCCGTGTGCAGGCCGCACTCGAGCGCGCCGACATTGACGCGCTCGTGGATCGCAAGCTCGAACTCGATTCTCTGCTCAACGACATCGAGACCAGCAACGACTGGCTTGCGCTCGCAGATCGCGAGCAGTTCGAGATGTGGGGTGAAATCACCGGCATCGAGGCTAACCCTGCGCTGGCGTCGAGCCTGCCGGAAGCCCAGGACGTGCGCGACAAGGTCGAGCTGATCAAGGGCGTCCTGCAGTGGGAGCTCGAGAAAGAGTTCAAGGATAAGCTCTGGCGTATTCGTCGCAGTCTGCGGCAGACCGGCGAGGCGCTGGTCGAGACCCAGCGAGCGCGCCGCCAGGTCGACGAGAAGATTCGCCTCGAGCCGATTGCGTTCGACGGCTTCGGCGACCGCGTCTATGGCCTCGCGCCGCGCATCGAAGCGATGAAGATGCAGGTGGCTGACGCGATGCTCCAGCAGCGGGTGTTCCTGCAGAAGATTGCCGTCGGCGAACTGACGGCGCAGAAGGAGCGCCTCGACACCTACACGATCCAGGCGCGCTTCGCCCTGGCGTCGATTTACGATATCGCAGCGACGGCATCCGTCACGGGAGAGCCCGAGTGACGCGCGCCGGTGTAATCCTGAGCGTATGCGTATGTCTCTTGCTGGCAGCTGCGCCCGCGGACGCCAAGCGCAAGAAGCTGCGCAAGGCGAACACGATCGAGAGTCTCGAAAACAAGACCGTCGAGATTCGTCCGGGCAAGGTCATCGCCAACAGCACGGATCTCGCCCGCGACAACTACCGGGCGTTCCTCGATCTCGTCTCCGATGACCCGGTGCTGCGCGCCGAGGCGATGCGCCGACTTGGTGACCTCGAGCTCGAGGCCAGCGAGGCGGAACAGCTCAGCGACAATATTGATGCGCTCGGCATGGATTCCTACGACAGCGCCGTCGGGCTGTATCGACAGCTGCTCGAGGCCTACCCGGACTACCGGCGCAACGACACGGTGCTCTACCAGCTGGCGCGAGCCTACGAGATCGGCGGGCTCGGCGACGAGGCGCTCGACGCGCTCGACGAGCTGATCAGCGGCTACCCGGACACGCCCATCGTCGACGAGGTGCAGTTTCGCCGCGGCGAAATGCTGTTCGCACGCAAGCGCTACAACGATGCCGAACTCGCCTACAGTGCCGTCGTCGATTACGGCGAGGAGTCCAAGTTCTACCAGCAGTCGCTCTACAAGCTCGGCTGGTCGCAGTTCAAGCTCGCCTGGTACGAGGACAGCCTCGAGTCCTTCTTCGAGTTGCTCGACAGAAAGATCGGTGACTTCGAGCTCAAGGACGGCGAGGAGCGCCTCGCAGGCCTCAGTCGCGCCGAACAGGAACTCGTGGAAGATACGTTCCGCGTACTGTCGATCAGCTTCTCCTACCTTGAGGGCGCCGACAGCATCGACGCCGTCCTCGAAGAACGCGGCAACCCCGTCTACAGCTACGTCATCTACATGAACCTTGGCGACCTGTATCTGCGCAAGGAGCGCTACATCGATGCGGCGGAGACCTACGAGGCCTTCGTCAAGCATGACCCGCTGCACCCGAAAGCACCGCTCCTGCAGGTCGAGGTCATCGAAGCCTACGAGCAGGGCGGCTTCCCGACGCTGGTGCTCGATGGCAAGGAAGCGTTTGTCGATCGCTACGGCATGGACGGCGAATTCTGGGTGCGTAACCCGGTCGAGGAAAACCAGGCCGTAGCGGCACACCTCAAGGCCAATTTGTCGGATCTCGCCAAGTACTACCATGCCAAGGCCCAGACTGAGGGCAGCAAGGAAGACTACCGCAAGGCGGCGGGCTGGTATCGCAAGTTCCTGGCCTTCTTCCCGGACGAGCCGGACAGCGCCAACACCAACTTCCTGCTTGCGGAAATCCTCTTCGAGAGCGAGGACTACCTGGCAGCGACCGAGGAATATGAACGCACGGCCTATGCCTATCCCTTGCATGAGCGCGCTGCTGAGGCCGGCTATGCGGCGCTGATTGCCTACGCCGAGCACGAGAAGACCATCGAAGACGCTGTCGCGCGCGGGGAGTGGCACGACCAGTATCTCGACAGCGGACTACGCTTTGCGAATACCTACCCGGACCACCCTCAGAGCGGCCCGGTCCTGACCACGGTTGCGGAGGAGCTGTTCGCCGCCGGCCAGTTCGACCTCGCTATTGCGGTCGGCCAGGCCGTGGTCGGCAAGGTACCGCCGGTCGAGCCGGCCCTGCAGCGAACGGCGTGGACCGTCATAGCGCACTCAAACTTCGACCTCGCGAACTTCGCCGAGGCGGAACAGGCCTACTACAACCTGCGAACGTTTACGCCGGCGGACGACGCGGTCGCGAACGCCGAAATCAAGGAACGCATCGCGTCATCGATCTACAAGCTCGGCGAGCAGGCGCGTGACGGCGGCGATCTCGAAATGGCCGTGTCGCACTTCACGCGTCTCGGCCAGGCGGTGCCCGATTCGAGCATCCGCGCGACGGCTGAATACGATGCGGCTGCGGCGTTGATCACCATGCAGGCCTGGGACCGTGCATCGACCGTGCTCGAGCAGTTCCGCGTCAACTACCCGGACAGCGAGTTCGCCGACGACATTGCCCAGAAGCTTGCCGTGACGTACATGGAGTCGGGGGACTCCGCCAAGGCGGCCGGCGAATTCGAGCGCATTGCGGACGATCCGGAGACGGCGCTCGACGTTCAGCGCGAGGCGCTGTGGCAGGCCGCCGACCTTTACAAGCGCAGCAATACGGTCACAAGTGAACAGCGCGTACTCGACCGGTTTGTGTCACGTTTCCCGCGCCCGGTCGCAGAGTCCATCGAGGCGCGCTACCGCCTGCTGGAGATCGCCGAAGCCAGCGGTAACTACGACGCGCGCATGGCCCGCCTGCGAGACATCGTCGCAGCGGATGCCGGGGCGGGCGCGGAGCGCTCGGACCGCACGCGCTTCCTCGCTGCGAAGGCCTCTATCGAGCTGGCCGCACCGGTGCGCGAGCAGTTCACGGTGTTCAAGCTGACACAGCCGCTCGCTGACAGCTTGAAGGTGAAGCGCAAGCTCATGCAGGACACGATCGATGCCTACACGACGGCCGCCGATTACGGCGTTGCTGAAGTGACGACGGCGGCGACGTTCGAGCTTGCCCAGGTCTACGAGGTGTTTGCCGGCGACCTGATGACCTCCGAGCGGCCGCAGAATCTCGACGCGGCGGCGCTCGAGCAGTACGACCTCTTGCTCGAAGAGCAGGTGTACCCGTTCGAAGAGAAGGCGATCGATCTCTACAAGGCGAACACGGACCGTGCTGCAGACGGCGTTTTCGACGAGTGGGTAGAGAAGAGTTTTGGAAAGCTCGCCGGCCTGATGCCAGCGCGCTACGCGAAAAGGGAACGCAGTGAAGATGTGGTTACGTCGCTGTACTGACAGGGAAGTCTGGATGAGCGCAGGTCGATGCCTTGCGCTAATCACCGCGGCACTCGTGATTTCAGCGTGTGCAGGCTCGGGCGCCGGTAAGCCGAAGGCTTCCAAGGGCGCGCCGGCAGCGGTGGAGGGTGCGAACTTTGGCGGAGAAATCCCGCCGGAGGCGCAAACGCTGTACGAGCAGGCCGTTGCCGTAATGGCCGCGGGTGATCTCGTCGACGCGGAGCTCAGGCTCAAGGAATTCCTGCTGCAATACCCGGGCTATCCGGGCGCTCACGTCAACCTGGCGATCATTCATCGCGAGAACGGCGATGACACTGCGGCCATGGCCGATGTGGAGCGGGCCCTCTCGATTGACCCCAATAACGCCGTTGCGCTGAACCAGCAGGGCCTACTGCATCGCAAAAACGGCAATTTTATCGAGGCTGAGGCCGCTTATTTGAAGGCCGTCACAGCGAGTCCCGATTACGCGTTGGCATATTACAACCTGGGTGTGCTCAACGAGCTGTATTTGCAGCGCCTCGATGCTGCGCTGCAACACTTCGAGACCTACCAGACCCTCGTGGGTGAGGATAAACAGGTCGCGAAGTGGATTACGGACCTGAGACGCCGCGTAGCGGCGACCCAGCGCACGGCAAACGTCGCGGAGTGACGGACATGGATACCCGACTGGACAGCGTATTCGGCTCCCGATTCATGCTCGCCGTTCTGGTAACGGCAACGTTTGCTGTTTCCGCCCAGGAGGTGGACGAATTGGCGGATCTCGAGCCGGGCGTCGACACGTCGTCGGCCGTGTTCGAGACCGAAAGCGCGGACAGCGCGCCGGAGCCGGTGCTCGCAGAAGATGTGCGACGCCGGGCTACGACCAGCGGCGTTATGGACGAAATGGACCTGGGCAGGACCGAGATCACCGGGAACCAGGAGCTGCCGACGGTGCTGTACATCGTGCCGTGGCAGAAATCGGATCCCGGCGAGCTGATGGGCAAGCCCGTCAACACATTGCTCGACGAGGTCCTCGCGCCCCTGAACCGGGATGAATTTGTAAGACAGGTCGAGTTCCACAACGACCTGAACGGCAAGTCCGACGAGTAAGACTCGAGCATTGATTAAAGAGGAGTAATCAAGTGAGTACTGTCATCAGTTTTTTTAGTCAGGGTGGTGCATTCATGTACCCGATCCTGGTCGTCTTTGCCCTCGGGCTGGCGATTGCGATCGAGCGCTGGACCTACCTGACCGTATCCGGCGCAGCAAACCGCTCGCTCTGGAAGAAGATCGTGCCGTACTTGAAGGCCGGCAATTTCCAGGAAGCCGCTGCGCTGACGTCCAAGTCGAAGGCGGCGATCGGTTCGATCCTGACCTATGGCCTTTATCGCGTTAAGTCGGCGCGTCGTCGTGACGACATCGAGAAGGCAATGGAAGAGAGCCTCATGGAGGTTCTCCCGCGCCTCGAGAAGCGTACCCACTACCTCGCGACGCTCGCGAACATTGCGACGCTCCTGGGCCTGCTCGGTACGATTATCGGCCTGATCTCGGCGTTCACAGCTGTATCGAACGCCAACCCGGCGGACAAGGCAGACATGCTGTCGGCCTCGATCTCGGTTGCAATGAACACGACGGCGTTCGGCCTCATGGTCGCGATTCCGCTGCTCCTGATCCACGCGCTGCTGCAGACCAAGACCAACCAGCTTGTCGACAGCCTCGAGATGGCCAGCGTTAAGTTCCTGAACGCGGTCACCGAGCGCCAGCTGAAGCAAGCCGGGGCGTAGACGATGATTCGTAGCCGCCAGGGAGGCCGTCGCCGCAATGCGGAAACGGCCGAACTCAACATCACGGCGTTCATGAACCTGATGGTTATCCTGGTTCCGTTCCTGCTGATAACTGCGGTGTTCTCGCGACTGGCGATTCTTGAACTGAATCTGCCGGGCTCCTCAACCGAGGCCGCGGAACCGGAGGAACCGACCTTCCAGCTCGAGATTACGGTCCGCTCGGACCGCCTCGAGGTGGGTGACAGGAACCAGGGGCTCATGGGCGTCTACCCGAATGAGTCCGGTGGCTACGACTACGACGGCCTGAGCGCCAAGCTCGAAGAGATCAAGAAGCGCTACCCTAAGAAGACCGACGCGTCGATTCTTCTCGAGGGTGACATTGCCTACGACACGCTGGTGCAAATCTACGATCGCGTCTCGGTCCGCGAGGAAATCGAGGATGGTGCGATCGAGCGCTATGACCTGTTTCCGGTCATCTCGATTGGTGATGCACCGGTCAACGGCAAGGGAGGTGTCTGATCGTGGTTAAGTCAGGTCGCGCGAAACGCATGGAGAAGCATCACCGACGCAATAAGGGCGCTGGTGGTCTCAATCTCGTGTCGCTCATGGACATCTTCACGATCCTCGTGTTCTTCCTGCTCGTCAACTCGTCGGACGTCGAGGTGTTGCCAAACGCAAAGGATATTCAGCTGCCGGAATCGATCGCCCAGGCCAAGGCGAAAGAGACCGTGGTTGTCCTGATCGGCGATGACGACATCATCGTTCAGGGGACACCGATAGCGAAGGTGTCAGAAGTGCTGGCGCGCAAAGGCAACGACATACCCGAGCTCCGCGAGGCGCTCAAGTCGCAGAACGATCGTGTGCTGAAGCGTGAAAACCAGCAGGAAATTGCCGGTCGTGAAGTCACGATCATGGGTGACAAGGATATTCCTTACCGACTCCTGAAGAAGGTCATGGCGACCTGCTCGCAGTCGGAATACGGACAGATTTCGCTCGCCGTCCTGCAGAAGAGCTCAGAGCAGCTCGACGAACTGCAGGCCGCAACCCGCTAGGCAAGGGCGGAAGACCAGGGACAGGAGATACGGCGTTGGATTTACCGTTCTACAGAGAGTACGAACTGCCGTGGAGCACGGAGTCTGAGCAGGAAGGCAAGTTCCGCCGCTTGTTGGGCGGGATCATGCTCGCAACGCTCGTCCTCGGGCTGGTCTGGCCGTTCCTGCCGACGCCCGAGCCTGACCCGAACGAGGTCGTGGAAGTGCCGGAGCGTATTGCGAAGCTCATGCTGGAGCAGCAGATACAACCGCCGCCGCCACCGCCCCCGGAGCCGGAACCCGAGCCGGAACCGGAGGAGCCTGACCCGATTACGGAGCCGGAGCCGGAGCAGGTTGCCGAAGAGACGCCACCGCCGGAACCCGAGCCCGAGCCTGCGCCCGAGCCCGAGCCGGATCGCACCGAGATCGCACGCGAGCAGGCGCAGGCCGCCTTGATGCCGTTTAGCGAGGACCTCGCGAGTCTTGTCGACCAGGATCTCGTCGAGACCATGGCTGACAATCGCGAATTGACGGGCTCGGTGGGCCAGGCCGAACGTAACGAGCGCTCGATGATTACATCGGCCGCCGGCACCGCATCGGCGGGCATCAATACTGCGCAGCTCAGCCGCAATACGGGCGGCACCGGTATTGCGTCCCGGCAAACAACGCGCGTCGAGAGTGACGTTGCGACGATTGCCGAGCGCCGCGAGGCCGGCGGCGCGCGACGTACCGGCACGAGCAACAAGGGCTCGCGTTCACGCGAGGAGATCGAGCTCGTGTTCGACAAGAACAAGGGCGCGATTTTCGCCCTGTACAATCGTGCACTGCGCCGCGACCCGTCACTCGAAGGCAAGCTGGTCCTGAGGCTGACGATTGCGCCGACCGGCGAAGTGACGTTCTGCGAAGTGGTATCGAGCGAGCTGGGTGACCCCGAGCTCGAAAAGAAACTCGTCAACCGCATCAAGCTGTTCCGCTTCGAGTCGCGCGACGTCGAGCCGATCACGACGACCAAACCGATCGACTTCTTCCCGGCCTGACCGCTATCAGCCAGTTCTCCGGTCCGGTTGCCCGGACCGGAGGCCTTCCACTATGCTGCGCGGGTTCTGCACTCACCGGGAGCCTCCCATGCCGCGCTACGTCCTGCTTGCTGCGCTGACGACCCTGACTTTCTCTTCGGCGGCCCATGCCGAGGTCGACTTCGACCAATTGCTGGCCGAAACGGGTATCGAGCAGGGCGAAACGCCGATCCGTGAGACGGCGCGCTGGCAGGAACCGGTCGTTGTCGTGGTGCGTGGCTACTCCGACTACGTCGCCGGCATTCGCGAGGCGGTACCTGGCCTCGAGCTGATTGCTGTGTCGAGCAGGGCGGAAGCGATCAAGAGCGCGCCGCGCGCGGACGCCATCATCGGCATTTGCACGCCCGAAATCGTCAGTGCTGCGACGCGCGCGAGCTGGATTCAGATTTTCAGTGCGGGTGCAGAACGCTGTCTCGCCGCTGACGAGATCGCCAGTGGCGAGATCATGCTCACCAACATGCAGAAGATGTCGTCACCGGTCATTGGTGAGCACGCTATTGCCATGATGATGGCGCTCAGCAAGGGACTGCCGCAGTTCGCGAAGAACATGCCCGCGGGCAACTGGGATCGCGACGGCGCCGGCTCGGCCAACATCGGCCCGATCGAGGGCCAGACGATGCTGGTTGTTGGTCTTGGTGGTATTGGCCGCGAGGTTGCGAGGCGCGCCCACGCGCTAGGGATGCGGGTGACGGCAACTCGCAACAGTTCCCGTGAAGGCCCCGACTACGTCGACTACGTCGGTCTGTCCGATGAGCTCTACAAGCTCGCGAGCCAGGCGGACGTCATCGTCAACGCGCTGCCGCTGACCGCGGAAACCGAAGGCGTCTTCGATCTCGATTTCTTCAAGGCGGTCAAGGAGGGCGCTCTGTTCATATCGGTGGGGCGTGGCCGTAGCACGGTGACGACCGACCTGATGTCAGCCCTTGACAGCGGTCGACTGCGCGGCGCCGGTCTCGACGTGACGGATCCCGAACCTCTGCCCGCCGACCATCCGCTATGGCAGTACCCCAACGTCATGATTACGCCGCACGTTGCTGCCAGCGGTGGCGGGGGCGAGCGCCACAACGCGCTGCTCCTCGAGAATCTCAAGCGCTTTGTTGCCGGCGACGCGCTCTACAACGTTGTGGACCCGGCGGCCGGTTACTAGCGTCGGCAAGCGTTGCTCATCGACAAAGCCGGTAGCGACGATCGCGAAGCTCGCGAAGCCGTTCGTCGAGACGGATGCCCTGACCGGCCGAGTAGGGCCTTCGCATCCGTGCTTCGATGCGTCGAATGTCCCGGTCGATCTTCGCGCATTGTTCACGGGTCTTCTTGTCGAGGGCGTTGGCGGCGCCTGCAACTGTCAACAGGGTGACCAGCAGTGCAAACAAGACCGTCGAGTATCGAGCGCGTGTCGTCATGCAAGTGTTGTAACGTGTTCCCGGGTCCGTATCCGCTGGTGAATCAGCGCGACTCGTATGGATTCGGTCTGCGAGTGGCGATGCGATGACGAACGCGCGCGACCTAACGGGTGTAACCGAGGGTTTTGCGCCCATTCTCGGCAAGGCGCCGGCGGTTCTCGTGCTCGGGACGTTGCCCAGTCAGAAGTCACTCGAGAAGTCCGAGTATTACGGTCATCCGCAGAACGGCTTCTGGAGGATCATGTCGACGCTCGTCGGCGCCGAGGGCGACTACGGGCGTCGTTGCCGCCGGCTCATGGACGCACGGATTGCGGTCTGGGATGTGCTTGCGGCGTCGGTGCGACCGGGCAGCATGGACGCCGATATCGACATGGCGACCGCAACAGCAAATCCGCTGGCCGAACTCGTCAATGCCGAGGCCACGCTCGAGCGCGTCTGCTTCAACGGCCAGGCGGCGGCCAAGCTGTTCCGGCGTCTCGTGCCCGTCGAGCGTATCGATCGCAACATCGACTTCATGACGCTGCCGTCAACGAGCCCGGCGTATGCGGCCATGTCGCTGGCTGAAAAGACACGCCGCTGGCGCGAGGCGCTGGCCCCGTCAATCGGGCTCTGCGGATGCTGAGCATGCGCTACTGGAATACGTCGAACAGGTAGCTGTACTTGACGATGATCTCGCGTCCGGTCGGCGGTGCCTCCGGAGAACGCTCGTCGAATTCGTTGTAAACGATGAACAGGCCCGAGTTTGCCGTGCGCAGTACCGAGAAGCGCAGGTTGGTCGACAGCACGTCGGCTGCCTCGTTGTACTGGACGAGTGCCTGCAAGAGGATCTTCGGTGTGAAGGAGTAGCTCAATCGCGCGCGCGCCAGCATCACGTCGAAACGGCCGTTGTCCACGGGCAGATCGAAGGTGTTGTAGACGATGGCGAGTTCCGACGTAAAGGTTTCGCCGACGCGGAAGCCGAGTGTCGGAGTGAGTACGGTACGGTCACCACCGAACTTCTTGCCGCTGTTGACGCCGAATCGGAAGTTGAGCGGGCGCGACAGGTCGGTGTTGAAGCGCAGCTGGCCTTCCCAGCCGGAGTAGCTGCCCGGCGCAATCACGACGCCGTCAATGATCTCGAAAGGCTCCCGGAGACCGTCCTTCTGATAGTTGACGCCGGTGTCGACGCGGTATCCGTTGCGGAATTCCCAGTGGTTGTCGAAGTGCTGGAAACTGGTCTCGAGAAATCCGTCGAGGTCCCAGAAGTTGCGGATCGACATGTGCGGCCTGAGTTCGAGCAGGCCGAACAGGTTATTCGGCCGGATGCGACGCATGATGAAGAACTCGCCGCGGCGATAGTCCTCGCGCTGCAGGAAGCCGACCTCGGGATTGAAGTCCTCGCGGACTTCGCTCCAGTTCAGGCGCGACGACCAGCGTTCGGAGTCGTAGCTCATCTTGCCCGAGAACGCGATATCGTCGCCGTCGAGCCCGGGCGTTGCCGTCTGCGCCAGCCAGCCTTCGAGCAGAAGGTTGTCGCCAATACCCCAGCGACCGTCGATCGCGTAGGTCTGGTTCTCGTCGTCGCCGGGGTTTTGGCTGAGGCTGCCGTCACCCTGCCGTCCGACGTACAGGACGCCGATCGAACTGCGGTTCGGCAGCTCCTGGTTGACGCGTGTCACGACATAGTCGTTCTGCGGCGTAACGCCGTCGAGGCCCTGATCCGCCATGTACAGCAAGCCCACGTTGGTGCGCGCCCCGAGCTTCCCGGACAGGCGGACGCCTCCGTCGATGGGGATCGGTTCGCCGTCGACGAGGCCGATACGGCGGCTGAAGAACAGTTCGACTTCGCGGGCGTTACCGACCGTAAACTGCCCGGCGTTCTCGAGGAAAAAGGGCCGCTTTTCTGGCAGGAAAATGCCGAAGCGATCGAGGTTGATCACCGCATCGTCTACCTCGACCTGGGCGAAGTCCGTGTTGTAGGTGAGATCGAGCGTCAGGCTCGGCGTCAGTGAGTACTTGACGTCGACACCGAACTCCTCGCCCGTTGCCGTACCGTCGATAGCGCCGCCGCGCTCGCCGCGTGCGAGCACGTAGGGTGTGACCTGGAGGTTCCTGCGCGGCGGCGGCGCAATGCCGCTGACCGTGCCGGCCTCGGAGACGCGGTTGATATTGCGCTGCCGGTTGAGCGGCGCCCAGTACGCGATCTCGTTGTTGCTGCGAATATTGCGCTGGAAGTTGATACCCCAGGCCTGCTCTTTCCCGTTGCCGTAGCGCAGGGTCGTGAACGGGATTTCCATTTCGCCGGCCCAGCCGCTCTCGGTGATCCTCGCCTCGACGCGCCAGCTGCCGTCCCAGTTCAGGTTGAAGCCGCCACCGCCGGAGCCGAAATTGCCGGTTGAGCCCTCCTTGACAATTTGCGCGTCGTACTCGATGCCGGCCGGATTGGTGCCGAACAGGTAGGCATTCTGGCGATCCAGGACGCCGTCGATGACGACGCGGAAACTGTCGGTCTGGTCCAGCGAGGAGTCTCGCCGGCTGTCCGAGACGATGATCGTATCGGGATCGTCGTCGTAGGCGATGAACGCAATATACAGCGCGGTATCGGTATAGCCGACAAACACCTCGGTGTCGCGCGTCGCCGGTTCGCCCTCGAAAGGCTGTACCTGCGTGAAGCCGGTTGCCGGCACGACATCCTGCCAGGCCGAATCGCCGGTGATGAGGCCGTCCAGCGCGGGTGCCTGGCTCAGGCGTGCCGCCTGCATTTCGGGGCGAGGGCGGTCCTCAGGCGGGATGAAGCTTGCGCTCTGTGCAGGCGCCGGCAGCGCAACGATCGCAAGGGCGACGGCAGTTTGCCATCTCGTTAACAGGGTGTTTCTGAACATCACGCGCAGCGCCTGGGCGCTTTGTTGGTACATAGGCTGCCGTTTCGCGACCCAGTGTACTGCTTTCAGCGCGGTCGTGCCCGCTCAGCCGTTGTTCCCCAGGCGCTCTGACCGGGCGGTGATTTCCCGATGCGAGGATGCTAGGTTAGGCGCAAAAAGCGAACCCGCACAATCGGGTCGCGGCACGGCTCGCCACGTCGACGGAGCGCTGGCGACGGCCGTCGCAGCGCAGCGCAGCTACCGGGGAAGGCCAAACTATGCGAAGTCTGAACGAGGAAGTCAGCACACCCGTCAACAACGTAGCACCCAGTGCTGCCGAGTCAGCCGGCGACGCAACGCCCGACGATGTGGCCTGGTACCAGCTGGAACCAGCGGCGCTACTCGACAAGCTCGGGTCGAGTGTGGATGGCCTTCGTGCGGAGACGGCCGCCGAGCGGCTCGACGAGTACGGCGCCAACGAGATCGAATTCGAGAAGACGCCGGCCTGGCTGAGATTCCTGCGTCAGTTCAACGACCCGATGGTCATCATCCTGCTCATTACGGCCACGATCACCGGCGTGCTGACGGCCCTGGGTAGCCACATGCTGCCTGACACGATCGTCATCGTCGGCGTTGTATTGCTGAACTCCATTCTCGGCTACGTCCAGGAAGAGAAGGCGGATAGCGCCCTCGACGCACTGAGGGATTTGATGGTGCAGGAAGCGCTCGTGCTGCGAAACGCGGAGCAGCAGCGCATAGCGGCACGCTTGCTCGTGCCGGGTGACATCGTCCTTCTCGAGGGCGGTGACAAGATCCCGGCTGATGTGCGCTTCATCGAGGTCAACAACGTACACGTCGACGAGGCTTCGCTGACGGGTGAGTCCGTACCGGTAGCCAAGTCCGTGGCCGCACTCTCGGGCTCGAGCCTTGTGCCCGGCGATCAGACAAACACCGGGTTTTCCGGGACCTTTGTCACGCGCGGCTCGGCGCGTGCTGTCGTCGTCGAGACCGGTCGTCGTACCGTATTCGGTCGCGTGGCCGACATGGTCGAAGGCGCCGGTAGCGCCAAGACCCCGCTCCAGCGCCAGCTGGCCCGGTTCGTTCGGCGACTGATCGGCGCCATTCTCGTCATCGGCTCGATCAACTTCTTCGTCGGCGCCATGCTGGGGTATTCCTTGCCCTACAGCTTCCTCGGCGCCGTTTCGCTGGTCGTCGCGGCGATCCCCGAGATGTTGCCGGCGCTGGTGACGTCGATTCTCGCATTGTCCGGCATCGCGATGGCCGACCGCAAGGCCCTGGTCCGCAACCTGCCCGCCGCGGAAACGCTGGGGGCGACGTCCGTGATCTGTTCGGACAAGACCGGCACGCTGACAGAGAACCGGATGACCGTGACGCGGGTGCATGCCGGCGGGCAGGTGTACGAGGTGACCGGGACCGGCTACGACATCGAAGGGCAATTCCTCGTAGACGGTGAAATTCGTGACCATGCCGCCGATCCGGCGCTCATGCAGCTGTTGACCTGCGGCTTCTACTGCAACAACGCACATCTCACGGCCGAGTCGAGCATTGGCGATCCGACGGAGATCGCGCTCCGGGTATCCGGGGCCAAGGCGGCTTTGATCCCGGATGGTGCGCATCGCCTCGAGGAGATTCCCTTCGAGTCATCGACCAAGTACATGGCGACGCTCATCGAGCTCGACGGCCGCCGCGTCGTGTTCGTCAAGGGCGCGCCCGAAGTGGTGGTGGGCATGTGCGCGAGCCGCAACGACTCGAACGGCGGCGCGGCGCCACTCGACGCGGCAAGCGAGCTGGGCGTCGCCAGTTCCTTCGCCTCCGATGCGCTGCGCACACTCGGGTTCGCTGCCAAGGAGCTGCCGCCGGGTACGAACGACCTGCGCCACGACGATCTCAGGGACATGCGCTTTCTGGGCCTGCAGGGCATGATCGATCCGCCCCGCGCGGCGGCTATTCATGCGGTAAGCCAGTGCAAGGGGGCCGGCGTCCGGACCGTCATGATTACCGGGGACCACCCGGAAACGGCCCTGGCTATTGCGAGGCAACTGGGCATCGATACGGATCGCGTCATGGTCGGCTCGGAACTCAGCGGCATCGGCGAGGAGGAGCTCGAGACCATCGTTGAAGAGGTGTCGGTGTTCGGGCGTGTTGCGCCAGAGCACAAGAAGGCCATTGCGGAGGCGCTGCAGAAAAACGAGCACGTTGTCGCTATGACGGGTGACGGCGTCAACGATGCGCCGGCCCTCAAGGCTGCCGACATCGGCATTGCCATGGGCATCAACGGTACCGAGGTCGCAAAGGAGTCGTCTGACATGGTGCTGGCCGACGACAACTTCGAGACGATTGTCGCAGCAGTCGAGGAGGGCCGGCACGCCTGGAACAACCTGCAGAAGGCTATTCTCTACACGCTGCCAACAAACGCTGCGCAGGCACTGCTGATCATCGGCGCGGTGTGCATGGCTGCCTTCGTTCCTGTCTTCAGCGCCCGTTTCGTGCTCGAACCCGTGCAGATTCTCTGGGTCAACCTGCTCGATTCGGTGCTGCTGACCATGCCATTGATGATGGAGGCCAAGGAGAAGGACCTCTTGCACCAGCAGCCGCGCGACCCAAACGCGCGCATCATGAACCCCCTGTTCCTGCAGCGCGTCCTCGTCATCGGTCTTGCGATCTCGATCCCCGGGTTCCTCGTGTACTACCACTTCGGTTCGCCGGCACTCGAGGGGGGCGTCGTGGTCAACGAACTCCTGTTGACGCAGGCGCAGACGGCCGCCTTCTGGGGAATACTGTTCGCGCATTTCGGCTACGTCGTCTCGGCGCGATCGGTTCACGCCTCCGCGTTCTCGTTCAGTCCGTTCTCGAATCGCTGGTTGTTGGCGGGCATTGCCACGAGCATCGTCATTCGCCTCTTGCCAACCTTTTTCCCCCCAATGGCGGCGATCTTCCGCACGGCGCCGGTACCCGCGGACTGGTGGCCCCTGATCGCGCTGTGCTTCCTGCCGAGTTTCCTTGCTATCGAGACCGACAAGGCGCTGCGCAAGCTCACGTCGCCGAGTCCCCGTCCTGCGCCGGCCTAGCCAGTACGCCCGGGGCCGTGCCAATGGCACTTGGGCGGCGTTAAGAGGTCCAAATTTGGAACGGTCAGGAGATACGCGATGAATAAACCACGTACCGCAACGCGGATGCGGCCGCTACTTAAGGAAGCCCTCGTCATGCTGCTGATGATTGCCGGCATCCTTGCCGCACGTTCGTCGTTGGCCGACCACTACGTCGTGCCGAGCGGTTCCATGGAGTACACCTTGTTGCCGGGCGACCGCGTCGTCGTGGACAAGCGCGCGTACGGACTGCGCCTGCCGTTTACCCGCGTGACGCTGCTGCCTGGCGAAGACATAACGCGCGGTGACGTGGTGATTTTCGACTCGCCTGCCGACGGCACGCGACTGATCAAGCGGATCGTTGCGGTTGGAGGCGACCGCGTCGATCTCGTCGACGGCCGATTGGCCATTGACGGCAAATGGCTCACCGATGCCGGCAGCGTGGAGCGGTTTGATCGTATCGCCGCAAGCCTGCGCCTCGATCACGGCGGCGGGCCCGACTTCAGTGGAACGATCCCCGAGGGTGCGCTGCTTGCCATTGGCGACCATCGTGGCAACAGCCGCGACAGTCGGTATTTTGGCCTGATCGCCCGTGAGGATGTCTACGCTCGTGCGGTCGCCGTCTACTACCGTCGCGAGCAGGGACTGGTCTGGCTGGGCCTATAACGCCCCGTCGTTGGTCTCGCCGGTGCGGATTCTGACGACGTGCTCGAGGCTCGTGACGAATATCTTGCCGTCGCCAACCTTGCCCGTCTTTGCTGCTTCCACGATTGCGTCCACAGTCTGCTCGAGGAGGTCGTCGGAGACGGCAACCTCGATTTTGGCCTTGGGCAGGAAATCGACGACGTACTCGGCGCCGCGATACAATTCGGTATGACCTCGCTGGCGGCCGAAGCCCTTGACCTCACTGACGGTCATGCCCGCTATCCCGATCTCTGAGAGCGCATTACGCACGTCGTCGAGGCGAAACGGTTTGACGATGGCGGTGACGAGTTTCATAAGGATTGCCGGTGATAATTCGCCGCTATGCTAGCAACGATAACCTGTGAAGTGTACAGCCGGACGGCCGAAATGCGACGACCGTCGCAGGCCTGTTCGCCGGCGCACCGGGGGAGACGACAATGAGCCAGACCGGCGAGATTGGCTGGATCGATATGACGACCGGGGATGCGACGCGGCTCCGGGATTTCTATGCAGCGGTGACGGGACTCGTCCCCGAGGCCGTCAGCATGGGGGACTACGACGATTTCAACATGACCTTGCCGGGCTCCGGCAAGCCGGTTGCCGGGATATGCCACGCGCTCGGCAGCAACGCTGACCTGCCGCCGGGTTGGCTGATCTACTTCGTCGTGGCCGACCTCGATGCCAGCGTCAGTGCCTGTCTTGCGGCGGACGGCGAGGTGATCGTGGAGCCACGCGGGCTCGCAGGTGGTCGTTTCGCCGTAATTCGTGACCCGGGCGGCGGTACGGCGGCGCTCTACCAGCAGTGATCGACAGTCGCTGGTACCCGGCGCTTGCCGAGCTGGTCGGCAATCGCAGCGCAGAAGGCTCGGCCGAAGCACTTGCCCGGCTGGTCGGGCTTGCCGTGCGCGACGAGGGTACCTGCCTGCTCGCGTTTCACGCCGGCAGGGCGCCCAAGGTGCTGCACCATACGCTGGAGCCCGCCGGCGCGAGTCACTATCTCGATCGCTATCTTGCGGGGCCGTACCTGCTCGACCCGCTCTACCAGCTCAGCCAGCAAGACGACAAGCCCGGCGTCTGCCGCTACCGGGATGCAACGCCGGACCGCTTTCGTTCCAGTGAGTACTATCGACAATACTGTGAACAAACGCACCTGACGGACGAGATCGACTACCTCGTCGACGTCGGCGGCGGCACCACGGTCGTCCTGGTCGTTGGGCGCAGAACCAGGCGTTTCAGCCGCGGCGAGGTGCAGACGCTCGAAGATCTCGCCGGAACAGTGCATGCGGCTATCCGCAACGTCTGGGCGCACAGCGAACACGACAATGACCGGCGCGACGATGCGGTGGCAACGCACTTCAGGCTGACGCATTGCTTTGAACACTTCGGCGCAGACGTCCTGACGGAGCGCGAGCAGGAAATCACCCGGCTGCTACTGCGCGGCCATTCGAGCAAGTCGATCGCGAGGGAGCTCGGCATTGCGCCGGGTACCGTCATGGTGCACAAGCGCAACCTGTTTGCGAAGCTCGGGATCAGTTCCCAGTACGAGCTGTTCTCGAGCTTCATCGACGCGCTGGCTGGTGACTGAATGCCGCACGGCCGGTTCAGGGCGGGGCTCGTGAAGGGTAAACTCCGGGCATGAGTTTTGACCCAGAGGCGCTCCTGGCCCGGCAGGACAACGACCTGCCTTTTCACTACGGGAAAACGGACGCGATCCTGTACGCGCTCAGCGTCGGTATGGGCCGTAATGCCCTGGCCCCGGGCGAGCTGCGCTTTACCTACGAGGGGGACGGCTGGCTGGCGACGATGCCAACGCTTGCGACCGTGCTGATACCGGATCCGTTCCCGCCGGATCTCGGCTGGAACTTCGACCGGGTGCTGCACTGTGAGCAGCGCCTCTCCGTCTACCGGCCGCTGCCGCCGGCCGCCGAGCTCAAGGTCAACAAGCGCATCGCGAGCATCCACGACCGCGGCCCGAAGACCGGTGCGATGCTCTACTTCGAAGCCGAAGGCAGGCTCGCCAGTGACGATACGGTCCTGTTCGCCGCCGGCAGCACCGTGCTCGCGAGGGGCGATGGCGGTTTTGGCGGCGGCCGCGGGGACACGCCCGTGCCGCATCGCGTGCCGGACCGGGAGCCCGATCTCGCCTGCACGCTCCCTACGGATCCCCGGCAGGCGCTGCTTTACCGCCTCAACGGCGACGCGAATCCGCTGCACGCCGACCCGGAGGTGGCAAAGCGTGCCGGATTCTCCCGGCCGTTGTTGCATGGTCTGTGCACCTACGGCATCGCGTGCCACGCGATCCTCAAGACCGTGCTCGACTACGATTACACGCTCATCGCCGAGTTCGATGCGCGCTTCTCGTCGCCGGTGTTCCCCGGTGACACGATTGCCACGGATATCTGGCAGGACGGCAACGTCCTGTCATTCCAGTGCCGGGTGACTGAAAGGAACGTCACGGTCCTGAAGAACGGGCGTTGCCTGCTCAGGACCTGACCGCGCACTACACTGTTAAATCAACCGGAGTCATCTGCATGACAGACCGCGTCAGCCTGACCGTCAAAGACCACGTCGCTTATGTTTCGCTCAACCGGCCTGACAAGTACAACGCCGTCGACCGGGCAATGTTCGACGCCCTGATTGCCACGGGCCAGGCCGTCGGGGCTGATCCCGAGGTCAGGGCCGTCGTGCTGGCAGGCGAAGGCAAGCACTTCTGCGCCGGGATCGATACCAGCGTCTTCATGGGCGGTGGTATTGATCCTGCGTTGATGCAGCCGCAGGCGGGCAGTGACGCCAACTATTTTCAGCGTGCTGCGACGATCTGGCGTGAGATCGACGTGCCCGTTGTCGCGGCGCTGCACGGTATCTGCTACGGCGCTGGCCTGCAGATAGCCTTCGGTGCGGATATCCGCGTTGCAACGCCAGGGTGCGAGCTGTCCATCATGGAGGTCAAGTGGGGAATCATTCCGGACATGGGTATGACCGTGACGGCGGCAGGCCTGCTACGGCCTGACCACCTCAAGGAGCTGACGATGACCGGCCGTGTCGTGCCGGCGTCGGAAGGTCTCGGCTACGGGCTCGTGTCCATGGTCGACGACGATCCAAAGGCTCGCGCCAAAGCGATCGCGACGGACATTGCGCGGCGTTCGCCGGATGCAACGGCAACCGCCAAAACGCTGCTCAACCAGACGCCCCGTTTGAGTGCCGCCGACGCGCTGGCACTCGAGGCGTCGCTGCAGATGACGCTTCTCGGCAGCGCCAACCAGCAGGAAGCCGTCAAGGCCAACATGGAACGGCGGCCGCCCGAATTTGCCGCGCGGCAGGCTTAGCCCGTCGGGTGCTGCTTTCGCTAGCCGGCCTTGACGAGGCCGCGGCTCAGAATATCGGGGAACGACTCGATAACCTGTCGCGCGACGCCCGGGTTGCCGTGATGCCACTTCGGAATCCAGTTGAGCGCGCCCATGATCGCGTTGCCGGTCATGCGGACGTCGCAGTCGTCGATGCTGCCGTCGTCGATGCCTTCGCGGAGCAGGGCTTCGAAGTGTGCCGAGTGCTCGCGTGACAAGGCGAGGATCTCGTCGCGGTGAGAGGGTTTGAGCGAGGGAATCTCGCTCATGATGGCAACAGGGCCGGGCTCGCCGACCATGAATTCGGCGTGCAGCCGTATGTAGCGCTCCACCTGTTGCAACGCGGTGCCGCCCTCGGCCCGCGCGGACTCGAGAGCCGCTTTGCCGAGCTCGGCGGCGCGGAGGTAGCAAAGGTAGACGAGCTCTTCCTTGTTGCGCACGTAGTAGTACAGCGCGGCGTCGGTCAGTCCGAGATGCCCGGCAACGTCCTTGAGTGACGTGCCACTGTAGCCCTTCTCGTTGAAGCACAGGGCAGCGGCCTTGAGCATGCGGTCCTTCTGCAGCGAAAAGCGGCTTTCCTCGGCGGTTCGTACCATAGTGTGAATCCAGTCAGCCGCAGCTACGCCGCCGCTTGAGTTTTGGGGTCAAGTCGATTATTTTAATCCACATTAAAATTTTATCAAGCGGCGAAGTGTCTGTTTTATATAGCAAAACAGTCCCTTTTCCTGCGCCTGTCCTGCGGACATTACCGGAGATTCGTTCATGAGCACCGCTGCCAGCGACCTGCCGCGCGCGTCGGGCGAGTCGCGCGACATTCCCCTGAGATTCGTGACCGCCGCGTCGCTTTTCGACGGGCACGATGCGGCGATCAACATCATGCGTCGCCTGATCCAGGCCAAGGGCGCTGAAGTGATCCACCTTGGCCACAACCGGAGCGTCGACGACATTGTCCGCGCCGCAATACAGGAAGACGCCGACGGCATTGCGATCAGCTCCTACCAGGGCGGACACAACGAGTTCTTTCGCTACATGGTTGACCGGCTCAACGAGGCGGGCGCCGGGCACATCCGCGTGTTCGGCGGCGGTGGCGGCACGATTACGCCCGAAGAAATCCGCGAGCTCATGGCGTACGGCGTCGAGCGGATCTACCACCCGCACGACGGCATGGAGCTGGGTCTCGAAGCAATGATCGACGACCTGATCGAACGTACCCTGGCGGCCCGGCACGACACGGCCGTTCCGGATGCCGTCGGCATCGATTCACCGGTCGACATTGCGGCAATGATATCCAGCATCGAAGAGTCCGCCTTCGACGATGCCGAGCTCGACCGCTTGCGCAAGGAGTGGCAGGTCCGCGCTAACAAGGCGCCCGTCATCGGCATTACGGGGACGGGCGGCGCCGGCAAGAGTTCGGTCACCGACGAAATCCTGAACCGCTTTCTCGCAAGCTTCCCGGACAAGCGCGTCGCCGTGCTTGCCGTCGATCCGACACGCCGCAGAACCGGTGGTGCACTGCTCGGCGACCGGATTCGCATGAACTCGCTGCGCTCAGAGCGCATCTACATGCGCTCGATCGCGACGCGTCGGCAGCATCTTGCGACCAGTGAGATGCTCGGCGATCACATCCTGTTCCTGAAGTCGCTGGGCTTCGATCTCGTCATCGTCGAGACGGCTGGTATCGGCCAGAGCGATAGCGAGATCGTCGACCTGGTCGACTATTCGGTTTACGTCATGACGAGCGACTACGGCGCCGCGAGCCAGCTCGAGAAGATCGACATGCTCGACTTCGCCGATCTCGTGGTGCTGAACAAGTTCGACAAGCGCGGTGCCGAGGATGCGTTGCGCGATATCAAGAAGCAGTGGAAGCGCAACCACGTGGCGTTCACGATCGACGATGCCGACGTGCCGGTCTACCCGACCATAGCCAGCCAGTTCAACGATCCCGGCGTGACCTGGATGTTCTCGGAGCTGTGCCGTCGCGTGGCGGACAAGGCGGGACTCGACTCGACTGAGTGGCAGCCGGATCTCGACACGAGCGTCCGCGAATCGCGGTCTACCGCAATGATCCCGGGCAGTCGTATTCGCTACCTCGCGGAAATTGCCGAGGGCGCGCGCACGATCGAGTCCGGCATCGACGCCCAGGCCGAATCGGCAACCCTGGCGCAGCACGCCTACGAGGCGTTGAAGCTGCTCGACGATCCCGAGCTTCCTGCCGAACTCGATCGCTACGCCGATACCGCGCTGACCGATGACAGCGACCCGAGTCGAGCGGTGCTGAGGCAGCGCTACCAGGAAGCGATTGGCGCCTTGTCGACGGAATCAATCGAGCTTCTGAAGCGCTGGCCCGAGCGTCGTGACGGCGTTCGCTCCGACACCTTCTCCTACACGGTGCGCGGTCGCGAAATTACTGGCGAGAACTACCGAGAGTCCCTGTCCAGGCAGCGGATTCCCAAGATCGCGGCGCCGAACTACCAGGACTGGGGCGAGTTGCTGCGTTTTCTCTCGAAGGAGAACCTGCCCGGTGCCTATCCGTACACCGGGGGCGTCTATCCGTACCGTCGGGCTGGTGAGGACCCGACGCGTATGTTCGCCGGCGAAGGTACACCCGAGCGCACCAACCGGCGTTTCCATTACCTTTCGCAGGGTCAGCCCGCGGCGCGCCTGTCGACCGCGTTCGACTCGGTAACGCTGTACGGCGAAGACCCGCACGAGCGACCCGACATCTACGGCAAGGTCGGCAATTCCGGTGTCTCGATCGCCACGGTCGACGACATGAAGAAGCTGTACTCGGGCTTCGACCTGTGTGCACCGACTACGTCGGTATCAATGACCATCAACGGCCCGGCGCCGATGATCCTCGCGTTCTTCATGAACACGGCGATCGACCAGCAGGTTGAAAAACACCTGCGCGAGTCGGGCCAGTGGGACGCGGCACAAGGCAGGATTGACGAGTACTTCGCCGGGCGCGAGCGGCCCTGCTACGCGGGCGACTTGCCCGACGGCAACGACGGCCTCGGCCTCGGCCTGCTCGGCATTTCCGGCGACAAGGTTGTTGATCGCGAGACCTATGAGCGCATTCGTACCGAGACACTGACCACCGTCCGCGGCACCGTGCAGGCGGATATTCTGAAAGAGGACCAGGCGCAGAACACCTGCATCTTCTCCACCGAGTTCGCGATGAAGATGATGGGTGATGTGCAGCAGTACTTCATCGACAACCGGGTGCGCAACTACTACAGCGTATCGATCTCGGGTTATCACATCGCCGAAGCGGGAGCCAATCCGATCAGCCAGCTCGCCTTTACGCTGGCGAACGGCTTTACGATCGTCGAGTACTACCTCGCGCGTGGCATGAACATCGATGACTTCGCGCCGAACCTGTCGTTCTTCTTCTCCAACGGCATGGATCCCGAGTACACGGTCATCGGCCGCGTCGCCCGGCGCATCTGGGCGCGCGCCATGCGTGAGCGCTATGGCGCGAGCGCACGCTCACAGATGATGAAGTACCACATCCAGACCTCGGGCCGCAGCCTGCACGCCCAGGAAATCAGCTTCAACGACATTCGCACAACGCTGCAGGCGCTGTACGCGCTGTTCGACAACTGCAACAGCCTGCACACGAATGCGTTTGATGAGGCCGTAACGACACCGACCGAACAGTCGGTGCGCCGCGCGGTCGCGATTCAGCTCATCATTGCGCGTGAGCTCGGCCTCAACTTTTGCGAGAACCCGTGGCAGGGGTCCTTTGTTATCGAGGAGCTGACTGATCTTGTGGAAGAGGCCGTCTACCAGGAGTTCGAGCGTATCTCCGAACGCGGTGGCGTGCTCGGTGCCATGGACACGATGTATCAGCGCGGAAAGATCCAGGAAGAGAGCCTCTACTACGAGACCAAGAAGCACGATGGCTCGCTGCCGTTGATTGGTGTCAACACCTTCCTGCCCAAGGAGGGCCAGGAGGACGAGGTTCATGAGCTCGAGCTGATACGCTCCACCGACGCCGAGAAGAACGACCAGATCTCTAGCGTGCGCGCCTTCAACGCGGCACACGCCGAGGAGCGCGCGACGGCCCTGCCGCGGCTTCAGGGCGTCGCTCGTGAGCGTGGCAACGTGTTCGCCGAGCTCATGGAGACCGTAAAGTCGGCGTCGCTTGGCGAAATCTCGGCCTCACTCTACGAAGTCGGCGGCGAATATCGCCGCAACATGTAAACCGGCTCCTCAAGGGGGAATTACGATGTCGGACACTGTTCTCTACGAGCAGCGTGGCGCGGTGGCTGTGGTCAGCCTGAATCGTCCCGATGCACTCAATGGATTCACTTCAGAAATGCGTGCAGATTTGCATGCCGCGATCGAGAAGGCCGGCAACGACGATGCGATTCGCGTCGTCGTACTGACCGGGATTGGCAGGGCGTTCAGCGCCGGCGCCGATCTCAAGGCCGGCTTCGCTGCCGGTCGGGGTGTCGAGGCGCAGCTGCAGGACGAGTACCGACCGGCATTCGAAACCATTGCAGCCATCCGGAAACCGGTCATCGCCGCCGTGAACGGTTTCGCGGCCGGCATCGGCCTGTCGTTCGCCTTGCAGTGTGATCTCGTCCTGATGGCTGACGATGCCTTCATGCTGTCGCCGTTCACGACGATCTCCCTGTTGCCGGACGGCGGCGCCACCTGGACGCTTGTGCACCAGCTCGGCTATCGCCGCGCCTACGAGCTCAGCATCGAATCAGAGCGTGTGCCGGCGGCGCGCTGCGTGGAGCTCGGGCTCGCCAACCGCACGGCGCCAGCCGCAACGCTCGTCGATGATGCCGTGGCGTGGGGCGAGGCACTCGCGAAGCGTGCGCCGCTGTCGCTCGCCGCAACCAAGGAGGTCATGCGCTTCGCCATGGAGAACGGTTGGGGGGCCAGCTACGACCTCGAGGTCGAGCACCAGGGCGCATTGATCGTCTCGGAAGACGCGCGAGAGGGCATAGCGGCTTTTTTCGAGAAGCGTGAGCCCGATTTCAAAGGCAAGTAAAGAGCGACGACACAGGACAGCACTGGCAAGCACATGGAAAGACGTATCTTTGAGGAAGAGCACGACATGTTCCGCGACAGCGTGCGGAGTTTCTTCCAGAACGAAATTCGCCCGCACAGCGAACGCTGGCATGAGCAGGGTATTGTCGACCGCGAGGCCTTCCTGAAGGCCGGCGAACAGGGCCTACTGTTGATGTGGGCGGACGAGGAGTACGGCGGCCCCGGCATGCAGGATTTCCGCTTCGAGCAGATCCTGATCGAAGAAAACACGCTGCACGGCGACGTCGGCTTCTTCTGCTGGCTGCACAGCCGGCTGGTTGCACCGTACATTGGCGAGCTCGGTACCGACGAGCAGAAGGCGCGCTGGCTGCCCGGGTGCGTCAGCGGCGAGAAGATCCTTGCCGTTGCCATCACCGAGCCGGGTGCCGGTAGTGATGTTGCGGGCCTCAAGGCGCGTGCCGAGGACAAGGGCGATCATTTCCTCCTCAACGGTTCGAAGACCTATATCTCCAACGGCATCAACGCCGACCTGATCATTGTCGTCGCACGTACCAACCCGGACCATCGCCATGGCTTCAGCCTGTTCGTGGTCGAGCGTGGCATGGAGGGTTTCGAACGCGGTCGCAACCTCAAGAAGCTGGGACTCAAGAGCCAGGACACGGCCGAGCTGTTCTTCAATAACGTCAAGGTGCCGAAAGAAAACCTGCTCGGCGAACTACATCGCGGCTTCTATCACACGATGCACTTCCTCGCCGAGGAGCGACTGCTCGGCGCAGTCGGTTATCTTGCGAGCGCCGAGGCAGCTTTCGCAACCACGATGGATTTCATCCAGGAACGCAAGGCCTTCGGCCAGACCGTGGCAGATTTTCAGAACACGCGTTTCAAAATGGCCGATCTCCGCACCGAGATGGACGTTGCGCAGGCCTACGTGGATCACTGTGTGCTGCAGCACAACGACGGCAAACTGACAGCCGAGGATGCTGCCAAGGCCAAGCTTTACACAAGCGAACTCGAGGGCCGCGTTGCCGATGAATGCCTGCAGCTGCACGGCGGGGCCGGCTACATGGACGAGTACCCGATCAGCCGGATGTACGCGAACGCGAGGATCTCGCGTATTTACGCGGGCTCCTCGGAAATCATGCGCGAGATCATTGCGCGTTCGCTCGGCCTCGATCCGCGCAAGAAAGCGTCGTGAGCGCTGGTACCAAGGTCGCCTTCGTCGGCCTCGGCGTCATGGGCTACCCGATGGCCGGGTACCTTGCCAAGGCCGGATTCGCCACGACCGTGTACAACCGGACGGCCAGCAAGGCCGAGGCCTGGTGCAACGAGTATCCGGGCGAGCGGGCGTCAACGCCTGCGCTCGCGGCGCGGGACGCCGACCTCGTCTTTGCCTGCGTCGGTAACGATGACGACGTCAGGTCGGTAATGCTCGGCGACGACGGCGTGCTGGCCGGCATTCAGGACGGCGGCATTGTCGTTGATCACACGACGGCCTCGGCAGAGCTCGCGCGCGAGCTCGAAGGCGCCGCGGCAGAGGTTGGTGCAGGCTTTCTGGACGCACCCGTATCAGGCGGCCAGGCCGGTGCCGAGAACGGCCAGCTCAGCATCATGGTTGGCGGCAAGGCGGCGACTTTTGACGCCGCGCGGCCAGTCATGGACGCGTACGCGAAGGCCGTTACCCGCATTGGCGACGCGGGCGCCGGGCAGCTTGCCAAGATGGTCAACCAGATCTGCATTGCCGGTCTTGTGCAGGCTCTGGCCGAGGGCCTTGCGTTCGCGAAGAAGGCAGGGATCGATCCGGCGCTCTTGATCGACGCGATCGGCAAGGGTGCTGCGCAGTCCTGGCAGATGGATAACCGCTGGCAAACGATGGTCGCCGGCGAGTTCGATTTCGGTTTTGCGGTCGACTGGATGCGCAAGGACCTCGCGATTGCGCTCGACGAGGCGAAGCGTATCGGTGCGACGCTCGACGTCACCGAGCTTGTCGACGGTTACTACGCCGAGGTTCAGGCGATGGGCGGGAGTCGCTGGGACACGTCCTCACTGATTGCGCGACTGGAGCCTCCCCAAGACTGAGCCCTGGTGTCGGGCTGCCTCAGGCGCGTTCGTCCTTCGGCGACGACAGGCAGATGTGCGACGTAATGCTGTTGACCATCGGCAACATGCCCAGCGTATCGGCATGGAAGGCCTTGTAGGCCGCGAGGTCGGCCACCTCGATCCTCAGGAGGTATTCATAAGCTCCCGTCACGTTGTGGCACTCGCGCACTTCGGGTGCCGTCGTGATCGCGCGCTCGAACGCCTCGGCAGCCGCATGGCCATGGTCTGACAGCCCAACCGCAACGTACACGGTTATGGCACCGCCCAGTGCCGAGCGGTCGAGGACGGCGCGATAGCCGCGGATCACGCCGACTTTTTCGAGTGCCTGCACGCGTCTCAGACAGGCCGACGGCGACAAGCCGGCCGCCTCGGCGAGGCGCGCATTGCTGATGCGGCCGTCCTTCTCGAGGAGTTGCAATATTCGATGGTCTATTCGATCCATAGCCAACAATTATTGCATGAAAAGCGCGCTGTGCGGAGATAATTGGTCGGAAATTGCGCGATCTCACAACTATCCTATTCGCCATCCTGCATCGATGAGCGAGCCAAACCATGAGCCTCCATTCCCTCGAGTCCTATGATGTGACGCGCGAGCACGGTTTCCTGTGCGCCTACGACCCGGCACGCGTCGACGTGCCCGACGCCTTCAGCCCGGTGGTGGCGCTGGCAATGAGCCTGCCCGAGAGGCTCACGGCAGGGCGCGCGCGGCGCGACATCGAGCAACTTGTCGAGATACCGCTCGAGGCGGTCGACGCTATTGACGACGACAGGGCCCTAAGGACGATCCTCGTGCACTACGCGTTCCTCGCGCAGGCCTACGTCTGGGCCGAGGAGGATGCACCCCGGTCATTGCCTCGCGCTGTGGCGCGGCCGCTGTGGCGTCTCGCCGAACGCTTCGGCCAGCCGCCGCTCCTGACCTATTCGCAGTACGTGCTCGACAACTGGTCCAGGATCGATGCGGACGGTCCCGTCGACCTCAGCAACGTGCGCATGCTGCAGCCGTTCCTCGGCGGCATGGACGAGGCCTGGTTCGTGCTCGTCCACGTGGCCATTGAAGCCGCCGCAGGGCGCATGCTGGCGCGAATCCCGGCCGCCGTCGAGGCCGCGGCAGCGCACGATGCCGACACGCTGACGACCGAGCTCGAGGCGATGATTGTCGTCTGGGACCGGATGCTCGCGGCCTTCAATCGCATGACCGAGCGTTGTGATCCCTACATCTACTTCCAACGCGTCCGGCCCTGGATTCACGGCTGGAAGGACAACCCGGCGCTGCCGGATGGCATCGTTTACGAAGGAGTTGACGCGACAGAGGGCAAGCCGCAGGCGTTTCGCGGCCAGACAGGGTCGCAGTCGTCCATCGTGCCGGTCATGGATGCGCTGATGAGCGTCGGCCATGGCCACGACCCGCTGCGCGGGTATCTCGATGAGCTGCACATCTATCGGCCGCCGAAGCATCGTCGTTTCATCGACGACGTGCGCGCGACGAGTGCCGTGCGTGCGACGGCAGAGGCCGTGTCCGAGCCGCGATTGACGGCGGCCTACAACGAGTGCCTCGATCGACTGACGCGCTTCAGGACCCGGCACCTCGAGTACGCGGCCAGCTACATTGCCAAGCAGGCACGCGCTGGCAAGGGCAACGCCACCGACGTTGGTACGGGCGGCACGCCCTTCATGAAGTACCTGAAGAAGCACCGCGACGAAGCAGACGCACACCGGCTCTGAGCCGGCGCCCGCCTGCGCGGGCGGGCAGGAGCGGCTATACTCTTCGCTCCACAGGGGTGGTCAAACGACCTGAGATCCGGCGAAGCGCAGGGGCGCTTAGACAGGCCGGGAACCCTCGAACCTGATCCGGGTAATGCCGGCGTAGGAAGGGACCAATGCGTATCTGCCCGCAGCTTGCCGCTGCCTGCCTCCTTGTTGCTTCATCCGCGTTTGCCGACTCGGCGGATAGCACGCTGATCGAGGAAATCGTCGTGACGGCCGACCTTCGCGAGCGCACGCTCACGGAGATTCCGGCCAGTGTGACCGTGCTCGACGCCGATTTCATCGAGACGCGGTCGGTGCAGCATTTCGAAGAGCTCATCAACGTCGTGCCGAACCTCAACTGGTCCGGAGACGGCCACCGCATCCGCTACATCCAGATACGCGGCGTCGGCGAGCTGGAGCAGTACCAGGGCGCACCGAACCCGTCGGTGGGGCTCCTGATCGACGATATCGACTTTAGCGGTATCGGCTCGATCGCAACCGTCTTCGATCTCGATCGCATCGAGGTGTTGCGAGGCCCGCAGGGCACGCGCTACGGCGCCAATGCCATTGGTGGCCTGATCTACATGCAAAGCCGGGAGCCCGGCGATGAACTCGAAGGACGCGTGCAGCTCACCGCGGCAGACGACGACGCTCTGAGTATTGGCGCCGCTGTCGGCGGCGCGTTGAGCGACAGGGCGGCGGTTCGTATCAGTGCGCACAAGCACGAAAGCAACGGCTTTCGCGATAACACCTTCCTCAATCGTGAAGACACCAATGGCCGCGACGAAACCACGTTGCGCGGTCGTCTCCGTTACGATCTTGGCGATCACTGGACGATGAAGCTCGCCGCGCTATACGTTGACATCGATAACGGCTACGACGCCTTCGCCCTCGACAACAGTTACACGATGCTCTCGGACCGCCCCGGCAGTGATGCGCAGGAAAGCATGGGCGCGTCGCTCAGAATCGAGTCCGACGGCAGCGCCGCCGTGGCGTTTACATCGATCACGTCGTTTGCCGACTCCGGTATCGACTTCGGCTTCGACGCAGACTGGGGCAACCCCGACAGCTGGGCGCCGGTCACCTATGATTTCGTCTCCTCGAGTCGACGCGATCGCCTGTCGCTCAGCCAGGAGTTCCGGCTCGAGTCGACGCCGGTCACGCGGCTCGGCAGCGTCGACTGGCTGGTGGGTGCGTACGCGCTGCACATTGATGAATCGCTCGCAACGGTCAATCAGGGCGAATACTTCGATCCCGGTTTTGATTTCGCCGACAGTCTCGATGATCGACTGACGAGCGAGTACGAGGCGACCAACGTGGCCCTGTTCGGCGAGCTTGATGTTCCTCTCGGCGAGGCCACCACCTTTACCGCCGGGCTGCGGCTGGAGCGACGCGGCACGGATTACTGTGACTCGGCCGGGCTTGCCGCCGGTCCGTCCGAGAACATGGTTGGTGGCGCGCTGACGCTGACGCACGCGTTCGACGAGCGCATCAGCGGATTTGCCAGCCTCTCTCGCGGCTACAAGGCTGGCGGCTTCAATCTCGGGATCGTGCCGGACGAGCTGCGCGAGTTCGGCCAGGAAGCCGTCTGGAATATCGAGACGGGTATCAAGTCGTCCTGGCTCGCCGGGCGCCTGAGTGTCAATGCCTCGGTCTTTGCGAGCCGGCGCGAGGACCAGCAGGTCCGCACCTCAGTGCAGCTCGTCCCGGGCGACCCGACGACATTCGTGTTTTTCACTGACAACGCGGCGCGCGGTGAGTCTGTAGGGCTCGAGGCCGACATCCGCTGGCTCGCGACCGAGTCGCTCGATCTGTATGCCAATGTCGGGCTCTTGCGTGCGCGCTTTGACGAGTTCGAGAATGCCGCTGCGAGCCTCAGCGGGCGTGACCAGGCCCATGCGCCGCGCTACACGCTGGCGATCGGCGGCCGGTACTCGCACCCGAGCGGCGCGTTCTTCCAGCTCGATGCCTCGGCGAAAGACGAGTTCTATTTCGATGTCAGCCACGACCAGCGGTCCGACGCCTTTGCGCTCGTCAATCTGCGCACGGGCTACTCGGCTGACAACTGGACCGTTAGTCTCTGGGCAAGGAACCTCACCGATGAACGCTATGCGGTCCGGGGTTTCTTCTTCGGCAACGAGCCGCCGGACTTTCCGCCCGAGCTGTACGTGCGTCTCAGCGACGCTCGACAGCTTGGCGTCACTCTTGATTGGGGGTTTTAAACATGCAGGTTGCGGTCGACATCAGTCTCTATCCATTGACCGAAGAGTTCATCCCGCCGATCAAGGACGTCATCGAGCGCCTCGCTCGGCATGAGGGGATCGAGGTCGAGACGAACCGGATGAGCACCCAGCTGCGCGGCGAGTACGGCGCGGTGATGGACGCCCTCAAGGCAGAAATCGGAGCGACGTTCGATACCGTGCCGAAAGCCGTGTTCGCGATAAAGATACTCAACAACCCGCTGCCCGGCTAAGGCAGGCGCATTGCTGGAAACCCTCCGTACGCAGGCGGCGGCGCTGCCGTTCGTCGAGATCGTTGCCGTCGTGGCGGCGTTACTCTACCTCGGGCTGGCAATTCGCCAGCACATTGCGTGCTGGTTCTTCGCGCTCGTCAGTACGGGCATCTACGTCTCGCTGTTTATTGATGCCAGGCTGTACATGGAGTCAGTGTTGAACGGGTTTTACTTTGCCATGGCCGTCTATGGCTGGGTGTCCTGGCGACATGGCGGCGACAATGATCTTCCCGTTACGAGCAAGCCTCTAGCGTTTCACGCCGCGGCAATTGCCGTCATCCTCGTCGCGGCCGGCGTCAACGGCGCGCTGCTGGTTCGCTTTACGGACGCGGCATTCCCGTATCTTGATTCGTTGACAACCTGGGCCGCCATCTGGAGCACGTTCCTCGTCGCGCGCAAAGTGCTCGAGAACTGGTACTACTGGCTCGTCATCGACGTCGCGTCGATCGCTATATACTGGCTGCGCGGGCTCGAGCTGACGTCGCTCTTGTTCGTGCTCTACGTCATCATGATCCCGTTCGGCTTCCTGGCCTGGCGGAAGAGCTACCTCGACAGGTCAGCATGAACGACAAAGGCGATGATCTTCGGCGTTGGCTCAAAGGACTGCCCGGCTGGGGCGAGGCGCATGTAGAGCGCCTGCCCGGCGACGGCGATGCCTGGCGCCTGAGCGTTGACAATCGCTCGGCCGTGCTGAAGCGCGACAGTCAGAAGCGACCCGCCTTGCTTGGCAGCCGACAGCATGAGGCGGCGGCGCAGGCAAGGGCGGCGGCACTGGGCCTTGCGGCAGAGGTGCTGTGGCAGTCGCCCGAGGGCCTGTTGGCCGAGTGGCTGGTCGGTGACGTGCCGACTCCGGCACGCCTGCGCGAGCCGGCGTTTCTCGACCGGCTTGCGGATACGCTCAAGCGCGTTCACAAGCTCCCGGCCGTGGGTCGGTCGTTCGACTCAGGTGCATGGGCCCGTTACTACCGACAAACGCTCGCCGACCAGGGGCGCCTCGACGACGAGCTGCTGGCAGTGTGCAATGAGGTTGCACTGGCTACGCTGCCGGGGCCGCAAGTGCCCGCGCACAACGACCTCGTGGCGGGAAACCTCATCGACGATGGCACGGTCGTCAGGCTCATCGACTGGGAATGGGCGGCGGACAACTCGGCCTTTTTCGATCTCGCCACCGTCATTGTCGAGGCCAAGCTGAGTGGCGACGCGCGCACAGCCCTTCTCGGCGCGTACTTCGGCAACGCGGCGGTCGACGAGGCGGGCATCGACAGCGCAGTAGCGCTCTATGAGGCGCTCAGGACGCTGTGGCAGGCGAGCCGCCTACCAGTGATTCCGTAACTCGCGGAGCTTGAGAAATACGGTCTGCCGGTCCGGCGCATCACCGATCTCGGGGTAGTCCTCGACCAGCTTCTCGACAACGCCCGGGCTATCGAGGCGAAAAAACGTATTCACGGCTTTCTCTTCGTCCAGCGTTGTCACGTAGGCGTCGTCAGGGTCCTGCCCGTCCAGCCGTGCCTTGAGGGCGCGTGCGGTTGCGTTGCCGGGCTCGCGGTCGAGCGTGAAGCCCAAGTTATTCAGCAGGTAGTCGTGACCGGGGTAGAGCAGGGTTTGGCCGGGCAACCGGGCCAGCTGGGTCTCGAAGGTCGTGAACAGGGCTTCCGGATGACCGCCGTTGTGACAATTGCCGGCGCCGGCATTAAACAGGGTATCGCCGCTGAACAGCGCCGGGGTGTCGGTATGCGAGAGCAGGCAGACATGACTCATTGTGTGCCCAGGCGTATCGAGGCACTCAAGCTCGACGGTCTTGCCAACGCGAATCACATCCCCGGCGCCGACACCGCGGTCTACATTGGCGATGCGTGAGCCGGCGTTCTCGTGAGCGATAAGGCTGGCGCCTGTGGCACTGACCATGCCCTTGTTGCCGCCGATATGGTCCCGGTGCTCGTGCGTGTTGAGCACCTGGGTAATCGTAAAGCCCCGGTCCTTTGCGACAGACAGGCAGCGTTTGAAGTCCAGCGGGTCGATGGCCAGCGCCTCGCCCGTGTCGGGGCAGGCTACAAGGTAATTGAAGTTCCGGTAGCTGTTGCCGGTCCAGACCTGCTCGACGATCATGCTAGTTCTCGCGCGTGTAGACCTTCTCGCCGGCAACCCAGGTTTCCAGCACGACGATGTCGTCGATCTCGCTGGCAGGGACTTCGAAGTAGTCGCGATCGATGACAATGAAGTCGGCCCACTTGCCGGTTTCCAGTGAGCCGAGGCGTGTTTCCTGGCGGGCGCCGAATGCGGCGTCCAGCGTAAACGAGGTCAGGGCTTCGGCGCGAGTGAGCGCCTGGTCGGGATACCAGCCGCCGTCGGGCATGCCGTCCCGGCTCTGTCGCGTAACGGCGGCGTACAGGCCATGGAAGGGGTTCGGCAGCTCGACCGGGAAGTCCGAGCCGCTGGAAATGACGATCCCGGCCTCGAGCATCCGCCGCCAGGCATAACCACCCTTGATGCGCTCGGGACCGATACGGTCTTCGGCCATGTTCATGTCGCTCGTGGCGTGTACCGGCTGCATGGAGGCAATGAGCCCGAGTTCGGCAATGCGCGGAATATCGTCGAGCGAGACGATCTGCGTATGCTCGATTCGGTTCCTGAGCGGCGACGGCTTGCCGCCCTGCGAGTAGTCGAACGCGTCGATAACCATGCGGTTGCCGTAATCACCGATTGCGTGCACGCCAACCTGGAAGCCGCGCGTGTTGGCCTTGGCGACCATTGCGTTGAGCTCATCCTGGGTCCAGAACGGCAGCCCGCGATTCTCGGCATCGTCCGAGTAGGGTTCGATCATGGCCGCACCGCGGCTGCCGAGGGCGCCATCGGAGAACAGTTTGACCATGGCAATATCGAGGTGATCGTTGCCGTATTCGGTCAGCGGATCGCCGAAACCATCGAGATTCTCACCGGCGCCGGCGAGCATGGCAGCAATGCGGATATCCAGTTCGCGGTCGTCGGCCATCGACATCAGGATCTCGGCGTGCTGCAGCGAGATTCCCGCATCGTGAATGCTCGTGAGGCCGTACGTCAGGAGCTCGGCGTTCGCGTCGCGGTAGGTTTGCCGAATCTCGTCGGCATCGGGTTCAGGGACGTGCTGGCTGACCAGCCCCATTGCCTTGTCGACCAGAATACCCGTGGCATTTCCGTTGCTGTCCCGCAGGATCTTGCCGCCGACCGGGTCGGGCGTGTCGCGATCGATGCCCGCGATCTCGAGCGCCATCGAGTTAGCCCAGCTCGCATGACCGTCGATGCGGCGAAGATACACGGGACGGTCCTCGACAACGCTGTCGATATCAGCGGCCGTCGGGAAGGCCTTGCCGTCCCACAGGACCTGGTTCCAGCCGCGGCCGGTCACCCACTTCGCGCGAGGATGCTCGTTGGCAAAGCTTCGTATGCGCTCGAGCGCATCGGCAAGGCTGTCCGAACCCATCAGGTCGACCTCACGGAGGACCTGCCCCTGGGCGTAAATATGCGCATGGGCATCGGTCAGACCGGGCAGTACGGTTCGGCCCTCGCCGTCATAACGCGTCGCTGCCGGATAGTCGTCGGCTAGCTTGTCGGCGCCAATGGCAAGCACGCGGCCGTCGTCGTCGGCAACCAGGACGCTGAAGCGTTCGATCCCTTCGTCCGTCGGCGTGTAGCCGTTGACGTTGTACCAGACATGTTCGGCCGCAAGCGGAGCGGAGACGAGAAGGGCGAAGGGCAGAACAAAGCGGCCGGCGATGCGGCGATTCCTGGAGTGTTGCAATGGACGTATCCTGAGACGCGAAACGTTTGTATTGTAAACCGAATAAACCGGGAGGAAGCGCATGCGTTGTACGAGTTTTCTGGTTGACGGCGAGGCCCGCTACGGGGTGATCATCGACGACAACGTGTACGCCGCGTCGGACGCGCTGCATCAACGCTACCCGGATCTCCGTAGCCTGCTGGCGGCAGATGCGCTCGCAGCGCTCGAAGGCGGCCTGTGCGAAGAGCCGGTCGACGCGGTCCGGTACTTGCCCGTGATTCCTCTGCCGCGGAAGATCTACTGTGTCGGCGTCAACTATCGGCCACATATCGAGGAAATGGGCCGTGAGGTTCCCGACTACCCCGTCGTCTTCGTGCGTGCGGCGAACAGCCTCGTCGGTCATGGTGAGGCGGTCGTCCGGCCTCGCGTGTCGGAGCAGTACGACTTCGAAGGCGAGCTCGCGGTTGTCATCGGCCGCCGTGCGCGCTACGTCTCGCGAGAGGACGCGCTTGGCGTCATTGCCGGCGTCTCGCCGTTCCTCGACGGCTCGGTGCGCGACTGGCAGCGGCATACCATGCAGTTTACGGCCGGCAAGAACTTCCCGGCCAGCGGCGCGATCGGGCCAGCGCTGGTTACCCTCGACGAGCTGGGCCCCCTTCAGGAGATCGAGCTGACGACGCGTATCTCCGGCGAGCGCATGCAGCATGGGCGCATCGCCGATCTCGTCTTCGACATACCGCGCCTCGTCGAATACTGCTCGACTTTTGCCGAGCTCGAGCCCGGGGACGTCATTGCGACGGGGACGCCCGGCGGCGTTGGTGCGGCGCGAAAGCCACCGCGCTGGCTGGCGCCGGGTGACCGGATCGAAATCGACTTGGGGATCGCCGGTCGCCTCGTCAACGACGTCGTGGCAGAGGCGGCCTGAAGGCGCTGCTGCGGCTATTCCCGGAAGCTGTCGATGATCGCAGCATCCACCCACACGAGGTCGTTGCCCTGGGTGTAATAGAAGTACTTGCCGTCGGGCGTGACCATCGGGCAATAGTCGGCCTCTGCCGAGTTGATGGTGTCGCCCATGTGGATGCCCTGTCCCCATGAGCCATCGGCTTGCCGGAAACTCACGTACAGGTCAGCACCCCCGAGGGAGTCGGGCCGTCCGGCCGATACGTGAACGATGTAGGTCTCGTCCGGACTGACGTAGATGTCGCCTTCGTCCGCGGTGCTGTTGATCCCCGGGCCGAGGTTGACCGGAGTCGCGAATTCACCGTCGTTGAACTGCGCACGGTAGCTGTCACGGCCGCCGATGCTGTCGTCCCTCGTCGCCGAGAAGTAGAGGCTGCCGTCCGCCACGAGCACCGGGTAGAGCTCGTGATCGGGTCCGTTGATATGCGGCCCGAGTGCTTCGGGCGTCATGAGTCCGTGCTCGCTGAAGCGACTGCGCCAGACGTTGTAGCGTTCGAGTGAATAGCCGGGCAGGGGCCGATCGGAAATGAAGTACAGCCACTCGCCATCGGGGGAAAAGACCATGTCGGCGTCCCGGTGCCCGGGATAGGCCTTTGACGGCGGCGCCATGCGCGGTTCCTGCCACGTGCCGTCGTCGCGCTGGTAGCTGAAAAACATCTTGAAGACGCCATCGATCGACCGAGTAAACATGAATATCCGGCCGCTTGGCGAGTACACGGCGTTCAGCTCGCGCTCGCCGTCGAGCGAAATGAGCCCGGGGGCGAAGACCTCGGGCGTCATGCCCGGCGGGTCCTGTCCGAGGTAGGCGCCTGTCAGCACGGGCCATTGCTCGTCGGCGATGGCAGGCAGGACAATGAACAAGGCAAGCACAGCGATAATGCGCACGAGAACTCCCCGGTCGGAATGATGACGCAACGCTACCAATTGTGCTCTGCAAAGCGCAACGACCGCCCGAGCCCGGGCGTGGTACGCTCGCCTCGTGCAGCGAGTCCAGTCATTTGTCTTTGACCGCGAACCTGTGATGCCAGGCATCGGAAGGCTTGGCGTGGTCCTGACGGTCGTCGCCCTTCTGCTGCCCGGCGCGACGGCCCGGTCTTCGCCCGCGTCCAACATGCTGACCGAGTCCTGTGCCGCGTGCCATGGTCATGATGGCATGGGGCATGGTCGACCACTGATCCCGATCATTGCCGGAATGCCGGCGGCCCATATCGAAGAGGCCATCTACGCCTATGTCGATGGCGCACGCCAATGTGTCCGCATCGAGGAAATGTGCGAGACGGTGTCTGCCCTGAGTGAAAACGAGGTAAGAGAGCTGGCAAGCCACTACGCGGCCATGCCACGACGGGCCTCGGAAGAACCTTTCGATCCGGCGCTTGCCGCAGAGGGCGAAGCGCTGCACGCTTCGCGCTGCGCAATGTGCCATTTGCGCCCGGACGACGATGACGTCGCACTTGGGCTGGGCATTCCGCTTCATGGGCAGCGCAAGGAGTACATTCGCTTCGCTATCGAGGCCTACATGCAGGGCGAACGTCTGTCGTTGCTGGATGGTATGGCCGAAGAAATCCGTGTGCTCAAGCCCGGCGAGCTCAGCGCACTTGTCAACTACTATGCGAGCTACCGCGCGAAGTAATGAAGGCTTAGGCCGCCCTCGCGCTTGTTCCGCCCGCGGCAGCATAGTCGAATGCCGGGACGCGTTTCGGCAGTCACCAGGTGATGCTCATGACCTCAGAAACGAACAAGCCGCACAGCGCGGTCGGCACCGCGGGAAGGTTGCTGGGGGTCGCGGTTGTTCTCGTCGGGATCGCCGACGTGGTCCGACAATTCGCAGACGGGGGAGCAGAAGACAGTATCGACTGGATTCCTTTCCTGACGGCCGCAGGCGTTGGCGTTGGCATCTATCTGCTGATTCCGGCGCTGGCACTGTGGATTCGCTTTCTCGCGAGAAGCTCGTCCGCTGAGTCCACGGCGGATGGCAAACGTGATGGCGGTGGTAGCGGAGGGGCCCCGTCAGACTAGTGCGCCCCGAGCGCCCGGATCGTACTCCCGCAACGAAACCCTCGAGGATCGGTGTAATGAAACCATACACGTCACTAAGCGTTGTTTGTCTCCTTCTCTTTGGACCGGCCGCTGGCGCGGTCGCCGAACAGGCAAACCAAAGGGCCGTCCTCGTGACCGGCGCGAGCTCGGGCAGCGGGCGCGTTATCGCCGAAACCCTGGCAGCAAGGGGCTACCACGTGTTCGCCGGTGCGCGGAAACAGGCTGATCTCGATACACTCGACACGCTCGAGAACATCGAGGCGATACGCCTCGATGTGACGGTTCAGTCTGACATTGACGCGGCCGTCGAGACGGTCCGGCAAGCGGGAAAGGGGCTTTACGGGCTCGTGAATAACGCGGGTGTCGGCGTGCTGGGTCCGCTTGTCGAGGTGCCGGAATCCGAGGTCGAGTTTCTATTCGACGTCAACGTTTACGGGCCGTACCGCGTTACCAAGGCGTTCGCCCCGCTGCTGATCGAGTCCAAGGGCCGGATCACGACCACAGGGTCAGTGGCCGGTGTGCAGTCGCGGCAGTTTTATGGCCCGTACAGCATGAGCAAACACGCCATGGAAGCCTTCACTGACGCGCTGGCCGACGAGATGGAGAAGTTCGGCGTCAAGGTCAGCATCATTGATCCGGGTGGTTTCAAGTCGAACATCGGCAGGAAGACCTACGACCGCATGATGGCGAGCGGCTTCGAGCTCGAAGCGTCTCTATACCAGGACGAGTGGAAGGAGAGCTGGGTGCTGAAGGACGAGGGCGCTATCGACATCGACAACGACGTTCCGCAAGAGATTGCCAACGCAGTGATCGATACGCTCGAATCCGACAAGCCGCAGGCCCGCTACATGGTCGTTGGGACTCGCGACGCTGCGACTGGCACGCTGCGGAACGCACTGCGCAGGGTGATCCAGCTCAATACGGGGCACGCGCACTCGCTGAGTCGCGATGAGCTCGTCGCGATGTTGGACGAGCTGCTGGCCGAGTAGTTCGGTCGTTGGATCAGTCGCCCTGCGGCGCTTCCGGTATCCGGGTTCTCAGCACCGTTGACTGCAGCGCAAAGGCGGCGAGACCCAGAATGAAGATCGCGCCGGCTTCGAACAGGATTGTCTCCGGTGCCATGTCCTTGCTTTGCAGCACGATGAGCCGGGAAAGCGCCGTAATGGCGATAAACAGCGGGTAAAGGACCGGGATTTCTCGACTGCGGTAGAAGGTCCCGACCATCGATATGACCTCGGTGTAGAGGAACAGCAGGAGGATGTCGGCAATGGCTATCGTCCGGTTGTTCCAGACGACGGCGAGCTCGATGAGTACAGCACCGACCGTCATGACGACGATCAGGATAAGGATTGTCTTTTCTATTGAGGCGATGATTCTCGAAAAGTCCACGCTATCCCCTTTCTTGTCTTTACCAGGTGCCGCCGCCAAGACTAACCGCTTGGTGGACCGCCGCACTACCCGCAGAACGCTGCGAGACGTTCTGCATGCAATAGTCGCGTACTATGTTGCGAAAAACCAACGATGTAGTGAGTCTTGTTGAACGGCGTACGACAAATATTGCGCTGTTCATTGACACAGACGAGCGATTCTGAGACTTTTGTCTCGCCGTAACGTCGCTCGCACGCAACAGCGACGCCGGCGACGATACCTTCAGGTACGGCTTGGCGGGGGACCGAAAGGGGGCCAGGCACCACGTGCAAACGTAGGTACCAAGAGCGGCCGCACTCCATGAGTGCCGCCGCTTTTTTTTGACGCGAGCGCGTCGCCGGGCGACTTCAGGGCAGCGTTTCGATCCAGTCGGAAAGCGCGGTTGCTATCTCCTGCGGTGAGTCTTCCTGGATGAAGTGCAGACCCGGCACGGTGACCTCGACCTGGTTTGGCCAGCCACGGCAGAACTCGCGCTGGCGACCGATGAGAATCGAGCCCGGATCGGCATTGATAAACAGCTTGGGTACGTCGGACTGTTCGAGCCACGCGGCATAGTCCGCGACGATGGCGTCGACATCTCGAGGTTCGCCGTCGAGCGGAATCTGCCGCGGCCAGCTGAGCGTGGGTCGACGATCCTCGCCCGCATCGAGAAACGGGCGCCGGTACTCGGCCATGTCGGTGTCGTCGAGCGTGCGCATGATCGACGAAGGCAGCACTCGCTCTACGAAGACGTTCTTGTCGAGCACGATCGTCTCTCCGGCGGGCGAGCGAAAGGCCTTGAAGATATCCGTCGCTGCCTCGGGCCAGTCGGACCATTCGAGCGGGCAGACGATAGCCTCCATGTAGGCGATGCCGCGAACCGCGTCCGGATGCTGGCGTGCCCAGTCGAAGCCGAGTGCTGAGCCCCAGTCATGGATGACGAGCGTGACGCGCTCGCTGATGCCGAGCGCTGCCCAGGCCTTGAACAGGGACTCGCGGTGTTCACGAAAGCTGTAGCGATCCGGGCCGCTGTTGTCGAGCTTGTCGGAGTCGCCCATGCCAACGAGGTCGACGGCAATACAGCGTCCCTTCGTTGCCAGTACCGGCATGATGTTGCGCCAGAGGTAGGACGACGTCGGGTTGCCGTGCTGAAAGACAATCGGGTCGCCTTCGCCCATCTCGACGTACGCGATACGCCGGCCGTCGACGTCGAGAAACTGTTTTTCGAGACTGCTAGTGCTCATGCTACGGACTCCCGCGGCTACTGCCAGCCGCCGCCTGCTCTGGTAGATTGACTGGACTCAAAGGCCGGTCCAACACCATTGTCGCACGACCATCACCACAACCTCAGCCGCGTGCTGTTTGCACTCGTCCTGACCGCAACGTTCATGGTTGTGGAAGTCATTGGCGGCGTCCTCTCGGGGTCGCTCGCACTCCTGGCCGATGCCGGGCACATGTTGACCGATACGATGGCGCTGGCACTGGCGGCTGTGGCTTTCCATGTCAGCCGGCGGCCGCCCGGGCCTCTGCTGACCTATGGTTACCAGCGCTTCCAGATCCTTGCGGCCTTCGTCAACGGTCTCGCGTTACTGGTCGTAGTTGGCTGGATATTCGTCGAGGCGGTGCGCCGCTTTGTCGAGCCCGGAGAGATACTTGCGGGCACTATGCTGAAAGTCGCCGTGCTCGGCCTCATCGTCAATATCGTCGCTTTCGCCGTTCTTCACGGCGGGGACCGAAACAATCTCAATATCCGCGGCGCGGCCCTGCACGTTGCGGGGGATCTGCTGGGTTCCGTCGCGGCCATCGTCGCCTCAGTGGTCATTCTCTACACGGGCTTCGTGGCGATTGATCCGCTGCTGTCTATAGCCGTCGGTTTCCTCATACTGAAGAGTGCGTGGTTGCTCGTGAAGAAGAGTGCGCATGTACTGCTGCAGGGCGCACCGGACTGGCTCGATGTCGATGCGCTCGAGCAAGACATCGCCGCGTCAGTCCCGGAGGTGTCAGGCGTGCATCACGTCCATGTCTGGGGACTAACGCCCCAGGACCTGATACTGACGATGCACGTTGAACTGATAGGCAGTTGCTCCAACCCTGCCTCGCCGGTTCGTGCCATCAAGGCGCTGCTCGCCGAGCGTTACGGGATCGGTCACTCGACGATCGAGATCGAGTTCGGCGAATGCGCCGATCAGGAGGCCGTTGCCTGACGGTCGTCCGGCGTTACGGTGCCAATGTAGGGCAGCGTGCGGTCCCGTTCCCCGTAATCGAGGCCGTAGCCGACGACCCACTCGTCGCCGATCGTGAAGCCGGCATAGTCGACGGGTACGTCAACCTCGGCGCAGCCAGATTTGTGCAGCAGCGAGCAGGTCTTGAGCGACGCCGGTCGATGTGACTCGAGGATGCCGATCAGGTACTTGAGCGTATGGCCCGTGTCGACTATGTCTTCGACGATGATGACGTCGCGTCCCTCGATGTTGCCGCGCACATCCATGATCAGGCGCACGGCACCGGTGGAGATACTGCCGGAGTCATAGCTCGAGACGGCGATGAACTCGATAGTTCGCGGGATCGTCAGGGCGCGCGCGAGGTCGGCCAGGAATATAAACGAGCCCTTGAGGACGCCGACGAGGACGACGCCCTCGTCGCCCGCGTAGTCAGACGAAATCTGTGCCGCGAGCTCGCGCACACGCTGATCGAGTTGCTCCTCGCTGATCAATACGGGCGGCTGTGTCACTCTGGTCTCCGGTGGGCCTCGTGGCGGCGAGCATAGGTGATTCTCCCGGTCCGCGCTACGTGCGTTCCGCTACACTCCGTCAGCATGAAGCGCACGATCGCAATTGCGGGCAACATGGGTGCGGGCAAGTCGACGCTGGTCGAGTTCCTCGATCATACCTACGGCATCACCCCGTTCTATGAGCCGAACGACGAGAACCCGTATCTCAAGGACTTCTATGCCGACATGAAAGGCTGGGCGTTTCAGTCACAGCTGTACTTCCTCGGCAGCAAGTTTCGCCTGCACCAGGCGCTGGACCGCCAGCCCGGCGTTGTGGCACTGGATCGGACGATCTTCGAAGACGCCGAGGTGTTCGCGACCGCGCTTTACCAGATGCGGAAGATCAACAAGCGCGACTGGATGACCTATCGCGGGTTCTACGAAGCGATTCTCGACGCGATTCGTCCGCCGGACCTGCTGATCTATCTGAAGTGCTCGATTCGAACGCTGCGACGTCGTATCAAGCTGCGCGGGCGTCGCATGGAGCGCGATGTGCCACTGCATTACCTCAAGCGTCTCGATCGCCTGTATGACGACTGGATAGGGCGCTACGACATGAGCGACGTGCTGGTCCTCGAGACCGATGATCTCGATTATGTCCACGATCTCGTGCACCGGCTCGACGTGATGCAGCGCATCGAGGCGCTGATGCCGCCGGAGCTCGGCAGGCCGAGTTGCTAGCGCTAGTCGAGGCGAAAGCCGGCCCGGCGCAATAGCGTTGCGTGGCGGTCGAACTCCTCACGGTCGGCATAACTCATGACCACCTCGAATTCCCCGGTACCGCGCCTGAACCAGTCGAGCTCGAGCTCCGGGGCGCTACGTTCGAGGCGCTCGATAAAGGCGACCGCGCGGTAAGGCTCACCAAAGGTCAGCAACGTCGACTGTCCCAGGTCGGAGTACAGTCCGGCACCCGGGCTTTTCGGCGGCGTGCTGCCGCCGAGCACATAATCGAGGTGGCGGTAAATATAGCCTGAGTACCATTTGGCCCCCGACGGTATCTCGCCGGCGTTTACCGCAATGCGCGACGGACCGTAGTTGTAAGCGGCAAGGGCAAGGTGCAGATTGCCCTCGTAGCGGGCGAGCAGCTCTTTCAGGTAGCGGGCGCCCGCGTCGATGTTGGTGCAGGGGTCGTACAGCTCGCTGAGGCGAAAAATGCCGAGGTGCCTCGCCGTCACGGGCCAGCGAATCTGCATGACGCCATGCGCGTTGGCTTTTGATCGGGCGCCCGCTTCGAAGTCGCTTTCGCCACGCGCAACGGCCAGGAGCAGTGTCTTGGGCAGATCGTTCGCCGCGGCTGCGATGTTGAAGCAGCGGTCGTGAGGGAATACGTAGGCAGGATCACGATAGGCCTGGTCCTCGGCATAGCTCTGCCACGCCGTTTCGAGGTCCGCAGGAACGCTGCGCGCGAATCCCGGCGTCACGCCGAAGAGCAGAACGCCTGCGAGCACAAAGAGGCGCACTAGCGGCTACTCGCGAGATCGAGGCCCGTTGCCGCCGCAATGGTCGACAGGTTCAGGTCGATCTCTGTTTCGTCGGCGTAGGCGAATGCGACCTCGTACTTGCCCGTGTCGACGCGCGTGACGCGATAGTCGAGGCCGGTTACACGCTGCAGCTGGCTAACAAAGCCGTTTGCGGCGAGCTCGCTCCTGAAAGGACTCCAGAACGAGAACCACTGCGGGTCCGGCAGCGGCTCGATCGCTGCGAGATCCGCCGCGGCATCGGCAGGGTTGGGCACGACGGCTGCCGCTGCGGGAACGTCACTCTCCGCGGGCGCCTCGGATGCCTCCTCATCACCGGAGGATTCCGCAGCTGGTTCAACTGCGCTCTGTATCATCACCTCGCTGACCGCAACGGGCGGCGTCAGCGGCATGACGCGAATGCCGTCATCATCATTGTCGTCCCGGTCGAACGTGAATCGGGGCACGCCAACCAACCAGGTCAGTAACAGTATGGCAATCGCGGCGCCCGACACGACGCCGAGTATTCTCATCATTGTGATCCCCTAGCTGACATGCCTGGCCTCGAGCGCGCGCCACTCGACACGCGGACCGAACCGGAGCATGAGGTGAGAGAGTCGTTCCAGCCATTGCTGCAGGGCAAGGCCGCTCTTGCCCTGCCCGAGGCTGCCGCTGCAGCTTTCGGGCAGTTCGTCGATAAGCGCGGCGAGCTCACGGGCGTCGGCGGCGTTGTCGACTGCAATCGCGTAGTAGGCTGTGCCGAGAGGTTCAATAGGCCAGCGACCGTCCCGGCCTGCCGGCGCCGCTACACCGCTGCCAGGTGCAGTCACGAGGGCCGAGTGGCCGCGCGTCACGACGCGTGCCGTCGAACGTGCGTCACAGCGGTCGTTCGCAAGGCGCAACAGACCGCGTTGGCCGGAGTGCACCAGTGCGAAGACGATAACGTCGTCGCCAGCGCGCGCCGAGAGCACGGTGCAGTTCCCGAAGCGGCAGGCGTCACCTCGGGATGGCGGGTAGATGGACAGCGACGGCAGCAGTCGTCGTTGGTGATTGCCGGGCATCACGACGCCGGTCACGCTGGCGGCTTGCACGACCGGGCCTGGTATGTCGATCGGTGCTGACGCGACACGGTTTGTCGGCGCACCGCCGAGGCGGACGTAGACGCTTGCGCTCAGGCTGTCGAGCCCGGTATCGGATTCAAGCGGCGCAATCGTCAGCCAGTACTGGTGCAGCGCTCCATCGATGGAGTGCGCCTTGCCGTCGATGCGCGCGTTGACGGCGTCAGCATCGGCCGAGATGACGACCGCGTCGCTGGCATCGAGATTGCGTGTCGCCAGCGCCACCGTGTTGCCGAGCATGTCGGCGTCCCCGGTCTGGGTGTCGAGCCCGACGATGTACTCGTCGCTCAGCGAACGATGGACGTTGCAGGCGAGTTCTCGCGACAGATGTGCTGCCACGAGGTCGCCTTGGTCTGCGGCGTAGGGTACGTCGCGCGAACCGAGGAACGCCGCGTCCTCACGGCGGTTGCGATAGTCCGCGAGCTGACGACGGCTGAGCGTCCCGCGCCAGGCCTTCGCAAAGCCGTTCACCCACGTGCCGTCCGCGACATCGAAGGCACGGACGCGCACTACGACGCCGCCATTGAGCGACGCGGTCATATCGACACCAACGAGGTAATGCGGCTGGTCGCGCCGGCAGCTCGTGGTACTGCGACGCTGCTGCCAGGCAATGCGGACGCCCGGGACATCGCTTGCGGTGTCGAGCAGGCGGTCGCGCAGGCTCAGCGCAAGCGCATTACTGACGGCTGCCGGCTGGTCGTTATCGAAGACGACAAATAGCAGGGTCTCGCCCTTGAAGCGCGGGTGGCTGCCGAGCTGTTCGACGACATGCGGCACGAGATCCTGTTCGAACCAGCTGTCGAGCTCCGCACTTGCCGCCGTGGCCGGCGCCACGGCGACGAGCGCCATGACGACGAGCAACAGGCGTCCGGGGCCGGGGACCATCACGACGCTTCCCGACGCAGGCTGCCGTCCATGGCAATGATCAGGGCACCGCCCTCGTGTTCACGGAGTAAGCGGTCAAGTTCGTTCTTGAGCCGCGTCGGCAGCGTGACGGCCCAGCGCGTTGCGTCGTCCACGCGACCACTCTGCGCCAGCGCGTCCTTGACGGCGCGTGGCACCGTCGCCGTATCCATCTCGTGAAACCGTCGCGGCATCGGGACCGACCAGAAACTGACGCGGCTCGACGCCACGGACATGCGCTGCGCTCCCGTGCTGTCGATGGCGAAGAGGCCCACCTGGCCCGTCGCGACCAGTCGCGATAGTGCGCGATCCGACTCGAAGCGCAGCGTGAAGCCGACGGGCGACGGTGCTGGCTGCGGTGCTGGTTCTGCCGGTGTTGGCGTAGCGGCGGCCGCCGACAGCTTAGCCACGGCCCGCGGCTCCGGCAGGTCCGGTTGAGGGGCCGGCCCAGGTGCCGGTTGCGGTTCTGCTTCAGGGACAGGCTCGGACAGCGCCGCCATCGGTGTCGCGGGCATAGACTCGACGCTCGGCGTTGCCGGCAGGCTTTGCACGAGCGCAAAGATCGCCATCAGGCACAGCGCAAGGATGGCCATAAAGCGCATGACGTCGGTCGACAGGTCGGCGGCGCCACCGGCTTCGGCGTCGGCAGCGCGCATGAGCGGGTAGCTGAAGGGGGCCCGGCTCATTGCCGCTTGTCCGGATCGAGGCGCGCTTCGATGCGTTCGAGGCTGTCGCGCATGGCGGAAGTGTCGGCGCGAGCGGCCTCGTCGTAGCGACGGGTCAGCTCGGCGCCGACGCTCATGGTCTTGTAGACACGCATGAGATAGCCGCCAATGCCGCCCGCAATGGTCGTCGACAGCGCGAGCAGGATGCCGCCGTCAATCATGCGCTCGAGCATGGCAAAGGCGCCGGAAGAAAGGGCGACGTCCCTGTCGCCAAGCGCGTAGATCAATGCGCTACGCATGCCGATCGCCGTCCAGATGACGCCGGTACCGAAGAACAACGTGGTCCAGGTATCGGCGAGCTGGTCAAGCTGGACGATCCGGTTCACCGGTGCGTCGTCTTCGAGCAGCGTCCTGAGGCGTGCCAGCGTTACGAGGAACGCGACGAACAGGCCGGCGAATACAATGACGGAGCCTCCCAGGTTGTCGAGTGTCCAGGACACCCAGTCGGCAGGGTCGGGGAGTTCGCTGTCGGGCAGGCGCACGAGTCCCTGGGTCGTCAGCACCGAAAGCAGTCCGGCGCCGCCGATAAGCGCGCCGCCGGCGCCGGCGACAAAGCCCTGCAGAAAATGCCAGCGTCGTTGCATGGCTGTCTCCTACCGTCCCGCGGCACAGGCCGTACAGGTCGCTTCGAGCACGAGCTCCATTTCCTGGTAGAGCTCATCGGCCCGGTAGTAACCGTTGCTGTCGAGGCTGACCTTGAGGAGACCGCGTTCCTTCTCGGACAGTTCGCGTTCCATATCGAGCAGCACGCGGCGCTTGTTCGGGCAGGTCTGCGAGCAGTTGTTGTAATCGCTCCGTAGGGACATGAACTTCACGTTGAAATAGCGGTTGTAGTAGTCCTCGGCCTGGCGTCGACTGAGGAGGCCCTCGTCAGCCGACCAGAGCAGAAACTCGCTGAACACCCGCTTGTTCTCGGGCTTCGGGTCACCTTCGGCAACGGCGAGGAGATCGTCGTAGTAGGTGTCGAAGTGTGCGTGGCAGCCGTTGACCAACGAGCTCTTGACGCCGTCGATAGCCGTCGTGAGGTTGCGGGTCTGCGGCGATTCGCAGCTCGGCGTCGTCGTTGCGCAGCCCGCCAGTGCGACGAGTGCTGCCGAGAGGATCAGGGCCGGGCGAAATGTCGTAGTAGTCACGAGGTGTCTCTCCTTATTGTTCCAGCGGGCTCTTGTAGGCCTCTTCGATGCTGCCGGGCGGGGGACCCGCGACCAGCGCGCGCGACTCGGCGTCGCCGAAAAGGATGGTCTTGACGCCGCCGACGACTTCCATCATCTCGGGCGTGATGATCCCGAAGGACTGGTTCAGCTGCTCCATCAGTGTCGCGCGAGCGATCTCCTGGCGGGTGCGCTGAATCAGGAGGCTGGTCTCCTCCATGTCGAGGTAGATGTCCGACGCCAGTACCGCAAGCGACTGGTCGCCCTGGCTGCCGGACGTGGCGACCAGCTGGTAATACTGTTTGAAGCGTTCCGACAGGCGCATGCCGGAGCGGCCGCGCAGCGTCGGTGCCGTGTCGGACGCTGCCGCGGCAGACTGCTTGCCGATCAACGTTTCCTGCAGCGTCCAGGACGTCATTTTCTTGCCGAGCTCGTTGCGCAGCCCACGCTCCAGGCTCTGCCGCGTGTTGTTCACGGTGTGCTCCATGTCTGGGAGGCGTTCTTCCATGATCGTGAGCATTTCGAGGTAGCTCGCACCGATCTGCTTGGCCAGCCGCTGGCAGCCAGGATCGTTCTCGGCGCCGTCGCACTTACTCTCCTCGTACAGCTGGCGCTGTTGGTCGAGGCGACCGATGACTTCCTGCAGCCCGGTTTCCATGTCGCGAGCGACATTGCCGGTTTGCCTCAGATCTTCGACGACCGTCGTCGGAAACAGACGGATCGTGGGGGAGTTGGCGAAAGCGGTGCTTGCTGCGGCAAGGCCGCAAGCAATGACGCTTAAGAGGACGGTCGGCGTCGTCACTGGGGACGTCGTTCGGGGGCAACTCGTACGCATGGTTCGGTTCCTTGCCTGTCGGTTCGAGGTCAGCCGGGCGCTTCCCGGGGGATGAATCGAAGGCTAGCGGCATGGCCATGAATACAAGCTGAACACCTGTGTGTTGCGCGGCTTGTTGAGAATAATTATCATCTACACCCTTTTGTCCGGCCCTCGGCACATGTCCTCGTCCGACACTTCCATGGCAACACTCGAGCCTGGCGAAACCGCTGTCATCACGGCCATCCGCCAACTCGACAGCACCGTCCAGCGGCTCATGACGCTCGGCCTTGTCGAGGGGAGCGAAGTCGAAATGGCCGGGCGCGCGCCAGGTGGCGATCCGATCGAATTCAAGCTCTTCGGCTGCGGCATTTCGCTGCGTCGTGAGCAGGCCGAGCTGTTCCTCGTCGAGCGTACGTCTACCCGTGGCTAGCGTGCCCGAGGTCCGGGTTCCGGCTGCTGATATCCCGCTAGGGCGACGGGCCGAGGCGCGCGTTGCGGTTGTTGGTACACCGAACTCCGGCAAGAGCACGCTGTTCAATCGCCTGACCGGGCTTAGCCAGAGGATTGGCAATTACCCCGGCGTCACGGTTGAGCGACATCTCGGCCGCCTGCGCGACACAGACAAGCGTGTCGAGCTCATCGATCTGCCTGGTACGCACTGTCTCACGCCGAATTCGATCGAGGAGCAGGTCACGGTCGATGCGCTGTTTGGCCTCCTCGAGACCGAGGCTCAGCCCGACGGGATCGTGCTGATCCTCGATGCCAGTAACCTCTACCAGGGGCTGTATCTCGCGCAACAAGTGCTCGAAACCGGGCTACCGGTCGTCGTGGCGCTGACGATGATTGATGCCGCGCGCGCCGCCGGATTGACGATCGATACCGAAGCGCTCTCCGAGTGCCTCGGCGGCGCAGCGGTTTTCCCGGTCGTTGCCACGACGGGCGAGGGCATGGCGGCGCTGCGCGAGGCGATCGCGACGATTGCGGCGCAGCCGGCTCCAGGGCCACTCGACAGCTGGCCCGAGTTCTCGCAGGCGACGGCCGCACTCGCCGCTGACACCGGACTTGCGGCGGCCGTCATTGGCCGCGCGCTCATCGACCCGGCGTCGAACGCAGCGAGCGCGGTTGCCCGTAACCCGGACGCCGCTCTGGCGGTGGACGGGGCGCGGAAGACACTGTTCGGCGACGAGCCGCCGATAGCAGCCGAGGCACGTCGACGCTACGCATGGGTGCGTGAGCGTCTCGCGTCGATCCAGCAGTCGGCGGCGCCGCAGCGAACGGTGCTCTATCGCATGGCGCAGTTCATGAATCGGCCCTGGCCCGGCACGATAGGCCTGTTCGTCGTCATGCTGGTCGTGTTCCAGGCCGTATTCGCCTGGGCGACGCCCTTCATGGACCTGATCGATGCCGGCAGCGGCAGCCTGGCCGGCCTTATCCACGGGCGCCTCGGCGACGGCATGCTGGCGAGCTTCCTTGCGGATGGCGTCGTCGCGGGCGTTGGCAGCGTCGTGATTTTCCTGCCGCAGATCCTGATCCTGTTTACCTTCATCATCCTGCTCGAGGATTCCGGCTATCTGGCGCGTGCGGCATACCTCATGGATCGCGTCATGCGCTCGGTCGGGCTATCCGGCCAGTCGATCATCCCGATGATCTCGAGTTTCGCCTGTGCGGTTCCAGGGATCATGGCGACGCGGGTAATCCCCAGCCGGCGCGATCGCATCGCGACCATCATGGCGGCGCCATTCATGACCTGCTCCGCGCGGCTACCCGTGTACGCGCTATTGATTGCGGCCTTCGTGCCAGCCGGCACGGTCGGGGTTTTCAACCTGCAGGGCCTCGTGCTGTTCGGGCTGTACGTCTTCGGTATCGTCATGGGCATCCTGACGGCGCTGCTTATTCGCAAGACCACCTTGCGAGGCCCACGCCCTGCGTTTGCACTGATGCTGCCCGAGTTTCGGCGACCCAACTTCCGCACTGTGCTGATGCAGCTCTTGGGCCGCGCTCGGGTCTTCCTCGTACGGGCCGGCACGATCATCTTTGCGGTCGCCGTTGTCATCTGGGCGCTCGCCTATTTCCCGCGCATGGATGACGCTGCAACGCGTATCGAGACGGCGACGGCTCTGCTGCCGGCCGGCCTGTCCGATGCGGAGCGCGAGGAGGCGGTCGCCGGGATCGAAAACCGGGTCGCCGCGGCGCAGCTCGAGCAGAGTTACCTCGGCCGCGCCGGCAAGGTCGTCGAGCCTGTGTTTCGCCCGCTGGGCTGGGACTGGCGCGTGTCGGCGGCTGTGATCGCGGGCTTCCCTGCTCGCGAGGTGGTCATTGCCGTGCTCGGCACCGTGTACGCCGTGGGCGATGAAGCCGACGAAGGACGCCTGTCCGAACGGCTGCAGGCGTCGACCTTTCCCGATGGCAGCCCGGTGTTCACGCTGCCCATGGTGCTGGGCCTCCTTGTGTTCTACGCGCTGTGCCTGCAGTGCGCCGCCACGATCGGGGTGATCCGGCGCGAGACCAACAGCTGGCGCTGGCCCATCTTCTCTTGGGTGTACATGACGGGGCTGGGCTACGTCGGCGCGCTGCTGATCTACCAGCTCAGCTGAGTCCTAGCTCTCTCCGGCCTGCTGCCGTTCTTCTATCTGGACCCGGTTGAGTGGCGCTGGCGAGAACAGAACGCCGAACAGCTCACACCAGATAACGACACTCTCGTAGTCACCAGGGTCTATCTCGGCAGGCAGGGTGTAGTTCTGGTTGCCAACATTGCCCTTGAGTTTGCCAAGGCTTAGGAAGCCGCCCTCGGTGACATCGGCCGCGCTGGCCGGATCGGGGTGCTCAGCAAGGTAAACCACGAGGTCCGGTCCGTTGGTCGTACGGAAGTCTTCGAAGCGAAGCAGGTGTGCTCCATCCGGCAGCCGGTACAGGTTGGCCGTGCCGCTGCCTTTGTGCACCGCATCGGCGTCCGAGAATTGTCCAGACGCAACGATGACGGGCGCCGACGCTGGCATGGCGTCGTCGGCCGACAGGTCGGGCGCTGCGGCCGCGGCGGCCATGATCTCGTCCTGCATCGAATCGCGCATCGCATCCGGCATCTGCATGACCGCATCGACGTCGACTCGCCCGGTGTCGAGCATGTAGCCGAAGTCCTCATCGACCGTGCGGTCGATGAACAAGGGCGAGACGAGGAACCAGGCAATGGCGAGGATCATGATCACGAGAACAGCCTGAACCGTTTGCTTCATCGATGCGCTCCGCGCGTTAGGGACCGAGGGACGATGACCCAGCTTGCTTGCTGCGTCAATGTGCCGTCGGGGCCTCGTGGTTGGCATCCCGGGGGGCAGGGTTTTCCCAGGGGCGAATGACGTGAATGAACCAATCCCTGCTGCCAAGGGACCAGCCTGCCCGGCAGGGCTTTGACAGCATAGAGCTCGTCAAAGCGCGCGCTGGTACAGGCGGGCTGGTAACGAGCGAGGAGCGATCATGCGCAAACTGTTTTCGACCACGCGCCGGCAGGCGCAGAATCTCCGGCAGATGTTCTACGCCGCGAGCGGCTCAGCGCTGGTAGTCAGCGTACTCGTGCTCGGCGTAGTGACGTCGATGCTTTGGAAGACCGGCGTGTTCGTCGCTACTGTCGACGCGCTCCCGTCGTGGCTGCAGCTGCCCGTCATGATGCCGTTGTTCGGCAGTATGCTGTCTCTGTACCTGCTGTCCGGCATTGCCGCAATCTCACTGGTCATGTCGGCTGCCTATGACCTGATGGTGCGAGCGCTCGGCTGTATAGGTGTTGCGGTGCCGGGAGAAGGCTCGTGATTCGCAAGATCGTGGCCATCCTGATGCTGCTCATGGCTGCCGCAACGGTGTTGTTCCCCGGCACCGGGGAATCGCTGTCAGAAGCGGAAGGAGAGCCCCGCGAACGTCTCGACCTGGCTCACTATGTCCCCGCTTAGGCGAATGGCGCAGCCGCTGATCTCGGGGTCGGTGCTGCAGAAGATCGCCGAGCTCGAGCTGACGAGAACGCCGTAGCCCCTCGCCTCGAGACGCACGCCTACTCGCGAGTTCGGGAACAGCTTCAGCCCCACGCCGAAAGAGCCGGAAAAGAAGGTGTCACTTTCGCCACCGGGCGAATTCGTGCGGACACGGGTGCCGCCAATCGTGAGCGCAATGTACGGGATCGCCTTCTCGCCCTCGAACAGGTAGGTGCCACCGAACTGGGCGGTCTGAGATTCGAACCCGACATCCGTAAACGTCGCGTCCTGGGCCGACTCGATACGCGCCGTCGTGTCCTGGTAGCTGTAGAGGACCTCCCACTCCGTATTGTCATGATGCCGTCCGTTGAGGATCAGGCCCACGCTCGACGAATCGCGCAGCCGGATATCGATGCTCGTGTCCTCGGCATCGATCTGGCCGCCCATGCGGTAGCCCCCGAAGGGCGTGATCTCGAACGGTGACGGTACTTCAGCCGCCGCGAGGGCAGGGAACAACAGGACGGTTGCGAGCAGTGCGCTTCGCATGCGTTTTCTCCGGCAGCAGGGACGACCCGGACAGTCTAAACCGTCGTGGCACCTGATTGCGTACTCTGCCGTGAATGGGTCCGGGCCGTAATCCAGCGGTGACCGAACTCACTCAAGCCAATCCCGACGAGGATAAGCCCGAGCCCGAGTACTGCCCAGCTGCTAAGGCGCTCGTTGAGCACGAGCATGCCGAGCACCACGCCCCAGCCCGGCACGAGATAGTTGACGAGCGAGAGGAAGCTCGGGCCCGGTCCGGCGACCACCTGGAAATACAGGACGCTGGCGAGGCCGGTTGCAAACGCGCCAAGCACGACCACCGCCAGCATCGACATCACCGGCAGGGGAGTGAGCGACGGCAGCGGGTCGGTTGCCGCAACCGGCACGGTGATCAACATTGCCAGGAGCAGCATACCGGTCGCACTCGCGAGCGGCTCGGTGCGGCTCTTGATGCGCGCATAGACACTCGAGGCCGCATAGCTGATCGCCGCCAGCAAGACGGCCCCGCAGGCGACAAGTCCCGTCGTGCCTGCCTGGCCGCCCAGCGATTCGGGCCCGACAACGAGCGCAACGCCGGTGAAGCCAACGCCGAAGCCCGCCACTTTGGCCCGCGACAGTCGTTCGCCGGGCACGAAAAAGTGCGCGAGCGTCATCACGATGAGCGGCATCACTGCCATGAGCACGGCGGTCGTTGCCGACGGCAGGTATACCTGTGCCTGCACGGTCAACAGGAACGGGACGATGACGCCGAACATGGCCATGACGGCCATCGGGCGCCACTCGTCGCCGGAGCGCGGAAGACGCACGCCTGTGAGCTTTGCGTAGCCGCCAAGCAGCAGGACGCCAACGATGACGCGCAGCGCGACAATCTGTGTCGGCGGAAATGCCTCGAGCGCGAACTCGTTGAACAGGAACGCCGTGCCCCAGCAGGCCGTCAGCCCGATCAGGCGAAGCCAGTCAGCGGTAGTGGGTGGTCGCGGTGCCATGTCAGGCGGTGAGTGTGCCGAGTCCGCCGACGATGCTGAAGGTCAGGAAGATGCAGCCGGCCAGGACCCCCAGCGTCAGGATGACGGTCGCACCGTGCAGGCGTTTGAAGCGGGTCTTGCCGCCGGCGCCCTCGTCGGCAGCGCGGTTGACGGCCGGGATCAGCGCCAGGGCCAGGGCGTTGGCGAGCACCATCGCGAGGAGCAGCGTGATCGCCAGGGAGCGGCCCGGCAGCAGAGGGGCGCCCGTAACGAGTCCGGCAAGCGCGACGACGCCGAAGGCGATGCCTACCTGGAAGAAACGGGGGAACACCTTGCGCAGGAAACGGCGCGCGCCGTCACTGTCGAGCGTCGTAAAGACGACGGGCGCGTTCACGGCGCTCTGGAACAGGATCGTGCCGGCCCAGGCGCCCAGGGCGAGCAGTGTGGCAGCAAGTGCAATCATCGTAGTCACGCTGTCTAGGAGTTGTCTAAGACAGAAGTCTACAGTACATTTGCGGTATGAGCCAAGTCACCGTACCTCGCTACGCCGACCTCCCGCTGACTGCGGAGGATATCCGCGACCTTCGCTCCGATCATGCCGGCGAGCATGGCGCTGTCGCCATTTACCGCGGCATGCTCGCCGTGAGCCGCGATCCGGCGCTCCGTCGCTTTTCGAAGGAGCATATTGCCAAAGAGCAGGAGCACCTGGCGTTCTTCGACACCTGGCTGCCCGACAGCAGCAAGAGCCGCCTTTTGCCGCTCTGGTACGCCGCCGGCTGGTGTCTCGGCGCCTCTTCAGCGCTGTTCGGCGGAGCGGCCGGGTACGCCACGGTCGAGGCCGTGGAGACTTTCGTTGAAGACCATTACAACGAACAGATCGAACGGATGCAGCGCCGGCCTGCACTCGAGCCGCTGGTCTCGGTCCTTCGGGAATTCTGTGCCGATGAAGTGCATCACAAGAACGACGCGGCCGCTCGCGGCAGCTCGACGCCTTCGTTGATGGGACGCGCCTGGAGTATGGTCGTGGGTAGTACCTCGGCGATCGGCGTGTTCGTCGCACGGCGTGTCTAGCAAGTGACCCATCAACCTGAGGAAACCTCATGAATCCTGCCTCGAACGACGACTACGGGATCGGCGCTGTCGCGCGGCTTACCGGACTGTCTGATCACACGATTCGAGTGTGGGAGCGCCGCTATGGCGCTGTCGTCGCGGCGCGCAGCGCCAACGGACGGCGCGTGTACTCAACCTCCGATGTCGAAAAGCTGCGACTGCTCAAGCTATTGACCGACCGCGGCGTCGCTATCAGCCAGGTGGCGAACGAAACGTCCGAGGCCTTGAAACAACGACTCGCGAGCATGAACGACTTGCCGACGCGAGCCGGGCTCGAGGGTATGCGCGTTGCGGTCGTCGGCGAGTTCCTGCCGACCCTCGTGAAAGACTACAAGGGGCCACTCGAGTTCGCGCTGGTAGAGACGAACCTCGAACGTTTCGAGGCTGATCTCGTGACGCAGCGGTTCGACGCGCTGGTTCTGGAACTCGCCACGGTGACGCCCGAGCTTCTCGATCGGATCGCGGCGTTGCGGGAATCGGCCGGTTCGCGACACTGCGTCGTGGTCTATACGTTCGCGCGCTCGCGCGACATCGATGCGTTGGCGAACCAGGGGTTCACGCTGCTGCGTGCGCCGGTCCGACTCGAGGAGGTTGCAGCCTCATTGCTCAAGCTGGCCGCGGTCGAAAGTGCCGGCGAGTCCGGCGTCGAACAACCCGAGAAAGCGAGCGACAGCGGCGACTGGCCGACCGGCGGCGAGCCCGAGCCGCGCCAGTACACGCGCGAGCAGCTCGCGACGCTCTCGAGGATCAGTACGGAGATCGACTGCGAGTGCCCGCAACATCTCGCACAGCTCGTGGCTGAGCTCACGGCCTTCGAAGTGTATAGCGCGAGCTGCGCGAGCCGGGACGAGGACGACCGCGCCCTGCACGAGTACCTGCACCGCACGACCGCTGCGGCAAGGGCGAGCATCGAAGCAGCACTTGCGCGTGTGGTTGCCTTCGAGGGTATCGAGGTCTGAAACACTTGGAAACACTCCGTCTAGGTTTAACCTAGACAAATGATTGACAGATTCGCCGGAAAGAGTAGACTGCAACTGTCGTCGAATTGCGCCCAAACAATCCGGCGATGACGTTCCCAGCAGAGACTCTCTCCCCCTGATCCTTCCGTCTCTGCACTCCCTGGCCGGCGGCCTTCCCCCAGGCCGCCGGCAACTTAACCGGGATAGAACGTCCGTCCATCAAAGGAGCGTCGCGATGCACATTACCAAGCTGTTCTTCGTCATCGCCGTCCTTGTCTGGGCAAACGCCTTTGGTAACCGAAGGAGCGGACGTGATCGTCGTATGGTTCAAGCGCGACTTGCGGACACACGACCACAGCGCCCTGGCGCGCGCCGCGGCTGAAGGCTCCGTACTCCCGCTCTACATCGTCGAGCCCGGGCTCTGGCAGCAAGCTGACGTATCCGAACGCCAGTGGCTGTTTGCCACCGAATGTCTGAACGATCTCGACGACGAGCTCGGCCGCCTTGGACAACGACTCGTGGTGCGAGTCGGCTCGGCAATCGACGTATTCACTGACCTTCACGCGACGCACGGGATCTCCCGGCTGCTGTCACACGAAGAAACCGGCAACGCGTGGACCTATGCGCGGGACCTCGCCGTCAAGGACTGGTGCCGAGCCCGGCAGATCGACTGGGTGGAGCTTCCGCAAAACGGTGTTTTCCGCGCCCAGCGTTCCAGAGACGGCTGGGCGGCGCGCTGGCATCAGCGCATGAAAACGCCCCTGACGCCTGCCCCGACCGCGTTGAAACCCGTTGCGGTCGCCTCCGAGCGCTTGCCGCTTGCCGCCGACCTCGGACTCAAACATGACGGTTGCGACGACCGGCAGGCGGGCGGCCGAAGCGCAGCGCTGGCAACGCTCGAATCCTTTCTCATGCAGCGCGGGCGGCCGTATCGCAAGGCGATGTCCGCCCCGGCCGCGGGCGCCGAGCACTGTTCACGGCTGTCACCGCATCTCGCGTGGGGCAGCCTGTCGATGCGCGAGGTAGCCCAGGCGACGCGCCTGCGTCGTGAGCAGCTCGACGCACGCCCCGACACCGGTGAGTGGCGCCAGTCCATGAGGTCCTTTTCCTCACGCCTGCATTGGCACTGCCACTTCATGCAGAAGCTCGAGGACGAACCCGAGCTCGAGCATCGCAACCTGCACCCGGCCTACAACGGCCTGCGCGAGAGCGACGGCGACTCGGCCTACCTCGACGCCTGGCAACGCGGTGAGACGGGGCTGCCGTTCCTCGATGCCTGTATGCGATCGCTCAGGGCGACGGGCTGGATCAACTTTCGGATGCGGGCCATGCTGATGGCGTTCGCCAGCTACCAGCTGTGGCTCGACTGGCGAGCGCCCGGCGAACACCTCGCCCGGCTCTTTACCGACTATGAGCCGGGCATTCACTGGTCGCAGGTGCAGATGCAGTCAGGCACGACCGGCATCAACACGCCGAGGATCTACAACCCGGTCAAACAGGGCTATGACCAGGACGCAGACGGCAGTTTCATCCGCCGCTGGGTGCCGGAACTTGCCGACGTGCCAGGTCAGCTCGTACACGAACCCTGGCGCTGGGAGGGTGCGGCCGCGCTGCTCGGCGACCGGTACCCGGCGCCCATAGTCGATCACGCGGCTGCCGCACGACGTGCCCGCCAGCGCATCTGGCAGGTCCGCAAGGGCGGGGAGCATCGCCGCATCGCCAATGACATCGTTCGCCAGCACGGCAGCCGCCGCGCTGCACCACGCCGGGGTCGTCGCTCGACGACTGCCCGTCAAGCCAGTTTCGGATTCAACGGAGACAACGAGACATGAGTCAGAATCATCACCTCCGGCCTACCCGCGAAGCGGCACTGGAAGCGCTCGAGCGGTTCCTGCCGAATGCCGGTCGCCAGTACTCACGCAATCGCAACTTCGATTTCGGTCCGGAAAACCGCGCGAACGTGTCGGTGCTGTCACCGTACGTGCGACACCGTCTGCTGCGGGAGCAGGAAGTGCTCGAGGCCGTGCTGGGCGTGCACCGCTTCGCCGACACACAGAAGTTCGTCGAAGAGGTTTACTGGCGCACCTACTTCAAGGGTTGGTTGGAGCATCACCCGGATGTCTGGAGCAACTACCTTCGCGACGTCCGGACCCGCGTGAGTGACCTCGAGAGCAACGCCGCAGAGCGCGACCGCTACAACGAAGCGCTGTCGTCGCGAACGGGAATCGATTGCTTTGATGCATGGGTGCAGGAACTCGTCGAGACGGGCTACCTGCACAACCACGCGCGCATGTGGTTTGCGAGTATCTGGGTTTACACGCTTGAATTGCCATGGCAGCTGGGTGCAGATTTCTTCCTGCGCCATCTCGCCGATGGCGATCCGGCCTCCAACACGCTCGGGTGGCGCTGGGTCTGCGGACTGCACACGCGCGGCAAGACCTACCTCGCTCGCGTGTCCAATATCGCCAACTTTAGCAACTACCGGTTCAACCCACGCGGCCAGCTGGCTACGACCGCGCCGCCCATGCACGAAGACAACATCGTTCGGACGAGCACGCCGCGAGCAGCCGATGAGTTGCCAACCGGGCGCTTCGGCCTGCTCGTGACCGAAGAGGACTGCAGCCCGGAGGACGGGCTGATGGATGGTGCCGCCCCGGTCGCTGCCCTCGGTCTGACGGCAACCAACGATCGTTCGCCGTTGCCGGTCAGCCCGGTGGTCTACGACTTCGCGCGCGGTGCCGTCGATGATGCGCTGGAGCGGGCTGCCGGTGCTTACGGGATCGAGACGCAGCAGGGGGGTGACCAGGACTGGTTCGCCGCGGTCACGGCCTGGTGTTCAGAACACAATCTCGACACGCTGGTAACGGCGTGGGCCCCGGCAGGGCCCGTGGCTACGCGCCTCGACGACCTCGAGGCTGGCCTCGAATCGCAGGGCATTCGCCTCCTGCGTCTCAGGCGGCGCTTCGACGATGACGCATGGCCGTATGCCGGTCGCGGCTATTTCAAGCTGAAGCGCCAGATCCCGGAGCTGCTGTCGCGGCTCGGTATCGAGGCAGAGTTGCGGGAAACCGGGTAACCGTCAGCGCCCGGGGATGATTGGCCGTGACCTCGAGTGAGGTCACGGCCAAACAATAGTGGTCGGGGTAGCGAGATTTGAACTCACGACTTCTACCTCCCGAAGATAGCGCTCTACCAGGCTGAGCTATACCCCGCAATCAGGCGGGCTCAGGAACGACGCTTTACAGAAAAGTCGGCGAGGGCGGCGAGGGCCTGCTTGTGATCCGAGTCGGGAATGCCTGCCAGTGCGGCGACGGCGCGATCACGAGCCTCCTGAGCGCGCGCGAGAGTGTACTCAAGCGCTCCCGCAGATTCAATCACTCTGCGGATCTCGTCGAGGCGGTCTACGCCACCTTCCTCGACCGCCTTCCTGAGCAGTGCCTTGCTGTCCGCATCGGCCTCGCGAAGTGCCACGATCAACGGCAGCGTCGGTTTGCCCTCGGCGAGATCGTCGCCAAGGTTCTTGCCGAGCTCGTCCGCCGAGGCGTCATAATCCAGCGCGTCGTCGACCAGCTGGAAGGCCGTGCCGAGCGCGCGACCGTAGTCGTGCATGGCCGTCTCCGTGGCCTCGTCGGACCCTGACAGGACGGCGGCCAGGCGGGCACCTGCCTCGAACAGCTTCGCCGTCTTGCGATAGATGACTTCCTGGTAGTTTTCCTCGGTGACGTCCGGGTCGTGCACGTTCATGAGCTGCAGGACTTCGCCCGCGGCGATCGTATTCGTGGCATCGGCGAGGATCTGCATGACGCGCATGCTGCCGAGATCGACCATCATCTGGAAGGCACGCGAATAGAGGAAGTCGCCGACCAGTACGCTTGCCTGGTTACCGAACACGGCGTTCGCCGATGCTCTGCCGCGCCGCTTGTCCGAGGAGTCAACGACATCGTCGTGCAGGAGCGTCGCGGTGTGGATGAACTCGATGATAGCGGCGGCGCGGATATGCTGGTCGCCATCGTAGCCAAGGGCTCGCGCGGCCAGCAGCACGATCATCGGCCTGAGGCGCTTGCCGCCGGACAGGACAATATACTCGGCCACGCTGGAGACGAGTTCGACGTCGCTTGCGAGGCTCTCGCGAATCAATGCGTCGACGCGTTCCATGTCGGCCGCGGCAAGGGCGAAGGCGTCGTCAACCGCGGGTGGCTGGACTTGTTCTTTTGCTGCATGCATCGGAACGCGATAATGCCTGATTCGAGGGGCCTTGGCGAGGCAGCGAAGGCGTATCGAAAACGGCCGGCGGCGGCCGTGGGCGACATTTTAAGTCATTGAAAAGCCATGCAAATAAGCCGGCGTCCGACGTTGACCCGGAGCGGGGGAATCTATAAAATCGCCGCTCTTTTGCGCCGATACCCGCGTTGCGGTGACTAGCCCTGCGGGCACCATCAGCCAAAAAATCACTTAGTTCTCAGTGGGTTGCGCTCGAGCGACCCGCTTACCGGAGTAAAACACATGTATGCGGTTTTTCGCAGCGGCGGTAAGCAGTACCGCGCGGCTACCGGCGATGTCCTTCGTATCGAGAAGCTCGATGCAGACGAGGGCGCGACGATTGAATTCGACGAGGTGCTGCTCGTCGGCGAAGGTGCTGACGTCAAGGTTGGCAGCCCGCTGCTCGACGGCGGCAGCGTCAGTGCAAAGGTGCTTCGCCAGGGCAAGAGTCGGAAGGTGCCCGTCGTCAAGTTCAAGCGACGCCAGAACTACCTGCGCCAGGGGTCACATCGACAGTTCTTTACCGAAGTAGAGATCACTGCCATTGCGGGCGAAGGCGGTGCAAAGAAGGCTGCCGCGACCGCCAAGAAGGCGCCGGCCAAGAAGGCCGCAAAGAAGACTACGACCAAGAAGGCCGCAAGCAAGAAGACCGCGGCCAAGAAGACGGCTACCAAGAAGAAGGTAGCGAAAAAGACCGCGGCCAAGAAAACGGCTGCGAAAAAGGACGACGCATAGCGGTCCGATCGGGACCGGGTCGGCAGGGAGTGGCAACAGCGCACTTCCCTGACGAGTGAATACACAGTTAATGCGGGCTGCGATGCCCCACGAGCAGGTGAATAGCCATGGCACATAAGAAAGCAGGCGGCAGCAGTAAGAACGGCCGCGATTCAGAGAGTAAACGTCTCGGCGTCAAGATCTACGGCGGCCAGGAAGTCGTGGCCGGCAACATCATCGTTCGGCAGCGAGGCACGCGTTTCCACGCCGGTGTGAATGTCGGTATTGGCCGCGATCACACGCTGTTTGCGAAGAAGAACGGCAAGGTCCAGTTCGAGCGCAAGGGGCCCAAGAACCGGCAGTTCGTCAGCGTCGTCTGACCGCGCTACTCGTCATGAGTGGACATGAAAACCCCGCGTCGAGCGGGGTTTTTCGTTTCCGCCTGGTGGTGTTTTCATGAAGTTCGTCGACGAGGCAACGATTCGCGTCCAGGCCGGCAACGGCGGCAACGGTTGCCTCAGCTTTCGACGCGAAAAATATGTCGAGAAGGGCGGTCCTGACGGCGGGGACGGTGGCCATGGTGGCAGCGTCTACCTTGTCGCCGATGCCGCAATGAACACGCTCGCCGATTTTCGCGTCGCGCGTAAGTTCCGCGCCGAGAACGGCCAGCCGGGCGCGGGCCGCAACAGGACCGGGCGTTCAGGCGACGATCACGAGGTGCGCGTACCCTGTGGCACCGTCGTCCATGACGTCGATACCGGCGAGCTCATCTGCGACCTTACGGATGATGGTGACCGCCGCAAGGTTGCGGAAGGCGGCCGCGGTGGACTCGGCAACACCCGCTTCAAGTCCAGTGTGAACCGCGCACCGCGCAAGACGACCCCGGGAACGCCCGGCGAAGGTCGTCACCTCAAGCTTGAGCTCAAGGTGCTCGCCGACGTCGGTTTGCTCGGCATGCCCAACGCGGGCAAGTCCACTCTGATCAGCGCCATGTCGCAGGCAAAACCGAAGATTGCCGACTATCCGTTTACGACGCTGCACCCGAACCTCGGTGTCGTTCGCGTCGGACGTCTGCAGAGCTTCGTGATGGCGGATATCCCCGGCTTGATCGAGGGCGCCTCGGACGGCGCCGGTCTCGGCATACAGTTCCTGCGTCACCTGTCGCGGACCGGGCTGCTTTTGCACGTGGTCGACATTGCGCCGGTCGACCAGAGTTTCGGTGAGACGCCGTCGCCGGCGTCAGAGGTTCGCGCCATCGAGACCGAGCTCGGGCGCTACTCTGACGAACTGGCGGCGAAGCCGCGCTGGCTCGTTGCGAACAAGATTGATCTGATCGAGGAATCGGCCCGTGACGACGCGCTCCGGGCGCTCGTCGATGAGCTCGAGTGGCAGGACCCGGCGTTTGCGGTCAGCGCAGCGACGGGCGAGGGCACGGAGGAGCTTGCCCAGGCGATCATGCAGGCCCTCGAAGAGGCACGGGCCGACGACGACGTCTAGCCGGACGGCCGCACAAAAAAAGGCCCGCGTAACGCGGGCCTTCTTGCTATTCGACGGTCGTCGAAACCGGTACTCGGTGTCAGGCAGCGGCGAGCTTCTTGACGCTGGCGTTCAAACGGCTCTTGTGACGCGCAGCCTTGTTCTTGGTCACAATACCCTTGTTGACCATGCTGTCGATGACCGGTACCGCCTGATTGAAGGCCGCCTGGGCAGCGTCCTTGTCGCCGGCCTCGATGGCTTTCAGGACCTTCTTGATCTCGGTACGCATCTTCGAGCGCAGGCCCATGTTGTGCTTGCGGGTCTTTTCCGCGGTGCGGGCGCGCTTCTGCGCCGACTTGATGTTTGCCACTGGACTATCCGTTCAGGGAATTCAAAGAGCCGCGTATTATTCGGATTGCGGCAGCTGTTGTCAATGCCTGGCCTCGATGATCTTGTTGATCGTAAACATCTGATTCTTAATATATTTTCTTGGTAGACTCGACCGCCAAATGAGCGCAGACAGGCAAAATCCATCGCCGCCGGCCGGGAAACCGGCGATCACGACGTCGCGGGGCCTGTTACAGAAGACCTCGATCGTCAGCGGCATGACGCTGCTGTCGCGAATTCTCGGTCTCGTTCGCGACGTCGTCTTCGCGCGGATGTTCGGCGCGTCGCTCGTCATGGACGCCTTCCTCGTCGCCAACCGTATCCCGAACATGCTGCGGCGCTTCTTCGCCGAAGGAGCATTCGGCCAGGGCTTCGTTCCCGTCATGGCGCGCTATCGTGAGCAGCACAGCGAAGCCGAGGCGCGAGCGTTCGCCGCGGCCGTATCCGGCACCCTGGGCCTGATCCTGTTTGGCGTAACCCTCATCGGGGTCATTGCTGCGCCGGTACTCGTTGCGATTGTTGCGCCCGGCTTCGTCGGCGACGACGGACGCTTCGAGCTGGCGTCGCTGATGCTCCGGTTTACCTTTCCCTACCTCTTGTTCGTATCGCTGACGGCGTTCGCCGGTGGCGTGCTCAACACCTACGGTCGTTTCGCCGTGCCGGCATTCACGCCTGTGCTGCTCAACGTCACGCTGATCGGTTTCGCCATTTGGCTGGCGCCGCTGCTCGACGAGCCGGGTATGGCGCTGGCCTATGCCGTCCTCGTTGCAGGCGTCGTCCAGCTCTTGTTCCAGCTGCCGTTCCTCCGCGGCGTCAATATGCTGGCGTGGCCGCGCTGGCAGCCGGCCCATGACGGGGTGCGACGCGTCGTGAGGCTGATGCTGCCGGCGATCTTCGGTTCGTCCGTTGCCCAATTGAACGTGCTCGTCGGCGGCATCCTCGCGTCGCTGCTTGGCGTCGGCAAGATCAGTCTCTTGTATTACGCCGACCGCCTGATGGAGTTCCCGCTCGGTCTCTTCGGTATTGCGCTGGCCACCGTGACGCTGCCGTACCTGTCGCGGCAGCATGCGACGCGCTCGCACGACGAGTTTTCGGCAACGCTCGACTGGTCGATGCGACTCGTCATACTGATCGCCGCCCCGGCGGCGCTGGGTCTGATCCTGCTTGCCGAGCCGCTCGTGGCAACGATCTTCTACGGCGGCGCGTTCGACGCCGGCGACGTCGCGATGACAGCGCTTGCGCTAAAGGCCTTCGCCATTGGCCTGATCGGTTTCTCCTTCGTCAAGATCCTCGCGCCGGCCTACTTCGCGCGTGAAAACACGGTCACGCCCGTGCGCATTGCGCTCGTGGCGCTCGCCGTGAACTTCGTGCTCAGCGTTGCGTTCGCCTGGTCGCTCGTGCGCATCGGCTATGCAGGGACCCACGCCGGCCTTGCGCTCGCAATATCCATAGCCGCAATCGTCAATGCCGTGTTGTTGTACCGGGGCTTGAGGCGCGAAGGCATCATCGATCACCCGGCGGGCTGGGGCGTGTATCTCGGCCGCGTCCTGATTGCGAACCTTGCCATGTGGGGTATCCTTCTGTTCATCCGGCGCCCGCTGGAATGGTGGCTCTCGGCGGGTATTGTCGAACGCTCCGGCCTTCTCGCCATGCAGGTACTCGCCGGCGTGCTGGGCTACTTTTTCGTGCTGCTGCTCGTCGGGCTGCGTCCGCGACAGCTGGGAATGAGACCGCAGGACGCGTAAGGACATGCAACTCGCGAGACATCTTGTTGACCTGCCGTTCGGCCACCTCGATCGTGGCAGCGTCGTGACCATAGGCGCCTACGACGGCCTGCACCTTGGTCACCAGGCCCTGTTCCGGGCCGTGCTGGAGCGTGGCCGGCGGGACGGCCTGGCCACGGTCGTCATGAGTTTCGAACCTACGCCGCGGGAGTTCTTTGCAAGGCCGGCTCCGCCGTCGCGCCTTACTCGCTTCCGGGAAAAGTTCGAAGGCATAGCCGGCTTCGGCTTCGACGTTCTGTACTGCCCGCGGTTTTCGAGCGCCATGCGCGACATTACAGCCGTCGACTTCATTCGACGGATACTCGTACAGGGGCTCAATGCCCGGCACATCGTGGTCGGCGATGATTTCCGTTTTGCACGGCGCCGCGAGGGTGACGTCGACACGCTGAGGCGGACGGGCAGGGTGCTGGGCTACTCGGTCGAGCACACGCCGAGCGTCCGGGTCGACGGCGTGCGGGTGAGCAGCACGGTCATCCGCGATGCGCTCGCGCGCGGCGATCTTTCAGAGGCGACGGCATTTCTGGGCCGGCCCTACCGCATGTCAGGACGCGTGGTGCGTGGTCGCCAGGTCGGACGGACGCTGGGCTACCCGACCGCCAATGTCGACATCCGCCGACGGCAGTGCGCCGTGGATGGAATCTTCGCCGTGCGCGTGCACGATCTCGACGGCGGTCCGCACCCCGGCGTTGCGAGCGTCGGGACCCGGCCGACATTCGGCATCGAGAAGCCTGTACTCGAAGTGCACCTTTTTGACTTCAATGAGGATATCTACGGCCGCTACATCCACGTCGACTTCGTCGAACGCATTCGCGGCGTGGAGAAGTTCGCGTCCCCCGACGAGCTGGTTGCGCAAATGCACCGCGACGCCGACAATGCCCGCCGAATCCTTAAACAGGCTGCCGCCTGAGCTTTAATCATGAGCGAATCGACCGGACATCACCGCTACGTCCTCTGGATGCTCCTTGCGCTCCTGATCATCGTCGTTGACCAGGCAACCAAGTGGGCCATCGTGAAATGGATTCCCTACCTCGTGTCCGTCGAGCTCAACAGCGTCATGAACCTGACGCATCAGCACAACTATGGCGCGGCATGGAGTTTTCTCGCCAACGCGGGCGGCTGGCAGCGATGGTTCTTCGTCACGCTGGCGAGCGGTGTCAGTGTGTTTATCGCCGTTTGGCTGTGGCGCCTTCGTGACGGGCGTTACCTGGTGCTGGCACTCGGTCTGGCGCTGGTTCTCGGCGGTGCCGTGGGTAACGTCATCGACCGTATCCGGCTCGGTTACGTCGTCGACTTCATCCAGGTCTGGTTCGGTAGCTGGGCCTTTCCGTCATTCAACGTAGCCGACTCCGCGATTACCGTGGGCGCTGCGCTCCTGATCATCGATTCGCTGTTCATCTCCGGGCGCGATACGGCGACCGCGCCGGAGAAAGACACGGACGAGGCCTCTGCTGACGCCGAAGACGCCTAGTTCGAGCGGGTCCAGCAGTCGTCGTAAGGAAGAGAGCCCTTGACGCCGCTGCCGTCGATCGTGAAGGTCCCGCAACGACCCAGTTCTTCGTCAGTTTTCTGATACAGCGCGGCCGCGTCGTAGTTATTTGCATCTGCGTTGTTAACGTCGACGATATAGGCGCCTGAGGCCGTGGTGAAGGGGTCTTCCGGAAAGCCCAGCTCCGTCATGTCGGTCGTATAGGTGTTGTTCTGCAGGTAGTGCCGCTCCTGGTTGGTCGCGATCTGCAAGAGCGCTGCGCGCGCCTCGGCGCGCTTCGCACGCGCGGCGTAAGCCCGGTAGTTCGGCAGTGCGACCGAGGCGAGCACGGCCACGACGACCACGACGATCATGAGCTCGAGCAGCGTTACGCCACGCATCTTGTGAAGCGTACTCTGAATCATGCTGCGGTTCCTGTACGGAGAGTAAGCCAGACGGGTTGTCATTCTACGCCATCCTGGGTCCACAAGGTACGGACCGGGTTGTTCGGGAAGCCTGGATCGAAGCACTCGACGCCGACGCAGGCAAGCGGCGGCGGCGTGCACTCGTCGCCGGTGCAGTTCTCGGGCGCGCCCGGGAACAGGAACACGGGCTGCGGTGCAATGCCTCCCTGTTCGAGGCGAGTGATGCGCGCGTCGTCAATGTCTTCGGGCTCGAGATCTACCTCTTCGTCGAGCGGAATGACCGGGTCACCGTTCAGCACACTCACCCGGTACAGGCGGTTGACGCTAAGGCCAGCCTGGCAGGGCTCGTCCGAATCGACCGTGGGCTCGAAGGAGACGAAGAACACCTCGTTGTCGAAGGTGCGGGCCGTGGACAGAACTTTCTCGTTCGGCGGCAGCGTGAATCTCCAGCCGTCACCTTCCGGCGGTATGACTTTTCCGGCCGTGCCGGCCACTTCGACGAGGTCGTCGTCGGTCACGATGTCGTAGTTGTTGTACTCGATCTGGCTCAGCTTCGTGAACACGTTCGGATCGCGAATCGAGAAGAAGCGGTCCTCTGCGCTATTGTCGAGCGGACCGGCGCGGTAGCCGCTGCCGAGGTTGATCGACAGGTAGCGTCGTCCCTGGCGCGGATCCGTGAACATCGAGATGTCCGGCTCGTTGTAGAAACGGCGCGTGTTGGCTGCGTTTGCGTCGCCCGCACCCTCGGCGCCGAGCTGTGCAATGACACCGCCCGTGACGAGGTTGTTCGGCGTCTCTTCGTTGAAGATATCGAAGCGGAATACCTGGCCCGAGACGTCGACGGCGTACATGCGGTCCGCGTACTGGTCGCCGTTGAGGTCGAGCACTGCAATCCTGGACGGGATAGCGCGGATCATGGAGCGGCCATCCCGGTTGAGCCGGAGGTTGGCGCCGTTATCGACACCAGCGCGCCAGATTTGCTGCCCTGTCTCGAGATCCAGCATGAAGATGCCGGCGCCTTCGAGGTCCGGCGCTGCCGGGTGAGCGGGCGAATCGTGTGAGGTGTCGTAACCTGCGCCGAAGATCAGGACGGCGTCGTCGTTGCCAGTGGCGTTGCCAGAATTGACGTCCACCTTGGCGACGACCGGCGCCGACCAGGTTTGCCCGAACTGCGGGTAGTTCTTGACCCAGCGCAGCTGCGGATTGTTCCGGTCCGTCACGTCGATCATGTAGTAGTTGTCGCCACCCCGGCGCATGCCGAAGATCAGGTAGACGAAGTCGTCGCCGGCTTCGATGATGCCGTTGCCGTTCTTGTCCTTGACCACGGGGACGACGTCGCCGTCGATACCGTAGTTCTTGTAGTCAACGTTCTCGTTGGCATAAAGATCGGCCATATTGACGAGCAGCTCTTTCGGCACGAAGGACCAGAGTTCATCGCCCGTGTCGGCATCCAGTGCGTGCAGGTAGCCATCGTTCGTGGCGTTGAACACGACGACGTCCTGGGTGTTGGCGAAGTTGCCGTAAACGACCGCAGCCGGCTGCGAGTGCAGCGTGTCACCCATCTGGTAGCGCGGCTTCTTGACGCCCGGATAGAGCTCGTCTTCGACGTCGGCACCGCGCATCCAGTCGAGCATCTCCTCGAGACTGGGCTCGCCTTCTTTGCCGCTCAGGCCGAAGTCGGAGGCCTCGAACATGCCCTTGTTACCGATGTCGATGGCATTTGTCGGCGCGGCGAGGTTGCCCAGCGAATTGTTGGTAAAGACACGGCGCAGGCCCGGATCAGGCAGGTAATTCGCAGCACCGCCTACCTCGACGTCAGGACCGTCGGTCGTGTCGTCGCGATTCCAGAAATTGCGCGCATTATCGGAGAAGAAGCCTTTATCAACAGCGTTCTCTCCCTTCGCGTCTTCAATCTGGCCGTTCTTGATCGTGAACTTCTTCATGTTGCCCGGCCAGTGCACTTCATCCGACGCCCGGAACACCGAAACGTAGAGATCGTTGAGGTGCTGGGTACGGTTGTAGGCGTTGACCGCAATTGCCGGTGCCGTGAAGGAAATGTCCTTGTCGAAGATATCCGTAACGATATCGGTCAATGCGGCCGTGAGCGACTTGACGTCGGACGCCAGGTAATACTCGCCACCGGAGACTTCTGCAGTCGATTTGAGGAGCGGCAGGTCGACCGTGAAACCGATCGTATAGGTCGTGACCTGCTGGTCGCCCGGTACAACCGGGTTGACGTCGCCTTTCGCGAGATACTCGGCGATGTCGTCGAGGCAGGCGCCGTTGACGTTGCCGCCCGTGCAGCTGCCGCGTCCCGTGACGGTCGAGAAGTTCGGCAGCGTTGGGGCGCGGAAGTAGGCGTCGGTATCGCGCAGCGGTTCACCGTCCGTCAGCATTACAATGAAGTTCTTCGAGCACGCGTATTCGGCCGGCCGCTTGTAGATGAGCGGATCGTCGTCGTCGACTACCGCATCCTCATCCGTATTGTCCTCATCGCCGTAAAAGGCCGGCAGGCCCCTGAAGTACAGTGCCGCTTCGTACATTGTCTCCGACAACGGCGTCCAGCCATTGGCCGGGAGGTTGTCGACGACCGTGTTGATTTCGTCGCGGTTGTCGTCGAGGTCCTTGATGGCCTGCACAACGGGTCCGCCTTGTTCGAAGTTGAAGCGCATGACGCCAACGTTGACGTCGTTCACGGAGCCGAGCACATTCTTGGTAACGGCCTTGACGATGTCGGTGCGCCGCATGCTCGAGCTCGGCGGGTTGTGGTACCAGTTCAGGAAGTTCGGGTCATAGACCGTGACGATGCGGTGCGTCGGCGTGGTGCCCCAGGACACCTCGCGATTCGGGTTGGACGCGTAGGCATTGCGGTTTGAGCCCGTACGCGCATAGGTACGCGGCGACGGATTGTTGTTCGCGCCATGGACACCGGAGTCTTCCTTACACTCTACGGCCCGCTCGGTTTCGTTCTTGCTCGGCTGGCGCCAACGCCAGTTGCCGTTGTCGTTCGGACGGTACATCGCCATCGTGTCCGTGTAGGAACCAGACGCATCGAGCTGCAGTCGACCCTGCTGGCACTGGAATACGTTCTGCTTGAAGCGAAAGTCGTCACCACAGGTCGGAATACCGGAGTTGAACGTCCAGTAGTAGTAGTTGTCCTTGCAGTCGCCGCGATCGCTGTAATCCTTGTTCGGATCAAACGGTTCCTGGCTCTCCTCGAGCGTCGTCATACTGCCCGACGAGTCGAGGATGAAGAGAATGTTCGGCTTTGCCGCATCACTGGCGGCCGGCGTAGAGAGCAAGAGTTCCACGTCGTCGGCCACCGCCGGACTTCCGACGGTGAGAGCGAGGAGGAGTCCAGCACCGGCCCAAGTAAGGTGCTTTTTGGACATGTCCATGTGTTCGGTCCTTAATCTAGTGGTTCGTCCGTGACGTCATCGCTCAATCGGTCACAAAAAATGTGTGCTTAACGCGTTACCTCTATATCGGTTGCCGTGTTTGTTGTTGTGTCGTAGCGGATCAATGCATAGCCCGACGCCAGCGCACCGGCGCTGTTCATGAGCCTGCGAAAATCATCGAACTTCACGCGCTTGCCATCGAACGAGAACTTCGTATCATCGGCGAGCTGCACGCGCTGGTAAGGCTCATCGCAGCTGCTGTCGCAGGGGCGAAAAGTCATCATGCCGCTGGCCGAAGCCGGCACGATGATGTTCGACGGTGCGAGTTCTATGGCATTCACCTGAGTCACTATCGTGTACTCAGCGTTGGCGGTTGCCGACAGGCAGGCGAGCAGTGCCAGTGCAATTGTGCGAACAGTCTTCATCGTAACTCCGTCAATCCGTGGTCGGGCAAAAGCGTCCTGCTCAAAAAGTGCCCGGAAAAAAGCTTATTCGCATTGTCGGTGTTCCGGGCGCAGAACGCCCGGAACCACTACTCAGTTTTGATTATTGAATGCCGTCCTGTGTCCACAGTGTGCGTACTGGGAAGTTCTGGAAGCCCGGGTCGAAGCACTCGACACCAATGCAGCCGATCGGCGGCGGCGAGCACTCGTCGCCCGTGCAATCGGCATCGGGGCTCGGGAACAGGAAGCGCGGCGACGGGGCGATGCCGCCCTGGTCGAGTTTCTTTACGCGAGCGGCATCCGCCGTTGCGTCGGTAACGGTATCCATGTTGTTGATCACCGGATCGCCGTTGACGACGCTGACGCGATATAGCCAGTTGTTGCCGATACCGGCCTTGCAGACAGACGCGCCGGGTAAATCCGGGGCGAAGCCGATGAAGAAGACCTCGTTGTCGAAGGTCACCGACGTCGACATGACTTTCTGGGTCGGCGGTAGCGTCAGCATCCAGCCACGCTTGTTGTTACCAATCGCGACGCCCACGGAGCCGCTCACCTCGACGAGGTCCCCGGTACGAACAATCTGGTACCCGTTGTACTCATCCTGCGTGAGCTGACTGAACACATCCGCGTCGCGTACTGAGAAGAATTTCTCCTCGGGCGTATTGTCGAGCGGGTGCGGGCGGTAGCCACTGCCAATGCTGATGGCAACGAAGCGTCGGTTCACGACCGGATCAATAAACAGCGAGACGTCCGGCGCCGTGAAGAACCGGCGTGTGTCGGCATCGCTGGCCGAGCCCAGGCCTTCTGCGCCAAGCTGCGCGATCACCCCGCCCGTGACGAAGGCGTCTTCGCCAATACCGTCCGGTGAGTTACCGGAGAAGATGTCGAAGCGAAGGATCTGGCCGCCCAGGTCGGCTGCGTACATGCGGTCGGCGAAGCCGTCGCCATTGATATCGATGACGCGAATCTGCGAGACGATGGACCGTGAAAGGCCTGGTCGAACGTCCGGATCCAGGGTCAGGTTGGCAGGGCCGTCAGGACCGGCGCGCCAGATCGGTGTACCCGTGTGGAGGTCGAGCATGTATACGCCCGCGCCCGACGCGTCGAAGCTGGTCGGATGCGCCAGCGTATCGTGCACCGTATCGTAACCGCCGCCAATGATGACCACGGCCTGCTCGTCGTTCTCGGTCGAGAAATCGCTGCGGTTACCCGTGTCGACGCGCGCGATCGTCGGCCGCGACCAGCTCTGGCCGAACGCGGTGGCGTCGACGCGCCAGTTGACCGTCGGCGCGTTGCGGTTGGTCACATCGAGCGAGTAGAAGGCCGTGCCGCCGCGGCGCATGCCGAAGATGATGTGCACGAACTCGTCCTGGCCCGGCTCGATGATGCCGTCACCGTCGCGATCGCCAACGACCGGGACGATATCGCCATCGATACCGTAGAGCTTGAATGTCGATTCCGGGTTGAAGAACAGGCGCACGAGATTAGGCAGGTGCTCACGCGGCATGAATGCCCAGAGTTCCTCACCCGTGTCGGCGTCGATGGCGTGTATCTTGCCGTCGTTGGTTGCCGAGAAGACGACCACATCCGGATTGTCTTCCGAGCCGCCGTAGACGACTGCGGCAGGCTGCGCGTGCAGTGAGTCACCCATGCGCTTCGGCCGGATATTCGTGCTCGGGTCGCTGTCGAAGTCGAGCGTGTCCTCGCCGCGAGTCCAGCGAATCAGGTCCTCGATGCTCGGCTCGTCTGCAGAACCGGTCAGCCCGAAGTCGGCAGCGTCGAAGGCATCGGTGTTGTCCGGGTGCAGGCGATTGTTGTCGTCAGTCAGGTTGCCTGACGAGATGTCCGTGAACAGGCGCCGGACGTCAGGAGCAGGCAGGTTCTCGACTGCCCCGCCGATTGCCGGATCGTCGTTATCCTGCTCCGACGACCAGAAGCTCGTGATCCCCTGCTTGAAGAAGCCGTCTTCGATCGCAGGCTCGCCGAACTTGTCGACGATGACGTTGTTCCTGATCTCGTACTTCTTGAGGTTGCCGGGCCAGCGAGTCTCCTCGGAGGGCCGGAACGTCGTCATGTACAGGTCGTTGAAGTTCTGCGTGCGATTAAACGAGTTCACGGCGACCGCCGGTGCGGCGAACGACAGGTTCTCTTCGGTGATCTGGCTCGTGATATCGAGCAGGGTCAGCGTCAGGCTCTCGACGTTGTCGGCCTGGAAATAGTCGCCACCACCGCGCTGCGCTGTGTCCTCGAGGATGTCGAGGTCGATCGCGAAGCCGATCGTGTGCGTGATGACCTCCTGTTCCTCCGGTTCGGTGGCCGATATATCGCCGTCCTTCATGTAGGCAGCAAGGTCATCCAGGCAGTGGCCCATTTCCGTGCCCTGGCAGCCGGCGTAGCCGACCGTGCCGAACCAGTTCGGCAGGCTGTCGACAAGCGTCGGTGTGTCAGTGTCTTCGGTGGGAACACCGTCGGTCAGGACAATGTTGAAGTTCTTGGCGCAGGAATCGAAGCTCGGCTCCTGGTAGATATCCGGTCCCGTGGCCTTGAGGGCATCAGCATCGGTCATTGCGAGACCGTTGCCGTAACGGGCCGCCATGCCGCGCCAGTAGAGGGCAGCTTCGTACAGCGTCTCGGACAGCGGCGTGTTGCCGCCGGCGTTGATGTTGCTGATCGTCTGAATGATGTCGGCGCGATTGGCGTCGAGATCCTGCATGGCCGAGATGACAGCGCCGCCGTCGTTACCGTTGAAGCGCATGATGGCCACGTTGACGTCGCCGATCGAGTTCAGTACCGCCTCGGACACTTCCTTAACGATGTTGATGCGCGGCTTGTCGACGAAGGTCGGGTCGCGCAGGTAGTTGAGGTAGTTACCGTCCCAGACGGTGACAACCTGGCTCGTCGGCCAGCTGCCCCAGCTGATCGCCTCGTCATCATCGGTCGTGAACATTGCGACGTCGCCACCCTTCTGCGGAAAGACCTCACCTGCCGAGCCGTCGCCGTGCACTCCGAAGTCGTTGCCGCACTCGACCTTATCAGTCGCGTTGCCGGACTGGATCTTCTGCCAGCGCTGTGCATCGACCCCGAGGAAGAAGCTGAAGAAGCCCGAGGCACCGTCTCGATACTGGCCGTGTACGCCCGTATAGCGGCCGATACCGGCAAGCTGCTGCACGCTGTCAGCACAGAGATACGCGTCCTTCTGAATGAACCGCGTATTGGCCGGGTCGCAGCTCGGCACAATGTTGACCTCGGTCCAGTAGAGCCGGTTCGGGTCGCAGGCATTGTCAGCCGGAAGGGGGTACGGGTTCGTGGCGTTGTACACCTCGCGGGTGTTCTGCGTCGTGTTCATACTGCCCGACGAGTCGACGATGAAAACGACGTTCGGCTTCGGCTTGATGCCGTCCGGCCGCACGAGCAGCAGTTCCGTATCGTCGGCAACCGCGGGTGCGCCCGCGAGCAGGGTCACGACCAGGCCGCCGGCAATCCATTTGAACTTATTGATGAGAGTATTCATGGCTGTTCCTTCAGACCGGGTCGGGGTCTATTCAAAGACCCAGATGGCAACTTCCGTAATCCGATCCGTCGCGAGATCGTGAACGATGGTTGCGCTGCTGTTGTCCTGTTGGCGAAGTTCGGACATGCGTGACCGCAGGTCGACAAGCTTCACGCGCTCGTTGTTTATCTTGTACAGCACGTTCGCGGCGACGAGGCGAGTCTGGTACTCGCAGGCCTCACAGGCCCTGAAGCCTACGCTGCCGGCATCCGACTGCGGCAGGCGCAGCGTGCTGAGGCTGGCTTCATAGGCGCGCGTATTGACTTTGCCGAGCTGCGCGGCCGCCGGCATGGCCAGCGTCAGCAGCAGGGCAGCGATAAGTGTTGTTGCTTTCATTTGACTCTCCTGATCCTTGACCGCCCTGTCCCTAGAGCGTCGGCGATTCGGGTCCAACGACGTAGAACGCCTGGGTATGGACAGCGGCGGAGTCGCGATCGGTCACGCCCGCTGCGGAACGCCGCGATACCGCCTGCGACGTTGCAAGAAAGTGATAGGCCGAGATGCCACTCCCGACGCCGAGGCTGAAGGCTCGGTCCGGCACCAGCGTTTCGTCCTCGAAATCGATCGTTGCAGTCACCGCGTCATTGGTGTCGGGAACGACAATCTGTTCGAGTTCCGTCTGCGCCAGCGTGTTGAACTGTCCCTGCGCGATGGCGTTCTCGAGGCCCGTCTCGGCGGCCTGGAAAGCGTTTTCGTAGCCCTGATCATTGCGGGCAATGGCAAGTTCGGTCGTAGCCGTGTTCATGCCGGAGACCGCGAGAACGGTGACGACGACGAGCAGCAGGAGACCTACGACAAGCGCGGCGCCTGACTGCCTGTTTCTTGGATGTTGGTATCGCATCGATTCGCTTCCTTAGGTCCGTGCGTTCCGCAGCAGGATCGTCTTCGAAAACTGCATGCGGCGAAATTCATCGTCCTGTTCACCGAGAACGGCATCACCCGGCGTGTAGTTGCGGGTGTCGGCGAGGCCGACCTCGCGATCGAGGCCGCGGACGATCAGCCAGACTCGCGCCGTGATCACCCGTGCGCCCGGGATGTAGAGCGGGTCTTCCGGGTCGTAGACACCGTCACCAGGGTTGACGTAGCGATCGACCGTGTTGTCGTCATTGACGTCGAGTCCGAACTGCACCTGCAGGTTCTCGACGCCCGGCGCGACTTCCTCGTCGACGACCCGCATGACGCCGCCGTCCATGCGCAGCACCTTGCGGCGCAAGGCCGGCGTGCCCGGGATGAAGTTCGAGTCGTTGGCCACGTAGTAGCTCGTTACGAGCAGGTTGTGCGTCGTCGAGTCGACCGGCGTGAAGCCGGCGGGAATTTCGCCGTCCGAGAACAGCTCACCCTGTACACGCGTGGTCTGGATCTGCAGTCGCCCGGCCTCCAGCGGCACCGGGTCAACCGTTGCACGCCGAACGATCAGGTGATCGGACTGATCCTGCGCGGCGATCGTCGGCGCGCAGCCCAGGGTAAAGTTGTTGTTCTCGCCATCGACGGGGGTGCCGAGATCGAGCACCCAGCGCTCACCGCAGTCCAGCGGGACATTGGCCAGTGCGGCAGGGTTGTCGTCGGCGCCGAGCGAACGACCCTCGATCGCGAGACCGCGGCTCATGCGCCCCCAGTTGGACGCCATCCTGAGGTCCGCCTCGATCGAATCCATGGCGAAGTTGGCTGTGTCCTGCACCTTCGCGATGGATTCATTGACGATGTAGGCCTGGCGACTCTGCGTGTAAATCTGCACGGCGCCAATGATCAGGAAGGAGCCAATGCCCAGGGCGACCATGATCTCGACCATGGTCAGGCCGCGCTGCCGGCGGGCTGTCGTGTTTCTGTTGTACTTCATACTCATCCCTTAAATACCGAGGACCGGGATCGTGATCGTGTAGCTGCGATCCTCGCCGGGTTCGGTCCAGCGGACCGTGATCGCGTAGGTCGCTGGCGAGCCCGCGATGGCGGCGGGCGGTGGCGTGAATCCGATCTCGACTTCGCCGTTCGGCAGGAACTCATCGGCCTCTTCCTGCCAGATCAGAATGTCCTGAGCGGCCATTTCGGCCTCGCTGCAGTCGATGCCCCCTGCAATGCAATTGAAGTTGGCACCGGCAGGCGCCTCGTAAGCGACACCGGCCCGCGGGTTGGCGCGAATGCGATCTGCAACGTCACCCGCCAAGGTCACGGCGTGGTGGCTGAACATTGCCGTCCGACCCGCCGTCATACCGTGTACATACAGCCCGGCAATGCCGAGCATGCCCACGGAGACGACCACGAGAGCCGCCAGCACCTCGACCAGCGAAAAGCCCTTGCTCCGGTTTTTGAGCATTGCGTTCTTTCCTCGGATGTTCATCGTGTTCATTACGGACAGTCTCCGGCCAGCGTGACCTCAGCCACGGTGCGTACGACCGTGGCACGACCGATCGGCAGTACGCGCAGCGCGCGAGCCGTCGAGTTGCCGCCCGTCGTCGGCGTATTGCCGCGCTCGTCGCAGAACACGGCCGTGGTCGTGGGCGGCGGCAGTCCCCCCCACCTGGCCGCGGCCAAGTGCCGTGGGACCGTAAGAGAAGTAGTCGCCCTGGCCGGCGGTGTTGATCGTGATCAGGTCGCTAATGGGCGGATGCGCTCGCACCAGCGCTTCGCCCGCCTGCCGCTCCACGTCGCCGTTGGGATCCTGGAAGACGATCCAGCCATCCTCGAAGGTCCCGCCGCAGTTGGCGTCCGGCGATGTCGCATTGGCGCTAGCGCAGAGGCTGACGATGCTCTTCGTGCGTGCCGCCTCGCTGCGCGCGACCTGGAAGCTGCCCAACAGGTCGTTGACCGAGGTCGTCATTCGGCTGTTCTGCGTGAACGCCGTGAAGTTCGGCACGCCGAAAGCGAGCACGAGGCCGACGATCAGCGTCGTGATGAGCAGTTCGTAGAGCGTGAAGCCCTTTTGCGTATGCGTAATCATGAGCGGACTATAGTCAGGCCGGCGGCGTCGATTCCGGGCAGCCGACAAGCGGTCAGGGCAGGGCGACAAGCGGTCGCAAACGGGGCCGCTGATTTTACTTAATCCGCACAGGTGTAAGGATTGCCGTCGGTCTTGCGGGCTGCGATCCGCGGCCGGCCCGTGTAGCTCACCACCAGGGCGCGAGGCTCAATGCGTTCCTCGGGGTCGCAGACCACGAGCGTACCGTTGGTCGCCCGCCGCCGGATACCGCGTGACGTAAAGCCCAGGCGGTTCGCAGTCACGCGCATGCCCGTCGCCGAGCTGCGCGCCAGTATGACAGTCTCGTCAGGATCGATTCGCGGTGGTTCGTCACGATCCGAGTTCTCGAACAGTAGCCAGCCGCGGGACCAGTCGCGGCCGGGGTTGCAGCGCCGGCCGTCGATCGAGGGGCACAGCGACACGAGCTCACGGCGCCGGATCGACTCCTTCCGCGCGAGGTGCAGGGCGTGGAACAGGCTGTTGAGCTCGGCGCGCTGCCGGTTGCGGGCGATACTCCGATCGAGTGCCGGCAGTCCTAGGCTCAGGATGATGGCTGCGACCAGTACGGTCACGAGCAATTCGAGCAGAGAAAAACCACGATAAAACAATCGCATAAGCGGGTCTCCACAGGCTGTCTCGAGTCTGGCTCGGGCCCCGTCAAGCCGCAATCACCGTTTCCGGGCCGTTTCCCCGGGATTGCGTCAACCGCGCCGTTTCGCCGGAAACCGGTTGAAGCGCGCAGGCTGGACAGGGTTTAATCGTGGATTGCGTTCAGGGCGAACCGGGGAGAGTTTCAGGAATGACTCGCACAACAGTACTTGATCGGCTGCAAGGCCAGGGCATCCTGCCGACACCGCAGCGCGTAGAAGTCGCTGAAATCCTTATGGAAAAGCCGCAGCACCTGTCTGCGGAGCAGATCATCGACACGCTCAAGGCGCGCGGCAGCCGGGTGTCCAAGGCAACCGTCTACAACACGCTGAACCTGTTCGCCGAGCACGGCCTGGTGCGAGAGCTCATGGTCGATCCGGAGCGCAAGTTCTATGACTCATGCACCTCGCCACATCATCACTTCTATAACGTCGATACCCGCGAGCTGAGTGATATCGACAGTGATTCCGTGAAATTCCTGAGCCTGCCGGAGCTGCCCGAAGGCACGGTCCAGGACGGCATCGAGGTCCTGATCAAGGTCCGCTCGAACGCAGCGGACTAGGCCTCAGCCGGGACTTTCATGGCGACGCCAGCGCGGCTATACTTCGCGCCCGCAGCGAGCGATGAAGCTGCGTCCCCGGGCTGAAAAGCCAAACGTCGGCAACGCCGTCGTTCTCCAATGCCGAAGTAGCTCAGTTGGTAGAGCAACGCATTCGTAATGCGTGGGTCGGAAGTTCGAGTCTTCTCTTCGGCACCAGATACTAAAACGCCCGCTGACAGCGGGCGTTTTAGTATCTGGTGGAAGCGCAGACCCACTTCCGATGGTGCCATTAGCAGCACGGGCGGCAGCCCCGCGGGTTCGAGGCGGTTGTCGGGTTGCGTGGCTACACTACTGGCGACTCTGCGGCGTCAGCTATTGGTGCGTCGTGGTTCTGGTTGAGTCAGTTCGAGTCTTCTCTTCGGCACCAGATACCAGAACGCCCGCTAATTGCGGGCGTTCTGGTATCTGGTGGAAGTGCAGACCCATTTCCGATGGTGCCACTAGCGGGTGGCGCGGCAGCCCCGAGGGTTCTTAGCGGTCTGTCAGGTTGCGTGGCTACACTACTTGCGACCTGGCGACGGCAGATACTCGAATGTTGTAGTTTCGGTTGAGTCAGTTCGAGTCTTCTCTTCGGCACCAGATACTAAAACGCCCGCTGTCAGCGGGCGTTTTATTGTGCTAATTCCTGATCTTTTCAGCGTCCCGCGGCCACTCCTCCTTGAAGAGATCGGGATTGAGCCTGAGATTCCGCGCCATGCCCGTGTAGGTCAGTGTCCAGGTGCCGCTTTCTGCGGTTGCTACAAACGTTTGCTTGACTGGCATCCATGACGCCTGGTCGATATTCAGGCGGATCATGCGAACTACTTCACGCATCGATTCCTTCTCCGGTACCAGCTCAATGACGACGGTCCGCGCATCGCCCACCTCTTCTTCGCCGATCAGCGTCAACAGGAAGTCCCGGCTCATGTCGCTGCCGATGGTCGTGAAGCCGAGACGGATGAACGGCTCGAGACGGTCCTTGTGCTTGCGCAGAGAATATTCTTCGACGGTATTGGTAGCTTTGTCGTAGATGGTAACGGTGTTCCTGTCTACCCAGGTCGTGCGGCTGCCACCGTCTTCGGTATAACGAATGCTCCCATCGTCACGTATGAAACCCGTGCCGATGGACTTTCGCTGCTCGGCGCCATCCGAACTCGTAAAGACCGATTCGACCCTCGCCATGGCGGTATCGAAATCCTTGGCCTGCCGATCGATCTGCCGGGTCGCCTCGCTGAGTTCCCAGTCGATTGAGGGCGCCTCGGCGAAAGCAACGGCGGCGGGCGCCGTCAGCGCCAGCAACACGAGGCGTCGGGACGCGCGGGTGAGTGACTTCATCGAAAGGGTCTCCTTCTTTTTGTTGTGTAAGCCAAAGTCCAGACGGTATTGCTGGGTCAGCGACCGCGCGAGAGAACACTGCCTGAGGGCGCCGCGGCTGGGTGTGTTGGTGATACAGCCGGCGTCGTCGTTACGACCGCTTGACCGGGTATATCAACCCGACGGGTTCTGGCATTCCTCGATATCGCTGGTCGTGAGCCCCATGTCCTTCGCGGCCTGCTCCCAGTCTGCCGCTGTGGCGTTGGCGTCGTAGATTTCTGCGCTGGTTTGCGATACCTCGCGTACGAGGTCGTCGCCGCCGTAGCGACTGGCGGTATTCGATACGGCATTCATTAACGAGCCGAACCCGTTCTTTTTCTTAGGCTTTTGTTGTGCGGCCACGACCTTCTTTTGCAGGCAGGCGTCGCGCGCCGCCTGCACATCGGCCTGGCTCGGCGCCGCGGGTTCCGCTGCGACGGTGGCTCCACCGCTGTTCTTCGCCTTGAGCTTGGCCTTGATGATGCCGGCGAGCTGCGGCGTCGGCTTGCCGTCGACGTCGAGATTGTTCTCGGCCTGGAAGGTCGAGATCGCAACGATGGTTTCCGTGGTTGCTTCGCCCTGGATATTGCCGGGGTCATAGCCCAGTGCGATGAGATCCATCTGGATCATTTTCGTTACTTCGTCGGCCAGCACGGCGGCAGGAAGGAGCATCACTGACAGCACGAGGGTCAGCACGCGGTTACGCCACTTCATCTATTTTCCCCGTTGTATTGCTTTTCGAATATCGACCGGCCGTACAATATTTCGCGGCAGCGGCGCGGGTTTGTTGTTCGCCCTTCGAATATACGCCTTTCGTCAGCTCGACGTCACAACGGCCGGATTGCGGCACGCGAGGCACGTACCCACAGGCTGCTCAGGTCAGAAGAGCTGCGATTGCGCCAGGGTCGGTTGCGAGGACAAAGGCGATGCCCGTTACCGCGCCGCAGAGATGGGCGTCGTGGTTGATATTGTCGCGGCGGTTCTTCGACGCCCACATCGAGTAGGCGACATAGCCAATCGCGAACAGGAAAGCAGGAATCGGCACCGGAATCGGGAAGATGATGAGCGTCCGGAACGGGAAATACACGATATACGCGAAGAGAACGGCCGAAATGGCGCCCGATGCGCCGAGCGTCGCGTAGCCCGCGTTGTGGCGTTCCTTGACGATCGAGCAGGCGCTCGACACGACAAGGCCGAGCGCGTAGAGCACGAAAAAGGCAACCGGGCCCAGGAACTGTTCCATCGGGAACGCGAAGAAGTAGAACGTAATCAGGTTGAACAGCAGGTGCGACAGGTCGCCGTGCACGAAGCCGCTGGTCACGACGGTCTCGACGTTGCGACCGCGGGCCACCTGGTAAGGCCGCATCACGAAGCGACCGATCAGGCCGGGCAGGCGATACAGGCCGAGGAGGCTGACACCGGCCGTAATCGCGAAGATGAGCGTTGCCGGCGACAGCAGCGGGTTATTCACTCAGCGGCTCGAAGTCAGAGAATTCCAGGGTCTCCGATTCGTCGAAGCCGACCGCAAGGAAGGCGCGGCCGCGGATTCGGAAGCGAAACGAAACAGGAACGACCGGGCCGTCGGCGAACGCCGGTGCGAACTCAAACCGCGTCAGGAACTCGCGAATTTTCACACCGGTGGTCGGTTTGACCGGCTTGTCATTAGTGATATCGATGTAGTCGAGGCGTTCGTTGTCCTTCGCAATACGAACTGTGCCGTTCATGGCTTCCATGAAGCGCGCATCCTCTTCATCATCGCCACTCGGCTGAAACGCAAGCAGCCAGTGCGCGTCGCTTTCCTCGAGCAGCGTCAGTGAGCCGGGCGACACCATGTCGTCTGCGCGATTGCGCGTCCCTGAACCCGATTGCTCCTGTTCTTCGCCGCTCTTGTCATCGTCAGCATCGTCGGTATCTGCCTTGTCCTCGAGGAACGCCTCGATTTCATCGACCGTGGGCTCACGGCCATTCACGGCCAGCAGAGACCAACGTTCTCCCTCGGCCAGGCGCGGGTCGTAGCGCGCCACCTTCGTGCCGTCCTTGTTGCTGCGCGTCTCCGTGTAGGCCCAGTTGTCGGGCAGCGTCCACGTGACGCCGTCGACGGCGCGTTCAAAAAGGGCCGCATAATCAGCGGCTACCGCTGGCGCCGCGACGAGTGACATGAGCAATAGCAGTGTTCGCATGGGTACAATTATCGAAACGAGGGTTGCCCGACGCGACGTCTTATAGCACGACGCGACAACGGCGTGGCAGTTCGTGGCCGGTGACGAGGATGACAGGCGCATGCAGGCAAGCACGCTCAGAATAGGACGACGGTATCGACCGAACCGGCTCGCGGCAGACTATGACGCGGTGGTTATCGGCTCGGGTATGGGCGGACTGACGACCGCGGCGCTGCTTGGCGATCTCGGCTGGCGGGTATGCGTTCTCGAGCAGCACTACACGGCGGGCGGCTACACGCACTCCTACGAGCGCAACGGCTACGAATGGGATGTCGGCGTTCATTATATTGGCGATGTCGGTGCGCCAACGCGTACCCGCAAGCTGTTCGACTGGCTGTCCTCGGGCGAACTCGACTGGGCCCCGATGGACACCGAGTTCGATCGCTTCTTCGTCGGTGACAAGACCTTTACAGCGCATGCTGGCAAGGAGGCATTTCGCGCCAATCTCGAGAAGCAGTTCCCGGAAGAGAAGGCCGCCATCGCGCGCTATCTCGAGCTCCTGAAACAGGCCAGCGCAGGCCTCAACAGCTTCGCGATGCAGCGCATGATGAAGCCGTGGCAGAAGGCCATTACCGGCCCTTTCCTGAAGCCGCCGGCCTTGTTGTTCCGACGCACCTGGGACGTACTGTCAGAGATCACGGACAACCCGGACCTGATCGCTACGCTCTGTGGTCAGTGGGGCGATATGGGCCTGCCGCCGAAGCGCTCGGCGTTCATGGTGCATGCGATGATCGCCCGGCATTACCTCTACGGCGGGTACTACCCGGTCGGCGGCTCGTGGCGCATCGCCGATACCGTTATCCCGAAAATTCAGGCCGCTGGCGGCGAGGTATTCACCTACGCGCGCGTCGAACACGTCAACGTCGACGACGGCCGCGTCACGGGTGTGACGATGGCGGACGGTCATGTGATTGCAGCGAAGACGGTGGTCTCGGCGGCAGGCGTCAACAATACCTTCCGGCATCTCCTGAGCGACGAGGTCAGCCGCAAGGCGGGTTACGCCGAGCGCGTCGATGCGCTCGAGCCGAGCTACGCTCACCTTGGCGTGTACATTGGTCTCAAGGACACGGCCGAAAATCTCGGACTGCCAAAGACCAACTTCTGGATTTATCCGAGCAACGACTACGATGCCGACGTCGCGGCGTTCGAGGCCGATCCTGACGCGGAGTTTCCGGTCGTCTACATCTCCTTCCCCTCGGCGAAGGACCCGGACTACCAGAACCGGCACCCCGGTACGGCCACGATCGAAATCGTCGCGCCGGCGCCCTACGACTGGTTTCGTCGCTGGGAGGACTCGACCTGGGGCAAGCGCGGCGACGACTACGAGGCGTTCAAGACCGCGCTGGGTGAGCGACTGATGCGGCACCTGTACGAGCGTCTGCCCGCACTCGAAGGCAAGGTCGACTACTACGAGGTGTCGACGCCGCTATCGACCAACTGGTTCGGCGGTTACCGGGAAGGCGAACTCTACGGGCTTGCGCACACTGCCGATCGACTGAAGGCCGACTGGCTGACGCCCAGAACCTCGATTAACGGCCTGTGGCTGACCGGCCAGGATATCCTCACCTGCGGCGTGACGGGTGCCATGATGGCCGGGCTCTTAACGACGACCGCCATGGTCGGCATGCGCCGCATGGGGCCGCTCATGAAGCGAATCTACGGCTAGCGGCCGGGACTTACTGGCTCGCGCTAGCTGAGCGCTGCAGCGAGCCCGAGTCGAGGATCAGGTCGAAGCCCTGCATATTGGCCGGAATGACGACGACGCTGCCCTCGTTCTCGGCGAACTCGTGGAGCGCCTTGTTGATTTCGTGCTGCAGGTATTCCGCCGTCAGGCTCTGGTTGATGATGCTGTTGGCCTCTGCAATCCCCTTGGCGCGCTCAATCTCGATTTCGGCGTCTTTCTTCGCGATTTCCACCTGCACCTGCTTGGCCTCGAGGCGCTTCTCGGCCTCGACCGCTTCGCGGATAGCGGCCTCGATGCTCGGGTCGGTGTTCAGTGCGCGCACGACGACGCGCGTAATGAAGATGTCGCCCGAGTCGCTGCGCTCCAGGCGGCCCTGAAGCTCACTCAAGACCTCGTTTTGCAGAAGCTCGCGCTGCTTGTGCAGCTGCAGGCTGTCGATCTCCGAGACCTTTTCGTAGATCGCGGCGCGTGCCTCGCGAACGACGAGGCCAAAGGCCGGTAGCCAGATCCCGTCCGGCCCTCGGCGCGCAGCGTTCGCGTACTTGACGTACAGCTCGGAGATGCGCTCCGGCGGTACACGGTAGTACACGGACACGTCGAGGTCCCTGAGCGACAGGTTGTCGGCAGCCTTGGGCTTCAGGTCGTCAATGTCGATCGCGATTTCCTTGGCGCTGAACTCCTGCTTGGTCGTCAGCACGGGCGCCTTGAAGTTCAGGCCCTGCCGCTGCTCGGTGTGATTTACCTTACCGAGCGTGCGCTCGACCGCGACGTTGCCCGACTGCACGGTGTAGGCGGTCAGATAGGCAATCCCGCTGGCCAGAACGGCGAAGAACACGATTTGCAGGGGAAGTAGATTCTTCACTGCGATCTCCTCTGAATTGGAGGCAATTTAGCCCGTAATTTCAGATAGATATGGGGTGAAGTTCGCACTTTTCGAGGTCTGGGGGCGAAGTCCCTCGGGGAGGCTCAATACCAGATTGCCATCTCGATACCGCAGGAGTCGTAGGCGGGCTCTGCCGGGAGGCGTTCGGCGGTCGATAGCGCAATGCGTTTTGCAGACCAGAGCACGGCAAAGGCGTCGAGGACGTCATCGCGCGCCACCTGGCCACGAGGAAAGGCCTCCAGCGCGTCCCTGAGCGTCGTGCCAGGGAACACGTCCTCGAGGTGCGCAAGACGCTCCTCGAATCCTGCCTGCTCGCGCTTCGGGTGATGCATGGGCTCGCCGCCGCCCAGCGCCGTGAAACTGAGTTCCGGATGAACCTCGAAGAGCGAATCGGCCATTGCCCTCCGACCGCGAATCACCCGGTCGACCTGGGCGATCTTGTCCATGATAAAGAACGACTGCTTGCTCATGCGCTTGCCCTCGATGGACTCGCGGACGTCGCAGGCCTCGCGGTAATCGTCGACGCCGAGGATGGGGCGAATCGGCGAGGAGAACACGCTCGAGGAACGCCGCGGGCGCAAAATCTGCCGGGCAAGCGTTTCACACTCCCGCGAGCCGGTATCAGGAATGCCGACAGGCATGTCGATGCCGATCGCGTCGAAGCCATCGAGGCGCTCGGCGACCTCGTTGAAGTCGGTACTGACGAACCAGCTCCACGGGCCGGGCAGCGGCGTCTCGCAAACGACGATCCAGCCGGCCTTGCAGCCATCAATTCCAGCGATTCTCGGCACCGTTGCCATCTCTCCAGTTTTTCACAGGCATGCAGCGTAGGAAAGTGGCCAATGGCGCTCTGGTCCTCCCACGTCAAAGGCTGGTCCTTCGGCCGCAGTGGAACCCTCACGGCGAGCGCTGTCGGAGAGAGCATGTGGAAAAATACCGGACAGAAGCGGCCCGACTTCGCCATCGAGCCCGCCGAGGGCCAGGAGTCGGTCTGGGACTACCCGCGGCCCCCGGCGCTCGTGGAGGACGCGCGACTGGTCGAGGTGTTCGCTGGAGACCGCCAGCTCGCCTCGACGCATGCGGCATTCAGGGTGCTGGAAACGGCCAGCCCACCCACGTTCTACCTGCCGCCCGAATCGATCGCGCCAGGCGTACTGGAGCGCGTCGGCGGCCGCTCGTACTGCGAGTGGAAGGGCGAGGCGGCTTACTGGGCGCTCGAAGGCACCGGCGAACCGGTTGCGTGGTCATACCCCGCACCCAGCCCGCGCTTCGCGCAACTCCGCGATTACTTAGGCTTCTATCCCGGGCGCGTCGCGTGCTTCGTCGACGGCGAGCGAGTCAGGCCCCAGCCCGGCGGTTTTTATGGCGGCTGGATTACCGACGAGGTGGTCGGACCGGTCAAGGGCGAGCCCGGCACGGGGCACTGGTAGCACTTCGGCAGAGCCTGTAAACAGGCACTAGTTCAATCGTTCGCGCAGCACCTTGCGATAACTTCGACTGAACGGCACGCTGGCGTCATTTGACAGGCGTGCCTCACCGTCGCCTGATTCGAACTGCTTGAGCTCCACGATGCGGTCGAGATTCACGATAGCGCTGCGGTGAACGCGGAGGAAGCCCTGCGCTTCGAGGCGCTCGGTAATCCGGGTCATGGTCTCCCGCAGCGGATAGACACGCTCGCCCACGTGCAGGTTGACGTAGTTGCCGCAGGCCTCGATCCAGTCGATGTCGCGGGTCTTGACGAGGAACTCCCGGCCCAGCTTCTTGACGAGGAAACGTCCGCTCTCGGCGGGCGCCTCGCCGGCGTCGCGATCGCCCTCGGCCACGAGTTCGGCCTCGCCCTGCAGGCGCCTCAGGACGAAGCGGTACAGGTAGACCAGCGCCAGCAGTACCAGGTAGGTACGGAAGTCCTTGAGATATTCGAAGCCGAACTGAGCGAGCCAGTTGTCCCAGTGGTAGGGGTTGCCGGGTGAATACACCGACCACACGAGTTTCCGGAATACGTACATCAGCACGACGTGGCCGAGTGAGAAGACCACGCTGAACAGGGCGTGCCCCAGGAGCGCCTGCCGCCAGCGGCTGAGGCGAATCGGCACGCGCTCGTCGAACCACAGCACGACAGGGAACATGACGAGCAGGGCGAGGTGGCTAGTCGTTTCGAGCGCCCAGGGCAGCCAGGCCGGAAACGGCCCGCCGCGGCCCATTTCGATTGTGACGATCAGCGAATTGGCGACACTACCCATGCCGACCACGGCGAAAAGCAGCAGGGCTTCGTAGAACCGCCGGCGTCTGAGGTAGTCTTCGAGGCTCATGGCGCAATGCTACCCGCAAGCGGCGGTCGAGACCGTCCATTCGTCCCTCGATCCCGACCGTTGGTCACAGACGGCGCCCCGTCAGGCACTTAGCCGTCGCGATGGCGGCCGGCGTGCGCCAGTCTGAGTGCGATAGTCAAGGTCACGGGAAGGGGACTCGAATGAAAACCCAGGAAGCGACAGACGGCCGACGCTACGACATTGACGCACTCAGGGTCTTTGCGTTCAGCCTGCTCATTCTCTACCACGTCGGCATGTTCTACGTCGCCGACTGGGGTTGGCACGTGAAATCGGAATACCAATCGGAGTGGCTGCAGCTGCCAATGCTGTTCACCAACCAGTGGCGGATGCACATCCTCTTTCTCATCTCGGGACTTGCGGTCAGCTTCGTCTGGCGACGCTATTCGCCCGGTCAGCTCGTAAGGCGCCGGCTCTGGCGACTCGGCTTGCCGCTGATTTTCGGCATGGCGTTTATCGTCGCACCCCAGCCCTATCTCGAGGCCGTGTCGAACGGTGTCATCGAGCCCGGCTTCCTCGACTTCATGCGCCGCTACCTGACGTTCACCGACTTTCCCGGTGAAGCCTGGGGCGGCGAGAACTATATTGTCTGGACCTGGAACCACCTCTGGTACCTGCCATACGTGCTGTTCTACACGCTAGCGCTCGTCCCGGTCATGGCGTTTCTCGAAGGGCCGGGGCAGGGTGTCCGTCGTCGCCTCGTCGCGCTCCGCGGCCCGCTGCTGATCCTGCTGCCCGTGCTGCCGCTGCTGCTGTATGGCCTGTTCCTGTTCCCGCTGTTCCCGTACGTTAGTCATGCGCTCGTCGACGACTGGTACGCGCATGCCCTGTACTCGACCTTCTTTCTCTACGGCTTCATCGTCGGCAGGGATCCCGGCGTCTGGCAAGAGATGGCACGGCTACGCAACGTCACGCTGGCGCTCGGCGTCGTGTCCTTCCTGGCCTTCCTCGGGCGTGAGGAGTGGACGGCATTGTTGCCCGTGCTGCCGGGCGAGGTGCTCGGCACCTTCGTGATCTACCTCAACCGCTGGCTGTGGATTCTCGTGATGCTGGGCTGGGCGCACCACCTCGTGACAAAGCCCCTGCCGGGTCTTGCGTACGCTACCGAGGCGGTGTTTTCGTGGTACATCCTGCACCAGACCATTACCGTGGTTGCAGGCTACCACCTCTCGGCATTTGCGCTCGGTCCCGTTCTCGAGCCCGCACTCGTATTGCTTCTTACGATAGGCGGCTGCATCGTGCTGCACGAGTTCGTCATTCGCCGCGTGCCCGTGCTCAGGCCGCTGTTCGGTTTGCGGTATCGAACGCCGCACGCGCGGGAGGGCAACTCCGACGCTGAGGCCGGAGCACCTGCCAGCGTGTAGCGACACACCGCTGTCGGCTCAGCCGGCGTGGTGCATCTCGAAAACAGCGGCTTCGAGATCGCGATAGTTGCCCCGCCAGAGTCCGAACATCTGTTCGGCCTGTTCGTCGGGGAAGATGTCGGCCTCGTCGTTCTTGAGTCCCTTCACGATGTTCTCTGCGGCCACCTCGGGTGACGTCTTCTGCATCTCCAGATCCTTCGCCATGTCGGTGTCGATTGGACCCGGGTTTACGGTGTGCACCGTGATGCCGCGTGGCGCGAGTTCGATGCGCAGGCCCTGCGACAATGAAAACAGCGCCGCTTTCGAGGCACTGTAACCGCCAAGACCGGGGAAGTTCACGAACGCGGCAATCGTGACGACATTGACCAGCGCTGCGTTCGGCCGGTTTTCGAGTACGGGCACGAAAGCGCGCGCCATGTCGAGCGTGCCGTAGAAATTCACGTTCATGTCGCTCTGGATGTCTGCCATCGGCGCGTCCAGCACGCTGCCGAAGTTGAGTGCACCGGCGTTGTTGATCAAAAGATCGATGTCGGTGGCGGTTGCTGCCGCCTCGCGGACGCTTTGCGGGACCGTGATATCGAGTTCCACCGGGACAACGCGAGCGTCGCCGAAGTCGGGCAGGCTGTCGACGCGACGAGCGCCGGCGTAGATCTTCGCCGCGCCGGCTTCGAGCAGCGCGTCGACGGTGGCGCGACCAATGCCTCGGTTAGCGCCCGTGATCAGGATAGTGCGGTTGGCGATTTGCATAACAGTGTCCTCGTTGGGGGTAGGGGTCATTTCGCGGTCAACTCTAAATGTGCATTAATGATCCGTAAATGCGTCAAAAAGCCTAATTAATGTGCAATAATGCACATATGGATTGGGACGACGTCAGAGTCTTCCTGGCGCTGGCCCGGGCCGGCTCGGTCAGCGGTGCGGGAAAATCGCTGGGGGTGAACCACACGACCGTGGCGCGTCGAGTATCCGCGCTCGAAGCGAGCCTGGGAACGCGTTTGTTCGACCGTAGCCGCGATGGCTATGCGCTTACCCAGGCCGGCGAAAACATGCTGCCGTTCGCCGAGGACATGGAGGCGCAGGCACATTCGATCGACCGGGCAGCCTTCGGTCGTGATGCGGCGCTGACCGGGCCGCTACGAATCACCGTGCCGTACGATTTCGCGAATAGCGTCGTCATACCCGCTGTGCCGGATTTCCTTGCCCGGTACCCGGACATCGAGCTCGAGCTCCTGACCACCACCGGCCAGCTGGACCTTGCGGCGCGCGAGGCCGATCTCGCCATACGCCTGACGGCGACGCCGCCGGAGCATCTGGTCGGGCGGCAGATCGTGCCGCTACGTCACGGCGTGTACACAAAGCCGTCGTACTGGAAGCGTCATCGGGACCAGCCCGCAGTCATTCTCTTTCGCAGTGAACGGAAGATACCGGAGTGGGTGCGCCAGCATTTCCCTGGCGCGCCGGTTGTGCTCAGGACCGACAACGTGACGACGATGCTCAAGGCCGTCGAGGAGGGGCTGGGCCTCGCCCGGATGCCGTGCTTTGTGGCCGATAGAAGCCGCATCGCCCGGCGCCTCGACCTCGAGTTGACGCCATCAGCGTGGGGCGTGTGGATGCTCAGTCACGTTGACCTGCGCGCGACGGCACGGGTCCGCGTGGCGCGTGACTACTTCACCGAGGCAATCGACGGCGCTCGCGCCCTGGTACTGGGCGAGCGCTCGACGTTCGCCGAATCCGTGTGATGCGACTGCCCGGGCGCGCGGAGGCACCGCCTGCGTTCGCAGGCGGGCTCGGATTACTCGCGCAGGTTGCCGTCGGCGTCGAGGCGCAGGATGACGACGTCGGTGCCTCCGGCGTTCGTTGCGGGTGCGAATTGCCCGTTGGTTGTCGCGGTTGCGTATAGCACGCCCTGGCTGTCTTCGATAATGCTGCCGGCTTGGAGCAGCGCCGTCGAGCCGTCCGCCAGTCTGCCGTTGATTGTGCGCGCCCAAAGCTGGTTGCCCGCGCCGTCAAGACGATAAATGACCAGCGCCCGCTCCGTTGGCAAGCCGTTCATGTCGGGTGGAGAATCCGCATCGCCGACATCGCCATAGATGACGATGTCACCGTTCGCCGTAATCAGGGGGTTGGTGAAGAAAAAGGTCACGTCATCGCCGGAGTTGTCGCAGAAGCTCCATTGTTCGGTGGTGCCGTCGGCGCTGAAGCGGGCGACGGCGCCATCGCCGTTGTCACTAACAACCAGATCGCCAATGCCGCTGAGGACGAGGGTGTCATCATCATCCACTTTAACGCGGAAGAAGCGACCGCTGCCGTCCTTGCCGCAGGTGTCGAAGGTGTCGGGCTCCCTTAGCCAGATGTCGGATCCGTCAGAGCTATCGAACTTGGCGATGAACGGGCAGCGCTGGCAGCTGCGCATGGATACGCCCGTATCGGCGAACTCGCCGGTAACGATGACGTCGCCATTCGAGTCGACATCAACACCACGTGGAAAAACCAGTGATGAGCCGCCAATGAAAAAGCCGGCTCCGTCGTCTTCCGAGCTTCTGAGTTCCCGCTGCCAGAGGATATTGCCCGTGGCGCCGTCAATTTTCGTGACGACTCCGGTGAACGTATTGGCAACGCGGGAAATCCACGAGAGCGCATACAGGTTGTCATCCCGGTCTATTGAGGACCAGTAGACGGTTGCGACTACACTGAGGTTGGTCGGCAGTGACAGCGGCACGCTCCAGATCTCGTTGCCGTCGGCGTCGAAACGGTAGACGTTGTCTCCATTCGACTGGACAGTGAAGTAGTAGCCGTCGTCGGCGTTGCGCGCGTGGACGCCGCGTACGCGGTCGTCATCGGTGCTGCCGAGCTGTGCTATCCCTGTTTCATTTCCACGCCGGTCGGTAATTCGAACGAATATGTCGTCGCCACCGGCGTTGGGTGTAGAGCCGAGCTGTCCGTCGGTCAACCCGGCGTGCAGAAGCGAACCGCCCGGTCTCGCGACCAGCCCGTTAGTCGACGTCGCGTCGTCCCCCGCCGAGCCTATCTGGGTCGTGCCAACCCAGTCGAAGATCTCGACTGTGATCGTTGCGGGTGCCGACGTATCCGCGAAGTCGCTGGCCGTGACCTCGAAAGTATCGACGCCGTCCTCGCCGTCAGTAGCCGTGTAGACAAAAGCGCCGGTGGCGGTCGCAAGGGACGTTATGTCGCCCTTTGCCGGCTGCGTGGCGATACTAAAGGTTACCGAGTTTACTTCGGCGTCGGTTGCAACCAGCGTGTCGCTGACCGGTACGATGTCGCTGGTCTCATAGTTCGCTGCAGTAACGGTGGGCGGCGTATTGACGGTTATCGTGACCGTGCCGGCTCCTGACGTCGCCGTACCGTCGCTGGCGGTGTAGGTGAAGCTGTCGGTCCCGGCGAATCCCGCGTTTGGCGTGTAAGTAAAGTCGACGTTGCCGGCACCGGCGAGTGAGACCATACCGTTTGCCGGCATCGTGCCGACGGCGTAGTCGAGGCTGTCACCGTCTGCGTCGGTACCGACCAGGGTCCCCGTTACGGCGGTATCCGGCAGTGTCCCCGCGGTCACGCCGGCAACGGTCGGCGCAGTGTTCGCCGGCGGCGGCGGAGGCGGTGGTGGTGATGCGGGTGGTGGCGGTGATGACGATCCGCCACCACAGGCAGCAATTCCAAGGCAGCAGAGTGCGAGCGTAAGAATACGCATGGGTCTCCCTCACTTCGCGGCCTTCCTTCTGGTACCACCTGCTTCGCGGCCCCCACCGCGGGCGTCCTTGCGGCCGTCGTTCAACGTCGAGCCTATAATGAAACCGTAACCTCTGCCAGTGTCGCAGGATGGCGACCGGATCGTTACAGTGGTAACTCATTTACCTTCCTGACGCCGACAAAGGACACTGCGCATGACGACGCGACGCCAGTTTCTCTACGCCATGGGCGCAACTGCCACGCTGCCCGCAGCCGCGACGTTTGCTGTAAGCGCGGAGCGCCTGCCGCGTCGGCTAATCCCGTCGAGTGGCGAAACGCTGCCGATAATCGGACTGGGAAATTCCAACGCGTTTCGGTCAGGCGACATAAGCCTGTCTCGCGAAGTGATCCAGAGGCTGCATGATGTCGGCGGCGCCTATATCGACTGCGGCGGACGCAGTCGCTTCGTTGTCGCCGACGTCGTCGCCGGGATGGGACTCGAGGACGATGTGTTTCTCGGCACCTACTTCGCGGGTGTAGACGATGCGGCCGCGCGTGAAGAGGCGCGGCGACTTCTCGACATGACGGGGCGGGAGACGCTCGATCTCATGCACAACTATCCGGAAGATGCGCTACCGCACTGGGATCGTTTCCGCGGCTGGAAGGAAGAGGGCCTTACGCGCCACATTGGCGTATCGCGGCACGTCAAGGCGGCCTACCCGGACATGATGGCGCTCATGGAGACCGGCACGGTCGACATCCTGCAGGTGAACTATTCGCTCGTGGAACCGGAGGCCGAAGAGCGCGTGCTGCCCATGGCGATCGACAAGGGCGTCGCCGTGACGATCAACCGGCCGTTCATCAACGGTCGCTATTTCGCGCTCGTCCGCGGCAAGGCGTTGCCGGAATGGGCGACAGAAATCGACTGCGAGTCATGGGCGCAGTTCGTGCTCAAGTTCATCCTCTCCCACCCGGCAGTTACCTGCGTGCTGACCGAGACGGCGAATCCGACACACGCGGTCGATAATCTGCGTGCGGGCCTCGGCCGATTGCCGGACGAGGCCATGCGCAAACGCATGCGAAGCTATTTCCAGAGTATCGCCTGAGCGCACGTCGTCGACCGCGCATGGCCGCTCGTTGCTGCCTCTCGTGGAAACTACGGAGATCGCTTCGAGGACGCTTCCGGCAAGCTCGGAGCCAGCTAACGACCTACCCGGGGGGACCATGAACGTCAAAGTAGACGAGCTGATGAGCGGCTCACCGATTACCGCCGAGCCGCACCAGAGCATCGAGCACGTCCGGCAGATGCTAGAGCGCAACAAGATTGGTTCGGTACCGGTCGTCGACACCGACGGCGCCCCGGTTGGGGTCGTGTCGACGAGCGATCTTGCGCAGGACCTGAAGCCCGGCGCACCCGTCAATACGATCATGACCGAGAAGGTCTACACGGTGCCGCGCTACGACGACGTCAGCATTGCGGCGCGAATCATGCGCAATCACAAGGTGCATCACCTTGCGGTGACGCATGAGCAGAAAGTCATCGGCGTCATCAGCGCGTTCGACCTCTTGAAACTGGTCGAAGACCATCGTTACGTCGCCAAGAATCCGCCGACGCCGTCGAGTCGCAAGGGCGCCAAGCGGAAATAGCATAGCTCCCTGAATAAAAAAAACCCGCAGCGCGATTACCGCTGCGGGTCAAGCCAGGTATCAGGACAAGGTTCGGGGGAAGGGGGTTGCCCTGACCGGTCTCTGTTTTTGTGGCTTCAGTCAGTTCATGCCAGTGTCATTCCCCGCCATCGCTTGAGGGCTCCAGCAGGAAGACGCCGAGCTTCCGCGCCGTGAAGACGTTGGCCGATGCGTCGTACTCGCCGTAGGCGAACATTGAGCGCGCGGCCGTTGCGCCGTCGAGACTCAACGCAAGGTCGCCTGCGAAGTCAGCGAAATCGGTATAGATGCGCAGGCTGTCGCCGCTCTTGATTGTGTAAACGCTGCGACCGCTTTCGACGGGTTCGACCGTCGTGCCGGAATCGAGCTCACCGAGGTCGATCAGTACGGGCCCCTGCTTGATGACGTTGCGCTGGTCGATGTCCGGGTTCGTGTTGTTGAGCACGAGGCCGTCTGCATCGAGGCGCAGGAAGGGCTCGGTCGTGCCGTCAGTGCCCCAGCCTACGCCGAGCGAGCTGCGTACGCCGCTGAAGTCAATGACCGTGCGGGCGACGAAGTCCGGCGGCGCGGTACCGAACGCGGTCGGGAAGCCCTTCGCGACGACCGGCTTGCCGTTGGCCGTAGCATCGATACCGGGCAGGCTCGTCGCCACCTCGTAGTTGGCCGGGTCGGCATCATCTGTCTCGCCCGTACCCGTAAAGTCGAAGATCGAGACACGGCGACGATCGATCGACTGCAGGTCGATGATCGCCTCACCGGGTGCCGCGGTATTGACGATGCCGGATAGCGAGGTCAGGTGCATGCGGACGTAGCCCGCGGTGGCGTCGAAGAGGACCTCGGGGGCGCTGCTGCTGATCGTGTCGTTATCGGCGTTACCGCGAATCGTGACGCGCTGTCCGACCGAGAGGTCGGCGATGGTGCTGCCGCCGTCAGGATCACCATCCTTGAACACGCGTGTCGTGTCGCTGATTTCGACGACGACGGTATCGCGGAAGAAGGCCTGTCGGTCGCGCGGTATCACCCTGGCGCCGCGAACGGTCAAGAGGTTTCCGTCGCGGGCAATGATATTGCCGCGGACGGCGTCGCGGTCGATGCCCGGTACGCTGGAGCCTGCCAGCACGATCGACGCCGTGAACTCTCGCGCGTCGAGGTCCAGGACGCCGAGCGCGACGCTCGCAATACCGGGCGCCTCGGCGTCGAGGGCCGACAGACCATCGGCGCCCGTAAAGCTGTCGCCGTTGACCTCGAACTCCGTGGCTTCCGTGACCTCGACCGAAACCAGGCCGAATTCACCGCTCGTGTCGCGGAACGGACGGATGTTGACGGTATAGGACAAGTCGTCAACGTCAACGTCGGTCACGGGCCCGCGCACCCGGATCGTCTTTTCATCGACAGGCGTTACCTCGGCGACGATGAATGCCTCGCTCGTGGCCGTGACGGGTGACGCCTCGAGATCGATGACGTGCGAGGCCTCGAGATCGAAGTCGAGCTGCAGGAAGGCGGGTCGACCGCGCGTTACAACGAGGCGGTCGCGATTGGACAGCGTCACGTCGAGGGTTGCGGTGGTTAGCGGCGCGCCGCTGGCGTCGACGACCACCGCGTCTTCGGCAGTGCCGTCCTTTTCGACGTGTATGTCCGCGTTCGAATAGTCGAGCGTAATCGAGCCGCTGACATAGGTGGCCGGGGGAATCGTTGCGGCCGTGAACAACTCTGTCAGGTCGACGTATTCCGTGAAATCAATGCGCGTCGACCGCGGCAGCGTTTCGACGATGCGGCCGTTGGCCGTCTCGAGTGTCAGTGACACCACGTCGACGCCGTAGCTCAGGAAATCGCCGTCGGCGTCGGTCAGGGCGAGGTACACGGTGCCGCAGAGATCGGCCGTTGCCGGGTCCCCGGGATCGCACTCGGCCGCCTGGACCGGTGGCGCGGACGGCGTACTCGTGCTGCTGCCGCCGCCGCAGGCGGCAGCGCTCAGCGCGACAATACAGAGGAACAGTAGTCGGGTGTGGCGAATCATCGGTCTCTCCTTGCGTAGGGGGATTCGGGTCCTTTCCTGCCACCAACGCAGCACGGCGAGAGCCGTTGACAAGGCACCGATCAATGCCGCGGCTTATGTCGAGAAAACTGGGCATAAAACAAAAAAATACAGCGACTTATCTTGTATTCCTGAATCAAGCTGTCAGAATGCAGTCAAAGGGTCGCGGGCAGTTCCTGGAGGGCCTCGCGCTAGATGCCAAGTACAGAACCGGTTCGATGACGTCGGCGTCAGACACCAGCACCACGATTATTCGGTCGCGACGCCCACGTGCCGGCACCCGAACCCGAGGCGCAGTGGACGCGCTGCAGGCGCGCCTCGCCATTACCCTGCAAAGCCTCGAATCCGAAACGCTTCATGACACGCTCGCGACGCTGATCCAGGATGTCCCGGAGGCAACCGGCTGCGACGCAGCGTGCATGATCCTGGTCAGCGAGGACGGCAGGACATTCGAGACCGTGCATGTCGCCCGCCAGGGCTTCTCACAGGTCAGCGCCGAAACCCTGAAGGACGAAAAGGTCGAGGACTGGCCGTGGCTGTTTGATCGTCTCGGTCACCTGCGCGTCATCGAAGTCAGCGACACGGTGGCTGGCACGGCCCGGGCAGAGGCCGAGCTCAGCCGGCTCAACGAACTGCACATCGGTTCGCTGCTGCTGACGGGTTTCGCGATCAACGGCGAGGTCGCCGGCTTCCTTGCTGTCATGAACGACGGTCCGACCGAGGAGTGGGACGCCAGCCTGAACCTCCTGATCAAGCTCTTCGCCGCGTCGCTGTCGACGGGCCTCGAGCGCCTTGCCGATAAGAAACGACTTGCGGATTTCGAGGAGCACAACGCGCTGGTGTCGGCAACGGCAAACGACGGCGTCTGGGATTTCGACGGTCAGCTCAAGCGACTGAAGTTGTCTCCCCGCTGGCGTCGAATGCTCGGTTATCCGCTCGATGAGGCCGAACTGGACATTGACTGGTACCGACTCGTGCATCCGGATGACATGGCGCGCGTGCAGGTTGCCATGCGCCAGCATCTCGAGGGCAAGACCCAGTACTTCGAATCCACGCATCGCATGAAGCACCAGAGCGGTGAATGGCGATGGATGACGAGTCGTGCCAAGGCCATCGTCGACAGCAACGGCCGGCTGATCCGGCTCGTTGGCGCCGAGACCGACATTACCGAGCGAAAGATCTACGAGGACGCACTGTTCCGGGAGAAGGAAAGTGCGCAGATTACACTGCAGTCGATCGGGGACGGCGTTATCACGACCGACGCTGACTGCAACGTCGAGTACATCAACCCGATCGCCGAAGAGCTGACGGGCTGGACGGTAGACGATGCCAGCGGCCGACCGATCGACGAGATCTTCCGTGCCTTCCACGAAGAAACCTGCGAGCCGCTCGAAAACCCGATGGGCGTGGCTATCGAGCGAGACCGGCGTATCAAATCCGTGCGTCCAACGCTGCTGATTCGTCGCGACGGCAACGAACTCTATATCGAGAGCACCGCATCTCCGATACGCGACGGCAAGGGCCGGGTGACGGGCGGTGTGCTCGTCTTCCATGATGTCAGCGAGGCCCGCGAACTCAACCGGCGACTGAGCTATCACGCGTCGCACGACATCCTCACGGGACTCGTCAACCGGCGCGAGTTTGAAGCGCGGCTCGAGCGTTCCCTGAAGAGCGCCAAGGCTCGCGAGACCGACTACGCGCTGCTGTATCTCGACCTCGACCAGTTCAAGATCGTCAACGATTCCTGCGGGCACAGCGCCGGGGACGCGTTGCTCGGCCAGCTCGGCGCATTGCTCAAATCCAAGATTCGCTGGCGCGACACGCTGGCTCGTCTTGGCGGCGACGAGTTCGGCGTGCTGCTGGAAAGCTGTAACCTCGACGAGGCGATGCAAACGGCGGAGGCGCTCAGGGCCGCAATCTCCGAGTTCACGTTCAAGTGGGACGAGCGCCCCTTCACGCTCACCGTAAGCATTGGTGTCGTGCCCATTACGGCCGATAACGAAGACGTTGCGGCGCTCTTGACCGCTGCAGACAGCGCCTGCTCGCACGCCAAGGACGCGGGTCGCAATCGCATCCACAGCTTCCAGGAAAACGATATCAACCTGATGCGCCGCCGCCGCGAAATGCAGTGGGCGGCGCGGATTACCAACGCGCTGCAGGAAAACCGCTTCGAGCTGTATCGCCAGACGATCCTGCCGTTGCGCGACGTCGAGGAGGGCGCGCATTACGAGATTCTCCTGCGCATGCGCGACGAAAACGGCGGCGTCGTGTCGCCGGGCCTGTTTATCGAGGCTGCCGAGCGGTTCGATAAGACACCGGAGATTGACCGCTGGGTGATTCGCAACACCTTCCGTTGGCTGGTCTCTGAAGCCGACGAGCGCGAGCGCCTGGCGCTCTGTTCGATCAACCTCTCCGGCAAGAGCTTGGGCGACGAGAAGTTCCTGCCGTTCGTTATCAACCAGTTCCAGATGAGCGGACTGGATGCCACAAAGATCTGTTTCGAAATAACCGAGACTGCAGCGATTGCCAGCTATTCGCAGGCGAATCGTTTCATCAACGCGCTGAAGGAACTCGGTTGCAAGTTCGCATTGGATGATTTTGGGACCGGGTTGTCTTCATTCGGCTATCTGAAGCACTTCCCGGTGGATTTCCTGAAAATCGACGGCAGCTTCGTCAAGGAGATACTGCATGATCCGATCGACCGCGAAATGGTACGCTCGATTGCTCAAATCGGGCGCCTCACCGGCAAGCAGACCATTGCCGAGTTTGCGGAAAACGAAGAGATCATCACGATGCTCCGCGGCATGGATATCGACTATGCCCAGGGCTACGGTGTATCTGAACCCAAGCGCGTGACGCGCGCGGTCGCCTAGGCGCCGCCCGTCCTCGCGATCGGCGGCATGCTCCGCCGCAACCTAATCGATGCGGAACAGCATCGAGAGATCAATAGCCGCCACGTTCTTGGTAATTGCACCGGTCGATATGTAGTCGACGCCGGTCGCGGCAATGTCGGCAATCGTGTCGAGGGTTACGTTGCCCGAGGCCTCGAGTTCGGCGGCCGCCTCGCCGTAGCTCGCGTTAACGGCGACGGCTTCACGCAGTGTGTCAAGTGAGAAATTATCCAGCAGGACGCGCGTCACGCCGGCGTCGAGCGCGGTCCTGAGCTCGTCGATCGACTCGACCTCGATCTCGACAAGTAGGTCGACGGCAAACGTCGACGCACTGCCGAGTGCTTCGCGAATGCCACCGGCACTCTTGATGTGGTTTTCCTTGATCAGTACGGCGTCGTACAGGCCAACGCGGTGATTGTGGCCGCCGCCACAGCGGACGGCGTACTTCTGCGCGTGCCGGAGGCCGGGAAGGGTCTTGCGCGTATCGAGCAGCTTCGCCCCGGTTCCCGCAATGGCGGCCACGTACCTCGCCGTCGTCGTGGCAGTGGCCGACAGCGTCTGCAGAAAATTCAGCGCCGTGCGCTCGCCGGACAGGAGCGCCCGCGCAGGGCCGACCAGTTTGAGGATGACGTCGTCCGGGTCGGCTTCGCGCCCGTCATCGATATACCAGTCCACGATGATCGAGTCGTCAAGCTGGCGGAACACTGCATCGACCCAGGGCCGCCCGGCAACGACGAGAGTCTCGCGGGCGATGACCTGGGCGCCGACGACGGCGTCGTCGTCAATCAGGCGCGCCGTCAGATCGCCGGTACCGATGTCCTCGGCCAGCGCATCGGCGACGTTCTTTTCGACGATCGAATCCAGGTCAGTCACGCTAATGTTGCTCCGTTCAGAGGACAAAAAAAGCCCGGCACGGAGCCGGGCTTTTTTGAGCGATCGATCGTCGTTTACATGAAGAAGCCGTGACCGGCGCCAACCATGCTCATTGCCATCGGGATCGACAGCAAGGTGTTCGTGCGCGATGCGAGGAAAGCAATGTTCTTGGCCTTTGCCTTTTCTTCGTCCGTCGCTTCGACCATGCCTAGCACCTTCTTCTGGTTCGGCCAGATCAACACCCAGACGTTGAACAGCATGATCGTGCCGAGCCAGGCGCCAATGCCGATCGTCAGCGCGTAGATGTTGCCTTCGCTGTTGAGGCCGAGCGCAAAGGCGTTGACGAACTGGCCGCGGTGGCCGAGAAACGCGGCGCCGGACAGCCAGGTCACGAGTGCTCCCCAACGGAACCACCACAAGGCGCGGGGTGCTACGTATTTCGTGATGCCGGCGCCACCCGGACCGCCCTCATCGCTGGCAGCGTCGCCAAGTGCCGGGACCTGCACGAAGTTGAAGTAGTAGAGCAGGCCGATCCAGGTAATGCCGGCCAGGACGTGCAGCCAAACGATGAGTGAACTCCAGTTGGCTATGGTGTTGTCACCGGTCGCAAGGACAATGATGACGGCGAGGACGAAGCCGCCGATGATTGTGCCGGGTACGCTCTTGAGGGGGTTCATAGAATCTATGCTCCAGGGATTCTTTTTGGACGTTGCAGACCGGGCGTATCGCCGGCCGCGAAGGGCGGGTATTATAGAGCTTCTTTTGGAACAAGTCTCGATCGGGTGTTGCCCCGGCGGACTTCGCCAAGTACTTGATTTTACTTTAGATGTCCCGATCCCGACAACGATTGGTCGCCGTTGCGCGCGGCAACCGCGGCCTTTTTCCGGCCTCTCCGTGCGTGTCGATCTGCACCGTCGACGACGATGACGTCTGCCTCGGCTGCGGGCGCACGCTCGATGAAATCACCCAGTGGTCGGGCTACAGCCGCGAGCAGCAGTGGGAGATCATTGATGCGCTCGTCGAGCGGACCGGCGCCGATGTGGCGGAATAACATGGCCGTCCGTCGCGGATTGCTCCTGTCGCTCGTCGCCTTGAATTTCTGCGGATGCTCCTCATTCCTGATGTCCGGCGGTGGCGGAACCTACGCCGCGGACGCGAGTGGCGAGCGAAGCTCGACGGAGCTTGCCCGCGATTCGGCGATTACTGCGGAGGTCAGGGCCGGACATCGAAATGATCCTGTCGTCAGTGCCTTCGAGGTGGGCGTAAGGACAAACGGCGGTACGGTCACGCTGACCGGTACCGTCGGAAGCTATGAGGCACGCAACCGTGCCTATCGAATTGCCAGGAAGGTCGACGGCGTCAGCGCCGTCGTCAACCAGGTTCGTGTCGAGGACCGAACGAACTAAAGGAGTGTCCAACATGAGTAACGACGTTAACACACGTATCGAAGCACAGCTCGGCGAGCACGATATCCTGCTGTACATGAAGGGATCGCCGGACTTTCCGCAGTGCGGTTTCTCGGGCCAGGCAGTTGCTGCGCTGAATGCGGTTGGCCAGCCCTACGCCTATGTCAACATCTTCGAGGACCCGGAGATTCGCGAGGGTCTCAAGACCTATTCGAACTGGCCGACCTTTCCCCAGCTTTACGTCAAGGGCGAGCTGATCGGCGGCTCGGATATCGTTATCGAGATGTACAACTCGGGCGAGCTCAAGACCCTGCTCGACGAGGCGAAGTCGGAAACGGCCGAGGGCTAGACCCGCGCCGGAGCGCCGAGCGACGCTTCGAAGATCGGCGCGAAGCGGTTGACGACTTCGCAGAAGACGTCCGCCGTAATTTCGGCGTCATATGCGGCGGAGTGTGCGGCCTCGTCGTCCCACGGCAGCCCGGCCGCCTTCGCTGCGCGCGACAGCACCGTCTGCCCGAACGCGACGCCGCACAGCGTGGCCGTGTCGAAACAGGAAAACGGGTGGAAGGGGTTGCGTTTGATGCCGGCGCGTTCCACCGCCTCATTCAGGAAGCCCAGGTCGAACGCCGCGTTGTGTCCCACGAGGATGGCGCGGCTGCAATTGTTCTCGCGGACCGCGCGGCGCACCTCGCGAAAAATCCGGCCCAGCGCGTCGCGCTCATCGAGTGCCGGCCTGAGCGGATGGTCCGGATCAATGCCGTTGACGGCCAGCGACGCCGGTTCGATGTTGGCGCCTTCGAACGGTTTGACGTGATAGCGAACCGTTTCACGTCGCTTAAGGTCACCGTCGTCGCCAAAGCCGACAATGACCGCGGCGATTTCGAGCAGCGCATCCGTGCGGCAGTTGAAGCCTCCCGTCTCCACGTCGACCACAATAGGCAGGAACCCGCGGAAGCGGTTCGCCATGGGCACGGCGTCATCCATCATTGCTGTTGGACTCCGCCAGTTTCTCGTCGAGCAGCATGGCCAGCGTCAGGCGCACGCCGAAGCCCGTCACCTTGGTCGGGATATGGGCAAGCCCACCGTCGTGCTCGCCGGCCGACAGGTCGATGTGCACCCACGGCGTATCGTTCTCGATGAACTCGCCCAGGAACGACGCTGCGTAGATGTGATCGCCCGCGCCCTTGATTGTGCATTGCATGAGGTCGGCAACGGGGCTCTTCAGGTCCTCGAGGAATTCGCCTCCGGCCGGGAAGGGCCAGACCCGTTCGCCCGATGTCCTGCCCGATCGCTTGATGTCCGGGTGCCACTCGGGCCGATTGGTGAAGATGCTGCTCATGCGCGTCGTTGTCGCGTTGACAGCGGCGCCCGTCAGGGTGGCGTAATCGATCACGAGCCCTGGCGCTTCGCGACTCGCAAGCGTCAGTGTATCGGCGAGCGCCATGCGCCCCTCGGCATCGGTGTGAATCGTCTGGATCGTCTTGCCGTTCAGTGCCGTCACGAGGTCCTGCGACTTGTAGGCCTCCGGGCCGGTTCGGTTCTCGGTCAACGCCAGCCAGCAATCGACGGCGAAGGGCGCGCCTAGCATCGTCAGCGCGAGCAAGGAGCCAAGCGCGACGGCGCTGCCCTGCATGTCGCCATGCATGCCGAGCATCCCCTGGAAGGGCTTCAGGTTCGTACCGCCGGTGTCGAAGATGATGCCTTTGCCGACGAGCGAGACCGCCGGTGCATCACTCTTCTTGCCCGGCCGATACGCGAGCTTCACGATGCTGGCGTCGTCCTTCGCGTTGCCCTGGGCAACGGCCAGGAAAGCGCCGGCGCCGAGCGTCTTGAGCTCCCTTACTGTGTACCGCTTGTTGTGCCAGCCGTGGGTGTCGGCCAGCGACTTCGCGAGTTCGGCGTAGCTTGACGCGTCGAGCTTGTTCGGTGGCAGCGCAGTGAGCCAGCGCGCGAGATGGTTGCCGGCCGCTTCGGCCGTGACGCGCCCTGTGTCCGGCTTCTCGTCGCAACCCAATAGCCGGACGCTCCTGATTGCGGCCGGCGTCGCCCGGGTCTTCCATTCGGGCATCGCGGCGGCGCGGGCCAAAGCCGCGGCGAGCAGTGCATCGCGGAGCCTGCCGGTCTCGGCGTCGTCGAAACCGATGACGGCAATGCCAAGTATCCCGGCCTTCTCGGTGGTTGCTGCTGTAACCAGTTTCCGTCCCAGCGTCAGCTGCGTGAACGTGTCGCTGCCGGGTTTCGCGCGGCCAACGACGACCAGCGTCTGGCGCTTGTTGTCGAGCCGGGTAACGGCGGCAGGCACGCTGCCGGCCGGTCGTTTCGCGAGCAACGACTTGATCTTGAGTCCGCCGGCGAACGACGACCACAGGTTTGCCCGGCTCTTTTCAGGGACGACAAGCACCAGCTGGTCGACCGATGCGAGGGCGCGTGCGTCTAGACGGCCAACATGCGCGACGACACGCGTCCCGGGATCGGGTGGCAGTAGTGGATGCATACGTTTGAATTCCTGCTGCGTTGCTTGACCGGGTACGCGCAAACGCCGAAGATGACGGCCCGAAAAAATGCTGCGCGAGATCGGGAGACCTCGCGCGCTGATCCTAGCAGGCTGGTCGAGCGAATTCACGCAGTGGCAAACGGCCCGAGCCTTGCAGCCAAACGGACCTTCTATGACGAGCTTCAATCCCTTCGACGATATTGATCCGGTCGAAACCAGCGAGTGGCTGGAGTCCATCGATTCGGTGCTGACGCAGCACGGCCCGGAACGTGCACACTATCTGCTGAACCGGATGATCGACTTCGCGCGTCGTTCCGGCGCCTACCTGCCATACAGTCCGAACACGGCGTATCTCAACACGATCTCGACGGGACGCCAGCCCGAGTACCCCGGCGATCGCTCGATGGAGCGGCGCATCGAGGCGTTCATTCGCTGGAACGCGATGGCCATGGTGGTCAGGGCAAACCTCAAGAGCACGGAGTACGGCGGCCACCTCTCGAGCTACGCGTCTTCGGCGACGATGTACGAGGTGGGCTTCAATCACTTCTGGCGCGGCGCCTCGGAGAATCATCCGGGCGACATGATCTTCATCCAGGGCCACTCGGCACCGGGCGTCTATGCGCGTGCCTACCTCGAGGGCCGACTCAACGAGTCGCGCCTCGCGCGCTTCCGCCGCGAAGTCGGCGGCCAGGGACTGTCGTCGTACCCGCATCCGTGGCTCATGCCGAACTTCTGGCAGTTCCCGACCGTGTCGATGGGCCTCGGGCCAATGATGGCGATCTACCAGGCGCGCTTTACGCGTTACATGGAACACCGCGGCATGGTGCCGCCGTCGGATCGCAAGGTCTGGGCGTTTCTCGGCGACGGTGAGATGGACGAGCCGGAGTCCATGGGCGCTATCACGATGCCGGTACGCGAGGGTCTCGATAACCTCGTCTTCGTCGTCAACTGCAACCTGCAGCGACTCGATGGTCCGGTGCGTGGCAACGGCAAGATCATCCAGGAACTCGAGTCGGCCTTCGGCGGCGCCGGATGGAACGTGATCAAGGTCATTTGGGGTTCGCGCTGGGATCCCCTGCTTGCACAGGACCAGAAAGGACTCCTCAAGCGGCTCATGGAGGAGACCGTCGACGGTGAATACCAGACCTACAAGGCGCGCGACGGCGCCTACGTGCGTGAAAAGTTCTTCGGCAAGCACCCCGAGACGGCGGCCATGGTCGCCAACATGTCGGATGAGCAGGTCTGGCGGCTCAACCGCGGCGGCCACGATCCACTCAAGATGTACGCCGCCTACGATGCTGCGATGAAGACCGAGGGCCGGCCGACGATCATTCTCGCGAAGACCGTCAAGGGCTTCGGCCTCGGCTCCGCGGGTGAGGGCCAGAACACGGCGCACCAGCAGAAGAAAATGGATCTAGAGGCGCTCAAGGTATTCCGCGACCGCTTCAACATTCCGGTCACGGACAAGGAGCTCGAGGAGGTGCCGTTCTACAAGCCGGCGGCCGACAGCGCCGAGCTCGAGTATCTGAACGAGCGTCGCCATGAGCTCGGAGGCTTCCTGCCCAAGCGGCGCCGCAAGACTACGGTCAAGCTGCCGGTGCCGCCGCTCGAGGCCTTCAAGACCCAGCTCGACGGTACGGGCGAGCGTGAGGCGTCAACCACGATGGCCTTCGTACGCATCCTGACGGCGCTCCTGCGCGACAAGCAGGTCGGCAAGCACGTCGTGCCGATCGTGCCGGACGAGGCGCGCACCTTCGGCATGGAAGGCATGTTCCGGCAGGTTGGTATCTATGCCTCCAAGGGACAGCTCTACGAACCCGAAGATGCCGGCGAGCTGATGTACTACCGCGAGGACAAGAAAGGCCAGATTCTCGAAGAGGGTATCAACGAGGCCGGCTCATTCTGTTCCTGGCTTGCGGCGGGCACGGCCTATTCGAATCACAACGTGCCGATGATCCCGTTCTACATCTACTACTCGATGTTCGGGTTCCAGCGGATCGGCGACTTCATCTGGGCCGGCGGCGACCTGCAGGCGCGCGGCTTCCTGATCGGTGGTACGGCGGGCCGAACGACGCTGGCGGGAGAAGGCCTGCAGCACCAGGACGGTCACAGCCTCGTGCAGGCATCGACCGTGCCTAACTGTCGCTCCTACGACCCTACCTACGCCTACGAGCTCGCGGTCATCATCCAGGACGGGATGCGCCGCATGATCGGCGAGCAGGAAAACGTCTTCTATTACATCACCTGCATGAATGAGAACTACGTGCACCCGCCAATGCCGTCCGGTGTCGAAGACGGCATTCTCAAGGGCATGTACCTGCTGCACGTCGGCGGGCAGGGCAAGATACGGGCGCAGCTCATGGGCTCGGGCACGATCCTGCGCGAAGTCATCGCGGCGGGTGAGCTTCTCGAGAAGGACTTCGGTATCCCGACGGATATCTGGTCGGTCACGAGCTTCAACGAGCTTCGGCGCGAAGCACTCGAGGTCGAGCGCTGGAATCAGCTGCACCCCGGCCATGAACCGAAGAAGTGCTACATCGAGAAGTGTCTCGACGAGCGGCCGGGGCCCTACATTGCGGCAACCGACTACATGAAGATCGTGCCGGACCAGATCCAGCGCTGGGTCCCGGGTACCTTCGTGTCGCTCGGGACGGATGGTTACGGTCGCAGCGACGGCCGCGACGCTCTTCGGCAGCACTTCGAAGTCGATCGGCGCTACGTTGCAATCACGGCGCTCAAGGCCCTGGCCGACGACGGTCGCCTCGATCAGAAGACCGTGTCTGCCGCGATAGAAAAATACGGCATCGACCCGGACAAGCCGGACCCGGTCCGTCTGTAGCGTCAGGAGCGGAGGATGGCCAAGAGCATCGACATCGTCGTGCCCGAACTCGGGGATTTCTCCGACGTCGAGGTGATCGAGGTCCTCGTTGCCGCGGGCGACGAGGTGGAACGCGAAGGCGGGCTGATCACGGTCGAGACCGACAAGGCGGCCATGGACGTGCCGGCGCCGGAAAACGGCACGGTCGAATCCCTGAGCGTCGCCGTCGGCGACAAGGTCAACAGCGGCGACGTCATCGGTCGACTGACCGTCAACGTGACCGATACCGTGGTGATTACGCCCTCGATCGCCAGCGAGCCGACCGGTGACACGACGGTACTGAAAACCAGCGACGATCAGCCGGCAGCGCCGAAGTCGGGCGGCATGCAAACGCTGGTCGTTCCCGATCTCGGCGATTTCTCGGATGTCGAGGTCATCGAGGTGCACATCAGCCCTGGCGATGACGTCGCCAGGGAAGACTCGCTCGTTACGCTCGAGACGGACAAGGCGGCAATGGACGTGCCAGCCGTCGTAGGCGGTCGCATCGAGTCGGTCAGCGTCAAGGTTGGCGATACGGTGTCCGAGGGTACGGCGCTTGCCGTCATCGAGGCGCTGGCGCCGGCAGAGCCGGTGGCCGCTGCCGAGCCCGTTGCCGAAGCGCCGGCTGCGAGCACTGAGGCCCCACCCGCAGCGCCGCCGCCACCGCCGCCACCACCGCCCGCTACGACGGCGGCCAGTCCGTCGCCGAGTCAGGCGATCAACGAGGCAGGCTTTGCCACGGCGCACGCCAGTCCGTCCGTTCGCAAACTGGCACGCGAACTCGGTGTGGATCTATCCGCGGTGAAGGGTACGGGTGCAAAGGGCCGCGTTCTGCACGACGACGTCAAGGCCTACGTCAAGGCGATCCTCGCGGGCGGCGCCGCGGCGCCTTCAGCAGGCACCGCACTGCCGAAGACGCCCGTTGTCGATTTCGCGAAGTTCGGCGAGATCGAGCTCGAGCCGCTGACCCGCATCCAGAAGATCTCAGGGCCGAGGCTGCAAGCTAGCTGGATAAACCTGCCCCACGTTACGCAGCACGACCTCGCCGACATCACGGATCTCGAGGATCGACGGAATGCGCTGAAGGGGCCGGCGAAGGAACGCGGCATCCGCCTGACGCCGCTGGCCTTCATCCTCAAGGCCTGCGTGTCGGCGTTGCAGGAATTCCCGAAGGTCAATGCATCGCTGTCCGAGGACGGCGACCATCTCGTGCACAAGAACTACGTTCATCTCGGCTTTGCCGCTGATACCGACCAGGGCCTCGTCGTCCCCGTCATCCGTGACGCCGACAAGAAAGACGTCTACGAGATTGCCTCGGAGCTGGCCGAGCTGTCGGCACTCGCGCGCGACGGCAAGCTGAAGGCGCCGCAGCTGCAGGGCGCCACGTTCACCGTGTCGAGCCTGGGCGGCATTGGGGGCACCGCCTTCACGCCGATCGTCAACGCGCCCGAGGTGGCCATCCTCGGCGTCTCCCGGTCATCGATGCAGCCTGCCTGGGACGGCGAGAAGTTCGTGCCGCGGCTCATGCTGCCGCTGTCGTTCTCCTACGACCATCGCGTCATCGATGGCGCCATGGCCGTGCGCTTCACGACCTTCCTGTCCGCCGCGCTTGCTGACGTCGACAAACTGCTGCAGGCGATCCCGTAGTGGCGAAAGAGATAGAGCTCAAGGTACCCGACCTCGGGGAGTTTGCGGACGTTGAGGTCATCGAGGTGCTCGTCGCGCCGGGCGACCTCGTCGAGGTCGAATCAGCGCTCGTCACGCTCGAGACCGACAAGGCGGCTATGGACGTTCCTGCATCGGACGCTGGCACGATCGTATCGGTACGCGTTGCCGTCGGGGACAAGCTGAACTCCGGCGACATCGTTGCCGTCGTCAAGACCGACGCGCCGGCCGAAGAGGGTGCCGAGGACACGATCTCGACGCGCATCATGAGCGAGGAGGAGATTGCCAAGGCCACGGGCGGTCTCTCTGCGGCCCCCACACCGGCGAGCGCTTCGACAGGCGAGGCGAGTCACAAGGCGCAACTCGTCGTGATTGGAGCCGGTCCCGGCGGTTACACCGCAGCGTTTCGTGCGGCCGACCTCGGCATGGACGTCATATTGATCGAGCGCTATCCGAGCCTCGGTGGCGTTTGCCTGAACGTCGGCTGCATACCGTCCAAGGCGCTGTTGCATGCCGCCAAGGTCGTCGACGATGCGCGCGAGATGGCGAGCCATGGCATCGAGTTCGGCGAACCGAGCATTGATGCCGCCAAGCTCCGGGACTGGAAAGACTCGGTCGTGTCACGCCTGACCGGCGGCCTCAAGCAGCTTGCGAAGCAGCGCAAGGTGCGGGTCCTGACCGCTACCGCGGTGTTCGATTCGCCGAACCGGCTGGCGCTCGACAACGGCGACACGGTCGACTTCGAGAAGTGCATCATAGCCGCCGGGTCCGAGCCCATGAACCTGCCAAACCTGCCCGACGATCCGCGCATTGTCGACTCGACGGGTGCTCTCGACCTGCACCCGCTGCCGAAACGTCTGCTCGTCGTGGGCGGTGGCATCATTGGTCTCGAGATGGCCTGTGTCTACGCGGCGCTGGGCACCGAGGTCAGCGTCGTGGAACTGACCGACTCGCTGATGCCGGGTACTGACCCGGACCTCGTGCGGCCATTCGTCAAGGTCGTCAGGAAGCGCTATGAAACGATCATGACGTCGACAAAGGTGACGGGCATGCGCGCGACGACGCCGGGCATCGAAGTGAGCTTCGAGGGCGACAATGCACCGTCGATGGGTGTCTACGATCGCGTCCTCGTTTCGATCGGCCGGCGCGCGAACGGCGGCAAGCTTGCCGCTGAGCGAGCGGGCGTTGCGGTTGACGACCGCGGCATCATTGCGGTCGACAAGCAGATGCGTACCAACGTCCCGCACGTTTTCGCGATCGGCGATCTTGCGGGCGGGCCAATGCTGGCGCACAAGGCGACCCATGAGGCCAAGGTGGCCGCTGAGGCAGCCGCCGGCGAAAAGAGTTACTTCGATGCTCGGACAATACCGTCGGTGGCCTACACCGATCCCGAAGTGGCCTGGGTCGGGCTCACCGAGACCGACGCCAAGGCCCAGGGCGTTGAGTACGAGAAAGCACAGTTCCCGTGGGCCGCGAGCGGTCGTGCGCTGGCGCTCGGTCGCGACGAAGGTTTCACCAAGCTCCTGTTCGACAAGGCGAGCGGGCGCGTGCTCGGCGGTGCCATGGTTGGCCCGATGGCCGGCGATCTCATTGCCGAGGTCGGCCTCGCCGTCGAGATGGGCGCCGATGCTGCCGACTTAAGCCTCACGATCCACCCTCATCCGACCCTGTCGGAAACCGTGGCATTCGCCGCCGAGGCCTTCGAGGGAACGCTCACCGACTTGTACATCCCGAAACGAAAATAAACGAAGGACTGGCTATGCACGAATTCCCGCACCACTACCAGGTCTCTGCGAAGAGCGCCGCCGACGGCGAGGTAACCCTGTCGAGCGAGGGTGTTGCCGAGCTGCCGTCGATGCCGCCCGTCGAGTTCGACGGTCCCGGTGGTTACTGGTCGCCCGAGTCGCTGCTGGTCGCAGCCGTGGCGGATTGCTTCGTCCTGTCGTTTCGCGCCGTTGCGCGCGCGTCGAAGGTCGATTGGACCCACTTGAGCTGCGACGTCGACGGCAAACTCGACCGGGTTGAACGGGTCACGCAGTTCACGGGCTTCACCGTCAAGGCGCACCTCGAGGTCCCGTCGTCGACGGATATTGCCAAGGCCGAGCGAGCGCTGCAGCGTGCCGAGCAGGTGTGCCTGATCACGAACTCACTCAAGGCCGATAGCCATCTCGAGGCTACGGTGACGACCGCCGCGTAGCCCCGCTGCCGGCCGGGCCGCGCGCCGGGGTGCCATGCTTCACTGCGCAGCAACTGGCTCCAGCGTCTTTCCGGACACGGAATACGTTACGATGTCCTCATCCACTGTCTCGACGGACTTCTCGTGAACTTTCGAATCCTCATCCTTGCAGCCGTTGCCGTGGCAGGCTGTTCGACCCTTTCGGTCGACCTGCCTGCTATCAGCGAGTCACCGACCGGTGAGCGCAATCCTGGCCGCGTCGTCTGGCACGATCTCCTGACGACGACGCCCGAGGCGTCGCGGCGCTTTTATGGCGAACTTTTTGGCTGGACCTTTGAGAAGCCGGGCATTGTGCTCGGCTTTGGCGGCAGCGATGCCTACATGCTGATCCGCCATGAAGGCCGACTGATCGGCGGCATGGTCGATGCGCGCAATCTCGAGCGCGACGAAAATGTCTCGCAGTGGATTACGGTCATCTCGGTCGATGACATTGATCGCGTCACCGAGTCGGTCGTTGCGCAGGGTGGCGAAGTGCTCACCGCGCCGGTGGCCCTGCCGTCGCGGGGCCGCATGGGCGTCTACGCCGATGAGACGGGCGCCATCTTCTCCCTGGTCGAAGCCCGTGACGGCGATCCGCCCGTGACGGAGCCCGTGGTCAACGGCTTCCTGTGGGACGAACTCTGGACGAATGACCCGGGCGGCGCTCTCGCGTTCTACCAGGCCGTGCTTGGTGTCCGACATGAAACACGCACCGTGGCGGACAACGAAGGCTATGACCTTCTCTTGAGCGGTGATATGCCAGCGGTCGGCGTCATGCAGCATCCCTTCGAGCGCGAACGCCCGGTGTGGGCCAACTACCTGCGCGTCGATGATCCCGCGGCGATTACCGACAGGGTCGCCGAGCTTGGCGGCAAGGTCATCGTCGAGCCACAGCCGCGCCGGGTTGGCGGCACGGCTGCCCTGATACTCGGTCCGTCCGGCGCAGGCATAGCGCTGCAGACGTGGCCCCTCGAGGAGAGTGACTAGATGAAGGCGCCCACAATCTCCAGTCGTATTGGTCGACTGCTTCGCCCCCTGATCCTGCTCGGGCTGTGCGCCGGGCTGGCGTCCTGTGAGCCGCCGCAGGTTTACGGCTCGGTAGGCTACAGCTCCTATAGCGGTGGCTACGGCTACGGCGGCTATGGCGGCAGCGTGCGCATCGGCGGACGAATTCTCTAAGCAGCAGGACCGGCGGGCCGTTCCGGGTACTGGCAACGCCGCTGTCTCGTCAGCGCAACCGGCGAGGTCACCTCAGGCGGCGAGACGCTTCTCGAGCCCGTAGAGCAGGAGGCCTGCACCGAGCAGGAGACCCACGGCTATCCAGTTGCTGCTCGTCGTCTGCAGCATGAGCCAGACGCAGATGCCGAAGGCAAGCAGAGGAATCACCGGGCCGCCGCGCAGGCGATAAGCCTGCTCCCGCGTCTTTTCATCCGCCTTGTTTCTCACGGCGGGCAGGGACGCAATACAGATCATGTAAGCGATCAGCCGCGCGAGCGAGCTTGCAACGGCCAGTTGCACGAAGCTTCCCGTCAACGCGAGGCCGAGGCCCAGCGCACCGGTGGCGACGACCGAGAAGTCCGGGGTCGAGAAACGTGGATTCACGCGTGCAAAGACCTTCGGCAGCATGCCGTGCTCCGCCAGCGAAAAGATCAGCCTTGGCCCCTGCAGCATCGACTGCGAACAGTTACCGGCAATCGAGAAGATGGCCGCAACAGTTATGCCGACGGCGCCGACCGGACCGGCGAGCTCGCGCCCGACATCCACGAGCGTTGCGGTCTGATAGTCGGTCGATGGGACGATCGCGACGTAGACGAGTACGACGAGGAAATAGAGCAGTCCGATGATGATCACCGTGCGGACCAGCGCGCTCGGCAGGTTCTTGTGCGGGTCTTTGGTTTCGGCGGCAGTGACGGCGAGGGTTTCGAAGCCGACATAGGCATAGACGAGCAACAGGGACGTAGCGCCGAGGTTGTCGATAAACGCCTCGCCGCCCGGCAGCAGGGTTTCGCCCGTCACCCGGCCGAGTCCGGCCAGGACCATCAGTAGCAGCGGCGTGACCTTGACGACGGTGAGCACGGCCATCGTGCGTACGCCATCCTTGACGCCAATGACGTTGCTCCAGACGAGCCCGGCGGTCACGGCGGTGATGATCAGGCCGCGGCCAAGGCCCTCCGCGAACCAGGGCTCCAATGCGCCGACGTAGGTTGCCATGACGGTCGAGTTCGCCGCATAGGCCGACATGCGGCTCACGAACAAAAGCCAGCCCGTGCTGAATCCGGCGAGCGGGCCGAAGCCCTCAATGGCGTACAGGATCGGTCCGCCGGACCGATCGTAGTAGCTCGCCAGTTCGGCAAAGGTCATGACGACCGCGAGGAACAGGAACCCGACCACGAGGAACAGCCAGGGGCTGTACAGGCCCGCGTTGCTGGCCACGGCGCCGGGCAGGGCGAAGATGCCCGCGCCGATCAGGCCGTTGAGGACCAGCAGCGTTGCGCCGAAGTAACCAATATCGCGCTTGAGGAGCGCGGTGCCGGGTGTTGCCATCCGCGATCCCGTGGAGTGCCGTTACGCCGCTATGCTACCGCGTGCAGCGCACTCAGGCAGCCCTGATTGCGGCTTCGGCTTCCGGGTAGAGCTCGTCGAGGGGCACCGAGCGGCCATCATCGAGCACGATGCGACAGTGATAGCGCCGCAGCTGACGCGGCTCCCGGACGCCGCAGGAGTGGGCAATGATGCCGATCTCCTTGCGCATCGTCGTCGAGTAGCGGGCAACGCGCTCCGCCTTGTCGGCAGGGACAAGACCGCGCTGCAGCTTCCTGTCGTGGGTGGTAATACCGGTCGGGCAGGTGTTCTTGTGGCACTGCAGCGCCTGGATGCAGCCAAGTGCAAGCATGAAACCGCGCGCCGAGTTGATGAAGTCCGCGCCGACGCACAGCGCCCAGGCAGCGTCAGCCGGGTTGATCAGCTTGCCGCTCGAAATGACCCGGATGCGTTCCTTGAGGCCGTGGCGCGTGAGGATGTCGACCACCAACGGCAGGCTTTCCTTGATCGGCAGGCCGACGTTATCGATCAGGCTCATGGGCGCGGCGCCCGTGCCACCGTCACCGCTGTCGACCGTGACGAAGTCAGGCGCGCTCTCGATACCCCGCGCATGAATCTCACGGCACAGGTCGTCGAGCCAGCCGTAGGCGCCAACGACGGCCTTGAAGCCGACCGGCTTGCCCGTGATCTCGCGAATCCGGGCCACCGTATCGAGGAGGTCCGCTGCCGAGTCGATGTCGGGATGGCGGTTCGGGCTGATCGAGTCTTCGCCTTCCTTGATACCGCGAATCTTCGCGATCTCCGCCGTGACCTTTTCGCCTGGCAGGATACCGCCCTTGCCCGGCTTGGCGCCCTGGCTCAGCTTGAGTTCGATCATCCTGACCTGCTCGGTCTCGCCGATCTCGCGGAGCCGGGCCTCCGAGTAGTTGCCGTGTTCGTCGCGCACGCCGTACTTGGCCGTGCCGATCTGGAACACAATGTCGCAGCCGCCTTCGAGGTGCCAGGGCGACAAGCCGCCTTCGCCTGTATTGAGCCAGTTGCCCGCAATAGCGGAGCCTCGCGACAGCGCCTGGATGGCGGGCTTCGACAGCGCGCCGAAGCTCATGGCGGAAACGTTGAACAGCGACGGTGCATCGTAGGGCTGCCGCGCATAGGGCCCAATGCGCAGCGGGGCAGTGTCGGCTACGTCGGTCTCGAGCACAGGGTACGGGCAGTTGACGAAGATCTTCGTTCCCGGCGGATTCAGGTTCAGCGAGGAGCCGAAGGCAACCGTCGTGTCGACGCCTTTGGCGGCGCGATAGACCCAGGAGCGCTGTGCCCGGTTGAAGGGCATCTCTTCACGATCGTTCGAGTACCAGTACTGGCGAAAGAACTCACCCAGGTGTTCGAACAGGTAGCGGAAACGGCCAATGACCGGGAAATTGCGGCGTATGGCGTGCCGTGTCTGGGTAACATCGACAACGTACATGATGATTACGGCCAAGAGACCCAGCCCGATCATGAACACAAAGATCGAGGCGAGTGCCTGCAGGATGCCGACGGCATCGATAAAGGTTTCTTGCATCTGGGTTCCCCGGTGTTCTTGCTATGTGCACGGCGTCGCGGCCGTCGCTGTAGCAGGCCCGACCCCCAATCGGCCGGGCCCTGCTCTTGGCATTATGCCGCGGAGGGCAGCGCTTCGCCTGAGCCCCGGGTGTAGAGGCGCTTGCCGAGCAGATTATCAACGCTGAGCTTGCCGCCACCCGACAGCACGAGCGGGATCAGCATGGCAATGAACAGGAGCGGTATGCGGTAGTTGCCGAAGCCCTTGTTCGACACGGCGTAGCCCTTCCAGAGTTCGGCAAGGCTCGACCAGTCATCCGGCCAATGCACCCCGAAGATCGCAACGATCGAAATGACGATCAGTGAAAACGCCCAGAAGCGCGTAAACAGGCCGAGCAGCAGTCCGAAAGCGCCGAGAATCTCGAACCACGTTGCGATGAACCAACTGAATTCGACCGGTAGCACGTTGAAGGGGAACGGAAAGTTGTCCTGTACGTTGGCGAACCAGTTGTTGCCGTTGAGTTTCTTGAAGCCGGCGGTGCCGAACTCCCACGCGAGCAGGACGCGAATCAACAGCAGCGCGAGCCACTGGCCAATGTTGTCGAGTTCCGAGCAGACGCGCTGGTTGAGATGGAGCAGCTTGTTCATGGCTAGTGTCCTGGTCAGTTGACGGCAGCAGGGCGCGTGCCGGTCAGTATGTTGAGTGAACGCATCTCGTCCATGGCGAGTCCGCCGTGGTGCAAGAGACTGTCGATGTCCGGGTAGTTGATGGCTTCGCCGAGCGCACGAATGAGTGCTCTTCCCGGCAGGCCATCCGGATTGTTGCCGATGGCGTCGAGGAGACCGGCGGTCAGCGGGTTCAGTTCGAGGAAGCCAACCTTGTCGTCGCTGCCCCGGTAGACGGCCAGGTAGACGGGCTGTTCCGACGGTGCGGTCGGCAGGAAATCCGGACTGATGCGGTGTACCGGGTAGTGATACGCGAAGCTCCACGCCAGTACGGAGCGGACGGGAACTTCTTCCAGTAGATCGCCGTCGGGATCAATGCCCGCAAGGTCGTCCTCGTCGGCGCTCGTGTTCAGCGCAAGCTCGACGTACTCATAGTGCGCCAGTTCGAGCATGAACGGGAAGTCTCCGGCCTGTGGCGCATACCCGTGCTCGAGGAAACGCAGCATCTCCTCGGGGAGTTGCAGGAAGTACGGCGTCGATGCGCGATGCACCTGCATGAACTGGCGGATCAGTGCGCGCCAGCGTTCGTCGCCCATCAGGCGCGACAGGACCGGGAACGTCGTGGCGAGCAGGCTCCGCAGGTTGTTGAAAAACAGCTGGCGGTAAATCGCCATGCGCCGGTCCTCGATGCCCTCCGGCGCGGCGACATGCTCGGGATCCCGAATATGTGCGGCGAACTCGAGCTGTTTCTTTTGAAAGTCGGGGCGATCAGGCATTGGAGACCGCCTCTAGGCCGGCGTCCTGCTGGTAGCGCTTGATCTTCCGCACTTCCTCGAGCAGTTCCTCGAGTGGCGGAAAGTTGAAGTCGCGCTCCAGGAGCGTTGGCACGGGGCCGAAATGCGCGTAGGCATCTCGCAACAGGTCCCATGCCTGGTCGCCCACGGCATCACCGTGCGTATCCACGCGCAGGTCCTCTGCCTCGACATAGTGACCGGCAAGGTGGAAGTAGCGTATGCGCTCGGCAGGCATTTGCTGCATGAACTCGTGCGCGTCGTAGCCGTGGTTGATGCTGTTGACGACGATGTTGTTGATATCGAGCATGAGGTCGCAGTCCGCTTCTTCGAGAACCGCCGTGACGAACTCCGCCTCGGTCAGCGTTGCGTCCGTCGGCGCATAGAAGGACACATTTTCCAGCGCAATCCGCTGCTCCAGAATGTCCTGCACGCGCCTGACGCGGGCGGCAACCCAGCGCACGGCATCTTCGGTAAACGGAATCGGCATCAGGTCGTAGAGCTGGCCGTCGTCACTCGTGTAGCTGAGATGCTCGGAATACATGCGGATATCGTGCTCCTGCATGAACGCCTTTATGTCCTTGACGAGCTCTTCGTTGAGCGGCGCCGGTGAACCGATCGACAGGGACAGGCCGTGGATAAGAAACGGGTAGCGTTCCGTGAAGTAGCGAAACTTCTTGCCGAGCAGTCCGCCCACGTTGATCCAGTTCTCCGGGGCGACCTCCATGAAGTCGACATCCTCGGGCGGTTTCGCCATCAGATCGTTGAGCAGCGCGCGGCGCAAGCCGAGGCCAGCGCCGGTAACCGGGTATTGCGTCGTGTTCCTGCTCATGTTCGTCCCCTGTCCGTTACGCCAATAGACCAAGTCTCATGGCGCAATATTACAGGCGGATTCGCAAGACTTGGGAAGGGGGTTCGGCTAGAGCTTCCGGAGGCGTTCGAGGTAACGGCTTTCGTCAGGAGGCGCGTTGCTGCCTTGCGCCTCCCAGAGCGTTTCGGCGAGGCATTCGATCATCCGATGCTCGGCGTCGTGGGCGTCGCCGGTACGAACAACGAGTCGCTCATGTATCGCGCGTATGCCCGGCGGTCGGTTGGTTGCCAGCTGGTCACGGAGCCCGAGATGCAGCCCCATGTGCAGGTAGGGATTCGTCTGCCCTGACTCCGGCAGATAGTCAGCGTCAGTGTCTTCGCCACCGATGACGCCATGGTACTCGGGGTGCAGCTCGATGACCGCCGCAATCTGCGCCTCGAGCGGTGACAGGGGTGTCCCTGCCTGTGCTTTGCGCCAGGCCTCGTGGTACTGCCGCCTGAGCGCGTCCCTGTCATTGCCGAAGATCATTCGAACACCTTCTTCCGGTATTCGCACCATTGCTCGATGCTGCAGTCCCTGCAGACCGGCTTGCGCGCCTTGCACACGTATCGTCCGTGCAGGATCAGCCAGTGGTGGGCGTCCTTCATGAATTCCTCCGGCGTCAGTCGTTCGAGGCGTTTCTCTACCTCGAGCGGCGTTTTGCCCTTGGCAATACCGGTTCGATTCGAGACGCGAAAGATGTGGGTGTCGACCGCAATCGTCGGTTCGCCAAAGGCCGTGTTGAGCACGACGTTTGCGGTTTTGCGACCGACGCCCGGCAGTGCTTCGAGGGCTTCGCGTGAACGCGGCACTTCGCTATCGTGTTCATCAATCAGGATCCGGCAGGTCTTGATGATGTTCTCTGCCTTGCTGTTGAAAAGTCCGATCGTGCGGATGTACCGCTTGAGCCCGTCGACGCCCAGCGCATAGATGGCCTCGGGTGTATTCGCGACAGGGTACAGCTTGCGGGTTGCCTTGTTGACGCCGACATCGGTCGCCTGCGCAGACAGTATGACGGCAATGAGCAGTTCGAACGGCGAATCGTATTCGAGCTCGGTCGTGGGCGACGGATTGCCGTCGCGCAGCGTGGAGAAGATAGCGGTGCGCTTGTCGCGGTTCATTTGTCGTCGGCCTTTGCGGGCATTCGCAGGCTGCGCATGCCGCCGCTTGCGACTGTCTGCTTGCGGGCGTCGATCCAGTTCTTTAAGGCGATCGCAAGCGCCAGTGCGAGAAACGCGCCGGGCGGCAAAGCTGCCAGGAGCCAGCCGCCGTCGAAGAGAACGAGTCCCGGGGACGGGGCTCCGCCGACCAGGGTGCCAAGATCGGCGAACAGGCTGCCGCGGCCGATGAGCTCGCGAAAGGCTCCGATTGCGGCCAACAGCAGCGCGAATCCTGTTCCCATGGAGGCACCGTCGATGATGCTTGGCAGGACCGCATTACGCGACGCGAAGACTTCGGCGCGCGCAACGATGGCGCAATTGGTGACGATCAGCGGAATGAAGATGCCGAGGGCGCGGTCCATTGCAGGCAGGTAGGCTTCGAAGACGAGCTCGACCGTCGTCACGAGCGACGCAATGATCATGACATAGACAGGAATCCGGATCTCACGCGTAAGAAAGCGCCGCGACAGGGAAACGAGAAGGTTACTCGTCGTCAGGACGAACAGCGTCGCGAGACCCAGGCCGAGGCCATTCGCGAGCGTGGTTGTGACTGCGAGCAGCGGACACAGGCCGAGGAGCTGCACGAGTCCCGGGTTGTTGGTCCACAGCCCTCCGGTGAGCACAGGCTTGAAGGCCGGTGTGTCAGTCGACATCACTTGTCTCCCGTACCGTGAATAGCCGCTCTCGCTCGGCGGCGAAGTAATGCAAGGTGTCGCGGACGGCCTTGACGACCGCGCGCGGCGTGACCGTTGCGCCCGTCAGCTGGTCAAAGGCGCCGCCGTCAGCGCGGACTGCCCAGTTGGCACTTGCAGGGTCGCCGAGCGAGCGGCCGTCGAACTGGTATACCCAGTCGGAGCGAGCGCTCTCGATGACGTCGCCGAGGCCTGGCGTCTCGCTGTGTTCGAGAATTCGTACGCCCGTGACGCGGCCGTCGACATTGATGCCAACGAGGATTCGTATCGGCCCGGCATAGCCCTCCATTGCTGTGACTGCGAACAGTGCGGCAGCCGGCGCGCCGGCGTCATAGACCCGGTAGATGCGCGCCGGCGCTGTGCCCGGCAGGCCATGCGGAGGCGCGAGCGTCGTCATGTCGTCCATGAGCCCGCTGTCCCAGCTCGTGTCGCCGAGCGCCGGCGCGAGGCGCGCTTCGAGAAACGCGAGGCGGTTGGCCTCGATGCGCTCCCGCGTCAGACCGTAGGCGGCCGCGACGATGGCGGCGCAGGCGCCGGCGGCTACGGCGAGTGTTACTCCGGTCGTGACGATCCTGTTCATTCGGACGTAGCCCGTTTGCCGCGGGGTTCATGACCCACGATATGCGGTTTCGTATATCGGTCGATCAGCGGCACGAGCATGTTCATGAACAGCACGCCGAACGCCACACCGTCGGCATAAGCGCCCCAGCGTCGCACGGCATAGGTAATGAGGCCAATACCGAGCCCATACACGAGACGCCCCCGCGTGCTGGTCGCAGCGGACACCGGGTCGGTGGCGATGAAGAAGGCGCCCAGCAGGGTTGCGCCGCTAAAGAGGTGAAAGCCCGGACCGGGATGGCTGCCCGGGGCGAACATCGCCATGACGGCGGCCGGCACGGTAAGCCCGGCGATGACGCCGACGGGGATATGCCAGCGCACGATCTTCCTGAACATGAGCCAGCCGCCGCCGAGCGCGATGAAGTTGCCGACCCATTCCCAGCCGCGGCCGCCGAAGTCGCCCATGAGCGGCAGTGCGCGGATCTCGGGCACGGTTTGCATGTTCTGAAGACCCGTCTTCATGAGGTCCAGAGGCGTCGCACGGCTGACGGCGTCGAAATCGATGCCCGCTGGCAGCTGGCCCGTCAGCGTGTAGCCAAGCGTCTCGAGGACCGAAAGGTGATCGTAGTCGAGGTCACCCATGCGCGGCGCGACCCACAGCGCCATGTCCTTCGGGAAGGCGACGAGGATCGCTACGTAGCCTGCCATGGCCGGATTGAACACGTTAAAGCCAATGCCGCCGTACAGGTGCTTGGCAACGACAATGGCGAACACCGAACCGCTCGCTGTCACCCACCACGGCGTCAGGGAGGGCAGGGCGAAGGCCAGCAGCACGCCGGCGACAACGGCGCTGTAGTCAGACAGTGCTTCGCCTGGCGGCCTGCCACGTGCCCACATGACCAGCGCCTCGGCGCCGGTGCAGGCGAGAACGGCAACAGCAATGTTGTAGAGAATGCCCGGACCGAAAAACCAGGCGTGAACGACCGTTGCGGGTACCAGCGCGTACAGCACCTGGCGCATGATCGAGTCGACGGCGGACGTCGAGCGGTAATGTGGCGCGTCACGGCGTTCGAACTGCATGTCAGTTGTCGTCCCGCCGCCGGCGGCGCATGATCTCGGCAATGGCCTCGGGGCCTGCTTTTTTCGCGGCTGCCTTCTGCTGCTTCAGTTCTCTCTCGCGCTCGTTTTGTTCGCTGAGGAGTCGCTCCTGCCGCGCTTCGTACCGTCTGCGCGCACGCCGGGCACGCGCCTTTTCATCGTCCAGTTCGCGTATCCGATTCTTTGCCTGGCGATAGGTTGCCGTTAACCTGAGATTGCTCGGGCAAACGAGGTCACAGCAGCCGCATTCGATACAGTCGACAAGCCCGAACTCTCGCAGGCTGTCCTCATTGTCCGCTCGCGCGTGCCAGAAAAGCTGCTGTGGCAGGAGCTGTATCGGACAGACTTCGGCGCACTCGCCGCAGCGAATGCAGGGGCGTTCCGGGCCACGTGCAGGCGGCTCGGCGAGGACGAGGATGCAATTCGTTGCCTTCACGACGGGCACCCGGTCCGTCGACATGGCCTTGCCCGTCATCGGGCCGCCCACGATGAGGTGGCGGGCCTGGTCGGTGTAGCCGCCGGCAAACTCAATGATGTCGGCCACCGGTGTCCCGATGCGGGCCAGCACATTGCAGGGTTCCCGGACGCCCGCGCCCGTAACGGTTGTGATCCGCGAGACGAGCGGTTCACCCTGCTCGATCCAGTCATAGACGGCGGCGGCCGTTCCGACGTTCTGCACGAGGCAACCGACGTCGGTCGGCAGGCCACGCGTCGGCACCTCGCGGCTCGTGACGAGCTGCACGAGCTGGTCCTCGGCCCCGCTCGGGTAGATCGTGGGTATCTGTTTGAGCACGAGCCTGTCATCGGCCACGTCGCCAAGCGCGTCGCCGAGTGCCTCCAGCGCAGCGGGCTTGTCGCTCTCGACCGCAATGTAAGCAAGATCAATATCGAGCGCGTGCAACAGAATTTGTGTGCCCTTGACGACAGCAGCCGCTCGCTCGCGCATCAGCGTGTCATCGCAGCTAATGTAGGGCTCACATTCGACGCCGTTGAGTATCAGCATGTCGAGCGACGCGCCCTGTGCCTGGCGCAGTTTCTGCGCCGTCGGATACACGGCGCCGCCAAGACCGACAATGCCACCGTCGAGTATCAGCGCCGCTAGCTGCTGCCGGTCGAGCCGGGTGTAGTCGGGCCTTGCCTCCGGCGTTTCCGCGCCACGGTCTTCGCCGTCGGCCTCGAGCACGATGCAGGGGCCGACATCGCCGCGGCGCCGCGATGTCGGCCAGGGCTCGATGGCCGTGATCGTCCCCGACGTGGGCGCGTGAACCGGGGCGCTCAGTGCAGCGCGGCCCTCGGCCAGTAGCTGGCCGCGGTGAACGCGCTCACCAATGGCAACGATCGGTTCGGCGGGCTCGCCGACGTGCTGGTCGAGCGGCAGCGCGAGAATCCCGGGCGGTGGCATGATGCGCAAGGGCCCGGATGTCGCCGCCTCTTTGTTGGCGTCGAGCCGGAGGCCGCCGTGCAGCGTCCCGAGGTCGAAGGTGGCAGCCGTCACGTCACCGGCCTCAGGTCGATGCAGTCGACGGGGCAGGGCGCTATACAGAGCTCGCAGCCCGTGCATTCCGATTCGATCACCGTGTGCATGCGCGACTGCGCGCCGACAATGGCGTCGACCGGGCAGGCGTCGCGGCAGAACAAGCAGCCGATACAACGATCTTCGTCAATGATCGCAACCTGGGGTGCGGCGGGGCCCGGGGCCGCCAGCGGCAGTGCGTCGCGTCCGAGCATGTCAGCGAGACGACGGACCGTGATATCACCGCCGGGCGGGCACAGGTTGATGGCTGCGCCTTCCTCGACCACGGCGCGGGCGTAGGGCCGACAGCCGGGATAGCCGCACTGGGCGCACTGCGTCTGCGGCAACACGGCGTCTACCTTGTCGACGAGTTCGCTTTCGCTCGCGGGCAGCCGCGCCGCGGCCCAGGCGAGCAGCAACCCGGCCACGAGGGCGAGCGCCGCAAAGACGAAGGCGGCCGTGAGCATCAGGGCCTCGCCATGCCGGCAAAGCCCATGAAGGCCAGCGCCATGATGCCCGCGGTAACGAGCGCAATGGATGAGCCGCGGAACGGCAGCGGTACATCGGCAACGTCGACGCGCTGCCGAATCGCGGCGAAGGCGACGAGCACAAGCGCAAAACCGAGGGCGGCCCCGAAACCGAAAAACAGCGCGCCGACGAAGCTCAACCCTGCCTGGATATTCAAGAGGGCAACGCCGAGTACGGCGCAGTTGGTTGCAATAAGCGGAATGTAGACGCCCAGCACCTGGTCGAGCTCGGGGCTCAGGCGACGGACCATGAGTTCGGTGAACTGGACGCTCGCCGCAATGACGAGGATGAAGCCGAGCGTCCGCAAGTACTCGAGCCCAAATGGGACGAGCAGGAAGTGATTGACGAGCCATGCGGCCGCCGACGAGACCGTCAGCACGAACGTGGTTGCCAGCGACATGCCGATCGCTGCCTCGAGGTTGCGTGACACCCCCATGAACGGGCAAAGCCCGAGGAAGCGCGTCAGCACGAAGTTATTGACCAGCACGGTGCCGGTCAGGATCAGGACTATTTCCGACATGGCGCGACGTCCGACATGCGCACATTGTAGCGGCCGCGTTCGGCGGTCGCGCGGGTTTCAGGCCGGCAGGCTATTTCACGCGCATGCCGGGCGTAGCGCCGTCATCGGGCGACAGCAGGAAGATGTCCTCGCCACCGGGGCCAGCGGCCAGCACCATGCCTTCCGAGACGCCGAAACGCATCTTGCGCGGTTTCAGGTTGGCGACGACGACAACCTTGCGTCCGACGAGCCCGTCGGGGTCGTAGGCCGCCTTGATGCCGGCAAACACCTGGCGCGAGGTGTCGCCGACGTCCAGCGTTAGCGCCACCAGCTTGTCAGCGCCGTCAACATGTGCGGCTTCGCTGATGGTCGCAATGCGCAGGTCGACCTTCATGAAGTCGTCGATCGTAATGAATTCGTCGTCGGACTCGGGGCCTGCCGTATCCGCGGCGGCTTCGAGAGATTCGCGAGACTGCTCGACCATAGCGTCTACCTTCTTCTTGTCGATGCGCGTGAGCATGGGTGTGAACTTGTTAATTCTCGCACCGAGCAATGGCGCCGACGCGTCTTTCCAGGCCCAGCTGTCGGTGCCGAGGAATTCGCGGGCCTTGGCCGCAATCTCGGGCAGCACGGGATCGAGATAGATCATCAGGCTGCGGAACAGGTTGATGCCCTGGGTGCAGACCGCCTGCACCTCGTCCTGCCGACTTTCATCCTTTGCCATGACCCAGGGCTTGTGTTCGTCGATATAGCGGTTTGCCTCATCGGCGAGTGCCATAACCCGTCGCATGGCCTTCGAGTATTCGCGTGCCTCGTAATGCGAAGCAATGTCGTCGGACGCATCAGCAACCGCCCGGAAGCCATCGGGATCGGGCAGGGTGTCGGCAAGCTGGCCGTCGAAGCGCTTGTTGATGAAGCCCGCACAGCGGCTCGCAATGTTGACGAGTTTGCCGACGAGGTCCGAGTTAACGCGCGCCACGAAATCGTCGAGATTGAGGTCGATATCCTCGATCGACGGACCGAGCTTGGCCGCGTAGTAGTAGCGCAGATAGCTCGGGTCGAGATGCTCGAGGTACTTGCGCGCCGTAATGAACGTGCCGCGGGACTTCGACATCTTCTGGCCATTGACGGTCAGGAATCCGTGCACGTAAACGCTGGTCGGGGTCCTGAAGCCCGCACCTTCGAGTACGGCCGGCCAGAACAGCGTGTGAAAGTACATGATGTCTTTGCCGATGAAGTGATAGAGCTCCGTGTCGTGCCCGGGCCGCCAGTACTCGTCGAAGTCGAGATCGTCGCGCCGTGCGCAGAGGTTTTTGAAGCTTGCGGGGTAACCGACCGGCGCGTCGAGCCAGACGTAGAAGAACTTGTCTTTCGCGCCGGGAATTCGGAAGCCGAAGTAGGGCGCGTCGCGCGAGACGTCCCAGTCGCGGAGGCCCGCCTCGAACCACTCCTCGAGCTTGGCGACGACGTTGCGATCGAGCGCTGCCGACTGCATCCAGTCCCGCAAATGGGTCTCGTAGTTGCCGAGCCTGAAGAAGTAGTGCTCCGACTGACGCTTGACCGGGGTCGTCCCGGAAAGCACCGATACGGGGTCAATCAGGTCGGCCGGGGTATAGGTCTTGCCGCAGACCTCACAAGCGTCGCCGTACTGGTCCGTCGATTTGCAGAAGGGGCAGGTGCCGCGGACGAAGCGATCCGGAAGGAACATCCCTTCCTTCTCGTCATAGGCCTGCTCGATCGTCTTCGTGTAGATATCGCCGCGGGCCTTGAGCGCCTCGTACATTTCTACCGTCAGCGCCTCGTTCTCCGGGGAGTGCGTCGTGTAGTAGTTATCGAACTCGATGCCGAAGTCGGAGAAGTCGCGAACGAACTCCCGACTGAAGGCCTCGGTGAGTTCCTCCGGCGTGACGCCCCGCTCGCGGGCACGAATCATGATCGGCGTACCGTGCGCGTCGCTGGCGCATACGTAGGTGCAGGTATGCCCCCGGCTTCTCTGGAAACGCACCCAGATATCCGTTTGCAGGTATTCGACGAGGTGGCCCATGTGGATAGAGCCGTTGGCGTACGGCAGGGCGCTCGTCACGAGAATCTTGCGGGGTTCGGTCATCGCCTGGCAGGCCGGTCACTAAAGCGGCGCATTATGCCACGCCCTGCAAGCGGGGCGCGGACCGATTCGATGTCGAGAGGCCGGTCAGACCTCGTCTTTCATGCGCTCGAACTTGCTCTTGTTGTTGGCCTGCTGGTAGGCGTCCTTGCCGGCGATCTGGCCCTTCGACACGAGGTCCATGAGCGCGCCGTCCATCGTCTGCATGCCGAGTCCGCCGCCCGACTGCATCGACGTTTCGAGCTGGTCGAGCTTGCCCTGGCGAATCAGGTTGGCGACCGCGGGCGTGTTGACGAGAATCTCGAGCGCGGCAACGCGACCCGGCTTGCCCTTGGTCGGCAGCAGCTGCTGCGAAATGACACCGCGCAGCGACGTCGAGATCATGGTGCGGATGTGGCCCTGCTTGTCGGCCGGGAAGGAATTGACGATCCGGTCGACGGTCTGCGCAGCCCCGTTGGTGTGCAGCGTTCCCATGACGAGGATGCCCATCTCGGCCGCCGTCACCGCAATGCTGATGGTTTCGAGGTCGCGCATTTCGCCGACGAGGATGACGTCGGGATCCTCACGCAGTGCGGAATGCAGCGCATCGGCGAAGCTGCCGCTGTGCACGCCCACCTCGCGCTGGCTAATGAGGCAGCCCTGCGCCTGGTGGACGAATTCGACGGGATCCTCGATCGTCAGGATATGGCCCTTCAGGCGCTTGTTCATCTCGTCGATCATGGCGGCGAGCGTGGTCGACTTGCCCGAGCCGGTCTTCCCGGTCACGAGGATCATGCCCTGGGTATGCCGTGTCAGCTCGTGGACGACCTTTGGCATGTTGAGATCTTCGAGCGTCATTGCCTGTGAGGGAATGGCGCGAAATACGGCGCCAATGCCGTTCAGGTGCCGGAAGGCGTTGACACGAAACCGCGATACCTCGGGTATCTCGTAGGCGAAGTCGGCGGCGTCGTTGGCCTCGAAGTTGCGCTTCGACGCCGGGTCCATGATTTCCTCGAGGCAGATCTTGACGTGATCGGTCGTCAGCGTCTCCGGCATCAGCTGGCGCAGGCGCCCGTGTACGCGAGCACGCACCGGGTCGCCCGAAATGAAGTGCAGGTCCGAGGCACGCTCCTTGAGCATTTCCTCGAGGTAGCGGTTGATCTGCCGCATCGCCTAGTTGCCTCCCGCCGTCATCTCGAGCGCAGGCACCATTTCGGTATCGGTCACGAAGCGATGGAATTTCTTCTTGTCGTTGGCGAAGCGATAGGCATCGTCCGGATCGATCTCCTTGCGTTGGATAGCGTCGAGCAGCGCCGAATCCATGAGCTGCATGCCCTGGTCCTTGCCGGTCTGCAGCTGCGACGGAATCTGGTGCGTCTGGTCGGTCGTGATGAGCTTTGCGATTGCACGGTTGTTGACGAGGATTTCCTGGATCGCGCGCCGGCCGCGGCCGTCCGGGGTCTTCACGAGGACCTGGGTAACGACCGCCTTCAGGCTCATCGACAGGAACGCCTTGGTCTGTTCCCGGAGCTCCCCGGGCAGGGCGTCGATTACGCGGTCGATGGTTTTGACCGCGCCGGTCGTGTGCAGGGTACCGAATACGAGGTGGCCGGTTTCAGCGGCGGTCATTGCCATCATGATCGTCTCGGCATCGCGCATTTCGCCCACGAGGATGACGTCGGGGTCCTCGCGCATCGATGAGCGGACGCCGTCGGCAAAGCTGCCTACGTGGGTGCCGACCTCACGCTGGATGACCTGCGAGTTCTTGCTCGGGTGCACGAACTCGATCGGGTCCTCGAGGCTGATGATGTTGAGGTGCTTGGTCTCGTTCAGGTGATTGATCATCGCCGCGAGCGTCGTGGACTTACCCGTGCCGGTGGCGCCCGTTACCAGGACGAGGCCCTGGTGGTAGTCGCAGAAGTCGGTCAGGACCTTCGGCGAGCGCAGCTGGTCGAGCGTCGGTACATTGCCCGGAATGTGCCGGAATACGGCGCCGATGCCGGTCACCTTGCGGAACACGTTGACACGGAAGCGGCCGCCTTCTTCGGCGACGTAGCTGAAGTCGAGGTCATGCCCTGCCGCCAGCACGTCCTTCTGCTTGTTCGTGAGGATCTCGATGATGTAGGTCTCGAGCTCCGTGTCCGACAGCTGGCGGAACTTGATGGGCAGCAGGTCGCCGTTCATGCGCAGCATGGGCGGCACACCGACCGCAAGGTGGACGTCGGAACAGCCCTGGGCAAGGCCGAGTTTCAGGAATGCGTCTATTCGCGCCATGGCGTGGGTGTTTGCTCGTAAATCAACCGCTTAGCGCTATCCTAGGCCGATTGTCCGCGGCGTGCCAGAGCAAGGTCACATTTTGACAAATTCGCCGCCGCAAGCGGCCGAAACGGCTGTCTTACTCGAGACGGACGTTGTCGAGTGCGTCGGTAAGCTCGTCCATCGACTGCTGGCGCTTGGTCTTGTCGACGGACATGGCCTGGCCGATCACGGCCGCAAAATCCTCTGGAATGTCGGGATTCAGCTCTTCCACGGGTTTGGCCTTGCCCTGCACGTGCTGATACATGACCGACATATGGTCACCGCGGCTGTAGGGCGGTACGCCCGTTGTCATCTCGTACATGATCACGCCGACGCTGTAGATGTCGGCCGTTTCATCGACTTTCTTGCCGAGAATCTGCTCGGGCGCCATGTACTTGGGCGAGCCGATGACGTAGCCGGTCTTCGTCAGCTGGGTATCGCCGGAAGCGCGGGCCGCCGCAACGCCAAAGTCCACGATCTTCAGGAGTCCGTCGTCGTTGACGAGGATGTTGGCGGGTTTCAGGTCGCGATGGATGACGCCGGCCTGGTGCGCGATCGACATGCCCGTCGCGATATCGCGTGAGAATTTGAGTGCCCGGCGCGCGTCCATTCCCTTGCCCTCCGGGATCTCTGCCGACAGCGTATGCGACGGGAAATACTCCATCGATATGGCGTAGCAGCCCTGCAGGTTCAGGAAGTCGTAGATGCGAATGACGTTACGATGGGTAATCTTGCGCGAATAGCGCAGCTCGTGCACAAAGCGCTTCATCATCTCCTCGTCCGAGGAGACGTTCGGGTTCAGGAACTTGAGGATCAGCCGCTCATCGACGACCTCATCCTCCATGAGCAGCACCGTGCCGAAGGCGCCCTTGCCGATTTTCTCGATGTACTTGTAGCGGCCATCGATGACGTCGCCCGGGGTGAGCTGCGAAATATCGAGAACGGGGAGGGCCGTCGGGGCGGCGGTGGCGCTGGCCGTCGCGCTGGCGGTGACCTCCTCGGTGTCTTCCTCTTCGTCGAGGGCCGCGGCGTGCGATTTGAGAAGCTTGTCGAGCTCTTCGTCCTCGAGCAGCATGGTCTTGGTGTGCTCGCCGATTTTCTCGGCGCGGCGGTTCTCCTCGAGTACCGTCAGCGAGAAGCGCGAATCGAGGTCGTCGATGGCATGGTCGACGCTCGAGATAATCGTCGATTCACCCGATTCGCGGAGCTTGTTGAGAATATTGCGGATGTTCTCGGCGTTGTTTTCATCCGAGAGGGCGCCGAGCGCCTTGATCACTTCCACCTGGACCTCACGCTCGCCGTTCTTGAGCAGCGGCACGAGCAGCGGGACATGCTTGACGCTGCCGAGCTTGGCGAGTGCCCGCACGACAACGGCATCGGTCTTGGCCTCCTGGCCGAGCATCTTCTCGAGTTTCGGCAGCGCCTCCTTGCGGCCGATCTTCGCCAGGGCGTCGACGGCGCGCTCGCGAACCCACCAGTCCTTGTGGTCGGTTGCCCGAATCAGGTGATCGACGGCCCGTTCGTCCTTCATGCCATTGAGGATCTCGACGGCATTGCGGGCGATCTCCTCGTCCGGGTCGTCGATGAGGCTGGCGACGGCATTGACGATGCGCGGTCCGCCGATTTCGGCCAGCGCATCGCCGGCGCGCGAACGCACCCACCAGTCGTCGTCTTTCAGGACGCTCAAGAGTTCCTTGACCGAGCTCTCGTCGCCGACCTCGTTCAGGACTTCGACGGCCGCCCGTCTCGCGTACTCGGACTCGTCACGCAGGGCGCCCGCGAGGTACTTCACGGTGTCCGGGTGCTTGATCTGGATCAGCATTTCGACGGCCTTGTTCAGGACGTCGAGGTCCGGGTCCTGCAGCAGCTTCGCGACGGCCTCGATATTGATGCCGTCACGACGGTTGCCGAGGGCGCTCAGCGCCGCCGTCCTGACCATTTTGTTGTTGTCGCGCAGCTGCGCCTCGAGCGCACGATTGACCTCGGTGCGATCGTACTTGCCGAGTAGCTGGATCAGGTGAATCTTGACGATGGGATCCTTGCCGCCCATGCGCGCAATGAGGTCGGGCAGCATCTCGACCTTGACCATCTCTTCGATGATGCGGAACAGCGCGGCCTTTTCCTTGGTGTCGAGCTCGTAGGCGCGCTGCAGGAGTTCATGAACGGAAAGGTCTTGCTTGTGGACCCTGAGGATCTCGATCAAGGCCGGCTTTGACACCTCGGGGTCATCGAAAAACTCGAGGAGCTTGTTGGCGTTGTAGTCGGTGGAGCTCGAGAGCGCCCACGCCGTGCCGGAGACGACGCGTTCGTTGCCGTCGGCGAGGCCCTCGCGGTAAAACTCGATCGACTTGTCGTTGACGAGCGCCGACAGGATGTCGACGAACATCATGGTGTGTGATTTGTCCGACAGCGCCAGCGCATCGATGATCTTCGGGATTGCTTTCGGGCCCGAGTTCTTGAGTTTCTCGGTCAGCTTGCGGGCGTTCGAGGATTCCGGGTCCTGCTCGGAAATCAGCGCGTTGATCTGCTGATCAGCGCGAAAGGTACCGAGAAGACTCATCGGCCTGTTCCGGGCAGGCAGGCACGGGCGGGCAAGCTTCCTGGAGCTTCCCTGCTATCGACTGAACCAGCGATATGCTTGTAACCGGTCAAACGATCCGCTCTTGCCCGTGCGATGAATCACCACGCCCCGCTACTCGACGTATCGGCGCCTGGACTCCCTCAGCGAGGCGGCATTATGCCACAGAGCCAGCCACTGTCCCGGTCTGGCCGGTGTGACCAAGCATCTGAAGTGCAAAGGATTCCCCTATTGGATCCGCCCCCGGCTTCGCTACAATGTGCGCCCCCGGACGGCGCGGCAAACCACTCGCTGTGCCGAAAATTTTACCTAATGCCTCAACTGGAAGTGTGACCGTGTCAACAGATTCGGCTGTGAAATCAGCGCTCGAAGCCCTCCAAATCGAGGAGCTCGGCTGCCCGCTCGGCGACGTATCGCGAATCGATGCCAACCCGGACACGATCCGGGTCGAGCTCGGACTGCCCGTAGGCGATCTCGCAGGGACCATCGAAAGCGCCGTCGCTGCGGTCGCTCCGGACGCCCGGGCCATCGAGATCGCGACGCGGGTGGTTGCCCACGGCGTGCAGCGCAACCTGAAGCCCTTGCCCGGCGTCAGCAACATCATTGCCGTCGCCTCCGGCAAGGGCGGGGTGGGCAAATCCACCGTGGCCGTCAATCTTGCGCTGGCCATTGCGGCCGACGGCGGGCGAGTCGGCCTGCTCGACGCCGACATCTATGGCCCGAGCCAGCCGCACATGCTCGACCTCGTCGGGCAGCGACCGCTGTCCCCGGACGGACAGACGCTGGAGCCGCTCAAGGCACACGGACTCGACGTCATGTCGATTGGCTTCCTGATTGACCCGGATACGCCAATGGTCTGGCGCGGACCGATGGTGACCTCGGCGCTCAACCAGATGCTGCTGCAGACTCGCTGGGACTCGCTCGACTACCTGATTGTCGATATGCCGCCCGGCACCGGCGACATCCAGTTGACGCTGTCGCAACAGGTCCCGGTTTCCGGTGCCGTCATCGTGACGACGCCACAGGACATTGCCGCCATCGACGCCCGCAAGGGGCTGGCCATGTTCCAGAAGGTATCGATACCGGTCCTTGGCGTTATCGAGAACATGAGCACCCACTGCTGCCCGAGCTGCGGCCACGAGTCCGCCATTTTCGGCAGCGGTGGTGCCGAGCAGATGTCCGCTGACTTCGGCGTCGAGCTGCTCGGGCAGCTGCCGCTCGACGCGGGCATTCGCGAAACAACGGACGCCGGACGGCCCACGGTGGTCGCGGCGCCGGATTCGGCGGGCGCACGGGCATTTCGGCGCGCGGCCCGGCGCACGACGGCTGCGCTTGCGCGGCAGGGCAAGGATTACTCCGCCGCGTTTCCCAATATCGTCGTCGAGGACAGCTGATATGAGTATCAAGGCAGATCGCTGGATTCGCCAGATGGCGACCGGGCACGGGATGATCGAGCCCTTCGAGCCCGGCCAGGTGCGGGAAATCGATGGGCGCCGCATCGTTTCCTACGGCACGTCGAGCTATGGCTACGACGTGCGCTGCTCGGACGAATTCAAGATTTTCACAAACATCAATTCAGCGGTCGTCGACCCGAAGAGCTTCGACGAGACAAGCTTCGTCGACCTCAAGAGCGACGTGTGCGTCATTCCGCCGAACTCCTTCGCATTGGCGCGTACCGTCGAGTATTTCCGGATACCGCGCAAGGTGTTGACGATCTGCCTCGGCAAGTCGACTTACGCGCGTTGCGGCATCATCGTCAACGTGACGCCGCTCGAGCCGGAGTGGGAAGGGCACGTGACGCTCGAGTTTTCCAACACGACGCCGCTGCCGGCGAAGATCTACGCCAACGAGGGCGTTGCGCAAATGCTGTTCCTCGAATCTGACGAGGACTGTGAAGTGTCGTATCGCGACCGCGGCGGCAAGTACCAGGGCCAGACCGGCGTAACGCTGCCGCGCGCCTGACGCTTTGTTCAGTCGAAGTCGATAACCACGGGGGCCGCGGCGGCCTCGCCGTCAATCCATGCCTGCTCGTCGGCGAAACGGGCCTTGCCGGTGGCAACCCAGTTGAGCGCCTCCGGGTAGATTTGGTGCTCGACACGCTGCACCCGTTGCATCAGTTCCTCCGCGTCGCCAGACGGTGCGACGGGCAGGCGTCCCTGCAGAATGCACGGTCCGGCATCGAGTTCCTCGGTAACGAAGTGCACGGTACTGCCATGGTGTGAGTCACCGGCCGCCAGCACGCGCCTGTGAGTATCCAGACCGGGGTAGAGCGGCAGCAGGGCCGGGTGCACGTTGAGCAATCGCCCGAGATAGCGCTGGACGAACCAGGGGCTCAGGATACGCATGAAGCCGGCAAGGACGACCAGCGTAACGCCAGCCTCGTCGAGGCGTTCGGCAACGGCCCGGTCGAAGGCTTCGCGCGAGTCAAAATCCCGGTGCGAGATTACCGCGGTCGGGATTCCCGCAGCGCGGGCACGCTCGAGACCGTAGGCATCCGCTCTGTTCGACAGCACGAGTTCGATGCTCGCCTCGAGACCACCGGACGCGGCCCGGTCGATAAAGGCCTGCAGGTTGGTGCCTGATCCGGATATCAGGATGGCGGTACGCGGCGGGCTTTCGGTCAAGCGACGTGAACCTCGCCGTTGCCCGCCACGACCTCGCCGATCTGCCAGGCGCTTTCGCCGGCCGCTTCGAGCAGTGCAATGCTGTCGGTTACGGCGCCCGGCTCGACGACGGCGATCATGCCGACGCCCATGTTGAAGGTCCGACGCATCTCGGTCGCGTCGACGTTGCCGGTCTCCGCGAGCCAGTCAAACACCGGGCCGGGCGACCAGCTCTGGCCATCAAGCCGGGCATCCAGTCCGTCAGGCAATACCCGCGGGATGTTCTCGGTAAGGCCGCCGCCCGTAATGTGCGCAAGACCGCGGACGTCGACCGAGTGCAAGAGCTCGAGAACGGATTTCGCATAGATACGCGTCGGCGCCAGCAGCCGCCTCATGGCGGGCTCGCCGTCGATTTCGGCCTCGGGGTCCCTGTCGAGAATGCGCCGGATCAGCGAATACCCGTTCGAGTGCGGCCCACTGGATGCGATCGCAACGAGCGCGTCGCCGGCCCGGATGCGGCTACCGTCGATCAGTCGCTGCCGGTCGACGACGCCGACCGTGAAGCCGGCGAGATCGTACTCGCCGTCGCTATACATGTCGGGCATTTCCGCGGTCTCGCCGCCGATCAGTGCGGCGCCGGCCAGCCGGCAGCCGTTCGCTATGCCGGCGACCACGTCGGCGGCGGTGTCGACGTCCAGGCGGCCGCAGGCGAAATAGTCGAGAAAGAACAGCGGTTCGGCGCCCTGCACGAGGATGTCGTTGACGCACATGGCCACGAGATCAATGCCGATGCTGTCGTGGATATCGAGCGCCTGGGCAAGCATGAGCTTCGTGCCGACGCCGTCGGTACCGGATACGAGTACCGGTTCTTCGAGGCCCTCGGGCAGCGCGAACAGTCCGCCGAAGCCACCAAGGCCGGCGAGCACCTCCGGGCGGCGGGTCGCTCTTACGAGCGGCTTGATGCGCTCGACGAGTGCGTTGCCCGCGTCGATGTCGACGCCGGCGTCCTTGTAAGTGAGTCTGGATTCGGCCATCGATGCGTGGCAAAAGCTGTGAGGGCGATATAATACGCACTCGTCTGATCGTAAGGAAAGCACCCTTGCCACGCCTGCCTGTTCTCCGGCCGCCCAGTGCGCGCCGGCTCATCCTGGTCCTCGTCCTGCTGGCCGGGAGTGCATCCGCCGTCGAGGTCAGCGGCCTGTATACCGCCGAGGTGCCGTTGGATCCGAAGGCGAGCAACCCCCGCGACGCGGCCTACCAGCTGGCGCTCTATGACGTCCTGCTGCGGGTGTCGGGCAGCGAACTTGCTGACGACACGGCGCTCGTGGAGAGCCTGTTTCCCGATCCCTCTTCCTACGTGACCCAGTTCCGTCCCGGTGCCGACGACACGCTGGTGGTCAGCTTCGACGGTGAGGCATTGACGGGCGCGCTCAGAGCGGCCGGGCAAACCGTCTGGGGCAGCGAGCGGCCGCTGACGCTGGTCTGGCTCGCTGTCGACTGGGGCGAGGGCGAGCGCGAGATTCTCGGCGTCGACGACCCCTTAAGGGACGACGACGAGGAGCGTTCGATCGATCGCAACCGGCTGCTGCGCGAGCGCCTGTTTGCCCTCGGTGAGCGCCTCGGCGTACCGCTGCTTCTGCCGCTGCTCGATGCCGAGGACATGGGGCAGGTCAGCTATGCGGATATTCGTGGCGGCTTCGACGAGATCGTGATGACGGCCTCCGAGCGCTACGACGTTGACTCGGTGCTGATCGGCGTCGTCGACGCCGAAGCAATCGAACCCAATCGCTGGCGCTATTACTTCGGTCCCGATCGCCATAACTGGCGCGGTGAGCCCGAGCAGGTCGTGCCGCTCGTCGCGGGACTGCTCGCCGACGAGTTTGCGGTGCAGGGCAACGCGCCGCTGAGAACCGTTACGCTGTCGGTGTCGGGTATCCAGACCGTCGAAGCCTACGGAGACCTGCAGCAGCGGCTCGAGAACGTACCGATTATCGAGCGCTTCGCGATCGACCGCGTCGAGGGTGACCGTATTACCTATGACGTCGAGGTGCGCGGCGGGGCATCCCGCCTTGCGCGTGCCCTGCGCTTTGCAGGCCTGCTCGAGGCCGATCGTATCGACGGCGACTTCGGTGTCCCGGCGGGGCAGCCGGGTTTCGACGAATCGCTTGAGTTCTTTTTCGAACCGCGTTGAGTGCGGGAAGCATCGATGAGCCTGTCCTGGCTGCCCAACGCGATTACGGTCATGCGGATTCTGCTGATTCCGCCGATACTGCTCCTGATCCTGAAAGGGTCGCATTCGCTGGCGTTGACGCTGTTTGTCGTTGCAGGGCTGTCTGACGGACTCGACGGTTTCCTGGCGCGACGCTTCAACTGGCACAGCCGCCTCGGCGGACTGCTCGACCCGGTCGCCGACAAGGCGCTGGTTGCCGGCATGTTCCTGACGCTTGCGGTCATCGGCGCAATCCCGATCTGGCTGGCCGCCATCGTCGTGACGCGCGACGTTGTTATCCTCGGCGGGGCGACGGCCTATAACTTCCTCGTCGGGCCACTCGAGGGTGAGCCGACGACGATTGGCAAATTCAACACCGTCGTCACGCTCGTGTACGTCTTCATGGTGCTGTGCCAGCTGGCGACGGCCTGGCCCGCGGAGCCGGTTATTATTGTGCTTGGCGCCGCGACCTTCGTGACCGTGGCGATAAGCGGTATCGATTACGTCGTATCCTGGTCGCGCCGGGCAAAAGAGGCTCAACAAAGCTGATGGCAACGAACCTGCGTATCAACTGGCTGATCGCGATCATCCTTGTCGGGTGGCTCGTGTACCTGCTTGCGCCGATCCTGACGCCCTTCGTTGCGTCGGCCCTGTTCGCCTACCTTGGCGATCCGCTTGCGGACCGGCTGGAGCGCATGCGCGTACCGCGCAGTCTTGCCGTCGTCGTCGTGTTCCTCGTCACCTTCCTCACCGTGACGCTGCTGGTGGTGCTGGTGGGGCCACTCGTCAACTCGCAGGTGGCGGCACTCGTCAAGGCGCTGCCGAGCATTCTCGTCAAGATCGAGGAGGTCTGGTTCCCGCAGGTTGTCGACCTGGTCGGCATCGAGCCGGGCACCGAGATCGGTGTTGGCGCGTTTCTCGAGCGCTACAGTGAAATGGCCGGGGAGTGGGGCGGTCGCTTGCTCGTGTCGCTGTCGAAAGGCGGCAGCGCAGTCGCGACGGCGGTTATCAGCCTGTTCCTGATCCCGATCCTCACCTTCTACATGCTGCGTGACTGGGATTCCATCGTCGCGCACCTGGGCTCGCTCGTGCCGGCCAGCCAGCAGGAGACCGTATTCGCGCTCGCGCGCGAAACGGATGAGGTGCTCGGCGCATTCCTTCGCGGGCAGGTACTCGTGATGCTCGGGCTCGCCGTGCTGTACTCGCTGGGGCTGAAGCTCTCCGGCGTACAATACGCGCTCGCCATTGGTGTCGTGTCGGGGTTCGTGAGCTTCGTGCCGTACCTCGGGCTGATCTTCGGCATTGCTCTGGCCTCCCTGACCGTCATGCTCGATCCGGACCCGCTCTGGCCCATGGTCGGTGTCGTTATTACGTTTGTGGCGGCGCAACTCGTCGAAGGGACCGTGCTGACGCCGAAGCTGGTGGGTGATCGGATCGGCCTGCACCCTGTTCTCGTCATCTTCGCGGTGGCGGCCGGGGGTCAGCTGTTTGGCTTCTTCGGCATCCTGCTCGCGCTGCCCGCGGCGGCGGTGCTCTCCGTGCTGACGCGTTTTGCCTACGATCGCTACCTGCGTGAGCACCCGGAGGTTGCCGAGCGACTCGGCGCCGACAAGTTCGGCGACACCGGCGCGCGGTGAGCCAACTCCCGCTGCCACTCAAGCTTGCGGATCACGCGGTGTTCGCAAGCTTCCTGCCGGATGGCAATGAGGTCCTCGTGGACGCCTTGCGCGCACTCGCCGACGGAAATGCACGCGACGGCGCCTGGGTGTGGGGCGCCGCGTCGACAGGCAAGTCGCATCTGCTGCAGGCTGTCTGCGAGCAATGCGGCCGGGCCGCCATGTACGTTGCAGCCGGCGAAGTCCTGTCCTACGGACCGGGTGTACTCGAGGGGCTCGAGCAGTTCGCCGTGCTCTGTATCGACGACATCGATCGCGTTGCGGGAGACGAGGCGTGGGAGCGTGCCCTGTTCAATCTCTACAACGCGATCGATGAGCGCCGCGGTCGGCTCGTCGTTGCATCGACCGTGCCGCCCCTCGATGCGGCGTTCGTGCTTGCCGATCTCGTGAGTCGACTCAAGCGCCTGCCGGTATTCCGGATGAGGCCGCTCGATGATGCAGCGCGCGCAAAAGCGCTACGCCTGCGTGCCCGCCACCGCGGGCTCGATTTGCCAACGGATACGGTGCAATACCTGCTGCGGCGCAGCGCCCGGGATATGCACAGTCTCTATGAGTTGCTGGATACGCTCGATACCGAGGCGCTGTCGCAGCAGCGTCGACTGACCGTACCGTTCGTGCGCAGCGTCATCGACGCGCGGGATACCTGAGGCGTCTCGATTGCCGCTCGCCTCAGGCGAGTTTCAGCGCAACGCCGGCGACGCGTGCTCCGAGCGCGACGGCGAGTGTCTCTTCTTCCTTGCTGAGCGCGTCGTCATCGCGGTTGAAGCTGACGTGCGAAGCGCCATAGGGCGTACCGCCCGTCCGCGTCGTTGCGACCTCCGCGAGTGAATAGGGCAGACCCACAATCAGCATGCCGTGATGCAACAGCGGGATCGCCATTGTCATCAGCGTCGTCTCCTGGCCACCGTGCAGCGACGCGGTCGAGGTGAACACGCCCGCGGGCTTGCCCTCCAGCGCGCCGGCAAACCACAGCTCGGTGGTGCCGTCCCAGAAATGCTTCATCGACGCCGCCATATTGCCGAAATGCGTAGGCGAGCCCATCACGAGGCCGGCACAGTCACGCAGATCCTCGAGCGTCGCGTACGGCGGTCCGGACTCGGGAACGGCTGGAATGCTGGCTTCGTGGTCGGCTGACACGGTGGGCACCGTGCGCAGCCGCGCGCTGGCGCCGGGCGTCCGGTCGATTCCCGCAGCGACCTGTCGGGCGAGCGCCTCGGTGCTGCCGTGCTGCGAATAAAATAGCACGAGGATATCGGCGCTCATGCGTCACCGGCCCCGGCTTTGATCAGCGAGAGTACGTTCTCGGGAGGTCGCCCGATTACGGCACGAGCGCCGGCGTCGTCGACAACAATGGGACGTTCGATGACCCGTGGATGCCGGGCCAGCCAGTTGGCCAGTGCGGTGTCGTCGGCGAGATCAGGCAGGTCGCCTGCCTCCCTGAATTCGGCCTCGCCGCGGCGAAGCAGCGCGCTGACGGGCATGTCGAGGAGCCTCGCCAGCGCCCGTATACGCTCCGGCGTCGGCGGCGCGTCGAGATAGCGGATGACCTCGGGCTCATGCCCCGACTGTTCGATTAACTCCAGCGTTTTCCGTGACTTGGAGCACCTCGGGTTGTGGTAGATCGTTAGCGTCATGCGGCGACTCTACCAACAGCACCGCGGCCGGAAAACGCCTGTCTACGGTTCTTGACGGCAACTGATGTCAGTTGATACTTTATCCAGTTAGCTGTGTAAGGAAATTGCCGACTTTTCATGAGCTTCGCTACGAAACGGGCGTCCATCGCCCTCTCGCTCATCGCTACTCTCGTCATCGTCGTCGCCTGCGAAACGGCGCCGCCCGTACAGGAGATGAGCGACGCCCGGCAGGCGATTGCGGTCGCGCGTGAAGCCGGACCGGCGGATGCGGCGGCCGACGAACTGCACAGCGCCGAGACCTTTCTCGAGTCGGCAGAACGCAAGCTGACCGAACGCGACTACTCACAGGCGCGCTCGGATGCTATCGAAGCCAAGGCCCGGGCGATTCGCTCGCTCAAGATGTCCGAGCCGCAGTCGCCGCTCCCCTACCGTTAAGCACACCCCCGCCTCGTCCCCGTGAGCAACGTCGTCGAGTTGCGCGTTGCGCGCCTGTATTCGGTGACAGGCAAGGTGCAGGGCGTGTGGTTTCGCGACAGCACACGTCGCGAGGCGCTTGAACGCGGCATCGATGGGTATGCCATCAACCTCGATGACGGCAGTGTCGAGGTCTACGCTGTCGGCTACCCGTCGACGCTCGACGCGCTGGAGCGCTGGCTCCACGAGGGACCACCGGGCGCGCGGGTCGATGCGGTCGAGCGGCGCGACGCCGCGATAGAACACTGCGAGGGTTTCATTACCGGCTGAAGGTGGCCGGCTAGCCCTTGAACCACTTGCGGGTCAGTTTATCGATGACCTTGTTCGGGTACTTGCGCTTGCCGAGACTGCCGTTGTAACGCCCCAGCGCACGGCGCAGGTCGCCTTTTTCCTTGTCGAGATAGAAGCGCAGGATCGTGCAGCCATAGCGCAGGTTCGTATCGATGTGCAGGAGGTTGTCGCCGGGCCGACCGATCTCGTTGCGCCAGAACGGCATGACCTGCATGAGCCCGAGCGCGCCCGCAACGGAGACGGCATAGCGATCGAAGTTGCTTTCGACCTCGATGACGGCAAGCACGAGTTCGGGTTCGAGCTCGGCCCGCTGCGCTTCGTAGTGCACTCGGGTCAGGATCTCGATGCGCTCCTCCGGATCGGCTACCTGGCGCTCCAGCCGCGCCGACATGTCGGTCAGCCACACTTCGGCATCGAAGCGGTCGCCGAAGCTGTCACTGGCGTTGGCCGCTTCGCGCAGGACTCGACGAAGCTCGGGGTCCGGCTCTTCGGCAGCGGCCAAGAGCAGCGAAGGCAGCGCGGGCGCTGCCAGCAGTGCGGCGGCGAGGTAGCGTCGTTGCGGGTTCATAGTCAGGCACCCCCGACCCGGGAGCTTACCTAGGCGGGCGACAGCAGGTCGAGAGCCTCGTCACGTTTCATCGAGCGTGACTCGTCGTCTCGCCGGTGCCGATACTCGAGTTCGCCGGCTTTCAGGTTGCGCTCGCTGACGACGAGGCGGTGCGGTATGCCGATCAACTCGGCATCCGCGAACTTGACGCCCGGTCGCTGCGGACGATCGTCGAGCAGCACATCGATGCCGCGTTCAACGAGGTCCGCGTACAGCGCTTCGGCTGCCTCGCGCACAGTGTCGGACTTGTCCATGCCGATCGGGACGATGACGGCGTCAAACGGCGCGAGGGCCTCCGGCCAGATGATGCCGTTGGCATCATGGTTCTGCTCGATGGCTGCGCCGACAATGCGCGTAATGCCGATGCCATAGCAGCCCATCGCCATGAGCCGCTCCTTACCGTCCGCATCCAGCACTTTCGCACCCATCGACGCGCTGTACTTGTCGCCCAGCTGAAAGATATGACCAACCTCGATGCCTCGAGCGAGTGACAGCGTACCGCTGCCACCGGGCGTGGGGTCTCCGGCGACCACGTTGCGCAGGTCGACGGTATCGGGTTCCGGTACGTCGCGGCCGATATTGAATCCGGTGATGTGCTTGTCGTCCTCGTTCGCGCCGATGACGGCGTCGGCGACGTTCGCAGTCGCATGGTCGTAGAACACCGGGATGTCGAGACCGTGAGGCCCGGCGAAACCGGGCGATGCGCCGGTGACCTCGCGGACCGTGTCGGCTGCTGCCATCGTGAGTGGTGAGGTCACACAGTCCAGCCGCTGCGCCTTGACCGCGTTGAGTTCATGGTCGCCGCGCAGGACGAGCGCAACCGGCCCTGCCTTACCGTCAACGACGCCGTCGACGATCAGCGTCTTGAGCGTTTGTTCGGGCTTGACCGACAGGTGTTCCGTGAGCGCCTCGATGCTTCGCACGCCGGGTGTTGCCACAACCTCCATAGCCTCGCTGGCGGCAGGCCGCTGCCCGTCCGGTCGCGACGTGGCGGCGGTTTCGACGTTCGAGGCGTAGCCGTCGGCGTCGCAGTAGGCAATGGCGTCTTCGCCGGAGTCGGCCAGTACGTGAAACTCCTGCGAGCGGCTGCCGCCGATTTCGCCGCTGTCCGCATCGACAATGCGGAAGGAAAGTCCGAGGCGGGTGAAGATGGCGGAGTACGCTGCATGCATCTTCTGGTATGACGCCTCGAGACCCTCGCTGTCGAGATCGAAGGAGTAGGCGTCTTTCATGATGAACTCGCGGGAGCGCATCACACCGAAGCGCGGCCGAATCTCGTCGCGGAATTTCGTCTGGATCTGGTAGTAGTTGACGGGGAGCTGCTTGTAGCTCCGGAGTTCGCGCCTGGCGACATCGGTGATCACTTCTTCGTGCGTTGGCCCGAAGCAGAACTCACGCTCGTGGCGATCGGACATACGGAGGAGCAGCGGTCCGTACTGGTCCCAGCGACCGGTCTCCTGCCAGAGTTCCGCTGGCTGCACGGCCGGCATCAAGAGCTCGAGCGCTCCGGCTCGATCCATCTCCTCGCGGACGATTGCCTCGACCTTGCGCAACACCCTGAGCCCGAGCGGCATCCAGGTGAACAGGCCGGATGCGAGTCGCCGGATCAGGCCGGCACGAAGCATGAGCTGGTGACTGACGATCTCGGCCTCGGCGGGCACCTCCTTGAGGGTCGTCAGCGGGAACTGGGAGTAGCGCATGGTCTGGTGAACATCTGTAGAAACAACGGCCGGGCATTCTAGCGGTTTTTCGTGGTCTCTGATCGAAAAGCAGTTGACTCGGATCAGGCCTGCGGGCGATCTTCGGGTGGAAGGCTATTGGAGCAGGTTCTAAGTGCAGGGACGACGCAATCCGTTTGTTGCGCAGGAGGGGATTCCACTCCTGGTCCTCGCGGCCGTCCTGATCTGGCTGACCTGGCGTTACCTCCCGCCGATCTGGTTGCCGCTGCCGTCAGCGGCGCTGCTCGTCCTCTACCTCGTGTTTCGCGATCCGCTGCGGGCAATCCCGTCATCGGCGCTCGGGGTCGTCAGCCCGGTCGACGGGACCGTTGTCGACATCTCGTCGGAGTCGGGCGGTCTCATCGAGGGCGGGGCGTGGCGCGTCGCGATAGCGGTCGACGCCCTCGGGACCTACACGGCACGCAGCCCGGTAGAGGGCTGGATTCGCGACCTGTCGAGTGCAGTCCGGGAACGCAAGCTGGACCAGGCGACGAATGCGCTGTGGATTCAGACCGATGAGGGCGACGACATCATTCTGGGCTTCGACGGCTATCGACTCGGCCTGCCGCCGCGTGCGATCGTGCGCTACGGCGAACGCCTCGGGCAGGGCCAGCGCTGTGCGTATCTGCGACTCGCGCGGCTCGCTGTCGTGCACCTTCCGGCGGACGCCAAGATCGACGTGGAGATTGGCAACGAGCTCGTTGCGGGCCGCGACCTGATCGCCCGACTCGCGCCGCCGTAGCCTGCAATTGCCGCGGTGCCCGTGGCACACTATCGGGCCGGCCAGCATTCCTTTGACTACCTCCTTGCCCATTTCGAGCGAACAACAGCGGCGCGCCTACCTCGATGCCATCGGCATCGACCTCTACGTGCCCAAAGGCACTGCCGAAGCGGTCGCCGTCGACGAGCCCGCGGAGGCTCCCCTGGACGGCGATTTTGCGGCGCTCAAGGCGACCGTTGCGGCGTGTACCCGGTGCAGCCTGCACACTTCGCGTACGCAAACCGTCTTCGGCGTTGGCAATGAAGCCGCTGACTGGATGTTCATAGGCGAGGCGCCCGGTGCGGAAGAAGACCGACGCGGAGAACCTTTCGTTGGCCGCGCCGGAAAGCTGCTCGACGAGATGCTGCGTGCTATAGGCACGTCGCGCGACAGGGTATTCATCGCGAATATCCTCAAATGCCGGCCGCCCAACAATCGCGATCCATCCGCGGACGAAACCGCGGCCTGTCGTGGCTACCTGGACCGCCAGATTCAGCACGTGGCGCCGCGGCTAATCGTAGCGGTGGGTCGCATTGCTGCGCAGGCGCTGCTCGGGTCGGACGCGCCGCTCGGTCGTTTGCGCGGTCGTGAACATGCCTACCAGGGCATCCCGCTCGTCGTGACCTACCATCCCGCCTATCTGTTGCGGAGCCCATCGCAGAAAGCGCGTGCCTGGGACGACCTGAAGCTCGCGCGCCGGCTTGCTGGTGCCGCATGATCCGGCGACTCGAGGAACGGCCGGCCGAGGTGCGCCGGATGACACACGACGATCTCGCAGAGGTGTCGGATATCGAGCGGCGCAGCTACGACTTCCCGTGGAGCCACGGCGTCTTTCGCGACTGCCTGCTTGCCGGCTACAACTGTCTCGTCCTCGAGCTTGACCAACGCACGATCGGCTACGGAATCCTGTCGATTGCCGCAGGGGAGGCGCATATCCTGAACCTGTGTGTGGATCCTCTGCAGCGTGCGCAGGGCTTCGGCGAACTGCTGCTCGACGCGTTGCTCGGTCTTGCCCGGCGTGCGGACGTAGCCGAAGTGTTCCTCGAGGTCAGGCCGTCGAACGAGACCGCGCTCAGGCTGTACCGCAAGAAAGGCTTTCACCAGATCGCGAGCCGTCCGGCGTACTACCAGGCCAGCGACGGCCGGGAGGACGCCGCCGTGCTGGCGAAGAAACTCCTCGGCGGCTACTGAGCCAGACTCGTGAAGCTCTCTTGCATCCGCGGCGCCAGTCGCTAGACTGCGCCGCCTCTCCCGATCACGCTCTGAACATGGCAACGATCCCCGAACAAGTCGCCCGCCGCCGGACCTTTGCGATCATTTCGCATCCCGACGCTGGCAAGACCACGCTTACCGAAAAGCTCCTGCTCTACGGCGGCGCGATTCAGCTTGCCGGCACCGTCAAGGGGCGCAAGGCGAGCCGTCACGCGACGTCCGACTGGATGGCGCTCGAGCAGCAGCGCGGCATCTCCGTCACGTCCTCGGTCATGCAGTTCCCGTATCGCGACTGCGTCGTCAACCTGCTCGATACCCCGGGTCACGAGGATTTCTCCGAGGACACGTACCGCACGCTGACGGCCGTCGACTCGGCGCTCATGGTGATCGATTGTGCGAAGGGCGTCGAACAGCGCACGATCAAGCTCATGGAGGTGTGCCGGCTGCGCGACACGGCCATCATGACCTTCATCAACAAGCTGGATCGTGAAGGACGCGAGCCGATCGAGTTGCTCGACGAGATCGAGTCGGTGCTCGGCATCCAGTGTGCGCCGGTCACCTGGCCGATCGGTATGGGCCGGTCGCTGATCGGGGTTTATCACCTGCTTAAGGACCAGATCTACCTGTACCAGAGCGCAGGACGGGAGAAAGCGGCGGAGCGTGCGGTCATCGACGGCCTCGAATCGGACGAGGCGCGCGAGGCGCTCGGCGATCGCCATGCCGAGTTTCTCGAGGAGATCGAGCTCGTCAAGGGTGCCTGTCCGGCCTTCGACGTCGCGGCGTATCTTGCGGCGAAGCAGACGCCCGTCTTCTTCGGTTCGGCGATCTCCAACTTCGGCGTCAAGGAGCTGCTCGACGAGTTCGTCGGCCATGCGCCAGAACCGCTGCCGCGTGCCAGCGACAGTCGCCAGGTCGAGCCCGATGAAACGCCGCTGTCCGGCTTCGTGTTCAAGATCCAGGCCAACATGGATCCGGGCCATCGCGACCGGATCGCTTTCATGCGCATCTGTTCCGGTGAGTACCGCAAGGGCATCAAGGTCCGTCACGTGCGCTCTGGCAAGGACATGAAGATTCCCGAAGCAATCACCTTCATGGCCTCAGACCGACAGCACGCCGAAACCGCGTACGCCGGGGACATCATCGGTATTCACAATCACGGGACGATCAACATTGGCGACAGCTTCAGCGAGGGCGAGGAGCTTTCGTTTACGGGCATACCGAGCTTCGCGCCCGAGATCTTCCGTCGCGCGGTGCTCAAGGATCCACTCAAGCTCAAGGCCCTCCAGAAAGGCCTCGCACAGTTGTGCGAAGAGGGAGCGACGCAGCTCTTCAAGCCAATGCGGAACAATGACCTGATCCTCGGTGCGGTCGGGCCGCTGCAGTTTGACGTCGTTGCCCATCGGCTCAAGGACGAGTACCGCGTGGAGTGCCAGTTCGAGGCGGTCAACGTCGCCACGGCGCGCTGGGTCGACTGCGACGACGAACGCATGCTCGACGACTTCCGGCGCAAGGCCCATGACAACCTTGCGATCGATCATGGCGATGCGCTCGTGTATGTTGCACCCACGCGAGTCAATCTCTCGTTGACCGAAGAGCGCTGGCCGGACATACGCTTCCGGAGCACGCGCGAAATCTGACCGGCACTACCGGAGGGGTTTTGCAACACAGGGCCATACTGACACGCCGGGTGCTCGCCTGGGCCTTCTACGACTGGGCGAATTCGGCATTCGCATTGTCGGTGCTTGCCGTACTTTTTCCCTTGTTCCTGGGTGCCTACTGGAGCGCCGGCGATCCGGGATCGGCAGTGACGTCGCGTCTTGCGTGGACCAACGCCATTGCGAGCGGGGTCATCTGCCTCTTGTCGCCGATATTCGGCGCGATTGCCGACGCCGGCGGCTTGCGCAAGCGCTTCCTGTTTGCCCTGGCGCTGCTCGGTTCCGTGTCCACCGCCTTGCTGGGCACGGTTGGCGAAGGTCAGTGGCTATTTGCCTGCGCGTTTTTCCTCCTGGCGTCGCTCGGCTACTACGGCTCGGTGATCTTCTACGATTCACTGATCATCGACGTCACCGAGCCGGCCAACTACAGCTACGTCTCATCGCTCGGCTTCGCCGTCGGCTATTTCGGCGGCGCCGTGCTGTTGGCTCTGCACGTCGTCTGGCTTACGAATCCGGCCGCGTGGGGCTTCGCGTCAGCAACCGAGGTTATCAAGACGGCGTTTGTATCGGTCGGAGCCTGGTGGGCGCTGTTCGCGCTGCCGCTATTGTTTTTCGTACATGAGCGTCCCGGCGCGACACGCGTACAGCGCGGTGTCGTGCGTGCCGCCTACCGCGAACTCCGGTCGACGCTCGCGCGAATCGGCCAGTACCGCAACGTTGTGACTTTCCTCATCGCCTACTGGCTCTACATTGGCGGCGTGTTTACGGTCATCACGATGGGCGTCAACTACGGCCAGCGCCTCGGTTTCCCGCAGCAGGACCTCGTAACGGCGTTTCTCGTCACCAACTTCGCCGGCTTCCCGGCGACAATCCTGTTCGGCATGTTCGGGCATCGAGTTGGCCCGCGGCCGGGCATCTACGTAGCGATCGTCGTCTATATCGTCATGGCGGCGCTGGCGGTCTTCATGAGCGAGGTCTGGCATTTCTACGCTATGGCAATTGTCATTGGCTGCGTTCAGGGTGGGGTACAAAGCCTGTCGCGATCGCTATACGCGTCGCTGATCCCGCCGGAGCAACCCGGCGAGTTTTTCGGCTTCTACAACACGCTGACGAAATTCGCGCACGTCACCGGCACGTCCATGGTTGGCGTCGTTGCGCTGTTCTCTGACGAGCCCCAGTGGGTGCTGCTCGCGCTGATGCCGCTGTTTATCGGTGGCGGCCTGCTTCTGACGGTCGTGCGGCTTACGCCGGCCGGTGCCGGTAGCGACGCACCGCCGCCTTGAGCGCCGCGAGGGCTTCCTCGCCACCGCCGCCGTAACGACTGTCGAGGTACAGCGCGGTGATGCTCCTTGCCTCCGCCGGACTGCCGAGGCGTTCGAGGAACTCCAGGGGCGTTTCACCGCGCGTACTCTCAAGCCGGGTCTTCCTGACGAAGCGCGCATAGAGCCGCCTCGCCTCGTCGCGCCGCGGCGGACGGAAGCGGGCGATCAGGAGCAGGTGAATCACGGCGGTCAGCGTGACGACCAGACCGACAACCAGCAGGAGCAGGTTCCGCCAGTCCGGGTTGCCAATGCCGAGCCAGCGCATAAATCGTTCCTGGTTTTCTGCGCCGTAGCCCAGCACAAACTCGTTCCAGCGGGCGTTCAAGGCATCCAAGGTAAGCCCGAGCTGGTATGCGATGCGCGATGGCGCCGAGAGTCCCCACGCCTCGCCGGCGCCGGCAAATATCGACGCCGAGCGGCCGTCTTCGATACGTTCCGGCGCCACGGCAGCCGTTGGGTCGAAGCGACGCCAGCCAACGCCGTCGAGCCACACCTCGGTCCAGGCGTGCGCGTCGGCCTGGCGCACGATCATGTAGTCGCCGAGCGGATTGGTCTCGCCACCCTGGTAGCCCACGACAATCCGCGCCGGAATACCCGCCGCACGCATCAGCACCGCAAACGCCGACGCATAGTGTTCGCAGAAGCCTTGCCGGGTGTCGAACAGGAAACTGTCGACCGGGTTTGCGCCAAGGGCTGGTGGCTCCAGCGTGTAGTAGAAGTCTTCCTGGTTGAAGCGGCCGAGTACGGCGTCGATGTACGCCTCGTCTGAATCGACCGCGGCCCGCAGCTCGCGGGCGAACGCCACCGCGCGCGGGTTGCGATCATCGGGCATTTCGAGATACCAGGAAGCGCGGTACGGTCCGGTTTCGCGTTCGATCCGGTAATCCGGATAGGAACGCACGTTGTAGGCAAGCCGCTGGTCGATCGGCCGGTTGAAGGCGAGCGCCTGTGACCAGCGGCTCATCGAGGCGCCCTTGAGCTGCCAGGATTCGGCAACGTCGAGTGACATGAGCCACTGCGTGCGCATCGGCTCGAGAATGACCTGGTAGTCGATCGCGTCGCCGAAGTACTCAACGCGCTCACGGTAACGAAAATCCGGCATCGGTTCGGTGCGCCCTGACCAGCTGCGGCCGTTGAAGCGATCGAGGACGAGCGCGCGCCAGTAGCGATCACGGGGCAGCGGCGTGATTTCATCGAAGCGTACGCGGAAGGCCACGGCGTCCGACTGCGACAGCGAGGTGATGTCGCCCGGACTCATCGTGTCCGACAATCCGGTCATGCCCGAGCTCGTATCGATCGGCACCGCCCAGAACGGCGAGGCAATGCGCGGGAAGAAAATCCACAGCGCAACGGCGAACGGAGCCGCGTACGCGAGGAAACGCGCAGCCGCGAGAACGCTCGCGCGCGGTGGCTGCGTTGCCGGTGCCGACATCCTGAGCCACGCGGAAAGCGTGACGACCAGGCTCACGAGCATGTACGGCAGCGACCAGAGGTACTGCTCGCGCAGCATCGATGCCATGACAAGGAAGATGGCGATAAACAACAGCACGAACTGGTCGCGGCGCTCTCGCGTCTCGAGCAGTTTGAGCGCCGCCATGACCGCAAGCAGGGCGGTGCCGGGTCCGACGCCGCTGATGGTTTCGAACGTGAAGAGGATGCCGAGGAAGCAGGCGATCGCAAAGACGCCGCGCGCGAGCGTCGGTGGCAGGAGGCTCCGGCGCTTCTCGATCAGGAAGCGCCACGCCGCGCAGCCAATAGCAACCGCCGATACCCACGGCGGCAGGTACGGCAGGTGGGGCACCGCTGCAACCCCCAACGCAACGAGCGTCCATGGCAGGCTCGACAGGAGCGAACCGTCGGTACCGCGCGTTTTAGCCACGGTCGTCACTCTGCCCGAACAGTGCCAGCGCCTCGAGGCACTCCCGGCGTTGCGCGCTGCCGTGGGCCGGCGGATACGCCTGCCCCGGCAGTCGCAGCCCGTAATCCTCGCCGCGGCGATCCGCGTCGACGATCCAGCGGGTCAGTATCGACAGCCGTTCCTCGGTGTCGTAGCCCGCGAGCGCGTCGAACTCGAACCACTGGCTGCTCGTATCGGCGCCAGCGAACTGCTTGGTCAGGAGCTGCCCGGAGCGAGCATAGGCTTTCCAGGCCACGTTGCGCGGTGAGTCGCCGCGGCTGAACTTGCGTAAGCCTGCGAAATCCTCTTCGCCACGGGCGTCGTGCTGGCGATGGCCGAGCGCCGCGACCGAATGCGGCGGCTCTGGCGGAGATTGTGACGGGGCCGGATAGACAATGCCCTCGAGGTCCATGTGCAGCCACGCCCACGAGCGGAAGAGTTCGAAGGGATAACGCGTACGGACGCCGAAGCGCGGCAGGGTGACGTAGCCGCGCTCGACCGAGGCGACCTGCAGGTTGAGCACCGCGCTGCCGCCGGGTTCGAGGTCGACGGCCTCCGTTTCACCGCTCTCGGTGCTGAGCCGGATCTGGAAGCGCGCGCTGCGCGCATGATTGTTGAGGGCAACGCGAAAGCTCGCCGTGTCGCCGGCGAAGACAGGGTCGACGCCCGCGAACACGAGTTCGAGGCCAACGAGATTGCGTTGGCAGCTGTGCATGCTGACGAGGCCCACGCCGGCAAGGAAGAAGGTCAGCGCAAACGACAGGTTGTTGTTGTAGTTCATCGCGCCGAGCAACATCGCGAACGCCATGATGCCGAACACCAGGCCGACACCGGTCGGCAGGATGTAGACGCGACGCGGTTCCAGGCGGGTAAGCGTTGCGTCGACGCCCTGGCGCTTGCGCGCCCAGCGCAGTATTCGGCTTCCGGCGGCCCTCTGGATGCCGGGCAACAGGCCGTTCAGCGCCGCAGAGAATGGCATGCCGGGGTCGCTCCTCTGCCTAGGGTATGGCGACCGCGTCGAGTATGTAGCCGGCGATCTCGCGCGCGTTGTGGAAGCTCGAATTGGCGGCGGGCTTGAGCCGATGCGCCGACACGGCCGTGAACACGGCCTGTACGTCGTCCGGGAAGACCCCGGAGTGCTGTTCGACGAAAGCGTGCGCGCGCGCAGCCTGCGCCAGCGCCTGCGCACCGCGCGGGGACAGCCCGATCTCGAGGTCCGGCGACTCGCGCGTGTAGCGCACGAGCGCCTGGATGTAGTCGACCAGCGGCTCGCTCATGCGGACGTCGGCGACGGCCGCCTGCAGCGCGAGCAGCGTGCCCGGGTCTGCCACTGCATCGGTTGCGTTAAGCATGGCCCGGCGATCGCTGCCCGTGATCAGCTCGCGCTCGCTGGCCTCGTTCGGGTAGCCCATCTCGATGCGCATCAGGAAACGGTCGAGCTGCGATTCGGGCAGCGGAAACGTGCCGATCTGATCGGCCGGATTCTGCGTGGCCACGACGAAGAAGGGCTTCGGCAGCGGTCGAGTCGATCCGTCGACCGACACCTGTTGTTCCTCCATTGCCTCGAGCAGCGCACTCTGCGCCTTCGGCGTAGCCCGGTTTACTTCGTCGGCGAGGATAAGCTCTGCGAAGATCGGCCCGGGCTGGAACTCCCAGTCGCCGGTTTGCTGGCGAAATACCGACACGCCGACGATATCGGCCGGCAGCAGGTCGCTCGTAAACTGGATGCGATTGAAGCCAAGTCCCAGTACGCGTGCGAGAGACTGTGCGAGCGTGGTCTTGCCGAGGCCGGGCAGGTCCTCGATCAGCAGGTGGCCGCGAGCGAGGAGGCAGGACAGCGCCAGCTTGATCTCGACGGCCTTGCCGAGAATGATCTCGTTGAGCTGCTTCTCGGCAGCATCCAGTGCGTCGCGAGCGGCGTCGCTGGATGCCGCATGAACCGTACGTTGCATGAACCTGCCCTGGGCAATGAGATGAGGGCCCCAATCGTCGCGAAACGGCGGGCCGAATGCACCCATGCCGCGCGAGACTGTGATCCAGTACTCAGTTATGCATGCTCTCGGTCGAGCATGTCGAGTTTCTCGAGCTGCAGCGCGAGCTGCGCGAGCTTGCGCTCGAAGTCTTCCAGCCGCTCACGTTCCTGTGTGACCACGGCCGGCGGTGCGTTGTTCACAAACTTTTCGTTGCCGAGCTTCCCGGCGGCCTTGCCGCGTTCGGCCTCGAGTTTCGTCAGCTGCTTCTCGAGCCGGCTGCGCTCCGCGTCGACGTCGATGAGTCCCTGCATGGGCACGAGCAGCTTGAGGTCGCCAACCAGTGCCGTCGCCGACGCCGGCGGTTCCTTGCCGTCCTCGAGCAGCGTGATCGATTCGATACGACCAACCCGTTCGAGCAGCGGCCGGTGTGCCTTCGCCCGGCGCTGATCTGTGTCGCTGGCCCCGGCGAGCAGCACGGGCAGCGCCTTGCCGGGCGATATGTCCATTTCGCCCCGGATTTGCCGGACGCCGAGTATCACTTCGCGCACCCATTCAATATCGGCTTCCGCATCCCCTGCGTCGTCGCTGTCGAGTGCCTCCGGGAAGGGCCGCAACATGATGGTGTCGCCGTCAACGCCGGCAACGGGCGCAACCTGATGCCAGATTTCTTCGGTGATAAACGGCATGAGTGGATGCAACAGGCGCAGGATCGACTCGAGCGTGTCGATCAGCGTGCGTCGGGTGCCGCGCTTCTCCTCGGCGCTCGCCGTGTCCGACTGCAACACGGGCTTCGAGAGTTCGAGGTACCAGTCACAGAACTCGTGCCAGGTGAACTCGTAGAGAGCCTGGGCGACGAGATCGAGGCGGTAGTCCCGGAAATGCCGGTGCACCTCGCGCGTCGTATGCTCGAGCCTTGCGCGGATCCAGCGGTCTGCCGCGCTGTGGCGAACCTCGCCGTTGTCCAGCGCCTCGGTATTCATGAGTACGTAGCGCGCGGCGTTCCAGAGCTTGTTGCAGAAGTTCTTGTAGCCTTCGATGCGGCCAAGATCGAAACTGATGTCACGGCCCGTTGTCGCGAGCGCTGCGAAGGTAAAGCGCAGCGCGTCGGCGCCGTATGCGTCGATTCCGTCCGGGAACTGTTTGCGGGTCGCCTTTTCGATGCGCGGTTTCAAGTGGTCCTGCATGAGCCCCGAGGTGCGCTTCTGAAGCAGGGTATCGAGGTCCACGCCGTCGATGAGGTCAAGCGGATCGAGCACATTGCCCTTCGATTTCGACATCTTCTGGCCATCCGGGTCCCGGACCAACCCGTGTATGTAGACCTCTCGGAACGGCACGTCGCCCATGAAGCGAAGACCGAGCATGATCATACGGGCTACCCAGAAGAAGATGATGTCGAAGCCCGTGACGAGCACGCTGCCCGGGTAGAAGTCCTCGAGGGCGTCGGTTTCTGCAGGCCAGCCGAGCGTGCTGAACGGCCAGAGTCCCGATGAAAACCAGGTGTCGAGTACATCGTCGTCCTGGCGCAAGGTCAGGTCGGCCGCTAGTCCGTACTTGCTGCGCGCTTCATCTTCGTCGCGAGCAACGTAGATGTTGCCGTCGTCGTCGTACCACGCCGGGATTCGGTGCCCCCACCATAGCTGCCGGCTGATGCACCAGTCCTGAATGTTGTGCATCCATTCGAAGTAGGTCTTCGACCAGTTCTCCGGCACGAAACGAATCCTGCCGCTTTCGACAGCCTCGATGGCCGGCTTCGCGAGCGGTGCAATGTCCACGTACCACTGGTCAGTCAGGTAGGGCTCGACGACGGCACCGGAGCGGTCACCTCGCGGGATCTTGACGGTGTAGGCTTCGATCTTGTCGAGCAGCCCGAGGCGCTCGAATTCGGCAACGATCTTCTTGCGAGCCTCGAAGCGATCGAGTCCGCGATAGTCTTCGGGACATTCATCGTTCATTGCCGCGTCATCGGTCAGCACGTTGATCTTCGGCAGATCGTGGCGCTTGCCGATCTCGTAGTCATTGAAGTCGTGGGCGGGCGTAATCTTGACGCAGCCGGTGCCGAACTCGGGGTCGACGTAGTCGTCCGCAATGACGGGTATGCGCCGGCCTGTAATGGGCAGCGCCACTTCCTCGCCGACGAGGTGACGGTAGCGCTCGTCCTCCGGATGTACGGCGACGGCCGTATCGCCGAGCATGGTCTCCGGACGGGTCGTTGCCACCACGAGGTGGCCGTCGCCCGAGGCCAGCGGATAGCGGAAATGCCAGAGGCTGCCGTCCTCGTCTTCGGACAGTACCTCGAGGTCCGATAGCGCCGTGTGCAGGACCGGGTCCCAGTTGACGAGACGCTTGCCGCGGTAGATCAGACCGTCGTCGTAGAGCTTGACGAACACTTCCCGTACCGCCGCAGAGAGTCCCTCGTCCATCGTGAAGCGGTCGCGCGACCAGTCGACCGAGGCGCCCATCCGCCGAAGCTGCCGGGCGATCTGGCCGCCGGATTCGTCTTTCCACTGCCAGACACGCTCGACGAAAGCCTCGCGCCCGAGGTCGTGTTTGGACTGTCCTTCGCCGTTGAGGATGCGTTCGACCACCATTTGCGTCGCAATGCCGGCGTGATCCATCCCCGGCTGCCACAGTACCCGGCCACCGCGCATGCGGTGATAGCGGGTCAGCGCATCCATGATCGTGTCCTGGAAGGCGTGGCCCATGTGCAGCGTGCCGGTCACGTTCGGCGGCGGAATCATGATGCAGTAGCGTTCGCCGTCACCTTGCGGGGCGAAACAGCCGTCGGTTTCCCAGCGCTCGTAGATGCGCTGCTCGATGTCTTGCGGTTGGTAGGTCTTGTCCATGCCGTCATCCGAGCCCGCTGGCTCAGACCTTATGTGTCTCGAGTTCGTGTCCCTGCTCGCGGTAGGTCGCGAAACGCCGCCGTCCGGCGACGCGGGTGTCATCGTCGGAGGTTACAAGCTCGGCGATGCGCGGGAAAGCATCGGCCGTCTCCGGCACCTCGTCGCACAGGTTGATGAGCAGGTCCTGCCCGCTGCCCGCCGTTTTGTCAGCACTGATCGTGACCGGCGACTCGGCGCGATTCTCTGCGCCCTCGACGCGCTCGTGCGGGACGAAGCTGCCGTCGCGGAAGGTCCACAACAGTTCGTCAAGCCGTTCGGCTGTCGCCGCGTCAGCCGCCGCAATGTGCACGCTGTGGGCAAGCCGGTACGCTTTCTCGGCGAGCCGACAGGCGAAGACAAGTCGGGCCTCGGTCCCCTGCTGCGACAGCAGGTAGAAGTCGACCCGCGCCATCAGCGCCGGGGCAGGGCGCCCGCGTGATCGAGCAGGAGCTGTGTCAACATCGGCACGGGACGGCCGGTGGCGCCTTTTTGCGCTCCTGATTTCCAGGCCGTTCCGGCAATGTCGAGGTGTGCCCAGTTCATGTCTTCCGCGAACTTTGCGAGGAAGCAGCCTGCCGTTATGGCCCCGCCTTCGCGACCGCCAATATTGGCGAAATCGGCGAAATTGCTCTTCAGCTGGTCGGCGTAGTCCTCCGTGAGCGGCAGCGGCCAGCCGCGGTCATCCGCGGCACGCCCCGCGGCGACGATCTCGTCCGCGAGCGCCTCATTGTTGCTCATGACGCCCGTGTGATGATTGCCGAGAGCAATGACGCAGGCACCCGTCAGTGTGGCGACGTCGATGATCTTCGCCGGCTTGAATCGGCTCGCATAGGTCAGCGCATCGCACAGGATCAGCCTGCCTTCGGCGTCGGTATTCAATATCTCGACGGTCTTGCCGGCCATGCTCTTGACGATGTCACCGGGAACGGTTGCCTTGCTGCCCGGCAGGTTTTCGACGGCCGGTACGACGACGTTGAGGTTGATCGGCAGCTTGAGCGTCGCGACCGTGAGCATCGTGCCGAGCACACTGCCGGCGCCGCACATGTCGTACTTCATCTCGTCCATGGCGGGCCCCGGCTTCAGCGAAATGCCGCCCGAGTCGAAGGTCACGCCTTTGCCGACCAGCACGACCGGGGCGTCGCTGCCGGCCGCCTTGTACTGCATGACGATGAGCTTGGCCGGTTCTGCTGTACCGGCCGTGACCGACAGCAGCGTGTTCATCCCGAGCCGCTTCATCTCGGTCTCGTTGAGAACCCGCACCGTGAGGTTTGCGTGTTTCTTCGCCATCTGCTGCGCGGTCCTCGCGAGGTAGGACGGCGTGCAGACGTTGGGCGGCAGGTTGCCGAGGTCACGGGTCAGGGCCTTGCCCTTGAGGATGGCGTCGGCGTGCTCTGCGCCGCGGAGCGAGCGGGCGCTCTCGCCACGTGTCGCAATCGCGAAGCCGAGTTTCTTGAGCGGCATGGCCGGCGGCTTCTTGCCGCTCTTCATCTCCGTGAAGCGATACATGGCGTCGCCGACGGCCTCGGCAGCGTAGCGGGCAAGGTAGTACTTGTCGGTACCGCCCAGTTCTTCGAGATTGAGCGTGGTCAGCAGCTGGCGGCACTTGCTGGCGCGCAGGGCCTGCATGGCAGCCGTCATTGCGCGGCGAAAACCGCGGACGTCGAATTTGCCGTAGGCGCCGAGACCGACCACGGCGACGCGACTCGCGGCAACGCCCGGCAGGTCACGCAGCACCGTGCAGCTGCCGACGTCGCTGTTAATGTCGCCGGACTTGATGAGCTTCTGGATCACGCCACGGCTGGCCTTGTCGATGTCGACGGCGCCGGTAGCCAGTCGGTTCCTTGCGTAGATGCCGACAATCACGCAGTCGACGGCACGTCGGGAGGCTTTCGAAGTAGTCGCAAAGTATTCCATAGCGTCTCAGGACCCTGTTGGTTAGGCACACGACAAACGAAGGCGCCGGCCGTTGTCGGCGGCCGCCTTCAGACCTTGGTAGTCGGTGTTGGCGTGGGCGTTGTTCGGTTTGTTATTCAGTCGATGCCGCGAGGAGCCACCGGACGCCGGAAGCGCGCCGGGCTTTAGCACCTTCGGCAAAAGCGGTAGTCTAACGCATTCTCGACAACATCGTCACGAAGTCCTTGAATTGATTCGACAATAGGCAGCCCTGAACAGCGCGCCTCTCAGCCGATATGCGAATCCTCGACCGCTACATATTCCGCGAGTTCGCCGCCACCTGGTTCGGCGTCACGGTGGTTCTCCTGATGATCCTCCTGACCAACCAGTTCGCCCGCGTACTCGGCGAGGTAGCGAAAGGCAACCTGCCCAAGCAGGCCGTGTTCGAGGTCCTGGGCCTGTCGGCGATCCAGTACCTGACCGTGCTGATCCCGGTCGGTTTGTTCCTGTCCGTCATGCTGGCATTGGGGCGGCTTTACCGCGATAGCGAGATGCCGGCCATGATGGCGTGCCGGGTGGGCCCGGTCGGCATCTATCGGCCGCTGTCGTTCCTGCTGATCCCGGTTGCCGCAGTGGTTGCCTGGGTATCCCTCGAGGGTGGGCCGAATGCGCTGTCATCGATCGAGCGTATCGGCGCCGAGGCGCGGCGGGAGGCCGACCTTGCCAGCATCGAGCCGGGCCGCTTTACGACCTTCGGCCGCGAGCAGGCCGTCGTCTACGGCGAGCGCCTCGCCCCCGAGCGTGGTCTCGAGAATGTGTTCCTGAAGCGACGCGTCGGCGAATCCCGCGTCGAGGTGGTCGTCGCGCGACGCGGAGAGCAGGTTGAAACCGAGGATCCCGACACGCGCCTGCTCGTGCTGCACGAGGGTCGGCGCTACGAGGGCATCCCGGGCACGGCTGAATTCCGCGTCGTCGAGTTTGCCGAGCACGGCATTCCGTACCGGCTGCCGAGTCTCGAGGCCAGTGATCCGGAGCCACGCATGATGGCCCTTGTCGACCTGGCCAAGGCGCGCGACGTTGCCTCTCGGGCCGAACTGCAGTGGCGGATCAGCGTTCCCTTGTCGACCGTGCTACTCGCATTCCTCGCCGTACCGCTGTCGAAGAGCCGGCCGCGATCCGGCCGCTACGGGCGTATCGCGTTGGGCCTCCTCGCCTTCATCATCTACCTGAATACGCTCAATGCGGCCAAGGCCTGGATGGAGCAGGGCGTCGTGCCGCCATCAATCGGACTCTGGTGGGTGCACGTCGCGGTCTTCACAGGCACGCTGGCGCTGCTTGGCGTGCAAAATCGCTGGTTCCGGCGGTCCTTCGGATGAACACGATACTCGGTAACTACCTGACGCGCGTCGTGCTCGGCTCGACGGTCATGGTCCTCGTCGTCCTGCTCGCGCTGGCCGGACTTTTCGAACTGATTGCCGAGCTCGAAGACATCGAGAACGACTACCAGGCGCCGCAGGCCGTGAGCTATGCGCTCTTGCGGCTGCCGATTCTGGCGTTCGAGCTCATGCCGGTGTCGGTCCTGATCGGCTCGCTGCTGGGTCTCGGCAGTATTGCCGCGAACAGCGAGATCATCGTTATGCGTGCGTCCGGCATGTCGGTGCGCCGCCTGGCCGGCCTCGTGCTCGTGCCAGGGCTCGTCATCATGGTGGCGACGGGCCTGCTCGGTGAGTTTATCGGGCCGCCGCTGGATTTCTTTGCCCGCAACATGCGCGTCGAGGCACGCCTCGGCCAGGGTGACGAGCGACTTGGCAATGAGACCTGGGTGCGTGACGGGCCGGTGTTCCTGCACCTCGCGCGCGTCAACTCCGAGTTCGAATTCGGCACTGTTTACCTGTACCGCTTCGACGAGGCCAACCGGCTGACATCGATTGCGCTGGCGGACAATTCCGGCATCAATGCCGACGATACCTGGCGGCTCGAGAATTTTCGCGAGACGCTGTTCGAGGGTGACCGCGTACGCGTCAGCGAGGAGGTGCTGACGACCGAGCAATTCGAGATCAACGCCCAGCTGCTCGGCAGCGGCATGGCGAAGCCGCTCAGCCTCTCGCTGCGTGGCCTGTTGAGCTACATCGACTACCTCGAGCGCAACGATCTCGACGCGGATCAGTATGAGACGGAGTTCTGGTATCGCATCTCGCGTACGACCACTGTACTGCTGATGCCGGTGCTGGCACTGGCCTTCGTGTTCGGCTCACTGCGTTCGGGTGGTGCCGGTGCCCGACTCATGATCGGCGTGGCCATTGGCCTTGCCTACTACCTGGCCAGCGAAACGCTTGCGAACTCGGGCCAGGTCTTCAACCTTAACCCGGCCACGGTATCCTGGCTGCCGACGCTCGTGCTGGGCGGCGTTACCCTTTTTGCGCTGCGGCGGGTTCAGTAGCCGCTTTCTTCGTGCGCGGGTAATGCATCAGGCGGGTGCCGCTGGCGCGGTCGTGCCAGGTGAGTTTCCCGGGGTCGACGAGTTGCCACAAAAAGCCGAGCCCGAAGGCGGCCATCGACAGTATTGCTACGGCGAAGCGCAGGGTAGCCGGGCCTAATCCCGGCACTCGCCCTGAAGCGTCTTCCAGCTGCAGTCCCCAGGACTGCATGCCGAGCGTGCGGCCCTTGGTCGTCCAGAAGCCGACGAAGAAGATATAGACGACGAGCACGAGCCCCAGCGAATAGGCCGGGCTGGAACCGGGCTCGACCGCTTCGCCGCCACGTAGCGCGATGAAAGGCAGCGTAGCGAGAAACAGGAGCGCCAGTACGAGCAACGCGTCGTACAGCATCGAGGCGACGCGGCGGATAAGCCCCGCAGGTCTTTTTTCAGTCATGAAGGTCTCAGTCAGTGTTGGCGGTGCTGGCGTCCGCTTCCGCTGCGAGTGCGCGGCGGCGGTAGTCGCGGCCCAGCCAGATTGAAAGTGCGGCCCAGATCGCGGCAAACGGGACCAGCAGATACGACACGCCGGAGATGCCGAGGTTCAACAGGCTGCGCATGCCGTCGATGGCCCAGACGCCCGCGACGTCGCCGCCGCGGTATATGGCAGTGTCGATGAAATTCTTGGCTTTGTACTTGTCTTCGGGTGACACGACCGAGTACAGCATATCGGTCGAGGGTTTGCTGAACGCGAAGCCCAGCGCACGCCGTGCAATCGTCAGGAAGGCAACGACGGCGAGCACCGGGTCGATCGCCAGCATGACGAAGCCTGCGATCGATGCCAGCGGCAGGAGCGACAGCGACGCGCCGATGCCAAAGCGGCTGACGACATGGCGCACGAGCACCAGCTGTCCGAGGAAGGTCAGCGCGTTCTGTGCCACGTTGACGTTGGAGAAGAAGCGCACACGGCGGTCGGCATCGGCAATCGCGGCCTCGACGAGTTCGGCCGTGAAGATATACAGCGCCGTGCCGAGGAGGCTCGCAATGATCGACGCGACGGCGATCGCGCCGAAGTAGGGCGATCTGAACACATGGCTGAACCCGTCGAACAGGTTGCCGCCCAGGGGCTTCCTGCTGGCAGCGGACTCGGCAAGGTCGTGCTCGTGCTCGCGCTCCACCCAGAGCCTGAGCCGGAAGATACAGAGCACGGCAACGCTGAGCAGTCCGGCGGACAGTGGCAACAGGTGCTGGAAACCGATGTCGGTGACGATGGCACTCGTGACGGCCCCGCCGATCAGCGCGCCGACGCTGCCACCGGCGGAGATAAACCCGAACAGGCGGCGCGCCTGCTCGCGAGACCAGATATCAGCCATGAAGCTCCAGAACACGGAGACGACGAACAGGTTGAAGACGCCAAGCCAGACGAAGAACACGCGTCCGATCCAGACCAGGTCGAGGCCTCTGCTGCGCGACCAGGCGAAGACGCCCCAGAACAGGACGATGTTCGTGATGAAGAACAGGTAGACCCACGGCAGGAACTGGCGTCGTGGATAACGCGAGGCCACCCAGCCGAAGACGGTGGTCGCAAACAGCATGGCAACGAACGTGCCCGTGAACAGCAGCGGAATCGTATCCGGCCCGCTGACGACCGCCATTTCCTCGCGGATTGGCCGCAGGATGTAGTACGCCGAGAGTACGCAGAAAAAATAGACGAACGACCATGTCACGGCCTCGTATTCGCCCCGTTTCGGGCCGAACACCGTGTAGATGAAACCACCGGGGCGGGAGAGGATCGTCTCTGACATCGGCGCATCCTAGCAGCGCGTCGTGACATTTGCCGATCCGGGGCTGTTATGATCGCGGCACTTCAAGCCCCCGATACGAGCCCCTTTTTGAACGCCAGTCGTCACGACCGGGACCAGGAACCGGAGATCATTCCGCGCCCGGAACACAATGTATCCCGAGATGAAATCTCCAAGAGCGCCCTCAAGGTACTGTATCGCCTGCACAAGGCCGGGTTCCAGGCCTTCCTCGTAGGCGGCTGCATACGCGACGCGCTGATCGGCCTGCACCCGAAGGATTTCGACGTGGCGACGAACGCGACGCCGGAGGAGGTCAAGGCCCTGTTCGGAAACTGTCGTCTGATCGGACGTCGTTTCCGGCTGGCGCATGTCCGTTTCGGTCGCGAGATTATCGAGGTGGCGACGTTCCGTGCTGACGCATCCCATGCGCACGACGATGCGCAGCAGGATGAGGAAGGCCGGATTATTCGCGACAACGTCTACGGCAACATCGACGAAGACGTGTGGCGCCGGGATTTCACCTGCAACGCGCTGTACTACAACATTGCCGACTTCAGCATCTGGGACTACGCGGGCGGGGTTGCCGACATACGCGATCGCGTCCTGCGGCTGATCGGCGATGCCGACCAGCGTCTGCGCGAAGACCCGGTCCGGATGCTGCGCGCCGTGCGCTTTGCAGCCAAGCTCGACTTCACGATTGCCGACGATATCGCGGATTCGATCAGAAGCAACGCCGCGCTCCTGACCAACGTGCCGGCCGCCCGGTTGTTCGATGAGTTTCTGAAGCTGTTCCAGGCCGGCCACGCCGAGCGGACCTTTATGCTGCTACGCGACTATGGACTGTTTGCCGAAATGTTCCCCGCGACAGAGCAGGAGATCGAAGCGGACCCGGGCTTCCACGAGTTCATTCTTGCGGCGCTTCGGAACACCGATCGCAGGGTCGCCGCCGGCAAGTCGGTCACGCCCATGTTCCTGATCGGCGTCTTCATGTGGGCGCCGACGCGTCGCCTTGCGGCCGACATGCGTGCCGAGGAGAACATGTCCGAAAGCCAGGCACTGAGCATGGCGTCCTACGAACTGGTGGCACAGCAGCAGCGACGCATTGCCATACCGCGCCGCTTCACGGTGCCGATGCGGGAGATGCTGGCGCTGCAGCCGCGCTTTACGGCCACTCGCGGCAAGCGTGCGATGGCGTTTCTCGAGCATCGCCGCTTCCGCGCTGCCTATGACTTCATGGTCCTCCTCACCGAGGTTGGCCAATTCGACGAACAGCTGATGGGCTTCTGGACCGACGTCCAGTGCCAGTCGCGCGAAGATCGGACGGCAACCTTTCAGGTGCACAGCAAGCCGAAAAGCGGCAACCGCCGTCGCCGGCGAAGGCGACGCAGACCATCGTCGGCAGAAAGCTCCCGGGAATGATTGCGGCTGACGGGACGCCGGCGTTCGTCGGCCTGGGCAGCAATCTGGGTGGGCCGTCACGGCAGATTGCGCGGGCACTCGAGATGCTCGGCGAGCTCGAGGCAACGACGGTCGTCAGGACATCCGGCCTGTATCGCTCCGCACCGCTTGGCGGTATCGAGCAGCCGGCCTTCCTCAATGCCGTTACGCTCCTCGATACCCGCCTCGATGCGCGTGAGCTGTTGCGCGGTTTGCACAGGATCGAGGCTCGCCTCGGCCGCGACCGGAGCGTTGGTCGCTGGGGGCCGCGCAGCATCGATCTCGACCTGCTTGCGTTCGGCGACAGCGTGATCGACGAGGAGGGCCTGACCGTGCCGCACCCGGGCGTCGGCGAGCGAAATTTTGTATTGTGGCCGATCAGGGAGATTGCACCGGGACTGGTGCTGCCGGGTCTGGGTCACGTCGACGACATCGACGTGCCGAACGAGCCGGAGATCGAACGGCTCGGCGAGCTGCCGGGACTTCCGGACCGCGAACGCGAGGGCGACGAGTGTCGTTAAGCAGCACTGCCACAGAGCGCTACATCGCCGTCGAAGGGCCCATTGGCGTGGGTAAGACGGCGCTCGCCCGGCGCCTGGCAGAAAGCCTCGGCGCCGAGCTCGTGCTCGAAGAAGTCGAGGAGAATCCGTTTCTCGAGCGCTTCTATCGCGACGGTCGACCCGCCGCATTGCCTGCACAGATGTTCTTCTTGTTTTCTCGTACGCGGCAGCTCGAGGACCTGCGCCAGTCCGATCTGTTTGCAAGCGTCCGCGTGTCGGACTACCTGTTTGCCAAGGACCGACTGTTCGCGGAGCTCAATCTCGATACGGATGAACTCGCGCTCTATGACCAGGTGGCGGCCAAGCTCGACATCGAGCCGCCGGTACCGAATCTCGTGATCTATCTGCAGGCCAGCGTCGATACGCTGCTGGAGCGCATTTCCCGGCGCGGCATAGCCTTCGAACGTCTGATCGATCGTGCCTACCTCGAGCGACTGGCCGACGCCTACGCGCGGTACTTCCTCTCCTATGCGGACGGGCCGTTACTAATCGTCAACGCGTCCGATATCGATCCGATTCATAATGACGCGGACTACGCGGAACTGTTTCGGCAGATCGAGAGAACCACCGGCGGACGGCATTTCTACAACCCGGCCGCTCAGGCCTTCGCCTGACGATTCCACCCTTTCCTGGCAGCTACAGGCTATGTATACCCAGCTCGAACAACGCGGCATGGCGGAGCCGCCCGTCAACGTCGGCACGCTGCGCAAGATGAAGGCCGACGGCAGGCCGATTGCCTGCCTCACGGCCTACGACGCAAGCTTTGCCCAGCTCGTTGACCTCGCCGGCGCTGATCTCGTGCTCGTCGGTGATTCGCTCGGCATGGTGATCCAGGGGCATGATACGACCGTGCCCGTGACCGTCGACGACATTGTCTACCACACCCGGGCCACTCGTCGCGGGCTACGGCGCGCGTTCCTCGTCGCCGACATGCCCTTCATGAGCTACACGACACCTGAGCAGGCACTCGACAACGCCGTCCGCCTGATGCAGGAGGGCGGCGCAATGATGATCAAGCTCGAAGGTGGCGACGGCCAGATCGAGATCGTCGAGCACCTTGCGCGCCACGACATTCCGGTCTGCGCGCACCTCGGGCTGAAGCCGCAGTCCGTGCACAAGATCGGCGGCTTTCGCGTGCAGGGCCGTGATGCGCAACAGGCGGAAGAGATGGTCGAATCGGCAGCGCGCCTCGAGGCCGCCGGTGCCGATGTCGTCCTGCTCGAGTGCGTCCCGAACGAGGTGGGCAAGGCCGTCTGCGCGCGACTCGAAGTGCCGGTCATCGGGATTGGCGCGGGCCCGGATGTGGACGGCCAGATTCTCGTGCTCTACGACGTGCTCGACATTACGCAGGGACGCACGCCGCGGTTTGTAGAGAATTTCCAGAAGCACCATACTTCGCCGCTTGCTGCGCTCGAGGCCTACGTGGCCGCTGTCCGGGACCGAAGCTACCCGGCGCCCGAGCATTGCTTCTCCTGACGTTGAGCCCGGGGACGGACTGACTTGGAAATACTCGAGACGAGGGCGGCGCTCCGCGAGCTGCTCGAAGACTGGCGTCATCACAGCGATCACGTTGCACTCGTGCCGACGATGGGCAACCTGCACAAGGGCCACCTCGCACTCGTCGACAAGGCGCGCGAGTTCGCCGAGCGCGTCGTCGTGTCCATCTACGTCAACCCTACCCAGTTCGGCCCTGCCGAGGACTTCGCCGATTACCCGCGAACGCTGGAACGTGATATTCGCCGCCTGAAGAGTGCCGGGGCTGATGCCGTGTTCACGCCCGACGATGCCACGATGTATCCCTTCGGCGTCGAGATGGCCACGGTTGTATCGGTGCCGGGTCTCACCGCCCACTTTTGCGGCGCGTCCCGGCCGGGGCACTTCGACGGCGTGACGTCGGTTGTGGCCCGGCTCTTCGCGCTCGTTGCCCCTGACGTTGCCGTGTTCGGCGAGAAGGACTACCAGCAGCAGCTCGTCATTCGCCACATGAGCACAGATTTGAACCTGCCGGTACGCATTGAGACCGCAGCCACGGTGCGAGAGGACGACGGTCTCGCATTGAGCTCTCGCAACAGCTACTTGAGCGAGGTCGAACGCGACACGGCGCCGGAGCTCTATCGCGCCCTCGAGGCGACGGCCTCGGCACTGGCCTCCGGTCAGCGCGAGTTCGACCAGCTTGAAGCGGAAGGAACGAAGCGGCTCGCTGCCGCGGGCTTCGTGCCGGAGTACTTTGCCATCCGTCGCGCCGAGAACCTCGAGCTGCCCGACCGTGACTCGGACGAGCTGGTCGTGCTGGCTGCCGCAGCACTCGGCAAGGCGCGCCTCATCGACAACCTCGTCGTCAGCGTCTGACGCTCAGTTCGAGACGGCGTTGCGGCCGGAGTTTTTCGCCCGGTACATTGCCGCATCGGCGGCGGCGAGCAGGTCGTCGAGTGACTGTCGACCGTTGAGTTCGGCCACGCCGATCGATACTGATACCGACAGCGCCGGACCATCGTGCTCATAGTCCGTCAGGTCGTAACTCGCGACGGCTTCGCGCACGCGTTCGGCAATGTCCAGCGCCTGGTCTTCGCTGACTCGCGGCAGCAACACCGCGAACTCGTCGCCACCGTAGCGCACGAGGATGTCGCCCGGGCGAAACTGGCGTCTCAGGATCTCTGCCACTGACGCGAGCATGCGGTCGCCCGTCACATGACCCAGCGAGTCGTTCAGGGATTTGAAGTTGTCGAGGTCGAGCATGATCAGTGACAGCGGCAGGCTGTCGCGATTGCTGCGCTCGATCTCGCGCGGGAAGGCGTCTTCCATCGTGTGCCGATTGCCGAGGCCGGTCAGCGCGTCGGTTGCGGCCGATTGCTCGGCTTTCTGCAGCTCACCGTAGCTGTCGGCGATGACGCGATTGTGACTGCGCACGCGTTCGGAAAGGACCACGAGCAGGTTCTTCGCGAGATCATGCGACGCGTCGACCATTTGCCAGAGTATCGAGCGGTGAATGACGAGCAGGTGTGCGTCCTCGCGACCGAGAACGTAGGCGGATGGGTCGCGGTCTTCGATGATCGACATTTCGCCGACACAGGCGCCCGGCTCCATTGTCGCGAGCGCCGGGTTGTCCGGCGCGCCGACGTGGACGCTAAGTGAGCCCGACAGTACGACGAAGACATGCTCGTTGTGCTCTCCGGGCGACAGTAGCAGGTCGCCTGCGGCGAGATCACGACGACCACACTCGGTCAGCAACTTGGCGACGTCGTCAGCGCTGACGCCACGGAACAGCTCGAGCCCCTCGAGCAGGGAGCGTCGATAGTCCGAATTGATTGCGAGCGCGTGCGCCACAACGCCGTCCCGTCGCTGGATAGAGACAGCCATTCTCGCGCCACGCGACCGGACAAAAACATCGACTGGGCCACACTATTGGCGGCCACGAAGCGGTTCAGCCTTGCTCCTTGCCCGAATCGCCAACGAGTTCCGCCCGTGACGCCGCGAAAGCCTCGCGATCTTCATCGCTGGGTTCCGGGTAGCGGAGGCCGATACTCTCAAGCGTCTCGACAATGATCGTTGCTACCCGCGCACGCATATAGGCCTTGCTGTCGGCAGGGATGGCGTACCAGGGTGCCCAGGGACGTGAAGTCGCGTTGAGCGCCGCCTCGTAGGCGGCCATATAGTCGTCCCAGTAACGTCGCTCCACGACATCATGCGGTTCGAATTTCCAGTTGCGATCCGGGTCGTCGAGGCGCGCGAGAAAGCGCCGCTTCTGCTCGTCGCGGGAGACATTCAGGAAGAACTTGATGATCACCGTGCCGTTTCGTGCAAGGTGCTCTTCCTGTTCCCGAATTGAGGTGAGGCGTTCGTTCCAGATGTCGCTCTGGTCGAGTTCCCGCGGCAGCCGCTGTGACTCGATGATCTTCGGGTGCACACGAACGACGAGTACTTCCTCGTACTGGCTGCGATTGAAAATCCCGATCCGACCGCGTTCCGGCAGGCAGCGGGTCGTTCGCCAGAGGAAGTCATGGTCGAGCTCCTGGCGCGATGGCTTCTTGAAGCTGAATACCTGGCAGCCCGAAGGGTCTACGCCCTGCATGACGGCACGAATCGTACTGTCCTTGCCGGCGGCATCCATGGCCTGGAAAACCAGCAGCACGGCGTGACGATCTCCGGCCGCCAGTACGCGCTGCAGGCGCTTGAGGCGCCCTGTGATTTCCTTGCGATAGGCACCCTTGTGCGGAGCGTCGTCGGTCAGCGGTGAGGTACTCGCCGCGTCGATCGAGAAACTGCCGTCGTAGGGCACGAGGTAGGGGGAGTCCGGGGCTCTGAACATGTTATCTCTCTTAGGTGTCGTTATCAGGCGCGCGGTGCTCTTCCAGCGCCCACGCGACGTGCTCACGGACGACCGCGTCGGGAAAGTCGCGACGAGCTTCGAGCGCAGCAACCAGCCCGGGCTCCGTGTCGGCATTTCCAAGACCGATCGCAATGTTGGCCAGCCAGCGTGGGTAGCCCACCCGGCGAATCGCACTACCCGCGGTGCGTCTGAGCCACTGGTCCTCTGTCCAGCCGAACAGCTCGACCAGCGTCGCATCATCGAGGCCGTGTCTCGGTTTGAAGTCATCCTCTGCGCTTGCTGCTGCGAACTTGTTCCAGGGACAGAACAGCTGGCAGTCATCACAGCCGTACACACGATTGCCGATAGCCTTGCGAAACTCGACCGGTATAGCCTCGCGTGACTCGATCGTGAGGTAGGAAATGCAGCGGCGGGCGTCGAGGACGTACGGCGCAACGATGGCTTTTGTCGGACAGACGTCGATGCAGGCCGTGCAGCTGCCACAGTGGCCACTTGCCTCTTCGTCCACCGGCAGCGGCAGGTCCGTGTAGAGCTCGCCCAGGAAAAACCACGAGCCGGCATCGCGGTTGATGACGTTCGTGTGCTTGCCGATCCAGCCGATGCCCGCGTTCTCGGCGGCCGGTTTTTCCAGCACCGGTGCGCTGTCGACGAATGCCCGGTAGCCGAACGGGCCGATTCGGTCCTCGATGCGTTTCGCGAGCTTCGCGAGCCGTTTCCTGACGACCTTGTGGTAGTCGCGGCCGACGGCATAGCGTGAAATGTAAGCCTTCGACGGATGGTCGAGCAGGCGCTTTGCCTGCTCCTGCCGGTCGGACAGGTAGTTCATGCGAACCGAAATGATGCGCACCGTGCCGGGGACGAGCTCGGCCGGGCGGCTGCGTCGACTGCCATGCTTCGACATGTAGTCCATGCTGCCGTGGAAGCCTCGTCTGAGCCAGTCATCGAGTTGCCTGCCGGCTGCCTCCAGGTCGACGTCGGCGACGCCAAGCTGCTGGAAGCCCAGTTCCCGGCTCCAGTCAATGATGTCCTGCTTGAGAGAGACGAGCTCGGCGTCCGTGTGCATGGCCTTGAGCCGGAGTTGGTGGCGACCAGTATAATCGCTCGTATGCGCGCTTTACCCGACTTCGTCTATCCAGTAGCAGCGGTTCGCGATATCGATCGAGCGGCGATCGAGGACGCGGGCATTCCGGGTTACACCTTGATGACCCGGGCGGCGGCGTCGGCGCTCGAGCATGCGCAGGAGTCGTGGCCCTTCGTAAAGCGCTTCCTGTTTCTCGCAGGCCCCGGCAACAATGCCGGCGATGCCTACGTCATGGCGCGGCTCGCGCGGGCAGAAGGCTATTCCGTCCGGCTGATTGCGCTCGCCGATCCGGATTCGCTGACGGGCGACGCGCTGACGGCTGCCAAGGAGTTCCTGAGCGCTGGCGGCCGCGTTGAGACCTTCGACGGCTCACTGGATGTAGCGACCGATCTCATCGTTGATGGCCTGTTCGGCAGCGGCCTCGCGCGCGACGTGGAGGGCGCCTATCGAACCGCGATCGACGTGATCAACGCACACGGAGCGCCTGTCCTCGCACTGGATATTCCGAGCGGCATTGCCGGCGACAGCGGTGCCCGGCTGGGGACCGCGGTCCGTGCGGACCTGACCGTGGCGTTCGTCGGACTGAAGCCCGGCTATTTCCTGGGCGATGGCATCAACCACACCGGGCGACTCGTGTTCGCCGGGCTCGACGTGCCGGACGCCTGCTATGACAACGATCGCGCCGTCATGCGTCGGGTCACGGATCCTGAGGTGAAGGCAGCGCTGTCGCCGCGGCCGCGCAACTCGCACAAGGGCGATTTCGGACACGTCGTCGTCCTTGGCGGTACGGCTGGCATGCCCGGCGCTGCTCTGCTGGCGGGGGAGGCCGCGCTGCGTGCAGGTGCCGGCAAGGTAACCGTTGCCACGCACCCTCTGCACGCGGCAATGCTCGTGACCGCGGTACCCGAATTGATGGTGACGGGGGTCGAATCGACCGTTGACGTCGAGACCCTGCTCGAGCGCGCCGATGTACTCGCGTTCGGGCCGGGCATCGCGGACGACGACTGGTCGCGCGTCGCGTACCGCGCCGCATCTGCGGCGACCCTGCCGCAGGTCTGGGATGCCGGCGCGCTGACGCTGCTCGCCGAGCGTCCGAACGCTGTCGAAAGGCGGATCATTACGCCGCATCCCGGCGAGGCGGCGCGACTGCTCGGCTGGTCGACGGCGCGCGTGCAGGCAGAACGCCTCGAGGCGCTCGAGGCGCTCGTCGCGATTGCGGGCGGCGTCGCGGTACTGAAAGGTGCCTGCTCCCTCGTCGGCAGCATCGGGGCCGCAGCGCGGGTGGTGACGCGCGGCAATCCGGGCATGGCGACGGCCGGCATGGGGGACGTGCTAACGGGCGTGATTGCCGCCATGCTGGGGCAGGGCTTGTCGCTGCCAGACGCCGCGGCGATTGGCGCCGAGGTGCACGCACACGCCGGCGATCTTGCGGCCGGTGACGAGCCGCGCGGATTGGTCGCGACCGACGTGTTGACGGCGCTCAAGGCATGCGTCAATCCATAGCGAGCGTCGACCTCGAGACAGCGGCTGACACCGAGCGACTCGGACGGGTCGTCGCAGAGACGCTGCCCGGGTCGGGACACTACACGCTGCTGCTCAACGGCGATCTCGGCGCCGGCAAGTCGACGCTGGCACGGGCGCTGATTCGCGCCCTTGGCCACGACGGCGCGGTGCCAAGCCCCACCTACACACTGGTCGAGCCCTACGAGCTTGCCGACCTGACGGTTTACCACGTCGATCTATACCGCATCGGCAGCGAGGAGGAGCTGCGCTACCTCGGCTGGAGCGAACTCGACGACGGCTTGCGGATCGTCGAATGGCCTGAGCGGGCGCCCGGACTCCGGCAGGAGGCCGACCTCGATATTCGGCTTGCCTACCGCGATAAAGGCCGGCAGGCCGAGATCGAGTCCCTGAGCGACCGCGCCGGGCCGTGGCTCGCGGCAATTCGCAGCCGCTTTCACGATGCTGACGCCGGCTAGAGCATTGACAGTCCAAGTTAACTAGCTTGTCTATCTGCCTATTTTTGCTAATAAAAAAGGCTTTTCTTTCGGGTTGATTCTCGTATACTCCGGGCATAGCTGAGCGATAGAGCGATGTATACCCGATGACACCCAGCCGGCTGTTCCGTTCTGGCCTGATTGCCGCGCTCTGCCTGGTTGGCGGGCAGGCAGTGGCCGGTACAACCGTCGAAAACGTGCGCATCTGGTCGGAGCCCGACCGGACCCGCGTCGTGCTCGACCTCGATCGGCCGGTATCTCACAGCATCTTCACGCTCCGCGGACCCGACCGGCTCGTCATCGACCTCAAGAACAGCCGGATGAGCGAGGCACTGGCCGACCTGCCGTCGGGAACCGGCGCCGTGCGTGCGATCCGCAGCGGCCTGCGATCCAGCGGCCAGCTGCGCGTCGTGCTCGACCTCTCCGAGCCCGTCCGCTCACGGAGTTTCACGACCGGTCCCAACGAACGTTACGGGGATCGCCTCGTCATCGACCTGCACCGCACCGGTAGCCTCACGCCCGTCAAGCGCGCCTCCGATACCCGCGTATCGGGTCGCGACATAGTCGTCGCGATCGATCCGGGGCACGGTGGCCACGACCCGGGTGCCGTCGGCAAGGCGCGGACGCGCGAGAAAGACGTTGTACTGGCTATCTCGCGGAAGCTCGCGGCGAAGATCAACGCCGAGCCGGGAATGCGCGCGCTCCTGGTTCGCGACAGCGACGTCTACGTCGATCACCGTCGACGATGGGATATCGCGCGCCAGCGCAACGCCGACCTGTTCGTTTCCGTGCATGCCGACGCGGTCGACGACCGGCGGCCCAGCGGTGCGTCCGTTTACGCGCTGTCCCTGCGCGGCGCCAGCGACGAAGCCGCGCGGCAGCTCGCCCGCCGGGAGAACTCGAAAGTCGGCGGCGTGTCTCTCGAGAACACCGACGACACGCTGGCATCGGTCCTGATCGACCTGTCGCAGAACGCGGCGCTGAGTGCGAGCCTCGAGGTCGGCGACTATGTCATTAACGAGCTGGCGGGCATTGGCAAGGTCCATCGGCGGAGCGTGCAGCAGGCCGGTTTCCTCGTACTGAAGTCACCCGATACGCCGTCCATCCTTGTTGAGACGGGATTCATCTCGAACCCTACGGAGGAGCGCAACCTCAAGAGTCGCGCCCACCAGGAGCGTCTGGCGAGCGCCGTTCTGTCCGGCATACGCCAGTATTTCTACGACAACCCGCCGCCGGACACGCTGATCGCCCAGCGGTCGCAACGCGGTCCGGGCGAGGCCGTCAAGCACGTCATTGCCCGCGGCGACACGATTTCCGAGATTGCGCAACGGTACAAGGTCAGCGCCAGGGCGATCCGCCGCGCCAACAACCTGCGCTCGGATCGCATTCGCATTGGCCAGACGCTGAGCATCCCGCTGCGCTCCGGCACCTGACAAGACATTTCGGCGGTGGTCTGAAAGAATCGCGGGCTTCGAAGCTCCACGCGATTCCGAATGCCCATCCGCACGCTCCCCAGCCATCTCGTCAACCAGATCGCCGCCGGCGAGGTCGTCGAGCGCCCGGCCTCGGTCGTCAAGGAGCTCGTCGAAAACAGCCTTGATGCGGGTGCGCGGCAGGTCGAGATCGACGTCCAGGCCGGCGGCGAAAAACTGATCCGGATTCGCGATGACGGGGCGGGCATTCCCCGTGATGAACTCGTTCTCGCATTGTCGCGACACGCGACGAGCAAGATCGGCTCGCTCGAAGACCTCGAAGCCGTCGCGTCCCTTGGCTTTCGCGGCGAGGCCCTGCCGAGTATCGCCTCGGTATCGCGCTTCTCGATCCGCTCGCGGGCGGCCCGGGCCGATACGGCGTGGTCGGTTGATGCCGATGGCGGCGCCATGTCGGAGCCCTCGCCCGTCGCACACCCGACGGGCACAACGATCGAGGTACACGATCTCTTCTACAACACGCCGGCCCGGCGTCGCTTCCTCAAGACCGAGCGCACCGAGTTCGGGCATATCGAGAAGTGGTTGCGGCGGCTCGCACTGTCCCGTCCTGATGTTGGCTTCACGCTGACGCACAATCAGCGCAAGGTCCTGTCGCTGAGGCCTGCCCGAAGCCGCGACGATGAACTCGAACGGGTTGCGGCCATTTGCGGCCGCGCCTTCGCCGACAGCGCAATTGCCATTGATGCGGTCCGGGACGACATTGCCATACGTGGCTTCATCGCACTGCCCACGTTCAATCGCAGCCAGCCGGACCTGCAGTTCTGGTTCGTCAATGGTCGCAGCATTGCCGACAAGACGCTGGCGCATGCGGCACGGCACGCCTATCGCGACGTGCTGTTCCACGGTCGTTACCCGGCGTACGTGCTGGCGCTGACGATGGACCCTGCATCCGTCGATGCCAACGCACATCCTGCCAAGCACGAAGTCCGATTCCGTGACAGCCGGAAAGTACATGGCGTGGTTGCGCAGGTGCTCGAAACGGCGCTGGCCGAGACCCGTCCGGGTGGTCACGCGCCCGCGCCGGTACAACTCGACGCCTCGACTCCGGCGGCAGCAGCCGACTATCGTGTGCAGCCGTCGATGCCGATGCCGCGTCCCGCCGGACAGCGCGCGGTTGCCGGCACACTGTCGGCCTACGATACATGGCGGCCGCCGGCGAGCGAGGCGCGCGAGGTCGCGCCGGCAGGTAACGAGAGCCTGCCGCCACTCGGCTATGCGATTGCGCAACTGGGCGGCATCTACATTCTTGCCGAGAACCCGGACGGGCTAATCGTCGTTGATATGCACGCCGCTCACGAACGCGTCACCTACGAAAAACTCAAGCAGCAATACGACGACCAGGCGCTGGTGCGCCAGCCCCTGCTGGTACCTGTGAGTGTTGCCGTTGCCGAAAACGAGGCTGAGCTCGCCGAGCGCGAAGCCGGGGTGTTCGAGGCCGTCGGGCTGATCGTCGACCGCGCGGGCCCGGCGACGCTCGTGATTCGGGAATGCCCCGCGCTGTTGCGAGGCTCGGATCCCGAGGCGCTGTTGCGCGACGTGCTGGCCGACCTCGTCGAGGCAGGTCGCAGCAATCGCGTCAGGGACGCCTGCGACGAACTCCTCGCAACCATGGCCTGTCACGGATCCGTGCGTGCCAACCGTCGCCTGACGATTGATGAAATGAATGCGCTGCTCCGGGAAATGGAATCGACCGAGCGCGCTGACCAGTGCAACCATGGTCGGCCGACGTGGACTGCGCTGAAACTTCGCGATCTGGATCGGCTGTTCCTGCGCGGCCAATGACCGCCGGCGTTGCGGTCTGCCTCATGGGTCCGACGGCGGCGGGCAAGACGGAGCTCGCGCTGTCACTGTGCCGCCGTTTTCCCTTCGAGATTGTCAGCGTGGACTCGGCGCTCGTGTACCGGGGCATGGATATCGGCACGGCGAAGCCGGACAAGGCCACGCTTGCCCGGACGCCGCACCGGCTGGTTGACATTCGCGACCCGGAGGACAGTTACTCGGCCGGCGATTTTGTCCGGGACGCCGGCGCGGCCATCGAGGACATCGGCCGAAAAGGGCGCATACCGCTGCTCGCCGGCGGAACAATGCTGTATTTCCGTGCCCTGATGTCCGGCATTGCGGAACTGCCCAAAGCATCGGCCGAGGTCCGTGCGAGCATTGATCGCGAGGCGGCCGAGCTCGGCTGGCCTGCATTGCACGCCCGTCTCGGCGAGGTGGATCCCGAGGCGGCCGAACGCATCTCGCCGAACGACCGGCAGCGCGTCCAGCGAGCGCTCGAAGTGTTCATGGAGACGGGCGAGCCTCTGACCGTCCTGCAACGACAGAACGCACGGCCCGAGAATGCGGTGCGCTTCGTCCGCGTTGCCCTGAACCCTGCAGACCGCGCGGCGCTGCACGCGCGCATCGAGCGACGGCTCGGGGATATGGTCGACGCGGGTTTCGTCGACGAGGTTGCCGCGCTGATGCAGCGGCCTCGGCTTACGCGCGACAGCCCGGCGATGCGCGCTGTGGGCTATCGTCAGTACTGGTCGCACCTTGCCGGCGAGTATGACGCCGACGAGGCGTTCCGTCGCGCCCTGTACGCAACGCGGCAGCTCGCCAAGCGGCAGATTACCTGGCTACGAAAGGAGGCGGACCTTCTGACCGTCGACCCACTTGAAGGCGGAACAATCGGTGCTATATCCGCACATCTGGCAGAGAGAATTGACCGGGACCGCTTGTCGTGAGGGGCTCTGTGATAGACTTTCGACGTCGCTTGGCAGAGGGGCTGGCTTGGGTATCCGGGGCCACCGGACGAAGCCTCTCTTCGAACAAAAAAATAAGGAGAACCCAACGTGGCTAAAGGGCAGACACTGCAAGACCCGTTTCTGAACATCCTACGCAAGGAAAAAGTTCCTGTATCCATCTACCTCGTCAATGGCATCAAGCTGCAAGGTCAGGTCGACTCCTTCGACCAGTTCGTGGTGCTGCTCAAGAACAGCGTCAACCAGATGGTCTACAAGCACGCCATTTCGACCGTGGTGCCGTCCCGCAATGTCCGACTGCCGCTGCCTGACGACGCAGGCGATTCGGACTAGCACGGGAAGCCCGGCACTGCAGGAGTTCATTATTGTTTGAACGACCGCAGAGTGGCGAACGTGCCATTCTTGTGCATGCCGGCGCGACCGGCGCACCCGACCCGGATGAACGCGAGGAATTCGCCGAGCTTGCCCGCTCGGCGGGTGCCGTAATCGTGGGCGACATTGTGTCCTCGAGAAAACGGCCGGACCCGAAGCATTTCATTGGTGGCGGCAAGCTCGAGGAGCTCGCGGGCCTGGTCGAGTCGGCCTGTGCCGAGCTCGTGATCACCTCAGCGCCACTGTCGCCGAGCCAGGAACGCAACCTCGAGAAAGCGCTGAAGTGCCGCGTACTCGACCGTGCGGGCCTCATACTCGACATCTTCGCGCAGCGGGCGCGCAGCTTCGAAGGCAAGCTGCAGGTCGAGCTGGCGCAGCTAACTCATCTGTCCACGCGTCTCGTCCGCGGCTGGACTCACCTCGAACGTCAGAAGGGCGGTATCGGTCTGCGCGGTCCGGGTGAAACCCAGCTCGAGACCGACCGGCGACTGCTCGGCAACCGCGTACGCCAGCTGACGCGTCGTCTCGAGCAGGTGGACCAGCGCCGAACGCTCAACCGCCAGAACCGCGTGCGTGCCGAGATTGCCACTGTGGCCCTTGTCGGCTACACCAACGCCGGCAAGTCGACGCTGTTCAACGCGTTGACGGAGGCGGGCGTGTACGTTCAGGACCAGCTGTTCGCGACGCTCGATCCGACCGTGCGTCGCCTCGATCTGCCGGGCGGTCTGCCGATCGTGCTTGCAGACACGGTCGGTTTCGTCCGTGACCTGCCTCATGAGCTAGTTGCGGCGTTTCGCTCGACGCTGCTGGAAACCCGCGAAGCCGACCTGATCCTGCACGTGATCGACGCGAGCGACAGCAATCGCTGGCAGCGGGTACGCCAGGTCAACTCGGTTCTGAAGCAGCTGGACGCCGACCGGATTCCGCAGATTCGCGTCTACAACAAGATCGATAAGCTCGATCGACGTCCGCGGGTAGCCAATAATCGTGACGGCGAAGGGCGCGCCGTGTGGCTGTCGGCCGCGACGGGCGAGGGCCTGCCGATACTCCTCGACGCGATCGAATCCCGGCTGAAGCCCGCGCAGGTGCACGGTTACCTGGCCCTCGAACCCCAGCAAGGCCGCCAGCGGGCTAAACTTTTCGAGCTCGGGGCGGTCATTAACGAGCAACCGAGCGAGTCGGGCGGCTGGCTCCTCGAGGTCAATTTGGCCGAAAGGGACTTGCGGCGCTTTCTCAAGCGTGAAAACCTTGCGCCCGATATCCTCGAGCCGTTGCCCTCGAAAGACGCCGCAACGGCCGCACATTAACCTCTTCCTTTTCTAGCAAGCGAATTTCCTATGGCCTGGAACGAACCCGGAAACGGCAAGGACCCGTGGCAGCGCGGGGACGATAAACCCACGAATCTCGACGACATTGTCCTCGGTTGGCAGCGTCGCCTGAACAAACTCTTCGGTGGCGAAGGTGGCAGTGGCGGCGGCGGAGCCGGCGCACTGATACTCATCGTGCTGCTCCTGTTCGCCTGGGTGGTCACCGGCTTCTACCGCGTTGACGAAGCCGAGCGCGGCATCGTGCAGCGCTTCGGTGAGTACACTGAAACGACGATGCCGGGACTGCACTGGCACCTGCCGTTCCCGATCGAGACCGTCTCGCTCGTCAATACGACCGTGGTCAGTGAGTATTCCTACAGGACCGAAATGCTGACGGCTGACGAGCAGTACGTGTTCATCGACATGACAGTACAGTTTCGCCGCGAAGATCCGGTCAATTACAGCTTCGAGGTCGAAGAGCCTGACCTGACGCTTCGCGACGTCACCGAAAGTGCGCTGCGCGAAGTCGTCGGCATCAGCCAGCTCGACACGCTCGTGACGGGTCGACGGGAAGAGATTGCGTCGCGGACGCGCGAAGCCCTGCAGGCGACGCTCGACAGCTACGAGGCGGGCATCCGCGTGACGTCGATATCGCTGGAGACGGTCAACTACCCGGCGGCGGTGCAGTCGGCGGTGGATGACGCGCAGAAAGCACGTAACGACCGTGAGCGCGCCATTCTCGATGCCGACGCCTACTCACGCGACGTGGTCGCGCGCGCGGCCGGTCAGGCGGCACGCATCATCCAGGATGCCGAGGCGTACCGTGACCAGGTCGTCGCCAACTCTGAAGGTGAAGCTTCACGCTTCGAAGCGCTGTTGACCGAGTACGAAAAGGCCCCGCGGGTGACGCGCGATCGCCTCTATCTCGAGGCCGTCGAAGAGGTCTACGGCAACTCGAACAAGGTGATCCTGGATTCCGAGGGCAGTGGCAACCTCTTGTATCTGCCGATCGACAAGCTCGTCAACGCCGACGGCAATCGCGCGTCGAGGCCGGGTTCAACCCCGCCGATGCCGTCGCCGGCCGCGCGCGACAACTCTGATATTCGACAAAGCTCCGCCGACGCGCGTGAGCGCAGGAGAAGACAATGACCAGTTCCCGATCCGGACTGCTCATCCTCGTAGCCATTCTCGGCTTCTTCGTCGTTTCGTCTCTGTTTACGGTTGACGAGCGCGAACTGGCCATCAAGCTCAGGCTCGGTGAAGTCGTCGAGTCCGGCTACGAGCCCGGACTCAAATGGAAGCTGCCGATCGTGGAAACGGTCGTAAAGTTTCCCAAGCGCATCCTGACGATCAGTGACCGCCCTGAGCGAGTGTTCACCGAGGAGAACGAAGCGCTGCAGGTTGATTTCTTCGTCAAGTACCGCATCGTTGACCCTGTCCGCTTCTACACCTCGACGGGCGGCGTGCGCCAGGTCGGCAACGACCGCCTCGGCGAGATCATCAAGAACGCGATCGTCACCGAGTTCGGCAAGCGCACGGTTTCCGAGGCCATCTCGGTCGGCCGACAGGAGCTCATGCAGGACATGCTGAGCCTCGCTGCGCCGACGGCTGCCGACCTTGGCGCCGAGCTCATCGACTTCCGAGTCAAGCAGGTCGAATTCACCGACGACGTTCGCGAGTCCGTGTACCGGCAGATGGAGTCGGAGCGCAAGCGCATCGCCTTCGAGCGCCGCGCGACCGGTGACGCCGAGGCCGAGCGCATCCGTGCCGAGGCCGACAAGGCCGCGACGATCATCCGGGCCGAGGCCAACAAGCAGTCGCAGATCATTCGCGGTGAGGGCGATGCCCGCTCGGCAGAGATCTATGCGAGCGCCTACAACAAGGACCCCGAGTTCTACGCCTTCTATCGCAGCATCAATGCCTACCGGAACGCGGTAGGTAACCAGGGCGATATCCTTGTTCTCGATCCCAACAACGAGTTCTTCCAGTACCTGAATCAGTCGCGTGGCCAGAGCAACTAGCCCAGCCGTGCAGCGTGTCTGACGACTGGACGATACTCCTCGCCGCGTTCGCCCTGATGCTCGTGTTCGAGGGCCTGCTGCCGTTCGCGGCACCGGGTCGGTATCGCAGGATGGTAGAAGAGCTGCGACGGCTCGGTGATAATCAGCTGCGCACGGTCGGGCTCGTCGTGATGCTCACCGGCCTCTTTCTGTTGTTCCTGATCCGGGGCTGAAGATGGGTAGAAACGTTGTCGTGATCGGCACCCAGTGGGGTGACGAAGGCAAGGGCAAGATCGTCGATCTGCTGACGGATCGTGCCGCCGCCGTCGCACGCTTCCAGGGTGGGCACAACGCCGGGCATACCCTCGTGATTGGCGGTGAGAAGACCGTCCTGCACCTGATTCCCTCCGGCATTCTGCGTGACGGCGTACGCTGCCTGATCGGCAACGGCGTCGTGCTGTCCCTCGATGCCCTCGTGACCGAGGCCAACGCGCTCGTTGCCAGCGGTGTCCCGGTCTTCGATCGCCTGCGAGTCAGTCCCGGCTGCCCGCTGATTCTGCCGTCGCACGTTGCGCTCGACGTGGCCCGTGAGAAGGCGCGCGGCGCCCAGGCGATCGGTACGACCGGCCGTGGCATCGGCCCGGCCTACGAGGACAAGGTATCGCGCAGGGCACTGCGCGTATCCGACCTGTTCGTGCGCGAGCAGTTTGCTGCGCGGCTTGGCGAGGTGCTGGACTACCACAACTTCCTTTTGCGGAATTATTTCCGCGCCGAGGCCGTGGACTTCAACCGCACGCTCGACGACGCGATGGCGGCCGCTGAAGTTATCGCGCCCATTACGGTCGACGTCACCCAGGTGCTCGACGACATTGCGGCGGCCGGCGACAGCATCCTGTTCGAAGGCGCACAGGGTACCTTCCTCGATATCGATCACGGTACCTATCCGTTCGTTACCTCGTCGAACACGGTCGCAGCGGCAGCAAGCACCGGTACCGGCGTCGGGCCGCGCAGTCTCGACTACATACTCGGGATCGTGAAGGCCTACACGACGCGCGTCGGCGCAGGACCGTTTCCTACCGAACTGTTCGATGAAATGGGCGAGCACATCGCCAATGTTGGTGCCGAGTTCGGTGCGACAACAGGACGCCCGCGGCGCGTCGGCTGGTTCGATGCCGTGGCCTTGCGACGCTCGATCGTCAACAGCAGCATCTCCGGTCTCTGCGTCACGAAGCTCGATGTGCTCGACGAACTGGAGACCATCCGGATCTGCGTTGGCTATGAGATCGACGGGGAGGCCATCGCGGGTCTGCCTGTGATTACGGATCGCTTCGCCGACTGCCAGCCCGTCTACGAAGACATGCCAGGCTGGCAATCGTCGACCGTCGGCGTCACCGATTACGCAGACTTGCCCGCCCGGGCGCGCGACTATCTTGCGCGCATCGAGGAGCTTGCGGGTGTACCGGTGGACATTATCTCGACGGGACCGGATCGAGAGCAGACCATCATCAAGCAGCATCCCTTCGGCTGAAGGGGCCGGGCGCCGTGTCAGGCAAGCTGGTATTTCGTGCCGGAGCGACCGCCTGGAATGAGATCCGGACGCACGGCTTCGATCCCGCCCGCATCGGCTCACTGATCGGAGCGTCCGGCGGTGCGAAGTGGCTGGTCCTGAGCCAGCTCGATCGCGTCGTCGCGACCGAGATCCTGCCGCGACTTAGCGGGCCCGTCGCGACGATGGGTACCTCGATCGGCGCCTGGCGCTTCGCCTGTTATGCGCAGGCAGACCCCGTTGCGGCAATAGAGCGCTTCGAAGAGCGGTACATCCACCAGACCTACAGCGAGAAGCCCGATCGCCGGGAGATTACCGACACGTCGAGTGCAATCCTCGACACGGTCATTGGTGCGGGGGGCGTCGAAGAGATCGTTTCGCACCCTGTGCTGCGCATGAACGTGCTTGTGAATCGCGCGCGTCATTTCCTCGGCTCGGAGGTAACCCCCGTGCTCGCCTCCGGATTACTGGCGGCGGCGCTGGGCAACGCCGTCAGCAGGCGTTGGCTCGGCCTGTTCTTCGAGCGGGCGCTGTTTCACGACCCGCGGGATCCTTCGCCGTTCCGGCAGCTCGACGGCTTTCCGCTGCAGGAGGTGCCGCTCTCGGCTGAGAACCTGAAGCCCGCGATTCTCGCCACGGGGTCCATACCACTTGTGCTCGAGGGAGTCCGGAGTATTCCCGGCGCACGGTCCGGTGTCTACCGCGACGGCGGCATCATCGACTATCACCTCGACATACCGCACTCTGCCGACGATCGCCTTGCGCTGTACCTGCACTTCTACGATTTCATCAAGCCGGGCTGGTTCGACAAGCCGTTGTCGTGGCGCAGGCCGGATCCGGCCAATGTTGCCAACACGCTCCTGGTGAGCCCGTCACAGGAGTTCGTCTCGAGCCTGCCGTACGGGAAGATCCCCGATCGTCATGATTTCGAGAAGCTCGCGCCCGACGAGCGGGTCGCCGCGTGGAGCGAAGCCGTTGCCCGCTGTCGCGATTTGGCGGATGAACTCAATGATGTGCTGGCAAAGGATGAGCTCGCAGCGCGGCTGGAGCGCTGGTAGCGACGCCTAGCTGCCGAGCTTGCCGTGCTCGGTCAGGAAGCGCTGGATCACGGCGACGTCTTCGTCCATAAGGTAGTCGGTCTGGCTCTTCCAGCCCGTCAGCATCGTGAGGGTCCGCTCGTTGACGAGCAGGTGCTTTTGGCTGTCCTGTTCGTCGACGTCCCAACCGGGCACCGCGACCACCGAACGAACGCGCACCTTCTGCTGGCACAGTCGCGAGAACTCGGCGGACAGCTTCTGAACGCGGTTGGTGTTCGCTTCGAGACCGAGGGCGTCGCCTTTACCCAGCAGCAGACGCTCGTCGAGCAGCCGGGCACCGCCGCGACCGCCCTTGGCGATGACGTGTACGGCGTAGATGCCGCCAGGGCCGACCAGTACGTGGTCGATGATGTCCTTGCCAATGCTGACGTCGTGGAACACTGATCCGCGCGTTGCTGCCAGCTTGAGCAATTCGTGGCCAACGGCAATGTTGGCGTCACGCTCGAAGCGGGCCCTGAGGAGTCGACGAAACGTCACGACGATCTTCGCGGCAACGAGTGCAGCCGCGCTCAAGAGCAGGACGGCGATCAGGTTGAGCTGCCACTCCGGGTAATCCCGGTAGAAGCCGTTGAGATCGAGTCCCAGCGCGACGATGAAGATAATGCCGGAGACAAGCAGGGCCGCGAGGTAGCTCGACGAGCGCGACCGGAGTCGCTCGGTCTCGTCGCGGAATCGCTGCGCGGCTTCCCGCATCGTGCTTTCCGGGAACACCGGGCCGCCGGCCGCAAAGCCTGAGAGGATCTGCCAGACCCGTGCTGTTGCAAGGAACAGCAGCGCGGTGACGATGGCAAGGGTTCCGGCTGTCGTGAGGGTGTCGAGGCTCATGGCACAGGTCGAGACGCTGGTTATTCCCGAGCTTAGTGCGCCGCCGCGCTCACGACTGTGATGCAGTTCACAGGCGATTTGCCACCCGGGGTGCGGTAGGCCTGTGATTCAGCGGATGTTCAGCCCGCACGCGCTATTTGTGAGTGCAGTCACGGCTGGATCAGCAGTGATTCGCGACAATGGCGACATAATGGCAGGAGGCGGGAACATGAAACGTTTCGTATTGCTTGCAGCAATTGCGCTGCTGGGCTCAGGGTGCGCCAGCATGAACGCTGATCAGTGTGCCTTGAGTGACTGGCACGCGGTTGGCTATGAAGACGGTTCGCGCGGCCATAATAGTGACCGCTTTGCCCAGTACCGCAAGGCCTGTGCGAAACATGGCGTCGCCCCCGATTTCAGCGCCTACCAGGTCGGTCGCAAGGAAGGCCTCGTCGAGTTTTGCCAGCCTGCTCGTGGCTTCAATCTCGGCGCTGCCGGCGGCCGCTACACCGGCGTCTGCGATGTCGCCATGGAAGACGAGTTCCTCGACGCTTACCGCGTCGGCTCGCAGCTCTACAACCTGCGCAGTGCCGTCGACCGTACCAACGCCCAGATTTCCTCCCGGGAATCGCAGATCGAGAGCAACCAGGAGGCGATGCGCGCCAAAGAGGCGCTCTTGATCGCTGATGACACGACGGTGGAAGACCGGCTGCTGCTGCTGGCTGATCTCAAGCGCTTATCGGAAGAACAGGGTGAACTCGAGGCAGAAATCGAACAGCTGATCGTCGAGCGCGCGGTGCAAGAAGCTGAACTCGACGACTATGAGGCGACGGTCGCTGCTTACGGCTATTGAGCGAGGCGCGGAGCCCTAAAAGTAGTCGTCCTCGTCGTCAGATCGCCGTTCGCCGCCTTCCCGTCGTTCCCTCTCGTGCGTGCCGGTTGCGCCCGAGACACCGCCGGACGCGAACGGGCTGCGCCTGTCGTGCCCGCTTCGCCGGTCCTTGTAATGCACGTAGCTGCACTCGCAGTCCACGATGTCGCAATCCGGTAACGGTAGCTTCGGGGCGTCCTTGGACAGGAAACGCTGTCGCTCGATTTCACACACGGCCGCGCAGGCGCGCCGACCCGTCCGAACCGACACGGCGTGGTACTCGCCACCAAGCTGGCTCGCCCGGCGTTCCGGTGCGGCTTTGCGGGTGTTGCCCTCGCTGCTCGCGTTCTTCTTCTTGACGACGACGTAGACCACGATCAGGACCACGAGCGCCGCAATCAGCATGAGTTCCATGTGAGCCTCCCCTCAGCTCCGGGATAGCAGCGGCGCATCTTCGTCGCGCGCTTCGCTGCCCCGATGTTTTTCTACACTGGAAAATACCGGAAAGCAGGCTGATTTGACATAAGCGCGGCGGCGGACCGCCCCGATCAGGAGAGGTGTATCGGGGTAACGCCGAACAGCCAGCCGTGAAAATGGAAGGTCAGCGCGGCGACGGTGAGGCCCAGGGCGGCCACGGCGGCATCCATGTACAGCGGTGCTGGTGCCGGTTTCTGCCACGCACCGTCGCGGCGGTTACTGAGCCAGATGCCAACGGCGGCCCAGACCCCAAGCCCGCCGAACAGCAGTACGTCGCGAACGCTGCCGTTGACCAGGAGGTGTGCGGCGCCCCAGATGATGACGCCCGTGAGCTGCGGGTGCCGGACGATACGCCGCAGGTTGTTGGGAACCTGCGAGGCAAAGAACAGGATCAGTGCGAGGGCAATGGCAGCGGCGATCACCCAGTTACCGAACAACGGCGGCAGGTAGGCCTGCACCAGGGGCGCCTGTTTCCAGCCGAGCACCATTGCCGCGATAGAGGCCGCAATCAGGAGGGCGAAGATGCCCTTGTAGGGACCTTCGCCCAGCTTCGCGACCAGTGCGTTGCGTTGTTCGGGCAGCGCCATCGGGAACCAGTGAACGGCAGCCCATAGCGTTATGCCGGCAAGTAGCAGGATCATCGACCGAGTATAGCCCGGAACATGGTACAGTCACGGCCTTCGCAGACTACCGGCCTTGCGATGAATACGGATAGCAAACTCATGGAGATGCTGACCGGCTACGCCGCGGCACACCAGCATCCATTCAACGTCCTCGTCCATATGATCGGTATCCCGACCATTATGTTCGGTGTGCTCATTCCGCTGAGCTGGCTGCGCATCGACTTGCCATGGTTCAGCGTCAGCCTTGCCGAGGTCACGCTGCTGGGCTTCGTGGCGTTCTACCTGAGCCTCGATGTTGCCTTCGCCCTCGTATTCGCTGTGTTCGGGGCAGGGCTCACGGTGCTCGCGACACGGGTTGGTTTCCTGCCGATCGCCGTCTCGGGCGGCATCGCCGCGGCGTGTTTCTTCGGCGGCTACCTGCTGCAGTTCATCGGTCACGCCGTCGAGAAATCGATGCCTGTGCTGGTCAAGCACCCGATCCAGGCCCAGCTGGCTGCACCGTTCTTTACGGTGGTCGAGCTGTTCAAGGTGTTGAAGCTCCGCGAGGAGCTGTTCGACGAAGTACAGCGTCGCATTGCCGTCCGCCGAGAGTCGGAAGCGAAGGCCTGACACGGCGCGCCTGGCGTGTCCTGCTAAAGGATCCCGACAGGGGTCGAATGTCTTTATAGTTGGGAGGAACGCAAGATGATCGTCATTGCAAGACACTCGCTGCTGCTTGTTTCACTGTTGTTGCTCGCGGCCACGCCCGCAACAGCCGGAACCATCATCGAGATGCTGGTTACCGACGCGGACGGTGAGAACAGCGGAAACCACCGGCTCAGCGTCGAAGGCAACCAGCTCCGAATGGACACCCTGTCCACCGACGGTGCACCGCTACGGTCGATGATATTCCTCGGCGACAGCGACGAGCTGATGATGCTCGATCACGAGTCGTCGAAGGCCGTGCTGATCGACGACGCCACCGTCACCGCCATTGCCTCGCGCGTCAAGGCGGCGCGTGCCGAGATGGAAGCGGCCCTCGCCGAAGTACCGGCGGCGCAGCGGCAAATGATGGAGTCGATGCTCCAGCAGCAGATGGCCTCGATGATGCCTCCCGAGGAAGTGGTTCGGAAGACGGATGAAACGGGAACGACGAACGGCTACTCGTGGACCAAGTACGAGGTCCTTGCCAATGATCAGCGGGTGAACGAGCACCTTGTTACCGACTGGTCGAATCTGGATATTCAGCCTTCCGATTTCGCGGTCATGGAGGAGATGGCAGAGTTCTTTCAGCGCTTCGCCGAGAGCGCGAACCTGCCGGTGAACATGGACAACCCGCTGTCCAAACTCGACGCAATGAACGGCTTCCCGGTTATCACGCGTGACTACACCAACGGTGTGCTGGCAGGAGTCACAGAGCTCCTCAGCATCGAGTCAGGGGATATCGACGCCGAACTCTTCTCGAATCCGGGCTACAAGGTCGAGCGCATCGACGCCGGAGACTGGTAAGGCGGATCGCCGAGAAGAGGACTTGAACCGAGTCAAGCAATGCACGAAGGCAAGGCACTGCACTTGGCTTCGAGCGTGTGGTGTAATCGCCTGCAAGTCCGGGTAAGCGAATCGGTCGGGGCTGCTGGCACCGCCGAGCGCAGGCACCCTGGAGGCCGTCCTCTTCTCGCAAACAGAAAGGGCTCCCAGAAGGGAGCCCTTTGTGTTTGGTGCCGAGAAGACGGCAATCGAGTTAAAACCAATTAAGTGGGACGCCGCTTAGGGTGCCCGCCTCGCGCGGGCGTTGTTGGACTAGTTTTCCATCTGAACAATAAAATCTGCGCGATCTGCCGTACAAAACGTGACGCACGTCCGATTATTTGTCGTTACCTATCAATATGATAGGTCATGGACGAAACAATTGGCTTGCGAGCCTGTCATTACCTATCATAATGATATGAATGGATGGAAAGCCGAAAAAGGGATCAGTGCGTCAAATGACGCCGTCCATCGAATCTCTCGAAAAGACGATACGCCTTCTTGCAGAGGATTCGATGAATATTCTTTGGAAGGTCCATTCGGAGGATCGCCTCGATGAACGAGGTATTTCAAAACTCGACGCTTTGCGCGTTCTACAGCGAGGCGATATTGACGGTGAAATTGTTCCGGGTAAATACCCGGGGGAGTGGAAATGCAAAGTGGTTGACCGCATTAAGGCCAACCGTGATGTTGGTGTCGTGACTGTCGTGTTAAACAGTCAACGACTTTTTGTAATTACTGTCGAGTGGGAGGATTTACGATGACGGAGCAATTCTATCTTCAGGGGGAGAAGATATGCGAAGGGCAACCGTATCACTACAAGGGATGCGGCCTTGACGATATCTTCCTCCTGAACGGCGTGGAAAAAAGCACCTATCAAGGTGAAGACTATGTCTCAATTCGAGACATTGAGGGACTTCATATTGCGATCGGGAAGCACCTGGTCCGGCACAGAAAAGCGCTATCACCAAAAGAAATACGTTTTCTGCGCAACACAATGGATAAGTCCCAGCATGAACTCGCCGAGAACATTGGGAACTCAGCTCAATCGGTTGCCCGATGGGAAAAAGGACAAACCGATATGCCAGGCCCTGCCGAAAAGTTCTTGCGCGCCTTTTTCTTGGCTCTCTATGCGAATACGCCAGAGGAACTTGAGGAGGTTAAGGAGTTGCTAGTGGTTGGCCTGCATGAACTAGATATGCTTGACGACAACGAGCGTAGGCCTGTTCAGTTCACGCTAGGGAACCATTGGGAACAACAAACAGCTGCATAACAACAAGGGCCGGTTAAACCGGCCCTTTTTTTGATTCGCGGTGGCGTCCCGTTCGCCCAACCGGCACATACCAAGCCGACCCAAACCGCACCGCAACGGCGAGTATCGGCTCGCCAGGTTGGAGCCGGCGCCAGGTTTCGCCGTCGGAGAAGCTCATCGGAGCAGTATAGCCACTGGTCCGGCTGGTGGCAGTTGGCATTAGTGGCTGGTTCGTCGAGAAATTCGTCGGGTAATTTTACAGTCAACATGAATGCCGAATCGCATTGATAGAGCAAGGCGCTGATCCGCTTTGCCTTCCCCGTGTCCGGTATAGGGATTGCATATTTCTTGCCGCAACCCACGACCGAGAGCATTAAACGAAGTGCTCGACACCTGGCTGTTCCGCAATCTCGACGAAGTGCGGGAACTGACCTGGGCATGGATGCTTGAATACAACGAAGAGCGAGACCACGACGGCCTCGGCGGAATGACACCCGCTGAAGCCCTTCAATAAGCCAGAGTCTCTACTTTAGAGTGGTCCACTGTAACCGAGGGGGTACGCGTACGGCTCCAGGTCGTTCTCGAACGAGGACTCATTTTCCCGATCAGACAACGAGCGCATCTGAGACAAGACATACTGCTTTCGAATCGAGAGTACTGTTGCCGGAGATCAATCAAGCCAATTTAATGCAGGGGAGGAACAAGCATTGAATAACAACCTAGTATTCTGCATCGTTATCTCATTTATCCTTGTCGCTGTTGAAGACAGCAGCTTCGCAGGCGAACATGATGGCAGCCAAGCATACGAAGTCATCAGCTTCAAAGAACGTCAGTGGGTTTCCGCGAATGGCAGGGCGGCTGGCGATTCCGCACAGAACCCCTGGAAATTCATCCTCAGTTACAACATTGAAGACGATTCTGAATTTGACGTATCAAGTTCTAATTACATACTGTCAATCGCCAATAGCGTTCTTGGGCTATCAGGAGATGGATCTTCAACGTTTCAATGCGACATTGAAACTGGCTACTTAGACATTCTCCGCGAACGCTTTTTCCCGCCCAACGCTGGCGAAAAGGGTTGGCGATTTAGGTATGACTTCCCTGCGTGTAACGGTAACCCACCATTAACCATTCGGACTCGATGCTTGCCAGAGGACGGCCTATGGCAAGAGGTCGTCCGCCAAAGAGTCACTTGTGGAACAAAGGCAAGTGGCGTCACTTATTTCTGTGGGAGTCTTCCAGTAGATCGGCAGTTTGGGCCAGCTAGCGTGAGAAGCAGCCTCTTAGAGACATCTCACAGCGAATCTAGCATTGAATCGCAAACGACATGCTCAACTAAGCTAACGTTCGGGTCAATTCGCGGGGAGGTTGTTCATGGTGGCATCGGACCAGGTTTCATTGAGATCCTTGATTCACGATTCACGCTCGAAGAACGTCGAGAGAGCTCAACTGTACCCGAGTAGACCTGTCGCTCAGAGGGGGAAGCTTACGCGGCGACTTTCTCCAAAACGTCCAAGAATGGCTAGAAACTGCACCGTGAGCCGCGGTCTCGGCCGGGAGGTGCGTCGCCATCGCTGCCGCCCGAAGGCGTTTGGGATAGCAATAGCCCCTAAGTTGCAGCCGCGAGCCTGACGAGGGCTCCGAGGACTGCGTCACCTTTCGGTCGTATGCGCGGCTGAAATCACCCGGGGGAGTCCGGGCGGCGCGGACCGCAACACTTGACACCGCGCCATCAAATCAGGCGTTGATTGAGAACGCAGTCTCATGCCTCAGAGCAACGTCGGCCGTCTGCATCGCCACAACACGGACCGTGCCGGTTGTGCCCGACGTGTACGGATCGACTGTCACGTCCACCCCGGACCAAAGCCCAATCATGAGTGCCGTCCAGTCGCCGAAGATAATCGTGTTACTTCCGACGTTGTTCGTGCGGAAACACGGATAACCCGCGAGCGAGTTGTTGTCACTCATCATGAACTCGCCGGTTGTGGCGACTTTTTCCGTGGTCTTGAGATTGCCGACAACGGCAGGCGTCGTCACGAATGCCGGAGAGCCGCCGAGCGCGTTCGCCGTATCAACGTCCGTTTCAAATTCGACAATTTCACTCCAAGTTGGCGAGCCCGGCGAGGCCACCGTCGAAGTCAAAACGCCGGACGTGTTCGTGATGCCGGTCGGACTGCCGCCCGTGCCGTCACCAATCAACGCCGCAACATCGACGGCCGTGCCGATACCTTCGATCAAATCCTCTGCGAGCAGCGATTCAACCGAGGGCGTCGATTGCAGCACGAGCTGCCGCGTGTAGTCGCCATACACGCCGACCGTCTTCGGCGTCAGCGAAACGTCGTCGAAGGCCGGCTCGCTGTTGGGTGCCGCGCCGCCTTCCGTCGCAATCCAGTTAGCCGTCGAGCCACTGGTTTTGCGAGGAATGCTGACGTTACCGACAAGGCCATCGAGCACGGTTGCGCCGCCAGCGACGGCAACGCTTGTCGTGCGCAGAACGTCGATAAAGTTTTGCGCGAGCAAATCCGTAGCGACCAGTTCGGCTCCCGCCGTAGCACCGCCGGAACTCAGCGTTCGCTTAGCTAGCAACACGTCGTGCGGAACGCCAAAGCCCCTGAACTCGCGGCCGCTCAGTCGCGATGCCTCGTCGGAGCATTCCCGTTCGAAGCCCGCGGCATCGCCGTATTTCCTGGGGTCGAGCAATGCCCGAATGACCCTCGACAGGCTATACCGCCTTAGGCGGCGGTCATCCATAAACGAGCTCGCGGGTGCGTTGGGCGTCGTATACCGGCCGCGCTGTTCACGGTCGAATGCGTCACTGGCCTCTTGGACCGTCATGCCCTGCCGCAAAAAGAACTCAAGCCGAGCGGCCATGTTGGCTTTTTCCCGTTCCTGGGAAAGGTCTGAAACAGTCATAGCTGTCTCCTTTTCGATTAGCGAATAGCCCTCCTGTTAGAGGGGTCTGCTAATGCCGGACCCGGGTATCCGCCCGATGCCCCACTTGCCCGCACTTGCAGCGGGTAGCACCTACGACGAAAAGCCACTCGCTCGCATCCGTTCCGCGGATGCTTGAGGAAATGCCGAGGCAGACCAGCCTCGAAATCCCTGCGAGCGCCATTCGGCGCGTCTTGCCTATTTGCTGCCGCCCTGCATCGAGGGCAAAAGCAGTCGTAGTCACTGGCGCAAATCAATTTGCCTGCGCCTCAGAATCCAGGCCGTTGCCGTTGCGCTTTTCAGCAGCAGCCACCGCAGCGTGTTGTTCGTCGGTCACTGGCAAAGAGGCCCGATAAGCCTGCAAGCCGTCGATTACCCGCTTACGAGCGAAGGCGATACGGTTCGTCGCAATGTTCGCCAGGACGTATTCCCGGCCAGAGACGAGAATCCCTGCCTCGAACGCCTCCGTGCAAATGTCGTTTCCGACCTCCATGCGCGTTACCAGCAGTTCCCAGAATTTGCCATCTAGGCGCTTGTGGCTTTCCGTCATTTGCGCCCGGAGTCTGTCTAATTCGAGTGCGACCCGTTCGCGCTCTGTCCTAACTCGTAAATTCTCCGTTCGGGCCTGCCGCCATTCCGCCGGGGATGCGACGCGGGACTTGAACCCGATATAACGTCGGACACTCTCTGCCAGCAGATACCGACCGCGTGAGACGCGCTCTAGCACGCCTTCCTTCGCGAGGCTCTGCACCCTTCGCGGCTCGATACCGAGCACGACAGCTAACTCGGGGCCGGATGCGAGCGTGTCTGTGTCTATCTTGCGTTGCGTCATGCGATTTTGGATTTCAGAGTCTCGCCCCATTTTGCGCATCGGCGACCCTGCAAACTTTATAGCGGCTTAGGACCCGCCTAATCTCCCAGCAAATGTTCATGCAGCAGGGCCAGCGCCGATTCACTGACGAGCGGCACATCGCCGCCATCGCCAATACACGCGAACCTCCCATCAGATGTATCCACAGCTATTAGGTTGGGCCGATTGACGTCAGGCCGGCTTAATGTGATCTGGATATCGCCCAAGCAAACGGTTATCGGTGGGTTCATATTTCGATTCAAACACACCGGATTCAAATTTATGGGACGCGACGGGACGCGAAGTCAATAGAATAGGGGTTTGCAAACAACGAAGGGTACGCGCGAATGAAAGATGTTGAACAGGCAGTCGCGCTACATGGCCAGGCAAGAGATGATCTCCAGTTCCATAAGGGCCAGCAATGGAAGACGACAAACTACGTCCTAATTTCGCTTGCTGTTCTCGTCTCCGTGTCTGAATTGTTTGGGTCACCCGACAAGACCTTTTTGCTTTGGGTGTGGTCGATAGGGCTGTTCGCGTCGATTCTCGCGGCACTAATCCTGCGGGACCAAGAAAGCAGCGTCAAAAGGTCCCGTGCGCGCATGATTCGGTTTCGCAGCCATATGTCTGTTGCCGTGAGGCGGGACTGGGACACCTGCGCATCGACAACTAAAGGAGAACGGCGCAGGCGATCGCTACTGCCCACCTTCATAGCTGCTATCGTCTTGGGTTTTGTACTGTTCTCCGCGATTCTGTACTTTCGAGTGTTAGACAATTCGCCCCAGTCGAAAGAGCCGACCGGCGTTTTCGATTCATCCTTTTTCGGCAGGCGGTAGAGCAGTAGATTTGGCTGCACCTGATCGGTGCGAATATCTTGCAGCAGGAGGGGCAGACAGTTTTCCCTGTTGGACACAGTTTCTCAGCCAGCTCGCGCAGCTTGGCGGCCGCAGTCGACCGCGACCAGCCAAACTGTCCGAGCAAGTTCCGCAAGCGTGCAATCTTCGCGTCGTGGCAATCATTCATCGATAGCCCCTTCGCTGGTGTTGCTGTTCTGCTGTCATGGCAGCACCTACACGTTGCCGGAACTTCTCGAAAGGCTCGCCGGCACGTTGAGGTTCGATGCCGAGTCGCCGGGCTTCCGTTGCTGCCTGTTCCTCGGCTGACTGGTTCCGTATCTCCAAAGGGTCAGACTGTCGTTTCTCCAGGGGACCATTCGCAATCCAGCCGCGGAACAATTTCTCGGGGTCGTCGAGGATCGCGCTACCGTGGCGAACCCGGAAAGCTATCAGGCGTTCAGTGATAAACCCCTGCGAGAAGTTCTCCGCCGTGAGGTCTGCAATCAGTGCCGCCGATGGTTGGTATTCCTTGCCGGCGATTTTTTCTCTCGGAGAATCTTTGTCTCCTGGAATTTTTTTTTCGTCGCCGTCAGGCGAAAAAAAAGTTCTATTACTGTTCTCTTGGGTTATAGGTGCGGCTAGTGCACTTAACTTGTCGCGAGGTGCACTTAACCTGTCGTAAGGTGCACCCTTGCTATCCCTCCCTTTTGTGCGGCTCGTGCACCTTTGGTCAGGGGGGGCAATAGTGCGGCTCGTGCACCTTTGGCCGGTGTCATCCTTGCGCTTTGGATTCGGGTACAGCGGCAAATAGTAGTTGTTGGTTGTCCGGCCGCCGCCGGCCTTACCGCGGCGCTCTACCTTGAGCAGCCCCCGCACCTCAAGCGACTTGACTGCATCACTGACCGCTCTGCGAGATAAGCCGGAATCGCGGCAAATCCGGGCATAACTTGGGAAGCATCGGTCGTGCGCATCATTGAAGTGGTGCGCAATTGCATTGAGAACGCTCTTCTCGGCAACCCGAAGCCCATCCTCATCACAAGCCCAATTCATTGCACCCACGCTCACGGCTAGTCCCTGTCATCCCTGAACGCCTCAAGGCTCCAATGTTTGCCAAGTTCTTTCGGGTCGTATTGCTTAGGTGCGAGGCATTCGCGAACGTACTCGACACTGAGGCCGAGCGCCGCTGCTATCGTCGTGTCGCTGAAATCCCGGCGTGCCAGATCGCTAATCGCCCGGATCAGCTCGGCCCGCGTCTGGGGTGCGTGCTTCCGGTATTGGTCGTGTACCATTGCCCTTCCTGTTGGAAATTGCCTCGTGACCGTTGCAGCGGTGCGGGGCATTTTTTTGCTCCGCTGAGGCTTGGATCTCCCGCACACACGCCTCGACGAGTACGTCGCAAAGCGCCATAAAGTGCGGGTCGTTGATCATTCGTCGCCGGTAAGTGCTTCGTAGAAAATCTCACCGTCTTTCGGCGTCAGGGTTTCCCGCTTACGCTGTAGGCCCGACACTTGTGGCTTGACGATTCCGCTTTCCTTCAGGGACTCAAGCACCTGCTGCCCGCGGTGCCGAGTCACCCCAGCGCTCCGCTCAATGGCTGCCGGGGAAATAATCGGCAGGTCTGAAAACTCCATCTCGTACTCCGCTGAGGAAACTTCGACAATCGTAGCGTAACGGGTTAAAGTACTAATAACCTGTTACACTTTAACCGGAGCCAAAGTGGCAAGTTTCCCGTTACAGGACGAATTGATAGAGGCTGTCCCGCGCTTTGCAGCGGCCAAAATCTCAGACCCGAAGGAACTGGGCTGCTATTTCGGTGGCTCGTGGGAGATAGCCCCGCTTCCGTCACTAGGCGTAATCAAGCGTACGCAACGTGAACTGCGCGGATGGCTAGACAACATCAAGCACCCGCAGCCAGCCGTAAACGCCTACCTATTCGGATCAGACCGGAGCGGCGATGAACCGAAGTTTCATCCGCGGATTAAGTTCGAGGGTCGGCTCGGTAGCCAGATGTGGAAGGAGAACGAAGACTGGCAATACAAGATCACATTCCGGTGGCGCGTTGTGGAGGCTCCGTTGCGGGCCGTGTGCGCGCTCGGGGTTGTGTCGATTGCCCAGGAAGGTCTGCAGGACATGTTGAAAAGGTGCACTAGGGACGGCTGTGGGAACTACTTCGTTGACACGAAGACTGGTGGACGGAGGAAGTACTGCCTTGAGCCTGAGTGCGAGACTCTTCGTGGGAACGCTCGTACCAAAAAGTCTAGGGGAGGTGAGAAATGAAGGCAGCAATCTACGCTCGATTCTCAACCGATCAGCAAGACAAGATTTCCATTGCCAGCCAAGCGGCGAACTGCGAGGCCGTTTGCTCGCGGGAAGGCTTCACGGTTATACGCCGGTATTCGGACGAAGCGATATCCGGCAATGACGACCACCGGCCCGAGTATATGAAGATGCTTGCCGCACTGGAGCGGGGGGAGATCGACGTGGTTGTCGCCGACGAGACCAGCCGCGTGACCAGGAATATGGCCGAGCTGCACCGCTTTGTGGCTGAACTCCGATTCCGGGACCAATACCTGATTACCTGTGACGGCGTGGATACTCGCTCGGAGTCGGCTGAAATTTTGCTATCAGTCAAGGCAGCAATGGATTCGATGGAATCCCGCAAGATAGGGAACCGCGTCTACAGGTCGAACCGGGAGCGCCACCGGAGCGGCCATAGCGCGGGAGGTCGAATATACGGTTATTCCTCGGTGCAGGATGGCGACTATCGACGGCGCGTGATCGACCCCGAACAGGCTGAGACGGTGCGCCGGATTTTCGCCTGGTATGCCGACGGTGACAGCGCCAAGACCATTGCCCGGAGGCTCAACGAGGAGGGCATACCGTCGCCGTCGGGTAAGTCCCTCGGCTGGCCGCATACAACGATCCTGGGCTGCCGTTCGAAGGCTTCCGGCGTCCTCCGCAATACCATCTACATCGGCAAACCTTCTTGGGGGAAACGCATTAACAAGCGCCGCCCCGGCACCGCTAACAAGACCCAGAAGCGCCGCCCCGAGAGCGAATGGGAGACCATCACGGACGAGTCATTGCGGATTGTCGATGACCAGACATGGCAGCGGGTGCAGAAGCGCCTGAACAAGCCTAGACGCAATCCGAAGGGCGGCAGGTCACCTCGATACCTTCTGACGGGGTTGCTCGTCTGCGGCGATTGTGGCGGCTCTTACACGCTGTATAACGGTCGCTCGTATCGGTGCAGCAGTCACCAGAATGGTCGCGATACCTTCTGCTCGCAGTCGCGGACAATGTATCGAGACAAACTGGAGCGGAGGCTGCTCGGCGAGATTCAGGAGCAATTGCTCGATGACAATCTCGTCAAGGATATGGCGCGGAAGATACGCAAGCGCCTGAAGGCACCGAAACGGGACTATGCCGCCGAGATTGGGGAGCTCGATACCCAGATCGACAACGTGGTCGATAGCCTTGTGTCGGTCGGTAGGTCGGACGCGCTGACGGCGAAACTCGCCGCACTGGAGGAGGAAAAGGCGTCACTGGAGGCGGCGAGTCAGGTCGCCGATGTAGAGCCCTTAATTCTCGACGTAGAGGCCACCTGGAAGCGTATGGCGGCCGATCTCGGTAATCTGAAGGACTATGCCGCCGATATCGAAAAGGCGAGGGGATCGCTGCACGGCCTGATAGGCGAAATCGAGGTCAGAGAAACAAACGGCGAGCCGGTTTTGATACCCAGACTCGCCGTTGGTTGTAACTCTGGTGCCGAGAAGAGGACTTGAACCTCCACGGGGTTACCCCCACTAGCACCTGAAGCTAGCGCGTCTACCAATTCCGCCACCTCGGCGCGGCGCGCGGGTACAATGCGCGTACCCACAGGGCGGCGAACTTTACGCACGTCGCGGTGGCCTGTCAATCGGCCCGTCCCGCCGCCGCCGCAACTCCCGAAGGACCCACTTCACTTGGCGAAGAACACCAGAAAGAGCTCGAAATCCAGCGGCAAAGGCCGTGCCTACCAACACCCGATTCCCGATCGCAACGCGATCCTCGACTACCTCACCGAGCGCGGTGAGCCGGTCAGAGTGGACAAGATACTCGGCGACTTTGGACTAAAGGGGCAGCGCATGCGATCCCTCCTCGTGGACCGACTGAACGCCATGGTGCGCGCAGGGCAGGTCATCGAGAACCGCCGCGGCGTGTATTGCCTGACGGCGAAGATCGACCTTGTCACGGGCACGGTCTCCGGACACCGGGACGGCTTCGGCTTCGTCGTGCGCGACGACGGCGAGGACGACGATATTTTCTTGTCGGCGCGGGAGATGCGGGAGCTGTTTGATGGCGATCGTGTCGCCGTCTCGGTCATCGGTAAGAACTACCGTGGTAAACCGGAAGGCAAGCTCGTTGAAGTGCTCGAACGCGGCACGACCGAGATCGTCGGCCAGTTCATTCGCGAACGCGGCATCGGCGTTGTGATCCCGGACAACGCCAAGATCTCCCACCGCATCCTGATTGCCAAGGGCGAGAGCGGTGGTGCAAAGCCCGGCCAGATCGTCGTGGCGGAGATTCTCGATTTCCCGACCTACGTCGAGCAGGCGACAGGGCGGATTACGCGGGTACTCGGTTCGCCGGAACAAAAGGGTATCGCGACCGATATTGCGATCGAGTCTCACGCCATACCGACCCGCTGGCCGAAAGCGGTGCGCGACAGCGCCGCCCGGTTCGGCAAGACCGTGCCGACACGGGCCAAGTCCGGGCGCCTCGATCTGCGGGATCTCGATCTGGTGACGATCGACGGCGCCGACGCGCGGGATTTCGACGACGCTGTCTACGCCGAACCGGCCGGCAAGGGCTGGCGACTGCTGGTGGCGATTGCCGATGTGGCGCACTACGTAGATATCGGCAGCGCCCTCGACAAGGAGGCAACCAAGCGCGGCACGTCCGTGTATTTTCCGGACCGGGTTATTCCGATGCTGCCCGAAGTGTTGTCGAACGGTCTGTGTTCATTGAACCCGAAGGTCGATCGCCTGTGCATGGTTTGCGAGATGCGTGTCAGCCCGGACGGCAAGGTGACGCGCTCGCGATTTCACGAGGGCGTGATGCGCTCCAAGGCAAGGCTGACCTACTCGCAGGTGGCGGGCTTCCTTGACGACCCGTCACGCAGCAACGTGCCGCGGGCGCTGCACGCGTCGTTGCGGCATCTGCATGACCTGTACCGGGCCTTCGCGCGGGCGCGTGGGCGGCGTGGCGCGCTCGAGATCGACCTGCCGCAGACGCGCTTCAAGCTCAACAAGCGCGGCGAGATCGCTAGCATCAACACGGTGCCGCGAAACGATGCCCATCGACTGATCGAGGAGTGCATGATTGCGGCGAACGTCGAGGCCGCAAGATTCCTGCGCCGGAAGCGCATACAGGGCCTGTATCGTGTCCACGCGCGCCCGGACGCCGAGCGCTTCGACGAGCTGCGTCAATACCTCGTGTCGCTCGATCTCAAGGTGCCGCACTCCGAGCATGTCAGCCCGAAGCAGTTCAACGAGCTCCTGCGACAGATTCGCGGCCGTGAGGATGCCTCGGCCATATCGATGCAAATGCTGCGATCGCTGACACACGCCGAGTATTCACCTGAGAACATTGGCCATTTCGGGCTTGCGCTCGAGGCCTACGCGCACTTCACGTCGCCGATCCGGCGCTACCCGGACCTGCTCGTGCATCGGGCAATCAAGCATATCCTCCGCGGCGGCAAGCCCGGGCGATATCGCTACCAGAAAGACGAGATGACACGACTCGGGGCGATCACCTCGCATCACGAACGCAGGGCCGAGGATGCAACGCGCGACGTCGAGGCGTGGCTCAAGTGCCAGTACATGCAGGACCATGTCGGCGAACAATTCCATGGCGTTGTGACGAGCGTGACGCGCTTCGGCCTGTTCGTGCAGCTGACGGATCTCATGATCGACGGTCTCATTCACGTGACCAGCCTGCCCAACGATTACTATCACTTCGAACCGGCATCGAAACAGCTGGTCGGCGAGCGCTCCGGTCAGCGCTTCGGCCTGGGCGATAGCGTCGACGTGCGCGTCGCACGCGTCGATATGGAGACCCGGCGCATCGACTTCCGGCCGGTATGGGAAGGCTATGAGACCGAGCGCCGACCTCGCCGTCGGGGGCGCCGGCGGTGAGTCGCGATCGGTACGTCACCGGGCTTCGCGCCGTTGAGCAGATGCTCGCGACGCGTCCGGAGGACATTCGCCGCATCGTTGCCGAGTACCGAAGCGCAAACCCCAGGGTCAGGACGGTACTCGACCGCTCCCGCGAGCTCGGCATCGAGGTGCAGTCGGCGAACCGCGCGCGGCTGAAGCAGATGTCCGGCGAAGATCGTCACCAGGGCATTCTCGCCGAGATAGAGCGCAGTACCGTCCTCGACGAGTCGGCGCTCAGGTCTCTCGTGGAGGCCAGGCTGGGCGAGGGTGGCGCCTCCCCGCTGTTTCTTCTCGTCCTCGACGGCATCCAGGATCCGCGCAATCTCGGCGCCTGCCTGCGCACGGCGGATGCGGTGGGCGTCGACGCGGTGGTCGTACCCCGGCACGGCGCGGCGGGCCTCGGGCCCACCGTCAGCAAGGTGGCGGCGGGCGCTGCAGAGTCGCTGCCCTTCGCACAGGTTGCCAATGTCGGCAAGATGCTCGACTGGCTCGGCGACTACGGCGTGGTCCGAATCGGCACCAGCGACCGGGCGACGACGAGCCTCTACGACCTCGACGTCGCGGGGCCGGTCACCATCATCATGGGCCGCGAGGAGAAAGGGCTGACGCCTGCCGTCAGCAAGCGCTGTGACCAGCTCGTCAGTCTGCCCATGGCCGGCGCAGTATCGAGCCTGAACGTGTCGGTTGCGGCTGGCGTTTCGCTCTACGAGATCGTCAGGCAGCGGCGAGGCGCCGGAACGGGCGGCGACACCGCGTGACAGGTGCTTGAAAAAACGGGGATTCTTCTTGCTACCTGGATCGAGCTTGGGTACAGTTCGCGTCCCCGGAATATCCCGGGAGTGCTCGATTTCTGCGGAAATCAGCACCTTACCTTGCCACACCGGATAGCCGGGTGGCTGTAACCCACGGCCGAATGGCCGGGGTTTCATCCATAAGGGAATGACAATGAGACACTATGAGATCGTGTTCCTGGTCCACCCGGACCAGAGCGAACAGGTGCCTGCCATGGTTGAACGTTACCAGGGCATCGTCACCGAGGCCGGTGGTACCGTCCATCGCACCGAAGACTGGGGTCGACGCCAGCTTGCACACCCCATCAACAAGATTCACAAGGCCCATTACGTGCTCCTCAACGTGGAGTGCGGCTTCGATGTCATCGAGGAAATCAAGGGTGCCTTCCGCTTCAACGACGCGGTGCTCCGCCACCTCGTGATCAGTCGCGACGAGGCCGTGACCGAGGCATCGCCGATGGCTGTAGCTGTCGCCGAAGAGAAGGCCAAGGAGAAGGAAGCCCAGCAGCGCCGTGAGGCGAAAGCTGCTGCGGAGGCTGCCATGCGCCGTGAGGAAGAGGGCGCCAAGGCGGACGACACGGCCGACGACGGGGCGAAAGAGAAGGCCGAGGAAGCGGCGGAGGCCAAGGCGGACGACGCCGCTGCTGACGCCGAGGAAGCCAAGGACGAGCCCGCGGAACCCGCGGCTGAAGCCAAGACTGCTTAAGGAGCCCGAAGATGAGTCGTTATTCGCGTCGGCGTAAGTACTGCCGCTTCACCGCTGAGGGCATCAAGGAGATCGACTACAAGGATCTCAACCTGCTCAAGGCCTACGTTACCGAGACCGGCAAGATCGTTCCGAGCCGGATCACGGGTACGAAATCACACTACCAGCGCCAGTTGGCAACCGCCGTCAAGCGGGCTCGTTACCTTGCGTTGCTGCCGTATACGGATCGTCACTAGGCATCCGTGAAATCAGTGGCCGCGTGGCTGGTCGCCCGGCCACTGAATGCAATCATCGGGCTAGCGGCGACGCAGTCGCTGCCCTTGTTCGGTTTCCTGAGCGGTGCGGTGCTGGTCTTGCTCGTGCTGCACCAGGGACCGAGGCTCGCCGTCCTCGAGGCGGGTGCGGCGGGCGCACTAATGCTGGTGCTGACGGTAATCCTCGGATTGCCGCTGGAACCGAAGGTGACCGTGATGACCTCGGCGTGGTTGCCAGCCATGCTCGTGAGTCTGCTGCTGTCGGGCAGCCGGTCGCTGACGCTGACGCTGCAGGTGACCGTCGTTGTGATGGTGGCCGTTGTGCTTGCGCTGTTCGCCGTGGCCGGGAACGCCGTCGAATTCTGGACGACGTTTCTCGACACCCTGGTTGAGGCGTGGCGCGAAAACGGTCTCGAGGAGCAGGCCCGCTTCGTAGAGCCGCAGATCGGCACGCTGGCTCAGCACATGACCGTCTGGGTTGTTTTCGTGACCTGGGGGTTGAGTGCAGTAATGCTGCTCCTGGGGCACGGCCTGTATCGGCGGGCTCCCGGGGCAAGTCGGGACTTCGGTCGTTTCCAGGATCTCGACTTCGGCCGCGTGATTGCGGCCACAATGGCAGTGGCATCGCTGGTCGCTTTTCTGACCGGCATCATGTGGCTGCAAAGCGTCGCGTTCGCGTTGTTTGCGGTATTCAGCCTGCAGGGAATCGCGATCGTGCACTGGTATTACGGCAATGGCACCGTGCCGGTGTTTCTTGTCGTACTGATGTACGCCGGAATGGTGGTGTTGAGTGCCATCGTGGTCACCGCCCTGGCGGTGCTGGGTTACATAGACGCCTGGTTCAGTCTCAGGCGGCAACGGATTCGTCCCGGCGTATGAGGCGGATCGGAATCAAACGACGAAGGTTAGGAACATGAACGTCATTTTGCTCGATAACGTAGAGAACCTCGGCAACATCGGTGATCTCGTCAAGGTGAAGCCGGGCTACGGCCGCAACTACCTGCTGCCGCAGGGCAAGGCCGCGCTGGCGACGCCTGAAAACATCAAGGAAATCGAGGCACGTCGCGCCGAGCTCGAAAAGGCCGCCGCTGACGAGCTGGCTGCCGCGAAAAAGCGCGCTGCCTCGCTGGAGGGCGTCGAAGTTGTCGTGCCGGCGAATGTCGGCAGCGAAGGCAAGCTGTTCGGCTCGGTTGGTCCGGTCGATATTGCTGCCGCGCTCGAGAGCATCCAGGTCGAAGTGGAGCGTGCGGAGATCCGCATGCCCGACGGCCCAATCCACGAGGTTGGCGAGTTTCCGATCGGCATTCACCTGCATCCCGAAGTGGATGCCGAGGTGACTGTTCGGGTCGTCGCCGAGGAGTAATCGGCCGCTCCGCCGGCCACCGCGTGTGGTACGGTTTCCGGAGATCCATTTCGGGGTAGACCATGGTCCGAGCATTGGGGGACGGCGTCGTGGATGATGAGGAACGGCGCCTCAAGATACCGCCCAACTCCATTGAGGCGGAACAGTCCCTGCTCGGCGGTCTGATGCTCGACAAGGCGGCGTGGGACAAGGTCGCCGATGTCGTCTCTGCGCCCGACTTCTATCGCAAGGATAACCAGCTGATCTTCAGCGCGATCGCGGAGCTCGTCGACCGCGGTGAGCCCTGCGACGCCGTCACGATCTCCGAGTTCCTCGATCAGCGCGATCAGCTCGACGCTGCCGGCGGACTCGAGTACCTCGCTACGCTTGCCAACGAGACGCCGGGTTCAGCAAACGCCCGCGCCTACGCAAACATCGTGCGCGAGCGGGCGATGCTCCGGTCGCTCATACACGTGGGCAACGAAATCGCCGGGCACGCGTTCTCGACCGACGGGCGCTCGGCGGCCGAGGTGATCGACGAGGCCGAGCGCATGGTCTTCGAGATCGCCGAGCGGGGCTCGCGCGGCAAGCAGGGCTTCAAGTCACTCAAGGAAATCCTGCCGGAGACCGTCGATCGCATCGACGTCCTGCACCAGTCTGACGGCAGTATCACCGGGATTTCGAGCGGCTACACCGAGTTCGACAAGCTGACCGCCGGCTTGCAGGCCGGCGACCTCGTCATCGTCGCGGGACGCCCGTCAATGGGCAAGACGACCTTCGCCGTCAACATTGCCGAGAACGCCGCCATCGGTTCCAAGGTGCCGACAGCCATCTTCTCGATGGAAATGCCGTCGTCACAACTCGCGTTTCGCATGATCTCGTCGCTGGGCCGGGTCGATCAGTCACATCTCAGGACCGGTAACTTCCCCGATGAGGACTGGTCACGGATCAACACGGCCGTGCAGCTCATGTCCGACGCGCCCATCTTCATTGATGACACGGCGGGCCTTGCCCCAACGGAAATCCGCGCGCGGGCGCGGCGGCTGCAGCGTGAGCATGGTCTCGGTCTGATCGTCGTCGACTACCTGCAGCTCATGCAAGTGCCCGGCAACAATGAAAACCGTGCGACCGAGATTTCCGAGATATCACGCTCACTCAAGGCGCTCGCCAAGGAGCTCTCGGTGCCCGTGATTGCGCTGTCGCAGCTGAACCGCTCAGTGGAACAGCGCACCGACAAGCGTCCCGTCATGTCCGATCTGCGCGAGTCTGGCGCCATCGAGCAGGACGCGGATATGATCATCTTCATCTATCGCGATGAGGTCTATAACCCCGATACGCCGCGCAAGGGGATTGCCGACATCGTTATTGCCAAGCAGCGCAACGGACCGATTGGTGAGTTTCCGCTGACCTTCGTAGGCCGCTACACCAAGTTCGAAAACTGGGTGCCCGAGAGCTACGGCGACGAGGCGTTTCCATGAGTTTTGGCGCCCGGGCCCTTATCAGGCTCGGGGCACTGTCCCACAATCTCGCTCGCCTGCGCCAACACGCTCCCGGTGCCCGGATCATGGCCGTCGTCAAGGCCAACGCCTACGGGCACGGTCTTATCAACGTCGTGAGAGAGCTGCGCGATGTCGATGCATTCGCCGTCGCCCGGCTGAGTGAAGCCCTGGCAATACGCGACGCCGGCTTCGACGATCCTGTTACGCTGCTGTCGGGCGTGCTGACCGCCGACGAGCTCCGCACAGCCGCGAAGCAGGGTTTCGAGGTCGTTACGCACAGCCCGATGCAGCTTGATCTGCTCGAGCGTCACGACGCGGAGCCACTGACCTGCTGGCTCAAGTTCGACACCGGTATGACCCGCCTCGGCTTCCGGCCGGAAGAGGGCGATGCGGTCATCGACCGCGCCCGGGCCGCCCGCGGCGTCGGCGAGCTGCGGCTGATGACCCACTTTGCGAGCGCCGATGAGCCCGACAACCCGTTTACCGCCACGCAGCTGGGGCGTTTCGAGCGGGTTGTACGCGGTTTCGAGGGGGATGTCGGTTTCGCGAACAGTCCGGGCACACTTGGATGGGACTATTGCACCGACGCGCGTGAACGCCTCGGGTTTTCCGGTGAGCTGTGGATTCGGCCGGGCATTGCGCTATACGGGATTTCGCCCTTCGCCAACGCTACCGGTGCCGAGCTGGGCCTGGAGCCGGCCATGCAGTTCGAGGCGCGCCTGATCGCCGTCAAGCCGCTCCGGGCGGGTGATCGCGTCGGCTACAAGGGTACCTGGACGGCTGCCGCCGACAGTACGGTCGGTATCATCTCGGCCGGCTACGGGGACGGCTACAGTCGCCACTTCCGTAGCGGTACGCCTGTACTTCTGAATGGCCGGCGCGTGCCCGTCATCGGCAATGTCTCGATGGATCTGATTGCCGTGGACCTCGGGCTGGCGGCAACGGACGTCCCCGGCGACGTTGCCACGCTCTGGGGCGACGGCCTGCCCGTCGAGGAAGTCGCACCGTACGCCGATGCGATTCCCTATGACTTGGTATGCGGAGTTACAAACCGCGAGGAGGCCCTCGCGATCAGGGGCTAGCTCGCGAAGAACCCCATCTTGACGCCGGCGAGCTGCACGACATCGTTATCGCTGAGCTTCCTCGCCTGTGCGCCGATGGGTTGACCGTTGACCAGTGGGAAGTCGCCGTCCTTGCCGGACTCGACGTGGACGATGTAGTAGCCCTCGGCGCGGCGGGTAATAGCCGCAACCTGGACACCCGGTCGTCCGAGCGTGGTGAGCGCCTTGGTCAATTCCAGTTCGCGTCCTGCAAAGGCGCCGCTCAGGACCTGCAGCTTGGCAAGCGGCAGGGCATTCGGTGCCGAGCTCGGGTCGATACCGGCAGCCGTCGCCGTGTGGACGGCAGGTTCTGCTGCGGTTTCCGTGTGTGCTGCGGGCTCGAGTTCGGGTGCGGGCGTTGGTGCCGCTTCCGGCTCGGCGGAGAGCCCCTCGGCTTCCTCCGGATCGAGCTTCACTGCGGCGGCCGCAACGCTCTCCGGCGTCGCCTCGGCCACGGCGGCTGCGGCGGCATCGGCCGCTTTCTCGGCCATCGCGAGCTGCTCGGCGTTCTGTTGACCAGTCGGGATGACCATGGTCTTTTCGAATTCGTCCTGCTCCGACTCGTTGACGACCTGCTCGGAGAAACGCAGCTGGTGATGGCCGATCGTAATGACGTCGCCATGCTGCAGTGCGTGCTTCTTGATCAGCTTGCCGTTGACGTAGGTGCCATTGGTGCTGTTCAGGTCCTCGAGAAACGAATCGTTGAGAATATTGATGATCAGCGAGTGGTGACCGCTGACGGCGGGATTGTCGATACGCACGTCATTATCAGGCAGGCGGCCGATCGTGTACCGCTCCTTGGTCATGTTGTATTCAGCCAGTACCTGGTTGTCCAGACTAAGAATTAACCGTGCCATGCTTACTCGCTGTACTCAGTGATGTTGTTTGGCAAGGCAGGAGAGCGGTGCCTGGAACACCGGCGGAACGCCCTGACTTGAACCCCAATCTCCGTGACCCTTAATGAGCCTACGACCCGAACCAGCCTGCCAGCTTGACCAGGAGCCCTTTCCTTGCGGCGAAAGGCTCGTTCACATGAGCAAGCATGACCGATACGTTGTCGCGGCCGCCCTGGTTGTTGGCCAGATCGATTAATTGTTGACCAACCACGTCAAGACTAGCATTAAAAGTACTGATAGTTAAGTGAATATCTTCGTCTTCGACCATGTCTGGCAGACCGTCGGAGCAAAGCAGATAGACGTCGTCCGGTAGCACATCGTGCTCGTGAACCTCGACCTCCACCGTTGGCTCGACGCCGAGCGCGCGGGTCACGTAATTGCGGTTCGTCGAGCGTTGCGCCTCCTCGGCCGAGTAGAAGCCGCGGTCAACCAGTTCCTGCAGCAGCGAGTGGTCGAGCGTCAGCTGCTCAAACTTGCCGCCGCGGAGCCGGTAGGCGCGTGAATCCCCGACGTGGGCAATCGATATCCGGTTGTCGTAGAACATCGACGCGACGATCGTGGTGCCCATCCCCTCGCAGTGCGTCTGGCTCTGCGCCGTCTGGAAGATGATCTTGTTCGCCCGGTAGATGGCGTCGCGGAGAATGATCGACTGGCGCATCATGCCGCTGTGCGGGTCGACGTTATTGAGCTCTTCGCGATTGTGCGCCTCGGTGGCGAGCTTGGTGACGGTATCAACGGCAATGCCACTCGCGACTTCCCCGGCGTTGTAGCCGCCCATACCGTCTGCAAGGACGAGCAGGCCAATATCATCGTCCCCGCCGATCGTGTCCTCGTTGTGCTCACGAACGCGACCCGTATGGGTGATGTGCGCGAAGTCGATTTTTCCCTTTAGGCTCATCGGCTAATGGTGGCTTGTGGCGTTCTTGTCAGGAGAACCTTGCGCAATTCCTGAGCGCGATCGCCATTTCGGCGCCGCAGGAAAAGCGGTTCTCCGGTTTTTTGGCCAATGCCTTGGCCAGGACAGCGTCAATGCTAGGGGGAATGCCCGCACGGCGGTTGGCCACCGGCGCCGGCTCTTCGGTTGTTATCTTCGTCATCAAAACTGCAATGTTGGATGCCTGAAATGGCACCTCGCCCGTCAACAGCTCGTATAGAGTAACACCAAGGGAAAACAAGTCCGAGAGTCCCGTAAGGTCTTCGGCACCGAGTTGTTCGGGCGACATGTACATCGGGGTGCCAAGCACGATCCCGGTCTTGGTGCGATTGTTGTCGGTCAGTCGGGCTACGCCAAAATCCGAGATCTTGAGCGAGCCTTCTTTCGGGTTGTAAAGCAGGTTCGCCGGCTTGATGTCACGATGAATGACGCCCTGGTTATGCGCATAATCGAGGCCGTCTGCCGTCATGGCGGCGAGTTCCAGCGCCCGTTTCGGCGCCAGCAGTCGATTCGGGTCGGTGAAGTCCTTCAGTGCAATGCCCGGAACGTACTCCATCGCAATGTAGGCAAGGCCCTTGTCTTCGCCCGCGTCGTACACGGTAATAATGTTGGGGTGGGTCAGGCGACCTGCCGACTCGGCTTCGCGGAAGAAGCGGACGCGCGCTTCCTTGAGCTCCTCGTCCTCGAATTCCTTCTCGATCGGGATGGCCTTGATGGCGACCGGCCGGTTGATGCGCGGATCCTTGCCGAGATAGACGGCACCCATCGCCCCGCGGCCAATGCGTCGCTCGATCATGTAACGGCCCAGGCGTTTCGGCATTCCCTCGCTGGCCTTGTTGGCCTGGCGTTTCGAGCGCACGGCGCCGTGGGTCTGCTTCATCCATTGCAGCACGGCTTCGGCCCGCTCCGGCTTGGCCTGCTGCTCGAAAGCGAGCGACAGCTTGTACATGACCGCTGCGAGCGTCTCGGAGGGCGGGCAGCGGCGGAATTCAGCGAACGCGGGTTCCAGACGACCCGCCGCGAGGAAGTCCGAGCCGCGCTTGAACGCGTCCTTGTTGACCTTGGTCGGGTCGCCGATCATCCACAGCGACAACAGGCTGACGCCTGCAAAAATGAGAATCGGCCGACCCAGGTCGAGCCGGACCTTGATGACGTACAGGGCCAGCGCCTCGACGAGCAACAGCAGGACGACGACGCCTGCCGTAAGCAGCAGGATGTCGGCCCTCGAGCGGTCCGGCATGAACAGGACCGCAATAATCGCGAGCAACACCGGCGCCAGCCACTCAAGGGCATCGACCCAGGCGGGCGCGACGATCGATTTGCCGGATTCGACATCGGTCAGCATGGCGGCGGCAATTTCGGAGCTCGTAACGTATTGCTTGGATGGCAGCATGGCCTTGGCTTCGATGAGTTCGGGCTCGGCATCGAGGAATATCGTCGTGCCGAATAGCTGTCGGCTGTTGAAGTTCAGGCCGAGTATGCGCTCGGGCGATATCCGCGGCAGCGGCGCGTAACGGGCAAGGTAGACGGTATCGTCGGCGTTGCTCATCCGCGGGTCTGCGATGAACTCCTCGTCGTCGAGCGCAATGGCGAGAGGCAGCGCCGCTTCCATCTTGCCGCTCCTGAGTTGCCAGAGTGGCGTCGAACGCAACACGCCGTCTGCGTCCGGGGAAATGTCGACGAATCCCGAGGCCGAGGCTCTGCTTGCCAGCCGATGGCCGATGGGTACGTACACGCGGGTGTCTTCATTCACGAGGCTCTGGGCCCAACCGGGTAGCGGTTCGTTGGAGGCAATGGCAGGCGGGTCCGGCATGATGATGCGGGCCACGCTGCCGCGCTTCAGAACCTCGAGGACGCGGCCGTACTGCTCGAGCAACTCGTCGTTATTGGCGCGCGGCATGTCGAGGCTGACAATATAAGCCCTGTCGAGCGCCGCAACGGGCATGCGCCCGGCGAGCTGGTCAAACAGGAAGCGGTCAGCCGCCTCGAACCACCGTGCCAGCGGGCCGTAAACGAGCAGCATCAGCACGCAGGCAAAGGCCAGCGCGACTAGGCGGGTCTTTTTCTGGTTCTGGTTGCTGTCCAAGTCGGTCAGGTCCCTGTTTTACCTGCGAAAGTATAGGGAAACGCCGCTCCCGGAAATGAGAAAGGGTTGGCATTTTTATGTAACAACGCCGATCCTTCGGCAATTCTGCCCGGCGGGGTCCCGACCAGCGTTACGCGGTGGGCGCCTGGCAACGACGGAGACTGTGCCTGATGGCAAAACCCAGGACTGTGTACGTGTGCACAGAATGCGGCACTGAGAGCCCGAAATGGGTCGGACAGTGCCCGAACTGCAGCGCCTGGAACACGCTGGAGGCGGCCTCGAGCGCGGCTGACACCCGACGTCGCGGCGATGTGCGTGCCGTCTCGATCGCTGAAATCGGCGATTCCCTGTCGGAGCGCTACCCCACGGGCTTTGCCGAGTTCGACCGGGTGCTGGGTGGCGGGCTCGTGCCCGGCGCCGTCGTCCTCCTGGGCGGCGATCCGGGCGTTGGCAAGTCCACGCTATTGCAGCAGGTTTCGGACCGCCTGCCCGATGGCACGACGGTTTGCTATGCGACCGGCGAGGAGTCGTTGCGCCAGATCGGCCAGCGGGCCGAGCGCCTCGGACTCGCGGCGGACGATGTCGTCATGCTGGCCGATACCTCGCTCGACGCCGTGCTCGCCGCCGCGCTGGACAGCGGCGCCCGCGTCCTCGTGATTGACTCGATGCAAACGCTGTCCGTCGACGACGTGTCGTCGGCGCCGGGCTCCGTCAGCCAGCTGCGCGAGTCGGTTAGTCGCATCGTCGCCTTCGCCAAGCAGCGCGAAGTCGCCGTGTTCGTCATCGGCCACGTCACGAAGGAAGGCGCAATCGCAGGTCCGCGCGTCGTCGAGCACATGGTGGATACGGTGCTGTACTTCGAGAACGATCCGTCGAGCCGCTACACGCTGATACGCTCGGTCAAGAACCGCTTTGGCGGGACCGGTGAGATGGGGGTCTTCGCAATGACCGAAACGGGCTTCCGCGAGGTCAACAATCCGTCGGCAATCTTCCTGTCGCGAGACGCGGAGCCCGAAGCCGGCAGCGTCGTATCGGTCGCCTGGGAGGGTAGCCGACCGCTCCTTATCGAGGTGCAGGCGCTGGTGGCTGACAGTGCCGGCAATCCACGACGGCTTGCGCAGGGCGTCGACCAGAATCGGCTGGCGCTGCTCCTGGCCGTTCTCGCCCGGCACGGCGGCATCGAGCTGCTTGGTGAAGATGTCTTCATCAATATTGTCGGGGGCTTGAGGATTGGAGAAACGGCCGTCGACCTGCCCATGGTCCTCGCCGTCGTGTCGAGCTTCCGCGACCGGCCGCTCGATGGTGGCCTGGTCTGCTTCGGAGAACTTGGCCTCGCTGGTGAGGTCCGACCCGTGCGGTTCGGCGAGGAGCGCATTCGGGCGGCGGCCAAGCAGGGGTTCCGACGCTGTATCGTGCCCGAGGCCAATGCGCCTCGCGGCAAGCTCGATGACGCGATCGAGGTTGTACCCGTCAGGCGTCTGCGTGATGCCCTGGAGCAGTGCTTCTAGCCGCGGCCGCAGCCTGGACCTGGACCCGGACTTTCTGGATGCGCATGTCGTCGGTTGCCATGATCTCGATCGGATAGTCGCCGATCTTGAGGCAGACCCCGGGCTCGGGGATGGTCTCGAGCATTTCTACGATCAGGCCATTGAGCGTCTTCGGGCCGTCGGTCGGTAGCTGCCAGCCCTGGGTCCGGTTCAGCTCCCGGATCGAGGCGCTGCCGTCAACGACGAAGCTGCCGGCGGCCTCGCGGCGTACGTCTTCGCTGTGGTCGGCCGGGTCGGTCGTGAACTCGCCGACGATCTCCTCGAGAATGTCCTCGAGCGTGACAATGCCCTGGATGTCGCCATACTCATCCACGACCAGCGCAATGCGTTCGCGCCTGCGCTGGAACTGGACGAGCTGCGTCGACAGCGGCGTGCCTTCGGGCACGAAGTACGGTTCGGACAGGAGCCGTTTCAGATCCGACGACGTAAAGTCGAAACTCGCGAGGTTGGCGAGACGCCGGAGATGCAGGATGCCGACGATGTTGTCGATCGTGTCGTCGTAGACCGGCAGGCGCGTGTGTTCCGCCTCGCGAATGACCTTCTCAATAGTCGCCGCATCGTCATCGAGATTGATTCCCTGGATCTCGTTGTGCGGCACCATGACGTCGTCCACCGTAACCTTCTCGAGATCGAGGATGCTCAACAGCATCTGTCGGTAGCGCGTGGAAATCCGGCTGCCGGCTTCGAAGACAATCGTCCTGAGTTCCTCCCGCGTGACCGAATCGAGCTGGTTGTCACCCGAGCGCACACCGAAGAGGTAGAGCACGGCGTTCGACACGACGTTGACCAGCCGCACGAGAGGATAGGTGACGAACAGCAGGGGGTAGTACACGAGGGCGGCCGGGAAGGCGACGCGTTCCGGGTGCAACGCTGCCAGCGTCTTCGGAGCGGTCTCGGCGAAGATCAGTACCGTGAGCGTCAGAAGCCCCGTACCAATCGCCGCTGCCGTCGCGGTGTCGCCGCCGATCTGGCGCACGATCAGCCCGGCAAAGTAGGCAGCCGAGAAGTTCACGAGGTTGTTGCCGAGCAGGATCAGGCCGATCAGCCGGTCGGGACGTTCGAGGAGTTTCTCGGCCAGCCTCGCGCCGCGGTGACCCTGACGGGCCTTGTGGCGAAGCTGGTAGCGATTCAGGCTCATCAGCGCCGTCTCCGATCCGGAGAAAAACGCCGACAGGGCGAGTAGCAGGGTTACAACACCAAACAGTATGGATAAGGGGACGTCGTCGCCCAAGAGCCGGGCACCTCCGAAAACCGGTATGAGCTCAGTATGTTAAGCGCGCTCCGGGGCTGTCAAGGAGACAGCTCACACGCCCGCCCCGGCCGCTAGCCCCAGGTCTTGTCGAGCATCACTTCGAGAATAAAACGGGTGCCGAAATAGGCAAGAATGACCAGCGCAAAGCCGCCGAGGTAAAGTCGGATGCCGCGACGACCGCGCCAGCCCGCGAACAGATGCCCGCCGAGCAACACGCCGAATACGACAAGGGCGGCAATCGACAGGACCGTCTTGTGCACGAGATGCTGGGCGAAGAGGTTGTCGACGAACGTGAAGCCCGAGACGATGGCGAGCGCGAGGCCGACGAAGCCTGCAGCCGTAATGCCGTACAGCAGGCGCTCGGTCGTAACGAGGGGCGCGAACAGGTTGTTGTACACGGAGATTTGCGCGGCCTTGAGGCGACGGTCCTGCACCAGCGAAAAAACCGCCACGATGGCGCCGACGGTCAGGAGTCCGTAGGCGAACATCGACACGAGCACGTGCGTCTGGGTTTGCCAGGTCAGGGGCGGGCTCGATTCGCCAGTGACACCGGCATGCATCGGCAGCGCAAGTACCGCCGCGGAGACGAGTAGTGCAGCCGACATGCCGCGCAGGCGCTGGTCAAGTCCCCCGAGGAGTGCGATGAGGGCGAGCTGCAGGCTGACGAGCGACACCGTCGCCGACAGCGACAACACGCCGATCTTGTCCGGGGCAAAGAACGCCATCAGGATGTCGGCGTGCATCCCGAGTGCCGCAAGACCTGCCACGAACGCGACGATCGCGAGCGTCCGGCTCTGCGCTTCGTAGACCGGCAAGCGGCTCATCGCGAAGGCGGCCGCCGCCGCTAAGTACAGGAAAAGAATTGTGATTTGAAACACAGAAACCCTGTATGCCTTACCCTACCTTTTCGGTTGGAATCATCCCACACGATGATCTTCATTGACACCCTTGTAGCGAGCGCTGACAGCCGCGAAAAGGCAGCAATGACGCTGGAAGTGAGCACTGTATGCGCATCAGGATATTGGGTTGCAGCGGCGGTATTGGCGCCGGCTCCAGAACATCCGCCATGCTGGTGGACAGCGATGTATTGATCGATGCGGGCACCGGCATTGGCGATCTAGGGCTTCGCGATCTCGACAGTATCCGCCACGTCTTCCTGACTCACGCTCACCTTGATCACATCGCCGGCCTGCCCATGCTGGTCGACTCGATCTTCGATCCCGATTTCGATACGCCACTGACCGTCTACGGTCGCCAGGAAACGCTCGACGCCGTCCAGGCGCACTTGTTCAACGACGTCATCTGGCCGGACTTCGCAAAGCTGCCGTCTGCCGATCGACCCATTCTCGAGTACCGGGCGCTCGAGGCCGGCAGCGGTATTTGCCTCGGCCACCGCGAGTTCCACGCCGTCGACGTCCGCCACAGCGTGCCGTCACTCGGTTTCACGGTCAGGAACAACGCAGGCTCTTTTGCCGTCAGCGGTGACACCAAGACCAACGAAACGCTGTGGCCTGTGCTAAACGCGCAGGATGACCTGAAGCTGCTCGTCATCGAGGTGTCCTTCCCTGACGAAATGGAGGCGCTGGCGGCCGATGCAGGGCACTACTGTCCGAAGACCCTGACCGAGGATCTGGGTCGTCTTCGCCAGGATCCGCAGATCTGGTTGACCGGGATGAAGCCCGGTGAGGAAGAGCGGATTTTCGAGCAGGTGCTGAAAGCGTGCCCCGAACGCAATATCCAGATGCTCTCCAGCGGCACGGTCCTGACCGTCTGATTCTGTTCCCGCACCGCATCGAGTAGACTGCCGGTTTTGCCGCGGTCACCCCATGTTCGAGAACCTCACAGGACGCCTGAGCGACGCCGCCCGCAGCCTGACGGGCAAGGGTCGCATCACCGAAAGCAACATCAAGGACACGCTGCGCCAGGTTCGACTTGCGCTGCTCGAGGCCGATGTGGCGCTGCCGGTGGTCAAGGCCTTTATCGAGCGTGTCCGCGAGCAGGCGCTCGGCGAAGCCGTGGCGAAGAGCCTTACGCCGGGGCAGGCGCTCGTCAAGATCATCCACACCGAGCTTGTCGATATTCTCGGTGACGAACACCGGCCGCTCGACCTCAAGCATCAGCCACCCGTCGTCGTCATGCTCGCCGGGCTGCAGGGCGCGGGTAAGACGACGACCGCGGCAAAGCTCGCCAGGAGCCTGATCGAGCGGGACAAGAAGCGCGTCATGCTAGTGAGCGTAGACGTTCACAGGCCGGCCGCCATAGAGCAGCTCAAGACGCTGGCTGGCGAGGTCCAGGCGCTGCATTCGGCCAGCAGCGCCGATGAAAAGCCCGTGAGGATAGTCGAGCGGGCGCTCGACGACGCACGCAAGGAGCACGCCGACGTATTGATCGTCGACACGGCCGGCCGCCTGCACGTTGACGGCGACATGATGGCCGAGGTGCAAGCCGTTCACGCCAAGGCGGCGCCGGTCGAGACGCTCTTTGTCGTCGACAGCATGGCAGGCCAGGACGCCGTCAACGCTGCGACGGCCTTCAACGAGAGCTTGCCACTGACGGGCGTCGTGCTGACCAAGGCCGACGGTGATGCGAAGGGCGGCGTGGCGCTGTCGGTGCGCGAAGTGACGGGCAAGCCCATTCGCTTCATCGGCACGGGTGAGAAGACCGACGCGCTCGAGGCGTTCCATCCCGAACGCATGGCCTCCCGAATTCTCGGCATGGGCGACGTCCTCTCGCTCGTCGAGGAAATCGAGAGCAAGGTCGAGAAAGACAAGGCAGAGAAGCTTGCGAAGAAGATCAAGAAGGGCAGGGGCTTCGATCTTTCTGATCTCAAGGACCAGCTTGAGCAGATGCTCAGCATGGGCGGCCTTGGGGCCATGCTCGATAAGTTGCCCCTGCCTGGCAACGTCAACCCGTCCGCGCTGAAGAGCGAAGAGGGCGAGCAGCAGATGCGCCGGCAGATCGCGATCATCAACTCGATGACGCCTGGCGAGCGCCGTTTTCCCAAGACCATCAACGGATCGCGCAAGAAGCGGATTGCCGCCGGTGCGGGGCTCCAGGTGCAGGACGTCAACCGGCTTCTGAAGCAGCACGTGCAGATGGAGAAGATGATGAAGAAGGTCTCGAAGGGAGGCATGAAACGGATGCTGCGCGGCATGCCCGGTGGCGGCATGCCACCCGGGTTTCCTGGGCGCTAGGGACGGAATCCACGCCCCGTCCGGCGCGGGCGCCTCGCCCGGCGTTCTAAAGGCCTAATTCCGCTCGGTTTTTAGTGTGGTTTCGGGCTTCACATTTGGGCTCAAACGAGTACAATGCCCGGTTTCCTCGCGGGGCGCTGCCCGGGCACGGGTGTGTCCGCCCCGAATACAACTGAATTCAAGCGTTTACGGAAGAGTAATGGTAAGCATTCGCCTTTCGCGCTCGGGCGCGAAAAAACGGCCGTTCTATCACCTGGTGGTCACCGACAGCCGAAACCGTCGGGACGGCCGATACATTGAGCGCGTGGGTTACTTCAACCCGGTCGGTAAGGACCACGAAGAGAACCTGCGTATTGACCTCGATCGCGTCGATTACTGGATCGGCCAGGGCGCGCAGCCGTCAGAGCGCGTCGCGTCGCTCCTGAAGTCGCACCGCAAGGCGGCCGCGGCCAGCTGAACGCGGCTCGCCGGGCTTCCGGATGCCGGAGTGAGGCAGGGTGACCGGCACGGATACCGTCAGGTTGGGCCGCATCGTCGGCCTTTTTGGTGTCAGGGGCTGGGTCAAGGTCTTCTCCTACACCGAACCGCGTGAGGCGATTCTCGATTACGCGAACTGGTTGATCGGCAACGACAGTGAGTGGTCGGCCAGGGCTGTCGCCGAGGGCAAACGCCACGGCAAGTCGGTCGTCGCAAGGCTCGAAGGCGTTGAGGATCGCGATACGGCGGCCGGGCTACTCGGGCGCGACATCGCTGTCAGCCGCAACGACCTGCCGGAACCCGGCGGCAATGAGTATTACTGGGCCGACCTGGTCGGCATGGAAGTCCTGCATCGGGACGAGCGATTGCTTGGCCGGGTGACGGGGATGCTGGAAACCGGGGCGCACGACGTAATGTGCGTCAACGGAGACGGCGAACGACTGATCCCGTTTGTCATGGGTGAAGTCGTACTGGATGTAGACGTCGACGCCGGAAAGATCAGCGTCGACTGGGAATGGGATTGAGACGGTGAAGATCGGCGTCGTAAGCCTGTTTCCGGAAGTGGTAGAAAGCGTTGCACGCTTCGGTGTCGTTGGCCGGGCCAGCGACCGCGGCGTGTTCGAGCTCGATCTCGAGAATCCGCGCGATCACGCTGACGATGTCCACCGCACGGTGGACGACCGTCCCTACGGGGGTGGTCCCGGCATGGTGATGCGGTTCGAGCCGCTGGCGAGTGCGATTCGGGCGCTCCGGCAGAGGCTGCCGGTGACGGCGCCGGTCATTGCGCTGTCGCCGCAAGGCCGACCGTTCAGCCAGGCGGCGGCGGAGCGGCTCGCGGCGCTTGAAGGGTTTTGCCTCGTTGCAGGGCGCTACGAGGGCATCGACGAACGGCTCGTAGAGGCGGAGGTCGACGAGGAACTGTCGCTGGGCGACTTTGTGGTCTCCGGCGGTGAATTGCCGGCCATGGTCGTCGTTGACGCCGTGGTGCGGTTGTTGCCCGGCGCGCTGGGTGACGCGGAGTCGGCAGAGGAAGACTCGTTTACTACGGGACTCCTCGACCATCCGCACTACACGCGGCCCGAAGAAGTTGAGGGACGCAAGGTGCCCGCCGTACTGCTGTCGGGTGATCACCGGCGTATTGCGCGCTGGCGGGAACAACAGGCGCTCGGCCGGACGTTCAGGCGACGGCCGGAGCTGATTGAGAAACTGGATTTAACGGTCGAGCAACGCCGGTTGCTCGAGGAATACTTGGAAGCGAATCATCATGAGCAAAATCATTGAAGCGATCGAACAGGAGCAGATGACCAAGGACGTGCCGGACTTTGCGCCGGGCGACACGGTCGTGGTCCAGGTCAAGGTCAAGGAAGGCACGCGCGAGCGCCTGCAGGCGTTCGAGGGCGTCGTCATTTCGCGCCGCAACCGCGGCCTGAACTCGTCCTTTACGGTTCGCAAGATCTCACACGGCGAGGGCGTCGAGCGCGTTTTCCAGACCTACAGCCCGACCGTCGATTCCATCACGGTCAAGCGTCGCGGTGACGTACGTCGAGCGAAGCTCTACTACCTGCGCGGACGCACCGGCAAGGCTGCGCGGATCAAGGAAAAGATCTAGCCATCGCGGTTGCCGGGATTCCGGTCCCGGCACCGGCTATTTGCCTGAAACCTTTTGCCCCCGTACGGGTCTTTCACGGCATGACGCAGATGTTGCCGACAACGTGGGTACGGACCATCGCGATCTGCCTGACGCTGCTTGCGCTGGGCGGCTGCGCGTCGCTGGTCTCTTCGGCAGCGTCCGGTTTCGCCGACGGGCTGTCGACGGCTATCCTGAACCAGGACGACCCGGACACAGTCAAGGCAGCGGTCCCGTCCTACATGCTAATGCTCGACAGTCTCGTCGAGAGCAACCCGGACGACGCTGAAATACTGGGCGCCGCTTCGACGCTCTACGCCTCCTACGCTGCCGTCTTCGTCGACGACCCGGACAGGGCGAAGCGACTAACCCGCCGCGCCCGCGACTACGGCCAGCGCGCCATCTGCGCCGACTATGCGGAAGCCTGCGGCTGGCGAGAGCTCAATTACGACGATTTCACGGCGAGTCTCGCCGGCGTCAAGGCGTCCGACGCCGACTCCCTGTATACCTATGGCGTCGCGACACTCGCCTACCTGAGGGCGCACAGCGACGACTGGAACTCGCTCGCCGAGTTGCCTCAGGCCGAGGCCTTGTTTGGTCACTACCTCGACATTGCCGGCGACGACGTCGAGGAAGCGACCTTCGTCTATATGGGCATCCTGCTGACGCTCAGACCGCCGGCGCTGGGCGGTCGCCCGGACGAGGCCCGCGTGTTCTTTGAAAAAGCGATTGCGCTGTCGGACGGGCGCGATCTGAGCGCCAAGGTGGAATTTGCTAAGGGCTACGCCAAGCTGCTCTACGAACGCGATCTCCATGACGAGCTCCTCAAAGACGTCGTGACGGCGGACCCCTACGCCGATGGTCTGACGCTCAGCAACGTCCTTGCACAACGCGAAGCCGCCAAGCTCTTGCTCCAGGCGGACGAGTACTTCTGATTCCAACATGCTTAGGCGGCGGGCCGTGGCGCCGGCCGCAAATTCGAGGTCGATCACGATGAACAGAGGCTGGATATACGGACTGCTCGCGGTTTCGCTGTTTGCCGGCGCAGCCGAAGCGGCAACCCTCAAGATTGCGACGGTGACGCCGGAAGGCTCGCAGTGGATGAAGGATATGCGCGCGAGTTCGAAGGAGATTCGCGAGCGCACAGACGGTCGCGTCGATATCAAATACTATGGCGGCGGCGTCATGGGTAACGACTCGAAAGTCCTCGGCCGCATTCGCATTGGTGCACTGCAGGGCGGAGCGTTCACGCCGTCCGCACTCAGCAGCATCTACCCCGACCTCAATCTCTACGGCCTGCCGATGGTTTTCGATTCGGAAGCCGAGGCGGAGTACGTCAGGGAGCGCATGGACGCCACGTTGTTGAGCGGCCTGGATGAGGCCGGCTACGTGAGTTTCGGTTTTGCCGCCGGCGGCTTCGCCGTCGTGATGTCGAACACGCCCGTTGCGAGCCTCGACGATCTCCGGGGCAAACGCGTCTGGGTTCCGGAAGGCGACCAGATCAGCTACGCCTCGATGGAGGCCATGGACCTCTCGCCCGTCACGTTGCCGTTGACGGACGTATTGACCGGTTTGCAGACCGGGCTCATCGACATTGTTGCGATCTCGCCGATCGGCGCGCTCGTGCTGCAGTGGCACACCAAGGTCAAGTACATGACCGAGCTGCCGCTCGCCTACACGCTCGGCTTCATGGCGGTGCAGAAGAAGGCCTTCGACAAGCTCAGCGACGCCGACCAGGCGATCGTCCGCGAGGTCATGGAGCGCACCTACGAGAACTTCGACGAGATCAACCTCGTGGACAACCGCGCTGCGCGGGACGCACTCATCAACGCCGGCATCGAGACGGTCGAGTTCGACATCGAGGAGCTCAACCGGATTCGCGCTGCGCTCAAGGAGTCGAACGACGCGCTCGGCGCCGAGGGGATGTATTCGCAGGCGCTGTATGAACAAATGCTTGGCTACATTGCCGAGTACCGCGAGCAGCAGGCTGCCAGCGAAGATGCTGACGCCGCTGCGGCGCCGTAGTCCGCAGAGCACTCTTGCTTCCATTCCTTCGTCGCCTCGACGCGTTCGGCCGCCTGGCCGAGAACGTCGTGCTGGTTGCCCTCTTGTCAGGGATGATGCTGCTCGCCGTGGGCCAGATCATTCTGCGCGAGTTCTTCAATACCGGTTTCGTCTGGACCGATGAGCTCGTCAAGCTGACGGTCCTGTGGCTGGCGATGGCAGGGTCGGTCGCGGCGGCACGCGAAAACCGGCACATCCGCATTGACCTCCTGTCGCACCTCTTGCCACCGAAAGCCGTCACGGTCACTCGCATCGGCGTCGATCTCTTCGCCGCCGCGGTGAGCGGCGTCATCGCGTGGCACGCCTTTCGCTACCTTCAGCTGGAACGTGAGTTCGAGGACCTCGTGTTGGTCGATACGCCCGCATGGCTCGCACACGTTATCGTTCCGGTCGCGTTCGCGCTGATCAGCTATCGTTTTGTGGTCGGTGCACTGCGCGCCGTTACGATACTTCTGCTGGGCGAGGAGGGCGTCGAGCGATGATTGCGATCAGCGTCGTCTTGCTCGTGCTTGCCGTACTCGGCGCACCGCTTTTTGCCGTCATCGCAACCAGTGCCATGGTCGGCTTTCATCGCGAAGAAACCGACCTCATGAACATGGCAATCGAGCTCCTGAGCATTGCCGATCTGCAGTTCCTTTCGGCGATTCCGCTCTTTACCTTCGCGGGCTATCTCCTGAGCGAAAGCAACGCGCCGAAGCGGCTCGTGCGCGTCACTAACGCAGTCCTCGGCTGGATGCCGGGCGGGCTCGCTCTCGTCTGTCTCGCCGCCTGTGCGTTCTTCACGGCGTTTACGGGTGCGTCCGGCGTGACGATCATTGCGCTCGGCGCGATTCTCTACCCGGCGCTGAAGCAGGACGGCTACGATGACAAGTTCAACCTCGGTCTGGTCACGTCCTCCGGCAGCCTGGGACTCCTGTTCGCGCCGTCACTGCCACTGATTCTCTACGGCGTGGTGGCAGAGGTCTCGATCGACTCGTTGTTCCTCGCCGGCATCCTGCCGGGGCTTACCATGCTCGTCATGCTGTCGGCGTGGAGCCTCTGGGTTAACCGCAAGAACCGCAGGCCCCTGGGCGAGTTCTCCCTCGGCGAAGTAGGCGCTGCGCTCCGAGAGGCCATCTGGGAGCTGCCGCTGCCGTTCGTCGTGCTTGGCGGCATTTACTCCGGCTTCTTCGCGGTCTCCGAGGCTGCGGCGATCACGGCGCTGTACGTCCTCATTGTCGAAGTTGCGATCCTGCGCGAGATTCGCTGGCGCGAACTGCCGGACGTGATGCGTCAGTCGATGGTGCTCGTCGGCGGTATCCTGATCATCCTGGGCGTCTCGCTGGCGTCGACGAACTACATGATCAGTTCCGGCGTGCCGCAGCTTCTGTTCGACTATGTGCAGGGCTTTGTGTCGAGCCAGACGACCTTCCTCGTGCTGCTGCTCGTGTTCCTGCTGGTCCTGGGCGCCATCCTCGATATCTTCTCGGCCATCGTACTCGTTGTCCCGTTGATCCTGCCGATTGCGGCGGGCTATGAAGTGCATCCGGTGCACCTAGGCATCGTGTTCCTTGCCGCCATGCAGCTCGGCTACCTGACGCCGCCCGTGGGGCTCAACCTGTTCATCGCGAGCTATCGGTTCGAGAAGTCGATCATGCACGTGTACGCGGCGACGCTGCCGTTCCTGATCATTCTTTTCGCGTCCGTTGTTGTCATTACCTTCTGGCCATGGCTCTCGCTCTGGCTCGTCGGCGACGGCTAGGGACGCCGCGTGGCAACCTTGCCTTGGAAGGCGCGCCGCAATTTCGTCAACAGGGTGGCTGCAGTAGCTGCCGCCAACCCGAGGGTATGCAATGAGTGACACAACGAAGAAGCCGGATGCATTTGTCCGAGTCTTTCGCGGAATCTGGTCCGGACTCGACGGCATTCGCAAGGTAGTTCACCTGTTCCTGATGCTGTTCGTGCTGCTCTTCTTCATCAGCAGCCTGTCGGGTACTGCGCCGTCGATGCCCGGTTCGGCAATGCTGTTGCTCAGGCCGACCGGCGCGCTGGTCGAGGAACTGACCGGCAGCGCCTACGATCAGGCGATCGCCGAGTTGCTCGACAGCGAGACGCCGCAGACGCTGATCAGCGACGTGGTCGCGTCACTCGACTATGCGAAGGACGACGACCGTATCAAGGGCGTGCACCTCGAGTTGTCAGGCTTCGCCGGTGCGAGCGTCGCCAAGCTGGAGCTGATAGCGAATGCGCTCGATGAGTTCCGGGCGTCGGGCAAGCCCATCATTGCAACGGCCGACTTCTACTCGCAGGGCAGCTACTACCTTGCGGCGCATGCCGACGAGATCTACATGCACCCGCAGGGTGTCGCATTTATCCAGGGCTACGGTTTGTATCGGTCCTACTTCAGCGAAGCGATCGATAAGCTGAAGATCGACTGGAACGTGTTCCGGGTCGGCAAGTACAAGTCCTTCGTTGAGCCCTACACGCGGATGGACATGTCGGACGAGAGCCGCGAGGCGGAGCTCGGCGTCGTGACCCAGTTGTGGGATGTCTACACCCTTGACGTGGAATCGGCGCGCGGGCTCGAGCAGGGCACGATTCGTGAAATGGTCGACAATTTCGATTCGCTTGCCGTCGAGTACGACGGCGATCTCGCCGCCGTGGCGACGGCGACCGGACTCGTCGACGAGCTCAAGGGGCGGCGCGAAGTCCGCGAGCGGCTGATCGAGATAGCAGGCCCGGACAGCCAGGAGGATGACAACTACAGCGCCGTCGCGCACGTCGACTATCTGCGGCAAATGCAGCTTCTGAAGCAGAACCTGCCGAAAGACGACAAGGTGGCCATCATCGTCGTGGCCGGCGAAATCCTGGGCGGCAGCCAGGCACCGGGTCTCGTGGGTGCGGACTCAGCGTCTGCGCTACTGCGCCGCGCAAAGAGGGACGACGCCGTCAAGGCGGTCGTACTGCGGGTCGACAGCCCGGGCGGCAGCGCGTTCGCGTCCGAGATTATCGGCAACGCTGTCACAGGCCTGCGCGATGCGGGCAAGCCCGTCGTGGCGTCGATGAGCGGCGCTGCAGCGTCGGGCGGCTACTGGATTGCAGCAGCCGCGGACCAGGTCTTCGCGTCGCCGTCGACGGTGACCGGCTCGATTGGCGTATTCGGCATGATTCCGACCTACCAGCGGACCGCCGCGTATCTAGGCGTCAACGTCGATGGCGTCGGATCGACGCCGTGGGCCGGTGCGTTCCGGCCGGATCGGGAGTTGTCCGAGAGTACAAGGCGTCTCATGCAGCAGACGGTCAACCACAATTACGATGACTTCCTGGAGCACGTCGCGTCCCGGCGCAACATGAGTATCGAGGCAGTGCACGAAGTCGCGCAGGGCCGCATCTGGACCGGGCTTGATGCGCTGAACCATCGACTCATTGACGAGCTGGGTGGTCTCGAGGAAGCGATCGCGGCGGCCGCCGAGGCGGCTGGTCTCGGTGAAGGCAGCTATGACAGCGTATTCATTGCCGAGCCGCTGTCGCCAATGGAGCAGTTCATCGTAGATTTCCTGGGTACGGTCAAAGCCGTTGGCGTCGATCCTGCCCTGTTCGTGTCAAAGCCGCGTACGCTCGAGCGGCTCGCTCGCCAGTTCGAATCGATGCTGGACCCGCTGCTGCGCTTCAACGATCCGCAGGGCATCTACACGCACTGCTTTTGCCGTATCGAGTGAGGCTCAATTCCAGTCGAGGATGACCTTGCCCGTGTTGCCGGACTCCATGAGTTCGAAGGCGGGGAGGTAGTCGTCGACGGGGTAGTGATGCGTGATGACGGGCGCAATATCGAGCCCGCTCTGCAGCATGCTCGACATCTTGTACCAGGTCTCGAACATCTCGCGCCCGTAAACGCCCTTGATGATGAGCCCCTTGAAGATGACGTCGTTCCAGTCGATCGCGACGTCGTCTGGTGGTATGCCGAGTAGCGCGACTTTGCCGCCATGGTGCATCGCCTTGAGCATGTCGCGAAACGCCTGCGCGTTGCCGGACATCTCCATGCCCACGTCGAAGCCTTCTTCCATGCCGAGGAGCTGCATGGTTTCGTCGACCGAGTCGCGCGTGACGTTGAGCGCGACGCTAGCGCCCATTTTTTTCGCAAGGTCGAGGCGGTAGTCGTTGATGTCGGTAACGACGATGTGCCGCGCGCCTGCGAATCGAGCGATGGCGACGGCCATGATGCCGATCGGACCGGCACCCGTAATCAGGACGTCTTCGCCGACGAGATCGAACGACAACGCCGTATGCGTCGCGTTGCCGAGGGGATCGAGTATCGCCGCCATTTCGTCGCTGATCGCATCAGGCAGCTTGAAGACGTTGAATGCCGGCACCGCAATGAATTCTGCAAATGCTCCTGGCCGGTTGACGCCAATGCCGACCGTGTTTTGGCAAAGGTGGCGCCTACCTGCGCGACAGTTGCGGCAGTGACCGCAGGTTATGTGTCCTTCGGCGGATACCCGGTCGCCAACGGCAAAACCGTTGACCTCGCTGCCGCATTCGACGATCTCGCCCGAGAACTCGTGACCGATCGCCATGGGTACGGGGATCGTCTGCCGCGCCCAGTCGTCCCACTGAAAGATGTGAATGTCTGTGCCGCAGATAGCGGTCCGACGGACGCGAATCAGCACGTCGTTGGGGCCCACGGCAGGCGGGGGCAGGTCCTGCATCCAGATGCCGCGCTCTGCGCTCGCCTTGACGAGGGCCTTCACCCTTCGATAACTCCGAGTTCGCGGCCGACCGTCGTAAAAGCGTCGACGGCCTTGTCGAGGTGTTGACGCGTCAGGCCTGCGGACATCTGCGTACGGATTCTCGCCTGACCATGCGGTACGACGGGGTAGCTGAAGCCGATAACGTAGATGCCATGGTCCAGCAGGCGGTCGGCCATGCTCGACGCGAGCTTGGCATCGCCAAGCATGACGGGAATGATCGGATGCGCTCCTGGCTTTAGCGTGAAGCCGCGTTCGGTCATCGCTGCCCGGAAATACTGTGCATTGTCGTGTAGCTGCTCGCGCAGGGCCGAGTCCTTTTCCAGCAGGTCGAAGACCGCAATGGACGCGGCGGCGATGACCGGAGCAACGGAGTTCGAAAACAGGTAAGGCCGTGAGCGCTGTCTGAGCCACTCGACGATCTCCTTGCGCCCCGAGGTAAAGCCGCCAGAGGCGCCGCCAAGCGCCTTGCCGAGCGTACCGGTAATGATGTCAATACGACCCATTAGGTCGTGGTGCTCGTGCGTGCCGCGACCGCTCGCGCCGAGGAACCCGGTTGCATGGCAGTCGTCGATCATCGTGAGCGCGTTGTACTTGTCGGCGAGCGAGACGATATCAGGCAGGTTGGCAATGGTCCCGTCCATCGAGAAGACACCGTCGGTCACGATCAGGCGCGTGTTGGCCTGCACGGCGTCCTTGAGCTGCTCCTCGAGACTGGCCATATCGTCGTGCGCGTAGCGGTAACGCTGTGCCTTGCACAGGCGAATACCGTCAATAATGCTGGCGTGATTAAGCGCGTCGCTGATCACCGCGTCCTCGGACCCGAGAATCGTTTCGAACAGGCCGCCATTGGCATCGAAGCAGGACGGATAGAGGATCGTATCCTCGGTTCCGAGGAAGGCACTGATGCGTTCCTCGAGTTCCTTGTGGATCGTCTGCGTGCCGCAGATGAAGCGCACCGATGCGACGCCGAAGCCGTAGCGGTCGAGTGCCCGGTGGGCTGCCTCGATGACCTTCGGGTGGTTCGCAAGGCCAAGGTAGTTATTGGCGCACAGGTTCAGCACGTGCCGGCTGCCACCGTCCGACTCGACGTCGATATCCGCCTGCTGCGGACCGCTGATGCGACGCTCCGCCTTGTACAGTCCTTCCGCGTGCAAGGCCTCGGTCCGGCTCGCAAGCGACGCCAGGAATGTGCTGTCGGTCACTGGGTTTGCCCCTCGTCGAAAATGGTCGCAAAGTATAGCAGGGCATGGGGGGCGGACCGCCTTGACAGACGCTGAACTACGCATTGATCGCTGGCTTTTTTTTACGCGTTTTTTCAAGACGCGGTCGGCCGCTGCAAAGGCCGTTTCCGGTGGCCACGTTCGCCTCAACGGTGAGCGCCCGCGGTCTGCCGCGAGAGTGCGCGTGGGCGACCGCGTCGAGCTGGTTCGCGAGCAGCTGACCTGGGTTTTCACGGTAACGGCGATCCCGCTCCGCCGCGGACCGGCGCAGGAAGCACGGGCGTGCTACGAGGAAGATCCGGCGTCCGAGGCTGCGCGCCGTGAGCGCTTGTCGAGCCTCCGGAGCGACAGGATGCTGATGCCCCGTACCGCAGGCCGGCCGGACAAGCGAACCCGCCGCAAGCTCCGCGAGCGGGGCCGGGGCGAATGAGCGTGGCGGCGTGTTTTCGGCCGCCGGCGCGCCTATAATCGCCGCCCACAGCGACTGATCGGAGATCCCCGCAACCATGCGTTTCACAGACCAGCCGGCCGCCCTGCCGAGCCCGATCCCCGGCCTGAATCAACGGTATCTTGCGGAAGAACAGACGCTCGTGCGCGAGCTCTCCGGGCTGGCTGATCCGGGCGATGAAGCTCGTGAGCGCATTCACCTCCAGGCGGCCGAGCTCGTGCGTTCCGTTCGGACCAACGCGAGCGATGACGGCGGCATCGACGCCTTCCTCAAGCAGTACGACCTGTCGTCGGAGGAGGGTGTCCTGCTCATGTGCATCGCCGAGGCACTCCTTCGTATTCCGGATGCTGACACGGCGGACCAGTTGATCGCCGATAAGGTGGCGACGGCGAAATGGGAGGACCACCTTGGCGAAAGCGATTCGCTGTTCGTCAACGCGTCAACCTGGGGCCTCATGTTGACCGGCAAGCTCCTGTCGGTCGATGAACTGGCAAGAGCCAACCCGATGAGCGTACTGCGCAAGCTTGCGGGCCGCGCCGGCGAGCCGGTCGTGCGGACGGCAATGCGCCAGGCCATGCGCATCATGGGGCACCAGTTCGTCATGGGCCGAACCATCGACGAGGCCCTGAAGCGCTCACGCAACAAGGCTAACGCCGCCTATCGCTACTCTTTTGACATGCTCGGCGAGGCTGCACTTACGAGCGCCGACGCTGAGCGCTACCTCGATGCCTATTTCGATGCGATCGGACGTATCGGTGACAGCCTGCAAGGCAAGACAATCGATATCTTTGCGGCGCCCAGCATCTCGGTGAAGCTGTCTGCGCTGCATCCCCGCTACAGTTACACGCAGCATGAGCGCGTTATGCGCGAACTGGTGCCGCGCGTTGCGGAACTTGCCCGCCACGCCCGATCCAACGGCATTGCGCTGACCATGGATGCCGAAGAGTCTGAGCGTCTCGAGCTCTCTCTCGAGATCTTCGCCGAGGTTCTCGGGGACTCATCGCTTGCCGGCTACGACGGTTTCGGCCTCGCCGTGCAGACCTACCAGCGCCGGGCGCTGGACGTGATCCGCTTCCTGAAGTCGCTCGCGGCGGACACCGGCCGGCGCATCCCGGTGCGGCTCGTGAAGGGCGCCTACTGGGATACCGAGATCAAGCACGGTCAGGAGCAGGGTCTCGAGAGTTTCCCCGTGTTTACGCGCAAGGTACACACGGACCTGTCCTACCTTGCCGCCTCACGGGAGGCACTCGCCGCGGGCAGTCGGCTCTATCCGCAGTTCGCCACGCATAACGCGCATACGCTGGCGACGATCCTCGAGTACGCCGGGTCGCGAAGCGACTACGAGTTCCAGCGCCTGCACGGCATGGGCGAGGAGCTCTACGCCGAGGTGATCGACCCGGCAGGAATCAACCGGCCCTGCCGGGTGTATGCGCCCGTCGGCAGCCACAAGGACCTGCTGCCGTATCTCGTGCGGCGCTTGCTTGAGAACGGCGCGAACACATCATTCGTGAACCGCATTGTCGACGAGAAGGTTCCCGTCGACGATATTGTGTCCGACCCTATCGAGGCGGCAGCGGCTACGGATTTTACGGCGCACCCGCGTATTCAGGCGCCGCGGTCGCTGTTCCCGGACCGGCGCAATTCCCGCGGCCACAACCTGCCCGACCGGACCGTCAGCGGCGATCTCCTCAAGGCAATGGACCGGACTTTCGCGTCGAGCTACGCGGCAGGTCCTGTCGTCAACGGCAAGGCGGAGGACGGGGAACGGCTTCCGTCGACCAACCCGGCCGATAGCGCGGAGGTCGTGGGTACCTGTATCCAGGCCACCGCCGCCATGGCCACCGAGGCCGTTACGGCAGCGTTGGCTGGCCAGGTGGACTGGGACGCGCAGGGTGGGCCGGCACGAGCCGACGTGCTCGAGAAAGCGGCCGATCTGTTCGAAGCGCATGACGCCGAACTCATGGCGCTGTGCGTTCGCGAGGCTGGCAAGAGCGTGCCCGATGCCATGGCCGAACTGCGCGAGGCAGTGGACTTCCTGCGTTACTACGCGGCCGAAGCGCGACGCCAGTTCGGCAGCGCAGCAACGCTGCCAGGGCCGACAGGCGAGCGCAATACCCTCGCGATGCGGGGTCGTGGCGTGTTCGTTTGCATCAGCCCGTGGAACTTTCCGCTGGCGATCTATGCGGGCCAGGTGGCCGCAGCGCTTGCAGCAGGCAACGGCGTAGTCGCGAAACCGGCGGAGCAGACGCCTCTCGTTGCGGCGCGCGCCACCGAGTTGCTGTACGAAGCCGGCGTGCCGGCGTCGGTACTCCAGTTCCTCCCCGGGGATGGTGCGACGGTGGGTGCCACGGCAGTCAGCGATCCACGCGTGGCCGGCGTTGCCTTCACGGGTTCGACCGAGACCGCCCGGCGCATCAACCGTGCACTCGCCGAGCGCGACGGCCCGCTCGCAACGCTGATCGCCGAGACCGGCGGGCAGAACGCCATGTTCGTGGATAGTTCCGCATTGCCCGAGCAGGTCGTCGAGGACAGCATTTACTCGGCGTTCAACAGCGCGGGCCAGCGCTGTTCAGCGCTCAGGCTCCTGTGTCTGCAGGATGACATTGCTGACCGCGTCATTGCGCTCCTGAAGGGCGCCATGGCCGAACTCGTGATCGGCAACCCGATGCATCTCGCGACGGACGTTGGCCCTGTCATCGATGCGGAGGCACTCAGAAACCTCGAGGCCCACGTCGCGCGGATGCGGGCCGAGGCCAAGGTGCTGCATCGCGTAACGCCCCCGGACGTGCTCAAGTCGGGGACCTTCATGCCGCCGACGCTGATCGAGATAGATAGCATCGAGCAGCTCGAGCGCGAGGTGTTCGGCCCGGTCCTGCACGTTTACCGCTACAAGGCCGAGGCGCTCGAGGCAACGGTGGCCGCGATCAACGACACGGGCTACGGCCTGACCATGGGCCTGCACAGTCGCATCGATGCTCGCGCCGAGGCGCTCGTGAGGCTCTCCGGTGCGGGCAATGTGTATATAAATCGCAACATGATCGGCGCTGTCGTCGGTGTCCAGCCCTTTGGGGGGCGTGGCTTGTCCGGCACGGGGCCGAAGGCGGGAGGACCGCACTACCTGCCGCGTTTCGCCACCGAGGTGACGGTCAGCAACAACATTGCGGCGGTCGGCGGCAACGCGAGCCTGCTGTCGCTTGGGGCCGAGTAGCGTGGCAGCACTCAGCGTCTTTGACATCTTCAAGATCGGTGTCGGTCCGTCGAGTTCGCACACGGTCGGACCGATGCTGGCGGCCCGCGACTTTGCACGTGGCCTTGGCGACATAGAGCCGGCCCGCGTCGAGGTTACGCTGCACGGGTCACTCGCATTCACGGGCAAAGGGCACGGTACTGACTCGGCCGTGCTGCTCGGTCTGACCGGCGCTGAACCCGAGTCGCTGAATCCGGATAGCGTACCCGCAGCGCTTGCGTCAATTCGGGACACGGGGCGACTGCAACTCGCGATGGGTACGGCGATCGATTTCGACGAGGCCCGGGACGTCGTCTTCAACTTCGAGAAGGAGCTGCCGCGGCACACCAACGGCATGCGCTTTCGGGCGCTCGATGCAGCGAGTGCTGTCCTCGCCGATGAGTGCTACTACTCACTAGGGGGCGGCTTCATTGTCCGCGGCGACGAGCCGGAATCCTCGATGCAGGGCGCTCCACCGAAGACCGAGTTCAGCACCAGCGCAGAGCTGCTCGGCATTGCTCACGAAGCCGGGCTGAGCATTGCCGACCTCATCCTCGAGAACGAGGCCTGTTGGCGATCGCACGACGATATCGAAGCGCGTCTGCGACTGCTGTGGGAGGCGATGGACGCCTGCATTGCGCGGGGTATGCGTACCGAGGGTGTATTGCCCGGTCGCATGGCCGTAACGCGGCGCGCGCCCAAGCTTGCGCGGCGTCTCGAAGCCAATGGTGAACCGTCGGCGCTCGAGGCACTCGAATGGGTCAACACCTGGGCCATCGCCGTGAACGAGGAGAACGCCGCGGGCGGCCGCGTCGTGACGTCGCCAACGAACGGCGCAGCCGGCATCATCCCGGCGGTGCTGAAGTACTACGAAACCTTCGTGCCGGGTGCGTCCTGGGAGGGTATCCGGACTTTCCTGTTGACGGCAGGCGCGATCGGTATCCTCTACAAGATCAACGCGTCGATTTCCGGGGCCGAGATGGGCTGCCAGGGCGAGGTGGGCGTCGCCTGCTCCATGGCAGCCGGCGGACTCGCAGCGGCGCGTGGCGGCTCGAACGATCACGTCGAGGAGGCCGCGGAAATCGGCATGGAGCACAACCTCGGCCTCACCTGCGACCCGATCGGAGGCCTCGTGCAGATCCCCTGCATCGAGCGCAATGCGATGGGCGCGGTCAAGGCGATTAACGCGGCACAGCTCGCCATGCACGGCGATGGCAGCCACAAGGTGACGCTCGACCAGGTGATCGCGACGATGCGGCAGACAGGCAACGACATGTCGACGATCTACAAGGAAACCTCGCGTGGCGGTCTCGCCGTCAACGTCCCCGAGTGCTGAGCCGCAGGCCTATTCGCCGCGCGTCATCTTCTTCGGCCAGTCGTGGTAGTCGAGGCGGGCGCGCGGTCGTTCGAAGAGACTCCAGTCCTCGCTCTCGAAGCTGACTGACACGACGCCGCAGGTGGGCAGGTTGTTCGTGAGGTTAGGGATAAGGTAGTTGACGAAATCGGTCAGCCCCGGGTTGTGGCCGAACAGCATTATGCTGTTGAAGCCCGCATCCTGCGCGACCAACACGCCGAGGATGTCGTCGATCGACGCGTGGTAGAGATCGTCCTCGCGCTGCAGGAATTCCTCGGGATAGCCAATACCCTTCGCGATCAGCTTTGCCGTCGTCCAGGCCCTGACAGCAGGGCTGCTCAATACCAGCGATGGCCGGATGCCCGCAGCGGAAATGCGCCTCGCCATCTCCGGCGCGTCACGCTCGCCGCGACGATTCAGGGGACGTTCCCGATCGGTAAGCGTCACGTCCCTCCAGCTGGACTTGGCGTGACGGACTATAGTCAGGGTCTTCATCGCGACGCGCTAGTACATCATCCCTGTTTGCAGCCGGGCCTCCTCCGACATGAGCGAGTGATTCCACGGCGGGTCGAAGACCAGCTCCACCCTGACATCAGCAATTGTCGGTATGACGGCGATCTTGTCGCGGGCATCGGCAACGAGAATGTCGCCCATGCCGCAGCCCGGAGCGGTCAGCGTCATGTCAATGTCGACGGAGCGCTTGCCGTCGGGCTGGGACTTGATCTCGCAGCGGTAGACGAGTCCGAGGTCCACGATATTGACCGGGATCTCCGGGTCGTAGCAGGTCTTGAGCTGCTCCCAGACCACGGCCTCGATGTCTGCATCGGTCGGGTTATCGGGGACTTCAGGCGGTGGGGTCACTTCCTTGCCGAGCGCGTCCGCATCGCGACCCGGGATGCGAAACAGGTTGCCTTCGACGTAGACCGTGAAGCTGCCTCCCAGCGCCTGCGTAATGAAGCCAGACGTCCCTTCGCGCAAGAGAAGCTCTTCGCCTGCCGGGATGATCACGGCGGTGACGTCGCGGGACAGGGTGATCGGTTCATTGGTATGGCCAAACATGGGGGCCTACTCCGTGCTTGTAATGCGGGATGCTGCCGCTGGATCGGTGGCAGTGTTCAGGGTTTGCCACGCGAGCGTGGCGCACTTGATGCGAGAGGGATAGCGGCGCACGCCGCAGAGTGCCTGCAACGATTCGTCGGCAAGTTCATCGGCAGGGCCTTCGCCGGCAAGCGCAGCGACGACCTGCGACGCGAGCCGCCTGGCGTCATCGACGGTGTGCCCGGCAATGCTGTCGGTGAGCATGGACGCGGAGGCGAGTGAGATCGCGCAGCCGACACCCTCGAACGTCGCGCGCTCGACGACGCCATCAGGGCCGACGTCGAGGAACAGGGTCAGCTTGTCACCGCAGAGCGAATTGATGCCATCGGCCTGATGGGTCGGGTCCGCACACCGGCCGAAATTGTGCGGTGCACTCGCATGCGCCAGCACGAGTTCACGATACAGGTCGTGATGCCTTGTTGTGGCCTGATGCTGGCGAGGCGTGGCCGTCATGCAAACAACCGGATGGCCTTCTCGAGGGCTGCCGTGAGCTGCTCGATGTCAGCCTCGTTGTTGTATAACGCGAGCGACGCGCGCGCCGTGCCGGGCACGTCGAAAAACTGCATGACCGGCATTGCGCAATGGTGCCCGGTACGAACCGCGACGCCCTGCTGGTCGAGCAGCGTGCCGAGATCGTGCGGGTGTACGCCGTCGACGACGAAGGACTGTACGCTGGCCTTGTTGACCGCCGTGCCGATGAGCCGCATGCCGTCGATATCTGCGAGGCGCGCCGTCATCGTCTCGAGCAACGCCTGCTCGTGTGCGGCAATCCGCTCCATGCCGAGCGACGACAGGTAGTCGACGGCGGCGCCGAGACCGACGACACCGGAGATGTTTGGCGTGCCAGCCTCGAACTTGTAGGGGAGCTCGTTGTACACGGTTCCGTCGAAGCGGACTTCGAGAATCATGTCGCCGCCACCCTGGTAAGGCGGCATCGCCTCCAGCAGCGCCTCGCGGCCCCAGAGAACGCCGGTCCCGGTGGGGCCGAACATCTTGTGACCGGAGAAGACGTAGAAGTCGCAGCCGATGGCCTGTACGTCTACGCGGGTATGCGGGACCCCCTGCGCGCCGTCGACGAGCACCGGGATGCCACGCTGCCTGGCCTCCCGCGCAATGTCGGCCACGGGGTTCACAGTGCCCAGCGCGTTCGAGACATGCACGACGCCGAGCATGCGCGTGCGTTCGTCGAGCAGTTCGTACAGGGCGTCGAGATCGAGTTCACCCTTGTCGCTGATGGGTGCGACAACGAGTTCCGCGCCGGTCGCTTCGCACACGAGCTGCCAGGGAACGATGTTCGCATGGTGCTCCATGTGCGTAATGACGATCCGGTCGCCCGGTTCGAGTGTCGGCCGGACGAAGCTCTGTGCGACGAGATTGACCGACTCGGTTGCGCCCTTGGTCAGAACGACTTCCTGACGGCTGCCCGCGTTGATGAAGTCGCGGATACGATCCCGCGCCCCTTCGTAGGCCTCGGTGGCTCGATGGCTCAGCGTGTGGACGCCGCGATGTACGTTCGAATGGTCGTGGGACTGGTAGTCCCGAACCGCATCGATGACGGCCTGTGGCGGCAGCGACGACGCCGCGCTGTCGAGGTAGACCAGCGGGTTGCCGTTGACTTGCTGGTGCAGGCCGGGAAAGTCGTCGCGCACATCAGGCAGAGCCGTCGCCGGCGGGGCAACGTACGGAACGCTGTTCATGCTTTTGCCTCGAAGTCTGCTATTTCGCCCAGGCGTTGTTCAAGCAGTCGGGAGAGTTCGTCCGCGAGCGCCTCGAAGGGCACGCTGTCGAGTGTCTGCGCCGCGAATGCGCGTACCAGCAGGCGTCGCGCCTCGTCTTCACCAAGCCCACGCGAGCGCAGGTAGAAGAGCGCCTTGTCGTCGAGCTGGCCCACCGTGGTGCCGTGGGCGCAGCGGACATCCTCGGCGTAGATTTCGAGCTCCGGCTTGGTGTCTATTTCGGCGTGGTCGGACAGGATCAGGTTGTGGTTGGCCTGCTCGGCATCCGTGCCGTCGGCGCCTTCGTACACCATGGCCTTGCCGTTCCACACGGCGCGGCCACGACCGAAGGCGATGCCGCGGAATTCCTGGCGTGATGTTGCGGGTCCTACCCGGTGATTGACGCGCGTGTGGTTGTCGACGTGCTGGTTGTCACCGACGAGATACAGGCCGTTGAATTCGGCCGTCGCGAGCGGCTCCGGTAGCTCGACGACCAGATCGTTGCGCACGAGCGTGCCGCCGAGATCGAAGCCCGCCGACGTGAAGCGGCCGTCGCCGGCAACCGTCACGTCGAGCCTGGCGGTCTGCCGATGGTGCCGCGCGCGGTCCTGGATGCGCAGGTGCCTGAGGTTCGCCGCCTTGCCAATGGCGAACTCCATGATCAGGTTGGCGTAATGGCTGTCGGTACCGGCAGACGCGTGATACTCGACGACGTCGACACTGGCGCCACTGGCAACTTCAATATGGATTCGACTGGCCGTCGCCCCGGGGGCCTTGTCCGCGTCGTCGACGAACAGCAAGGCGACAGGCTTGTCCGGTGACTGCTCGACGAGGATCTGCAGACCGTCCTCGAGCAGTGCGGCGTTGAGCGCGGCAAGGGGTACGCCAAGCTCGGGGCGCTGTCCTGATTCGCTGAGCGAGCGAATAGTAACGCCCGGCACCTTGACTGCGAGCGCGTCGACGACGCTGCCGTTGCGAATGACGAGCCAGTGTACGCCGTCGTTCTGCCGCAGCGCGGTCACGAGTTCGTCGTTGGCAGCGGCCGGAGAGGGCCTGTGTTCTGCGTTGATCGCGGCGTTGCTGTCGGTGCCGATCGTCGCGAGATCGGTGTACTTCCAGTCCTCTACACGAACGCTGGGCAGGCCATACTGGTCCAGCTTGTCGAGCGCCTCGGCGCGCAGCGTCGCCAGGGCGTCGCTGGCGCGGCGCTCCGCATGCTGGCGCAGCTTGGCGACGTCAATGGTCGTCATGCGGTTGCTGCCTGTACAACCCAGTCGTAGCCGCGGTCTTCGAGCTCGGTCGCGAGCGACTTGTCGCCCGAGTGAATGATCCGTCCTGCGGACAGGACGTGGACAACGTCAGGCTCAATATAGTCGAGCAGCCGCTGGTAGTGGGTGACAAGTACGATGGCGCGATCCTCGGCGCGTAGCGCGTTGACACCTTCGGCAACGGCCTTCAGGGCATCGATGTCCAGACCGGAGTCTGTCTCGTCGAGGATCGCAAGTCGCGGCTCGAGAATGGCCATCTGCAGGATCTCGTTGCGCTTTTTCTCACCGCCGGAGAACCCTTCGTTGACGCCGCGATTCAGGAACCGCGGATCCATGCCGAGCAGCGCCATCTTGTCCTTCGCGAGCTTCAGGAACTCATAGGCATCGATCTCGCCAAGACCCTCGTGCTCGCGTTTCGCGTTCAGCGCGGCCTTGAGCAGGTAGGCGTTGTTGACGCCGGGTATTTCTACCGGGTACTGGAAGCCCAGGAAGATGCCGCCGCGTGCACGTTCCTCGGGATCGAGCTCGGCAATATCCTCGCCGTCGTAGAGTATCCTGCCCTCGGTGACCTCATAGTCCTCGTGGCCGGCAATAGCCTGCGCGAGCGTGCTCTTGCCGGAGCCGTTCGGCCCCATGATGGCGTGGACTTCGCCGGCGCTGACGTCCAGTGAGAGTCCGCGAAGAATCTCGGTGCCGCCTGTGCTTACGTGCAAATTGTCGATCTTTAGCATGGTGTCGTTCCTAGCCAACCGCGCCTTCGAGGCTGACGTTCAACAGGTTTTGGGCTTCGACGGCAAACTCCATCGGCAGCTCCTTGAATACCTCCTTGCAGAAGCCGTTGACGATCAGGTTGACCGCGTCTTCTTCGGAGATGCCGCGCTGTCTGCAATAGAACAGCTGGTCGGCTGATATCTTCGAGGTTGTCGCCTCGTGCTCTATCTTTGCCGTCGGGTTCTTGATTTCCATGTAAGGGAAGGTGTGAGCGCCGCACTCCTTGCCGATGAGCAGGGAATCGCACTGGGTGTGGTTGCGCGCACCCTTCGCCTGCGGCATGACACGGACGAGGCCACGATAGGCGTTTTGCGCCCGCCCGGCCGAAATGCCCTTCGAGACGATCGTGCTGCTCGTGTTCTTGCCAATGTGGATCATCTTCGTCCCCGTATCGGCCTGCTGCAGGTTGTTCGCAACCGCGACCGAGTAGAACTCGCCGACCGAGTTTTCGCCGCGCAGGATGCAGCTCGGGTACTTCCACGTGATCGCGGAGCCGGTCTCGACCTGCGTCCAGGAGATCTTGGAATCACGGCCGCGGCAGTCGCCGCGCTTGGTAACGAAGTTATAGATGCCGCCGCGCCCCTCCTCGTCGCCGGGGTACCAGTTCTGTACGGTCGAGTACTTGATCTCGGCACCGTCGAGTGCGACGAGCTCGACGACTGCCGCATGCAGCTGGTTTTCGTCGCGCATCGGCGCCGTGCACCCCTCGAGGTAGCTGACGTAGCTGCCTTCGTCCGCGACGATCAGGGTTCGTTCGAACTGACCGGTGTTCTCGGCGTTGATGCGGAAATAGGTGCTTAACTCCATCGGGCAGCGAACGCCTTTGGGTATGTAGACGAACGAGCCGTCCGAAAACACCGCCGAGTTGAGCGCCGCAAAGTAGTTGTCGCGCTGCGGCACGACACTGCCGAGGTACTTCCGGACAAGCTCGGGGTGCTCCTTTACGGCCTCCGAGAAGGAGCAGAAGATCACACCGGCTTCCGAGAGCTTTTCCTTGAACGTCGTCGTGACCGATACGCTGTCGAATACCGCGTCAACGGCAACACCCGCGAGACGCGCGCGTTCGTGCAGCGGAATGCCGAGCTTGTCGTAGGTCTCGAGCAGCTTGGGGTCGACCTCGTCGAGACTCTTCGGCCGGTCGTCGTCGGACTTGGGCGCCGCGAAGTAGGAGATCGCGTTGTAATCGATCGGCGGGTAGTTGACGTGCGCCCACTCCGGTTCGCGCATCTCGAGCCACTGCTGGTATGCGCGCAGGCGCCACTCGAGCATGAACTCTGGCTCTTCCTTGCGCGCCGAAATGGCCCGGATGACGCTTTCGTCGAGTCCGGGCGGCAGGGCGTCGGTCTCGATGTCCGTGACGAAACCGTGCTTGTAGCGCTGGTTTACGAGGTCTTGTATCTGGTCGGGTTCAGTTGCCATGTGCTTTCTTTTCGATGCGAACGGGCATGCCGGCGAAATGGATCTTTGGCGCCGGACGGTGATTCTTCAAGAGGTCTTCGAGGCTGACGTCGTCGAGTGCGCGGCGGATGGCAATATTGATGCGCTGCCAGGCACTGCCGACGTTGCAGGTGCTCTCGAAGTCGCAGTTCCGGTGGTCGGAACTGCAATCGGTAATCGATACGGGGCCCTCGAGTGCGTCGATGATGTCGGCCGCCGATATGTCGCCAGGCGCGCGTGCAAGGCGATAGCCACCGCTTGCGCCGCGTGTCGAGCACACGAGCTCCGCGCGCGACAGGGCTTTCAAAATCTTGCTGACGGTCGGCGCACCAATCCCGGTCTTGGCAGCAAGCTCTGACGCGCTCGCCACGCGGTCGCCCGTGGCCGCAAGCTCCGCGAGTATGACCGTGCCGTAATCGGTCAGTTTGCTGATTTTCAGCACCTTGGCTCCATCCCTCGTTGATAGGGGACTATTTTAGTCCTAATTGGGCGCGGGCGCCAAGGTCTGCCGGGGTCGCAGCTGTAACAGATGGTTGCGCGGCCAGGTGTAACGAGACCTTGCAGAAACTTGTCTTGTGGCCCCGTGTCTGTAGCATCGCGGTGTTGGGCGCCTCGACGGGCCTCTATTGTCCACCCTGGCAGGCTGATGACCGACGATTCCGACAAGCTGATCGAGCTCCGTGACGTTTATTACTCGCGCGGTTCGCGGTCGATTTTTCGTGGTCTGAACATTACGTTTCGGCGGGGCGAAGTCACGGCCGTGATGGGCCCGAGCGGCACGGGCAAGACCACGCTCCTGAGGCTCATCACGCGGCAGCTCTTGCCCGACAGCGGCACGATTCTCGTCGGCGGCCAGGATATTTCGACGCTGAACCGGGCCGGGCTCTACAAGCTCAGGCGGCGCTTCGGAATGCTCTTCCAGAACGGTGCGCTCCTGACCGATATGAGCGTCTTCGAGAATGTCGCTTTCCCGCTGCGCGAGCACACCCGGCTCAGCAACCGCCTGATTCGGCATATCGTCCTGACCAAGCTTCACGCCGTCGGTCTGCGCGGCGCGGCTGACATGCTTCCGGGCGAGCTGTCCGGCGGCATGGCTCGACGCGTTGCGTTGGCGCGGGCAATGGTCATGGACCCGGGAATCATCATCTACGACGAACCGTTCGTCGGCCTCGACCCGATATCGATGGGCGTCATTGTCCGTCTCGTCCGCAAGATGAATGACGCCCTGGGTATCTCGAGCATCCTCGTGAGTCATGACGTGCAGGAGATTTCGACGGTTGCTGACCGCAGCTACCTGATTTCGGACGGCAAGGTGGCCGCCTCCGGCAGTCCGGCAGAACTCAGCACGGCGTCGTCTGAACTCGTCAAACAGTTCATGCACGGAATGGCCGACGGGCCGGTCGCGTTTCACTACGATGCGCCGGACTACGAGGAGCAGCTCCTCGGTCGGGACGTCGAATGATCAGCCTGCTCAGGGAGATCTACGAAACGCTGATCGAGTTCCTCCGCACCTTCGGTGCGATGGTGTTGTTCTTCGTCCAGCTGCTCAAGGATTCGCCCGGGACGCTGTTCCGGCGCTTCGGTCTCGTCGTCGGCCAGGTGCACAACAGCGGCACCTTGTCGCTGGTTATCATTCTTGTCTGCGGCGTTTTCGTCGGTGCCGTGCTGGGCCTGCAGGGCTTCTCCAACCTGTCGCGCTTCAATGCCGAGGATACGGTGGGCACATTCGCCGCCTTTGCGTTGATCAAGGAACTGGGCCCGGTCATAACGGCCTTGCTGTTCGCAGGCCGTGCAGGCACCGCACTGGCGTCCGAGATTGGCCTCATGAAGGCGACTGACCAGCTTTCCGCCATGGAAATGATGGCGGTCGACCCGGTGCAGCGCGTCGTCGTCCCACGCTTTCTCGGCGCGTGCATTGCGATGCCGCTGCTGACGGCCGTGTTCTCGGCGATCGGTCTGTTCGGCGCGCACCTGGTTGCCGTCAGCCTGCTCGGCGTGGATATTGGTGCGTTCTGGCAGCAGATGCAGCAGGCAATCAGCCTGAAGGACATCGAAGAGGGCGTCGTAAAAAGTGTAGTTTTCGGTGGCGCGGCCAGCCTGATCGCGGTGTGGGAGGGCTACAACTGCTTCCCGACCGCTGAAGGTGTGGGCCGCGCTACGACCCGAACCGTAGTCGTTACGGCTATTGTCGTGCTCGTGCTCGATTTCATGATCACGGCGCGGTACTTGTGAGGTGACCCATGCGACAAACACGCGCAGTTGAGCTAGGCACCGGGCTTTTTGTCCTGCTCGGTATTGGCGCACTGTTCTTCCTGACGACCCAGACGACCGGCGGCGATGATTTCAACGCTGACGAGGTCTACGAGGTGCAGGCCCGCTTCCAGAATGTCGGCAGCCTGAAGCGCCGGGCGCCCGTGTCGATGGCCGGCGTCACGATCGGCCGCGTCACCGACGTCGAGTTCGACGGCGATGCGCTCGAGGCCGTCGTCACCTTTGTCATCGACAAGCGCTACGACCAGATACCCGACGACTCGGACGCGAGCATCCTGACGGCCGGTCTCCTCGGCAGCCAATATATTGGGCTACAGCCTGGCGGCTCGGATATCTATCTCGAGGACGGCAGCGAGATATTCTTTACTCAATCGGCCGTCGTTCTCGAGAACCTGATCGGCAAGTTCCTTGTCAATAACAGTTCAGACGACGAATCGGATTCTGAATGATGCAACGAAACAACCGCGTGAAACGACTGATGCAGCTTTGTGCCCTGGGCGTACTGGCGTGGGCAGGCACGGCCGCCGCCATCGCCGAGACACCGAACGAGGTGATCGAAGGTGCGATTGGCGAACTGGCGACTGCCCTCGACGGCCGCCGGGACGAGCTCAGCGACGACCGTGAAGCGCTGTACGAGGTCATTGACGGTATCCTGCTGCCGCGCTTCGACCGGGTCTACGCCGCGCGGCTTGTACTCGCGCGCCACTGGAAGACCGCCGAGCCTGAGCAGCGAGAGCGCTTTATCGCTGCGTTCTACAATTCGATGCTCAAACGCTACGCTGACGGTGTGCTCGAGTTCCAGGAAGACCGGATCGAGGTCCTGCCGTTTCGCGGCGACCTGTCGAAATCCCGGGTAATGGCGAAGACCATCGTGCGGCTGGATGATGGCACCAAGGTCCCGGTCGACTATGGTTTCGTCAACCGCAAGGAGCAGTGGCGCCTGTTCGACGTTACCGTCGAAGGGGTGTCTTTCGTGCGAAATTTCCGCGCTGAACTCGATGCCGAGATCCGTGAGACGAGCCTCGACGCGGTTATCCGGCGTCTCGAGTCCGAAGCGATTGCACTGGACGCCGAGTCGGCACTGGATGAGTAGCTACTCGCTCAGCGACCTCGGTGAAGGTCGCTTCGCGCTCGTGGGCGCCATGTCGTTCGCAACGGCGGAGCGCATCCTGCGGCAGAGCGAGCAACAGTTCGAAAAATACACGCGTATCGAAGTCGATTTCGCGGGCGTGACCGATGCCGATTCAGCCGGCCTCGCGCTCTTGCTCGAGTGGATTACCTGGGCCAATCACACGGTCCGCGAAATCCGCTTCGTGTCGATGCCCGAGCGCATCGTTGCCATTGCAAAGACCACCGAGGTCGACCATCTGCTCAATCGCGGCGAGCGCTGGTCCGGCTTCATCGAGGGGCCAAACAGCAAGACCGGCTGATCAGTCTTCGAGATCGTCGAAGTCGTCCAGATCGTCCAGGTCGTCGAGATCGTCGTCCAGATCACCGTACGGATCGGCGTCGACTGGCGGGTTGCCGTCGAAGACCTGGAAGCGACGGTTCTGCAGGTAGGATTCCCGCAGGGTGACGTAGGGATCCCGAGCCTCGGCAAGAAAGGCGTCGGTCGGCAGCAGGCGGTAGCGGATATCGATAAAGCGCAGCGCCCACAGCTTGTCGCGGACCGAGGACCGCGGCACGTAGCGCAGGGCGTCGGTGTAGATGTTCACCGGAAACGCCGCGGCATCGCGCAGCGTGTAGGGGCCCAGCAAGGGCACAATGACGAAGGGCCCTTCCGGTACGCCCCATACGGCCAGGGTCTGGCCGAAGTCCTCGGTATTTCGCTCGAGGCCCACGGGCGTCGCCACGTCCACGAGGCCGGCGACGCCGACCGTCGTGTTGATGACGAAGCGGCCGAGCTCGCTCAACGCCTCGCCGGGCTTGCCCTGCAGCAGGTTGTTGAGGGACGACGCCGGCGCGTACAGGTTGCGCGAGAAGTTGCTGACGCCAATGCGCATGAACTCGGGCAGGACCGCCTGGTAGCCCTTCGCAATGGGCTTCAGCGTGTAGCGATCAACCGTGGTGTTGAAGCTGTTTACGGCCCGGTTTGTGCCTTCCCAGGGGTCGGTCTCCGGCGCTGTAGGCGATGATGCCGCGCAGCCCGAGAGTAGGCCCAGGCCTGCAAGTAGGCCCGGCAGGCTGCTCCAGCGGAGCTTCACGGACCGTTCTGGGCTGCCAGACCGCTGCTCGGGCGGCTCTGCTGCATCCGGCGTAGCTGCTCTTCGCTCATGAACTCGCGAATGAAGTCGATGCGAGCCTCGAAGCGAATCCGCTGAATCTCGTCGAGGTTGGGCACGTTCAGGGCCTGGCGCAGGAAGTTGATGCCACCCTCCAGGTTGCCCGTCATGAGGTGATACTCCGACATGTAGTACAGCGACTCGGCGCGCTCACCGGCGTCGCTCGCGGCGCGCGCAATCAGGCGCACCTGCTCCGGCGTCGGCGGCACATTATTGAGGAGATCCAGCAGCAGCGTATGTGCCGTGTCGGCCTTGCCAAGACGAATGAGGTCTTCGCCATACTCGATGATCAGCGGCACGTTACGCGGAAACAGCGCAACGGCATTTTCCCAGGTCTGGAGTCCGAGGTTGCGCTCTTCCATAGCGATCTGGGACTGCGCAAGGCCAATGTGAAACGCAATGACGCTTTCGTCCGCAGCGACGAGATCCTCGAAGATGTGCCTGGCGTCGCGGTGCATGCCCGCGCGCTGGAAGGCGACGGCGCGGCCGTAGCGCTCGACCATGGACTGACGTGCGTAGTCCCGTGAATCAAAATAGGCCACGGCCTCTTCGGGGGAATCGAAGCGTGCGACGATCGAGCGCATTCGCGTAATGCCGTAGCCGATCGAGTCCGGCGCCGGGTTGCGCTGGTAGTTCGCGGCGCGCGCACGAGCTTCCGAGATTCGCGTGGTCGTGACCGGGTGCGTCCGCAGGAACTCCGGCACACGCATTTCGGGCGAGGAGGGCGCAGTCCGCGACATGACTTCGAAAAAAGAGGCCATGCCATACGGGTCGAATCCTGCACCCGCCATCGATGTAATCCCGATGCGATCCGCCTCGTACTCGTTGCTGCGTGTGAAGTTGATCTGTTGCTGCGCCGCGGTCCCCTGCGACACCGACATCAGGCCCGTGACGGCGTCGGCGCCGGCGCCGGCGGCGCCCGCAATCATGGCGCCGAGCATCAGCGCCGTCGACAGGATGCTCTGCCGCGAATTGGCGTGAATGGCGCGGGCAATGTGCCGCTGGGTCACGTGCGCGACCTCGTGTGCCAGCACGCCCGCGAGCTCATGCTCGTTGCGCGAGGCTTCGATCAGGCCCGTGTGAACGCCAATGTAGCCGCCGGGCAGGGCAAAGGCGTTGATGGCGGGATCGTCGACGACGAAGAAGGTAAAGCTGTGCTTGCCGTCGTTCGCCTGCGCCGCAAGACGACTGCCGACCTCGTTGATGTACTCGTTGACGATGGGGTCTTCGACGACCGCGCCGCTGGCCCGGATGCTGACCATGATCTGGCGGCCGAGGCGCGCCTCGTCCGAGCGCGACAAGAGCGCGTCCGCCGGGCTGCCCATATCGGGCAGGCGAATCTCCTCGTTGGCACCGGCGCCGGTCGCGAAGACCAGTAGTGCTGTTGCCGTCACTGCGAGGAGCTTCTGTGCTGAATTCAAGATGCTGTGTCCATGGCCCCGGGGTTTCGACAGGAGACGTCGGCCTCCGTTCCTGATTGTACCGCCTTGCGGCTCGGGAGGGGCGGCCCCACCGCCCGTTTTTTGTAGCGGAATGTTACATAAGTGTTTGTCTTATCGAGGTTATTTCGGCAATGCCTTGACGGCGTCGAGGACCTCTTCGGCATGGCCTTTGACCTTGACCTTGCGCCATTCGGCGCGGAGTTTGCCGTCCTTGTCGATCAGGAATGTGCTGCGCTCGATGCCCATGAAGGTCTTGCCGTACATTTTCTTCTCCTTGATCACGTCGAACGCCTTGCACAACTTCTCGTCCGGATCGGAGAGGAGTTCGAACGGGAATCCCTGCTTCTTCTTGAAGTTCTCATGAGACTTCAGGCTGTCCTTCGAGACACCGAGGATGACGGTCTTCTGGCGGCGGAACTTACTGTGCAGGTCCCGAAAGTCCTGGCCCTCGAGCGTGCATCCCGGGGTGCTGTCTTTCGGGTAGAAATAGACGACGACGTTCTGGCCGCGGAGATCCTTGAGACGAATGCTCTGGTCTCCGGTGGCATCGGCGGTGAAGTCCGCAACGACGCGATTCATCTTCGGTGCGCTCACGATGGTTCTCCTGGGCTTGCGGTATACAGGTAATGTTGGTTCAGGTCTTGACCGGTTCAAGTATCGCGTCGAGATTCAGCCGGTCGCACAGCTCGAGGAATTCCTCGCGCAGCTGGGCGAGATTGACGCTTGCCGGGATGTTGACGGCCATCTGAACCGCGAACATGGGGGCACCGGTGTGCGCTGCCGCGTAGCGCCGTGTTGCAACATCGGCAATCTCGATGTCGTGCGTGCTGAAGAAGTCGGCGAGGTTGTAGACGATGCCCTGCTGGTCGAGCGCGACGACGTCGACGGCGTAGGGCAGGCGATCCGTTCGCGCCGGTCGCACGTCGGTCTGGCGAATAGAGAACGTCAGGCCGGCTTCGCCGCCGAGGCGCTCGAGGTTCCGCTCGAGACGATCGAGCGTGTGCCACTGCCCCGAGACGAGCATCAGCACCGCGAATTCGGCACCGAGGGTTGCCATGCGGCTTTCCTCGATATTGCCGCCGCAGTTCAGGATCACCCGCGAGATGTCCTGGACCACGCCGGTACGGTCAGGTCCAATTGCAGAGATAACAATAAGTTGTGTCATTTTATTCGAAACGCTCTCACTCTTTGGCTGGCGTGTTTTCTGATGATTCGGTCGGCTTTGCTTGCCGCCGCGAGGCATGCTGTCGCTGCCTTGCCAGCCAAGGTGGCGAACAGTAACATCGCCGCCTTATTTGTGGCGAGTACATCCAGTGTTCAAGGGAAGCCTGGTTGCGCTGGTGACGCCGTTTGATGACGACAACCGGGTCGATTATCAGGCTCTCGAGCGCCTCATAGAATTCCACGTCAGCGAAGGCAGCGACGGCGTCGTTATTGCCGGGACGACGGGCGAATCCCCGACGCTGACGCGCGACGAGCACGCTGAGCTGATTGAACGTGCCGCCGAACTCGTCGACGGACGCATTACGGTCATTGCCGGAACCGGCTCGAACTCGACGGCGCAGACCGTGGAGCTGTCGCATTCCGTCATGGGGGCGGACATCGACGGTTATCTCGTCGTTGTGCCGTACTACAACAAGCCGACGCAGGAAGGCCTGTATCGGCACTTCACGGCGGTTGCCGACTCGGTAGACCTGCCTGTGATTCTCTATAACGTGCCGGGCAGGACCGTAGCCGATCTCGAGCCCGACACGGTGGCGAGGCTGGCCGAGATCGAGAACGTTGTCGGCATCAAGGAGGCGACGGGTGACATGCAGCGCCTCGCCGATATCCGGCAACGGGTCAGCGACGATTTCGCGCTCTTGAGCGGCGACGACTTTACGGTGCTGCCGTTCATCCGCAACGGCGGACACGGCGTCGTGACGGTCTCCGGGAATATCGTGCCGGGCAAGATGGCTGAGCTGTGCCGATTGGCTGCGGCCGGCAGTGCCGACGAGGCGGACGCGCTTGACGGAAGTCTGCAACCGTTGAACAGTGCGCTGTTCGTTGAGTCGAACCCGATACCGGTGAAATGGGCCGCCTGCGAGATGGGCCTCATCGGGCCGGGGATACGTTTGCCGCTGACGCTGTACAGCGAGCGGCATCACGCCAGCATGCGGGCCGCGATGGCGACGGCTGGCGTCGAGCTTGTGAGTTAGGGTTAATGCGACGGGTAAGTTCTTTCATCGTGTGCTGTCTGGCACTACTGCAGGTCAGCGCTTGCGCAAAGCGGGAGTTCGTCCGCACCTGCGACGAGAAAGCGCAGCCCTACGAACGCGCCGTTGAACATGAGAAACTCAAGGTTCCGGACGGGCTCGATGAGCTCGACAGGCTCAAGGAGCTGCCACTGCCGGAGGCGTCGACCCGTGTCGTTCGTGACGAAAACGCACCCTGCCTCGATTTTCCGCCGGGCGTCCTGACGGGCGAGGATCAGCCGCTCCCGGATCGACGGCCGTCCATCGACCGCGGACCGGCACCGCGCGACGACGGGCCCTTACCGGACAGCGGGGTCGTCCCCGAAGGCTAGCGCCAACAAGACAATCTGGAGAGGTGGCTGAGTGGTTGAAGGTGCTCGCCTGGAAAGCGAGTGTACGGTGATACCGTACCGCGGGTTCGAATCCCGCCCTCTCCGCCAGTAAAAGAAAAGGGGCCCGATGGGCCCCTTTTCTTTTACCAGCAGAGGGTGCCCGGATGAGCATCCCCGGTTCGACGAATCGGCAGGACTGCCGATTCGGACGCCGCAGGCGCCTTCGCGCAGCGAAGGTCGCGGCCATGGATGGCCGCGATCAATCCCGCCCGTCCAGGCTCACGGATTGGCGCGCTGCAACTCAATTCCCCCGCAGCGTCAACACCTCGAGATTCGGATCCGCAAGAATCTCATCTTCCGAAAAAGGCAGCTCAAGCCATTCGCCGTTTGCATACAGCTCGGTTTGATCCGAGTAATGCGCGGAGTCCGGCTCCGGAGACTGCGAATACGTCAGAATGGCTCGGGCGTCGGGCGTGCCGTCATCCTTCCAGGTCACGACCTGAATATAGCTGTTGCCATGCACGATCGGGGTGTAGCCCTTGCCGTCCGTGAGCTCCGCGGTGATGTAGCTGAACATGCCGTGAGCGCCGGGACCGCCTGGCACGGCAATCCGATCGCCATTGCGCTCAGCGTATTGCAGGTCACCCCACGGGCTATCAAGGTCGAGTCCTGCATCGGCGAGTCGCTGCTCGGCGGCAGCAAGCGACGCCCGAATCGCGTCGACGACAGCCGGGTTGTCGCTGGCGATGCCGCTCGGCGTATTCACAGGGTCGTCCGGATCGAAGGGCACGGCGTACAGTCCATCGATGCGACGCGCCGACTCCCAGAACTCCGTCCAGACCTGCATGCCGCGACTGTTGACGTTCGCGGTCCGATCCCAGTCGCGAAGGATGGAGCAACTCGTCGAGAGTTCGGCATCGCCCTCGCAAATCGCGAGCACGTCGTCGAGCAGTAGTTCTGCACCGAAGTGCCGGTGGCTGAACAGGATCGACTGGATATCGTCGGCCTCGAGTGTGCCGTCCTCGTCGAGGCGCTCGTTGAGAAAGCTCAGGCCCGCCCGCGTGCGCAGCGTTCGCGCCGTCCGCTCGGGACCAATCGTTGGCAGGTACCCCTCGAGCGGTGCGTCCGGATTCGACAGCCAGTAGCTGTCGTTCGAGTTCGTGAAATAGCGGGTGCTGGTCGCTCGCGGCATGTCCTCGGCAGGAAGGTTCCCGGGCACCGTGCTCCGCGGGTCCACACGCCAGTCACAGTCCGGTTCCGAGCCTTGCAGCACGACGATGCTCGGCGGCAAGCCGTCCACGCTGCGGCGGCAGTTCTCGAGAATCTCGAGGTCCAGGTGCGGCGTTGCGGATATGTCCGCGTAGAACGCGCTCCCGCTGCGATCGGCGGCGATCGTGTTGACGAAGTACACGCCCTGTTTGCTGATCGCCGACTCGATGTCGCCGACGGAGGTTGCGGTGTGCAGGGCTTCGTAGGTCGCGAAGGCCATATCGTTGTTGAGGATGGCGTCGCGTACGGCGAACGCACGGCTGTCGCTCCACGGGAGGCGTTCGCTGACGACGACCGGACCGTGATGGGTCATGTATACCGTGCCTGTCTGCTCGCCGTCGGCGGCCGGGACCGGGACCTCGATCCGCTCGATGTCCCGGTATTCATCGCCGTAGCGATATTGCATCGGGTCATCCGGGTTCAGTTCCAGCTCGAAGAGCGTAAGGCGCAGCGCCGTCGACACCGTGTGTGTCCACGCAACGTCACGGTTGAAGCCAATGGCGATGAAGTTGCCCGACAAGAGGCTCGCGCCCATCGTGTCGACGACACCAGGGATGGTCGTGTGGATCATGTGGAAGCGGGCAGGGCCGTGCCACGGGTAATGCGGGTTGCCGAAAAGGATTCCCTTCCCCGAGCTGGTGAGCTCGCTGCCCAGTGCAATAGCGTTGCTGCCGATTCCGCGGTTGAAGTCGTAATCGAGCCGGACATCGGCGACAGGTTCACCCGGCGGTGCCGCGCCGGCGATCGCGGCGGTGAAGTTGCCCGCACCGTAGCGAACACCGAACGCGATGAACATGCGGCCGAGCTCGAGGCCACTAATCGGCCGCACCCAGGCCTCGCCGGCACAGGCAGCGGGGTGCTCGTCACGATGTTCGGTTACGTAGCGGTTGTACCCGGAGACGAATCCGGCGCTGTAGTCGCGCATGTTTGCCGACATGGCCGCGCCATTCTGGCGAACGCGCTCCAACGTAATAACGGCGCGATGGAAGGTATCGCTCGCAAGGTTTTCCTCGGTGGCGCCGAAGTCAGCGGCCAACGTGCCGTTCGCCCTGGCCACTTCCCGCGCGAAGACACAGAGGCCGTCGCGAGCGGTGGCGAAGGCGAATCCATAGCCGAGGCTGCCCCAGTCGTCTGCCGTAACGTGGGGGATGCCGTAGCTCGTCCAGCGAATGTCGACCTGGTAGCGATCGTCGGGCTCGGCCGTGCAGCCAAGAAGCGCGGCGGCCGTTAGCAGCAGGGGTACGTAGCGAGTCATGGGGTCTCCCGGAGGCGCTGTACTGAGGCCCCCGAGCCTACCGAAACCCGGTTGTTGCTGCCATGCGTCGGCGGTAGTTGCCCGCTTGTCGCGGGCCCTCTACGGTGTGCGAAACCGAATGGAGCGAGTATCTATGTCAATGCGCAATCGTTTCTGGACTCCCCGAGTCGCTGCTTGCTGCGTTTTCCTGGTCATGGGCGCGTCTGAAGCCGCGAGCGCCGAAGAGAGGCCGCGGGCGCGGGATCTCGGCGTCGTCGTCGGCACGCTCGATACGGGTGAACACAACGCCATCACCGACGTGGCAGGCGTCAGGGTGGGCCACACGACCGTGGTCACGGGCGACGACGTGCGCACCGGCGTTACGGCGGTCATTCCGGCGCAGGGTAACCTGTACACACAGCCGCTGCCTGCCTCGATCCATGTGGGCAACGGCTACGGCAAGCTCGTCGGTGCGACCCAGGTGAATGAGTTCGGCCAGTTGGAGACACCGATACTCCTGACCTGCACGCTGTGCGTCTGGACCGCTGCCGATGCGCTACGGGAATGGTCGTATCGACAGCCGGGCATGGGCGAGCACACCCTCAACCCGGTCGTTGGTGAAATCAACGACGCTGTCGTGAGCGACATGTGGTCAGCGCCGCTTACGCGCGAGCATGTATTCGCCGCGCTCGACAGCGCTACGCGCGGCCCCGTCGCCGAGGGGAGTGTCGGCGGCGGCACGGGCGCCCAGACGTACCGGTGGAAAGGCGGCATCGGAACCAGTTCGAGGATGGTCGCCGAACGCGACGGTGGCTACACCGTCGGTGTACTCGTGCAGAGCAATCTCCTGGCCGGTGCGGAGCTCCGGATCCTCGGCGTGCCGGTCGGTAACGAGCTCGAGAAGGAGGCCCGACAGGCAAGGGCCGACGCCAGTTCCCCGAATGCGCTAGGCAAGCGCGACGGGTCGATCATGATCGTGGTTGCGACGGATGCGCCGCTGGCAACCCGCGCGCTCGACCGACTCGCTATGCGAGCGATGCTCGGCCTTGCCCGGACCGGCGCCATAGCCGAAAACGGCTCCGGTGACTACGTGATTGCATTCTCGACCAGCGCCGCGGTCAGGCGGCCAAGAGACGGGGACGGTCCGCTGCCGTCATCATCCCTGTCCGCCCCGGCGATGGATCCCTTGTTTGCGGCCGTCGTCGATGCGACGGAGGAAGCCGTGTACAACGCACTCTTCAGGGCAACCACGGTGGAAAGTGCGCGTGGCAGACTCGTTGCGATAGATACGGCTGCCGTGGTGGCAATTCTCGATCGGTATAACGCACGCGAGCGGCATTAGCCGCGAGGGGTCGGCCCATTCGACGACGGGCGGCTGCTACTGAGGCGGTGCTTCGAAACTCAGCACGATGCGCGCCGTGATGGGCTCGTCCCGCGGCTCGAAACTCCACTGCCGGACGGCCTTCCGTGCGCTTGCGTTGAAGACGTCGTTCGGGACGGCATTGACGACCGAAAAATTGCCGGTCGAGCCGTCCAGGTTGACCGTGAAAGAAACTTCGACGAAGCCGGATAGACGGCGTCGCTCTGCCGCGCGCGGGTATTTCGGCGAAACGTAGCGCGTTATACCGAGGTCTGTCAGCGAACGCCGGCGCGGCGCTGCCTCGACCGGGGCTGCGGCGGCTTCGACGTCGGCGACGGGCGATTCTGCCGCAGCGGTCGAGGACGCGACCGGCTCCGGCGCGACGACGTTCCCTTCCGGCGAACTCGCGGCTAAACCGGCAGCGCCGACGGCGGCTGCGGCGACGGGCGCTACAGACGCTGGCTCAGCTTCAGGCGGTTCCTGTGCGGCGTCAAGCGCGGCGCGAGCGTCGACGAGCTCGGGCTCGAGGATACCGAGTGACTCGACGCCGGCCAGCAGCCTGCCGGCTTCGGCGTATTCGCCGGCGGCCGTCGCGAGCGACGCATCACTCAGCAGTCGTTCGCCAAGTCGATTCGTTGCCGATCCGAGCTGCGGGTTCCCGCCGTGCTCCGCGGCAAGCGCGAGCACAATGTCGCGGGCGCTGTCGCCTTCCGGCAAGAGCAGGTAGCCGTCGACGATGCGTTCATCGACGACCGCGATTTGCGCGAGCAGCACTTCCTCGCCGGCGCGCTCGTCAATGAGTGCATTGACCTCGGCAATGGCAGCAGGCTCGATGTGCCGGAACTGATCGGCGCGCTCGAGGGCCGCTCTGGCGCCTTCGAGATCGCCCGAAAGCGCGGCGGTGCGTGCGCTGGCAAGCTGCTGGTTGCCCTCGGCAACGAGCAGGTAGTCGATGATCTCGATGGCCGGGTTGGCGGAGTCGGTGTTGGCCGCTACGGCGAGCGCAGCGTAGCTGGCGGCCGCGTTACCGGCGCGTAGTGCTACTTCAGCCTCCTGCACATAGGAATCGCTGATCGACCGCAAGCCGCGCAGCGCATTCGGCTCGGCGTCGTCGATGTCGAGCACGCTGCGATAGAGATCCCGCGCGCTGTCACCCTCCGGCTGTATGTACTGCCCGTTGGCCATAGCCAGGGCGGCACGGCCGAGCAATGACTCGACGGGCGAGGGAACTGCAGCCGGTTGGTCCACCGCCGGGTTGCTGTCGAGTGCGTCGTCGGCCACCGCTTCCGCCGGCGCCGTTGCCTCGTTCGCTGCGGTCGGCACCGGTAGCGCATCTGCCGCTACCGGTACCGCGTTCCGGGATTCGTTGAGCCACCAGAAGCCCGCAGCGAGGAACGCGAGCACGATCGCCGTGCTTGCCAGCCATCGGCCGCCCTGTTCCGAGGGTTCGTCGTCGACCTCGCCGCCGAACTTCTGCTGCCGGGTTGCGGGAAAAAACACGGCCGTCGACATTGGGCGGCTTGCGCGCTCGTAGTCGAGCGAGCGGCGAATAATCTGCCACTCCTGTTCCGGTAGTCCGGGGATCGGCGTCACCTCGAGCTTGTCTCGCTTTGCCTTGGCGGCATGCGATTTGCCGAAAGGCACGGTGCCAGTCAGCAGACGATACGCGACACAGCCCAGTGAGAATACGTCGTCCTCGGCAACCGGCGCCCTGCCGGCCAGTACTTCGGGGCTTGCGTAAGCCTTGGTGGCCCACAGCAGTCGCTGTTCGCCTGCGGCGGCGCCGCCGCAATGGCGGGCTACGCCAAAATCGAGCAGCTTGATCTCGTGGGTCACCGTTATGAAGATGTTCGCCGGGTTGATGTCGGCGTGCACCACGTTATTGAGGTGCGCGTGCTGCACGCCCGCCGCGGTCGCCTCGATGATGCGCCATGCAAATGCCCGGTCGAGCTGCTGGCCGCTCGCGCGCTTCAGAAGAGCGAGGACGGTCTCGCCTTCGAGCCACTCCATGACCATGAAGAAGCGACCTTCGTGTTCGTCGAAATCGAAGACATTGACGATGTTCGGGTGCGAAAGCCTTTGTACTCGCGCGGCCTCTCGTTCGAGCGCGAGGCGCGCATCGCGCTCGGAGGCCACCGACTGCCGCATCATCTTGATGGCAACGTGAACCTGCCCCGAGCCTTCGACGTTGCGACGACGGTCAATCGCCTTGTAGACGCTGCTCATGCCGCCGGTATGCACGACGTTGACGATCTCGAAGCGATCGTTGAGGACGAAGCCCGGATCCAGCAGGTCGTCGCTATCCGCGGGCTCGATGACGAGCTCGGCGTCGACAATCTCGACGTCGAGGTCGTTTTCCGTCTCGAAACCGTGGTCGAAGGCCCGCTCCATGACGCCGGTGAGTGCAATCGTCACCGTGTTTTCAAACTCGTCGCCGGAGCTTCTGCGGCTATCGTTCTCGTCGGCCGTTTCGGGCAGTATGTCTTTGTTTTCCTGGGCCACGTTATGTCGTGTTTCTTGTCAGCTGCCTCTACAACAGAGTATGCATCAACGGGCTTGCCAACACCATGGATCGGCCGTCGGCGTCCGGCCACTGGGAAACAGGGCAGGTCTCGGGCAAGCTCTCGGTTGAACGTCACCCGCGAGGTCCATGTGTCTTACCGCATTGTGCTTGTATCAATCGCCATCGCGACGCCGCTGTTACTGTATGCCCCGATGACGCCTGCCGGTCCGGTAGACACCAACCGGCCCGGCTTTTCGTTTTCGCCCAATGTCGTTGGTACGGGCGTATGGCAGCTCGAAACCGGGGTCGACTATTCGCGAAGCGAAGGCGGTTTGCGCACCCTCGAACTGCCGAACGCCGAGCTGCGTTACGGCATCGACGATCGCGTCGAAGTTTTCGTGGCCGGCCTCAACTGGATCGACGCCGACCTTGGCGCGTCGAGCGCGAGCGGCTTTTCTGACCTGCAGATCGGCACCAAGATCGGGCTTGTCGATGCGAACTCACCGACCCGTCTTGCAATGCTCTTCCTGGTATCCGCGCCGACCGGGGACGATGCCTTTACCTCCGACAGCTGGGACCCGAAGCTCGGCCTGGTCTGGTCGACAGCAGGCAAACTGCCGCTCGCGGGCACCGTGACGGTCACCGAGCAGGATGGCAAGCTGAGGCTCGACAACGGGCTCAAACTGCCGTTCACGCTCAACGAACGGCAAAGCATGTTTGTCGAATGGGAGGCCAATGTGCCTGAGAGCGGCAGCACGACTCACTTTCTCAACTCCGGTTTTCAATGGTTGCTCGACGATGCGACCCAGCTCGACGCAGGACTCGATCTCGGTCTCGACAAGCTTGGCGACGATTACCGTTTCGGCGTTGGCTTTTCACGGCGCTTCTGAGGCCAGGTCACGGCGGTCCGGGAGGCGGCATTCTGCGGGAAGCGCACTTGCATCGAGATCGGGCAGGTCACAGGCCCAGCGAATCTCCCCACCTTCGACCACGTCGGGGATCAGCGTCAGTATCCTGCCCGCGAGCCTCGCGTGGGCATTCGTCCCGAACTCGATGATGACCAGGCCTGCATCGACGGTAATGGACTCGACGGCGTCATTCCGGATGCGCTCCGGCTCTGGCAATCCGGCAGCGGCGTTGTCGGCCGGGTAGTCGCGGTGCGTCTGAATGTAGGCAGCGACCGCCGTTTTCGTGTCCGCGGCGAGCTTGAGGCTTGCGATGATGTCATCGCGAGGAACGGCAGGGCCGCTCGTGCTGTCGAGAAACAGAAAGTAACCCACAGCCGCGAGCACGAGCGTGCCGCCGGACAGCCAGGTCTTCCGTCGTGCCTCGGCACGGCGCGCGCTGGCGCGGGATTGAGCGTGTTGCGTCGACATGGAGTCCTGCCGTCCGGAGCGCGTCCGGTTTGTGTCGAAGACGGCCAGCAAGCATAATCGCCGCCGGTCCGCGTCGGCTACCCCGCGACGGTCAGCCGTGAACCCCGTCAGGCCCGGAAGGGAGCAGCGGTAACGGTGAAGCCGGGTGCCGGGGACAGGCTGGCGCGGGCCACTTTTGAGTTACACTGACGGTCTTTCGCCCGATTCGCCGGGAGACCGCGCGCCCTCCGATGAGTTATCTCGTTCTTGCCCGTAAGTGGCGCCCCAAGACGTTCGCTGACACCGTCGGCCAGGAACACGTCATTACTGCCCTCGTGAATGCGCTGGAGAGCGGCCGCCTGCATCACGCCTACCTGTTTACGGGCACCCGCGGCGTGGGCAAGACGACGATCGCACGGATACTTGCCAAGGCACTGAACTGCGAGACCGGCGTTACGGCTGAGCCTTGCGGCGTATGCAGCGCCTGCAGGGAAATCGACGAAGGCCGCTTTGTTGACCTGATCGAGGTTGATGCCGCGTCGAAGACCAAGGTCGACGACACGCGCGAGCTTCTCGATAACGTGCAGTACGCCCCGGCGCGCGGCCGCTACAAGGTGTACCTCATCGACGAGGTCCACATGCTGTCCAAGAGTTCTTTCAACGCGCTCCTGAAAACCCTCGAAGAGCCACCGGAGCACGTCAAGTTCCTGCTGGCGACGACCGATCCGCAGAAGCTCCCGGTGACGGTCCTGTCGCGTTGCCTGCAATTCAACCTGAAGCGTATGACGCCGCGGCTGATTGCGGATCGTCTCGCCTATATTTGCGGTGAGGAAGGCATAGAGGCGTCACCCGAGGCACTCATGATGATTGCGCGTGCCGCTGACGGCAGCATGCGCGACTCCCTGAGCCTGCTCGATCAGGCTATTGCGTACTGCGGCGGCGCGGTCAGCGAGGAGCCGCTGTCGAGAATGCTCGGGACGATTGACCGTAACTACGTTGAACGTATTGCGGCGCAGCTTGCCGCTGGCGATGCCGGCGCTTTGCTCGAGACCGTTGCCGAGGTGGACGAGCACGTGCCGGACTACGGGCGCATGCTGGATGACCTGGCCGCGCTCTTGCAGCGTGTCGCTGTGCTGCAGGTGGTTGGCAGTCTCGGAAACAGTGAAGATGGCCTGCGCGAGCCGACCGAACTCGCGGATGTCCTGAATCCGGCTGACGTACAGCTCTTCTATCAGACTGCAATTACCGGGCGTCGCGACCTGCCGCTCGCGCCCGACCCGCGCAGCGGCGTCGAGATGACCTTGCTGCGCATGCTCGCCTTTCGGCCGGCGGGTGTAGGTTCGTCCTCCCCGACGCCTCAGCGCGACAGCAAGACCGGCAGCGCGCCGGCCGCCGTTGTCGGCGTCAAGGCGGCGCCGGCGACCCGTACAAAGGCAGCGCCCGTCGTCCCTGACAAGGTGAAGGACGCCGAGGCGGCAGGGCCTCGACCATGGCAGGAGCCGGACTGGCAATCCCTGTTGCCGCAGCTTGGACTCAACGGTGCACTGCGCCTCCTGGCAGGCAACTGTGCCTACCTTCGGCGAGAAGCCGATACGCTGTTTTTCAGTCTCGATGCGCGCTGCGAGTCCATGCTGACACGGCAACGCGAAGCGGGCTTGAGCGAGGCCCTGTCGACGCACTTTGGCGAGCCGCTGAAGGTCGATATCAGCGTTCTTGGCGAAGGTCCGGAAACGCCGCACCAGGCGGAATCGAGGCTCAAGGACGAGACGCTGGAGGCAGCACGCCAGTCGCTGGAGAACGACCCGAACGTGAAAACGCTCAAGAGCCTGTTCGGCGCTGAACTCAAGCCGGATTCCGTTGAGATCCTGCCCGCACCCGGGTCGGATTCGTAACTCCCAGGAGAGGACCATGAAAGGTGGTATCGGCCAGCTCATGAAGCAGGCCCAGCAAATGCAGGAAAACATGAAGAAGGCGCAGGAGGAGATGGCGTCGATGACGGTCACGGGTGAATCCGGCGCCGGTATGGTGCGTATCGTCATGACCTGCCGGCACCAGGTGGAGTCGCTGTCGATCGACGACAGTCTTGTCGGTGATGACAAGGAGATGCTCGAGGACCTGGTGACCGCTGCTTTCAACGATGCCCTGCGCAAGGTCGACGAGACCGTACAGGAGAAGTTCTCCGGCATGACGGCGGGTATGGGCCTGCCGGGCGGACTCAAGCTGCCGTTCTGATCCATGAGTTTCTCGCCACGCCTGACCGCGCTGATTGATGCGCTCAAGTGCATGCCTGGCATAGGCCAGAAGTCGGCGCAGCGCATCGCCTTTCACCTTCTCGAACGCGACCGGGACGGCATGGCCGAGCTGTCGACGGCGCTGGCCTCCGCCGTGGAGTCGATCGGTCACTGTTCACGTTGCCGCATGCTGACGGAGGAGTCTGTGTGCTCGATCTGCACGGCGAGCGGCCGCGACCAGAAGCAGCTCTGTGTCGTCGAGTCGCCGGCAGACGTGATGGCCCTCGAAGACGCGACCGGTTACCGCGGCCTGTATTTCGTGCTCATGGGCCACCTGTCACCACTCGACGGCATCGGCCCGAGTGAGCTCGGCCTCGACGCGCTCGAGGACAGGCTCAGGGGTGGCGATGTCGAGGAACTCATTATCGCGACGAATCCAACCGTCGAGGGTGACGCGACGGCGCACTACCTGAGCGACGTGGCGGATCGCCACGGCGTCGCCGCGAGTCGCATTGCCCATGGCGTGCCGCTCGGCGGCGAACTCGAATACGTGGACGGCGGTACCCTGTCTCACGCGTTTTACGGCCGGCGTGCGGTCAACCAGGGAGGTGCATGATGCTCGACTGCCTGTTTTGCAAGATCGTGGCCGGTGAGATCCCGGCGGATATTGTCCACGAGACCGAGACGACCCTCGCGTTTCGGGACATCAATCCGCAGGCGCCGGTTCACGTCCTGATTATCCCGCGCAAGCACATCGCGACCATCAACGATCTCACGGGCGAGGACAGGGAGATTGTCGGCAGCCTTTACACGGCCGCGCGCGACATTGCCGCGGCAGAAGGGCTCGCAGACGACGGCTACCGTGTCGTGATGAACTGCAACGAGGCGGCGGGACAGACCGTCTTTCATATCCACCTGCATCTCCTGGGCGGCCGACCGCTGGGCTGGCCGCCAGGGTAGGGAACCAGGGCCCGTTACTACAATGGTCCTGACGGACCGAGGTCAGTAAGGTGCGCGTCGTTCGGCCAGCTGGGCCGTCAGGATCACGAGGCGCCGATAGGACTCGTAGCGGCGGGCCGAGATCGTTCCTGCTTCCACCGCGTCCTTGACGGCGCAGCCGGGTTCTTCGAAGTGACGGCAATTGGCGAAGCGACAGTTCTCGCTTGCGCTCAGGATTTCGCGAAACCCGGCCTCGACGCGGCTCTTCGCTTCGATTGCCGGCGCATAGTCCCGGACGCCCGGCGAGTCGATCACGGTGCCGCCATCAGGCAGGTCGAGCATGACCGAGTTGACGGTCGTGTGTCGTCCCTCTCGGTGTTTGTCCGATAGCTCGCCAATCCGTTGCTCGTCACGGCCGAGCAGGCGATTCACGAGGCTCGATTTTCCAACGCCGGACTGACCGACAAAGATACTGTTGCGATCGCCGAGCTCCGAGGCAAGCCCGTCGAGGCCCGTGCCGGACTGCGCGCTGACCGTGAGGAAACGGTAGCCGATGCGTTCATAGTCGTCGCGTGCGTCGTCGACGCCGGTCCTTGCCGCCGAGTCTGCATCGAGCAACTCGGCCTTGTTGAAGACGACGACGGCGTCGGCGCCCATGAGCTCGGCTGCGCCGAGATAGCGGTCGACAATGAACCAGTCCGGGGCTGGGGTCGTCGCGGCAACGACGCAGACGAGATCGATGTTAGCAGCCAGGGTTTCGGCATAACCGCGGCGGTTGGGTCGCGTCAGCTCGTTGCGACGCGCCAGTATATCCGTGATCAGCCAGTCATCTTCGCCTTCGATCGGCGTTGCCTGCACGAGGTCGCCGCAGACGGCACGTTCCCGCTTGCCCTTGATGCGGGCTTCGACATCGCCGCCGTCCTCGAGCCTGAGCCGCATCCGCCTGCTGAAGGTTGCGATGACCTGGGCGCGTTGTTGCACTGCATGAGATTCCGTGGCCGTTCGTCCGGGAGTATGCCGGCTTCCGTAGCGCGATGCATGGGTGCATCGGTACACTGCGGACTCTCCCCGGCAACGGATACCCGCGCATGAACGACGCCGCCATCGGCGACAGGGCCAGCAACCTGATCTGGATCGACCTCGAGATGACCGGGCTCGATACACAGAACGATACGATCATCGAAATCGCAACGATCGTGACGGACCGCAATCTCGTCGAGCTGGCGGCGGGGCCGTCGCTCGCGATTCACCAGCCGCAAACGGTGATGGACGGTATGGATGACTGGAACACGCGGCAGCATGGCCAGTCGGGACTGACGGCACGCGTCCTCGCCAGCGAGACGACGCTCGCCGGCGCAGAGGCGGAAACGCTTGAGTTCCTCGAGGCGTGGGTCGAGCCGGGCGCCTCGCCTATGTGCGGCAACAGCATCTGCCAGGATCGCCGATTTCTCGCTCGTGAGATGCCGGCGCTCGAGCGCTTCTTCCACTATCGCAATCTCGACGTCAGCACGCTGAAGATCCTCGCGCAGCTGTGGGCACCTGCCGTCGCCGCCGGCTTCAGCAAGGAGTCGGAGCACCTGGCGCTCGCGGACATTCGCGATTCAATCGCTGAACTTCGCTGGTATCGCGAGCACATGCTGGATACCGCTGCACTCACGAATTGTGACGCCGTCAGCTGAGCTTCCGGTTGCGCCGGCGGCCGAACGTAACTTCGAGCCTATCCTCGGCGTTCTCTGCGACGAGTTCCGCGGCTCCGGGCGCGTACTCGAGATCGGCTCGGGAACCGGGCAGCACGCTGCGGGCTTCGCAGCAGAGCTGGACTGGCTCCGTTGGCAACCCAGTGACGTCGCCGCGCGCCTGCCGGACATCAACCGGTGGGTGATGGCGTCCGGCTGCAGCAATCTGCTGACCCCGATCGAGCTCGATGTGTCGAGGGCGCCGGAAACCGGTCAACGTTACGACGCCGCATTTTCGGCCAACACGGCGCACATCATGCCGCAGCGGTCTGTCGAGGACATGTTCGACCTGGTCGGGGCCGTACTCGTGGCTCGCGGCCGGTTCTGCCTGTATGGCCCATTCAGTGAAGCGGGCCGTTTCAGCACGCAGAGCAATGCGCAGTTCGACGCGACGCTCCGGCGATCGGACCCTGACATGGGCATTCGTGACCTCGAATTCATTGACACGTCCGCCGGCAGGGCCTCGCTCTTGAGGGCGCGCACGCACGCCATGCCGGGCAATAATCTTCTGCTGGTGTTCGAAAAGGCCGGCGAGGAGGGCGAGTGAATACGACACACAAGGGCAGTTGCCACTGCGGCGCGGTACTGTTCGAAGTGGACGCACCGGCCGACATCGAGGCGGTCCGCTGTAACTGCAGTATCTGCCGGATGACCGGCTTCCTGCACCTGCTCGTAGCGCGGAGCGACTTCCGACAGACGCACGGCGAGCATGCTCTCAACACCTACACCTTCAATACAGGCGTCGCGCAGCACTATTTCTGTCGCCGATGCGGGGTGAAGTCCTTCTACGTTCCGCGGTCGCATCCGGACGGCTTCAGCGTCAATGTGCACTGCCTGGACCCGGCGACCATAGACAGCGTCACGATCACGGACTTCGACGGCGCGAACTGGGAAGAGAGCATCGGCCAGCTGTCGCCATTAAGCGACTGATTTCGCTCTGACTGCGCGTGGCGCATTGCGCGCTGATGCACTATATTGTCGGCCGTCTTTACAACGTGTAGCGCCATGACCGCCCGACTCAGCCTCCTGATCCTGCTCCTGCCTGCTGCTGCCTTCGGCCAGTCAGCCTGGGTGAGTGACCAGTTCGAGATTACGCTTCGCACCGGCCCCAGCACGAGCAACGCGATCGAACGCATGCTGTCGAGCGGGACCGAGCTGACGGTGCTCGAGCGCGACAGCGAGAGCGGCTACTCGCGCGTCCAGACGCGCGCTGGCACGGAGGGCTGGGTCCTGACGCGCTACCTGATGAGCGAGCCCAGTGCGAGAGAGCAGCTCGAAGCGCTCAGCGCGCAGCTCACGAACGCCAATACCGAGGGCAGTTCGCTGCAGAGCCAGTTGCAGGGTGTGCGCGGCCAGTACGCCGAGGCGACGAACCGGATTCGTTCGCTGGAGTCGTCGAAGGCATCGCTCGAAAGCGAGCTGGCCGACATCAAGCGAACTGCAGCCAATGTGCTCAGCATCAACCAGGAGAACACGAGCCTGCGGGATCAGCTTGCAACGGCCGAGATCCGCATTGGCTCGCTGGAACAGGAGAATCGGGAACTCGAGTCGCAGGCTGCCCGTTTCTGGTTCATGACAGGCGCTGCCGTCCTCGTCGTCGGCATGGTACTGGGCATCTGGCTGCCGCGTATTCGCTGGCAGCGACGCTCACGCTACGATCGATTCTAACGTCGCTAGCGCGACTCTCCGGCAAGGAACAGCCAGGTTTCGATAACGCTGTCCGGGTTGAGGGACATGCTCTCGATACCCTGGTCGAGGAGCCAGCGCGCCAGGTCCGGGTGATCTGACGGGCCCTGGCCACAAATCCCGACGTACTTGTTGCGCGCGCGGCAGGCGCTGATCGTCATCTCCAGCATTCGCTTGACGGCCTCGTCGCGTTCGTCGAACACGTCGGCGATCAGCGCCGAGTCGCGGTCCAGTCCGAGTGTCAGCTGGGTCATGTCGTTCGAGCCGATCGACATACCGTCGAAGTGATCGAGGTACTGGTCGGCAAGCAGGGCGTTTGTCGGCAGCTCGGACATCATGATGATCTTCAGGTCGTCGCGTCCGCTTTCGAGGCCGTTTTCTTTCAGGATATCGACCACGGCCTTGCCCTGCGCCACGGTACGGACGAAGGGGACCATGACCTGCACGTTCCTGAGCCCCATACGGTCGCGTACTCTGTGGATGGCGCGGCACTCAAGGTCGAAACAAGGGCGGAAGCTGTCGGCGACGTAACGCGCGGCGCCGCGGAAGCCTAGCATCGGGTTTTCCTCGTCCGGCTCGTAGAGATCGCCGCCGATGAGGTTCGCATATTCGTTGGACTTGAAGTCGGACATGCGCACGATGACAGGTTGCGGAGCAAAGGCTGCTGCGATCGTGCCGACGCCTTCCGCCAGTTTGTCGACGAAGAACTCGACCGGGTCGTCATAACCTGCCATCTGGTCGTCGATGGCCTCGCGGGTGTCCTCGTCGATGCTCGAGTACTCGAGCAGCGCCTGCGGATGAACGCCGATCATGCGATTGATAATGAACTCGAGACGGGCAAGGCCGACGCCGCTATTGGGGATGCTCGCAAAGTCGAACGCCCGGTCCGGGTTACCGACGTTCATCATGATCTTGACCGGGATATCCGGCAGCGAATCGAGTTCGATCTGCTGTTTCTCGTACTCGAGCTCGCCGTCGTAAACGAAGCCTTCATCGCCTTCGGCGCAACTCACGGTGACGGTGCTGCCGTCCGCAATCGACTCGGTTGCGTCGCCGGTGCCGACGACGGCCGGAATACCGAGTTCGCGCGCAATGATCGCCGCGTGGCAGGTTCGCCCGCCGCGATTGGTGACGATGGCGGCGGCGCGCTTCATGACGGGTTCCCAGTCAGGATCGGTCATGTCCGAGACGAGAACGTCGCCCGGCTGCACGCGGCTCATCTCGTCGACGCTGCGGATGATCTTGGCGGTTCCGCTGCCGATCTTCTGGCCGATGCTGCGCCCTGTGCTCAACACGTCCGAGCGGCCCTTGAGAGTGAATCGCTGGATGCTGCGGCCGCTGCGGCTCTGCACCGTTTCCGGTCGTGCCTGCAGGATGTACAGCTTGCCGTCGTCACCGTCGCGGCCCCACTCGATGTCCATCGGGCGGCCGTAGTGTTTCTCGATAATGACGGCCATGCGTGCCAGCTCGATGATCTCTTCGTCGCTCAGCGAGAAGCGATTGCTTTCGGCCGGGTCAACGTCGACGGTCAGCACGGTCTTGCCCGGGCGCGGATCGTCGCTGAAGATCATCTTGATGGCTTTGCCGCCAAGGTTCTTCCGGAGTATCGGGTGATGACCCGATTCGAGTGCCGGCTTGTACACGTAGAACTCGTCCGGGTTCACGGCGCCCTGGACCACGGTCTCGCCGAGTCCGTAAGAGGAGGTAATGAATACGGCGTCGCGGAAGCCGGATTCGGTATCGAGCGTAAACATCACCCCTGAAGCGCCGGTATCGCTGCGCACCATGAGCTGAATGCCCGCTGAGAGGGCGACGAGGCTGTGGTCGAAGCCCTGGTGTACGCGGTAGGCAATCGCCCGGTCGTTGAAGAGCGAGGCGAATACCTGGTGCACCGCGACGACGAGGTTGTCGAAGCCGCGTACGTTGAGGAATGTCTCCTGCTGGCCTGCGAAGGAGGCATCGGGGAGATCTTCCGCCGTGGCGCTCGAACGCACGGCTACGGAGATGTCGCGGTCGCCGGCGAGCTCTTTCCAGTGTACCTCGAGCTCTTTCGTCAGCTGCTCCGGCAGCGGCGCATCGAGAATCCACTGCCGAATCTGTCGTCCCGCCGACGTCAGCGCGTCGATGTCGTCGACGTCCAGCTTGTCGAGAACGTCGTTGATGCGCTGCTGGAGGCCGTCAACGGCAAGAAAGTCGCGGTAGGCCTGTGCGGTAGTGGCAAATCCGCCCGGGACCACGACCCCGGCACCGCCCAGGTTGGCCAGCATTTCGCCAAGCGATGAGTTCTTCCCGCCCACCTTCTCGACATCGTGCATGCCTAGCTCGGCCAGACGAATTACGTAGGGCTCCATCTATGCTCCCTTGTGTTCCCGTACAGGACATGGAAAATCGTATGCATCAAACGGCGCTTTGGCTGCCAGGACGGCTGCATGCATGAAGAATGACAATGACTGATCGCACCGTTTTTTTTCTGTCAGACCAGACCGGCGTAACTGCCGAGACGCTGGGGCATAGCTTGATTACGCAGTTCCGCGGCGTCAATTTTCGGCAGGTGACTGTGCCATTTATAGATTCCGTTGACAAGGCGACGGAGGCCGCCGAGCGGATCAACAAGGCGGCGGAGAAATCGACGCTGCGCCCGATCGTTTTCTCGACGCTCGTACAGGACGAGTACCGCGCAATCGTTCGCCGCGCTGATGGGTTGTACCTCGATATATTCGATGCCTTCCTCGCCTCGCTCGAAGTCGAACTCGACGTGAAGTCGTCGGCGGAGCCCGGCAAGGCCCACGGGATGAGCGACGTCGAGGCCTACATGAAGCGCATCGAGGCCACGAACTTCGCCATGGCCAACGACGACGGCGCTGTCATGCGGAACTACGACATGGCGGACGTCATCCTGGTCGGCGTATCGCGGTCGGGCAAGACCCCGACCTGCCTATACCTGGCGCTGCAGTACGGCGTTTATGCGGCCAACTACCCGCTGACCGACGAGGATTTCGAGCGGGGCCGGCTGCCGGAGGCCCTGATGCAGCAAAAGCACAAGCTGTTCGGGCTCACGATCCGGCCCGATCGCCTGCGACAAATTCGTCGCGAACGTCGCGCCATGGGTCGGTATTCGTCGGCGCAACAGGTGCGCTATGAACTGCGCGAGACGAGCAAACTCTTCAAGCGTGTCGGCATTCCCTACGTCGATACCACCGAATTCTCGATTGAGGAAATCGCCAGCCGAATCCTCAATACTACCGGCGTAGAGCGGCGGGTTCGAAGCTGATTGTCGGGAACTATTTCGGCGTAAACGGAACACTATTTGCGTCACCGAATCCCGCCGAACGCTGTGCTATATTCGCGCCATGTTGATTGATTCGAGCATTGTTCCGCAGACCATCGTCAAGCCGCGTACCTTCGTCGGCCTGATGTCGCTGTACGAGAGCAACTACCTGCGATTGCTGCGCCTGATTCCCGACCTCGAGACGCTCGACGGCTGCTTCCGGTCGCGGGTCGCGGGCGACTGTGATTTGCACGTCGACGTGCTTGAGCGCTGCCGATACACCGTGACGCTGTCACTGACGTATTTCTTCGACACCGACGAGGGACGCGTAGCCGATCCCGACATGCGCGTCCGCGCCTACCTGGACGGTCAGCTCGCCGAATCCATGCGCGTATCCGGCAATCATCAGCACGCCGAGCTCCGCCGCCTGTTTTCGGAGCACACGCATGAACTCGATGCTCGCTGGCGGCGCAACTCCGTCCTCAACAAGTGGCTGGAGTATCTTTCCGACCAGGGACATCTCGTCCTCGACCGCTGACAGGTCAGCCCTGCCTCCCGGCAGGGACGTCATCAAACTGTGGAGTCCGTTGCGCTTTTTCGTGCGACGAGGTGTCATCATCACGCTGTGATTATGTTGGTTGCCGGCGCTAGGCGGCGATTATGTAAACATGGCGAAAGCGTCCCAGAAATCGACTCTGTTCGGCAGCGGATCCCTCGAACCCGCGAACGATGACAAGCTCCAGAACCTCTACTGGAACCGGGCACAGCTGAAGCAGCAATTCGCGGAGAAAGCGGACGAAAACTATCGGCTAGAGAAGCTCCTGAAAGAGCAGGAAGGTGTTACGGCGCGGGTGCGCCAGCGCCTCGAGCACATTGAGAATCTGCTCTACGATCCCGACTGGGTTTTCAATGCCGCCGTCTTCTACCAGCTCCGCGGGCTGAACAAGCGCTGCTGCGCGAAACTGGCGCGCTTTGCGGAACAGCTCAAGCAGCAGCGTGAGCAGCGCGTGCACGAGGACGTGCTGAAGCAGTGGAACGCCGAGCAGCAGGCACAAGCCGCGGGAATCCAGAAACGTGTTGCGGAGCGGCGTGTCGCCGTGCAGCTGCTCGAAGACCAGCTTGCCGGCGAGCACGAGCGGATCAGCGCCATGAACGGCATCAGCAAGATGCTCAAAGGCCGCCAGGCCAGCGCCGCTGTCGAAGAGCTCGAAGCCGAGCTCGCCAGCGCGCGCGGTGAAGAGCAGGAGCTCCTCGCCGAACTCGAGTCCATTCAGCAGCGCGCACGACCCGAGGTTCCCGGGCTCGACACCGCGCAAAAGCGATCCATCAACTTCATGATCCTGTCGTTCGCGCAGGAACTACTGTTCCGCTTCTCCGATCGCAATTTCGCGGCTATGGTGAAAGAGGCGAGCGAGAAGAGCGTCGGCGCGATCAACTACGGCAGCAAAGACGACTGCGACCGGCTGTTCAAGCGAATCTCTGAGCAGGCCGAGGCACTCGACAAGCCGCTCGGAAACGCCGATGCGCTCAAGGATCGAGCCGCGCGTATTGCCGAGCACGCTGATTTCCCGACAGCCGACGCCGCCGTGCCGACGCCGGGAACCGTGGCAACCTTGTTCATGTTCGATGCGGCTGGCGCCGTACGGACCGCAGACGGCAACATCCTCGGCGAGGACTACTGGAGTCTTTCAGAAGTGCTGAGCCGCTGACGCGGATCAGATATCGGTGCGGAACATCTCGCGGCGGAAGAGCAGGGACTCTGTGGCGCTAACCCCGGGTAGCCGGGTCTCCACAGATGGCACGCCGTCCTCGGCCGATGACGGCTGCGTAGAGAGCTCGGAGCGTTGGCGTAGCCGCTGCTCGAGGGCGTCGTTGAGTGCCGCCGACCGCAGCGCCTGCTCCTGCGCCAGCGCAATATCGGACTCGCTCTTGTCCATTGCCTCGAGCAGCGACTCGGAACGCACGACGGTGAGTTCGTCGGTAGCCGAGGCGCTGTTGAGCAGCGCCGATCGGTCAGCCGTCTCGTCGCACTTGTCGAGGCCGACGCCGGTGGCGGCGAGTACCGGGAGCGACAGGCAGGCGAGCGTGACTACGAGCCCGGCCCGAGCCGTACTACGTCGTATTCCCCTGTCTCTCGCTGGTTTTGCCATGGTGCGGGCACCTATGGATAGTCGAGTGTTATACCCGAGTATAACACCTAGCCTCGTACGTGCAATCCCCTATTCAGGGCCGGGCGACGCTGGCTGCCTTGGCCGGTACGGGCACCTCACGCGTCGCGGCCAGGTCTGATGCGATCTCGGCCGCCTGCTGCAGCAGGACGTCAGGCCGCTCGTCCTCGTTCATGTCCTCGAGGCTCTCGATCGGATCGATACCACGAGCGGCACGACGCTCGTTTTCGAGCCTCAAGGCCCGGGCCCGCTCTTCCTCGCGTTCCGCAACGCGTGTGTCGATATTCAGCGATACGGTGTCCCGCGCGCGCGCTTCCTCGATATCGCGGATACCCTCGATGAGGTACTGGAAGTCGGGGTCGTCCTTGGAGCGCTCGACCTGGTTGGTCGTCAGCGCAGTTATCGTTGCATCGAGCGGTTCGCCCCGGCTGAATCGTGTCGTATCGATCGTGTCCCAGGGCAGGGCGCTGTCGCGAACGCTCTCGCCGAACTGTTCGACATCGATGGATGACGGCAGCGAAATATCCGGCTCGACACCGCGGTGCTGGGTGCTTTCCCCGGTGACGCGGTAGTACTTGCCGATCGTCATCGTCAGCTGGCCGTAGCCCTTGTCACCTTCCGGCTTGATGTACTGGTCGAGCGAGTACAGGTTTTGCACGGTGCCCTTGCCGAAGGTCCGCTGGCCGATTATGACGCCGCGATTGTAGTCCTGGATCGCGGCCGCGAAGATTTCGGACGCCGAGGCCGAGAATCGATCAACGAGGACCGTGAGCGGCCCGGAGTAGGCAACGCGCTTCACCGGATCCGGGTCGTCGAGCCGGCTGATGCGGCCGTTGGAATTCCTGAGCTGGACGACCGGGCCGTTATCGATGAACAGGCCGGACAGGGCGGTTGCTTCGGTCAGGTGACCGCCGCCATTGCCGCGGAGATCCATGACGAGACCATCGATCCCCTGTTCCTCGAGTTCGTCGATCAGGCGGCGCACGTCCTTGGTAGTGCTCGTGTAGTTCTTGTCGCCGTTGGACAGGGCACGGTAGTCGCGATAGAAGCTCGGCACCTCGATCACGCCAATACGCCAGGTGCGGCCGTCACGAGGGACCTCGATCACGTCGCTCTTGGCCGCCTGCTCCTCGAGCTTCACCTGGCCGCGCGACAGAACGACTTCCTTTTCGCCGCTGCCGGGCAGCGCGCCTGCCGGTATTACCTGCAGGCGGACCACGGTGTCCTTGGGGCCGCGGATCAGGTCGACGACGTCGTCGAGACGCCAGCCGACAACGTCGATCATGTCGCCGTCGTTACCCTGCGCCACGCCGGTAATCTTGTCGTTCGGCTTGAGCTTCCCGTCAATCGCCGCTGGGCCGCCCGGGATAATATTGATGACCTGTACGTAGTCTTCGTCGGTCTGCAGCGAGGCGCCGATGCCGAAGTACGACAGGCTCATCTGGATCCGGTATTCCTCGGAATTGCGCGGCGACAGGTAGCTCGAGTGCGGGTCGAGCGTGTGCGCGAAGCTGTTCATGAAGGTCTCGAACACATCGTCGGTCTTGACCTGGTCGAGACGCCTGAGGACGCGCTTGTAGCGGTTGGACAGGATGTCCTGGGTTTCCTCCCAGGTTTTCTCGGCCAGTACGAGGCGCAGGGCATCGCTCTTGACGCGCTTGCGCCAGATCTCGTCGAGCTCTTCCTCGCTCGTCGCCCACGGGGCTTCGCTGCGATCGAACTGGTAGTTCTCGTCGATCGTGAAGTCAGGCTCGGTCTCGAGCAGGCGCACGGCGTAGTTCAGCCGTTCGCGGGCGCGCGAGCGGTAAACCTTGAACATGTCGAAGACGGGATCCAGCGGCTTGGCCTTCACGAAGTCGTCGAGCTGGAAGCGATACTGCTCGAAATACTCGATATCGCTGGCGAGCAGATAGCTGCGGTTGCCATCGAGTGATTCCACGTAGCGATCGAGGACGCGCGACGACAAGTCGTCGTTGATCGCAATCTGGTTGTAGTGCGACTTCTGGATGAACTGCGAAACCAGCTCGCCGATGCGTTCGTGGCGCACCTCCGGTATGAGTTCCTCGTCAGGCGTGATGTTCGGAATCGCTGACGCCGGTGCCAGGCTTGCGAGGACAAGAGCGATCGTCCCGGTGATGCTCAGTAGCTGGTGTTTCCTCAAGGTTTTCTCCATCCTTTCGCCGGCGTGTAATCCGACCGCAATCTCAGCTAGGCTAGTAGCCTCGCGCTCTCCGATCAAGGGCGCATTCGGCACAATTCCGGCCGAGCCTCCATAAACTAAAGCACTTGGTAAATTTAGATGCGACCATTGACGGTCATTACGGGTTTCGTCATGGGCACCTGTGTGTCGATTGCCGTGAGCCTCCTGCTCGTACTCATCGTCTTCTCCATTATTGGTGACGACGAGCCCCGCGTACGCGATGAAATCGCCCCGTTGTCGAAGAGCCTCGGCATCTTTACCGCTATGACAGTAATTTCCGCCTCGAGTTTCTACGCGTTGTTGATCTCGCACCCGGCGCGCCACGTGGCGCAGCTCCTGCTGTGGTCCGGGCTGGCGGCAACCGGCTGGTATTACTGGCCCTGACGGCTCGCTTTCGCGCCTAGACGAGCCCGGTCCGGCCGTCCTTGTCGCGGCGACGCCGCATGCGCGACTGCAGCGCAGATCGGCGGGCCTCGATCCATTCCTGGCGGCTGACGGCGACCCGGCCGCCGCGTTCTGCCTTCTGCCGCTGCCGATAGTCCGAGAAGTCTTCGTAGGCCTCGATCTCGTGCTTGAGCTCGCGTACGACCAGCTCAATCATGATGGCGTCGTCGAGGAAGCCGAGGCCGGGAATGTGGTCCGGGATCAGGTCTTCGGGTTCGGCGAAGTAGGCGAGGGCGTTCAAGACTCGCCGCGCGTCCTTGTGAGGCAAGCGCCATTCCAGGTCGGAGAGCATCCTGATAAGTAGTTTGAGCTTGTCGATCCGGGCCTGTACGAAGCCCGGTTTGGACGCACCGTCGATGTCGGTGAGTACTTCCTCGGCCGCTGCGAGGATGTCCTCCGGTGCCATGCAGGCGGCCGCCTTGCGGGCCTGGCGCATGATCATCCGGAAGTGCTTGAGGTCGTTGTCGTCGAGTTCGAAGGTTACGCGAAGGGTCATTGAGCGGGTTCCGCCACGGCCAGGGCCGCGAGCCTAGCACGCCCGCGTCGCCCGCGGTACGCGCTTGCCGCGCTCAGCTCTTGAATCGCTTCTCCCAGTTGCGGGAACGATCGAAATCGCCGGTGTTGTAGGGATCGAAGCCCTCGTCCTCGCCGGTCTGGATCAGCGAGTCGTCGAGGATCTTCAGCGTCTCGTGAGTGCCAGTATCCTCGCGCAGATAGCGATTGCGGATGAGGCTGTCCTGGCTGGCCGCCGGCAGATCGACCGGTTGATCGGGCTTCGATTGTTTCGCCGTCGGCTGCCTGTCGCGTGTCGGGCGCAGCGTGGCCTTGTCCACGGAGGATCTATACGCGCCGGTCACGTCGAGCCGGTCGTCGCGATCATCCCTGTCGCGGGTGCGCATCCAGCTGAAGAGTCGCCTGATCATTATCGGGTCGAGGGTTCCTGTGGGGGGGTGGCAGGAAAATGCGGCCTGTACTCAACCGCAGAGCCTGCGAGGCTCCTTGATTGCTAAGACCTGCATTGTCCCGGAACGTGCCGGGCTGGCCCACTCGCGCCGTGAAAACTGTGACGGCCATCACGAATCGAAGCCGCGACGGGTAGACGCTCGTCAGTGCTCCGCCCGGGTACTGAGTCGCCAGGCGAGCATCGCTATTCGCAAGAGCTGGATCACGATGTACGGAGAGAGTACGAGAAACCACGCGAGGCGGTCGCCGCGACCCAGCTTTGCAAGGATGGATTCGAAGAACTGGCCGAAGCCGTCGCCGCCGTAATCACCAAACACCAGCCCACCGACGTAGAAAATGGCGATCGGCAACACGATCAGGCCGAAGGCGCCCAGGACGGCGAACAGCAGGACTTCGCGGAGGACGGGTTTCGATAGCGCAGAGGGCGCTGACTTTGCTGTCTGAGCAGATGCCACGTGGGGTTACCGGGTGAAGGCCGCGCGTATGTTTGCGCAGGCGCCGGCAGCCGTCAAGCGTCAGGGCTGTTGGACAGCGGGCTTTGTCGCTCGAGCTCGCGTCGGCGCGCTGCGCGGCGACTGCCCAGCACCCACAGGCCGAATTGCAGGCAGGCGGCTGAGATGAGCAGCGAATGCGGGACGGCCCGGAGCGACGCGTCAATGTAGATGGTTGCAGCAAGGGCCGCGGCGGCCGCGGCGAGATAGAACCAGGGGAGGACGTTGTAGAGGAGTCGCGGCAGCCAGATCTTGCGGATGACGAGTCGCCGAAGCGGCGTGCGCCCGGTTGCGCGAGAGGGTGCTGTGCTGTCGATGGCGATTCGTGCCACGTTCCCGAGTCCTGCTTCCTGCAATGACGGGGAAAGCGTAGCAGCGTGCGCCCGGGATTGCCGTGACCACAGTCACAACAGGCCACGTGACCCCGATGCCGTCGCGGATACGCGTGCCGTACGCGGGCGCGACTAGTGCTCGCGGCGAGGTCGTTCCTCGTAGCGGAATTCGGCGTTGCCAATGGCGATCTGGTCACCTGATTCCAGGAATTGCTCCGACACCCGTCGGGAGTTGACGAACACGCCATTGCGGCTGCCCCAGTCGATGACGCGCGTCGTATCCCCTTCGGTGAGAATCACGGCGTGCCGGCGGCTGATGTAGGGCACGTTCAGCTGGATGTCGTTCTGCCGGGTTCTACCGATGGTCAGGCGATTCTTGAACAGTGGGAAGCGCAGCTCCTGGTTGTCGATGCGACCGATGAGCATTCGATTGACGCGCTCGCGTGGGCGACCGTCCAGTTGCTTACCGGTCTCGTCAGGCGCTGCGGCGTCATCGTCAGGGCTGTCGGCCTCCGGCTGTTCGGCAATGTCGGCGAGCAGACTGTCGAGGGCGCGGGTCTTCTCGGCGAGCTTGTGCTCAAGCTCTGCATTGCGCGCATGCTCGGTTTCCAGCGCTCGTTCGAGTGCGTCGAGGTGTTCCTCGTGTTGTCTCGACGATTCGGTCAGCATGCGTTCGAACTCGTCCCGGTATCGGCGGCTTTCAGTCAGGTCGGCTTCGAGTTGCTCTGCGTACAAGCGCGCCTCGAGGGCACCCTGTTCCGCGTCTCCGAGACCCGCCTGGACACCGGCCATGGCTTCGTTGTGGCGCGCCTGCATGACGGCGATCTGTTCACCCAGCGCTTGGTTGTCGGCGCCCTGCGACCGCAGCTGGTCCTCGAGTTGCTCGACCAGCGCCTTGCTTTCGGAAAGCTCGGTTTCGGTGTGCCTGAGTGACTTGCTGCGCTCGTCGATGGCGACGCTCGCGTCGCTGAGCTGCCGCCTCAGCTCGTCGGCATAGGCTTCGTTGCGGCCGAGTTTAGCCGCCAGTTCAGCGACATGCGCCCGCTGCGAGGCGTCGGAGCCCGACTTCCTCGCGGGGGTGGCGTTCGCTTCGTCGTCGGCGGTCGAGAGGCGCTCGAGGTCCCGGCGTATGTCGTCGAGCTGGGCTGCAAGCGCGTTTCTTTCGGCGATGCTCTCGTCGTGTTCGAGCTGGAGCTTGTGGGCTGCGCTGGCACGCTCGCGGATCTCGCTTTTGAGCTCCTTGATAGTCCGATCGCGTTCGGCCAGCAGTTTCTGGCGTGACTGTGCGTCCGCTTTCAGCGCGTCTATTTCGCGGTTGAGGTCGCGCCCGAGATCTTCGCGCGCTCGGACTTCCGACTCGAGCCCCTTGAGTTTGCCGCGCAGGCGCTCGACGTCGAATTGCAGGCGATTGACAGTCTCCGAACGCAGCACGAGGTCGGCGCGCAGCACTTCAACATCGGGCTTTGCGCCAATAACGGGCAGACGCTCTATTTCGAAGGTGTCGTCATCGACTTCGATATCGTGATCGTCAACGCGTTGCGCGAGGACCTGTTGCAGCGTGAGTTCCTGCAGTTCAGACGTCGAATCAGAGTCCCGGACTAATTCGTTCTTCTTGTTATTGTTTTTAGCCATGCCCGCATAGTAGCACGTTGGCAGCGCACGTCATTCCGGGGCATTACGTTAAGTCGTCAGTCGGCGGGTACCGTGCGGTCGCGGGCCCACTGGCGGAGTCCGGCGATGCTCTCCGCCATGACGATCGACAGGGGTCGGGTCGACTGGATCTCGTCGAGTATATGGGCCGTTTCGAGCGGCTCGTTCTTGGCGTGCGCCGCGTACAGCGCCGCGACGATCGACTGTTCGATCTCGGCGCCGGAGAAACCCTCGGTCGCCGTTGCGAGTGCCTCGATATCGAACGGTTTCAGGGCGAGTTCGCGCTTCGTCAGGTGGATAGCGAAGATTGATGCGCGCACGTTGAGCCTCGGCAGGTCGACGAAGAAGATCTCGTCGAAGCGGCCTTTCCTGACGAGTTCAGGCGGCATCGCCTGGATGTCATTCGCTGTCGCGACGACGAAGACATCGGTCTTCTTTTCGGCAAGCCAGGTAAGGAACGAGCCAAGTACGCGCTGCGTGGTGCCGGTTTCCCCGCCGCGCCCCGCGATGCCTTTCTCGATCTCGTCGATCCAGAGTACGCAGGGCGCCATCACGTCCGCTGTCCTGAGCGCTTCGCGCAGCTTGCGCTCTGTCTCGCCATGGTACTTGTCGTACAGACTGCCGAAGTCGAGCCGCAGCAGCGGTGCGCCAAACACGCCGGCTGAGGCCTTGGCCGCCAGGCTTTTGCCGCAGCCCTGAACGCCAATGAGCAGGATGCCTTTGGGCGCATCGAGATGCGCCGCCGTGGAGTCGCGTTTGAACGCGGCGCGGCGCTGTTGGAGCCAGGTCTTCAGCCGGTCGAGGCCACCGACGTCGCTGAAGCGTGCCGTGTCGTACTCAAACTGCAGGACGCCGCTCTCGTTGAGCAGCTGATACTTGGCCTGCATGACGTCCGGCAGGTCACTTCGTGTGATGGCCCCGTCCATGAAGATTGCGTTGCGCGCGAGCCGTGTCGTATCAGAGTAGGTAAGGCCTGACAGGTTCTGCACGAGGAGTGCGTGGGCCTTGCGGTCAACCTGCACCTGGCGTCCCGGATTCGATTCGATGAACTCATCGATGACCTTCTTCACGATGCGCTCCCTCTCCGGCTCGGTGGGTAGCGTCATTTCGACTCGTGCGGCGAAGGCTTCGAGCTCGCTCGGCACCTTGAGTTCGTGGCTGATCAGCACCACCTGCCGCGCAACGCGGCCGTAGTGTATGCAGATGTCTTTCAGCAGCCGCACATGGACCGGATCATCGAGGAAGGGGTGGAAGTCCAGAAGCACGTAGATGCCGGGCTTCGATACGGCTCGAATATGCTTCAGCACGTCGCCAGGCTGTGAATTCAGCGTCTGTGGCTCGAGATCGATATCGAGGCGCTGCAGTCCGTCCGTGATTGTCCATCGGAACAGCGGCAGGTAGTCGCTCTGCACCTGGCGAAATGCGATGGTCTTGAGCATGTTGAGGACGCGCGATTCGTCCGCACTCTCGATGACGATGAGGGGCGTTCGCGACCGGAGCACCAGCTCCAGGTCGTGCTTCTGGTCGGTCATGCGGCCGGGCGCTCCTCGTCTGTGTCATCGCCGCAGCCGGGGAGCGATGCGTCGGCCAGTGCGTCGAGCGGTCCGCCGCGAACCCGCGCTGCGGCATTGCGAAGCGCATTGAGATCGACGCGCGCATCGGCGTCGAGTAATAGCGCAAGCACATCGTCCAGCGAGCGCTCGCCTTTGCTGGCGTTGCGGAGCTCCTCGTCGAGGGCCGCGAACACGCTCACGGCCAGCGCCGTGCGGGGGCCCTTCGACGGGTCTTCGCACAGGGTGTCGGCGCTCTGTGCCCAGTCGGCAATACTTGCGAGCGCCTTGTCGCTGCGCTGTGGGGACAGGCCCCCGGATCGCCTGAGAATTTCGATCGAGTAATACTCGGCAAGACCCTCCACGATCCAGTCGGCGCCCACGGCTGAACGCAGGCCGAGGACCACGTGCATGACCTCGTGGAGGAGGGTACTCGTGCCGTTTTCGCTGACCAGCGGTCGCTCGCTGTGCAGGTACAACGACTGGCTCGCCGACAGGCCGCCACGCCACATAGGGTCACCGGCGCTGACGATCGTCAGCCGCTCCGGGGGCGACGGCAGCAGCCTGAAGACTTCGGGTAGCGTCCAGTTCAGGAACGCGATGATGTCGAGGCGCCGGACCCCATTGTCCTCGGGGGCGGCGACGACAATGCGCGTGCCGGCAACGCGGTCCAGGCGGACGCCGAGGCGGCCAATCACGACCCAGCCGGACGGCTCGTCGTAGCGCCGCGAGGGATTGTCGACGCGAAAGTCACCGTCGAGCGGCGGATACTGGGTGACGGCTGACCAGTCGTCCGGCAGATCGAAACGGAGGGTTGTCTTGCTGTTTGCGCCGCGGCGTGTTCGCGTGATGGCACGCGGGATGATGCGCTCGGCGCGGAACAAACCCCACTCGTCGCCGAGCCAGGCATCGTGGCCGTTGTTGCCGCGCTGTCGCCGCGCATCCGTTTCCCACGACAGGCGCCCGCCCGACTCGGGTACGTACCAGCGCAGCTCGTCGTCTTCGAGCTGGAACTCGCCCGACGCCGAGAAGTTGCGATAGCGTTCCGGATCGACGTTGAAGCGTACCTCGCGCAAGAGCGGGGATGCCTGCTTCACATCGAGGCTCACGGTGATCGTTCCGGCGGACGGTGCCGGCGTCAGTTCGTAAATGAGCTCGTAGCTGTCGTCGTCGACGGCGGCGTCGACGTCGTCGGCAGGCGCACTGCACGAGGCCGTCACCAGCACGATCAATGCGACGAGGGATCGCAGGCTGCGGCTCATGTTCCTGACCGTAAGGATTGCGCAGCAGTTCATACCGGATTCAGACTTCTTCAAGTATTCTCGCTTGAGGCTCTTCGGACGGGCGCCATGATAACGCAACCTCAACTGAGACAAACGCTGGTTTTGATCGCCGCATTGGGGCTGGCTGCGTGCTCGTGGGAGACGCCGGTGCAACACGGCCCGGATTCGCGCACAGCGCTTGCAAACGACGTTGCTGCGCGTGCTGCGTCGGTTGCCCTGGCGCAGCGCGGCACGCCGTATCGGTACGGCGGCCAGACGCCGTCAGGCTTCGACTGCAGCGGGCTCGTGTACTACGCGTTCGGCGAGGTCGGCGAGGCCGTGCCCCGAACCACAGGGGCGCTGTACCGGCGCGCCGAACCCGTTTCCTCAACCGCGATGCGGCCAGGCGACCTCGTGTTCTTCGAGATCGACGGCAAGATGGCGCATGTCGGAATCTACGTGGGCAACGGGCAGTTCGTGCACGCGCCGCGCTCGGGTCGTACGGTGTCGTTGCAGGGACTTGACGACGGCTTTTACAAGGCCGCGTTCATTGGCGCCGGGCGTCTGCCCTAGCTCAGATGCCGGGCTCGGCGACGATGAAGCTGTGGAGCTGCTCGGCGAGACCCTTGCAGGCGGCCGCTTTGGTGCGAGCGATCAGCGGAATCGGCACGACCAGTGCCGGCAGGAACGAGGTACCGCTGTAGTCTGCCGATATTGAACCAGCCGACTCGAGGCCCTCGAGATCCCAGATAGAGGCGTTGTAGTCCGCGTCGTTCTGCCACCAGGCGAAGCCGAAGCAGCCGCCGCCGCCGGGGCCTGCGGCGCAGGACAGACTTCCGCCGCCCGCAACCCGCTCGGTATCTCCGTCCAGCCAGATAATGTAGCGAACGCCGGTTTCCTTCAGACGTTCAGCGACACCCGGTCGGCCCATGAGCTTGGTCAGCCCCTTGGTCTCGGTTGGCGCCGTGCGTGGCTCGAACCACGGGAACAGCGAGTCGACGAACTGCTGGTGTGGAATGACGTTGAGCCCGGTCTTGCCACGACCCAGTGCATCCTCGACGCAGGAGATGTAGCTCGCTTCGGTTTCGTTACCGAGGTGGTAGCTCTTGGCCATGATGACGACGGATTCGCCGTCGCGAATGCCGGTGCCGCTCTGCCGCGCATTCTCGAGGCGCGAGGTGACGCAGCCGGATGCCGCGACGAGGGTCACGCCAAGGATGAGGACGCGGGCGAGACCGGGAAGATTGCTAGCCTGCATTGTTGCGCTGACCTCCGAGTAACTGGTTGCCGATCTCCGGTGCCGACGGTGACGGGTTGGATGGCTGAACGGCGGTCGCCGCGGGGTTGGATCGCCGCGTCGAGCCGACGCCGGTCTCTCGGTCGAGCTTGTCGATCATGAGCGCGGCGGCATCGCGCATGGCGAGCACAGCGGCTCGCTGCAGCGCCGCCGAGCCCTGCAGGACGGCGGTTTCGCTCTTGCCGTAGGCGGCAATTGGCCAGTTGGCAATCTGGTCGCCGTTGCTGTCCCAGACCTTGATGCGATAGCGAATCCAGACGGCGAAAGAGTTCGTGCGGGTTTGCGCCGGGATCGAGAACTCAAACGCGTCGATCGACGGCTCGATGTAAGCGTCCAGCCCCATCGTGAACGGGTCGTCCTCAGGTCCGAGCACACTGACGTTCTCGAACATGTATCCGAACAGCTCCGTGAACAGGACCTCGTTGGAGCGTCCCAGGCGAATCGTCCACTCGTCGGTGCCAAGCACCTTTTCGTTGTGCTGGAAGTCCCGGAAGTTGTCCGGGAAGCGGACACCGACGCTGACCGGCAGCTTCTCGAGCAGCGGAGCGGGGATGGTCGGCGGATCCATCGTTACCGTTGACGCGCAGCCGGTCATGATCGCAAGCGCGATCAGCAGTGTCGGGAGTCGTAGTCTGGATGTTGCGACGAGGTTTCGCATGAATCTTCAGTGCCCGAGCTATACGAGTAGGAGCGGGCGATGACGGGTTTAGTTCCGCGTGTCGCCAACGCTGTGGCCGTGACCCACTATAGCGCGGCTCCCGGCTTGCGCAATAAAGTGCCGGGGCTCGTCGCGCTGCTGTTACAAACGCACACGAACTGGCGGTGTCTTCAAACTGCTCCCGGGTGTCGATCGTGGGAAAATAAAATCTATTCTAATCAACGGTTAATTGATTTTATTTAAGACTAATTCTCTGACTGGTGCGCGTAGACTCAACCCGACAGACCTACGCAGAGCGACGGAGAAAGGGAGTGTCTGCCGAAGCGTTTGCTAGCGTTGTTTCCACGCGAGAGGGGATTCCTGCATGAGCGCGAGCTGCTCGCGCAGGGCAAGGACATGCTCGTCCCAGTAACGGCGTGACTCGAACCACGGAAACGCCTGCTGGAAAGCAGGGTCTCCCCAGCGGCGTGCGAGCCAGGCCGCGTAGTGCATGATCCTGAGGCTGCGAAGCGCTTCTATGAGGTGCAGTTCGTTGGCGGAGAAACGACGAAACGCCGTGTAACCTTCAAGCAGGGCGGCAAGCTGTGGTTCCTGCTCGTGGCGGTCACCGGAGAGAAACATCCACAGGTCCTGCACCGCGGGTCCGCTGCGGGCGTCGTCGAGGTCGACGAGATGGAAACGGTCCCGGTCTACGAGGACGTTGCCCGGGTGGAAATCACCGTGCAGTCGCAGCGACACAGTTTCGCCGGCGCGCTCGAAACAGGCCTCGACGCCGTCAAGGACGTCTTCCGCCACGGACTCATACGCAGCTTCCAGCTCCGGCGGAATAAAGCCCTCGTCCAGCAGGTAGTTGAACGAGTCGGTGCCGAAGGATTCGATGGTTAGCGCCGGCCGGTGCAGAAATGCGCTCGTTGCGCCGACGTTGTGCATCTGTCCGAGCAGCCGCCCGAGCTGCTCGAGCTGGTCGAGATTGTCGAGTTCGGGCGGACGTCCGCCCCGGTTGTCGAACACGGCAAGCCGGAACAGCCCACGTTGGTGCAGCGTCTCGCCGTCGACGTCGACCGGCGCAACGATCGGCAGCTCGGCGTTGGCCAGCTCCTGCGAGAAGCTGTGTTCCTCGAGGATGGCGGCATCGCTCCAGCGCTCCGGGCGATAGAACTTGACGACGCAGTTGTCGCGTTCGCCGGTACCGACGCGGTACACACGGTTTTCGTAGCTGTTGAGTGCGAGCAGCCTGCCGTTGACGGGGAAGCCAAGGCTCTCGACCGCGTCGAGAATATCGTCGGGTTCGAGCTCGAGGAAGGCGAGGGTAGCGGCGGACGGTGACGGCATGGGCGGCGAGTATAGGCCCGGGCGCCGGCATTGCCGAGCCTTGTTGCGGCAGGCACCATGGACGCGTAGTGAGGAAGAGCGCTTGATCGTGGACCGACCGGGACTTGCATTGCTGCTGACGGCGACGCTGTTTGCCGCCTGCGGCAGCAGCAGCGTGGATGACGACGCCTACGAGGCAGCCGTCATGGCGTGGCGCGACGATCGAGCGGCGACCCTCGCCGGACCCGACGGCTTCCTGAATCTCGCGGGTCTTTTTTGGCTGTCGACCGGGCAGTACAGCTTCGGGGGAGGGAGCGGAGCCGACCTGCGCTTCCCGGGAACGGCAACGGACACCATTGGTCATTTCGTCGTCGATGGGGAGGGCATCACGATGCGCATTGAGCCCGGCGTCGACGTGCGCTACGAGGGTGTGCCCGTCCGGACGCTGTTCCTGTCCGACGATACGACCGTCGAGCCGATTACCGTCACGCACGGGTCGCTGGCCTGGACGGCGATACGCCGCGACGACCGGATGGCAATCAGGCTGCGCGACTACGCGCATCCGGCCCTGGAGGCCTTTGAGCCACTGCCGTATTTCACCGTGGATGCAAGGTATCGGGTCGCCGCCGTGTTGCAGCCCTTCGACGAGCCTCGCGTACTCGACGTGGGCACCGTGGTTCCGGGACTCGATTATCGGCCCAGCTCGCCGGGCAGGGTCGAGTTCGAGCTGGGTGGCGAGCAGTATGCGCTCGATGCCTATCTCTCCGGTGATCGCCTGTTCCTTGTGTTCGGGGACCGGACAAACGGCCGCGAGACGTACCCGGCTGGGCGCTTCATGTACGCGCCGCTGCCCGACGAGCACGGCAGGACCGTGCTTGACTTCAATCTTGCCTACAGCCCGCCTTGTGCTTTCAACGATTTCGCTACCTGCCCGATAGCGGCACCCGACAATCGGCTGCCGGTCCGCATCGAAGCCGGCGAACGCTTCGACAAGAAGCAGTTCTTCGAGCCCTGACGGTCGGCCTGCCGCCAGTGCCTGTTATGGCGCTTCGGTTAGGTTGCGGACCATCAACGCCACTTCCTTGCTGCCGCCATCGAGCGTCTGGGTTGCCACCTGCCGGAAACCGAGCCGCTCATGGAATGCGAGCGAACCCGGGTTGGGCGGTCTCAGGTTGACCTCGCAGGTCATCAGCGCGCGACTCTCACCGATCGTTGTCACGAAGTCAGCGTAGAGGGCGCTGGCGACACCGAGGCGTCTCGCGCTGTCGCTGACCGCGACGCGATCTACGTAAGCGAACCGCTCATAGCGGGCGCTGAACCAGCGATAGTTGTCGCTTGCGTAGTCGGAGCCCTCGAAAAAGCCAATCATGAAGCCGAGGAGCTCACCGCCCCGATTGACGACGCGGCAGTAGTCGGCCGTCCGAAAAAACCAGCGCATGCGATCGGGATCGAGGCTGTTGACGGCCGGCACGACGGCCTCGTTGAGTACCAGCGTCGCGTCGAGATCCCGCGCTTCGGCGTCGCGAAGAGCAAGCCCCGTGTTTGCCGGTTCGCCAGTCATCGGCGTATACTGCCTCCCGAGAGCTGCGCAAATCCACAATAATCCTGAGCGTAGACTCACGTTTTCGTCGCTACCCTGACACCCCGCTACCGTGCCGGCTCGGCATCGGTCGCGGAATATTGTTGAATTCGTCATGTTCAGGAGGCGTCGACCCATGACTCTCATTTCGTCTGCCCGTAACCGCAGGGCCTTTATGCTCTCGGCGGCTTGCCTGGTGTTTGCCGCCTGCGGCTCGAAAGAGCCAGAGCCCTCCGGCGCGCTCGCCGACACCGACTCTATTCTCAGGTACGTGCCGGCCGACACGCCGTACGTGATCGCCAACATCGAGCCCCTGCAGGACGACCTGATCGAAAAGATGGACGTCAGCGGCGCACTGTCGTCAGCGTACGCGGCAGCGATGGAGGAGGCGTTCACCGAGAGTATCGAGGAATACCCGGAAGGCTCGGAGGAGCGACGCGAGGCGGAGCAGGCAGCCAGGGTGCTGCCGAAGGTCCTGTCGTTGTTCTCGGTCGACGGCATGCGCCAGGCAGGCTTCGATATCAATGAGGGGATGGCGTTCTATGGCTACGGACTGCTGCCGGTGCTGCGTGCGCACGTCACTGACGAGGCGGCGTTCGAAAGTGCCATGGCGGCCATCGAGGAAGATATCGGCAAGCCGATGCTCACGGCGGAACTCGACGGCAATACCTATCGCTACGTCGGTGACGACGACGCCCGCATGATCGTCGGCGTTTTCGGCGACACGCTCGTCGCAACGATGGCGCCGGACGAATTCCCTGAAAGCGAGCTCAGGAAACTGCTCGGGCTTGAACTGCCGAAGAACAACATCGCGGCGGCAGGGCACCTTGCGGCACTTGCGGAGGAGTTCGACTACCTGCCGCACTATCTCGGCTATATGGACTTCCGGAAAATCGCTGGCAGTGTCGTTGATCCGACGCCCGCCAATGCGGCGTTGCTCGCCTCCGGCGAGGGCTTTGACCCCGAGAGCGTCAGCGACGTTTGCCGGGAGGAAGTCATGGCCGTTGCGGGCGTCGCACCGCGGCTCGTCTTCGGCTACACGGAGATTTCGACGGATGCCATCGTCGGCTCGGGCGTGCTGGAGCTGCGTGACGACATCGCCGCCGGGCTAATGACCCTGCCGGCCGCCGTGCCCGGGCTCGGCAAGGACCATGGCCAGCTGTTCTCGTTCGGCATGAGCATCAATCCGGGCGCGCTGCGTGACTTCTATGCGCAGCGTCTCGACGCGCTGGAGGCAGATCCCTTCGAGTGCGAGTACTTTGCGGAACTCGACCAGAACATCGAGCGCGGGCGCGACATGCTGGCGCAGCCTGTGCCGCCGGTCGTCTACGGTTTCCGCGGGTTCGTGGCGGTCTTCAACCGCCTGGACACCGCATCCGTGGCGGCCGGTGCACCGCCGCTCGATAGCGAGGCTACGGTGCTCGTCGCGATCGACGGCGCGCCGGCGCTCGTCGACATGGGAACGATGCTGAGCCCTGAACTGGCGGCCCTCGACATCCAGCCGGATGGCAAACCGGTGCCGCTGGATGTGCCAATGGCAGGCATGCTGCCGGCAACTCCCTACGCGGCGGTGACCGACAGCCTGCTTGTCGTCGGAACGGGCGAGGGTGCCGACGAACGGGTTGCATCGCTGGTCGCAGCAGATCCAGTCGAGCCGTCGCCTTTCATGAGCGGTGCGGGCGATGCCGGGCGCTACTACGAGCTCATGGGCGCCTCGATGCTCGATGCCGACGAGAGCCTGTCCCCGGAGACCCGTGACGCACTGCAACGCGGTTTCAAGAGCATGGCCGAGGTTTACGATCGCATGCGTTTCGATGTCTACTTCACCGGGCGCGGCGTCGAGTTTGAGGCGACCGTGACCCTGCACGACTAACGATCCGGAGAGAGCCCTATGAAAACCTGGTTGCCCCTGTGCCTGTTGCTGGCTATCGCACCTGCGCTGGCCGGCGATCCGCCGCCGGTCAAGATCGACCTTGACGACATTGCGCCTGCTGTCGGCAACGCGGCGGGCGGCCAGCCGTCTGCCGATGAACTCAAGACGCTGAAGGCGCAGGGCTTCGTAGCCGTCGTGGATTTGCGTGGCCCGGATGAGAATCGCGGCATGGATGAAGTCGCTGCTGCCGAGGCGGCGGGTCTCACCTACACGCCCCTGCCCATTTCGGGTCTCGATGCGGTCAATGTCGAGAACGCGCGCGCGCTTGGCGATCTGCTGGATCAGGCCGACGGCCCCGTGTATGTGCACTGCGGTTCGGGAAACCGTGTCGGTGCGCTCGTTGCCCTGCTCGAGGCGGATCGAGGGGCAAGCGTTGACGAGGCACTGGAGGCGGGTCGTGCCGCCGGCCTGACGCGGCTCGAGGGTCACGTGAAGGACACGCTGGAGGCGGACGGAGACTAGGTGAGGCCGGGGCCACGGAGGTGATGATGCGTGCCATGCAGCTCAGGCGCATCGTCGATCTCAACGAGGACCCGGAGCCGCTCGTTGCCATCGACCTGCCCCCGCCCGAACCGGCGGCCGGCGACCTCCTGATCGCCGTAGCCGCCTGCGCGGTCTGCCACACCGAGCTCGACGAAATCGAGGGTCGCACGCCGCCGCCCAGTTTGCCGGTGATCCCCGGCCACCAGGTAGTGGGACGCGTCGTGCGCACCGGTGCCGGTGTGACAAAACACCGTGTGGGCGACCGCGTCGGCGTTGGCTGGATTCACTGCTCCGATGGCAGTGAGCTCGAGAATCTGAGCGCCGATTTCAAAGCGACCGGGCGTGATGTCGACGGTGGCTATGCCGAGTACATGACGGTACCCGAGGCCTACGCCTACCCGATTCCCGAAGTGTTCGACGACGTCGAGGCAGCGCCGCTGCTCTGCGCCGGCGGTGTCGGCTACCGGGCGCTCACGCTGGCGGGACTGGCGAACGGCGATCCGCTCGGCCTGACCGGTTTCGGTAGTTCGGGACATCTCGTCCTGCAGCTCGCGAAACATCTGTACCCGGACAGCCCGGTGTTCGTGTTTGCCCGCAGCGCGACCGAGCGGGCGTTTGCGCTCGAACTGGGCGCGGACTGGAGCGGCGATACGGCAGACAAAGCCCCTGAACCGATGCAGGCGATTATCGATACGACGCCCGCGTGGAAGCCGGTCCTGGCGGCGCTGGAGCAGCTTCGACCCGGCGGCCGGCTCGTGATCAATGCAATACGCAAAGAGGCGGGGGATGCCGGATTGCTGGCGGAATTACGCTACGAGGACCATCTGTGGCGTGAGAAGGAGGTAAAGACCGTGGCAAACGTGACGCGGTTCGATCTCGAGGTGTTCCTGCCGCTCGCGGCGGAGGCGGGGTTGAGGGTGGAGACGGAGACGTTTGCGCTTGATGAGGCGAATCGGGCGTTGCGGGAGCTCAAAGCCGGGGATATTCGTGGGGCGAAGGTGTTGGTGATTTAGGGGATGCTCGCCCTCTGGGCGAGGTGGGATGGGCCGCCTTGCGGCGGCCCACACTTGCTGTTGGTGGAGGTGGCGAGAATCGAACTCGCGTCCGCAAGCCCTCTACCCCGAGATCTACATGCTTATTCCGTCTTTGATCTCACTGTGGGCTACCCGACGGGCAGGGAAAACTCACAGCCAGTTCAGTAAGGATTTAACCGCTGCAGCCCTGAACCCGCTGCAAACGGCGGTCCTGTGTAATCGACCCCTGGTTTCCGGACGCACAGGCACGTACCGGGCAGAGGGCACTAAAGCTGGTTTTTAGGCAGCCAGTGCGTAGTTGTCGTCGTTGGCAACTATGAGTTGTTACAGCTGGTTTAACGAGGTGATCTGTCCCTCGGCATGCACCCGGAGCTTCGCGACCCACGTCGAAGCCACATCACCCCCAGGAGCCTCAAGTGTAAGGCCTGCTGGCCGGAAAACAATGCGGTGCTGCCCAATCTAGGGCGGAAGAGATGTAATAAAATACTTTAAAAAACAATAATAAAATACTGATTTTATGTATTTTTCAGGATCCGTGCTTTCTGGCGCTGCCAGTCCCGGTCTTTCGTCGTCGCGCGCTTGTCGTGCTGCTTCTTGCCTTTTGCCAGGCCTACGTTGAGCTTGGCCCGGCCGCGGGTCCAGTGCAGGTCGAGGGGCACGAGGGTGTAGCCCTTGCGTTCCACGCTGCCCACGAGCCGGTCGAGCTCGCCGCGATGCAGCAGGAGCTTGCGGCTTCGTGTCGGGTTCGCCTTGATGTGCGATGACGTCGTCGTCAGCGGTGAGAAATGCGCCCCCATCAGGAAGGCCTCGCCCTTGTGCACCTGCACGTAGGACTCGGTGAGTTGGGCACTGCCTTCACGCAGTGACTTGACCTCCCATCCCTCGAGCGCCAGCCCGGCCTCGATCGTGTCTTCGATGAAATAGTCGAAGCGAGCCCGCCGATTCTGGGCAATCAGGGCATCCGAGGATTTGCCGGTCTTTTTCTTGCTCATGGCCTGCGCCTGTCGAGGGTAATGCCGGGACGATGGGTCGAAAGGGTGCGCGATTATACGCGTAATTCCCTGATGCGGAACCGGATTTGCGGTCTGTTCGGAATTCGGCCTCGGTTGTCAGGTCCGAGCGTTTGTATAAGAATCCCGCCTTCGTTTTACCCCGCCGAGAACAGCATGCTCACCAACCAGGCTACCGAGTCCGGTAAACGGACGTCTCTGCACGGCCACTGGTCTTCCAAGATGGCGTTTATCCTCGCCGTCACCGGCTCCGCCGTGGGCCTCGGCAACGTCTGGAAGTTCCCGTACGTAGCCGGGCAGAACGGCGGCGGCGCGTTCGTCCTCGTGTATCTCGCCTGTGTTCTCCTGATCGGCTTGCCGGTCATGATGTCGGAGATCCTTCTGGGTCGCCGCGGCCGCCGCAACCCCGTGGCGACGATGGCGCTGCTCGGCCGCGAGGAGGGCAGCAGCGAGCAGTGGCGCTGGCTCGGCGTTCTTGGCGTTGTCGCCGGAATCTTTATCCTGTCCTACTACAGCGTGATCGCCGGCTGGACGCTCTTCTACATCGTCAAGAGCGCGACGGGCGGCTTCGTCAACGCCACGGCGGAACACGTCGCCGGCGTCTTTGGCGCCTTCGTGGGCAGCTGGCAGCTCGTACTTCTGTGCCACACGCTGTTCATGAGCCTGACGATTTTCGTCGTGGCCCGCGGCGTCGAGCGTGGCCTCGAACAGGCGGTTCGTTTCATGGTGCCGGCGCTGCTCGGCCTCATGGTCGTGCTGCTCGGCTACTCCATTACCTCGGGTTCGTTCAGCCAGGGCCTCGACTTCATGTTCACGCCGGACTGGAGCGCGCTGACCTGGAACAGCGTCTTGTCGGCAATGGGGCAGGCGTTCTTCACCCTGTCGATCGGCATGGGCGCCATCATGGCCTACGGTGCCTACCTGCCGGAGGAAACGTCGATTACGGGCGCCTCGGGTGCCGTGGTCACGGCCGACACGGGGATCGCAATCCTTGCGGGCCTCGTGATCTTCCCGCTCGTGTTTGCCAACGGACTGAACCCGGGCGAAGGCCCTGGCCTCGTGTTCCAGACGCTGCCGCTGGCGCTGGGCCAGATGCCGGCTGGTGCCTTCTTCTCGACGCTGTTCTTCGTGCTGCTGTCGTTCGCTGCCTGGACATCGGCGCTGGGCCTGATGGAGCCCGCCGTGGCCTGGATCGTCGAGCACTACAACAAGACGCGCTCGCAGGCGGCCATCATCGTCGGCGTCGTCATCTGGGCAATCGGCCTCGGCAGCGTGTTCTCTTTCAACCTGCTCGCCGACACGACGTTCCTTGCAGGTACGATCTTCGACAACGTCGACTTCATGACCTCGAATATCATGCTGCCGCTCGGCGGCCTGATCATCGCGATTTTCGCGGGCTGGATCATGTGCCGAAACTCGAGCGCGGATGAGCTCGGCGGCGCCGGCACGACGTACCGCATCTGGCGGTTCCTGACGCGCTTCGTGGCGCCAATCGGGATTCTGTTCGTGCTGCTGCAGGCGGTCGGTCTGTTCTGATGCGCCTTTGCCGGAAGGCTGGCTGACCGTGCGCCATGCCAAGCGCAGCGTGCTCGTTCCCTATAGCGCCGAGCAGATGTTCAGGCTCGTGGACGAGGCCGAACATTACCCGGAATTCCTCCCGTGGTGCGCGAGTGCCGTCGTACACAAGCGAGAGCCGACGTTTGTCGATGCCACGCTGGAAATGCGTCGCGGCGGTATCCGGCGTTCGTTTCGAACCAACAATACCCAGGAGCCGGGCAAGTTCATCCACATTCGCCTGAAGGACGGGCCGTTCAAGGTGCTCGAGGGTGACTGGACCTTCACGCCCGTGGGCGACGAGGGCGAAGCGGGCGGTTGTCGTGTTGAGCTCGATATGCGTTTCGAGTTGGAAAGCAAGGTCCTCGATGGCCTGCTTGGCCGCTTTTTCGAGGACACGCTGAACTCGCTGGTCGATGCGTTTACGCGCCGGGCCGGCGAGGTCTATGGCGCCGGAAGCGGGTGAAGATAAAGAGCATTGCTGTGGAAGTCGTGCTGGCGACGCCCGAGCGGCAGTCGCTGATCGAACTCACGCTGCCGGCCGGTGCAACGGTGGCCGATGCGATAGACGGCTCAGGAATTATCGCTCAGTTTCCGGAGCTGGCCGCCGTCGAACTGGCAACGGGCGTCTGGGGACGTGAGACCGATGCGGATACTGTCCTGCGCGACGGCGATCGGGTCGAGCTGTACCGGCCGCTCGCGATGGATCCGCGGGAGGCGCGACGCCGCCTCGCCGAATCCGGCCGCACCATGCTCGACGACCGGGACTAGCCAGCGTCGTCAGGTGTCGGGCTTGAGCTCCTGATCCTTGATGATGTTACTGACCACTTCGTCCTCGAATTCGATCGTCACCCAGCGTTTGAAGCCTGCCGGGTTGCGGCCAATGGTCAGGTAGTACACGTAGTCCCAGCGATCCCGGTGGAACGGGTCGTCAATGAGCGGTGTGCCCAGCAGGAAGCGGACCTGGCTGCGTGTCATGCCCAGCTCGACCTGCTCGAGGTCCTCGTCTTTCAGTAGGTTGCCCTGCGAAATGCTCATCCGGTAGACGCAGCCGTCGAGCAACAGCGCGGCGAACAGGACAAGGACAGGCAGTGCGTATCGAGGCATGGAGGACGACCGAAAAAGAGCTGTGGGAGTGGCTTTCGAACTGGCGCAGCGGTTGGCGCCGCGGCCCGGGCGTCGCATAATACCGGCTCATTGCCCGTGACAACAACGCCGGCAGGCACGCTGCCGTACCCCGCCTTTGGGAGCTCCAATGGAACAACGCCAAGAACTGCGCAAGGCAGGCCTGAAAATTACCCTGCCGCGGCTCAAGATCCTCGAAATACTCGAAAGTTCAAAGCAGCGGCACCTGAGTGCGGAGGATATCTACAAGGAGCTGCTGGATTCCGGCGAGGAAATCGGCCTTGCGACCGTCTACCGCGTGCTGACCCAGTTCGAGTCGGCAGGGCTTGTGACGCGACACAACTTCGAGGGCGGCAGCTCGGTCTTCGAGTTTGACGACGGCGAGCATCACGATCACATGGTATGCGTCGAAACCGGCGACGTCGTCGAATTCGTCAACGATGAAATCGAGCGGCTGCAGCACGAGATTGCCGAGCAGTTCGGCTACGAAATCGTCGATCACAACCTGGTCCTGTACGTCCGGCCCAAGTCCTGAGCGATCCGTCGTAACAGGGGCGGGCGTCAGGCGCGGCGTCGGTCCGTCCCGGAGAGCATCTCCGCCGCGTGCTCCAGCGTCGTTTCGGTGATGTCTACACCGCCTAGCATGCGGGCGATTTCCTCGACGCGCTCATCGTCCCCCAGCAACCGGGCGGTCGTCCGCGTCGCCTTGCCATCCGTAACCTTCATTATCCGGTAGTGCTCGCTCGCGAGCGATGCCACCTGCGGCAGGTGCGTGACGCACAGCACCTGGCGCTGATCACCGAGTCCCTTGAGTCGGCGACCAACCATTTCGGCGACGCCGCCACCGACGCCGGAATCGACCTCGTCGAAGATCAGCGTCGGTATGCGGCTGCCGTCGCTGGCGATCACCTGGATCGCAAGGCTCATTCTCGATAGCTCACCGCCCGACGCGACCCGCGACAGCGGTTCAGGTGGTTGTCCCGGGTTGGCGCTAATCAGGAACTCGACGTCATCGAGGCCACTCGCGCGTGCCTGCTCGACCGGCAGGCGGTCGAGCCGCACCGTGAACACGCCGCCCGGCATACCGAGTCCCTGCATGGCGTCGGTGACGGCCTTGTCGAATGCGTCGGCGGCGACCGCTCGCTTCTGGCCGAGCTCTGTCGCGCTGGCGACAAACCCGGCCTCGGCAGCTGCGACGGCACCTTCGAGTTCGCGCCCGCGTTCGTCGGCCGACTCGAGACGCTCGAGTTCGTTGCGCATGCGCTCGAGGACGCCAGGCAGTTCGGCGGCGTCGACCTGGTGCTTCCGGGCCAGCGTCCGGAGCGCGGTCAGTCGCTCCTCGACGTGGTCGCGTCGCAGTGGGTCTGCGTCGAGCGTTGACATGTAGCGCTGCAGCGCGTCGGCCGCTTCGCTGATCTGGATGGACGCTGCGTCGAGGAACTCGGCGACCTCGCCCAGTTCGCTGTCGAGCGAGGACAGCGTGTCGATCTGCCGCGACGCCTCGGCAATCAGGCTGTTGGCGTTGGCGTCATCGTCGGCCACGAGCCCGAGCGCCTGCTGTACGCCTTCGGCGAGTCTGCCGCTGTTCTTCAGGCGACTGAGCTCCGTCGCGAGCGTCTCGGCTTCGTTTGCGTCCGGGTCGATCGCCTCGAGCTCGTCAATCTGGAAGCGTAAGAGGTCCATGCGCGAGGCCCGGTCCGCTTCACGGGAACTGGCTTCGGCGAGTTCGTCCGCCAGCGAACGCCAGTGCCGGTAGGCCTCGGCCGTGCCCGACGCGTCGTCGACGAGGCCGCCGAAGAAATCGAGCAGCTCACGCTGCACGGCCCTGCGCGTGAGCGACTGGTGGAAGTGCTGGCCGTGTATGTCGATCAGCAGGTCACCCAGCGCCTTGAGCTGCTGCATCGTTACGGCGTGCCCGTTAATGAAAGCGCGCGAACGACCCTCGGCGCTGATGACCCGGCGCACGACGCATTCATCGTCGGCATCGGCATCGTTGTCCGCGAGCCAGGCCTGGGCGCCGGGCAGGCGGGTCACATCGAACTCGGCGCTGAATTCTGCGCGCTTTGCGCCGGCGCGCACGACGCTGGCGCCGCCGCGCTCGCCAAGGACGAGCGACAGTGCGTCGATCAGTATCGATTTACCCGCACCGGTTTCCCCGGTCAGCACGGTCATGCCGGGCCCGAACTCGACGTCGATCTGGTCGACGATGGCGAAATTCCTGACCGACAGGCTCAGGAGCATGGGTCGTGCTCCGAGGCAGCGTCCGTCGTGCGCCGTCGATTATCCCGGCCCCAGTAAAGCTTGGAGCGGAGGATCTCGTAGTAATCATGGCCCGGCGGGTGGATCAAGGTGGCACGGCGGTGCGCCGCGGTGATCGACAGCACGTCGCCGGGCTCGATGTCGCCGATCGACACGCCGTCCGCCGTTATCTCGGCCTTGGTCGCGTCGCGTTCGAGCACGGAGACCTCGATGGTCTGGCTCGCGGGCAGGACGATCGGTCGGTCAGAGAGTGTGTGCGGGCAAATCGGCACGACGACGACCGCGTCGAGCGCCGGCTCGATGATCGGGCCGCCGCAGCTCAGGGCATAGGCCGTCGAGCCGGTCGGCGTGGCGACAATCAATCCGTCCCCCGCGTGCGTGTTGACATAACGCCCGTCGACACGGGTTTCGAAATCAACCATGCGACCCGTCTCACGACGCTGCAGCACAATGTCGTTGAGCGCGTGGGTAGTGGTTGCGGTGCCGTCGCTCTGCGTCAGCGTTGCGCGCAGCATGAGCCGGGATTCGCGGCTGTAGTCGCCACCCAGTACGCTGTCGATGCTCGTCAGCATCTCATCCGGCGTGACGTCAGCGAGGAAGCCCAGGCGACCGCGGTTTACGCCGAGCAGCGGCACACCGTGTCGATCGGCAATGCCGAACGCATACAGCATGGTGCCGTCACCGCCAACGGCAATGATCAGGTCGACGGCCTCGCCCAGCTGGCTTTCGGGCAAGCGGGTAGCCGCGACGTCCAGATCGAGGTGCTCGGACACGAACACGTCTACGCTGCGGCTGTCGAGGTGCTCGATCAGGGCGATCATGGGAGCCGCAACGCGGTCGTCATCGTGGCGCCCGATTACGCCGATCTTCGTAAAGGAAGTGCTCATTGCATGCTGGCCGGGGGGCTCCAACGAGTAGCGCGGCGGGGTGGCACCGGATTGTTGCAAACCCTTGACCGGTCGCCAAGCCGTTGCTAGCGTTTTCGCGAGCTTACAGCCACCGGGGCGACGCTTGTGCAAGTGTTTTTGACGTATGACGGCAGAAGTCAGCACGCATCCTAACGAGAGAGCGCAGCACCTGCTGCGTGTCCTGATCCAGCGCTATATCCGCGAGGGACAGCCGGTAGGGTCGCGTACCCTGTCGCGAGACTCCGGCCTCGACCTGAGCCCGGCCACGATTCGCAACGTCATGAGCGACCTCGAGGATCTGGGTCTCGTGTCCGCACCGCACACGTCGGCGGGTCGCGTGCCGACACCCAAGGGCTATCGTCTGTTCGTCGACACGCTGGTGCGCTACCGGGCGCCAAAAGGCGGCGAACTCGAACGCCTGCAGACCCGGCTGGACGAGCAGTCAGAGAGTCCCGGCGCGCTGCTCGAGTCGGTGTCCCGCATGCTCTCCGACATTACCCAGCTAGCCGGGGTGGTCAGCGTGCCGCGCGGCGGACAGCCGACGCTCCGGCAGATCGAGTTCCTGCCGCTATCGGACCGCCGCGTACTCGTGATCCTCGTCATCAATGATCGCGAGGTACAGAACCGCATCCTGCACGTCGACCGTGACTACGATGCGTCCGAGCTCGTGCAGGCGGCGAACTTCATCAATGAGCACTACGCCGGCACCGACATCCCGACGATCCAGGAGAAGATCGTGACGGACCTCGACACGCTGCGCGCGAGCATGAACGAGGCCATGGTCGACATCATTGCGATGGCCCAGGCGGCGTTCAAGGGCGAGGATGACGGCGACGTCGTCATGGCGGGCGAGACCAACCTGATGAGCTTCGCCGAGCTGTCCGACATCGAGACGCTAAAGCGCCTGTTCGATGCCTTCGCCCAGAAACAGATGATCCTCGAGTTGCTCGATCGCAGCTTGTCGGCGGACGGCGTCCGCGTATTCATCGGTGAGGAGTCCGGATTCCAGATTCTCGACGACCTGAGCGTGGTCACGGCGCCTTACCGCATCGACGACGACACGATTGGCGTTCTCGGTGTCATCGGCCCGACGCGCATGGCTTACGATCGCGTAGTGCCGGTCGTCGATATTACGGCCAGGCTGCTCGGCCGGGCGCTGAATTCCCGCGTCTAGCGCGGGCTACTTCGACGCGGGGGTACCCGCCCGCGCACGCGGGCCTTGATATTTTCGGTGAAGACCCCAGACTCCGCGCCAACCGAAACGGCGGAACGACCGCCAGCCAGGAGCGAGACCCGCATGAACGATACGGCTGAGAATCACGGCGACGACGAGCGCCGGGATGACACCCCGGACGCAGCAGCAGAAGCGCCGGCAACGGCGGACACCGACGCGTCATTGATCGATGAGCTCAAGGCGAAAGCCGACGAGAACTGGGATCGCTACCTGCGCGCCGCGGCCGAAATGGAAAATGTCCGCAAGCGCGCCGTGCGCGACGTTGAGAACGCGCGAAAATACGCGCTCGAGAGCTTCGGCAAGGACCTGCTCGACGTCCGGGACAGTCTCGAGATGGGGCTCGAGGCGGAGGCGGCCGATGCCGACGCGCTGCGCGAGGGCAGTGCGGCAACCCTCAAGCTCCTCGCGACCGTCATGGAGCGCTTCGGCGTCGAGGAGATCGATCCGGCCGGTGAGCCGTTCGATCCCGCCCTGCACGAAGCCATGACGATGCAGCCATCCGCCGACGTAGAGCCCGACTCGGTGCTGACGGTCGTACAGAAGGGCTACACCCTGAACGGGCGGCTGCTGAGACCCGCCCGGGTCGTGGTTGCCGCGCCCATGCCGGGAGCCTCCGGCGACTAGACGCCCGGTACAGCGGTTCCGGCGCGATTAGAGCGCTTGAATCCCCGGTGCGAGGCCCCACCTCGACAAGCATCTGATTTATCTCCCTCGGAGCGAAACAATGGGAAAAGTTATTGGAATCGACCTCGGTACGACGAACTCCTGCGTAGCCGTTATGGAGGGCGACAAGCCGAAGGTCATCGAGAACAGTGAAGGCGATCGCACGACGCCGTCGATCGTGGCGTTCAGCAAGGACGACCAGGTACTGGTTGGCCAGTCGGCAAAGCGCCAGGCGGTCACCAACCCGGAAAACACCTTGTTCGCGGTCAAGCGCCTGATCGGACGCCGCTTCAAGGACGATGTCGTGCAGCGCGACATCGAGATGGTGCCCTACAAGATCGTCGAGGCCGACAACGGTGATGCCTGGGTCGAAGCGACGGGCAACAAGATGGCGCCGCCGGAGATCTCGGCACGCGTCCTCATGAAGATGAAGAAGACGGCCGAAGATTACCTGGGTGAAGACGTCACCGAGGCGGTCGTCACGGTGCCGGCTTACTTCAACGACTCGCAGCGCCAGGCGACCAAGGACGCCGGCAAGATCGCGGGTCTCGAGGTCAAGCGCATCATCAACGAGCCGACGGCAGCGGCACTCGCCTACGGCATGGACAAGCAGCGCGGCGATTCGAAGATTGCCGTGTTCGACCTGGGTGGCGGTACCTTCGACGTCTCGATCATCGAGATTGCCGAGGTTGATGGCGAACACCAGTTCGAAGTGCTCGCAACCAATGGCGACACGTTCCTTGGCGGTGAGGACTTCGACCTTCGAGTCATCGATTACCTCGCGAAGGAGTTCCAGAACGAGAGCGGTGTCGATATCACCAAGGATCCGCTCGCGATGCAGCGCCTGAAAGAGGCGGCAGAAAAGGCCAAGATCGAGCTGTCGTCGCAGCAGCAGACCGAGGTCAACCTGCCGTACATAACGGCGGACGCCAGCGGGCCGAAGCACCTCAACATCAAGCTGACGCGGGCCAAGCTCGAGTCGCTCGTGGACGCGCTGATCGAGCGGACGATCGAGCCCTGCAAGGTTGCACTCAAGGATGCGGGCCTCAAGGTCAACGAGATTGACGACGTCATTCTCGTTGGCGGCCAGACGCGCATGCCCAAGGTGCAGGAAGCGGTCAAGAACTTCTTCGGCAAGGAGCCGCGCAAGGACGTGAATCCTGACGAGGCCGTTGCGCTGGGTGCTGCCATCCAGGGCGGTGTCCTGTCGGGCGACGTCAAGGACGTGCTGCTGCTCGACGTTACGCCGCTGTCGCTCGGGATCGAGACGCTGGGTGGTGTCATGACCAAGCTGATCGAAAAGAACACGACCATCCCGGCCAACGCCGAGCAGGTCTTTTCGACGGCAGACGACAACCAGACGGCCGTGACGATTCACGTGCTGCAGGGTGAGCGCGAACGCGCCGTGGACAACAAGTCGCTGGGTCGCTTCGACCTTGCGGACATCCCGCCGGCGCCGCGCGGCCTGCCGCAGATCGAAGTCACGTTCGACATCGACGCGAACGGCATCCTCAACGTGTCTGCCAAGGACAAGGCAACGGGCAAGAGCCAGAATATCGTCATCAAGGCCTCGAGCGGCCTGTCGGATGACGAGATCGACCGCATGGTGTCGGACGCCGAAAGCCACGCCGAAGAGGACCGCAAGTTCCGCGAGCTCGTCGATACGCGCAACCAGGCTGACGGCCTGATTCACGCGGCCGAGAAGACGCTGAGTGAACTGGGCGAGAAAGCGACGAGCGAGGAGCGACAGGCTGTCGAGAACGCGATCTCCGACCTCAAGGCCGCCATGGAAGGTAACGACAAGGAGGCGATCGAGACGAAGACCGCTGCCCTGACCGAAGCCTCCGGCGGGCTGGCGCAGAAGCTCTACGCCGAGCAGCAGGCGGCAGGCGATGCCGAGGATGTCGGCACGGCTGAGGCGTCCGGTGATGACGACGTGGTCGACGCCGAGTTCGAGGAAGTCGACAAGGACGACTCGAACAAGAGCTGATCGACAGCGGTCGACAATAGCAGCAAAGAAGAGGGCGCCGTTTACGCGGCGCCCTCTGTTTGGAGTAAGGCTACATGGCAAAGCGCGATTACTACGAGGTACTTGGAGTCTCGAAGACCGCCGCGGCGGACGAGATCAAGAAGTCGTATCGCCGACTGGCCATGAAGTACCACCCGGATCGCAACAAGGACGATGCCGACGCCGAGGCGCGCTTCAAGGAAGCGAAAGAGGCGTACGAGGTGCTCTCCGATACCGAGAAGCGGGCGACCTATGATCGCTTCGGGCACGACGGTATCCGGGCGAGTGCCGGCGGCGGCCCGGGTCCCGGCGGATTCGGGGCGGAGGGCTTCAGCGATATCTTCGGCGACGTCTTCGGCGATATCTTTGGCGGAGGCGCCGGGCGCCGCGGCGGCGGGCCGCAGGTATTTCGCGGCGCCGACCTGGCTTACGAGCTGCGCCTCGACCTCGAAAAGGCCGTCAGTGGCGACAACGTCACGATCGAGGTGCCGACCCAGGTCGCTTGCGGTACCTGCGACGGCTCCGGCGCGAAAAAAGGCACCGAACCCGTTACGTGCACGACCTGCGGTGGCGCAGGCCAGGTTCGCATGCAGCAGGGCTTTTTCTCGATCCAGCAGACCTGCCCGGCCTGTAAGGGCACGGGCACCGTCATTGCCGATCCCTGCGACACCTGTCACGGCGCAGGTCGCGTGCGCAAGACCAAGACGCTCTCGGTCAAGGTGCCGCCGGGTGTCGACGACGGCGACAGGATTCGTCTCACGGGCGAGGGCGAGGCCGGGCGTAACGGTGGCCCACCCGGAGACCTCTACGTCGAGATCCGGGTCAACCCGCACAAGATCTTCGAGCGCGACGGCGCCGATCTCGCCTGCGAGGTGCCGGTCAGCTTCGCGACGGCTACCCTCGGCGGTGACGTCGAGCTGCCGACACTCGACGGCAACGTGTCACTCAAGATTCCGGCCGGGACCCAGTCCGGCAAGACCTTCCGCCTGCGTGGCAAAGGGGTCGTCACAGTGCGGGATCCGCGCGCCGGCGACCTGTTCGCCCAGGTGCAGGTCGAGACGCCGGTCAACCTGACCGCGGAACAGAAGTCGCTGCTCGAGCAGTTCGAGAAATCGCTGAAGGCCGGCGGCAGCAAACACAACCCGCGCGCCGGTGGCTGGCTCGACAGCGTCAAGCGCTTCTTCGAAGGCATTGGCCAGTAGGAGGCGGCAATAGAGCCGCTCAGCATAGGCCTGGCCGGCGCGGGACGCATGGGCCGCGTCATTGCCGGCGCCGTCGCCGATAGCCCTGACTGTGTCCTCGGCAGCGTCTGGACGCGTGATCCTGTCGCTGCCGCCGAGCACTTTCCGGCAGCAACCCGTTTCGAGGATGACGTAGGTGCCGTCGCACGCGGCGCGGACGTGCTCATCGATTTCAGTCTTCCGGAAGGCACCGTGCTGGCGGCTGCGGCAGCGGCCGAGTACGCGACGCCGTTCGTCTGCGGCGTCAGCGGGCTCGATGCAGCGCACTTTGCGAGCGTCGAGCGCGCCGCCGAGCAGGTTCCCGTCGTCTTCGACCGTAACATGAGCCAGGGCGTTGCGGTCCTCGCGGCGGTCGTCGAGCGCGTGGCGTCGGCGCTCGGCACCGAGTTCTCCGTGTCCATCGATGAGACGCATCACCGGCACAAGCTCGATGCGCCGTCGGGCACGGCGCTGGGACTCGGCGAGCTTATCGCAGCCGCCCGCGGCCAGTCGTTCGACGAGCAACGCTGGTACGAACCGGAGCGCCCGGATGCCGAGGCTCCGTCCGGCGCAATTCGCTTCCATGTCGAGCGTCGCGGCGAGGTGCCGGGCAACCACACGGTGCGCTTCGAGTCCGGCGAGGAGGCCCTGGTTTTCGGTCACAGCGTGACGACGCGCGACGTATTTGCGGCGGGCGCCATTCGGGCGGCCCGTTGGCTCAAGAACCGCGAGCCGGGCCTGTACAGCATGCGCGACGTGCTGGCGATCGCCTGATCCGGCCGGGCAGACCCGGCGCGAGTTTCTATAGCGCAGGCGCACGTCATTCTGTAAACTGCGCCAGATCGCTGAGCGGTCAGCGGAACCACAAGCGGAAGGCTATGTCCTTCCGCTTTTGTACATCTGGAACCGGCCTGTTCACGACCGGTGATCGTACGACACCTCGCGCTGATCCTTGCGGTTGAAGCTTTTCTGCCAGGGGATCCAGTTTGAGCAAACCCGCTGTACTCGCACTCGAAGACGGGACGATCTTCCGCGGCACCTCGGTCGGTGCTGACGGCAAAACCATCGGCGAGGTGGTTTTCAATACCGCCATGACGGGCTACCAGGAAATCCTGACGGACCCGTCCTACTGCCGCCAGATCGTCACACTGACCTACCCGCACATCGGCAACACCGGTACCAATTCCGAGGACATGGAGTCCTCGAAGATTCATGCGTCCGGCCTCATCATCCGCGACAGCTCGATGCTGACCAGCAGCTGGCGCTCAGAGCGTTCGTTCGAGGAGTTCCTGCGGCAGGGCGATACCGTTGCGATCGCCGACATCGATACCCGCAAGCTGACCCGGATCATCCGCGAGAAGGGTGCCCAGTCAGGCTGCATCATGACCGGCGACGCGGATCCGAAGAAGGCCATCCAGCACGCGAAGAAATTCCCTGGCATTTCGGGAATGGATCTCGCGAAATTCGTCACGACCAAGGACAGCTACCAGTGGTCCCATGGCACGAGTTTCGGCCAGAAGCCGAAGATCATTAGCCGCCGGATAGCGCCCTATCACGTCGTTGCCTACGACTTCGGCGTCAAGCGCAACATTCTCAAGATCCTGTCGGATCTCGACTGTCGTATGACGGTCGTACCGGCAACGACCAGCGCGAAGGACGCGCTGGCTCATTCGCCGGACGGCATTTTCCTGTCCAACGGCCCGGGCGACCCGGAACCCTGCGATTACGCGATCGAGGCGATTCGTGAGTTCCTGGGGCTGGGGATTCCCGTGTTCGGTATCTGCCTTGGCCACCAGCTGCTGGCGCTTGCCGCCGGCGCCAGTACCGTCAAGATGAAGTTCGGGCACCACGGCGCAAATCACCCGGTCAAGGACCTCGTGACGGGGCGCGTTGCCATTACCAGCCAGAACCATGGTTTCGCCGTGGACGAGGACAGCCTTCCCGCGACGCTCAAGCCGACGCACCGCTCGCTGTTCGACGACAGCCTGCAGGGTATTGCCCACACCGAGTCCCCGGCGTTCGGCTTCCAGGGACATCCCGAAGCGAGCCCCGGACCCCATGACATCAAGCCTTTGTTCGAGCGATTCATCGTCGCCATGGATGAGGCAAAACGCGAATCGTCGCCCGCGGTGGTCTCGACGACCTCCTGACGATGCGCCCGCTACCCGTGACCTGAGCGAGCCACCGGAAACACATGCCCAAACGTACAGACATAGACAGCATCCTGATCATTGGCGCCGGCCCGATCGTGATCGGCCAGGCCTGCGAATTCGATTACTCGGGCGCGCAGGCGTGTAAAGCACTCAAGGAGGAGGGTTACCGGGTGATCCTCGTCAACTCCAACCCGGCAACGATCATGACGGATCCCGAAACGGCTGACGCGATCTACATCGAGCCCGTGCACTGGACCGCAGTCGAACGCATCATCGCGAAAGAGCGCCCCGATGCACTGCTGCCGACAATGGGCGGCCAGACCGGGCTCAACTGTGCGCTGGATCTCGCGCGCGAGGGCGTGCTCGAGAAGTACGGCGTCGAGATGATCGCGGCGAAACGCGAGGCGATCGACATGGCCGAGGATCGCGAGAAGTTTCGCGTCGCGATGCGCCAGATCGGGCTCGAGTGCCCGCGTGCCGAGATTGCGCATTCTCTCGACGAGGCCATCGAGAAACAGCAGGCCCTGGGGTTCCCGACCATTATTCGGCCGTCGTTTACGATGGGCGGTACGGGTGGCGGCATCGCCTACAACAAGGAAGAGTTCCGCCGCATCGTGAGTCACGGCCTCGAGATGTCGCCGACGACGGAGGTCCTGATCGAGGAGTCGATACTCGGCTGGAAAGAGTTCGAGATGGAGGTCGTTCGCGACAAGAACGACAACTGCATCATTGTCTGCTCGATCGAGAACTTCGACGCCATGGGCGTGCACACGGGCGACTCGATCACCGTGGCGCCGGCGCAGACCCTGACAGATAAGGAATACCAGCGCATGCGCGACGCGTCAGTCGAGGTGCTGCGCAAGATCGGCGTCGAGACCGGCGGCTCGAACGTACAGTTCGCCGTCAATCCGGAAGACGGTCGCCTCGTCGTGATCGAGATGAACCCGCGCGTATCGCGATCGTCTGCCCTCGCGTCCAAGGCCACGGGCTTCCCGATTGCCAAGGTCGCGGCAAAGCTGGCCGTCGGCTACACGCTCGACGAACTCAAGAACGACATTACGGGCGGCGCAACGCCTGCGTCCTTCGAGCCGGCTATCGACTACGTCGTCACGAAGATTCCGCGCTTCACGTTCGAGAAGTTTGCGGGCACGAACGATCGCCTGACGACGCAGATGAAATCGGTGGGCGAGGTCATGGCCATCGGCAGGACCTTCCAGGAATCGCTGCAGAAGGCGCTGCGCGGCCTCGAAATCGGTATTAGCGGACTGGATGAGATTCTCGAGTCGCCACTCTCCGACAACCAGCGCGACGCGCTGCGCCAGGAGCTCAGGATCCCCGGCGCCGATCGCATTCGTTATCTCGCCGATGCCCTGCGTGCGGACTTCACCTTCGAGGATGTTGCCGCCATTACGGGCATCGATCCGTGGTTCCTTGCGCAGGTTGCCGACATTATCCGTACCGAAGAGTCGCTCAGGGGCGAATCGCTCGAAACGCTCGACAAGGCGGCCATGCTGGCGCTCAAACGCAAGGGCTTTGCGGACGCGCGCCTCGCTACACTCCTCGGCAGCGATGAAGTCGCCGTTCGCGAGCGGCGCATCGAGCTGGGCGTCAGGCCCGTCTATAAGCGCGTCGATACCTGTGCGGCCGAGTTTTCGACCGCGACCGCGTACATGTACTCGACCTACGAGGAGGAGTGCGAGTCCGAGCCCGGCGATCGGCCGAAAATCATGATTCTTGGCGGTGGTCCGAACCGGATCGGGCAGGGCATCGAGTTCGATTATTGCTGCGTTCACGCGGCGCTCGCGCTCAAGGAGCGGGCGTACGAAACCGTCATGGTGAACTGCAACCCCGAGACGGTATCGACGGACTACGACACCTCAGACCGCCTGTACTTCGAGCCGCTCACGTTCGAGGATGTCATGGAGATCATCGACATCGAGAAGCCGCGCGGCGTAATCGTGCAGTACGGCGGCCAGACGCCGCTCAAGCTGGCGCGGGACCTCGAGGCAGCCGGCGCGCCGATCATCGGTACGTCTCCGGACTCGATTGATCTTGCCGAGGACCGCGAGCGCTTTCAGCGGCTCGTGGGAGATCTCGGGCTGACGCAGCCGCCGAACGCGACGGCGCGCAGCAAGGAAGAGGCGCTCAAGATGGGTGGCGAGGTTGGCTACCCGCTGGTCGTGCGCCCGTCCTACGTCCTCGGTGGTCGTGCAATGGAAATCGTCCACAGCGACGAGGACCTGTCCGACTACATGGATGCCGCCATCCAGGTGTCGAACGACAGCCCGGTGCTGCTGGATCGCTTTCTCGATCTTGCGACGGAGGTCGACGTCGATTGCATTGCCGACGGCGAGAACGTGCTGATCGGCGGCATCATGGAACACATCGAGCAGGCCGGCGTGCACTCCGGGGATTCCGGCTGTTCGCTGCCGCCCTTCAGCCTGACACCCGAGGTGCAGGAAGAACTGGTACAGCAGGTCATCAAGCTCGCCAAGGGCCTCAACGTTGTGGGGCTCATGAACACGCAGTTCGCCATCCAGAACGACGTGGTCTACCTCCTCGAGGTGAATCCGCGGGCATCGCGAACGGTGCCCTTCGTGTCGAAGGCGATCGGTATGCCGCTTGCCAAGATCGCGGCGCGCGTCATGGTAGGTGAGACGCTCGAGAAACAGGGCTTCGTCGAGCAGCGGACGCCCGGGTACTACTCGGTCAAGGAAGCCGTGTTCCCGTTCATCAAGTTCCCGGGTTCCGACCCGATCCTCGGACCCGAGATGAAGTCGACCGGTGAGGTTATGGGCGTCGGGCGAACCTTCGGCGAGGCGTATGCGAAGGCGCAGCTCGCCTCGGGCGTCGTCCTGCCGCGGAAAGGTGTTGCGCTGTTGAGCGTCCGCAACCGGGACAAGGACGGAGCCATCGAGCTGGCCCGCTTGCTGGCAGGCCAGGGCTTCGATATTGTCGCCACCCATGGGACGGCGAAGGCGCTGGCAGCCGCTGGTGTATCATGCCGCAGGGCGAACAAGGTCCGCGAAGGCCGTCCCCACATCGTTGACATGATCAAGAACGGCGAGATCGATTTCATCGTCAACACGACCGAGGGCAAGCAGGCCATCCTGGAGTCGCTCTCGATCCGCGCCGAAGCCGTGCGCAAGGGCGTGACCTACTACACGACACTGGGTGCCGCGATCGCAACGTGTGAAGCGATCGCGCACATTGACGATAGCGACGTCAACCGGTTACAGGATTTGCACAAAGAGGTAGTGGCTTGAACAAGGTGCCAGTGACCGTACGCGGTCACGAAATGCTTACGGAAGAGCTCAAGCGTCTGAAGAGCGTCGATCGACCGCAGGTCATCCAGGCGATCGCCGAGGCGCGTGAGCACGGCGACCTCAAGGAAAACGCCGAGTACCACGCTGCCAAGGAGCAGCAGGGTTTCATCGAGGGCCGTATCAAGGAGCTCGAGGGCAAGCTATCCAATGTGCAGGTCATCGATGTGACGACGCTGCCGGCCAACGACAAGGTCGTTTTTGGCTCGACGGTGGGTCTCTATGACACCAACACCGAGGAAGACGTGACCTACCGGATCGTTGGTGAGGACGAGGCCGACATCAAGATCGGGCTGATCTCTTTTACGTCACCGATCGCGCGCGCGCTGATTGGCAAGAGCGAAGGGGACGAAGTCGTGGTCAACGCTCCCGGCGGTGAGAAAAACTACGAAGTGACTGAGGTGCGCTACGTCTAGCGTCTTGGCAGCATGATGCCCGGGCTGTCAGGGTTCGGGCGGAACACGAGTGCAATGTTGCCGATGCGCTGGATGAGTTCGGCGTTGCCACGCTCGCACAATTCGCCAATCAGCTCGTTGCGTGCCGCCCTGTCGCCAACGCGGATGCGTACCTTGATCAGTTCATGATGCTCGAGCGTCCGTTCGTACTCATCGAAGACCGTATCGGTCAGGCCGCGATCGCCGATCGTGACCGTGGGCTTCAGTTTGTGGCCGATTCCACGCAGGAACTTCTTCTGGTATTCGCTCAGCATGGGGCGAAGTGTAGCAAGGCTTCGGACTGCCGCGGGTGGTCATTGTGAGCGGCCCCCGACGTTCCGGCGGCAGCTGGCGCGAGCGCCAGGAGAAAGACCCGTGGGTACAGAAGGCGCGTCGCGAAGGCTGGCGGGCGCGGGCGGTGTTCAAGCTCGAGCAAATCGACAAGAAGGAGCGACTGCTCAAGCCCGGCATGCTCTGTGTCGACCTTGGCAGTGCGCCCGGCAGCTGGTCGCAGTACGTCACCGAAAAGCTCAAGGGCAGGGCGCGTATCGTGGCCGTCGACCTGTTACAGATGGATACATTGCCCGACGTCACCTTTATAGAAGGCGATTTCCGCGAGGACGCGACCGTGGAAGCAATTCTCGACGCCCTCGGCGGCGAGCGCGCAGACCTTGTAATGTCCGATATGGCCCCAAACCTGTCCGGTACGAAGGCGGTAGATCAACCGCGTGCGATGTACCTCGTTGAGCTTGCTTATGACCTTTGCCGGACCGTGTTGAAGCCCGGCGGCGATTTCGTTTGCAAGCTGTTTCAGGGCGAGGGTTCGGACGCATTTATCGCAGATGTGCGCCGCCAATTTGACAAGGTACGGGTAATGAAGCCTGAGGCCTCGCGCCCTGGTAGCCGCGAGGTGTACTTGGTAGCGAGAAACTATCGAATCGTGTAGTGTCTAACGATTAGACGGCTTCTAAGTCCCTGTTATTTCGACCTCCGGCCCTAACGCGGCCGCTTTCCGGGTACCCATAACATCGTGAATGATCTGACCAAGAACATCCTGGTTTTTATCGTCATCATCGTCGTGCTCCTGTCTGTCGTACAGGGCCTCAACGGCGTCGCCGGCGGCCAGCCGCAGCTGCGTTCCTATACGCAGTTCTGGGAGGCTGCCGAATCAGGCAACGTCGAAAGCGTCCTGTTCGAAGACAATAAGACGCGCATCCGCTTCGGCACTGGCGAGTCGCTGCAGTACTACACCATCAGCCCGGAAACCGATACCTCGGCGCTGGTTGGCATGCTGCAGGACAACGACGTCGAGATTCGCGTTGAAGAGCCGCAGAAAAACAGCGTGCTCGGGCAGCTCCTGATCAGCTCGTTCCCGATCCTGCTCCTGATCGGCGTGTGGATCTACTTCATGCGCCAGATGCAGGGCGGAGGCGGTGGCCGCGGCGCCATGTCGTTCGGCAAGAGCAAGGCGCGCCTGCTCGGTGAGGACCAGGTCGGCGTGACGTTTGCTGACGTTGCCGGCGTCGACGAGGCCAAGGAAGAAGTGGGCGAGATCGTCGAATTCCTGCGTGACCCGAGCAAGTTCCAGCGTCTCGGCGGCAAGATTCCGAAAGGCGTCCTGATGGTTGGCCCGCCGGGTACCGGTAAGACGCTGCTCGCCAAGGCGATTGCCGGCGAGGCCAAGGTGCCGTTCTTCACGATTTCCGGCTCCGACTTCGTCGAGATGTTCGTCGGTGTCGGTGCGTCCCGCGTCCGCGACATGTTCGACCAGGCCAAGAAGCAGGCGCCGTGCATCATCTTCATCGACGAGCTCGACGCCGTCGGTCGGCACCGTGGTGCGGGCCTCGGCGGTGGCCATGACGAACGGGAGCAGACGCTCAACCAGATGCTCGTGGAGATGGACGGTTTCGAAGGCAGCGAGGGCATTATTGTCATTGCCGCGACCAACCGTCCCGACGTGCTTGACCCGGCACTGCTGCGTCCGGGCCGTTTCGATCGCCAGGTGGTCGTACCGCTGCCCGACGTGCGCGGTCGCGAGCTCATTCTCAAGGTGCACATGCGCAAGGTCCCGCTCGCCGAAGACGTACGGCCGAGCGTGATTGCCCGCGGTACGCCGGGCTTCTCGGGCGCCGACCTCGCCAACCTCGTCAATGAGGCGGCGTTGTTTGCGGCCCGCGCCAACAAGCGCGTGGTAAGCATGGAGCAGTTCGATCTCGCCAAGGACAAGATCATGATGGGTGCAGAGCGGCGCTCGATGGTCATGAGCGAGGAAGAGAAGCTCAACACGGCGTATCACGAGGCAGGTCACGCCATCGTCGGCTACCTCGTGCCGGAGCACGATCCTGTCTACAAGGTGTCGATCATTCCACGCGGCCGCGCGCTCGGCGTAACGATGTACCTTCCCGAGGAGGATCGCTACTCGATGTCGAAGCAGCGCCTCGAGTCGAGCATCTCGAGCCTGTTCGGCGGCCGAATTGCCGAGGAAATGATCAACGGCGTCGACGGCGTCACGACGGGTGCGTCGAACGACATCGAACGCGCCACGGATATCGCCCGCAACATGGTGACCAAGTGGGGACTGTCGGACCGCCTCGGTCCGCTGACCTACAGTGAAGATGACGGCGAGGTCTTCCTCGGCCGCTCCGTGACGCAGCACAAGCAGGTCTCCGACGATACGGCCCATGCGATCGATGAGGAAGTCCGCAAGATCATCGATACGAACTACGACCGTGCAGAGAAGATTCTCAACGACAACATCGAGAAGCTGCACATGATGGCGAAGGCACTCGTCAAGTTCGAGACGATCGACGAGACCCAGATCAAGGACATCATGGACGGCAAGGAGCCGCAGCCACCCGAGGACTGGGTGGAGCCGACCGATACGCCGTCTGGCGGTACAGCAGCGAAGGACGATACCGGTACCAAGCCGGCGATCGGGGGCCCCGCATCCGAGCACTAGGCCCAGGTGGCACAGTGCAGACGCCGTGACCGGATCCGCAGCTGTACCAATCGACCTACGGACGCTCCTTCGGGAGCGTCCTGTCGTTATGGGCATACTGAATGTGACACCGGACTCGTTTTCCGATGGTGGTCGCTACGACTCGGTCACGTCGGCCGTCGACCAGGCGCTCAGGATGGTTGACGAGGGCGCCTCGATTATTGACGTTGGTGGCGAGTCGACGCGGCCCGGTGCCGCGGCCGTCAGCGCCCGGGAAGAGATCGACCGCGTCGTGCCGGCCATCGAAGGGATTCGAAAGGCGACCGAATGCGCCATCTCGATAGACACCAGCAAGGCCGAGGTCATGCGCGCCGCCGTCCATGCGGGTGCCGGCATGATCAACGACGTCCGTGCGCTCAGTGAACCCGACGCGCTTGAGACGGCGGCCGAACTTGGCGTGCCCATCTGCCTGATGCACATGCAGGGTCAGCCGCGTACGATGCAGGAGAGCCCGAGCTACGACGACGTCGTGACGGACATCCGGTCGTTTCTCGAGGAGCGGATCGAGGCCGCGCTTGCGGTGGGCATCCCGCGCGACCGGATCGTTGCCGATCCGGGCTTCGGCTTCGGCAAGACGGTCGAGCACAATCTCGAGCTCCTGGTGCGACTCGGCGAGTTTCGCGAGCTCAACGTCGCGGTTCTCGCCGGTTTGTCGCGCAAATCGACGCTAGGCGCCCTGACGGGGCGCGACGTTGACGACCGAATGCCGGCCAGCGTCGCTGCCGCCGCTATTGCAGTCCTCAACGGCGCCGATATCCTTCGGGTCCACGACGTCGGCGAGACCGTCGATGCGGTCAAGGTGGCCGTCGCGGTTCGGGACAGGATGACATAGCGCGCCGGCGGCGAGGCCGGGGTGACAGGGGGAGAACAATGGGCAAAGAGTATTTCGGTACCGACGGCATCCGGGGCAAGGTCGGGGAGGACCCAATGACCGCGGATTTCGCGATTCGGCTCGCGAGCGCCGTCGCACGCGTGCTTGTGCCGGCCGGGGGCACGGTGGTTATCGGCAAGGACACGCGACTGTCGGGCTACATGTTCGAATCCGCGCTGGAAGCCGGCTTCACCGCGGCGGGCGCGAACGTCCTGTTGCTGGGGCCGCTGCCGACGCCCGGTATTGCCACGATGACCCAGGAGGTTGGTGCCGACCTCGGCGTCGTGATCAGTGCGTCGCATAACGCGTACTGCGACAACGGCATCAAGTTCTTTGACGGTACCGGTTCAAAACTCACGGATGCGGTCGAACTCGAGATCGAGAAGCAGCTTCGGCAGCCGGCGATTACGCTCGAGTCGAAGGAGCTCGGCAAGGCGAAGCGTGCGGACAACGCGCGCACGCTCTACCAGGCGTTCTGCGCCGCGACGCTGCCTGAAGGCCTCAATCTCGAAGGCCTCACGGTCGTATTCGACGGCGCCAACGGCGCCGGCTACAAGGTCGGCCCGAGGACGCTCGCCGACCTTGGTGCCGAGGTCGTCACGATTGGCTGTTCACCCAACGGTCGCAACATCAATGACAGGAGCGGCTCGACGCATCCGGAGCTCCTGCAGAAGACCGTGGCCGCGGTCGATGCCGATGTGGGCATAGCGTTGGACGGCGACGGCGACCGGCTGGTCATGACCGACGAGAACGGCGAACTCATCGATGGCGACCAGTTGCTCTACATCCTCGCGACGGCGCGCCAGTCCGCCGGTACGCTCAAGGGACCGGTCGTCGGCACGGTAATGAGCAACCTTGGCCTCGAGCACGCGCTGACGGCACAAGGCATCGACTTCCGGCGTGCCAGGGTGGGCGACCGCTATGTGCTCGAGACGCTCAAAGAGACAGGGGGCGTGCTGGGCGGCGAGACGTCAGGGCACATGCTCGTGCTCGACCGCACGACCACGGGCGATGGCCTCGTGTGTGCGCTCCAGGTACTGGCTATCCTTAAGTCGACGGGCAAGCCGCTGTCGGCGCTTGCGGCGGGCATGCCTCGCTATCCGCAGTCGCTGGTCAACGTGCGCACGGCCGAGCGGCTCGACCCGGCGGGATCGCCGGAAATCATGGCGGCGGTCAGCGAGGTCGAGTCCGAGCTGAAGGACACAGGCCGGGTGGTTTTGCGGGCATCCGGCACTGAACCCGTCATCCGCGTCATGGTCGAAGGTGAGGACGAGTCCAGCGTACGCGAGCTGGCCGAGCGGCTGGCCGGCGTCGTCGCGGACGTCGCGGCCTGAAACACCTGGTATTCAGCGGAAATCGCCGCTTAATCCGTTGATTTGACGGGTTTGCCCCGGTAGTATTCCGCGCCGCTGCTGGTTCCGGGAATACCGAGCCGGCTTTTTTGTATTTGCTACGACGCAGACAGGTAAGACATGCGCAACATCCTCGTTGCCGGCAACTGGAAGATGAACGGCGACAGCGCTTCGAACGAAGCGCTCGTGACGGGCATCGTCGCCGGTCAACCGGCCGAGGACAATATCGAGCTCCTCGTGTGCCCACCGTTTCCCTACCTGGCGGCCGTTCGCGGCGCGACCAGTGGCTCGCGGGTCATGCTGGGTGCACAGAACGTGTCGGAGCACGACAAGGGCGCGTTCACGGGCGAAGTGTCCGCTGCGATGCTGGCCGACCTCGGCTGCGATTTCGTCATCGTCGGCCACTCTGAGCGCCGCGCGCTCTACGGTGAGTCAAGCGAGACCGTAGCAGCCAAGTTTGCCGCGGTTCTTGCGGCCGGCATGAAGCCGATCCTTTGCGTGGGCGAGTCGCTCGCCGAGCGCGAGGCCGGGCAAACGGAGCGCGTCGTCGATGAGCAGCTCGATGCGGTGTTCAGGACGTCCGGCGCGGAAGGCATTGGTCGTGGCGTCATCGCGTATGAGCCGGTCTGGGCGATCGGCACCGGGATGACGGCAACGCCGGAGCAGGCGCAGGAGGTGCACCGTCACCTACGGAGTCGCGTGGCAACGCACGATGCCGGCGTGGCCGCGTCCGTACAAATACTCTACGGCGGCAGCTGCAAGGGCGATAACGCCGAGGGCTTGTTTTCGATGCCTGACGTCGACGGTGGCCTGATTGGTGGCGCGTCGCTGAAGGCAGCAGATTTCCTGGCAATTGCCGAAGCGGCAAGCCGGATTTGAGGAAACGATGGATACGATTTACACGGTAGTGCTCGTGGTGCACACACTGATTGCGGTCCTCCTGATCGCACTCGTGCTGCTGCAGCGCGGCAAGGGCGCCGACGCCGGCGCCGCGTTTGGTGCCGGTGCGTCCGGCACGGTGTTCGGGTCGCGCGGTTCTGCGAGCTTCTTCTCGCGGTCGACTGCGTTTTTGGCCACGGCGTTTTTCGCAACCAGCCTGGGGCTCGCGTACCTGAGCAGCCAGCAGACGACCGTCCCGGAGAGCCTGCTCGACAGCATGCCCGAGACCGAACAGGCAGCGCCCGCCGCGCCTGACGCCGATGCGCTGCCGAGTCTCGAGGCCGAGCCAGAAGGCGCAGAAAACGATACAATTGACGCTCTTCCTGCCGTCGAGGAAGAGCCTCAGCCGGGAGACGAATAGGGGCCCGGCAGCCCGATCGGGAATATTGCTCTGGTGGTGGAATTGGTAGACACGCTGTCTTGAGGGGGCAGTGGCGCGAGCCGTGCGAGTTCGAGTCTCGCCCAGAGCACCAACCCGGTCTGTTTGGACGGTCTGGCACCGCAACCGGTCTTCCGGAGCAGCCCTTGAGGGCCCTCGGGATTATCGACGCTGCGCAACGTCCTGAAGTGCTGTTTCCGGCGACGGCAGCCCGGTACAATGCGCGCTGCCGCGGGGCACGGATCGAACCATCGAGTCCGTTTTAGGAGCAGATCCAGGTACACATGCTGGCCGAATACCTACCGGTTTTGATTTTTCTGGGCGTCGCCGCCGGCGTCGGCCTGTTGTTGCTCGGCCTGGGCTTCCTGATTGGCCGGGGCGGCAAGGATGCTGAAAAGCTGTCCGCCTACGAGTGCGGCTTCGAGGCCTTCGACGACTCGCGCATGAAATTCGACGTGCGCTACTACCTCGTCGCCATCCTGTTCATCATCTTCGATCTCGAGATTGCCTTCCTGTTTCCATGGGCGGTTTCGCTCGACGCGATCGGCACCTTTGGACTGCTCGCCATGGGCCTGTTCCTGGGCTTGCTGGTCGTCGGCTTTATTTATGAATGGAAGAAGGGGGCGCTGGAGTGGGACTGAGCACGACCGCGGATCGAGATCTTGCGCCCGATAGCGTCGACGACGCCGGAGCGGCCGGCGAGAGTCTCTCGGACAAGGGTTTCGTCGTAACCAGCGTCGATTCCGTCATGAACTGGGCCCGTACGGGCTCGCTGTGGCCGATGACCTTCGGGCTTGCCTGCTGCGCGGTCGAGATGATGCAGGCGGGTGCGTCGCGTTACGACCTCGATCGCTTCGGCATCATCTTCCGGCCCAGTCCTCGCCAGTCGGATTGCATGATTGTCGCAGGCACGCTGACCAACAAGATGGCGCCCGCGCTGCGCAAGGTCTATGACCAGATGCCGGAGCCGCGCTGGGTCGTCTCGATGGGCTCCTGTGCCAATGGCGGAGGCTACTACCATTACTCCTACGCCGTCGTGCGAGGCTGCGACCGGATCGTCCCGGTGGATGTCTACGTACCCGGGTGCCCGCCAACGGCTGAAGCACTGATTTACGGCCTGATGCAGCTACAGAAGAAGATTCGCCGTACCAGCACGATTGCCCGCTAGACCACTATCGATGACCAGCCGCTACGACACATTGAGTGATCGTCTCGGGGAACGCTTCGGCGACATCCTCGAGAGGGTGCCGTCACGTTGCGGCGAACTGACGGTCGACGTCCACAAGGACCAGCTCGTCGAGGTCGCAACAGCGTTGCGCGACGAGGCGGATTTCGGTTTCGAAATCCTCATCGATCTCTGCGGCGTCGATTACCTGAGCTACGGGGATGCCGAATGGACGACCGAGTCGGCCACGGGCACGGGCTTCAGTCGCGGTGTCGAGCGCGGCGGCGTCATCTTCGATGAGGCTGAGACCTTCGACGAGCGCCGCTTTGCCGTCGTCTGTCACCTGCTGTCGATTCGCAACAACACTCGGCTGCGGCTGCGCACTTTTACCGGCGCGCCCAATCCCCCGATCGTTCCCTCGCTCGTCGATGTCTGGGCGTCTGCGAACTGGTACGAGCGTGAGGCCTTTGACCTCTACGGCATCCTCTTCGACGGCCATCCGGATCTCCGGCGGCTGTTGACGGACTACGGCTTTATAGGTCACCCGTTCCGCAAGGACTTCCCGCTGTCGGGCAGCGTCGAGGTCAGCTACGACGCCGAAAAGGGCCGGGTTGCCTACCAGCCCGTCAGCATCGAGCCGCGCACGCTCGTCCCGCGCGTGATTCGCGATGACAATCGCTACTCGGATGACCTGAAGGATACCGGCAGTGGCTGAGATCCAGAGCTACACGATGAACTTCGGCCCGCAGCATCCCGCTGCCCACGGCGTGCTGCGCCTGGTACTCGAGATGGAAGGCGAGGTCATTCAGAACGCCGACCCGCACATCGGTCTGTTGCACCGCGGCACCGAGAAGCTCGCCGAGTCGAAGCCCTACAACCAGAGCATCGGATACATGGACCGTCTCGACTACGTGTCGATGATGGCCAACGAGCACGGCTATGTGCTCGCGATCGAGAAGCTGCTTGGTGTCGAGGTGCCGATTCGGGCGCAGTACATCCGCGTCATGTTCGACGAGGTTACGCGCATCCTGAATCACCTTATGTGGCTCGGTGCGCATGGCCTCGATATTGGCGCCATGACCATGTTCCTGTACTGCTTCCGTGAGCGCGAAGACCTGATGGACTGCTACGAGGCGGTGTCCGGGACGCGCATGCACGCGACCTACTATCGGCCGGGCGGTGTCTACCGCGACCTGCCGGACACCATGCCGAAGTACCAGGAGTCACGCTTCCGCAGCAAGGCCGATATCGACCGCCTCAACGCCGCCCGTGAAGGCTCGCTGCTCGACTTTATCGAGGCGTTCACCGACAAGTTCCCGGGTTGCGTCGATGAGTACGAGACCCTGCTGACCGATAACCGCATCTGGAAGCAGCGCACCGTGAACATTGGCGTCGTGTCGCCGGAGCGGGCGATGCAGCTCGGCTTCACGGGGCCGATGCTCCGCGGTTCCGGCGTGGAATGGGACCTGCGGAAGAAGCAGCCTTACGAAGTCTACGACCGCATGGATTTCGATATCCCGGTCGGTCGAAACGGCGATTGCTACGACCGTTACCTTGTTCGCGTCGAGGAGATGCGCCAGTCGAACCGCATCATCAAGCAGTGCGTAGAGTGGCTCCGGGACAACCCGGGCCCGGTCATCGTCGACGATCACAAGGTCGTGCCGCCGAAACGCGTCGAGATGAAAGACGACATGGAATCGTTGATTCATCACTTCAAGCTGTTCACCGAGGGCTACAACGTACCGGAAGGTGAGTCGTACGCGGCCGTCGAGCACCCGAAAGGGGAGTTTGGCGTCTATCTCGTGTCCGACGGCGCCAACAAGCCCTACCGGGTCAAGGTGCGTGCACCGGGCTTCGCGCACCTGTCGGCGCTATCGGAGATGGTGGAAGGCCACATGCTCGCGGACGTCGTCGCGGTCATCGGCACTCAGGATATCGTGTTCGGGGAGGTGGACCGGTGAGCGCGGTTGCTCCTGAGCTGCCGGCGCACGTCGTCGAGGAGATCGAGCGCTGGAAGAAGCGCTTCCCCGAAGGCCGTGAACGCTCGGCAATCATTGCGGCGCTGCACGCCGCGCAGCACGAAAATCATGGCTACCTGACGAAGGAGCTCATGGACGGCGTAGCCGAATACCTGGGCCTGCCGCCTATCCAGGTCTACGAGGTGGCGACCTTCTACTCGATGTTCCAGACCCGACCGGTTGGCCGCAACGACGTGGCGATCTGCACCAACGTGTCGTGCATGCTGCGTGGCGCCGACGATATTGTCGCGCACGTCGAGAACAAGCTCGGCATTCGCCTTGGTGAAAGCACCGAGGACGGCCGGATCTTCCTCAAGAAGGAAGAAGAGTGCCTCGCGGCCTGCTGTGGCGCACCGATGATGATGGTCAACCACGAGTACCACGAGAACCTGACGTTCGAACGGGTCGACGAACTTCTGGACGAACTCGACTGATGGCTTACGAACAGAACCTCGTCACGTTCAACACCTTCGGCGCGAAGGAGTCGTGGACGTTGGCGACTTACGAAGCGCATGATGGCTACAAGGCTTGGCGGCGCATACTCGCCGGTGAACTGTCGCCGTCCGACGTGATCGAGGAGGTCAAGGCCTCCGGGCTGCGTGGACGCGGCGGTGCCGGCTTCCCGACCGGGCTCAAGTGGAGCTTTATGCCGAAGGAGTTCGACGGGCAGAAGTACCTCGTGTGCAACTCGGACGAGTCTGAGCCCGGTACCTGCCATGATCGCGAGATCCTGCGGTACAACCCACACTCGCTGGTCGAAGGCATGGCCATTGCCGCCTACGCCATGGGCGCTACCGTGGCCTATAACTACATCCGCGGCGAATTCATCGCCGAGCCGGTACCGCGTTTCGAGGCGGCTCTGGAAGAGGCCTACGCTGCCGGGCTCCTCGGCAAGAACATCCAGGGCTCCGGGATCGACGTCGACATCCACGCCTTCGTCGGCGCCGGCGCCTATATCTGTGGCGAGGAGACGGCCCTGCTCGAGTCGCTCGAGGGCAAGCAGGGCAAGCCACGCTTCAAGCCGCCGTTCCCCGCGAATTACGGCCTGTACGGCCAGCCGACGACCATCAACAACACGCAAAGCCTCGCGAGCGTGCCGGCGATCATGCATAAGGGCGCAAAGTGGTTCGCCGACCTCGGTCCCGAGAACTCGGGTGGTACGGCGCTGTTCTCGGTATCGGGGCATATCGAGAAGCCGGGCAACTACGAGCTGCCGATGGGTATTCCGTTCAAGGACCTCTTGGAGCTCTGCGGCGGCGTGCTCGGCGGGCGCAAGCTCAAGGCGGTTATCCCCGGTGGCTCATCCGTGCCGGTGGTGCCGGGCGAGCAGATCATGAAATGCACGATGGACTACGACTCGCTTCGCGAGGTCGGGTCGTCCTTCGGCACGGGCGCCGTCATGGTCATGGACGAGACCACGTGCATGGTGAAGGTCCTGAGGCGCATCTCACGCTTCTACATGGCCGAGTCCTGCGGCCAGTGCACACCGTGCCGCGAAGGCACGGGCTGGCTGTACCGCATGCTCGACCGTATCGTCGACGGGCGCGGCGAGGAGGGCGACCTCGAGAAGCTCTTGTCGGTCGCGAACAAGATCGAGGGTCATACGATCTGCGCCCTGGGCGACGCCGCGGCGTGGCCGGTGCAGAGCTTCCTCAAGCACTACTACCATGAGTTCGAATACATGATTCGTAACCAGGGGCGCAGCATCGTCGATGCGTCGGCGGAGGTGGCGGCCTGACGTCATGAGTGACGATACGATCACAATCGAGGTCGACGGCAAGGAAGTCGAGGCGCGCAAAGGGCAGATGATCATCGAGGTGACCGACGCGCTCGGCGCCTATGTCCCGCGATTCTGCTACCACCCCAAGCTCACGGTCGCGGCGAACTGCCGGATGTGCCTCGTCGAGGTCGAGAAGGCGCCGAAGCCGCTGCCGGCCTGCGCAACGCCGGTCATGGACGGCATGAAGGTGTTTACGCGCTCGTCATATGCCATCGAAGCGCAGAAGGCGACGATGGAGTTCCTGCTGATCAACCACCCGCTCGATTGCCCTATCTGCGACCAGGGCGGGGAGTGCGAGCTGCAGGACATCGCGATGGGCTACGGCCGCGACATCTCGCGCTTCAATGAGCGCAAGCGCGTCGTCAAGGACAAGGATATAGGCCCGCTGGTCTCGACCGATATGACGCGCTGCATTCACTGCACCCGCTGCGTCCGCTTCGGCGAAGAGGTCATGGGCCAGCAACAGCTCGGCACAACCGATCGTGGCGAGAACATGCAGATCGGTACTTTCGTCGAGCAGGCCGTAGATCATGAGCTCTCGGCAAACATCATCGACCTGTGCCCAGTCGGCGCGCTCAACAACAAGCCGTACCGCTACAGCGCCCGCTCCTGGGAGATGACCCAGAAGGCCACCGTGTCGCCGCACGACTGCGTTGGTTCGAACCTGTACGCCCATGTTCTGCGCGGCACGATCAAGCGCGTCGTCCCGCGTGAGAACGAGGCCATCAACGAGACCTGGCTCGCCGATCGCGATCGTTTCAGCTACGAGGCTGTGTATTCAGACGACCGGCTCCTGAAGCCGCTCCTGAAGGAAGGCGGCGAGTGGCGCGAGATCGACTGGGAAGACGCGCTGCAGAAAGCCGCCGAGACGCTGGCTGCGGCCGGTGAGAATACGGGCTTCCTGCTGTCACCGAGCGCCACGTCCGAAGAAGGCCATCTCGCGGTCCGGCTCGGCGATCATCTCGGCACGCCGAATATCGACCATCGACTGCGACGTCGGGACTTCTCTGACCAGGTCAACGATCCGCTGTTTCCCTACCTCGGCGTGTCCATCGAGGACATCGAGAAGCAGGACGCGATCTTCCTGGTCGGCAGTCGGCTGCGTCGCGAGGCCCCCATTCTTGCGCACCGCGTCCGCAAGGCGACGCTCAATGGTGCGAGCGTCAGCGTGGCGGCGGCCTGTCCGGAGCCGGTGTTCTACGACGTTGCCAACGAACTGTCGGGAGCCGGTCTCGTCGAGCTCCTGTCGGGTGTCGCGGTTGCTGCGGCCGGCGGCAAGGCGTTGCCTGCAGCCGTAGAGGACCTGTGCGACGGCGTCACGCCGAATGACACGCAGCGTGCCATCGCGGCATCGCTGGCTGATGCGGACGCAGGGCTTGTCCTGCTCGGCAATGTAGCCGGGCGGCACGGTGCCTACTCGGCCGTGCGCGCACTTGCCGCCGCGATCGCGGAATCGACCGGCACGACCTTCGGCGTGCTGTCCGAAGGCGCGAATGCTGCAGGCCTGTCGCTGGTCGGCGCGCTGCCGCACCGCCAGCGCGGTGGGGCAGAGCGCGAAGCCGCCGGTCTCGACGCGGCGGCCCAGCTCGAGGGCAAGCTCGATGCACTCGTGCTGCTCAACGCGGAACCGGACGCTGACATCAATGCGGTCGACAATGCCGCAGGGAGGCTGTCGCAGCACGGCTTCGTCATTGCGCTGACGCCTTTCGACTCGGCGTCGCTCAGGGACGGCGCGGACCTGATGCTGCCGGTGGGTACGTTTGCAGAAACCTCGGGTACCTACGTCAATGTCGAGGGCCGCCGACAGAGTTTCGAAGGCATCGCCAACCCGGTTGGCGAAGCGCGCCCTGCCTGGAAGGTGCTGCGCGTGCTCGGCAACCTGCTCGAGGCGGACGGCTTCGATTACGTGACGAGCCACGACGTGCTCGCCGAGATTGACAGCGCGCTTGACGACGCAGCGCCCGACAACGCCTACCGCGGCACGAAGAAACTGCCGCGGCCCAACGGCGAGGACGCGCCGGCCGCCGAGATCGACGTGCCGCTGTATGGCGTCGACCCGGTGGTCCGACGCGCTCGCGCGCTGCAGCTGACGCCGGAAGCGCGGCGCTCTCGCGGAGAGTCCGACTGATGCTCGAGTTCTTCACGGCCAGCTGGGACGCGTTGCCGCCGGCGGTGCAGTACCTGACGCTGACGCTGTTCAAGATTGTCATTGTGTTGGTTGGCGTCATCCTGACCGTCGCGTTCTCGACCTACTTCGAGCGTAAGGTCATCGGCGCCATGCAGGGCCGGGTGGGCCCCAACCGGGTTGGTCCGCGAGGCTTGCTGCAGCCGTTTGCCGATGTCTTCAAGTTGCTGTTCAAGGAGATTGTGCTGCCGTCGGCGTCGAACCGCTTCCTGTTCGTCGTTGCGCCATTACTGTCGCTGATCCCGGCGCTTGCTACCTGGGCCGTCATACCGCTCAACGGCACCTTCGTCATTGCCGATATCAATGCCGGGCTTTTGTACGTGCTCGCCCTGACCTCGGTGGGCGTCTACGGCGTCATCCTCGCGGGCTGGGCCACCAACTCGAAGTACGCCTTTCTGGGCGCCATGCGCTCGGCCGCCCAGATCGTCGCTTACGAAATTGCCATGGGTTTCGCGCTCGTTGGCGTGCTCATGGCGAGCGCAAGCCTGAACCTTGGCGACATCGTCACCGCGCAAGCAGGCGGTATCTGGAACTGGTTCCTGATCCCGTTATTCCCGCTATTTATCGTGTACTGGATATCGGGCGTCGCCGAGACCAACCGCGCACCCTTCGACGTTGCCGAGGGCGAGTCGGAAATCGTCGCCGGTTTTCACGTCGAATACTCGGGCGTGGCATTCGCCATCTTCTTCCTCGCCGAGTACGCCAACATGGTGCTTATCTCGGCGCTGACCGCTATCTTCTTCCTGGGCGGCTGGGCCTCGCCGTTCGAGGGCATAGCGCTGCTCGAGCCGCTCGCGGACGTGCCCGTCGCAGGGCTAGTCGTTACGGGCGGCTTCCACTGGCTGTTCTTCAAGATTGCGTTCTTCATGTATTCATATTTCTGGTTCCGGGCGACGTTTCCGCGCTATCGCTATGACCAGATCATGCGGCTTGGCTGGAAGGTCTTTATCCCCGTGACGATCGTCTGGATCGTCGTCGAGGGTGTCATGGCCTGGGCCGGGGTCGGTCCGTGGTCAGTATCCGGGGCTTAGGGGAGCATTGCTATGAGTCGAGTTGCCAGCGTCATCAAGACCTTCGCCCTCTGGGAGTTGCTGCGAGGGCTGCGCGTGACGCTTCGGAATTACTTCAAGAAGCCTGTGACGCTCGAGTATCCGGAAGAGAAGACGCCGCAGTCGCACCGCTTTCGCGGACTGCACGCGCTGAGACGGTACCCGAACGGCGAGGAGCGCTGCATTGCCTGCAAGCTGTGCGAAGCCGTGTGCCCGGCACTTGCCATTACGATCGAGTCCGACGTCAGCGACGACGGGACGCGGCGGACGACGCGTTATGACATCGATCTCTTTAAATGTATTTACTGCGGATTCTGCGAGGAAGCCTGTCCGGTCGACGCCATCGTCGAGACGCGCATCCATGAGTACCACATGGAAGCGCCGGGGGAGAACATCATGACCAAGGACAAGCTGCTCGCCATTGGGGACAAGTACGACGCGATGATTTCAGCCGATAAGGCAGCCGACGCGCCGTACAAATAGCAAAACCAGAAACACATGATCTTACAAACCGTCTTGTTCTACGTCTTCGCGGGCGTGCTGCTGGCCGCTGCGCTGGGCGTCGTGTTCTTTCGCAATCCGGTCCACTCGATCATGTGTCTCGTGCTGGCCTTCTTCCAGAGCGCCGTGCTGTGGATGCTCATCGAGGCTGAGTTCCTCGCGATTGTGCTCGTCCTCGTCTACGTCGGCGCCGTCATGGTGCTGTTTCTGTTCGTTGTCATGATGCTCGATATCAATATCGAGACGGTGCGCCGCGGTATGCCGCGCTACGCGCCGCTCGCGGCCATCATTGCGCTCGTTATGACAGCAGAGCTCGTGCAGGTGATCCGGCTTTCCGGCGCGGAGGTCGCTAGCGGCTTTGCGGCCTATCCGGAGGGCTACAACAACACCAAGGCGCTGGGCTCGGTGCTGTATACGGAGCACGTCTATGCCTTCGAGATCGCCGCTGTCATTCTGCTGCTGGCGATCATTGCGGCGATCACACTGACGATGCGCAAGCGCCCGGGACTCAAGCAACAGAACATTTCGAAGCAGGTAGCCGTGCGGGCCAAGGACCGGCTGCGCATTGTGCAGATGGATGCGGAGGAGCGCTCATGATCGGTCTTCAGCACTACCTGACCCTGTCGGCAATGCTGTTCGTGCTGGCGATCGTCGGCATGGTCGTCAACCGTCGTAACCTGATCCTGCTCCTGATGTGCATCGAGCTGATGCTGCTCGCCGTGAACTTTAATTTCGTGGCGTTCTCGCGCCATCTCGGTGACGACACGGGCCAGGTCTTCGTCTTCTTTGTCCTGACCGTTGCGGCTGCCGAGGCTGCCATCGGCCTTGCGATCCTGGTTGTGCTGTTCCGTAACCGGAAATCGATCAACGTCCAGGAACTCAGCACGATCAAGGGCTGACGACACGTGTACCACTATTACCTGATCATCGTCCTTGCTCCGCTGGCTGCCGCCATTATTGCCGGTTTGTTCGGCAAGCAGATAGGGCGTGCAGGCGCCCACAGCGTCACGATCCTTGGCGTCGGGATCGCCTGCATATTGTCGATGCTGGTGCTGTATGAGCTGTACTGGAATGGCGCAGCGCCGGAGAACATCAGCGTCTACACGTGGGCCGTCGTCGACGGGCTCAGGATGGAGGTCGGCTTTCTCGTCGACCGTCTGACAGCGCTCATGATGGTTGTTGTTACCTTTGTGTCGCTGATGGTGCATGTCTACACGATTGGCTACATGCACGATGACCCGGGCTACCAGCGCTTCTTCAGCTATATCTCGCTGTTTACGTTCGCCATGCTCATGCTGGTCATGTCGAACAACTTCATGCAGTTGTTCTTCGGCTGGGAAGCCGTGGGGCTCGTCTCCTACCTGCTGATTGGCTTCTGGTTCAAGAAAGAGACGGCGATCTTCGCCAACCTCAAGGCTTTCCTCGTCAACCGCGTCGGTGACTTCGGCTTCCTGCTGGGTATTGCGGGCGTCGTGATGTTCACGAACTCGCTCGACTACGCGACGGTGTTCGGCCGAGCGGGCAGCATTGCCGCCCAGACTATCGAAATTTGGCCCGGGCGCGAATGGAACGCCATGACGGTCGTCTGCATCCTGCTGTTCATCGGTGCCATGGGCAAGTCGGCCCAGGCGCCGCTGCACGTCTGGCTGCCGGACTCAATGGAGGGTCCGACGCCGATTTCGGCCCTGATCCACGCGGCCACAATGGTCACCGCCGGTATTTTCATGGTGGCCAGGATGTCGCCGCTCTTCGAGCTGACGGAGACGGCGCTGGCCGTCGTCATGACCATTGGCGCGATCACGGCGTTCTTCATGGGCTTGCTCGGGCTCATCCAGAATGACATCAAGCGCGTCGTGGCGTACTCGACGCTGTCGCAGCTCGGTTACATGACCGTGGCGCTTGGCGCGTCTGCTTACGGTGCCGCGATTTTCCACCTGATGACGCACGCCTTTTTCAAGGCCCTGCTGTTCCTTGCCGCCGGCTCCGTCATCATTGCGATGCACCATGAGCAGGACATCCGCAAGATGGGCGGCCTGAAAAAGTACATGCCGATCACCTACTGGACGTCGCTGATCGGCTCGCTGGCGCTGATCGGATTTCCCGCGTTGTCGGGCTTCTTCTCGAAGGACCTCCTGATCGAGGCCGTCAAGGAATCGCACTGGCACAGCGGTGCCACGCCGGGTGCCCAGGTCACCTACTGGGTGGCGTACCTCAGCGTGTTGCTCGGGGTCTTCGTGACGGCGCTGTACTCGTTCCGCATGTTCTTCCTCGTTTTCCACGGTGAGGAACGCATGGACGCTGAAACCCGATCTCACCTGCACGAGACGCCGCCGGTCGTGACTGTGCCGCTGATCCTGCTGGCGATTCCGTCGGCCGTTATTGGCTGGCTGACGGTCGAGCCGATCCTCTTCGGCGGCTTCTTCGGCGATGCCATTGTCGTGACGCCGCCCCACGATGTGCTCGGGCATATGGCTGAAAGCTGGCACGGGCAGACCGGCCTGTTGCTGCACGCGGTCCAGGTCCCCTGGGTGTTGCTGCTCTCGCTCGGCGGGGTGGTCACGGCGTGGTTCCTGTACCTCAAGCGCCCGGATCTGCCCGAGGTCCTCTACAGGAAGCTCAAGGGCCCGTACGTGCTCCTCGAGCGCAAGTACTACTTCGACGATCTCTGGATCAAGGGCTTCGCGGGTGGCGGGGTGCGCCTTGGCCGCTCGCTGTGGCGATGGGGCGATCGGTACCTGATCGATGGTTTTGCCGTGAACGGCACGGCGACGGCGGTCGGCAGGCTGTCGGGCATCCTCCGGCAGCTGCAGTCCGGCTACCTGTACACCTATGCCTTCGCGATGATCATCGGCCTGACCATGCTGCTCGGCTGGCTGATCTGGCTGCGGCAGGGGTAGCGGGATGACGAGTCACCTGCTCAGCATCCTGATCTGGCTGCCGATCCTCGGCGGCGTCGGCGTGATGTTCTTCGGCGACGGTAACGATGCGGCCTCACCGCGCGCGGGCACCATGCGGGTGCTGGCCCTGGCGGTCGCGTTGCTCACGCTCTTGGCAAGTCTCGCGCTCTACACTGGCTTCGACCCTACGCTGACGAGCATGCAGTTCGTCGAGCGCTTCCCGTGGATCGAGGCGGTCCACGTCGAGTACTACCTTGGCGTCGATGGTATTTCGGCGCCGCTGATCCTGTTGACGACGTTCATAACGCCACTCGTCGTGATAGCGGGCTGGGACAACATCAGGGACCGACCGGCGCAGTACTTTGCGTCCTTCCTGATGCTCGAGGGCCTGATGGTCGGTGTCTTCTCGGCGCTGGATGGCATTCTGTTCTATGTCTTCTGGGAGTTCATGCTCGTGCCGATGTTCCTGATCATCGGCGTCTGGGGCGGCGATCGGCGCATCTACGCCACGCTCAAGTTCTTCCTGTACACCTTCTTAGGCTCGGTCCTGATGCTCGCGTCGTTCATCTACCTGTATCGCGTGACCGGGACCTTCGACCTGACGGCCTGGATGTCGGCACCGCTCGCGCTCGGCGTGCAGCAGCTCGTGTTCCTCGCTTTTCTCGCGGCCTTCGCGGTCAAGGTGCCCATGTGGCCGGTACACACCTGGCTGCCTGATGCGCACGTCGAGGCGCCCACCGGCGGCTCGGTAATCCTTGCCGCCATCATGCTGAAGATGGGCGGCTACGGTTTCGTCCGCCTGTCCCTGCCGATCGTGCCCGACGGAAGCGCGCACTTCGCGAGCCTCATGATCGGACTGTCGCTCGTGGCGGTCGTCTACATTGGCTTCGTGGCGCTCGTGCAGAAGGATATGAAGAAGCTGATCGCGTACTCGTCCATTGCGCACATGGGCTTCGTGACTCTCGGTTTCTTCCTGCTCTGGCATCTCGACGGCGTCAGCGGAGCGGCGCTGGGCGTATCCGGCGGCATGGTGCAGATGATTTCGCACGGGCTTATCTCGGGCGCCATGTTCCTGTGCGTCGGCGTACTGTACGACCGGGTACACAGCCGCAAGATTGCCGACTACGGCGGTGTCGCCAACACGATGCCTGTGTTCGCGGCGTTCATGGTGCTGTTCGCAATGGCCAACGCCGGTTTGCCAGGCACCGCCGGCTTCGTCGGTGAGTTCATGGTCATCATTGCGAGCTTCAGGGCAAACTTCTGGATTGCGTTCTTTGCGGCCGTAACGCTGATTCTCGGCGCGGCCTACACGCTGTGGATGGTCAAGCGAGTCGTCTACGGCGAGGTCGCGAACGACAACGTCGCCTCGCTGACCGACGTCAACCGGCGCGAGTTTTTCGTGCTGAGTGTGCTGGCCGTGTCGGTGCTGCTGCTCGGCCTCTGGCCCGCGCCGCTCGTGGACATGATGAACGCCAGTATCGAACATCTCATCGAGCAGATGGGCCAGAGCAAACTCGGGGCAGGGTAGAACGATGGAACTCGGAAACACCATGGTCGCCGCCCCGGAGATGGTCCTGACAGGACTCGTCTGTATCGTCCTGGTCGTTGACCTGTTCGTCACCGATCGCGGCCGGATTGCGACCTGGGCGTTGGCCGTGCTGAGCCTCCTCGTTACGGCGGGCACCATCCTGGCGACCACGCCGTCCAGCCGCGAGATTGTGTTCAGCGGTGCCTACGTTGCGGACCCGATGGCGACGGTGATGAAGCTGGGCGCCATCCTCATGGTGGCCGCTACCTTCTTTTACGCGCGCGGGTATCTTGCCGCCAACAAGCTGCACAAGGGTGAGTTCTACACGCTCGGCTTGTTCGGGCTGCTTGGTATGATGATCATGATGTCGGCGAACAGCCTGTTGACGATGTACCTCGGTCTCGAGACGCTGGCGCTGTCCCAGTACGCGCTGGTTGCGTTCGATCGCAACAACGCCACCTCGGCGGAGGCGGCAATGAAGTACTTCGTGCTGGGCGCCATTGCCTCCGGCGCGCTGCTGTACGGCATCTCGTGGATTTACGGCATGACCGGGGAACTGCAGTTCGACCAGATCGCGGCGGTGATTGCGAGCGATCCGAGCGTCAACAGCGTCGGCCTCTGGTTCGGCATTGCGTTTCTGCTTGTTGGCATTTCCTTCAAGTTTGGCGCCGTACCCTTTCATATGTGGCTGCCGGACGTGTATACGGGCGCACGCTCGCCCGTCACGCTGTACATTGCCTCGGCGCCCAAGGTAGCGGCACTCGCGCTGGCCCTGCGCATCCTGGTCGACGCCTTCGGCGATCTGCACGCGGTCTGGAACGACATGGTGCTCGTGCTCGCCGTGCTGTCGCTCTTGCTCGGCAACATCATTGCGATCGCCCAGAGCAATCTCAAACGCATGCTCGCGTACTCGGCGATTTCCCACGTAGGCTTTATCCTGCTCTCGGTGTTTACAGGCACCGAGCAGGGCTACGCGGCGGCGCTGTTCTATACCTTGACCTACGCGATTTCCGCCGGCGGCTCGTTCGCCGTTGTCATCCTGCTGAGTCGCAAGGGCTACGAGGCTGAATCGCTGAGCGATCTTCGCGGGCTCAACCAGCGCAGCCCGTGGTTTGCCGCGATCATGATGTTCTTCATGCTGAGCCTTGCCGGTATCCCGCCGTTCATTGGTTTCTTCGCGAAGCTGAACGCCATTGGCGCAGTGATCGATGCCGGCTTTACGTGGCTGGCGGTCCTTATGCTGCTCGCGTCCGTCATCGCGATGTACTACTACCTGAAGATCATCTGGTTTATGTACTTCGAGGACCCGGAAGATCAGGCGGTTATCCGGCCGGCGCCGGACATGAGTTTCGTCCTGAGCGTGAATGGTCTTGCGATGCTCGGCCTCGGCATTGCGCCGGGCTGGCTGTGGGCGTTGTGCGAGGCCGTCATGCGCGGCGTCTGAGTGCCTTGAGAGGGCCGGAATCGGCCCCATATAAGGGGTTGCAATAGCTGTGTCTTATCACTAATATGCGCAGCCTGCCGATGCGGGGTGGAGCAGTCTGGCAGCTCGTCGGGCTCATAACCCGAAGGTCGCAGGTTCAAATCCTGCCCCCGCTACCAAACCAAAAAGGGCCCCTCTGTGAGGGGCCCTTTTTCGTTTGGAGGGACAGGATTTGGTGCTCCTGTGCCTTTGGTCTGCGGTGTTGGCTTCCCCGGTCGTTTGCCGCGACTAGTGGTCTTCGGGCTACATCCTCGCGCTCTGGCATCAGGTCGTGAGTCCGTGTCAGGGAATTGTTTGACTCGGTTCAAATCCTGCCCCCGCTACCAAATGAAAGAAGGCCCCCTTTTAGGGGGCCTTTTTCATTTGGAAGGGAGCAGGATTTGCTGCGAGGGCACGTTGGCTCAGCGGAGTCGGCTCCCCCGATGCTTGCGAGCAGTCCCTTACTGCTGGGCTACCCGATGTCTTTTGATCTTCGAGCGAGTTGATTGTGCGGAGCACTGTTCATCTCGGTTCAAATCCTGCCCCCGCTACCAATCAAAAAAGGCCCTCCTTGTTGGAGGGCCTTTTTCGTTTGGAAGGGAGCAGGATTTGTTGCGATGTCGCGGGTGTTTGGGTTGGGCGGCAGCCCCGTGGGATCGTCCCGGCAACGGATCGAGAGGCTACACCACACAGACAGACGCTCGAGCGATCTGTGGAGGTGGCGCATTGCTTGACTCGGTTCAAATCCTGCCCCCGCTACCAAACAAGAGAAGCCGGTTCCATTCGCGTGACCGGCTTTTTGTGTGCGATCTCCCCTGCATTAGAATCAGGCTCGGAGGGTGATGCTTATGAGACGAACACTGCGTAGCGCTGTCTTGGTGTCCTGTGCACTGGCTGTCAGTCCTGCTTTCGGTGAGGCACCAAGGCTGGTGCTCCAGATCACGGTTGACCAGCTGCGCGCCGATCTGCCGACTCGCTACTACGAGAGACTTGGCGAAGGAGGATTCCGCTACCTGTTGGAGCAGGGGGTCGTCTACCGCAATGCCCACCACGCGCACGCCAATACCGAGACGATCGTCGGCCATGCGACGCTCGCGACGGGGGCGCACCCGTCGGGTCACGGTATGGTCGGCAACCTCTGGTTCGACCGCCAGACAGGGTTCACGACCTACAACGTCGAGGACAGCCGCTACCGCCTGCTGACCGAAGGAGCGGACGTCAACGAAGACGCCGAGATCGACCCGACGCAGCGCGCCGCCCGCAGCGAGGGCCGCTCTCCGGCCGCCATGCTCGTTACGACGTTCGCAGACGAGCTGCGCAGCAGCAACAACGGCCGATCAAGAGTCGTCGGGGTGTCGGTCAAAGACCGTGGTGCTATTTCGATGTCCGGGCACTCCGGTACGGCCTACTGGTTCTCGAAGGCGTCGGGCGAGTTCGTGACCAGCACCTACTACCTCGATCGATATCCCGGATGGGTGCAGGAATTCAATGCGGCGAGCCCCGCGCAGCGGTTTGCGAACACGGCGTGGGAACTGCTGCATGATCAGGACAGCTACCTGTTTGGCGCTTCCGACGACCGGGATTGGGAAACAGACGTTGCGGGCTTCGGGCGGACGTTCCCCCACTCATTCGGTGATGGCAGCAGCCCGTACTTCACGACCTGGCTCACGTTGAGCCCGGCAGGGGACGAGCTCGTCCTCGACTTCGCGAAGCAGGCGCTGGTCGGGGAGCAGCTCGGTAAGGACGAGATTACCGACTACCTCAGCGTCAGTTTCTCGTCGACCGACTACGTGGGGCACGTGTTCGGTCCATCGAGCCTGGAGGCCGAGGACAACATCCTGCGGCTCGATAGGGCGCTAGCCGAGCTACTGGCATTTGTCGACGACGAAGTTGGTCTCGACAACACGCTGGTCGTGCTGTCCGCAGACCATGGAGGCCCTGACACGCCCGGTTATCTCAACAGCCTGGGTATTCCTGCGGGCTACGTCGATCCCGAGAACTGGGATCGCGAGGCGGCGATTAGCCGCATCAAGTCACGCTTTCGGATCAAAGGTGAGCTGATCGAGACCTACGACCATCCTTACCTCTACTTCAGCGCCGATGTCAGGAGCAACCCGAAGATCGACCAGGCCGAGCTTGAGGCGGCAGTGGTTTCCGAGCTGATGCGTTTCGAGGGCGTATCGCTCGCGGTTTCGAGCAGCGCGCTTCGGCGTGGCGGCCTGCCGGACACCGAGCTGTACCGGTCCGTGGTTCGCAACTTCCATCCCAAGCGGTCGGGCGATGTATTCCTGGTGTTCGAGCCGAACTGGTTCATCAACGATTTCGACGGGCTTGTTGTCGCGTCGACCCATGGGTCCCCCTGGAACTACGACACCCACGTACCCATTGTCTTTGCGGGTCTTGGGCTGCAACCCAGGGTCGTTGAGCGCAAAGTTCTGACGGTCGATGTCGCTGTCACGCTGGCGGTACTGCTGGGCACAAAATTGCCGTCCGGCGCAGTTGGCAAACCACTGGCCGAGGTTTTCAGCGACTGATGCCCTGGCTTCTTGAGTAGCCTGAGCTATTTGAGCCGAGTCCGGCAAGGGTAAGCCATCGGGACAGTGCATGGAAGGCCCCCGCCATCGGGCCAGGATTGTGCTTCCCTCGTGCTTTGTCCATCGTTGTAGATGGAGTTTCTCCCGCGTGATAGCGTCTTCCAGAAGGCATTCGTCGAGTGGAAGGAAAGAGGAGGACGCTGTGGTGCTTGATCGCGCGATTACGCAATCGCTCGCTGTGTTGACTGTGGCCCTTTGCCTGCCGCCGGGAGTTCACGCCGACTCAGCTCCGGCTCCTCTCTGGGAGCACGTACCGGACACGATCTCGCCCGAGTGGGGGCCGTACCTAAAGGCCCGCGGCGGAGGGCGTTCGGGTACGCTTCCCGGGCCTGACGATGTTGCCGCGTGGCAGCAAGCGCAGGATGCATTGGCGGGACCGCGCGAGGCGATGGTCGATGACATTGCAGAGAAGTTCCAGGTCACTTACCGCGAAGAGGTGCTGGGCGGTGTGCCTGTGCTCGTTGTCACCCCCGGCACGCTCGCGAGCCAGGACAAGATCGTGGTCTATACCCACGGAGGCGCCTACACCCTGAATTCCTCGAAGAGCACGTTTGGCAGCGCTGCCTACTTTGCCTACGGGACTGGTCTCAAGGTGATTAGTATCGATTACACCCTGGCGCCGCATGCGAGGTGGCGGGAAATCCTCGATGAAGTTGTTGCCGTCTTCGCTGCGCTTGTCGATGAAGGCTACAGCATGGACGAGATTGCGCTTTACGGCGATTCCGCCGGCGGCAGTCTCGCTGCTGGTGCGACCCTGAAAATGCGCGACGACGGCATGGGTATGCCCGCCGCGCTCGTGCTGTGGTCGCCCTGGTCGGATATTACGGAGACCGGGGATACCTACGTCACCCTCCGTGATGCTGAGCCTTTCTATACCTACGAAGGCGTCCTGGGTCCATCGGCGCGGGCCTACGCCGACCAGGCGGATCATAAGCATCCCTACGTTTCACCGGTCTACGGCGATTACTCGACAGGTTTCCCGCCGACCCTGATCCAGGGTGGCACCAAGGAAATCTTCCTGAGTAACTTCGTCCGCCACTACCAGGCGATCGACCAGGCCGGGCAAACCGTGAAGCTCGACCTCTACGAGGGCATGCCGCACGTATTTGTACCGTCCTTGCCTGATTCCGCGGAGTCCAAGGCCGCCATGGAAAAAGTCAGTGCCTGGCTGGCTGATTATCTCCTCAACGTGAGGTAGCAACGGCCCTGACTGTAAGAAATGCGCTTAATCCTTCCTACTTTGCGGCGCCGCGTGGCGCCAAGCTCCTGGAGATGAGATGTTAGTGATGCGAGTCGTTTTACTCTTGGGGGTCATGGCGCTGAGCGCCTGTACGGCAGACGATTCATCGCATCACGCTGCGGACGAAGTCCTGCCGCTCGGGGAGGCAACAGCGATCGCCCGTGAGGCCTACATCTACAGCAATCCGCTCGTCGACAGCTATCGCATCCTGCATACCTTCTTCGTCGATTCTTCGAGCCCTGAGTACAAGGCGCCGTGGAATGAAATCAGAAACCTCCCGCGCGTCTTTACGCATGAGGACACGGCGGTTCAGTCGGCAAACTCCGACACGCCATATTCCTTTGCGGGTATCGATCTCCGCAGCGAACCGATCGTACTGTCAGTCCCGCCGATGGAAGAGTCACGCTACTTCAGTATCCAGCTCATCGACCTCTACACACATATTGCTGACTACATTGGTACCCGCACGATCGGCAATAGGGGTGGCGACTTTCTGCTCACAGGTCCCGGATGGGAAGGGACGGTGCCGGACGGCATCGACAAGGTCATCCCGATCGAAACCGAACTGCTGATTGCCATATACCGTACCCAGCTATTCAATCCCGACGATCTCGACAATGTCCGGAAGATACAGTCGGGGTACCGGCTGCAGCCTTTGTCGGCCTTCGCGGGTACGGAGCCGCCGGCTCCGGCGCCGGCTATTTCGTTCATAGAACCGCTAACGCCGGATGGGATCCGAACGTCGCTGGACGTTTTTGAGCAGGCTAACTTCATCCTGCAGTTTTGCCCCGTTCATCCCTCTGAAGTCGAGCTGATGCAACGCTTCGCCGGGATAGGCGTCGGCGCGGGGCTCGCCTTCGAGGCGGATTCGCTCGACCCGGAACTCGGCGAGGCAGTACAGGCGGGTATTGCCGAGGCGTGGCAGGACTTCGAGAACCTCAAGGCGCGGGCTGAAAGCGGCGAAGTCACATCGGGCGACGTTTTTGGATCCCGCGATGAGCTCGAGAATAACTACCTCTTTCGCTTCGGCGGAGCCGTTCTCGGCATTTGGGGGAACTCCGCGGAGGAAGCCACCTATCCATCGTACTACGTGGATGCCGATGGCCAGCTCCTGGTTGGCGCCGAACGGTACACACTGCACTTCGGCCCGGGTGAGCTGCCCCCGGTCAACGCGTTCTGGTCGCTGACGATGTACGGCCTGCCCGAGAGCCTGCTGGTCGAGAATCCGATCAATCGGTACCTGCTCAACTCCACAATGCTGGATGCGTTCGCGACCGATGACGACGGCGGGATAACGCTTTACATCCAGCACGATCGTCCCGCTGACTCCGAGCTCCCGAACTGGCTGCCGGCGCCGACCGGTCCCTTTAGCGTCAATATGCGTCTGTACTGGCCGCAGGAGTCGGCACTGGACGGAACCTGGCAGCCACCGGCGTTGGTCCGACAGTAGGCAGAAAAGCGAAACGGGAGAGGCAGGCGGTTTGAGTGCCGGCGTCTTTGGCGGCTTGCTGCCTGCTCTATGCCGCGCATCGCCCTTTTGGATGTTGCGTATCGCTCGCCGACGGCCGGCGTGAAATCATGATGCATCCGAAACAGGACGATGGGGAAGAAGCGTGCGGTGGATCTGTTCTATTGCGCTGTTGGGTATTGCGCTGTCATCGGCCATGGCGGCCGAGCCGGTCACGGTTGAGAATTTCGCGCGCGCGGAGACCGACACCTACATTCGCGGTGGTATGCAGGCTACGGGCGTCGGCGTAGGCCAGGTCTTTCACAATCGGGACCCCATCACTGCCGAGAACACAACGGTTATCCGGTAGAACCAGGATACGCTCTATTCGGGCGTCATTCTTGATCTGTCCAAGCGGGTTAGTTTCACCCTGCCGGACGCAGACGGCCGGTACATGTCGATGCACGTGGTCAACCAGGACCACTACATGTTCGTCAAGACCGGCGCAGGCACCTACACGCTGACGCAAGACAACGTCGGGACGCGCTTTGCGCAGGTGATTATTCGGACCTTTGTCGACCCGGGAGATCCTGATGACGTCGCGAGGGCGCACGCAGCACAGGACGGCATTGTCGTAAACGGCGGTGGGAGTGGACCGTTCTAGGCGCCGGACTGGAATCTCGATGATCTGAAGACTATCCGCGACGCACTGTGCGACGTCGCCTCGCTGGGCTTTGATACCTCCTACGCGTTTGGCCGCGAGGAGGAGATACGCCCGGTTGACCACCTGATAGGTGCAGCGGCTGGCTGGGGCGGCCTCCGCAGGTCCGCGGCGCTGTATGTGATAAAGAGCGTCAATGGTAACGACGGGACGACACCCCACCGCCTGACGGTAAACGACGTGCCTGTGGATGCCTTCTGGTCGATCACTGTCTACAACGCGGATGGCTATTTGCAGGTAAACGATCTGGGTGTAAACAGCTACAACGACGTTACGGCAGCGCAGAAAGCGGACGGCTCGTACACACTGCATTTTGGCGGGTGTGAAGACGGGCGTGCGAACTGCATCCCCATTACACCCGGGTGGAACTACACGGTGCGCCTGTACCAGCCGCGCGCCGAGATACTGGATGGAAGCTGGGCGTTCCCGGTGCCGGAAGCGCAGCCGTAGGAACGGGACCTGCACTATGACTCACGAAGAAATCGTCACATTCGTGCTGGAGGGCGACGAGTGATATACAAACTCATAAGTATGATCGCGCTGACATTGGTTTCATTCGGCGCGGCGTTAGCACAGGATTACGCCGGCGAGCTCGCGATAAATCCGGACAATGTCGCCCTGGGAAAGGCGCATTTCTCTCCCTTCGTGGACGAGTCCTTTCCGAATCGGGTGTTCTGGGGCGACACTCATCTGCACACGTCGTATTCGACCGATGCCGGCATGATCGGTAACGTGCTCGGGCCCGAGGAGGCGTTCCGCTTCGCTCGCGGCGAGAAGGTGCGAGCTTCGCTCGGCGAGTTCGCGCAGCTCGTAAGGCCACTCGACTTTCTTGTGGTTGCGGATCACGCTGAAAACCTGGGTTTGGCGCCGATGATTGCGGAGTCCAATCCTCAGCTGCTGGCGAGTCAGTGGGGGCGCGAGATCCATGACCTGGTCAGATCGGGAGATCCGCTTGGAGCGTTCGTCATGTGGGGCGAATCCATGGCTGCCAACACGGACCCGATCGACGACGAGAACCTGTTGCGTACCTACTGGAATCGAATTGTCGCGAGTGCCGAGGAGTACAACGAACCCGGCGTATTTACGGCGTTGCACGGCTTCGAATGGACGTCGAGCACAAACCTCAACAACCTGCATCGCGTCGTGATGTTCCGCGACGATGCTGCGAGCGTCGAGGACCTCGTGCCTTTTTCGAATTACGACAGCAGTGATCCCGAGGACCTATGGGACTGGATGGAGGCTTACGAGCAGCGCTCGGGCGGTCAGGTGATGGCGTTTGCGCATAACGGAAACCTGTCGAACGGCATGATGTTCGATGACGTTCGGGCTGACGGTAAGAAACTGACTGCGGCTTACGAAAAGCGCCGCATGCGCTGGGAGCCGCTTTACGAGGTCACACAGATCAAGGGCGATGGCGAAACCCACCCGACACTGTCGCCGAATGACGAGTTCGCCGACTATTACCGTTGGGATCGCGGCAACTTCGGTACCGAACTCAAGACCCCGGACATGCTGCCTCGGGAATACGCGCGCGAGGCTTTGGCGCGAGGCCTGAAGTACGAAGCGAAGTTTGGGGTCAACCCGTTCAAGTTCGGCATGATCGGTTCGACCGACAGCCATACCTCGCTCGCAACGGCGAGGGACGACAACTTCTTCGGCAAGGCCACGATTGCGGAGCCTGGTGGTGGAGAAGACCGCTATGAAGAGTTCATTATTCAGCCGGACGTTGCCGGCGAGGCGATTGCTATCCGGGCTCACGAGTCACTTGCGGCCGGTCTTGCCGCCGCGTGGGCGCGCGAAAATACTCGCGAGGCGATCTGGGATGCGTTCAAGCGTAAGGAGGTTTACGCGACGACGGGGCCACGGATAACGGTGCGGGTCTTCGCTGGCTGGGATTTCGAAGCCGATGAGGTGCATCGACCGGACTTCGCGGCCGAAGGCTATGCGCGGGGCGTACCCATGGGCGGAGACCTCTACAAGGGTCCGGATGGTGCAGTGCCGACCATTATGATTCGGGCTCTGCGTGATCCGGACGGGGCCAACCTCGATCGCATTCAGGTTGTGAAGGGTTGGGTTGATGCCAAGGGCAACACGCAGACGAAAGTGTTCGATGCCGGATGGGCAGGCGACAGGAAGCCGGGTGACGACGGCAAACTGCCGCCCGTCGGCAATACCGTCGACGGCGCGGAGTACACGAATACGATTGGTGCTGCGCTGCTCGGTGCGCACTGGGTCGATCCGGAATTTGATCCGGCGCAGAGGGCCTACTACTATGTGTGCGTCCTCGAGATCCCGACGCCGTCGTGGCTCGCCTACGATCGTGCGCGTTTCGGCAGTGAGATGCCCGAGTTGCCGGACGATGCGGTCTGGGTCCACCAGGAGCGGGCGTACACGTCGCCGATCTGGTACACGCCGTAGCACCCAGTCACCTGAGGCGGAGGCGGGCAGGCACTGCCCTAACATTGTGAAGCGTGGCCCGCTAATTGAGTTATAAGGTCCGGGCCTGGGGGCATTGGCTGCCAGGTTGCCACGGGCAATGAGCGCGCGACGCGTGGTTCCTCCCGCCGGCGTCTCCTCCTGAGGCCGCCCGCAGGATACGCAAGCTACGTCTCGCGCATTCGTCAAAGCAAGCTAGGGGGGTACAAGTCTTGAGAAGCAAACTCTTACTGGTGGCAGCGCTGCTCTGCGGTGTAATAGCAGCTTGTACGACCGCGCCGGCACCTGCTCCGTCAAGCATGTCATTCTCAGATCAGCCGCTCACAGGCAAGGTGATCTGGAATGACCTGGTTACCGAAGATATCGCGGCAGCCAAGCAGTTCTACGGTGGTCTCTTCGACTGGAGTTTTGTCGATGCGAAGTCGAGAGACGGCGCCGACTATGTGCTTGCCCGCGACGGTGATGTATACGTCGCCGGGATAATTGGCGTGGCGCCGCGGGCCGACGGCACGAGGCTCACGCGCTGGCTGCCGTACATGTCTGTTGACGACGTTGATAGCGCGCTCGAGCGCGGCGTGTCAGCCGGGGCCGAGGTTGCGGTCGATGCACGAAACGTCAATATCGGTCGGGTTGCCGCGATCATCGACCCTGATGGAGCCGTCATTGGCATCGCCCGTTCCGAGATCGGCGACCCCGATGATGCAACGACTCGAGCGGCGCCGGGACGAGTCGTCTGGTCCGAGCTCCTGAGCCGCGATCCGGTCGCTGCGGCAGAGTTCTATGGCCTGCTTGCAGGGCTCGACTCAGAGGTCATCAATCGTCGCGGAGGCGAGTACACGATGCTGTCGGCAGATGGGGTACAGCGAGCGGGTATCCTGGCTCTGCCCAACGAGCAGATCGAACCCACCTGGCTCACCTACATTGGCGTGCCCGATCCACTCGTTGCCGTGGACAAGGTGAGAGAGCTGGGTGGCACGGTCCTGGTGGCCCCCAACCCGGATCTGCGAGATGGAACGATGGCTATCATCACCGATCCGACGGGAGCTGTGCTCCTGCTACAGAAAACAAGCATTTAGGAGACGCGTCATGGAAAAACGAAAGCGCCGGCTAGCGCTGATTGCGGTGCTGATGACGAGTTCGCTTATTGCCGGATGCAGTGGAAACGTCGGTGTTGGCATGAGTGTAGGTGTACCGATCGGCAACCACGGCCATATGAGCGTGGGCACGAGCCGCTGGTTCTGAGCATCGTAGAGTCTGTTGGCCCTTGGCTCGTCTTGCCGACAGAAATTCGCTCAGGCGGTTGGACTCACGCAGACGCTCTTCAGTGGAAGCGAGCGGCGGGCCAGCTCGTCTGGCAGATTTGTGCTAATTTCACGTATGGAAACGGGGAATTCCAGCTCTGCGGCACGTCGTGCCGCAATTGGGGGACAAGAATGAAGCGACACCTCAGCTTTCTGCTCGCATTCGTAGTGGTCGCAACATGGTGTCAGGCGACCCATGCCGAGCAGACCCAGCTTTACTGGGGCGATACCCACCTGCACACGAACTACTCGCCGGACGCCTTCGCGCTCATGACCGAAACGGCGGATCCGCACACTTCGTATCGCTTTGCGAAGGGCCTGCCGGTGGTTGCGGATATGACTCGAGCACGGGAGCAGATCGAGACACCACTCGATTTTCTTGTCGTCACTGACCATGCCGAATTCATGGGCGTGATCCCTGAGCTTGCGAAGGGCAACGAAGAACTCATGGCCATCGACGGCGCGGCGCGTTGGAACGAGATGCTCGCTGCGGGCAGGGGCGGAGAAGTCTTCTTCGAATTGATCGAGGCGGCCAACACCGATCCGAGCGTGCTGGTGCCCTTCAACACTGAATCGGTGCGCTCCACCGTATGGGAATCGATCGTCGACGCAGCGGATGAACACTACGATCCCGGCGTCTTTACGACCTTTGTCGGCTGGGAGTGGACCTCGACGCCCGGCGGGCGAAACCTGCACCGCATCGTCTTCTCGCCTGGCGGCAAGGACAAAGCGATGCAGTACTTGCCTTACAGCTTCCTCGATTCCGAACGGCCACGCGACCTGTGGAACTGGCTGGCAGAAACTGCCGAAGCGGTGGGCACCGATTTCGTCGCCATCGCCCACAACATGAACCTGTCGCAGGACTCGATGTTCCCGCTCTACGATGAGTACGGCAACCCCGTAAATATGGAGTACGCCGAGCTTCGTGAACGTTGGGAGCCGGTGGCTGAAGTCAACCAGGTCAAGGGCAATAGCGAAACCCACCCTCTCCTGTCGCCAAACGACAGGTTCGCGGACTTCGAGATCTATGAGCACCTCATCGATCCTACCGCGACGGAAAAGCCGGACCCGGAGGCGGGCGACTACGCGCGGACTGCACTGATGCGCGGCCTGCAGCTTGAAAATGCGATCGGCAAGAACCCGTTCAAGTTCGGCATGATGGGGGCGACCGACTCGCACACCGGTCTTGCTACAGCCGAGGAGAACAACTTCCTCGGCAAATACCCCGTCGACAGCACCCCCGAGGGTGGCAGGAAAGAAACGGTGCCGGGCTCCGCCGGCTGGGACATGGGCGCTCAGGGGCTAGCGGGGGTCTGGGCCACCGAAAACACCCGCGAGGCAATCACGGCCGCGTTCAAGCGCAAAGAGGTCTACACGTCCTCGGGACCGAGAATCAGTCTGCGCTTCTTTGGCGGCTACGACTACAAGGCCAGGCATGCCAACGCGGCGGATCTCGCCGCGGTTGGCTACCGTCTCGGCGTGCCCATGGGCGGCGATCTCGCTCAGCCCGAACGCGGCAAGGCGCCGTCCTTCCTGGTCCACGCTGCGAAAGACCCGGTCGGTGCCAACCTCGACAGGCTGCAAATCATCAAGGGCTGGCTGAACACAGACGGCACGGTCGAGGAACGCATCTACGACCTGGCCCTGTCCGATGGCCGGACTGATGGCAGCGCCGCCGTCGGCAATACGGTGGACCTCACGACCGCCACCTACACCAACGATATTGGCGACGTCGAATTCGCGACGGTATGGACCGATCCGGATTTTGATCCTGGCTTGCGCGCTTTCTACTACGTACGCGTCCTCGAGATTCCGACGCCGCGTCATTCGCTCTTCGACGCGATCGCGCTGGGCATTGATCCGGCCGAGACGAACCATCCGGCGGTCATCCAGGAGCGGGCGTATTCCTCACCCATCTGGTACACCCCGGACGATTCGCGCGCCCTGGCAGCCGAGGTTCTGGCACTGGCGAGGGAAAAAGCGCCGACGATCGACGACATACTAGCGGACGGATTCGTTCAGATGTCCGGCGACGATATCCGCGAGTTAATCGGCCAGGAGATCGTCCTGCGTAACACGGTCAATGGCCGCACTTACAGTGGGCAGCTGCTCGAAACCGGCCGGCGAGAGCTAACGGTCGCAAGCGACTCCACCGAGGCTAACGTCGTGCAGGGCCTCTACCATGGCGGAGACCCGGTCCTCATGGGCGAAACCGGCTATGAGATCGTGGGCGATACCATCGTTACGAGTGACGGCCTGCGGACGATTACCTCGACGCTCTACACCAACGGCGAGAAGATTCTTGCAGCCCGCGATGTCGATGCGGGCCGCGTGCAGTTCGAAGTTACCGTCCGTTGATTTCTCTTCCCAGTGTGCGCCGCCTCGATCCCGGGGCGGCCCTTCAGTCGTGGGACGATCATGACCGTTAAGACTCTCATTCGCGAGCCGCTGCTGCATTTCCTTGTCCTGGCACTCGGGCTCTTCGTTGTGCATGACGCAATAGTGCACGAAGATCCGGAGGCGGATGCCCGCAAGATCGTTGTGGACCGTGCCACGCTCCTGAATTTCATCCAGTTCCGCAGCAGAGCCTTTGATCCGGAGCAGGCCGAAGAACAACTGGCAAACTTCAGCGAGGAGGAGCTACAGCGAATCATCGACGACCTCGTGCGCGAGGAAGCGTTGGCCCGCGAGGCTCGAGCGCTCGGGCTGGAGCGGAACGACTACGTGATCAAGCGGCGGCTGGTGCAGAAACTCGATTACATCGCCCGAGGCTTCGCGGAGTCGACCTTCGAGATTACCGAGGCCGAGATTCGGGCCTATTTCGAGGAGAACAAGAGCGATTTCTATGTTCAGCCCCGGATCACCTTCACCCACGTTTTCTTCAATGCTGAGCAGCATGGCTCGAGTGGCGCGATGCAACGAGCCGCGGAGACGCTTCAGAAGCTGCGCGCAGAAGGTGTGTCGCACGCGACGGCTGGACAGTACGGCGACCGTTTTCTGTACGGCCTTAGCTTCGCGGACCGCTCGAGGGCGCTGATCGAGAACCAGTTCGGCGATGCCATGGCCGGCGCCCTGTTTTCCGGCGACGTTCCACAGGGAGAGTGGGCGGGACCCTTCGAGACCGACTACGGGGCGCACATAGTTCTGCTGGCGAACCTGCAACTGGGACGGGCGCCCGAACTGGCCGAAGTGCTGCCACAGGTTACGCAGCAAGCCAGCCGGGCACTGGCCGAGCGCCGAGCCGATGAGGCGTCGCAGCAGATCGTCGATCGCTACGATGTTGAAATCGTCCTGACCCGAGCCGAAACGATCGACTGATGTTCGTTCGCTTCATTCGTCCTGCGCTGGTCGGCCTGGTTGCGCTTTGCGGCGCTATGCCGGCGATCGCGCACGATACGCGTCCGCTTTACGTCGAGATCGTGGAGGCATCGCCCGACGTCTATTCGGTGTCCTGGAAGGTGCCCATCTCGGTAGCGGCCACCAATGTGCCTAACGTTGCGATGCCGTCGACGTGTGAGCCGATTGGCCCAGCGGTGGGCACGGCCACCGCGCGCAACCGCAAGTACACATGTACGACGGATCTGTCCGGGGAGAGCGTCTCGATGAGCTACCCGCGCTTCAACCCGTCGATCTCGACGCTCATGCACCTGACGCGCTTGTCGGGTGAGGTTCACTCCGAGCTCCTGTCGCCGGACCGAAGCGCATGGACTGTGCCCGACAAGGAACGCACCTGGCGCGTGGCTCTTGACTACACGGTGCTCGGCATCGAGCACATCCTCGAGGGCTACGACCACCTGTTGTTCATTGTCTGCCTGATCCTGCTGGCGGGTACCTTCAAGCGCATCCTGATCACAATCACGGGCTTTACGATAGCGCACTCGATCACGCTGGCGATGGCGGCGCTGGACATCGTACGAGTCTCGGTCGCACCCGTGGAGGCGAGCGTCGCGCTGTCGATCGTCTTTGTTGCGATGGAACTCGCACGGGATAAACGGGATACGCTGACGTGGCGTTACCCGATCGCTGTCTCCTCGACCTTCGGCCTGTTGCATGGATTTGGCTTCGCGGCGGTGCTGGCAGAGATCGGATTGCCGCAGACCGAGGTCCCGGCAGCGCTGCTGTTTTTCAATATTGGCGTCGAGCTCGGGCAGCTCGCCTTCATAGTCGCCGCGGTCAGCGTCTTCGTGCTGCTCAAGCGAGTTTTGCCGCGCCTCCGCGACGTTGAATTCGCGGACGTCCTGCGCAAGGTCCAGTTCCCGGCTGCCTACCTTGTCGGCACGCTGGCGCTGTTCTGGACCTTCGACCGCATCTCACAGTTCTGATCGGGATTCGGCCTGTCGTTCTGCTACGTTCGGTTACGATCCGCTGCGGAGCCCGGGAAATGCCCCGTGACTCGAAATCTCCACCCGCAGACCGTAGATCGCTTGTCCGTCGCCTGTTGCCGGGCACACACCGCCGAACGCCGATGTTTCGGCCATGGCATTGATTCGAGCCGATGACTGCAGATCCTCTCATCGACAGCGTTGATCCCGGACGCGTTGCTTCTACTGACGGACTCAGCTCCGATGAGGCTGTCCGCCGGCTTGCCACGCACGGCCCCAACGAGCTACCGGCGGCGGCGCGAACACCGTGGTGGATCCGCGTAGGGCGTCAGCTCCAGAGCCCGATCATCTACATCCTGCTGTTTGCGTTGGGGTTCGACATACTGATATGGATCATCGAAGGCGTCGAGGGTTGGCCCATCGAGTCGATAGCCATCCTCGTCATACTGATCCTTAACACGGGAATGGGTGTCTGGCAGGAGTACCGGGCGGAAGACGCGCTCGCTCGGCTCAAGGCGCTGGCCGCTCCCAGGGTCTGGGTACGCCGGGACGGCGACCTGGTACAGATTCCGGCAGCCAGGCTGGTGCCTGGCGACCTGGTCCGGGTCGAGGCAGGCGATCGCATCCCGGCCGACGGTGTCGTCGGGGCTGAGCAGGGTCTGCTGGTCGATGAGTCCATGCTGACCGGTGAGTCGGTCCCGGTGGACCGCGACGTTGGCGATAAGGCGTTTGCGGGAACCATCTCCTTGCGAGGGCACGCATGGCTCACAGTGACCCGGACCGGGTCCGCATCGGCTATGGGGAAGATCGCCGGGATGCTGGCATCGGTGGAAGCCGATGCCACGCCACTCGAGCGAAGACTGACCCACTTCGGGCATCGGATTGCCCAGTGGGTCGCAGCCCTGGCCGTGGTGCTCATGGTCGTCGGGGTGAGGATCGAGGGAATCGACCGCATCGACGAGGTGCTGCTCTTCGCGGTCGCGGTGGCCGTTGCGGCCGTGCCTGAGGGACTCCCGGCCGTCCTGACCCTGACGCTGGCGCTGGGTACGGAGCGGATGGCATCCCGTCAGGCCGTCGTACGACGCCTGTCTTCGGTCGAGGCCCTGGGCTCGGTGACCGTCATTGCCACCGACAAGACCGGGACCCTTACCGAGAATGCGATGACTGTGCGGTCGTTCGACTCTCCGGATCCGGATCGCGCGCTGCTGGCGGTGGTGCTGGCGGCGGATACGGAACCCGAGGGCGGAACCGGGGATCCCATCGAGCTCGGCCTCTACCGCCATGCCGCCGAGCAGGGCCTCGATCCTGCGGAGACGCGCTCCGGATACCGGCGTATCTCCGAGCGTCCTTTCGACTCGGAGTGGAAGTTCATGCGGGTGACCGTTCAGGACGAGGCTGGCGAAGTCTGCTCCTATCTCAAAGGTGCTCCTGAAGTGCTGCTCGATCGCAGCCGCTTGTCGCCCGAGGAGCGCGCCACATGGGCCGAGCGTATCGAAACGTCGGCAGCATCCGGCAATCGCATGCTGGGGCTGGCCTGGGCGTCGGGAGAAACAGAGACCGATGTGCACTGGCTCGGCGCGGTCGGGCTCGGGGATCCACCGAGGGCAGAGGTTCCGGCGGCAATAGCTGATACCCAGAATGCTGGCGTCCGGGTCCTGATGATCACCGGCGATCACCCGGCTACCGCGCGAACTATTGCTGCGGATGTCGGCATCGAGGTCGCCGAGGTCATGACTGGCGCCGAGCTCGAAGGGCTCGACACCCACCTGCTCGCTGAGCGCGTGAGCAGCGTCAATGTCTTCGCTCGGGTCAGCCCCGAGCACAAGCTGAAACTGGTCGAGGCACTCCAGTCGAACGGTGAGATCGTCGCCATGACCGGAGACGGCGTTAACGACGCGCCGGCGCTCAAGCGGGCGGATATTGGTGTTGCCATGGGGCAGCGAGGCAGCGACGTCACTCGGGAGGTCGCGGATCTTGTCCTGCTCGATGACAACTTCGCCACCATCACGGCCGCGGTCGAGGAAGGGCGGAGCATCTACGCCAACATCCTCAAGTTTATTCGCTTCCTGTTCTCCACCAACGTCGCCCTGGTGGCCCTCGTAGCCGTCGGCGTGGCGGGTGCGGCTTTGCTCGAGCTACGCGATGAGAGCGGCAATCTGCTGGTTCCGCTCCTGGCGGTGCAGTTGCTGTGGATCAATGTGCTGGCCGATGGCCCGCCAGCCCTTGCCCTGGGTTTGGACCGCAATCCGGGCGTGCTGGCCCAACGCCCCCGCCCGGCCTCGTCGCCGCTTCTCGCCGCCGCAGATATACGCTTTGTCCTCGTCACCGGAGGTATCAAGGCGATCGCCGGGCTTGGCCTGTTTTTTGCGCTGCCGGCACTGGGTTACCTCGGCACCGTCACCCAGACGGCCGTCTTCGTCTACGAGTCGCTCGCTCAACTGGCCTTCGCCTACCCGGCGCGGAGGCTCAACGGAGCGACGGCCCCCAACCGCACGCTCGACGTCATTGTCGTCCTTAGCGTGCTGCTGTCGATTCTTACGTTTATGCTACCGCCGTTGCGGACCGTGCTCGGCCTGTCACCGCTCCCTCCGGAGGTCATCTCCGCCGTGGCCGGCGCGCTGCTGGTGACCGTACTGGGTGCGAATCTCTGGTCGCGACGGTCGCGGCACGCTTCCAAGGTCTGAAAGGGCGGTCAACTATGCTGGCTTCTGCCAACACCGCATCACGGGATAAACCGAAGCATCGATGGCGGCTTCGAACGGAAGGGTATCGAGCGTCTCGCCTGGCGAACGCGCAAGTCATTGCACGGTGGCGGGGCCGGGTGAGCTACGCTTGTGCCAAGGCACGTCGACGAGCGGATGCCGTTACCCCCACATCAGACAGGACCCATCGATGCAGCTACTGATCACAATTTCGTTGCTCGTCAACGTTGCAGTCCTTATCCCCGTCTGTGCTGGTTTGCTCACGGATGCCAGCTGGGCCCAGTTAGCCTACGGACCGTCATCGGCGGGACGCAGTATCCTGCTCTCGGTGTATATGGCCATCGGTTTTGCGTCGGCCGTCCTGCTCTTTGTTCGTGATCCCAGGTTCGTCGCAATGCTGCTGATCGTCCAGGTTGTTTACAAGGTGACGACGCCGATGACCGTCGGTTCATTCACTCAACCCGTAGTGGTGAGCGATCTGCTTATCGCTGCGTTGCACACCGCGACGCTGGCATCGATCTGGCGCGCGTCGGCAACACCGTGAGTGGGGCGGAGTACACTTGCACGATTGGTGCTGCCTTGCTCGGCGCCCACTGGGTCGATCCCGAGTTCGATCCGGCGCAAAGAGCCTACTATTATGTGCGTGTCTTCGAGATCCCGACGCCGTCTTGGCTCGCCTACGATCGCGCGCACTTCGGCAACGAGATGTACAAGTTGCCGGACGATGCGATCCGGGTCCACCAGGAGCGCGCCTGCACGTCCCCGATCTGGTACACGCCATGACTATGACTATCTCAGTTCGTCCAGCATTGATTGCCCTGTTGCTCTCAGTCAGCGTCCATACGTTTGCCCAGGACGGCGGCACAGGCGGCGAGCAGTCTGCCGCCGGAGACGCCGCGCAGGCGAACAACCCGCTCGCCGACATCCGGGCTTTCAACCTGCAGAACTATTACATCCCGGAACTCTCGGGTGGTGTCGACGCGACGGCGAACAACTTCGTACTCCGCTATGCGCAGCCGTTCGGCAAGTGGCTCATGAGGGCGTCGCTACCGTTCCTGCGGGTTCCAACAGGAACGACCACCACACAGTCAGGCGTAGGTGACGCCGACGTATTTTTCGCCTACCTGTTCGACACGGGTAACCCTGCCCGGAGCTTCGGTGTCGGACCGCAGCTCGTTTTCGACACGGCCAGCGAGACGGCGACGGGTGCCGGCAAGACCCAGGCCGGGCTCGCGGCCGTGTACTTCGATGCCGCGTCGAGCTTCTTCCAGTGGGGAGGTCTGCTTACCTATCGCACCGACGTTGCCGGGAGCAGCAATCGCCCGGATACCAGTGTGCTGGCGGCTCAGCCGTTCTATTTCTTCCAGCTCGGCAGGGGCAACTATGTGCGCGGCGCGCCTATATGGGTCTTCGATCTCGAGAACGATACCTACCACGTGCCGGTTGGCCTCGGATTCGGCAAGGTTGTGCCGACGGAAAAGGTTGTCTTTAACTTCTTTGTCGAGCCGCAGTTCACGATCCTGAGTAAGGGCGCCGGGCAACCGGAGTTCCAGTTGTTCATGGCGGTCAATATGCAGTTCAAATAGCCAGTGCGTGTCGGGCCTTGCTGGTGCGTTAGGCGCTGTGTTGCCGGTGAATCCATCCGGGTCGTCCGCAATCTCAAAACCAGAAGCGTACACCGGCGACCAACGTCGTCTCCGACGCGTCATCATCATCGATGAGGTCCGCCGTCGCTCCGGTCGCCGTTACATAGGACACGCCGAAGTAGGGCGCGAACTTCCGGGTGAATTCGTAGCGTATGCGGAGACCGAGTGCGACGTCCGTCACGCCTCGCGCCAGCCGGAGCACGGGTATATCCTGCAACGCAAGATTGACTTCGAGTCGGGGCTGCACGACGGTCTTGCGTCCGAAAACGAACTCACGTTCAAATTCCAGACGTGACGTGATGTCGCCGTTCTCGGCGATGAAAAGCACGGCGTCGGTCTCGAAGCGATACTGTGCGAGTCCCTGCACGCCAAGGGCGATTGCGTTGACCCGCGTGCCGTCAGTGTCCAGCAAGCGCACGCCCGCCTGCAGATCGAAGAACGCGGTCCATGCCCGGCTGTAGAGGAGCTGTAGCTCGGCTTCCTCGGCAGTGCCATCGTCGAGGTCTCCCTCGGTCTTCCACCAGAATCGATGGTAGTCCCCGCCATAGCGACCCTGCAGGTCCCAGAGCAGGACCTCGGATTCGAACCGGTACTCGAGTCGTTCCCCCTGCGTGAAGCCGTAAAGGTCCTCAGCGCCGGCTGAGGCCGTCGTGGCCAGCGCCAGCGCTGCAATGGCGAAACGGTTCACGCGCTCGAGGCAGGCCCGCTCACGCGTACCGCGCGCATCATCCCGGCTTTCATGTGGTAGAGCAGGTGACAATGAAATGCCCACAGACCGGGCTCGTTGGCCGTAATGTCTATGGCCAGTCGCTCGGCGGGCTTCACGTTGACCGTGTGCTTGCGGGGATTGTGCTCGCCGCTTTCGTTGACCAGTTCGAAGAACATGCCGTGCAGGTGGATCGGGTGCGACATCATCGTATCGTTGACCAGCACCAGGCGCAGGCGCTCACCGTACTCGAACTCGATCGGGCCCTTGACCTCGGAGTACTTGATGCCATCGAACGACCACATATACCGGTGCATGTTACCCGTCAGGTGCAACTCCAGCGTTCGTCCGGGCTCGCGGGCGTCAGTGTTGGGTTCGCGGCTTCGAAGGTCGGCATAGCGCAGCGCTCTATGCGGGACAGTCTCGAGACCAATACCCGGATGATCCAGTCGGCTCAGCGGCGTCTCGACGATATTGGCGACGCCGGGTCCGCGACGATGGTCGTGCCGGGCAGCGGGCGGGTCTGTGTGCCTGCCGTGATGACCAGCATGGCTGCCCATATCCTCGTGGTTCATTGCGTGATCGTTCATGGCGCCGTGATCCATGCCCATGTCCGCCATCGTCAGCAGCGGCGGATCGCGCAGCTCGGGCACGGGCGCCGAAAGGCCCGCTCCGGACGTGAGCGTTCCGCGAACGTAGCCGCTGCGATCCATCGATTCGGCCATGATCGTCCAGGCGCCGTCGTCAGGCGTTACGACGACGTCATACGTCTCCGCAACGCCAACCTGGAACTCGTCGACGTCGACAGGCTCGACGTCCTGGCCGTCGGCCTGGACGACAGTCATCGTGACGCCGGGAATGCGAACGTTGAAGAAACTCATTGCCGAGCCGTTGATGAAGCGCAAGCGAATGCGCTCGCCCGGCCGGAAGCGTCCTGTCCAGTTACCGGCCGCATCACGGCCATTCATGAGGTAGGTATAGGTGGCCGCGGAGACGTCCGCAATGTCATTCCGGGCCATGCGCATCTCTGCCCAGCCGTCAAAGTAGGATCGACCGGCCGCGCGGTTGAGGTTGTAGTAGTCGTCCGCCATCTTCAGGTTGGCGAGCAGACGGTGCGGATCCTCGAAGGTCCAGTCAGAGAGCAGGATCACGAACTCACGGTCAAAGGCGACCGGGTCATCGTCGGCCGGATCGATCACGAGTGGCCCGTAAACGCCGGTCTGCTCTTGCAGGCCCGAGTGGCTGTGATACCAGTAAGTCCCGTTCTGCCTTACATCGAACTCGTATCGGAAGGACTCTCCCGGCGCAATGCCATCGAAGCTCAGGCCGGGCACGCCGTCCATGTTGCTGGGGAGGAGCATGCCGTGCCAGTGAATCGAGGAGCTCTCTTCGAGCTGGTTCTTGACGTTCAGCACGACGCGCTGACCTTCGCGCAGACGAATCAACGGCCCCGGCACGGTGCCGTTGACGCCGGTAGCAGAGCCGCGCCTGTCGCCGAATACGATCGGGGTCCTGCCGATGGTCAGGTCCCACGCGTCGAGGTACCGGGAAGGGGCGCCAATCGCGGACCGGGTCCATGCTGGCAAGGGCAGCGCCGTTGCCAGTGCGCCAGCGCCCATAGCGTAGATGCTGTGTTTCAGAAAACGGCGGCGTGAGTCTTGCAACGGGGTGCTCTCTGTCGACATCGAATTAATGCCATGGGCCCGAGGGGCAGACCCGCTATTTTACTGGAAAGTGGATAAAGCGTAACGGGACACAGTCGTCTTTGGCGCTTCACGAACGGCGCCCCCAAAAACTATGAACCGCACGACCACGATTGCTACTATCGGCCACCTGATTGTGGCCGGGAGCCTCGCCTTGCGTGACCGAACTCGATCAACCGAGTTATTGACCACCGTATCCGCGATCGTGCTCTGCTCTTGCGCATTCGTTGTACAGGCGGCGGAGCGATTCGACGTTGCGATTATCTCCGACGGCCCGGACGATCGCCTCGCCGATACGCGGCGCGCCTACACTGAAGAACTGCTGGCTCTGACGCAGAACGAGTTCGACGTCCGCCTCGAGAACTTTCCGGCCAACTGGACCGCCGAGAGCATCCAGGCGGCCTTCGACGTTGCCTATGCCGATCCCGAGATCGACCTCGTTCTCGTGGCCGGGTTCATCTCGAGCCAGATCGGTACGCAGCGTAAGGACTACCCGAAGCCAACGTTCCTGCCGCTGATCCTCGACCCGGGCCTGCTGTCGAAGCCGCCTGCCGAGGGCAGGTCCGGTATCCCGAACCTGAGCTACCTGATTGTCTACGCGGATTTCGGCGCCGATCTCGATGCCATTGGCGAGTTGGTCGACGTCGATCGAATTGCACTGTTCATCGACGAGGAGCTCTCGGAGTCGATTCCTCAGCTTCGCCTCTCGGCGCTGTCCGTGACCGAAGCGCGTGGCATCGAGCTGATCGAGATTCGCCATGACGGTACCGACCATGCGCTGGTCGACGATGTGCCCGAGGGTACCGACGGTGTCTTCGTTTCCGGGCTGCCACGCATGCCGGATGGGGACTTTGTCGCCCTTGTTGAGGCGATCAACGATCGCGGTCTCGCGAGCTACAGCTTCGTTGGCACCCAGGACGTCGAGGCAGGACTCCTGATGACGAGCTCGGAGAGCCGGGATATCGGTCGTCAGGCGCGGCTCAATGCGCTCAACATGCAGGCGGTGATGCTGGGCGGCCGGGCCGAGGACCAGCCGGTGCGCGCAACCGGGCGCAAGCAGTACACGATCAACATGGCGACGGCCCGTCGACTCGGGATTTCGCCGAGCTTCAATATCCTTTCCGTTGCCACGCTGCTGAACGAGCAGCCGGCCGTGGCGGGTGACGAGTACGGCCTGGTCGAGATCGCCGAGCGAGCGATTCAGCAGAACCAGGACCTCGTGTCCCAGACCTTCGGAACGGCGGCAGGCGCCGAGGACATCGCGACGGCCAAAGCGGGGCTGCTGCCGCAGCTCGACGCATCGGCGAGTTCGTTGCTCCGCAATGAGTCACCGTTTGTCGAGGCAGGTTTCGCCGCCGAACGCTCTACTGATGCCGCCCTTGGTTTACAGCAGGTCATCTACGCCGATCCGCTCGCGGCCAATGTCACGATCCAGCGGCAGCTGCAGGCGTCACGAGAAGCCGCCCTTGCCGAACTGCGCCTCGACATCGTCCAGCTGGCGACCTCGGCCTATTACCGCGTGCTCAACGCCACGGCACAGCTCCAGGTCGTGGAAGACAACCTTGCCGTTACGCGCAGAAACCTCGAGCTCGCCAAGAACCGCGTTGAGCTCGGCATGTCGTCAAGCGCGGATATTTATCGCTGGGAAGCCGAGCAGGCCCGCGCCCAGATCCAGGTCGTGGACGCGCGTGCCATCGTCGACCAGTCCTGGAACCAGCTGAATCGCCTGCTGAACCTGCCGCAGGAACGTCGCCTGCCGCTCAAGGCGGCAACGGTCAGCGATCCGTTTGTCCTCACCCAGCGCGAGTTCGATACGCTGATCGCGCGTCCGGCTGACTACCGGGTGTTCTCCGAGCTGATTGTCGCCCGCGGCGTTATTCGCTCGCCGGAGGTTGCCCAGGTCGAAGCGCAGTTGCTGGCCAAGGAGCGCGAGCTCACGAGCCTGAAGCGGGAGAACTGGCTGCCGAAATTCACGGTGGGCGGGCAGTACACGAGCAACCTCGGCCAGACCGGGACCGGCGCCGGGCCGGCAGCGGGTCAGGATCTCAATGACTGGAACGTCGCGCTGCAGGCTACCGTGCCGCTGTTCACCGGCGGTGCCCGTCGCGCCGACGTGTCGCGCGCGACTCTCGAGCGATCGCAGCTCGTGGCGCTGCGCGTATCGGCTGCGCAGAAGGTCGAGGAGGGTATACGCATCCAGCTGCACGCGGCCCAGGCGGATTACCAGCGCATCGAACTGACCCGCAACGCCGCCGAGGCGTCTCGTCGCAACTATGACCTCGTTGCGGACGCCTATGCACGAGGCACCGTGAGCATCATCCAGCTCCTCGATGCACAGGATGCAAGCCTGACCGCGGACGCGGCGGCAGTAGACTCGCTGTATCGGTTCCTGACGACGATCATGGCCTTGCAGCGCGCGGCTGGGGGTTACGACTTCCTGCTTCCTGCCGACGAGCAAGAGGCAATTGCGAACGACCTGCGCGAGAACTTCCGGAGAGGCACACGATGATTCATAGAGGCGGCGATTCACTGCGCCAGATCCTTGTCCCTGGCCTCTTGGCCGCGGCCACGCTGCTTGCGGGCTGTGACACCGCCCCGGTGGAGGAGCGTGAGCTCTTGCGACCCGTACGCTACCTGACCGTGTCCGACAACGCTGCGGGCCGCAATCGCACGTTCAGCGGCACGCTCAAGTCGACGCGCGAATCCCGACTCAGCTTCAAGGTTGCCGGTACCGTGACGGAGCTGCCCGTCCAGATCGGCCAGCGCCTCCAGGCAGGCGAACTGATTGCAAGGCTCGATTCGGACAGCTTCGCGCTGCAGGTCGAACAGGCCCAGGCGAGCCTCGTGGAGGCCCAGGCCGGCGAACGCAATGCCCAGGCCACCTATGAGCGCACCAAGGGCCTGTACGCAAACGACAACGCGTCGCTCAACGAGCTCGACGCGGCACGCGCGGCCGCGGAGGCCGCCGCGGCGCAGGTGCGCGCCGCAACCAAGGCGCTGGAGATCGCGCGGCTCAACGTCTCTTACACGCGCCTGACGGCGGGCGAAGACTGCTCGATGGCCTCGGTCGACGTTGAGGTAAACGAGAACGTGTCGGCAGGCCAAACCATCGGCATGGTCAGTTGCGGCACGAGTTTCGAGGTGCAGCTCGGTGTGCCCGAGAGCCTGATTGCGTTCGTCGACCGGGCAACACCGGCGACGATCAGTTTCGGTGCAATCAACGGCCGACGGTTCACGGGCGAGGTCACCGAGATATCGACGGCGGGCAGCGCGGCCGTATTCCCGGTTGTCGTCCGCGTCAACGAGGACGATCCGGCGCTGCGCTCGGGCCTCGCCGCAGACGTTACCTTCCGCTTCAGTAGCTCGACGCTCGAGGAGAGTTATGTTCTGCCGCTCTCGGCGATCATCAACGATCCGGACGGTGTCTACGTCTACATCGCCGATGCGTCCGAGGTAGAGGGCGAAGCGCTGGTCGCGCGCCGTTCTATCGAGCTCGGCGAGATGACCGAGGACGGCATCGAGGTTGTTGATGGCCTCGCGCCGGGCGACAACGTCATCATTGCCGGCGTATCGGTCATTCGCCCCGGGCAACGCGTGCTGATCCAGCAGAGGATGTAGCGTCACATGGCGCTGACACGCACCGCAATCGAGCGGAATCGCATTACGCTGACGGTCATCGTCCTTGCTGTGCTGGCGGGTGTGTTCGCCTACCAGGGCATCCCGAAGGCGCAGGACCCGGGCTTCACGATCCGTACCGCCGTCATTACGACGCGCTTCCCTGGCGCCAGTCCGCAGCGCGTCGAAGAGCTCGTGACGGACAAGATCGAGAAGAAGGCTCAGGAGATGCCGGAGGTCGACAACATCACGAGCGAGTCGCGCACCGGCATCTCGATCATTTACGTCAACTTCAAGGAAAGCTACCGCATCATGCGGCCGATCTTCGACGATCTCCGCCGCAAGGTTGAAACCGTCGTCGATGATCTGCCACAGGGCGCGACCGTACCCGTGGTCAACGACGAGTTTGGCGACGTCTTCGGCAGCGTTTACACCCTGACCGGAGACGGCTTCAGCTACGCCGAGCTCAAGGAGGTAGCGGACGAGCTCCGGGACGTACTCCTGAAGGAGCCTGATATTGCGAAGGTGGAGATCCACGGCGCGCAGCAGGAAGTCATCTTCGTCGAGTACAACAATGCGCGCCTCTCCGAGTTTGGTCTGTCGCCGCAGCAGCTCGCAGCGACGCTGGCGTCGGCCAATATCGTCTCGTCGGGCGGCGACGTTATCAGCGGCCGCGAGCGCATTACGCTGGAGCCGACCGGCAACTACGAGTCGCTGGCCGACCTGCGCCGCAGCGTCATCCAGCTGCCGGGCGGCGCGCTCGTCTATCTCGAAGACATTGCTGACATCTACCGCGGTTACAAGGACCCGCCGCGCAGCGTCGCGCGCGTCAACGGCGAGCCCGCGCTCGCGCTCGCGATCTCGATGCGTGAGGGCGGCGATATCCTGAAGCTCGGCGATCGCCTCAACGAGATCATGCCGGAGCTCGTGGCGCGCTACCCCTGGGGTGTCAATATCGAAAAGGTCTGGTTTCAGGCCGATCTCGTTCGCGCGAACGTCAACAACTTCACGAACAACCTGATGCAGGCCATCGCGATCGTCATTGTGGTCATGATCGGCTTTTTGGGCATCCGGACGGGGCTCGTGGTAGGGGCGCTGATTCCTACGACGATCGTTGCGACCTTCTTCGCAATGCAGGTATTCGATATTACGATCAACCAGATTTCGCTGACGGCGTTGATCATCTCGCTTGGTCTGCTCGTCGACAACGCGATCGTCATGACCGAGTCGATCCTCGTGAAGCGGGAGCAGGGCACGGGGGTGGTCGATGCAGCGGTTGAGTCAGGCAAGGAACTCGGCGCGCCGCTGTTGATTTCGTCGCTTACGACCGCGTTTGCGTTCATGCCGATTGCCATGGCCAAGTCGGCGGTCGGTGAGTACACGTCGGATATCTTCTACGTCGTTGCCATTACCCTGCTGCTGTCCTGGGTGATCGCAATGACGTTCATCCCGATGCTGACGACGGTCGCGCTGCGCGTCGACAAGGTGCAGGACTCGCGCGAGGAGGCCTTCGAGGGACGCTGGTACGGGATCTACCGCGGTCTGCTCGGCGCGGCAGTGTACAACCCCTACAAGTTCCTCGCACTGATCGTTGCGCTGTTCGTGCTCGCGATCTACGGCATGGGCCTCGTGCGCCAGGAGTTCATCGCGCCGTCGGAAGATCCGATCTTCACGGCGAAGCTCGAGATGCCGCTCGGTACCTCGATCGAGACCAGCCAGGCGATTCTCGACACCGTCGACAGCTACGTCGACGGTGAGTTTTTCGCGGCCGATGACGCGCTGGTTCGCAACTGGCTCACGTTCATCGGCGACGGGGGGCCGCGATTCATGCTGAGCCTCAACCCACCGAACCCGAATCCGGCGAATACCTTCCTGATTGCGAATACCTTCGAGGGCAACAAGGTCGAGGACGTCATGGCGGGCATCGAGCAGTTCGTTCGCGAAAACCATCCGGATCTTGCGGCGCAGGTGAAACGCCTCGAGAACGGTCCGCCCGTCGACTACCCGATCATCGTGCGATTGTCGGGATTCGACTTCGACACGCTGTACCGGATGGCCGACGAGGTCACGGACTACCTCTACGGGCTGCCCGGTGTGTCGGACGTCAGGAACTCCTGGGGCCTGCAGACGAAGAAACTCAGGATTCGCGTCAACCAGGAGCTGGCGAGGAGGGCAGGGGTAACCAGTGAGGACGTCGCCGTGTCGTTGCAGGCGAGCCTGACCGGCATCGACCTGACCCAGTACCGGGAGGGCGATGAGATCATCCCGGTGACCCTCAGGACTACTGCCGCGTACCGCCAGGATATCAGCAAGCTCGAAGGTCTCACGGTGTTCTCCCAGAGTACCGGCGAGAACGTGCCGCTCAAGCAGGTCGCCGACGCGGTGCTGGACTTCGAGCCGGGCATGATTCAGCGGCGTGATCGCGAACGTACGCTGTCACTCAACGTCCAGTTGTTCCCGAGTGCTACGGCGGCTGAAGTGGTGGCAGAACTACGTCCGTGGCTGGATGAGGCCGCAGGGCGCTGGCCTTACGGCCACGGCTACGCGATAGGCGGCGAGACCGAGGAGTCGGGCGATGCGAACGCCTCGATTGCCGCGGAGCTGCCGACGGCGGCGATGCTGATCCTCTTGCTGCTGGTTGCGCAATTCAACTCGATACGACGACCGATAATCATCCTGACGACGATCCCGCTCGGCCTGATTGGCGTGACCTTCGGTTTGCTGGTCGCTAATTCGACCTTCGGGTTCTTCACGATCCTCGGGCTGATCTCGCTGTCAGGCATCATCATCAACAACGCGATCGTGCTGCTCGATCGCATTGCTATCGAGATCAAGGAATTCGGCCGCTCGGAGTCGGACGCGGTGTTCTTCGCAGCGCAGCAACGCCTGCGGCCGATCCTGCTGACGACGGCGACGACCGTGCTCGGCATGACGCCGCTTCTATGGGGCGGTACCGCTATGTTCCTGCCGATGGCCATTACGATCATCTTCGGCCTCGCGTTCGCGACGGCGCTCACGCTGCTGGTCGTGCCGGTTCTCTACACGCTGTTCTTCCGGGTAGCGCTGCCGTCTCGCGCCTGAGCGTGATGTCTAGTGAGCAGTCCGCAAGTAGCCAGGGGTCGTGGCCGTGTGGGCCACCGTCGAACATGCGGTAAGCTAGACCAGTGAGTTCGGTAGACGGTGCGTTGCCAATGCTGCGTAGCTCGCTGCATCGGGCCGCCCGAGGTTTCGAAAGTTGGTCGACATCAGTCTGAGTCGCGGTCTCGCGTCCGAGACACGGAAGGGGCTGCGGCGTGCTGCTTCCGTCCTGTTGGTCTGCTTTGCCGTATCGATAGTGACCGCTGGCTGCGCCAGCCAGCCCGCCGAAACCTATCCCACCCTCACCGCGCGCTTCGCCGACGAGGCAGAGCTCGAGGCGCTCATTGCAGAGCAGGGTCAGCTCGACCGTGAAGGCTTCCGAATCGTTTTTCGCCAGGGCAGCGAACGCTACGTGGGCGGCGGCAGACTGGCCGAACCCGCCACAGGCGACGCCATCGACGCGAGCGAACAAGGTCCCGTGCTTGTGCCGCTCGAGTATTGGCGTCCGGCCGGGCAGGCCGTCGATTGGGGCGACGGTGTATCCGCTCGCGTACTCGGCGTGGATGACTGGCAAGCCGTGCGCAACCGACTATTCGAGAGCCTGATCCCTGTCGGCACAGGCGAGGGAATCGTCGTCCACTTCGGCGTTGACGATTACTTTCTTCACTTCGACGAGAGCGGCCGTTTTCGCGTCTCGATCATCGACGAGAAGCCTGGCGAGTACGGCATAGCGGCGCGCTACACATTCGAGGATGTCGTGGCGCGCGGGCGCCCGATACTGGAGCGCTTCCTCGGGGAAATGGGCGTCGAGGAGAAACTCATTCTCATGAATACGGGAGACACGGGCGCCTACTCGCTGCCGTTTCTCTTCGTCGATCGCGGTTCGCCTATTGCAGCCTTCGTAAGGCTCGGCAGGGCATCGCGAGATTACGTTGCGGCCGGCTCCACCGACGCCGCGGCGCTGACCGCCAGCCATGTCGTCACCAGTCACTCGCTGAAGATGATCAGCCGACCCGTGTCGTCTGCGCTCAGGCTCCTGTTCATGGCGTCCGACACCGTTAGTGAGACACTGCGCATACAGCCGACCGGACCTGTCGACCCTGCCTCTATTCCGCCGCTCAACGACGGACCCGGCATGGACCTCGATGACTGGGAGGCAGAACTCGACCGGTTGACCGGGAAGAAGCGTACCCGGGGCACGGTACGTTTCCTGATCGACGGCGAGGATTTCTTCACGCGGTTTATCGATGTCATCTCCCGCGCCGAACAGTCGATCAGCCTGCGTATGTACATTTTCGACAACGATGACTATGCGCTGAGGATCGCCGACATACTCAAGCGACGGTCTCGAGAAGGCATCGACGTCAAGGTCCTGCTCGATGGTCTCGGCACTATCGTGTCGACGATGGAAGAGCAGGGCAGCCTGCCCGAAGGCCACGTGGGGCCCTCGTCTATCAAGGCCTACCTCGAGGACGGTAGCGATATCGAGGTGCGCATGGCCGCGAACCCGTGGCTAACCGGTGACCACGTCAAGACGATAATAGTCGACAAGAAGCTCGCGTTTACCGGCGGGATGAACATAGCGCGCGAGTATCGCTACGACTGGCACGACATGATGGTCGAGATCGAGGGCCCCGTAGCCGATCTCGTGCAGTTCGAGTTTGAGAAGGCCTGGGCGCATGCGGGCCTCTTCGGGGACGTCGGCTACTTCTTTCGGCGCATCGGCCCAAAGCCGCGGCATGCCGAGGACGTTGGTGAGCCCCTGCGTCTGCTGTTCACACGTTTCGATCGTCCCGAAATATTCACGGCCCAGCGCGAGGCCGCCAGACGAGCCCGCAGGTACATCTACGTCCAGAACGCCTACTTCACCGACGATGCGATGCTCTATGAACTCGCGCAGGCGCGACTGCGAGGGGTCGACGTGCGCGTGATCATGCCGCTGGTAACCGACCGGGGGCCGATAACGAAGAACAATGCCCTCGCCGCCAATGCCTTGCTCGAGCACGGGGTGCGCGTGTTCATCTATCCCGGTATGTCGCACGTCAAGGCGGCGATATTCGATGGCTGGGCGTGCCTCGGCTCGGCCAACCTTGATCGCTGGAGCCTGAAACTCAACAAGGAACTCAACATTGCGACGACGGAGCCGGGAGCCGTGCGCGAGCTGAAAGCGTCCTTGTTCGAGGTCGACTTCGAGCGTTCGGTCGAACTGACCGAGCCCTTCCCGGAGCGGTGGTCGGACTATTTGCTCGAGCTCGTGGGGGATTACGTGTTCTAGCTCGTGCGCGTGTTGGTCGGTGTGGACGGCTCGAGAGAGGTGCTCTTCAGCAGTCCCATTGCCTGCTACAAGCGGGGCGCGGCATCGGGAAAGCCGATCCGACGGAGTATGTCCTGGAATCGTGCGTCTCGGCGCAGACCATCGAACGCGGGCATGGCGTTGATGTGGAGAATCTGTGGTTGTCGGCGCTCGAGCGCCTTGTCGAGCGCCTGGATCGCGAGATCTGTCTCACCGGCGAAAGCATACAAGCGCGCGAGCGCCACATAGCCCGCAAAATCCCGCTCAGATAGTGCGTTCGCGAGCGCAAGCAGGGCGCCCGGCAGACCGCCAGCGTCATGGCCGTCTTTCATCGCACGCAATAGCTCCTCGTCCTTACCCCAGGTAGCCTGGTATGCGGCCCATGCTTCGTCGTAGAGGCGGTTTTGCAGCAAGGCCTCACGATAGTACGGCAGTTCCAGCCTGGAGCTCGGATCACTCGCCGTCTTTTCCCTCGCTTCTTCAATAATGTCGTCGAAGCGGCGTGCGAACAGACGGTGGTATCCAACGACCAGCTCAGCCATGGGCGACAACGGGTCGTAGAGCAGGCCGATCTCGACCTCTTCAAGACTGGCGTCGACATCGCCCATGACCATCAGGTAGTCGGCATAGGCATGCCGCGTGCGCGAGTCGTTCGGCGTCAGCTGCAGCGCTTTCTCGAGGTTTACCTTTGCCGATTCCCAGTCCCAGTCGACGTAGAGCTGTATTCCGCCAAGGGTTGCGTAGGCGCCGGCGGCATTGCCATCGAGTGCGATCGCCTTGAAAGCGGCTTCGCGCGCGAGCGGCACATGGTCGGAGTCGGGCCGCCAGTGAAAGATCTCCATGAGCATGTAGGACCCGGCGATACCCTCGTAGGCCGGGGCAAAGCCGGGATCGAGTTCGGCAGCCTGCTGGTACAGCTCGAGGCTCCTCTCCGGCTGGAAGCGGTCGAAGTAGTGGCGGCCCTTGAGAATGAGTTCGTGGACCGATCGGCTCGTGGGCCGTGGTCCGGGTTCCGAGTTGGCGTCGGGCGGGTCAACCGCTGCCTCGACCTGGTGAGCCACGGCCATCGAGATCTCGTTGATGAGCGGCAGCACCTGATCAGCGCTGCGTTCGTAGCTGTTGGCCCATAGGTGCTCATCGCTGGTGCCGTGAATCAGCGTCGTGGTGATGCGCACTCGACCGTTGACTCGCAGGACGGAGCCCTCGACAAGGGCGTCAACGCCGAGTTCGCGGGCGATCTCGGGCATGGGCTTGTCAGTCCCTTCAAAGCGCAGCGTCGAGGTCTTCGAGATGACGCGAAGGTCGGTGGTTCTCGAAAGGCGGGTAATGAGTGCGTCCTGCATGCCTTCGACGAAGAACTTCTGCGCGGGATCGTCGGAGAGACTCGTCAGTGGCAGCACGGCTACCGATTCGACGTCCGGGAAGGTGGTGACCGTACTCTCCGGCGGCGAAGCCGGCCACCAGTTGTACCAGGCCAGCAGCAGTACGGCGGCCGAGAGCAGCGCAATGACGATGAAGTCAGCCCGTCGCCCAACGTTTGAGGTGTCCTCGTCGCTCGACCCGGGAACCGTGTCGCGGCTTATTCCGGCAGGGGTAAGCTCGTAGAACCATGACAGGAGCAGGGCCACCGGGAAGCCAACGGCCAGCACCGCCAGCACCGCGTGCCCGGCCCAGTCCGGCAGCGTGGCGAGCGTGATCAGCACTTCGGCCACCTGCATGATCACCCAGGCAGCCACGATGTACAGCGCCGCCATGCGCAAGACGTTGCGGCGGCTCAGTTCAGAAACGAGACCCATAACGGTGATCTACGTCCTAACCCAGGCTCGCGCAATTCGTATCGACCGCAGCGAGCGGCTTCGGCGGACATCGTGCGTCTCGCAAGCAATCGGATCGACAGCCCATCAGGGTTTCTACTATCTCGTGATTGCCGCCGAATGTCCCGATATCAGTAAACCAGGGTCAAATAGTGTGGCGAGCGATGAATACGGTCGATTACAACACGGGTCTGGCTGCTGCACCGGGCATCGACGAAGCTCTGTTTGCCCGGATGGTTGCGCTCCGGCGCTGGCTTCATCAGCATCCGGAGCTAGCCTTTGAGGAGGCCGAGACTGCGCAGCGCATTATTGCGGAACTCAAGCGCTTGGGTGTCGATTACGACTATGCCGGGGTTGGCCACGCCGTGATTGGTCATATACCCGGCCAGGACCCTGGCCGGGCGGGAGTTGGGCTGCGTGCGGAGATGGACGCGCTGCCGGTCGACGAAACTACAGGGACTGCGTATGCGTCGCTGAACCCGGGCAGGATGCACGCCTGCGGCCACGCCGCGCACATGGCGATGCTTGTTGGCGGTGCCGAGCTGCTCTGCAGGCAACCGCCGCCAGGTCCGGTTCGGCTCGTCTTCCAGCCTGCCGAGGAGCGGGGCGGCGGCGCCAGAACCGCAATCGCCGATGGCGCGCTCGACAACGTCGCCATGATTTTCGCCGGGCATGTCACGCACGAGTACCACACGGGGCAAATCATGGTCCGCGACGGCAACGTGACGGCGCAGTCCGACAAGTTTTCAATCCGCATTCGCGGTCAGGGTGGCCACGGGGCGCGGCCGCACGAGGCGGTTGACGCAATTGTCATTAGCGGCTTCCTGATCACGGCCTTGCAGACGCTGGTATCGAGGGAGACCAACCCGTTTCACCCTGCCGTCGTTACGATTGGCCAGGTGCGTGCCGGCTCGGCGCCCAATGTCATTGCCGAGGAGGCCGAGCTCCACGGGTCGATCCGTACGTCAAAACCTGACGTGCGTGGTCACATACTGAACGGCATGGAGCGAATGGTCAGCGCCGCCGCTGAGCTGCACAACGCGTCCATCAGCATCGACTTCACTGCTGGCTACCCACCGGTTGTGAATGACCCGGCCGCGGCGGCAATCGCGCGAAACGCTGCGAGGCAGGTTGTTGGCGTCGAGGATGTCGTTGGTGCCGAGTACCCGAGCATGGGCTCGGAGGATTTTTCTTACTACCTCGACGAGGTACCGGGCGCGTTTGTTCGTCTCGGCGCCCGCGCGCTCGATTGGGAGCCGGTTGCGTTGCACAGCCCGGCGTTCGACGTGGACGAAAAGGTGCTTGCTATCGGCGCGCGTTTCTATGACCAGGTGGCGCGTACGGCGCACGCGAGCGTCGAGTGAGTCGGGTGCTCGAGTTCGAGGGCTGCGAATCGCCGACGGTTGGCGTCGAGTGGGAGCTTCAGCTACTCGATGCCGCGTCTCTCGATCTCAGGCCGGGCATCATGCCGCTCATGGAGCTGTACCCGGGTGGTCAGTTCGTCAAGCCGGAGTTCGTGCAATCCTGTGTCGAACTGACGACGCCGGTGTGCGTCGACAGCAATCAGGTAATCACGGAAATCGGCGACACTCTCAATCGGGTCGTGCGGCGCTGTGACGAGCTTGGCATGATGGCCTGCGGCGCCGGCACGCACCCGTTCTCCAAACGACTCGCGCTGATCACGCCGATGCCGCGCTACGAAAACCTGGTCGAGACGCGGGGTATCCTCGCCCAGACGCAGATCACGTTCAGCACGCATGTACACATTGGCATGCCGTCAGGGGACGACGCAATGCGGGTCATGGCCCGACTGATTCCCGCGCTGCCGGCGTTCGTAGCGCTATCGGCCAACTCGCCGTTCTGGCGCGGGCACGATACAGGGTATGTCGCGTATAGGCACCGGATTCTCTCGGCAGCGCCGACCTACGGGCTGCCCCTCGCGTTCGCGTCCTGGGCAGACTTCGAACGCTTTTACAGTGCGGCACTGCGGTCGGGCACGATCAAGAACTTCAAGAGCATTCACTGGGATGTCCGGCCGCACCCTGATTTCGGCACGCTCGAAATCCGCGTGATGGATGCGGCGCCTGATATCCGGGCCCTCAACGCGCTGGTTGCCTTTGCCCGAGTAATGGTCGTCATGATCATGCGCACCACGGACGCCGAACTGCGCCGCGTACTTCCGGATGCGCTGCCGCGTTGGGTTGCGCACGAGAACCACTTCCGCGCAGGCCAGAGCGGTCTCGACGCCGACTACATCTGTGACAGCGAGGGCCACACCCGGCCCCTACGAGACCTCGTTGCCGACCTGGTGGCGCTTTGCAAGCCCGTGGCAGCTCAGATCGGGGAGGCCGAGGGACTCGGACTCGTTGACGAGATCCTGGGCGGACGAACAGGCTATGCGTCGCAGTCCAACGTATTCGCGAGGAACGAATCAATGCAGGAGGTCGTGGCGACATTAGCGCACCAGCTCGTTGCGGGCGGCAAATCACTTCCGATGACGCCTTGCCACTAACTGCCAGCGCCGGTGCCAACACCGACGCCTTCCTGGATGCGGCAGCGTTCGTTGCTCATTGACCCGTCAGCTAGAGATCGTACAAAGACCGGAAGATGAACTTGATGCCCCTAAGACCGCCGGTCGTACTGTAGTTGTAGGCAAGTCCGAGTCGGTCGAATTTGAAGCGCCAGAGCCTGAGCGGCTCGTCACGCTTGCCGACGGCTATGCCGGCTTGCCAGACGCTGGCGGTCGTGTCGACCTCGGTGAGGCTCCGTTGCACTTCGATCTCGTCGAGGAAGGCGGTATAGCCGAGGCTCCAGTACAGCATTGTCTGGCCGCCGCCCGCGCGCAACCAGTCGACGGGATATCCGAATTCGAACGCGGCCTTGGCGAATTCGAAGTCGTCGGCACGACCACGATTGGGCTCGTAGCCAACGATTCCGACATCGAGCAGGACGTTCCAGTCCAGCTTGCCGATGGCAAAGGCGGTACGGGACTTGAGCTCGGCGCGGTAGGTCCAGGCCTCGTCCTTGTCGCCGATCACCGAGCTGTAGCCGACCTCGGCGACCGGCCGAATGTGGATGCGGCGGGTCAGGGGAATATCGGCATCGACACTGACGTTCGCGCTGACCGTCGCGAGGTTGTCGAGATCAATGACGTCGGGAATGTCACCGAAGTCGAGGCGCGAGACACCCAGCGTGAACGGCAGACGCAGCCGGTACGCAATGTGGCGTCTACCGTCTTCGTCTATGCCGGCTTCGCCTTTCGTCCAGCGAAACGGTGCGCGAACGATGAAGCCGCTCTGCTCATCGGTGATCCTGTACCAGCCGGTGCCGAAGAATGATGCGTACGCCCAGTGGATCGTCGGCTCAAAGGTTGCGGCTTCCTGCGCTGAAGCATTATTCGCCGCAACAGCAAGGGCCAGGACCGCAATATGCGCTGGTCTCACATTCACGAAGGCCAGTATCCCTGCGAGCGCGCGCGAGGTCCATGGCGGGGCGACGTCAACTGCCTCGCCTCGCGAAGCCCTGCATTGAAGTTACGCGATGACTACGGAATGATTGACGGGAGGCGGAAGAGAAGTCGGAGTGTCATAGCCGGTGGGGGAGAGCCACATGAGCACAAAAAAGACGCCGAAGCGTCGGCGTATTCTTCTATTGCTTGCTGCGGTGGGCGTCCTTCTGCTTGGCTGGCTGACCTACGTGATACTTCTGTCGCCGAGCGCCGCAATTCGCCAGGCGGAGGCTTTCCTGTTTCGCCGCATGACGGTCGTGCAGCTCGAGGAAGGGCAGTACCGCTATTTCTACGTCACTAATCGTCGTCTCGAGGATGGCGAAGAGTCGATCGAGGATCGCGTGACCGACGAGCGCGACGAGAATCTCTATTTTGGCTCCTACGACATCCGCCTGTCGCCCATGCTGGGTCTCGGCCTCGACTTGAGCTGGGCGGATAATCTGCAAACCGAGATGATCATTCTCGATGAGATTCGAGAGCAACAGCAGGCAGAGTTCGTCGAGGGGCTGAAGACCTACGTCGACGCGTCGCCGAACAGGTCATTGTTCATCATGGTGCACGGCTTCCGCGAGCGATTTCCCCTGGCGTTGCGGCGTACCGCTTTCTTTTCCTCGGTACTCGACGCGAATACGCCTGTCATGGTGTTCGACTGGCCGGCGGATCAGCGGGGGCTGCTAAGTGGTTATCGCGAGGCGCGCCAGGTGGCGACGGCCTCTGCGGCTGAGCTGGCGAAGGCACTCAAGATCATTGTGAACGAGGTAAAGCCGAGGCAGGTGTCCATCCTCGGCAACAGCCTCGGTGCGCAGGTGGTCGTCGACGCGTTCAGTCTCCTGTACAAGGACAGCGAGTTCCGGGATCCTGATCTGGAGTTCAGCCAGGTGTTTCTCACGGCGCCTGATGTCAGTCGAGCACGCTTCAACGAACAGTTCCGCGACGAGATCGTGGCGCTCGCTGACGAGCTGACCGTGTACGTGGCGTCGAATGACCGCGCCTTAATCGTCAGCAGGCTGATATCCGGCGAGGCGCGCGCCGGCGAGAGTACGGTAGACCCGGATCAGCTCGATGAAGCGGTGGCGCTGGCCCGGCTCGTTGCGCCTGGCGATGACCTCATAACGCTGGTCGACGTAACACCCGTCAATCGCACGAGGAACTTCCACAATTTCTATGTGGAGTCTCCTGAGTTCTTTGACGATCTGTTTCTGCGGCTGACCACAGAGAGGACGCCCGAAGGCCGGCGAATTCATCGGGTCGTGACACCCGAGAAGACGGCCTACTGGGTGCTGACGCGTGGTCGCTAGGGCAGGGCTTTGGCTCTTCGCAGCGAGCCTCGCGCTCACGGGCTGTGCGAGCGGGTCGCTTAAGCCCTGGCACACCGCGAACCTGGGCAAGGATTTCCGCGCCGGCGACGAGGCAGCATCCTTCGCTGACTACCTTGAAATCGAAGACCGCGCGTTTGCCGAGCTCGATGCCGAGGTCTATGCAAAGGTCGACACAGGGCCCGAGTATGCGCTGGTGCGCTACAGCCGCGGCAGCCTGTCGGATCCGGATACGTTCCCGCAGAACTACAACCGTACGTACGAGCTCGAGGCCGATGAACCGAGCGGTGGCGTTTTGCTGTTGCACGGTATGTCCGACTCACCCTACAGCCTGTGGGCGCTCGCCGACTCCCTGCACGCCGCCGGCTTTCAGGTTGTCAATCTCAGGCTGCCGGGGCATGGCACGGCCGCCACTGCGCTGACCCGGGCGCGCTGGCAGGATTTCGCGGCGGCGACGCGGCTGGCGATGGCCCATCTCGATGATGTCGTCAACGGCGGACCCGTCCACATGGTTGGCTTCTCGAACGGCGCGCCCGTGGCACTCAACCATGCCGTCGATGCGATCAATGATAGCGACCTCGTGCAGGCCGCTAGCCTGATCCTGATTGCCCCTGCGATTGGCGTCACGCCTGCGGCGGCGCTCGCGGGCTTTGCGAATTTCCTCGGCGGCCTGCCGGGGCTGGACGGGCTTCGGTATTCGTCAATACGGCCCGAGTTCAACCCGTTTCGCTACGGTGCATTCCCGACCAACGGTGCGACGCAGACCCACAAGCTGACGCGTCGCGTTGCGCGCGGAGTGGCGGATCTCGAGCGCGGCAATCGTGGCAAGCGGATGCCGCCTATCCTGGTCATCAAGTCAGCCGTCGACAGCACAGTATCGAACGACGCTGTCATCGACCGCCTGCTGGGTCGGTTGCCTGACAATGGCAATGAATTCCTGCTGTTCGATGTGAACCGATACGCAGTCGGGGCGTCGGTCATCGTCGATGACCCCGGGCCGTTTGCGCGCCGTCTTATTGAGTCGACGTCACTGCCGTTCGCGGTGACGCTGGTGCGGAACGAATCCGAGGATAGCCAGGCTGTCGTCTCCGTGAGCAAGCCTGCGTTCGCGGCAGAGTTCGGTGAGGAGACGCCGCTCAACGCAACATGGCCCAATGGGGTGGTGTCGCTGTCGCATATTGGTCTGACATTTGCCCCGGACGACCCGCTTTACGGCACGGTCAGACCTGAGAACGACAGCCAGCTGTACCTGGGGGACGTCCTGCTGCGTGGTGAGCGAGGCATCTTGCGGGTTCCTGACAACTGGTTTACGCGTCAGCGCTTCAATCCGTTCTATGACTACATGGAGTCGAGAATCCTGGCGTGGTGCATGCGCTAGCGCCGCTCAGCTTTCGCTCCCGGTAAACGCTATCGACGGGTCTTCGTGTTCCGAACTCCCGGGTACAGTGATACTCTCGACCCTCAGTGGCGGTTCACTTCCAGCAACAGTAGTGTACTCATGAGCGGAAAGAGGCAGCATCGGACAGTCTGGGGATTCGCGCTCCTGGTCCTGTATCTCGCGGGCTGTGCCGGCGGCCCGAGGATCATAACTAACAGCGACCCGGCAACGGACTGGTCGCAATACCGTACCTTCGGTTTCTTCGAGCCGCTCGGCACCGATCGCTATACCCTGCGTTCGCTCACGAGCAAGCAACTCATTGCTTCGGCTATACGTGAGTTGGAAGCGGCGGGCTTCACCCGGAGTGATTCCAACCCGGACCTGCTGATCAACTTCGTGATTTCAACGCGTGAGACATTGGAGACCCGTCCGTCGAGTAGCGTAGGCATCCATCACGGTCGCGGCCGTTACGGCACATGGAGCGGCTGGAGCGCGAGCATGTCGACGACCGAAGTCGTGCAGCGCACGATAGGCACGCTCGGCATCGACATTGTCGATCGCGAGCGTAACCAGCTTGTCTGGGAGGGGGCTGCGACGAAGCGGGTTACCGACAGTACCCGCCGTAACCAGGATCAGGTCCTCGATGACGCGATTGCGGAGGTGTTCGCGAGGTTTCCCTGATCCCGGGAAGCGTGGCGTAAGCGGCGTCGCTGAGAACGACACCGGTCGCAGCGGTATTTGCGCGTAGCGCGCTCGCGGCGGCGAACACCTGACGTCGTTTTGCAGGCGCGAACCGCCCGGGTCCGTCGGATCCTCGTCCGACGGCGGGGAGCGTGTTGCGCCTTGTCGATTTGGCGATTTACTTACCGCAATGCGGGCAATGGCCTCTCAGGACTTTCAGGAGATAACTGGCCCAGAGCCAGAAGAGAGCCACATTGCCCAGGAACAGCAAGGTCAGCAGCAACGAATTGCCCATGACGACCTCCGCGAGTTTGCCCAAGCTACGGGGAGTATGTCGGCCGAATTCCCCTTGAGAACAGCGGCCAGTTCACAGAATTTAACAAAATGTGGCGCGCAGGCTGCAAACGGGGGCGATTGCCCCTGGGTCGGCGCGTGCAGCCGCGGTTGGCGAGCGCGATTCGCGCGCGTCGCAAAAGTAATCTCGTCTGTGAACCGTCCGGCGGACACCGGGCCGGGAGTCGCAGGCTAGCGGCGAGCGCCGTTGGCGGCCTGCGGCTGTGGCGCTTCGTTCGCCGCGCCGACCTGGCGCACCTGGTCGATAGCCTGCTGCTGGTCCTGCTCGATCTCCGCGAAGCTCGCCTCGAGATCCTTGAGCCTTACGCGAAGGGTGTCCGACAGCTGTTCTGACTGGTCGGCCTTTTCGCGGAAGCGTTCAGCCTCGCTCTCGTGCTGGGCACGCCGGTTCTCGAGGGACTCGACGCAGCGCACGAGCTGCTCGTTGTTGATGCGGAGTTCGTCGAGCTTGGTCAGCTCCTGCTCGGAGTCGGCTTTGTCCTGCTTGAGTTGCTTGATCTCCTCGCGGAGCTTTTCGATTTCCTGCTCACGCTTCTCGAGATTGCGTTCAAGGACCTCGATCTGCCCCAGGCGAAGCTGCGCGGCGACGACCATCTCTTCTTCGGAGCCATGCTCGAGGCTCGATTTCTCGACGCGCTCCTGGAAGGCGATCTGCTCGCGCCGTGCCAGTTTGACCTCGTGCTCGAGGTGGCGCTCCTTCTCGCGAGCCTCCCTAAGCTCCTGCAGGTAGTGTGCATTGGCGCGGTCGATTTCGCGCTGCAGGGACTGGGATTGCCTGTGCACGGACACGAGCGAGGCCTGCAGTTTGCCGACCCGACGTTTCGTGGCTTCACGCTCGCCCCTCATGGCCTGAACAATGCGCGCGAGCTTGGTTGCCTGTGCTACTGCCGTATGACGTTCCACCCGGGCCTTGGCCGTATCGTGATGGAGTGCTTCGGCCTGCAGGCGAATCTTGGAGTAGCGGCGGTTGAGGAGGTCCCGCTGCCTCGACAGATCCTCGATCTGCTTGCGGCTTTCCCGCTCCTGCCGGTCGGCACGCCGCTTTGCATCCCAGAAGGCCGTCAGGTACCCCACCGCGATGCCGGCGAAGGCAGCGCCGATCAGGTACAGGGCCAGTTTCAGCATGGATCCATCCATGGCGTATTTGCTTGAGCTGCGGGTGTCCGAAGGACCTAGTATGGCGCGACGAGGCCACGCCAGGCGGGTCCGGAGGCGCATTTTGCGACCTGCATCACGTCCGCGGACGGTACCCGTACGCAGCGCAGCCCGTCGGGCCGGAAATTCACCGGATTTAGTGCTGGTCGAGCTCGAAACGCTCGCGGAGGAAGCGGGCGATGCCCTCGTCGTCGTGGTGCCCGATAACGGCCGTGGCGGCCGCCTTGATCGGGTCCTTGGCGTTGTCCGGGGCGTAGCTTTCGTCGGCAACCTCGAACATGGACAGATCGTTGTCGCTGTCGCCGAAGCAGATGACGCGCTCGAGGCCGAGCATTTCCTTCAGGAGCCGGACCGCGCCACCCTTGCTAGCGTCGCTGTGGTGCACGTCGAGCCAGCGCCATTGTTCTCCCTCGAGTGCAATGCCGGAGTAGGCGACGAGGTTCGGCTCGTCGTCGACGCTTGCGACGACGGCCTCGATACGCTCACCTTCGCCGATGCTGTTGATGTGGGTAATGCGGGCGTCGGCGGGCAGCTCTTCCAAGGGGCGGGCGATGAGTTTCTCGGCGAGACCGAAATACTGGATCAGCTCCTGCTCGACCGGCGAGCGCAGCGGCGGATGGTAGATCGTCGTTTCGTCATGCGCGCCCAGCGTGAAGACGAATGGCGTAACCCCGGCATCCCGGGTACTCGCGAGGATGTGCTCGAGTTCCGGCCGGGTCAAGAGGGCGCCACTCGACAGCGATTGCTGTCCCGGATGCCAGATCATGACGCCGTTCTTGTAGGCCTGCGGCAGCTCGAAGCCGTGGCCGTCCAGTATGGAACGGGCGCCGTGCAGCGTGCGGCCGGTTGCGACCGTATAGGCGATGCCCCGGTCCGAGAGCAGCTTGAGTGTGTCGCTGGTGTAGGTGGAGATCTCCGACGAGCGATTCAGCAGCGTACCGTCAAGGTCGAAGACGATGAGTTCCATGGTTCGGGTACGCCGCTAGCGGCGCTTCAAGGCCTCGAGCGCCGATTCGCAGAGCTCGATCAGCGACTCCTGCGGCTGGCCGTTGCGACTCGCCTCCGTAATGCTCTCGAGGGCAAGTCTCGCGAGCGCTGCGCGGTCCCGCATCGTAGCGAGCGAGCCGGCGAGGTGATGGATGAGCTTGTCCTTGGCATCCAGCTCCGAGAGCACCTGGTCCCAGTGCGGCTCGCGGTAGTACTGCAATAGCGAATCGACGACGGCCTCATTGCCGGCAAGCGTCTGGAAATTGAAGTCGACGGCGCCGAAGTCGCGCAGACCGTCAATATCAGCCAGGCTCTCGTCGCTGATTTCGTCGAAGCCCATGCTCCACTCGGAGTATTGGCGCTCGGGGACTTCCTTGCGCTGAATGATCTGCACTTCGGCATGCCGCGGGTCGTTGCTGATCATGCCGATGAGCTCGTCGATAACCTCGTCTTCACCCTCCAGCGCCTGCAGGAAAGTGCCGTTCGCGTAAAGCAGCAGGCCAGTGATGCCGCGTTTGCGATTGTTCGTACGGCATTGGTACAGCAGCTCCAGGAGCTCCGCTGGGGCCATGGGTTCCGCGGATCGGCTCACGTACGACAGCTGGATCATACTTCCTGGTCTCCATTCGACTCGACGGCAGCGGCGATATTACCCGAACGCGTCTGTTACTCGCGACCGGTGAGCGCGCTGCTCTCCAGCGGCAAGGGTGCCTTCAGGGCGCCGTCGAGTCGACCAGGGCCTTACAAATCGAAACAAACTCGCGGGCATCGAGTACGGCGCTGTCCGATCCGGGCGGGGCGGGAGCATCGTCAAACGTTGTTCGATCCAGTACGGGCAAGCCCTCAGGCGGCGTTTCGTAGAAACGGATTCGAAACCGTGCCCGACCGTCTGCCAGCGTCGTTCGTTCGTCGGTGCTGTAGTAGTCGAAGCCACGCGATACCGCAAGATCTGCACAGGCGCAGGCGAGCGTCATCGCCTTCTCGGCGGCGAGTCCGGTAAAGCGGCCGGTATCGACGGTCAGCGCAGAGCTCATCGCGTCGATTGGCGTTTCGATGAAGAACGGGTGCGTGATCTGCGCGGTATTGTCGTCGTCGGCCCACAGGCGGACATCATCAACGAAGTACGAGGCGGGTCCGCCCGTGCTCAGTGCGCCGAGGGCCCAGCCGTGGACCTCGGCGAGGCCCAGTCCGTCGTTCGGTGCGCCGTTGCCGATTTCCTTCCGCCGCATGTCACGAAAGGGAACGGACACGAGGCGCCAGCCCTCGGTATCGTCAACGATGTTGAGGAAATAACGCTCCGCATCATCGCGACGCGAACACGGCGCCCGGTTGTCGAGGACGTCGATGAAGACTGTCGTACCCGTTCCGTTGCCGTGGAACCAGAAACTGATGCCGTCGGCTGCACGCCAGTCGACTGCCGACCAGGCAGTCGTTGCCTCGTCAAAAAACAGGTAGACAAAGCCCGCCCAGCTCCGCACATCCATGTCCACTCGCAGAACATGATTGCCGGTAGCCGCCGCCGGCATGGGCGGGTAGTCGGTCGTGCGCTCGAGGGTGACCGTGCTGGGGCCGTCGGTGAACGTCGAGAATCCCAACGGGGAGTCGTAGCGGCCGGTCCCGCGGTCGAGTTCAGTTTCGAAGTCGTGGATGATGCCCGGCTCTGCCCGGACTCTTACAGCCCGGGTATCGAGGCATTCCCTGGCGAGTGCGATCTGCGCCTCGAGTGCCTCGAGCGCAACGGCCGTCGCCCGTTCGACCAGCGCCTGCCGGGCGCTCTGCGACGTGCCCTCCGCGGTCAGCTCGCCGTGCGCGAACAGGTGATGATGGGAATTCAGCAGGAACGAAAACACATTGCCGCCGTCGGCATCGAGAAGAAAGACGTGAATACCGAAGACGCTGTCGTCCACGGGAAAGAGCAGTTCCAGCACGGCAACGAAGTCTGCTTCGACGGATTTCTGCTCGAGCTCAGCACTGATTGAGCGGAGGCTGGCTTGAAAAATCTCCCATTGTGACGGACGTCGAAGGGATCCGAGATCGATGCGCCATGGCTTGGTCGTTGCGTTGGCAATTCCTGATTCGCTGAAGTGCCTCGTGATCTGCTCCTGCGAGGCCATCGAGTGACCTGTTCGAGCGGCACGGCGGAGTATCGTCGGCAGGACGACAACCGACGCCGTTCCCTGTTGCTCGATGAACGCCGCCTGCCGTTCGCGGTCGGGCATGAAGCCGGGGTCGTCAATGGTCTCGCCCGGCTCGTGGGCCAAAGCGGGCAGGACAACGAGTCCTGCAAGTAGCGTCGTCGCCCAGGCACGCCGCCGGGATAGTGTTGAGTGATTCGCTCGCCGCATGTCGCACCTCCAATCCCTCGGAGGTGATGGCGCCTCGCGTGGCTTTCGATCGGGAAATCTACTTACTCGGGCTCGTCGCCTTGCTGGGGCCGGACGTGCAGCAATCTTGCCCGACGTCGATCAGCACGAAGGACCTTGATGGCATAGCCCTGCCACTCGATCGCGTCACCCACCTCGGGAATGCGCTCGAGCACTTCGCTGACAAGTCCGCCCACTGTCGTGACATCTTCTTCTGGTTCCCAGGGGATCCCGAGTCGCGCCGACAGCATGCGCAAGTCAACCGCCGCACGCACGAGCAGCGTGCCGTCGCTGCTTTCGGCAATATCGTTGAAGGGCCGGTCCGTTTCGTCGCGGATATCGCCCACGACTTCTTCGATGACATCTTCGAGGGTTGCGATGCCCTGCAGGTCGCCGTATTCGTCGACGACGAGCGCCATGTGCCGATGACTTTCCTGGAAGGTCTTGAGAAGTTTCGGCAGTGACGCAGTTTCCGGGACGATCAGCGCGTCGATGCGCAGTGACTCCCAGTCGACGTCGTCGCCCTTATTGGTGAGTAACCAGTGCTGCAGTTCCTTGACGAGGACCACGCCCGTGACGTTGTCAGGGTCGCCGTCCGGCGTGAACGGGAACCGACTGTGACCGGATGATCGAGCCACGGAGAGGGCCTCATCGCGTTGCATGGTGCCGGACAGCAGGATCACCCGCTCGCGCGGCAGCATGACGTCGTGTGCCTCGAGATCGCCGAGCTGGGTTGCGCCTACGATCATGCTCGCGGTTCGTTTGCCGACTGCACCTTCGCTTTGCCCGAGGACGGCGAGCAGCCGGATTTCCTCGTTCGAGGTTACCGGGACCTCGACGTCCGGCCGTATCGCGCGGGATATTCGTTCGCTGACCACGACAAGCGGTTTCAGCAAGACGGTGAGCCAGCGGATTCCCCAGGCAACGGGTTCGGCCAGTTCTCGAGCGTAGCTCACGCCGAGCGTCTTCGGGATGATCTCAGTAAACAGCAGGACGGCGAGCGTGAACAGCAGTGAGAACAGCCAGAGCGTGCCAGGGTCGAAGACGTTCGAGTAGCTTGCGCCCGCTACCGATGCACCGACTGTGTGTGCTGCAGTGTTGAGGATCAGGATGGCGGCGATCGGTACGTCCATGTTCGCCTTGAAGTCGGCAAGCAGGCGTCCGGCCGCCCGACCCTGGCGGGTGAGGACCTCGATTTGAGGCCGCGTGACCGACAGGAGCACCGATTCGAAAATCGAGCACAGGAACGACACGATAAGCACAACGCTCACGGCGGTGACGAATATCAGCATTGGACCTCCGGCAGGTCTAGTGGTCGGTGGCGCTTGCCAGGCGCCGCTGGGCGCGCTGCTCGAGAATAGCGCGGTAGCGCGCACGTCGCTTGAGTCGTGAGCGCAGCCAGCCGCCAGCGATCAGCAGATTGATGGCAACCAGTACCCCGGCGTAGGCGAGTCCCACCCGGGTGCGCTCCGCGCCGTCGGCGTAAATCAGTCGGGCGATGAAATACGAGTGGATCAGCGTTGCTGGAATAAGCCCGACAACGGACGCGAGCATGAAGTCGCGGAATTTCGCGCCGGTCAGCGCAGCGGCAAAATTGACGACGGGGTAGGGCACCGGCATGAAGCGAATCTGCACCAGCGGCCAGAAGCCCTGCCGAGACAGCATACGTTCGGCTTTCCTGAAGCGCTCGCCGGTCATGCGAACGACGAAGTCGCGGCCCAGTGCCCGCGCCACGACGAAGGTCGTGCCGGCACCAATCACGATCCCGACCGTGTTCAGGACCGAGCCCGCAATTGGTCCGAAAGCGGCGCCGGCAATGGTCAGGGGAAACATCGATAGCCCGGTTGGTGCGACAACCGCAAACAGGACCAAAAGCACGATCGGCGTCCACCAGAGCCCGCGGATGTCGTAAAGGGCGGCGCGAATGCGTTCCTCGTTGGTCCACTCACCGAGTTCGGTGTAGCGAACCGCGAGAAATGCCGCGACGAGCAGGGTAACGAGTACGAGCGCTTTCCCAAGCCCGCTGCTACGCTCTGAACCTGCGTCGGGAGTCGTCATGGGCGTCAGGGAAAGACCAGTGCGGAGGACGATCGGACGATAACAAGCCGGTACTCCCGCGACTACCGTGCATCCCGCCAAACCAGGAGAAGAAACAAATGGATACGGAACGACGCGACGATATTGCGAGGCTGCTCGAGGAGACGGGTAAGGCGCACCACGAAGCCTTCGCGGCAACGGACGGCGAGGATCCGGACTGGCCGATCTGGTATGCCGAGCACACGCAGGCGGCCTTCGCCGAGCGCTTCGGCATGACGTTCAGCAAGAGTCAGCTCATCTATTGCCTGATGACGGCCGACTTCGAGCACCGCGCAAGGTCAGCCGAGGCACCATGGCCGCTCTTCTTCGCGAGCGAGATGCTGACACGCTATGCCGCCTCCGACACGCCGTCGGCGGATTCACTGGCTCTGTACCACTTCGACGGCTGCCCCTTTTGTGCCCGGGTCCGCGCGGCGATCGCAGCGCTCGGTATCGAGGTCGAACTCAGGAGCATCATCGACAGCCCCGAGAATCGCGACGACCTTATAGCGGCGCGTGGCCGGGCAACCGTCCCGGTGCTCAAGATCACCGCCCCGGACGGCGAGGAACGCTGGATGCCGGAGTCGCAGGACATCATCGACTACCTGCAATCGACCTATGGTTGAGCCAGTCGACCGTCCTCGCTGCTAGCTGTCGTTTCGTCGCAGAGCTGCGTCAGTCAGCGAAAAGAAGCGCAGGGCTTCGAGTTCCCGGTCGGGGAGCTTGAACACAGCATCACCGACGCCCGCCAGCTCGTCTGCAAATCGCTCGGCCTCGGCAAGATAGTGGGTGTAGAGCTGCTTTCTCAGCGTAGCGGGTAGCGGCGTCGTGTCCCCGGTGTCCGTTGTGAGCGCCGCCTCGAGGGAAAACTCGGGAAGATCGTCAGACCAGCCGCGATAGGCCCATGTGCCCGTTGCCAGGTCGAACTGGTAGAGGGACGTGAAGCGGTGTCCGTACCTCGCGAGGAAATGGACCGCGTCGATCACGAAGTCCGCTTCGATGTCATCCATTACCCAGTGAAAACTGATCCGGCACCAGCCAGGCTTGATCCCGCAGTGGCCTTGCCGGACCGCGTGCCGGTATTGCTCGGAGACTGTCTCGTCGATACCCAACAGGCGATGACCGTAAGGCCCGGCACAGGAACAACCTGCGCGGGACTGGATGCCGAAGAGATCATTCAAGAGCACCGTGACGAGCTTGTGGTGCAGGTACTTGCCGTCGCTCGCACGCAGGTTGAATGAAATGATGCCGATGCGTCCGGCAGGATCCGGAGTACCGAGTATTTCGATGCCGTCGTTGCCGCGCCAGCTCGTCATTGCGCGGCAGGTCAACTCGTGTTCACGTTCACGAATCGCCTCGACGCCGATGCGGTCCTTGATCTGAAACACAAGAGAAGCCTTCAGCGTCTGCAGCACACCCGGCGTACCGGCCTTCTCGCGCTCCTCAATATCGGCAATGAAGTCCTGGTCCGTCATGCTGACGTAGTCGACGGTGCCGCCAGCACTGACCGTCGGCGGCAGCGCGCGGTCGTAGATGCGCTGGTTGAACACAAGAATGCCACTGGAACCGGGTCCGCCAAGGAACTTGTGGGGCGAGATGAACACCGCGTCGAGTGAGGGATCGTCGTCGCCGCTGGCCTCCGGCGTCATGTCAATCTCGACGTACGGCGCGCAGGCCGCGTAATCGAAGCAGGCCAGAGCGCCGTGGCGGTGAAGCAGGCTCGCGATCCTGTGCACATCGGTCAGCACGCCCGTCACGTTCGACGCCGCCGAGAACGAGCCGATCTTCATTCGATCGCCAAAGCGCGGATCCGTGAGCAGTTGTTCGAGATGGCCAAGGTCGACGTGACCATGCGCGTCGAGCCGTACCTCGATCGTAGTGGCAAACGACTGCCGCCAGCTCAGCTCGTTGGAATGGTGCTCGTAAGGCCCGACGAAAACGACGGGCTGGGCAGCTTGCAGCGCAGCGCGGAACGCTTCGCCGTCGATGCCGGAGGCCGGACTGTCGACGGCACGGTAGAGGTTGCGACGCGTGGCCGGCGGCAGGGCGACGCCGACGATCTGTTGCAGCTTGTCGATGGCGCCCGTCGCGCCGGTACCGCAGCTGACGATGCGGCCGTTCGAGCCGGCGTTGACCGAATCCTTGATGGCGTGCTCCGCATCGTGCAGGAGCTTCGTCATGCTACGGCCCGTTATGTCGTCTTCAGTGTGCGTGTTCGCGTAAACGCGCTGCAGGCTTTGCAAGTAGGCTTCGACGAAGTGAAGACAGCGGCCGGACGCCGTGTAGTCACAGTACAACATGATGCGCTCGCCGAACGGCGTATTGAACGTCGAATCGACGCCGACGATCTCGTTGCGAAGAAACTGCCGATCGAGTCGGCGCATTGCGGGTCCCATTGGCATCCCCCTGGCCCGGGTCCAGCCGCCATTAACCGCTATCCGCTGTTGGGCGTCAAGACTCCTGGCGTTCCCCTCGATGCGTATGCGTTACACTGCGGGGCCGGTGGAGGTCGCGGGAGAGGTGTTTGGCTCATTCGTCGTGCGTCGTGTTCTGTTTCGCGCTGGACGGCAAGGGCGGCGGTGCCGCCATCGATGATCCCGAGACATCCGGGATCGGGGCGTCGTGGACGCATCTCGACTTCAGTCACCGCGATACCCGTCGCTGGCTCATGGACCACGGCGTCGATGCCCAGATTGTCGATACGCTGGTTGAGCCGGAATCGCGGCCCCGGACGCTCGTGTTGGATGACGGGCTCCTCGCCGTGTTGCGCGGAATCAATCGCAATGCCGGCGCCGACCCTGACGATATGGTGTCGGTCCGGATCTGGCTCACCGACGACGCCCTGATCACGGCTCGTCAGCGCAACCTGATTGCCGCCACGGCGCTCAGAGAGCAGCTGCAGAGCGGTAAGGGCCCTGCGACAGCGGCGGCAGCGCTCGTCGGACTCGTACGCCATCTCGAGGAAGGCGTGGGGCAGTTCATCGAGGGACTGTCGGATCGCATCGAGGGTTATGAAGAAACCCTCGAGACCGCCGAAATGGCGCAGCTCCGGAGCGACATTGCAGACGCTCGGCGGGGGATCGCAAGGATCCGCCGCTACCTTGCGCCGCAGCGGACCGCGCTCGACGCGCTCGCCCGGCAGGCCGATCGCTGGTTCAGCGACGAAGAGGTTTACAGCCTCCGGGAGTTCGGCGACCAGTTCCAGCGCCAGGTCGAGGATCTCGATCTCCTGCGTGAGCGGGTCATGGTCCTGCAGGAGGAACTGATGAACCGCGTGTCCCAGGAGCAGAACGCACGGACCTATCTGCTCTCGATCGTGGCTGCGATATTCCTGCCGATTACGTTTATTTCCGGGGTCTTCGGGATGAACGTTGCCGGACTGCCGGGCGTCGAGACCGAAGGAGCCTTCGTCATCGTCAGCGTCGTGATGCTCGCCATCTCGATCGCCATTGTGATCTGGCTGCGGATGAAACGCTGGTTTTGAGTGCAGGTCTCGCCTAGCCCCCGCAGCGCGCCAGCAGCATCAGGACAATGACCGCGGCAATAGAACCGATGTAGACGCGCATCGACACGGTCTTGCCCTCGGTGTTGGCCCATGCCTCGCCGGCCGTCTTGCGAACGCCCGCGAGCGGGTCGGGGGATTCAGTGAAGGTAGGACCGTTCTGCGTCGAATTGGAAGAGGCCGTGTCGCCCGCGGTGTCCTCGGGTGCGTCCTCGTTCGTAGCGTCGTTGTTGGCTGGGTCTTTCGGCTCGTTCATAGCCTCTCGTCTCCTCGTCAATAGCCGCGTTGTCGTCCCCCGCTACTAGTGTAGTGGAACGTGTCCGCCCGGTGGTATTCCCGGGGGCCGCGAGCGTTGCGACGCGCGCTTTCGATCCTGTATACTCCGCGCCTGCGCCCGGGTGGGCCGGCCTCGATTCGAGGTGTAAGCAGTACATGTATTGCTGGACCCACGCTACCAGGTCCCTGGTAGAAAAGCCCCGCTCAGGGGTTTTTTGTTGCCCGGAGGGAACGGAGCGTGGCGCTGGAGGGAATGGGCCGTAGGCCCATTTTTTGTTTTTAGTCAGAGGGATAGGAAGCTTTTCTTGACCAGTGATGAGCTTGCGACACTGCTGGAGCCGACCATCGAGGGCCTGGGCTACGAGCTCGCCGATCTCGAGGTAAAGCTCGGCGGCCGAAATGGCATGGTGCGTCTGTTCATCGATCACGCCGACGGCATCTCGCTCGACGACTGCGAGAAGGTGAGCCTGGCGGTCAGCGCGCTGATGGACGTCGAGGACCCGGTGCCCGGGCATTACGACCTCGAGGTGTCATCGCCCGGCCTGAACCGGAAGTTGACCAAGCCGGAGCACTACCAGCGCTTTAGCGGCGAGGTGATCAAGGTCGAGACGCGGTTTCCCATAGAAGGTCGCAAGCGGTTTCGCGGCGAACTCAAGGCCTCCGATGACGAACAGATAGTAGTGGTGGTCGACGGCACGGAGCACACGCTGCCGCTGTCGAACATCGATACGGCACGGCTGGTGCCGACGGACGTCTAGGCGTCCAACGCGGTAAGACTGGAGTTATAGACTCATGAGTAAAGAGATCCTGATGGTCGTGGACGCCGTTTCGAATGAAAAGGGCGTCGAAAAAGAGATCATCTTCGAGGCGATCGAAGCAGCGCTGGCGTCGGCAACGCGACGCAAGCACGGCGACGATATCGACGTACGGGTAGCGATCGACCGCGAGACGGGTGATTACGACACCTTCCGTCGCTGGCTGGTGTTCGAGGACGAGTCGACGGAACTCGAGTTCCCCGATCGTGAGCTCAGGATGATCGACGCGGTTGACCTCAACCCTGACGCGGAGCCGGGCGGCTATGTGGAGGAGCCGATGGAATCCGTAGAGTTCGGTCGTATTGCCGCACAGACAGCCAAGCAAGTGATTGTGCAGAAAGTTCGCGAAGCCGAGCGTGAGCAGGTTGTCGAGGAATACAAGGACCGCGAAGGCGAGATGCTCTCCGGCCTCGTCAAGCGCGTGGATCGCAACGGTGTCTACATCGATCTCGGCGGTAACGCCGAGGGTTTCGTGCCGCGCGACCAGATGGTGCCGCGCGAGCCGGTTCGACCGCAGGATCGCATCAAGGCGCTCCTGACCGAGGTTCGGAGCGAACCGCGCGGTCCGCAGCTTTTCATGACACGCACCTCGCCGCAGTTCCTGATTGAGCTGTTCAAGATCGAGGTACCGGAAGTTGGCCAGGGCCTGATCGACATTCTTGGTGCAGCCCGCGACCCGGGCCTGCGCGCCAAGATTGCCGTCAAGAGCAACGACAACCGCATCGATGCCGTCGGCGCCTGTGTCGGCATGCGCGGTTCGCGTGTGCAGGCCGTGTCCAACGAGCTTGCCGGCGAGCGCGTCGACATCATCCTCTGGGACGAGAACGCCGCACAGTTCGTCGTCAACGCCATGTCGCCGGCCGAGGTCGTGTCGATCGTTGTTGATGAAGACGCCCACAGCATGGATATCGCCGTGGAGGAGGACAAACTCTCGCAGGCCATCGGTCGCGGCGGGCAGAACATCCGCCTCGCCAGCGAGCTTTCCGGCTGGGAACTCAACGTCATGACCGCCGCCGACGCCGAGCAGAAGAGCGAAGCGGAAATGCGTGAGCTCATCGAGATGTTCGTCAAGCAGCTCGATGTCGACGAGGAGATCGGCCTGATTCTCGTGCAGGAAGGTTTCTCGACGATCGAGGAAGTGGCCTACGTGCCGACCTCCGAGCTCGTCGCGATCGAGGAGTTTGATGAAGACATCGTCGAGGAACTGAGAAGCCGCGCCCGCGACGTCCTGCTGACGCAGGCGATCGTGCAGGAAGAGAAGATCGACGAGACCGAGCCGGCCGAGGATCTTCTCAATCTCGAGGGCATGGACAAGGGCCTTGCCTATGTCCTCGCCAGCAAGGGCGTCGTTACCCGCGAAGACCTCGCGGAACTCGCGACGGACGATCTCCTCGAGATCAACGAAATGGATGAAGAGGCTGCCGCCGCGCTGATTATGAAGGCGCGCGAACACTGGTTCGAAGCGGAACAGCAGGCCTGAGAGACGCACGACGGAGTTAGCGCATGGCAGACGTCACAGTTGCACAATTTGCCGAGGTCCTGAAGGTACCGGTCGAGAAGCTGATTTCTCAGCTCGACGAGGCCGGTATCAAGGTGTCCGGCTCGGAAGACACGATCAGTGACGACGCCAAGCTCGAGTTGCTGACACACCTGCGTCGCAGTCACGGCCAGGAGGACGCGCCGGCAAGCATTGCGTCGCCGCGCAAGATCACGCTGAAGCGCAAGTCGCAGTCCGAGCTTCGACTCTCGGGCAACCAGGGTCGTTCGCGCACGGTCAACGTCGAGGTCCGCAAGAAGCGCACGTATATCAAGCGCGACGTCCTCGAAGAGCAGGCGCAGAAGGAACAGGAGGCGCTCGACGCCAAGCGTCGCGAAGAGGAAGAGCGGGTCAAGGCTGCGCAGGAGGCCGAAGAGCAGGCCAAGCGCGATAAGGAAGAAGCCGAACGCCGCGCCGAGGAAGAGCGCCAGAAGGAAGAGCAGGCGCGCCAGGAGGCCGAGGCAGAGGCGCGCAAGGCCGCCGAGCAGGTGGCGCAGGCGCAGGCCGAAGAGAAAGCGCGGCTCGAGAAGGCCGAGGCCGATGCTCGCGCCCGCCGCCAGAAGGAAAAGCCCAAGGCGAAGGCCAAGACGACGGAGACGCGTTATGGTCGCAAGGAGCTGCACGTTGCTGGCGACAAGAGTGGCCGGCGCCGGCGCAAGACGCCGATGCGACGTCGCTCCGTCTCCGTATCCGGCGATTCGCAGCACGGCTTCGAGAAGCCGACGGCGCCGGTTGTGCGCGAGGTCGAGATTCCCGAGAACATAGCGGTGTCCGAGCTTGCACAGCGCATGGCGATCAAGGGCAACGAGGTCGTCAAGGTGCTGTTCAACATGGGCGCCATGGTGACGATCAACCAGGTCATCGATCAGGATACGGCGACGCTGGTCGTCGAAGAGCTCGGCCATGTCGCCAAGCCGATGAGCGAGGCCGAGGTCGACGAGCAACTCCTCGCGGATGAGAAGGAGACGACCGGCGAGGAGGTATCGCGCCCGCCCGTCGTGACGATCATGGGTCACGTCGATCACGGCAAGACCTCGCTGCTCGACTACATCCGTCGCACCAAGGTTGCCGACGGCGAAGCCGGCGGCATCACCCAGCACATTGGCGCCTACTCGGTGAAAACCGACAAGGGTTCCGTGACGTTCCTCGACACGCCGGGCCACGCGGCATTCACGGCAATGCGTGCCCGTGGTGCACAGGCGACGGACATCGTCATCCTGGTGGTTGCCGCTGACGACGGCGTCATGCCGCAAACCATCGAGGCTATTCAGCACGCCAAGGCGGCCGGGGTTCCGCTCGTTGTTGCCGTCAACAAGATCGACCGCGAGAACGCCGATCCTGAGCGAGTCCGTAACGAGCTGGCGCAGCACGAGGTTATTCCCGAGGAATGGGGCGGCGACCACCTGTTCGTCAACGTCTCTGCGCACACGGGCGAAGGCGTAGACGGCCTGCTCGATGCGATCCTCCTGCAGGCCGAGGTCATGGACCTCAAGGCCGTCGACAAGGGCACGGCCAGCGGTATCGTCATCGAGTCGAGTCTCGAGAAAGGCCGCGGTGCCGTCGCCACGCTGCTGGTACAGTCCGGCACGCTCAAGCAAGGCGACATGCTGATCGCGGGCGAAGAGTACGGCCGCATTCGCAACATGTTTGACGAGACCCAGTCGTCGATCAAGGGCGCGGGTCCGTCGATGCCGGCCGTGGTTCTCGGCCTGTCGAAGACGCCGAGTGCCGGCGACGACTTCATCGTCGTCAAGAACGAGCGCAAGGCACGTGAGGTTGCCGAGTACCGCCAGAACAAGACGCGTGAGACCAAGCTCGCGCAGCAGCAGGCCTCGAAGCTCGAGAACATGTTCAGCCAGATGTCCGACCAGCAGGCATCGTCGATCGCCCTGATCATCAAGTCTGACGTGCACGGCAGTACCGAGGCCCTCCGGGACGCGCTGGAGAAGCTGTCGACCGACGAGGTCAAGGTCAATGTCATCAGCTCGGGCGTTGGCGGTATCACCGAGACTGACGCAACCCTGGCTGCGGCTTCGGACGCCGTCATCATCGGTTTCAACGTTCGTGCTGACGCCGCCGCGCGCAACGCGATCAAGGAATCGGGCGTCGACGTGCGTTACTACAGCATCATTTACGAAGCGATCGACGATGTGAAGGCAGCGCTGTCGGGCATGCTGTCGCCGGAGATTCGCGAGCAGATCGTGGGCCTCGCCGAGGTCAAGGAAGTGTTCTCCTCGCCGAAGTTCGGCGACGTTGCGGGCAGCATTGTGCTCGAAGGCTTCGTCAAGCGGTCGAACCCGATTCGTGTCCTAAGGGACAACGTCGTGATCTACGAGGGCGAGCTCGAGTCACTGCGTCGCTTCAAGGATGACGTCAATGAGGTTCGCGCCGGCACCGAGTGTGGTATCGCCGTCAAGAACTACGCGGACGTTCGCGTTGGCGACCAGATCGAGTGCTACGAGCGCGTCGAAGTCGCGCGGACCCTCGACTAGGACGGGTAGCACGCATGGCGCGGGAGTTTTCGAGGAACCAGCGACTCGGTACCGAGGTCCTGCGTACCCTGAGCGATCTCATCCGCGTCGAGAGCAAGGATCCGCGCCTCGACGGTGTTGCGCTGACCCACGTCGATGTGACGCGCGACCTGAGCGTGGCCGACGTGTATTTCAGCATGCTTGTGCCCGACGCCGATCCGGCGCCTGCGCTGGAAGGGCTGACCAGCGCGGCGGGCTTCCTGCGGGGCAAGCTGGGACGCGCGATCAAGATTCGGCACGTACCGGAGCTCCGGTTCAGGCATGACGCCAGTGCCGCCGAAAGCGCGCGCATCAGTGCGCTGCTGGACGGCACGCGCGTCGACGACGACCGGGGCTAGTCAGTGGCAGTGTCGGACAGACGTCGCGACGCCGGGCGTCGCGCGATCGACGGCATCGTGCTCCTGAACAAGCCGGCGGGCATGACGTCGAACGCCGCATTGCAGCGCGTGAAGCGCCTGTTGCGGGCGAAGAAGGCAGGGCATACGGGCAGCCTGGATCCGGCCGCCACCGGCATGCTGCCGTTGTGCTTCGGCGAGGCAACCAAGGCGTCGGCGTACCTGCTGGATGCGGACAAGACCTACCGCGTCGTGGCTCGACTCGGTGAGGCAACGAATACCGGCGATGCCGATGGCGAGGTGACGACGAGTGCCGCCGTGCCGGCGCTTGGGACAGCCGAGTGGCAGGCGCTGCTCGAGGGCTTTCTCGGAGAGTCCGAGCAGGTGCCGCCGATGTACTCGGCGCTGAAGAAAGACGGCCAGCGGCTCTACGAGCTGGCCCGCAAGGGCGAGTCTGTCGAACGTGAGCCGCGGCCGATCCGGATCTCGCGAATCGAGCTGCTCGAGATTCGCGGCAGCCGACTCGTGTTCCGGGTGAGCTGCTCGAAAGGCACCTACGTGCGCACGCTCGTCGAGGACATTGCGGCAGTCGCGGGGACGGTGGCGCACACTCGGCGGTTGCATCGAGAGAGCGTGGCCGGTTTCGGAGACCGAGCAATGCTGAGTCTCGGCGGTCTCGAGCGGCGGGTTAACGGCGCCGGCAACGACTGGATGCTGCCGGTCGAGGCAGGGCTGGGACATCTTGCCGAGGTGGCCGTCGCCGCTGACGAGGCCGGGCGTTTCGCGATGGGGCAGGCGGTCCCGGCGGAGTGCACTGAGCCGGGTGTTCGCCTGAGGGTTTATGGACCCGGGCGGAAATTTTTGGGCGTGGGTGAGTCGGTGGAAGCCGGTCGGATCACGCCGAAACGGATCTTTCACCTGGCCGACGAGCGGCTGGATGAGGGTCAAAACGGGGCTTCGGCGGCTGTTGCCGGCGATGCCGTAGATCTTTGATTTTTTGCTGTTAATGGGCGAATCGAGGCGCTAGAATACCGCGCTCGAAAAAGGGCCCCAAGATAGAAGTACCTGTGGAGTAATAGTTAGATGTCACTTTCCAGTGAAGCCAAGCAGAGCATCATCGCCGAGTACAGTCGCGGTGAAGGGGATACCGGTTCTCCGGAAGTCCAGGTTGCACTGCTGTCGAAACGCATTTCCGAACTGACCGAACACTTTGGTGAGCACAAGAAGGATCACCATAGCCGTCAGGGTCTCTTGCGCATGGTCAACAAGCGTCGCAAGTTGCTCGACTACCTGAAGTCGAAGGACCAGGACCGCTACCGCGAGCTGATCTCCCGGCTCGGCCTGCGTCGCTGATTCAGCACGCATCCCTGGCAATCTGAGTTTCCTGCGACACACTCTCACCCGGGAGTCTGTCGCTGCCTGCTATTGCCAAAACCAACCAACCAACGAGCAAAGCTGTGAAATCAACCAAGAAAACGTTCCAGTTCGGCGAGCACCCGGTCACGATCGAAACGGGCGGCATCGCCCGCCAGGCCGACGGAGCCGTGCTGGTCTACATGTCAGACACCGTCGTCCTCGTCACTGCCGTCGGCCGCAAGACCGCCGACCCGGGCCGCGACTTCTTTCCGCTGACCGTCAACTACCAGGAAAAGGCCTACTCGGCCGGCAAGATCCCGGGTGGCTTCTTCAAGCGTGAAGGACGTCCGAGCGAGAAAGAGACGCTGGTCGCCCGCCTGACCGACCGCCCGATCCGGCCGCTGTTCCCGAAGGGCTTCCTCAACGAAGTCCAGGTGATCGCAACGGTCGTATCGCTTAACCCGGAAATCGACCCGGATATCCCGACGATGCTGGGCGCCTCGGCGGCGCTCGCGATCTCGGGCATTCCCTTCGCCGGTCCGATCGGCGCCGCGCGGGTGGGCTACAAGGACGGCAACTACCTGCTGAACCCGACCAACTCCGAGCTCGAATCATCGAAGCTCGACCTCGTCGTTGCCGGCACGGCCGACGCAGTGCTGATGGTCGAGTCCGAGGCAGATTGCCTGCCGGAAGACGTCATGCTCGGCGCCGTGGTCCACGGCCACGAGCAGATGCAGACGGCGATCAATGCCATCAACGAGCTGGCTGCCGAGGTTGGCAAGCCGCGTTGGGACTGGGAATCACCGGCCGAAGACGAAGGGCTGGCCGCTGCCGTTGCCGAGAAGGCCGGCGACGCGCTGGCCGCGGCCTACCAGGTCAGCGACAAGCAGGAGCGCCAGGAGGCCGTGCACGCGGCCAAGTCCGCTGCGATCGAAGCGCTTGCGAGCGAGGACGGCGAAGGCTGGACGGCTGACGACGTCGCCGGCGCGCTCAAGAAGCTCGAGAAGACCACGGTTCGCCAGCGCGTCATCAAGGGCGAGCCGCGCATTGACGGTCGCGACCACAAGACGGTCCGGCCGATCGACGTAGAAGTCAGCGTGCTGCCGCGCACCCACGGTTCCGCTGTGTTCACGCGTGGCGAAACCCAGGCCATCGTCGTCACGACGCTCGGCACGGGTCGCGATGCCCAGATCATCGACGCCATTGAGGGCGAGTACAAAGAGCCCTTCATGCTGCATTACAACTTCCCGCCGTACTGCGTCGGTGAAACCGGGTTTGTCGGCTCGCCGAAGCGTCGCGAGATCGGTCACGGCAAGCTGGCGCGTCGCGGTATCCAGGCGGTCATGCCGGACGCCGACGACTTCGGATACGTCATTCGCGTCGTCTCCGAGATCACGGAATCGAATGGCTCGAGCTCGATGGCATCGGTCTGCGGCACGAGCCTGTCGCTGATGGACGCCGGCGTACCGATCAAGGCACCGGTGGCCGGTGTTGCCATGGGCCTCGTCAAGGAAGGCGATGAATTCGCGGTCCTGACCGACATTCTCGGTGACGAGGATCACCTCGGCGACATGGACTTCAAGGTAGCTGGTACCGATGACGGCATCACCGCGCTGCAGATGGACATCAAGATCCAGGGCATCACGCGGGAGATCATGGACATTGCGCTTGGCCAGGCCAAGGACGCTCGCCTGCACATTCTCGGCGAGATGGGCAAGGTCATCGACAAGCCGCGCGAAGAGATGTCCGAGTGGGCGCCGACGATCATGACGCTGAAGATCGACCCGGACAAGATCCGCGACGTTATCGGCAAGGGCGGCGCCGTCATTCGCGCCATCACCGAGGAGACCGGTGCCAGCGTGGATATCGAGAACGACGGTACTGTCCGTATCGCGTCCGTCGATGGCGCCTCCGGCAAGGAAGCCCGTCGTCGTATCGAGCTGATCACGGCTGACGTCGAGGTTGGCCGAGTCTATGAAGGTCGCGTTGCTCGACTGATGGACTTCGGCGCGTTCGTGACGATCCTGCCGGGCAAGGACGGCCTGGTACACATCTCCCAGATCTCGAACGAACGCGTCGAGAAGGTCAGCGACAAGCTGTCCGAGGGCGATGTCGTCAAGGTCAAGGTGCTCGAAGTCGATCGCCAGGGCCGCGTTCGTCTGTCGATGAAGGAAGTCGAAGCCGCCTGAGGCAGAGAGCTTTCGGAAGACCACAAAGCCGCGCCCCGGGCTGCCCCGGGGCGCGGTTTTTTTTCGGCTACAGCCCGGGGGTTGCGGTGTAGGGCTCGAGGAATTCGAGCACTCGCCGGGGCAGGAAGAAGCGGGGCCGCCACGGCGTGCCGCCCTCGATGAAACCGACGTGGCCACCGTAGTCGCTGACTTCGAGCGTAATCTGCGGTGACAAGCGATCGCGGTGAGGGATGACGCCCGGGGTCATGAAGGGGTCGTCGAGCGCATTGACGATGAGTGTCGGTCGCTCGATGCCGGAAAGGTAATGCACCGAGCTCGAGCGCTCGTAGTAGTCAGTCTTGCCGAGAAAGCCATGCAGGGGTGCCGTGACGGCGTCATCGAACTCGTCGAAGGTGCGCGCGCGCATGGCTCGATTCCAGTCGAAAGCGGCCGTGTGAGGATCGAATTTCCTCGCCACCGAGGCCTTCATGCGCTTTATAAGGTGTCGTTGATAAACTTTTGAAAAGCCTCGCTGAAGCGCTAATGAGCACTTGCTCAGATCCAGCGGTACGCACACCGCGGCAGCGGCCTTCAGCGGCGAATCTTCCCCGACTTCGCCCAGGTATTTGAGCAGCACATTGCCGCCGAGTGAGTAGCCCGCCGCGACGATCGGACCGGTCTGCTCCTGGCGTAGTACCTTGTCGAGGAAGTAGCGAATGTCACCGGTTTCCCCGGCATGGTAGCGCCGCGGCAGCTTGTTTCGATAGTCGCCACAGTCGCGAAAATGCAGCACGCAGCATCGCCATTGGTGCTCGGCGGCAGCCTGCATGAGCATACGGGCGTAGGCGGATTCCGACGAGCTTTCGAGACCGTGCAGGATCACGAGCAGCGGCGCAGTCCCCGGGAGCTCGAAACTGGATTCGAGCCAGTCCACTGCCGTCGCGTCGCCGTCCGGCAGGTCGAGGATCTTGCGCGCTAACGGCGGTCGATAGCGATACGCCCACGGCATAGCTGTGTACATGGTCTGCGCATGCCGGTTGCGTAACCAGCTGGCAGGCCGAAACGTGCTGCGAACGACAGTAGGTCCGGAGGTCATGCGCGAATGGTAGTCGTTTTCCAGCAACAAAAAAGCCCCCTGCAGTCGCAGGGGGCTCGCCGTGGAGTGCTAACCCCTTCAGGCACTGCGATCGGGGGCGGGGGAGCAGAACCCGACCACAGACCATTACCTAATCGCTGCAAGGAACGCCTGTCAAGACAGGGCCTGAATCGCCTCGCAAATGCACGGTCGCAGAGGGTGTGATGCTATCCGGAGGCGGGTTTTGCAAGGTCAGCCGCGCGCTCCCCTGCACCCCGTTTCGCGCCCCTCGGAGGGGCCGTGCCTGGTCGCCGGGCAGCTGCCGGGCCTCCGGACGGGGGCCGGCTGGCCGTGGCGTCAGTCTGCGACATATCTGCAACAGCGCTCGCCGAGTCGATGCCGGCTGCGCGGGCATTCGTGGCGCGACGGTATTGCTTGCGTTGCATGACGTCGTTCAGGGTGTCCTCTAGATAGCCGGCGAGGAAACCAGGCTCGAGGACGTCGTGAGCAAGGATGACCGTCGTCAGGCATTCCTTGCTCATGATCGGTTCGCCGCGGGCTTCCTGCTCGTTGATGACCTGCAGAAGAATGGCCCGGGTGATGTCGGTGCCCGTCTTCGTGTCGACAACCTGAAAGTCGACTTGCTCGAGCACGAGGTGCCGAATGTCGGCAAGGGTAATGTAACGGCTCTCGGCGGTGTCGTAGAGACGCCGGTTTGGGTATTTCTTGATGATGCGCAGTGCAGTCATAGTCTCTTGACGGAACGCAGGACACAGGGTGCTGTGCCCGCGTCTTCTGACGATAGCCCATCTTCGGCCAACCGGCATCTTTCGCCGCGAGATTAGACGCGGTCGAGATCAGACGTAATGCGTGTCTTCCCGATCAGGGGGGTGATGTCCCATCGGTCCATGGCCCAGCTCCAGATATCCGCAATGCTGCAATGTTCGAGTCCCGCCTCGGGTGCCTGGCCAAGTCCGGTCAATGCGCGAACGAGGTTGATTGCGGCATCGCCGGTTTCGACAGCCGGTGCGCCGGTCAGCTTGCTGAGCTTGTCGCCATCCGGATGAACGGCCACGGGTATGTGAGCGTAGGCGGGCGTCGGATAGCCGAGCAGGCGCTGCAGCCACACCTGCCGGTACGTAGACTCGAGCAAATCTATACCGCGCACGATCCGCGTTACGCCCTGCAGGAAGTCGTCGACAACGACGGCAAGCTGGTAGGCGATCAGGCCGTCCCGGCGCTTGATGACGAAATCACCGGATTCGCTTTGCAGGCGGTGACTGCATGTGCCCTGCAGGAGATCCTCGAATACGGTGGGCTCTTCACCCGTTCGCAACCGCCATGCAGTCTCCGTCGCCGTCGTGCCGTTGCGGCAGGTGCCAGGGTAGACGATGCCGAGCACGCTGCGCGGCTGGTCCTCGAGGTCGCGTCGGGAGCAGCCGCAGCGATATGCGTAGCCCGCGTCGATCAGGGTGTCGAGCGCTGCGGTGTGTGCATCGGCTGAGTCCGCCTGCCAGATAACCGGTCCATCCCATTCGAAGCCGTAGGCCTCGAGCTGGCGAACGATGTGATCGGCAGCGCCGGGGACTTCGCGCGGCGGATCGATGTTCTCGATCCTCAAAAGCCAGCGCGAGCCGGTCGTCCGCGCGTCCAAATAGCTCGCGACGGCGGCGAGCAATGAACCGAAATGCAGGGGGCCGGTAGGCGAGGGGGCGAACCGGCCGATACTGCCAACCGGCTCGGTCACCGTCGGCGCTTACCGGTAGCGGTCGTCGCGATCGCGGAACTGGCGCTCGGCAAGTTCGCGGCGCTCCTGTGCTTCAAGGCATAGCGTCGCCACGGGGCGAGCCTCCAGTCGCTTGAGGCCGATCTCTTCGCCCGTTTCGTCGCAGTAGCCGTAGCTGCCGTCGTCGATACGTGCGAGCGCCGAATCGATCTTTCGCAGCAGCTTGCGTTCGCGGTCGCGCGTTCGGAGCTCCAGTCCGAACTCCGACTCTTGCGTTGCACGGTCGTTCGGATCCGGGAAGTTCGCGGCTTCGTCCTGCATGTGATGGACGGTGCGATCGACTTCGAACATGAGTTCACGCTTCCAGGCTGACAGGATCTGCCGGAAATGATCGAGCTGCTCGTCGCTCATGTACTCTTCGCCGCGCCTTGGCTTGTAAGGCTCGATGCCGTGAATCGGCCCGGTAAGTACGTCGCCGCGTGGGCGTCGTGCCGCCTTCTTTGCCGGCGCCTTGCGGGCCGTGGCCTTCTTCGCCACCTTTTTCGCAGCGGCTTTCTTCACCGGCGCTTTTTTCTTCGATGCCTTCTTGGCGACTTTCTTCTTCGCCGCCGGCTTCTTGGCTACCTTCTTCTTGGACGCTTTCTTGGCAACCTTTTTCTTGGTTGCTGCCTTCTTGGCGACCTTCTTGCGGGCTGGTGCCTTCTTGCGGGTCGCTTTCTTCTTGGACGCGGCTTTCTTTGTCACCTTCTTGGCAACCTTCTTCCTTGAGGCGGTCTTACGCTTGACTGAGGTTGCCTTTTTCGAGGCAGCCTTCTTCTTGGAAACCTTTTTCCGCTTCTTGCTCGCGGCCTTTTTTGCGGCCATCAGATGCTCCTGCCAGACCGAGAAAAGGCGGGGATTATACATTGCTGGCGGCCGGGTGGAAGCCCGATTATTCGCAGGCATTTACGGGGCTTTCGAGCTCCCCCCGGGCTGCAGCCGTCAGGCTGTCAACGACGCCTGACGCCAGGCGCCTGACGCCGGGCAAGCCCCGCGACCGCTCTCGCTGCAGCGGTGTTTTCCCCGGGGGAATCCTTTACACTACCGCGCTGGTACGGCTCTGGGCACAACCTGACTTCATGCGACTCAGCAAGATCAAGCTTGCGGGCTTCAAATCCTTTGTTGATCCCACCACGATCAACTTCCCGAGCAACCTCGTCGGGGTCGTCGGCCCGAACGGCTGCGGCAAGTCAAACGTGATTGACGCCGTGCGCTGGGTGATGGGCGAGAGCTCAGCCAGCCGCTTGCGCGGTGACTCGATCACCGATGTCATCTTCAACGGCTCGAGCGCACGCAAGCCGGTCGGCGCCGCGTCTGTCGAGCTCTTGTTCGATAACTCGGAGACGACGCTCGAGGGCCAGTACGCGAAGTACGCCGAGATTTCGATTCGTCGTGAGGTAACGCGCGACGGCATTTCCAGCTATTACCTCAACGGTACGCGGTGTCGCCGCAAGGACATAACCGGCGTTTTTCTCGGCACCGGGCTCGGGCCGCGCAGTTACTCGATTATCGAGCAGGGAATGATTTCTCGGGTGATCGAATCCAAGCCCGAGGAAATGCGGATATTCCTCGAAGAGGCCGCAGGCATCTCCAAATACAAAGAGCGTCGCCGCGAAACGTCGAACCGCATCAAGCACACCAAGGAAAACCTGGATCGACTCCTCGATTTGCTGGAAGAAGTCGAAAAGCAAATCAAGCATCTCGATCGCCAGGCGAAGACGGCGGAGCGCTACGCCAAGTACAAGGCAGAGGAGCGCCGCACGTCGGCCGAGGTGCTTGCGCTTCGACTGAAAGACATTGACGACCAGGCAAAGGGCGCGAACACGACGCTTGCGGAGCGCCGCAACCAGCTCGAGGCGGCCGTTGCCGAGCAGCGCAAGTTTGAGGCGACGATCGAGGATCTTCGCGTTCGCCAGACCGAGGCGAGCGATGCCTTCAACGCCGTACAAGGTCGCTATTACAAGGTCGGCTCCGAGATAGCCCGACTCGAGCAATCGATCGAGCATGCGCGTGATCTGCGGGCTCGACAGGAAGAAGACATCGAGCAGGCCGTGCTCGGTGCGAAGGAAATCGTCGAGCACATTGACAAGGACGAGTCTGAAATAGCGCAGCTGGAACTCACGCTCAGCGAGCTTGTGCCCGGCCTCGAGCAGGCCCGGACACGAGCGGACTCGTCGATCAAGTCACTCGAGCGTGCCGAGTCCGCGCTGGCCGACTGGCGCGCGGAATGGGATACGTGCACCCGGCAGCTCGGCGAGTCGCAGCAGCAGAAGAATGTCGAGCAGACGCGTGCTGAACAGCTCGAGTCGCGTCTCGAGAGTTACAGTGAACGTCGACGCAAGCTCGATGAGGCGCGCGCGACGGCCGACCAGGGCGAGCTGCGCCACCAGTTCGAGGAGCTGGCGGCGAGCGAGCAGCGTAAGCGCCAGGCGCGTGACGAATTCGAACGCCACCTGACCGACGTAGCCGACCAGATTCGCAAGCTCAGGGAGCAGGACCAGAAGCTCAGACAGCTTGTCGACGAGCGGCAGACACAGCTGCAGGACGCGCAGGGACGATTTGCGTCGCTCGAGGCCCTGCAGCAGGCAGCGCTCGGCGCCGCCGACGACAGTGTCAGCGACTGGCTCACAGCGAGCGGGATCGACGGCAACAAGCGCGTTGCCCAGCGCCTCGATGTCCGCGACGGCTGGGAACGTGCCGTCGAAATGGTGCTTGGCGATTACCTGCAGGCGGTGTGCATTGACGATGTCGAACCTCTCACCGAGGCCATCAACGGCTTCTCGTCCGGGACGGTAACCCTGCTCGATGCCGGTTCATCGGATCTCGAGGCGCCGCAGCAATCGCTGGCTGCCCGCGTGTCGGGCGCACCCGCGGGCGTGCAGTCGCTCCTGTCACGCGTCGCCGTTGCCCGGTCGCTGGGTGAGGCTCTGGCACTGCGCGGGCGCCTTGCTGACGGACAGTCGGTCATTACGCAGGATGGCATCTGGCTGTCCAACAACTGGTTGCGTGTATCGCGCGACAAGGACGAGCAGGCGGGTGTTCTTGCGCGCGAGCACGAGATGCGTCGCTTGCGAGACGATATTCGCGAGATGCAGGCGCGCTTCGACAGCGCCCGCAAGCTCATGACCGACGGCCGCGGGCGCCTGACGCAACTCGAGGAGCGGCGTGAGAAGCTGCAGGGCGATGCGTCCGCCCTCATGTCGGAATACTCCGAGGTGAAGGCGGCGCTGGATTCGGCGCGCTATCGGCTGGACCAGGCAAGCGCGCGCGAGGCTGCTATTGCCGAGGAGTCGGCGGAAATCGAACGTGAGAAGCTGACGGCTGAAGAGCAGCTTCGCGACTCACGTCGTCAGCATACCGAGGCAACTTCAGCGATTGCTGCGCTGTCCGAGCAGCGTGAGGCACTCGAAGCCCGCCGGGATGAGCTGCAGACCGAACTCGATCGGGTGCGGCAGCAGGCCAACGAAGATCGGCAGGCCGTGCAGGACATGACGATCCAGTTCGAGAGCCGGCGTACCAGCAAGGAGTCGGCCGCCCAGAATCTCACCCGCATGCAGACGCAGCTGCGCCAGTTCGAACAGCGCGAGAAGTCAATTCGTGAGCAGCTCGCCGCAAGTGAAGGGCCGCTGGCCGAGTCTCGCGAGCGGCTTGAATCGCTGCTCGACAAGCGCGTTGGCGTCGAGGAAGAGCTCAAGGAAGCACGGACGGGCGTCGAGCAGATCGACTCCGAACTGCGCGACCAGGACCAGGCACGGCTCGCGAGCGAGCAGAACGTCGAGGCTGCCCGGACGGGCGTTGCCGAGGCCGAGATGCGCACGCAGGAGCTTCGCGTACGCCGCGAGGGCTTTGCCGAACAGCTGGGGCAAACGGACTTTTCGCTCGAGGAGCTCGTCAAGGAGCTCGACGAGGCGGCCACGGTGGATGACTGGGAGCAAAAGCTCGAGAAGGTCCGTCGTCGTATCGATCGCCTCGGGCCCATTAACCTGGCGGCGATCGACGAGTTCAAGGAACAGACCGAACGCAAGGCGTACCTCGATGCGCAGCTCGAAGACCTCAACAAGGCACTGGCAACGCTGGAAGGCGCAATTCGCAGGATCGACAAGGAAACCCGTGCGCGTTTCCGCGAGACCTACGAGCAGGTCAATTCGGGCTTCAAGCGTCTGTACCCGCAGCTGTTTGGTGGCGGTCATGCCTATCTCGAACTGACCGGCGATGACCTGCTGTCTGCAGGCGTCACCGTGATGGCGCGTCCGCCGGGCAAACGCAACAGCACGATCCACCTCTTGTCCGGTGGCGAGAAAGCGTTGACGGCCGTGGCACTGGTATTCGCGATCTTCGAACTCAACCCGGCGCCGTTCTGCATGCTTGACGAGGTCGATGCCCCGCTCGATGATGCCAACGTGGGTCGTTTCTGCGACATCGTCCGCTCGATGTCTGACAAGGTGCAGTTCGTCTTCATCACGCATAACAAGGGCACGATGGAGATGGCGCGGCAGCTGAGCGGCGTAACGATGCAGGAGCCGGGTGTCTCGAGGATCGTCTCGGTTGACCTCGACGAAGCGGTGAAGATGGCGGCAAGCTGATTGCCGGACACCTCCGGGAAGTGATGCGTGGACGGATTGCGGTGGCTATTGCTGGGCTTCGGCCTACTTGTGATTGTCGCGGTGTACTTGTACAGCCGGCGGCAATCACGGGCCGTCGATGAAGATCTGCCGGAGCTGACAGATCGCGTCGAGCCAAGTCTCGATGGACTCGCCAATGCGCCGGTCGCCGATGTTCCTCCCGTTCTGGCGGATGAACCCCCACCCGCAGAACCGCAGACGAATGACGATGATGTGCCGTCGATCCGCCCGTCCGCGCAGAAGATCGTAACGCTCCGGGTCGTTGCGCGCGGGCGGGATTCCTTCAAGGGTGACGAACTGATCCTGTGCCTTCGTGGCATCGGGATGCGCCACGGCAAATTCGGCATTTTTCATCGCTACGAGACCGACGATGAGGGTGAGGCTATCTTCAGTGCGGCGAGCCTCGTAGAGCCCGGGAGCTTCGACCTGTCGAATATCAAGGAACAGGAGATCCCGGGCATCAGCCTGTTCGCCGTCTTGCCAGGACCGGTTGAGGGCGTCGACGCCTTCGACATGATGATGGCCGCGGCGCGGGCCATCGCGAAGTCGATGGAGGCGGAGTTGCTTGATGAGTCCGGCAGTACGCTCTCAATCCAGCGGGAGCGTTACATGCGCGAGGAGATCATCGAGTTCGAGCACGCATCGCAGGTCGCCCACTAGCACGTCATGTCCTCATCGACGACCGAGCGTATCGACGAGCTCCGCGAGGAGATCCGGCACCACAACTACCGTTATCACGTACTCGATGATCCTGAGGTGCCGGATGCCGAGTACGATCGACTCATCCGCGAGCTCAAGGCGCTAGAGGAAAAACACCCGGAACTCGTAACGCCTGATTCGCCCACGCAACGCGTTGGCGATGCGCCGATAAGTGCTTTCGGCACGGTCCAGCATACGCTGCCGATGCTGTCGCTCGATAATGCCTTCTCGGAGGAAGAGCTGCGTGATTTTCACCGGCGTGTCGTTGATCGGCTCGATCTCGAGGACGACGGCGAGCCCCTCGTATACGCGGCTGAGCCAAAGCTCGACGGGGCGGCAGTAAGCCTCTTGTTCGAGGACGGAGCGCTGACCCGTGCAGCGACCCGGGGCGACGGTACGACCGGCGAAGACATCACGCACAACGTTCGAACGATTGATTCCGTCCCGCTCAGGCTCCAGGGTAGCGGCTTCCCGACAATACTCGAGGTGCGTGGCGAGGTTTTCATGCCCAAGGCCGGCTTTGAGGCATACAACCGCAAGGCTGCTGAGGCCGGCGAGAAGACCTTCGTTAATCCGCGAAACGCGGCGGCCGGGAGTCTTCGACAGCTCGACCCGCGACTGACTGCAAAACGGCCACTCGACATGTATGCCTACTCGGTTGGTGTCGTCGAAGGCGGTGAGATGCCGGAGTGCCACAGCGAGACGTTGCTGGCGCTTAAGGTATGGGGTCTCAAGGTCTGCCCGGAGCGGGACGTCGTGCGTGGTATCGAGGGATGCCTTGCGTACTACGAGCGCATTGGCAGCGCGAGAAATGACCTGGCGTACGAGATCGACGGTGTTGTGTACAAGGTGGACTCGTTCCGCCTGCAGCGAGAGCTCGGTTTCGTCTCCAGGGCGCCCCGATGGGCGATTGCCCACAAGTTCCCGGCGCAGGAGGAGATGACCCTGGTCCGGGACATCGAGTTTCAGGTCGGCCGTACGGGTGCGCTAACGCCTGTTGCCCGTCTCGAGCCGGTTTTTGTCGGTGGCGTCACGGTCAGCAACGCAACGCTGCACAACATCGATGAGCTGCATCGCAAGGATGTTCGTCCGGGTGATACGGCAATCATTCGCCGTGCCGGCGATGTGATCCCTGAGGTCGTGGGAATCGTCAAGTCGAAGCGGCCGAAAGGGACAAGGCAAGTGTCGTTGCCGAAACGCTGTCCCGTCTGTGATTCCCACGTTGTTCGGGAGGAGGGTGAGGCTGTTGCGCGTTGCACCGGTGGTCTTTTCTGCTCGGCACAACGCGTCGAAGCGCTGAAGCACTTCGTATCTCGCAAGGCGATGGATATCGACGGCCTCGGAGCGAAGGTCATCGAGCAGCTCGTTGCGACTGACAGGGTCACGACGCCGGCAGATCTGTTCAGTCTGGACTTTGACGAGGTCGTTGCGCTCGAGCGGATGGGGGAAAAGTCAGCGAAGAATCTGCTCGCTGCTATCGATACGGCGAAGTCCACGACGATGCCACGGTTCCTGTTCGCGCTGGGCATCCGGGAAGTTGGTGAAGCGACTGCGTCCGGTCTTGCCAGCTACTTTGGGCGATTCGACGCTCTCGTCGAGGCGAGTGAGGAAGAGCTGCAGCAGGTTCCTGACGTCGGTCCGGTCGTCGCCAGGCGCATCGTGGATTTCTTCGCCGAGGAACACAATCTCGAGGTAATCGCCGCCTTGCGCGAGCGAGGCGTCCATTGGGAAGAGGGCGATCCGGCACCGATCGCGGCCGACGGCCCATTGGACGGCAAGACCTTCGTGCTGACCGGTACGCTGTCGGCTATGACCCGCGATGAAGCGAAAGCGAGGATCATCGCCCTCGGCGGCAAGGTGACCGGCAGCGTGTCGGGGAAGACGGACTTCGTTGTCTTCGGCGAAAAAGCGGGCTCGAAGCTCGCAAAAGCCGAGAAGCTGGGCGTCGAAACGCTGGACGAAACCGCATTCGCAGCCTTGATAGCCACCGGGTAACGAGATTTCTCAATAAAGTCCCTGAAAACACAAATTGCAAATTTTTCAAGACTTTACTAGCACTTGGTCGATTTTTCCCAACGCCATAATTTCAATGGCAATTAATTTTTGGCCCAAATATAGTCGCTGCCCATGCAAGAACGGGCGCAAAAGGAGATTCTTAACGGCTTTCTGCTAGTGCTTCGGCCTATCGTGCGGATGCTAATTCGGTTTGGGATCGGATACAGAGAATTCAGCGAGGTCGTGAAGACGGCGTTCGTTGATGTCGCTAGTACAGACTTCGGAATTCGCGGGCGTCCAACAAATATCTCGCGCGTCGCTGTTATGACGGGTCTGACTCGAAAAGAAGTGCGACGAGTTCGCGACGAGCTCCAAGACGGAAAACACGTTGTGACGGTGCGGAATACTCCTCTGTGGCGAATACTCCATAATTGGTACACGAAGGCCGATTTTCTTGACGACAAGGGGTTGCCTGCGGTCTTGCCATTCGAGGGCGCGGAACCCTCCTTCTCGCATTTGGTGCGCGTTACGGGCGGCGATATTCCTCCAGGAGCGATTCGAACTGAGTTGAAGCGCGTAGGTGCGGTCGAAGAGACTGAATCGGGCTCACTCAGAGTGCTGAAGAGGACGTTTCTCCCGTCGGACTCGCACGAGAATCTTGTCGAGAGCCTTGTTCAGTGCGTTTACCCTCTGATGTCCACTATCTGCCACAACACGAATCCTGAGTTGAGTGAGGATTCATGGCCCAATAAGACGGCGTTTTCCAACCTTGTTCGGCCCTCAGAGGTAAATCGGCTGCGGCGTATCTCACGTGATCAGATCGTGAACTTTGCGTCGACAATCGACGACATTCTCTCTTCTTACGAAGTGCTGCGTGAGATGGATGGGAATGCTGACTCGAATGACAACGCGTCCATATACGTGGGAGCGTTCTATTTCGAAGACAAGTCGGGACGGTCTGACCTGTTGCAGCAGTTTCCATCTATCGATTTTCGTGTTGCAGACGACTAAGCGTCGCGTTTCACGATCAGCAATGGCCGGCTAGTCTTTGTCGGGACCGAATACGTAACTGCTTTGCTGGCCAATTGAATAGAATCCGATGCGACGATACAGCTTTTCAACTGGATCTTGATCTTCGGCAGTCAAAGTGACGAACCGAGTTCCGTTATGCATGGCATTCCGGCAAACCGTAGTCACCGCCGCGTGAGCATATCCTCTACCACGAAACTGTGGGGGCGTGTAGGCGGAGGAAATCCGCAGACCGTTGTTGGTTTTGCCCGATATTGTGATGATGGTCTTCACGCCCTCATCGTCCCATACGAATAGTTCGCCGCGTCGTAGCTTTCGAGAGTAAAAATCCGCGATGCTGATGAATGCCGGTTTTTCAGAGGCGTAGCTCTCACCCCATGCTCGAATAAGACTCTCCTCGGTGCCCTCAGCAGGCCGTAGCAGGCCGCTGGTTTGTTCTGTCTCTTCTGGGACCTCATCAATTCTGTAGACATTCCACAGGTTCTGGATACTTATCGTAACCCCATGCTCAACAATAAGCCTCTGTGCGAGTTCAGCGATCAGGTCGGGGTTGCCACTTATGCGATTCGGAAGTCCAACCTCGGACATTGCCCATTCGTAAACCAAATCGGCATGCGAAACGTCAAGTCCACAGGTTAAAAGTCCTTCTGGCTTTGCGTGAACTAGAAAGCCTATCTGAGCACCGTTCTTATTTCGAACTGCCGCGAAGTGAAAAGGCTCTGAGAAAAAACCCTGATCCTCAACGATCGTATCAACCAGGGAAATCATCGAGTTGTTGATATCTTCTCGCGCGTACAGGTTCGATGCGGCCGTGTCGAGAAACTCGCTCGCGGTATCGAACGCTATCACGTCAAGAGGGTCTTCTCGGTTCATACCAAGTCCTGCCTAAATCGCTCTACATTTTACCCTTTTTGGGCGCATGTTGAATTCGTGGAACAAGGTCGATGTCACCTCTAGCTCAATCCGTCACGCGTCAACTCTCGACGGCTACGCATAGATGCGACAGATCCTTGGTTGACTGTGGTTATACACGCTCGGGAGCCTAGCGGTGCGATAAACGTGAACGGCGCTGTTGGGTATTCTCACCGCCTGTTGTCACGAGCATTGTTTCGTCCCAGGGGCTAATGGTTCAGAGCACATTGTCGAGACAGTTTGCCTAATTGGGCGCCTCCGCACACCCGCGCATCATCGGCAAGTGGCGCGAAAGTCAGGCGATGCAACTAGAACTTCAATGGCATAATTCCTGTCCATTAGGTAAAAAAAACTGGTTATTCTCGATATTGCACCTACTTTAGGGCACTTCCGTGGCGAGTATGAGCGCGGCATCTGTCGCGTCGGGATTGCTCTAAAGATGATATAAAACAGAGTGATACAGGACATTAGTAATAGTCGATCTGCCGATGCAGGTCGGTTTCGCTCGCTAAGTCTTTTGGAAGGTCCAGCACTCGGCTTGTTTACTGAAAACAAAAGGATAGGGCTGACAACTGGTATACGTAGTTAAATCCTAGCAGTTGACATATTTTTCCGGTAACTTGACATATATGGGGAGAAGACCCCGAAGTGAAAGACAACGTAAAAACGAATCTGCTCGAGGCTATCCGCTTCATGATGCGGCCGCTCGTCAGGCTACTGATCAATCAAGGGGTAACTCACGCGGAGTTATCGGAGGCTCTCAAAGACGTTTATCTCGACAGCGCTGTACGTCACTTTGAGAGCGATTCCGGGCGAATAAATAAGTCGCGAATTGCGATATTGACGGGGTTAACCCGGAAGGAGGTGCGAAACGTCGTCGATCGGTGTATCGCCGAAGACGAAGGTCGGCGGAGAGCATCACGGCCTGAGAGAGTGTTGACGGGGTGGCATCAGGACCCTGCCTTCCAGGGTCCTTATGGTCTTCCGCTAGATCTGCCGTACGACTCAAAGGTTGACGATAATTCTCCATCGTTTCAGAGGCTCGTTAAGCAATATTCTGGTGATATGTCCGCCAAGGCGATGCTTGAAGAGCTTATACGTGGAGGATCTGTAGTAGAGATAGACGGTCTTTATCGAGCAGTGAGACGGGACTTTGAGCCTACTCGGTTGTCTGCTCGTCTGATTCAAAGGCTCGGTGAGGTTGGACACTTCGTCTTCCACACGGCGGCTGCGAACATCGAGAAAGACCAACAGGGTAGCGGTCATTTTGATAGGTATGTATTCGCAGACGATGGGTGCACTGAGCGCGTGATCGCGAAGTTAGACGAGTTCGTGAAAGTTAAAGGACAGCTGTTTCTCGAGGATCTTGATCGATGGATTGCATCTAAAGAGGACGAAAACGCTACAGGGGACCCGAGGAAAGAAACAGGAGTCTACATCTGCCAGTATGTAATCGATCCCAAAGAGCGAGAGGATATATCAAGCATTCTGGCTGACAGAGGTATGGAAAAGGGCGACTAGTAGAGCGACTAGCCGCTAACAAGATTCAGACGCCTTTTGGCGTTACAGAACGTTTAAAACGCCGCGCGCGATGGAAGGGTCGCGGCTGAAATTGCACGGAAGCGAGGGTTGGAAAAAACTAGAAGGAGAGCGAATCATGCTCACCGCAAAAAGCGCCAAGACTGGGGTCTTGGGAGCGTCGCTTCTTGCACTCGCATGTTCCTACAATGCCGTTGCGGGCCCGTTCAACAGCGCAGTTGCTGAATACAGGTCTCATTCGCTATTGGGGATTTCGAGCGGATCTGTCCGGGGCATTAGCACCGGCTCCGTCAACGGCATCAGCACGGGCTCTGTCCAGGGCATTAGCACCGGCTCTGTGAACGGCATTAGCACGGGCTCGGTCCAGGGCATCAGTACCGGCTCCGTCAACGGCATTAGCACGGGCTCGGTTCACGGCATCAGCACGGGTTCAGTCCAGGGCATCAGCACGGGCTCGATCCAGGGCATCAGCACCGGCTCCGTCAACGGCATCAGTACGGGCTCGGTCCAGGGCATCAGCACCGGCTCTGTGAACGGCATCAGCACGGGCTCGGTCCAGGGCATCAGCACCGGCTCTGTGAACGGCATCAGCACGGGCTCGATCCAGGGCATCAGTACCGGCTCCGTCAACGGCATTAGCACGGGCTCGGTTCACGGCATCAGCACGGGTTCTGTGAACGGCATCAGCACGGGCTCGGTCCAGGGCATCAGCACCGGCTCTGTGAACGGCATCAGCACGGGCTCGATCCAGGGCATCAGTACCGGCTCCGTCAACGGCATCAGTACGGGCTCAGTCCAGGGCATCAGCACCGGTTCTGTGAACGGCATCAGCACGGGCTCGATCCAGGGCATCAGCACCGGCTCTGTCAACGGCATCAGCACCGGCTCTGTCAACGGCATCAGCACGGGCTCTTCATCAGGGTTCGGGCACCGGCTTTATTCTGATCCGCCAAATGGATTTAACTTGGACTCCGATGCGGAAGCGATACCGGCGCTTTTCGCCGCTATGGCGTGTGTGTCTCCGGCGTCTTCGAATACGGCATCAGTCGGAAGCGCGAAGTCCGGCAGTACTACCCTCGGAATCTCGACCGGATCTGTTCGAGGGATCAGCACAGGCTCTGTCAATGGGATCAGCACGGGCTCGGTCCAGGGAATCAGTACCGGCTCCGTCAACGGCATCAGCACGGGCTCGGTCCAGGGCATCAGCACCGGTTCTGTCAACGGCATCAGCACGGGCTCGGTCCAGGGTATCAGCACTGGCTCCGTCAACGGCATCAGCACGGGCTCGGTCCAGGGTATCAGCACTGGCTCCGTCAACGGCATCAGCACGGGCTCGATCCAGGGCATCAGCACCGGTTCTGTGAACGGCATCAGCACGGGCTCGGTCCAGGGTATCAGCACTGGCTCCGTCAACGGCATCAGCACGGGCTCGGTCCAGGGCATCAGCACCGGTTCTGTCAACGGCATCAGCACGGGCTCGGTCCAGGGCATCAGCACTGGTTCTGTGAACGGCATCAGCACGGGCTCGGTCCAGGGCATCAGCACCGGTTCTGTCAGCGGTCGAGGGGAAGATTCCGTGCAGTCATCATGTCTGTTGCTTGCAGGGCCCGTTGAGAGTATTTCCTACGAAACGAACTCCTTTGTGTCTTTGGGACAAACCGTCTACGTAGATTCAGGTGCGCTCAATACTCTTTCGATCGGAGACTACGTTGGTATAAGCGGCGAGATTTCCGGCGCTGGCGAAGTCCGGGCATCTGGCTTGATTGCAGCGAATATTCAGTACGTTGCGGGATCTACTGGTGTCTTTGTGACGGGTCTCCCGTCCGGTCTAAACGACATTGCAGGTACGGTTCAAGTCGGTGCATTGACCGTTGACTACACGCCGGCGTTAGGCGGCCAATTTGAGGGCATCTCAATGGCGATTTCCGTGCATGGGACCCAGCCGGTTTCGTCTGGGAGTCTGGTATCGGTGTCAGTGAGAGATGCTACCGAACAGCTGTTTAGGTGACGCAAGCGCCCGCGGTAACTGAGTCGATGCCCGGGGCTTAGACAAAAAAAAGTCGGCGTCCCTGCCGACTTAGATCTCGTATCAACCTGTGAAGGGAGATGCGAGGGTTGGAGGAGCCACCCCCGAGCGATTAGGGGTGACTCGCAGCGAATGTTAGGAGTCTGCTTGTCGGGACGGCGTGATCACAGTCACAAATCTGGCCGACATATACAAAAAGGGCGCCGAAAGGCGCCCTTATTTGTCAATAACTTAGATTAAGTAAAGTCTATTCCTGAAGTTCGCTACGCAGTCCTTCCAGGTAGCTTTGCAGCTTCTGCTGTTCCACTCGCTGCTTGAGCGCGTCACGGAGGCTCTCGAGCGTTGGTGGCTCGTTGTCACGCGACGCCTCGCGATAAATTACGTGCCAGCCGAACTGGGTCTGAACCGGTTCCTTGGTATACGTACCGTCTTCCATCGCGACGACCGCATCGGAAAACGGCTTGACCATCTGCTCCGGTGCGAACCATCCGAGGTCGCCGCCGTTGGGCCCACTCGGTCCGGTTGAACGCTCTCGCGCAAGCTCGGCGAAATCGGCGCCGCCGTCCAGTTCACCGATAACGCTGATGGCGTCTTCCTGGGTTTCGACCAGGATGTGACGAGCGTTGTACTGCTTGCTTGATTGCAGAGCTATCTGGGTTTCGTATTCCGCGGCAATCTCGTCTTCCGTCGCCTCGTTCTGCGTAATGAAGTCAGCGGCGACGACCTGCGCCAGCAGGCCACGATACTGCAGCTCGGCCTGCGCCTTGAACTGCGAGTCGTCCGCAAGCTCTATCGCCCGATCCTGCGTCGAAATCAGGTAGATGTCCGCCAGTTCGTCGAGCATGGCCTGGCGTTGCTCTGCCGTAGCGACCGCCGCCGGCTGCTGCGTCCGCGTTTCAATGTAGAAATCGAGGATCGAGCTGTCCACATCGACGCCGTTTACGGTGAGTACAGTCTCCGCCATTGCCGGCAGTGCAAGCGCAAGGGCTGCAACAGCGCCGACTCCGGCGAGACCGGAATGTCTAACAGGTTTCATCAGGGAATTTCCTCTGTCTGGAAAAAACAGGCGGCCGTAAAAACGGCCGCCCGGTATGCAAAATCGACCGGGAGTGTAAACCATTGTTCCCGGTAAATCAGGGGATTGGCCGGGTTCAGACTAGATTTTGGCGCGCTCTGTGGCGGCGTAAGCGTTGATACTCAGGGCGTGGATATCCGTTTGCATCAGGTCCCCGACTGCGTCGTAGACCATTCTGTGGCGCTGGATACGCGACGCTCCCTCGAAGGCCGGGCTGATGATCGTTACCTCGAAGTGCCCGCGGCCGTCGGCAGCGCCGGCATGACCGGCGTGCAGGTGTGACTGATCCTTGATCAGGACGTCGACCGGGGTGAGCGAGGCGAGCGCCTTCTCTATTGCCTGGATTCGGTGGTTGCTCATGGCAATACCTTCTTGAACGGCTTGACGGTTACGGACGCAAAGACGCCGGCCTCGACGTAGGGGTCGCTCTCTGCCCATTCGACGGCGCTCTCCCTGTCCGGGAAGTCGACAATCATGAGGCTGCCTGTAAAGCCGGCAGGGCCCGGGTCTTCTGAATCGATGGCGGGATGCGGTCCGGCAACAAGAACTCGACCCGCGGCTACCAGTGCCTCGATGCGTGCAAGGTGTTTCGGGCGCGCTCCCACGCGTCGCTCGAGACTGTTGTCGACGTCATTACAGATAATTGCGTACCACATCTATTTTTCCTCCTCGGGCGTGTCCTCATCGAAGTCCATCTTCGACAAGAGCCAGGCACTCTGGGCAAAGAGAAAAACGAGCGTGATCCCGAGTAGTCCGAAAACCTTGAACTTGACCCAGGTGTCTTCGCTGAAGCTGTAGGCAACGTAAAGATTCAGCGCGCCCATGGCGATAAAGAACACGATCCACGCAGCATTGAGTCGCAACCAGTCGCGACGTTCGAGCTGTTCGGTCGGCAGGTCGACAGCAAACTCGAAGAACTTCTGCGCCAGTGGCTTCTGCAACACAAACTTGCTGACGAGGAACCCAGCGGCAACCACCCAGTAGAACACGGTGGGCTTCCAGTAGAACAAGGTCGCGTTCCGGAAGTAGAGCGATGCCGTGCCGAAAACCAGCAGCATGACGGTCGACCAGAAGTACAGCTTGTCGAGCTTGCGCGTTTTCAGGTACTTGAGCCCGAGGCCTACAGGCATCGCAATCATCAGCACGATCATCGCGAAGAAAACGTCCTTGTAGAGGTAGGCCGCGAGGAACAGGACCAGCGGCAAGAACTCGAACAGGATTTGCATCGGCAGGGCAAGGTGGATTCCGGGCCGGCATCATAGCCGGAAGGGCAGCCGCTTTGCCATCGGCGAGCGAGGGGTTGCGTGTGCTGCAGGTCGCCCTACAATCCGCGCGTGGCTCGCCTCATCGAAATTCATCCGACGCATCCGCAGCCGCGGCTCGTCGCGGCCGTTGTCCAGATACTCCATTCGGGCGGGCTCATCGCCTACCCGACCGATTCAAGCTACGCGTTCGGCTGCCATCTCGGCAACAAGCGGGCCATCGACCGCATCCGCCGGATTCGCAAGACGGACAAGACGCACAACTTCACGCTCGTCTGCAGCGACCTGTCTGAAATCAGTACGTATGCCCGTGTCGACAACTGGGCATACCGCATGGTCCGCTCGATGACCCCAGGGCCGTACACGTTCATCCTGCCGGCGACCCGCGAGGTACCAAAGCGGCTGCAGCACCCGAAACGCCGGACGATAGGCCTGCGCGTCCCGGATCACCCACTGGTTCGGGCGATGCTCGATATGCTCGGCGAGCCGATCATGAGTTCCACCTTGTCTCTGCCTGGCGATGATCGTCCGCAGACAGACCCTGTCGAGATCGAGGAGCGCATCGGGCACCAGGTCGACGCGATCATCGACGCCGGCGCGACTGGCCTCGAGCCCACCAGCGTCATCGACCTGTCGTCCGGGACCCCCGAGGTGTTGCGGGTCGGGCGGGGCGATGTCTCGGCGTTCCAGTAGCCCGAGATCGCGGTGAGCCGACCGTCGGATTGCGCTAAAATGCGGTATTACCGCCGGGAATGCCCATGAAACCTGACCTCAAGGTCCTGAAGCAGGAGGATGCGCCCAAGCCTCCGCAGGACGAAAAGCAGGCACCTGCACAGAGCGAAATGCCGTTCGCCGTGGTTGACGGCGAGCCGGTAACAACCCTGCCGCAGGACCTTTATATCCCACCGTACGCCCTGCAGGTGTTCCTCGAGGCCTTCGAAGGGCCGCTCGACCTGCTGCTCTACCTCATTCGCCGCCAGAACATCGACATTCTCGATATTCCGATCGCGGAGATCACCGAGCAGTACGTGCAGTACATCGAAGTGATGAAGGAGCTGCAGCTAGAGCTCGCCGGCGAGTACCTGCTCATGGCGGCCATGCTCGCGGAGATCAAATCGCGGATGCTCTTGCCGCGTCCCGAGACTACCGACGATGAGGACGAGGAAGATCCGCGTGCCGAGCTCGTTCGTCGTCTGCAGGAGTATGAGCGCTTCAAGAAGGCGGCGAGTGACATCAACGAGCTACCGCGCCTCGACCGTGACGTATACCTCGCGACCGCCGAAGCGCCGGAGCGCAAGGTGTCCCGGAAGCTGCCTGACGTTACGATGAAGGAGCTGCTGCTGGCATTCCACGACGTGCTCAAGCGGGCAGAGATGTTCTCGAATCTCCACCTGCAGCGTGAGCCCTTGTCGGTGCGCCAGCGCATGTCGGAGATTCTCACGCGGGTTAAGGCGGGCTCGTTCACTGACTTTTCGGTGCTCTTCGATCCTGAGGAGGGCCGCATGGGTGTTGCCGTGACGTTTATCGCCATACTCGAATTGCTTCGCGAGCACGTGATCGAAGTTGTGCAGTCCGATGCCTACGCGCCGCTGCATGTCCGGGCCGCATCGGCAGTGCGCCTTGTCGAGGGGGGCGAAGCGCCGCCACCTGAGGCCGGCGACGCCACCGCAAACGACCAACCAGGATAGAAAACCGGTCATGGACCAGAAAGAAATCATGTACTTCATCGAGGCTGCGCTGCTCGCGGCCGCGAAACCGCTCAGCGCCGACCAGCTCAAAGGGCTCTTCGATGGCCGCTCTGCGCCGGACAAGGGTGAAATCCGGAAGGCCGTTGATGCGCTCAACGAGGACTACGCCGAGCGCGGTATCGAGATCGCTGACGTCGCGTCCGGCTATCGCATGCAGGTAAAGGCGTCGATGGCCGACCGTCTGCAGAAGCTGTGGGAAGAACGCCCACCGCGATACTCGAGAGCGCTCTTCGAGACGCTGGCGCTGGTGGCTTACCGCCAGCCCATTACACGCGGTGAAATCGAGGACATCCGCGGCGTCTCCGTAAGCAGCAATATTGTTCGCACGCTCATGGAGCGGGACTGGGTTCGGGTCGTCGGTCACCGCGACGTTCCCGGGCGCCCCGCGATGTTTGGCACGACCAAGACCTTCCTCGACTACTTTGGCCTTAAGAAGCTCGAAGACTTGCCGCCGCTGGCCGACCTTGCCGACTGGGAAAGCCTGCGAGTGCAGCTGGACCTGCCGGAAGTCGAGAATTCGGGCGAGGTCAACGTCGACGGCGTCGCGTCCAACGACGATACACAGCCGCCCGCAATAGCCGCCGTTGATAACGACGCTGACCCCGACCTGGACGCAAGCGATGCCGCAATGGCATCGGACGACATCGCCGGCGAGGCTGAGGTTGCGGGGCAGGCAGAGCCCGACGACGAGCCGGCGACGGCACAGGCGGCAGATGCGGGAGACGAGGAACTGGTCGTCTCCGAGTGGCCGGACCCGACGGACGCCAAAGCCATTGCCACACTCGAGACGCGTAGCGACGACGACCGCGATGCGTCTGCCGGTGGCAGCTGAGCGCATACAGAAGGTCCTCGCCGCGGCAGGGCATGGCTCGAGGCGCCAGGTCGAGGCGTGGATTCGCGAAGGGCGCCTGACGGTCAACGGCCAGCACGCGACGCTCGGCCAGCCTGTCACGGGCGCCGAATCGATCGCTCTTGACGGAAAGCGCCTGCACCTCCGGCGCACGACTCCCGATCACCAGTACCTCGCGTATAACAAGCCAGTGGGCGAGGTCACCAGTCGCTCGGATCCTGAAGGCAGGCCGCTCGTGTTCGATGCCCTGCCGGCCCTGAAGGGCGCTCGCTGGATCAGCGTCGGCCGGCTCGATATCGCGACGACAGGCCTCCTCATCTTCACGACGGATGGCGCACTGGCGAACGCCCTGATGCACCCGTCGGCGGAGATCGTCCGGACCTACGCTGTTCGTGTGCACGGCCATCCGCCCGCGGAGGTGCTCAATCGGCTCAAGGCCGGCGTCGACCTCGATGATGGTCCGGCACGATTCAAGAGTATCGCCGAGGCGGGGGGCGAGGGTGCCAATCGCTGGTTTGAAGTGACCCTGAGCGAGGGTCGAAATCGCGAGGTGAGAAGGCTCTGGGAGGCCGTCGGTTTTGAAGTATCGCGTTTGATTCGGACGGGCTACGGTCCGCTCGCCTTGCCTCGAAACCTGCGCCGCGGCCGCTATACGCCGCTGGGTGGGCGCGACGTGCGTGCTCTGTATTCGGCGGTCGGTCTCAAGCCGCCTTCGTCGACGCTTGCCCTACCTAAAAAACCCAATAAAAACAGAAAGAAGAGAAGATAATCTCAAGTAGATAGTCACTGTGCGTCGATACTCTCGCCCGTGACCCCGCGGCTGTCCGGACCCAGCAGGTACAGGTACGCCGGCAGGACGTCTTCCGGGGTCTTGAGCGTGTCCCTGTCCTCGGCGGGGTACGCCTCGAGGCGCATCTTGGTGCGCGTTGCGCCAGGGTTGATGCAGTTGACACGCAGACGGCCCTCACGGTGTTCGTCGGCCAGGACCTGCGACATGCCCTCGGTTGCGAATTTCGATACTGCGTAGGCCCCCCAGAACGCGCGACCACGCCGCCCGACGCCGCTCGATGTGAAGATGATCGAAGGGTCCTCGGCTTTAAGCAGGGCCGGCAACAGGACCTGGGTCAGTGCAAAGGCAGCAGTGACATTGACGTGCATGACACGCTGCCATTGCACGATGTCGTACTGCTGCATCGGGTAGCGGTCCCCGAGTATGCCGGCGTTATGGACCAGGCCGTCGAGGCGACCGAAGTCGTTTTCGATGCTGCCCGCCAACGCCTCGTAGTCCGGACTCTGCGCCTTGAGCAGGTCGAAGACGACAATCGACGGTCGCAGCGCATCGGGGATTGCCTCGATCTCGTCGTACGCCCCCTCGAGCCTGGCCTGGTCCCGTCCGTGCAGGATGACTCGGGCGCCGAGCGAGGCCGTCTTGAGCGCCAGGGCCCGACCGATCCCGTCCGAGGAGCCGGTGATGAGAACAATGCGGTTGTCGAGCAAGCGCTCGGGCGCCTTGTAGGTTCTTGGTTCCAAGGTGCTTTCCTTTACTGGATAGTCGGGTCGTCCGGGGCCGGGCGCTCATCCTCATCGGCGCCAGGTTCCAGCATACGGCGTGGAACCGGGTCGATGGGATCGAGTTTGTCGAGGTCCTTGCGGGGATGGACGCCGAGCTCCGTGAACTTCCGGGCGCCCGGCAACACCTTGCGCTCCAACGAGCCGACGGCGCGGTTGTAGTGTTCGACGCTGCTGGCAAGCTGCTTGCCGACACGGTTCATGTGCCCTGTGAAGACGCCGAGGCGACCGTACAGGTCCTCTGCGAGGCTCCGAATCTCTTTCGCGTTTTCCGCGAGCGTAAGCTGCCGCCAGCCGTAGGCAACGGCCTTGAGCAGGGCAACGAAACTGGTCGGTGTCGCGAGAATGATCTGCTGCGAGAGCGCGTAGTCGATGAGGTCCTGGTCTTCCGTGAGGGCAGCGCTCAGGAACTGGTCGCCCGGGATAAACAGGATCACGAATTCCGGGCTTTCATCGAACTGCGACCAGTAGGCCTTGGACGCCAGCGACCGCACGTGCTCGCGGACTTTCTGGGCATGCCGCTTCATCGCGAGCCGCCGCTGTGCGTCGTCCGGGGCTTCTATGGCAGCCAGGTAGGCATCCAGCGGTGTCTTGACGTCGACAACCAGCTGCCGGTCATCCGGCATGTTGACGATCATATCAGGGCGGATGACCTCGCCAGCGTTGTCACTGTGGACCTGTTCCTGGAAGTCGCAGTACTCGACCATGCCCGCGAGTTCGACCAGGCGTCGCAGCGTGATTTCGCCCCAGCGTCCCCGGACCTCGGGGCGACGCAGCGCGTTGACGAGGTTACGGGTCTCCTGCGCCAGCGATTGCTGGCTGACCTGCATGGACTCGAGCTGGCTGCGGATTCCGCCGTAGGCTTCGCTACGCGCCTTTTCGAGCTGGGAAATCTGCTCCTGCGAGGCGCGGAGGGCCTCGCGGATGGGCCGAACCAGGTTCTCGACGGCCTTTTCGCGCTCGGAGAGGTCGGCGCGCGCTCGTTCGTTCTGGGTGGCCATCTTCTGTTCGGCCAGCCGCAGAAACTGCTCGCTGTTGGAGCGTAGCGATTGGCGGCTTGCGTTGCTGACGGCCTCGAGCAGGTCGGAGCGAGCAGCTTCGAACGCTGCCCGGCGTTCGGCGTCGAGGGCGTCCTGGGTCTGGACCCGCGTCGATTCGGCATCGAGCGCGGTCTCGAGTGCCCTGACGCGCCGCCGCATCAATAGCCAGGCGAGCAGCGCGCCGACAACGACGCCGCCAGCCGCAAACGGCCCGCCGATCTCGAGCCAGAGCGGATCGATCTGGAAGGTGTACATCAGGCGGCTAGATTAACCGCTTTGAGGATAATTTGCGTAAGTTCGGCGACATCGTCTGCGATCGTGTCGGCATCCCACGCCTTGGCCGAATCGTCGGCGGTGATATACCCGTAGCCCGCGGCAATGGTGGCCATGCCGGCATTGCGGCCGGCTTCGATGTCGCGCTTCGCGTCGCCAACGTAGATCGTCGTTGCCGGATCGATGCCAGCCAGTTCGCTGGCGTGCAGCAGGGGAGCCGGATCCGGCTTGCGAACGGGCAGCGTGTCGCCACTAACGGTTGCGGCACTGCGGTGATCGAGATCCAGCGCAGAGAGCAGCTTGCTCGTCAGGTAGGCGGGTTTATTGGTCACGATGCCCCAGGGCACCGCGGAGGCTTCCAGCTGTGCGAGCAGGCCGTCGAGGCCGTCAAAGACGTTGGATTCTGCCGCAATGGCGGCTTCATAGAGGTCGAGGTACTCGACATGCAGGGGGTCGCCAATAGCGACTCGCGTGCCGGGAAATCCCGCGGTCAGGAGACCGATCGCGCCGTTCGAGACCTGCGAACGGCCGAGCGAGTAGTCAATCGGTGGAACGTCGTGGCGGACCTGCAGCGCCTGAAGAGCACGCACCATGTCCGGCGCCGTATCAACGAGCGTTCCGTCGAGGTCGAACAGTACGGCACCGAAGCCGCCCATGGAAAGGCCCGGCATTGCGCTCAGTCTTCGTCCGGGCGGCGGTAGTACTGGATGTAGTTCACGTCAACGTTCGCGCCAAGCGAGTAGACGCGGGTGAGCGGGTTGTAGTGCAGCCCGGTCGTATCGGTCAGCTGGAGGCCGGATTGCCGCGCCCACTGCTCGAGTTCGGACGGTCGGATGAACTTCTCGTACTCGTGCGTTCCCTTGGGCAGCAGCCTGAGTACGTATTCCGCGCCGACGATCGCGAACAGGAAGGACTTGGGATTGCGGTTGATCGTCGAGAAAAAGACGTGGCCTCCGGGTCGCACCAGCGTCTTGCAGGCTTCGATGACCTGCGACGGATCCGGCACGTGCTCCAGCATTTCCAGGCAGGTGACCACGTCGTAGGTGCCGGGTTTCTCGGCCGCGAGGTCCTCGGCGCGCATCTGCCGGTAGTCGACCTCGGCGCCCGACTCGGCCTTGTGCAAGCGGGCGACGGCCAGCGGCGCGTCGGCCATGTCGATGCCGGTAACGGTGGCGCCGGCGCCCGCCATGGCCTCCGTGAGGATGCCGCCACCGCAGCCGACGTCGACGACCTCTTTGCCGCCAAGGTCGACGCGCTCGCGAATCCAGTCGAGTCGGAGCGGATTGATCTGGTGCAGCGGCCGGAAGTCACCTTCCTTGTCCCACCAGCGAGAGGCGAGGCCATTGAATTTCGCCATTTCGGCGGCGTCTACGTTGTCGGTCGCTGTGGTCGTCGCTTCTGCTGCGTTCATTACCCTGCCTGCTGTGTCGGTTGGTGGCAAAGCGAAGGTTCCGGTTGCCCGGCAAACGACGCCCGCCAGGGGTTGCCGTCTCGCCCGCCAAGATTGCGTTAAACTCAAGAATATCAAGGTACCTGAAGGCGGCCGCCCGGTCGGTACCAATTGCAACATTTGGTCGAGCATTTCCGCATATTGCGCGCCTAAAAGGCATGTCGGGCGGCCGCGATACGACGCCCCGGGAGCAGGTCGGGGAACCCTCGACGCGGTGGCCCGATATGCTCCTGAAATGCCCCGATTTGTGGTAGAATTTCGCCCCTGAAGAAGGCTCGCAACGGGAGTCAATCGAGCCGCGATTATCACGCGCCTGCCGGTCCGAGCGGCGCGACAAAAAACTCAAAATCCAAGCGATCTGGATGCCGTTTTCCGGGCGGCGTCAACACTGGAGTTGTAGGTATTTATGGCTGAAGTTGCCCACGAATTGCTATCTGTAAGTCTCGAACAGGAGATGCAGCAGTCCTACCTGGACTACGCGATGAGTGTCATCGTCGGACGTGCACTGCCCGATGTGCGCGACGGCCTGAAACCGGTCCACCGGCGCGTCCTCTACGCCATGCGCGAGCTTGGCAACGACTACAACAAGCCGTACAAGAAATCGGCCCGCGTTGTCGGTGATGTCATCGGTAAGTACCACCCACACGGCGATTCGGCGGTCTACGACACAATCGTGCGCATGGCGCAGCCATTTTCGATGCGCTACCTGCTGGTCGACGGCCAGGGCAACTTCGGTTCAGTCGACGGGGACGGTGCCGCAGCGATGCGCTACACCGAAGTGCGCATGTCGCGGATTGCACACGAGCTGCTCGCCGACATCGAGAAGGAAACGGTCGATTTCGTCGACAACTACGATGGTTCGGAGAGCGAGCCGTCCGTCATGCCGACGCGCGTGCCCAATCTGCTCGTCAATGGCTCATCCGGGATTGCCGTGGGCATGGCGACCAATATCCCGCCGCACAACCTGACGGAAGTGATCAGCGGTTGTCTTGCGTTGATCGACGACCCCGCCATCGATATTCCGGCGCTGATGGAGCACATTCCGGGGCCGGATTTCCCCACCGCCGGGATCATCAACGGCGCGCAGGGCATCTACAGCGCCTACCGCACGGGGCGGGGCAGGGTCTACGTTCGCGCCCGGGTCGACGTGGAGGAAATGAAAAACGGTAGGGAGCGCATTGTTGTCACCGAGCTGCCGTACCAGGTCAACAAGGCCCGGCTGATCGAGAAAATCGCCGAGCTCGTTCGCGAGAAGAAGATCGAGGGCATCGCGAGCGATGGCCTTCGCGATGAGTCGGACAAGGACGGCATCCGCCTCGTCATCGAGTTGAAGCGTGGCGAGTCGGCGGACGTACTGCTTAACAATCTCTACAAGCAGACGCCCATGCAGAGCGTGTTCGGCATCAATATGGTGGCTCTGCACGAAGGGCAGCCGCGCCTGATGAACCTGAAGCAGGTGCTCGAGGCATTCCTCGCGCACCGCCGCGAGGTCGTCACCCGGCGGACGATCTTCGACCTGCGCAAGGCTCGCGACCGCGGGCATATCCTCGAGGGCCAGGCCGTTGCGCTCGCCAATATCGACGAAGTCATCGAACTGATCAAGGCATCGCCGTCGCCGGCCGAGGCCCGCGAAGGACTCATGGCGAAAGGCTGGGAGCCCGGTGCCGTGACCGGCATGCTCGAGCGGGCAGGTGATACCGACACCCGACCGGACGCGCTCGAGGAAGGCTGCGGCATCATCGATGGTCTCTACCATCTGTCGCAGGTCCAGGCGAAGGCAATCCTCGATCTCCAGCTGCAGCGCCTGACCGGCCTTGAGCAGGAAAAAATAATCAAGGAATACAAAAATATATTGGAAAAAATTAAAGAGTTTTCCGATATCCTCGCCGACCCCGATAAACTGCTCGCTGTCATTCGCGACGAGCTTACCGACCTTCGCGATACCTTCGGTGACGAACGCCGTACCGAGATCGTGCAGGATCACAGCGACCTCTCCGTCGAAGACCTGATCCCGCAGGAGGACGTCGTCGTGACGTTGTCCCACGGTGGCTATGCCAAGGCGCAGCCGATCGAGGCCTACCAGGCGCAGAAGCGAGGCGGGCGTGGGCGCTCGGCAACCAAGGTCAAGGACGAGGATTTCATCGACCAGCTGTTTGTCGCCAATACCCACGACACGATTCTGTGTTTCTCGAGTCGCGGCAAGGTCTACTGGCTCAAGGTGTACCAGGTGCCACAGGCGAGCCGCGGGTCGCGCGGCAAGCCAATCGTGAACCTGCTGCCGCTCGAGGAGGGCGAACGCATCAACGCCGTGCTGCCGATACGCGAGTTCGACGACGACAGCTTCGTGTTCATGGCGACTTCGGGTGGCACGGTCAAGAAGACCCCGCTGTCGCAGTTCTCGAGGCCGCGCGCGAGCGGGATCATTGCGATCGACCTGCGCGGCGATGATGTGCTGGTGAACGCCGTCATTACCGACGGCAACGCCGATATTTTGCTCGTGGCAAGTTCCGGCAAGAGCATTCGGTTCAACGAGTCCGACGTGCGACCCATGGGTCGTGGCGCCGCCGGCGTCCGCGGCATACGGCTTGCCGATGATCACGAGGTCATTTCGGCGCTGCCCGCTGTTGTCGACGGCGAGATACTGCTGGCCACGGAGAACGGCTACGGCAAACGCACGGCTGTCGGTGACTTCCCCGTGCAGGGCCGTGGCGGTCAGGGCGTCATTGCGATCCAGACCACGGAGCGCAACGGTCGCACGGTGGGTGCGATCCGGGCCGCCAGTGACGATGAGATGATGCTGATCAGCTCGAACGGCACGCTGGTCCGCACGGCGGTTGCTGATGTGTCGGTCATGGGGCGCAACACGCAGGGCGTCCGGCTGATCCGGGTCGGGTCCGGCCACAGGCTCGTCGGCCTGGCCCGCATCGAGGCGATCGAAGAGGACGACGACGAGTAGGGACTCCGCTTCGGCGAGACAGGCTGTCGGAGTAAGTAGATGTACTTGTAACTAGTGCATTTGCCGGGGCAAACCGTGACAATAGCGGTGCTGATGTTCACTTCAGCCCTCTGCACCTGAACGCCCAAGGAAACCTGCGACATGTCTCGCGTCTACAACTTCAGTGCCGGTCCCGCCGCGCTGCCGCTCGACGTTCTTTCCACCATTTCGAACGATATTCCGGACTGGCAGGCCACTGGCATGTCGGTGATGGAAGTCAGTCACCGCAGCAAGGAGTTCGTGGAGATCGCGGCTCGTGCCGAAGCGACGGTCCGCGAGTTGCTGGCAATTCCCGACGATTACAGCGTCCTTTTTCCACAGGGTGGCGCAACGCTGCAGATGTCGATGGCGCCGCTCAACCTGACGGCACCCGGTGATACGGTCGACTACGTCATTACGGGCAGCTGGGGCAAGAAGGCCGCCAACGAGGCCCGCAAGTTCTGCGAGGTCAACGTAGCCGCAGACGCCTCAGACCGGAACTTCACCTACATACCCGATGAGGGCAGCTGGCAGCGTTCCACCGGGGCACGCTACCTGCACTACACACCCAACGAGACCATTGCCGGCGTCGAGTACCACTTCGTGCCGGGCGGCGACGTGCCGCTGGTTGCCGATATGTCCAGCACGATTCTGTCGCGGCCGATCGAGGTCAGCCGCTTCGGGGTGATCTACGCCGGCGCGCAGAAGAACATCGGCCCGGCCGGAATCACGCTCGTCATCGTTCGGAACGACCTGCTCGATCGCGTCAGGCCGAACAATCCGCACCTAATGACCTGGAAGGCCTACGCCGAGTCAGACTCTATGACCAACACGCCGCCGACCTTCGCCTGGTACGTCGCGGATCTCGTGTTCCAGTGGCTGAAGGGGCAGGGCGGTGTCGAGGCCATTGCCGAGGTCAACCAGCGCAAGGCGCACAAGCTGTACACGGCGATCGACCAGTCCGACTTCTACTCGAACCCGGTTGCCGTCGATGCGCGGTCGTGGATGAACATACCGTTCGTGCTCGCGGATGCGGCGCTCGATGCCGTGTTCCTCGAGGAATCCAAGGCGGCCGGACTCGCCAATCTCAAGGGCCACCGCTCCGTCGGCGGCATGCGCGCATCGATCTACAACGCCGTGCCCGAGGAGGCGGTCGATGCGCTGATTGCGTTCATGGCGGACTTCGAGAGTCGCCACGGTTAATTACAGATTTTAATGATTTAGGACGTTTATCTCGACTATGTTCAAGGTTCTGACACTGAATAATATTGCCGTTGCCGGCCTTCGGCGACTGCCTCGCGAGCGCTACGAGATCGCCTCCGAGATCGGTCACCCTGACGCGATCATCCTGCGTTCGTACAAGATGCATGACATGGACATCCCCGACTCGGTGGCGGCGATCGGCCGCGCGGGTGCCGGCACGAACAACATCCCTGTCGAGCGGATGAGCGAACGCGGCGTTCCCGTGTTCAACGCGCCAGGGGCGAACGCCAACGCCGTAAAGGAACTGACGCTGGCAGGTCTCATGCTTGGCGCCAGGAACATTTGCGCCGCAGAACACTACGTCAAAGGGCTGAGCGAAGACGGGGATGCTTTGAACAAGGCCGTCGAGGCGGGCAAGAAGCAGTTTGTCGGCTTCGAGTTGCCGGGCAGAACGCTCGGCATCATTGGCCTTGGTGCGATCGGCGTGCAGGTCGCCAACGCGGCGCTCGAACTCGGCATGAAGGTGATCGGCTTTGATCCGCAGATCACCGTGCGGCGCGCCTGGCAGCTGTCGGCCGGCGTCGAGCACGCCGAGACGCTGGACCAGTTGTTTCAGAATGCGGACGCTATCACCTGCCACGTCCCGCTCGTCGACGCAACGCGCAATATCGTCAATCAAGACCGCCTCTCGCTGCTCAACGACGGCGCGACGCTCGTGAACTTTGCTCGGGGCGGGGTGGTCGACGACGCCGCCGCTATCGAGGCGCTCGACAGCGGCAAGCTGCACGCCTATGTGACGGACTTCCCGACGCGCGAGCTCATCGAGCATCCCAAGGCGATCACGCTGCCGCATCTCGGTGCGTCGACAGGTGAAGCAGAAGAGAACTGCGCGATCATGGTGGCCGACAACGTCAGCGACTACCTCGAAAACGGCAACATCCGCTTCTCCGTCAATTTCCCGGAGTGCCGTATGCCCCGTAACGACGGCTGCCGCATTACGATCGCCAACGCCAACGTTCCAAACATGGTGGGACAGATCTCGACCTGCCTCGCCAACGCTGGCCTCAACATCGAGGACCTGCTGAACAAGTCGATCGGCGATCTCGCCTACACGATTGTCGATGTCGACAGCGAGATACCGGAGGCGGTCGAGGACGAGATACGCGGTATCGAAGGGGTTCTCCGGGTGCGAAACCTCGGGGCCCCTGCCTGACGAGCGGTTCGATGGCGGACTCTGACAAGCCGAAAAGCGACCTCGCCGGGATTCGTGAGCGGATCGATTCGATCGACGGGCGCATCCAGGAACTCATTAACGAGCGTGCCAAGCTGGCGCAGGACGTCGGCAAGTCCAAGGGTGATCTCAAGCACGCGGTCGACTACTACCGCCCCGAAAGGGAGGCCGAGGTCCTGCGAGCCGTGCTGGATCGCAACGATGGCCCGCTCCGCAACGAGGAGATGCTGCGACTGTTTCGCGAGATCATGTCCGCCTGCCTCGCCCAGCAGGAACCGCTCAAGGTCGGGTTCCTCGGCCCGGAGGGGACCTTCACGCAGACCGCCGTCTTCAAGCATTTCGGCCACTCGGTCAGGGCCCTGCCGTTTCACACGATCGACGAGGTATTCCAGGAAGTCGAAAGCGGCGCTGCCGATTTCGGCGTGGTACCCATCGAGAATTCGACCGAGGGTTCGGTAAACAACACGCTCGACATGTTCCTGACCTCTCCGCTGAAAATCGGCGGCGAGATCGAGCTCAGGATCGAGCAGCACCTGCTCGCGACGAAGCCCGGACTCGAAGGTATCGAGCGGGTCTGTGCTCACGAACAGTCGCTGGCGCAGTGCCGCGGCTTCCTTCGCGAGTACCTTCCCCAGGCCGAGCTCATCGGCATGTCGAGCAACGCCGCCGGCGCGCGCCGAGCCCGCGACGAGGACGGCACGGCTGCTATCGGGCCCGCGGTTGCTGCCGATGTCTATGACCTCGAGGTGCTCGTCAGCAACATCGAGGACCGGGCAGACAACGCCACCCGATTCCTCGTGGTTGGCCGGGACCTGTTGGCGTCCTCCGGGCAGGACAAGACCACGATTCTCGTGTCCTCGAGCGACACCGCGGAGGGGTCGGGTGTGCTCTACAGCCTGTTGAAGCCACTCGCCGACCGCGGTGTCAGCATGACCCGTATCGAGTCGCGGCCGTCGCGTCGCAAGAACTGGGATTACGTGTTCTTTATTGATCTCGACGGCCATGCCGACGATCCGACCGTGGCTGAGGCGCTTGATGATCTTCGCGAGCGGAGCTCCCTGTTCCGGATACTGGGCGCCTACCCGAAGGCCGTGGGATAAGCCGTTTGGCGCGTTTCCACGTACAGCCGTCCCGGCTTGCCGGTGACCGGGTCGCGGTGCCGGGCGACAAGTCGATCTCGCACCGCGCCCTGATGCTCGGCAGCATCGCGGACGGCACCAGCCGGATTACGGGTTTTCTTCCGGGCGACGATTGCCTGGCGACGCTCGCGGCTATGCGCGCTATGGGTGTTTCGGTGACGGAGCACGCCGCGACCGAGCTGACGGTAGACGGCGTTGGCATCGATGGGTTGTCGCCACCGTCGCACGCGCTGGACCTGGGCAACTCCGGAACCGCAATGCGGCTCATGGCGGGGCTGCTTGCCGGCCAGTCGTTCGCAACGGAGCTCACGGGCGATGCATCGCTATCGGGCAGACCGATGGGCCGAATCATTACCCCGCTTACGGCGATGGGGGCACGGATCGACAGTGTCGACAACGGCCGGCCACCGCTCAGGATATCCGGTGGGCGCGACCTGACGGGCATCGAGTACGCGCTGCCCGTGGCGAGCGCCCAGGTCAAATCCGCGGTTCTCCTCGCCGGGCTGTACGCCAGCGGCGAAACCGTTGCGATCGAGCCGGCGGTGACCCGCGACCACACCGAACGCATGCTGCGGGCAATGGGTGCTGAGGTCCGTAGCGACAACGGCCGGATTGCCGTGCACGGCGGGCAGCGTCTCACGGGTGGGTCGATCGAGGTGCCTGGCGACCTGTCCTCAGCGACCTTCGTCATGCTGGCGACCATCCTCTCGAGCGATGGCGATGTCCTGATCGCGAACGTTGGCATCAACCCGACGCGGACCGGGGTCCTTGCTATCCTGCGCGGCATGGGTGCTGACGTGAGCCTTGAAAATGAACGACGCCTCGGCGACGAGCCGACCGCCGATATCCGGGTACGGGCGTCGCGGCTCAAGGGCGGGCCGGTGGACCCCGCGTTGGTGCCGCTCGCCATCGATGAGTTCCCGGCGCTGTTCGTCGCAGCCGCAGCCGCAGAGGGTACGACGACATTCTCGGGTCTCGAGGAACTGCGAGTGAAGGAGAGCGACCGGATTTCGGCCATGGCGACGGGCCTGTCGACGCTTGGCATCGAGGTTGAAGAGCGACCTGACGGCGCCGTTGTCGCCGGTGGCCGATTCTCCGGCGGCCGCGTCGAGAGCCATGGGGACCACCGTGTGGCCATGGCGTTGGCGCTGGCCGGAACCGTTGCTACGGGCCCGGTCACCGTCGAGGACGTAGCCGCCGTCGATACCTCGTTCCCAGGCTTTGCCGCCCTCATGCGCTCGCTCGGCTTGTCGATCGAGGTTGGCGAGTGAGCGGCGCGACTGTGCCCGTCTTGGCGATCGACGGGCCCAGCGGCTCAGGAAAGGGCACGATTGCCCGCCAGGTCGCGTCCCGACTCGGCTGGCAGCTGCTCGACAGCGGGGCGTTGTACCGGCTTGTCGCGCTTGCGGCGGGCCGGCAGGGCGTAGCGCTGGATGATGAGTCGGCGCTTGCCGAGGTCGCACGAAACCTCAAGGTCTGGTTCGCCTCGGCGGCCGACGGCAGCGAACGGATCGAGCTTGATGGAGACGACGTCACCCGGTCGATCCGCTCTGAGGAGTGCGGTGCCAACGCCTCCCAGGTGGCCGCGTTGCCGATGGTTCGGGCGGCCCTGCTCGAGCGACAGCGGGCCTTCCGCGAGCTGCCCGGACTGGTCGCTGACGGCCGCGATATGGGTACCCAGGTCTTTCCTGACGCTACCTTGAAAGTGTTCCTCACGGCGAGCGCAGAGGAGCGTGCCAGAAGGCGTCATAAGCAGTTGAAAGACAAGGGTATTGATGTTAGCCTTGCCGCCCTTTCGCGGGACATCGAGGACCGCGACCGTCGGGATTCAGAGCGCAAGGTTGCGCCACTGCGTCCCGCGGAGGACGCCAGGCTCCTGGATTCCTCCGGGCTTTCCATCGAGGCTGTCACGCAAACCGTGCTCGATTGGCTCACGGAAGCCACTGGTCGCAGCTGAAGTAAACACCGCGTAGGTACTGGTTGGATCGGACAGGATGTTCGATCTTTTTTTGTTATGACCGTCTGCCACAGGATGTGGTTAAAGGCGCATTACGGGTGAGGCTGACCGGTTATCCGGCAGACCTCTGGTTTTAGTTTAATGTCTGAAAGTTTTGCTGAACTCTTTGAAGAGAGCTTTGCCAGTCAACAGATCAAGCCGGGCTCCATTATCTCCGGTACGGTCGTTGCCATTAACGACGACGTCGTCATCGTTAGTGCCGGTCTCAAGTCCGAGGCCGTAATTCCCATCGATCAATTCCGCGGTGATCTCCGCGAAGGCGAAATCAACGTTGGTGACACGGTAGAAGTCGCACTCGACGCCGTCGAGGACGGCTTCGGTGAGACCCGCCTGTCGCGCGAAAAAGCGATCCGGGCTCGCACCTGGACCGAACTTGAGAAGGCCTTCGAGAAAGGCGAGATCGTCGAGGGTGTCATCAATGGCCGCGTCAAGGGCGGCTTCACGGTCGAGATCGACAGCGTTCGTGCGTTTCTGCCCGGCTCGCTGGTCGACGTTCGGCCGGTTCGTGACCCGGCATACCTCGAGGGCAAGAGCCTCGAGTTCAAGGTGATCAAGCTGGATCAGCGTCGCAACAACGTCGTTGTGTCGCGTCGCGCCGTCGTCGAGCAGGAATACTCGGCCGAACGCGAGCAGCTTCTGAAGGAACTGCAGGAAGGCAACACGGTAAAGGGTATCGTCAAGAACCTCACCGATTACGGTGCCTTCGTCGACCTTGGTGGCATCGACGGTCTGCTGCACATCACCGATATGGCGTGGAAGCGCGTCAAGCATCCGTCTGAAGTCGTGACGGTTGGCGACGAAATCGAAGTGAAGATCCTCAAGTTCGATCGCGAGCGCCAGCGCGTGTCGCTTGGCATGAAACAGCTCGGCGATGATCCGTGGAAGGATCTCGCTCGCCGCTACCCGCCGCAGACCCGCATCTTTGGTCGCGTAACGAACATTGCCGACTACGGTTGCTTCGTCGAGATCGAGGACGGTGTCGAAGGTCTCGTGCACGTCTCCGAGATGGACTGGACCAACAAGAACGTCAATCCGTCACGCGTTGTGCAGGTTGGCGAGGAAGTCGAAGTCATGGTGCTCGAGATCGACGAAGATCGCCGACGCATCTCTCTCGGCATCAAGCAGTGCAAGTCCAACCCCTGGGCCGAGTTTGCGGCCACGTTCAACCGCAATGACAAGGTCAGCGGCCAGATCAAGTCGATCACCGACTTCGGTATCTTCATCGGACTCGATGGCGGCATCGACGGCCTCGTGCACCTGTCGGACATCTCCTGGGAAGTCCCGGGCGAAGAGGCGGTCCGCAACTACAAGAAGGGTCAGGAAATCGAGGCGGCCGTGCTTGCCATTGACGCCGAGCGTGAGCGTATCTCGCTGGGTATCAAGCAGCTCGAGAAGGATCCGTTCTCCGCATGGCTCGCCGAGCATCCGAAGAACTCGATCGTCAAGGGCACGGTGACCGAGGTCGACGCGCGCTTCGCGACGGTTGATCTGGGCGACGGCGTCATCGGTACGCTGCGTGCATCCGAGCTGGCCCGTGGCCGCGTCGAGGATGCTCGTACGGTTCTCAAGGTTGGCGAAGAGGTGGAGGCCAAGTTCACCAACGTCGACCGCAAGAACCGTTCGGTGGCCCTGTCCATCAAGGCCAAGGAAGTTCACGAGGAAGCTGAAGCTATCAGCAACTACCAGTCTGAAGCCGGCACAGCACCTGCCGGAACCACGCTGGGTGAGCTTCTCAAGGAGAAGATGGGCGGCGGAAGCTAGTAATTACGTAAAAAAAGTAGCCCGGACCACCCGGTCCGGGCTATATTTGTCTTTACGAATCGGGGAGTTACGTTTCGGGGCGTTCAAGACAGCAGCATGACAAAATCAGAACTGATAGAAGCCATTGCCCGCAAGCAGAAGCACTTGCCGGCTAAAGACGTCGAGCTTGCGGTCAAGCATCTCCTCGATCTCATGAGTGATTCGCTCGCCAAGGGGCAGCGTATCGAGATCCGGGGCTTTGGCAGTTTCTCGCTGCATTTTCGCCCGCCTCGCATCGGCCGGAACCCCAAAACCGGTGAGGCTGTTGCACTCAACGGCAAATACGTGCCTCACTTCAAGCCCGGCAAGGACCTTCGCGAACGCGTCAACGCGAGCCGCGACTTCCCCATCAAGAATTGAGCGTCAGCGCCGGCGACGCGTACCAATAGCGCGGCAACTCTACTACCATACCCGGGTTCCAGGCGGAGGCAGGTAGAGACTCATCATGTTGCGACGAATCGCTCTCGTCCTGTTGGTCGCTGCCGTATTTCTGGCAGTGCTCGTTTTCACCTATCACAACAAGGGACTCGTCGACGTTCACCTGATCGTCGCAGAGGTCTCGACGCCCAAGTCCATGGCCTTCGCCGTGACCTTTGCGTTGGGCTGGTTGTTCGGCGTGGTGTCCATGGGCCTGTACGCGCTGCGCCAGGCCAACGAAAAGCGGACCCTAAGGCGCTCGCTCAAGGCCTCCGAGGTCGAGGTGTCCTCCCTGCGTAACCTGCCGCTGAACGATGCCGACTGAGTCTACGTTCCTGCTCGCCGGGCTGTTTCTGCTGCTGGCGATTGCCGGCTGGGCGCTGGGTCGTTTCGGCGATCGTGACGAGGTAGAGACGGCGCCCCCCTTGAATATCGACTACCTCAAGGGGCTGAATTTCCTGCTCAACGAGCAGACGGACCAGGCGCTGGAGCACTTTCTCAAGATGGTGCGCGTCGACGACAAGACGATCGAAACGCACTTTGCGCTCGGCAGCCTGTTCCGGCGCCGCGGCGAGGTCGACCGCGCAATCCGCATTCACCAGAACATTATTGCGAGGCCCGACCTCGCGGCCGACCAGCGTGACCAGGCGCTGTATTCGCTGGCCCGGGACTATCAAAAGGCCGGTCTCCTCGATCGTGCCGAGAAGCTGTTCTCGCGGCTTGCCCAAGGGTCGAGATACCAGGTGCAGGCGCTCGAGAACCTCTGTCGCATCTACGAGCAGGAAAAAGAGTGGGAGAAGGCGATCGAGGCAGGGCAGCATCTCGAGCAGATTGGCGGTCGCTCTCTCGGACTGCAGATCGCGCACTACTACTGCGAGCTGGCGGAAGAGGCCGCCGCTCAGCAGGATTACGCCGCAGCCCGCGAGTTCGTCAAGAAGGCTCAGGCCGATCGCCCGCGGACGCTCCGCGGCGCCCTCGTGAGGGCCCGGATTGCCCAGGAAACCGACGCCAACGACACGGCGCTGACGCTCTACCAGCGCGTCATCAACGAGCACAGTTACCTGATTGCCGAGGCGCTGCCGGAAATCGTCGCGATCTACGATCGGGAAGACAAGCTGGATGAGCTCGATCCGGAAATCCGTTCCCGGCTCGCCGACGACCCGGCAATGAGCCAGCTACTGGCCTATTCGGCGATCGTCAACGGCATTGCGGGTATCCCTGTCATCGACGAGGCCGTCGAACGCTATGTCATGAACGAGCCGACGCTCGGTGAGTTCGTTGACCTGGAGTGCGTTGGCGCCACACCCGAGTCCAGGGAAGAGTCACTCGCTCGAATCCGCAAGGCGCTCGGCAAACTGGCGGCATCGACCCCGCGATACCAGTGCCAGGAATGTGGCTTCTCGAGCCAGCGTCTTCTCTGGCAGTGTCCGAGCTGCCGCAGCTGGGAAACCCAGCGCCCGGCGTCGCGCGTGCAGTTCGACACCGTGCTGCAGCACAGTATTACGACGCCCTAGACCACACGAATCGCGATGAATCCCGCACTTTGACGCAGCGAACGCTGCGTCAGGCTGCCGTAGTCTCGTGAGCGTATCGTTGGCGGAAACGACCAAGGATGCGGTCATTCACGAGCTACTAAGGAGCAGTTCATGCGCATACGTACCCTTCTGGCAGGCGTCAGCCTGTTCGCCGTACCGATGTTGAGTCTCGCAGGCCCGGTGAACGTCAACACGGCCGACGCCGAGACGATCTCGGCCGAACTCAAGGGCGTTGGCCTTGCCAAGGCGAGGGCGATCGTCGAGTACCGACAAAAGCACGGGCCGTTCGAAACGGTTGACGATCTGACCCTCGTGTCGGGCATTGGTGAGCGTACGATCGAACTGAATCGTGCCGACATCATGCTCGAGTCGGCGGGCAAGTAACCGTCTGCGAGTACCGATCGCGGGCGAGCGCCGGCATGTTGGGCCGGCGCCCGCTCGTTGGCGTGGTATCCCTGAACTTCGTGCGCCGAATCGGCTATCATCCGCGGCTCGTCCCGGATGGAGTTTCACTTGAGTTCAGCTATACGTGCCGCCGTTTTCCCCGTCGCAGGCCGGGGTACCCGGTTCCTGCCTGCAACGAAAGCCAGTCCGAAGGAAATGCTGCCGATCGTCGACAAGCCGCTGATCCAGTATGCGGTCGAAGAGGCGATCAGCGCCGGCGCCAACAAGCTCGTCTTCGTCACCGGCAGCTCGAAGCGTGCGATCGAAGATCATTTCGATACCGACCCCGAGCTCGAGCAGGCCCTGGCGAAGCCGGGTAAAGAGACGCTGCTCGAATCGATCCGTGGCATCGTGCCCGAGGGAGTTTCCTGTATCTATATTCGTCAGGGCGAACCGCTGGGCCTGGGTCATGCGGTGTTGTGCGCCCGGCCGGCGGTGGGTAATGAGCCTTTTTTTGTGCACCTCGCGGACGACCTCATCCGGGCCGAGCCCGGCTGTCTCGCCCAGATGGCCGAGCAGCACCGTGAGCACGGTGGCAGCGTCGTGGCAACCGAGGTCGTGCCGATAGCGAGCACGAGCAGCTATGGCATCGTCGCGACGGACGAGAATGACCGCGTAACCCGAATTGTCGAGAAGCCCGATCCTGCCGATGCGCCGTCCGACCGCGCCGTTGTTGGCCGCTACCTGCTCGATGCGGCCATCTTCGACAAGCTCGAGTCGACCGGGCGTGGTGCCGGCGGCGAGATCCAGCTTACCGACGCCATCGCCGACCTGTTGGAGGAGAAACCGGTGTATGCGTATACCTTTGCCGGCGAGCGTTTCGATTGCGGCAGCAAGCTCGGCTACCTGAAGGCAACAGTGGCCTACGGACTCGAGCACGCTGACACGGGCGCCGATTTTCGAGCGCATCTCGAATCGGTTATCGCGGGGAGTGACGCCTGAACGCTCGTTTGCTGCTTGCATTGAGCGTCCTTGCCGTCGCAGCGGATGGGCGTGCCGCGGACCCTCTGGTCGAATGGGACAACGCGGGCGAGGAGGCGCTCAACCACCTTTCCGAGCTCATCAAGATCAATTCGGTGAATCCGCCAGGCAATGAAACCGCCGTGGCCGAGTACCTTCGCGATGTATTGGCCACAGAGGACATCGAATCGGAGTTGCTGGCCCTGGACCCCGAGCGGGCAAACCTGGTTGCGAGGATTCGCGGCAACGGCAGCAAGCGGCCCATCCTGATCATGGGGCATACCGATGTCGTTGGGGTACAGGCGGATCGCTGGACCGAGCCCCCCTTCAGTGGACTTCGCAAGGATGGCTGGCTGTACGGCCGGGGAACGCTTGATGACAAGGACAACGTGGCGGCAGGACTCATGGTCATGCTGCTGCTCAAGCGCTTCGGTGTCGAGCTCGACCGGGACGTGATCTTCGTGGCGGAGTCCGGCGAGGAGGGCACGCCTGAAGTCGGCATCAACTACCTCGTCGCTGAACACTGGGACAAGATCGCCGCGGAATTCTGCATCGCCGAGGGCGGTCAGGGCACGCTCGAAGACGACGAGGTCAGCGTGGTCGGAATCCAGACCACCGAGAAGATGCCGCGTCGCGTGACGCTCGTGGCCCGGGGCACGCCCGGCCACGGGTCACGACCCATTGTCGATAACGCTGTAGCTATCCTGGCGCGAGCGGTGGCACGCGCCGATGCGTGGTCAACCGAAGTCCGGCTCAACGAGACGACGCGCGCCTACTTCGAAAAGCAGGCCGAGATCGCGTCGGCCGAAGACGCCTTCCGCTACCGGAATATCGAAAACCCGGAGCTCACCGACGAAATCCAGCGGCAGTTCCGCGAGAAGAACCCTTACCACTATTCGATCCTTCGCACGTCGGTCGTACCGACAGTGATCGACGCCGGGTTCAGGCGCAACGTTATTCCGTCAGAAGCCACCGCGATCCTTGATATTCGCATGCTGCCGGATGAGGACGTCGAGGGCTTCTACGCCAAGCTTGCTGCTGTCATCGACGATCCGCGGGTCGAGATTGTGCCTGAGAAGATCTACCGGCCGGCGGCACCACCATCGGCTATCGACAACGAGATGTATCGGACGCTCGAGCGCGTAGCGAAAGACATGTTCCCGCGCGCAACGGTCATGCCGATCATGGCGACCGGTGCGACCGACATGGCGCAGGTACGGGCACGCGGTATGCAGGCCTATGGTATCGGTCCGGCCCGGTCGGTCGCCGAGATGATCAGTGGCCAAGGTGCACATGGCGACAACGAACGTGTCGCCGAGGATGCCTTCGTCGACATGGTGCGTTACCTGTGGAACGTGATCATTGCGGTCGCAGCTGACGATGCATAGCGTATCGGTATCACGCGAGGCATAGCGCTATGGAGTACGCATTGGTTTACCCGATGGCGGCAATGGTGCTGCTGACCGCTCTGGTGCTCGTCCGGATGGTGCTCGGTAGGTTCTCGGCGGTCAGGGAGGGCGCCGTGGATGCGAGGTTCTACAAGACGTTCCAGGGGGATGACGCTGAGCCACGTGAGGCAGCCCAGCGAACGCGGCATTTCGTCAACCTCTTCGAGAGCCCGGTGCTGTTCTATGCCGGTTGTATTGCGGCTATGGTGACGGGGCAGGGTACAGGACTCGTACTCTGGCTGGCCTGGGCCTACGTTGCGGCGCGCGTTGTCCACGCCAGTGTGCACATGGGCTCTAATAAGATCCCGCCACGCATGGCGGCGTACGGCGTGAGCTGGCTTCTGCTGCTTGCGCTTTGGGGCGTGCTCGTCGTTCGGGTTGCGGCAACATAATCCACCGTGCGTGGCGCAGAGCGCCCACATAGCGACCGACGCAAAGGTTCCCACTCATAATCGTTGGTTATATTCCAATCCCGTCTAGCCGAGCGGCCCCTGCCTTGTTTATGCTGTATCCAGGTCAATACAGAGCAGGGGGATGTGATGATTGGTCGAATTCTGGCAATAGCGCCTGTGGTCTGTCTCGCGGCGTGCGCCGCATCGGGCCCCGAGGTGGCGCCGACTTCCGCTGCCGCACCAGGCGCGGCTTCCGCAACGGTGCCCGGTAACCAGGAGGCTACGCCCGGCGAAGAGTTCTACGCGATGAAGACGCCGTCCGTGCCGCCAACCATGGTAGGGGAGACGTCGGGCCCCGGTACCGGGGTGATCTGTCGCGACGAGACGGAAACCGGAACCCATCTGACAAAACATGTCTGCCGCAGTGCCGCAGCTATCGAGGCCCGCAAGGAGCGGGACCAGGAGATGGTCCAGGACTGGATTCGGCGGGCGTTGCGATAGCTTGTAAGTCAGTACAAGCGTTCGCCACTGCGGGTGTCACGAACGCCCGCGGAGCCGCCGTACGGCCGGTCAAGACGCCGGGTTTTCGAAGCCGGTAGGACACCCGCGCGGATGCGGAGCTCGTTGGTTTCCGGGGGGAACAACGACACTTGAGCTTGAGGGAAAACATGATCGATAAAGTGGCGGTTTTGATGTTAAGCATTGCGCTGGCGGGCTGCGCATCCGCAGGGCCCGAGGCGGTCGCAAACGGACCGAACGGCGGTGACCAAGCCGGGGGAGTTGAAACATCGGACGGGGAGCTGGCGTTTGCAGACACCCCGCAGGCAGAGCAAGTCGCTGCTGTCGAGGTCGAGCCGCGAGACGAGATCATCTGTCGCCGCGAACGGCCGGCAGGGAGCAATATGTCACGCAGAGTCTGCTTTACGCGGTCGCAAATGGAGGGAAGAGCGGCTGCGGACCAGGAGACCATTAGAAACTCGCGCACACTAAGCCCCAGCTCAACGCAGGAGTTCGGAAACCAGTAGAGCTTCGGATCAGGTATGGCTTCAGGAAGGCCCCATTTCGGGGCCTCTCTGCTCCGAGGCGTCGCGAGAGGCGTTTATGTCCGGTCGCAGGTCCAGGCGTGCTTTCTCCTGTCGGACGAGACACGTACACTGTGCGGCCTTTCGACGAATTCGCAGTACTTATCAACTCAGGGAGACAAGATGATTGAAAGACTGGCAATTCTGATGTTCACGATGACCTTGGCCGCGTGCGCGGCATCGGGGCCTGAAACGGCGTCGACAGGAGCCGCTGGCAGCGCTCAGGGCGGTGCGACGACAGCAGCCACGTCTGGCGATGGAATGGATGCTGCAAACGCTTCGGATTCGGAGCAGGTAGCCGCCGCGAACGTCGAGCCGCAAGAAGAGACGGTTTGTCGCCGGGAGAAACCGGCGGGCAGCAACATCTCGCGCAAGGTCTGCTACAAGCGATCGGCGTTGGACGACAGGGCGGAAATGGACAAGGATGCGTTGCGGCAAATGCGCTCACGGCCCCAGCTGCCGTCCAGCAATAACTAAACGCTTTCAGTCATGCGTTTCACGAGAAGGCCCCGTTAAGGGGCCTTTTCCGTTTGGCTCCCCGGGCCCGCTCGGTATGAGGGTGCCGAGTCGTGCACGGTGGGATAATCCGAGCGAGTCCACGGCGGTCAGGCAGTGTGCTCGCCTGAACCGGTCCGGCGTCTTGATTCAACGCACAAGTAAAAAAGGCCTCGATGTCGAGGCCTGTTTTAGATGTCTGGCTCCCCGGGCCCGCTCGGTATGAGGATGTCGAATCGTGCACAGCGGGATGATCCGAGCGAGTCCACGACGGTCAGGCAGTGTGCTCACCTAAACCTGTCCGGCGTCTTGATTCAACGCACAAGTAAAAAAGGCCTCGATGTCGAGGCCTGTTTTAGATGTCTGGCTCCCCGGGCCCGCTCGGTATGAGGATGTCGAATCGTGCACAGCGGGATGATCCGAGCGAGTCCACGACGGTCAGGCAGTGTGCTCACCTAAACCTGTCCGGCGTCTGGATACTGCGCCGTCAATAAAACAGGCCTCGATGTCGAGGCCTGTTTTAGATGTCTGGCTCCCCGGGCCCGCTCGGTATGAGGATGTCGAATCGTGCACAGCGGGATGATCCGAGCGAGTCCACGACGGTCAGGCAGTGTGCTCACCTAAACCTGTCCGGCGTCTGGATACTGCGCCGTCAATAAAACAGGCCTCGATGTCGAGGCCTGTTTTAGATGTCTGGCTCCCCGGGCCGGACTCGAACCAGCGACCAATTGATTAACAGTCAACCGCTCTACCAACTGAGCTACCGGGGAAGGGTAGTCGCGAGGCGCCGTCGGGCGCAGCGAGGGCGGGGATTCTCGTTCAGCCCTCAGGCGAAGTCAAGCAGCCAGTAGGCGCTTTATCCGAGCCAGCGCGTCGTCCAGTTCGGCCTCCGAGCAGGCAAACGAGAAGCGCAGGTGGCCGGGTGCGCCGAACGGTTCCCCGGGCACCGAGGCAACGCCGGTGCGTTCGATAAGCGCTTCAGCGAGCTCGACCGAGCTTGTGAGTCCGAGGTGGCTGATGGCGCCCACGACGTTCGGGAACGCGTAGAAGGCGCCATCGGCAGCATTGCAGTCGACGCCCTCGAGCTCGTTGAGGCCGCTGACGAACCGGTCATGGCGGGCATGGTAGGCCGCAGTCATAGCGCTCACGGGAGCCTGGTCGCCGGTCAGGGCCGCTACGGCGGCCGCCTGCGATACGGTGCAGGCATTGGACGTACTCTGGCTCTGGATGACGTTCATCGCCTTGACAAGCGTTTCCGGTCCGGCCGCATAGCCGACTCGCCAGCCCGTCATCGCGTAGGCCTTGGAGACGCCATTGACGCTGACGGTTCGGTCGCGAAGCGACGGGCAGGCGGCAGCGAAGCCGATGCAGGAGTCACCGGCCCAGTAGATGCGGTCGTAGATGTCATCAGCAACAACGACGACGTTCGGCCATTTCTCGAGTACGCGTCCGAAGGACTCCAGCTCTCGCCGGGTGTAAGCGGCGCCGGTAGGGTTCGATGGGCTGTTCAGTATGACCAGCCGCGTTTTCGACGTAAGCTGCGCCTCGAGTTCCTGAGCCGTCATCTTGAAACCCGAGCTGATCGTGGTGGGCACGAATACGGCCCGAGCGCCCCCGAGTGCGACGATTTCGGGATACGACACCCAGTAGGGCGTCTGAACAATTGCCTCGTCGCCGGGTCCGAGAAGGGCCATGCACAGGTTGAAAATCGACTGTTTGGCGCCACTCGACACAATGACGTTGGCGGAGTCGAACTCGATGCCCTGGTCCGCCCTGAATCGCTCGCAGATGGCCGCCTTGAGCTCCGGTGTTCCGTCGATAGGCGTGTAGCGGGTATCGCCGCGGCGGATAGCCGCGATCGCCGCATCCGCAATGTGTGCAGGCGTATCGAAATCGGGTTCGCCCGTGCCGAGATTGATGATGTCCTGACCTTGTCGTCGCAGCTCGCTCGCCTTGGCGAGGACGGCGCCGGTTGCGGACGGCTTGACCCGCGAGACGCGGGCCGAAACTGATAGACTCAAATGTGTTCTCCGGACCCCTGACGACGATGTTACGTGAATCGAATACTGTGCCCAAGGAAGAGCGCGACCGGCTGTCGCTGGTCTCGGACTATGCGCCGGCGGGTGACCAGGTTGAAGCCATAGCAAGCCTCGTCGGCGGACTGGACGACGGTCTCGCGCGACAGATCCTGCTCGGCGTTACGGGCTCCGGCAAGACCTTCACGATGGCGAGCGTCATCGAGCGCGTACAGCGGCCGGCCATTGTGCTGGCGCCGAACAAGACGCTCGCAGCGCAGCTGTACGGAGAGATGCGTGAGTTCTTCCCGAACAACGCCGTCGAGTATTTCGTTTCCTACTACGATTACTACCAGCCTGAAGCCTATGTGCCGAGTTCGGATACCTACATAGAGAAGGACGCCTCGATCAACCAGCACATCGAGCAAATGCGCCTGTCCGCGACCAAGGCGCTGATCGAGCGGCCCGATGCGATCATTGTTGCTACCGTGTCGGCGATCTACGGCCTCGGTGACCCCGAGTCGTACTTCAGCATGGTGCTGCATCTCGTGCGTGGTGACCGTATCGACCAGCGGACGCTGCTCAGGCGGCTGGCCGAGCTGCAGTACACGCGGAACGAGATGGAGCTGTCGCAGGGGACCTACCGTGTGCGTGGCGACGTTCTCGACATTTTTCCGGCGGAGTCCGAGCGTGAGGCCGTGCGCGTCGAGCTGTTCGATGATGAGATCGAGTCTCTCGCCTTTTTCGACCCGTTGACCGGAGAGGTTATTCGCCGGGTTGCGCGCCTGACGATCTTCCCAAAGACTCACTACGTGACGCCGCGCGAACGCCTGCTCGAGGCCTGTGAACACATCAAGGTCGAACTCAAGGACCGGCTCGACTACCTGAGGAAACACAACAAACTGCTCGAAGCTCAGCGCCTCGAGCAGCGCACGATGTTCGATCTCGAGATGATCCGGGAGCTGGGCTATTGCACCGGCATCGAGAACTACTCGCGATACCTCTCGGGTCGCGCCGAGGGCCAGCCGCCCCCGTGCCTGTTCGACTACGTGCCGCCGGACGCTGTCCTCATCATCGATGAAAGCCACGTCACGGTACCCCAGCTTGGCGGTATGTACCGAGGTGATCGGTCCCGCAAGGAGACCCTGGTTGAATACGGCTTCAGGCTGCCGTCGGCCCTCGACAACCGGCCGCTGCGATTCGAGGAGTTCGAGCGGCTGTCACCGCAGACCGTTTACGTATCGGCGACGCCGGGTGACTATGAGAAGCAGCACGCGGACAACGTCGCGGAACAGGTGGTGCGGCCGACGGGGCTCGTCGACCCCATCGTCGAGGTACGTCCCGCCAGCACCCAGGTCGACGACGTGCTCTCGGAGATCGGCAAGCGCGTCGCCGCTGATGAGCGGGTCCTGATCACGACGCTGACCAAGCGGATGGCCGAGGACCTGACCGACTACCTGATGGAGCACGGCACGCGGGTTCGCTATCTGCATTCGGACATCAATACCGTAGAGAGAACGGAGATCATCCGTGATCTCAGGCTGGGTCAGTTCGACGTGCTCGTCGGCATCAATCTCCTGCGCGAGGGCCTTGATATGCCCGAGGTGTCGCTGGTCGCCATCTTCGATGCGGACAAGGAAGGGTTCCTGCGCTCTGACCGCTCACTGATACAGACCATCGGCCGTGCCGCCCGCAACGTCAACGGCACGGCGATCCTGTATGCCGATAACGTCACGGGGTCGATGCAGCGTGCCATCGATGAGACCAATCGGCGGCGCGACAAGCAGATCGCTCATAACGCGGCCAACAACATCAAACCCGAAACTATCCGCAAGCAGGTGGCGGATATCATGGAGGCGTCTTACCCGGTGCCTGGCCGCGGTCCGCGAAAAGTGGCGGAGAAGGGCCCTCGCTACGAGGCCATGGAGCCCGCCGAACTTGCCAAGGCGGCGGCAAAGCTGGAAAAACGTATGCTGGAGGCTGCGCGCGACCTCGAATTCGAGGAGGCGGCCCGAATTCGGGATGAAATCGCGGTAATCCGCCAGCACGAACTCGGGATTGGCGGTCGCTAGGGGAGTCTCCGGCAAATTGCCGCAAAGGCCCTTGATAAGGGGTGCTGCCTTAAGTAAGGTACGCCGCCTCGCGAAAGTGGGTGGTTAGCTCAGCGGTAGAGCGCCACGTTGACATCGTGGAGGTCACTGGTTCGACCCCAGTACCACCCACCATTCCGGGGCCCTGCGATTCCGCGATTCTTCCGGGCCGTGACCGGATAAATTGACCCCTCTCGAGAGTCCTGTTTTTTGTAGGAATTCCGCGTTATTACGGCTTGTTTTGTCGTACCCGGGTCTATAGAATCGCGATCCCGCGCTGGCTGAGTGTGAACTTGGTCTGCGCGGATCTGTTTTTGAGTACTGGAGGGACCGGGGATCGCAGTTAACAAGCGCGTACGGCGCAACGAAGAGATAGACGTCAGGGAAGTCCGGGTTATCGGCTCGGACGGTGAACAACGAGGTGTCATGCCGGTGCGTGACGCAATCGACCTGGCGAAGGACGAGGGACTCGATCTCGTCGAGGTAGCGCCGACCGCAGACCCGCCCGTCTGCCGCGTTATGGACTTCGGCAAGTACTTGTTCGAACAGAACAAGAAAGCCCAGGCCGGTAAACGCAAGCAAAAGCAGGTACAGGTCAAGGAAATCAAATTCCGTCCGGGTACGGACGAAGGCGATTACCAGGTCAAGCTCAAGAAGCTGGTGCAGTTTCTCGAGCATGGCGACAAGACCAAGGTAACACTGAGATTCAGAGGCCGAGAGATGGCGCATCAGGAACTGGGTGCACAACTCCTGGCCAGGGTCAGAGATGACCTGGAGGAATACGGTGCCGTGGAGCAGATGCCGCAGATGGAAGGGCGGCAAATGGTCATGGTCATCGCGCCACGTAAACACTAGGCGCGGCGACGACAAGGCACCGAGAAAAAGCGAGTAACGGCAACGGCGGCAACGCCTGCGCTATTTACCCCGCCTGCAGCGGCCGTGAGTCGGTACGTAGCAAGGCCAAAAAAGTGGAGACGACGTAATGTCGAAGATGAAGACCAACCGGGGCGCGGCCAAGCGCTTCCGCCGGACGGGAAAGGGTGGCTACAAGCGAGCCCAGTCCCACCTCAATCACATCCTGACGAAGAAGACGTCAAAGCGTAAGCGCCAGCTCGGCAAGACCGAGCAGGTCGCCGAGGCCGACGTCAAGAGCGTGCGTCGCATGCTCCCCTACAGCTAAGGAGTGATTGAGACATGTCCCGAGTAAAACGTGGCGTTACCGCCAAGGCGAAGCACAAGAAAGTCCTCAAGAAGGCCAAGGGCTACTACGGCGCGCGCAGCAAGCTGTACAAGACGGCCAAGCAGGCTGTCATCAAGGCGGGTCAGTACGCTTACCGTGACCGCCGCCAGCGCAAGCGCCAGTTCCGCGCGCTCTGGATTACGCGGATCAATGCCGCGGCGCGCCTGCACGGCCTGTCCTACAGCCGCCTGATCAATGGTCTGAACAAGGCCAATATCGATATCGATCGCAAGGTGCTTGCTGACCTGGCGGTCCAGGATCCGGCTGCCTTCGGAGCGATCGCCGAACAGGCCAAGACTGCACTCGCGACGGCCGACTAAGGCCTGCTGGCCGGGCGGCCAGTGTCCGCCCCGGCCGGGATGCGACCGATGCAGGGTCTTGACGAGCTCGTTTCTGCGGCATCTGCCGAGATAGACGCGGCGCCCGAACTGTCCGCGCTCGATGCTGTGCGCGTTACGTACCTCGGCAAGAAGGGCAAGCTGACGGCAATGCTGAAAAGCCTAAGCCAGCTGAGCGCCGACGAGCGTCCGGCGGCAGGGGCTGCCATTAACGAGGCCAAACAGGCGATCCAGGCGGAACTGAATGCTCGTCGCGAGCGACTCGAGGCCGACGCCCTTTCTCAGAAGCTCGCCGCTGACGCGGTGGACATCACGCTGCCGGCGCGCGGCGCAACGACGGGTGGCCGACACCCCGTTTCGCGTGCGAGGGTTCGCATTGAGCGGATCTTCAGGGACGCCGGTTTCGGCGTGCGTTCCGGCCCTGAGATCGAGGACGAGTTCCACAACTTCGGTGCGCTGAATATCCCCGAGAACCATCCGGCGCGTGCCATGCACGATACGTTCTATTTCCCGGGTGGGATGCTGCTTCGCACCCACACGTCGCCCGTGCAGATACGGTCGATGGTCAGGGAAGGCGTGCCGATCCGGATCATCGCGCCCGGTCGTGTCTATCGCTGCGACTCCGACCAGACGCACACGCCGATGTTTCACCAGGTAGAGGGTCTCGTGATCGGTCGCGGCATCAGCTTCGCGAACCTGAAAGCGGTGTTGAACCAGTTCGTCGAGGCGTTCTTCGAACGCGAGGCAACGCTGCGTTTTCGGCCGTCCTACTTTCCGTTCACGGAGCCGTCGGCCGAGGTTGACGTACTGTGGGGCGAGGACAAGTGGCTGGAAATACTGGGCTGCGGCATGGTTCACCCCAATGTTCTCGACAGTGCGGGCATTGATTCGGAGGAATACACCGGCTATGCGTTCGGCATGGGCGTCGAACGTCTCGCGATGCTGCGTTACGGTGTCAGTGACCTCCGAACGTTCTTCGAAAACGACCTGCGCTTCCTGCGACAGTTCCGGTAAGCCTGATGAGAGTTCCTGAGTCCTGGTTACGCGCCTGGGTAGATCCCGATCTCGACACGGCGGCTCTCGCCCATCAGCTGACCATGCTGGGGCACGAAGTCGATGCCATCGACCATGAAGGGGCGGGTATCGAGGGCGTTGTCATTGGCGAGGTACTCGAGGTTGCCAGGCACCCGAACGCTGATCGTCTGCGACTCTGCAAGGTGGCGACCGGCAATGGTGATCCGATCGAGGTTGTCTGCGGCGCGCCCAACGTCGTCGCGGGCATGAAGACGCCGCTGGCACAGCCCGGGGTCACGCTGCCGGGCGGCCTCAAGCTCAGGAAGTCGAAAATACGCGGCGTGGTGTCGAATGGCATGCTGTGCTCGGCAACCGAGCTCGGGCTCGGCGACGAGTCGGACGGCATCATGCGCCTGCCGGACGATGCGCCAACGGGCTCCGATCTCGCGGGCTATCTCGGGCTGCCGGATGCCGTTATCGATCTCGACCTGACACCGAACCGTGGTGACTGCTTCAGCATCCTGGGTATCGCTCGCGATGTCTCGGCCTTGACCGGCGCCACGCTGGAAGAGGTGCCTGCAGCGTCGATCGAGAGTAGCAGTGACCGCGTGCAGGCGGTTGACCTCGTGGAACCTCAGGTGTGCCCGACGTTTGCGGGCCAGGTCGTGTGTGACATCGACCCGTCTGCGCGTTCGCCGCTGTGGATGGTCGAGCGTCTGCGCCGTGCAGGCTTGCGCGAAATACACCCGGTCGTCGACGTGACGAACTATGTGATGCTCGAACTCGGCCAGCCGCTGCATGGCTACGATCTCGATAAGATCACGGGCAGCATTCGTCCGCGGTCGGCGGAGGGCGGCGAGTCACTGACACTGCTCGACGAAAAGACGGTTACCCTGAACAAGGGCACGGTCGTCATTACCGACGACAGCGGCGTTATTGGCCTCGCCGGGATCATGGGCGGCCTGAGCACCGCGGTCAGTGACGCGACGCGAAATGTGTACTTCGAAGGGGCATTCTGGCCGCAGGACGCCATGGCGGGCCAGGCGCGTTCCTACGGTATGCATACGGATGCCTCGATGCGATTCGAGCGCGGCGTTGACCCGACGGGGCAGGGCCGCGCCGTGGAGCGTGCGGTCGAGCTTCTTGTCGCGATAGCGGGCGGCAAGGCGGGCCCCCTCGTTGTCGAACAGTCGGCCGAACACCAGCCGGTACGTACGCCGGTTCCGCTGCGCCGCGAGCGCCTGGCGGCGCTGCTCGGTGTTACAGTGCCGGATGCTGATGTCGAACGCATCCTGTCAGGGCTCGGTATGGCACTCGAACCAAACGACGCCGGCTGGCTTGCGACCCCTCCCAGTCACCGCTTCGACATTGCCATCGAGGCCGACCTCATCGAGGAGGTTGCGCGTATCTATGGCTACGACAGCATCCCCGAGACAACGGCAATCGCCGAGACACCGCTGGTCGCCCTGACCGAAACGAGGGTCGATCTCGAGCTTGCGGCGACGACACTCGTCGCGCGCGATTTCCAGGAAGCGATCACCTACAGCTTCGTCGATGCCGGTGATAACGAGACAGTCACGGGCGAGGCGTCAACCATTATCCTCAGCAACCCGATCTCCTCCGAGATGTCGGCAATGCGTGCGTCGCTTTGGCCGGGCCTGCTGCGGGCCGCGGCAAGCAATATCGCCCGCCAGCAAGACCGGGTCAGGCTGTTCGAAATCGGCAAATCCTTTCATGGTAGCGCCGACGAGCCGAACGAGATCATGCGTATTTCCGGTGTCGTAACGGGCGCGGCGCTGCCGGAGCAGTGGGGTGACAAGTCTCGCGCGGTCGATTTCTTCGACCTGAAGCAGGACGTCGAGGCGCTGCTCGCGCTCTCCGGAAGCGATGCCACGCTACGTTATGAGACCGTCGACCACCCGGCCTTACAGCCGGGCCAGGCCGCGGGCGTTTTGCGCGATGAGACCAAAATCGGCGTGCTTGGGAAATTGCACCCGAGCGTTGCAAAGGCCTTCGACATCAAGGGCGCCGTCTTCGTTTTCGAACTCGACGCCGAGCCGGCGATGGCGACGTCTGCGCCGGCCGCTGAGACGGTTTCGCGCTATCCGGCCATTCGCCGTGACATTGCGATCCTCGTTGATGAGAAGGTTACCGCTGCGGAGCTCGTGGAAGCTATTCGCAGTTGCGGCAGCGCGCTGATTCGTGATGTCAGACTTTTTGACATTTATCAGGGGCCGGGCATAGAAGCAGGGCTAAAAAGCGTTGCTTTTGGGTTGATTTTGCAGGAAACATCACGCACCCTTACCGACGACGATGCAGACTCTGCGACGGCCGCAGCAGTGCAAAAACTGCAGCAAAATTTCGGGGCCGAATTACGAGACTAGTTGCGATGGCGTTGACTAAAGCTGACATGGCGGAGTCCCTCTTCAATGAGCTCGGCCTGAACAAGCGCGAGGCTCGTGAACTCGTCGATATGTACTTTGAGGAGCTGCGGGCATCGCTTGCAGTAGGGGAGCAGGTCAAGCTGTCCGGTTTCGGCAACTTTGATCTTCGGGATAAAAAGCAACGGCCGGGTCGCAACCCGAAAACGGGCGAAGAGATTCCAATTTCTGCCCGTCGCGTTGTAACCTTCAGGCCGGGACAAAAACTAAAAGCCCGAGTGGAAGCATATGCTGGAACCGGGGAATAACGACGAACTACCGCCAATCCCAGGAAAACGCTATTTCACCATTGGTGAAGTCAGCGACCTGTGCATGGTCAAACCGCACGTCCTGAGATACTGGGAACAGGAATTTCCCCAGCTCAAGCCGGTAAAACGTCGCGGAAATCGCCGCTACTACCAACGTCAGGATGTACTGATCATCCGACAGATCCGGAGCCTTTTGTATGACGAGGGCTTTACGATCGGTGGGGCACGTCAGCGGCTGACCGGCGATGAGGCGAAGACCGACGTTTCACAGAGCCAGCAGATCATCAAGCAGGTTCGTATCGAGCTCGAACAAATCCTCAAGATTCTGCGTCGGTAGCAGCTTCCCACGGACCATATCGGCAAGTATCATTGCCGCCCTTCGCAAAGTTTGCCCGGTCGGGGCGTAGCGCAGCCTGGTAGCGCACCACAATGGGGTTGTGGGGGTCGGAGGTTCAAATCCTCTCGCCCCGACCATTTTCACAAAAGAAAACCGGCTCCCTCACCCAGAGGGGGAGGCGGTTTTGTTTTTTGGAGATGGGCGGGATATGGAATCTCCCTTTATAGGTTCGTAGCGAGGCGCGCGCAGCGTGCCGACCTGCGTCGCGGAGCGGCGCCCACCACGCCGCGTTAGCGGCGGAGGACGCCCGGAGGGCGCCCCGGAGGGGTAAGGCGCGAAGCGACGCATCAATCCTCTCGCCCCGACCATTTTCACAAAAGAAAACCGGCTCCCTCACCCAGAGGGGGAGGCGGTTTTTTTGTTTGCCACGTTGGTGCCCCGGGTCACGTGCAGCCCAACACAAATTGCTTGCAATACGAATACGAATCGTTATCATTAACATCTATGGATGATGCGAACGCCAAGCGCGACCCCGCTTGCCGCGAGCAACAGGCCGAGCCCATCGCGGCGCAAGACCTGTTTCGTGGCCAGCGTGAAATCGCCATCCGCTTCCGGGGGGAGGTCTATCGACTCCGTATTACCCGGAATGACAAGCTGATACTGACCAAGTAAACCCGCCAGCCAGCCAGCCGCTCGCCAGCACGCCAGCGCGGACACCACCGAGGAGTCTCGTGATGTTGTCTTGTATGCTCTGGCTGGTTGCGGCTGCCAACACGGCTGCCGTCGAATCCGCTGCACCATCAGAATCCCAGGTCATCGACGTCATTACGGTAGAAGCGAGCAAGCGTCCGCTCGCGACCACCGAGATGGCAGCGCGCGTGACCGTGATCGACAAGGCCCGAATCGAGCGTGAGATCGTTCAGAACATTGGCGACCTTGTGCGCTATGAGCCCGGCGTTGACGTCGTCGACCAGGGCAGCCGTTTCGGTTTCTCCGGGTTTTCGATCCGCGGTATCGGCGGCAACCGCGTGCGTACCGAAATAGACGGTGTTGCAACATCCGATGCATTTTCGATCGGCAGCTTCTCGAACGCCGGCCGCGACTTCATTGACGTCGAGAGCATCAAGCAGCTCGAAATCGTTCGTGGCCCGGGTTCTGCCATGTTCGGCTCCAACGCGATTGGCGGCGTGGTCAGTTTCGTCACCAAGGGACCGGAAGACTATCTCGAGGGCAGGGATAGCCACCTCGACGTAAACGCTGGCTTCAACAGTGTCGATGACAGCACCGTGGCCGGCGTCACGGGTGCGATCCGGGCCGGCGAGGTCACGGCGCTGCTTACGGTCAATACGCGCAACGGATCAGAGCGTGATGTTCCCGGTGTCGATCCGTTGGATGCTCGCAGCATCAATATGCTCGGCAAGCTTCACTTTGGCGACGCTACCGAGGGTGGCCTTGCGCTGACCCTCGACTATTTCGGCGCCCAGAACGAGACGGATGTCCTGTCGCTCGAGCAGGTGCGCGACTTTTCTGCGGCATTCGGCTTCCCCTACGTCATCGACACGATCAACGTCGAAGGCGACGATGAGCGAGAGCGTTTTCGTGCGAGCGTCGGCCAGGAGTGGCTGGGCGGCAAGTTCGGCACCGACTACCTGCGATGGCGGGCGTTCTGGCAGAACAGCGAAACGACGCAGGATACGCTCGAGGGCGTCAATACCTTCATCGCCGGACAGTCAGGGCAATTCGAGCGCCAGCGCTCGTTCCTGTTCGAACAGGAATTGGCGGGCCTCGAGATCAACGCGCTGAACGACTTCGACCTGTTCGGTGTCGCCAATGAGATCGCCTACGGTGTCGAGTTCGAGGTGGCGGACACGAGCCAGATTCGCCGCGGCTTGGAGCGTGATTTGCTGAGCGGCGATGTTTCGAACGTTGTCGGCCCGGACACGTATCCCGTCAGGGACTTCCCGGTGTCCACATCCTCGAGCCTCGGCATCTATGTTCAGGATCGAATCTCGCTCGGCGCCGTCACGATTGTTCCTGGCCTTCGTTGGGACCGCTTCGAGCTTGATCCTGAGAATGACCCTGTGTTTGCTACTGACAACCCTGGCATCGAGCCGGTGAGCATTGCCGATGACCAGCTGTCCCCCAAGCTCGGAATCCTGTGGGATGTCTCTCAGAACTGGCAGCTCTACGCCCAGTACGCCGAGGGCTTCCGGGCGCCGCCGGTCAACGACGTCAACGTCGGCTTCACCAACTTCGAGTTCGGCTATACCGCGCTGCCGAATCCGGACCTCACGTCCGAGCGCAGCCGCGGGTACGAGCTTGGTATCCGCTTTGGCGGTGATCGAGCGGTGGCCGACCTCGCGGCGTTTACGACTCGCTACGATGACTTTATCCAGTCGCTACAGGTCGTCGATTTTGATCCTATCCGGCAGGTGTTGGTATTTCAGTCGGTCAACCTCGACGAAGTTGAGATTTCCGGCCTTGAGTTCCAGGGGCGTTTCACGCCGCGGGTCTTTCCCGAGGGCCTTAGCATCAATCTGTCCGGGGCCTACGCTGAAGGCGAAGACCTGCTGACCGGGGCGCCGATCAATACGGTGGCGCCGCTGAACGGCGTTCTGGGTATCGATTACGCCAGTCCGGATAGTCGCTGGGGAGGGAGCCTCCTCGCACGGGCCGCAGCCGGTGCCGATGATCTGGATGAGTCCGAGGGCGAGCTGCTTGCCCCTCCTGGCTATGTCGTCTTCGACGCCCTGGGATTCTGGCGCATTACGGAAAAACTCCGCGTATCCGGGGGCGTGTTTAACCTGACGGATCGTGACTACACCGCATTCCTCGATGTCCAGGGCGTTCCGGCTGCCGTGGCGAACCCTGCGCGGTTTCAGCGGCCGGGTCGCAACGTCAGCATTGCGTTCGACTGGGCGTTCTAGCAATTACCTGAAGTGAGACCGAAGGAGAAAACCATGGCACTGCGACAGGCAGTTATCGTATCGGCAGCGCTCGCTGTTGCCGGCTGTGCGACGACCAGTCAGCCGGCTGCAAGCAGCGAAGACTATGACTTCGTGCCGAACCCGCACTTTGCCTCGATTAGTGAGGCGGACAGCAAGACAGAAAAGGACCGACTCGCGATTCTTGCCATGCAGGGCGAATACCGGGTGGACTTCAACTTCCAGGAGACCGTCGCACTCGAGGCCGGCTATGCGTTTCGCGATGACAAGAACACCGGTGGCTATGAATACGTCGTTGTGGTTGAAGACACGCCGGATAAGGTCGTACTTCAGCACATACTCGTGTCGCCGGGCGGCGGGGTGATCAAACACTGGCGCCAGGACTGGACTTTCGAGGCGACCGAGCGCTTCGAGTTTGTCGCGGACCAGAGCTGGGAAGTCCGACCCCTTGACGCGGAGCAGCGCAAGGGCAGCTGGACCCAGTGCGTCTTCGAGGTCTCGGATGCGCCACGCTATTGCGGTACCGGGACCTGGAATCACCGCTACGGTGTATCGACCTGGACCAGCGATCGCAGCTGGCGGCCCCTGCCGCGCCGCGAATACACGAAGCGTGAAGACTACAACGCCCTCAACGTCGAGAACCGGCACACGGTAACCCCGAACGGCTGGACGCACGAGCAGGACAATACGAAAACGCTGCGGGATGGCCGGGAAACGGTCAAGACCCTGGTCCGCGAGTTCGGATTCAACGACTACCGAAATATCCACGGCTTCGATTTTGAGCCGGCGCGAGAGTACTGGGCCAGAACAGGCGAATACTGGGCCGCCGTCCGCGATGCGTGGCAGCGACGGCTCGGCCTCGGAACGGTGCTGGTGCTCAACACCGAGGTTGACGGCATGCCTCTCATCTCGGGAACGTTCGAACAGGCAGCAAACGCTGACTCGACCAGCGTCGAAGAAGAGCGCGCGGCCATCGAGGCGCTCCTCTCCGAGCACACCGAGAGCGCGCGCTTGATGTCATCGAAGGCGAGTCGCTAGGCCATGTACGCTGCAGCTCATCGGCCAGCGTGGCCGGTGGGCTGCAGCGTCCTCAGGCGCGTTGGCGAACTTCCGGGAGCTTCCGGTCCTCGATCCCGAGCAGAATAGGGTCGGCCTGGTCGCGGTAGATGTTGACCTTCGCGTTGTAGGCAACGCGCGACAGGCCGTGTTTATCCTTGATCTGCAGCCGCCGGATATTGAACTGGCCTGCGCCCATGTGCTCGCCGGTCAGGTAGCACTTGATTGCTGAAACCCGTTCACCGGAGAACTCGAGTCCGGCCAGTTTCGGCAAGTTACCCTGCGCCCGCTGCAGAAAGGTGACTGCATCCAGGTGTGCCTGGGTTTCCTCGTGGTCCTTGGGTTCCGTTGACAGGTCCGCGAGGAAGTCACCAACGAGAATCTGGCCGGGCAGGGCGGCATCGATCATGCGTGCGAGTTCGATGGTCACGTCGCCCACGATGAAGTCATGCATGGTCGGGTTGAGTCCCTCGGCTTGATGGAACTCGTAGCAGGCGCCGACGTGGAAGCAGGCGCGCAGGCGTGGCACGGCCTTCGACGTCGACTTGCTTCTGGCAATTGCATTGTCAGCAAGCACGATGTGCATGAAGTGGTAGAGATTGACGTTGGCTTCGAGGCCGTGATCGCGATTCCAGACGTAGAAGCCGTCGCCGCTAGAGGAGCGGGCGAAGTTAATGCCGACATCCTGCTCGAGCATCTTCGCGTGGGCGGAATTCAGCGAATACGACAGGCTGTTGAGCTGCGTCATCTGTTCGAACGGTGTCAGCAGGCTGAAGCCGACAATGTCAAACAGAGTAACGGCACGACTTTCGATGTAGTTGATGCCGTAGCGGCGGATCATCTTTTCGATGATTTGCGTTTCGATGCGCGTCCCGCTCAAAGGCTCTCGCAGCGCAATGTAGACGGGTTGTACGTCGAGCAGCCGCGCGACCTTCTGCATCTGGGTGAAAGTGAGCTGACGCTTGCCGGATATCAGTTCGGTAATGAACCTTGGCGATACTCGCGGTGGCGAGTCACCGGACCCTTCCGGCGCCGTATACTCCGCGATCGCGTAGTGCGGCAGGACGAGGATCAGTATGCCTTCGTCGAGCGGTGCCCAGCTCAGGATGTTGTTCTGGCCGAGTGCCCAATGGGAGTGGAGTGCCCGTTCCAGCTGGACAAGGTTGCTTCGCTGCCGTAGGCCCATTTCCTGGGCGAGCCCCGCAAGCTGGTCGAGATACGGCGAAAAATCGGCGATCCGCCGTATGCCCGACTGGGAGAGTTCGTCTAGTTCCATTCGAGTGCCCAACGCGACTTCCACGCGCCCTCTGTTTCTGACAAAGTTCGCGCGGAACAACCGGTACGCTGCCCCAAGCCGCATGCCAACGCATGCGGGTACCGGCAGTGCAAAGTAAATCAGACGCGAGACGCGCGCAAGCATCGACGGAAAGACGCGGTCTCGGGCTCGTCGAGTTGACATAAGAGGAGCAGCGGTGGCGGATAGCGCACCCCGCATTGAAGAGATTCGAGCGCTAGGCAAACGCCTGGGCGACAAGATCGTGCGTCCGCCCATGATCGAGTGCAGGCCTCTGGCCGAGGCGCTGGACAATGGCACCACCCTCTACGGCAAGCTCGAGTTCCTGCAGCGAACGGGCACCTTCAAGGCCCGTGGTGCGCTCGCGACACTGATGTCACTGACCGGGGAGGAGCGGCAAGCCGGTGTTACCGCGGTCAGTGCTGGTAACCATGCCATCGCTACCGCGTATGCCGCGAAAGCCATGGGTGTCAGTGCCAAGGTCGTGATGATCCAGAACGCGAATCCGCTGAGGATCGCCTGCTGCCGGGAGTACGGTGCCGAGGTTGTGCTGGCAGACGATGTGCACACCGCCTTTGATGAGGCGGAACGTATTCACCGGGACGAGGGTCGTTCCTTCGTCCACCCCTTCGAAGGACGGGGCGTTGCGATGGGAACCGGGCTTGTGGGGCTGGAGATGTGCGAACAGCTCGATGCGTTCGACGCACTGGTGGTGCCGATCGGCGGCGGTGGCCTGATTGCCGGCATCAGCAACGCTGTGAAGCAGCTCAAACCCGATGTGCGCATCATCGGCGTCGAACCCGAGGGCGCCAATACGATGTGGCAAAGCATCCGGGCAGGTGAGCCCCGCTCGATCGATACGGTCAGGACGATGGCGGACAGCCTCGGTGCGCCGTTCGCCCTGCCGTATTCCTTCGGGTTGACGCGCGACAACGTCGACGATTTCTGCCTTGTCGGCGAAGATGAACTCGCGAGTGCAATGCGGCTCCTGTTCGAGGTGCAGAAGTTCGCCGTCGAACCGGCGTGTGCGGCGACGACGGCAGCACTGTTTGGCCCACTGAGGTCCGAGCTCGCGGGGCAGCGCGTGTTGCTCCTCTTCTGCGGCAGCAACATCGACTGGCAGACCTGGGTGCGGTTCGCGAAGTTCCCCGATGCAGGCCATAGTACCGAGCATGGATAAGGTGCTTGCGGCAATTAAGGCGATTGTGGGAGAGCGCAATGTCCTGACGGAGCCTCAGGACGTCCAGCCCAGCCTCCTGGACTGGCGTGGCGTCTATCGCGGCGAGACGCCGGCGGTCGTCAGGCCGGCGACGACCGACGAAGTGAGCGCCGTACTGCGCTACTGCAACGCGGAAGGCATTGCCGTCGTGCCGCAAGGTGGCAACACAGGCCTTTGCGCGGGCGGTATTCCCGACGAAAGCGGCGAACAGATTGTGCTGTCTCTCGGCCGCATGAATCGTATCCGCAACGTCGACGCGGACGACTTCTCGATGGTTGCCGAGGCGGGGTGTGTCCTGAAGCTGCTTCAGGATCGTGCCGATGCCGTTGATCGTCTCTTTGCGCTGAGTCTCGGCGCAGAGGGCAGCTGCCAGATCGGTGGCAATCTCTCGACGAATGCGGGCGGTATCAACGTGCTTCGCTATGGCACGGCGCGCGACCAGGTGCTCGGTCTCGAGGTTGTGCTCGCCGATGGGACAATCATCGACGGGCTTCGCACGCTGCGCAAAAACACGGCGGGCTATGACCTCAAGCATCTGTTCATCGGTAGCGAGGGCACGCTCGGCATTATTACGGCGGCAAGCCTCAAGCTGTTCCCGAGGCCTCGCGGCTTGCAAACCGCTCTCGTGGCGATCGAGGACGCCGGACTGGCCGTGCCGCTGCTGGCGAAGCTGCGCGGTGAGATTGGCGACCGCGTCGAGGCCTTTGAGCTGATCTCGTCGGTCGCGATGGGCTTCGTCGAGCGGCATATCGAGGGCATTGCGAACCCGCTCAACGGCTCCTTTCCATGGTACGTCCTGTTCGAAACGAGCGTCGATGAGGACGACACGGTTGAAGCCTTTCTTGCCGAGGCGATCGAGGAGCGGCGCGTGCTCGACGCCGTCATCGCAAAGAACGCCAGTGAGCGGGCCAAGCTCTGGCACCTGCGCCATTCGATCTCGGAAGCAGAGAAGCCAGAGGCGCCTATCCTGAAGCACGATATTGCGGTGCCGGTAGGCCGCATGGGAGCGTTCCTCGACGACACTCGCGGCTGGCTCGCCGCCGAGTGGCCTGATTGTCGCCTGGTCGCCTTCGGCCACGTGGGTGATGGCAACCTGCACTACAACGTTGCGCTCCCGCGGAGCTGGGGTGAACGGCAGCGCACTGAGGCCTCGTCGACGATAAGCCACGAAGTGTACGCACGTGCTGTCGCCATGGGCGGTACCTTCAGCGCCGAGCACGGCGTCGGGCGCAGCAAGCGCGCCGCGCTGCACGAGTTCGCCGACCCGGCGGCGCTGGCCCTCATGCGCGCGATGAAGAAAACTCTCGACCCGAGCGGCATCCTCAACCCGGGCAAAGTAATCTGAGGCGCAGTTCCGCGCACAGAGTTGACGTAATCGCTACACTCACGAGCGCAGTGGGTTTTTTTCTTGACGCAGGTCACATATTTCGACGTCACAGCGATGAACGCCGAGTCCAAAGATATAAGCCAGCGCCTGGCGAGCCAGTTGTCGAGCCTCAACGACCAGCTCGACGGCACTGCCGAGGATGTGCAGATGCTGGCGTCGATCCGCGAAGGCATTGCCGGCCTTCTCAAGGCGAGCGGTGGCAACGAAGCCGGGATTCGGCGAGTGCTGCAGGAGCAGTACGACGCGGGTGAGCTTCGCGAAGAAACGTTCCAACTCGTCCGCTCCATGCTCGATCGATTCGTGAGCGAGGAGATCGCCACGGCGCCGGATGCCTCGTCGCTCAGGAAGTCGCTCGACGACGTGCCTGAGACACGCGACGATGCCTTCGCCTCGACGACGGTCATCAGTGACGATGCGCTCCCGGAGCGACCGCAGGCCGAACGCGCACAGGTCGGGTCGGTACTGCGCGACCGCTTCATGCTGCAAAAGCGGGTGGCCGGCGGCAGCATGGGCGTCGTTTACCGGGCGCTCGACAGGCGTCTCGCCGAGTCGGGTGCTGCCGAACAGTGGGTTGCGATCAAAGTCCTTTCGGCGGCTCTCGCGCGTAACGGCAATGCCTTGAGAGCGCTGCAGCAGGAAGCGGCGAAGGGGCGCAACCTTGCGCATCCGAATATTGTTCGGTTCATCGATTTCGACCGCGATGACGACCTGTACTTCCTCGTGATGGAATGGCTGGACGGGCGAACCCTCGCAGAGGTTCTCGACACGCCGGGCACGAAGAAGCTGGACATAGACGAAGCGCTCGAGATTGTCCGCCAGGTGGGCAAGGCACTCGAGTACGCACATCGCTGCGGCATCGTTCACGCCGACGTCAAGCCCGGCAACGTCATGGTCCTCAAGGACGGCACGGCGAAGCTGTTCGACTTCGGTGTCGCGCGCGTCTGGCAGAAGACCGAGGCGGCGAAGGGCGGCGACTTCGACCCTGGCGTACTTGGCGCCATGACGCCTGCCTACTCGAGTATGCAGGTCATTACGGGTGAGATGCCGGCGCCCTCAGACGACGTGTTTTCTCTGGCCTGTCTGCTGTACCGGTTGATTGCAGGTTACCGGGTCTTTGGCCCCCGCAATGCGGCCGAGGCCTGCGAGGAGGGCATGAAGCCGCAGCCTTTGCCGGGCCTGAGCAGCCAGCAATGGGAGGCGGTGCGAAAGGCCCTGTCGTTCTCGCGGGTCACGCGCTTTGCGACGGTTGCAGAGTTCCTCGATGCGTTGAACGCAACGTCGATCGAGAAGATTGCGGCGGAACCGCGGGGCAACGTCCACTCCGAAGAGCCCTCGGATATCGGCAAGTGGCTCGTGGGTCTTGCCGCGGCATCCATTGTGGGCGGCTTTGCGGCGTATGAACTCGGCTACCTCGACCAATGGCTTACGCCGGGCGATGACGCGCCATCAACAACGATCATCGTGGAGCCTGAACCCGTCCCGGCGCCGGAGCCCGACGTGCCTGACGTCGCACCTGTGGAGGCAGCTGCTAACGAGCAGGCAGAAACAGACACGATGCCGGCAGAGACCGGGCTACCTGTCGAAGCGGTCGTCGACAGCCAGCCTGAGAGCATCGAGCCGGCCGACGACACGGTCGCCGAACCCGTGGTCGACGAGAGTCCAGCACCGAGTGTCCCGGATAGCCCGCCTGTCGCGGTCCCGGCGGCCGCGGACACACCTGCCGCACCTGTCGCGGACGGACCCGCCGCCGTCGAAGTGCCGCTCGATCGGTCCGGCCTCGAGCAGGCGATCAGCGTGCGGCTGCGGGAAGAGGGCGGCCGGGTTGCCGTCGACCTGCTGCGCCTCGGTCGGCTCGACTCACGGCTTGCCGTGCGTCTCGAGGAAGTGGACTACAGCGGCAATCGCTCGCCGCTCAGGACGGGGCAATACTCGATTTCGGGCAACGGTATTGCCGAGTTCGTGCCCGGCGACGAGCGCGCAAGGGTGGAACTCGTCATGGCATCGGATCCGCTGCGCGAGGCAGACCAGCAATCGACGCTCAAGATACGGGCCGTCGAGGGTGATTCCTCGGGCCTTGCGTACCTGACGGTCGAACTGGAGGACGACGATCAGCGTGCCTTCGAGACCGGTTTGCCGGCCAACACGGTTGGTTTCGCAGTCAGCCAGATGTCCGTTGGCGAGCAGGATCCTGCCGTGCAAGTGGATATCGTTCGCTACAACCCGGATGGCAGCCCTCTGACCGTCGGCTACCGGGTAAGCAGCATTACGGCGGCCGACGGGGAAGACTACTTCTCCCCCGGCAGCTCCACGATTACGTTCGCGCCGGGGCAGCGATCTGCTCGCCTCCTGATCCCGCTGGTCCAGGACGCGGTCTACGAGGGCGACGAGGCCTTTGTCGTCGAGCTCCTGCCGGGCAGCAGCAGCGCGCCGGAAGGGGTCTACCAGCGAATCGCCATCATGATTCGCGACGACGACCTGCCGCGCGGCAACTAGCCAGGCAGCTCGCCGGGGCCCCCGCAAGGCGCCAAGGGATCTTCTTGCATCGAACAGGCCGGCCGTGAATGGCGCCGGCTGTTCTTCGCGCCTTGCAAAGGGCACACTGCAACCGTGGTGCGGAGCGTCTGCGACGGCGCCTGCGTGATTGCGGCGGCAGCGCTGATGGCCGACCGCGCCGATACCGAAGCCGGAGTCTTTGTTGAGCGATATTGTTCCGCTTGCCCAGGACCACATCCTGTTCCTTGTGCTGGCCGTGCTGTTGCCTGCAGGCGGCTGGCTGAGCATCCAGAAGATTCGTCGAAAGGTCGCCGCGGGCATTCCGCACACCACGCGTGTCATCGACTACCGCAACAACATGCTGCTGATGTGGTCGGTTACGGCTTTCGTCATCGTCAACTGGATGCTGGTTGGCCGCGATGCGGCAGTGCTCGGTATCGTCGAACCCGGCGGCGGCTACGGGTATCCAGGGTTTGCGCTGGTGCTCGCACTGTCGATGCTCGCGTTCGTCTATTTCAGCCTGCACCAGGTTCGCCGTTCGCCCGAAGCGGCGAAGGAACTCCTCCGCGATACCCGCCATTTCGACTTCGCGCTGCCGCGTACCCGGGGTGAGCTCAAGTGGTTTCACGCACTGGCGTTAACTGCCGGCATCACCGAGGAGATCCTGTATCGCGGCTTCCTGATTGCCTACTTTGGGGCATGGTTCAGTTTGCCGTACGCCGTGCTGTTGTCGTCGCTGGTCTTCGCTGGCGCGCATGCCTACCAGGGTGGCGGCGGCGTGCTCCGCACCCTGATTGTGGGCTCGATGCTCGCACTCATGTATGTCCTGAGCGGTTCGCTGCTGATGCCGATCGTCGTCCATGTATTGATCGATGTCATCGGCGGACACGCCTATTTCAACGCGCGTCGTCGATGGCGCGATGAAGGGACAAGTGAAGGAGGCGCTGCTAGACTCGGCAACGGTTCCGAACCTCTAACGGAAGACCGAGAAGGATGAGCGACAAGGACCTGCGACGCTACTCCAGCGTCGTCGTCGACGGTGATGCGCAGGCACCCAGCCGCGCGATGCTACGTGCCGTCGGCTTCACCGACGAAGACTTCAAACGGCCTCAGGTCGGGATCGCCTCGACCTGGAGCATGGTGACGCCCTGCAACATGCACATCGGCGACCTCGCCGGTGAGGCGGCTGCCGCGGCCGACGCTGCGGGCGGCAAGGGCGTGATCTTCAACACGATCAGCGTCTCGGACGGGATCTCGATGGGTACGCCCGGCATGCGCTACTCACTGGTATCCCGCGAAATCATTGCGGACTCGATCGAAGCCGTTGCCGGAGCCGAGGGTTTCGATGGTCTCGTCGCTATTGGCGGCTGCGACAAGAACATGCCGGGCTGCATGATGGCCATTGCGCGCCTCGATCGTCCGGCCGTGTTCGTCTACGGCGGCACCATCCAGCCCGGCAAGGGTCGACGCGATATCGTCTCGGTGTTCGAGGCCGTCGGCGCGCGCTCAAGCGGAACGATCTCCGAGGAAGAGCTGCTCGACGTCGAGCGGACTGCCATTCCGGGCCCCGGTGCCTGCGGGGGCATGTACACCGCGAATACCATGGCGTCGGCAATCGAAGCGCTGGGCATGAGTCTCGCCAACAGTTCGGCCCAGGAGGCCGTGTCCGGTCAGAAGCGCGATGACTGTCGGCGTGCGAGCGCCGCGGTGATGAACCTGCTCAGGGAAGGTATCCGGCCACGCGACATCATGACGCGCGAGGCATTCGAGAATGCCATTACGGTCGCTATCGCACTTGGCGGATCGACAAATGCCGTGCTGCATCTGTTGGCCATTGCGCGCGAGACCGGCGTCCCGCTCGACCTCGACGATTTCACGCGGATTGGCAGCAGGGTGCCGGTGCTGGCGGACCTCAAACCCAGTGGCCGCTACCTGATGTCCGAACTCATAGCGATTGGCGGCATACAGCCGCTAATGAAGCGGCTGCTCGATGCGGGCCACCTGCACGGGGACTGCATGACGGTCACCGGCCAGACGCTTGCGGAGAATCTTGCCGACGTGGCCGACTATCCGGATGGGCAGGATATCGTCCGGCCGCTCAGCGATCCGATAAAGCCCGACAGCCACCTATGCATCCTGTACGGCAATCTCGCGCCGGACGGTGCGGTCGCGAAGATCACCGGCAAAGAGGGCCTGCATTTCACCGGGCGCGCACGCGTCTTCCCGTCGGAGGAAGAAGCGTTGCAGGCGATTCTCGATGACGAGATCGTCGCTGGTGATGTCGTGGTTATCCGCTACGAGGGCCCGAAAGGTGCCCCGGGCATGCGCGAGATGCTCAGTCCGACCGGCGCGATCATGGGCAAGGGACTGGGCGCCGAAGTTGCTTTGATCACTGACGGGCGCTTCAGCGGCGGTAGCCATGGCTTTGTGGTTGGCCACGTGTCGCCCGAGGCGGCCGTTGGCGGCCCGATTGCGCTGGTGAGAGACGGCGATACGATCGAGATAGACGCCGAGCGCCGGGAAATCCGCGTTGACGCAAGCGAGAGTGAACTGAAACGCCGCCGCGCCGAGTGGCAGCGACCGCCCTCCGCAGTCCGGACGGGTGCACTTGCGAAATACCGGGCTTCGGTCGCGTCCGCTTCGGAAGGCGCCGTTACGCTGCCGGCCGATTGGTCGGACGAAAGTGCCGGGACTTGACCTTTGCCCCGAGGTTCGCTGTACTCAGACACCTGAACGATTTCGATGCCCACGTAGAGTGTCTTCGCCGCCTACCTTGTGCGGCGTATAACAACGTAAAACGAATGGCGCGCCAGAGGTACGTGGGTATCAGCGGCGTAGCTCCGGAATAAGAACAAGCGCTTACCGGACACGCCAGCCAAGCCCGCAAGGAACACTCCTGCGGGTTTTTTTTTGGATGATGCAGCACATGACGCTCGAAGCGAGTTTCGAAGCCAGTGATCTCCTCGGGGCCCCGCCAGCGATTGCCGCGTCCGATGTCGTGGTTCTCAAGTTCGGCGGCAGCAGCGTCGCCAGCGTGGAGCGCTGGCAGGCGATTGCCGGTGTCCTCAGGAACCGCCTCGATGAGGGGCTCCGCCCCGTTGTCGTGCACTCCGCGCTCGGCGGTGTCTCGGACGCTCTAGACGAGCTGCTGGAGATGGCGTCCTCTGGTGAGGCGACAGACGAGAGACTCGCTTCCATCCGGGCGCAACACGAAGGATTGGCTGCCGGCCTGGGACTCGATGCCCGCGAGCTCATTGCCGACCGATTGCTGGAACTGGAACAACTGATCGCCGGTGTGCGGCTGATCCGGGAGGTCAGTGTCGGTGTCCGCGTGCGTGTCATGGCTCTCGGCGAGCTCATGGCAACGGTTTTGGGTGCGTCGTTCCTGAAGGCCGCCGGACTGCCGGTCGAATGGCGAGATGCGCGCGAGCTGCTGATTGCGAAGTCCTCAGGATCTATCGACCGTGATCGCAGCTATCTCGCAGCGGTCTGCGACTACGGCTATGACCCGGCGTTCTCCGAGGCGCTCGGGTCCGGCGCAGGAATTGTGCTCACACAGGGATTCATTGCGGCGAACGAACGCGGTGAGACCGTGTTGCTCGGTCGCGGCGGATCCGATACCTCGGCGGCCTACCTCGCGTCCCGGCTCGGCGCGCGGCGGCTCGAGATCTGGACCGACGTACCCGGCATGTTCTCGGCTGACCCCGCCCTCGTTCCGTCGGCGCGCCTCTTGACGGCGCTGCGCTATGACGAAGCGCAGGAGCTGGCGTCGGCGGGCATGCGGGTGCTGCACCCACGTTGCCTGTCGCCGGTGCGGGACAGCGGGATTCCGCTGTTTGTTCGCAGCACGGCAGCACCGTCGCTAGACGGAACCGTTGTGGCGGCCGTGACGGAAGAGACCGAGCCGCAGGTCAAGGCGGTATGCCTGAAATCGGCACTGATGCTCTTGTCGATGGACAGCGTCGGCATGTGGCACGAAGCCGGATTCCTGGGCCAGGCCTTCGCCGAATTTGCCCGGCTAGGCATTTCGGTCGATCTGGTTTCGACGTCCGAGACCAACGTAACGGTGTCGGTTGATTCGACGATCGTGTCCGCCTTCGAGCTCGATGCCCTCATCAACGCGCTGGAGCCGATTTGTCGGGTGAGCATCATCCCTGATTGCGCTGCGGTCAGCCTCGTCGGGCGCAAGATTCGCACAATCCTGCCGCGGCTCGCGACCGCGCTCGAGGTGTTCGAGGAAGAGAAGATTCACCTCGTGTCGCAGTCGGCCAATGACCTCAATCTGAGCTTTGTCATCGACGAGGAGCAAGGCCTGCGACTGGTCGACAAGCTGCATGCGTCGATCATTCGAAAGGGCAGCGGTGGTGCCGTGTTTGGCGCGTCCTGGGAGACCCTGTTCGCCAGAGACAAAGGATCGGCCGAGCGTGCCCCGGCATGGTGGGTCGACAAGCGGCAGGCACTGCTCGACATTGCCGAGCAGCACAACAACGCCTACGTCTATGATCTCGATACCGTGCGTCGGTCGGCAGCCAGTCTCAAGGCGCTGAAGAACGTCGATCGCGTGCTCTATGCGGTCAAGGCCAACTTCAATGCCGACATCATTCGGACCCTCAATAACGCCGGCGTGGACTTCGAGTGCGTATCGCCCGGAGAGATTGACTGGCTGCAAGAGACGCTGCCGGGGCTTGATCCGTCGCGCATCCTGTTCACCCCGAACTTCGCGCCGCGGTCAGAGTATGCGTGGGGACTCGACAAGGGCGTGCAGCTCACGCTCGACAACCTCTATCCGCTCCAGGCCTGGCCGGAACTCTTCGAGGGTGCGAGGCTGTTCGTCCGCGTCGATCCAGGCGAGGGCCGGGGCCATCATGACCACGTCAAAACGGCTGGTGTGCAGTCGAAGTTCGGCATTCCCCGGTTCGAGCTCGATGAATTGAAGGCCCTGGTGGCGGAGGCAGGCGCGACGGTTGTTGGTGTGCACGCCCATAGCGGCAGCGGAATCCTCGATCCGGAGAGCTGGAGAAGTGTCGCTGCGGAGCTCGTACAGGTGGCGAGGGCATTTCCGGACGTCGAGGTGATTGACCTTGGTGGCGGATTGGGGATTCCGGAAAAGGTCGGTGACGAGCCGTTCGATCTCGACCGCTTTGACGCATCGCTTGCCGATTTTCGTGATGCCTGGCCAGACTACCGGCTGTGGATCGAGCCCGGTCGATTCCTCGTCGCCCAGTCCGGCGTTCTCCTGACCCACGTTACGCAGGTCAAGGGTAAGGGAGACTTGCGCTATGTCGGCGTCGGCACTGGCATGAATTCCCTGATCAGGCCGGCGCTCTACGGCGCTTACCACGAGATCGTCAACCTCTCACGACTCGATGCCCAGGCCAGCGAGACCGCCACCGTCGTCGGTCCTATCTGCGAGACCGGGGATCGTCTTGGCAGCGACCGGCTCCTGCCACGCTGCGACGAGGGTGACGTCATGCTTATTGCGAATACCGGCGCGTACGGTTTCGTTATGAGCTCAGGTTACAATCGTCGCCCGCCGGCGCTGGAAATCAGCCTTGCAGCACAGGGAGAACTGTCATGAAACTCTTTTGGGCCCCGAAGACCCGATCATCCCGCGCTGTGTGGATGCTCGAAGAGGCGGGCGTGGACTACGAGATCGAACTGGTCGACATTCGCGACAAGCAACGCAATGACAGCGCCGAGTTCAAGAGCGTCAGTCCCCTCGGCAAGGTGCCGGCGCTAAAGGATGGCGATGTGGGTGTCGCTGATTCGGCAGCTCTCTGCCTGTACGTCGCCGACCGCTACAGCTCCGGAAAACTCGCCCCGGCGCTCGATGACCCGAATCGCGGTCACTTCCTGTTCTGGCTCTTGTATACGCCGGCGGTGATCGAGCCTGCCATGGGTGAACGCTTCGCCGGCAGCGAGCCGAACCGGCTCAGTCACGGCTGGGGTGATTTCGACACGATGATCGCGGCGCTCGAAACCGGCCTCGAGGCCGGGCCCTGGATACTCGGCAGCGAGTTCACCGCAGCCGACGTGATGCTAGGGTCGAGCGTCATCTTTTTGCGGCTCTTCGGGATCCTGCCCGAATCGGAGATTCTGTCGGCCTACGCTGATCGCTGCATGGCGCGACCGGCCTATCAGCGTGCCATGGAGCGCGACGAGGGCTAGATCGGCCCTCATAAAGCTGACGGAGCGGCGCTCCGGTCACGCTAGCGGTGGCGTGCCTCGAGGACGCCAACGACGTCACCAATCCCCGCGTCGGCAGAGCGTAGCAGTACGAGCAGGTGGTACAGCAGGTCGGCCGATTCCTCGAGAAGCTCCGGGCGATCGCCGGCGGCCGCTGCAAGGGCAACCTCGACGCCTTCCTCACCGACCTTCTGCGCCATACGGCGGGTGCCGGCGGCGAAGAGCTCTGCGGTGTAGCTGGACGCTGCGTCCGCCGTCGTGCGCTCTTTGATGACGCGCTCCAGGTCGAGCAAGAACGAGAGCGAATCGCTCATGGCATTACCTCCGGTGGGCGTACATCGATCGACTCGGCGACAAGCCAGCGCTTGAGATCCGGGATGCGTATCTCGCCACTGTGAAACACGCTGGCTGCCAGCGCGCCGTCAACCTTCGCCTCCTCGAAGACGCGGGCGAAATGTTCCTGGCTGCCGGCGCCGCCTGATGCGATCAACGGCACGTCGCAGACGTTGCGAACGGTTGCAAGCTGTTCAAGGTCGTAGCCCTTGCGGACGCCGTCCTGGTTCATACAGTTGAGTACGATTTCGCCGGCGCCTCGTTGCTGACCCTCGCGAACCCAGTCGAGTGTCCTGAGGTGCTGTGTCGTCGTCTTGTCAGGGTCGCCGGTGTACTGGTAGACGATGTAGTCGCCGTCCTGTTCGCGGCTGTCCACCCCGAGAACAACGCACTGGGAGCCGAAACGTTTCGCGAGGGCGTCGATGAGTCCGGGGTTCTCGAGTGCCGGCGAGTTGACCGAGATCTTGTCCGCGCCACGCTTCAACACGTCTTCGGCATCGGCAATCGAGCGAATGCCTCCGGCGACGCAGAACGGAATATCCAGTTCACGGGCGACGGCGCTGACCCAGCTACGATCGACGCTGCGGCCGTCCGGGCTCGCCGTTATGTCGTAGAAGACGAGCTCATCGGCTCCTTCGGCGCAGTACCGCGACGCCAGTTCGATGATATCGCCGACGACGCGGTGATTACGAAACTGCACGCCCTTGACGACTTTGCCGTCGCGTACATCGAGACAGGGGATTATGCGTCTTGCTGGAATGCCGTCACCTCGTCTGCCGTAATCGCGCCGTCGAGCAGGGCACGGCCGCTGACAGCCGCCGGCAGCCCGGCGCGCCGCAGCGCCTCGAGATCGTCAAGATTTCGGACGCCGCCCGAGGCCTGTAGCTCCAGTCCCGGGTAACGCCTGAGCACCTCCGAGTAAAGGGCCGTGTTGGGCCCGGCCATGGCACCGTCTTTGCTGACATCGGTGCACAGCACATGCCGTGCACCGCGCGTCGTGAAGGAGTCGAGGCATTGCCACAGCGACGTCTCACTGGTTCGCGTCCAGCCATGCGTCGTGAGCCGCGGTGTGCCGTCGTCATCGAGGCGAACGTCGAGCGCCAGCACGATCCGGTCGGCGCCGACCTCATCGATCCAGTCGGCTACCTGCTCAGGTTGCGTCGCCGCCAGGCTGCCGATCACGCAGCGGGCGACGCCTGCATCGAGCCAGTGCCGGATCGACTCCGCATCGCGCAGGCCACCGCCGAGCTGTACGTCGAGATCGACCTCGCTGACGATGCGCTCTACCGTCGCCCGATTGAGCTGTTCGCCCGACCGGGCACCGTCGAGATCGACGATATGCAGGTCGCGGACGCTGAGCGCTGCAAAGCGCCGTGCCATGCCAGCCGGGTCATCCGAGTAGTCAGTTTGCCGCGCGAAGTCGCCCTTGTAGAGCCGCACACACTTGCCGCCTCTCAGGTCGACGGCGGGAATCAGGCGCATGCGACGTCTCCAATGAAGTTCCTGAGCAGCCGTGCCCCTGCCGTCGCCGAACGCTCCGGGTGAAACTGCGCCGCGACGAAATTGCCGTGGCGTACGATCGCCGAGAATTCTGTGCCGTGATCGGCCCGGGCAATAGTGTAGTCGCCGATCGGTAATGCGTAGCTGTGCAGGAAATAGAACCAGTCGCCATTCGCGATCCCGGCGAGTGCAGTGTCGCTGCCGTCATGGCGGACCGGGCACCAGCCCATGTTCGGCACCGGGGTTTCCGGCGCCGCCTCGAAGCGTTTTGCGATGGCGGGTATCAGGCCGAGGCAGTCGGTGTTGTCCTCTTCCGAGGCCTCGGCAAGCAGCTGCATGCCGAGGCATATTCCGAGTACCGGCTGCTTGAGCCCACGGATAACGTCGATGAGGCCTGCTGCCCTGAGGCGGTCCATCGAATCACGCGCCGCGCCGACGCCGGGAAGCAGGACGCGGTCCGCCGCGCGTATCGTGTCTGCGTCTGTCGTCAGGCTGGCCGTGACGCCAAGTCGCTCGAAGGCGAACAGCAGCGAGGCGATATTGGCGCCGCCGCTATCGATGATTGCGACGGAGGCCACTACAGGACGCCCTTCGTCGATGGCAAGTCGCTGCCTTCACGTCGAAAGGCCTGACGGAACGTGCGGCCGACGACCTTGAAGCAGGCCTCGACCATGTGGTGCGTGTTCCTGCCCTGAACTTCCAGGTGCAGCGCGGCACCCATGGATTCTGCAAGCGAGCGGAAGAAGTGCTCGACCATTTCGGTCGATAGTGCGCCCACGTTGTCACGCGGGAATGCGCCGCGCAGTTCGAACGCGCCGCGTCCGGACAGGTCGAGCGACGCGCGCGCCTCACTTTCGTCCATTGGCAGGGTGAAGCCATAGCGGCCGATGCCCCGCTTGTCACCAAGCGCCTGTCGCAGCGCCTGGCCGAGACAGATCGCGGTGTCCTCGACCGTGTGGTGTTCATCGACGTCGAGGTCGCCGACAGTCTCTAGCGCGAGCCGAAAGCCACCGTGCTTCGCAATTTGTTCGAGCATGTGGTCGAAGAAGCCTATACCGGTGCTGATCGTTGCGGGTCCGTCCGCATCCAGGTCGACGTCGACGGAGATCCGGGTTTCCCGGGTACTGCGTTCGACCGTTGCGCTGCGCGACGAGCGGGTCAGTTCATCGACGATGTCCTGCCAGCTGTGGCCGTCGCCCAGAAGAAAGCCGCGCACCCCGATGTTGTCCGCCAGTTCGAGATCGGTCTGTCGGTCGCCAATGACGGCCGAGCGCTCGAGGTCGAGGCTCGTCGCGGCCAGGTAGCGCGTCAGCAGGCCAGTGCGGGGCTTCCTGCACTCACACTGGTCGTCGGGCAGATGGGGACAGATGAATTCCCCGGCGAATCGAATGCCCTGCGACGTGAACAGTGCCATGACATGGTCGTGGACACGGCGGAAATCGGCCTCTGGAAACGATGGTGTGCCTAGCCCGTCCTGGTTGCTGACCAGCACGAGTTCGAACCCTGCCTCCATGAGCGCGAGCAGCGCCGGCATGACCCCTTCGACGAGACGCACCTTGTCGAGACGGTCGACCTGGTGATCGGCGGGTTCCTCAATCAGGGTGCCGTCACGATCGATGAACAACACGCGCTGCATGTCAGCGTTCCTCCAGGCTTTCGAGGACCTCGACGAGGCGATGATTCTCGGCCGCGGTGCCGACGGATATCCTGAGACAGTCTGCAAGGCTGCCGCCGAAGTGGCGCAACAGGATGCCTGCATCCCCGGTGGCCTGCATGACGTCGTCGACCTTGTCGACGTCAACCAGCAGGAAGTTGGCGCTGCTCGGCCAGATCTTCCTGACGAAGGAGAATGCCTCGAGGCGTTCCCGAAGCCGCTCACGCTCGGCAACGACCTCCGCGACGCGCGCCCTCGCGTCATCGATACGGTCGCCGGAGAGCGCGTCCTCGACACACTCGACGACCGGCGTTGCGAGCGCGTAGGGTGCCTGTATGGCGTTCAGCACGGCAATGACGGGCGCCGGTCCCATGACGGTGCCGCAGCGCGCGCCGGCGAACGCGAGCGCCTTCGACAGGGTCCTGAGCACGATGAGGTTGGGGAAACGATCAATCAGCTCGGCGACGCTGCTCGCGTCGGCGAACTCGATGTAGGCCTCATCGACAACGACCGCGGAGCGTTCGCCACGCGCTTCGAGGAAGTCCTCGATCAGAGCGCGAGGCAGCAGGGTGCCCGTCGGGTTATTGGGCGAACACAGGAACACGAGTCGCGTGTGTTCGTCGCAGGCATCGAGCAGTGCATCCAGGGACGGCAGGAAGTCCGTCTCGGCCGTCGTCTCGACGGGATTGACTGCCGCACCCTGGACCTCGGCGTAGTGGCGATACATCGAGAAGGTGGGCGTCGTTATGACGATGTTGTCGATACCGGCGCGACAGAATGCCCGCACGAGCAGGTCGATGGCTTCGCTAGAGCCCCGGGTTACGAGCAGCTGCTCCGGTTGCACGCCGAAGCGCTCGGCGAGTGCGTCACGGAGCCTCTCCGGGCGAACTTCCGGGTAGCGGTTCAGCGGTCGCCGGAAGCCGTCGGCCGGGTTCGTAAAGGGTGCCTCGTTCGCATTCAGGCGAATCGTGTCGCTGACCTGAACGGCGGCCTCGTAGGGCTTGAGGTCACGAATCTCGGGTCGCGTAAGCTCGAGGAGGCTCATGAGGCGACCCGCAGCCGGCGCGTGACGGCGCGTGCGTGTGCATCCAGACCCTCGAGGCCCGCGAGCGTCACGACGGCGTCACCGAGACCGCGCAGGCCGTCCTCGCTGAGCTCCTGCACGGTCATGCTGCGCAGGAACTGGTCGAGCCCGAGTCCGCTGTAGTTGCGGGCGAAGCCGTAGGTCGGGAGCACGTGGTTCGTGCCACTGCAGTAGTCGCCGACGGACTCCGGGGTCCAGGGCCCGACGAAGACCGAGCCGGCATTGCGAATCCGGTGGAGGAGGGCACGCGGTTCGGCGGTCTGGACGATGAGGTGCTCCGGCGCGTAGCGGTTGCTGACCTCGACGGCCTCGCCGAGCGTGCCAACGACAATAGCCCGGCTGTTGTCGATCGCGCTGCGCGCTATGTCGGCGCGGCCCAGCTCGTCGAGCTGGCTGTCGACCTCGGCCGCAACCCGCATCGCGAAATCGCGGCTGGTCGTCACGAGGACGACCTGCGAATCCACGCCGTGTTCGGCCTGCGACAGCAGGTCGGCCGCCACGAACTCTTCGCTGGCCGTATCGTCGGCAATAACGAGCACCTCCGACGGGCCGGCCGGCATATCAATCGCGGCGCCCGCTGGATCTGCACTCACCTGCGTCTTCGCGCTGGTGACCCAGGCATTGCCCGGTCCGAACAGCTTCGACACCTTGGGCACGGTCTCGGTGCCGTAGGCCATTGCCGCGATTGCCTGTGCGCCACCCAGCGTGAAGATTTCCGTAACGCCGGCACGACTTGCCGCGACGAGCACGGTTGGATCGGCGCTGCCGTCGGGCCGCGGCGGCGTGCATAGAATGCGGGTCTGGCAGCCGGCAATGCTTGCCGGGACCGCGAGCATGATGGCTGCCGAGGGCAGCGGAGCCGTGCCGGCGGGCACGTACAGGCCGACCGCATCGATGGCGTGGTAGCGGCGTTCGCAGACAACGCCCGGCATTGTCGTGACGCGAAGCGCCTCAGGTACCTGCGCCTCGTGGAAGCGTTTTACATTGGCGATGGCCAGCTCGATGGCGGCCAGAGCCTCCGGCGCGAGCATCGCTTCAGCGGCCTCGATGTCTTTCGCCTCGACCCGCAGCGCCTCGAGGCGCACACCATCGAAGCGTTCGGTCAGCGCCAACAGCGCACGGTCGCCGTCATCTCGTACCTGGCGCAGCGTGTCCGCGACGCCAGCCCTGATCGTTTCGTCGGCTGCAATGGCGGGTCGTTCGAGCGCTTTCTGCTGCTCGTCATCGCCAAGCGATGCCCAATCGAGTATCGCGAGCATGGGTCAGGCCATCATCTTTTCGATGGGCAGCACGAGCAGGGAGGTGGCGCCGGCCGCCTTGAGGTTCTCGAGTGTCTCCCAGAACACGTTTTCCCTGCATACGGCGTGCACCGCAACCCGGTCGGTGGAGCCGTCTAGCGGTACGACGGTTGGCGCCTCGGTGCCGGGCAGCAGCTCGGCAATGCGGTCAAGCGCGTCTTTCGGGGCATTCAGCATGATGTACTTGCTCTCGCGAACCTGCAGGACGCCGTCGAGTCGCTGCAGGATCTTGTCGACGAGGGCCTGCTTTGACGGTGCCAGCGGCTTCAGGGTCTGAATGATGATGGCCTCACTCTCCAGCAGGGTCTCGACCTCGCGCAGGGCGTTCGCCTGCAGGGTGCCGCCGGTCGAAACGAGATCGCAGATGTAGTCCGCCTTGCCGAGTTTCGGCGCGATTTCTACGGCGCCTGAGAAGTACTCGATGTCGGCCTTGACGGCGTGTTTTTTTAGAAAGTCTCTCAGGAGATTTACGTAACTTGTTGCAATTCTTGTGTTTTGTAGACTCTCTACACCCGTGTAGGGTGTCCCGTCCGGCGCGGCGAGGGACAGGCGGCAATGGCCGAAGTCCACCTCGAATACCTGCTTGTACAGGGCGTCGCGGCCGGCGTGCTCGAGTGCAAGCCGTTTCTCCTCAACGACGTTGAGACCGACAATGCCGAGGTCACAGACGTCGTCGTGCACGAGTCCCGGAATATCGTCGTCACGGACGAGGAGGAGATCGATCGGCATGTTCTCGCCGTAGCAGAACAGCTGGTCCTTGCTCTGCCGGAACTTAAGGCCACAGCGCTCGAGCAGGTCGAGCGAGTGTTCAGTCAGGCGGCCGTTTTTCTGCACCGCAATCTTTATGCGCTGCTCGGTCGTGTCCATCGGGGGTGTCCTAGTCGTGGGTGGGTGAGTCGCTGCGTTCGAGCGCAACCTGGTAGCCGCCAAAGCCTTCATGGAGAAAACGGGCAACGCGGCCAATGGTCGTGACGCTGACGCCGGTCAGGTCATGGATCTTGCGGTAGGGCAGGTCCTTGACGAGCAGCTCGACCACGTGCCAGCGATCCACAAGGGCCTGCAGCTCCGCGGGCGTGCACAGGTCCTTTAGGAAGTTGCGGCACTCGTCGACCGAGTCGAGGGATATCAGGGCGCGGTACAGCGCATCCTCTGCTTCGGCCTGCGTAGCCGGGGAATCGTCCCGGTTGGGCTTCATCGCTAATGTACCAATGTATTAACGTGTTAGTACATTAATACATGCGGGTCGCGGTGGCAACCGGTCGCGTGTGACTTTCTGTAACGCCGGGGAGGGTCGGGCCGGGCCCGGGTACGGCTCCCTGCGTCGTTTGACGGGCATCCTTGACCTGTCGGCGAGGGCTTGCATACTGTCGGTGGCACTCATCGAGACCGGCTGAGGGAAAGGCCCAGTGACGCCGGGGCAACCAGCAGAGCTAACCACTCTGAAATGGTGCCAACTCCTGCGGTGAACGTTGCGTTCGCCGAAAGATGAGGGTTCGTGTAACCCGCGCATTGCGCTGAAGGGCACGTTACTCCCTCCCTTGCGGGTCCGCAGGGTTCCGATGAGCTTGACCGGAACACTAGCGGAGACCCGAACCATGAGTTCACAAACGACGTCGGCCACCCGGGCCGTTCGCGCAGCCATCGAGTCTGACACGCAGTACGGCGCCGTTGTGCCGCCCCTGCACCTGTCGACCAATTTCACCTTCGACGCCGTCGGGGAGAAGCGCAGGTACGACTACACGCGCTCGGGCAATCCAACCCGTGACGCGCTCGCCGACGCGCTCGCCGGTCTCGAAGGGGGCGCCGCGGCCGTCGTGACGTCGTCGGGCATGGCGGCGCTGGCGCTCGTGACCCAGCTCCTCGAGCCTGGCGACCTGCTCATCGCTCCGCACGACTGTTACGGCGGGACGTTTCGCTTGTTCGACAGCCTGTCGAAAAAGGGTCACTTCGAGGTCGCCTTTGTCGATCAGGGCGATCACGATGCGCTCGCGGCAGCGTGTCGGCGCCGGCCGCGGCTGATACTCGTCGAGACGCCATCGAACCCGTTGCTCCGTATTGTCGATATTGCCGGCGTGGCACAACTGGCCCGCGAGTCGGGCGCACTGCTTGCCGTGGACAACACGTTCCTGTCGCCGGCCTTGCAACAGCCCATCGAAGCTGGCGCGGATATTGTGATTCACAGTACGACCAAGTACATCAATGGCCACAGCGATGTGGTCGGTGGTGCTGTCGTCGCGCGCGACGCCGCGCTTGGCGAAGAGCTGGCCTGGTGGGCGAATTGCCTCGGCGTAACCGGCGCGCCCTTTGACGCGTTCATGACGCTCAGGGGCGTCCGGACCCTGGCCGTCCGGATTCGTGAACACGAGGCAAGCGCCAGCGTTCTTGCCAACCTGCTCGACGAGCACGAGGCGGTTGCGCGCGTCTACTACCCCGGACTCTCCAGCCATCCGGGGCACGCGATTGCCCGACGTCAGCAGACAGGCTTCGGCGGTATGCTGTCTTTCGAGGTGAACGGCAGCGAGCGCGCCGTGCGTGCGTTCATCGAGCACCTCGAACTGTTCTCGCTGGCAGAGTCGCTGGGCGGCGTCGAAAGCCTGGTGTGTCATCCGCCATCGATGACCCATGCCGCGGTGACGCCAGAGGCGCTGGCGACAGCCGGCGTACGGCCAAACCTCGTCCGCTTGTCGGTCGGCCTCGAGAGCGTCGAGGACCTTGCCGCCGACGTGCTTGCGGCGCTGGATGCGGCGCGGGCCGCCGACAGCGTGCAGCCGGTGGCCGTTGCCTGAGCGCGCTCAGGCGAGTGATTCGATGACGGCGGCGGTAAAAACCGTGGTCGAGGCGGGGCGTTCGTCGCCGGTAGCGATGTCGGCCGTGCGGAGGCCCTCGTCGATGACGGCATTGATGGCCTGTTCAATCGCTTCGGCTTCTTCGTCGAGGCCAAGGCTGTGGCGCAGGAGCATGGCGGCGCTCGCGAGCGTGCCGCAGGGATTCGCAACGTCCCGGCCGGCGATATCCGGCGCCGAACCGTGAATCGGCTCGTACAGGCCTCGCGTGCCGCTGCCGAGCGACGCTGAGGGCAGCATGCCTAACGAGCCAGCCAGCATCGAGGCCTCGTCGGTCAGGATGTCGCCGAACATGTTCTCGGTCACGATCACGTCGAAGTCGGCCGGCCTGCTGAGAAGGTGCATCGCGGCGGCGTCGACGAGCAGCGTCTCTACCTCGAGGGCCGGGTACCGTTCGGCGAGCAGCCTGTCCGTCACTTCGCGCCAGAGCCGCGAGGTTTCGAGGACGTTGGCCTTGTCGACCGAGCACAGCCTGCCGCGTCGCGCCACGGCAAGCCTCGCCGCCATATCGACAATGCGTTCCACCTCGTCGACCGTGTAGGTGCAGACATCGGTAGCGCTGTGTTCCGTCCTGGTCTTGTCGCCAAAGTAGATACCGCCGGTCAGTTCACGAACGACGAGCAGATCGACGTTGTCGAGCAGTTCCTGTTTCAGCGGTGACGCGTCGACCAGCGCAGGGTGAATGCGAACGGGGCGCAAATTGGCGTACACGCCGAGTTCGGCGCGCAGGGCTAGCAGACCCTGCTCGGGCCTGACCGCCGCGCGCGGATCGGACCATTTCGGTCCGCCCACCGCGCCCAGTAGCACGGCGTCGGCGTCCTGGCAGGCCGCTCTGGTCGCGTCGGGAAGTGCCGTGCCTTCGGCGTCGATCGCAGCGCCGCCGATCAGCGCCGACCGAAACGTGAAGTCATGACCGAACCGGGTGGCCACGGTATCGAGGGCCCGGTGCGCCGCCTGAACGACTTCGGGTCCTATGCCGTCGCCCGGCAGCAGCGTGATCGTCGCTTTCATTCGTCGCTTACCTGCGCGCCTCTTCGTAGGCGTCGATAGCCGCGGCGTTCTTCTGCAAATAGCCGAGCTGGTCGATGCCCTCGACGAGGCAGTAGCGTGCGAAGCCGTCTATCGGGTAACTGACCGATCGACCGTCCGGCAAACCCAGCGTCGAGGCGACGACATCGATAGTGAGTTCCACGCCCGGGTTCTCGAGTAGCCAGTTATGGGTCGCAGTATCGACTACGACGGGCAGCAGGCCGTTCTTGAGGCTGTTGCTGCGGAAGATGTCAGCGATCTCGGTAGAAATTACGGCGCGAATGCCGTAGTCGAGCAGCGCCCAGGGCGCATGCTCACGGGACGAGCCGCAGCCGAAGTTGTTTCCGGCCACGAGGATCTCGCAGCCATCGGCAGCCGGCTGGTTGAGTTCGAACGTCGGGACCGGGGCGCCGTCGGCCTGGTAGCGCAGATCGCGAAACAGGTGTTCGCCGAGACCCTCGCGGGTCGTCGTCGTCAGGAAGCGGGCCGGAATGATCTGGTCAGTATCAATGTCCCGTGCGGGCATGACGACGGTTCGTGATCGTAGCGTTGTGACTGGCTGCATTGGCTTAAGCTCCCTTAAAGGAAGTCGCGTGGGTCGGCAACGCGGCCGCGGATTGCGGACGCCGCCGCCGTGGCAGGGCTCGCGAGGACCGTGCGGGCGCCGATTCCCTGACGGCCCTCGAAGTTGCGATTGCTCGTACTGACCGTAAGCTGGCCGCGACCCGCCGTGTCACCGTTCATGCCGAGGCACATCGAGCAGCCCGATTCCCGCCATTCGGCGCCGGCGGCGGCGAATACGCGGTCGAGCCCGGCCGCTTCGGCATCGCGCTTCACCTGCTGCGAGCCAGGTACGACCAGCATGCGGACACCGTCGGCCACCTTGTTGCCGGCGAGGATCGACGCCGCCTCTTCGAGGTCGCTCAGTCGCGAGTTGGTGCAGCTGCCGACGAAGACGATATCGACGGCCTTGTCAGTCATGGGCTTGCCGCTTTCGACCTGCATGTAGTCGAGCGCTTTCTGGAAGCTTGCGTCCCCGGCGCCTGAAGGCACCGGGTCGTCAATGCCGACGACCATGCCAGGGTTGGTGCCGAAAGTGACCATCGGCGTCAGCCGGCTTGCATCGACCATAACGCGCTTGTCGAACTGCGCCCCGTCGTCCGTGGCGAGGCTTTGCCAGCGCGTAACGGCGCGATCCCAGTCTGCGCCGCTCGGCACCTCGGCACGGCCCTCGAGATAGGCAAACGTCGTCTCGTCCGGCGCGACCATGCCGGCACGGGCGCCGGCTTCGATCGACATATTGCAGATCGTCATTCGGGCGTCCATGTCGAGGGCGCGGATTGCCGGGCCGCGATACTCGATGACATGCCCGGTGCCGCCGTCGACCCCGATCTGGCCGATGATGGCGAGTATCAGGTCCTTGGCCGTGACGCCGTGAGGGAGCTGGCCTTCGACGTCGATCGCGAGCGTTCGCGGTTTGCGCTGCAGCAGGCACTGCGTGGCGAGGACGTGACCGACCTCGGTTGTCCCGATACCGAAGGCGAGGGCACCGAAGGCGCCGTGAGTGCTGGTGTGCGAATCTCCGCAGACGATCGTCTTGCCGGGCTGCGTCGCGCCGAGCTCGGGTCCGATAACGTGGACGATGCCGCGGCGCTCACTGTCGAAGCCCAGGAGATCGATCCCGAAGTCGCGGCAGTTCTCCTCCATCTGGCGGATTTGCGCGGCCGCACTGTCGCCAACGACGGCGAGATCGCGAAAGGTCCGGACCGGTGTCGTCGGCGTCGAATGATCCATCGTGGCAAGCGTGCGATCCGGTCGGCGAACGGCCAGTCCCCGCTCACGCAAGAGGCTGAAGGCCTGCGGACTCGTTACTTCGTGAATCAGGTGCAGGTCAATGTAGAGTACCGCCGGGGTTTCCTCGGTCTCCGGTACGACAACGTGGTCTTGCCACACCTTTTCGAACAGGGTTTGCGGGGTCACGAGTGCATCCGGTAAGGGTTAGATTGTCGCGCGCGTCGCATCGGACGGCGGTGTGGGAATACCCAGCTGGCGTCGTCTCAGGATGCGATTGGTGACTTCGAGACAGGCACGGCAGCCGGCCTCGACGATATCGACGCTGTTGCCGTTGCCACGGTAGGCCGCGCCGTCATGCTCCACGGTGACCGTCACTTCGCCCAGCGCATCCTCGCCGATCGACGCCGAGTGCAGCTCGAAGTTGACGAGCTTGAGCGGCACCTCGGTGACCTGCTCGAGCGCCTGCACGGCGGCGGCTACGGGGCCGTCGCCGGTTGCCGTTGCCTGCTGCTCTGCACCGTCTTCACCGATCAGCGTAATCGTCGCGCTCGCGTCTTCATCCGTTCGGGTCTTCACTTCGAGGGCGCGAAGCGTCCACGGTCCGGGTGACGCGCCGTCAACGTTCATGATGATGGCTTCGATGTCGCCGTCATAGACGTCTTTCTTGCGATCGGCGAGTTTCTTGAACTCCTGGAAGGCGCGGTTGGTTTCGAAGTCATCGAGATCGAAGCCAAGCTGGCGGACGCGGTCACGAAACGCGTGGCGTCCGGAATGCTTGCCCAGAACGAGGTTGGACTTGCTGATGCCAACGTCTTCCGGGCGCATGATTTCGTAGGTCGACGCGTGCTGCAACATGCCATGCTGGTGAATACCGGCTTCGTGAGCAAACGCGTTTTCGCCGACGATGGCCTTGTTTCTCGGCGGATGCATGCCCGTGATGCTCGAGACGAGACGCGAAGTCGGGTAGAGACGCGTGGTTTCTACCCGCGTATCGAGGCCGAAGAACTCTTCGCGGGTACGCACCGCCATGACGACCTCTTCGAGACTGCAGTTGCCGGCACGCTCGCCGATACCGTTGATCGTGCACTCGACCTGTCGTGCTCCCGCGTTGACCGCGGCAAGACTGTTGGCCACGGCCATGCCGAGATCGTTGTGACAGTGCACGGAAAGCGTAATGTCATCGATGCCCGGGACGTTGTCCTTGAGATAGCGGAACAGGCGATCGAACTCTGCCGGGACCGTGTAGCCAACCGTATCCGGGATATTGACGGTTGTTGCGCCAGCCTCGATCGCGGCCGTGACAACCTCGGCAAGGTAGGCGAGCTCGGTCCGCGATGCATCCTCGGGGGAGAACTCGACGTCGTCCACGAGCTCGCGCGCCAGTCGTATTGCACCCACGGCGCTCCTGATGATCTCTTCCTTGGCCATCTTGAGCTTGTGTTCACGATGGATCGCGCTGGTAGCGACAAAGACGTGGATGCGATGCTTGTCCGCACCGCGAACGGCCTGGTAGACCTTTTCGATGTCCTCCGGGTTGCAGCGTGCGAGGCCGCAAATGACGGGGCCGAAGTTCTCGTCGGCAATTGCCTTGACAGACTCGAAGTCACCCGGCGAGGCGGCGGGGAAGCCGGCCTCGATGATATCGACGTTGAGATCGGCGAGCGCCCGCGCCACGCGAAGCTTCTCGTTGAGCGTCATGCTGCAGCCCGGGGCCTGCTCGCCATCGCGCAGGGTCGTATCGAATATCCTGATGTTGTCACTTGCCATTGATCGCGCCCTCTGCGTGGTCTACTCGGTCAGCCAGTCCATACGTGAACGGAGGCTCTTGCCCACGGTTTCGATCGGGTGCTCGAGGTCGGCCTGCATCTTGCGCTTGAACTCGGGCATGCCGGCCTCGTTTTCGGCGATCCAGTTCTTCGCGAACGTACCGTCCTGGATATCGGTCAGCACGTCCTTCATCTGCTTGCGCGCGTGCTCGTCAACCACGCGCGGCCCGCTGACCATGTCGCCCCAGGCTGCCGTATCGCTGATAAAGGTGTGCATCTTCCTGAGCCCGCCCTCATGCAGAAGGTCCACGATCAGTTTGAGCTCATGCATGACCTCGTAGTAGGCAACCTCGGGCTGGTAGCCGGCCTCGACCAGCGTTTCGAAGCCCGCAACGATCAGCTCGGTCGCGCCGCCGCACAACACCGCCTGCTCACCGAACAGGTCCGTCTCGGTTTCCTCGGCAAACGTCGTCTCGATCACGCCGGCGCGCGCACCACCTATACCGGCCGCATAGGCGAGGGCAAGCTTCAGGGCACCGCCCGTTTTGTCCTGGTGAATCGCGACGAGGCAGGGCACGCCGTGTCCTTCCTCGTACTGCCGCCGCACGAGGCCACCCGGTCCCTTCGGCGCAATCAGCGCCACATCGAGGTCGGCGCGCGGCTCGATCAGTCCGTAATGAATCGCGAAGCCGTGTGCGAACAGGAGCAGCGCGCCTTGCTCGATATGGTCGACCAGGGACTCGTAAAGCGCCTTCTGCACCATATCCGGCGTCAAAAACATGACGATCCGGGCGCCCTTGACGGCGTCGGCCGGCTCGGCGACCGCGAGGCCGTCCGCTTCCGCTTTTGCGTAGCTCTGGCCGCTTTTGCGCAGGCCGACGACGACGTCGAGGCCCGAATCCTTGAGATTGAGTGCGTGGGCACGTCCCTGGCTGCCGTAGCCGAGCACGGCAATTCGTGCGTCGTTCAGGGCGTCGAGGTCTACGTCGGCTTCCGAGTACATTTGCATCATGCGTTCCTTAGAGGGTCGGTGTTATGTCTGGTTGTCAGTCGGGACCGGCTTTCGCGGATCCGTATTTAGCAGTTGAAAAAAAACCCCGCGTTCCGGGTGGAGGCGGGGTTCGATGTCGACTGGTACGTCCTGGTCGCTACCCGCTGTGCCTCCCGTCAAGGAGAAGCGCAAGCGTAAGTCGAGCAGCGGCAATCGTTGCGCCGCATGCGTCCGGAAATACGTAGGCCGTTGTCATACCGCGATAATGTTGCAACGCTATATCGTTGTCAATTGCCGGTATTTCAGTTACTTGTGATACCAAATCGTCGTCGGCGCATGGCACGGCGCCGGCGACCGAACCGGCTTGCTCGTGTCGATTCAAGGGAACGACAAGCATCGCCGGCTCAGTGAGTTGCGCTGTTTTTCTTATGCCGAGAATGGACTGGCGATTGAGAAATCGTGTGTTATTCTTGGCGCCGGTGCTTCGGGGCCTGGATAACTAAAGGAATAAACAAAGGCGGGGAAGCTGGAGCGAAGACTCCAGACGTCTGATCAAGCGACAGAGGACAGGACCGAAAAAAGTTTCATCGCCGCGGTGACCAGGAGAGGGCCGTGAGCGCTCACGGATTCGCAGTTCAGCGGGTCCGCTTTCATTTTGTCTGGCTGACCCTGGGGTGGCTTGCAATCCTTCTCCTGAGTTTTTTTTGATTTCGATTAACCGACCTTCACATATATACAAGTAAGGAGCGTCCATGAAACGGTGCATAAGAAGCGGTCGAGGCATAGTTGCGGTGGCATGTGCTGCAGCATTGCTTGCCTCCGGCAGCGTCGTCGCCCAGACAGCCGAGCAGGTAATGTCGGCCGGACAAGAGCGACTCACCCTGGCTCAGCAATCGCAGGAGCGTATCAATAACATTGTTGAAGGGACGCGTTCTCTCGAAGACCAGTACCGCGGTATCAACAAGGAGATCGACGGCCTGCGCGTCTACAACCGGCTTATGGTTGCGCAGACCGATGGGCAGGCTGCTGTCCTCGAGGACATTGCGCTGTCGATCGACCAGGTCGACGTCATCAACCGCCAGATCTTCCCGCTCATGGAGCGCATGATCGACGGGCTCGAGCAGTCTGTCGCCCTGGATCGCCCGTTCCTGATGGACGAGCGCACTGAGCGTATCCAGACCTTGCACGACATCATGGAGCGCTCCGACGTTTCCGTCGCCGAGAAATTCCGCAAGGTAATGGAGGCTTACCAGATCGAGATGGACTACGGCACCACCGCCGAGTGGTACGAGGACACCCTCGAGATCGACGGCGAGTCCCGCAAGTACAACATCCTGCGCATTGGCCGAATCGGGCTGTACTACCAGTCGGACGATGCCAGCATTACCGGCCGTTGGGACAACGAAGCCCGGCAGTGGATTCGTGATGATTCGGCCCGTGCCGACATTCGCAAGGGCCTGCGCATGGCCCGCCAGCTGATCGCTCCGGAGCTCATCCTTGTTCCGGTTGCTGCGCCGATCGCCGCGGAGGCTTCCTGACATGAAACGACTTTCTTTGATTCTCCTTGCCGGCCTGCTCAGTTTCGGCACGGTACACGCGCAGTCTGACGCCGACGCTTCCAGCATGGCGGAGCTCCTCCGCCTGATCGAGCAGGGTAAGGCTCGTGATAACCAGGAGGCGCGTCAGCGCGAAGCTCGCTTTGCGCAGCAGCGCAACCAGCAGCAGAACCTGCTCAACCAGGCACGTGCCGAGCGCACTCGCCAGGAAAACGAGTCGGCAAGGCTCGAAGCCCTGTTCGAAGAGAACCAGCAGCAGATCATCACCGCTCGCGCCGCTCTCGATGAGCGTCTCGGCGCCCTGAAGGAGCTGTTCGGCGTGCTGCAGACCGTCGCGGGCGATGCCCAGGGACGGTTCCATTCGTCGGTGACCAACCTGCAGTTTGCAGATCGCGAAGACTTCCTTGTCGAACTCGGCAGCAAGATGGCGAGCGCTAACTCGCTGGCGCAGATCGAGGACATCGAGCGCCTCTGGTATGAGCTGCAGCGCGAGATCAACGAGTCCGGCAGCATTGTCACCTTCGATCACGAAGTGATCACCGCCGGTGGTGAGCAGCAGATCGTTCCGCTGACGCGTGTCGGTGCCTTCAACCTCGCTGGCGCCACTGGCTACTACGAGTACAACGACGACGGTAGCGTCAGCGCTTTGCCACGGCAGCCGGAAGGCCGCTTCACGGGCTCGGCGCAGTCACTTGCGGCGTCGACGGGCGCCGGCGGTTACGTCGAGTTCGGCGTCGACGTCACGCGCGGCGGCATCCTCGGCCTGCTCGTCGAGTCACCGACGCTCGGCGACCGGATCGACCAGGGCGGCATCGTCGGTTACTCGATCATTGCCCTCGGTATCATCGGTATCCTCATTGCGGTCTGGCGCTGGATCGGCCTGTCGAACGACAGCCGCAAGGTATCGGCTCAGCTGAAGCGCGAAGCGGCCAGCACCGATAACCCGCTTGGCCGGGTTCTCGCGGCCTACGAGAGCAACCAGAGTGCCGATACAGAAACGCTCGAACTGAAGCTCAGCGAGGCGGCGTTGAAGGAAATGCCGGGTCTTACCAAGGGTCTTCTGTTCATCAAGGTCGTTGGTGTGGTCGCACCGCTCATGGGCTTGCTCGGAACGGTGACCGGTATGATCAAGACCTTCCAGGTCATCACGCTGTACGGTGCCGGCGACCCGAAGATGATGGCCGGCGGTATCTCGCAGGCCCTGATCACGACCGTTCTCGGCCTCGTCGTCGCAATCCCGATGGTTCTCCTGCACACGATCGTGAGCGGTCAGAGCAAGAAGATCATCAACGTATTGCAGTCGCAGAGCGCTGGGCTGGTTGCCCAGCACTCAGAGAAACAGCACTAAGCCACGAGGAGTCGCCATGCTTTGGCTAGTAGACGCCATCGAGTCGATTCGCGACTTCATGAGCCTCGGTGGGCCCGTGCTGAAACTGATTGCGTTCACGATCTTCCTTATGTGGGTCCTCATCGTCGAGCGGATACTGTTCTTCCGCTCGTCGATGAAGGGCATGGCCACGGAGATTCGTGACAACTGGGAGTCCCGGCCGGAACGCCGTTCGTGGAACGCACATCAGATCCGCGAAATGATGATTTCGCAGTTCAGCATGGCCAGCAACAAGGGCATCGCCATGATCCAGACGCTGGTTGCCTTGTGTCCGCTGCTCGGCCTCCTGGGCACGGTGACGGGCATGATCAGCGTATTCCAGGTCATGGCCGTGTCGGGCTCGGGCAACGTCCGCGCAATGGCCGCCGGTGTCTCGCAGGCGACCGTACCGACGATGGCCGGCATGGTCGGCGCGCTGTCCGGTGTCCTGTTCGTGACCTTGCTCACCCGCCGCGCCGCCCGTGAGACCGAGTTCCTCGAGGACTCGCTCACCATGGATCACTAGAGGGAAACGCATGCGTAAGCACAGCCTGCAAGTCGCCGACGAGGAAGAGAACGAGATCAACCTGACGCCGATGCTCGACGTCGTGTTTATCATGCTGATCTTCTTCATCGTGACCGCGTCGTTCATCAAGGAGGTGGGTCTTGACGTCAACCGTCCGGATGCGCCGACGAGCGAGTCCACGCCTGAGGAATCGAACATCCTCATCGTGATCGACGCCAACGACGACATCTTCATTGATCGTCGCCTGATCGACCCCCGGGCCGTGCGGGCCAATATCGAACGGCTGCACTCGGAGAATCCCGACGGATCCGTCGTGATTCAGGCCAACAAGAAGTCGACCAACAAGATGCTTGTTCAGATCATGGACGCATCCCGCCAGGCCGGCGTCTACAGCATTTCGATCGCCCAGAGCACGGGCTAGCGGCATAAAGGCAGCGCCCGGCAACGGGCGCTCGCCGATTACAGGAATAGGTTTATGCGAAATCAGCAAGTCGAAGAGGAAGACAACGAGATCAATCTGACGCCGATGCTCGACGTCGTGTTCATCATGTTGATCTTCTTCATCGTAACGGCCTCGTTCATCAAGGAAGCCGGGATCGACGTCAATCGCCCCGATACGATCACGGCGGATCGGCAGGAGGATGCCGCAATCCTTATTGCCATAGCGCCCAACGACGAAATCTGGATTGATCGCAAGGTGATCGATCCGCGTGGCGTTCGTGACCAGATCGAGCGCCTGCACCTCGAAAATCCAAAGGGCTCGATCGTGATCCAGGCGGACGAGGAATCGACGCACGAGATGCTGGTCATCGTGATGGAGGCGGCAAAGCAGGTCGGCGTCGCGAACGTGGCCATTGCCTCCAGCCAGGATTGAGCTGGAACCGAAACCCGCGCTCAAGGTCTGTAACATAATGCCGGCAACGCATACGGGCGGGAAGATCGCCCACAGGAGTACAACATCATGATCGGTCGATACGCATTTTCCGTCGCCGTCGGGGTCGTCGTAACGCTGGGCTTGTTGTTCGTCATGAACATCCTGATCGTGACGGGCAAGACGGCGCTTACGAAGCCACGCGACCGCGCCAAGCTCGAGTTTGTCCGCGTCAAGCGCAATGAGTCGCTGAACGTCGAGGAGTTTGTGCCCGAAAAGCCGCCGAAGCCGCCGGAAACCCCGCCCGAGACGCCGCCGCAGGACATGGACAACATCGATCCCAATGCGCCGACGATCAATATTGCGGCACCGACGGTAGCTGCAGGAACGGATATCGGGGGCCCGGGAGGGATGAACATTGCCGAGGGTGATTATCTCCCGATCGTTCGCGTCGCCCCGGTATACCCGGCACGAGCGCTGTCACGCGGGCTCGAAGGCTATGTTGACCTCGCGTTCACGGTGACTGCCACCGGCACGGTGCGGGATCCGGTCGTTATTCAATCGACGAGCAGCCTGTTTGAACGCGCCGCCATCCGCGCCGTGTTGAAGTTCAAGTACAAGCCACGCGTCGTCGACGGCACCCCCGTCGAGGTGCCGAACGTCAAGACACGAATTACCTTCAGGATCGAGGACTAGCGGGCAGGGGCTACCTGTCAGCGACCACGAGGAGCTAACGGACAATGAAGCAACACCGTCGACTCACACTTGCCGCAGCGCTCGTCAGCCTGTCGCTGTTCGTCACCGGCACTGTACTCGCGCAGGAAGGCGAGCAGCAGGAAACCAAGACCAAGCAGGCGCAGGCGGTCAGCAAGGAAGTGTACGACCAGATCCAGAAAGCCCAGGAACTGGTAGACGCCAAGGATTACGACGGCGCGCTCCGTATGCTCGAGCGGCTGTACAACCCCGACAAGCTCACCGAATACGAGCAGGCCAATGTCCTGAACTACATCGGCTTCGTCCACTACAACAAGGACGATGTCGTCAGCGCGCTCAAGACGTACGAAAAGATGGTGGCGATACCAAGCCTCGAGCCGCAGCTTCTCAAGCAAACCACGTATACGCTGGCCCAGCTGTATACGATGCAGGAAAACTACGGCAAGGCGCTGTCGACGCTGGATCGCTGGTTCACGATGGAAACCAACCCTCAGCCCGAGGCCTTCATCCTGAAGGCGCAGAACCTGTACCAGGTAGAGCGCTACAAGGACATGATCGAGCCGATCGAGAACGCCATGAAGGTTGCCGAAGCTCGTGAGAAGGAGGTGAAGGAAGACTGGTGGGTGCTGCTCAACTTCGCCTACTTCCAGGACGAAAACTACGCCAAGGTCCGGGATATCCAAAAGGTACTGCTCCAGACCTGGCCGAAAAAGCGCTACTGGTTCTCGCTCGCAGGCGCCTACACCGAGCTCGGTCAGGACGATGCCCTGATCGGTGCCTATTACGCGGCGTTTCAGGATAACCTCCTCGAAAAAGAGTCGGAGCTGGTTACGATGGCGCAGCTCTTGATGCAGGCCGAGACGCCATACAAGGCCGCGACGCTCCTCGAAACCGAGATGGAAGCCGGGAGGGTTTCAAAGGAAGCCAAGAATTACCGGCTGCTATCGCAGGCATGGATGCTCTCCCAGGAAGACGAGAAGGCTATCCCCGCACTCAAGGAAGCTGCGCGCCTGTCAACCGGCGATGGTGAGCTCGATGTCCGACTGGGCAACTCCTACCTGAATATCGGCGAGTACACCGACTGCGCCGCGGCAGTCCGCAGCGGTCTGCGCAAGGGTGGTCTCAAGAATCCCGACAACGCGCAAATTTCACTCGGTATGTGCCTCTACAACCTGAAGCAGTACCCAGATGCCAAGGCGGCCTTCAAGGCAGCGTCCAAGACTCAGCGCTCACGCCGCGTGGCGAACCAGTGGATTACCGTGATCGACCAGGAGGTCGCCCGCAACGAATCCATTCGCCAGGCGCGCAGCGCAGCCGAGAAGAAGCGTCGCGAGGTCGAGTCGCGACGGCAGCAGAGCGGAGTCTAAAGCGACCCGGATTTTATCGCTCAGCCAACACAGGGGCGTTGACCGGCCGGGTCAGCGCCCCTACTATTTCGGCCGGACAAAACAGCGGAACCCTCTCATGCCGAAAATTATCTACGTGACGGCCGACGGCGCTCGTCACGAAACCGACGTCGACAACGGCTATTCCGTCATGGAAGGCGCCGTCAACAACGGCATCGAAGGCATCATCGCGGAATGCGGCGGCGCGTGTGCCTGTGCGACGTGCCACAGCTACATCGATGAAGCCTGGCTCGACAAGTTGCCGGAAATGGACGACATGGAGGATTCCATGCTCGATGCGGCCTTCGAGCGCAAGCCGAACAGCCGTCTGACGTGCCAGATCGAGGTCAACGACAGCCTCGACGGCCTTGTCGTTCACGTCGCGGAAAACGACTACTGACAACCGGGCCGCTCGCGGCCGTCCAGCTTTCGAGGAGATTTGAATGACTATCCAGGCAGGTGACAAGATGCCGTCCGGCGTATTCGGCGTAATGACCGAGTCCGGACCGGGCGCAATTTCGACCGATGACCTCTTCGCAGGCAAGAAAGTCATTCTGTTCTCGGTGCCGGGGGCCTTCACGCCGACCTGTTCCAACAATCACCTGCCGGGCTTCGTAGACCACGCGGACGCACTGCTCGAAAAGGGTGTCGATACGATTGCCTGTACCGCGGTCAACGACGTGTTCGTGATGCACGCGTGGGGCAAGGATCGCGGGGTTGCCGATACGGTCACAATGCTTGCCGACGGCAACGGCGACTACGTCAAGGCGCTCGGACTCGAGCTCGACGCGAGCGGCTTCGGCATGGGACTCAGGGGCGAGCGCTTCGCGATTATTGTGGATGACGGCGTTGCCACCCACGTCGCCGTCGAGGCGCCCGGCAAGTTTGAAGTCAGCAGCGCCGAGGCGATCCTCGAGAAGCTGTAGCCCGCGAACACAGAACAAAAAAGCCGGCAGGATAGCCGGCTTTTTTTTGGCCCGAATTCCCGGCAGCCAAGGGCAGCCGTCGCAAGGCGCGGCCGACTGGCCTCGTCAGCTCAGGAAAGGGCTTCGGTCAGCTCCGGTACGATCGCGAACAGATCCCCGACTAGCCCAATATCGGCCACTTCAAAGATCGGCGCCTCCTCGTCCTTGTTGATCGCGACGATCGTGCCGGCGTCCTTGATGCCGGTCAGGTGCTGGATCGCACCCGAAATGCCTATCGCAACGTAGAGTTCCGGGGCGATGATCTTACCGGTCTGGCCGACCTGCATATCATTCGGCACGTAGCCCGCGTCGACCGCGGCGCGCGATGCGCCAACGCCTGCGCCCATCGTGTCAGCGAGCTTGTAGATGATGTCGAAGTTGTCGGCGCTACCCAGCGCGCGGCCACCGGAGATGACTTTCGCTGCGGTCTGCAGGTCAGGACGGTCGGATGATGCTGTCTTCACCTCGACGAAGCGCGTGTGACCGGGAATCGCGGCCCCCGGGCTGACCGCTTCGATCGGCGCCGCTTCGGCAGTACCGACCGCGCGGTACGAGGCCGTCCGAACGGTTGCGACGGTCTTGCTGCCGTCTGGCGGCGACACGGATACGATCGCGTTGCCTGCGTAGATAGGGCGCTGGAAGGCACTCACGCTGTCGACTGCCATGACGTCGCTGATCTGGTTCACGCCGAGCAGGGCCGCAACGCGGGGCATCAGGTCCTTGCCAAACGTTGTTGATGGCCCGAACACGCAGTCGTAGTCCGCGGCGATCTCGACGAGCTGTGGCGCAATGTTGGCTGCCAGCGGATGGCTATGCGCCTCGTGCTCTACCGTCAGCACCTTTGCGACGCCCTCCAGCGCGGCGGCTGCACCGGCCACGGTTGCAGCATCGGCGGCGAATACCGCCACGTGTATGTCGGCACCGTCGATGCCCTTCGCGCACGCGACACATTTTGCCGTGCTCGGATTGAGTTCAGAGCCATCGTGCTCTGCAATGATGAGTACCTTGGCCATCAGACGAGTCCTTTATCCTTGAGCGCAGTGATCAGCGAAGGGACGTCATCGACCATGACGCCTTTTTCGCGCTGCTGGGGCGGAGCGAAAGCAGTTTCGGCAATTGCGGGCGCTGCCTCGATCGCGAGCTCGTCAAGCGTCATGCTGTCGAGCGGCTTCTTCTTGGCCTTCATGATGTCGGGTAACTTGACGTAGCGTGGTTCATTGAGGCGCAGGTCAGCGGTAATCACGGCGGGCAGGTCGATCTCGATGGTTTCGAGGCCGGCATCGACTTCGCGGGTCACCGTCGCCGTGCCGTTTGCGAAGCTGATCTCAGAGGCAAACGTTGCCTGTGGGCGGTCCCACAATGCGGCCAGCATTTGTCCGGTCTGGTTGTTGTCGTCGTCGATGGCCTGCTTGCCGAGCAGCACAAGGTCAGGGGCTTCGCGCTCGATCACCTTCAAGAGGATGCGGGCCCTGCTCAGGGGATCGATATCGGCCGGCGTCTCGACGAGGATGGCGCGGTCGGCGCCCATCGCGAGACCCGTGCGCAGTTGCTGCTGTGCTTCGGGCACACCCATCGAAATTACGACGACCTCGGTGGCTTCGCCGCGTTCCTTGATACGAAGGGCCTCTTCAAGCGCGATTTCGTCGAAGGGATTGATGCTCATCTTGACGCCATCGGTTTCGACACCGCTGCCGTCGCTCTTGACCCTGACGCGTACGTTGTAGTCAACAACGCGCTTCAGGCCCACAAGTATTTTCTCCACGTAGAGTCTCCCGATCATGCCGTGGTGGGAACTGATAGAAGTCGGACCAAGCGGTCCGCAGGCGGGCTTGATATTGTCTATTTTCGGCCCCCCGTGTACAAGAGTGATGCGGTCCCAGGAGGCGGGCAATGGCCTTTACCGACATCATAGAGGTGACCGATCTCGAGGCGATGCTTGGCGATCCGGACGTCCGGATTATCGATTGTCGCTTTGACCTCGGGAATCCGGCCGCCGGGCTCGATGCCTGGCAAGCCGGGCATATACCGGGTGCAGTCTTCGCTGATCTTGATAAGGACCTCTCGGGGTCCCTGGGGCCGACGACCGGCCGCCATCCCTTGCCGCGGCCGGAGGCGCTGGAGCGCTCACTTGCGCGGCTCGGGGTGTCCGCAGAACACCAGGTCATCGTATACGACGACGCGAGCGGAGCGTTTGCGGCGCGGGCATGGTGGCTGATCCGTTGGCTAGGGCACGACGCCGTTGCCTTGCTCAACGGCGGCTACGCAGCCTGGTGTGGCGCCGGTATGCCTGTCACGGCGGAGCCTCGGCAGTGGCCACGCGGTAACTTCGAGGCCAGGGCGACATCCGATCGGGTGCTGACAACGCAGGCGCTGGCTGTCGGCGAAGGGCTCCCGCTCGTCGACGTGCGCGAAGCCGAGCGCTTCGAGGGGGCGTTCGAGCCGATCGACAGCGTCGCCGGACATGTGCCTGGCGCCTGCAATCTGCCGTTGTCGACCTTGCGCGACGCCGACGGCCGGCTGCTGCCGGCGGAGGAACTGGCCGGGATCATTCGGGCGCATCTTGGCGAGAAGGGCGGATCGTGGAGCGTCATGTGCGGCTCGGGTGTGACCGCCTGTTTACTGGTTGTGGCGGCGTTGGTGGCTCGGTTGCCAGAGCCCAGGCTGTATGCCGGCTCATTCAGCGAGTGGATCAGCGATTCGTCCCGCCCGGTGGCCGTGGGCCCGGCCCGGTCGGCTTCGAGGGCACCGTAATCTGCGCGAAACGCGCCGCGATCGACGACTGCAGAGACCGGGCAGAGGGCGCCCGTCGACGCTGTTTTGAGGCGTGATCATAGCCCGTCCAAAGAGGGTACATGGATTGAAAAAATCTATAAAAACAGTGACTAACACAGAAATCATTAGACATAATATGAGCATTCGTCCAGCGGGCGACAGTGTCCCGTCGGCGCTGATGATGCTGCGGTGCAGCGATCCGGATTGCATCTCATGAGCCAGTGACCGAGACTTAGGAAAAGCCGCGAGGCGCGCGCTTCCCACCCGGGTTTCGCTCGCCACTATGCAGACCCGGCCCGCAAACGACCGTCACATCTGTTCCGACGGTTCCACTTTGGCCACGATCCGAGCAGGAGCGTCGCCAGCCGGAAAGATCAAGAGGCGCGGCTTGGAGAACAGCAGCTGGTGCAACCTTTCGTTGCCCCGGGCGTCGAATTCCAAGGCGCAAACGAGAACAACAAGGTCACGCATCGGGTAAACGACCCTGCCGTGACCGCAGAGCCCGACCGACAGGGGGTTCGCTCCCCGTCGGTCAAGCAATCCGCAATCTCCGTGCGGACCCACCCGACCAGTCGCAAGGCTGGTCGGGTTTTTCAATCCTGTCCCGGTGAGCTCTGTGCTTGTGGCGCCGTGGTATTCGGGTATTCTGCGTTGGCGACGACACGCTGCCCGATAAAGGCCCAATGAACACTCCGATAGCTACGAGCTCTGCGCTCGCCGACGTCAAATACGAGATTCGAGGACAGCTTGCGAATCACGCGCACGAGCTCGAAAAGCGCGGCTACGAGATCATTTCACTGAATATCGGCAACCCTGGCCTGTTCGGGTTTCGAACGCCCGAGACCATGCGGCTCGCGATGATCGAGAACCTCAGCCAGGCTGAGCCTTATTGCCACCAACAAGGCATATTCCCGGCGCGTGAAGCCGTCGTCATGCAGCAGCAGAGCCGCGGCCTCATGAGCGTCAGCGCAGACGAGGTCTTCATCGGTAACGGCGTAAGCGAACTGATCGACCTCTCGCTCAGGGCGCTGTTGAATCCCGGCGACGAGGTGCTGGTGCCGAGCCCGGACTATCCGCTCTGGTCGGCGGCCGTCACGTTGAACGGCGGGGTCGTCCGCTACTACCCCTGCAGGCCGGACGACAGTTTTGCGCCGGACCTCGCGGCGATGGAGGCCCTTATCAGCGAACGTACGCGCGCGATCGTGCTGATCAACCCGAACAACCCGAGTGGCGCGGTCTATCCGCGAGCAACGCTCGAAGCCGTGGCCGAGCTTGCGCGACGTCACGAGCTGCTCGTACTTGCCGACGAGATCTACGACCAGATGGTCTACGACGACGCTGAATTCCTCCCAATGGCAACGCTGACGGACGACGTTCCCTGCGTTACGTTTTCGGGTCTGTCGAAGGTGTACCGAGCCTGCGGCTACCGCGTGGGGTGGTGCGTCTTCAGTGGTGACCTCGAGCGCGTACGCGATTACCTGCACGCGATGGAGTTGCTGTCGGCTCTGCGTCTCTGCAGCAACGTTCCGGGACAGTGGGCCGTGCAAACCGCACTGGGTGGTTTCCAGAGTATCGTCCAGCTCGTTGAGCCCGGCGGTCGCCTGTACCAGTCACGGCAGGCCGTGATCGACCGCGTCGCCGACAGCCCGTGGCTCAGTGTCTCTCGGCCCATGGGGGCAATGTACGCTTTCGTTCGCCTCGACGACCGCTTCGACAACAAGCTCGACGACCGGGCGTTCGCCGCGGAGCTCCTCGAGCACAAGCACGTGCTCGTCGCGCCGGGCAGCAGCTTCAACACGCCATATACGAATCACTTCCGCATAACGACACTGCCGGATGCCGACACGCTCGATATCGTGTTCGATCGAATCAACAGCCTGCTGGAGCACCACGCCGGGTGACGCGTCCAGAATGGCTGCTGCCGGAGCTCGATAGCGGGGCGATCGTAGTGACAGCCAGCCGGCGCCTCGCTCGAACCCTCGAGCGTGGTTATGGCGAACAGAAACTCGCCTCCGGCGCCGGCGCCTGGACAACGCCAGCAGTATTGACCTGGGGCCGGTGGCTTCGCCAGATCGCTGCCGAGGACGACGACAGCAGGTTGATTCTCGGTCCGCACCAGGCCCGGGTAGTGTGGGAGGAGTGCCTGCGCGCCGAACTCGATGACACCGGGGTGAGCCTCGCCGCACTGGTTCGGAACGCGTTGGATGCCTGGTCACAGGTCAACGCCTGCCTGCTGCCGCTCGACGGGCTCATGCGTGGTGCCGAGAGCCTCGACCAGCGAATCTTTGCCCGGGCTGCGCAGCGCTATGCCCACAAGCTCGACGCGAATCGCTGGCTCGACGACGGCCTGCTCGGCGCTGCTGCGATCGCGAGCGTCAAGGCCGGTCGCATTGCTCTGCCTGCCGCGGTTGTTCTCACCGGCTTTGATCGGGAAACACCTGTGCAACAAGCGCTCAGCCGGTGTCTCGACGAGCGCGGTGTCCGGGTGCGACGCATCGCGCACGCTGCCGCCACTCGTATTCCGCTGCAGGCGCAGCCGGACCCGGTCGCCGAGTACCGTGCGGCAGGACACTGGGCCCGGCAAAGAATCGAAGCCGACCCGGCGGCTCGGGTGGCGATTATTGTCACGGGTCTCGAGCAGTCACCCGGCCGAACCGTGCGACTCATCCGTGAGGGCTTCAGTCCAGGGTGGCAGCTCGGCGGGGCGGCGGCCGAAGCTGCAGTCAATGTGTCGCTCGGCCGGTCCATCGACGATTATCCGCTCATTGCGATTGCACTACTCGTCGTGCGCTGGCTGCACGATGCACTGACCAGTCGACAGCTCGGCGTTTTGCTGCGAGCGGGTGTGCTCGGCCTGAACAACGGTGATGCACGGGCACGTCTCGAGCTCGAGCTGCGTGACTTCGCGGCACGCGACTGGACGCCGGAGCGTGTGCTCAAGGTGTTCACGGGACGACCGGGTGCCGAGTCGGACACGCTGGACTTCCTCGGTCGCGTGGAGGCGCTGGTCGATGAGCGGCGCTCGCTGCCGCGTCGTGCGCCGCCGGGGCGGTGGGCCGCCGTGTTCGACCGTACGCTGACAATCATGGGCTGGCCTGGCGGAGGCAGTCTCGGCAGTCGTGAACAACAGCTCGTCAATCGCTGGCGCGAACTCTTGAACGAGTTTGCGCGGCTCGAACTGGTCGCCGTTTCGATGACGCTTCCCGCGGCGGCCGAGCGATTGCGGGCGATGGCGCGGGATACCGTTTTTCAACCCGAAGATACGGGCGCTGTGCTTGACGTTCTGGGACCGCTGGAAGCATCGGGGCTCGACTTCGATGCTGCCTGGATTACCGGCCTGACTGCGAACGCATGGCCTGCCGCGGGCAAGCCAACGCCGCTGGTTGCCCGTCGTTTGCGTCGACGCTATGGCCTGCCGGACGCCTCACCCGAGGATAGCCTTGAGTTCGCCGCTACGGTGTTGTCGAGACTGTCTGTCTCGGCGCCGGACGTACGCGGCAGCTATCCCTTGTCCGACGACGACAGCGAGCAAAGCCCGACGCTGATCGAACCGGCCAAGACCGTCGAGGTGCAGGATTCCGATCCAGGCTGGTACGCGACGGCACTCAACGCCACTCGAAACCTCGTCGAGGTGAGCCCCGAGTCAGTGCCAGCCGTTGGAAGCGACGAGCAGGTTCGCGGCGGTGCCACGACCCTCGATCTGCAGCTGTCCGAACCCTTCGGCGCGTTCGCGAGAGGCCGTCTTGGCGTACGCCGTATCGGCACCTTTGCCGAGGGCCTGACACCGTTGCTTCGCGGCAACCTCGTACATGACGCGCTGCGGCGGCTGTACCGGGAGTGCCCGGACCAGGCGGCGATCGCACAGTGGGACGAGGATGAGCTTCGCGAGCGCAGCAGCGAGGCCGCACGTACGGCGGTGGCGCGATATCGCGTGGCGGCGGGCAAGACGCTGGAGCGCCTGCTGGATTTCGAGGAGCAGCGCACGGCTCTACTGCTCCGTAGCGTCGTTGCCGTGGATATGGCGCGCCCGGCATTTGCCGTAGCGAGCGTCGAGGGTACGTCCAGCGGCACCGTCGCCGGACTGGGACTGAACCTGCGACATGACCGTATCGATCGTCTGCCGGACGGCAGCGTCGTCATCCTCGACTACAAGACGGGCAGCCGCAAGAAGTTCTTCGAGAAGAATGAGCCGACGACCTATCAGCCCATGGTCTACGCGGCCACGCTCTCCCAAAGCGTCAGCGATCTCGGCCTGTACAACGTCGACAGCCGTGACGTGGTCATTGATGGTGCCGGCAGGCACCTGTCCGGTGATGAGGCGTTTTGCGACACGCTGGCGGGCTGGATCGGGGAGATTGAGCGCGCCGCCGCGATGCTCATGCGCGGTGATGTGCGCGTGAACGTAAGGCAGGGATCGACGGATGCCCGGCCGCTTGCCTTATTGTCACGCTACGCGGAGCTCGTCCGACATGGCTGACGATAGTCTCCTGGCGGCGGACATCGAAGCGCGGAGGAGGGCGCTCGATGTCAGCGAGTCATTCATCGTCCAGGCGCCCGCTGGCTCCGGCAAGACCGAACTCCTGATCCAGCGCTACCTGAAGCTGCTCGCCCTGGTCGACGATCCCGAGGAGGTGATCGCGATCACGTTCACGCGCAAGGCGTCGGCTGAAATGCTGAAGCGCGTGCTGGCAGCGCTGAAGCGAGCCACGGATTCTCCGGATTCGCTGCTGCCGCATGAGCGCATTACTCACGATGCGGCCCGCGCAGTGCTCGCGCGCGATCGTGAGCGCGGCTGGAACCTCGAGCGACACGCGCGGCGACTGCGTATCCAGACCCTCGACAGTCTCAACGCCTCGATTGCGCGCATGCTACCCGTGTCGGCGGCGATCAACGTTGCGGGACAGGGCGTCGGTGACAAGGCCGAGACCGATGCGCTGTACCGCGAAGCTGCCATGTCGGCGCTCGAGTTCCTGAACGGTACCGGGCCCTATGCCGACTCGCTGGAAACGCTGCTCGGACACCTCGACAACAACACCAGGCTCTATCAGACGTATGTCGTGGATATGCTCCGGACCCGCGACCAGTGGCTGCCTTTCATCGGCAGTGGCCGCCTGAGCGATACCGAGTTTGATGAACTCCGGGACGCGTTGGAGGCTGATCTCGCCAGCATCCGCCGCGAGCATATCGAGGCGATCGAGGCGCATTTATCCGGCGAGCAGATCGCAGCACTGGGCGCGCTCGGGCAGGTGGCGGCGGACAATCTGGAAGCGGAGGGCAATGGCGATCATCCGGTTTGCGCTCTAGGTCGCGACGCCGGCGGCGTCGACTGGTGGTGTGGCGCCGCCGAGCTGTTGCTCACGAAGCAGGGCCAGCCGCGGAAGACCGTGACCAAGTCGGTCGGTTTGCCGCCTGAGTGCAAGGATGAAAAGCGGGCGCTCGGCGACCTGATCGAGGAGATTGCGCGCCGCCCCGGTGCACTGGCCGTCCTCGACAAGGTTCGCTCACTACCCCCGGAACGCTACACGGACTCGCAGTGGCGCGTCCTCGAGGCCCTCATACGCGTTCTGCCGCTTGCCGTTGCTGAACTGAACGCGCTGTTCGCACGTCGCGGCATGACCGACTATGTCGAGATTACCCGGGCAGCCGACAGTGCGCTGGGCACGGCGGAACAACCGAGCGACATTGCGCTGCTTCTCGACTACCAGGTACGACACATCCTCGTCGACGAGATGCAGGACACGTCGCTCGCGCAGTACGCGATGATCAAGGCACTGACGCGAGGCTGGTCTCCCGGTGACGGCCGCACGTTGTTTTGTGTCGGCGATCCGATGCAATCGATCTACCGCTTCCGCAACGCTGAGGTCGCGCAGTTTCTCGCAGCGCGCAACGAGGGTATCGGCGACGTGCCGCTGACCGAGCTTGTGCTGCGTCGCAACTTCCGCTCCGGTGAACACCTCGTCGCCTGGTTCAATCGGGTCTTCCCGACGGTGTTGCCCGCAGAGGATGACGTGATCAACAGCGCGGTCTCGTATTCGACATCGATAGCGGCGGAGCAGCATTTGGGGCAGGGCAGGATTGCCGTCTATCCTGCGCTCGGCGCCGGGAGGGAGATCGAAGCAGATACCGGCCTCGCCGTCATCGAGAGGCTGCTCGAAGCAAATCCCGGCGACTGCGTCGCCGTTCTCGTGCGCAGTCGCACGGTGCTGCCCGAGCTGCTGGAGCGTCTAAGGAGTCGAGGTATCGCCTATGACGCCATCGATATCGACCGACTGACCGACCTTCCCGAGATCATCGAGGTTCTGGCGCTGACTCGCGCGGCCGTGCACCCGGGCGACCGACTGGCGTGGCTTGCCGTCTTGCGGGCGCCCTGGATCGGGCTCGACTGGAGTGACCTGCACGCACTGGTCGTCAACGAACCGGATAAGAGCGTGCGCGAGCTGCTTGCGGACGAAACGCGCGTTGCGAGTCTGAGCAAGAAGGGGCAGGCCGCACTGCAGCGGGCGGCGCCAGTACTGCGCGTCTTGGCCGGGGCACGTCGCTTCGAGTCGCTTCGCGATGTCGTTGAACGGGTCTGGTTGCGACTTGGCGGTGCGCTGGTCCCGGAAGGCAGTGACGCGATCGACAACGTCTACCGATTCTTCGACGTCCTGAGCAAGCTCGAGCAGGCCGGTACGCTGGACGATGTGGCAGCCCTCGAGGAGCGTCTCGACGAAGAGCACGTGGCAACGGCCGGCGGTGCGACGGTCAGCGTCATGACAATGCACAAAGCCAAGGGCCTGCAGTTCGACCACGTTGTTCTGTACGGCCTCGGTCGCCGCCCGCGCAGCCAGGGCAGCGACGTGCTGAGCTGGTTTGAGCTGCCGCCGCACGCCGGTGAGGTCCGCAAGGTCCTGAGTCCGGTTGGGCCGCGTGGCGAGACCGAGAAGGATCCGATACATCAGTACATTCGGGGCGTCACGACCAGCCGCGACCGCTTCGAGACGGGTCGCTTGCTCTATGTCGCCTGTACGAGGGCTATCAAGAGTCTCAACATCATTGGCCACTCGAAGCTCAATGATGACGAGACGGAAGTGCGGCCGCCCGAGGCATCGAGCCTGCTGCGCCTACTGTGGCCGGAGATTGGCAGCGCATGGGAAGACAGGCTCCAGGAAACGGGGGCGCCCGCGGCCCAGGACGAGGTCGTTTGGGCAGAGCCGCGTCTCTTGAGATTCAGCGAGGCGTTCGAACCGCCTGCGGTCGCGCCCGTTCACGCGCCGCGCGGTTCCGAGCCGGCCAGCCCGGTGGCGGTCGAGTTTGATTGGGTCGGGGCGAATGCCCGTGTTGCCGGAACCCTCGTACATCGCTGCCTGCATCGGATTGCGACAGGCCGAGGAACCCTCGAAGACTTTACATCCCGGGAAGGCAGGACGCGGATGCTGCGCTGGCTCGAGGAGTCCGGCTTGGGAGCCGATGATCGCGCCGAGATCGTCGATCGGGTTTTGCGGTCGCTCGAGACGATGGCCGGGGACGAACGGGGACGCTGGCTGCTGGAAGGGGGCGGGGATGCAGAGTTGTCCCTGACCGGGCTCTTTGACGGTCAGCTCGTGACCGGTGTCATCGACCGGGTCCGGATCGACGGGAGCGTGCACTGGGTCGTCGACTACAAGACGAGCAGCCACGAAGGCGGCAACCTGCCGGGTTTCCTCGCCGCAGAAGCGGAGCGTTACCGGGAACAGCTGCGGCGCTACCGCGCGTTGTATGCGGCCTGGTCAGGCGCTACGCCGCGAACGGCGCTGTACTTTCCGCTGCTCGGCGAGTGGCTGGAGGTCGAAGCCTCCTGAGCGCCGACCGACGCGTCAGAGTGCGCCTTCGAGACGTATGTCGTACTGGCCCCGGGAATTCGGGGAGCCGAGAAAACGCATCTGTTGACGCAGAGTGTCGTCGGTGTCGGGCTTCGGCGCGATAACCCCGAGGAACTGGTAGTTCCTGTCGGGGCTGAGCGTCAGGCTGCCTGCAAGGTCGACGATGCCATCGGTATCTTCGACGCTGGCGACAATCCCGGCGTCGGTCGTGCTGAAGTCGGCCACGTAACCGCCAATGGACGAGGCGGGGTAAATAGCTGCCGCAAACAGGTTAGCGACCTCCACCTTGCCTTCGGCATCGCGCGGAAAGCCGTCTTCAACGACCACGCGGCTGAAATTGACGTTTGCCGTGCCGGACAGGCTGCCCATGTTGATCACCGAGGTCAGCGATGCCAACGAGAGTGAGCCGACGAGGTCTTTCACCGACAGCTTGCCGCCCGGCGTGACGGAAAAGCTGCCCTCGATGAAGCCCTGCGCGGGTTCGGCTTTCGCGTCCAGGCTCAGACGGCCCAGCAGAAGTGACAGGGGGCTGAGCTGCCATTCGAGTCGGCTCAGGTAGACGCCGGCAACGTTGGCGTGATCGGCCGAGCCGTTCCACAGCGTCCCCTTGATACCGGCGAGCTCAACGTCGGGCGGTGCGAACCAGGCATAGGCCACGCGGGCGGGGAAGCTTGACAGCGCACCAGCGAGGAACGCCAGCAAGCCGGCAATAACGAGCCATGATTTCCTCACTACTGTTGCCTTTCGAGCGTCAGCGTTGCGTTGATTCGCCCGGGCTCGGCGCGTTGCGCTACCGTCAGGCTGCCGGCTTGTACGTCCATGCCGTAGCGCGCGCTCAGGTCACCGAGCCACAGCACGAGTGCGTCGAACGCAACGTTCTCGAACTCGACGCGAATGCCCGTGCTGGTCGTCGGCTGGCTGCGACGCAACGCCGTCGACAAGCCCCGTTCGCGCAGGGTCGTATCGACGATCACGACCGGCGTCTGGTTGCTGATTCGGCGCGCCTGGCCGGCGCCCGCCGACGCACCCTGTACCTGCGCCACGCGCTGCAGCTTGACGAGGCCGTCCTGCCAGGCGTCAACGCTCGCTCGCAGGTTTTCGTGCTTCTTGTCGAGCGGCGTCCATATGCCGAACCAAAGTACGGTCAGCACCACGACCACGGCGCAGACGAGCACCATGATGCGTTCGCGAGCGGCGAGACCGTCGAGCCAGTCCTTCATGCGCCCGTGTCCCGTATCTGGATGCGACTGTTGACCTTGCCGCTGTCATCCTGGCTCGTTGCCTGGATTGACGCCGTGAAGCGGCCGGAGTCGCTGACCGCTTTCTGGATCTTGTCGAGCGTCGCGACGTTGGGCGCGGTCAGGCGCACGTCGACGACGCCGGCGCGGTAGCTCACGGCTTCGACGTCGGCCTCGCGGTTTGCCCCGATTGCGGCGGCCAGCTGCATGAGCGACGGCAGGAACACCTGCGTGGGCGCGAGATTATTGCCGAGGACCTGCCGTACGAGCGAGTCCGCCACGCTGTTGGGGTCGGCCGGCAGGCGCGCGTCGCCAGGACGCAAGACCTCGTACACAGCCATGTACTGGTCCTGAAGCGCGGCTTCCTGTCGCTTGAGATCAAGATAGTCGACGCCCTTGCCGGCCAGCGACAGGAGCGCAATACCCAGCAACAGGCTGGCCGCGACGCGCCACGGCCTGAGTGCGGCCGCAACTTCCGTGCGTTTGCTGTAGGGGCCCTGCAAGAGGTTGATGCCGGCGCCACCCGCTACCGCGACCGCGAGCCGCGGGAATGCGCCGTCGCGGAGGACGTTGACGTCGACGCTGTCGAGCTCGGTGCGCAGCGCGTTCCAGTCATGCCGGTAGGCCTCGTCGAGACCCGGCTCCACCCACGCGACAAGGTGCCGCGGCGAGGCATCCGCAGTGTCATCGTCGTCCTTCTCGTCGCCGTCAGTCCGGTGTAGCAGGCCCGCGATCGCAAGCGCGTCGCCGGGCCCGAGATTCTCGATCGTAAACTCGAGTTCCTTGCCGTCATTGATGAGGATCTGTTTGCCCATGGCGACCAGGCTGATCGTGTTCGGTACGGCCTGCACGCCGTGGTAGTCGGGCACGACGCGGGTCGGGTAGATGCCGTTGTCATTAAGCCGACCGACCCACTGCGAGAGCGTGTCGTGATTGACGACGGCGACGGGTAACAGGCCGCTGTCGCGGTGGCTGCCGGTCGCGAAGTGCAGCGTCTCCACTTCGTCGGCGAGCTGGTCTTCGAGTGCGTAGGGCACGGCGGCCCTGAGCTTTGCGCCGGATCGAACGGGGAGATCGACGGCCATGGTCAGAACGTCGGTGCCGGGCACAATGACGATCACGGCGTGATCGCCGACTTCCGCAGCCGCTGCCTCTAGCGTGCCGCTACCGATCGCTCCCTTTACCGCGCCATTGCCGTCCGCAACGAGCCAGCTCGCGGGCTGCTCTTCGTTTTGCGGCAGGTTGATAACGAGATAATCGGCCATGCTCAGGCGGTTCCAAGGCTGCGCAGGATGGGAACGACGTCGCCCTGCGGCGTTCGCTCCAGGATCGAAAACAGGGTGAGGCGAACGGTAGCAATCTGGACGACCACCTTCAATTGAAAATAAGCTGTGCTGTCGCTGAGTTCCGCCAGCATTTCCTCGCTGATGAGGGTCGAGAACGTGCCCTGGAAATCGGCGAAGCCCGCTCCCTCACGCTCGGCGAGCAGGCTTTCGACGTCGGTTGCCGAGAAGTTCTCGTCCAGCGATTGCAGGACGGCCGGCGTAGCAGTATTGACGTTCAGCGAGGTTCGGCCAGGCAGCGCCGTAATGTGCGGCTCGAGCACCCGGAAGGTGATGGGGTCCATGCCCTCGAGTGCCGCCAGTTCGCTGACGTTCGACAGCGCCAGGTTGGCCGGCCGGTAGGGCGGCGTCAGGCCCGTGTAGATGCCGTCCTCGGCGCCGTCCGGGAACGCTGGCTCCTGGTCCGGATCGATCCAGTCCGCCGCAATGCCCGCGAAGCGCGGATCGATTTCGAGGCTCGCCAACAGTCTCCGGAACTGTTCGAAGTACAGCTCGTCGACCTCGCCGGAGCTGTCGATCAGGTTGTTGACGTTGAAGCGCCCCTGCAGATCGACGATCTCACCGGTCACGGTACCGCCATCGATTGGCAGCCCCGGCAGGTCGCTGGCCCAGATTTCGCCCAGGTGATCCGACTCTGAGTTAATCAGGTCTTCCGCAAGAATCGCTGCGATCCACGACTCTGCGCCGAGTGCCACCTGCAGCGCCTGGTCACGGTAGAGCAGGCTCATCGTGCGCCGCGCATCCATAGTCGACTCGAACGCAAGGTTGTAGGTGAGGATGGATATCAGCACCGAGATCAGGAGGGCCGTTATGAGCGCTACGCCGCGCTGCCGTTTCGCTACGGTCCTCACGGCGCCAGCTCCACGATGCGCGTCAGCAGACCTTCGTCGACCAGCGTCAGGCGAATCTCGACGGCACGCGGTCGATTACGTGGATTGGTCCCCGTGGCGGAACTCAGCGGCGGCCATTGCTCGGTCCACTCGCCGCTCGGCAGAAGGAACCGGAACAAGAGCGACTCGACGTCGTCGAGCAGCACGGTCTGGACTGGCTCGTTGCTGAACGTACGGTCGAGCACCAGCCAGTGAAAACGGGCCAGCTCGCCGTCGACCAGCTGGTAAGCGAGCCGCTGCTGAGTCGAGCGCGGCAGGCCCGCCAGGTTCGTCCAGCCGCTGCGCGTCAGTTCGAGGGCAAACTGGGTCGACAGGTTGGCCTGCAGCGCGCCCTGGTAGACCTCTTCGACGTCGCCACGGATCGGTCGCGGCGCGGTTTGCAGGATGTCGGACTCGAGGTAGCGCATCGCGAGCTGCACGTCCTGCACGCGCTCCATGCGCGACGTCAGGATCTCGGAATTGCCGAGCATCCTGCCGAGTGCCTCGTAGGTGATCGTGGCCAGCAGCGCGAACACGAACACGGCAACCAGCAGCTCGATAAGCGTGAGTCCACGAGATCGCTTCACTGTTCTGCGCCTCGCTGCGGCGTATCGGTAGTCCACGCCCGGTTCGCGAGACCCGGGATAACGGGCTCTCCGACGAAGCCGGTCACGGTCCAGACGAAGCCGTCTTCGCCGGGGAAGCCGACAGAGACGTCAATTCGCAGCAGGTTCTCGACGCCGGTTTCCGACACGTTGGCCTCCCAGGCCCAGTCGACGCCGGCGTAAACGACCTCGCCATTGTTGTTGCCGACTTCTGGGAGCTCGGGCGCCAGGCGAAACTCGGCCAGCTGGTTCTGGGCGATCCAGTTCGCGTAGGTGCGGTCGCGCATGCTGTTGGCGCTGCTGATGACCTGGCCAACAGCCACGGTCGCAGCGGTTAACGCCAGGCTGATGACCGCAAGCGCAATCATGACCTCGAGCAGCGTCAGCCCGGACTGCGATTGTCTCGGGGGGGTGCATTGGGTAGTAATCCGCATGCCTAGAACAGCTCCTCGTCGTCGATAAACTCGGCGTTGCCGAGCAGATCGAAGCGGACGGCAATGCGGGCATTGTCGCTGTAGCGCGTGATATGCAGTTCAAAGGGCGTCATGTCGCCGCTCGAGTAGACGAACACGTGCGGCGCGTACTGCGGCACCCCGAATGCCCGCTCGTCCTCGTCTTCATCGGACGAGAAGTTCGCCGGTGTCCGATCGAGTTCGATCATCTGCCCGTCGACGTATAGCTCCAGCTCCATGTCGTCGGGCAGGGTGCGCGTCTTAAGCAGTTCGTCGAGTGGAATATCCGCCCAGCGCTCGCCCAGCGGATCGAACTCGACGAAGCGGTAACCCGTTTCGAGAAACTCGATGCCGAATTCCCGGCCCTGCAGGAGTGCCTCGTCCTTGACGACGCCAAACAGGGCGACCGCACGATCCGCCTCACGCTGGACGTCACGGTCGTCACGCAGGATGCCGACCGACAGCACGGCGGTGCCCGTAATGACCGCAATGATGAAGACGACCACGAGGATCTCGAAGAGCGTGAAGCCCCGTTGCCGATTCTGGCTGCGCATCCGATTGCGCCGGCGACCGTTCCGGGTCAGTTCAGGTCCCAGTTACCAATGTCGGCGTTGAGGTCGTCGCCGCCGGGCCGTCCATCGGCGCCGAAGGAGTAGATGTCGATCTCGCCGTTGTTGCCGGGATTCAGGTACTGGTAGGGGTTGCCCCAGGGATCGGCCGGTATGGAGTTGCGTTCCATGTAGCCGCGCGGGTTCCAGTTGCGGAGATTCGGGTCGTTCGGCTTCGTTACGAGCGCATCGAGACCCTGCTCGCTGGTCGGGTACTGGAAGTTATCGAGACGGTAAAGCTTGAGGGCGGATTCCAGCGCCCGGATTTCGGTTTTCGCCTTCGTCACGTTCGCCTTGTCGACGTTGCCGATGACGTTGGGTGCCACGATCGCGGCAAGAATGCCGATGATGATCACGACCACCATGATTTCGATGAGCGTAAAGCCCTGCTGGCGCAGCTCCATCTGGCGCCGCCTGTTGTTCCCGATCACGTGTATTTCTCCAGAGTAAACACGATTCGACGGATCGTCGAAATTGACGTCGTGCTGAGTTAAACGCCAGTATACCAAACATGGGGTTAACGGAACGCCTTGAGCAAGCAAAACAGACGCTTATCGGCGCCTGGCCGGCTCTGATGGTGACCGGACTCGCGGCGCTTGCCTGGGCGTTCGAGGATGCAGGCCGTGCTGCACTCGCCTTTGATCGCGAGGCTTTGAGCAATGGTGAGTTCTGGCGACTCCTTACGGGGCACCTCGTTCACCTTGGTGACTCCCACACCGTGTTTAACATACTCGGAATGCTCCTTGGCTGGCTCCTGTTCGGGCCGTATTACAGTTTCCGGGAATGGGTGTTGATCACAGCGGTCTCCGTTGCGGCAGTGGATGTCGGCCTGTGGTGGCTGAATCCCGAACTCGAGTGGTACGTCGGGCTATCCGGTGTTCTGCATGGCTGGCTCGTCGCCGGCACGGTTGCGGCTCTGCTCGAGCGACGTCCCGACGGAACCCTGCTTGCCGCGCTGGTGGTCGGAAAACTCGCATTTGAGCAATGGCAAGGACCTGTACCCGGGTCATCGCAGGCAGCCGGTGGCGCCGTCGTCTACGACGCGCACCTGTACGGCGCTGTCGGTGGCCTCGCGGCCGCTCTGTTTCTGACTCGTTTTGGTGGCCGCTCCCGACTATACTCCGCGGCGTCTCGAGGGCCCGGGGGGGTCAGGAGCGAAAAATGAGCGATGCTTTCGTGTTCCCTGGACAGGGTTCGCATGCGCAGGGCATGCAGACGAATCTGCGGGCCGAGTTTCCTGAAGCGGTGGAGGCCTGGAGCGAGGCCGGCGATGTGCTCGGTGTCGACCTTTGGGCCATCGTGCGCGACGGGCCGGCAGAAAAACTCGACATGACGACCGTCACGCAACCCGTGATGCTGACCGCGGGCGTGGCTGCCTGGCGCGCCTGGCGCGCGGGCGGCGGCGACGCTCCCAGCGTCATGTCGGGGCACAGCCTCGGCGAGTACTCGGCACTCGTCGCCGCCGAGGCAATGAGCTTCGCCGACGCGCTGCGGCTCGTGAAGCTTCGTAGCGAGTTGATGCAGGAGGCCGTACCCGCCGGCGTTGGCGCCATGGCCGCCGTGCTCGGCCTGGACGACGAGGCCGTCATTGCCGTCTGCGCCGACGCGGCGGGCGATGATGTCGTGGACCCGGTGAACTTCAACGCGCCGGGACAGGTCGTGATTGCGGGCCACGCGACTGCCGTGGAGCGCGCTGCCGAGGCCGCGAAGGCCGCCGGTGCCAAGCGCGTGCTACCGCTGCCACTCAGCGTGCCGGCCCACTCCGCACTCATGCGGGCGGCCGGCGAGGCGCTTGCCGAGGCGCTGGCCGAAGCGACGATCGACACGCCAATAATCACCACCGTTGCCGCCTCCGACGCAACCCCGTACACCGACGGCGACGATATTCGTCGGCGCCTGTCACGACAGGTTTACAGCCCGGTTCGCTGGGTCGACACCGTGCGCGCCATGCTCGCGACGGGTGCTGACCGGGTCATCGAGTGCGGTCCGGGCAAGGTGCTTGCCGGGCTGATGCGGCGCATCGATCGAAACGTACCGGTCGTTGCCTTCAATTCGCTCGACGACCTGCGTGGCGCACTCGGTCACGAGCCGACTTCCTGAGGAGCCAGTAATCATGAGCAAGCTGTTTGGGCCCGACGCATTGAACGGGCAGGTTGCCTTTGTCACGGGCGCGTCCCGAGGCATTGGCGCGAGCATTGCGGCGGCGCTCGCAGCCGCCGGCGCAACTGTCGTGGGTACCGCGACGAGTGAGAGCGGCGCCGCAGGCATCAGTGAGGCGTTGGGCGACAAGGGGCGCGGCGTCGTACTCAATATTGGTGACGCCGACTCGGTAGCCGCGGCGCTGAAGGATGTTCAGGGCAACGAAGGCGCGCCGACGATTCTCGTCAACAATGCCGGCATTACTCGCGACAACCTGCTGATGCGCATGAAGGACGAGGAGTGGGACGACGTTATTGCGACCAACCTGTCCGGCGTGTACCGCCTGAGCAAGGGCTGCCTGAGGGGCATGATGAAAGCGAAGGGCGGCCGCATTATCAACATAGCGTCCGTCATTGGCGTCATGGGCAATGCCGGCCAGGCAAACTACGCGGCGGCAAAGGCCGGCATCATCGGGTTCTCGAAGTCACTCGCGCGGGAGATCGGGTCCCGAAACATTACGGTCAACGTGGTTGCGCCGGGCTTTATCGACACGGACATGACCCGGGTGCTGCCGGAGGACCAGCGTAATGCAATGCTGTCGCAAATCCCGCTGGGCCGGCTTGGCCTCGCCGACGATATCGCCGCCGCGGTGGTCTTTCTCGCAAGCCCGGCGGCCGCTTACGTGACGGGTGAGACCCTGCACGTCAACGGCGGCATGCTGATGGACTGAGTCCCTCTTGTACGCGTGGACAAAGCTACTGAAATTGCAAGGGTTTCGGCTCCGTAGGCGTGTAGATTGCCTACCGCCTTTCACATACAATACGCCCCACGATTAGGAAGGATCGTGAAAATTCAATAACTTAGGGGTTTATATGCGGCAGAGCCGCCCGTTCGGCCGTGTGCGCATTGGCGTTCGCACGGCACCGGGTGTTCCTCGGGCACACTCGTAGCGCCGGGTCGCAGACTGGTTTTTTATGCCTTCCCAGGAGAAGCAAGCAAATGAGCAGTATTGAAGAACAGGTAAAGAGCATCGTCGCCGAGCAACTCGGCGTAAAGGAAGACGAGGTCACGAATGATGCGTCTTTCGTCGATGATCTTGGTGCCGATTCGCTCGACACGGTTGAGCTGGTCATGGCACTCGAGGAGGAATTCGAGACTGAAATCCCCGACGAGGAAGCCGAGAAGATCACGACCGTTCAGCAGGCGATCGATTTCGTCACCGCTCGTTCGAGCGATAGCTGATTTCGACGGGCGGTACAGTCTTGCTGTACCGCCCGTTTCCTGATGCCAACGGCATCAGCTTCCACCCCCAGTAACAGCAACCTGGAACGTCATTGAAGCTGCGTCGCGTCGTCGTCACGGGCATCGGCATTGTTTCGCCTGTCGGTAGCGAGCTCGAAACGGCATGGGCCAACGTGCGCGACGGCAAGTCGGGCATTGGGCCCGTCGATGATTTCGATGCCGAGACGTTCCCGACGCGGATCGCAGGGCAGGTCAGCGGCTTCGATGTCGAGCAGTACCTCGGCCGCAAGGACCAGCGAAAGAACGATCCCTTCATCCACTACGGCGTCGCAGCCGCATTCGATGCGCTCGAGGATTCCGGGCTCGAGGTCAACGAGGACAACAGCGAGCGGATCGGCGTTGCGATGGGTGCCGGCATTGGCGGCATCAAGTACATCGAAGACAACCACGACAAGTTTCGCGCCGGCGGCGTACGCAAGGTCTCGCCGTTCTTTATCCCCGGGTCGATCATCAACATGACGTCCGGCCAGGTCAGCATCCTGAAGAAGCTGACCGGGCCCAATATCTCGATCGTCTCGGCGTGCGCGACTTCCACGCACTGTATTGGCGTGGCTGGCAGAAGCGTCATGCACGGCGATGCCGACGTCATGCTTGCGGGTGGCTCCGAGTACGCGACGACGCCGCTCGCAATGGCCGGCTTCTGCGCCGCGAAAGCCATGTCCACGCGCAACGATGACCCGGCCGCGGCGAGCCGCCCGTTCGATGTCGATCGTGACGGTTTCGTGCTGAGCAACGGCGCGGGCTGCGTCGTTCTCGAGGAGCTCGAGCACGCGCGAGCGCGTGGCGCCACAATCTATGGTGAACTCATCGGCTTCGGTATGAGCGGCGATGCCTTCCACATTACGTCGCCGCCGGAAGACGGCGAGGGTGCAAGGAAATGCATGGCGGCAGCGCTCCGCGACGCCGCTATTGAGCCGTCCGAGGTCGACTATCTCAACGCCCACGGCACCTCGACGCCCGTTGGTGACGTCGGTGAGACGGTTGGCATTCGTCGTGCGTTCGGTGACGCCGCCGACAAGCTCATGGTCAGTTCGACGAAGTCGGTCACGGGCCACCTGCTGGGTGCTGCCGGCGTCGTCGAGGCGATCTTCTGCCTGATGGCGATGCGTGACCAGGTCGTTCCCCCGACGATCAATCTTGATAATCAGGACCCTGCCTGCGATCTCGACTACGTTCCCAACGAGGCGCGTGATGCAGCGGTTCGAACAGCGATCTCGAATTCCTTCGGATTCGGTGGCACCAACGCCAGTCTCATTTTTCGCGCGATCGACTAAGGCAGCGGGAAGCGTCACGCGTACGCCTCCCCGCGGACCAGAAGGCCTGATCTCTGTCACGGACGGGAATCTCATCTGCGGTACCATGCGTGATGTGTTTTTCGTCACCAACAAACGGACTGCCTGGCCGGGCCCGCTGCGGTCAGGGCTACAGGCCATCACGCGCGCGACCCAAGTCGAGGTTGCCGACAGCAACGCCGTACCCGTCGACCTTGCGTTACGTCCCGAGGCGCGTTGTGTAAACCCTGCAACGTTGACGGCAGTGGCCTCGTGAACCGGCTCCTCGTTCGCCTGGCGCTGGTTTCAGGTATTGCGGTACTTGCGATGCTGGTTGGCGTGGGCTTGGCGTATCGCTCGTTTGCGACGACGCCGATTGTCGTGCCGGAAGCGGGGGTCGCGTTCACGATTCCGGGTGGTGCGAGCTTCTCTGGCGTCGCCCGACGGCTCGAAGCCGAGGGCATCATCTCGTCCGCCAACTGGCTCAAGCTCATGGCGCGGGTCAATAACCAGGCAGCACGCATCCAGGCAGGGGAGTACCGCATCGACGCCGGGACGCTGCCCGGGGAGTTGCTGACGCAGTTCACCGACGGCAATGTCATCCTCTACTCGTTTACGATCGTCGAAGGCTGGAATCGCTGGGAGCTTGCGGCGGCGCTCGACGATGACCCCCGCATCGAGGTGACGCTGGACGAGGGAGACTGGCCGGCGTTTCTTGCATCACTCGGCAGCGAAGCCGAATCGCCCGAGGGTTTGTTCCTGCCGGAAACCTACCGGTTTCCGGCAAATACGACGGATCGCGAACTCCTGGCGCAGGCGTACGATTTGCTCGAGGAGACACTCGCCGAGGCCTGGGAGGCGCGTGCCACCGGGCTACCGTTTGATGACCCCTATGAGGCACTGGTCCTGGCATCGATCATCGAGAAAGAGACGGCGAAGGCGGATGAGCGCCCGGCGATTGCCGGCGTATTCGTTCGACGCATGCAGAAGAACATGCGCCTGCAGACCGACCCCACGGTCATCTACGGTATAGGACGCGACTTCAACGGTAACCTGACGAGACGCGACCTGAGGACCGATACGCCCTACAACACGTACACGCGGCGGGGGCTGCCACCAACGCCTATTGCCATGGCAGGTCGGGCTGCCATCGAGGCCGCGCTGCACCCGGCCGACGGCGATGCGCTGTTCTTCGTCGCAACCGGGCTCGGGGACGGCAGCCACAAGTTTTCGGCAACCAAGGAAGAGCACGATCAGGCTGTGCAGGAATACCTCGTGCGACTCCGCCAGCAGCGGGCGCAACAATGAACGCGCCTGTCCGAGGACGCCTGATCACGCTCGAGGGTATCGAGGGCGTCGGTAAGTCGACCCACCTGCGGCGCGTTGTCGACGCCATCGAGGCGGCAGGGTACGACGTCGACCTGACGCGCGAGCCCGGTGGTACGCCGACGGCCGAGGCGATTCGTGCCCTGTTGATCGAGCACGGCGAAGAGCCAATACCGCCTGCGGCCGAGGCGCTGTTGATGTTCGCGTCGCGGGCGCTGCACATTGCGAACCGCATCCGCCCGTCGCTGGAGCAGGGTAGCTGGGTCGTGTCGGACCGCTACGTCGACGCGAGCCGCGCTTACCAGGGTGCGGGTCGCGGCATACCCGACGAGTCGATCGAGACGCTGGCGCGACTGGCGCTTGACGGGCTGGAGGCTGACGCCACGCTGTTGCTCGACTGCCCTGTCGACATCGGGATGGCGAGAGCAGGCTCACGCGGCGATAAGGATCGCTTCGAGGTCGAGGAGCATGCGTTCTTCGAGCGCATTCGCGCGAAATACCTGTCGCTGGCCGCGGCCGATCCCGAGCGCTTCTACGTTGTCGATGCGTCCGGGACGCTCGACGAGGTCGCTGCCGGTGTGGACGCGGCCGTACAAGAGATACTAATTCGCTTTAAATAAGTCTTATAAATAATTGAAATAATGGATATATCGTGGCTTTCCGGATTTACCGACGCCTGGCAACAGCGCCTCGGCGCAGGGCGGCCGCCGCACGCGGTCATGCTTGCCGGCTCACGCGGTACGGGCAAGCGGGCCGCCGCGGCGTGGCTCGCTGCGGTCAGGAGCGGCGTCGTCCGGGCGGATACCCTGCCGCAGTACCCGGCGTCGGTGCCGGAACACCCGGACGTTTACTGGCTGACGAAACCGGAAGACAAGCAGGGGATCGCGATCGACCAGGTGCGAGCCCTGGTTGCCGATCTTGCCCTGACGAGCTTCGAGGGTAGCGGCAAGACGGCCGTTATCGAGCCGGCTCAGCTCATGAACGCGGCGGCGGCCAATGCGCTCCTAAAGACGCTCGAGGAGCCGGCCGGCGATGCGCTGCTCGTTCTTGTCGTCGATCGCATGGGGCGCCTGCCAGCTACGATCGTGAGCCGCTGCCAGCGAATCGACTTTCACGCGCCGGCCGAAACCGCGGCGCTCGACTGGCTGGCGGAGCTGGACCCGTCAACGCAGTGGCCGGCCCTCTTGAAGGCAGCGGGCGGGGCACCACTCGAGGCCCTGCGGCTACGGGACCGCGGTGATCTTTTCGAGACCCTCGCCACCGATTTTGCCGCGGTCGGCGCCCGTCGCCTGTCCCCCGTTGAGGTAGCAGCGCGGTGGGCCAAGGAGGATCCCTACGAGGTACTGGAATGGCTCAGCCGGACGCTCGCCGACCTCGTGCGGCACAAGCTTGGGGCGGCGCCCCGTGCGATGGGTCACAGTATTGACCAGACTGTGCTGGAGCGCATGGACAGCCAAAACCTGTTCTGCTATCAAGACATAATCAACCGGCTGCGGGCTCGTCCCGAGGGGGCGTTCAACCCGCAAACCGCGCTGGAGAGCCTCCTGATCGACTGGGCGGCGGGCCTGAAACGGGTCCGTAAGCCTGTGCCGGACCTGAGCGAACTCTACGGCCGCGGCTAGGCCGACTGGACTGGACAGGCGTCTTCGCGATGAGCAAACCCGGACTGCTGACACTGACGATCAAGGACAAGAGTGCGCTGTATCTCGCGTACATGCCCTACGTCACCAACGGTGGCCTGTTCATTCCGACGAACAGCTCCTACCGGCTTGGCGATGAAGTCTTCATGCTGCTCAACCTGATGGGCGAGAACGAGAAAATCCCCGTTGCAGGCACCGTCATCTGGATGACGCCGAAAGGCGCGCAGGGCAAGCGCACGGCCGGTATTGGCGTGCAGTTCAGTGAACAGGACCAGGGCAACACGCAGAAGAAGATCGAGAACTATCTCGCCGGCGCACTCGGCGGCGACAAACCTACCCACACGATGTAGTCTCCTTGTTGGGGGTGAACGCCGCGGCCATTAACGCCGGGCGGGAACGACAACAACGCGGCCTACGCCTGTAGACGGCCGGCCGCGCCAATAAACGTCGAAGGGGACTTTTTCATGCCGAACCGTTTCGAATCGTCAGCGCTGGCGCTGGCGACGCTCGTTGTCATTGCCGGCTGCAGCAAACCCGACACGCCGGCTGGCGCTGACGGCGGGGCCGCATCAGCCGGCGACATGCCGGTTGGAGTGACGAGCAACTACAAGTGGTACCTCGAACGGACCACACCGGCCGGCCAGACGACGATCGTGCGCACCGGCGACGGTCGCGTGACCAACGAGTCCTTCCTGCACTGGAACAACCGTGAGTACACGGTGGATTCGGAGCTGCAGCTCGACCAGGACGGCTACATCGTTGCGCAAAAGATCGAGGGCATTTCGCCGTTCGGATCGGCGATCGATGAAACATTCTCGCTTACCGACGGTGTAGCGACCTGGAAGACGCCGGGAGAGGGTGGCTCTCGCACTGTGGATACGCCCGCGTTCTACCTGCCGAGTGAAAATGCGTCGGTTGGCGCCCTCGAGTCGCTGGTCCGGGTAGCCAGCAAGAGCCTGGACAACACCGTTGCGTTGCTCCCTACCGGCAGTGCCCGCGTGGAAAAACTGACCGACATCGAGGTTGCGTCACCCGAGGGCGCTGTCATGTTATCCCTCTATGCGATCAACGGCATCGGCTTTGCGCCCGGTTACGCCTGGTTCGACGAAGAGCTCAAGGTCACGGCGTTTGGGGGTGGCTGGATGGGTATGCTGCCGGATGGCTGGGACCCGGGCGTGCTCGAGACCCTCGATGAAATCCAGACGGAGCAGGCGGCGCAACAGATTTCGTCGATCGCCGGTGATCTTGCGTATCGGCTCGAGACCTCGCTGGTGGTCGAGAACGTGGATGTCGTCGACGTCGTCGCCGGCACGCTGCTCGAAGGCCGCCACGTGCACGTTGTGAATGGCAAGATCGAAGCCGTCTCGGCGGATCCAATCGACGCCGACGATGCGTTGCGGATCGATGGCGCCGGCAAGACGCTGGTTCCCGGCCTCTGGGATATGCACGGCCACTTCGGGCTGTCCGACGGTGTCCTCAACATTGCGGGCGGCGTCGTCAACGTCCGCGATATCGGCAATGAACACGAGCTGATCATGGACGCCGTCGCGAAGTTCGACAGCGGCGAGGTGATAGGTCCGAATACCTATCGCGCAGGCTTCATGGACAAGGCAGGACCGTACGCCGCCGGGTTTGCGGCGGAGACGCTTGAGGACGCGCTGGACCGGGTCGACTTCTTTGCCGAACACGGCTACTTGCAGGTGAAGCTGTACAGTTCGATTGAGCCAGAGTGGGTCGAGCCGATTGCCGAGCGGGCACATGGCCACGGCCTGCGCCTGTCCGGTCACATCCCGGCATTCATGTCGGCGGAGCAGGCCGTGCGTGCCGGCTATGACGAGATCCAGCACATCAACATGGTATTCCTCAACTTCCTGGCCGGGGACGAGGCGGATACCCGGCAACAGATTCGCTTCACGCTGTACGGTGACGAGGCGGGCAACCTGGATCTTGAGAGTGAAGACGTCCATTCCTTCCTCGCGCTGCTCAAGGAGAACAACGTCGTCATCGACCCGACTGCGGCTATTTTCGATGAAATGCTGACGCATACGCCGGGTAACCCCAGCCCGATCTACGCGCCGATTATCGAAAACCTCCCGCCCAACGTGTCGCGCGGCTACTACAACCCGGAATTCGACATTACCGACAAGGTGGATACCTGGGGACGATCGGCAGTCAGGCAGGCCGAAATGATCAAGGCGCTGCATGACTACGGTATTCAGATTGTACCGGGCAGCGATGCGATGCCGGGTTTCACGATCCATCGTGAACTCGAGCTCTACGTCGAAGCAGGGATCTCGACGGCGGATGTCCTCAGGATCGCCACGCTCGATTCTGCGGGGGTCGTTGGCGCCGATGCGACGAAAGGGTCGATCGAGGTCGGCAAGGACGCAGACCTGGTACTGCTCGACGGCAATCCGCTCGACGACATCAGTGCTGTCCGGCGAGCTGTGTTCGTTATGAAGGGCAACACCTGGTATCGGCCGGACGAGTTGTACAAAGCCGTCGGCGTGACGCCGACGGTAGCGTCCGTCGGGCGATAAGAGCAGCAGGTTGGCGGGTCAGGCGCCCTCGGCGCCGATCCCGCCTTGCAGCACGTAGGCCTTGTAGCCTCGCTCGCTCAGGATATAGGCACCGGCAGAGCTGCGCCGACCGGTGTCGCAGCAGACAACGTAGTCCTTGTTCTTGTCGAGTGTGTTGATCTTGAGCCGGATGAAGTACAGCGGGATGTTGACGGCGTTGTCGAGGTGCTGGTTTTCGTATTCGCTCGGCAGGCGAACGTCGAGCCATTGACCGCCGTTCAGGATGATCTCCTGCGCCTTGTCACGATCTACCCAGTCGAGCATGGGCTCGTTCAGGAGCTTCTTGAAGTCGTCCTTGCCGAGGCGCATGACGGAGCCGTCCGTCTGCATGGTGACAGTCGCATTGCGCTTGGCCTCGGAAATCAGCGCTTCTTCACCGAAGGTGTCGCCGACGCCGAGTTCCGCAAGCTTGATGCCGTCCTTGCTGAGCGGCGTTTCCCGGGTCACCAGCGCCTTGCCGCGAATGAGCACGTAGAAATAGTCTCCCTCCGCGCCCTGCTTGAGGACGACATCGCCGGCCTTGTAGCTGATCTGCTGCATGCGCATGAAGATCGCCTGGATGTTCGCCGGCGGAATCTTGTGAAAGGCCTTGGCCTGCAGCAGCATCGTCATCCAGTCGTCATTCGTCTCATCCTGCGTGCCCTGCAGTTCCGACACCTCGTAGGTGCCGGTCTGGTCCCAGGTGAGCATGACGTCGAGGAGGTCGGAATCGATCGAGATGAACTGTACGCGGTCCTTGGCTCTTGCGGTAACTCGGCGCGGGAAGACCGGCGCTACCGGGCTGCGCGCGAGCTTGCTGCCGCCTTCCACGGTGCCGACGACCTTGCCGCTGTCGACGAGTTCGAGCGTGCCGGTCACGATGTAGAACGTACGCTTTTCGGTGTCACCCTCCTTGAAGAGCATTTGTCCTGGCGATAGTTCGCGGATCTGAACCTTCTTGGCAAGCGCCATAAGGTTGTCACGCTTGAGGCCGTCCAGGGGAGAAAAGCGCCTGAGCAGTTCGGCTATTTTCTGCTCATCAGTCATTCATCGGTCCGTCTTGGATGTTCATGTGTTCCCTATCGGAGGCGCCCCGGAAGTTCACATAAACCCCGGAGAGCGGCCGTATTCTACCCTTTATTCAAGAACTTCCGGAACACCGGAGCCTCGCGAGCGTGAAATGGCGCACAGTTTTACAGAATCCCGGGCGACTGCGTCAGAGCTACAGGTCGGCAAAGCCCGGATGTGGCTCGAAGCGCGGCCCGTGCGCGCTCGCCAGGCGCTCGAGCGAGGCTTTGACATCGTCCAGCCCGCGCTCTTTCGCGTAGTTCAACGGGCCACCGCGGAACGGCGCAAAACCGGTCCCGAAGATGACGCCAGCATCGAGGAAGTCAGCCGTCGTGACAACGCGGTCGGCGAGGCATGCGACCGCCTCGTTGACCATCGCAAGAATCAGGCGATCCTCTATGTCGGCCGGCTCGGTAGCGCCACCGGCGTCCGGTTTGACGGCCTTGCCGTCCTCCCAGCGGTAGAAGCCCTCACCGGTTTTGCGGCCTAGCGTGCCAGCGTCAACCATGCTGACGAGTCGCTCCGGTATCGGTCGCTCCATGGCGGCGCCGAGTACCTTCGACACGCCGAGTGCCACGTCGAGCCCGACGCTGTCGACGAGCTCGACGGGCCCCATTGGCATACCGAAGTTCTCGGCGGCCCTGTCAATCAGCGCGTACGGCACGCCTTCCTCGATCAGCGCCATGGCCTCAGTCATATAGGGCGCGAGAATCCGATTGACAACGAATCCCGGCGCGCTGGAACACTCGAGCGGCAGCTTCGAGATCTTGCGAGTGAAGGAAAACCCGACGTCCAGCGCCGCTTGTTCGGTATCCTCGCAGCGAATGATCTCGACGAGCGGCAGCATCGGGACCGGGTTGAAGAAGTGCAGGCCGATGAACCGCTGTGGCTCGTCGAGCACGGTCCGCAGTTCCTCGAGGGGAATGCTGGAGGTGTTGGTAGCGATCAGGGCGCCCGGCTTCATTTTTGCCTGCAGGTCACGGTAGAGCGCCTGTTTGGCCTCGAGATTCTCGAAAATGGCCTCGATGACGAGGTCGGCCGTCTCCGCACCCTTGCCCTCGACATCGGCGGCAAGGCGCGCTTTCGTCGCCTTGAGATCCTCCGGATCGCGTACGCGTTTCTCGAACAGCTTGTGGGCGCGCTCTAGAGCAGGGTCGATGTATTTCTGTTCGCGATCCTGCAGCGTGACCTCCAGGCCACGCAAGGCGCACCAGGCGGCAATGTCGCCGCCCATGACACCAGCCCCAACGACATGGATCCGCCTGGGCGCAGGCACGGATTTGTCACCCTGCGACTTGAGTCCGTCCTGCAGGAAGAACACGCGGACGAGATTGCGGGACGTCGGTCCTACCATGAGCTTTGCCATGGATCGGGCTTCCGCCTCGTAACCTGTCTTCGGCGATGCGCCCTCGGCGGCCCACAGGTCGATCATGGCGTAGGGTGCCGGGTAGTGGGCTTTCTTTGCCTTGGACCGAACCTGGTTCTCGAGCACGCCCTTGATCAGGCCGCGAACCGGGCCGATGTTCAGGAGCCGCTCGATCAGCGGTGGCGTCTGCTTTGCCGGGCGGTTGTTGATGAAGCGCGCGGCATCGTCACGCCAGCTATCGGCGTTGGTCAACGCGTCGACAAGGCCAATACGCTTCGCCTTGCCCGGCCGAATTGGCGCGCCGGTCAGCATGACCTGCATGGCGGGCCGGACGCCTGCCAGCTGCACCGCGCGCACCGTGCCGCCGAAGCCAGGATGAATTCCGAGCTGCACCTCGGGCAGTCCAATGGTCTTTTTCTTGCCGTCGAAGGCAAGGCGATAGTCGCAGGCCATCGATAGCTCGAGACCGCCGCCGAGGCAGAAGCCGTTCATTACCGCGACGGTCGGGCAGGGCAGCTGCTCCATGCGATCCATGACGCCCTGGCCCTGGCGGATCAGGCCATAGGCTTCCTGCTCGTCCTTGATCTTGACGAACTCGTTGATGTCCGCCCCCATGATGAAACCCGCGTCCTTGGCGGAGTACAGCACGACGCCCTTGGGTTTCGCGCTCGCCAGTGCCTCGAGCACGCTATCGAGCTCGATCAGGACCTCGGACGAAAGAGTGTTGGCACTTGCCTCGGCCTTGTCGATGCCCAGCCAGGCGATCCCGGCGTCGTCGGTGTCGAGCTTCCAGTGGGTGTAACTCATGGGGTAATCCAGTGTTCCTCGGTTGGGTGGGGTCAGGCGACGTCGAAGTCGCAGACCAGCGGCAGGTGATCGGACAGGCGGCAGTCCGGGACTTCGAAGTTGGTCACCTCGATGCCCTCCTGGTAGAGCACGAAGTCGAGCTGGCGACGCGGCGATCGGCTGGGAAACGTCGGAATCCCCTCCGCATTGGCCGAGCGCAGACCTGCCGCCTTCATAAACAGGTAGATCTCGTTCTCGCCCCAGAAGGTATTGAAATCACCGGCAACGATGACGGGTTTTTCCGTGGCGTCGATCAGGTCGTACAGGTGTCTGAGCTGCAAATGGCGATGGCGGTACTTGAGTGACAGATGCACGAGGAACACCGCGAAGTCACTCATCTCCAGCTCGATGATGAGTCGCTTGATGCCGGTGTCGAAATAATGAAACCGTTCGCCATGCACGCGCTCCGCGGCCATGAAGGCGTTTCCCTGCTTGCGGAGAATCGGCAGCACGGTATTGATCGAGTTCTCGGCGTACTTGACCTCGTAAGAGGTGTTCATACCGAGTTCCTCGGCGAGTTTCTCGGCCTGGTTCACCATGCGGCTGCGGATCGAGCCCGTATCGACCTCAATCAGTCCCACAATGTCCGGATCGACGGAGCGGATGAAGCGCGCCAGCTCCGGGAGGACGCTCTGGTTGCCCAGCACGTAGTTCGCCGCCGGCAGGGGCATGCGCAGGGTGGCGCCGTCGCCAACCGCGTACTTGATGTTGTACAGCAGTAGTCGCATCCGGGGTACTTGGAAATCGCCGAGCGGAACGCAACGATACCCTACCGTGCAGCGCTTGCAAGCTGTGCATGAATTCGGGCCGAATCGACGACGTTCGCTGCCCGTTTCGGCTAAAATCGGGCCAGTTTCGTGGGCATTAGGGGAGGCGCGGGATGTCCGAAAACAACCCGATACGGGTATTCGTCACTCACGGCTTTGCCGAATCCGAGAATTACCTCAGGGTGTTCGAGTTTCTCGAGTCCATCGACCGTTTCTATTACCTCAACGTCAGCAAGCCGGATGCGCCGGTCAACGGCGGTCTCGATGCGGTCAAGGAAGAGCTCATTGCGCAGATCAAGCTCGCTGAAGCTGTGTTCGTGTTGCCCGATCTCTACGAACGGCAGCCGGACCTCGTGAAGTTCATGATGGATGCCGCCGATATCAACAACAAGCCGATGATTGTAATCCGGCCGTTTGGCCAGGTCGCCGAGACGCCGACAGAGCTGGTTGCCCGCTGCAAGGAGCATATCGAGTGGAACAATCGTGAGCTCGTGGATGCATTGAAGCGCCAGGCCCGCAACGAAGATACGGCGCGCTGGGAGGTGATCGATTTCCCGGGTTTCGACGAGAACGGCGAGCTATAGCAAGACGGAGAATAGCCTTTTAATCAGGTATTTATGAACGAATATTCATGTGAATACTGATATATCGACGGCGGTCATTGCGCACCGAGGTGCGTCAGCCTACCTGCCGGAGCACACACTCGCGGCAAAGGCGCTCGCGTTCGGCATGGGCGCCGATTACCTCGAACAGGACCTTGTTGCCACGCGTGACGACGAGGTCATTGTGAGTCACGATATCCACCTCGACCGGGTCACCGATGTCGCTCGCCGGTTTCCCGAACGCGTCCGTGAAGACGGTCGCTACTACGCACGCGATCTCGATCTCGCCGAGATTCGTTCCCTGACCGTCACCGAACGCCTCAATGAGGATGGCAGCGCCGTCTTTCCGGGCCGGTTTCCGCCAAATACCGGGCGGTTCCGGGTCAATACCCTGGCCGAGGAGCTGCTGTTCATACAGGGCCTGAACCGTGCCAGCGGCCGCGAGGTTGGTATCTACCCGGAGATCAAGGCACCGGCGTGGCACCGGGAGGAGGGCGTAGACCTTGCCTTGCTGACCCTCGGTATCCTCGCCGAGTTCGGCTACGACTCCCCCACGGACCGGGTCTTCCTGCAGTGTTTCGACTGGGCCGAGACGCGCCGCGTGCGCGAGGCGCTGGGCTGTCGTTTGCCGATGGTGCAGCTGATCGCAGATCCGGGCTGGGGTGAGTCCGATACGGATTACGACTACCTGCTCGGCGAGGCGGGCATGCGCAAGATGGCTACGGTCGTGCAGGGAATCGGGCCCTGGATCGATCAGCTCTACGAACTCGAACCGATCGATGGCTGCCCGGTATCGAGCGGCGTCGTAAGCCGCGCGCAGGCAGCGGGGCTGGCTGTGCATCCCTATACGCTACGCGTTGACGCGCTGCCGGACGGCTTCTCGTCGTACGAGGCGCTGCTGGAGTTTCTCGTGGACGAGCTCGGCGTCGACGGTGTTTTCACGGACTTTCCCGACAGGATGGCTCGCTGGCTGGGGCGCAACGCGGGTGATTCCGGTTAAAAACTGTGAAAACGATCCTGTAATTGGCTGTTTTCTTTTCCAAAATACAAAACGCGCAATTTGACATTCTGTCGCCATATGGCGACATTGCCGGTCGGTAACGGCCGGGCGCGATGTAGCCCGCCAGTAGCGTAGAAGGCCAGACGTCGACACCATGTTTTTTGACATGCCACAGGAACTGATACTGATGACCGCCGGCGGTTTCCTGCTTGGCTGGATCCTGTCATCGATCAGTGCACGCCTTAGTGGACGTTATCGCGCCCTTCGGCGCGATCCCCGTGACGACCGTATCCGTAGTCTCGAGGCCGATAATCGCGTGGCCCGCACCGAGGCCGAACAGCTCAAAGAGAAGCTCGAGGGAGTCACTGCCGAACTCGAGGACGCACTCGACAGCATCGAAAAGCGCGACAACGTGATCAGCCACCAGCAGGGTCGTGTCGAAACCCTCAAGAAAGACCTCAAGGAATCGGTGACAAAGACCCGCGAACTACGTCACGAACTGCAGGAGCGGGCCACCGAGAGCGTCCGTTCCGAGGCGAAACTGCGTGAAGTCGAGACCGAGCTGTCGATCGCCCAGGCATCCACCGACCTGATCGCTACGGGCGTGCTCGACTATTCGGTTGCGCCCGATGCCGACGGTGCGAACGAGGTCGTCGATAGCGACGACGAACAGGAAGCGCAGTCAATCAAGAGCTGACGCAGCGCAGCCAGCCCCGGGCGCGGTCTCTGCCCGCGCTGCCTTCATCCCCCGTGTTCCCGGCCGGCAACGGCTGACTTCGTTGTTCCTGCATCCAAAGCGCAGTCGCGAGGCATCTCCATAATGAACGCCTAACTGACAACGTCTGTGATGAGGATGTACCGATGCGCTATCTACTTTGCCTGGCTCTGTTCTGCTCCAGTCATGCGCTTGCCGGCTGGTTTACCTATACCGACACGCGCGACCTGTCCCTGGATGCCTCAGACGTAGAGCGGCTCGAGATCCGAAACGGGCACGGCTTTATTCGTGTGGAGGGTGTGTCCGGGATATCGCGGATCCAGGTGCTTGCGGAAATCCGCATTCCCGCGTCGAACCGCGGCAAAGCCAGCGCGATCGAGTCGGACTTCCTCGATCTTTCGCTGGAGGGTCTCGACGGCACGGCCATCCTCGTGGGTGATTTTCGTGACTATCCGGTCTGGCGAGGCGAGGGCGCCAGTGTGCGCCTGACCGTGCAGGTACCGAAGGACCTTGATGTGGCTATCGAGGATGGCACGGGTTACATCGATGTCGCGAACCTGGCCGGCAGCCTGACGATCGACGACGGGCCGGGCGCCATCGAGCTCAGTCGTATCGGGGGCAAGCTGACCATTCGCGATGGTGCAGGCTGGATTGACGTCGATCGAATAGACGCCGATGTCCATATCGAGGATCGATCCGGCGCGATTTCCGTGTCCCGTGCCGGCGGTAATGTCGTCATCGACGATGGCTCCGGCCGCGTCGACGTCCGCGATGTGTCCGGCGACCTGACCCTGGTGGACAACGCCAGCGGTCGCTTCACCTTTTCGGGCGTACGGGGTGTGATTCGCGACGAAAGTAGACCGGCTTGTCGCAACCGAAGCGTCACCTGTTTGCGCTAGACAAGGGGCAGTCAACTGATAAGCGTATTAGGTTTATCCCCTATAGTATTGATAAACAAAGAGTAAAAGTCAGGAAAGCTGCCGATAGCGCGAGTCAGAACTTGATTCGCCCCTGTCCGTGCCTGCGCTACACTTCCCTACGTTCGACAACGGTCGATCGCAGCGAAGAGGGGAGTCAATGAGTGTGTTGTCACTATGGGCGCCTGTTCTGGTGTCGGCCGTCCTGGTCTGGCTGGCCGGTGCCGTCATCTGGATGCTGATGCCCTGGCACAAGCGAGACTACGCCGAAACACCGCACGAAGAGTCGGTGCGGGGTGCGCTCAAGGGCGCGCCGCCCGGCGCCTACATGATTCCCTTTGTGCTTGACCCCTCGACGCTCGAGGAACCGGACGTCCGCCAGAAATACGTCGATGGACCGAGGGCTTTCATCACCGTGCTACCCAACGGCGTACCCGTTATGGGATCGAAGCTCATCCAGATTTTCATTTTCGACCTGGTCGTGGCGGCCTTTGCGGCGTTCTTTGTCGCCGGCGTGCTTACGGGGGAGGCGACCTATTTTGACGTGTTCATTCCGGCGGCCGTCGCCGCCTTCGGCGCGCACGGACTCGCGGTGGTGCAGGAGAGCGTCTGGTTCGGCCGCCCATGGGTCCTGACCGTAAAGTCATTGCTCGACGCGGCGATCTATGGCCTGCTTACCGGGGGCGCATTCGGGTGGCTGGCCTGAAATGAACGGCAGCGTCCGGCGGACCAACCACTGGGGATAAGCACATGAGCTTTTCAAGCCGACTCAAGGAAAAGACGCTTGAGTCCACGGGCCTGTTTCTCGAGAAGCCCGCGTCAGTTGCCGGCGTGAACTCGTTTGTCGAGATGTTTCGATCGATGCTCGTCTCGGTCGACCTGATTCGCGTAGGTGGTTCCGGTGATGGCGGTTACCTGATCCCTGATGATCTCGACGGCGTCAGGGTCTGTTTCTCGCCGGGCGTGGATGTGAAGGCCACGTTCGAGAATGAACTTGCTGAGTCTCACGGCATACGAAGCTTCATGGCGGATGCGAGCGTCAGCGAGCCACCGGTCGCCGGCGACATGTTCGAGTTCGATCCGATGTACCTCGCTGGTATGGAAGACGATACGAATATCACGTTGTCATCGTGGGTCGACAGGAAGGTAGGCGCTGGAGACAACGAGATGATCCTGCAGATGGACATCGAAGGGGCGGAGTACGAGGTCTTCATCGAAACGCCGATGGCGGTACTGAAGCGATTTCGCATGATGATCCTGGAGTTTCATGACCTCGAGAGGCTCTTCGACCGAAAGATGCTGCCGCTGATCAGGGCCGTGTTTGCGAAGCTGTCGCGCGAGTTCTCCATTGCGCACGTTCACGCCAACAATTGCCGCAGCGTCGTCAGCCGCGATGGCGTCGACGTGCCGCGGGTTATCGAGGTCAGCTTTATCCGCAACGACCGCGTTGCCGCCATTGCCAACCCGGCGCCGTTCTTGCTGCCGCACGAGCTTGACGAGATGTGTTGCCCGGAGCGTCGTGATGTCGTGATGCCGGATGCCTGGTGGAAGGCGTCGTAGGCTGCGGCGCCTCGCACCGGGCAATCGGTCTCTTTGTGGGGCAGGGTATTTCTGAGTGGCGGCCCGCTATAGGCCCACATACATTATTTAACATAATATACATTATACGCATATTGAGGATGACCCGGCAGGGGCCACTGAGGCCGCCTGTGGCCCCCGAGTGACCTGTCAGACCAATTTCCGAACAAGCGCTCGCCAACGAGCCCTTCCCTAAGCCATTTTGGGAATGTCAGTTTTGTAAGAAAGGAGATTTCCGAACTGGCCGGACCTCGAATCACCTGCGCACAGCTTGCAGCGTTGCAGAATCCTCCGGCGAGGTTAGCTGATTGGCATTCAGAGGTTCCTGCTGTCACCCAACACGAATCAGGCCGTCTCACCCAAATCACCGCCGGGATACCGCTACACGCTAAATACCAGGGGCCTCCTTATCTGACCCCCGGAGCCATGGACCGACGTTGCCGCCTGCGCCATCGGTTGCCTGCAACGATCCATCAGGCTTCGTAATTCGAATCCTCGCGCTCCCGTTTATATCTCCTCAGAACGGCACTCCAAGCGAGATAGAGCCAGGCAAGCACGGCGCCGAGGACAGTAACCTGAGCGATAGCCAGATAGATCCCGTAGGGATTTCCGCATTCATCCAGCTCGTCCAACAACTTCAGGAACCCGGTTTGTACTGAGGGCGCGCACAAGCCGTGCTGCACCCCGGCATAGATATCCACCGCGTAGCAACAAATCCCCGCGATAAGCAAAAGGAATGAAGTCCTGATGGGGTGCTTGTCAAAACGGCAGAACCCGGCGATGACCAGCGCGCCAACGACGACTGCAGTGTTTACCAGGATATGCAAGAGCGGAGTCAATCGAAGTGTTTTATCACCAAGTAACGTATTTCCAGCAATCGCACAATCGAGCGTCACCGAATAACGTTCAATTCCGTTGCCGGCCGGAGAGCGGAAACACGCTAGTGCACGCTTTGCACTTCCATCAAGGCCGCCGAAACTATCGAGCCATATGCGCTTCTCAGGGCCGTGTTCACAGAGCTGCCGCAAGCGACCTCGGTCGACATAATCGAAGGTCTGTTGCAGGTCTCGAATGCTGGCCAAGACTCCGCTCGGACATCATAATTCGGGCAACGCGGCGGGAAAACCTGCCGTTAATGTAACGGATACGGAATACCATAATCGGGCACGCGAGAACGCCACCCTCTGCTACGTACTCATGAGCCAGTGAAACTATGGATCTTACGGTCAGGTGGGATAAGCTCACCTACGCGTTCTATGACGGTGAAACGCGGATTGCGCAAAGCTCCGCGAATCCCATCACAACGTCGTCCAGTGGCGAGATTGTCGACATTGGGCGCGTAGAAGGGGATGCAACCGGATCATTCGGGTTCTTTCGCCTTGTCGTTCATCTGAACGGCAGGGAAATCCACTCGTTCAAGAAGAACCTCTGGTCCAGGCTGAACGACCAGGCGCATGATGTCCAGCTCTGGAAGGGGGAGATTGTCGAGGCAGGCCGTGTTGTGGGCAGGTTTGAAAGATCATTGGAATCACTGATCACTCCAGTCTTTAATCTTGCGCTGCGAGACCCAGGGCACCTCCCCGTCGCAATGTGCTATCTGCCATATGCGGTCGGCAATGGGCATCTCTAGTTGATCGTCGCAGGCATTCGCTCCGTGGATTTCAGTAAGTGCAACGAGATGCTTGCACCGAATCAGTGCTCGGGAGATGACCCTGGCAAAGCGACCCCCCTCGTTATTTGACAGAGTTGCGATCGCCGTAGGCGCGGCAATCATTGGCTGCGTCACGGCGTTCGCAGCCGCCCTACCCCTCCTTTTCCTGATCGGTACGTTATTCCACGTCGACCTGACCACGACAGGCGCGTGGCTTTTCTGGAAGGCGCCGCTCGTCTTTGGCCTCGTTTGCGGTGTTGTCGGATTTGCCTCTCCAACGCTTCTGGCAAATTGGTTCGGCAACGCCTGGAAAGCGGTCATCGGCATTTGGCGCAGCTTCTATGGCGGATAGCCGCCCGAGTGCAAGACGGAGCGATTGAAAGCGCCTGCATGCACGCGGGATTCATGGCTGACCACAACGACGACGAAGCTAAGGCCCCGGGGTGCAGTGTCTCCCGGCAGGCGTCCGCATGCTGCCGTTTCGGTACCTCTTGATGCATGTAACCTTACCCCGCCCAGCCTGAGTGCTCCGAGTGCGAGATTTGGTAAGACTCTGATGCCAACTGACATCTTGAATGAATTGTTTGCTTCGCGCAGGTTCGAGACCCGGTGTTCGCGAAATTTCACTAGGACTGTGAACGCTAATTGGGTTTGCGGGTCACCAACGGGATGTCCGGTTTCTGGGGAAGCGCCCTGATCATCTTTCCAGACAAGCCCAGTCGACTACCAAAGCATCATCGGGCACAGACTGTCGATGCTGCTCTGGTAGTCGACTGGTCTTGTCATCCAAGATCAATTCAATGATCCAGAGTCCGCGCCCGATCTTTCTAGCTGCTCGCGAATACGGGATTAGAACTAAGGAGACGGGTCTTTGATGATTGCTTATCGGTTACGTTGCGCCTGTTCTGCCGCAGTGAACGCAGCATCAATCACATTGAAAAACGTTGCAATCATCGTCGGCCCGGACGGCTTCCCGAAGCTCGAGAACATCGAGAGCGTATTTCCTGTCGTCCAATCAATGACGTTGAACTGGCCATTTACCCCTACCATTGCGGATATCTTTCGGCCATTAACGCTCACGGTGCGGAACTGATTGGTGTAAAAGCCCTCAGGATCGGCGATCTGTTCCTGGTTGTCCTTGAACTGCCAGGCACGACGTACTTCGTCATTACCATTTTGAACCTGATCCACAAACCACTTCGGTACGATTTGGTCGCCCCTGAAGTTCTTACCCCCATCTGCCATGATTTGAGCCATCAAGGCGAAATCACGCGCAGTGGGGTTAACCCCGCCGCTGTAAGGCATTCGACCGTGATTGAGATCTGAATACACAGCCAAGGGCGTTTGAAAACCACCCTTGGTCCACAGCTCTTCTTCCATGAATTCATTGAACGTCAGGCCAGCTGCTTCTTTGATTGCGCGTTCGGTTGCCAGCCCCAGAACCTCCGTGTTTGCGCACTTATAGTTGTAGCCCTCGCCATGGGCGTTACCCAGTTTCACGTTCTTCGCGAGCACGGTGAGATATTCCTCGAGGCCATCAAGGCGGCCGTGAGCGGTCATCCTGTTGATTGGCTTGCCAGTCTCATCGACATCGAAACCGTTGTAACCCGCTGCCAGCGGCATAGCCCAGTCCCACGTAGACCATTCACCCATCGACCAGTGATAGTCGTTGGCGTCATCATGCTTGGCATCGATCGTCCGGATACCGGCGCGCATATCTGCAAAATGCTGTAGCTTTGCCCCTGCGAGGGGCGAACCGGCGAACTCAGGAATCCATTTCTCGATGGGGTCGCTCATCTTCAAGTAACCTTTCTCAATGGCGATGGCACTAACCATTGCTGTAAAGGACTTGCCCGCCGACATGGCGTGGTTCGCCGTATCGATGTTGGTTCCATTCCAGTAGTCTTCGGCCATGATCCGGCCGTCAGAGTCCATCAGCACGAAGTTGTGGATATTGGCGCGATCACGCATGAAGGAGTACAGATCCATCATGCCCGTACCGCCAAATACCTGTACCTTGGAGATATCTACCTGCACTGGCGACATCACCATGGGGGCTTTGTCTTCAGCGTTGTTCATGATGAACGCATGCCTGTGGTAGAGATGGGCATCAGGGTAAGTGAATGCCCCCAAGTGCTGCTCTTCCCAGTTAGCGATGCCGGCACCAAAGGTGTTGAGGCCTTCTTCGATTTCCTTTACCGGCTCATAGTATTCGACTGCATGGGCAAGGGTTGATGCAGAAAGCAGCGTAGCTGAAGTCATTGCCAGAACCACCAGCGATTTCAAGTTCATGAGTACTCCTTCACTGCGAGAGCGCCGTACGGGCAGCGCAAATCGTCGTCGCTGCCGATTGTGTTGCTGAAAAAGAAGATTACACGCCGCGATGTCACGTCATTGACAAGGCGACGTCGCAAGCAAAGCGATGACTTGATCGCTTCTGCATTCTTGTCAAGGGCTATTGCGACCGACTGCTCAGGGTCGGAACCCGTCAAATTGTGGCAGGGCAGCAGATAACCCGCAATCACATCGCGAGCCTTTACGATCTTAAGCCAGGTTTGACCTGAATAAGGCACTGATCGCAAGCCAGAAAGAGCGGCGCTCTCCCCTCGCCCGTCTCTAGCTATACGCATACTGAGGATTCCGCAGCAGCGGGCCACTGAGGCCGCCTGTGGCCTCCTAGCTCTCGGTTTCTGCTACTTCCTTGAGCTGTGCAAGGCCCTGTTCGTAATCGGCGCCAACCCACTTGTCCATCATGAGTCCCATGTAACGCCCGACGAGCGAGTCCAGGTTTGCCTCGAACTCCCAGGTCACCCGCGTGCCCGCGTCGACCGGCTTGAGCCGGAACGTCGAGTACGACGCCGATTCGAAGCCCTCGAACGTGAGTCTTGTGCGGACCCGGCTGCCAGGATCGACCTCGATAATTTCCTGCGTGCCGCTGCCGACGTTCGGGTCCTCGCTGGACCAACTCATCCTTGCGCCAACACCGGCGTCCGGACCACTGAATTCATACTCGGCATCCGGGTCTCGCTCGGCCCATGGCGACCAGCGGTTGAACTGCCTGTAATCGTTCACCAATGTAAAGACGTCGTCCTGATCGGCGTTGATGACGACGCTGCGTGATACGAACTGCTCCGTTGGCAACAAAAAACCGCCAACGACAATGGCTGCCGCCAGTGCGGCAACGATGCCCAATATGACCCCAAGGACCTTCATAGTATTCCCCTGGCTTGCGTAGGTTTCTTATGCAACTGCCTATTCAGCTTAGCAGCTGCGCCGGGAGTTTCACGGCGGAACGGCGGCACGATTAACGTCGCCACGGTCTGGCGCTGCGATCCGGGGTCTGCGTGGCGAATGCGACTCTTCGATGAGAAATCGGGGTTTATTGAGCCAGTGGCGACGTTTTTGCTAGTGTGGTCGATACCACCTGCGCGATTCATTGAACCTTAGCCGGGCGCCGCCATGTCCTACGATGCTGAGTTTGAAACGCACGATGACTATATCCGGATCTACGTAACGGGCTCGCGCCGCTATGGCGATGCGGCCGTCGAGGCCGGTGAAGTCGGACGCAGGATCGTCGAATACTGCCGCAAGGCCAATATCTACCGGGTCATGACGGTCCTGAACCTCAGAGGCCGGCTCGCGGCTATCGACTCGTTCGACATTGTCACTCAATCCCGCGATTACGGCTGGGACTTCAAGTTCAAGCTGGCGCTGGTTGATCTGAACCGGGATTCGGCCGAGGACGTGAAGTTCACGGAGACCGTTGCGGTCAATCGCTTCTACAGAGTGAAGGCGTTCTCGGACGAAGCTAACGCACTGGCGTGGTTGCTCGAGAATGAAGATGGCCAGGGTGAGTAAACGGCGGGCACCCGCCGCGAACTAGTCCGCTCACCAGTGCGCGGCGAACGCAGCCTCGCGGTTCCCCGGAACACTTGGCGTTCGCCACGTTGAATCCAAATCCTCATGGCAGGCATCTGATCCTTAGAAACCGCCTCGAAGAAAGGTACTGGCATGCAAACCGCTCCCCGTGCAGCACACGTTTTGCTGCTCATCATCATCGCTTGTGCAACAGCATCGGCAGAGGTTTCGACCAATCTTGACGAGCAGTTCAGCGCGATTCTTGCAACGCACGGAGCGGCAACGATCGGTGCCGGCATAGTGCGTGGCGGCGAGCTTGCGTGGACTGGCTACTACGGAGAACAGGTTCCGGGAGTTTCAGCAGGCCCTTCCACAATGTTCAACGTCGGATCGATAACCAAGACGGTGACGGCTGAGCTCGTGGTCAGGCTGGCCGATAGCGGTGCGATATCGCTGGACGAAGCCATGTCGCCCTTATGGATTGATCCGGACCTGAGCGACGACGAGCGCCACGAACAGCTGACGCCGGCGCTCGCGGTGTCCCATCGCACAGGCTTTCCGAACTGGCGATACATGGACCCGGAGTTCAAGCTCCGGTTCGTGTCTGATCCGGGCACCGTTTACGGATACTCGGGCGAAGGCATGGATTACGTGGCACGCTTCCTCGAAAACAAGATGGGAGAACCCTTCGAGGCACTGGTCAAAAAGACGGTCTTCGCCGCTATTGGCATCGATGATATTTCAATCACGCGCGAAGACTGGGTGATAGATCGCTTGGCCCTGCCTGTTGACGAGGATGGCGAACGGCGTGCGCCCTACTGCAGCAGCGCAGCCGGAAACTACTGCCTGGACAACGGCGAATGGTCTGCCGCCGACGAACTCGCGACGACCGTTGAGGCCTACGCACAGTTCATGATCGCGGCCATGCGCGGCGACGGCATCAGCGCGGCGATGCAGAAAAAGCGCTTCTCGGTCATAACGAGCCATGCCGACGACCCGGTACTGGGCTGCCCGTTCAGCGATGCTCGAGCATGCCCCCGCAGCCAGGGCTATGGGCTGGGATGGGAGGTCTTCGAGTTCGACAATACCAAGCTCGTGTCCCACGGCGGCAGCGACTGGTCGGAACGCGCAATCGTTTATTTCGACCCTGCCAACGGTGACGGCATCATCCTGTTCATCAACGGACCGGCGTCCACGAGTGCCAGCGCGCTCGTCGAAGGGATACGCCTGCTGGACCCGGGCTCAGTGATGGCAGCGATGTACGAGGGGTGGATGGATCGTTACAAGGCGAGCCAGTGAGCAATCGAATCTATGCTTGCGGTACCGCCTGGACCAACGATCTGATCAGCGCTCGCCACGAAAAAGGGCCGCGCCAATAACCTGGCGCGGCCCTTTTCCTGACGACTTTGCGAGAGTCGATCTGCGTTATCAGAACACGAACAGGAGACCCGCGCGTACGACCGTAGCCGAGAAGCTCTGGAAGTCCGATCCGAACTCGGTGTCGAAGTGGGTAATCTGGCCGAACGCGCTCAGGCCTTCGGCAACCGTGACGCCATAGTTGATGTAGGCCGTCGTGTTCTCGGACAGCTCGGTAATTCCCAGCCGAGCCTGGTCGGCCGAGTCGACTGATGCCATCGCGTAGCCCACCCGGAACTTGTGACCCGGGCGAACATCCCAGTTCAGGAACGTGAAGAAACCGGTCTCGCTGAACGCCTCACGTACGACCCCTGCCGGGCTCAGGCTTGACGCTGGCGCAATACCCAGGGCGTTCTGGTTGTTCAGGCCTTCACCTGTGTAGGCTTCTGCGGAAATCGAAACAGACCCGAACTTCAGCGTCGTGTACAGCTTATAGAAGTTCGCGTCCTGGTTTTCGCCACTGACGAAGTTCGGCTCCTGTTCGTAGGTCACCTGCGCCGTGTGGCCTGCGAAGCCAACCATGTGATCGGAGAACTTGTAGTTCACATCAATAGCAAGGCCCGGAATGCTGCCCAGCTCGTTGGAATTGATGCCCGCCGCCGTGTTGTTACGGCCTCGACCGGTTATAGCGCCGGTCAGGGTCCAGCCCGCGTTCTTGTACGATGCTCCTGCCTCGAGGGCCAGGAAGCCCGAGTTACCGGCACGGTAGGCGTTACCGATCCAGTTGTAGCTGCCGCTCGATTTGATACCCGCGGCCGTTGTCCACTTCTGGCCGGCGAAAATGGTGAGCTTGTCGCTCGCATCGTAGTAGATCGTCGCGAGGCGAAGTCGCGCGCCCTGCGCCTGGATCGCGGTCTGGTTCGAGAAGCCGTCTTCGCCATCGATGAAGTCGAATTCGAGGATCGTTCGTACCTTTTCGTGCTTCATATTCAGCGAGAATCGCGAATGCGCTACCTGGAAGGAGGTGGCATCGGACTCGAGGAACCGCGTTTGCTGCGGTGTCGCGGGCGATCCGCCGAAAATGTCGGTTCTCAGGGCGTTCGTTGGCGCCACCTGGCTATAGCCGCTGCCGAAACTTGCGACGCCCGAATCGGAGTACACCAACTCGGCCTTGATCATTCCCTTGAAGCTGAACTCGTAAGCGAAGGTCGGCGCGCTGACCAGGAGTGCTGCGAACAGCAAAGCGAAACGGCTAAACATCGGATTCCCCCAATTTTTTTGGATACGGCTTGTTCGGCTGTATCCACTGTAAGCGTTTCGCATGTGTTCTCCATTAGACGATGGTCTATGAATTCCCGCAGGTTTCTGAAGACTCGCCGCAGATATCGAACTCGGAATGCACGCAGTACAGGAATCACCGACTGATATGATCGGGCTGTCCCTTAACGATTCACACAAAGCCCAGATGCCGGAACGTATCTTCATTCTGAACGGACACCCTGGTCCAAGCTCGATTACGCGCGATGCAATAGAGCGCTATGCCGATGCGGCGCGCGCGGCCGGACACGAGGTACGGCTGTCGCAGCTTGCCGAGCTGAGCTTCGATCCTGATCGCGGCAAGGCGGGCTATGCCAACGCCAAGCCGCTGGAGCCTGTGCTCGAACAATCGCTGGCGAACCTCGAGTGGTGTTCCCATTTCGTGCTCGCGTTTCCGCTCTGGTGGGGTGGGTTTCCCGCCAAGCTCAAAGGCTGGATTGACCGCGTCTTCGTCAACGGTCGAACCTTTACGACCGATCGGACCACTGCCCTTGGCCTGCCAGCACCCTTGCTCGCGGGCCGCTCGGCGCGAGTGCTTATCACCTCTGACACGCCGCGTGTTTTTCTGTGGCTGGCCTACCGCGACGCGATTCTGCGCCAGTTAAAGGGTCAGATTCTGGGCTTCTGCGGCTTCAAGCCGGTAAGGATCACGTTTTTTGCCCCTGCCTCCGACCCCAAGCCGGGTGCCGTGGAGCATCTGTTTACAGAGATGGATGAGCTTGGACGTGCGGCGCGGTAAAGCGGGCCCGCGTTACCGCAAAGAGCAGACCGAGGACTGAACCGATATGCTCGCAAGACTCGTCTCCGGGGCCTTCCTGCTGCTTCTGGTCGCTACGCTCGTGCTCGCCGCTGTAAGCGAGGGTGACCTGCCGCAGGCGGCGCGGGGTCCGCTGATCGGGCTGTTCGCCCTGCTCTGCGCCGCCTGGGCCTATGTGGACGTTGATCGAGGCTACAGCTGGCTGGGACAGCGTCATGTCGTGATCCGCCGCGCCGAAAGGCCAACCTTGTTCTGGTTCGTATTCGCCGCGAAGGTCATTACTGCGGCGGGGGCACTCGGTGTCGGGCTGCTTGCGCTCTTGCACCTGCATTGATGCCCTGCCCCGTCGCCAGAGGTGAAACGGCGCTTTGGTGTTTGCTTCCTGGCCTCAAGATGGTGAGCCCCTGCTGCGGGGTTGGCACACCGTACGCCGTCAGCAGAATGCACCTGAGCAATCTTTCATACCCCGCTGATCCTCATACAATTACCTGTCGCTATTTGGCGACAGTTGTCGGGATTATGTCCACATGATACGACTGATCGCGAAATCGACGATGGAGAGCGATATGTTTGAGAGGAGCAAGACCAGCGACGATAACGTCGCATCACAGGACGCCATGTCGAGCGAATCCGACAAGCCTTTTGGGTCTTTCCGATCCAAGACAGCGGAACGAAGCAAGGACGTGGCCGTCATCGGCAGTTCTATCCAGATTAACGGCGATCTCCGCGGTGACGAAGACCTCCGTATCGAGGGCAACGTCAGCGGAACCGTCAAGCTCAAGAACAGCGAGCTGACCATCGGCAAGAGCGGCAAGGTCAAGGCGGGCGTCTACGCCAAGGCCATCGCGGTCGACGGCGAGACAACGGGCGACCTGCACGCGACCGAGTGTGTGAGCATTCACGCCAATGCCCGCGTCCAGGGCAACATCATTGCGCCCCGGGTCAGCATCGTCGAAGGTGCGCATTTCAAGGGATCGATCGAAATGGATCCGGAAGCTGTAGACGAGGCGCTCGGCAAGACGGCGTCGCGTGCCCCGAAAAAGGCCGTTGAACCGAAAGCCGCCACAAGCCACGCTGATAGCAGCCCGGCGCTGAAGGAACCGGCGAAGAACAGCAGCAAGGCATCAAGCCGGCCGGCCAAGTCCGCGTAACGGCCGTGCTGGCTTCACTGCGCCGACGAGGCGCCGAAACGGCACCGGCATCCCCGGTGCCGTTTCACGCTCCGCTGTTTCACGACGTGATTGCCGGTTTAAGTTCGGAGGCGCGGCATATCGTCCTAGACCTGGGCGCTGCGTCGACAGCCATGCTGGCCCTGCTTGGACAGGCGCGCTGCCGGGTCGAAATCGCGGACCTTGCCCATTTCGGCGGCGTGGAGCGTCTCAATGCCGCCGATCCCGGAGCGGCACTCGAGGGGGCCGGGAACGCGTTGCTGCCAAGCCGCAACTCCGGTGATGCGATCAACCTGGTGTTTTGCTGGGACCTGCCGAATTACCTGACACTCGATGCGCTGTCGGCGCTGATGGGGGCAATCCGCGAACGCGCCAGGCCTGGTGCGCTCGCCCACGCCCTGATCGCCTATGCCGATCGGGATATGAAGGAAAGTCCGGGGTGCTACGTTCCTGCGCAGAACGGCGAGCTGGTCGACCTGAGCCTGAGCAGGAACACCATCGAGGCGCCGCGCTATTCGCCCGAGGATCTGAGCAAGAACATGGGCGGCTTTGTCATTGATCGCGCGCGCTTGCTCAATAACGGCATGCAAGAGTTCCTGTTTCGACTCGACTAGCGCCAAACGGTTTCGTCGCGTCATCCCCTCACCAGCCCCGGTTTCGCTCCCACTCACCGACGCGTCCTCCGCCGTCAACCACGATGTAGCGGTCGAACTGGGCGGCCGTCGCGCACGCATGGTTCGGCAGCACGCGCACGAGACGCCCGATCGGAAACGCATCGAAGTCGATGGCCTGGCCGCTTTTTGACGCAATGACGCCATGCTCCTGGTTGGCGCGTTTGAGACAGAGGTCGCCGATCGGTTTACCTTCGAGGTCGCAGACCTCGCCATAACCGGAATCGTAATCTGGCGATGCTGATCCGCGATCAGCTGACATCGCCATCCACCCGGCGTCCGTCATCACCCACCCTCGTTCGCGCTGGTGTCCGGTGACCGTTGCGAGCACCGTCAGCGCAATATCGTCCGTCTGGCACACGCCGAGACTGCGCATGACCAGATCGAAGAAGGTGTAGACGCCCGGTCGTACCTCGGTAATACCCGAGAGGTCGTCGACAACGCAGGCGGTTGGCGTCGAGCCGATCGAAACAGTGTTGCAGTCAAATCCGGCGTCACGCAGGCGCGCCGCCGCGAGAACGGTCAGGTCGCGTTCGTTGGCGGCTGCGCTCACCAGTTCCTCGTGGCTAGCCGCCGCGTAGGATTCGCCGGCGTGGGTCATTACGCCCTTGAGCGCCGCGCCGTCGGTCAACGCTCCTGCAACTGCCAGCAGCAGCTCACCGCGCGGATCGACGCCTGCCCGATGCCCATCGACGTCGAGCTCGATGACGACCGGGAATGCTACACCGGTCTCCGCTGCAAACCCGCTTAGCGCAACGGCAGTCTGGACGTTGTCCAGCGTTACGGACAGCTCACAGCCTTCCCTGATGAGGCTCGCCGCTTCTTCGAACTTGTTGGGGGCAATGCCAACGGCATAGAAGATGTCGCGTTCCCCGTGATTCCAGAAGTAGCGCGCCTCCGCGAGCGTAGAAACGGTCATGCCGGAGACCGGTCCCGCCGCTTTTGCCTCGTGCCAGACGTCGATGGATTTGTGCGTTTTCACGTGGGGCCGAAGCCGCCCGCCGAGACTGCCGATGCGGGCAGCCATGGCACCAAGGTTCTGGCGCAGGCGCGGGCGATCGAGGACAAGCTGCGGCGTTACGACGGGCTCGAGACTCATGGTCCTGTACCCTCACACGCGCTTGATGCGTTTCTTACGAGCCCGGTCCAAAGGCGCCTCGCGTGAAATCCGCGCGTCGGGATGCTCTTGTCTGGCACGGCGATACCTTGACTGCCTGAATCGGGTAGGATCATGGCACGCTCGCAGGTGTCAGGCGAATGGCCTCTTGAATTCGACCCGCTCGCAGCCACTATGCCACTCGAGGCGAGGCCTGATCGATTTCCTTCCCAATCCCTTTGAGCTTGAGCGATGACCAGCACCTTGGACGACCTGCCGCTTGTACTGAGCGGCCAACGGGTAGACCTTCACGACGCTGCGGCCGGAAGGATCAGCTACTACACGGACGGGCCGCAGAATGGCGGGCCGACGAGGCCTCCCGTACTGCTCATTCACAGCATCAACGCCTCCGCGTCGGCCCACGAGATCAAGCCCGTTTATGATGCGTTGAAATGTGACCGCCCGACTTATGCGGTGGACCTGCCGGGTTTTGGGCATTCCGAGCGTAGCGATCGGGACTACCCGCAGCGGCTCATGGTGGACGCCATCCTGGCCATGCTCCGGGACATCCGCGAGTTGCACCCAGAGGCCCCAATCGACACGCTGGCGGTGTCGCTGTCCTGTGAGTTCCTGGCAAAGGCGGCCCTGGAGACTCCGGAGTTGATTCGAAGCGTCGCGCTGGTCAGCCCGACTGGCTTTGCGAAGAATGCCCCGCGCAAGGGCCGCGCCGCGGATGACATCGGGCGCGCGGGCGTCCTGCGATTTCTCAAGCGCCCCAGTGTGGGCAAGCCGCTGTTTCGATTGTTGCGAAGCAAGCGGAGCATTCGGTTCTTTCTTCAGAAGACCTGGGGCAGCAAGGCGATCGACGAAGAGTTCTTCGAGAACTCGCTCCGCATGGCGCAACATCCGCACGCCCACCGCGCGCCGTTCTACTTCCTGTCTGGTTATTTGTTCAGCGCCAATATTGTCGAGGCTTACGCCAGGATTCAGCAGCCCGTGTGGATGAGTCATGGGAATCGCGGGGACTTCACCGACTACACCCGGACCGGGTCAGTCGATGCAAAACCCAACTGGCGTATCACCCAGTACGAAACAGGCACCCTGCCCTACTATGAAATCACCGAGCGCTTCGTCGACGACTACGATCGATTCCTGCTCGGGTCTTCCTCGGCCTGAACGAATGGATTGACGCGGCCGGCTACAGCATACGTGTCGGACCTGAATCACGGATTCGTATCGAAGCCCCAGCGTACTCCGAGTATGAGCTGATCGTCATCTACCGTACCGTCCTCGTTGCGCCCGTAGTTGATACGGCTTTCGAGATAAATCATCCGCGAAAAGCCATCGAACAGGTAGCGGGCGCCGAAGACCCGGTAGTCAAGCCGGTATTCTCCTGCCTCTGGTTGATCTGAATCCGGCACAAGCTGGTTCAAGCCGGCTAGCAACCAGATGTCGGCAAAGACCTTGAATTGCGCGTAGAGCTCGACACCTTCGCCGTCGAAGAACGTCAACTCATCGGTTGCTTGCAGATTAGAGGTCTTCGACCATGTCGCCCCGAGGTACCAATCGTCGTTGAACCAGCGGGCACCCACCAACCAGGCCGATAGATCGCCGCTCAGTCCTGCGCGTGATTCGACGGGGATTGCATCTATGTTGACCTCGCTGCGATTGTAAGCGATGCCAAGCTCGATATCGGTCGAGAGCCTTACTATCGTGCTAACGCCGTAGCCACGCTCGTACTGAAATCCATCGACGCCGGGAATGTCCTGACCGGCCTGGACCTGGAGGTTCAGCTCCAGCTGTTTCAGGTCCGACCGAGCACCGAATACAGGCGGAAAAAAGCGGCCTTGCAGGACGCTGTCTGCTCGACCCGTGCCGGAGGCGCCGCCATCCGTTTGTGCGTTGTAAGTGCCGCTGGCTTGTCCGCCCACAGAGTCGAACCTGTCAGTAAACGAGGCAACCTGGTAGTACGTGGAGTAGTTCTTGCCGAGAGCGACGATGTTCTCGCCAAACTGAATCCCAGCGTAGCCGAGGCGAGTGAACAGGGTCGTATCGACTTCCTGGTCCGGGCGTGACGGCGGCGAGTCGAAATCGAGTTCCTCGAGAAGATTGAAGCCCAGCTCATAGCGGGCAAATACCCACTGGCGTGAGCCTGTTTCGTACCATCCGTCGACGCCAGCTCGTGACCCGAAATCCTCCCATACTGCCGCCGCGTCGGTTCGCCGATTTCGAACGCGGATACTGCTATACAGCTCAAGGTTTGATCTTTCATAGGATTCCGATGAAATCTCGCGGCTCTTCAAGACGAGGGGGTCTTCGTTCGCCGTGAGTTCGCGCCTTTCGCTCCGGGACACCTCCGAAACAGGCTCTGCACCAGGGCTGTCCGCCCACGCCGTAGCGCAACAGCAACCGAAGAACACAGCCAGGCAGCGCAAGGCCCATTGATGAATCCGTATCGGCAAAACCAGTGCGAATAACGTCTCTAGGCCGAGTAGCGATTGAGCCCGGTCTTAGTGATCGCCTCGACGAACGGCTCTTTCTGCGTCAGGCCGAAGATGCAACCTGGTGATCTACTGCCTGATCTCACTCCGACGACACTGCATCGAGGATCGCCGGGATGAATTGATGGAACTGCATAGCGGCGAATCGCGGCGTCTCCGCCATGGGATAGGCGCCGTTCAATGCGATTACGGTGTTCGTTTCCAGGTTCATGGCGCACATCTGGCCGTTGACGCCGACCATTGCCAGGACGCGGTAGCCACCCACCTCGAGAACGCGGAACTGGTCCTTGTAATAGCCGTCGGCCAGCGCCGATTCCTTGCCCTTCAACCAGGCACTGCGGACCAGATCGTTGCCCTCCCAGAGATCCGCAACGAATGTCGCCGGCAAGACCTGCTCTCCTCGCTCGTTCCTGCCCTCGTTGAGGAACAGCAGACCCACGCGTGCAAGGTCCTTCGTAGCCATGTTCATGCCCGTAGAACCCATCGCCAAACCCTTCTTGTCCGACATGAAGTGCGCATCTGCTGCGACACCGGCCTTCTGCAGGAGGTCCTTTTCGAGAATCGTTGTGAACGACTCGCCGGTTGCGCGATCGACTATGAGTCCGAGCAGCTCGCTGTTTACGTCCTGGTAGTCATACTTCTCGCCCATCGCATAATCCTGGCGCTCCGTAATCAGCGGGAAGAAGTCCATGGTGCCGTTCGGGTAGGCAGCGGATTTTTCCTGGCCGTAGTAGCCCTGCGCTTCCGACAGACGGGTATCCCAGTACTTTTCGGCGGTGCCGGCCGCGAGTACAACCGCAGTGCGCATATCCGATACTTCCTGGACCGTTGCCGTCTCGAAGGCAGTGCCTTTGAGCTCCGGCACGTACTGGATAGCCTTGTCCTCCCATGCAAGCAGGCCTTTGCCGACAGCGATGGCTGCGGCCATGGCGGTGAAGGACTTGGATACCGACATATCAAGGTGCGTGGAAAACTCGCCGAGTCCGTTTCCGTAGTGCTCATGAAGGATCTCGCCATCCTTAATGATCACCGCATTGTGGTTTTGCATACGGTTCAGCAGAAAGTCTTTCGCCGACATCGGGCCGTCGAATTCTTCGACCATGACCCGCTCGAGGTCGAGAGGCTTCTCTCTGCGCGCCAGTTGCCGTACGTAATCGCCTTTGTGCAGGATGTAGCTGTGTGAAAATTTGTATACGTGCGGCATCGCGGACGCGATGTACTCGGGCGTGTCCCAATTCTCGCCCGTCATTCCGACGGACGCTGCCGCGGCAATGAAGTCCTGATCAGGCCCTTCAAACGTGGCTGCCTGACCTGTGATCGCCACCAGCGTCAAAGCCAATAACGAGAGTGTCTTGGTGCTCATGTTACGAACTCCTTTGCCCATAGCTCCTGGGCCTAATCTCAGGAAGTGGGTTTGCAGGGCGCCGATCCACACAAGCTGTCGAGAACCTGCTTGGCGCGATTCTCTTTCCAGCCACCGGTGAATGATTGGGTTATGTCGACGCGCGCATACACGGCAAAGGCGTCCGAGTAGTCTTTGTCAAAGTCTATTTCTGAACTTGACGTCGGGAGGTCCCTGATATTCGCAACCGAGGTGCATGCGCCCAGCAAAAAGCAGAGCGAAAGAAGCACAGTTCTCATGTTCTCCTCCAGTATGTCGATGAGATCGTTTGTTGTGTTTCGTGGATCTGTCTCATGGCAGGATCCAGGAAATGCCGAATTTCAGTTGCCAGTCATTTCCCCCACTCGGTGCATCTGCCAGCGAGTACACGCCGGCATTCATGTCCAGCAGGTTCCCTCCGCCAAGGATGAACGTCTTGCCGAAGGTGGCACCGAGGGGCAGAACCCAGTCGCTCGAGTTCCAGTCGTAGCTCACGGTATTCGAGTATCCCAGGTACGAGCCTCCCCCGAGGAACTCGTCGAAGCTGTAGAAGACGATGGGCTGCAGGGTCGTCAGCGAGAAGTCTCCCTCTCCCCAGAGATGCCCGACAACGCCTCCATAGGCAAGGTTACCGGCGAACTGAAATCCAACCGCGGCGACTCCGCCGCCGTTCCCCGGCCCGCCAAAGCCATCTTTGGCAGTATCGAGCGAAACCTGGACACCGTAACCCAGCTTGAACACGCCGGGGTCAGTTTCCGGGACGTAGAAGGCCTGAACTACCGTGTCACTGAATCCGAAACTGGTTCCGCCGTTGCCATCAGGCAGGCCAATATAGGGCAGTAGTCCGCGCAGGATTACGTTGGCGTCGTCGCCCTCGATCGTAAACACCGGCTGGAGCTGGTAGTTGTGGACCGTGTTGTCGCTGTCGGGCCCGAAGCCGACCGTGTTGTCGGTCAGCAGCGCGTTGATCGGAGCCAGCGGGTCCTGCGCCTTTCGTGCCGCCTGGCACGCCTCGTCGCAGTCATCGTCTGCGATAGCCAGTTCAAGCGGTACCGCGCCAAGCAGCGCAGCAGCGCTCAACGACACAAACACGCCCCGGGACCGAAACATTCCAAACGATCCCCTGTTTTCGTACGCCACTGGTTCCTGTACTCCTCCGAACGAGCCCGTCATACAATACTCCCTGGAAGCAATCGTGCGAGACCGTCAATACCAGGTCTCCGACCTTAAGCTTGTTGTAGACACTGTCCGAACTGAATTCCCGATCGATATAGCGCGCAACGATACCCATCGACCAGCGAGTCTCCCGAGCCCTGTTCACCGATCATCGTAGCGTCCGGGAATTCCCTGCGGAACTCGTCGAAAGGCATTCCTTCGGCAAGCCGTTCGTCGATGGCAGCGACAGTCGCTTGCTCCTGTTTTTCGCTATTCCAGGCGCCGCATCCGCATAGCAAGAGCAACGATGACGCAAGCAACAGGGCGCCAGGTCTCAAACGTCGAGGTACCCGTCTACGAACCCGCCGATGCACGATGTCGCTGAAGTGCTAGCGAACTGAGCCGACGGACATGAGCACTGCGGTATGGCATCGCAACACACCGAACTATTGGCAAGGTCAAGGCCAGCGCGCAGGACAAACGCCAGCTTCGTCATGAAAGAACGTTCAGACGTCGAGGAGACCCCGACAAACGCCGTTTTATCATTACTCGGTACTCTGACTAGCGTCAAGCTCCTTCATCGAGGGCGCACTGCGCAATCGAGAACTTACTGACCTGCGACACCGGCGGTTGCTTTGTGCCGATGTGGTCTCCGCTTTAGCCCGTACCACCGATGTTTCGACGCTGCTCCATATGCTCGGCAATCGCCGCCGTGATCTTCCGGGTCTCTTCAGGCCCTATACGGCCAATTGACTTGCCGAGGGAATCATAGGTCGCCATAAGGAGTTCGCGGAGCTTGCGAAAGCCGACTTCGTTCTTGCGACCGCAGACGCTCGCATCGTCCTTCAGGATGCGTTCGATCACACCGTGATCACGGAGCTTGACGTCGCAGGCAATGGATAGGTGTAAAAGCTCTTCGGCGATTGCTTCCAGGTGCCGAGACCATTGCGGGTTTGTGTTTTCGCTCAAGACACACCTCCAGATAAAAGGTTCAGGGTCTGTTTCGTTAAGTCCGCGTCGCCCTTGGCTAGGCACGCTAGAGGAGATTGGCGGCGGCTTCAACTTGACCCGGAGACGGCCTGCTCCAGAGGTCGCGCACCTCGAATGCCGCTGTCGTTCGCCGAAACGACGATTTAACACGTCGCTTATGTGATCCGGCTCACAATGCACCTCGGTCGCAGGTCGCAGGTCGCCCGTACGTCCGTCGGCGCAGAGTGTTGTAATAACGGCACGTCGGAAATTCATGAAACCAGGCGACGGCGACATCGAGAGGTTATCTGAAATGATTGCGGTTGGCAGGAAGCGCCGCCAAAAGCGCGGCATCACTTACTTCGGCCTGAAGGCTCACGAAGTAGCGTTGCTCAAGAGCACAATGGAGTGCGCGCCGGAGCTGGCGGGCGACTACGAGCTGCGCGACCCGAATCATGCAGATACCTGCGACATTATCGTCGTCAACCAGGACAGCAACGCAGCGACCTCCTGGTGGAAGAGTCTCAAGCTCCAGAAGCCCTCGACAATGCCGGTATTCCTTTGTGATTCGACGCCGGCCAATGACGACAACGTCTATTGCAAGCGTCCGTTCTCACCGTCGTTTCTCCAGGCCGCGTTAGAGGACGTGCTGCGCCAGACGAAGGCGCCGGGCTAGATATCTGGCGACAAACCGCCCGCAGGAAAAGACGCGGCCCGCTCCTACCCGCTCGGGACATAGTCGATTTCGTAGTCGCCAATACGGATGACTGCCGCGCCGTCGAGATCGTAGCCTTCTATCCGATCGCCGTTGACAAACGTGCCGTTTGTACTATCAAGATCGACTACGCGCACTCCGGTAAAGCGCCTCGACAGCAGAGCATGGGAGCGGCTGACTGATTTTCCAGCCAACTTGATGTCGCATTGCCTGGAACGGCCAATCAGTGTTTTGTCTGATTCGATCAATCGTGTGTCTACAACGAGACCGTCAAGGCGTATGACGAGCTGATCTCGGTCAGGGACCAACCCGGGTACAACGGGCTCATTCGCCGCGGGGACCAGGTCGAGCGAGCCTGCCACGTTTTCTACCAGCTCCGCAGTTATCGGTTCGTTGCTGTATTGACTCAGGCACTGTCCGACGAGTTGGTTGATCGTGTCGGGTTGGCCAGCGCTGATGTCGTGTAAACGCCTCACGGCATCGAATTGGAAGACTTTCGATATCGGCCCGCAGCCATCGGTTTCGACGCAGCGATGTATGTAGTCACGAGTTGCGTTTAGGTCGAGGGGCTGTATTCCAAGGCGGGCAGAGCCATGCCTCAACAGGGCCGGCAGCTTCGAATCGCGAAGCAGAGTGTCCAGGGTTGCGTCACCGGAGAGCAGCACCAGCAGACCCGACTGCCTGTCGATTTCCTGCGAGACCAATCGATCGATCAGATCCAAGGTCCAGCCGCTTGCAGTTTGAGCATTCTCAACGAAGAGAATCGTCCTGCGACGGTGCGTCTTCTGGTACGCAAGGAACATCTTCAGCACCTGCCGTAAATCTGCCAGGTCCAGATTGTCTGCCTCGAAGCCAATCGAGCCGACAATGACTGTCATGCAGTGCTCAGGCTCCTGCGACGGATCAGGCAGGCGCAGCAGGTCGATCTCTTTGTCACTGCAGTCGATCAGTGCGTCGACGAGCATCTGGCCGGACTCTCGACCTGCTCCGGTCATGATCACCAGCGGCTTTTGAGCCCTGAAGTAGTTTTGCAGGACCTCGAGGGAGGCTTCGTCGTATGCGGGTGGCACAGGAGCAGGTCGTTGTGCGATAGCGGTGTGCAGATGGCGCATGGTCGTCACCTCAGATGGCCATTAATAACAGGGGGTTACTGGCTCTTCTTCTTCTAGAGACTAAGATTATTCGCTTAGTTTCATTATGTAAAGGTGCTTCTTCGCTAGATTGAGCAGACGGAATGTTTCAGACAATGGCGATTCCAGGCGAAACTGATCGCGCGGCTACGACTACCGGTCATCAGGAATAGCGTGTCTCCCACGCATACAAACGCTGACTTGGGGCCCGGTGCCCTACGCTACCGATTGATAGCAGCCCTGTGCTGGCTTCTTGCTGCGGTCCGTCAACATCCACGACGACAGGCACCTGCGCTTGCTTGCCTCCTCGAGCAGCGCCGCAAGCAGCGCGCTCTCGCCCCCCCTCCGGCGCAGGCTTCGCCTGTTGACGCTACGCCCGCCCGGGCTCAGGCAATCAGGCTCTGCTTGTGGCCGTTGCGGCCGCGGTCTCTACAGGCAGGAGATCAGAGAAACTGGCAGGAATGATGGAGGCGCTGTGCCCAGGTGCTAGGAACGGTCAATCGCAACAAGAATATGCGACCGCATCATCTTGTACAGGTTGGCGATATTCTCGCCTGTCTCGTAGTTCTGCCCGGTAAACGCAACGACGAGGTCCAGCGACGGCACGACGAACACGTACTGGCCACCATAGCCACTCGTTACCCAGGCTTCGACCGCCGCTCCCTTGTAGGTGAATTCGTCGAGCCACCACTGGAAACCGTAGCCTTCACTGTAGGTCGCCCAGTCGCTGATGTCGACGCGCGGCACGACCGTATCGGCCACCCATTCGGGGCTTATGAGCTGCCGGCCCTGCCAGGCCCCGCTATCGAGATAAAGCTGGCCGAACTTGATCAGGTCCCTGGTCTTCAAGAACAAGCCACTGCCGCCAACCGGAAGCCCCGTTGGCGTTCGCGCCCACTCGGCGTCGTTGATCTGCATCGGAAAAAACAGGTTTGTGTTGGCAAAGTCCTCGAGCGGGACGCCAACAGCGTTTTCTACGGCCTGGCCTATCGCGTTGGTCGCAGCGGTGTTGTACACAAAGACGACGCCGGGATCGAAGACCATCGGCAGGTCGAGCAAGGCCTTGGCCCAGTCGCCGTTATTCGTGTTGAGCGCAACGAGGTCGTTGGCTGGATTACTGTACGGCAGGCTCCACTCGTCCCAATCCAGGCCGAGCCGCATCGTCAGCGCGTCCTCGAGGGTGATGTCTGCCTTACGAGGATCGGGGTTGTCGTAGCTCGAGTAGTCGAACAGGTCGTAGAATCCGACCCCGGTCGATTCGATGTATCCCTTGTCGATCGCAATGCCGACGAGCGCGGACGTCACGCTCTTGGACGTCGAATGCAGGATGTGGCGTTCGGGGTTGGTGTTGCCTATCCAGTCGTCGAAATTGTCCAGCTCGCGCGGTCCGTACCAATAGAGCACGAGCTTGTTATTGCGAGCAATGGCGACCGAGTCGATGCCCGGGTAGTTGCGATCAATGATGCGATCCATCATTGTGATGATCGGGTCCGCCTTGAACCCTTCAGCCGCCATATCGGCGACCGCCCAACCGTCCGCGATGTCGGCCGGAACGGTGTAGTCGAAACCCGTAGGTTCGAGGGGACCCGAATCGGCGGCGGGTATCCCGCCCCCGGATGACCCGCCGCCGCATGCAGTCAGCGTCAGCACGACGAGCAGGGTCGCGACCCAGGATTTACGATCGAGCATTGGTACTCCCCCTGCGGAGCATTATAGCGGTGCCGAGCCGCGGTAATGGCAGTCGACCGGTAACAATCCGGAATAAGCGACGGTCTAGGTGGGCACGAGCGCTCGCCGAGCGCAGCTGATCTGCCAGGAAGGAGCGCCACCTATGCACCGGATTCGCCTGCTGACGACCCTACTCATGCTTGCGCTGGTCTCTGCCTGCACAACGCTCAAAACGCCGGTGTTCTCGACGGATGATGGTGCTATCCGTGGCTACGACCCGGTGGCCTATCACGTCGAGGGCGCACCGGTGAAAGGCGTGGCCGAGTTTCGCTCGAGCTATAGCGATGAGACCTGGTACTTCGCGTCCGCCGACAACAAGGCGCGGTTCGACGCTGACCCGGTTCGCTACGCACCGGCGTATGGCGGTTACTGCGCCTACGCGATGAGCAGGAATCTCGTGGTGTCGACCGATCCGAATGCCTGGCATATCGAGAAAGACACCCTCTACCTCAACTATAGTCTAGGCGTTCGCAAGACCTGGCTAAAGGACGTTCCCGGCCACATTGAGCGCGCCGACGCGAACTGGGACAACAAGATTCACGCCGGATCCTTCGAGTAAGCCGGCACAATGACCAGGACGCGGGTCATCGCGCTTGCCGTCCTGGGTCTGGGCGTCTTCCTGGCGCTTGGGTTATCCCGACTGACGACGTCGAGTCACTACAGCGTCTACTTCGACGCCAACGATCCGTCGCTGGTCGCACACCGGCAAATCCAGTCGACGTTCGGACGCGACGAGTCCATGCTGATACTGCTCCATTGTGACGACGGGGATTTCCTTGAGCCAGACCGCTGGTTTGTCCTTGAGACGCTATCGGATGCGCTGCGAGAGCTCGCGAACGTCAACGCCGTCATTGCCGCGAGCGAACTCAACATCGGGGGCGTCGTCGAGACCTCCTCTGGCCAGCTTATCCCGGATCGTGCGGCCCTGGTCGAACACGGCCGGGTGTTCGGGCTCCTGCTGAGCGAAGACGCCGGCACGGCGGCATTGCTCGTCGATGCAACGCTGCCCGCCTATGACGCGACCTCCGTCCTGTCCCTGAGTACGGCGGTTCGCGCCATTGTTGACCGGTTCACTGTTCAGCCGGGGCTCAGCGCCTCGTACACGGGCACACTGGCCCTCAGCGCGGCTTATGTTGACGTCGTAAAGAGCGATCTTCGCGTCATCATGCCGTTGTTGCTGGTGTCGATTCTTGTCCTGCTCGTCCTCTTGCTTGCCGACCTCCGAGTCGTGCTGGCGACCATCGGCATTGGCGTGCTGGCGACTATTGCCGGATTTGGCTCAGCTGGTTGGCTCGGTGCGACGCTTGCAGCCATCAACAGCTTCGCGCCAATCATGATCCTGTCGATCAGCGTTGCCGGCTGTGTGCATCTCGTGTTGGCCTACGGACGCCTCCGCGACAACGGGGCAAGCCCCAAGGAGGCCGCCCTCTCGGCTCGACGGCAGATCGTCGTGCCGATGTCGATCGCGAACGGTACAACCGTCGTTGGTTTTCTCGCACTGCTCCTGAGCCCCTCGCCGCCGCTTCGCGTCGTTGGTTACACGGTCGCCATTGGTGTTGCCGCTTCCTGGTTTGCCTGCGTGACGATCCTGCCGGGTCTGCTGGAACGGCTGGACCCGAAACGCGCCGCCGCGCTAGACCTCTCCAGAGTGCTGGCGGCGCTCGCCGCACGTGCCATTCGGCACAGCGGCGTCGTGGTAGCCCTGCTTGTCATGACCGCCGGCGCCTCCGCGGTACTGGTCACCGGCAACCGGGTGAGCGACAGCGTCATCGAGTATTTCTCGGCATCCCATCCTTTCGCGGCCGCTACACGCTCTGCCGAGCGCGAGCTTGTCGGCGTCAACGAGATCCTTTACGAGCTCGATACCGGACGCGCCAATGGGCTGCTGAACACATCGACACTCGGTGCCGTCGCTAGCTTTACGGACTGGCTTCGAAAGCAGCCCGAGGTCCGGAGCGTATCCTCGTTGCTCGACGTCGACGTAGTGCGCGCCGCCGGCGGTTCACAGTCCTTGCTCGACAGGTTCAGCGACGTCCCGGTGGCAGAGACCGCACGGCGCGAACTCGCGGCGGATCGCTCTGCAATGCTCGTTGCTGTGTATCTCGAGCACGTGGACTCCCGCCGTATCGTCCTGTTCGATCAACGAGCGCGCGAGGCAGCCGAACCGTTGCTGCCTGATATAGCGCTTACCATCGGCGGCGCTTCGCTGATTTTCGCGCGTCTCGGTGAGTCCAATATACGCAGCATGCTCGTGGCGCTGTCAGCCGGGCTCTTGATCGCGGCGCTGCTCTTTGGCCTCGCGCTGCGGTCGTGGACGATCGGCGTTGTTGGTCTCCTGTGTAATGTCTTGCCCGTCATGACGGTCTACGGGGCATGGGCGGTACTGGATGGCCGCATCAGCCTCGGAGCGGCAACTGTCATGGGCATGATCCTCGGCATCGTGATCGACGATACGGTCTTCCTGCTGACCGCGTGGTGGCGACAACGGCACAACGCCGATGCCGCCGTACGCGCCGTGGCCAGTGTCGGTCCCGCGCTGGTCACGACCACTCTCGTCCTGGCTGTCGGCCTCTCCGCCGGTCTCTTGTCCGGCTTCCTGCCGGTCTGGAGCATGAGCGCACTGTCGGTGGCCATTATCGTGACCGCGCTTGGCGTCGATGTCATTGGCCTGCCGGCCTTGCTCGGGCGTATTGATGCGTAGGCTTTTGCAGGCGGCGCCGGACTGGACGACACCGTGGCGGCGTGACCTCGAGCGCGTCGGGCCCGGCATGCGCGAGCGCGAGCTCGAGGCGGCGGCCAGGCTCGTCACGGTACTCCTGTGCGGCGAGCAATCTGCCATCCAGGTGTTTGCCGCCGAGGCCAGGCGCCAGCGCGACCGACGTTCTGCTGTCGAGGATCTCCTGACGATCGAACGCGATGAACACCGACATGAAGCGGCGCTGCTTGCGCTGCAGGAATACTTGCCAGCGGCCGACGACCAGCACCAGGTGAGGCGCAGCGCGCAGCGCTTCTTCGCAGGTCTCGGACGCGTCGATGAACTCGGCCTTCGCTTCGCACAGATTGGCCAGCTCGACACGGCGGTTTGCAAGATCATGTACCACATTGAAGGCGGCAGCCTCGGTCCACGGAGCGCGCTTCGCCGTCTTGCGGCGAATATCAAAGTGGATGAAGCCCGGCATGTTGCCGTTTCCAAACAGTACGCCCGCGGACTCGGTGTAGACCTCAAGGCGGCGCGCGAGAACGTCGCCTACGTAAATGAAAGGCTCGTCGGCGTGCTGGCACTCGTTGCGGATTCCTTCGAGACCCTTGGCGTCGACAGCGACCGGCTGTTCGCTCAGTTAACCCGTACCGACGAGCCGTGAACGTTCGATTCTCACAGGCTGCACTGGCCGTTCACGGCACAGGCAGCGCCCTGCCCGGCCCAGCGGTCGACAACGACAGCCTGCTGGCTGCGCTGGAGCGTCACGTTGGCGCGCGGCACGCAAGGACCGCGAAGAAGATCACGCGTCGGCTCGGCATCGACTCGCGGCACCTGTCCCGGGATCTCGATGTTCCGCTGTCCGGCACCGTAGCCGGCGCCGACGCCCCTTCGCTATGCCAGTCCGCCCTCGAGGCGGCCGGCTGCGAGGCAATGAATTTCCTGATTGGCCACACGGCGACGCCGCATACCCACCTGCCGAGCAACACTGCGTGGGTCGCCGAGCGACTGCGTTACCCGGGGCCATACACCGAACTGCGGCAGGCCTGCACCGGCTTTGCCGCGGCGCTTGCGTCCGCAGCGGCAATGATCGCGGAGGACGACAGCGACGTTGTGGGTATCGTCGGCAGCGAGACGGGTTCGCCCTTCTTCGACATTTCTACCGAGTTCCTCGACCTGGACCAGCTCATCAACTACGTGCAGATGGGCGACGGCGCCGGGGCGATAGTCCTCGGCAGAGACACGGGAAGCGGCAGCCGCATCGTCGATGCGTTCTACGGGCAAATCGGTATCGATCGTTCGCCCGGCATAGGGATTAGCGGTGGAGGCTCGGCCTCCCCGGAATGCCCGAAAGGCTTGCCGTACTTCTTTCACGATTCGCGAGCGGTGCGACGCCACGGAGAGTCCCTCATCCTCGCCGGCATCGAGGCGATACGGTCGCGCGGCTACACCCTGGATGACTTCGACTGGATACTGCCGCACCAGGCCAATGGGCATATCGACGCATTGTTCCGGGAGCGTTTCCCGGCGTACCGCGGCGGGGTCTTCGTCACGGCCAGTCGCCTCGGAAACCTGGGCTCGGCGGCCATTTGGGTTGGTCTCGACGAACTCCGTCGCTCAGGTCGCCTCCAAGCAGGACAAAAGGCACTGATCCTGGGCGCCGAGGCCAGCAAGTACCTGTATGGCGGATTCGTGTACGAGCACGGCTAGGATGGCGAATCAGGCAATCAGGCTCTGCTTGATCGTGTTGAGCGCCTCGGCGTGTTCCTCGAGCGTCACCGAGGTGTCGCCATGGTTGGCGATGCCGAGTCGCTGCAGCAGCGGGTAGTCGCTGACCGGCAGGGTATTGTTGGGGCCGCCCTGGTCGAGGATCAGGCGGGCGGCGCACAGGACTTCGGCGAGCGAGGCGTTTTCCTGCAACGGTGGATCTGTCTCGAGCTGCAGCTCCAGCGCTGTGACGATCGCGTCCGACATGTTCCAGCTCTCGCCGATCGCCTTGCTGATCGCGGGATGCCAGTCGGCGAGCACCTGGTCGAGCACGGCGTCGTCGGTGAGCTGCCGCTCCTCTGATTTCAGCAGGATGTACAGCCGGCCAATGACGCTCAATAGGCCGGCGAGGAGCGCCTCGTTGGCATTGAGCTTCGTGTATTCCTTGGCGATCACGTGACAGCGGGCGGCCAGTTCGACGCTCTCGACCCAGATGCCCCGGAGCCGTGCCTTTGAGTGGTCGGACAGCTCGGTGTGTCGCTCGAGCTGCCGCAGTGCAAATGTCATTACCGAACTCTGGACGAGCTTGTCGCCCATGCGAATGACCGCCTGGCGGAGGTCCTTGATCTGGTTCGCGCCGCGTATGGCCGCCGAGTTGGCGAGTTCGAGGACCCGTGCGGCGATCGCCGGGTCGGAGCTGATGAGGCGCACGATCTCGTCGAGGTCGACCTCGTCGACCTGGAAGGCGCGCTGAATACGCACGGCCGTGCCCGAGAACATCGGCAGCTCGAGGTCACCCCTGTTCAGATCGCCAGCGAGTTCCTCGACGAAACTGGCTGCAGTTTGTAGTGCTTCCGCCGACATACTTTCCTGGCTCCGGCTACCCCCAATCGCTTGGGGTATCGGCAGGCTGCCCGGAATGTTTAGCGAGGAATGCGAATCCTGCCCAATCGTCGCGTAAACCCGCCACAATGGAGCGCATCTTCAGGAGGGTGAGACACCATGCCGAGAATCCGCAAACGTGATGCCAGTCGCTACCATCGACAGGGCTATCCTGGCCGGCTTCGTGCCCGTACCGAGGGCTGCTGGAAGTACACGCTGTCAGATGCTGGCGGACTTACGCAGTTCGGCGCCGGAGAGGTCGAGCTCGAGCCCGGCGCGTCGTCGAGCCTGTGCCACTGGCACCAGAACGAGGACGAGTTCGTCTATGTCCTAGAGGGCGAGGTCGTCATGATCGAGGGCGCTGAAGAGTACGTGCTCGGCCCCGGCGACTCTGCCACCTTCAAAGCCGGCGTGGCGGTCGGTCACAGCTTCGAGAACCGCTCCAAGGAGACCGTCCGCCTGCTCGAAGTCGGTACTCGTCATCCGGATGGTGAGACCGCGCACTACCCGGGGCTCGATATGCGTTACCGCAAGTCCGGCGCTGCCGATGGCTACCGCAGCCGGTTCGAGCGCTTGAACGGCGACAAGCTCGCGAAATCCGACGAGGTAGATCGCCTGGAGGATTCGGCGGATCCTAAGCCTCCCTCCCCGCTCGATATTGACTAGGCCGCCCGCGCTATGCCAGCTGTCTCAGGCAACCTCTCGCTCGCGGATGGAGTCATGTATCTCGTCGGTGACGACGTTGTCGACCACCAGCTTCTCGGCGAGGCGCGCTATGGCCATCCAGCGCTCCCAGGTCGTCCGAAATCCCAGCTCGAGATCACGAATCGTGCGGCGATGGTCGACCATGACGACGACCGCCGCCGCCGTGATCACGCTGCGCCAGGTTACGACGAAGATCTTGCGAGCGAGGGGTGAACTGGCCTGGCGCCTGAGGAAGGCGCAGTGAAACTCGAGGTGAGCGCGCTCATCGTCGACGATCTCGAATAGCCACGAGCGTAGCGGCCCGGGCGTGAGGCGTGACGCAATCGCCTGGTAGTAGCAAATCCCCACGACTTCCGCGGCCAGCAGGACCACGACCTTGAGCCTCAGCCCCATCAGTCGCCGCCCCCAAACGAACAAATCCGCCGTCCAGTTGCGGGACAGGAGCTCCCCGCCCAGTGCTCGCACGCACATGGCTAGGACGTTCGCATGGCGATGCTCCTCGTCGACGAACAGCCGCACGGCCTCAGCATAGTCGTCATCGACGTCCGCAAGGCGGGAGTCCCGCGCCTGCTCGATGACGGTGCCGCCGCCTGACTCGCCGAGTTGGAAGATTGCCAGCGACTGAGCAACGCTGGCGGGAATATTCCTGTAGTCGGTGTCGCAGTCCAGTTCGGGCAACGATCGATTCGCGCGTGCCTCGAAAAATGCGCGCCAGCGCGCCCAGTGATGTCCAGTGCTTTGCCGCATGCCCTTGCTCCCTTGGATGGTCTGACCCTGTTGTAGGCTGCAGAGGTGTCAGCGGTGCGCGGTGATTGTGGTGAATTGTGTCGTCTGGCGTTTAAACCCTGCGGCAGACAGCGTCCGGGTGTCCGCGGTCGCAACGAACGGACACTTCGGACACCGAATAAGCCCGGTTACATGACTGTAAATCAATAGCTTAGCCTCGAAACGAAGCTGGCATGCTTCCTGCAAACCTCGTTACTGACACCTAGCGAGGCAACCCGGATGACCTGTTTCAGCGATACATTTTGCATTGGCGGTGAACTACTCGATGCTGGCGTAGCCGCAGCGCTCTGGCTCGATTACATCGGCATTTCAGTTCTGGGTGAGCAGTGGCAGCCATTGACGCCGCAGATCGAAGCCACGTTCGACACGGTCCAGCGTGTCGTCGGTCTCCTGCTCAAGGGCGGCACGTCACCCTGCGAGTCCACGCTTGCCGCGAGCCAGGTAAATGTCTAGCGGCGCTGCTGCCAACCAGCCCCGTGACGACCGCACGGTCTCAGCCATTCGCGGCACCTCGAGCCAGGATGTGGCTATCGAGGTCAAGCGCTCGCGACGATATGGCCCGTGGATCATTGCAGCAGTCGCCATCACTGCCGCCGCGGCGCTACTGCTGCCGGCCGCGCTCGACTGGCTCAGCTCTGATCGCAGCGCCAACCGTGCACAGCTTCGCTTCTCGGAGGTGAGCCGGCAGGCCTTCATTCGCGACGTCTCAACGCAGGGCGTCGTGGTCGCGGCTGTTGCCCCCACCGTGTATGCCGCCACCCCGGGCACGGTACAGCTGCACGTCAACGCAGGCGATACCGTGAGCGAAGGCGACCTCATTGCCACGGTCGACAGCCCCGAGCTGACCAACGAACTCGAACGCGAGCGCGCCACGCTCGACAGCCTGGAGACGAACCTGCGGCGGCAGGAGATTGAGAACCGGCGCAACATCCTCGAAGCGCGGCAGGTGGTCGATCTCGCGCAGATCGAGCTTACGGCGGCGGAGCGCGAACTTCGCCGCGCCGAGCAGTCCTGGGACTACCAGGTCATCAGCCTGCAGGACTTGGAGAAGGCGCAGGATGAGGTTGAACGTACCCGCGTCGCGCTCCGGCACGCGACGGACGAGTCGAAGCTCAACATCGAAAGCCTGCGTTTCGATCTTGAAACCCTCAAGCTAGAACGCGATCGGCAACGCCTCACCGTGGCGAATCTCGAGCGTCGTGTCGACGAACTCGAGCTGCGGGCACCGGTCGACGGTATCGTCGGCGACCTTGCCGTGGAACGCCGCCAGGTCATTCCGGCAAATGCAGCAATAGCCACGATCGTCGACCTGTCAGCACTCGAAGTGGACCTGTCAGTTGCCGACACCTACGCCGACGATCTCGTCCTCGGCTCGCCTGTCATCGTGCGCTTTGCCGGCGAGGAAATCCCCGCAGAACTCGTCTCAGTATCGCCTGAGGTCGTCAACGGCAACGTCAGCGCGAGGGCTCGCTTCGAGGGTGAGCAGCCCGCCGGGCTGCGTCAAAACCAGCGGCTGTCGGCGCGCATCGTGCTCGAGACCAAGGACGACACGCTTGTCGTTGAGCGCGGCCCCTTCTACGACACCGGCGCCGGTCGCCTCGTCTATCGGGTCAACGGCGACATTGCCGAGAAGACCGCGATCCAGACGGGCTCGACCAGCGTCAACCACATAGAGATTCTCGATGGCCTCGCCGAAGGCGATGTAGTCATCGTGTCAGAAATCGATCGCTTCCGGGGCGCCGAACGCGTCCTGCTGCGCGACTAAGCCCGGACCACTACCAACGAGGACACCAGTATGCTCGAGATGAACGACGTAAGCCGCGTCTATCGCACCGACCTTGTCGAGACTCATGCACTCAGGGGACTGAGCCTTGGCGTCGACGCCGGCGAGTTCGTCGCCGTAACCGGGCCATCAGGCTCCGGCAAGACGACCTTCCTGAACATTGCCGGTCTCCTGGAGAACGCCACGAGCGGCAGCTACCGGCTCGATGGTCAGGACGTCAGCGGGCTCAACGACAACCAGCGCTCGCGGATCCGCAACGAGAAAATCGGTTTCATTTTCCAGAGCTTCAATCTAATTCCGGATCTGAACATTTTCGACAACGTTGACGTACCGCTCCGCTATCGCGGGTTCAAGGGTGCCGAACGCCGCGAGCGCATCGAGCGCGCCCTCGAACAGGTGGGACTGGCGGCGCGGATGAAGCACTTGCCGTCTCAGCTATCGGGCGGCCAGCAGCAGCGTGCGGCTATTGCGCGCGCGCTCGCCGGCGATCCGGTGTTCCTGCTCGCGGACGAGCCGACGGGCAACCTCGACTCGCTGATGGCGCGCCAGGTCATGGACCTGCTCGAGTCCATTAATGCCAGCGGAACGACAATCGTTATGGTGACTCACGATCCCGAGCTGGCGCGGCGTGCGCATCGGAACGTGCAGCTGCTCGACGGACAGATCGCGAGTCCCGAGCCGTTCGCAGTCGGCCAGCCCGAAGCCGTCGTCGACCTGCAGCCCGTAGCCTGAGGAGAGCGCCGTGTTTCTTTACCACCTGAGACTCGCACGTATGAGCCTGGGCAAGCAGCCACTGTTGACCGCCCTGATGGTGGCTGCAATTGGCATTGGCGTCGGCGCCTGCATGACGGTCATGACTTTCGTCTACGCCATGTCGAACGATCCGATCCCGACGAAAAGCGATGACCTGTTCGCGGTTCGCCTCGATAGCTGGGACCCTGAGGAGGCCTACTGGGACTCGAAGCCCGGGGAGGCGCCGTGGCAGCTGACGCACCGCGACGCGGAAGCACTGCTCGAGTCGCCGGTGCCGGTGCGCCAGGCCGCCATGTTCAAGGCCGGTATGAGCGTCGTTCCCGATAACGAGGACATCGCACCCTTCCAGATCCTGTCGCGCATGACCACGCGCGACTTCTTCGCCCTGTTCGAGGTCCCGTTCCTGTATGGCTCAGCGTGGAGCAGCGAAGCAGACGCGGCGGGTGAGCGCGTCGTAGTGCTGTCCAGGGAGATCAACGACAAACTGTTCGGGGGCCGTGACAGCGTCGGTGAACTGGTTCAGTTCGGCGTCGACCGGTATCGCGTTACCGGCGTCCTCGACACCTGGCAGCCTGCGGTCAAGTACTACGACATGAATAACGGTCCGGTTGGTGACGTCGAGGAGACGTTCATGCCGTTTTCGCTCGCGCGACATGACGAGCTTGCTGTCTCCGGCAACATCAACTGCTGGAAAGAGGAGCCGATCGACGGCTATTTCGGCTTCCTCGAAAGCGAGTGCGTCTGGATCCAGTACTGGGCTGAACTGTCCTCGGCATCCGACAAGTCCGAGTACCAGGCCTGGCTTGATGCCTATGTCGGCGAACAGAAGGCGCTCGGGCGCTTCGAACGTCCGATGAATAATCGGCTCAGCACGGTGACGGAGTGGATGGAAGTGCAGGATGTCACATCGGACGAGGTCATGGTGGTCATGAGCGTGTCCCTCCTGTTTCTTGCGGCCTGCCTGGTCAACACGGTCGGGCTCATCCTCGCTCGCTTCATTGCGAAAGGCCCGGTCATCGGACTGCGTCGGGCGCTCGGTGCGAGCAAGGCCGCAATATTCCGCCAGCATCTCGTCGAGGTAGGCCTTATTGGCCTTGCGGGTGGTGTGCTCGGATTGTTGCTGGCGCAGCTCGGTCTCGCGGGTGTTCGCACCATCCTGACGGATGCCGAGTACATTCAGCCGATCAACCTCGAGCTGTTATTCATGACGCTGGCCATTGCCGTCGGCTCCGCAATCGTCGCCGGACTCTACCCGACCTGGCGTATCTGCAACCTTTCGCCTTCCGGCTACCTGAAAACCCAATAGGTATCGAATCATGGAAATCCGCCCCATCCTGAGCGCCATGTGGCGCAATCGCACGGGCTCGGTGCTCGTTGCACTTCAGATCGCACTGACGCTCGCCATCGTCGTGAACTGCCTGTTCCTTGCCAAGATGCGTATTGACCACATCAGCCGTCCGAACGGCATGGATATGGACAACATCATCTACGCGCAGAGCATCGGTTTCGGTCCGAATTACGACCACGACCAGACGATCGACGAGGATTTGCGGCTGTTGCGCGCCCTTCCCGGCGTTCGTTCGGCCAGTTCATCGAGTTCGCTGCCACTCAGCGGTTCCGGGAGCTCGTCAGGCTTCGCCGCGAGCCTTGACGACGACGCACCGAGCGCCAATGGCAATTACTACAACGTGGACGAGCAGATCCTCGATTCGCTGGGCGTAACGCTCGAGTCCGGGCGTGCGTTCACCGATATAGAAGTCGTTCGCGCCGGAGTGGACAGCAATCGCCTCAACGAAAAGGCGATCATTACCCGCGCACTTGCCGACAAGTTGTTTGACGGTGAGCCTGCCGTCGGCAAGCGCCTGTACGATGGTATTGGCGATAGCGCCGAGATCGTCGGCGTCATCGAGCACATGTTCGGTTCCTGGCCCGGCTGGAGCAACGTCGGCAACGTGATCCTGTTTCCGCAGCGTACCGACGGCCCGGCCACGCGTTACATCATTCGTGCCGAGCCCGGCCAGCGTGATGCGCTGGTTCCGCTGATCGAGGAAACCCTTGCGAGCGCAAACCGCGAACGGATCGTTCGCAACGTCGAGCCAATGAACGAGCGGGTCGGTCGTGTCTACGAGGGCGATCGCGCCATTGCGACCGTGCTTGGCGTGGCTTTGGTGATGCTCCTGGTCATAACGGGGCTCGGCATTGTCGGGCTCGCCAGCTTCACGGTACGTCAGCGCACCAAGCAAATCGGTACGCGTCGGGCTATTGGCGCACGCAAACGCGATATCATTCGTTACTTCCTCACTGAAAACTGGCTCATGACGACAATCGGCATTGCAATCGGCACCGTTCTGACGATTGCGATCAACTACTCCCTGGCGTCAGCCTTTGATACCGAGAAACTCGACTACGTATTCCTGGTCGCCGGCATGCTTGCGCTTTGGGTACTCGGCTTCCTGGCCGTCGCCGAGCCTGCTCGCCGCGCGTCCAAGGTATCGCCCGCCATTGCCACCAGGACGGTATGAGCGAACTCGTCCTCGTCATCGACGATAACGAAGGGGTCAGGACCGCGCTGTCGGTCCTGTTCTCCGTCCACGACCTGCCGTGCATCAGCGCCGCAACGGTCGAGGACGGGCTGGCAAAACTCGAGAGCCACGACGTTGGACTCGTCGTGCAGGACATGAACTTCACCGAGGACACGACGTCGGGGAAAGAAGGCGTTGCCCTCTTTCATGAGATTCGCCGCCGGCATCCCGACCTGCCTGTCATCCTGTTGACGGCGTGGACCCATCTCGAAACCGCCGTGTACCTCGTGCGTGCCGGGGCCGCCGACTATCTTGCCAAGCCGTGGGATGACGACAAGCTCATCGCAACGGCGCGTAACCTGCTCGAGTTGGGTGAGGCCACACGCCACGGCCGTGAAGCGCTCGAGACCCGACGCAGCGAGCGCGAGCGCCTGGAAGCACGCTTCGAACTCTGCGGCACGGTCTTCGAAAGCCCGGCCATGCGTGAACTCGTCGGTGTCGCCACCCGTGTCGCGCCGTCAGACGTCCCGGTGCTCATCACGGGCCCCAACGGCGCGGGCAAGGAGAAGCTTGCCGATATCATCCATGCCAACTCCGCGGTGGCCGGCGGCCCGTTCGTCAAGGTCAATGTCGGCGCGCTGCCGCGCGACCTCATAGAGGCGGAACTGTTCGGCGCGGAGGCCGGTGCGTACACGGGCGCGAACCGCGCCCGTGAGGGGCGCTTCGAGGCGGCCAATGGCGGCACCCTGTTCCTCGATGAGATCGGCAACCTCGGGCTCGACGGCCAGGCCAAACTGCTGCGAGTGCTGCAAACCGGGGAATATGAGCGCCTCGGCAGCAGCCAGACGCGAACGGCGAACGTGCGCATCGTCAGCGCAACCAATGCGGACCTGCCGGCAGCCGTTGCCGACGGACGCTTTCGTGAGGACCTGTTCTACCGCCTGAACGTCATCGAACTCTCGGTGCCGCCGCTCAGGGAGCGGCAAGAGGACATCCTGCCCCTGGCGTATCACTTCCTCGAGAATGGCTATGCGTTCGATCCGGATGCCGAGGCAGCGCTCGTCGCTCATCCGTGGTCCGGCAACGTGCGCGAACTCGAGAACAGTATTCGCCGCGCGGCGCTGCTTGCGCGCTCCGAGTCGATCTCGACGGCAGATCTCGGCATCGAGGAGATTCCGCAGACGGCAAAACGTGCTCGTCCGACGGAACCCGACGCCGACGAGATCATGGACGCCCTGACCAGGGCTCACGGCGTCGTGGCACGGGCCGCCCGTGAACTCGGCATGAGCCGCCAGGCGCTTTATCGGCGGATGGACAAATTCGGTATCCAGAAATAGCGTAGCGTCGCTACACTGTGCGTTTGGCGCTGCGGTTTCGGGCCTCTTGGTGACACGTCTTTTCTCGACATCCGGGCGAGTAGCACTGCTGGTCTCGCTGCTCATGGCGCTGGTTGCGCTGGCCGGCGCGTTCGCCAGTCGGGCACTCGAGCCGTGGTGGCTCGGATGGACCGTTGCCCTGCTCGTGGCCCTTCCACTTCTTTGGCTGGGCGTCGATCGCATCCTCGCCGAGGATCGGCGGCTCATTCGCGCCGTGCGCGACGGCATCGACAGCCTGCGCGACAGTGATTTCAGCGTCAGTATTGCCGACAAGGGCAACCCGGACCTTGCGCGACTGATCAGCGCGCACAACGAGCTCGGCGACGCGCTGCGCACCGAACGGCAGACGCTTTACCAACGCGAACTGCTGCTCGACACCGTCATCCAGACGACCGATCTCGCGCTCGTGCTCGTCAACGCGGGTGGCGCCATCGTTTACTCCAACGCCGCCGCCCGGCAGCTCTTTCGGAGCGGCAGACCAATCAACGGTTTCGACTTCGAGGTGCTCCTCACAGAGATGCCGGGCGCATTCGCCGAAGCGGTCGATGCCCAAAGGCCCGGTCTCTTCACGGTCGAGACCGACAATCCGGAGACCTGGCACCTGTCGTCGGACGCCTTCACGCTCAACGCCCAGCCGCATCGCCTGTTCCTCTTCAAACAGCTGACGCAGGAGCTCAGCCGGCAGGAAGTTGCCACCTGGAAAAAGGTCATTCGGCTGATCAGCCATGAACTCAACAATTCGCTGGCGCCGATCTCGTCGCTCGCGCACTCCGGCAAGACCCTGCTGGCGCGTTCCGGTCACGACGAGCAGCTGGATCGCATCTTCACGACGATCGAAGACCGTTCGGGGCATCTGAAAGACTTTATCGGCTCCTACGCCCAGTTTGCCCGGCTGCCAGCGCCGCGACCGCAGGCCGTCGACTGGCCGGCGTTTCTCGAGACGCTGCGTGACACCGTGCCCTTCGAGCTCAACGGCGAAGTGCCGTCACTCGACTGCAAGGTTGATCCGGCCCAGTTCGAACAGGTGCTGATCAATCTGCTCAAGAACGCCTACGAATCCGGGTCACCCGCTGACGCTGTCAGGCTCGGCGTGGAACGGAACGGCACAGAAACGGTCTTTACCGTTTCGGACAGGGGCGGCGGCGTCAGCGACGACGTCTTGCAAAGTGCCCTGCTGCCGTTTTACTCCACCAAGAAGACCGGAACCGGCCTCGGGCTGCCGCTTTGCCGCGAGATCATCGAGGCCCATGGCGGTCGGCTGTCGCTGACCAATACGGGCAGCCGGGACGCCGGCGATGCCGGCCTTAAGGTGCGCATATCGTTGCCGGGGTAACGAGACGTGATGGACGCTCGAAAAACACTGAAAGTACTGCACACGATCGGCTCGACAGGGCTTGCAGGTGGCCTGGCGGCCTTCCTGATCCTGTTGAGCCTCGGTCCGGAGCCCGCTGTCAGCACCGAGTACCTCAATCTGCGCGAAGGGCTTTACGCCATTTCGCACAGCCTCGTACTGCCCTCCATGGCTGTCGTGTTTCTTTCCGGGGTGCTGTCGATGGCCGTCCATTTCCCGTTTCAGAACGCGCTGTGGGTGTGGCTGAAACTGGCCGCCGGGTTCCTGATTTTCGAGTCTCTGCTCGCCACTGTCGACGGTCCCTCGCGACGTGCCGTCGAAGCCGCACGCAAGGCCATGGACGGCGAACTCGGTGAAGAGGCATTGCAGGCTGCCGTCATGGACCGTCCCGCCGCCCTTTGGGTGCTTTTGACGCTGGCCGGTCTCAACGTATTGCTCGCGATTTGGCGGCCTCGCTTTCGATCGAAGCGCGCAGCCACGTCGTAAACCGTAACAAACTGTTTCTGCCGGTGACGCTGAGCGTGCTGCCGAGAGAAAACCTAGGTCTTGTCGTGCAGACGGAGCGTGTTTGCGGCACGGCGAGCGCTTGAAATAGCCCGAGTTTCGCCCATTTCTCTTTCATTCCCGTGTAACTTCCGGAGACATTGATGTTCAAACGAATCGCGCTGTTTATCGGCACCAACATAGCCGTGCTGGCCGTGCTGAGCGTGGCGATCCAGCTGCTAGGCCTCGAAGAGGTCCTGCGTGGTACCGGCAGCAGCCTGAACGTGCAGGGACTCCTGGTCCTGTCGGCCGTTATCGGCTTTGCTGGTTCGTTCATTTCACTCTTCATCTCGAAGTTCGCCGCGAAGATGTCGACGGGGGCGAAGGTCATCGAGCAGCCTTCCAACGCGACCGAGTCCTGGCTCGTGAGCACCGTGCAGCGCCAGGCCCAGCAGGCCGGTATTGGCATGCCCGAGGTAGCCGTCTACGACTCACCGCAACCGAATGCCTTTGCGACCGGCTGGAACCGCAACAACGCGCTGGTCGCCGTCAGCACCGGCCTGCTACGCGGCATGAAGCAGGACGAGGTTGAGGCCGTACTCGCGCACGAGGTCACTCACGTCGCCAACGGTGACATGGTGACGCTGGCGCTGATCCAGGGCGTCGTGAATACCTTCGTGATCTTTTTGTCGCGCCTCGTCGGTCACTTCGTTGACAAGGTGCTGCTCCGCAACGAAGGCAGCTACGGCCCCGGCTACTTCCTCTCATCGATCGCGGCACAGATCATCTTCGGTATCCTCGCCAGCACGATCGTCATGTGGTTCTCGCGCCAGCGTGAGTTCCGCGCGGACGCCGGCGGCGCAAGTCTTGCCAGCCGGGAGAGCATGATCAATGCCCTCGCCCGGCTCGACAACATGGCCACCGACAAGGAGCAGCTGCCGGAGCAGATCGAGGCAATGGGGATATCGGGCAAGAACGGCCAGGGCATCAAGCGGCTGTTCATGAGCCACCCGCCGATCAGCGAGCGTATTGCGGCCCTCCGGAACGCGGGCTGAGCCCTACCCCCTCGCGGAACCCTGGAGGCCAGGCGCCGGAAGGCGTCTGGCCTTTTGTTTCGGCGGCGCCCGGTACCTTAGAGTGTGAGGCACCGCGGCGACCCTTTTCGCTCCGCCAGGGATAATCCGCCTATGCTCGAGGGACTGCTGACGCTGCCGATTCTGTTGCCCGTACTCTTCTGGGCCGCGTATCACTGGCACAAAGACCGTCACCTGCCGGAACCGCCCGGCAATCTTGCCCTGTGCTTCGCGCTCGGGGTGGCGGCCGCGTGGCTCGGCAAAGCCATGTACGCCGGCCTCGATCCGCTGGGGCTCCGTCAGGACGCGGTGGCGCTGGCAGCGAGCGATCCACAGGCCTTGTTCTGGTACGCCGTGTTGTTTATCGGCCCGATTGAGGAAATCGCCAAGTTCCTGCCGTTCGTCGTCGTGGCCCTGCGGTTCCAGGCCTTTGACGATGACATGGACGGGATCACCTACGCCTCTTTCATCGGACTTGGGTTCGCGGCTATCGAGAACACGATCTACGTTGACTTCCTGACACCTGCGGAAGCGATCATGCGCGGGTTTGCGAGTCCGGTTGTGCACATCGTATTCGCGTCAATCTGGGGCTACGCGGTTGGGCACGCCCACCTGACGGGGCGTTCCGTGGCCCTAGCCGCGTCGTGGAGCCTCGCGGGCAGCGCCTTCCTGCACGGTGTGTACGATTTCTTCGCCCTTTCGGAGCCCCGCCTCTCGCTCCTGATTGCCGGTGCAATCGTCGCGGGCCTGTGGATATGGCGCCTCGTCGTGATCCGAAGGCTGCACGCCCGACAGGGCGCCTAGGACGTCAGCCCTGGTCGTACGGATTGCCCGTTTCTTCGATCTCGATCGGCTCTTCGAGCGTCAGCTCGAGCGTGTCGGGTGACTCGAGAAGCTCCGAACAACGCTGCTGGATCTCGGAGAGTCTCAGCGAAACGTTTGACTGCGAGAGTGGCAGATCGTCGATGTCCTTATCCATGTGCACTATTCCTGCTCAGCCTGGTGCGGTCGTACTGTCGCCGTTTGGCGACATCCCTTGAAAGCCAGTATAGGGCGTCGCCTGGGGTCAAAATGTGAACCAGATCACATGAAAAATGCGGGAAAACGCCGAATTCGGCGCGTTATGTCAGATCAGGGCGGCGTCTGGGCCAATACGGCCATCAGCCGCACAATGCCGTCATAGAAGCTGCCGAGGCGAAGGTTCTCGTTCGGGCTGTGCTGATTGTTGTCGATATTGACGGTCGGCACGGTCGCCGCGGGGATGCCCAGCGCATCGACGATCGGGCTGATCGGCACCGAGCCGCCCATCGTACGGATGAGCACGGGCGGCTCATCGTACAGTTCGGTCAGCGCTGCCCGGGCCATGCTCCCGGCGGGTGAATCGTAGGGCGATCGAAAAGCGTTATAGCTGAAGTCATGCACCAGCGTTGCAATCCGCGGGTGCTCGAGCCGCTCGGCGTCCGTGGGCGGCCGGTCGATGACGAAGTAGCCCCGGGCTTCGATATGCGCTTCGACGAGCCCGACGAGGCGCTGCCAGTCAGACTCCTTGACGAGCCGTATGTCGATCTCGGCAACAGCCGTCGGCGGGATTATTGTGCGGACCTGGTCACCCGTCCAGGCCGAACGCAGGCCGCGAATGTTCAATGACGGGTATTGCAGGGCCTCCTGCAGGCTTGGCGCCACCTCGTCACGGCGAGCCAGACCCACGCTCTCCAAGATGGCGTCCTCGTCGTCCGGCACCGCCTCGAGGACAGCGCGCGTTGCCGCGTCAATCTCGATACCGTCGTAAAAGCCATCAATCACGACGCGTCCATTGTCGTCCTTCATCGACGCGAGCAGCTGGGCAAGGCCGAGTGCCGGGTTGGGCATGAAATTACCGTAGTGGCCGCTGTGTTGCGCCCGCTTGGGGCCGTAGGTGGTTAACGTCAGCGAGACCATCCCGCGCGCCCCGAAGCTCACCGTGGGACGATTCGATGCGTGTGGCGGGCCATCGAATATCAAAAGGAAATCGGCGGCGAGCAGGTCCGCGTTGGCGACGACGGCGTCCGCGAGGTGTGGCGAACCCAGCTCCTCCTCGGTGTCGATCAGCACCTTGAGGGTGTAGTCCTGCGACCAGCCGGCCGCGTCCAGGAGTTCGATAGCGAGCAGGAACTGCGCCATGGGGCCCTTCGAGTCCGACGCCGAGCGCGCAAATACGCGCCAGTCCGAATCGTAGTCCGGCGTCTCCCAGGGAATGATTTCGAAACCGCCCTTCCCGTCCGGTCGCTTCAGCACCGGGACAAACGGGTCGGGCTGTTGCCACGCCGACGGGTCCACGGGCTGGCCGTCGGCCTGCAGGTAAATGAGCACTGTCCGCTTCGCGTCCGCGATCTCCCGCACGGCGTAGAGGCTGTCGCTGCCCGCCGTAGGCAGGCGCTCGGTCCTGAAGCCGCGCTTGGCGAACTCGGCCTCGAGCCAGACGTTCAGCCGCTCGATGTCGTCGGGCTTGCGTGCATCGTTCGGGTAGGACAGGAACTCGCGAAAGAAATCGAGCGCCGGCTGCCGGTAGTCGTCGACCTGTGTCCTGAGCGCCTCGGCGTCGAGGCTATCGCCGTATGCGATTGCAGTCGTGAGTAAGAATAGAGAAGAAATTACTAGTCTTTTCATTATTTTATTGAGCTTTCTTCAGGTCATTACGATTTACTGCGCAAAAACTCGGCGACCTCGCGAATGGTGGGCACATCGAATAGATCGGCAATATCCAGCTTGCCGGGATAGCGCTCGTCGACGGCAAGCACAATCTCGGTCAGCGTGAGCGAACTCAAGCCCGCCTCGAACAGGTTCTCGTCCGGGCCGATCTGCCGTTCCTTCGAAAACTCGCGGGTAATCGCCATGAGCTCGGCAACCAGCGGGTCGGCGTCCGCGGCCTCTTCGACGGCAGGGCTGGCTGGCGCCATGGCCTCGACGACCTCGCCGTACTCACCGTTGAGATAGTCGCGCAGCAGATGGGCTCTTTGCACCTTGCCGCTGGTCGTCTTTGGAATTCTCGGAACCGGGATAACATGGTCGACTTCGAGGCCGGCGTGCTCGCCGATTGTCATGCGGACGCGCTCAGCGAGCTCGCGAAAAGACTCGATATCCTGCCGATAGAGAATAAAGACCAACAGCTCCTCCGTTTGCGCGCCGGCCGGCGTTGCGCCCGCCACGACGACCTTGCCGAGGTCGAGCTCGTCGACGCCGGCGGCAATCTCCTCGATATCGTGCGGGTAGTAGTTCTGGCCGTTGACGATGATGATGTCTTTCTGCCGGCCGGTAATGACGAGTTCGTCGTCCACGAACAGCCCGCAGTCGCCGGTCCGGAGCCAGCCGTCATCGGTGAACAGCGCGCGGGTTGCCTCGGCATCCCCGTAGATGCGCTCGGTGACGCTGCCGCCGCGGAGCTGAATGTGGCCGATGTGCAGGTCCTCGACCGGCGCATCGTTGTCGTCGACGATGCGGATGTCGACGTCGCGAATTGCATTACCCACCTTGACGAAGGATACGGCGTCGGGAGAGTCGGGAGACAGCGCCTCGTAGGCGTCGCCAATGGCGAGCCCGTGACGATCCACCGTAATGCGCGAGTATGGCGCGCCTGGATCACCCAGCGAGACACCGACGGTTGCCTCTGCGAGCCCGTAGACCGGGTACATTGCGTTGCGGTGCAGCCCGAAGGGTTCGAGCGCATCAAGGAACGCTTCGCAAAGATCCCAGGAGATTGGCTCGGCACCGTTCATGACGACCTTGACGGAGGAAAGATCGGTACCGTCGGGCAGACCCTTGCGCTCGAACAGCTTGAGGAAATGTTTGTAGCCGAAGTTTGGTGAACAAAGCTGCGTGGCCTTGAGCTCACTCGCCTTGATCATCCACAGGAGCGGACGACGCACGAACAGGTTCGTATCCATGACCGCGTGGTCCATGCCTGCCGCCATGACGCTCAGGTGAAAACCGATCAGCCCCATGTCGTGGGTCAACGGCATCCACGACAGCGACCGCTCGTCCTCGTTCCAGCGCGTGGCCTCGACGATGGCGCGGATATTGGTGCAGAGGTTGAAATGGCTGAGACAGACGCCCTTGGGGTCGCTGGTCGAGCCCGATGAGTACTGGATAAACGCAACGTCGTCCGGCTTCTGAGCGTGAATTGTGCCGGCCGCACCGGGTTCGACATCGGTCATCAGTACGCTCTTTTCGTCGAGCAGGCGGCGAACATCGTCAAGCCCCTCGAGCTCTGCAAACTCGATCAGCCGTTCAAGCAGGCCAAGCTCAGTGAACAACGTGCCGTGCTCGAGCTGCGTGAGGATACGGAACAGCTTGAAGCGGTGCTCGTCACTGATTCCCACGGCAACCGGCACGGGAACGATCCCGCCGAGAATGGCAGCCCAGAAAGCTATGACGAAGCTCTTGTTGGACTTGCTGAAAATGACCAGCTCGTCGCCTGCCTGCATCCCCTTGGCCTGCAATGCGCCGAGCAGCGCGCTGGCCTGGTCCCAGAGCTCGCTGAAACCGAGCGTGGCCTCGTCGTTTTCGCCATCGATGAACCGAATCGTGCGATCGCGCTCGCGAGCCTCGCGGAGCAGTTCAGTCAAAGTGTCGTAGCGCTTCATTGCGGGGCCTGTCGTTGCCTGCGGGCACGGCGGTCTGTCGCCGTAAGGTGGCAGGAAGTCTACATTGGCAGGCGCCCGAGGCATACTGTGCGCGATTCCGCTCGATTGGCCCGAACGTTCAGGCCAGAGTCAGGTCTGGTGTGCCAGACTCGACACCCTGGCCACCCTGTAGCGCACGAGGAACCCTACGAATGCAGCGACTGCTTTTCTGGATCGCGACACTCGCAACCCTGGTTGCCACGGCGGCCGTCGCCGAGCCTTCGCTGACGCCGCATCGTGCGGAATACAAGGTCAAGGTCAGTATCGTGAGCGGCCGCATGACAACCGAGGTCAAACGCAAGGGCGACGGCTATCTCGCAACGCATCTGATCGAACCGACCGGCATTGCCGGCGCGCTGGTTGGCGGCGAGATCTTCGCCGAGTCGGAGTTCCGGCCGCAGGCTGACCGGCTATTGCCGGTTCGCTACAGCGCCAATGACGAAATATCGAGCACCCGCCTCCGCGCCGACGTCGAATTCGACTGGGAGACCGGACAGGTCACGGGTACGTTCCAGACACGGGACGATGACTCGCCGCAGGCCATCGACCAGACACTCGACGCGGTTGCGCACGACGGAGTGTCGATACAGTACGAGCTTATGAACGACCTGATGCGCTCGGGCCCCGATGCCGACTACATCCTCTTCGATGTCGACGAGCTCAAGGAACTCAGCATTACTACCCTGGGCACGCAGCGCATTGCGACGGGTTACGGGGAATTCGATGCGATCGGCATTCGCCACCAGGCCGAGGGATCATCGAGAGCAACGACGCTGTGGTGTGCGAAGGAGCTCGGCTACCTGCCGGTTGTGGTGGAACGACACCGTAAGGGCAAGCTGCAGATGCGAGCACGACTCGTCAGCTACCAGCCGATTGACGAATCGGGAACCTAGGCCTGCAATCAGCGACGGCGATCGAAGACCTGGGTGACGGCGTAGGCCACCTCTTCCTTCTCAATGAACTCGACCGTGCGTTCGAGCACCTGCCCGCCTGCGACGAGTTGCCAGCGCTCACGCAAGAGCACATTGTCTTCATCCAGCGTCTCGACGACATAGCTGTCGCCGTCCCAGCCCGACGCTCGCTCGGCGAGTACGGGGCCCACCGAGGCAAGCCTGTGTTCGCCGAAGCGGTACTCCTCGACGATTGAGCGGTCGTAGCTGATAAACAGGCCCGTATCCGTCTGTGTGAGCTTGACGCGTGTCCCCGTCTCCAGGAACACCTGCGCAAGTGCCGGTCGCTGGTCGCCTCCTCGCCTCGCGCCTGATTGCGTCGCGCGCCCGGCAGCGGCGCGGCGACTCAGCATTCGCTGGTTGCGGGCACCAATAGCACTTTGCGCCGAGAACAGGGAGAGCTCATCGGTGTCCGCGTTCCTCAAGATCCATTCGCCGGACAGGTCGAGGTCCGCCGGAGGCGTCGCCGAGCCGGGCGTGAGCTGCGGTTCCGGCGTTGTCGCGCAGCCCGCCAGGGCAAGCGCGGAGGCAGCGACGGCGAGCAGCGCGAGGCGGGACACTACGACCATCGATGGTGTCGTCAGGTCCCGGGCAAGGGAATGAAGTCGTCCTCGCCGGGTACGGCATCGAAGCGCTTGCTGACCCAGTCCAGCTTGGCCTGCTCGATCTTGTCGGGCGAGCTGCTGACGAAGTTCCATTCGATATAGCGCTCGCCCGGCAGCGCGGCGCCGCCGCATACCATGATATGCGCGCTGGTATCGGTCGTGAGCGCCAACACGGCGTTGCGCTCGGCAATGAGCATCGTCCCCGCTGCATAGGTATCGCCGTCGATAACAACGCTACCGTCGACAACGTAAACGCCAAGCTCTTCGGTCTCCGGGAGCTCGAGGGAGGCGCCGGCATCGAGCATCACTTCGAGATACAGTGTTTCGCTCTCGGTCGCGACGGGCGATTCAGCGCCGAAGGCGCGGCCAATGATGACCGTGATGCGTGCCCCTTCGCGCACGAGGCGCGGGATGTGCTCGGCCGGGTAGTGTTCGAAGCGAGGGTCAATGTCCTCACGTTCGACCGGCAGAGCCATCCAGGTCTGGATGCCGTGCAGGAACTGGCCGCTCTCGAGAACCTCGTCGGTGACTTTCTCCGAGTGCACGATGCCGCGGCCAGCCGTCATCCAGTTGACGGCACCAGGCTGGATAGGCTGGACGTAGCCGAGACTGTCGCGGTGCAGGATCTCGCCTGCGAACAGGTAGGTGACGGTTGCGAGGCCGATATGCGGATGGGAGCGAACGTTGACTGCACTGCCGGGCGGAAAGTCAGCCGGTCCCATGTGATCGAAGAAGATGAACGGGCCAATGCGCTGCTGCTGCCGGTCCGGCAGGGCGCGCCGTACCGAGAACTCGCCGAGATCGCGGGTCTTGGGCTGGATGGTCAGGGCGATGCTTCCTGGCATGGGATCTCCTGTTTGCCTTTGCCTACGGGTTCGCGTGCCGAACAGCGGCCGCCAACGCGCGGGATCCCGCATTGTGCCGTGTCACGACGATGTGTTCGAGTCCCAGCCAGGTCATCAGTCCCTCGAGCTCGTTGGCCATGCGCTCGATGACGTCGGCTACTTCATGACCGTGTTCTACGTAGGTTCGCCTGACGAGCAGCGCGCTCGACTTGCGGTCGGCCTTGAGATCCAGGCGACCAACTATTTGATCGCCTACCCGGAACGGCAAAACGTAGTAGCCCCACTGGCGCTTTGCCGCCGGCACGTAGATTTCCAGCCGGTAGTGAAAGTCGAACAGCCTGAGCGCACGTGGTCGATACCAGGCGACCGGATCGAACGGCGACAGTACACCTGAGCCGCCGATGCGGCGTGGGGAACGGGCATGCCGTGACAGGTAGGCCTGTCGCTTCCAGCCCTCAACCTCGACCGGGATGAGCTCGCCGGCGTCGACCAGCTCGTCGATTCTCGGCGCGGCGAGGCGTGGGGACAGCCGGAAGTAGTCCGCAAGGTCATTGCTCGTTGCCACGCCGAGCGCACGCGCGGCATCAGCAAGCAACCGGCGATGTGCGTCTGCGGCCGGCAGCGCCGGCAGGTGGCTGTGATCCGGTAACACGCGGTCCGGCAGGTCATACAGGCGCTGGTAGTCCGGCAGGCGCCCCTGAACGCTCAGGCGACCCTCGCCGAAGTGGGTCTCGAGCGCATGGCGCGGCAGTGATCGATGCCACTCCCCTGGTACGCGCGCAAGTGCCAGCGGATCGTCGAATGCCCTCGCCGGCAGTGCGCCCTCCTCGCGTATGCGGTCGACGAGATGCGCAAGATAGCCCTCGGCATCCGCGAGCCTGCGAACCGGACTCTGGCGCCATGGTCGGTACTCGTCGCGCCGATAGCCGAGCACGGGCCAGTAGTCGGCCGGGACCAGACAGGCCTCGTGCGCCCAGTGCTCGGTGTACTCGCCGTTGCCGTAGACGAAGTCGAGGAAGCGGTCGACCCGATAGGCACCCAGTCGCGACCAGAGCACGAGGTAATGCGCCGGCACCAGCACATTGACGAAATCGAGCTGCAGGACACGCAGCGTATTGAGCACCCGTCGGAAGTGGCGCCGGTCGACTGCGCCATCGGGTCGCGGACGATCGAAGCCGGCCGCTGCCATTGCTACGCGACGTGCCTCCGCCGCAGACAGTCTCACCCGCGACTGCACCCCTAGCAGCCCCGGGGGTACACTCTCGAAAGAGCACTTGCGGAGAGCAACATGGGCAAAGCGTATCAGGAAATCGACGCCAAAATTCAGGGCTGGCTCGATCGTCAAAAGATGTTCTTCGTCGCGACGGCGCCGCTCGCCGGTGACGGCATGATCAATTGCTCACCGAAAGGGATGGACTCGCTGCGGGTCATCGATCCGCACACCCTCGTGTACGCCGACATTGGGGGCAGTGGCATCGAGACGGTTGCCCATATCCGTGAGAACGGCCGGATCGTCATTATGCTCTGCGCCTTTGAGGGACCGCCCAAGATCTTCCGCTTCTACGGTCGCGGCACGGCCGTCGAGCCCAGCGACGCCGCGTTTGATGCGCTGGCGGCACATTTCGACGGACTACCGACGATCCGCAATCTCGTCAGGATCGACGTTGATTGCATCCGCGACTCCTGCGGCTACGGCGTGCCGTTCTACGACTACCGCAAGGAGCGGGACTCGCTCACCAACTGGGTGGAGTCGAAAAGCGAGGAAGAACTGGCCGACTACCAGCGCGACAATAATCTCGAAAGCCTGGACGGCCTGCCCGGACTCAGAAACCGCAGCGCGCGCTAGGGCGTCGCCGCCCTGCTCAGGCGTCGATCAGGCCGCCAGCTATCTCTCCGGCGCGCACGACGAGGCTCTGGTCGACCGACACGGTGTAATCCTCTCGATGGACCGTATCGACGAGGTGCCACTCGGCCTCGCAGCGCTCATGGGTGAGGCGCACAGCGAGCCAGCCGCGCCGCGACGTCTCGAGGTAACGCAGCGGCGGATTGAACTCAAGTGTCGCTTCCTGCACCGCGTTCGGCCGGACCTGGGGCAGGTAGTCGTTCAGGCCGGGAGACGTTACGGATGTTGTCATGAGTTCGACGGCAACCGGGGCGCTGCCGCCCCGCGGAACGAGGTTGCTGGCCGATGAGGTATGCATGTCGCCCGTCAACACGACCGGATTGTCGGCATAGCGCGCGAGCGTAGCGAGAAAGCGTTCACGCGCCACCGGGTAGCCGTTCCACGTATCCAGGATCATCGGTGGGCCGCTCTTGCTGACGGCGACGAGCTGTTCCAGCATCTCTCGAGGCAGGCCACTGCCCTTGTCGAGGTCGAGGAGCGGCTCGAGGTCCGGCGTGCGCAGCGGTGCAACGAGCACCTGCTGACCAATTACCTGCCAGGTCGACGTTGCGCGATCGAGTGTCCCGGCGAGCCATGCTTCCTGCTCGCTGCCGAGCAGCTGGCGCTCCGGGTCCTGCATGCGCGCCCCGATCACCTCGGGATCCGACTCGCCCGCGGCGTCGGGCTGCGCGTCACGGCCTACAAGGCGAGTATCAAGCATGACCAGTGTCAGCAGGTCGCCGTAGCTGAATTCACGATAGATGCGCGTATCGACACCGTTGGCCTCGCCGCGAATCGGCATCCACTCGAAATACGCCTGCACGGCGGCATGCACCCGCTCCTGCCAGTTGCCCTCGCTCTCATCATGGTTCTCGGCACCGTTGCGCCACGCGTCGTTGGTGATCTCGTGGTCGTCCCAGACGGCAATCAGAGGCAGGCTTGCGTGCATGGCCCGCGAGTCCGGATCGGCCTTGTACTGGGCGTGTCGCGCGCGGTAATCGGCAAGCGTGACGGTTTCGCCAGGCGGCTCCGGCATGCGTCCCAGATGCTCCGCGTACTCTGTCGCATAGCCGCCCATCCCGTACTCGTACAGGTAGTCGCCAAGGTGGATCACGGCGTCGAGATCCTGCTGTTCGGCAATGTCCCTGTAGACATGAAAATAGCCATACGGGAAGTTGGAACAGGACACGACGGCGAAATTGGCGCTTTCGAGACCGCCACCCGGCAGCGTTCGCGTCCTGCCGGTCGGAGAGTCCTCGGCCGCCGCACTAAAGCCGTAAAAATACGTCTGACCCGCCTCGAGGCCGCGCACGTCGACCTTGACCGTGTAGTCCCGTTCGGGTCCGGTTCTGGCCTTGCCCTTGGCGACGATATTGCTGAACTCTGGATCGGTTGCGACCCGCCAGCGCACGCGCACCCGTTTCCGATCGAGGCCGCTGACCCGCGTCCAGAGAATAAAGCCGTCCGGCAGCGGGTCCCCGCTCGCGACACCGTGGCGAAATACGTCGTCCGCAGTCGATTCCCCGGCCGCCGCGGACCACGGCAGCCAGGTGGCAGCCGCGCTACCGGCTGCTGCGCGCAAGAAGTTACGTCGTTTCACGTTGCTTGATCCTGTGAAGGAGGGTTTAGGTTTCAGGCAGGGTCGATTATGACCGCGTCCGCCTCGATCTCGACCCGCATGGCCGGGTCGATCAGGCGCGCCACTTCGAGCATTGTGCTTGCGGGTCGTATATCGGCGAAAACCTCGGCGTGCGCCCGGGCGACGCTGTCCCAGTCCGCAATATCAGTCAGGTAGACGCGGGTTCGAACCACGTCATCGAAGCCTGCGCCGGCCTCGTCCAGGGCTCTGCCAATGATCTCGAGGCAGCGACGGGCCTGGCCGTAGGCATCGCCGGGGCTGACGAGCGCCCCATCCTCGCCGACCGCCGTGGTTCCGGACACAAACACCGATGAACCGACCCGTACGGCGCGGGTGTAGCCGACGCGTGCTTCCCACGGTGCGCCGCTCGAGATCTGCCGTCGACTAATTGTCATGTCTGACATTAATTAAGTCCCTTTAAGCATTGTTTTTGTTGAATAAAGATCGTCGCGTCTTGCGCGCTCCAGCCAAAGCAGCGAGCCGCCGACATACACCGCCAGCGCCAGCAGCAGGCCAGTGGAGAGCGGCACAAAAAACACGTGACTGAGCGCTGCCAGGACGGGCACCGCCCCGAGCAGGCGCCATCGCTCGAGTGGAATCGCATCAGCTCGCCCCTCGTTGACACGACCGACGTCCCACAGCAGGTGCCACAGACCGAGACACGGCACGACGACGGCGGCGTGCCCCGCGGTCGCGAACAGATAGCCAATGCCGAGGACAACGACGACCGCCATCATGAACTGTGCCAGCGCGTAGCGCTGCATCGCGAGGCTCACCGGCGGGTCATACCGGGAATCGAGGCTCGCCGTCTCGGAGCGCTCCGGGAAGCGCTCACTGACGTCCCGTGGCCGCCATCCGGTTCGGGACACCGAGACCTTGAGCTTGTCCTTCCATCGCTTCGTATGTCGCGCATCGAACCACAGTGCCTCGTAAACCTGCAGGTTTGCCCAGAACGGATCCCAGGAGTTCAGCGGCTTTCGCACACCGTAAACGACCGGCTCCTCGTCACGTTCATCTGTGAAGGTGCCAAACAGCCGGTCCCACAGTATGAAGATCCCGCCGTAGTTGCGATCGAGATAGCCCTCGTTGCGGGCATGGTGTACGCGGTGATTCGACGGCGTCACGAGAATGTAGTCGAGTATGCCGAGCCGCCGAATGTGCTGTGTATGCACCCAGAACTGGTAGATCAGGTTGATAGCGTTGACCGTCACGAGCACCTCCAGCGGGAAGCCCAGGAGGAACAGCGGCAGGTAAAAGATCCAGCCGAACAGGAAACCCGTGCTCGTCTGCCTGAGTGCGGTCGAGAGGTTGTAGTCTTCGGATTGGTGATGCACGGCATGTGCGGCCCAGAGGATCGAATACTCGTGGCTCAGGCGGTGAAACCAGTAGTAGCAGAAGTCCCAGCCAACCGCAGCTGCGACCCACAGTGCAACGCCACGCGGCGAGGCGTCGAACCAGGCCAGCGGCAGGTCGAACAACGCGAGGTTTTCGAGCACAAAGCCGCAGACGAACAGCGGCAGCAGCTTGGTGAAGTAGCCGAACGTCGTCATCAACGTGCCGGCACTCAGGCTGTTCATAGCGTCGTTGGCGCGGAAGAAACCTGTGCCGCGATAGCGATCTACCCCGAGCTCGACGAGAAGCGCGAGCAGGAAGAACGGTACGGCAAGGGCTATCAGGTCCATATGCCAAGTCTAACCGCCCGGCGGCTCTTTGCCACGACTTGGGTTAAGCTCCGGGCATGTTGAATCCGAAAGAAACCGAGCTCCTCAAACAGGCGCTCGAGACGCTCGCCGAAGGCTGGGCCGACCTGCCCGCCGTCGAGGACACGACCGACTGGGAGCGTGTCGCGGCCGTGCTCGACGCCGCCGCGCGCCGCATGCAGGACAACTATCCCTACGCGCACCCGCTGTACGCCGGCCAGATGTTGAAGCCGCCCCACCCTGTCGCGCGTCTCGCCTATGCCCTGTCGCTGTGGGTCAACCCGAATAACCATGCGCTCGACGGCGGTCGCGCGAGTTCGGCCATGGAAAAGTCCGTGATTCCGCGTATCGCGGCAATGTGGGGCTGGGACGACTGTCTCGGTCACCTGACGGGCGGCGGCACAATGGCCAATCTCGAGGCGCTGTGGGTAGCGGGTCGGCTGCACCCGGGCAAGGCCGTGGCCGCCTCGTCGCAGGCACACTACACGCACGGGCGAATTACCGACGTGCTCGGCATTCCGTTCACAGAGATTGCGACGACGCCGTCCGGTCACCTCGATCTTGACGACCTCGAACGCCAGCTCGAACGCGGCGACATCGGCACGGTCGTCGTCACCATGGGCTCTACCGGGCTGGGCGCCGTCGATCCGCTGCCCGGCGTCCTGGCGCTGCGGGATCGCTACGACTTCCGCATCCACGCGGATGCCGCGTACGGCGGGTATTTCAGCTTGTCTTCACGCCTGGGCGAGGAACCGCGGGCGGCGTTCGATGCGCTCGGCGCGGTCGATTCGGTCGTCATCGATCCGCACAAGCATGGCCTGCAGCCCTATGGCTGCGGGTCGGTGTTGTTCAAGGACCCTGGCGTGGGGCGCTTCTACAAGCACGGCTCACCCTATACCTACTTCAGTTCGACGGAACTGCACCTGGGCGAGATCAGTCTCGAGTGTTCCCGGCCGGGCGCAGCGGCCGTTGCGCTGTGGGCAACCATGGAGCTGTTGCCGCTGGAACCCGGCGGAGAGTTCGCCGCCATGCTCGACTGCTCGATGGATGCCGGTGCGAGCTTCTACAGGCACCTCGTCGACAGCAGGGGCTACCAGCCCGTCCATGCGCCGGATCTCGATATTGTCGTCTACGCCGTGTCGGCCGCGACGAGCAGCGCCTCGAGCGCACTCGCCCGGACAGTTTTCGAGGCAGCCGCAGAAGAAGACCTGCACCTCGCCCTCATCGACCTTCCTGCGAGCATGCTCGAGGGCACCGTTCGGGATATGCGCTTCGACTCGGAGCGCGTCAGCTGCCTGCGTTCGACCTTCATGAAGCCCGAACACAAGGACTGGGTGCCGCGCATCGTCGACATCCTCGAGTCGCTGGCGGCAACGGCGAGAGAAGAAGACCTGTCGCCGGACATGGCGACCTCGTAGCAACGGACGCTAGCTTGCGGTGAGCAAAGTTCGCATCACGACCAGGGCGGCGAAGAACAGCACGTAGCCACCCACAACAGAAGCCGCGAGATAGCTCAGGGCCGGGAGCCAGGCACCCTGCTCTGTGAGCGTATGCAGCTCGAGCACCAGCGTTGACAGCGTCGTAAAGCTGCCGCAGAAACCGACCGCGAACAGCAATCGGTACTGGTCCGGCACGATGCCCGCATTGTTGAACCAGGCCGACGTGGCAACGAGATGAGCGACGATGCCAAGGGCGAAACACCCGAGCAGGTTTGCCGTCAGGGTGCCCCATGGATAATTGACGTCGCGCTGCAGGAGCACGTTGAGGGTGAAACGAGCCATGGCGCCGAGCGCGCCACCCGCAGCAACAAACAGGTAGGAATACAGCAGAACTTTCATGCAAGACCCGTGGTGCAGAGCGCAGGGATGCTAGCACACGCCCCGTGATCGGGTTCACATCGACCGTCGGGGACGGTTGCTACACTGATTGCCGGTTGTAACAACGCACGCGCATGGACCCATCGACCCACGAAACTGATGTGCACGATCTGTCACTCGGCGTAATCCACGCGCTGCGTATCGTCGACGTTAAGGCCTTGTCCTACGTTCAGCTGCGACGCCTGTACGCGGCTCTTGTTCAGGCCACCAATGACATCGATGACGAGATTGCGCTGCGGTCCGAGTCTACGAATGCGCTCGGCGAAACGGTGCGGATCGAGTCGCCCAGGCGGACGTTGCCGGACGACGCTGACGACTAGGACCTCTTGCCGCTATGTCGGAGAGCCCTGGCGCGTCGCCGACGGCCGCTCGACCATGAAGCTCGTTTCCAGCTCGGCAACAACAGCGTTGTCATGCTCGCGCCGCGCCTCGCCGCGGAGCATGACCAGCCGCCCCTTCTCGCGATCGATCCAGCCACGGAGCAGCAGTGTCTCGCCGACGCGTGCCGCCTGCCGATAACGAACCTCGGCGCGTGCCGTATGCGCTTTCCGGCCGGACAAGTAGATGACGTTGGCGGTAACGTCGTCGAGCGCGGCGTAAAGAATGCCGCCGTGCACGGTATCGTGCCAGCCTACGTGTTCCGGACCCGGCGTGAACCGCGCTGTGCAGACGTCGCCCTCGAGCGTGAAGCGGATCTTCAGCCCCACCGGGTTGTCGGGCCCGCAGGCGAAGCACATGTTCGCCGACTCGACGGGCGTGCTCACGGCGCTACTCGACGCGCTCGGCAATCGTCAGCGAAAGCCCGCCGCTACCCGACGTTGGGACCGTCGAACTCGCGAACCAGTCGCCGCTTTGCGGAATCGGGTTACCGCTCGCCGATGCACGCACGACGATCTCGACCTCGGCGAAGCCGGAGAGATTGCGACCGGGAATCATCGAATCGCTGTCGCTCAGCGTTACGTTGGCCGGCAATTCGGACAACACGCGCCGCTGGACCGCGATCGGTGGTGACGGCTGCTTGGGATCCCGCGCAATGATGAATACCGAGGCTGCCTGCGGAAGGTTGTTACGCGCCTCCTCGGAGATGCCGACGGCAATGTCAATGGCGGCCGACACGGCGCCGGGCGACGGTGCCGTGGGGCCTGCCGCCGGTGCAGCGTCGGCAACCGCGACGCCGCGCCACTCGGCAATACGCTGCCGCAGCACGTTGGCCACTTCGGGGGTGGGTGCCGGCGGCGTGTTGAGCAGCGTCTCCCAGCGCGTAGCGGCCAGTTCGGTATCACCCTGATTCGCCGCTGCGATGCCGCTCCAGAACAGCGCCGCCGGGTTGCCGGGTTCGATGCGCACGGCGTTCTCGAAGATTGTTACGGCCTCCACGGACAGCTGCTGGTTATTGCGCGCAACGTGCGCCTCGCCGAGCGCTACGAGCGACTGGGCACTCTGCCCGCCATCGAGTTCGACGACACGCTCGAACGCGGCGACCGCACCATCGTAGTTGGCGAGCTGCATATAGCTGCGTCCCAGCATCCGGAATCCCTCGATGTCGTCGGGATTGACTTTGAGGCGTGCGGCAAGGTTGGCAACCATTGTCGAGATATCGGGCAAATCGGCATCGGCACCTCGCGGGGCGCCGGCACCCGATGGCGTATCGGGGCTGCCGACCAGCGTATACAGTCCGGCGGACAGCGCGACCGTACCGACGACAAGCAGGCTCGCGAGGGAACGAGAACCACCGCCGAACGGTTTGATCGGGCGCAAGAGGAAAGTAACAGCAACCGCGGCCATGGCCGCGAAAATCAACCAGAGTGTCACGCGGTCTTACTCCGCCAGGGGTTCGTCTTCGAGGGGCATGTCCATCCTGCGGCGGATGACGCGGTAGCCCACGCCGACGCCCACGATGAGCAACAGGAACGGCGCAGCCCACAGGATGAGGGTCTTGCCGCTCTTGCGCGGACTGTAGAGCGCGAACTCACCATAGCGCTCGACGAGGAAATCGAAGATCTCCGCGTCGCTCTTGCCTTCCGAGAGCAGGCGCCGGATTTCACGGCGCAGGTCGGAGGCGAGAAACACGTTCGAGTCCTTGATGGACTGGTTCTGGCACTTGAGGCAGCGTACCTGCTCGATGATGTCCTCGTAGCGTGCCTGCAGCTCGGGGTCATCGAAGGCTTTGCCAGTGTCGATAGCAAGCGCCGGCAGTGCGTAGACGCACGCGAGCACGGCGAGAAATACGTTGCGACCCATTACGACTCTCCGGACAGGCGCGGCACGAACTCCTGCTGCCACACCTCGGTGGATAACGGCCCGAGGTGCTTATACAGCACGATGCCTTCCGGGCTGATCAGGAAGGTTTCCGGCGCCCCGTAAACGCCCCAGTCAACGGCAACGCGGCCGTCTTCATCAAAGCCCGATGCCACGTACGGATCACCGTACTGCTCGAGCCAGCGCAAGGCGTCCGGTCGGCGATCCCGCCAGTTGATGCCGTAGATCGGAATCACCCGGTTCTCCGCCAGCTGCATCAGGAAGTCATGCTCCTGCCGGCAGCCGACGCACCACGTTGCCCAGACGTTGACGAGTACGGACCGGCCGGAGTAGTCGCCGGAGGTAACGCGTTGGTCAGGATTCTTGAGCGTCGGCAGGTCAAAGCCGGGCTGTGACCTGTCGAGGAACGTAGACGGCAGCTCGGTCGGGTCCCGCAACAGGCCAATCGAAAACACGACAATCAGGACGATGAACACGCCGAGCGGCGCGAGAAATCGCGTCATGACGTCGCCGCCTCGACAGCCCCGGATTCCTGCGGCTCCCTGGCCGCAGCGGGTACGCGGTAGCGGCGATCGCTCGCGGCCACGATACCACCCAGTGCCATGACCAGCGCGCCGAGCCAGATGAAACGAATCATGGGCTTGTACTGCACGCGCACGCTCCAGGAGTCCTGCCCGATCGGGTCGCCAAGTGCGACGAACAGGTCCTTGTTCCACATTGGCAGGATGCCCGCTTCGGTCATCCAGCTCTTCTGCACCTGGTATTGGCGTTTCTGCGGTCGTACGGTGCCGACGTAGTCGCCGCCCTTGCGGACCTCGACCGTTGCCTCGCGGGCAATGTAGTTGGGTCCCGCGACATCACGCAGCTCGCGCATCTCGAACGTGAAACCCGCAACGTCGATGGTGTCGCCGACGCGGAGCGCACGATCGGACTCGACGCCGTAGGCCGTCACGACCGTAACGCCGAGGGTGAACATACCCACGCCGAAGTGCGCAATGAGCATGCCGATCATCGAGCGTGGCATACGGCCAAGGCCCTTTTCCCTGCGCCAATAGCGCACCGGGTCCACGAGCGAAGACGCCATGATCCACAGCGCTGCCGTCACGCCAACACCGACCAGCAAACCCCAGCGGCCATAGGCGAACGCTGGCAAAGCAATGCCCAGCGCGAGTGCAATGATGACGGGCCATTTGAAGCGAGCCAGCCAGCCCTCTACAGGCTGCATACGCCAGGCCGCGTGCATGCCGAGTCCAATTAAGAAGATCAGCGGCAGCATCGGGATCATGAACGCGAGGTCATAGATCGGCGGACCAACGGAGATCTTGCCGAGGCCGAATATTTCGTAGAACAGGGGCGCCAGCGTCAGGATAAACACGAGCGCCGCCGCAATGACGAGCAGTATGTTGTTGAGCAGCAGGAACGTCTCGCGCGACAGCGGCCGGAAGCCGGCCGCAGAGTCGAGCGCTGGCGCCCGCCAGGCATACAGTAGCAGCGCGCCGATGATCACGACGCCGAGGAAGCCGAGAATAAAGTAACCGCGGGTCGGGTCGGACGCGAAGGCGTGCACGGACACGATAATCCCGGAACGCACGAGGAAGGTACCCAACAGGCTCAGCGAAAATGCGGCAATCGCGAGCAACAGGGTCCAGCTCTTGAACAGGCCGCGCTTCTCGGTCACCGCCAGCGAGTGGATCAGCGCGGTCCCGACCAGCCACGGCATGAACGAGGCGTTCTCGACCGGATCCCAGAACCACCAGCCGCCCCAGCCGAGCTCGTAGTAGGCCCACCAGCTGCCGAGCGCAATGCCGACGGTGAGGAACAGCCACGCGACCGTCGTCCACGGCCGGGTCCATTTCGCCCAGCGCTGGTCGAGGTCGCCGGACAGCATGGCAGCAATGGCAAACGCGAAGGCGACCGAGAAGCCGACGTAGCCCACGTAGAGCATCGGCGGATGAATCGCGAGACCGGGGTCCTGCAGCAAGGGGTTGAGGTCCGCGCCATCGACGGGCGCTGGCGACAGCCTCAGGAACGGGTTCGACGTCAGGATCGTAAAGACGAGGAAGCCGACCGACAGCAGACCCAGCACCGCAATGACGCGTGACGCGAAGATCTCGGGCAGGTTGTGGCTGAAGCGCGCGACCGCCACGGTCCAGCTGGCGAGGATAAGGACCCACAGGAGCAGCGAGCCTTCATGCGCACCCCAGACAGCCGAGACCTTGTACATCGTCGGCAGGTCGAGCTGCGAATTGCTCGCAACGTAGGCCACCGAAAAATCGCTGTTGACGAAGGCCCAGACGAGCGCTGCAAACGCGACCGCAACGAAGACGAACTGCCCCAGGGCGGCCGTCCGCGCAACGGCCATCATGCGGGCATCCCCCCGATGCGCGCCGATAAGCGGAATCAGTCCCTGGCAAAGCGCAAGGGATAACGCAAGGATCAGGGCGAACTGGCCAATTTCAGGTATCACAGCCTGCCACACTCCTCATCGGACGCACTGGCTACCGCGGTCATGCGGTCGCTGGCGTGTTTTTCGAGCGATTCTGCAACTTCAGGTGCCATGTACTCCTCGTCATGCTTCGCCAAAATCTTGTCGGCGACAAAGACGCCGTCCGACATCGAGACGCGACCGTGCGCAACCACGCCCTGCCCCTCACGGAACAGGTCCGGCAGCACCCCGGCGTAGCTCACGGGGAGCTCACAGCGGGTGTCCGTGACCTTGAAATTCACCTCGAGCGAATCCGGCTCGCGTTCGACGCTGCCGTCAACGACCAGTCCGCCAATGCGGAAATTGCGCTCCTCGGGGTACTCGCCCGCGAGCACATCCGAGATGTCCACGAAGAACATCATGTTGTCTTCGACCGCGCGCAGTGCGAGCGCGGCGGCTATGGCCAGCCCGCCGAGCGTCAGGCCTACGGCCAGCATCCGTTGCTGCTTGGGTTTCATTGCGGCTCCTCCGCGGCGCGAATGCGCAGTTCGACATCACGGTAGATTTTCTTATGTCGCGCGCGCGTTCGCCATTCGATGATTACGAATACGAGTGCCGTAAGTCCGAAGCAAGTCCAGACGTAGGCACCGTAATTGCCCATTGTAAACGCCTCGGTCATGCAGGGACGCCCTCGGCGTTCATAAGTTTGCGAACCCAGCCGGTCCGTCGTTCGCGGTACAGGACCTCGGTGCGGACGCGCCGGAAGATCCAGCCGCCGAAGACGAGCGTGAAGCCCAGCAGGTTGATCAGGAGCGGTGCAAGCATGCCTTCGCTCATGCGCGGGCCACCCTCGGCGAGGAGCGTTTGCCCCTGGTGCAGCGAACTCCACCATTCGACCGAGTACTTGACAATAAATACGTTGACCACGCCGACCAGTGCGAGTACGGCGCTGGCTTTGTCCGCCTTGGCCGTGTCATCGATTGCCGAGCGCAGTGCCATGTAGCCGAGGTACAGGAACAGCAGCACGAGCTCGGACATCATGCGCGGGTCGGCCCACTCGAACCAGGTGCCCCACATCGGGCGTCCCCAGATCGAGCCGGTCGCAAGCGTCAGGAACGTGAACGCGGCGCCGAGCGGTGCGGCGCTGGCCGCAACGGCATGCGCGAGCTTCATGCGCCAGATCAGCCCGATGGCGCCAGCGGTTGCCATAATCATGTACGCGAATTGTGACAGGTAGGCGGACGGCACGTGCACGTAGATGATCCGGAACGCGTCACCCTGCTGGTAGTCTGTCGGCGCCGCGAACAGGCCCTTGTACGTCCCCCAGGCAATCAGCGCGAGGCCGGGGATCGTGAGCCACGGACTGATCTGGCCGGCAAGCCGGTAGATATGCGGCGGTGAGGCCAGCTGGTGAAACCATTTTTTCAGCGTTTTCCACATGGCGGCGGATTTTACTCATTCGTGATGCGTAATGCCGCAGCGGCGGCGAACGGCGCAAGGCTCACGGCACCCGCCGCATACGCGGCAAGCGCCCAGAGCCCCGGACTGTACAAATCGTTGCTGGCGGCGAGCGATACCGTGTTGGCACCGAGTATCAGAACCGGCATTGCCAAGGGCAATACCAGGAGACTCAGGAGCGCCGTGCCGCGGTGTAATCCGACCGTCAACGCCGCGCCGATGGCCCCCAGGAGGCTGAGTATCATCGTACCCAGCACAAGGGTCAGCGCGAGGACACCGATCACGCTACCGGGCATCCGGTAAGCGACCGCGACAACGGGGGCAATCACGACCAGCGGTATTCCGCTTGTCAGCCAGTGCGCCGCCGTCTTGCCCAACACGGTCAACGGCAGCGGCTGTGGGCTGACGAGCAGCTGCTCGAGACTGCCATCCTCCAGGTCCGACACGAATAGACTGTTCAGTGACAAAAGAGTTGCGAGCAGTGCGGCCACCCAGAGCACTCCGGGGCCGGAAAAGGCCAGCTGTTCGCGGCTGGGGCCCACCGCGAGCGGGAACAGCGTGCAAACCATCAGGAAGAAGAACACCGGGTTCAGCACGTCACCCGGGCGTTTCCATGCGAGCAGGAGGTCGCGTCGCGTCGTCGCGACGAGCGCGCTGCCGAACCCTGCGAGACCCGCCGTACTCACGACAGCTTCACCACGCGCGTGGTGCCGCGGACGTCGACGTCCTGGTGCGCCGCCATCACACACAGCCCGCCCGCCTCGAGGTGCTCGCTGACGAGATCGAGGACCAGCTGCCGACCTTCCCGGTCGAGATTGGTAAAGGGCTCATCGACCAGCCACAGCGGAACGTCGGCCAAGAGGAGACGCGCAAGGGCCACGCGCCGTTGCTGGCCGGCGGACAGGAGCCGCACCGGGAGGGGCTTGAGTCGCTCGATGCCGAGTCGTTCGAATGCCGCGTCGAGAGAACGCGAATTTCGGCGTCGCAGCACCGTATCGAAGCGGAGGTTTTCCACCGGCGTGAGATCGAGCTTCAAACCGGTGCGATGGCCTAGCCAGACGAGGTCGCTGCGAAAGGCCTGGCGGTGGTCGCCGGCAACGGTTTCGCCATTCCAGCGCAGCTCGCCCTCGTCGACGGGCAAGAGCCCCGCCATCGCCCGCATCAGGCTGGTTTTACCCGATCCGTTGGCGCCCTCGAGCAGCAGCATTTCGCCCGTATCCAGCGCAAATGAGAGCTGACGAAACAGGCAGCGATCGCCGCGAAACAGCATCAGGTCCTGTGCTTCGAGCTTTGCAGTCAATACCTTAGATCCCGTCGCCGATTCGCGAGGCTTCGTAGAGTTTCGAGGAAAACATATATTTATCAGGATATTACAAGGATAACTTAAGCGATCATATAGCTAAAGGCTGCGGGTTGCTGACAAATCGAGAGATACCCTAACCGGCATTTACAAGCTTCAAAACGGAATCGTAGACTGGCCGAGCGGTAATCAGAAAGCGAAGAAAAACGCCGCAATTCAAAACGATAACAGGAACGCGCGCCAGAAACAGGGAGCGACGTCAAACAATGGATCTAGCCTCGGCCGGCCTGAGAACACAGCCTTTTCGGGTTCATGGCGAACCCGTCATGACGGTGCCCTATACGGCGCATCGCGAGGCGCTAACGCGGCTCAGGCAGAGCGCCGTGCCGACCGACAGCGTTGTGCTGCTGCAGGGACCGGCACTGGCGGGCAAATCCACCATTATTCTCAAGTACCTCGATACGCTGGACGAAGAAAGCGCAGTGGCGACGATCGACGGCAATGGCCTCGATACGCTCAAGCTGCTCGAGGCCGTTCTCGGACAATTCGGCTACGAGCTCGACTACAACTCGGCCAACGAGCTGTTCGGCATGCTGCGCGTGTTTGCGTTGCAACAGGCGGCCCGTCATGCCCCGCCGATTATCGTCATCGAGAATGCCCACGGGCTGAAGACGAACGCCCTGAACGTGCTTGGCGAACTTGCCGACCTCGAAATCAGGCAGCGGACGGCAATCCGGAGCAACGCCATCAAACTGATCCTCGTCAGCGACCATTCGCTGCGCACGATCGCCGACGAGGAAGTACTGGCGCCACTCCTGGCGCGGACGAGCGTGGATATCCACCTGCGGCCCATGACCCCGGGCGAATCGACGTATTTCCTGCACCAGAAACTACGCAAGGCCGGTAGCGCCTACCCCGAGTACGTGTTTCCCTTCGCGGTCTGCGAAGCGCTGCACGAGGCCTCCGGTGGCTGGCCCGGTGTTCTCGAGCGGCTCGCTCTGCTGGCGCTGGCGAGTGCGAACGCGTTGCCGGTCACCGTCGACCGCATCGAGCATCCCATCGTGCCGAGTGGCACCTGGGACCAGACCGTCCCCGAGCGCCGCGCGCTGGCCCCGGGCGCGCCCCCGGAACCGCCGCGGCTCGTCGTCAGCAAGAATGGCAACACCGTGACGACGCTGATCTTCGACAAGCCACGTTTGCTCGTTGGTCGCTCTGAACACAACGACGTTGCGATACCGAGTCGCTTCGTCAGTCGTCACCACCTGCTGCTGGTGCGCCACGGCAGCGCGACCATCCTGATGGACCTGAACAGCACCAACGGCACCCTCGTCAACTCCCGCCGGGTTTCGAACCACGTGCTTGCCAACGAAGACGTCATCAGCCTCGGCCAGCACCGGATCAAGTTCTACGATCCGCACGCGACGGCGCGCGGCACGCTCGAGGGCCCCGAATTCACGGATACGGCTATCATGAAGACGCTCGAGGATATGCGAAAGCTGCTGGCCCAGGAGAACACCGAAGTGCTGCCGGCCGCCTCGTCCGACGGCAGCTGATAACGGGATACGAGCCACTTCAGGACGCGTAGAACAGCGCCTTGAAGTGGCGGCGACACATCGACACGTAGCGGTCGTTGCCACCAATTTCGACCTGTGCACCCTCGGTGACCGCGTTGCCGTAGGCGTCCATGCGCACCACCATCGTTGCCTTGGTGCCGCAATGGCAGATCGCCTTGATCTCCTTGAGGTTGTCCGCCCAGGCCAGCAGGTACTTGCTGCCCTCGAAGGGCTCGCCACGAAAATCCGTGCGCAAGCCGTAGGCGAGCACCGGAATATTCATGGCATCGGTCACCTCCGTGAGCTGGAACACCTGCTCCTTGGTCAGGAACTGGGCCTCGTCGATCAGCACGCAGTGGATGGGTTCCTGCTCGTGCGCGGCGCGAACCACATCCTGCAGGTTATGGCCGGGTTGAAACGTCGTAGCCTCCGACGTCAGTCCGATACGCGAGGTGACCTGCCCTACGTCGTAGCGATCGTCGAGCTCCGGGGACATGACCAGCGTGTTCATGCCGCGCTCGCGATAGTTGTAGCTGGACTGTAGTAGCGAGGTCGACTTGCCCGCGTTCATTGACGAGTAATAGAAGTAGAGTTTTGCCATCGATATCGTGCGTCGGCCGGTGATGCACGATTCTTACACGGACGCGGCCCGCGTTGGAGGTTGACGTTGCTTTCGGCGCGCTGCGCTCGCTCAGGCGCGGAATTCGATGACCTTGGCGAGCTTCCGGGAGGCCAGTGTCCTGCCCAGACCGCCTGAACGGATTGCCTCGGCGCGACAGGCGGGGCAGAGATTGGTAGGTCTCCGCGTGTGGGTGATGAGCTGCGGTACCGGCGTCACCTTGCCCTGCTGGAAGCACTTGCTGCAAAGCACGAGACTCGACAGGCGGCTCAGCAAGCGATAGTCCACGTTGTTGGGGGCGAGGCTCGACATCGGTTTCTCCGTAGCAACGGTCCCGATTGTCCGCGTCCCGCATGCCCGGGCCAGCAACCCGGCCGTCCGTGCCTGCAATCTGCGACCCAGTCGACGTTTTCGATGTGAACCGCGTCTAGCCAGACTCCCATGCGACATCGACGGGGCCGTGACGGTAGACTCCGCGAGCGCGAGTGTTGAAGGACGCCACCATGTCGAGAATGTTGCCCGTCTGCCTCATTTTCCTGGCCGGGAACGCCTTTGCCTGGGGACCCGTGGGTCACCAGGCCATCTGCCAGCTCGCCTACGAGGAACTCAATGCATCAGCGCGACAGGCCGTCGACCGCCTGATCGGACTGGATCCGCAGTACGAGTCCTTCGCGGAGAGCTGCCTGTTCGCCGACTTTCCCGAGCGTCAGCGTCCCGAGGAGCACTACATGAACCTGCCGCGCGACGCGCGGGCGATTGCAACGCTGGCCTGCCCGCTGGCCGACAGCTGCGTGCTGACGGCGATCGGCAAGGACGTCGCCGTGCTCGAGGATCCGGCGCGAAGCGACGGCGATAAGCTCACGGCCCTCAAGCTTCTTGGTCACTGGGTCGGCGACATCCACCAGCCCATGCACGTGACCTTCAGTGACGACCGGGGGGCAAACTGGATTCCCAATGTCGGCGAATGCGAACGCAACCTGCACGCCACCTGGGACAGCTGCATTATCGAAACGCTGCTCGGCAGGGACTACAGGGTCGTGACGGCCGATCTTCGGGCCGGGATCGACGACGGCGACCGTGACGGCTGGGTCACCGACAACGAGGTTGAATGGGCCAACGAGTCCTACCGTATTGCCATTGACCGGAAGACGGGTTACTGCATCTCACGCGAGGGCGCCTGCTGGTATACGGCGGATAACTTCATCCTGACACCGGGGGAGACCCAACGCACGATGTTCATCTCGAAGTCGTATCTGCGGCGCCACAGGTCGACCGTGGAGCTCAGGCTTCGCCAGGCCGGTGTCCGCCTCGGCGCCCTGCTCAACCGTGTATTTGCGCCTCCGCCTCGAATCATGGAGGACACCGGGCGGTAGCCCGCGAATCGGAGAGATTTGCAGGGTAGCGCCTAGGGGGCAGTGCCGATGACCTCGTCATCGAGGCCGAGCCGTTCGAGGTCAACCGTGGCAGCGTCGTAGTTGGCGCGGGCGAGCCGCGTCGCAAGCTCAGCCTGGAACATGCGGATGCGCGCGTCGGCGGCCGTTTCTTCACGCTGATTGACAAGAAAGAAGTTGGCGGCGCCACTTTCAAAGCGACGTTCCTCGGCAACACGCATGATGTCGGCCTGGTCGAACTCCTGCGAGGCCAGAAACATCAGGTCGCGAGCCGTCTGGAGTTCGAGCAACACGTTGCGCAGCTCGAGTGCAATCTGGTCTTCGGTCAGGCGACGCTGCTCCAGCACTGCGTCAAGGCGCGCTTCGGAACGCTGCAGGCGCCCTTTCTCGACGCGTCGCTGCAGGGGCACGCTGAAGTTGAAGCCGATGATCGTATCGGTCGAGTCCCTCGAAACACCGCCTTCGCCGACACCGCCCAGACCGGATTGCACTTCGACGCCGAAGTCGAGCTGCGGCTTTATGTTGTTCTTCGCAAGCGCAATGCGATTCTTCTCACGCTCGATCGCATTCCGGAGCAACCCCAGTTCAGGCCGGCGTTCGAGCGCCGTGGACAACGCAAATCCGTCGATATCGGCCAGCGTGCTGATTTCCGCGAGCGTCTTTTCCTGCGGCAGCTGTTCCGGGGTTGGCACAATCAGGGCGCCACTGGCGTCGCGCAGATAGAGCGACAGGTCGTTGGCAGCAACGGCCAGGTCTCGCTCCGCACCCGTAACGAGCGTCTGGCGACGCGTAATATTCTGCTGGTTCTCGGTCAGGGAGATCTTTGCAAGCGCGCCCCGCTCCACCTGCTTCTCGAAACCCGCCTGGCGATCGCTCGCGAGCTGCAGTAGCTCCTCCAGGACCTGCAGCCTGCGGCCGGCAACGATCCAGCGCCAGTAGGCGATCTGCGCACGCTGCTGTACGCCTACCCTTACGAGCAAGAGGTCGAGATCGGCTGCCTCGAGTCCGAGGGCCGCGTCGATTTCGCCGAAACGCTGGCGGTCTATCTCGCGGTTGCGCAACAACGAGAACATCATGCCGACGCGCACCGCGCCGCCCAGGTTCGTGAAGTTGACGTCCTCGTAGATCGGGAAATCGCCGCGCGAGAGCTTGTAGCCCGCGTAAACGTTGGCCCCGAGCGGTCGTAGGCGCTGGCTTGCCTTCACGTCGGCGGCAATGCCGTCGTAGAAGCCCGAAGCGCGGCCGAAGCCATCGGATTCGAACACGAGATCGAAGGCACCCGCAGCACTCAGGACATCGGCCTCGGCGGCGCGGCGACCGGCGAGCGCCTGCAGGATGGCCGGGAAGTTGCTCGCCGACGACGCAAGCACGTCGTCCAACGTTAGCGGTGCAACGCTGGACTGGGCACTCGCAGTAGCGGTGACAGCCAGCGCCGAACTCAGCATGATCAGCCGGCGCAAGCGACTCATGGGGTCGTAGTGGCGGGCACGCCCGGCAGTTCGGGCGGGAAATTGTTCAGCTGGCGCCAGATCTCGTAGCCAGCCGACACCTCTTCCAGCAGCACCCAGCCGCGCGCGGCGGATCCGAAGCGCACAAACCGGCGGTCGGGCCATGGATGCGGGTCGGACGTGTCTTCCTTGACCAGCACGCGAAAACGACCGTTTGCCTGGGCTGAAGGGTCGACGGCGACGACGAGGCCACCGAAGGTGCCCACCGCAACCGACGGCCAGCCACTGAACTGCACGATCGGCCAGCCTTCGAACTGCAGACGGACCCGGGCGCCTTCGTGGACGAGCGCCACGTCGCGTCCGTCGATGTACATTTCAACGGCCCGGTCGACATTGTCCGGCACAAAGGTGGCAACGACGTCACCGGCGTTGACGAAGGTCGCCGCGTCGCCCGCGAAAACGCGGAGAATCACACCGTTGCGCGGCGCGTTGACGGTCTGCACGGACTGCCGTGAGATATTGACCTCGACTCGCGTCAGTTCGGCCCGGGCTTCGGCGAGGCTGGAGTTGAGTTCCTCGACGCGGATGCGCGCCTGCTCGAACTCGCGCCGCGCAGCGAGGCCTTCCTCGTACAGGTCACTCATGCGCCTTAGATCGATTTCTGCGGTCTCTACCGCCGTCTTCGCCGCCTCGAGCTTTGCGAGTACCTGGTCCTTCTCTGCCTGCAGGCGCTGCAGGAGCTGTGGGTCGACGTCTGCAATGCGGACGATCGGATCGCCGGCTTTCACCTGGCTGCCGTCCTGCACGTACCACTCCATGATGCGTCCCGGGACGAGCGCGTTGATTTCCTGCAGGCGGTCGTTCGGATTCAAGGCTGTGACCGAACCAAAGCCAGCGGTCGTCTGCACCCAGGGCGTAAAGGCCAGGAACAGAGATACCGTGACGATCGCAAACGCCAGGATCCAGCCGACAGCGCGCATGATCCCCGGCACCTTCTGCGCTTGCAGGGTCTTGAAGTAGTGCAGGTCTTCCGTACGAGACACCATGAGCTACATAGCCGGCTGCAGCGTGGAGGACGAATCGTCATCGGACGACCCGGGGTCAGCCTCGTAGGCCCTGCACAGATCGCCGTCGGTTCTTGCGCAGAGCTCCTCGAAGCTGTCGAAGAGGATCTGCCGGTCATAGGCAAGGTACAGGAAGGTATCGAAGCCGAGATCACGCGGTCGCGATGAGAAGTAAATGATCGTGCACTGCGCCTCGTCCTGGATCACGTCCATTGAACGGTGCAGCAGCTCGCCCGGCATTGTGTCAAACAGTTGCCCAAGCACGAGCACGCGTGGCTTTGCTATGACGGCAGAGGCCAGTTTCAGCTGCATCGTCTCCGTGATCGTCAACGGCCAGCCGGTCGCGGCGACGCGTGTATCGAGACCGTCCGACAGCTCACTGATCGTCCGGTCGAGGCCGACAACGCGGATCGCTTCGAGGATCTGCTGGTTTGAACAGCCGTCGACAGACAGCCTCAGGTATTCACGAATCGTCATTTCGATGGCGTTGGGCCGATCGAGCACGATGATCTGCTGCCGCAGTTCGTGGGCCAAAACGCCGGCAATGTCGTTGCCCCCGAGCGCCACGTAGCCGCCGGTGGGCTTGATGTGGCGCTTGAGGAAGTTCGTGAGCTCACGCTGTTCGCCGTGCGTCTCCGACGCACCGAGTACGCGGGCGCCGCTCCGGAGCGAGAAGTTCAGTGTGCAGTCGTGACCGCGAGCGTCGCCGCGTGCCTTGACGAACTCGATTGACGCATCGCCCTCAAACGGCTCTGCGTTCGTTTCGGCGCGCTCCTGTTCCACATCGTAGAACAGCGACAGCTCATCCAGCGCGCCACAGAGCTCGTAGAAGTGCGCGAGATAGGTTCCGAACTGCGACAGGCCGACGAACACCCCGGTCAGCACGAGCTCCGCTGCAACAAGCTGACCGATCGAGAGTTGCCCATCGATAACCAGCCAGCCGCCGAGTCCGAGGAGACCCGCACTCGCAGCGGCGTACAGGAACAGGAAGCAGAGCGACTGCGAGAAGTGATGACGGAAATGCATCTTGTGCGTGTCGACGTAGTCGGCCGTCACTTCGTCGGTGCGCCGGAAGGCTTCGGCGATGTGGCGCTTGGATTTGAAGAACCCGTTGGAGCCGCCGAGGCCCTCGAGCCACATGGCCGTTGCGTGCTTCTTGTGCGAAACCTGCACAGCGCTACGAATGGCGCGCGGCCCCCAGATGAGCCAGATCACCCAGATCAGCGTAATGATGAGCAGGTTGAAGCCGAGGAACAGCGGGTGATAGCTCGCGACGAGGATAAAGCCAAAGGCGGCCTGCAGGACCACCGTGAAACCGCCGACGAGAAGATTCGGCATCGCCTTTTGCACAATGATGATGTCGAAGTAGCGATTGAACAGCGTGCCCTTGTTGTAGTCCTGGAAGAACGGGTTCAGGGCATAGATTGAGCGCAGGGCGATTTCCGACACCATGCGGGCATAGAAACGACGCTGGAACAGGTCCATCAGGTGAATACGCAAGGCGTACAGCAGGCTGGCCGACGAGAGCAGTACGAACAGCGACACCGACAGGACGAGGAGCGGCGTCCGCAACCCGGTATTGACGACGTTATTGACGAGCATCTGCACGGAAATCGGAAGCGCCAGTGACAGTGCGCTAATGCCGACACCGTAGATGATCGCGAGTCCGTAGAACTTGTTCTCGCCGCTCAGTATCAAGCGCATGATCGAGAACATACCGCCGGCCGAGACCGGCTTTGTCAAATCCTGATCCACCATCTTGTAGTAATGCCCCTGCGAAGGCGAACGCGTAAGTAGGCTGGGCGCCCGCACGCAATCCGCAAATATAGCGACGACTTACGCGAAATCAGTAGCTTAGCACCCAGCGTTACATCAAGATACAGATTGTAGGGACGCTTTGACCGCTGGCCTGTGACTTGGTGCCCAGGTCCGTCATCGGCCATAGCGAATTGCTACAACGGTGAGTTTCCTACTCGCACCATCGAGCCGCAGCACCACTGAGTCATCTACCCGCTTTCCGAGCAGCGCCCGCGCCAATGGTGAATCAATACTGACGGAGCCGGAGTCGGCGTCGAACTCGTCAGGGCCCACAATGCGGTAGTCGCGCGCTGAACCACGCTCATCGCAGACTGTGACAGAGGCGCCGAAGAATACCGCCTCTCCGGATGGCATATCTCGAACCACATTAAGTTCTGGTAAGCGCTTTTGCAGGTAGCGAATGCGACGATCGATACCAGCGAGTTCCTTTTTCCGATAGATGTACTCAGCATTCTCGGAGCGGTCTCCCTCGGCAGCAGCCTCCGCGAGGGCAGCCACGACGGCACGCCGCCTGACCCAGAGGTCGGAAAGCTCGTTCTGGAGTGACTCGTAGCCTTCCGGCGTTATGTACGGCGAACCTTTAGGAGCGGGTGGTCGCCAACGTCCCATCGTATTCTTCCTACTATTGTCATGGGCAATAGTGTGGTGCCCAGGACGAGACTCGAACTCGTACTTCCTTACGGAAAGCGGATTTTAAGTCCGCTGCGTCTACCAATTCCGCCACCCGGGCTACAGGCTGCGAGACCAGTATATCCGCCGACGCGCGCTACCGCTTCGCGATTGTGGTTTCGCTGCAGGGCGCGGCGACGACGCTACGAGACAGTGCCACTTGATCCAATGCGCGGCGGACACCGATGCCACAGGGCCCGGCCGCGAAACAGCCAATCGTCGAGTGTGGGACAGATCAAGAAGGGGAATGGAGGCTAGGGTCGGAATCGAACCGGCGTACACGGCTTTGCAGGCCGCTGCATAACCACTCTGCCACCTAGCCGGTCGGCCGCCCGGCAGAAGCCGGGACGAGAGCGCTGTCCGCGTCATGCGGACGGCGAAGTATACCGCCCCGCCCTTCAGAATCAATTTGCACGCACGGACAGGACCGACGTAACGCCAACGGCACCGAACGCTAGTTGACGACGTAGCAGGCCAGGTCCTCGGCGAGTGCCAGTTTGCCTTTGTATCCCTGGCGGACGTGCGCAACGTTCGCCTCGAGGTCGCGCAGGCTGCGCGCCATGAAATGGCTCAGCACGAGCAGACCCGGAGCCACGTCTCCTGCGACGACACCGACGCGCCCTGGCGTTGCGTGCAGCCGACGGGCCACCGGGTCGGCGGCCTCCGGAATAACCAGGTGCATGACGAGGATATCGGTATCGGCTGCGAAGTCGGTGAAGGCCGGGTTCGACGCCGTCTGGTCCGTCGCGAAGACCAACGATCGCTCCTCGGCCTCAACGCGAAAGGCCAGCGCGGGGACGATACCGTGTGGCGCTGCTTGTGCTGTGAGCGCCAGCGCTGCGCTGTCACCGAGGTCAACCGGCGTCACCCGTTGCGTATCAGCAATATCCACTTCCCGGACATCCAGCCGTGGCAGGCGGCCGGTCCCTTCGATGTAGCCGCCGAGATAAGGGTAGGCCCCGACCGGCCCGATCATGGCGCCGACGAACGTCTCGAGTCCCGGAAACGGGCCGCCGCCCGACGGGCCGGCAAGAACAAGTGGTCGTTCTCGACCCGAGAAGTAACCGGACTTGAGCAGTGCCGGCAGCGCGGCCGAGTGATCGGTGTGCAAATGGCTCAGTGCAATCACGTCGAGATCGGTGAACGAGGCCCCCGCCTCGCCGAAGCGCAGGAACACGCCACCGCCCGCGTCGATGAGCGCACGGGAACGCCCGTCGACCCAGACAAGATAGCCCGATGAGGCGCGACCATCGTCTGCGATCGGCCCGCCGGAGCCCAGCACCTGCAGCGCAACCCCCTTATCTGGCGGGCAGTCCTCCCGGGCAAGAGCAAGCGCGGGAAGCACCAGGAAAAACGATAGATAAATCAATATTTTCAATAACTTAAACCGGTTGACGGAAAAAGACCATAGTCTGACGCCCGCGGAGAATCGATTCCAGTCTCGCCTCCCTACCCTGAACTCACTGGACGGGCAAAGGAGAGACGGCATGACGACGATCAACCGTAACGATGATGCCATGGGCACCTGGGCGTTGGCGCTGGCTTGTGCGCCGCACGTCCTCGAAGGTGCCACGATCGACAACCCGGACATGATTCAGCGTCTCGCAGACAGCAGTGCATCGCTGCACGGGCTCGTGGCCTTTATTCGCGAGAACTACCAGATAACCGAGGCCGAGACCGCCATGCTGGACTGGGACCTCGACCTCCTCGCCGGCGCGAGCTCATTCCTCTATCGCAACCTCGGGCTGAGCGAAGACGCCACGATCGAACGCATGCGCCGGTTGTCGGGCGCAATGCAGGGCACGGCGCGGTACATGGAGGGCGACCCGGTGGCGACCTGGAGCAGTATCAGACGCGAGGCGAAAGCCGCATCGCCACTCATGAGTTGAGGTGCGACAGCCCGGATGTTCAAGCTCCGGATCGAATCCGTTTTAGACCGGGACTAGTCTTCCCATCTTGGTATAATTTGCGACAGTCAAAGCAAGGATGTCGCAATGCCGGGAACGGAAAGACTGCACGCGCTTGAAACCCCAGCGAGCCGGGTGGCGTCACGATGAGCCTTTTCCAGGAGCTGAGCCGTCGCAACGTTTTCCGCGTGGGTCTCGCCTACCTGGCGGCCTCCTGGGTGATCCTGCAGATCATCGACGTCGTGCAGCCGATCCTCGTGCTGCCGGAGTGGGCACCAAAACTGATCCTCGTGATCCTGCTCGTGGGCCTCGTGCCGATCCTGCTGTTCTCCTGGGCCTTCGAGCTGACGCCGGAGGGCATCAAGCGTGAGGAGGACGTCGACCGATCCAGCTCTGTCACCAATGAAACGGGCAAGAAACTCAATTACGTGACGCTCGCCGCGGTAGCGGTTGCGATCGTGCTTACCTTCGTACAGCGCAGTCCTGAGACAGAGCAGGCGGATACGCCGCCGATCGAGGTGACGCAGACGCGGACGGCGCCCATGTCGATTGCGGTACTGCCGTTCGTCAACATGAGCTCAGACGAGGAGCAGGAGCATTTTTCGGACGGCATCACCGAGGAGATTCTCAACGCCCTCGCGTCCATCAAGGAGCTTAAAGTCGCCGGCCGGACCTCGTCGTTCGCCTTCAAGGGCCAGAACGACGACCTGCGCCGCATCGGCGATTCGCTCGACGTCGAGCACATCCTGGAGGGTTCGGTTCGCAAGTCCGGCGACACCGTGCGCATTACGGCGCAGCTCATCAAGGTCGACGACGGCTATCACATGTGGTCCGAGACCTACGATCGGCAGCTCGACAACGTCTTCGCAATCCAGGACGAGATCGCCAAAGAGATCTTGCGACAGCTTCGTGTAACCCTGCTCGCCGAAGAGGTCGAAGCGGTTGTCGCGGCGCGCACGAACCCGAAGGTGTACGAGCTGTATCTCCGCGCCCGGCAGCGCATCTACACGCGCGAAAGTGCCGAGATCGAGCTCGCGATCGAAGAGCTCGATCGGGCGATCGACCTCGACCCCGAATACGCGCCGATATACGCGCAGCGCGGGATTGCCAGCATGCTTCTGTCCGAGTCGCAGTACGGTGATACGCCTATCGATGAAGCCAACCGTATTGGCAAGCGCTACGTCGATCAGGCGCTGGCCCTGGACCAGGACCTGCCGGAGGCGTGGGCCGCGCTGGGGCTCTATGAAAGCCGTGAGGGCGTCGGCGACCCGAACGCCGCGATCGCCGCGCTCACCAAAACCCTCGATATGAACCCGAACAACATTGACGCGAGTAACTGGCTGCACATTGCGCTCAACGATATTGGCGACCCCGCCGGCGCACGGGACATTATCGAGAAACTCGTCGAGCGCGACCCGCTGTATCGCCCGGCGTTCTCGAACGCCATCAATGCGTTTGTCGCCTTCGGCCAAATCGACAAGGCGGAGCGATTGCTCGAGCGCATCGCGGCGTTCGACCCGCAGAACCCTGATGTCCTCCATGCACGCTCGATACTGCTGGTTGGCACAGGACAGATGGGCGAAGCGGCAATCCTCATGGAGGAGCGCAACGCCATGGGCAACATGAGCGGCCCGGCATATTTCATCTGGACCGTGGCCTTAAGCAGTCTCGACAACCCCGAACGCGCCGTCGAGGTGCTGCCCCCAATCATGCACGAGTGGGCGCTCTATGATCTCGGCGAAGTAGAGGCCGCTCTCACGCTCGCGCGATCTACGGCGGACATGGGTTTCCCGGGCACCTACTTCTATCTGCTGCTCCGGGAGCAACGCGAACAGGATCTCATTGATTTCGTCGAGGAACGCTGGCCAAACATCAGGGCGTTCGCCCACGAGCACCCGCCCGATAACTTCGGCTGGAACGTCATGTCCGATCTTGGGGCAGCGTACCGCAGGGTCGGCAACGACGAGGCAGTCCGCGAGATCACTGACATGATGCTCAGGTGGCAGGAAGACATGGGTGCAGTCGGTATCGACAACGCGCCGTTCATCGCTTCCATGGCAGGCATCTACGCGCTCATGGGAGACAACGACGCTGCGGTCGAGAAACTGTACGAATCGATCGATCGCGGCCTGTTCATGTCCGGACCGCCAGAGAAGGTCTGGCCGGTAATGGGCTTTATCGATCATCCCTCCATGGCCGATATCGAGGAGCGCATGCGCCTGCAGCTCAACGAACAGCGCAGGATCGCCGGCCTGCCGGAGCTCGACGAAAACTACGAGCCCCTCCCTACCGGGTCAGAGACAACGTGAAGAGCGGCCTGCTGGGCGTCGGTTTGCTCGGCCCTGCGCTCTACTTGTGTGCAGGCTGCGCCACGACCGAGGCCGATCGCGATGCAATGCGCGACGCCGAAGCCGAGTGCGTCTTCATTCGCCAGATCCGCAACTACGACGTGATCGACGAGGAGCACATCTGGGTGCAGGCTTCTCAACAGAAAAGCTATCTTCTTACGACCTGGTCGCGCTGCTCGGGCATTCGCTTCGCGAGCGCGATCGCTTTCACAAACACGATGGGCCGCCTCTGCTCGGGCGATTTCGGCAGCGTGAGCTACGAGGATACGGGCCGCACGGCTCAGTGCCGCATCCGCGACGTCGAGCTCGTCGGCTCCAAGGGCGAAGCCACCGCAATCGTTGCTGACCGCCGCAGTCACGGCGACGACTAGGCCCCTGCGATGCCGGTCCCGATGCCGGCACTCCCGCCTTCCCGTATCGCGTGACATTCTTACGACGAACGCCGATACTGCGCCGCCTGCTCGACCGCGGTCCACTGCCCCATGTTCAGAAATGTTCGCCTCTATCGCTTCGAAGGCCCCTGGCCCGACTCCGAAGAGCGTCTCTCCGAGGCGCTGGAAACCGCCGCCTTTATCCCCTGCGGGCCGCTGACTGAGCGCAGCAATGGCTTCGAAGCCGTGATCCCTGATGCAGGTGAGCAGCTCGCACGGCGCATCAACGGCGCCGACCTCATGTGCGTCCGCAGCCAGTCGCGCATCCTTCCCGCAGCAGCGATCAATGAAGAGCTCGACGCTCGCATTGCCGCCTATACCGAGCGCATGCAAGCGGCCCCTAACACGCGGGAAAAGCGGCGGCTGAAGGCAGAAGCGCGCGACGAGCTGTTGCCGAAGGCAATGCTGAAGTCCGATCGCATCCGTGGGTTCGTTGAGCCTCGGCAGCAGGTCATCGCAATCGATGCGGCGCAGGAGGCGAACGCAGAGCGCTTTCTGCGCCGGCTGACTGCGGCCATTGACGGGCTGTCTATCCAGCCGCTGCAGTTCAGGGAGCCCGTCGAGACACTGCTAGGCAAAATTATGTTCGGCGACAGTCCCCGCCAGTTCCAGGCGGGCCGCGAGTGCCGCATGCAGGACCTCTCTGATAGTCGGGCAATCGTTCGCTGGACAAACTTCGACCTGACCGACCCGTCGATTCGAAACCACGTCGCCGAAGGCATGCGCCTCACGCACATGGCCGTGGACTACGACAACGTCATGAGCTGCGTTATCGACCAGGATGCCGTCCTGAGTAAGCTCAAGTTCCTCGGCGACAACGATGACGAGACCTTCGACAGCGACCCGGTTGCGCTTCACGATGCCGAGTTCGTGCTGCTCTCCGGCACACTCACACGACTGCTCAACGATCTCGGCAAGGCGCTGGGCGGACTGGCCTGACTGCCGGTAAGCGCGTTACGCTCGCGCGATGCCTATCTCCATGCCTATGGCCAACCCGATCAACATTACGCGCATCGACCACGTCGTTCTTCGCGTGAGCGATATGAGCCGCATGCTCGCTTTCTACAGCGGCGTGCTGGGCTGCCGGCTCGAGCGTGGGCCCGGTGATCTGGGCCTTGCGCAGCTTCGAGCCGGTGACTCGTTGATCGACCTTGTCGATATCAACGGCCCGCTCGGCGGTGACGGCCAGCCCGCCTCGACGCCGAATATGGATCACGTCTGCCTGCTCGTTTCACCCTGGGACGAGGCAACGATTTCAAGCCATCTGGCGGAACACGGCGTGGTCCACGGCGAACCCGCGGCGCGCTACGGCGCCACGGGGGTCGGACCGTCAATCTACCTCGACGATCCCGAAGGCAATCGCGTCGAGCTCAAGGGCGCGCCCTAACGCAGGCTCGTCGCGATCCCGCCGAGCGTAGCGGCAAGTGCCGACTGGCGTGCGCCTGCGTTGCTGCGCTTGCCCAGATCACCGGCCAGCGACTCCAGCTCACGCGACAGTTTGCGGTCTCGCTTGCCCTCGCTGAGTGCCGCTTCGGAAGCAGTCAACGCCTCGGCAATGCTGCCTGCCATTGCCTCGTCGATGGTGCCCGCACGCGTCAACTGGTCGAGGTACGCCATCGCAACGACGGGCGCGTTTGGCCAGCTGACCGGAAACTGCTGCTGCGGGTTGAATATACTGTCCTGGTCCGCGAGATCGGCGGCCGCAACTTCGTTTTCGCTCAGGTATTCACTCGGCAGCAGTGCGAGTACGTCGATGCCGCGCGCAATCTCGGTGCCGTAGATGAAGCCGTCGTAGAAGTACACCGACCAGAAGCCGCCCAGCACGAGGTCTTCCTCGTGGATCGGGCCGCGATCGAAGTAGGCAACCTCGACCGGGTTCGCCGAGTCCGTGAAGTCCATCAAAGAGATACCGCCCTGGTACCAGGCCTGTACGAACAGGTCGCGACCCGGCACCGGGACAATCGAGCCGTTGTGCGCAACGCAGTTTTCGCTTTCGGTCTGCGGCGCAGGCATCTTGAAATAGCTCCGAAACTCGAGCTTGCCGTCCACGATGTCATAGATCGCATTCGCACCCCAGGTCAGGGGATCGTAGGCTCGGCAACGCGGGCGACTGCCGCCGCCCCACTCGTCCGTAAAGATGACCTTGGTGCCGTCGTTATTGAACGTCGCCGAGTGCCAGTAGGCAAAGCCGGCGTCGACGACAGCGTCAATGCGCTTGGGCTCGCGAGGATTCGAGATGTCGAAGAGAATCCCGTTGCCGGAACAGGCGCCAGCGGCCAGCTGCTTGCTCGGGAAAACCGTGATGTCATGGCACTGGTCGGTGCGGCGGGTTTCCTGGGTCTCATCGCCGTGATCGCCGCCGCGCCACAGGCCCGCAATATTGCCCTCTTCGTCGGCAAACACGGCCGGGCTGTCAACAATCCGTGCGCTGCCCGGGTCGTCAACGGGAATCTCGATGACGTCGATGCGGAACAAGGCCGTGCGCTCGTCCCCGGGGACTTCACCGACGCAGCCCTCGAGCTCTTCCTCCTCGCGCACGGTCGAGGTCCCGGAGTTGTAGACCACGATCCTGCCGTCGTCGCCGGGCCCGGATACGACCGAGTGCGTGTGCGAACCGCGGCAGGTCTGGACGGCGCCCACCTGCACTGGGCGAAACAGGTCGCTAATGTCGAAGATCCGGAGACCGCGGAAGCGCTCCTCGCTGACATCCTCGGTGACGCCCTCGAGGCCGCAATCGAGGCGGCCCCGGGTCTGTTCGACCGACATGATCAGGAGGTCCCCGACGATCGACACGTCGCCCTGCCCGCCCGGGCACACGACCGAGCTCAGGAGCTGGGGCACGCCGTCGTCGGCGAGACGATAAACATTGAAACCGTGATAGCTGCCGGCAACCAGCACGTCACCCGAGAAGGCCATGTCCGTGTTGGCGAAGCTCAACAGCGGCGCGCGTTCGTATTCCTCGCCGGCCGCGTCTTCGTCGGTTTCCTCGTCGGCCGCTTCACCGTCTTCATCCCTGGCCTGCATCGACGGCAGGCGCGTCGGCGGCAGGCTGGCCGGATTATTGGGGTCGTAAAAGCCATCCGGCTTGCCCAGCGACGTGACCAGGTCGAAATTCATGATCGCCTCGCCGGCATCGTCGAAGCCCGGCGCCAAGCCGGCACGGGGATCATCGGAGAGCGTGACGAGCAGGCCATTCATCTTCTCGATCTCGGCGGTCTGGTCGTTGACGATGTCGCCCGTGAACTCGAAGAGCACCGGGTCATACGCTGAACCGGGCTGCTCGAGCAGGTCTTCGACCATCGTCACGGCACCCTCGTGGTGCCGAATCATGAGACTGAGGAACAGCCGGTCGAAGTCGGTGCCCGATGCGGCGGCAAGCTCGGCCATTTGCTCCGGCGAGGCCATGCCAGCCATCTGGTGGCTCATGTGCATGGCGTGGTGTGCCGTCGGGTCGGGGACGGGCTCGCCGCGTGACGCAAGCCAGTCCTGCATGAATTTGATCTCGTCGTTCTGCGACGCATTGATGCGGCCGGCAACGTCGATGAGCTCTTGGCGGTTCGTCCGGTCGGCAACCAGCCCCGCCATCTCGAGCGCCTGGTGGTGATGCGGGATCATGTCCGCCATGAACTGCGCATCTGCGGGCGAGTAGCTCGAATCGGCAATGCGTATTGCCTCATCGGCGCTCAGCTCGGTCACCTGTTCGCCGGGTTTGCCCGGCTTGATGATGGGTGACGGGCCAGCCACGGCCGCAGCAACGGGCAGCAGGCAGCAGGCGATGACAGTCAGGTAAGGAATACGGGACACGAGGCAGCTCCTCCACGGTTTCGACGTCCCCGGCAAGAGCCGGAAAGCGCAGCAATCTACCAGATCACGGGCGACAGGTGCACGGCGACCGATCGCGCCGACGTCAGCCAATCGCGCGGAAAAGAAGCTGCTTCGAGGTCTTTTGGAATCTGGAGCGGGAAACCGAGCATAACGAAATCGCTTCGATCGCAGGATGCGCAAGGCGCCCGGATTGAGTATGTAGCCACCAAGGCCAAAGGTAGCCCTGTCCGCCCGGGGCTGGCAGCGGGCACAAGCAAAGGCAGCTCAGTCCGACCGGGGCTGGCAGCGGGCACAAGCAAAGGCACAAACCTGCCCACTCCAGACACAAAAAGGCCGCTCATAAGAGCGGCCTTTTTGTGTCTGGAGCGGGAAACCAGGTTCGAACTGGCGACCTCAACCTTGGCAAGGTTGCGCTCTACCAACTGAGCTATTCCCGCAGAGGGCTGCGCATTGTAGCCCCTGTCCTGCCCCTGTCAAGCACGTACCAGCCAGAGAAACAGAAACGGCGCCGCCAGCCAGAGGAGCCCCCTTTACGATAGAAAGGCGAAGGCGACCGCCCCGACCCGGCGCGCATTTGCGCCGATTTTAGACATATGAACGAAATCCATAATTTAAACCCCCAAATCACTGAACAAGCGCAAGAAAACCCATGCCAACGCCCGAGTCGTTAGGATGTTTGCTGGCCTGCGCCAGCGTGTCACTCCTGAGCCTGCGGGTCGGGCTAGGGATCAGGGCGGGCACCGTGTCCTTGTACTCGGCGAACTCCGGATGCATGGCCCCGAGATCCCGCTCCTCGTGCTTGATGCCAACGAAGATGTAGAGGCGTACCCGGTGTCGACTAGCCTGCGGGCGACCAGGTCAGGTAAAGGCGCAGCATCTGCGGCTCGATCGGATGGAAATGGACATCCTCGACACCGCCGACGGGCTCGCCTGGCAGGCGTGACGCGTAGAAGTAGGTAATGTCGTCCGCCTGTGCGTCGAACAGGTTCACCGCTTCGAGCCGCAGGTCGAAGGTCGAGCGGCGAATACCGATACCCAGGTTCTAGACGGTCGAGGAGCCCGATTCGACCTCGCCGCTTTCGTTGAGGGGTCGCGGGCCAAAGTGCCGGAGCCTGAGGCTCGTGTAGATGCCATTTGTAAATTGGCCGCTAATCCCCGCCGCGAACACGCGGTCGAGACTGCCCGGGATTTCGCGCTCCCCCGCGTCGCCTTCAGTGAAGCGCGATCGCGTGAGCGCAAGCTCGGCGTCGAGCATCCACGTCTCGCCGAGCCGGACATAGACCGGGAATTCCAGACCGTAGCGCTGACTGCCTGCGCTGGGCTCGGTGTTGCCGGCATCACCGACAAACAGCAATTCGGAATCCAGCTCGAGATACCAGAGCGCCGCCGAGATACTGACGCGCTCGTCATCAAAAAAGCGATAGCCAATTTCGGCGCCCGATGCCCGCACAAGCGGATCGACGGGCGTTGCAGGTTCGCCGGTTACGGGATCGATCTGGATGACGGTGCCGCGGGCGTCATTGCTGTGGAAGGCACTGCCGGCGCTGAAGTACAACTCGCTCGTATCGGACAGCGTACGAATGACGTTGAGCTTGGGCGAGACGATGCTGTCATCCACCTGTCCCGTATTTGCATCGATATTGCTTTGCCGCACGTCAAAGTCGTACCAGTCGACGCGCGCTCCCAGCGTTGCACGCCAGCGCTCGTTAAAGCGGTGTTCCACATCGTAAAAGAGACCCGCACTGAGCTGCCGCACGCTGTCCTGCCGGACGATGCCCGTCGGCGTACGTCGAACGGTCCGGAACAGGCCGACATCATCGATGTCGTCAACGCGCAGGACCGTACCCGCGCGATGCGTCGTATCCTCGTTTGCCGAAAACTGCCAGACGACCTCACCGCCCAAGGTATTGCGATCATCAACCTGCAGGAACTGGTCCCCGTCCTCCGGGTCATCGAGGAAATAGGTGAAGTTCGAGTAAAGGTCGAGGTCGTAATCGATGAAGTAGCCGCTCACCGTGAAGCTCTGCGGGCCTAGGTCTCTGTGCCAGCGACCGGACAGGCTGTAGCGCGACGTGTCGCCGCCGACGGTGTCGTCGAGACTACCGAGACGCGGAATCAGTCCACTCTCAACCGCCCGCCGCGGAATCTGGTCTGCCGAATTCCAGCGTGCGTCGTAGCCCATGAACGTGACGGCCCACTCGCCGCGAATCCCCTCTGACTGCGAGTAGCGCAGCACACCGGTCGTCGCGTTGAGATCCTCTGCAACGTCGACCCAGGGACCGTCGTACCGATGCCCCTGCAGGCCGAGCAACAGCTCGCCGTTGCCGACTTCGTAGCTGTCCGCCACGAGCAGACGGCGAAACGCATTCTCACCGACGCCGGCCCTGACGAGCGGCCCGTCGAGTTCATTCATTAGCGAAAAACTTGCCGTGCCGGCTGCCGAGAAATCCGAGACGCCCGTGTAGTAAGGGCCTTTCCGAAACTCGAGCGTTTCGACCAGCTCCGGGATGATGAAATTGAGATCGGTGTAGCCCTGGCCGTGACCATGCGTCGGCAGGTTGATCGGCATGCCGTCGATCCAGGTCGCGAAGTCGGTGCCGTGATCCAGGTTGAAGCCGCGCAGGAACATCTGGTTCGACTTGCCGGTACCGCTGTGCTGCGTAACGATGAGTCCTGGCACTGCCTCGAGCATGTCGCCGGTCCGGAGCCGCGGCCTGAGATCCAGCTCACCCTGGCCGATAACGCCTTCGGACGCTGATACGGCGAGTCCAAGCCGGCTATCCCAGCGTCCCTTGACGACAATTTCCTCGACGCTTTCGCTTTCATGCGCCGTAGCAAAGGGGGGCGCGACACCGAGGATCAGGACGAGACTGGTGGCGATGCTCGAGGCGTTGCGCATGGTTTTTTGGCCCTCGTTCCTGATCGACGTGCAGTTATCGTGAGCCTGCTCCGGCGGTTGCGCCGGATGCAAAACAGACGGTGTTTCTTCTTCCGCCGATCCTATCCCGTTGACCGAAGTCCGCTACCCGTGTTTATACGGACTCTTTCATCGATGGCCAGGCCGCCTTCAGGTAGGCGAACATCGAGTAGATCGTCAGAACTGCCGCCGCGATCAGCAGGTAGTAGCCCACCCGGTAGATGTCGATCCCGAAGAGTGGCTTCTGCCAGACCATGAAGGCGATGCCGAACATCTGGAAGGTCGTTTTCAGCTTGCCCGAGAACTGCACCTTGACGGTCGCTTGTTCGCCAATCGTCGCCATCCATTCCCGGAGCGCCGACACCGTGATCTCTCGACCGATGATGATCATGGCAATGACGTCCTCCCACAGGCTGGACTGCGCCTGCACGAGCATGACCAGCACGATCACAACCATGAGCTTGTCGGCGACCGGGTCGAGGAAAGCACCGAAGCGCGACATCTGGTTGAAGCGCCGTGCGATCCAGCCATCGATGAAGTCGGTGACGGCCGCGATCCCGAACAGGACCGCGGCTATCGGCCGCGCATTCTCGAACGGGGCATAAAACATGATGACGACGATGGGAATCGCTGCGATGCGGAACAGCGTCAGGATAGTCGCAAGATTGAGCTTCACGAGCGGCGGCAGTCAGTTAGAGGCGTCAGCGTGGAGATCATTGTATATGGTTTCTGCAAGCTTGCGACTAATGCCATGCACCTTGACCAGGTCGTCGACACCGGCCGCAACGACGCCCTGTAGGCCGCCGAACTGCTTGAGCAGCTCCTTCCGGCGCTTGGGGCCCAGCCCCGGGATCTCCTCGAGCCGGGACGTCTTGCGAGCCTTGCCGCGGCGACCGCGATGGCCTGTAATCGCGAAGCGATGCGCTTCATCGCGAATCTGCTGGATCAGCAGCAGGGCCGGCGAGTCCGGCGGCAGCGTCATGGGCGTCGACTCGCCGGGCCGGAACAGGCGCTCGGCGCCGGGCTTCCGCGACTTACCCTTGGCCACCGCGACGACGTTGAGCCAGTCGAGGCCCAGCTCCTCCAGCACGGTCATTGCTTCACGCAGCTGGCCCTTGCCGCCGTCGATGAACAGCACGTCCGGCATCGGCACCTCGCCCTTCTTGATACGGGCGTAGCGGCGCCGGAGCGCTTCCGCCATGGCGGCATAGTCGTCGCCGCCCGACTCGGGATTGACGTTGAAACGCCGGTAGTCGCTCTTGAGGGGGCCTGCCTCGTTGAACACAACGCACGAGGCAACCGCGGCCTCGCCCATCGTATGGCTAACGTCGAAGCACTCGAGCCTCGCCGGGGACTCTTCGAGCCCGAGCGCCTCGCCCAGCATGTCGAACTGCTTCTTGATCGTGGCGTTGCTCGCCGCCGCGAGGTCGAGGCCCTGCTCTGCATTCGTCGCCGCCAGTTTCAGCCAGCGCAGGCGATCACCCCGCACCCGGCTGCGAATCGACACCTTGTGACCTGATTTGGCGGCAAGTTCGCCCTCGAGAAGCCCGGCATCCTCAATGTCGGTCTCGAGAATGATCTCGGCGGGCGCGTCACGCCCTAGATAGTACTGGCCGAGAAAGCCGTTGAGCAGCACGCCGCGATCCGTCTCGCCGGGCAGCTTCGGAAAGTAATTGCGGCTGCCGATGACCGCACCACCGCGGATGTAGAGCACCGTGACACAGTGAATCGCACCGTTCGAGGCGAAGCCCAGTACGTCGAGGTCGACGCCGTCACTGCGGGAAACGAGCTGGCGCTGCTCTACTCGCTTGAGCCTCTTGATCTGGTCACGAAAGCGTGCGGCCTGCTCGAACTCGAGATCCTTCGACGCATCCTCCATGCGCTTGGCGAAGGTCTCGATCACGGCCTGGTTCTTGCCCTCGAGGAACTGCACGGCCGCATCGAAATCGCGCGCGTACTCGTCTTCGGAGACAAGCCCGACGCACGGCGCCGTGCAGCGTCGGATCTGGTACTGCAGGCAGGGCCTTGTGCGGTTCCTGAAGAAGCTGTCGTTGCAGTTGCGAATCATGAAGAGCTTTTGCAGCTCTGCCAGCGTCTGTCGCACTGCACCGGCACTCGGGTATGGACCGAAGTAGCGGCCCTTGCCCTTGCGGGCGCCGCGATGAAAGCGAAGCCGTGGAAAGCGCCGGTCCGTCGAGGCGTAGATGTACGGGTAACTCTTGTCGTCCCGGAGCACGACGTTGTAGCGCGGCCGATGCTGCTTGATCAGCGTGTGCTCGAGAATCAACGCCTCGGCCTCGGTGTTGGTCACGGTCACCTCGACTCGGGCAACCTGTGCCACCATCGCGGCCGTCTTGGCCTCGTTGACGCTCTTCTGGAAGTAGGTAGAGACGCGCTTTTTCAGGTCACGCGCCTTGCCGACGTAGAGGACCTTGTGCTTTGCATCCAGCATCCGGTAGACACCGGGCCGATGCGTCAGCGTCTTGAGGAAGGTATCGAGGTCGAAAACGTCGCTCATGCAGGCCGGCTTTGCTCGCGTGGAGCGCCTAGTCGTCGCTAACCAAGTAGTGACCGGGCCGTCGCAAACACGGCGTTGAACATCGAGGGCGTCAGGCGTCCGGTGTTCGTGTTATACCGGCTGCAGTGGTAGGAATCGAGCAGTCGCCGGCTGCCGAGCTCGTGCAGCGCTTCGTGGCCAAACGGATAGTCCGCCTGGCGCAGGCCCAGGGCACGAATCACGGCGCGGTGTGCAATGCCCCCCAGCGCCACGACGACGGCGTCCGCCGGCAACGCGTCGAGCTCGTTTTTCAAAAACGCGTTACAGGTGTTGATTTCGGCGCCGACAGGCTTGTTGGCCGGCGGCAAGCACTTGACAGCATTGGTAATGCGCGCGCCAACGAGTTCGAGCCCGTCATCGGCCGACTCCGACACGGCGACGGTTGCAAAGCCGTAACGATGCAGGGTTTCGTACAAGAGCACCCCGGCATGGTCGCCCGTGAACGGACGGCCTGTTCGATTGGCGCCGTGCATGCCCGGCGCGAGCCCCACGACAAGCAGCCGCGCTGCCCCATCGCCGAAAGGCGGCACGGGGCGGCAATAGTAATCCGGGTGCGCTGCGCGAACCTCGTCGAGAAAGCCGGCGAGCCGCGGGCAGGCCCGGCAGTCGCGATCGAATACGATCGGCGCGTCAGTCATCCATGTGGCGAATGACGGCCTCGCCGAAGCCACTTGTGCCAACCAGCGTAGCGCCCGGGATCAGCTGCTCGAGCTGCTCATGCACGTCGCCCCTGGCGTCCGGATCCTTGTTGACCGGCTGGTGAATGGCTTCCCGCAGCTTCGCCAGATCGAAGGTGAGCTCCTTCGCGGCGATCGTGCGCGCGACGCCGTTCATAATGTTGTCGGCGGCCTCGGTCCAGCCTATGTAGCGCAGCATCATCTCGGCCGACAGGATCAGGGAGCCCGGGTTGACCTCGTCCTTGCCAGCAAAGCCCGGGGCCGTGCCGTGCGTCGCCTCGAATACCCCAACGGCGTCGCCAATATTAGCGCCCGGCGCAATACCGATACCGCCAACCTGGGCGGCCAGCGCATCCGAGATGTAGTCGCCGTTCAGGTTCAGCGTCGCAATGACGTCGTAGTCTTCCGGCTTCATCAGGATCTGCTGCAGGAAGTTGTCGGCAATAACATCCTTGATGATGATCTCGCGGCCGGTCACGGGATTCGGGAACGACAGCCATGGCCCGCCGTCCTTTTCCTTCGCGCCGAACTCGGTGCGGGCGACGTCATAGCCCCACTGGCAAAACGCACCCTCCGTGAACTTCATGATGTTGCCCTTGTGCACGAGCGTGACCGAACCCTGATCGCGATCGATGCAGTACTGCAGGGCCTTGCGGACGAGGCGCTCCGAGCCTTCGCGCGACACGGGCTTGATGCCGATCCCGGAGCTTGCGGGGAAACGAATCTTGTTGACGCCGAGCTCGGTTTGCAGGAAGTGGATCAGCTTCTGGACTTCCTGCGATCCGGTCGGGTACTCGATGCCGGCGTAGATGTCCTCGGTGTTCTCGCGAAACACGGTCATGTCGACGAGGTCACTCTGCTTCATGGGCGTCGATACGCCCGGGAAGTAGCGTATCGGCCGCACGCAGGCGTAGAGATCCATCGTCTGGCGGATGGACACGTTGAGTGAGCGGATACCGCCACCGATCGGCGTTGCCAGCGGGCCTTTGATCGACACGATATAGGTTTGAAGTGCGTGCAGCGTTTCCTCGGGCAGGTAGTTGGCGGCACCGTAGATCTCGGACGCCCTCTGGCCCGCATACACCTGCATCCAGGCAATCGCACGCTCGTCACCGTAGGCCTTTTTGACCGCCGCGTTGACGACATCGAGCATAACCGGCGTCACGTCGACGCCAATGCCGTCACCCTCGATGAAGGGGATGATCGGTCGGTCGGGTACGTTCAGCGAGTGGTCGGCGTTGGCCGTGATCGGTGCACCGCTTGCGGGCACCTCGATGTGATCGTAGTGCATCTGTCTCCCCGGGAAATACCGGCCGGTCCGGCCGGAAGAGGCGTGCATTGTACCGGTCCGGTCCGAGACCTCAACCGCACGGGCGGCGACAGCGACCGGTCCTTTTGATGTAGCCTCGACGCATGCCCGTCGTGCTCTTCAATAAACCCTACCGGGTCCTTTGCCAGTTCTCGCCCGCGGACAGCAAGGCGACGCTCGCGGACTTCGTACCCGTCGCCAACGTGTATCCGGCCGGTCGGCTCGACTATGACAGCGAGGGTCTCGTCGTCCTGACCGACGACGGCAGACTGCAGGCGCGCATCAGCCAGCCGCGCTCGAAGATCACGAAGACGTACCTCGCGCAGGTCGAGGGAACGCCCACGCCGGCGAATCTCGCAAGGCTCGAAACCGGCGTGCCACTCAAGGACGGCACGGCACGTGCCGCGTTCGTGAGGGAGATCGATGCGCCGGATCGACTCTGGCCGCGAGACCCACCCGTGCGCTTTCGCAAGACCGTGCCGGACAACTGGCTCGAAATAGGCCTCACCGTCGGCCGCAACCGGATTGTGCGGCGCATGACCGCTGCTGTCGGACTGCCAACGCTCAGGCTTGTCAGGACACGCGTGGGCCCGTGGACGCTGGAGGGGCTTGACCCCGGTGAATGGCGGGAAATCGCAAATGAGGACGCCTGGAGCGCACTGCGGCGCGGCAAATCGGTGTAGCGATAGCGCCTATTTGTGCACCCCGGCAATCCGCATCGCCACTTCCATGGCCTGCTCGTAGTTAAGCCGCGGGTCGACCGTCGACTTGTAGGCTCGCGCAAGATCGCCGTCCGTCAGCCCCCGTGCACCGCCCGTGCACTCCGTGACGTTTTCACCCGTCAGTTCGAGATGGACGCCGCCGAGGTGGCTGCCGTTGTCCCCGTGAATCCGGAAGGCTGCTTCGACCTCGTCGACGATGTTGTCGAAGCGACGGGTTTTGACGCCATCCGCTGTGCTCTCGGTGTTGCCGTGCATCGGGTCACACACCCACAGCACGGGAGAGCCCGTCTCCTGCACGGCGCGAATCATCTCCGGCAGGTGCTCCTCGATGTTGTCGGCACCGAAGCGATGAATCAGCGTGAGTCGGCCGGGCTCGTTGTGCGGGTTCAGGACGCGAATCAGGCCCTGCAGCCATTCCCGCGTCATGCCCGGACCGATCTTGATGCCCATCGGGTTGGCGATCCCGCGGAAGAACTCGACGTGGGCACCGTCGAGCTCAGCCGTGCGCATGCCGATCCAGGGGAAATGTGTCGTGAGGTTGTACCAGCGCTTGCGCCGGTCGAGGTAGCGCGTTTGCGCCTGTTCGTAGTGCAGGTGCAGACCCTCGTGAGCCGCATAGATGTCGGCCCGCTGGGTCTTGTGGACCGGTGAGCCGGACACGGATTCGAGGAAGTCGAGTGAGTCGGAGATCGAGCGGACGATGGCCCGGTACTCCTCGGCCGTGGCCGAGTGCCCGACCCAGTCGAGATCCCAGTACTCCGGATGATGCAGGTCGGCAAAGCCCCCGTCGATCAACGATCGAACGAAGTTCAGTGTCAGTGCGGCACGCTCGTAGCCCCGGAGGATCAGCGCCGGGTCCGGCAGACGATCGTCCTCGGTAAACGGGCTGCGGTTGACGAGGTCGCCGCGAAAGCTGGGCAACGATACGCCATCGCGGGTTTCGGTGTCCGCCGAACGCGGCTTGGCGTACTGACCTGCCATACGGCCGACGCGGACGATCGGCTTCTTCATGCCGTAGAGCATGACGACGCTCATCTGCAGCAGGATCTTGAGCTTCGCAACGATATTCTCGGAGGTGCACTCGGCGAAGGTCTCGGCACAATCCCCGCCCTGCAGGACAAAAGCCTCGCGTCGCTGTGCCTTGGCAATGAGGTCCTTCAGCGCGTCGACTTCCCAGGAGGTGACGAGCGGTGGCAGCGTCGAAAGCTCCGCAATTGTACGGTCGAGCTCGGCGTCGTCAGGGTACGTTGCCTGCTGGCGAGCCGTGTGGCTGGTCCAGCTGGCCGGGTGCCAGTCACTGCTGGCGATCGGTCTAGTCACGTTTACCTCGGTTGTCATGCGCGCGCGGGCCTCCTGCCCGTGGATCGCGGACTATGCCACGCCGCCTGTCGGCGGGCAAAAGTTTCTCATGCAATCAGCAGCTTAGCTATGGATCCTAAGAACTTTCTCAGATTCAGTCTCGAAGCCTGCCGCAGGTGCCTGTTTTGCGTGCAAATAAGCCGTCGTAAACGCTCTTCGGGGTGGTCCTTTTCGGGCGCGCCGGGCACAATGCGCGCCGTCCGACGTGGCGAGGCGGCGAACTCCGCTTCGACGACCGCGTCAACACTGTTTATCCCGAGGCCGGCCAGGGGTCGGCCGTCCAGGTGACGCTGCCGGCAGGCAGCACCGGAAATCAGCGCGTCAGCGCAGGAGCACGTTAATGCAGGACATACTCGAACAGCTGGGTCTCGGCGATAACAACCCGGGCACCTGGCTCGGCAGCGAGGCACTGGAGACCAGCGACGCGGAGGTCATTCATTCGTTCAACCCGGCGACCGGCGATCGCATTGCCAGCGTGACGGCGACGACGGCGGAAGAGTATGACCGCGTGATTCGCGCCGCAGAGGCGGCGGCGCTGGAATGGCGAAAGATCCCAGCGCCCGTGCGCGGCGATGCTATTCGGCGCGTCGGCAACGCGCTGCGTGAGTACAAGGATCCGCTGGGCAGCCTCGTCACGCTCGAAATGGGCAAGATCAAGGCCGAGGGCGACGGCGAAGTTCAGGAGATGATCGACATTGCCGATTTTGCGGTCGGCCAGTCGCGCATGCTGTACGGCAAGACGATGCACTCGGAACGGCCCGAGCATCGCATGTACGAGCAATGGCATCCGCTCGGCATCGTCGGCACGATTTCGGCGTTCAACTTCCCCGTTGCAGTGTTTTCGTGGAACGCCTTCATTGCGGCTGTCTGCGGCAACGTCAACGTCTGGAAGCCGTCGCCGAAGACCCCCCTGTGTGCGGTCGCGGTTCAGAAAATCATCAACCAGGCGCTCGCAGACCTCGACCTGCCGCCCGTGTTCTTTTTGATCAATGATGCAGGTACGGAGCTTGCGGAGACCTTCGTGGACGATGAACGCGTCGCCCTCGTCTCGTTCACGGGCTCGAGCGCCATCGGCCGCAAGGTGGGCGAACGGGTCGCAGCGCGAATGGGCAAGTGCCTGCTCGAACTGGGTGGCAACAACGCGATCATTGTCGACGAGTTCGCCAACCTCGAACTCGTCGTCCCGGCCATCGTCTTCGGCGCCGTTGGCACCGCCGGCCAGCGTTGCACGACCACGCGCCGCGTGTTCGTGCACGAATCGCGCTTCGAGGAGGTCAAGGAAGCCCTCGTCAACGCCTACGATCAGGTACGCATCGGCAATCCGCTGAACGCCGACACGCTCATGGGTCCCCTGATCGACGAGTCCGCCGTGGCGAGGGTCGAGGCCGCGGCCGCAGCCGTTCGTTCAAATGGCGGCGAGATACTCTGTGGCGGCAAGCGTCTCGAGCAGCCGGGCCACTTCATTACGCCGATCATCGCTACAGCCAGCAACGACTGGCCGATCGTACAGACCGAAACCTTCGGCCCTCTGCTCTATCTCGTCCCGTTCTCAAATCTCGATGAAGCCATCGAACTGCAAAACGACGTCAAGCAGGGACTCTCGTCGGCCATCTTCACCGACAACCTGCAGAACGCCGAGTACTTCCTGTCGCACGGGGGCTCGGACTGCGGTATCGCCAACGTCAATATCGGGACGTCCGGTGCTGAGATCGGCGGCGCGTTCGGCGGCGAAAAGGAAACGGGCGGCGGGCGCGAGGCCGGTTCCGATTCCTGGCAGGCCTACATGCGGCGGCAAACCAATACGATCAACTGGGGCAAGGAGCTACCGCTCGCGCAGGGCATCACCTTCGAGCTCTAGGCGCCGAAGGTCGAGGGATCCAGTTGGTCGCGATAGATATCCGCTGCGACCGGTGATGATACGGAGCCAACGCGCACGAGCCTCAGGTGCTCGGGCAAGGTCGCGTTGAAGCGCGCAATGCGCTCCCGTACCGGGCCGCGTTCGCGGTCCAGTCGGTCGACGGAGTCTTCGAGTTCCTCGGGCAATTCGACGTGGTCGTAGATGACCGACGACACGTAGTCGTCCGGCATGTCGTCCCAGACGGCAACCAGACGGTCGCGAAGACCCTCCCACTCGGCCGCGCTGAAGTTGCCGTGTTCGGCAAGACTCTTCAGGCACTCGGCCTCCGTCTTCATCACAACGTCGGCTTCCCGGCCGAGGTTGATCATTTCCGCCTCGCTGCCGCTCAGCTCGACGCCTGCGTCGCGGGCAATGCTCTCGAGCCACTCCTGGCTGACTGATCCGCTCCGGATGCACTCCTGCGAGCGAGCCGCTGCTGCTTCGAAGTGCGCCTTGAACTCGTGGGCCGGCGCCGGAAGGACGGCCTCGCCGGCGCCCCGCTCGCCTGCCGCACGCACGAGTACCGCGAGCTCGGTACCCGGCGCGAAATAGCTCATCTCGTCCGTGGCCGGACGGGGCGCACCACGCGCAATCTCCGGCACGGTCGAGGCAGTAAATGTGTTGCCGCTGCCTAACCTTATGAACACATCGACCCACGGTTCGACCTGGTCGTGATCATAGACCGCTATATATGCAGGCGGTGTGTCAACCGCAAAGGCCAGCAACCGCGCGTTCGCCGCTGGAATATCAAAGGAACCGCAGGCCTTGCCGCCAGCTCTCGTCGCTGCGGCAGCGAGCGCTGCCACCGCGTCGGGATCGACGAACTCGGGTGACGGAGTGGCAACCAGCTCGATATCGGGCGCGTCGAGACCCTCCTCGATCGCCGTGACGAGGAGCGCGTCCTTTGAGCCGCGGTAGACCTTGACGCCAACCCACACGACGAAGGCCGCGATCAACGCCAGGACAAGCAGGAATACAACGCCAAGAATCTCAAGCATTACGCCCCCGTGCCGCAACGGGCAGAGCTCGAAAACCCCTGTAATCTATAGCGAAATCGGCCGCGATGCGGTGATCCCGATCACACCCAGGCGGGCGTTCTACAGGTGCTCGAAGCGGTTCTTGTCGCGGTTCTTGCGAACGTCGGCGGCGTCGAACACCTGCCCGCTCATCGCTATGTAGACGCCGGGCGGCGATACCTGCACGGCCGCAACGGCCATGCCGACGTTGAACACGGCGTCAGTCGTGCGGAAGCGGGCCGGCGTTAGCGCGCCGGTGAGCACGATCGTCTTGCCGTCAATCCCGGTCAGCGCAGCGGCCGTTTCCACCATCGTATCCGTGCCGTGGGTAATGACGAACAGGGTCGCCGTGTCGGATTCCACGAACGTGCGGATAGCCTGGCGGTCCGCGTCGGTAAGCTCGAGACTGTCTTTCTGCAACAAAGCCTCGATACCGTAGTCGAACTGGACGAGGCCTTCGCTGAGGATATGCTGCACCTGCGATTCGCCAACCTCGAACTGGCTCAGCGCATCGAAGTAGATCTTGTCGATCGTGCCGCCAGTGCTGATTAAGCGTATGAACATCGCGCAAGCATGCCACCGAAGCGCGTCGAGCTGAACCGCCCGACCCTGATTGGACCCGGTCTCGATTCTGCCCACACCCTGCTATGATCACCGCTATGAGATTCAAGCCGTTACACCTCTGCTATCGCCTGCGCGGTTTACTTGCGCTGGTCTTGCTCGGGCTTGCAACACAGGCCCTCGCCGACGACGCGATCGTCAGGGTCGAGCTCAAGGGCGGTATCGGGGTCGCAACGGCCGAGTACGTCATCAAGGGTATCGAGTACGCCAACGATACCGGCGCCAACCTCGTCGTACTCGACACAGACACGCCGGGCGGGCTCGTCAGCGCAACGCGCGACATCATCCAGGCGATCCTCGGCTCCCGCGTCCCGGTCGTCACCTGGGTAAATCCTGAGGGTGCGCGCGCCGACAGCGCCGGCACCTACATCCTGCTCGCGAGCCACGTTGCCGTGATGGCACCGACGACGCATATAGGTGCTGCCACGCCCGTCTCCATGACCGGCGAGGATCTCACACCCGAAGCGCCCGGCGGCGATGAGGTGCCTGGCTACGACGACACCGACGCACCACGGGATGACGAGGCGCCCTCGCCGCTCGCGCCCGGCTCGGCCATGGAGCGCAAGGTGCTGAACGACGCAGTCTCCTACATTCGCACGCTCGCCGAGCGCAACGGCCGCAACGCCGACTGGGCCGAACGTGCTGTCACAGAAGCGGCAACGCTGACGGCGGACGAAGCGGTCGAGGAAAACGTTATCGATTTCATTGCGGCCAGCGATGGCGAACTATTCGCCGCGCTCGACGGCACGACCGTGACGACGAAGTTCGGCGACGTGACGCTGTCGACGGGGGCGCCGGTCGTCAGCACCTACGAGCCGGGATGGCGTCTGAAACTGCTAATGGTGATCTCTCGGCCCGAGATCCTGCTGCTGCTTGGCCTTGTTGGCGTATACGGCCTGGTTCTCGAGGGCTGGAACCCGGGCGCACTGGTACCAGGAACGCTTGGGGCCATCTGTCTGCTGCTCGCGCTGTACGGCTCACAGACCATCCCGATCAACTACGCGGGCGTTGCGCTGATCCTGTTAGGCATTGGCCTCATGATCGCTGAGGCGTTTGCACCGAGTTTTGGTGTGCTTGGCCTTGGCGGGGTAGCCGCGTTTACCTTCGGCGCCATCCTGACCTTCGACAGCTCTATCCCCGGCTTCGGCATATCGATCACGTTTGTGCTCGGCCTCGCGGTTGCCTCGGCGCTGTTCCTCGCCTGGGTTGTCAGCTACCTTCTGCGATTGCGGAAACGCGGCGTCGTCTTCGGCGGCGAATCCATGGTAGGCAGCGTCGGCACGGCCACCGAGGACTTCGACGCCGAGGGCAAGATCTGGCTGGACGGTGAGGCCTGGCATGCCCGCACGCGAGTTCCCGTTGCGAAGGATCAGGAAGTGATCGTCACGGGCGTCGATGGCCTTGTCGTCGACGTCAGACCTGTCGCCGAGGGCGAACCCCCTCCCGAGCCGCTGGCTCCCTGATTACTCAAGTCACCATGTATCAACAGGACGGATTATGGACAGCATAATTGTCGTTGGCATTCTGATCGGCGTCTTCGTCGCTATTGCGTCGCAGATCTTCAAGATCCTGCAAGAGTACGAACGCGGCGTGATCTTCTTCCTTGGGCGCTTCCAGACCGTGAAGGGGCCAGGGCTCATCATCCTGATCCCGTTTCTGCAGAAAATGGTCAAGGTCGACCTGCGCGTCATCGTCCTCGACGTGCCGACGCAGGATGTGATTTCGCGGGACAATGTTTCGGTACGCGTCAACGCCGTCATCTACTTCCGTATTGTCGACCCCGAGAAAGCCATCATTCGTGTTGCCAACGTCTTCGAGGCAACCAGCCAGCTGTCACAGACGACACTGCGCTCCGTCCTCGGTCAGCACGAACTGGATGACATGCTCGCCGAGCGCGATCGCCTCAATGAGGATATCCAGAACATCCTCGACCAGCGCACGGACAACTGGGGCATCAAGGTTGCCAACGTTGAAATCAAGCACGTCGATCTCGACGAGAGCATGATTCGCGCGATCGCCCAGCAGGCCGAGGCCGAGCGCGCCCGGCGCGCCAAGGTCATCAACGCCGAGGGCGAAAAGCAGGCGGCGCAGATGATCGCCGAGGCGGCACATACCCTCTCGACCGAGCAGCAGGGTTTGCAGCTGCGCTATCTGCAGACGCTCAAGGAAATCGCCAACGAGAAGACCAATACGATCGTCTTCCCGATGCCGCTCGAGTTCGTCGAACCCATCATGAACGTCGCCAGTGCCATCGGCAAAACGTCCGGGCCGGCGGCATCCAACAGCAAGCCCGAGACGGGCTCAGGTGCCTGACGGCGGGATCGTCACCGTAAACTGCGCGCCGCCGAGCTCCGCCGACTGTATCGCCAGGTGCCCGCCGTAGGATTCGGCGATCTCCTTGACGATCGCAAGGCCGATGCCGTGCCCGGGCGTCTTCTCGTCGAGACGCATGCCGCGCTTCAAGAGCGCGTCCCGCGCTTCGAGCGGAACGCCGGGCCCGTCATCACTGACCGAGAGGATCATTCCTCCGGAACCCGCCGGCTTGATCGAGACGCGGACCGCCGCCTTGCACCACTTGCAGGCGTTATCGACCAGGTTGCCTGCCATCTCGAGGAAGTCGCCCGTGTCGCCCCGGAATGCGGCATTACGATCGACGCTGAGCTCGATTCTCGGGTCCTTGTCCCGATAGACCTTGCCGAGGCCGTCGACGAGGCGACGCAGCTCCTTGTCGATATCGACCGGCGCGAGCACGAGGCGGCCCGCCTCTGACGACGCGGGTTTCCTGAGCTGGTAGCGGACGATTTCGTCCATGCGGTCGATCTGCTCATTGAACCGAGTGCCGTCGGCGACCCCGTCACGGTCGGCGACCAGTGAACGCAGCGCGGCAAGCGGCGTCTTGAGACTATGAGCGAGATTGTCGAGCGTCTTGCGATAGCGATCCGATCGCCCGCGTTCGCTGTCGATCAACAGGTTCAGGTTGCGCGCAACGCCGGCCAGCTCGGCCGGGAATTCGCGCGACAGCGTCGGCCGGTCCCCGGCCTCGATCTCGACGATCTCCTGTTCGATCTGGCGCAGCGGGCGCAACAGTCCGCGCAGGAGGATCGAAATCGAGACGAGCATGATCAGGGCAATTGCCCCGAACCAGCCGAACAGCTGACGGCGGAAGCCAGTGACCTGCAGGTTGAAACTGTCGAGGCTCTCGGTGACCGAGAACACGAAGGGGCGGAGCTCGCCCTCGGCAATCTCCCACTGCACCGCGAGCGTCACGGCAAGCAGCGGTGTGCCATCGTCCAGCGCAAGGCGATCGAACTTCTCCACGCCAGGTCCGCCCGGGTCAGTCAGTGGAACCCCCATGCCAATGGCCGAGGGCGATTCGAAGATCAGCTCGTCGTTGGCGTCGCGTATGGCGGCATACAGGCCCGAGGCGAGCGTCGAAAAACGCGGCTCGGGGAGGTCCCGACGTACCTCGAGTGTGCCCTCGTCGCCGACCTCCGTCACGGCGAGCAGCTGCATCAGGTGGCTGTCGAGAATATCCTCGCGAGCTTGCTCGCCTGCCGTGCGAAACGCCGTATCGAGCACGACGATGGTTGCGCCAAAGAACAACAGCAGCAGCAGGCTGACCGAGATCAACAGGCGCGCGTTGAGCGAGTACATGCCGCGGACTATGCCGCCTGATTCCGCTCCAGTGCAAACCGGTAGCCGCGGCCGCGCAGGGTTTCAATGGGCTTCAGGCTGTTGTCCGGGTCGAGCTTCTTGCGTAGCCGGCCAATGAAAACCTCGATCACATTGGAGTCACGCTCGAAGTCCTGGTCGTAGAGCCGCTCGGTCAGCTCGGTCTTCGAGATGACCTCGCCGGCACGCACCATCAGGTATTCGATGATCTTGTACTCGAAGCTCGTGAGTTCGACGCTCTCGCCGTTGACCGCAAGGTCCTGCCGTGACATGTCTAGCGACACCGGCCCTGCCGTAAGTACCGACGAAGCCCAGCCGCCGGTGCGACGCAACAGCGCGCTGACGCGGGCGTTGATCTCCTCGAAGTGAAACGGTTTGACGACATAGTCGTCGGCGCCGGCGCCGAGTCCGTCGACCTTGTCCTCCCAGCGATCCCGCGCCGTCAGGATCAGTATCGGGTAGGTCTTGCCGGCGTCTCGCACGGCGCGAATGATTTCGATGCCGGAAACCCCGGGCAGCCCGAGGTCGACAATCGCAAGGTCGACCGGGTATTCGAGTGCCTGGTACTGGCCCTCGCGGCCGTCGGCCGCCTGTTCGACCGCGAAACCTTCCGCGACGAGTTGCTTCGCAAGCGTCTCGCGCAGCGTGTCGTCGTCTTCGATGATCAGCAAGCGCATGAGGGATCCTCCCTATCGCCGGCAGCCGTTGACGCGCTCCGTCCTCACGGTGCCATTCTTGGTCATGACCTTGATGTAGTGCACTTCACGATCGCCCTCGACGCGCGTATTGGCTGACAGGACCCGCTGGACATCGCCGCGTCGGCGTACCGACTCGACGGCCTGGTTGAGACTCATGCAGCCTCGCTGGGTGATTCCTAGTGTCGCCGTTTCGGCAGCGACCGGATCCTCTGCCTGCCGCAACCGCGCCTCGCCGGGCGCTGGCAGCAGCAGCAACAAGAGCAGCAATGTCAGTCCGATTCGCACGTTGTCGTTCCTCGAGGCCTCGTCTACCGGCGCCGCCAGTGTGGGCGTTCGCATCGTCAAATTCAACGCGCCGCGTCACACCCGCCGGCTACCGTTCCGGAGCCCTATCCCGCGGGACGAACGTCCACACGGACGCGGATTTCGCGGCCCGGATCATAGGGCATCTCGGTGACGAAACGCTGGCCGTTGTAGCGGTAGGTGACGCGATAGCCGTCAATACGCTCTTCCTGGTGCTCCTGCATGGTCGTGGCGCAGCGTTCGACCGGCTGTGCGTACACCTCGGCACGGCGTCCGTTCCGACGCCCGGCGTCAGCGCCTACGGCGGCGCCAATCAGGCTGCCCGCGACCGTAGCGGCATCGTTGCCGCGACCGCTGCCGAACTGGTTGCCGACCACGCCGCCGATGATTGCACCAACGAGCGCGGCGCCGCCATTACCGCGACGCCGTGGCTGCACCTCGACGTACTCGGTCTCGGTCCAGCATTCGCGCACGGGCGTCTTGACCGTAACGTAGCGAACGAGCGGTTCGACCTGCTCGACCGGCGCGTAGTCGAAGCGCGGGTTGTGGCGAGCAACGACCGGCGTTGCGTGGCTCACCGGACGATAGCGCGCTCCGTGATCCGCGTGCGCCGTCGCCGAGACGCCGAGCGCTGCCGTGGCCGCCACCAGGGTCAGGAAAGGCACTGCGGTACTCAGTTTCCGTGATGACATGATGCAATGACTCCAGATCAACGACTGGCCCTGTGCCAGCCTGGGAGCCACTGTACGGTCCTGCCAATGAACCGAAACTGAACGTATGAAAGGCGGCGGCTAGCCCGGAGCCTTTGCCGCCTGCCAGGCCGCCTCGAGCGCCTCCAGGGGCTGTTCCGGGAGCGTCTGACCCTCCGCTGCGATAGCAGCCTCTACGGCGCGAAAACGCCGGTCAAACTTGCTGTTGGCGGCCGACAGCGCCGCTTCTGCGTCAACCCCGAGGTGACGGGCCAGGTTGGCGACCGAAAACAGCAGGTCGCCGACCTCCTCGGCCACGGCATCCCTGTCATTGCCAGCCACCGCGTCGTCGAGCTCGGCCAGCTCCTCGTGGATCTTGGCGGTGGGTCCGCTGGCATCCGGCCAGTCGAAGCCCACGGTAGCCGCGCGTTTGCCCAGTTTCTGCGCCCGCTTCAGCGCAGGCAGCGCAACCGCTATACCGGCCAGCGCGCTCTGGTCGGCATGCCCCTTGCGTTCCTCGGCCTTGATTCGCTCCCACGCACCTTCAACCTTGCCGGCATCCCTTGCCGGCGCGTCACCAAAGACGTGCGGATGACGGCGAATCATCTTGTCGTTGATGTTTCGCGCCACGGCCTCGAAATCGAAATGCCCGGCCTCCCGGGCCATCTGCGCGTGGAAAACGACCTGCAGCAGCAGGTCGCCGAGTTCGCTTTCGAGTTCCGCCATGTCGTCACGCAGAATCGCGTCCGCCACTTCGTAGGCTTCCTCGATCGTATACGGGGCAATGGAGGCGAAATCCTGCTCGAGGTCCCAAGGGCAGCCGCCCTCCGGGTTCCTGAGCTGGGCCATAATCTCAAGCAGTTTCTGCATTTCCTGCATAAGCTATTGACCTACAATGGTTACTCTGAGCTGTTGGATCATGTGTGCCGTCGCGCCCCAGATGCGGTGCCGCTCGAAGCGGTACTCCACGACCGGAATCTCGCGGCCCTGGTACTGGCGGGTACCGCGCTGCTCATTACCGGGATCGAGCAGAAAATCGAGCGGCACCTCGAAGGCTGAACTGACCTCGCCGCGGTCGATGACCAGCGACAGCGGTGTCTTCAAAAGGCCAACGACCGGCGTCACGGCGTAGCCGGTAATCGTCGGCATTGGCGGCAGGAAGCCGGAAACCCGGACCCTGCCGGCCGGTATCCCCACTTCCTCCTCGGTTTCACGCAGCGCCGTGGCCGTCACGTCGGCATCGTCAGGCTCCATACGGCCACCGGGAAAGGCAATCTGGCCGGCATGGTGCCGCAGCTCCGCCGAGCGCTCGGTCAGGAGAACAGTGATGCCGGTCTTGCGCTCAAGCATCGGGATCAGCACCCCGGCTGGGGTCAGCTCTTCGGCCAGCGAGGCTGCAAGGTCCGCCGGCCAGTCGATGACGGTTTTCGGTAATTCGACGATGCGCGGGTTCGTTGGCGGTCGCGTATGCGCGAGCCGTTCGACGATTTCCTCGGCGTCGAGTCGCATCGCCTGGAGCCCGCTCGCCCTAGTGCTTGATACCGCCTTCGGTCAGCCCGGCAGGGTCGAGGAGCCGCTCGAGCTCCTCGTCGGACAGGTCGGTCATTTCCCTCGCGACGTCCCGAATCGGGCGCCCTTCCTTGTACGCCTGCTTTGCCACCGCAGCGCCCTTCTCATAGCCGATCACGGGGTTCAGCGCGGTTACGAGGATCGGATTCCGATCAAGAGCCTCGTTGATGTTGTCTGCATTGACGGTAAAACCCTTGATCGTCGTGTCGGCAAGGCAGACCGAGGCGTTTGCGAGAATCTCGATGCTCTGCAGCAGGTTGTGCGCCACCACGGGCAGCATCACGTTGAGCTGGAAGCTACCCGAGGCACCCGCCATTGCCACGGTCGCATCGTTACCGACCACCTGGGCGCAGACCATCGCGACGGCTTCCGGCACCACCGGGTTAACCTTGCCCGGCATGATGCTCGAACCGGGCTGCAGCGCCGGCAGCTCAATCTCGCCGATACCCGCCAGCGGACCCGAATTCATCCAGCGCAGATCGTTGCTGATCTTCGTCAGGCTAACTGCGAGCGTCTTGAGCTGCCCCGAGATCTCGACCGCCGTATCCTGCGAGGACATCAGTTCGAAACGGGACTCGCCGGCGCGGAATTCGATACCGGTCTGCTCCGTGAGCAGCACGGCCACTTTATCGCCGAATTTCGGGTGTGCGTTGATACCGGTGCCCACGGCCGTGCCGCCCTGGGCAATGGCTGTCAGGCGCTGCATGCCGTTCTGAAGACGTGCAATTCCGCTTTCGATCTGGGCACGCCAGCCATCGAGCTCCTGGCCCAGCGTAACGGGCATGGCGTCCATCAGGTGCGTGCGTCCGGTCTTGACGACGGCCGCCGTCTCTTCGGCCTTGCTCTCGAGCGTCGCGGCAAGGTGTCTCAGGGCCGGTATCAGCTTGTCGTTGATGGCGATCGCCGCGCTGACATGGACGGATGTCGGGATCACGTCGTTGCTGCTCTGGCTCATATTGACGTGATCGTTCGGGTGCACGGGCTTGCCGAAATGCCCGGTTGCGAGGTGCGCGATCACTTCGTTGGCGTTCATGTTCGAACTCGTGCCCGATCCCGTCTGGAAAACGTCAACAGGGAACTCACTGTCGTGTTCACCGGCGGCGACAGCAAGCGCGGCTTTCTGAATCGATATAGCAAGGTCGCTTTTCAGCAGGCCCAGCTCGGCGTTGGCGCCGGCAGCCGCCCATTTGACGAGACCGAGTGCCGCAATGAACTGTTTCGGCATCGGCATGCCGCTGATCGGGAAGTTTTCGACGGCTCGCTGGGTCTGCGCACCCCACAGGGCATCTTCAGGCACCTGGAGTTCGCCCATGCTGTCTTTTTCGATGCGATAAGCCTTATCGGTCATTGGTCGATTCTCTGCAGATAGCGGCGGATAGGCTGGCCCAAACCGGGTTCGGCGGGTCGGCGAGCGCCGCGGGAAAACGTGTATGATTCGCGCTTTGCGCGCGCAAGTCTACACCGGTTTCTCCTGCATGAAAGTAAGCCCGCTCCGAGCCTTATCGCCCGCCGACGGCCGCTATGCCGACAAGGTCGAGCGTCTTCGGGACACTCTTAGCGAATACGGCCTGATCCGCTACCGCGTACTCGTCGAAATCCGCTGGCTGCAGTGCCTCGCCGACGAGCCCGGTATCGGCGAGCTGCCGCCGCTGTCATCCGTGATCAAGGATGTGCTCAACGACGTCGTCGACAACTTTTCGCTCGATGATGCGGAACGCATCAAGGCGATCGAAGGCACAACGAATCATGACGTCAAGGCCGTCGAGTATTTCATCCGCGAGAAGCTCGGCAACGGCCCGGAAACGGGTCCCTTGCACGACTTCCTGCACTTCGCCTGCACCTCCGAGGACATCAACAACCTGAGCTATGCGTTGATGCTGCGCGAATCCCGCAAGGAAACCCTGCTGCCCGAGATGCGCGAGTTCCGGCGGGAGCTTACGAGCCTGGCGCGGGAATTCAGCGACGTCCCTATGCTGTCGCGCACGCACGGCCAGACCGCGAGCCCGACGACGGTCGGTAAGGAATTCATGAACGTCGTTCATCGCCTCGAACACGCGGAGCAGCGCTTCTCCAGCGTCGAGATACTCGGCAAGTTCAACGGCGCCGTCGGCAACTTCAACGCACACCACGTGGCCTACCCCTACGTCGACTGGCCGGCCATCAGCGCGCGCTTCGTCGAGTCGCTCGGCCTTGCCCATAATTCGCACACGACGCAGATCGAACCGCATGACTGGACGGCGGAATACGCCCACGCCGTCGTCCGCTACAACACGGTGCTGCTCGACTTCTGCCGTGACGTCTGGGGCTATATCTCGCTTGGCTACTTCAAACAGAAGCTCAAGAAGGACGAGGTCGGTTCGTCAACGATGCCGCACAAGGTCAATCCCATCGACTTCGAGAACGCCGAGGGCAACCTCGGCCTCGCAACGGCGTTGCTTTCGCACCTTGCGGAGAAGCTGCCTGTCTCACGCTGGCAGCGTGACCTCACGGATTCGACCGTGCAGCGTAATTTTGGTGTGGCGCTCGCTTACACGCTCATTGCGCTCAAGTCGGCGCGGAAGGGGCTCGGCAAGCTCGAGCTCAACCGCGACGCGATCGCCGCGGACCTCGACGAGGCGTGGGAAGTGCTGGGGGAAGCCCTGCAGACAGTCATGCGGCGCTACGGCATCCCGGAGCCCTACGAGAAACTCAAGGCGCTGACCCGCGGCCAGGCCGTGACCCGCACAGTCCTGACCGAGTTCATCGACGGGCTCGATATTCCCGCCGAGGAGAAGGCCCGACTGGCCGACTTGAGTCCTGGCGCCTACGTCGGGCTCGCTGCAACGCTCGCCAAAGAGACGCCGCGGTAGCGCTTGCTCGCATTCCCGCCATCAGTACCGGGGCAGGACGCGGCCGGCTTCCTCGAGCGCCATTGGCAGCGAGAGGCGCTCTGGATGCCGGGTGCAGCACAGCCTGCCCTCCTGCCGGATATCGACGCTGACGAGCTCGCCTGGCTCGCGACCCTCGAGGATGTCGAAAGCCGTCTCGTCATCAGCGAACAGCGCGCGTCAGGGATGGCGTACGTGATGGAGTCAGGCCCTTTCGAATCCACCCGTCTTGCGTCACTTGCCGACAGCGGCTGGACGCTTCTGCTGCAGGACGTCGAGAAGCACCTGCCGGAGCTGCGCCGAATGTTCGCCCTCGTGCCGTTCATCCCGGACTGGCGGATCGACGATTTGATGATCTCGGTTGCGGCGCCGGGCGGCAGCGTCGGTCCGCATGTCGACAACTATGACGTGTTTCTGGTGCAGCTTGCAGGACAGCGTGACTGGCGCTGGACGAGCGATGCCGTGCCGGCCGATCCCGAGGCGAGCAACCAGCTCCGCCTGGTGGAGGCGTTCACGAGCGGCGACAGCGTCGTGGCAACGCCCGCCGACGTTCTCTACATCAACCCTGGGGTGGCACACCATGGCGTTGCGCTTGAGCTTTGCATCACCTGTTCCATCGGTATGCGAGCGCCGCAGCTCTCGGAGCTCGCCGGCAGGGCTGTTGAGCAGGACGACACCTTCTACACCGACGCCGACCTGACCGAGTCCGAGGCCCGTCCCGGCTGGCTCAGTGATGCCGCCGTAGAGCGCGCTCGGCAACTGCTGCACGCGGCCGGTTACCCCGAGGTAGATCCGCTTGACGCACTGGGTCGCTACGCGACGACACCGAAGCACTGGCTCACTCCTTCATCGCCCGGCGACATGCCGCTTCCGGACGGCGCGCTCGAGCTCCACGGCATGGCGCGACTTGCCTTCCATGGGCCGCGTCTCTACGCCAATGGACGGCACTTTCCGCTGCCCGACGCGGCATCGCGGCTGGTTGCGGCGCTTTGCTCGACGCGACGCGTTCGCGGTGACGAGCGGCCCGCGTGGGAAAGCGATGCGAAGGGGCTACTCGATGGACTGTGGCATGCCGGGGCTTTCGACCAGGCCCACGACGAGCTCCCGGCCGCATGAGCGCAACAGATTCTATGTAAAGACGGCGGCTGGCGCCCGACCGCCCTGTTGCTCCTGAAACCATTGTCATTCAAGGCGTCCCGGCCTTTTCCGGCATGGCAATGACGCAACAAAACGTGACACAGTTGGCACCGTCCGGTCGGGCCGGCGGCGTACACTGGTTGTCCAAAACGATCCGCCAGAGCACGAGCACACACTGCCGCAATGCACTACGACGACGAGAATCAGGAAAAACGCTGGGTTATCTCCAGCCGCGAGGAGACGCGTCAGGCAGTGATCCGCGTTGCGAGGGAAGCCTCCCGCAAGCTCTCAATCTACACACACGACCTCGAACCGGGTATCTACGATGACCCCGAGTTTCTTGAAGTCGTCAAGCGCATGATCCTGTCGCAGACCTATTCGCGGGTGCGGGTGCTAATCGCCGACCCGACGCGCGCGATCAAGAACGGCAACAACTTCGTACACCTGGGCCGGCGTCTGAACACGTATATCGAGTTTCGCCACGTTCGCGAGGACTTGAGGACGCATGCAGAGTCCTTCTGCATTGCCGACCAGAAAGCACTCGTGTACCGGCTGCAGGCGGACCGCTGGGAAGGCATCGCCGATCTCGACGAGCCCTCCGTCGCCCAGCTCTACGGCCGGATGTTCGATGAGATCTGGACGGCCAGCCAGGTGGAGCTGGAATTCCGGCAGCTCGGCATCTGAGCCCGCACACTGAATGTACCCGACTGACCTGACCGTCGCCGCGGTTGTTCTCTACGAGGGGCGCTACCTGTTCGTCGAGGAAGTGGCCGACCGGCGCCGAGTACTGACACAGCCCGGTGGGCATATCGAGGCGGGTGAGTCTCCCGAGGAGGCCGTGGTTCGGGAGGTGCTAGAGGAAACCGGCTGCCGCGTGGTCTGCGAGGACCTGGTCGGCGTCTACCTCTGGATTCAGCCGCAAACGCGCCAGCAGTTCCTGCGGATTGTGTTCTCAGCCGACTTCATCGATTGTGACGAGACTGCACCCCTCGATCGCGGCATCATTGCCCGACGCTGGCTGAGCGTTGCCGACGTCGAGAAGGCAAGAAACACGCTGCGCTCACCCGTGGTCCTTCGTTGCCTCCGCGACTACGAGGAAGGCATTCGCCAGTCCGACAAACTGCTGACCGGCATGCTGCCACTCGATCAGAACGTCGCGGCCGTCATGGCAGCGGCGGACCTCGTCTGACGCTACGCCTGCCGCCAAGGCTGGCAGCGACACAGCCCCCTCTGTAACCGGCACGGCCACCCTGGCCAGGCCGTCAGCACAGACTCCTGGCACTTGCAGCCGGCCTGAACGGTCCGATATCTCCCGACTGGCCAGTGCTACTATTCGCGAATGTCCAAGCTGTCTCACAGGGTCTCGAACCGTCGCGTCATCCTCGGTCTGTCCGGGGGTGTCGATTCCGCGGTTGCCGCGCTGCTTCTGAAAGAAGCCGGTGCCGACGTGCATGCGCTGCACATGACGAATTGGGAAGACGAAGACGGCTACTGCACGGCGGCAGAGGACCTGCAGGACGCGAGGAAGACGTGCGACTACCTCGGCATTCCCCTGCACCACGTGAACTTCGCAAAGGAGTACCGCGACCGGGTCTTCGACTATTTCCTCGACGAGTATCGGGCCGGCAGGACACCAAACCCGGATATTCTCTGCAATCGCGAGATCAAGTTCGGTGTGTTTCGCGACTACGCCAGGCGACTCGGCGGCGACCTGCTGGCAACCGGGCACTATGCGCGCACCGCAAACGTGGACGGTCGCACCGTGCTGATGAAGGGCCGCGACCCGAACAAGGACCAGAGCTACTTCCTGCACGCCGTAAGCGCTGACGCATTGGCCGAGACAGTGTTTCCCCTCGGTGATCTCGATAAGCAGGACGTCAGGGCCATAGCGCGTGAACACGGCCTGCCGGTCCACGCCAAGAAAGACAGCACCGGCATTTGTTTTATCGGCGAGCGCCCCTTCCGCGAGTTTCTGGCCACCTACCTGCCCGCCAACCCTGGACCAATACGGACGCCCGACGGTCGTGTTCTCGGTGAACACACGGGACTCATGTATTACACGCTGGGACAGCGCCAGGGACTCGGTATCGGTGGCCAAAAGGACGCCGACGAAGCCCCGTGGTACGTCGTCGACAAGGACGTAAGGGCGAACGCCCTGATCGTGGACCAGGGCAATACGGACAGACTCATGAGCTGGTCACTCGCCGCGAGCGAGGCCAGCTGGATCAATGGTCCGCCGATGGGGCTCGATGAGGGCGTCGAACTCGCGGCCCGGATTCGTTATCGGCAGGCTGACCAGGCCTGCACCGTGAAGTCGCAGGCGGACGGCAGGCTCATCGTGCGCTTCGAGGCACCACAGCGCGCGATCACCCCCGGCCAGTTCGCCGTTTTTTACGACGATGACCGCTGCCTCGGCGGCGCCGTCATCGACGAGGCGCTAGAGGGGGTGGAGCCCGACACCGCGACGGCTGGCGAGGTCCTCCGCGCCGCAAATTGACAGAGCGGCCGGGGCGCGGTTTCGCTATAATTCCGGCCCGCCGAGGGTGGCTTGGGGCCGCTCGGCACAGCATCCAGTAGATCCCGGAGACAACACGATGACGAACAGCTTCGGCGCGCGTTCGACCCTGACTGTGGGCGACGACAAACTCGATATCTTCCGCCTTGACGCCGTCGGCGAAGGCCATGTCGAGCGCCTGCCCTACTCGCTCAAGATTCTGCTGGAGAACCTGCTCCGGCACGAGGATGGCCGCGACGTGACGCGTGAGGATATTCTCGCGCTCGCCAACTGGGATCCGACCGCGGACCCGAGCACCGAAATCTCGTTTACACCCAGCCGGGTCATCCTGCAGGACTTCACCGGCGTGCCTGCCGTTGTCGACCTTGCGGCCATGCGTGATGCCGTTGTGAAGCTCGGCGGCTCCGCCGACCGGATCAACCCGCTGTCGCCGGCGGAACTGGTCATCGACCACTCCGTTCAGGTCGACAACTACGGCGCGGCGAATTCACTCGACCTCAACAACAAGATCGAATTTCAGCGCAACGAGGAACGCTACCAGTTCCTGCGCTGGGGTCAGTCTGCCTTCGAGAATTTCCGCGTGGTACCGCCCAACACAGGTATCGTTCACCAGGTAAACCTCGAGTACCTCTCGCGCGTCGTCTTCGACGTCGAGAAGAACGGCGACCGCTTCGCCTACCCGGACACCGTCGTCGGCACCGACAGCCACACGACCATGATCAACGGGCTGGGCGTGCTTGGCTGGGGCGTGGGCGGTATCGAGGCCGAAGCTGCAATGCTCGGCCAGCCTGTCACCATGCTGATTCCGCACGTCATCGGCTTCAAGCTCACGGGCAAGCTGCGTGAAGGCGCAACCGCAACCGACCTCGTCCTGACCGTCACCGAGATGCTGCGCAACAAGGGCGTCGTCGGCAAGTTCGTCGAGTTCTTCGGGGATGGCCTGTCGCACATGCCGCTGGCCGATCGCGCGACGCTCGGCAATATGTCGCCGGAGTTCGGCTCTACCTGCGCCATCTTCCCGATCGACGGCGAAACGATTCGCTACCTCGAACTGTCCGGCCGCAGCGCCGAGCAGGTGGCACTCGTCGAGGCCTATGCCCGCGAACAGGGCCTGTGGCGCGAGGACGGCCAGCCCGATGCGCTCTACACCGACACGCTCGAACTCGACATGTCGACGGTCGAACCCTGCATTGCCGGCCCGAAGCGTCCGCAGGACCGCATCGAGCTGTCGGTTGCCGACACGACGTATGAGACGCATCTTGCCGAAGCGACGAAGAATCGTGACGGCGGTGGTTCAGCCACTGCAAGCATCGACGGCAATGACGTCGAGATCCGCGACGGCGCCGTGCTCATTGCCGCGATCACGAGCTGCACGAACACGTCCAACCCGGCGGTGATGGTGGCAGCGGGCCTGTTGGCCCGGAACGCCCGCGAGAAAGGCCTCAAGGCCAAGCCCTGGGTCAAGACCAGCCTCGCGCCAGGATCCCGGGTCGTGACCGACTACCTCGAGAAGGCCGACCTGCTTGACGACCTCGACGCGATCGGCTTCTACACGGTCGGCTACGGCTGCACGACCTGCATTGGCAACTCGGGCCCGCTCAAGCCTGAAATTGCCGAGGCCGTGAAGTCGGGCGACATCGTTGCGACGAGCGTGCTGTCGGGCAACCGAAACTTCGAAGGCCGGATTCATCCGCTAGTACGAATGAACTTCCTGGCCTCGCCGCCGCTGGTCGTTGCCTACGCCCTTGCCGGCAACCTCGACGTCAACCTGTTCAGCGATCCGCTGGGCGAGGACCAGGACGGCAACCCGGTGTTCATGAAAGACATCTGGCCGAGCCAAAAGGAAATCATGGACGCGGTCGGTGCCAACATCGACTCGACCATGTTCAAGTCGAGCTACGACAGCGTGTTCACGGGCGATGCCAACTGGAATTCGCTCGACGTGCCGACCGGCGAAATCTACACCTGGGACGCCGACTCGACTTACGTCAAGAACCCGCCCTACTTCGAAGGCATGACGTCTGAGCCGGCCCCGGTCAGCGAGATCAAGTCGGCGCGCGTGCTTGCCTTGCTGGGTGATTCGGTCACGACCGACCACATCTCGCCGGCCGGCTCGATTGCCCTCGACAGTCCTGCCGCCGAATACCTGCAGGCCGAAGGCGTCAAGCCTGCGGACTTCAACAGCTACGGTTCGCGCCGCGGCAACCACGAGGTCATGATGCGCGGCACGTTTGCCAACATCCGGCTGCGCAATCAGCTCGCTCCCGGAACCGAGGGCGGCTGGACCAAGCACCAGCCAAGCGGCGAGCAAATGTCGATCTACGATGCATCGCTCAAGTACAAGTCCGAGGACACGCCGCTGATCGTCATTGCGGGCAGCGAGTACGGCACGGGCTCATCGCGAGACTGGGCAGCCAAGGGCACGCTGCTGCTCGGCGTCAAGGCCGTGATCGCGAAGAGCTTCGAGCGCATCCATCGCTCGAACCTGATCGGCATGGGCGTCCTGCCGCTACAGTTCGCCGACGGCGACGATGCCGAAAGCCTCGGCCTTACCGGTACGGAGCGCTTCGACATTGCCGGCCAGACGGACCCGGCCGCAAAGACGGTCACCGTAACGGCGACACCGGAGTCCGGCGACCCGGTCACTTTCGAGGCGCTGGTCCGTATCGATACGCCGAAGGAACGCGACTACTACGAGAACGGTGGCATCCTGCACTACGTGCTGCGGCAGCTCGCCGCCTGACGACCCACCGGGTGCCCGGCCAGGCGGCCGGGCATTCATCGTCCTGTGCACGATGTGCACATCTGCTATCGTCCGGCGGATGCGTGCCTCATTCCAAACCGTCGTCGGCCTCTCCAGCATGCTCGCCATGCTGACCGCCTGCTCCGCCGGGAGCCCCGATCCCGACAACGGCGCTGTCGGCGCGGACGACGGTATCGACCCCAACGTCATTACGGCGCTCGAGTCTGCCGCGCGCGGTACACCGTTTGCCGACGACCTGCACCCGGGAACCGCCAAGACAGGACGACCGTTATCGCCGGCGCAGCAGGCCTTCGACGTCCGCCATTACGACCTGGCGCTTCGCGTCGTGCCAGAGCAGTTCAGCATCGAAGGCTCGCTGTCCGTCACCCTCGAAGCCCTCGAGGATCTTCAGGCGATCGAGCTCGACCTCGATCCGAAGCTCGATGTTCGCGGCGCCACCGCCGGGGACGAGGCGCTACGTGTCGAACGAAACGAAGATCGATTCACGGTTGCGCTACCTCGAGCACTGGCCGCCGGCGACCGCGCTACCGTAAGGATCGAATTCGGCGGCAAACCGCATATTGCAAAGGCGCCACCCTGGCACGGCGGTTTCGTCTGGTCCGAGCATGAAGGCACGCCGTGGTTCGCGACGGCCGTGCAGACCGAGGGCTGCGACCTCTGGTTCCCGTGCAAGGACACCTACGCCGACAAACCCGACGAGGGCGTCGAGCTGGCGATTGCCGCGCCTCGCGGCGTGACCGTTGCGTCGGTCGGTACGCTGGTGGGCGTCGACGAGGGCGAGGACGGCTTCGATACGTGGCGCTGGGCCTCACGTCACCCGTACACGGGCTACGCGATAGCGATCAACGGTGGTCCCTACACGCTCGTCGAAAGCGACTACGAGGGGATAAACGGCGTTACCTACCCGATCCGTTTCTGGGCGCTGCCGGAAAACGCGGACAAGGCGCGGGCACTGATCGACAGCGACGTGAAACCACACCTTGAGTTCTTCGAGCGCCTGCTCGGCCCCTATCCGTGGGGCGATGAAAAGGCCGGTTTCGTCGAGACCCCGCATCTCGGCATGGAGCACCAGACTATCAACGGCTACGGCGAGCAGTACCAGCGTGGCAAGCACGGCTTTGACCAGCTCCTGCATCACGAGCTTGCGCACGAGTGGTTCGGCAACGTCATGACTCACGCGCGGCCCGAAGACTCCTGGATCCACGAAGGCTATGCCTCGTACATGCAGAACGTCTACGCCGAGGAAACCGTCGGCATAATGGGTTACTTCGATCGTATGTACGGCGCCTACGCCGACAGCGAGCACTGCGTGCCGGTCGCGCAGGTTGCCGCTGCCGATGTCGGCGAGGCCTTCGACAATCGCGACATCTACACGAAGGGCGCATGGATGCTGCATACGCTGCGCCACTACATGGGCGACGCCGAGTTCTGGGCCGGGACGCGACGCCTGATCTACGGCACGGCGGAGCCCTGGTCGCTGCCCTACCCCGTGGAAACGCGCTTTCGCACGACCCAGGAATTCGTTCGCATCATGTCGGAGGAAGCCGGCGAGGACCTTGGCTGGCTGATCGAGACCTACCTGTACGAAGCAGGGATGCCGGCGCTGAAAACCACTCGAGCCGACGGCATGCTGACGCTCGAGTGGGAGGTGCCCGGCGACCGACCGTTCCCGATGCCCGTCACCGTCAGCATCGACGGCAAACGCTCCGTCGTGCCCATGACGGCGGAAGCAAACTCGATTCCAGCCAGCGTAACGGCCCGTGTGCTGATCGATCCCGACAGCCTGATCCTGCGCGCACTGCCGATTATCGGCGATTGCGATGAGCAGACCGACGCACAGGTCCAGCACAACATCGATCGCTATACGCGAATGGCGAAAGACTTCGGCTGGCAGCGCTAGGGCTGGCCAACCGGTTCCTGAACCATCAGGACCCAGTTCTCACCGGGGTTCTCCCAGCCTTCCTTGATCATCGGGCGAGACGCGCTCACGCGAAATCCTTCGCGCTCATACAAGGCCTGTGCGCGCAGGTTGCCGTCCGAGACAATCAGTGACAGGCCGGAACGCTTCGTGTCCGCCGCGAGCATCCCGGCGATGCCGAGCAGCTCAGCGCCGATGCCACGGCCGCGTTGTGCCGGCACGGTTGCGAGCGTGTTGACGTACCAGGTCTTCGCGGCGAGGTCCTCGAGCTCCTGCAGCGGTACGAACATCGGTGGCATCGCCTCGGCATCCCAAGGCTCCGGAACCGCGGCAAGCGGGTAGCCGATCAGCGCGGCGGTTACCATACCGCCCTCATCGCGGACCACCGCGTGGCGGAAAGAGAAAGCACCCTTGTCCCGCCTGGCGCGCTGCCGACCGATTTCCCACGGAGACTGGCCTTCTGTCGCCATACCCTCCCAGAGGTAGACGGGCAGGCCCTCGCCGGCCATGTTGACGAGGCTGGCGAGGTCGGCCGCGTCGGCCTCGGTCGCACGGCGATAGTGTGGAGGCAGGTCTGGCATGCTTAAGGCTCACAGACGCTCGGCACAGGGGGGCTGATGATACCGAATGACCTTGTTGCAGCGCTGCTACGGGCCGAGCGGGTGGCCGTGCTGACCGGCGCAGGTATCTCGGCGGAATCCGGCGTACCAACGTTTCGCGAGGCCGGCACCGGCCTCTGGTCACGCTATGACCCGCACGACCTCGCGACGCCCGAGGCCTTCGCAAGGAACCCGCTGCTCGTCTGGGACTGGTACCGCTATCGGCAAAAACTCGTCCGCGAGGCCGAGCCGAACGACGGCCACCGGGCCCTGGTCACACTCAGCAAGCAGGTGCCGGAGTTCGCGTTGATTACCCAAAATGTCGACGGCCTGCACCAGCGCGCCGGCAGTCCGGCCGTGACGGAATTTCACGGCAACCTGTTTACGACGCTGTGTTCCGTCGAACGCAAGGAAGTCGCGGCGGTTAGCGACGAGGCCCCTCTTCCGACCTGCCCCGACTGCGGCGCCCTGCTGAGACCCGGCGTCGTCTGGTTCGGCGAGGCCATCCCCGAGGCGGCGCTCGAAACGGCCGTCGCCGCAGCGGCTGCCTGCGACGTATTCCTGTCCATTGGCACCTCGTCGCTCGTCCAGCCGGCTGCCGGGCTCGCCGACCTGGCTCGAGGCAACGGCGGACTCGTCGTCGAAATCAACCCGAACCCCACCGAACTCGCGGCGTCGGCCGACTTTGCCATTGCGGCACCGGCTGGCAAAGCGCTGCCGGCCCTTGTCAATCGCCTCAGCAACCCCAGATCGGTAGACTGACGCGCCTGACGGCCAGACTCGAGGAATCCCCTTGAATCAAACGACTGCGAAGAGCCTTCTCCGGGGTAACGCCCGGCGTAACGCCATCCTGGCCGCGATCGGTGTGATCCTGATCGTCTGGATCATCCTGATGATCTACTGGTCGAGAACCCCTGCGGTGTTCTGGGTAAACGAGTACGTCGAAGACAACACGTCCGTGGTCGGCTACTCAACGACTGACACGCTGATCCGGGTGTCGTCGACCTTGCTCGATAAGCCCGGCGGCTACCTGTCGAACGACCGTTTCCCGCCCAGCGTGTTCCTCGACAACATGCCCAACTGGGAGTTCGGGGTGCTTCAGCAGGTACGAGACCTGGCCCGCGTCATGCGCAACGACTACAGCCGCAGCCAGTCGCAGTCCAAGGAAGACCCGGACCTTGCCAAGGCCGAGCCGGATTTCTTCTTCGATAACAACTCCTGGATCCTGCCGCGCACCGAGTCCCGCTATCGCAAAGCGACCGAGAATCTCGCGGCCTACCGGGACCGGCTGGTCGGCGTCAACGTGCCGCCCGACGGTCCGGCCGAGTTCTATGCCCGCGCGGACAACCTGCGCGAATGGCTCGCGCAGGTCGAAAAGCGACTGGGCAGTCTTACGAACCGCCTTGGTAACAGCGTCGCTGACACTCGCATTAACGAGGCCATGGCCGGCGACTCGGCGGGCGCCGCGGCACAGCCCCAGCCCGACCAGGTCTCGGTCAAGACGCCGTGGTACGAGGTGGACGATATCTTCTTCGAGGCTCGCGGCACGGCCTGGGCGCTCGTGCACTTCTTCCGCGCCGCCGAACTCGACTTCGCCGACGTCCTCAAGGACAAGAACGCCGAGGCGAGCGTTCGCCAGATTATTCGCGAACTGGAGGCGAGCCTGCAGCCCTTGAGATCGCCCATCATCATGAACGGCGGCGGCTACGGCATGTTTGCCAACCATTCGCTGGTCATGGCGAATTACCTGGCGCGCGCCAATGCGGCGGTTATCAACCTCCGCGAGCTTCTCGATCAGGGTTAACCCCTGGTCGAGAAAGCTTCCACAAACTATTAATTCTTAATAGATTCCAACCCAGACCGGTATCTGCTGCCAGGCGGACGACAGGCGCTTGTCCAGGGCCTTGTAGTCTGGCTCGAAACGCCCGACGAGCTGCCAGAACCGCGAAGAGTGGTTCATGTGTCGCGCATGACAGAGCTCGTGCAGCATGAGGTAACGCACGAGCTCGGGCTCGAGAAACAGCAGGCAATAGTTGATGCTGATCGTGCCGGTGCTCGAGTGACTGCCCCAGCAGGTCTTCTGCGCCCGCACCTGGATGCGCGCGAAAGGCAGGCCGGTCAGCGACGACAGGGCTTGCAGGCGCTGGCCGAACTCGTCACGCGCTACGCTTGCGAGCCAGCGCCGCAATGCACGGACACAAGCGTCCTCGTTATCGGTATTCCCGGTCAGGACGAGCGTGCTGCCAAGCTGCCGGTAGCGCACGTTGTCGGCGTTGCGGCGGCGTCGGTAGCGCACGTCGAAGGTCTTGCCAATGCCCTTGAGATCGATCGCGGCAGGCAGCCGGAACGGCTCTGCCGGGTGCTGCTCGAGGAAATCCTGTCGCGTCTTGTCGATCCACTCGCGGTGTTCGCGAACGAAGGCCTCGACGTCCTTTGCGCTCGTCCGCTTCGGTACGACGACCTCGACCTTGCCGCGGGGGTATACCTTGATCGCGAGACGCCGGGCACGACCGGACTCGCGCACGGCAATATCAGCAGGTTCAGCGGGCGAATCGCCGCCGTCGAAAAGCGCTAGTTGTCGGGTGGCCCGCGTCACGTGCCGTAGTGTAGCCCGTAACGCGCGCCCTCGGCCCGCTTTTTGGCATCTTGCCCTGCCGTCGTATAAGCGACCGCTGCAGGGTCTTGCGCCTTTCTAGAAGCGCTCGGCCTCGTCCATCGTCATCGCGCCCGACACGCCGCCAACGCGGGCCGAATCGCTAATGTAGAGGTCGACCTCGCGCTCCAGCCGGATTTCGCCCTCAATGGTGCAACCCGGGCCGATACGAACGCGGGGTTTACGCTTCTTTTTGTTGTTCCAGCCCCAGCTGCTCGGCTTCTCGATCACGAGATCGCCGCGCAGGATCGCCCCGTCGGAGAGCTCCACGTCGCCATTCACGGTCTCGATGTTGCCGGCTACCTCGGCGCCCCGCAGCTCGATTTCGCCGTTGACGTTCTCGACGCTGCGGCTCACCCGCGTTCCCTGGCCCAGCTCGATACCGCCATTGACCGCTTCGACGCTGCCGTCGATCGTGCTTGTACTGTCGACACGAATCCCGCCATTGACGGTTTCGAGCTCCTCGGCCGTGACGTTGTTGCCGACCCGGAGTCCGCCGTTGACCGTGGACGCATCGCGCACCTGCGCGTTGTCGCCAATACGAATCGTGCCGTTGACGGTGCTGATGTCCCCTGTGACAACAGCGCCGTCGCCAACGGTCACGCTGCCGTTGACCGACGAAGCGCCGTCGGCCGTGGTGCCCGCCTCGATGCGAATGCTCTTGTTGATGCTCGCGACAGCCGGCGCCGCGAGGCTCAAGGCAATGGCGGCCAGCGCTACGCGCGCGAGGTTAAGCTGGGTCATGCTGGTATCCCCTGAATAACGGTACCCCTATAGGATGCCTGGCGGGGCCGTTTGGTTTAACCGGCTCTTTAGGGCGACCCACAGGGGCAACGGACTCGTTTCTATGCGACGCCGATTTCGCTACCCTTCGGCTGTGCATCCCCTGCCGGACAAAGGCCCATGACCATTGCTCTCGAGGCCCGCAACCTCGTCAAGAAATACCCGGGCGTCACGGCCGTCAATGACGTGAGCTTCGCCGTGCGCGAGGGAATTTGCTACGGCCTCCTCGGCCCGAACGGCGCCGGCAAGACAACAACCGTCGAGATCATCGAAGGCGTTACGCCCGCAACGTCCGGCGAGGTCTGGTACTACGGCGAGCCTGCCGGCGAGCGCTTTCGTGAGGAGGCCGGTATCCAGTTCCAGAATACGGCGCTGCAGGACTACCTGACCGTCGGCGAAACGCTCGCCATGTTCCGCGAGCTCTACGACCGCCAGGCCGACCTCGACGAGATCATCGATGCCTGCTCGTTGCGCGACCTCGTCGATCGCGACAATCGCAAGCTCTCAGGGGGTCAGCGCCAGCGTCTCTTGCTCGGCGTTGCGCTCGTCAATCGGCCCAGGCTGATCTTTCTCGACGAGCCGACGACTGGCCTCGACCCGCAGGCGCGTCGCAACTTCTGGGACCTCGTGCAGGCGATTCTCGCGCGCGGCTCGACCGTTATCCTGACAACGCATTACATGGATGAGGCGCACGTGCTGTGCGACGAGATTGCCATCATGGACGCCGGCAAGATCATTGCCGAAGGTGCGCCCGACGATCTCCTGAGCGAGCGCTATGAGGGGCTCATTATCGAATTGCCGCAGGAATCGGCCGAGGGACGGCTGAACGGTATCAAGCACCAGGTCTACGACAATCTCGGGATCGTCGAGATCCTCACCAGCGACGTCACCCGCAGCCTGCGTGAGCTGGGCGAGCACGGTGTCGAACTCGATCGCGTCAAGATCCGGCAGGCCAATCTCGAGGACCTGTTCCTCGACCTGACCGGCCACTCGCTCCGGACCTGAGTATCCTCATGCTGCGACGCATACTGGCCATCTTCAAGGCCCGCAACCTCGAATTCCTCCGCGACCGGGCCACGCTTGCCTGGAACCTCGTGCTACCCCTGGCGCTCATGGCCGGGCTGTCGCTCGCCTTTGGCGCCGGTGACCAGACCGAGTTCACGATTGGTGTCCTGACGGAGTCGGACGACATCGATACCACGGCACATCCGTTCATGGCGACGCGCTATATCGACTTCGTGCCCGTTGCCGACCGCACCCAGGCCGAGCTCAAGGTGGCTCGGCACCAGCTCGACCTGCTGCTGAGCCTCGACGAGCCGGCGACCTACTGGGTGAACCCGGAGTCGGCGAAAGGCTATTTCGCCGAGCGGGCGCTCGTCGCGGCCGACGTCGACGGCGACTTCACGAAAGCAGAAATCGACGGCGATCCCTTGCGCTACGTCGACTGGGTGCTGCCCGGCATTCTGGGCATGAACATGATGTTCAGCTGCCTGTTCGGGGTCGGTTACGTGGTTGTCCGCTACCGCAAGAACGGCTTCCTGAAGCGCCTGCGCGCAACCCCGCTGAAGCCCATGGAGTTCATCATTGCGCAGATTGCCTCTCGCATGACGCTGGTCCTGACCGTCACAGCGCTGGTCTTCACCGGCACGCATCTGATCCTTGGTACGCCCATGGAGGGTCGCTACCTCGACCTCTTTATCGTCGCGGCCCTGGGCGCCGCGACGCTCGTGGCCCTTGGCCTGATGATTGCGGCCCGCGTAACCAGCGAGGAACTCGCCGGCGGCCTGCTCAACATGATCAACTGGCCCATGATGCTCCTGTCCGGCGTCTGGTTCTCGCTCGAGGGTGCGGGCCCGCTCGTCCAGCAGGCTGCAAAGGTATTCCCGCTGACGCACGTGCTCGACGCCGGGCGCGCGATCATGTTCGACGGCGCCACGCTCGTCGACGTCATGCCGAGCATCCTCACCCTTGCCCTTATGGGCACGGTGTTCATGCTTCTGGGCGCTCGCGTCTTTCGCTGGAACCAGGGATAGGCAAGGTGCACTCGCTCATCGACATTGGCGCCAATCTGGCCCACGACAGCTTCGACGATGACCGCGACGCCGTGCTCGAGCGTGCCCGCGACGCGGGTGTTGCGCGCATCATCGTGACGGGCAGCAGCGACGCCAGCAATCAACAGGCGGCAACGCTCGCCGGTCAGCATCCGGGCTTCCTGTATTCGACCGCAGGTGTGCATCCGCATCACGCCAGTGACTACACCTCGGCCAGCGACGCACTGATTCGCGACCTTGCCCGTGAGGCGCAGGTCGTCGCGATCGGCGAGTGCGGTCTCGACTACTTCCGGAATTTCTCGCCTCGCGACGCGCAGCTGGAGGCCTTTCGGGCACAGCTCGAGATCGCCGTGGAGAGCGGCAAGCCGGTGTTCCTGCACCAGCGCGATGCGCACGACGATTTCGTCGAGGTCCTCGAACCCGTGCTGCCGCGCCTGAAACGGGCCGTCGCGCACTGCTTCACGGGCGAGCACGAGTCGCTGCGCGAGTACCTCGACATGGGGCTCTACATTGGCATTACGGGCTGGATTTGCGACGAACGTCGCGGGCAACACCTCTACGAGATTGCAGGCGTCGTGCCCGATGACCGGCTGATGATCGAGACGGATGCGCCCTACCTGCTGCCGCGGACCCTCAAGCCAAAGCCCGGCACGCGTCGCAATGAGCCGGCGTGGCTACCCGAGGTCCTGCGCGTCGTAGCGGAGGCGCGCGGCCAGAGCGAGGATCATGTCGCGGCTATCACAACCGCCAACGCGGAACGCTTTTTCAACCTCGACGCCGCCTGATCAAAAAGCGCGGTAGAGCACCCAGTCGTCGTAGACGCGATCGCCGAGATGGTAAGGAATGTGACCAAGCTTCTGAAAGCCGTTGCGTCGATAGAAGGCTATCGCCCAGTCCGCTTCGCCCCAGGCCTGCAGCCATAGCCCCTCGAAGCGCGAACGGCGTCCGTGATGCACGGCCGAATCCACCAGCGCTCGACCGACGCCGTAACCCTGGTAGTCGCTGTGCACATAAACCTGCTGCAACTCGAGGACCTTGCGGCCGGCAAGTTCTCTCGGCAGTTCCGACTCGTCGTCGCGAAGCTTGAGGAGACCCGTCGGGATTGAGCCAAGGCAGGCGAGCTGATAGCGGATTCCCGGGCGGGACATTTCGGCGAGTATGCCATCCCGGCCGAAGACGTCAGCGACGTGCTCGGCGATCGCTTCCGGATCCGCCGTGCCGCCGTAGGCCTCGAGAAACGAATCCGTGCCGATAGCGGCCAGCGCGTCGGCGTCCTCGGGCACGGCGTCACGTACGGCAAGCGGTCCGGCCATCGTACCTACTCTTGCACCGCGTGCTGTGCGATACGCTCCCAGTGCGGCAGGAAGGCCTCGATCTTGCGCTGCGCCGCCGCCTTGTCCGCTTCGCCGAACTCGCGCTTGAGTTCATCCGGAAGCCTTACGAGTTCCGGGACGCCCTTCGTGAACTCCGCACCCTCGAGGAACAGGATGCGCCCTTCGACCGGCACGTCGCGTACGATCTGCCGCACGGCTGCCACGCGATCGAACAGCGCCGGCTGTGGATTCGAGAACGTGTACCGGCGGTCCGGCGCCATGACGGTCCATTCCTTGAGCTTGTCGCCACCGAACACCTTGCCGACGGCTTCCTTGACGTGAAGGATCAGGAGGCCCTGTGAGGTGAGCACGAGGTGGTCGATCTGGATAACGCCGTCATCGCCATTCGGCAATACAACCGCGGCGAGTCGCTCGAACGCAATGTCGTTGAGCACGCCCTCGAGCCCGGATCGCACCATGAAGTAGCGCCGGTAAACCAGCCAGGCCACGAGTAGTGCCAGCACAGCCAGGAGCGGCAGGAGCCAGGTCGAATAGGTATTGCTCAACACGTCGAGGTCAGGAGAAGTTGGCAAGGCAGCCTGTTATGGCCGCTCACGACCAATAGGTCAAGCACTGCCCCGTTTTGGGGCGGAAAAGCGCTCGTCGAGGCTTGCCTCGAGCGCATCCAGACGCGGCTCGACATCCGTGGCCCGGCTTGGCCGCTCGAGGATTCGCTCGAGCTCCGCGGGGACCGGCACGCGCGTACCTATCAGGGGTTCAACGACCGTCTCGAACTTCGCCGGGTGCGCTGTCGCCACAAGGATCCAGTCGCTGCCCGTCCGGGTCGCGTCGTCGAGGCTTCGGTAGGTGTGCGTCGCGGTCGCCGTATGCGGACAGGTGGCGAATCCGAAGTCGTGATAGTCAGCCGCGACCGCCTCACGAATGGCAGTGTCCTCGACCGACAGCACGCCAAGCCGCTCACGCAGTTCAGCGGCGTCTCCCAGCAGGTGGCGCAGACGCTCCATGTTGCTCGGGTCGCCAACATCCATTGCCGACGCGAGCGTTGCAAGACTTGCACGCGGCAGCCACTCGAGGGTGTCGAAATAGTCGGCGATCGTCCGGTTGGCGTTCGTCGCAAGAATGACCGGACCAATCGGCAGACCCATTTCGCGGGCCATGACGCAGGCCAGTGCATTACCCAGGTTGCCGGTCGGCACGATGAAGCCAGGTGCCCTTCCGGTCCTTCGGTAGTGCTGGAGGCTTGCGTAGGCGTAGTAGATGCTCTGTGGCAGCAGGCGGCCAATATTGATGCTGTTCGCCGAGCTGAATCGATACCGGGCAGCCAACCCCGGATCCGCAAGCGCCGCCTTCACGAGCGTTTGGCAGTCATCGAACGCACCTTTGACCCGCAGCGACAACACGTTGTCGCCCCAACAGGTCAGCTGCTGCTCCTGGCGCGCTGACACCCGTCCCGCCGGGAACAGCACGACGACCCGCATACCGGCACGACCGTCGAAAGCGGCCGCCACCGCGCCGCCCGTATCGCCGGACGTAGCCACGAGGATCGTCAGCGGATCATCCGGGTCTCCCTCGAGCCGGGTCAGGCACGCCGCCAGAAAGCCGGCACCGACGTCCTTGAACGCCGCGGTCGGGCCGTGGAAGAGCTCGAGCAGCTCGACCGTCGCATCGTTGGCGGGCAGCGGCACGAGCGGTATGGCAAAACTGAAAGTCTCGGCGACGACCGCATCGACGTCGCCCTCGAGCGCGCTGTTCGCAAAGAACGGGGTTAGCAGCGTGCGCGCAACGTCGCCAATGTCCGGCTCGGCGCCGAAGTCTTCCGGCGAAAAGGTCGGCAGTGACTCTGGCAGGTACAGTCCGCCGTCGCCGGCGAGTCCACGGCGCAACGCGTCGTCGAGCGTGACAGGGCCTTCGCCGCGCGTGCTGAAGTACTTCATTCCGTAGCCTCGATATGCGCACCGGGCGCATCGAGCGGGCTGACCCAGGACTGGCACTCAATGCCTTCTGCACGGCAGGCCTGCTCCATAACCGTGGCTACGTTGTCTGCCTGGCCGCTCCTGCATAGCGCAAAGATGCTCGGCCCGCTGCCCGACAGGCTGGAGCCGAGTGCGCCCGCTGACAGTGCCGCTCGTTTGACTGCCGGAAAGCAGGACACGTTCAGAGCCCGCTGCGGCTCGACGATGACATCCTCGAGCGTCCGGCTCATGAGCTCGATATCACCGGACTGGCACGCCGCAATGAAGCCGGCGAGGTAACCCTGCTGCGTAATCCAGTCGTTGAGCGGCACGCCCTTGCTGAGGCCACGACGAGACTCGGCGGTATTCACCGTAAGCTCCGGGTGCAGCAGCACCGAGCTTATGCCGCTTGGGGTCGTAATGCGCATCGTTGTCGGCAAGAGCGCCGGCGGACAAAGGATCATGCCGCCGAGCAAGCTTGGCGCAACGTTGTCCGCGTGCAGCCCGCCGCTCGCGTACTGCTCGCCGGCGAGCGCATACGGCAACAATCGTTCAAGCGCGAGCGGCTCATCGAGCAGTGCGTTGGCCGCGACCGCGGCTGCGACCGCCGAAGCCGCGGAACTGCCCATCCCCGACTGCAGAGGAATCCCTTTCAGTACCTTGAGGGCAACCCCACCGCGCTGGCCCTCGTCCCGCCACAGCGCAGCCGCCGCGATCGAGGCCGTGTTCTCCGCCGCGTTGGTGGACAGGTAGGGATGCAGGTTGCCGTCGAGACCGCGGACTTCAGCGATCGAGACGCCTTCACCGTCGACCCTTTCGGCGACGACTCGATCGCCGACGCCGGCGAGCGCAACACCGAGCATGTCGAACCCCACACCGACGTTGCCGATCGACGCCGGCGCGAAGGCCGTTACCCTGTCAGTCATTCCAGGCTCCGGCGCTCAGGTATTTCGCGAGCCTGAGCAGATCACCAAAGACTCCGCCGGCAGTCACCTCGGGACCGGCGCCGGGGCCCTGCACGACCAGCGGATTCGCCGAGTAACGCGCCGTCTCGAAGCGCACGATATTGTCGGTCAGGTTGATGTTGCTGAACGGATGCCCCGCATCGACCGCCACCAGGCCAACGATCGCGTCGCCGCTGGCATCCAGTCGGGCAACGTAGCGCAGCCGCTGGTCTGACGCCTTCGCCGCCTCGAAGCGCGCCGTCACAGCCTCGTCAATGTCGCCAAGGCGCTCCATGAATTCGTCGAGGCTGACATCGCGCAGATGCTCGGGCACGAGGTTCTCGACCGGGAAACCGCCGATCGACAGCGGAATGTTGTTCTCACGCGCAAGGATGACGAGCTTGCGGGCAACGTCCATACCCGAGAGATCGTCACGCGGGTCGGGTTCGGTGTAGCCGCTTTCCCTCGCCTCGCGCACGATGTCGGAGAACGGCACGCTGCCGTCGTAGACGTTGAAGAGGTACGCGAGCGTGCCCGAGAAAATCCCTTCGATAGAACGAACCTCGTCGCCGGTATCGACAAGGTCGCGTAGCGTCGTAATGAGCGGGAGCGCAGCGCCGACCGTCGTCTCGTAGAGATAATGCGCGCTGCCCGTCCGGGAGTCCGTCATGAGCCGCTGGTAGTACTCGTAGGTATCGCTCAGCGCCTTCTTGTTCGGCGTGATGACATGGATACCGCGCTTAAGCCAGTCGCCGTAGCGCGCGGCCACCTCGGAACTGGCCGTGCAATCGATGATGACCGCATGCGGCAGGTGTTCCGGGTTGACGTGCGCCTCAAAACGATCCCAGTCCAGGGACTCCGCCTGGCCGGGCCATTGCTCTGCCCAGCCGTCGAGGTCGATACGCCGATCGCCCAGCAGCATTTTTGTCGACCTGGCGATGGCGCGAACGCGGATATCGAGATTGAAGTCCTCGACCAGCCCGGGCGCTCGTTTCCTGATCTGCTCGAGGAGCGTGCTGCCGACAACGCCGGGTCCAACGAGCCCTACCGACAGGGTCTTCGAGGACAGGTAGAAACCGGAGTGCGCCGCTCGCAGTGCGCGCGTGGCGTCGTCGGCATCCACGACGGCGGAGATATTGCGCTCCGACGAACCCTGCGCAATGGCGCGGACGTTGACGCCGGCGCGACCCAAGGTACCGAAAAACCGCGCGGCAACGCCGGGCGTGCCCTGCATACCGTCTCCCACCACCGCCACGATGCTCTGTGCCGACGTTACGTCGACGCGCTGCAGCTGACCCGAAGCCAGCTCGGTCGCAAAGGTCTCCGCAATGACCTCACGCGCCCTGTCGGCGATGTCCTCTGGCACGGCAATACAAATGGAATGCTCCGAGCTGGCCTGAGAAATGAGCGTCACCGACACCCCGGCTTCCTTCAGGGCCCCGAACAAGCGGTCCGCCGTGCCCGGCACCCCGATCATGCCGCTGCCTTCGACGTTGACGAGTGCCATGTTGCCGATTGCGGTAATGCCTTTGATCCGGTCCTGGTCGGCCGGCTCGGGCGAGATCCGGCTGCCCGGATGGTCCGGGTTGTTGCTGCTGCGAATCGTCACAGGAATCGCGCGTTCGACGACCGGGCCGAGCGTCTGCGGATGAATCACTTTCGCCCCGAAGTAGGCAAGCTCCATTGCCTCGTTGTAGGTCAGTCGATCGATGACGCGAGCCTCGGGCACGCGCCGCGGGTCGGCGCTCATCACGCCGTCTACATCCGTCCAGATCGTGAGCTCCGAGGCGTCGGCCAGCGCTGCAACAATGGCGGCCGAAAAGTCGCTGCCGTTCCGCCCAAGCGTCGTCTGCAGGCCGTCGGCATCCGAGGCGATGTAGCCGGTGAAGACTGCAATCCCGTCGAAGCCTGCCGGAAGGGCCGTGCCGAAGCGCTCACGCGTTTCGTCCCAGAGGACCGCCGGGCCCAGTTCTGTGTGATCGACACGGATGACGTCGCGCGTGTCGACCCAGGTGACAGAGCGTTCGCCGACGTCCGCGGCAACCACTGCCGCCAACAAGCGTGCTGACCAGAGTTCCCCGTAGCCCGACACGACGTCACGGCTACGCTGCGGCGAGGCATGCACGAGCGCGATCGCACGCAGCAGGTCACGAATATCGTCGGCGTCCTTCTGCCAGGCGTCGAGGAGATCGTCGGGCGCCTCTAGCAATGCGCTCGCCGTCGATGCGTAGCGAGCACCAATGACATCGAGCGCCTCATTGAAGCCCGCGTCATCCGCCTCGGCGAGCGCTACCAGTGCGAGCAAGGCATCGGTCATGCCGCCCATTGCCGACACGACAACGCCTGTCCGCGCAGCGTCGGCGCTCTCGACGAGGCCCGCTACGCGACGAAAGCAGTCGGCGTCGGCAAGGCTGCTGCCGCCGAATTTATGTATTTCCCAGCGTTGATCCATCCCGATCGGATTCAAGGCACCAAGCGATGCGTCGAATGATAGCCGCTGCCACGAACAACGTCGCGTGTTTCATTGGAAACCTCCGTCGCAGCGAGGTCTCGACAATTGCCGCTTGTCGCAGGGTTCGCGACTGCTACACTAATTGCACCGATCCCGGGGAGCCGTTCATGCACCAGCGACCGAGGAAGACAAGGCGCAAGGCGCGCAAGCTCAGCAACAACGGCCCGCCGCTGATCGTGGTGCTCGGCCGGCGCATCGCCGAAAACCTTACCCTGATTCTCGGTATCGCGTTCCTGGGGGCCGTCGCACTCGTACTCGACAACGTTGCGGAGCACATGCACGAAAGCGTGCAGAGGAGCGCAGAAGCCCCGGAACCTGCTGGCTCTGGAGCGGCAACCGAAGACGACCAGAAACCACAGAAGCTGCTCGCCGAAGAGGCCGAGGCCGACCGTCGCTTCGATGAGCGCGTCGAGCATTACCGCCGCTGCACTTTCGGCGACTACCGGGAGCAACACTTCGACGAGTGCGTGCAAAAGGGCTCCCGGGTCTACAAGCGTCCCTATCGCGAAGGACCGTCCGGCAATACTGCCTGAGCACCTGTACTAGCCTTGGTTGTGACTCACGGCAAGGTCGTGCCTCAGTAGCGTTGCCGCATTACCTTCCCTCCCACATCACTCTCCGGAGACTTTTCATGCCTGTAGAGATCAAAGTACTCGGCTACGCCGCGCTGCTGCAGTTCGTCCAGTTCGTCCTCATGGCCGTGCCGGTAAACCTGCAGCTCGGCGTCGCCTATACCGGCGGCAGCCGTGATGAGCCGCAGACCGCAACCGGTGTCCCGGGGCGCCTCAAGCGAGCGCTCGAAAACCACTTCGAGGGGCTGATCCTGTTTACGATAGCGACGGTCGTCGTCGTGCTGGGCGATGCGTCGACATCGGTGACACAGACTTCCGCCTGGATCTACCTGTGGGCACGTATCCTGTATGTCCCGGCCTATGCGTCCGGAATCTACGGCGTCCGGTCGCTGATCTGGGGAGTTGGCTTTGTTGCCACGGGGGTCATGCTTGTGGCGGCGCTGTTCTGAACGCCGGCCACAGCACGGCGTGTGCAAGCCAGCAAGCAGGAAAATGGTGGGGCGTCTAGGGATCGAACCTAGGACCAGTCGGTTAAAAGCCGAATGCTCTACCTCTGAGCTAACGCCCCGCCAGGGTGCCGAGCGGCAGGGACCGCCGCGACGAGGCGGCGATCATACCGTAATCATCCCGAATGACAAGCCGACAGCCTGCCCCTATACGCCCTCGGTGTCCATCCGCTCGAGACGTTGGCCGGCCAGCCGTGCGGCCGTCGTCTCGGGGTAGTCGGCCTGTACGCGCTCGAGCGACACTCGCGCCGCATCCCATTCCTGGAGCTCGTAATTACAGAAGCCCATTTTCAGGAGCGCATCCGGAACCTTGGATGAATCCGGGTAGTCGTCGACGACGGCCTTGAAGGCGTCCACCGCCGTATCGAATTCACGCGTCGCGTAGTAGGTCTCCGCCAGCCAGTACTGCGCGTTATGCGCAAGTTCGCTCGCCGGGAAGTTCTCGAGAAACGTGCCGAAGGCCGTTGCTGCCTGCTCGAACTGTTGATCCTTAAGGAGCTCGAAGGCGGCCTGGTAATTCGCACGATCGTTGCCGCCAGGCACCGGGAGTCCGTCGCTCGCGCCCGCAACGCCCGAGCCGCGCAGACCCGCCTCGAGCGCGACGATGCGTGCGTCTAGATCCGCATACAGGTCACGCTGCCGCTCCGCCGTCGTCTCTGCGTTGTACGCCATCGTCTCGTCTGAGCCCTTGAGCTCGTCGACACGGCGCTCCAACAGACGTACCTCCTGCGTCAGGTTGGCGAGGCTCTGGTTGCGAATCACGCGCTCCAACGATGCGATGCGCTGGTCGAGCTCATTGAGCCGCGCTACCAGCGCCGGATCCTCCGACGCCGGGGTCAGCGCACTGCAGCCCGCCAGCAAGGCGACAGGCAGCAGTATTGGCAGTGTTGCTTTCATTGCTGGTTTCGTTCCGTAGCCCGACGCGCCTAGTTAACGTAGCGAATTTCGACGCGGCGATTCTCCGCGAACGCGGCTTCGTCGGTACCAAAGTTGGCCGGGCGCTCCTCGCCGAAGCTCACAGTCGAGATGCGGGATGCCGGGACGCCCTGGATCATCAGCATGCGGCGCACGGCCTGCGCGCGACGCTCGCCGAGGCCGATATTGTACTCACGTGAACCGCGTTCGTCGGCGTGACCCTCAAGACGCACGCTCGCCCCGGTGTCGATGATCTGGATGGAGTGCCGGTTGACGACTTCGGCATCGTCCGGATTGACCTCGTACGAATCGAAGTCGAAGAAGATGACCGAGCTGAGTTCCGACGTGGCCGGATCATAGTCGATAGCTTCGCCATCACCGAAGCCGCCGTCGTCGAAACCACTGGAGTCCGCGCCGCTCGCATCGCTGCCGTAGACCTCATCGGTCGGCTCCGGATCCGGGATGGTGTCGCCGCCGCCGCAGCCCGCGATCAGGGCGGCGCTAAGCGCCACGGCAAAGGCCTTCTGGCTAAGTGCATTCATGGTGTTTCGTCCCAAAAAAAAGCGAAGAATCGCAAAAGTGTAAAGAAATCAGGCAATAAATAAAGCCGCTGCCGCGGATTTGTTGCCGGTTTCGCTAGTAGCGCGGAAACGGGCTCCAGACCGGCTCGCGCACATCGCCGCCCCGTGACTGGATGCGCTGCCGGATCAGTCCGTCTGCGGTCACGGTTTCGAGCTCACCGTTGCGCCGCTGACGCGTCGCGTAGATGAGCGTGTCACTGTTCGGCGCAAAACTCGGGCTCTCGTCCTGCCGTCCCGCGGACACGACCACCATCTGCTCCCGCTCGAGGTCAAAGACCGCAATGCGGTAGTTGCCGCGGTCATTGTGCACGACGGCGAGCTTGCTGCCGTCCGGAGAGAGCCGCGGCCTGGCATTGTAGCTGCCCTCGAAGGTGACGCGCTCCGGCGAGCCCCCGGACACGGGCACGCGATAGACCTGCGGACCACCGGAGCGGTCCGAGTTGAAATAGATGTAGCGACCGTCCGGGGACCAGCTTCCTTCGGTGTCGATCGCCCTGTGCGTCGTCAGCCTGCGCTTCGACCGGGTATTGAGGTCGAGCACATAGAGGTCGAGATTACCGTCCTCACCCCCTAGCGTGACGACGAGCTGGCGACCGTCGGGCGAGAACGCCGGCGCGCCGTTCACACCCGGCTCGCTCGAGACCTTGATACGGTTGCCGGTGCGAAGCGTCTGGACCCAGATCGATGAACGTGCGCCCTCGAAAGATACGTACGCGAGCTGGCGGCTGTCCGGCGACCACGCCGGTGACATGATCGGGTCGGCGCTCTCGAGAATCGTGTATTCGTTCTCGCCGTCCTGGTCAGACACGATGAGTCGAAACAGCCGGCTGTCGCCGTCCGGCTGGGTCGTTACGTACGCAACGCGCGTGGCGAAGACACCCTTGATGCCGGTCAGCTTCTCGTAAATCATGTCGGCGGCGCGATGCGCGACACGCCTCAGGGTGCCGCGGCTGGCCGGCATCCGGTAGCCGACGAGCTGGGTGCCACGAAAGGGATCAAAGAGCTGAAACTGTACCGTGTAGGCGTTGTCGCCGGTTTGCTCGACGCGGCCCACGACGACGGCCTCGACCTTGAGGATACGCCAGTCGTCGAAGTCCACATCGCCGCCGCGCGTCGGTTTCGACAGCATCTTCGAGTTCTCGATCGGCGCGAAGCGTCCGCTCCGGCGAAGATCCGCGGCAATGACCTCCGCGACGTCCAGCGGCACGGCCGGTGTCTGGCCCTGCCAGCCAAAGGGCACGACGGCGACCGGCGCAGGCTCGATATTCCACTCGGTAATCTCGACGCGGAGGTCGGCGAAAGCAGCGCTGGAAACGAGCGTCGAGGCGAGAAGTAACGCGCCAAGCAGCGCGCGCCGGGGGCTAATGACAGACATACAGGGCTTTCCTTTAATCGTCTGGCCGGAAGACGAAGGTAATCTGGGGCTCGAATAATAGCGAGTTCTGCGGCACCGGCAACGGGGAAGCACGGCGAACCGCCGCCTCGATTGAGCGCTCCACGGCCTCGTCGCCATTGCAGCGCAGGACGCGCGCATCGAGTACCTCGCCCGCAGGCGTCTGCCGCACGCGTACCTCGCAGTTCAGGCCCTTGGCGGCACCCGGCGGCGATGACCAGTTGCGCACGACCTTTTGCCTGAGCGCGAAGAGATAGGCTGCCATTTCCTCGGAATCCCGCGCAGCGGTCCTCGCCTCCTCGGCGGCGATCTGGTCCGCCCGGATCTGCGCCTCCTCCTCGCGACGGCGGCGCTCGTTTTCCTCGCGCTGCCGCTCGATCTCTCGCTGCCGCTCGAGTTCGGCCTGGCGGCGCCGCTCCTCGAGCGCTTCCTCTTCGCGACGCTTGCGCTCGGCTTCCTCCTCGCGACGCTTCCGCTCCGCCTCTTCTCGACGGCGCTGCTCTTCGAGCGCCTTCTGGCGCTCGGCCTCCTCTTCGCGCTTGCGAATCTCTTCGAGCCGCTCTGCTTCGAGTCGCCGGTCCTGCTCGAGCTTTTCGGCCTCGAGACGCCGACGCTCCTCGACAGACGGATCCGGCGGCGGGGGCTCGGGTTCCTCGACGGGCTCCGGCACGGGTTCCGGTTCCGGCAACGGCGTCGGCGCGCTGACGACGTCCGGGATTTCACCCAGCGTCGCCTTGATCACGAGCGGCGTAATAACGGTCTGGCGCGGCGAGAACTCGAGCGCGACAAAAAACGACAGCGCCACCGCGAGGTGCAGCAGCGTGGCGAGTATGACAGCGCCGGGATTGACCGCTCGTTGATACACGGCTTACTCGGGAACGGGGTACGTGTCCAGCGGGTCCGTGACGAAGCCGATGCTCTGTACGCCGCCCTTCTGCAGGAGCACCATCGCTCCGACGACGTAGCCGTAGTCGACGGCACGGTCTGCCTTCACGAAAACGGGTGTCTCCGGCGACGTCTCCATGACAATGCCGACGAGACGGATGATTTCAGCAGCGGTTTGTGGCTCGTCTTCGTTATCGCCTACCGAGAGAAACAGGTTGCCTTCGGCGTCGACACTGAGCACGAGCGGCTGACTGTCCGGGCTCTGCGTCAGTGGCGCCGCATCGGCTTTCGGCAGTTCCACGTCAACGCCCTGGGTCAGTAGCGGCGCCGTGATCATGAAGATCACGAGCAGCACGAGCATCACATCAATGTACGGTACGACATTGATCTCGCCCATGAGCTTGCGCTTTTGTAGCGGAGTTGGCACGTCAGCTTCCCTGGCGAGCCCGGGCGTGACGCTGCAGGATGCTCGCAAACTCTTCGCTGAAGCCGTCGTAACGGTATTCAAGCCGCACGGCTTTGTCCGCGAAGCGGTTGTACGCGATGACCGCCGGGATCGCAGCGAACAGACCCATGGCCGTCGCGATCAACGCTTCGGCAATCGGCGGCGCGACGACGGCCAGCGTCGCCTGCTGCTCGTTGCCAATCTGGATGAAGGCCACCATGATGCCCCAGACGGTGCCGAACAGGCCGACGTACGGGCTCGTCGAACCAATCGTTGCGAGCGTCGCGAGACTCTGCTCGAGCCGGTCGACTTCGCGCATCTGCGCAACACGCATGGCTCGACTGCATTCGGTCACGACCTTATCGGCATCGACCTTGCCCTGCTGCACGATGCGATTGAATTCGCGAAAGCCTGCCTCGAAGATGCGGGACATGCCGATGGACCCGCTCTTGCTCCGTGTCGTCGAGTTGTACAGCGTGTTGAGGTCGCCGCCCGACCAGAAAGCCGTCTCGAACTCGTCGGATGCCGCCCGGGTTCTCGAAAGCAGCCGTCGCTTCGAGAAGATGATGCTCCAGGACGCCAGCGAGGCAATCAACAACAGCAGCATGACAATCTTGACCGGGATGCTGGCTTCGATAACGAGGCCAATCACGGACAATTCGTTGTTCATCTGATCTTATCCTTCAAACAAGTCGTTGGGTATGCGTTTGGGCTTCAGCGTATCGGCGTCAAGGAACGCCGCACGCACCGTGCTCTTGAACAACAGCGGCCCATCCAGGTCGCCGCGATAGACAGCTTGCTCGATATCGAACGACGCACGCGTCAGCTTTGCAAGGCCTGCGGTCACCGCGAGCTCATCGTTGAATCGCGCCGGCGAAATGAAATCCGCCGTCGTCGACGCGACGACGAACATGCGCCGCTCCTCGGCAAGCATGCGCTCCTGGTTGACGCCCAGTGCGCGCAGCCACTCGGTTCGTGCACGCTCGGTGAAACGAAAGTAGTTGGCGTAGTAAACGACGCCCTGTGCGTCCGTGTCCTCGTAGTAAACGCGGACCGGCCAGACAAAGGGCTCAGTCACGCCCGTCGTCTCCACCGCCGCCGTCGACCGAATCGAACAGCGACAGCTCGCGCGGTACTTCGCGGCCGGTCGGTGCATCGAAACCGAAATGCAGGTAGGCGTTGCTGGTTGCGACGCGGCCGCGTGCCGTACGCATCATGAAGCCCTGCTGGATCAGGTAAGGCTCGAGCACGTCCTCGATCGTGCCGCGCTCCTCTCCCACCGCTGCGGCCAGTGACTCGATACCGACCGGACCGCCGTCGAACTTCTCGATAATCGTCAACAGCAGGCGACGATCCATGGCGTCGAAACCGTGCGGATCCACCTGCAGCATGTCCATGGCACCGCTGGCAACGTCAGCCGAGACCACGCCATCGGCCTGCACCTCGGCGAAATCGCGCACCCGGCGCAACAGCCGATTGGCGATGCGCGGCGTGCCGCGCGAACGACGCGCAATCTCGCCGGCGCCGTCGCCCTCGACCGGCAGCCCGAGGATGCCCGCCGAGCGCCTGACGATGCCCTCGAGATCGCGCTCTCCGTAGAACTCGAGCCGCTGCACGATGCCGAAACGGTCACGTAGCGGCGAGGTCAGGAGGCCCGCCCGCGTTGTCGCACCCACCAGCGTGAATGGCGGCAGGTCGAGCTTGATCGACCGCGCCGCGGGCCCTTCTCCGATCACGATGTCGAGCTGGAAGTCCTCCATGGCCGGGTATAGCACCTCCTCCACGACAGGGCTCAAACGGTGAATCTCATCCACGAACAGCACGTCGTTCGGTTCGAGGTTGGTCAGGATCGCGGCGAGATCGCCCGGACGCTCGAGTACCGGCCCCGAGGTCTGGCGCATGTTGACGCCCATCTCATTGGCGACAATGTGCGCGAGCGTCGTTTTGCCAAGGCCGGGCGGACCGAAAATCAGGACATGGTCGAGCGCCTCGCTGCGCTGCCGCGCCGCCTGAATGAAGATGCCCATCTGCTCGCTGACGTTCGGCTGGCCGTGATAATCGGCCAGCCGCTTCGGCCGGATGGCCCGATCGAAAGCCTTGTCGTCCGCACGGGCATCCGCGGTCGTCAGCCGGTCGTGTTCGATACTGGCCATTAGCCCGCCGCCTGTTTCAATGCACTGCGAATGATGTCCTCGGCACTCTGCCCGCTGGTATCGAGTGCGCCAACCAGCTTGTTGACCTCAGCCGGCTTGTAGCCAAGCGCAATCAGCGCATCGACCGCCTCCTGGCGCGGACCGGCATCGACTTTGACCTTGCCCGCCTTCGGTAGCGACGTCGGCAGCTCGGCTACCCGATCCCGCATGTCGATAATCAGTCGTTCGGCGGTCTTCTTGCCAACTCCAGGGATCTTGGTCAGCGTCGTCGCATCTTCGTATTCGACCGCACGCTGGAAGTCGTTAACGGTCATTGCCGACAGAATCGCGAGTGCCATCTTGGCACCAACGCCCGACACCTTGAGCAAGGCACGAAACAGGTTCTTCTCGGCCGCGGTCGAGAAGCCGTACAAGGTCTGACTGTCCTCGCGTACGGCAAGATGCGTCAGCAGGTAGACCTCGTCACCGACTGACGGCGTCTCGAGAAAGGTCGACATGGGCGTCTCGACCTCGTAGCCGACCCCATGACACTCAACCACGAGGCCGGGTGCCTGTTTGCCGACAATGACGCCCCTGAGTGAGCCGATCATAGGAAGCCCGTCCCCGCCACCGGTCAGCCAGCCTGGACCCGGCCTGCCGATAGCGAGGCGCGGGTCTTCCGCTGGTGCGCGTGACACAGCGCAACCGCCAGTGCGTCGGCCGCGTCGGCACCCGGCGTACCGGCCAGCTCGAGCAATGCCACGATCATATGCTGCACCTGCTCTTTGCTCGCGCCGCCTGTGCCCACAATCGCAAGTTTGACTTCGCGAGGCGTGTACTCGAAGACCGCGACATCCCGGCGGAAGGTCGCACAGAGTGCCGCAGAACGCGCCTGGCCGAGCTTGAGCGCGCTCGCCGCGTTGCGGGCCATAAACACGTTTTCGATCGCGACGATCGTCGGCTCGTAACGATCGACGATCTCACCGACCGCTTCGAAAATCTGCCGGAGTCGATCCGGGAAATCACCGTCATCGGTGCGTACGGCCCCGCTCGCTTCATAGGCGGCACGGCCATCGTCAACGTCAATGACGCCAAAACCCGTAATCCGCGAACCAGGGTCGATGCCGAGAATGCGGCCAGCAAGTGTCAAGCGCTCGCGCCCCGTCGCTCAGAGCTGGGCGAGCACGTCATCGGGAATATCAGCATTGCTGTATACCTGCTGCACGTCGTCGAGATCCTCGAGCATATCGAGCATCTTCACCATCGAACCCGCTTCGTTGATGCCGAGTTCCGCACTGGTAGACGCCCGCATGGTCAACTCCGAGGACTCGGGCTCGAGACCGGCCTTACGCATCGCGTTTCTCACTTCTTCGTACTCGGAAGGTTCGGTCAACACCTCGATCGAGCCGTCCTCATCGACGATGACGTCCTCGGCGCCCGCCTCGATCGCCGCCTCCATGACGCTGTCCTCGTCGCTGCTCGGCGGGTACATGAGCTGCCCGACGTGGTTGAACAGGTAAGCCACCGAGCCGTCAGCGCCCAGGTTACCGCCGAATTTCGTGAACGCGTGACGCACCTCGGCCACCGTGCGATTGCGGTTATCGGTCAGGCAGTCGACCATGACCGCCGTGCCGCCGGGACCGTAGCCCTCGTAGCGTATCTCCTGGAAGTCGTCGCCGTCGGTTTCGCCGGCACCGCGCTTGACGGCCCGCTCGATGTTGTCCTTGGGCATGCTCTGCGCCTTGGCCTTGTCGATCGCCATCCTCAGGCGCGGGTTGGCATCCGGGTCTCCACCGCCCATCTTCGCGGCCACGGTGATCTCCCGAATCAGCTTGGTAAACAGCTTGCCCCGCTTCTTGTCCTGGGCGCCCTTGCGGTGCTGGATGTTCGCCCACTTACTGTGTCCTGCCATCGTCCTGCCGTCTCGCCGTTACTTGAAGCGCAGCTCGAAACCGGCGTTGAAGCCGGAGTCGAACTCGAATCTGCCGCTGAACCCGTCGTATTTTGCCTCGATCCGCCGCACCCCCACGTAAATGTCGGCATCCTTGAGGACGTTGTAGCCGACGCGGGCACCCACTTCGAGGTACTCACGCTGGTCACTGAACGACGTTACGTTCGGTGCATAATAAAGATAGCCGCCCACGTTGAAACGATCCGCTTTCGGCAGCGTATAGCGTGCGAAACCGCCGAGCGCGACGGCGCCACCGTCAGCGAAGCCGGAATCCGGCCGCGTCACCACGAGGCGCAGCCCGAGGCCGGCCTGGAGCGGTGTAGACGGGCCGGCCGCCGCATCTACGAGATGGAAGCTCGCGTGCACAACGTCGCCGAGATCGCGGTTGTAGAGCCAGCCAACATCGGCCCGATAGTTCGGATTGCCAAGGCGCCAGGCGAACTCCGCCCTGACGGTATCGCTCGTGAGGTTGATATCCAGTGCCTTGCCGGCCACCTGTGCCGACGCCGTTCCCGCCACCATGCACAAGCAGAGCGCCAGCAATGCTTGATTCGCTCTCATGTCATACCCATGTTTTTTGCCCAAGAGGTGCGCCGCCGATGACCCCGGCAGCAACGCGCGTATGATAACGGATGATTAAGTAACGGGCATCGTTTCGACCGGGCAGCCGTTCACGATGGAAACAGCAGACATTCGAGACAATGACGGCGCGGGCAGCGAACTGCTCCCTGCCGTCAGGCGCCTGCTCGATCAGGGCGCGGGCGCGAAGACCCGGCGCGAGAGCGAGGCCGTGCTGTCGATCCTGGAGCCCATGGGCCTGCCCGATGAAGTTCTCGCAGGCGCCGTGCTCTACCCGGCCATTCGCGCGGGAGAAATCGACGATAAAGTACTTCAAACCAGAGAGTTGCGACTGCTAGCTAATGTGATTTCTGGTATAGCCCAGCTGGATCGCTTCGAGCTGCCGGCGGAGTGGACGCCCGGCGAGGCACTCGCCGTTCAGCAATCCGAAGCGCTGCGCAAGATGCTGCTCGCCGTGGTCTCCGACGTCCGCCTCGTCCTTGTGCGCATTGCGAGTCAGCTGTATCACCTCCGTGAAGCGAAGCACCTCTCGCCCGAGGCGCGGCGCAAGCTGGCCGTCGAAACTCGCGAAATCTACGCGGCGCTCGCGAACCGGCTCGGTGTCTGGCAACTCAAATGGGAGCTGGAAGACCTGACGCTGCGCTATCTCGAACCCGAGCAGTACCAGGGCATTGCCGAGGCACTGAACGAGAAGCGCACAGAACGCGAGGCGTTCATTCGGCAGGTCAAGGACATCCTCGGCCATGAGCTGGCCGCTGCCGGAATCGCCGCCGAGATCACAGGACGGCCCAAACACATCTACAGCATCTACCGGAAGATGCGGCGCAAGAACCGCGGACTCGAGTCGCTGTACGACATACGCGCCGTGCGCATTCTCGTTGGCGACGTGAAGGACTGCTACGCGGCGCTCGGCGTCGTCCACAACCTGTGGTCCTACCTGCCCGGTGAGTTCGACGACTACATTGCCAATCCCAAGGACAACGATTACCAGTCCCTGCACACCGCCGTGATCGGCCCGGAAGGCAAGACCGTCGAGGTTCAGATCCGCACACATGACATGCACCGGCAGGCCGAACTCGGCATTGCCGCGCACTGGCGATACAAGGAAGGTGGCGGCACACCGCGCGCGTTCGATCGCAAGATCACCTTCCTGAGGCAGCTGCTCGAGCCTGCCGGCGACGGCAGTGAACTCCTCGACCAGATCCGTGACGAGGTCTTCGAAGACCGGGTCTACGCAATCAGCCCGAAGGGCGACGTCGTCGAGCTCCCCGCCGGCGCCACGCCACTCGACTTCGCGTATCACGTCCATACCCAGGTCGGGCATCGCTGCCGCGGTGCGAAGGTCGACGGACGCATCGTGCCCCTCACCTACAAGGTGCAGAACGGCGACCGCATCGAGATCATTACGGGCAGCCAGCCGCAACCGAGCCGCGACTGGCTGGTGCCGCGCCTCGGCTACATCGCCGGGCCACGTACCCGCGCCAAGGTGCGCAACTGGTTTCGGCAGCAGGACCGCGACGATCACCTGCGAGACGGGCGCGAGGTTCTGGATCGCGAGTTGGCGCGCCTGTCGGTCCGCGACGTGCCGATCGAGACCATCTCGCGACAGCTCAAGTTTCGCGATGTCGACGCGCTGTGCGTTGCGCTCGGCTCCGGCGACCTGACGCCAGCTGCAGTCGCGACGGCGGTGCAGCAACTGACCGTGAGCGACGAGCCGCCCGCACCGCGCAAGCGCCGCATGGCAAAGGCCAACCCGACCAGCCCGGACAGCGTTGCGGTGACCGGGGTTGGCGGCCTCATGTCGAGCTTCGCGCGCTGCTGCCGGCCGGTGCCGCCGGAGCCCATCGTCGGCTACATCACCCTTGGCCGCGGTGTCAGCATCCATCGTGCCGACTGCGGCAACCTGCTGGGCCTGGTCAAACGACACCCCGAGCGCGTGCTTGACGTCGCCTGGGGCGGCGAGGAAGCGAGCGGCCGCTATCCCGTGGAGCTCACCGTGCGCGCCTTCGACCGCCAGGGACTCATCCGGGACATCTCGACCGTGCTCGCCGACGAAGATGCCAATGTCACCAACCTGACGAGCCGGACCGACCGCAAGTCGATGCAGACGATCATGCAGATATCCCTCGAAATTGCCGACCTGCCCACGCTCGCCACCGCGATGAATCGCCTGGAACAGATCCCGAACGTCGAGACCGTCAGCCGCAGCCACTGAAACCGACCTGTCGATTTACGCTACACTGCGCCGCGGTGCGCGGTCCCCGGCGCCGAAGAACAACAAGGATTACACATGCAGGAACTGATTGGACGCTTGAGCGCATTCGTCTGGAGCGACGCTCTCGTCGCCATGTGCCTAGGTGCCGGACTCATCTTTACTGTCATGACTCGCTTCGTGCAGGTACGCATGTTCCCGGAGATGCTCCGCCTGCTGTTCAAAGGTAAGGAATCCGACGAAGGTATCTCGTCTTTCCAGGCATTGGCCGTGTCGCTGTCCGGCCGCGTAGGCACTGGCAACATTGCCGGCGTCGCAGCTGCGATCGGCTTCGGTGGACCCGGCGCCATTTTCTGGATGTGGGTGATCGCACTGCTGGGCTCGGCCACGGCGTACATCGAGTCGACGCTGGGCCAGATCTACAAGGAGGTCGATGAAGGCCAGTATCGCGGCGGCCCGGCTTTCTATATCGAGAAGGCGCTGGGCCAGAAGTGGTACGCGTGGATCTTCGCGCTTACGACGATCGTTGCGTGCGGCGTCCTGCTACCCGGCGTGCAGTCCAACGCCATTGCCAACGCCACCGAGATTGCCTTCGGCGGCGAAGAAGTCGTCGAGACCTTCGTCGGCACGGTATCGATGAGCAAACTCGTCGCCGGCGCCATCGTCACTGTCGCGCTCGGCATCATTATCTTCGGCGGCGTGAAGCGCATTGCGCACGTGACCCAGGTGATCGTACCGTTCATGGCGCTTGCCTATATCGTGCTGGCGCTGGCCGTGATTGTCATCAACATCTCGGCCCTGCCCGGTGTTATCTCCCTGATCGTCACGGATGCCTTCAACCCGATGGCCGGACTCGGCGCAGCGATCGGCTGGGGTGTGAAGCGCGGCATCTATTCGAACGAGGCCGGACAGGGCACGGGAGCGCACGCCGCGTCCGCCTCCGAGGTAGAGCATCCCGCCCAGCAGGGTCTCGTGCAGGCCTTTTCCGTCTACATCGACACGCTGTTTGTCTGCTCGGCAACCGCATTCATGATCCTGATCACTGGTGCCTACAACATCCACCCTGCCGGTTCCGAGATGATCATGCAGAACCTGCCGGCCGATACGGTCATCAGCAGCCCCGCCTTTACCCAGCTCGCGCTCGAAAGCGTCGTCGGCAGCGCCGGCAAGACCTTCGTTGCGGTCGCGCTGTTTTTCTTCGCGTTTACGACCCTGCTCGCGTACTACTACATTGCGGAGACCAACGTTGCCTATATCCGCCGAACCTTCACCTTTCCCGGTGAGCTCGTCCTGCTCAAGCTCGCCCTGATGGCATCGGTGTTCTACGGCACCATCCGCACGGCGGACGTCGCCTGGGCAATGGGCGATCTGGGCGTCGGTGTCATGGCCTGGCTCAATATAGTCGCCATCCTGATCATCTTCTTCATCGCCAAACCCGCGATCATTGCGCTGCGCGACTACGAAGCACAGCGCAAGGCCGGCGTGAAGCACTACACGTTCGACCCCGAGGCCCTCGGCATTGCGAAATCCGACTTCTGGGCCGAGCGCAAGCAGAACGACCAGGACCAGTAAACCCTGTGCGCCTACGGCGCCGCGGAAGAACCGCTAGGCGCTCGCGAATTTACGCAGCGCAACGGCGAACATGGCGACGGCAAGCGCAAGGAACACGCCGCCGACGAAACGTTCCATGGTTCGCTGCTCGATGCGACCCTGCAGGCGCGGTCCGATCTGCCCGCCGATCAGCACCCCCGGAATCGTCCAGACGACGAGATGCCAGGCTACGGCCCCGCCTGCCGCAACGATCTGGCCTATGAGCGTGATCGACGCGGCCGCCGCCGTCGCGATCACGACCGCCACGCTCGTCGCCGCGGCGATGGCAACCGGCACACGCCGTCGCGTCAACAGCGGCACGACGACCTCCCCGATACCGACCGAGACTACACCGGTCAGGAAGGCGCCGAGAGCGGTCGCCGCTCGCGCCCCATGACCGAGCTCGGGTCGCGCATAGGCATACTGACGCCCTTCCGAGTCGGTCACGCGGCGCATACCAGCCGCCTCCAGCGCCTCGATCGTCTGGGGGTCGGCCAGTCCCTGGTGATGAAAAAAGATAAGAACCGTTCCGAGCACGAGCACGAGTAGTGCATAGCCCGCAATGATCCAGCCTTCGAAGAAAAGGTGCGCCGACCAGGCGCCGAGGACTCCGACCGGCACCGACACCCAGAGGAATCGTCGGGCCAGCACGAAGTCGATCGTGCCCTTGCGGAAGTAGCCGACGAAGCCGGATGAGAAGCCGAAGGTTTCGGTCAGGAGCGCGGTACCGATCGCGGCAACAGTGCTGTCGAGCACGTACTCGGGCCCGAGCAACGGAAAGACCAGGATGAATATTGGCGTGAAGAGCGCGGCGCCGCCAATACCGCAGAGCATCGCGCAGCTGGCCACGGCAACCGCGACGGGCAGCATGAACCAGTAGAGCGTGAAGTCCATGATGCCCGGCGCAATCGCCCGTCGGCGACTACCTGTTCATGTAGTTGAGCGCGCGTTTATCGGCAGCCAGCGCGGCCTCGTGCACGGCCTCGGAGAGGCTCGGGTGAGCGTGGATCGTGCGCTGGATGTCTTCTGTGCTTGCGGCGAACTCCATGGCGAGGACAGCCTCTCCAATCAGTTCGCCGGCCATCGGTCCGACAATATGCACGCCAAGCAGCTCGTCATCATCGGTTGCGGAGATGACTTTCACCATCCCCGATACCTGTTCCATTGCCTTGGCGCGGCCGCTTGCCGCGAACGGGAACGAGCCGGTCTTGTAAGGCCGGCCGCTCTTCTTCACCTCGGCCTCGGTCTTGCCAACCCACGCGATCTCGGGCGCCGTGTAAATGACCGACGGTATGACGTCGTAATTGACCTCGGCAAGTTCACCCGCGATCAGGTCGGCCGCCATGACGCCTTCCTCGGAGCCCTTGTGCGCAAGCATCGGGCCGCGGACGCAGTCGCCAATGGCGTACACGTTCTTGACGGAGGTCCGGCACTCGCCGTCCACTTCGATGAACCCTCGCTCGTCGGTAACGATGCCGGAATCATCGCTGAACAGCCCGTCCGTGTACGGCCTGCGTCCAACCGCAACGACGAGCTTGTCGAACTCGGCCGTCTGCGATCCCTGCGCGTCATCGTAGGCAACCGTGACTGTGCCATCGGCGACCGTGGCCGAGGTGACGCGAGCCCCGAGGCGTATGTCGAGACCCTGTTTCTTGAAGTCCTTGGCCGCGGTCGAAGCCACATCGCGGTCGGCCATGAACAGGAAGTCGCCCATGGCTTCGAGGATCGTCACCTTGGAGCCGAGCCTTGACCAGACGCTACCGAGTTCGAGTCCGATGACGCCGGCACCAATGACGCCGAGTCGCTCGGGTACGGCGTCGAATTCGAGCGCGTCCCAGGAATCGACAATGTGCGTCCGGTCGAACTTCGCAAATGGCAGCTCGATCGGCGTCGAGCCTGATGCAAGTATGACGTGACCGGCGTCGAGCATTTCAGGCTTGCCGTCCACTGGCGTGAACTCGACCTTGCTGTCGGCAAGCAGCTTGCCGTGACCGACGAGACCGTCGACCTTGTTGGCCTTGAACAGACCCGCAATGCCACCGGTCAGCTGGCGTACGATGCCCGCGCGCCGCTTCTGCATGCCGGCAATGTCCATCTTCACGTCGCCCGTGTTGATGCCGTGTTTCTTGAACTCGTGCTGCGCGCGGTGGTAAAGCTCGGAAGACTCGAGGAGCGCCTTGGATGGAATGCACCCGGCATTGAGACAGGTGCCACCGAAGGCGTAGCTGCCGTCGAAGTTCTGCCACTCATCGATACACGCGACCTTCATGCCGTGCTGTGCGGCGCGAATGGCCGCAATGTAACCGGCCGGGCCGGCACCTATGACGACGACGTCGTATTGCTTGCTCATGAATCGGGAATCCTACACACCGAGGAGCAGACGCGCGGGATCTTCGAGCTGCTCCTTAATCGTTACGAGAAACTGCACTGCCTCCTTGCCATCGATAATTCGATGGTCGTAGGTCAGCGCAAGGTACATCATCGGCCGGGCCTTGATGTCGCCGTCGACGACCATGGGGCGCTGCTGGATGGAATGCATGCCGAGAATTGCGCTCTGCGGCTGGTTCAGGATCGGTGTCGACAGCATCGAACCGAAGATCCCGCCATTCGTTATCGTGAAGGTACCGCCTGTCAGGTCGTCCATCGCGATCGCGCCTTCCTGCGCCTTTCCGGCCATGCTCGTCAGCTCGGACTCGAAGCGGGCCAGGCTCATCTGATCGACATCGCGAATGACCGGCACCATGAGGCCGCGGTCTGTCGATACGGCAATGCCGATATCGTAGTAGTTGTGATAAACGATATCGGTGCCTTCGACCGAGGCGTTGATGACCGGGAATTTCTTCAGCGCCTCGACGGATGCCTTCGCGAAGAAAGACATGAAACCGAGCCGAACGCCGTGACGCTTCTCGAAATCATCACGGTATTTCTTGCGCAGCGCCATCACCTCGGTCAGGTCGACCTCGTTGAAGGTGGTCAGCATCGCCGCGGTCTGCTGCGCGTCGACCAGGCGTTCGGCAATGCGCGCACGCAACCGGGTCATCGGCACGCGTTCCTCGCGACGCTCGAGGGCCACGGTGCCGCCGTCGCCCGGCGCTATCGCCACCGCGTCCGCCGGAGTGACGTCACCGCTGTCGTCTTCCTTCAGGAAAGCCATGACGTCGGCCTTGGTAATCCGACCGTCGCGGCCCGTGCCGCTGACCATGGTGGCGTCAAGGTCGTGTTCTTCGAGCAGACGGCGCACCGCGGGACTGGTCTTCGGCACGTGGTCGGGGTCGGTAACCGGCGGCGGCGCAGCGGGCGCCTCGCTGGCCTCGGGCTCAGCGGGTGCCGGCTCGGCGGCGGGCGCTGCGGCCGCCCCTTCACCCTCGCTCAGCAGTGCGAGAATCTCACCTGCCGTTACCGTGGCGCCTTCCTCGATGCGAATCTCGGCGAGCGTCCCGGCGGCGGGCGCCGGCACTTCGAGTACGACCTTGTCGGTCTCCAGGTCGACGAGGTTTTCGTCGCGGGAGACCCCTTCTCCGGCCTTCTTGTGCCAGGCAACCAGCGTTGCGTCGCTGACCGACTCGGGCAGCGGCGGCACCTTGATTTCAATGCTCATGTTGATTTCCGATCAGTGTCTTTCGGCTTCGCCGACTTGCTGGCCTTGATCTCGATGCCGAGGGCCGCTTCGACGAGCGCCTGTTGTTGTTGCAGATGGACCTTGAAGATTCCGGATGCCGGCGCAGCAGCCCCGGGCCTTCCGGCGTAATAGAGATTCTGGGACTCGCTGAGCGGCTCTTGCAGCCGATGCCGGACCTGGTACCACGCGCCCTGATTCTGCGGCTCCTCCTGGCACCAGACGATGTTCTCGACGTGCGCGTGGCGCTCGACGAGAGCCTGGTACTCGTTCGTCGGGAACGGGTACAGCTGCTCGATGCGCGCGATCGCGACGTTGTCGAGTCCCTGAACCTGGCGCGCCTCGAGCAGGTCGAAGTAGACCTTGCCGCTGCAAAGCACCAGCCTGTCGACCTTCTTCGGCTCGTACGGCTCGGTCTCCGGAATCAGGAGCTCGAATGAACCGCTCGACAGTGTCTCCAGGGACGATATCGACATTTTGTGCCGGAGCAGGCTCTTGGGCGTCATGACGATGAGCGGCCTGCGAAACTTGCGAACCATCTGGCGGCGCAGCATGTGGAACATCTGCGCCGGCGTCGACGGGACGCACACCTGCATGTTGTGCTCGGCACAGAGCTGCAGGAATCGCTCGAGGCGTGCCGATGAGTGCTCCGGTCCCTGTCCCTCGTAGCCGTGCGGCAGGAACAGGGTAAGGCCGCATAGCCGGCCCCACTTAGCTTCACCCGAGCTGATGAACTGGTCGATCACCACCTGCGCACCGTTCGCAAAATCGCCGAACTGCGCTTCCCAGATACACAACGTCGCGGGCTCGGTCGTCGCGTAGCCATATTCAAAACCGAGCACGGCTTCCTCGGAAAGCAGTGAGTCGATGACGCGGAACCCGTTGGGCCGGTCCGTCAGCTCGGCGAGCGGCAGGTATTCGCGGCTGTTGAGCTGATTGTGCAGCACCGCGTGACGATGGAAGAAGGTGCCGCGACCACTGTCCTGGCCAACGATGCGACAGTCGACGCCGTCGTCAATCAGTGAAGCGTAGGCCATTGTCTCCGCGAAACCCCAGTCCATATCGACCTCGCCGGCCGCCATGCGGGCGCGCTCGTCCATGATCCGCTGCACGCGGCCATGCGGCTTTATCTCGGGCGGAATCGTCGTTATGCGCGTCGCAAGTTCCGCAACCTTGGCGGGACTGATCGATGTATCGACCTCTTCGTACCAGACGCGGTCGTGGTACGGCTCCCAGTCGACAGTGTACTCGTCGCCGATCATGCCGAGCAGCTCGTCCGGCACCGGGTCGCCGCGGTCGAGCTTCTCGCGATACTCCTCCTGCATGCGCGTGACGTCGGCCGGCAGCAGCACGCCCTCGGTCGCGAGCCTGTCGGCATACAGCGTCCGCGTCGTCTGGTGGTCGCGAATACGCTTGTACATGATCGGCTGCGTCGCCGACGGCTCATCGGCCTCGTTGTGGCCGTGGCGCCGGTAGCACACGAGATCGATCACGACGTCTTTCTTGAACTTCCTGCGATACTCGAGGGCAAGCCTGGTCACGAAGATGGCGGATTCCGGATCGTCGCTGTTGACGTGAAAGATCGGCGCTTCGATCATCTTCGCCACGTCCGAGCAGTACTCCGTCGAGCGTGCGTCCGACGGTCGGCTGGTCGTAAAGCCGATCTGGTTGTTGACGACAATATGGATGGTCCCACCGGTGCGGAAACCGTTCGTCTGCGACATCTGGAACGTCTCGGTAACGACGCCCTGTCCGGCAAACGCGGCGTCACCGTGCACGAGCACCGGCAACACCTCTTCGCGGTCGATGTCGCCGCGACGCTGCTGCCGCGCCCGTGCCGAACCTTCGACGACCGGGTTGACGATCTCGAGATGCGACGGGTTGAAGGCGAGCACGACGTGCACGTTGCCACCGTCGGTCTTCATGTCCGACGAGAAGCCCTTGTGGTACTTGACGTCGCCGGAGCCCTTGAGCTGGTCCAGGTCGTAGTTACCCTCGAACTCTTCGAAGAGCTCTTCCGGTGACTTGCCGAGAATGTTGACGAGGACATTGATACGGCCGCGATGCGCCATGCCGATCACGATCTCGCGGACGCCGCTGCTGCCGCCCTGCTGGACAATGTCGTCGATGATCGGAATCAGCGTCTCGCCGCCCTCGAGCGAGAATCGTTTCTGGCCCACGTAGCGCGTGTGCAGGTAGCGCTCCATGCCCTCGGCGTGCGTCAGCTGGTCGAGAATCCTGAGGCGCTCCTCGGTAGCGAACTGGCGCTTGCCGGCACCCCGCTCGAAGCGCGTCTTGAGCCACAGGCGCTCACGCGAACGGGAGATATGCGCGAACTCGAAGCCGATCTTGCCGCAATAGACGTTGCGAAGCGTCGCGATGATGTCGCGCAGCTTCATGCGCTGATTGCCGCTTCCGGCAAGCCCGCCGGCGTGGAACTCGGTATCCATGTCGGCTTCGCTGAGGCCAAGGTAATCGAGCTTCAGGACGCCCGGTACAGGCCTGTCCATAAGCCGCAGCGGATCGATATCGGCGACCTGGTGGCCACGCAGGCTGTAGACCTGGATGAGACGCGCCACAGCCGCCTGCTTCTGGCCCGGTGCGACCGCACCGCCCGGCCTCGCCGTCACGCGCCGCGATCGGCCACCCTCCTCGGCTTCCCGCAAGAGGCCCTCACGAATCGCCGAATGGGCAATTTCGGTCTCGGCATCGCCAAGGCTGTCGAAGTAGTCACGCCAGGCGGCAGGCACGCTGTCCCTGTCGGCGAGATAGTTGTCGTAGAGTTGCTCGATAGCAGCGGCGTTGCTGCCAAAGAGTGGGCTGGTGGCGTAGAGCTCAGTCAGCGATTTGCTCATAGGGTCGCGGCTCAGCCAGCAGTCGTCATGAACTGCAGGCAGATCGGGGAATCATGGTAAGGAACAGCGGGGCGCTAGTGTAGCGTACGCCGCTGGGGTTGGGAACGACTGTCGGTCCGGTTCGTGACGCTCGTCAGCAGCGTTTCCGGAGACGGACTAGAGCAGTCTGAACAGGCTCAGGAGCTCGTAGCAAATCAGGCAGCAGTAAAGGCTGAAGCAGCTTGTCAGGATCAACCCGGTACGGAAGCGGTTGAGGAACTGGGTTCGGGCGACGAACACAAGCAGCATGACCCCCATGCCGGTCAGCGCCATCTTGCTCCCGACGAACCACCCCGTCCCGAGGCCCATGGCTGCCGCCATGACCGGGTTGGCTTCGAACATGCCGGCATCGATCAACCTGAGCGTCAGGAACGCATCGACGCACGACAACAGCATCGTGCCGACCGACAGAAAGAACAGCCAGGGGTGGTGCCAGTCGATGAACGTCACCTCGGTGTCGGCAGCGCGTCGCGACTCACGGCGACGCGAACGGGTGTAGCCAAATACGACGGTCCGCCACGACAGCCGGCGACGCTCGATGCGGTCGCGGCGCTCGGTACCGGCGGTAAGCAGGATATCGCCCATCATGATCGTTTCGCCCTGTGCATTGTTATTATTGTGGCGGCGAGCGGCTCTTCTCGACGCCTTAGTACGGGAGTGAGACCAGCCGAGAGGGCCTTCGTTTCGTTATTTTTCGGGCCCGATGCCCTCACCACCTTCACTCACAGTGCCACTGTCGGTTGCGGTGAGCAAGTACGCGATCAGGTTGTCGCGATCGGATGCGCCCGAAATCCCGGGGTATGCCATCCAGTTTCCGGGCAGAAACCTGGACGGTGCGGCGAGCCACGCATCGAGTGCTCTCGGCGTCCAGACAAAGCCCGCCTCGCCCAGTGCCGACGAGTAGTTGAAGCCGCTGACCGAACCCGCCGTGCGCCCGAACACGCCGTAGAGTTTCGGGCCGGCCATGTTCGGACCACCCTCGGCCAGGCTGTGGCAGACGAGGCAGGTGCCCGCGATTCGCTTGCCGGCATCGAGATCTGCCAGGGCGAACGGCGTCTCCAGCAGCCATTCAGCGTTGCTCTTGCTGATCTGCTCGCCAAGCGTCGCCGCCGTCAGCACCGGCGAATCATTGCCCGGCGCATTGCTATCGCCACTGCAGCCCGCAATGAGAAGCGCCGCCAGTAGCAGAGGAAGGCCGTACCGCACGTTTGACTCCACTGTTCCGCTGGTTTTCACCGAGCCGGGAAAGCCGCTACGGGATCCGGGCGACTTCTGCTCGCTCAGTGACCGGGGTGTTGAGGGCCCCTGCTTATATCGACCGAGTGTACAGCAATTTGACGTAAACACGGCTCACGGTTGGGATCGCGCGGGATTCGCGCAATAATGCACAGATCAGGCAGCTCAGGATGCGGCATGAAAGCGTATACGGCGACAAGCAGCGACGGCGTAGCGATCGAATATGTAGACCGTAAGCGCTGGTTCTGGCTGGCCTCGTTGCTGTACCCGTTGCAGCCGTTCATTGGCATTGGCATGCACGCCGCGACGGGCAATGAATGGTGGCTTCTGTTTCCGCTGTTGCTCAACTACGTGATCGCACCGATGCTCGACTGGCTCGTCGGCGAGGATCTCAACAACCCGCCGGAAGAAGTGGTCATGCAGCTGGATCAGGACCGCTACTATCGCCTCCTGACCTGGCTGGTCGTGCCACTGCATTACCTGACCCTGTTCGGTACCGCCTGGTATGCCGCAACGGCCGAGCTGTCCACGTTCGGTTTCGTTGGGCTTGCCGTCATTGCCGGAATGACTGCCGGCCTGGCAATCAACACAGGCCACGAACTTGGCCACAAGAACTCGCGGCTCGAGAAAAACCTCTCCAAGCTCGTACTCGCCGTGCCCGCCTACGGACACTTCTGGATCGAGCACAATCGCGGCCACCATCGCGACGTTGCCACGTTCGAGGACCCGGCCAGCGCCCGCATGGGCGAAAGCATCTACCGTTTTGCCCGTCGCGAGATTCCGGGCGCGTTCCGGCGTGCGTGGGACTTCGAGCGTGACCGTCTAGAGCGGCGCGGCAAGACCGTTTGGCATACGGACAACCAGATCCTGCAGTCCTTTGGCGTCAGTTTCGCGATCGCCGTTGTCCTCGTCGCCGCGTTCGGCACGATGATGATCCCGTTCCTGTTGATCCATCATGCGTTCGCCTACTGGCAGCTGACCAGTGCCAATTACATCGAACACTACGGGCTGCTGCGCCTCCGTGACGAGAAAGGCCGTCTCGAGCGTTGCGAACCGCATCATTCCTGGAACAGCAATCACATTCTCAGCAACCTCGTGCTGTTCCACCTGGAGCGCCACTCCGACCACCACGCGCACCCTCTCAGGCGCTACCAGTCCCTGCGGCACTTCGACGACGTACCGAGCCTGCCCAACGGCTATTTCGGCATGTACCTCGCCGCCTACGTGCCGCCGCTGTGGTTCAGGCTGATGGACGACCGCCTGCTCGCGCTGCCGCACATTGCGGGCGACCTTGGCCGGGTCAACATCGATCCGGCCGCCCGTGCCGGCATCGTTGCCCGCTATGGCCATACCGGGACGTTACCGGAGACATCGCTGCCGTGAGCCGCTTTCGTTGCCCGGAATGCGACTACGTCTACGACGAAGCACTGGGCGACGACTATGAAGGCTACCCGCCAGGTACACCTTTCGCTGCCCTGCCCGACGAGTTCACGTGTCCAAATTGCGCGGTGCGATACAAGGCAGATTTCCTCCCCGCCGATGCGCCTGACGCCGTGAACTGACGTCGTAGCGCATCAAACCGCCATGGCGTCAGTGTGAACCGCCGCACAGCGGCTGCTGTGACGTAGCGCTACCCTGCTGACTTATCGATCGATATGTGCGGGAATCCACATGAAGAAGCTGGCATTTACGCTGTGCCTCGCGCTGGCCTGGGCGGCGCCCGCGGCGGCCGACCACAACTTCGGTATTGGCGCCAAGGCCGGCACGCTCGGCGTCGGGATTGAGGGCACGTGGCGCCCGCCGGTGCCATGGCTCGATGTCCGGCTGGGCCTGAACCGTCTCGACTACGATGACACCGGCGACTATTCAGGCGTGCCCTATGACGGCACGCTGTCACTGGATACGGTCTATGCCACGGCCAACTTCAGCTTTCCGCTCAGCCCGTTCCGGCTGACGGCCGGTGTTTACAACAACGGTAACGAACTCGAGCTGACAAGCACGGCAAGCGACAGTTACGTCATCGGCGGCATTACCTACGACGCCTCCGACGTCGGCACGCTGACCAGCGTCACGTCGTTCTCCGGTACGGCTCCATATCTTGGCTTCGGATTCGATTTCGAGGTACTCAACAAGGTCGGACTGAACCTGGATTTTGGCGTCCTTTGGCAGGGTGAACCCGACGTCTCGCTGACAGCCGACGGGATACTCGCCGAAGACCCGATCTTCCAGGAAGCCCTCGAAGCAGAACGACTCGACCTCGTCGACGAGGTACAGGACTACAAGGCCTGGCCCGTCGTTTCACTCGGCGTCGTATTCAACTTCATGTAGCGCCGCCGCCGTTACGCAGCTGTGCGCGGCCGGGCGTGTCCCGGCCGCTTTGCGTTCAGGACTGGCCCAATCGGCTGACCAGCGGCGCCCGCCCCCTGACAAAGAACAACAGCGCTGCCAGTCCAAGGATGATCGGAATCGGCACGAGCATCAGCTGTGTCCATCCGTACAGGTGCAGCATCGTCCCGGCGAGCAGCGAGGTCGCTGCCGAACTGCCAAACACGAAGAACTCGTTGACCGCCTGCGCGCGAAACCTCTCGACCGGTGAGTAGGCGTAGGTCAACATCGTCGTGCCGCCGACGTAGAGGAAGTTCCAGCCGACGCCAAGCAGCATCAGCGCCCACCAGTAGTGCAACACTGTCTGCCCACGCAGCCCGATCATCGAGGTTGCGAAGAGGGCCATGGCGCCGACGAACATCAGACGGGATGTACCGAAGCGCTGGATCAGGAGCCCGGAGAACAGCGACGGTACGTACATGCCCAGCACGTGAGCACGGATGACGCCGGCCGTGTGTTCGAGCGAATGCCCTTCGTAAAGATGCATGGATATGGGCGTGGCGGTCATGACAAGCGTCATCAGGCCGTAGGCGACCGTACCGCCCAGCACCGCAACCAGGTAGACGGGCTGACTGACGATTGCCGCTAACGGCCGGCCGTGGTCCCCTGGCCTCGCCTCGTGATCGTCCGCGGTCTGCCGGAGGTTCAGCAGCAAGATGGCCTGAAGGGCATACAGGCCCGCAAGCGATAGCATCGTACCGGCGTAGGGTATGTGTCCTATCCAGTCGCGGCCGCGCGTCGCGAGCTCAGGTCCGATAATCGCGCCGCCAATGGCGCCGACGAGTACGAAGGAGACGGCCAGCGGCGTCCGCTCGGCGGGCACGCTTTCGGCGGCGGCGTAGCGGTATTGCTGCGTGAAGGCCATGTTTATACCGAAGAGCATGCCGGCCACGACAAACAGCGCGAAGCTTTGTAGCGCAATAGCCGTCGTCGCCACGCACACCGCCAGCATAGCGCTGGTCGACGCGAGAGCGAAGCCGCGCGGACGGCCGATACGCCGCATGAGCAACGTCGCAGGCACCGTTGACGCTGCAACCGCTACCACGGTCATGGATACAGGCAGCGTCGACCAGGCCGGGTTCGGTGTTAGCGACGCACCAATAATTCCGGCCAGCGTCACAATGACTATCGACCCCGTCGCCGAGATCAGCTGGCACACAATCAGTATCGCAAGATTCTGCTTGATCACGACGGGCGAAGACATCGCTTGAGTGTCCCACATCCGCTTAGGCCGCGCTGCCCGAAGGACGTACTTGCTACACTCGCGGCATGCTGATCGACCTGCACACGCACACCACGGCATCGGACGGAACGCTGACGCCGAGCGAGCTCGCCCGTGCGGCCGGCGACCGCGGTATCGACCTGCTGGCGGTAACGGACCACGATACGGTTGCCGGTTGTCTCGAGGCAGCGGAGCACTTTCCTGCCTCGTCACAATTCGTTTACGGCATCGAATTCTCGGCGCAGTGGTCAGGGCGCGGCGTGCACGTGGTTGGGCTCAGTCTCGACCTAATGTGCGACGGTCTTCAGCAGGCGATCGACCGTCAACGCGAGGCACGTGACCGCCGTGCGGCCATGATCGCGAACCGCCTCGAGAAGGCCGGCGTCGGCGTCAGTCTCGACGCGGTGAGTGCGCGCGCCCGACATGGCGTCATCGGCAGACCGCAGTTTGCCGCCGAAATGGTCGCCGCCGGCCATGTCCGGGACGTGAAGACCGCCTTCCGGCGCTACCTTGGCACCGGCAAGATCGGCGACGTAAAGCAAGCCTGGCCTGATCTCGAGCGTGTGATCGACTGGGTGCGCCAGGCCGGCGGGATCGCCGTGCTCGCGCATCCTCTCAAGTACCGTATGACGCGAACGAAACTGACCAGCCTCGTCGACGAGTTCGGCAGCGCCGGCGGCCAGGCCATCGAAGCACACTGCGGACAGCAGCGCGTCGAGGACACGCGCTGGATCAAGGCGCTGGCCAACGACAGGGGCTTGACCGTGTCGGCCGGTTCAGATTTCCACGCCCCGGCGTCGTGGTCCCGCCCGGGCGTCCCCGCGTCTTTGCTCGACGGCGCCCGACCCGTGTGGGACGCGTGGTAGACGAGCTCGTCATCAGCGACAGCATCACGATTCCGTTGGAGGAAATCGAGATGACCGCAGTCCGATCGAGCGGCGCCGGCGGGCAAAACGTCAACAAGGTCGCCACGGCGATTCACCTGCGCTTCGACGCTGCCAACAGCGCGAGCCTGCCCGAGGACGTTCGCCGCCGCCTGCTCGAGCGGGGTGACCAACGGATTACTGATGAAGGCGTCGTGGTCATCAAGGCCCGGGAAAGCCGCCGCCAACAGCGAAATCGCGAAGTTGCCTTGCGACGTCTTGCAGAGCTGCTGCGTGATGCAACGGTAGAAGAAAAACCCAGGCAGCCAACGCGACCCTCAAAAGCCGCGCGACAGCGGCGCCGCGACGAGAAGCGGCATCGTGGCCGCGTCAAGTCTTTGCGCGGCCGGATTCGCGACGACTAGGCGGCGTGTGAGCTCCAATGAGCTTTCTGGTACACTGGTAACTTGGTAACCGAGAGCCCGGCCCATGACCGACCAGCCACCGCGGCGTATACAGCGCACGCAGACCGGTGTCCGTATCGAATCGTCCCTTCTGAAGGTACTCAAGGGACTCGCCGAGTACACCAACCTGACGCTGGGCGACCTTCTGGAGGGCATCGTCCTGCACAGCTTCGAGGGCAAGGCGCCGTTCTCGACCGAGACGCTTGCGGCGATTGACCAGCTGAAGGCCATTTATGGCTGTGAACTGACGGCGGCCGACAGCCACCGGTTGCACGAGGGCGCGGAATGACACCGCTGTCGATCGACGCCTTCGAGGCCCTCGACTTCGACCCGGCGGCCTTCGATCACGAGGCGCACGTGGCCGTCGCGTTCCAATACCTCGATGCCTGTGAGGAAGCCGAGGGCTCGCGCCGATTTGTCACAGCGCTCAAGCGACTGACGTCGGCCGTCGGCCAGCCCGGCAAGTATCACGATACGATCAGCCGCTTCTATCTCGCCGCCATTGCCGAGCGCAAACGGCGTGCACCGAGGCTCGACTGGCCGGCCTTTCGAGCAGCGTTCCCGGAGTTGCTCGACGGCTCCCTGCTGCGTTCGGCGTATTCGCCGGGGCGGCTTGCCGCGAGCGAGGCCCGGCATCGCTTCCTGGCGCCGGACTGGCCCGGCGTTCCAAAAAGCGCCTAGAAAAGGCCTTCGATCCGCCCTTCCGCGTTAACGCGTATGCCGCACGCCCCGGCGCGCCGAAAGCGCCCACTGGGTCACGGTCGTGTCGATCGCGTCGACCTATACTCAAAACCTGTCGACAGAAGACGAATTTTTCGACAGGTGAGCCCAACGCGTCGATTCCGTCGACACAAGCTCAAAACGTGTCGAAATTCTCTATTTTTATCGACACAAAGACGCCACGTGTCGATACAATCGACGCATTCGGACAACGTGTCGATAGAAATGAATTCCATCGACACATCATGGGGACCTGTCGATACAATCGACATGAGACCAAATCATGTCGATTCTCTTTGACTTCTTCGACACATAAGCGCCTACAGGGAGCGTGCATGACTGCTTTTGACCCGGAACAGCCTTACAACGACCTGCCCGACCTGCCGCCAGCCGGCGAGCTCATCGAGACCCGGGAGATTCTCAAGAAGTGCATTGATGCACGCGTCGCGCTCGCAGAACTGAAGCAGGCAGCGGAGCTGATTCCGAATTCCGCCGTGCTGGTCAACGCGCTGCCGTTGCTCGAGGCGCGCGCGAGCTCTGAAATCGAGAACATCGTCACGACGACCGACAAACTCTTCGAGTTCGTCGATATTGCCGAGGACAAGGCCGACGCTGCCACCAAGGAAGCCCTGCGCTATCGATCAGCCTTGTTCGAAGGCAGCAAGATGGTGCAGCGACGGATGCTCTCGACCGACATGGCAATCCAGATCTGCAGCACGATCAAGGGTCGCGAAATGGACTTGCGCGACAAGGAAGGCACAACGCTGACCAACCGGATGAGCGGCAAGGTCATCTACACGCCGCCGGTAGGCCAGTCACTGCTGCAGGCCAAGCTCGATAACTGGGCCGAGTTCATGCACCAGCGCGACGACATCGACCCGTTGATTCGCATGGCCATCCAGCACTACCAGTTCGAGGCGATCCATCCCTTCGCCGACGGCAACGGTCGGACAGGCCGCATCATGAACATTGTGTTCCTCGTCGAACTCGGCCTGCTGGACAACCCGATCCTCTACCTGAGCCGCTACATCATCAGTAACAAGGCGGCCTACTATCGGCTCCTGCAGCGCGTCACGACGGAGCAGGCCTGGGGCGAGTGGATCCAGTTCATCCTCGAAGGCGTCGAGGAGACCTGCATCTGGACGACCGACAAGATCAAGGCAATCCGCGAACTCATGGAGCACACGGCCGAGTATGTGCATCGCGAGCTGCCGAAGATCTACTCATGGGAGCTTGTCGAGCTCCTGTTCAAGCAGCCGTACTGTCGCATCGCGAACCTTGTCGACCACAACATCGCCAAGCGCCAGACTGCGTCCGTCTACCTGAAAGCCATCGCCGATCTCGGCGTGTTGCGCGAGTTCCGGTCAGGCCGCGAAACCCTGTTCGTTCACCCGAAGTACATCGAGCTCCTGACGGGCGAAGAGAACGTCTGGGTCTATTACGCCGGCGTGGAAACCGACAGCGCCGTCCAGGACTGACTCAGACCGCCGCAACACAATTGTGGCCCTGCCAGAGGCCGCATTACACTGCCGCTTTCGACGGGAGTTCCTGCGTGCGCATCATCGCCGGCCGGCGCTACCAGCTCTTCAAGTACACGGTATACACGCTGCTCGCGATCAACGTCCTCGTGTTCTTCCGCGAGGAGTGGGTAGCGGCAGCGACGCGTTTCGGCGCCGGTATTGCCGCGGCCGACGTTGTCGAGGCGTTCGCCTCGACGATCGATACAGCGGCCTGGGTAGGCCTCTTGCTCCTGTTCGAACTCGAGACCAGCGCGCTTGACGATCGCTGGCTTACACCCGGCAGGACGCTGCTTCTCCGCGGGCTGCGCGCCGTGTGCTACGCCATCATCGTTTATGCCTTCTACGGCTACGTTGCCAGCCTCGATTTCACCTACGCCGTTGTGCCGCTGGTCGACACAGAGGATCTCTGCACACTCGCAAACTCAGGCTGGGTGTTCGCAACGTCGCTCGACCAGTATGTCGCCCTTACGACAGCGAACTGCGGGCGCCTGGCCGACACCGACCTGCTGCTGCGCTTCGAAGGCATCGACGCGGTCACGGACAGCGCTGGCATCGCGAAGATTCGGAGTCTCGCCTGGGCCGATGCGATCAACGGTGGCGTATGGCTACTTGTCGTGGTGCTGCTCGAGGCAGATGTCTGGCTTCAGGAGCAGGGCCGCTACGAGGGCGCGGCGCTAATGGGCAGCGCGCTGCTCAAGGTGATCTTCTACGGCACCCTTGCGGCGGCGGTCATGTTCTGGATGTGGCAGGGCCAGTTCAAGGACTGGTGGGACGCGCTGCTGTGGATCATCGCGTTCGTCTTCATCGAGCTCAATATCTTCGAGTGGCGCGCCGGAGAGCATGCCGCTCTCGAGGCATCCTAAGGCCCGTGGACAGGCCCTAGTCGATACCCAGGACCTTGTGGGTCTGCACGGAGAGTTTCCACTGCGGATGCTCGAGGCAATAGGCAACGGCCGCTCTCGTGTTTGCCTCACGCTCGGGCGAGTCCAGCGGTTGCAAAAAGAAGTGCGCGAAATCGAGCGACTCGAAGTGCTCCGGCTGCGCTTCGGCTTCCACCTGGGGATAGACGAGCTTGAGCTCGTCACCTGACGTGAGCTTGATCGCCGCGCTCGCCTTCGGACTGACGCAGACCCAGTCGATGCCGGCCGGTGCCTCGAGCGTGCCGTTGGTCTCGACGGCGACGTAGAAGCCGCGCGCATGCAACGCCGCCAGCAGCGCATCGTCGAGTTGCAGTAGCGGTTCTCCCCCCGTACAGACGACAAAGCGCCCGCCCTGCCCGTCTTCGGGCCAGGCCGCGAGCACGCGGTCTGCAAGCGCTTCGGCCGTGGCAAAGCGGCCGCCACCGGGGCCGTCCGTGTTGACGAAGTCGGTGTCGCAGAAGCGGCATATGGCGCCCGCACGATCCACTTCCCGGCCACTCCAGAGGTTGCACCCGGCGAAGCGCAGGAACACGGCCGGCCGGCCCGTATGCGCGCCCTCGCCCTGTAGCGTGTAGTAGATCTCCTTGACGGCGTAGCTCATAGCGCGGTCGCCGCCAGTAACGGGTCCACGATGCCAGCCTCCGCAAAGCCACGGGCTCGCAGCACGCAGGCCGGGCACTTGCCGCAGGGTGGCCGGCTGCCCTCGTAGCAGGTATGGGTCAGCGCCATGGCGTCGAGCGCACCGACCTCGGCCGCCAGTTCGACCGTCTCGCGCTTGCTCATGAACATGAGCGGCGTGTGAATCTCGAAGTCGCTCTCCATCCCGAGCGACAGCGAGCGCTCGAGCGCCGCAAGCGTTTCCTCGCGGCAGTCCGGGTAGCCGCTGTAATCGGTCTGGGCAACACCGGTTACCAGATCCCGGATATCGCGCTGATAGGCAAAAGCCGCCGCAAAGGTCAGAAAAATCAGGTTGCGACCTGGGACGAAGGTGTTCGGCAGCCCCTCGGCGGGTGCCTCTGCCACCGCCATCTCACTGTCGATAAGCGAGTTGCCGCCGAGTGCCGCAAAGGTATCGATAGGCAGCACGGTATGCGGTACGTCAGCGAGCGCGGCGACAGCGGCCGCGCTGTCGAGCTCGATGCGATGCCGCTGTCCGTAGTCGAAGGTCAGTGCTGACACCTTACCGTGGCCGAAGCGGCGGAGCGCCCAGTAGAGACAGGTCGTGGAATCCTGTCCGCCGGACAGGACAACCAGGGCCTTGCCGCTGCTCACGAGTCGCTCCGTCGCTTGCGAATACCGTTCTCGAAATCGTTGTAGTCGGGGCGTTCTATTTCGTCCATCCAGGGACCGACGAGCCGCTCGGACTCGTCCCAGAGCCGGACGGCGAGCTCGTCGTTACGCATGTATGGATCGCCGACGATCCGCACCGCGTTGCAGTCCTCGAAGTACTCGCCGCTGATATTGCCGAGCCTCGGGTTGGTCGCAACGTAGCAACTCGTCGCCGCACCCTGTTCAACCGTCTTCCCGACCATGGCCGTCAGGACGCCGAAACCGACGCGCATCGTGGTGCCGAAGTCGCGATCGATCTCGGTATTGATCACGCCGGGGTGAACCGCGTTGGCGGTGATGCGCGTGCCGCGCAAGCGCTTGCCGAGCTCGTAGGCAAACAGCACGTTGGCGAGTTTCGACTGCCCGTAGGCACGGCGGTCACTGTACTCACCGCCGCCTTCGAGACTGGAGAAATCGATACCGCCGGGTGGTGCGTCGTTATAGGCCGTGCGACTGGCGACAATGACGATCCGTCCCTGGTTGGCGAGGTAAAGGCGCTCGGCGAGGCGATTGACGAGCAGGAAGTGACCGAGGTGGTTGATGGCGAAGTGCCGCTCGATGCCGTTGACCCGTCGCAGGACATCGCTGCCGCCACGGACACCGGCGTTGCAGCACAGAATATCGATCGGCGTGTTCAGCGAGCGGATGTGCTCGCCGCATTCGACAACCGAGTCCGGGTCACCGAGCTCAAGCGCGATCGGCGTCGTCAGGCCTTTCACCTTGAGGCAGGCCTCGCGGGCTCGGTCGAGGGAGCGGCTGGTGCCCACCACGTAGCAACCCCGCGCAGCGAGAACACGCATGGTCTCGAAGCCAATACCGGAGGTGCAGCCCGTAACAACCGCGAGCTTGCCTTTGAGATCGATACCGGCCGTTACGTCCTCAGCAGTGGATTCGTCATCGAACTGGCTCACCGGCACACCGGGTGCCGGCTGTTTGTCGGCGCCGCCGCAACCGCCGAGACCGGGCAGCGCCAGGCAAGCGCCCGCCCCCGCGAGGAACGTGCGTCGGCTCGTCACGCGCCGTCACCCTTGCCAAACAGCGCCTCGGCGGCAGCCAGCGCGTCATCCGGCTCCTGTGCGCCCGGCTCGCCGTCGCCGAAGAGTGCATCGAGACGTTCGCGGGCGGCGTCGGCTTCGTGCCTGGCGGCCGGATCGAAAGCCCCTTCACTCGCCACAAAGTAGTCGCAGAAATTGAGCACGTCCTTGTCGCGGATGCGTTCGGCATCGTCCTCGAGGCACTGGTCGACCGCAGCCGGGTCGTAGCTCCGGCACATCCGGCAAACGTGCAGGTACGATCCGCACTGCCGACACTGGTCCTGTCGCGACAGCGGCAGGCTCAGCTCTGCGAGCGAATTGCCACAGCGAAAACAGGCAACGGAATGACTCATCGTGCTCTCCGGTGAATTCCGGCGCAGTATAGACGCTATCGCGCTTTACGCTGAGCAATCCCGGGGTTATGGTGCGCGGTCCCTGCCCGCTGCACACCGAATCAATGCCCGCAAGCCCGTTGCCCGAGGCGGTCACCGCCGCCCTCAAGATAGCGCCGGCTATCGAACCGGCAATGCTCAACAGTGAACGGATCCGCGAGCGCTACGACAGCTGTCACATCGAAATCCTGAACGCCGGCAGCCAGGATGGCCTGCGCCGGGCCAGCCTCTACTCCGGCACCGGCGATGATCGAACCTGTCGTACCTACGCCGTTGTCCAGAGCGATGCGCCACCCTCCGCCATTGCCGCCGAACATGCCGCGATTCAGGCGGGCCAGTCCATTGGCGCCACGTTTCGCGACAGCGGCTGGCACGTCGCCAAGCAAACGCTCGCGGCGGCCGAGGAACGCCTGGATCACCTCGATCCGGAGATTGCCGCGGCCATGCGCATCCCGGAATCCAGCACGGTCGCCGTGCACGCGTATGAGCTGGTCGTCAAGCGAGGGCCTCAGCGCATCGACTACGCCATGATTGTCGAACTGCACCACCCCGACTACCTCGACGCGACGACCGTCACAGCGCTGTTCCCTCGTGAGCCCGCGGTGGGTCGCGCCATTGGCAAAATCCAGCTGCAGGAACTGCTCAAGGTTTTCGGCTTAAAGCGCTGAAATACCAACTGAATCCTGTTTTTCTTGCTCAATCGGTTTAGGATTGGAGCGTCCTAACCGGAGGGGAAAACCATGTCCGCGATTCGCCGCCTTGTGCCAGCCGCGCTGCTCGTACTCACTGTGGCCGCCGCGCCCGTTTCGGCGCAGGATGATGCCAGCGATGCTGCGAACGTCTGGCAATTGATTGAAATGCAGTGGGACGCCGAGGAAAAAGGCGACCGCAAATGGCCGGAACGCCTGCTGCTGGATGAGTTTGCCGGCTGGATGAAGGACTCGCCCGCGCCGCGGACGAAGGCCTCGACGATCTACTGGAATCGCTTCGCCGAGCGCCAGGGCAAGACGGTGGCGCACGAGCTGTATCCGCTGTCGATCGTCATTCGCGATGACGTAGCCGTCGCCCACTACCTGTATTCGAGCGCGTTCGAGGACAAAGACGGCAAAGTCGAGCTCAATAACGGCAGGTTTACCGACATTCTCGTGCGCACTGACGACGGCTGGAAATTCCTGTCGTGGCACGGCGGTGACGACGACTAGGAGCGCCGAGCCGGCGCTTCAGCCGGCATTCAGGCAGGCGGTGGCAGCATAAGGCATGATTAGCCGATCCGAGAGGAGCCTTTCGTGCAGAAAACCACCGTCCTGACTGCCACAACGCTTCTGTTCCTGCTAGGCCTGCCAACCCTCGCCAAGGCACAGGCAGCGCCGTCAGAGCCCGCTTACGCGGCTGTCCCGGCAGGGGCCAGTATCGAGCCGCTCGGCGACGGGACGGTGTGGCTGTCATCGGCCGCCGAACTGGATGCGCTCGTCGCCCCGGTGGCGCTGTACCCGGACCCCCTGCTGGCTATCGTATTGCCTGCCGCGGCTTATCCGCTGCAGATCGTCGAGGCATCGCGTTTCCTGAAGGCACTGGAAAACGACCCTGCGCTCGAACCCTCTCCGGAATGGGACGACTCGGTGGTTGCACTGCTCAATTACCCCGAGGTCCTGGCCGAGCTTGACGCCGACATCAACTGGACGCTGCGCCTCGGCGAGGCGGTCATTCAACAGCAGTCGGATGTTCTCGCCGCCGTCCAGCGTTTCCGCAGCCGCGTTCATGCCGCGGGCAACCTCGAATCCGACGGGCGCCAATCCGTCCGTGCAACCGACAGCGCCATCGAAATAGCTCCCGCCGACCAGGCTGCGATCTACGTGCCAATGTACGAGCCCGCGCAGGTCGTGGTTGCGAGCTCGCGACCGGAGATCCGCTACTACCCGGATCCGCGCCCTGTCTACTACTACCCGTATGCTAGCAGTCACGCTTTCCGCGACGACTGGTTCTGGGGTGTAACGTCAGCCTTCGCCCTGGGCTGGCCTGACCACCGGCTACACGTTGTGCATCACAGTTTCCCGGGGCACCCGTATTTCGGCCGCGACTATGCCCGCCGCTGGTGGTACCGACGGCCTACGCTGACGTGGCATAACGACCGCTATTTCCGCTATCGCGCGCCCGTGCCCGCTCACGTCCGCAACCGCTACGGCGACAGCTGGTCGTGGCGACATACGAGGCGCGTACCCGTGAGGCCGCCGGTCTATAGCGGTCCGCGAGGACTGTCGACCGGCAACGACCGGGCAAGACGTTATGCCTCGCGACTCGAGCCGGTTACTCCGCCGAGAGCGGTCAATCGCAGTCGACCGGTATCACCTGCACGTGACGCCCGCGTCGACCGCCGCGACCTCGTCGTGACTCCTGGTGCAGCGAGCCGACGTGTCTACACGACCACCACGCCACCGTCGCGCGCCAGTCGCCCGGCGCCGCGGCCTGCCGTTCGCCCGGCACAGCGCTACTCGACGACTGCGCCATCCCGGAGCCGGGGAGTGCCGTCCCGGGGTACGTCGCGGACGCGGAGCATTTCGTCAGGCGCCCCTGCAGAGCGGACAAACCGCGACTAGAGACGGCACAGCGGCCGCGCCCCTGCTCTAGCCCTCATCCGCATCACCGCCCGAGGTCTTGTCGGGCTTCGGCAGGCGGCCGGCGCGACGCAGCGACTCCCGGAGCACGTATTCGATCTGCGCATTCAGGCTGCGCAGGTCGTCGTTGGCCCAGCGCTGCATCGCGGCCAGCGTCTTTTCGTCGATGCGCAGCGCAAACGGTTTACGTTTCGCCAAGCCGTTTCTCCGTTCGGCCGTACCGCCGTGATCAGGTGTACAGGCTGCCGGTGTTCAGCACGGGTTTTGCGCCCTCCTCACCGCAGAGGACGACGAGCAGGTTACTGACCATGGCGGCCTTGCGTTCTTCATCGAGCTCGACGATGCCGCCAGACTGAAGCTCTGACAGTGCCATGTCGACCATGCCCACGGCGCCTGCCACGATCTGCGTTCGCGCGGCGATCACCGCTGACGCCTGCTGCCTGCGCAACATGGCGTTGGCAATCTCGGGGGCATAGGCCAGATGACTTATCCGGGCTTCAACGACCGTAATGCCGGCCTGCTCGAGACGGTCCTGGATTTCGGCCCGCAACGATTGGGCAATATCCTGCGGATCGGAGCGCAGGCCGATACCCTCTTCATCGTCATGGGACTCGTAGGGATAGTTGGTCGACAGGTTGCGCAGCGCCGACTCGCTCTGAATCTGCACAAATTCCTCATAGTCATCGACTTCGAACAGTGCCTCGGCCGTGTCGAATACCTTCCACACGACGACGGCGGCAATCTCGATCGGACTGCCTGCCGAGTCGTTCACCTTGAGCTTGCCGCTCTCGAAGTTGCGTACCCGGGTCGACACCGCGGTCTTCTGGAAAAACGGGTTGGCCCATTTGAGACCTGACTCGCGTGCCGTCCCCGCGTAGGCGCCAAAGAGCTGCAGCACTTTGGCCTCATTCGGATTGACCATGAAGAAACCGGCCCACAGCACGATGATGACGATGGCGATCAGTATCGTCGCAATGAGTCCGGCGGCGGACTGGGCACGAGCCGCGGTATAAATCAGCCAGCCGCTCGCAAGCTGCAGGACCAGCAGCACCAGCAACATCACGTAACCCGAAGCTACCTTACGTTCACGCTCCCTGATCATGTCATTCTCCCGAGATGCAATGATACTATTTTGATATCATTTTGATTCGTTCGCAACCAGGCGAGCATGACAGCTCTAAGCTGCTGTTTTTGTTACCGAACTTCCCAGCTTATGGAAAAAACAAAGGCCTCCGCGGGAGGCCTTGCGAGGGCGATGGCGCTTGGGGGAAGCGCCGGTGCTTCGACAGGCAGGCCTTGTTGTTATCGCTTTTGGCCTGCACGCGTACTAGAGCATAACGACGTTGCAGGATTGTGAACCGCCGGCCAGCGCCTACGCGTCAGGGTTCGACGAATTCGCCGTTCCAAGCGGCAGACGCACTTCGAAACACGCGCCGGGCTGGTCGGTCTCTATTAGTGAGAGCTGCCCACCGTGCGCGCGCGCAACGAGCGTTGCGAGGTACAGGCCGAGTCCGGTGCCGCCCGTGTGCCGTGCGCGCGACGGATCGCTGCGGTAGAACGGCTCCCCGATGTGCTCGACCTGCTCGTCGGGGATTCCCGGGCCGTGATCCCGAACCGTGAATACGAGGTCGGTGGCATCCGCGTCGATCGACACTTCAACGGGACCGTCCTCGGGCTTGCTGTAACGCAGTGCATTGCTGATCAGGTTCTTGAGCAACAGCGCCACGCGTACCTCGTCAATGTCAGCCTTGAGGGCCGGTGTGCGCACATCGACCTTGATGCGCTCGCGATCCCGCGAAAAGAAGTCATCGATCAGGTCCTCGACGAGCTCACGCACCACCACGCGACTTCTCGCGAGCGTCGCGTGCGCGCTGTTGAGCCGTTCGGCCTCGAGCAGCGTAACGACAATCTTCTCCATTTCGACAACCTCGGCCTTGAGCTTCTCGCGGTCATCCTCGTTGTCGAGAAACTCGATACCGAGGCGCATGCGGGACAGCGGCGTCCGCAACTCGTGACTGATACCGAGGAGCAAGGCACGCTTCGCATTGAGCATGTCTTCCACGTCGCCCGCCAGCTTGTTGATCGCCACGGCGAGATCGCCGAGCTGGTCTTTCCTGATCCTCGTGATGCGATGATCGAAGTTGCCTCGGCCGATGTGCTGCGCCCCGGTCCGAATGGCCCGGATCGGTCGGAACAGCCACTGCACCGTCAGGTAGCCAAGCGTCAGGGCCAGGAGACCCATGCCTATAACGACAAGGAGCAGGTCCGGCCCCTCGGGCAACTCGCCGATGGGCGGCGTGGCTACGACGATGTCGTATTCGCCGGAGCGCATTTTCAGGTAGCGGTGCCGGTCGAAGTTTGCAAACTCGACGCCGCTCAGTTCGTCGACCCAGGCGCTGCGATCGTCACTGAAGGCCGGGCTCGGGCCGAACTCCAGCGTTTCCAGCCGCGGAAAATCGGGGTTCGATGCCCAGTCGATATCAGGCCCGGAGATTCGGATGTCGACCGGCACGCGCTCGGTGATCGCCAGCGCCCGTCCGACATCGGGAGGCGTACCTATATCCTGCTTGACGTAGTAGACGTGCAGCGACAGGTGGCCGCTGATGAGGCCGCGGATATCGTCGCTGTTATAGACCCAGATCAGGGCCTGGTAAGCGCCGTACACGAACAGGCCCGCCATGAGCACGAAGATCAGTAGCAGGCGAACCGACAGTGATCGGAACAGGCGCGTCATGGGCTCGTCGCCGGAACCTTAGCCAGGTCAGTCCTGCGGCTCGGCTTCGGCTTTGCCTTCGGGGACTCCGATAAACGAGTAGCCACGCCCCCACACCGTCTGGATGAAGCGCGGCGGCTTGACCGAGTCGCTGAGCTTCTGCCGCAGGCGACTGACCATGATATCGACCGACCGCGTCAGGATGGCCGCATCAATCCCGCGCAGCTCACTCAAGATATCGTCACGCGACAGCTTCTTGCCGTGCCGCTTGGCGAGAATCAGGAGCAGCTCGTACTCCATGGAAGTCAGGTCGACAGGCTTGTCGTCAACCCGCACGGCGCGCGTGTCGGTATCGATCGTCAAACCCTCGAAACGAAGTGTGGACTGGTCCATGCCGGCCGCATCTGCGCGTCTTAGGGTCGCCTGCACACGCGCTACGAGTTCGCGCGGCTCGAAGGGCTTGCCAACGTAGTCGTCCGCGCCGAGCTCGAGCCCCGAGACGCGATCGATGACGTCGCCTCGCGCCGTCAGCATGATGATAGGGATGCTGCTGGTCTTGCGCACTTCCCGGCATATTTCGAAGCCGTCCCGGCCAGGCAGCATCACATCTAGCAGCAGCAGATCCGGGTCTTCGCGGGTGAGCTTGCGAAAGCCCTCGTCGGCATCCTTGGCACACACCAGCTGGATCCCGAAGCGCTTGAAATAGGCCTGAAGCAACTCGGAGTGCTTCGTGTCGTCGTCGATTAACAGCACTTTACTCATAGGCGCATTCTAGCTGATCCCGCCGGATACGCGAGGAGATTTGTTCCCAGCAAACATATGGATACGTTTCCCGTGCCGGGACCGACATCGGCCGGAAACACTAAGAAACATTCCGATACGAAACGGAGAAGCTTCGCATTTAGCCCTCGCAGATACTGCGCGGACTTCTGGGAACCCCGATCACATGAGGACAGGGAATGAATACGTTCAACCGCTTCGCAATCCTCGCCGCCGCTCTTGCGGTCGCTGCTTGCGATTCCGATGGCTCGACGCCGCCCGCGCCGCCGCAGCCTGTATCCACCTTCGGCCTGCAGGTCGTGCATGCGTCGCCGAATGCTCCGGCCGTTAACGTCACGATCAACGGCGACGAATTCTCCGGCGTTGACTACAAGTCTGGCTCGCCGATCCTGACGCGCGAAACGACTGTCGACTACGACATCGCCGTCGACGCGCTGCTGCCGGGTGATGAAACCGCCACGGTTATCGACCTCGAAGACCTGAGCTTTGATGCAGACATCATCAACGTCGTCTTCGCGGTAGGCAACGTCGGTGCCGAAGGCGACACCGCCTTCCGCGAGCTCGTCGTGTCGCGTCCGCGCGTCACGGTTGGTGCTGACACGGTCCGCGCGCAGGTCCTGCACGCTTCGCCGGGTACGGGTCCGGTCGACGTCTACGTCGTCGCACCTGGCACCGACATTACGAACGAAACGCCGCTCAACGAAACGCTGGGTCTCGGTCCCGTATCATTCGGTGGCTTCACGCCGGATCCCGTCGAAATCGCGCCTGGTGAATACCAGATCATCGTGACGCCGGCCGGCACCAAGGACGTTGCGTTCGACACCGGCGCCCTGAGCCTTGCAGGCGGTACCGACGCGGTTATTGCCGCCGTCGACAACACCAACACCAACCAGGTAGCGCTTAGCACCAACCCGGCTATCCCGGTCAGCGCGCTGCTCGTTACGGCTGCTGGCGTCAGCGAAGTCATCGACACCCGTTCGACCGCGGAGCTTCGCGTCACGCACGCCGTGCCTGACGTCCCTGGCCCTGTCGACGTTCTGGTTAACGGCGCCGCTGCGATTCCGAACTTCGAGTTTACGCAGAGCGTCAACCAGATTCCCCTGGCTGCTGATTTCTACAACTTCCAGGTGGCCTTCATGGGCAACGTGGTTATCAACCCGGACGGCGACGAGATTCCGCTAGACGCCGGTGTGTTCTACGACGCCATCGCCGTAGGCTCGATCGCCACTGACAACCTTGGCCTGTTCACGGCTGCTGACGACGCTCGTCGCCTTGCAACCGCTGCGAAGCTGCGTGTCATCCACGGCTCACCGAACACGCCGAACGTTGATCTCTACATTCTCCCCGGCACCGACAACGACATCACCGATGACGAGCCGTTTGCCGCGGACATCCCGTACCTCTTCAACTCCGGCTACCTGCAGGTTGCCGCAGGTACGTACAACATCTACGTCACGCCGACGGGCACCAAGGACATCGCGATTCCCGCAGAGGGCATCGAGGTCGTTGCCACTGGTGTCTACACCGCGATCGCTCGCGACGCCGATACGTCGGCCGAAGAGACCGGTCCCGGCCTGATTTTGCTCGATGACTTCGTCTCCCCCTAGTACGGTCGCGAGCAAAGTTTAAGAGCTGTCCAGTCTCCCCCAAGCATCAGCTCTTATCTCCCCTGGCCCCGCCTCTTGGCGGGGCTTTTTTATGCCTGCCATCAAAGCTGAAGGGTCGAACGTCGGCGTGTTCAGTGAGCGCGTAACGCTGCCGCATCCGGTCGTGGCTGTTCGGCGGATACTCCTCCACGATCAGCTGGCGCAGTCGATGTTCGGCAGCCGCCAGCGTGCCCTGGCGGATTTCACAGAGCATCGTGGCGTCGTCGCGAGCGCCGCGCGCCGTATCGAGCTTTTTCGGTGGCTGGCGTCCTGCCGACTGTTCCAGGCGCTCGAGTCGACGGCTCGCCTTTTCCAGCTGTGCTGCCGCCGCCTTCAGGGCCTTGAGCTCGTGTTTCCGGTCCCTCAGGAGTTTGCCGAGCCGACCCCGGCGTGAGCGCCGGTACAGAACGACGAGCAGGATGACGAGCACCAGCGTCGCCAGCGCTACCGCAGCGACCAGCGCCCAATACTCCTTAAGCGCGGAAACAGGCATGCCGGAATTGTCGGCGAGGTGACCGGCAGCGGGCAAGCCGCGACGTGCGTCAAAAGTGCGTTACATTTACGTTCTATTGCTATACAATGCAACGCATGTCACGTACCAAGGTCTCAACGCTGAACCTGCGCATCACCCCTGCTCTCAAGGAAGCAGTGCGCGAGGCGGCCCTGCGCGAACACCGCAGCGTCGCGAACATGGTAGAGGTCTTGATACGGCGCCATTGCGATGACACAGGCATTCCCATACCCGACAGCCCCACGGCTGCGACGAGGACCGACGATGGATGAACGCATGTTAAGAGCGCTGGTGGCGGCTGGTGCCGTCCGGACGGTGAGCATTATTGCGAGTGGCGCGCGCTTTCACGTCGAGGCCAAAACGCTCAACGGCGCCGTAACTGCACAAACGCACAAGGGCAAGGTAAAGACCTGGGCAACGCTCGACGCCGCGGCACGCTGGGTGCGTAACCTCGGCGTCGGCGGCGTGCAGGTCAACATGACGCACTGGCAGCCGGCGCAGCGCGAAATGACAGTCTAGGCCGGGCCTGTCCGGCCCGGGGCGCTATTCGCTGGCGGCTGCCGGCGTATCGGCTGCCGGAAACTCTGAGCCGAACGGGAACGGCTTCTCTTCGCTGTTGAAGGTCAGAAAATCGAGAATCTCGGCGATGTAATCCGTAACCACGCGCCCTGCCGCCATCAGTGAACGGTTGCGCTCTCCGGTAAACAGCACCACGAGAAAACCCAACACGACGATAGCCGTTGCGACCATGCCGGCCAGGCTAACGATTGCCCCGTAGATCACCATGAACAGCAGCCTGAGCCAGGTTTCCCTGGACTTCACGTTGGTTTCGAGGGCGCTTGCCGCCTCGTCGCGTGCCGAATCGGCCGCGGAGCTGTCGTCGTTCATCGTCGTATCGTTCATGAAAGCATCTCCCGGTTGGCCTGCCGCGGCAGCTGGCCGCTACCGCTATGTCGGGATATGGATACGTTATCGGGCTTTCTCAAGCCCGTCGGACGCTTTTCGGTCGTGGACGCCGCGAAGATGGCACCGGCGGGCTTCCGGCGAATGACGAACCGGCAGCCGGGAAGCTATTCCAGGGCAGGAGGGTCCGAGTCAGGGAGCCGTAGCGATGCGCCACGCAATGTAGGCGGCTACCAGCGCAACGACGATGACAACGACTCCCTTGAGCCCGCCCTCCTCCTTGAACGGCGGTGGCAGTTCACCCTCGGCGCCCGTGGCACTTGCGAGATGGTCAACGAGGCGTTTCGCCTCGCGTAATCCGAGCCCGGTTTCCTCGCGAATCAGCTTGATCGCCTCGATCTTGCGACCGCTCCCGATGAGTGCGAGGACCTCCTCGGAGATTTGCTCGTGGGTCGTCGGGTCGTGACTTGCGGGCTGCATGAGGTCGTCCTCGTAGGGCACGGCACCAGAGTGCCGGTTGGCAACCTCAGTAGTCTACCAGCGCCCGCCCCCCTGACGAGCGCTTAAGCGCGCTGACGCTCAGGCCGCGACGACGTCGAGCAGGACGTAGCGCAGCAGAACCTCGTAGCTCGTTCGGTCGTGCTTCATACCATCAGGCAACTCGAGCGTGTGAATCGGACGCGCCTCGTCATCGATGATCTCCTGGAAGTGGCGTGAGCCCTCCCGGTAGACCCGGTAACGCACGTCGCGGGTATCGTTGAATTTGAGCGGCACGGCCGCGTCGGTCCAGTCCTGTATCGTCGCTCGGTCCATTGGCTTTTCTCCGGTCTTCCCAAACGAATGGCAGCAGGTGGCTGCCCCGGGAATGACGTTGCAAGGCCTGTGCCAACCCGGAGCGTACGGAAAATCAGCCCATACAATATTATATTTTTCAGTTGTTTATAGACAATACCTGACTCTGCTTCTCGCTATGAGCAAAGGCGCTGCACTGTCACTTTTGGTCCACCCGTCAGGTCTTTTGCGACACTCGCTTGTCATAATTCTGCCGCCGCTTACAGCGGCCAGACCCAGGCAATCATCGGCACCGACACGACGACGACGAGCAACTCCAGCGGCAACCCCATCCGCCAGTAGTCACCGAAGGAGTAACCGCCCGGTCCAAGTATCAGCGTATTGTTCTTGTGTCCGATCGGCGTCAGGAACGCGCAGGACGCCGCTACCGCCACACCCATCAGAAACGGGTCCGGATTGACGTTTAAAAGGGACGCCATTTCCACCGCAACCGGTGCGGCGATTACCGCCGTTGCCGTGTTGTTCATGACGTCGGACAGCGTCATCGTCACGACAATCAGCGCAGCCAGCACGACCAGTGGCGACAGGCCGGCCGAGAGCGAGACGATGGAATCGGCAATCAGCACCGTCCCGCCAGTACTTTCCAGTGCCGAGCCTATCGGGATCATGGACCCCAGCAAGACGATTACCGGCCACTCGATCGAGTCGTAGAGCTCCCGCAGCGGCACGATGTTGAACAGCGCGTACGCCGCCACGGTACAGCCGAGGGCAATGGGCAGGTAGACGAGGCCGAGCGCCGACGCCGCGATCGCGGCCGCGAACAGCCCGACCGCAAGCCGCGCTTTCTCACGCTGAACGACACGCTGGCCGCGATCGACGAGCGGCAGCAGGCTGAAGCGCCGCGATACGTCCTGGAGACGGTCGTCCTCTCCGAGGAGGAGCAGCACATCGCCGGCACGCAGCGGCATCTTGCGGACCTGCTGGCGCACCCGGGTTCCCTGGCGCGACACGCCAACCAGCGCAATTCGATGCTGGTAGAGCAGCCGCGCATCCATGGCGCTGCGGCCGACGAGCCTCGACGATTCGCCGACGACAACCTCGATCAGTGACAGGTCGTCATCCTCGAAACGCCCCTCCCCTTTGCCGACGTACTCGAGCCCCGTCGAACCGATGAGCTCTTCGAGACTGGCCGGCGACGCCTCGAGGACGAGGACATCACCGGCCCGGATTTCCACGCGCCGTGCGAGCCCAGGCATGCGTCGGCCGCGGCGCACGAGACCTGCCACTGCAACGTCCGCTTTCGCCGCATCCGCATCCAGCTCACGAACGCGCCTGCCGATGACCGGCGAGTCCTCCGGTACGCGAACCTCTGCCATGTAGTCGTTGATATCGAAGGGCTCATCCTCGCCGGGCTTCGCCTGCTTCTGGGTCGGCAGAAGCCGCCAGCCGATAAGCGCGACGTAGGCGACACCGACCGCAGCACAGGCAATGCCGACCGGCGCGAAGTCGAACATTCGAAACGGCTCGCCGAGCGCGTCACCGCGGTATTCCGCTACGACGATATTCGGCGGGGTTCCGATCAGCGTGATCATCCCGCCCAGGATCGACGCGAACGACAGCGGCATGAGCGTCAGCGAGGCGCTTCGTCCCGCTTTCTTCGCCGCCTGCAGGTCGAGCGGCATCAGGAGCGCCAGCGCAGCGACATTATTCATGACGGCGGAAAGGCTCGCGGCAAGCCCTGACATCATCGCAATGTGCGAGCCAAGTCTCCGACCGCTGTCGATGAAATAGCGACCTAGCGCCTCGATGACGCCGGTGTTCGACAGCCCGCGTGAGACAACCAGCACCAGCGCAATGATGACCGTGGCCGGATGACCGAAGCCCGCGAACGCGGCGCTGGTCGGCACGAGCCCCAGGAGCACGGCAGCAAGCAGCGCAACGAAAGCGACCAGGTCGTAGCGCCAACGTCCCCAGATCAACAGCGCAAACACAGCGCCAAGCAGAGTGAACAGTAGTGCCTGATCAGTGGTCATAGTAGCTTCCGAGTCGACGTCCGGCAGAGCGCGTGCCCGAAGGTTAGCATTCGTCCATGGCAGCAGTAGTGTTCATTATCCTGGTCTCCGCGGCCGTCTTCGGTCCCGGTCTCTGGGTGCGACAGGTGCTCGAGAAATACAGCACGCCGGCCGACCGCTATCCGGGCACGGGCCGGGAGCTCGCCAGGCTGTTGCTCGACCGTCATGGACTTGGCGAGGTCAGCGTCGAGACGAGCGAGAGCGGTGATCACTATGACCCGGTCGACAAGAGCGTGCGCCTCACGCCCGACAAGTACGACGGGCGCTCCCTGACGGCCATAACCGTGGCCGCACACGAAGTCGGCCACGCCGTTCAGGATGCCGAGGGCTACGCGCCGCTGCACTGGCGTACCCGCCTCGTCAGGGCCATCGGACCTCTGCAGCGGCTCGGTGCCGGCGTCCTGCTCGTCGCACCCTTTGTCGGCATCCTGACGCGAGCGCCCGTACTCGGCGGCGTCATGCTGTTGGCAGGCTTCCTGACGCTGGCCACATCGAGCGCCGTGCACGCGCTAACGCTGCCCACCGAATTCGACGCAAGCTTCGGACGTGCCCTGCCCATGCTCGATCGCCACGGCATCCTCAAGGACGTCGACCGGCCGCACGCCCGGCGGCTCCTCACGGCAGCCGCCCTTACCTACGTCGCAGCCTCCCTAATGAGCCTGTTAAATATTGCCCGCTGGTGGGCCATTCTGCGCCGCTAGCGGCGCCGGGAAGCTGCCCGCAGGGCCTTGAAACTGCGGGCAAAAGACCACAACTCCCCGTTCTGGCCCGGGGAGGCTGTAAACCACTGGTTCGGCGCGCGCTACGCTGCTATCATCCGCGCGCAATTGACCGGTCCGGACCGGGCTCGAGCGCGCACGACGAGCCTGAAACGCAGTCTTGATGGACCGATGGAAAGCACGCGCACCCAATCCGAACGAACACCGCGATGCTCCTGCCTTACTGGCCGTGAGCCCGGGTTCGCTGTATCGGACTGGGTGCTATTTATTGACGACGAACGAGCACAGTTATGAAAGACCTATCGACGTATCGAAACATAGGCATTTTTGCCCACGTAGACGCGGGCAAGACCACGACCACCGAGCGAATCCTGAAGCTCACGGGCAAGATTCACCGCACCGGCGAGGTTCACGATGGCGAAGCCACGACGGACTTCATGGAGCAGGAGCAGGAACGCGGCATTACGATTCAGTCGGCCGCTACCAGCTGCGAGTGGGCCGACCATCGGCTGAACATCATCGACACGCCGGGGCACGTCGACTTCACGATCGAAGTCTACCGTTCGCTCAAGGTGCTCGACGGTGGCGTTGGCGTATTCTGTGGCTCGGGCGGTGTCGAACCGCAGTCTGAGACGAACTGGCGCTATGCCAACGATTCGGAAGTGTCCCGCATCATCTTCGTCAATAAACTTGATCGGATCGGTGCCGACTTCTATCGCGTCGTCAAGCAGATCGAGGACGTACTCGCGGCGAACCCGCTGGTCATGGTCCTGCCGATCGGTATCGAGGACAACTTCACGGGCGTCGTCGATCTCCTGACGCGCAAGGCGTGGGTCTGGGATGACTCGGGTCTGCCGGAGAACTACGAGGTCCAGGACGTCCCGGCCGACATGGCGGACCAGGTCGAAGAATGGCGAGAGAAGCTCATCGAGACTGCCGTCGAGCAGGACGACGATCTGCTCGAGGCCTACCTCGAAGGCAACGAACCGTCGATCGACGACCTCAAGCGCTGCATCCGCAAGGGTACGATCAACCTCGATTTCTTCCCGACCTACTGTGGCTCTGCGTTCAAGAACAAGGGCATCCAGCTGGTGCTGAACGCCGTTGTCGACTTCCTGCCAAACCCGACGGAAGTCAAGCCGCAGCCAGAGATCGATCTCGAGGGCAACGAAACGGGCGGCGTCGCCACCGTCGACCCGACGAAGCCCCTGCGTGCGCTCGCCTTCAAGATCATGGACGACCGCTACGGCGCCCTGACCTTTACGCGTATCTACTCCGGGACGCTCAAGAAGGGTGACAACGTGCTCAATACGTTTACCGGCAAGACCGAGCGTATTGGCCGTATCGTCGAGATGCACGCGGACTCGCGCGAAGAGCTGGATTCGGCTCAGGCCGGCGACATTGTCGCGCTGCTCGGCATGAAGAACACCCAGACGGGCCACACACTCGCCGATCCGAACAGTCCGGCGACCCTCGAGCCGATGGTATTCCCGGATCCCGTGATCTCGATTGCAATCTCGCCGAAAGACAAGGCGGGCATGGAGAAGCTCGGTGTTGCCCTCGGCAAGATGATTGCCGAGGACCCGTCCTTCCAAGTCGCGACCGATGAAGATTCGGGCGAAACGCTGATCAAGGGGATGGGTGAGCTGCACCTCGACATCAAGGTCGACATCCTGAAGCGGACCCACGGCGTCGAGGTCGAGATGGGCAAGCCGCAGGTGGCCTACCGCGAGACGATCACGCAGACAATCGAAGACAGCTACACGCACAAGAAGCAGTCGGGTGGCTCCGGTCAGTACGGCAAGATCGACTACCGCATCGAGCCGGGTGAACTGAACTCGGGCTACGAGTTCGAATCGCTCGTGACGGGCGGTAACGTGCCGCGCGAGTACTGGGGCGCGATCGAGAAGGCGTTCGACGTCAGCATGGCAGAAGGCACGCTTGCCGGCTATCCGCTTCTCGACGTCAGGTTTACGCTGCTGGACGGCGCCTTCCACGCCGTCGACTCGTCAGCACTGGCCTTCGAGATTGCGACCAAAGCCGCATACCGGCAGTCGGTTCCGAAGGCAGGTCCGCAGCTTCTCGAGCCGATCATGAAGGTGGATGTGTTCACGCCGGAAGACAACGTTGGTGACGTCATCGGGGACCTCAACCGTCGCCGTGGCATGATCAAGTCACAGGACGCCGGCGCGACGGGCGTACGCGTCAAGGCTGACGCGCCGCTGGCCGACATGTTCGGCTACATCGGGCACCTGCGTACGCTGACCTCCGGTCGTGGCCAGTTCTCGATGGAGTTCTCGCACTACGCACCGGTGCCGAACAACGTCGCTGAGGAAGTTATCAAGGAAGCCAAGGAGCGGCGCGAAGCGAAGTAAATCGCTCGTCGCCTGCGCCGACAACAGGCCCCTCGTGTGTCAGCACGAGGGGCTTTTTTTTGGTTCATGGCACAATGCTCGTATGGAACAGGCCGTTCCCCGAAACACCCTGCTCGACCGGTACGCACACGATAGCGCCGGCAATGCGCTGCCCAACTACACCGACTGTTTCGCCGCGTCAGTCGATTTCCAGCCCGACCTCGAGACCTGGGTATCCGCCTTCTACTCGACGCCCCTGTTCCGGCTCGAGCGACTCATCCTCTCCATGTTCGGGCACGGCTCGAGCGACGCGGATCTCGCCGAACTCATCGAGGGAAGACGCACGGGCTTCGCCGCCTGGACCGTCGAGGACCGGCGCGATGATGAGTTGTTGATGAAAGACGTTACCGGGCGCACGCGGTCCTGGTTCATGGTCCGGGAACAGGACGAGACCGGGTCAATGCTCTTCTTCGGCTCAGCCGTAGTCGCTCGCGGCAGCAAGTCAACCTCGAGGCGTCGCCTGCTATACAGGCTCCACCGCTTTTACTCACGAGCGCTGATTCGTGCCGCGCGGCGGCGGCTGACGCGCCGCGAGGGATAGCCGAATTACGGCCTAGCGATACGACGCGTAGACAGTTGCGCTCCCGTCGCTGGCGACGAGCAGTACGTCGTAAGGGTCAACGACGTTGCCATAGATCGGCCCGTCCATTCCGGGCGATCCACGCGGCATTGCCGGCACGGAGAGGCCGATAGCGTCGGGCCGCTCCTCCAGCAGCCGGTGAATGTCCTTCGCCGGCACGTGACCCTCGATCGCGTAGCCGTTCACCGATGCGGTATGACAGGAGCCGTAGCGTACGGGCATACCGAGACGCTTGCGCGCGTCGCTGTTGCCGTCGTCGTAGATGCTCACTTCGAATCCGTTGGCTTCGAGGTGCTCTACCCAGTCCACGCAGCAACCGCAGGTTGGCGACTTCCAGACCTTGATCGAGATCGGCCCTGCAAGAACGCGAATCGGCACGGTCAAGCCGGCGCTTGCCGACGCGACGGCAAGTGCGCCCAGGAAGCGGCGGCGGGACGTCTCTACAGTATCGTCGAAGAAAGCCATACCGAGCAGTATATACCTTGCCAATTTGCGTTGGCGGAACCGCGTCACACCGTACCGGCGGCCGACGGATCAGCGACCACGTATCCGGCGCGGCAGTATTCGATACAATCGGACCGGAGTCAGACAGGAGTGACGTCGTGCAAAGCCTCGAGGAAACCATCCGCCCGGGAGCGGTATACCCGGCCGCCAAACGGTGCTGGCGAGGGATTCGCGCCGGCGCAGCCGTCTCGATCCTGCTCATCGCTGCCGGCTGTGCGAGCGTACCCCTCGAGACGCCAAAAGAGCCTTCCGTTGCGATTGCCGACACCTCGACCCTCAAGGGCACTGCCGGTATTCGCGAATGGATGGGCGGCCGCGATGACACCAGCGGCTTTTACCCGCTGGCAGAGGGGTTTGACGCGTTTGGCGCCCGCCTCCGGCTGATCGATACGGCCGAAGCCACCATCGACGCGCAGTATTTCCTCATGAAGCCGGATGACGCCGGCTTTACCTTCCTCGCCAAGCTCATCGAGGCTGCCGAGCGCGGCGTCCGTATCCGGCTGTTGCTCGATGACATCTTTACGACCATGGACGACGACTACCTGGACGTCCTCGACGACTATCCGAACGCCGAGGTGAGGATCTTCAACCCGATATCGCGTCGCGGCCTGTACATGCTGAACTATGTCGGTCACTTCAGCCGGCTGAATCGCCGAATGCACAACAAGTCCTTCACGGTGGACAACCTCGTTACCGTCGTCGGCGGCCGTAATATCGCCGTCGAGTACTTCCAGCTCGAGACGACCGGTGAGTTCGTCGATTTCGACATGCTGGCCGTTGGCACGATCGTCCCCGAGGTATCGACACAGTTTGACACCTACTGGAACCATAAGCTGGCGGTACCGCTCGCGGTCGTCGCCGAGAACCGTAATGACGAAAAGGTCGCCGAGGCTCGCCGGCAGCTCGAGCGCAGCATGGCTGAGGCGGGCGACTCTATTTACGGCGAAACCACGACGACGCCGCTCATGGAGGCGCTCATTTCCGGGCAGGTCGAGCCCTTCGTCGCCGAAGGCACGCTGATCGCTGATGACCCGCAGAAGCTTCTTGAAAAGATCTCACCGGAACAGCAGCTTGTCGTGCAGGAACTCGGTGAAGTGCTCGCCAATGCCGAGAAAGAGATCTACATCTTTACCCCATACTTCATACCTCGCAAGGAAGGTATCGAGTTCCTCCGCAACCTAACCGACAAGGGGGTGCGCGTTGTGGTTTTGACCAATTCGCTGGCGACCAATAATCACACCGCCGTGCACTCGTCGTATTCGTCGTACCGCAAGCGACTGCTGAAAGCCGGAGTCGAACTCTGGGAAGCACGCGCCGACGCGGCCAAGATTACTAATCCGGACGGCACGACCGAGCTCGACAAGCTGACGCTGCACACCAAGGGCATAGTCATCGACGACAGGATCGTGTTCGTCGGCTCGCTGAATCTCGACCCTCGTTCAATCGACATCAATACCGAAATGGGCCTGCTTATCGAATCCGAGAACCTCGCCAGCCTGATATCCGCGGCGGCCGCGGACCGCCTTGCCGAAATAGGCTATCGCCTGGAACTCGACGAGAACAACAGGATCAGCTGGCACGCGACGATCGACGGCGAGGCAGTCGTCGAAACGAAAGAACCGCAAACCACGGCCTGGCAGCGGTTTTCCGCCTGGTTTCAGAAAATCGTCCCGGAAAGCCAGCTCTAATGTAAACGCTCAGGCGCTGGCCCGGCGAAGTCGGCGATTCGCGCGCAAAACGTCGAAGGAAAACAGCGCGACGGCCGTCCAGATGCAAACGAAGCAGGCGATATGCGCGGGCGTCAATGCCTCGCCGTAGGCAACGCCGACGAAGAACTGCAGCGTGGGCGCAATGAACTGCATAAAGCCGATCGCAGTCAATGTCAGCTTTCTCGCGGCAATCGCGAAGCATAAGAGCGGCACGACGGTCAGTGGACCGGCAATGACCAGCAGCACGTCGTCGACGGCCGATCCCTTGAGAAAGCTTGCCTCGTTGACCTGGAACAGATGAACCAGCCAGCCGACTGCCAGCGGCAACAGGAGACAGGTTTCAACGAACAGTCCCGGCATTGCCCCCACCGCCACCTGCTTACGGATGACGCCGTAGGCGGTGAACGACACACCAAGCACTAGCGCGATCCACGGCAGGCGGCCGTAGGACATCGTCAGTATCAGGACGCCGAAGGCCGCGAGTATGAGCGAGTAGACCTGCAGGCGACGCAGCTTCTCGCCAAGAAAGGCGACGCCCACTGCGACGTACATCAGCGGATTAATGTAATAACCGAGGCTCGCCTGGTAGACCTGCTCGGTCTGTACAGCGTAGATGTACACGAACCAGTTGATCGCAATGAACACCGAGGCCATGACGAGCCAGAACAGCACCTTCGGCCTCGTGAAAGCCGCGATAACCTCGGGCCACTGCTTTCTTGCCCAGAGTATGAGCGCGCCGAAGGGCACGGCCCACGCGATTCGATGAGCAAGTATTTCGAGCGCATCGACATGCCCGGTAACTTTGAAATAGATCGGCAAGAAACCCCAGATAAGATACGCCGTCAGGCCCGCGATGACGCCGTCCACGGGGGTCGAGTTGTTGTTCTCGAGGTCTGTCATCGATTGCTGACGCACGGGCCCACAGGGAGCGCCGGCGCCTCGCCTACAGCGCCTCGGCCTGCGCTTCCGCGCTTTCCGGGCGACCGAGCAAGAGGTCCCAGAGATAGCGCGAACGGCGGCCGACGTCGATCTGCAGCAGGTAGAGCGCGGGAATCAGGAACAGGGTAATAACGGTAGCGAACACGATCCCGAAGCTGATCGAGATCGCCGTCGGCACCACGAACTGCGCCTGGGTACTGGTCTCGAGCAGGATCGGCAAGAGCCCGGCTGCCGTCGTAAACGACGTCAGGATAATCGCGCGGAATCGCTGTGTTCCCGAGTCGATGACGGCCTGCCGTGCCGGCACGCCGCGCAGGCGAGCCTTGTTGATGAAATCGACCATGATCAGGCTGTCGTTGACGACGACGCCGGACAGCGCAATGAGACCGAAGATCGAGAACATGCTGATCGCCTTGCCCATGACTATATGGCCGACAACGGCACCAATGATGCCGAACGGGATGACGGACATGATGATCAGCGGCTGGCCGTAGCTGTGCAGCGGAATTGCAATCAATGCATAGATCAGGAACAGCGCAGCAAGCGCCGCGATCCCGAGCTTCACGAAGAGTTTTTGCTGGTCGACGCTTTGCCCTTCCAGCTCAAAAGCGAGCGAGGGGTAACGTTCGCGAAGCTCGGGCGCAAAGTCCTCGAGGATATCGCCAATGACAACGCCGGGCTCCAGCGTCGCCTTGTCGATTTCGGCGGATACGGTCACCGTGCGCGAGCGATTCAGGCGTCGGATCGTCGAGTAGCTCTTGCCGAACTCGACCTCGGCAACGTCGTTGAACGGCACCTCATCGCCTTGCGGCGTGCGAATCCGCATGTTCTCGAGATCGGCAATCGACCGGCGCTCCTCCCTCGGGTAGCGCACCATTACCTTGACCTCATCCTTGCCGCGCTGGATGCGCTGAGCCTCCTCGCCAAAGAACGCCTGGCGAACCTGCTGGCCCAGGGACTGCATCGAGAGGCCCAGCGCTTCGGCCTGCGGCTTGATACGAAGCTTTAGCTCGTCGCTGCCGGCGGCGTAGGAGTTATTGATATCGTAGACGCCCTCGTAAGTGGCAAGCTTCGCCTGGAGCTCCTCGGCCGCCGCTTCCATCTGCGCGTAGTTGTCCCCGGACAGCCGGAAGCCCAGCGTAGGTCCGCCACCAATACGGCCTGCGTTACTGAAGGTGAGTTCCTTGACCCCGGGTATCTCCCCTACCCGCTCTCGCCATTGGTTGACGATCATATTGCTCGTCAGCTCGCGTCCCGTATCGCGCGGGAACTCCGCGAACATTTCGCCACCCGTTGCACCGGTCGTCCAGACGCCTATGTTGGTGATCATGGGCGGCTCGCCCGGATGTTCAGCAACGTATTCCTCGTTCATCGTAAGCAGTGCACGCTCGACGGTCGAGATCGCTGAATCCCGCGCCTCCGGCGATGAGCCGGCCTGCATCTGCAATCTGACCTGCACGAAGTCCTGCGGGATGTCCGGGAAAAACACCAGCCGCGTCATGCCACCGCCGATCATGCCGAAGGTGACAATCAGGAGCGCGAGGAAGATCGACAGCGTCACGCCACGATTGTCTACGGCGACTTCCAGCGTAGGGCGATAGGCTTTGTTGATGACCGCCATCAGACCGTGCTGGACGTGGCGCTGAATCTTGAGAAAAAAGCGCGGCACGCGCTCCCTGAGCGCGATCTTGCGCTGCGGATGGAACAGGTCGTCTTCGTCGATGTCGGGTATCTTCGCGTGCACGAGATGCGCCGGCAGGATCAGCTTGGATTCGACGAGTGAAAACAAGAGACACAACACCACGACGAAGCCCATCGCCTCGAAGAAAGCGCCAGCCGGCGGACCGACGAACAGCAGAGGCGCAAAGGCCGCAATCGTCGTGAGAACGCCAAACGTTGCCGGGATAGCTACCCTGTTCGCACCGAGAATGACATTGTCGAGCGAATGGCCGTCCGCGCGTATCTTAGTGTAGACGCTTTCGCCAATAATGATCGCATCATCGACGACAATACCCAGCACCATGATGAAGCCGAACAGGCTGATGGTATTGATCGTCACAGGCCACAGCGGCATGAGCCAAAGCGCGCCGAGGAAGGTAATCGGCAGACCGACAATGACCCAGAACGCGACCTTCATACGCAGGAACAGCGACAGGACAATGAAGACCAGCAAGGCACCCGAAATGATGTTGTCGGTCATCAGCTCGAGACGGCCCTTCAGGTAGTAGGAAAGGTCGATCCAGGTATCCATCTGCACGCCAGGCGGCAGGCGCTCGTTGCGCTCGGCGACATACTGCTTGACGGCTTCCGCCGTCTTGATTTCGTTCTGCTGGCTTCCCGCAGTAATCTGCAGGGTCGCTGTGCGTTTACCGTTGTAACGGCCGTAACTGGTCGTTTCCTCGAAGGCGTCACTGATCTCGGCAACCTCACCGAGCGTGAGGCGTGTACCGTCGGCGAAGGTCCTGAGCACAATATCGGCGTACTGCTGGCCGGTGTACGCCTGACCCTTGGTCCGCAGACGAATGTCACCTCCGTCGGTCTTGATCGTGCCGCCGGGCAGGTCGATAGAGGTATTCCGAACGGCGTTCGCAACCTCGGTCATCGTCAGGCCGAACTTGCGCAAGGTGAACTCCGACACGTTGATCGAGATCTCATACGGCCTGTCGCCGAAGAAGATCACGTCATTGATGTCCGGACGACGCAGGAGGTCGTCGCGCGTCTCCTGGCCCAGGCGCTTGCGCTCGAACTGGTCGAGATCCCCGTAGATGGCAATCAGGATGACCGGGTTGCGGAACTCAGTCTTGTAGACGGTCGGATTCTCGGCAAGCTCGGGGAAGGTCGATATCGAGTCGACGCGAATCTTGATGTCGTTCAGCACGCGGTCGACGTCTTCGTCAGGGTCGACCTCCACGGTCACCTCGCCGGCCCCTTCTTCTGCGGTCCCGATAATGCGCTTGATACCCGGGACGTCCTCGATCGCTTCCTCGATCTTGATAACGACACCTTCCTCGACCTCTTCCGGCGCGGCACCCGGGTACGGCACCGCAACGCGAACGAAGTCGATCTCGAACTTCGGCTGCATCTCCTTTCTTATGGTCACAGCGGAGATCAGTCCGGCAGCAACGATCAGCAACATGAGCAGGTTGGCCGCCACGTGATTCGCGGCGAACCACGCGATCAGGCCTTGCTGCTCGGTGTCTCCCGGCTTCACTAGAGGTCCTCGTCAGTCGACGCGAGCTGCGAGGTATCGCTACCGCCCTGCTCTTCAGGGTCGGACGTCGTCCGCACAACCGTGCCGTTGATCGGACTCTCCAGCGTCGTCGTGACCACGCGCTGACCGGCCAGGTCATCACCCCGAAGATAGGCGTACTCGGCATCGAATCGAAACACGTCGACATCGCGAATCGCGATGCGGTTCTCGGCATCCAGGAAGACCAGCTGGTTGGAGCCCCGAATTGCCGAGCGAGGTACACGGATCATTTCGCCCGGCAGGACGCCCGCTATCGACGCCGCGACGAAGGTGCCGATAGGCAATGCCGCGTGGTCGGTATCGAAGCCATAGGGATCATCGATGCGTGCGACAGCATGGGTGACCCGGCTGCTCTCGTCGACGATACCTTCGCTGCGCACGATGCGACCGGTCCAGTTGACGAGCTCGCCGCGCTGGACGGCCGTCAGCGTTACGGGCTGGCCTTCGGCACTTCCCGTCTCGGTAATATCCCGCGCTTGAGGGAGCTCGACGAAGGCGAGATCCTGGTCCGTCAATGGCAGCCGCACCTCCGCGAAGTCTGTCGCAAAGGTTACGCCAAGCCGCGTACCCGGGATCACGAACTGCCCGAGGTCCGCATCCTTGCTGCGTACCATGCCCGCGTACGGCAATCGAATGTAGGTACGGTCGAGATCGCGCTCCGCGCGAACGAGCTCTGCCTTGGCGGACGCAAGGGCTGCCTGGGCGGCGGCGAACTCTGCTTCGGCTCGATAGCCCTGCGAACGCAGTTTCTCGGCACCGTCGTGTTCGATCTGGCGCTGCCGGAGCAGTGCTTTCGCCTGGTCGACGGCGACCTTGTAAGGCGCCGGATCGATCCGCATCAGCACTTCGTTTTTCGCAAAGACACCGCCGGCAATGAACTTGGAGGAGATATCGACGATCGCGCCGGATACTTCGGCACTCAGCACGGTCTCGGTCCTGGGCATGACGGTGCCCTGGGAGCGAATCACGATATCGGCCTCTGACGGCGAGAGTTCGATGGCCTCGACCAGCATGGCGCGCGCCGTGCGCTCGCGGGTGGGCGGCTCAGGCTTCATCGACACAAGCGCCACGTAGCCGACAATCGCGACGGCGAATATGCCGCCGATCAGAAGCGTGCGCTGCAGTTTTCGTCCCATTGCCAGATCCGTTTGCGGCTTTCGCCTTTGTCCCGGGCGCGTATTGTGCGGGTTTTCGCCGCTCGTTGGCAGTCTTGGAGACCCGAAAGGCTGTGATTTTTGGTCACTTTTTGTCACAAGGGGACTCGTTGACCCACTCGGGGCCGCCTGCACCGGGAAGCCCCTGTCGACAGGCATTTCTGTGACATAACTCCCTGAAAAGACGCCGATAGCCCAGCAAACTGGCGATCTCTGGAAAAGTACGCGCCAGGCGGCGCCCTCGAGACTGGAAAAAGCTGCATGTTTGAACAGCATTTTGGCCTGACAAAGCGGCCCTTCGACGGCCAGGCTACAGGCGCAGATGTCTTTGTAAGCCCCAGCAACGTCGCGTTGATCGGCCGGGCGAAGAAGATATTCGCCGGACCTGACGCCGTCGCGTGCATTTCCGGCCCGGTAGGCTGCGGCAAGACAACCCTGGTTGCCCGCTCGCTGGCCGCGCTTGGCCGTCAGCATACGATTATCCACATTGGCCGGATCAAGCTCGGCCCGGACGAAGTACTCGACTTCCTGCTCCGAGAACTGGGCCTCAAGCAGATGCCGGCCGGCACCATCCAGAAGATCACGGTCTTTCGCAATATCCTCAAAAAACTGGATGACAGCGACATTCGGCTGTTCGTTGTCGTCGAGGACGCGGTACGGCTCGGCAACGTCGCACTGGCCGAACTCGAGGCGCTGACCGCGACCGACTCCGGCGTTTCGGAAGGCGCTAATCTCGTGCTGATGTCAGAGGCATCGCTCAAGCCCGCTCTCAAGGCGCCGGGCCTCGCGCGCCTGAAACAGCGAGCCCGACTGCACGCCACGATTGGCCCCATGACCCCCGCCGAGGTGCGTGGCTACCTGACTCACTCTCTCCGCCAGGCGGGAGGCAACATCTCCGGCATCATGACCGACGACAGCATCCACGCGATGCATGCCCTGACCGAAGGGGTTGCCCGGGTCGTCAACAACCTGACGATCGCAGCACTCGAATCGGCTGCCGACAAGGGAATGCAACGCCTCGAGGCCGATGAACTGGCGAACGTAGCCAGTAACGAATTTGGCATTGAGCTGGATGATCTCGACGCCACGGTGCAGGAAATCGCTGCGCTGACCGAGGCCGAGCTCCCGGCCGTGGCGCCCGGTAATGACACCGCTGCCGGTACGCCGACGCCCGAGACTGATGAGCCGGCTCCGGTACCCTCGACGGCGGCCGAGACCCCGGCGCCAAATGCCCCGGCAGCGAACGTGGACGAACTGCCTGACGTCGGCGCCCTCGACTCCGGCGAATACCCGATTCCCGAACTTATCCAGGACACGCTGCCCGACCTCGAGGTGCTGTCTCCGGAACTCCTGAACGACGCAGAGGGCGCTACCGGCGCGGCTGTCACCGCGGCACCGGCGGAAGCCACCTCGAAAGAACCGGATGTGCCTGCTCCCGAAGCGACAGCCGAACGGGCGGCTCCTGAGCCTGAGGCTGCAGGGCCGATCGCAGATACGCCTGTACTCGCGACGGAGACGGCCGCCGCCGAGGACCTGTCGGGCCTCGACGACTTACCTGAATTACCGCAGCTCGATGACCTTCCGGAATTGCCGGATCCGATCGACCTGCCGGAGCTCACGGAAACCGCCGAGAATGCCTCGGCGGTCGCCGCAGACGCGACGGACGCCGACGACATCCCTACGCTGTTCGACAGCAGTGGGGGCATGGAAAGTCCGGCCCACGCTGAACCCGAACCGCCATCGGTCGCACAGCCAGCCGCCGCTCAGGACGCTACGCCGGAAGCAACGCCGGCCGAACAAGCTGCGGTACCGGACTGGGACCGCGATCCTACGCTGGCCGAGCTGAAACCGGATCTAGAGGCACTCGAACATGCCATGGCCGTTGCACAAGGCATTTCGAAGCCGGAGCCAGAGGCTGCACCGGAAGCGCCGCCGCCCGTCGCCGACGCCGACGCCGAAGAGATTCCCCAGATTACGCTCGATGACTCGATTCGCCGCAAGATAGACTTTGCCGAAGAGGCCCTGAACGCAGGCGACGATCTCGACGCAGAGGGGGATTTGTTGCCCGAGGAGCCGGCTATCGAGCCCGTCGCCGAGTCGGCGACAACGGCCATGGCGCGGGACATCGGCGACGCGACGACTGAACCGGACGGCGAGCTGGAGCGTATTGCAGCGGAGCTCGCAAAGGCACGGACCCTGGAGGACGTCGACGACAAGATGGCCGAAACCCTGTTCGGCGAAGAATTCAGCATGATTGCGGCACAGATCGCGGCCAGCGTGCCGGAGGCAATGCCTGACGAACCTGCTGCCGCCGAGGAAGCGGCCCCGATGGAGCTGTCGCTTGCCGAGACCGGCGCCAACATCCAGGCTCAGTCCAGCCCGGAACCCGCGAAGAACACTCCGGAATCGAGCGATCTCGAGCAGGAGTTCCGCGAGACCTGGGGCGAGGACGCCCTCGAAGTGTCGATGGAGACCACGCCATCCGGACTCGACGTGTCAGCATCACAGCGCCTCGCGACGGTGCGTGCGCTAAACGCCGGAACCGGGAAGCCCGCCGCTCCGCCGCCCAAGAAACGCCCGAGCGGGGAACCGCAGCCGATCGAGGACCAGATCAACACCTCGATCACGCAAACGCTCAAGACCCTGAATCTCGAGCAGATGCAGCAGCAGGCCGCTCCGCCCGCCGAAGAAGAGCCGCCGAGTAAGACCGGCTTCTTCAGTCGCTTCCGCAAATCCTGATCTTAAGTTCAAGAGCGGTGTCTCGACGGCGCGATATCTGAGACACTCGACGAATTACGGGGATACGCGCGAGGCGGCACTTGGGAGAGCCGACGTGAGCAAGCGACAATCCGGCGTCGAGATCTGGAGCTTCTTCGCCCGCAGCAGCGACGACAGGGAGACGATCAACGGCTACCTGCCGCTCATCCTTAGCGCCGCGGGCGCACTCTGCATCGCGCCATTTGCGGTACTCCGCTTTCTCGAGCAGAACTGGCTGGCCGTCGCCATCGATACGATCCTTATCGTCGGTATTGTCGTCCTCGGCACGGTGGTCTACCGAACGCAGCAGGTGCGCCACGCCAGGCTCGCGATCGCCGTGCTGGCCGGCGGCGGCCTCGTCGGCACCGTCTACGCGGTGGGCCCCGGGCAGGTGTACTGGGCCTACCCGGCCCTCATTGCGATCTTCTATCTGCTGCGACCCAGCGAAGCCATCATCCTGGGGCTGGCCGTTATCGCCATGCTCATTCCGGCCTTCCTCTCGGTCGTAGACCCCGTGGAAACAACAACGGTGTTCATCTCGATCGTGCTCGCGAGCGCTTTCGCATACGCCTTTTCTGTCGTAACGAATCAGCAGCGCGCCGCGCTTATTCAGCTGGCCACCAAAGACCCGCTGACCGGCGCCGGGAATCGTCGCGCGCTGGAAACGAAGCTCGCAGACGTCGTCGCAAAACGCCGGCGCCAGCCCGTGACCGCCTGCCTCATCATGCTCGATCTCGATCACTTCAAGGCCGTCAATGACCGCCATGGCCACGCCGCGGGCGACGAGATCCTCAAGGCCTTGACCGACATCGTGCGGCTCAGAATACGGGTGACCGACAGCCTGTTTCGTATCGGCGGCGAGGAGTTCGTCATTGTCCTGGACGGCGAGAACCTCGGGCGCGGGGAGCACCTGGCGGAGCAGCTTCGTACCCTTGTCGAGGCCAACGAGCTGATTCCCGATCAGGACGTCACGATCTCGCTTGGCGTTGCCGAACTTGGCGAAGGAGAAACACCGTTACGCTGGCTCGAGCGTGCCGACGAGGCGATGTACGAAGCCAAGCGCCGCGGGCGTAACGTAACGCGCCTCGCGTCCTGAGGCCTGCAAACTGTTCCGGTCAGGGCAATCGACGGTCGATGTACGCGTCGACGAGTCGCTCGAGCAGATCGAGTGGCACCGCACCGCTGCCTAGCACAACGTCATGAAACTCCCGGATATCGAAGCGCTCGCCGAGCAGGTCCTCGGCACGTCGGCGTAGCTCCAGGATCTTGAGCTCGCCCAGCTTGTAGGCCAGGGCCTGTCCTGGCCAGCTGATATAGCGATCGATCTCGGCGCGTATATTGCCTTCGGAGAGGCCGGTGTTTTCGGTCATGAAAGCGATAGCCTCGTCGCGACTCCAGCCCTTGGCATGCAGTCCCGTGTCGATAACGAGCCGGCAGGCGCGCCACATCTCGTAGCTCAGCCGACCGAAGTGCTCGTAGGGCGTCGTGTAGATGCCCATTTCGACGCCAAGCTTCTCGGTATACAGCGCCCAGCCTTCGCCGTAGGCGCTGAAATACAGATCACGCCGAAACTCCGGCACGTTCTCGAGCTCGAGCGCCAAAGCGCCCTGATGGTGATGGCCCGGAACCGCTTCGTGCAGTGTCAGCGACGGCAGTTCATAAAGCGGCCGCTGGTCGAGCGCGAACGTGTTGAGCCAGTAGGCCCCGCCCACGTCGCCGCCGAGGGGTGCGCCATAGTAGGCACCTGTCGTGTAATTCGGCGCTATCTCATCGGGCACCGGAACAATTCCGTAAGGCTGCCGGGGCAGCTTGCCGAACCAGGCAGGCATCACGTAGTCGATGCGCTTGGCGATCCACGCCGCCTCTTTCAGGAGCGCCTCGGGCGACTCGGCGTAGAACTGCGGATCGGTGCGCAGAAACTCGGTGAAGGCATCGAAGTCACCCTCGAAGCCGAGCTCATCAATGATGGCGTCCATTTCCGAGCGAATACGCTCTACCTCGGCAAGCCCCGTCGCGTGAATCTCATCGGCATCAATGTCCGTAAGCGTGGTGTAGCGGCGTATCTGGAACTCGTAGTACGCCTTGCCGTCATCCATCTCGCTGGCGCCAACCGTCGTAGAGGCCGCGTACTCGTCTTCGAGGAAAGCAACGAGCGCGCTGAAGGCCGGGAACACGTCTTTGGCAATGACCTCACGCGCTTCAGCGGCCAGTACTTTTTGCACATCAGCGCCAAGACGTGCATCCATGTCGCGGAACGGATCGAAGAAGCTGGAGTCCTCCGGGCTGTCTTTCAGCTGCGCACGAAGCGTCGGCAGAACACCGTCGATAACGATCTGCGGCAGCACGAATCCCGTCTCCGTCCCGCGGCGCATGTTATCGATGTTCTCGGCGAAATACCGCGGCAGGTCCCGCAGGCGCGCGAGATACGCCTCGTAATCCGAGGCCTCCTGCATACGTACGCCGTTGCTGGCCGTCAACGCCGCCATGAAGAAACCCGAGAACGTATTGAACGGCACTCTTTCGAGCTCGAGTTCCCGCGCATCGATCGCATCGACCAGAATCCAGTCGAAGATCTCGGCACTCACCCGGCTGCCTGCACTCAGGCTGTCCGGGTCAATATCCCTCAGGCGACGCAGGAACGCTTCCTCGCGCTCACGCTCTGCCGCCAGTGCCACACTCGTAACCGAACCGAACCGGTCGTTGTAGTCGTTGACGCCAGTCCGCGTCGCCGCCACCGGGTTGGCTTCCAGGTAGTAGTCCCAGTATTCCGCCATCAAGGCATCGAGCACAGCGTCACTGGCGCGCGCAACGGGCGTAAGCGATGCCAGCAGGAGCAGGCAAAGGAAAACAGATCGCATGAGTCGGTTCCGCTCAGCCGCGCCCCCTCGAGGCGCGGCGCTGCACTAGTCGTTCGCGAGCGCTTCGAGCGCCTCGAGACGCGCCGCCTCGAATTCGTCACCGGGTACCCAGGTTGGCATGGCGTCGGCGTTTGCGATCGCCAGACCGGTCCAGAATCCGAGCGCCGCGTCCGACACCATCCCGTCGAGGTTCCACGACGGATCGTACTCGTCCGTCGGCTGGTGGTAGTGCATGGTCGTGTAGTTGTTCATCTGCTCACGACCCCAGTCGGCCGGGCGGTCCACAAAGTCCGTACCCGTATCGAGGTACATTGCGGGCACGCCGATCTTGGCGAAGCTGAACTGGTCCGAGCGATAGAAATAGCCCTTGTCCGCGAACTGGTCGGGTTTGACGACCCTGCCCTGCTCCTCTGCGATCATCTTCACGAGATCGTCGATCGACGACTTGCCGAGACCGACGAAGGTGACGTCGTGCGTATCACCCCAGATGTTGCCGCCATCGTAGTTCAGGTTGGCAGCAATGCGGCCTGCAGCAAAGGTCGGGTTGTCGGCGTAGTACTTCGAACCCAGCAGGCCCTGCTCCTCGGCGCCAACGAGGGCGACGAGAATGGAGCGGCGCGGCGCCTCGGGCATCGAACGGATCGCCTTGGCGATTGCCATAACCTGTGCCACGCCGGACGCGTTGTCCATTGCACCGTTGTAGATGACATCGCCGTCGTCGTTGGGCGTGCCTATCCCCAGGTGATCGTGATGCGCCGTGTAAATAACGACTTCGTCGGCGAGTTCGGGATCGCTACCCCGTACGAGGCCGAGGACATTCGCCGATTCGGTGCGCTGGATCGCGACGTCCATTGCGAGGCTGGTCGTGATACCCAGTGGTACGGGTTCGAAGTCACGGTTGTACGCTGCTTCACGGAGCTCATCGAGGTCGAGGCCGGCCATTGCCATTAGTTCACGCGCGGAATCCTCGGTAACCCAGGCCTCCACCTGGCTGCGCGGCTCGTCGCCTGCCGGGAGCTCAAACTGCTCGCCGGTCCACGAGGTCTGTACGACCTGGAACGGGTAGCCCGCTGACGGCGTCGTATGGATGATGATGGCACCCACGGCACCCTGCTGTGCCGCCGACAGATACTTGTAGTCCCAGCGGCCGTACCAGAGGCGGGTTTCGCCGCCGAAAAGCTCCGGATCCCAGTCGGGATCATTGTTCATCATTACGAGCACCTTGCCCTCGAGATCGACGCCCTTGTAGTCGTCCCAGTCATACTCGGGTGCCTGGATGCCGTAGCCGACGAAGACAAGTTCCGCGTCCTCGAACTCGGCACGCGGCGACTGCACGCCGCTGCCCACAATGAACTGGTCCCACTGCTTCAGCGTCAGTGCCTTGCCGTGGCCCTTGAAGGTCCAGCTTTCGGGTTGCGACGCATTCACGCCAACCAGTTCGAAGGGCTGTTCCCAGCCGCCATCGGCAGCACCCGGCTCGAGCCCGTCCTCTTCGAGGCGCTTGATAAGGTAATCCCGCGCGAGCTTGTCGCCCGCACTGCCTGGCCCGCGACCTTCATAGCGATCGTCGGAAATCTCCTTGATGATGCCGCGCATGTACTCGTCGGAAATCGTAGCAACGGCCGTCTCGGCAGCCGGGTTGCCGCCGGCCAGTTCGAGGGCTACCGGCGACGCCGAATCGGCAGCAGGCGTCTCGGTGGTGGTGGCCGATTCCTCGCCGCCGCAGCCGGCAAGAAGTGCGATCGTGCCAGCCGCGAGCAGGACGCGCGTAAGATCAGTGTGTTTCAAGGGCTTGCTCCCGGTACTCGATTGCCAACGCGCGTTATACACGCTGGCAGGCGAATCGCCAATTCCCGGGTTGCCCCCTACCGCCGGCGATCGACCACAATGACGTCGTAGCGCCCGTCCGGACCGATGAACCAAGACGCAACGATACCGGTCAGGCTCACAATGATGGCGCCGAGCATTGCCGAGCCGAAGCTCGCAACCGAAAACCCGGGTAGCAAGGCCGCCACCAGCGCAAACATCAGGCCGTTGAGGACGAGGAAGAACAGGCCGAGGGTCAGTATCGACAGCGGCAGCGTCAGCCAGAACAGCACCGGACGGAGAATGGCATTGACGAAGCCCAGGAGCACGGCGGCGACGATGAACGTACCGGTCGTCGCAATCGAGATGCCCGACACCCATTCACTGGCCAGGTACAGACCCAGCATTGTGATCAGGAAACGAAGTATGAAGCCAACCAGGACGCTACCCTCCCCGGCCGGCGGTCAGTGGCACTACCGGCCTATTGCCATTCCTCGGCGAGTCGCGGTCGTGCGTCGGGACGCATAACGAGCATATGGACGTTGCCGATGACGCGCTCCGCGAAACCACCCTCGCAGTACGCAAGGTAATAGTGCCACATCCGAACGAACTCGTCGGAATAGCCGAGCTCGCGCACCCGATCGATCTCTGCAATAAACCGCTCTCGCCAGCGACGTAGCGTGGTCGCGTAATGCGGACCGATGTCCTCGACGTGCACGGCGCGCATATCGGTGGTCCGCGTCATTGTGTCGGTCATACCGGTAACCGATGTCAGGCAGCCACCTGGGAATATGTAGCGCTTGATGAAGTCGACGCCTTTACGGTAGCGGTCGTACTGCTGATCCGCAATCGTAATGGCCTGCAGCAACATTTGCCCGGTTGGCTTCAGGAGATCGGCACATTTCCTGAAGAACGTATCGTGAAACTCGTGGCCTACGGCCTCGATCATCTCGATCGATACGAGTTTGTCGTATTTGCCCTCGAGGTCGCGATAGTCTTCGAGCAGAAGTGTCACCCGATCCTCGAGGCCTTCAGCCCTGATCGCTTCGGCAGCGTAGGCGTACTGTTCCCGCGAAATCGTCGTTGTCGTAACGTGACAGCCGTAGTGCTTTGCCGCATGCAGTGCAAAACCGCCCCAACCTGTGCCAATCTCGATGACCTTGTCTCCCGGTACCAGGGCGAGCTTGCGACAGATGAGGTCAAGCTTCTCGCGCGAGCCCTCGGCAAGCGACATGCCCTCGCGCGGGAAGACGGCGCTTGAGTACATCATCGTCTCATCGAGCCAAAGCCCGTAGAAGTCGTTGCCAAGATCGTAGTGGGCGGCGATGTTGCGTCGGCTGCCCTTCTCAGTGTTGCGGTGCATCCAGTGAAACAGTCGCTGCAGGGGTCGCGTGATGAGTGCCGCGCCGGCATTCATGTTCTGCAGCACATGCTTGTTGCGCAAAAGAATGCGCACAAGGGCCGTCAGGTCACTGCAGTGCCAGTAGTCGTGAATGTAGGCCTCACCGGAGCCGATAGTTCCGCCGAAGGCGACTTCGCTATAAAAACGCGGATCCGTAATCGTGATGTGCGTCGTAAGCGGCACCGCGTCGCAGACTTCGCCATAGCGTTCGGTAACGCCATTTTCGGTCACGAGGACCTCACCAAGGCGAATCTCGCCGAGCCTTGCGCGTACGGCCTTGCGGGCCAGCTTATCGAGACGCGTGGGCTTGCGGGTAGACGCCAGGAAATCGTCTGATGCTATGGAGAGCTCTTTCATCGTGTCGTCACCGCGATCTTCTGTCGCTTGTCGGGATGCGGGTACAAGGGGCAGCGCTTGACCCAGAGTTTCAGTGCCTGCCAGTAGATCGCTGTGATGACCTTGGCCGTCATCAAGGGGAAGCGTAGCAGGACGCTGGCGAGCGAGCGTCCGCTGATCTCAGTACGATCGAGGTTGATCGACGCATCGAAGAAGCGCTTACCGTCCTTGAGGTTGGCCATGTAGACCGACAGGCGGTCGCAGGGGCTGCCGAAACACCAGTCATAGCTGAGTTGCATGGGCATGAACGGCGACACGTGCATTTTCTTGGTCGGCCGAAAGCGCAGTACACGCCCTTTGCCGACGTTCTCCGAGCCCGGCAGCACGTAGGTATCCCGCTCACCCCACGGCGTGTTGTTGACTTCCGCCACGATCGTGTCGACGCGTTCGTCCGCCTCATCGAAGCAGTAGTAGAAGCTCACAGGATTGAAGCAATAGCCGAAGTACGACAGGTTGGTGAGCAGGCGGATGGGACCGCGCGGCCGTTGGCCGGTCTCCTCTTCGACGAGATCGGCGACGCTTTCCTTCAACGGCCTGGTCGCTGGCCCAATGTGGTCTTCCCGGCGGAATCGCGCCAGTGCGGGTCGTCGCGACGACCAGAACCAGCGCTTCGAAAACAGTTCGGGCAGCTCGTCGAGGTCCAGGTACATCATGAACACGCGGTAGCGAAACCGGTGCAGCACGGGTTCGTTCCGCGAGTGCTTAACCCGCCCTTCGTAAATGCAGCTCTTCATAATGGTGCCTTGCATTGAAATGGCGGAGCGCGTCCAGTGCGCTGACGACGCCATCCTCGTGAAAACCGTGACGCCAGTACGCGCCACAGAAGAACGTCCGCTCCACGTTCAGTTCGGATTGCCGTGCCTGCGCCGCGACGGAATCGAGTGAGAAGATCGGGTGCTCGTAACCGATCCGGCGGAGGATACGCTCCTCCGCGATATCGCGATCACTGTTGAGCGTCACGAGATACTGCGTGTCGGATTCGAGGCCCTGCAGGATATTCATGTTGTAGGTGACGGCTACATGATCCTGCAGGGAGTTCGGAAGATGATAGTTCCACGCGGCCCAGGCCTTGCGGCGTTGTGGCATCAGAGACGCATCGGTGTGCAGCACCGCTTCGTTGTCCTGATAACGGATAGCCCCGAGGACCCCACGCTCGATCTCGCTCGGGTCAGCGAGCAGCGCCAGTGCCTGGTCCGAGTGGCAGGCGAGGAACACCGCATCGAACCGCTCCGGATCACTGTCGTCGGTAAACACTTCGACGTAGTCGGCGTGGCGCCGGCACTCACGCACCGGCGTATTCAGGCGAATCCTGTCCCGGAACCCGGTCGTAAGTTTGCCGACGTATTCCCGGGATCCGCCGACGATCGTGCGCCACTGTGGCCGATCCTTGAGCTGTAGCAGGCCATGGTTGTCGAAAAACTGAACGAGAAAGCGAAGCGGCATATCGTCAATGGCGACGGGCTCCGCGGACCAGATGGCCGCTGCCATTGGCACGAGGTAATGGTCGCGGAACTGCGTGCTGTAGGCGTGCTTCGCGAGGTACTGCCCGATCGTTTGCGACGGGTCTTCGAAAGTCAGGGAGGCGACCGCTTCCCGGTTGAAGCGCAGAATGTCGCGAATCATACGAATGAACCGCGGGCGCAGCAGGTTCTTTCGGTCCGCAAACAAGGCGTCGAGCGACGAGCCACAGTACTCCAGCGAGTCGCTCTTCGACTGGACGCTGAAACTCATTTCGGTTGCTCGTGACGGCTGACCGATCTCGTCAAGCAGCTCGATGAAGTTGGGATAGGTCTTGTCGTTGAAGACGATGAAACCCGTATCGACGGCCAGCGTTCGCCCGCCATCGTCTACGTCTATCGTGTTGGTGTGACCGCCAGGCCAGGCATTGGCTTCGAACACCGTGATGTCGTGCTCGCGAGAAAGGTGGTAGGCCGCCACGTTGCCGGCAATACCAGAGCCAATGACCGCAATCTTCAAGTCGCCGCTCCGCGGTGCGTCCTGACTACCAAGACTGCGGCACCTTCTGGATTTTGCTCGTGTCGTAGCCGATGGATGCGGCGTAGTCGATCAACGCGGCGTAGTCAACGTCGGAGATCTCGGGGGATTTCGCCATGATCCAGATGAAATCGCGCTTCTGGCGGCCGATAATCGTCTGGGTGTAGTCCGCGTCGAGGTAAACAATGCGATAGTCGGCTTTGATGGGCCAAATGAAGCGCATGCCCCACAGCGCATTGGACTCCGTGTCCTTGACGAAACCCTTCGGGTGGTATTCCTTGACCTTGCCGTCAAAGCTGCCCTTGCGGAACGTGAATGTCGTCGCAACCGTGCCATCGTCGTTGAGGCGGTAGGTTTCAACGGCGTTGTGTGCCCCTTTCTCGATAAAGGTCGGGATGCTGGCGATGACGTACCAGTCACCCATGAAACGTTCGAGATCGACGTACTCGACGGTGTCCATTTCGGGTCCTTGTGTCGCGCAGCCTGCGAGCAGCAACAGTGCAGCAAGGGCGGCGGAGCGTTTTGCGGTTTCTCTCATGTCTGGAGCTCGTAGCGGATGATGCGCCCGCCCTTGGTCGAAGACTCAAGGGCAAGCCACTGGTCGTTGGGGCCGTACCAGACTCGAACCTCGAGGCCCGGCGCCTGGACGAGATAGCCTTTGGCGTCGACAGCGCCGCTCGACAGCTCGAGCGACGATGCTTCCAGTTCTTTGACGTCGACGCTCAGGAACTCGCCGGTCTGGGGGTTGAGCAGACGATCCTGCTTCAGAAACGCCGGATTCCAATACGCGAAGGTCATGACGCAGTCGTCGAGCACTTTCGCATCGTCGCCAACCTCCAGGCGAAAGCCGGTTTCGCGAATCGATCCGGCAACCTCGGTACGCTTGCCATTCGAGTTCGTGCGCGCGTCGAGCGCCGTGAGGCAGTTGCCGGACCAGGTCTCTTCGATTTCATGCCGGTACCGAAAGGCATTCACGAAGAAGAACTTCACGTCGAAACGGGCCTCGGCCTCGAGGCGACGCGTGCCCTCGGCAGTCTCGCGCAGACGAAACTCGTGAAAACCGATCCTGGAGTTATCGAGGTAGACATCGAATCGCCAGGAGGTCGCGTCGGGTGCCGCCGCGACCGGATGAACGACTAGGACGGCGGCAAGGAAAAGCAGCGCCAGGAATACTCCGCTGACAGAGTCGTTTCGCCGCAGCGAACCGATGGCAGCCCGTGCCTGTGCAGAATGCATGTCTTGAGATCGCATTCTCTTTGCCGCTCAGGCTTGCGCCTGCGCCTCTTCCGTCTTCGGCATGGCCTCGCCAATACCGTCGAGACGTTCGGCGAGATATACCAGCAGCGGCATCATCAGACCCCAGCCAATGGACAGCGCTATAACGCCTGCATTGGTGTCGTAAAACATCATGCCGCCAAGTTTCTGGCCGCCAAGGTATGCCATCGGGCCCGCAATGGCGCCGAGCACGGCCGCCAGCACGTAGCGGCCCCTGAGCCAGCGCAGCGACACATTCAGGGTCGTCGCGAACAGCATCCACATCGAGATGATCCAGTACGGCGCCATGGACTCGACGAAGAGTCCCGACGCATAGCCGACCCAACCAAAGGTTACAAGAACGCTGTCGAAAATCGCGCCGATGAAGCCGCAGGCCAGGATGAGGATTAGCTCACGCTCAGGCTGGCGTGCGCGATACAGGTGTATCGCAACGATAACGAGCATTGCCAGCGGCCCGAGCCACGGCATCTGCTTGGCGCCGCCCATAACGGACGACAGCCATCCAACCTTGAACATGCCAAAGTTTAGCAACAGTCCCATGATGTCAACTCACCTTCCTGAAGCGGTAATGGGCAACGAACCACTCGTCACCGGTCCCTGTGTCAAAGAGTTCGGCGCAGGCCATGAAGAACATGCGCCAGCGCATCCACCAGCGATCCGCATCGTTCGCACCGTAGGTGTCGGCGAGAATCGGCATGATGCTCGCCTTGTTTGCGTCCATTTTCCTAAGCCACGCGTTGCAGGTTTTCGCGTAGTGCCGACCGTTCCATGTCCAGCGCTTGTCGATGGACAGGTGATCGGCGAAGCGGAGCGGCAGGTCGACGCTAGGCATGATGCCGCCAGCGAAGAAGTACCGGGTCATCCAGTCGCTGTCGCCGCGATCAATGTACTCGTAGGGCGTCGTCCGGTGCACGAAGATGTGCATGAAGAAGCGACCGCCCGGCTTCAGCCAGCCGTTGATCTTTTCAAACAGGAGGCCGTGATTGCGCATATGTTCGAACATCTCCAGGGAGACGATGCGGTCATAGCTTCCTGGTGCTTCGAAGTCGTTCATGTCACAGACAATGACGTCAACGTTGGAAAGACCGCGCTCCGTCGCCGACTGCAGAATAAAGTCACGCTGCGACGCGGAGTTCGAGACCGAGGTAACGCTGACCGTCGGGAATTTCTCGGCAATCCATAGCGACAGTGAGCCCCAGCCGCAGCCCAGATCGAGCACCTGCATGCCATCGCGGATATCAGCCCGCTCTACCGTGAGCTCCAGGGCGGCAACCTCGGACTCATCGAGCGTCGAGACGCCGTCGGGCCAGTATCCGCAGCTGTACTTGCGACGGTCACCCAGAACCTCGGCAAAGAAACCGGCTGGCACTTCGTAGTGTTGCTCGTTGGCGAGGTCCGGCACGAGGGCAATCGGTGACGCGTTCATCATGTCGACGAAGTCGTTCGTTACCCGGGCGGCGTGCTCAACGTCGCCCGAGCGAATACCGTTCCGCTTGCGTTCGAGCAGACGACGGATGCCGGCACGGATAACGGAGTCGGGGACGAGGCCCATCTCCGTCCAGTTCAAAGCTTTGGCGGTTACTGCGCTCATTGCGCTCTCTCCCTGAATCTGCGAGCCAATATACGAGGCGACCCAAACGCCTCCAAGCTATTGAAATTCTTTGTTACATTCGATTACAGGTCGAACACATTCGCCTCGCTACACTAGCGCTCCCTAACGCTCCACACGGATCTCCATGAGTACCTCGATCGCCTGGTTCAGGCGCAATCTGCGCCTGACCGATAACGCTGCGTTGTTGGCGGCGGCAACATCGGACAGCCCCATACTGCCCGTCTACATCTCGGACGACCTCGATACCGGTGGTGCGGCACGCTGGTGGCTGCACGACTCCCTCGACGCGCTTGGCGGCGATATCGCTGCCGCCGGCGGTCAGCTGGCCTGCTTCAGGGGTGCTCCCGAGCGCATCCTGCCGGAGCTTGCACGAAAAGTCGGTGCCAACGCCGTGTTCGCCCCTCGCCGACTCGACCCTGGCGCAGCCCACCAGGAGGCATCCGTGGAGTCTGCGCTCGATGGCGTGTCGAGTATCGAGTTCTTTGACGACAGCCTGCTGCGGAAGCCGCGGGAAGTGCGTACCGGGAGCGGCAGTGCCTACAAGGTGTTCACGCCCTACTACCGCGCCTCGAGTGGGATAGGCGACCCACCTGCTCCGATTCCCCTGCCGAGCAGCACGGCGTGGTATGTCGAAGAGGTGGGCGCGCAGACTCTGAAAGAGCTCAAACTCCGCCCTGACCAGCCCGACTGGGCCGGCGGGCTGCGCGAAACATGGCAGCCCGGTGAAGCGGCCGCGTGCGCTCGACTGGACGACATGGCAGACAAGATTCGCGGCTACGCAAGCGGTCGCGACCTACCCGCGGAGGACGCAACGTCGCGGCTGTCACCGCATTTGCACTTCGGCGAGATCAGTCCCCGACAGGTCTGGCACGGCATCATGAGCCATGCACGCTCGACAGGACTCGACGAGGCCGCCGAGCCCTTTATCCGCCAGCTCTACTGGCGCGACTTCAGCGCCTACCTCCTGCATCACAACCCGGATATGCCCACGAAGCCACTCAGGGACGAATTCAAGGCGTTTCCCTGGCACGACGACGACGAGGCGCTCAAGGCATGGCAGCGTGGCCGTACAGGCTATCCGATTGTCGACGCCGGCATGCGCCAGCTGTGGCACAGCGGCTGGATGCACAACCGGGTGAGAATGATCGTCGCATCGCTGCTCGTGAAGCACCTGCTCATACCCTGGCAGCGAGGCTACGACTGGTTCATGGACACGCTCGTCGACGCGGACACGGGCAACAACGCCGCAGGCTGGCAATGGGTGGCAGGCTGCGGCTCCGACGCCGCACCCTACTTCCGGATTTTCAACCCGATCAGCCAGGGCCAGAAATTCGACCCGAAGGGTGACTACGTCCGGCGCTGGGTGCCAGAGCTTCGAGAACTGCCCACATCGTTCATCCACGAGCCATGGACGGCCGACGATTTCACGCTCAAGACCTCGAACATCGAACTCGGCATCGACTACCCGCGGCCGATAGTCGAGCACAAGGCCGGCCGGCAACGCGCACTCGACGCGTACCAGGCGATGCGCGCAGGCTAGCGGGTTCCCGGCAGGTCAGAAGCGCAATCACGGCCTGCTGCCAGACCCGGGGGGCCTGAGCCAAGCTCACCGACCGCGCCGAGTCAGGTAGAATCCACCGTCGTTCGCGCCCGTAGCTCAGTAGGGTGAGCCGCGGTTGTCGCGCAGCGACAAGGCGAACGCCCCGAAGCTGTACCTGAGGGGCCGGAGCCCGGCTCACCGACCCCGCCGAGTCATGTAGAATCCACCGTCGTTCGCGCCCGTAGCTCAGTAGGGTGAGCCGCGGTTGTCGCGCAGCGACAAGGCGAAACACTGTTTCGCCAGCGGCGAACGCCCCGAAGCTGTACCTGAGGGGCCGGAGCCCGGCTCACCGACCGCGCCGAGTCATGTAGAATCCACCGTCGTTCGCGCCCGTAGCTCAGTAGGATAGAGCGACGGATTCCTAATCCGTAGGCCGCAGGTTCGAATCCTGCCGGGCGCACCACACTACCTGCCCGGACGTAGCATGCCAGTCACCATTCGCGAAGCCCGTGTCGACGACCATGAGACGATCACCGCCTTCAACGCCGCGATCGCCATGGAAACGGAGTCGAAGGCACTCGACGTCGAACTCGTCAAGCGCGCAGTCTGCGCCCTGTTCGAGGATGCATCGAAGGGTCGTTACTGGGTTGCGGAATCCGACGATCGTATCGTCGGCCAGCTCATGGTGACCTATGAGTGGAGCGACTGGCGTAACGGCAATGTCTGGTGGATCCAGAGCGTCTATATCCACCCGGATTTTCGCCGTCAGGGTGTCTACACGGCGCTGTACGAGTTCGTACGTAGCGAGGCAGAAGCGACGCCAGATGCCTGCGGTATTCGACTGTACGTCGAGAAGCACAACGAGCGCGCCATCAGGACCTACGCGGCGCTGGGCATGACGGGCGATACCTACCTTGTCATGGAATCCATGTTCAAACGCTAACGCCTCGAGGAACTACTATGCTGACTGCCGGTTCACGCGCACCAGAGTTCGTCCTTCCGGATGAGAACGGTACGGAACGCTCGCTCACCGACCTGCTCGCCGACGGGCCGCTGATCCTGTACTTCTACCCGGCCGACTTCACGCCGGGATGCACGAAGGAGGCCTGCTCGATTCGCGACATCCATACTGATATCCAGTCGGTCGGCCTCAGCGTCGCCGGGGTCAGTCCGCAGGACGCTGATAGCCACGCGCGTTTTCGCGACAAGCATAAGCTGCCGTTTACGCTGCTCTGCGACCCGGACAAGGTGGCGGTCAAGATGTACGACGTCGACGGACCGCTCGGCGTCGGGGTTCGTCGCGTAACCTACCTGATCAACCAGGACCGCACGATTGCAGACGCTGTGCAGGCCGACCTCAGGATCGGCAAGCACCGCGAGTTCATCGACAAAGCAATTGCTCTCAGAAAGACGGCCGGCCGTACGGGGTGAACGCTACTCGCCGGACACCGTCAGCACGATCGAGCGGCGGTGTGGCGCCTGGCGATGCTCCCACAGGTAGACACCCTGCCAGGTGCCGAGCGCGCAGCGACTGTCGCTGACCGGCAGGCTCAGCGCAGACTGCGTCAACACACTACGCACATGTGCCGGCATGTCGTCCGGTCCTTCGGCAGTGTGCACGAAATCAGGATCACCATCGGGCACCGTTCGCGACATAAAGGTCTCAAGATCGCGACGGACATCGGGATCAGCATTTTCGCAGAGCATCAGCGAGGCGCTGGTGTGGCGAATGAAGACCTGGCAGATACCCAGCCTGATGCCGCTGTCACGGACGGCAGCCTGGACGTCTGCGGTAATGTCATACGTGCCGCGCCCCGCCGTCTCGACGACATGCTCGGACTGCTGAATCATGCCGGCGCCGGCACCGTCGGCGGCGCCACATACGGTTCGCCGTAGCGCAGGCGGATCGTCTTGGTTTTGCCGAACCACGGTATCGAAATGATGTAGATGTTGTCGTACTCGTTCTCGGCAATGGGCGGGACCTTTTTGCTTGCGCCGAGGTTCGCGATGAGTTCAGGCACTGTATTGCTGTGCGCGACGACGAGGATGATCTTGCCTTTGTGGCGCTTCAGGATTGTCTCGAGGACGGCCTCGGTATCCGCTGCGTCATAATTGTTGATCGGCAGGTCGAGGGCGTCGGCCAGGGGCCGCGCTGTGTCCTGGGTGCGGCGGTACTGGGTGGTATAGATCGCATCAACACCAGCCACGACGTCCGCATCTACAAGCTGGCGGGTAAGTTCGGCCACGCGTCGACGACCGGCCGCACTAAGACCGGGGTCGTTGGCGGGTTCCAGCGCTTTCTCGGCGTGCCGGACGAAAATGATTGTCGTCGTCGCCTGGGACTCAAAGAACCACGCCAGCCCAATAGCAATGAGCGTGTAGATAACGAGGATTTGCAGGCGCCGGCGCCGGCGGCGGCGCTTAATGTCCTGTTCCGATGTGGGCGTGCGCATGGAGCGCGACTTTACGGACTTTTTCCAGTCCTGACTACGCTCCCGGATCCTTTCTCGAGCGCTGTTCCTGGAGGATCACGGTGTACTCGCCTTCGATCGGAGCGGCTGCGTCCACCCCGTCGGGCGGCCAGCGTCCCTCGCGACGAAGCTTGCGGCGCATCCACCAGAGACGGATGCCGACCACGGCCGCGAGAACGAGAAACGCAGCACCGACAATCACGATCGCAAAAAAGCCGATGACGACCGAAGCAGCGATGATCAGCGTGCCGGCAATGATGACCAGCGCATTGGCAATCGGATTGCCGCCTGGAAAGCCGCGGTTGTGAATGTAAGTCATAAATAAGCCCGGTGTTGTCTCGAGAGAGTTAGGGTTTCTTCGAGTGAGTTCAAGCTGCGGATCGCTCGAGCGAAACCGAGCAAGCTAGAAATATTTATAAAAATCAATTGTTTTTCATAGAATATTAATGTTTATTCGTAGGTTGGTAACGCCCGCCGGGCATGACCCACCAAACGCCGCTCGCGCGTCTGTTGAATCCTCGCTCCGCGGAACGCACAATGCGCCGTCCGCACATGCGATCACGGAGAGGTGGCAGAGCGGTCGAATGCACTGGTCTTGAAAACCAGCAAGGGTTAACGCCCTTCGTGGGTTCGAATCCCACCCTCTCCGCCATTTCCCCGGACAGAACTCAAACCCGTCCGCCCAAACGGACCGTCAATTTCGGCTAGGTCATCGCGTCAAGATAGATCGAAGACGCTATCAGGAAATACACAATGACGCCGAAGATGTCGTTCGCGGTTGTGATAAACACACCCGTTGCGACCGCCGGATCAACACCAAGACGGTCGAGAAGCAGCGGAACGGCCGCGCCCAACATGGCCGCCATGATCGTTACCGCCGCTACCGACAGCCCGGCGGCAACCGCGAGTCGTTCGGGATCAAGGATGCTGAAGAACTGTGAAATCAGCACTACGAGAAGCGCGAGCAGCACGGCCACGAGCGTGCCATTGATCAACGCGCCAATGAACTCCTTCAGCATTCGGCTGCCGATATCGCCTCGCCATACGTTGCCGGCGGCGAGGCCCTGGACCGTTACCGTCGATGCCTGTATCCCGGAATTCCCGGCCATGGCCGTCACGACTGGTATGAAGGTCGCAAGGATCGCGGCCTGACGGAGCTTGTCCTCGAAACCACCGACGACGACGCCGGCCATGCTCGCGCCGACGAGACCGCCCACGAGCCATGGCAGACGCCCGCGAATGATCTTCCGGACTGAGTCGTCCGGCAGTGCATCCGGCGCCACGCCGCCCATGATCATCATGTCCTCTTCCGCCTCGTCGCGAACGATCTCGGCCAGTTCATCGACGGTAATGCGACCGATGACCCGGTCATCGTCATCCACGACAGGGATGGTCTGCAGGTCGAGTCGGGTAGCCAGGGCAAGCACTTCCTCCTGGTCCGTGTCAGGCCCGACCCGTGCAGGCACTTCGCGCATCAACGAACTCACCGGCGTGTCGTTCTCGTTGAGCAACAGGTCCCGGAGCTTCAAGAGCCCGCAAAGGCGGCGGTCTTCGTCAACGACGTAGACCTCGTAGAGTTTCTGTATGTCGGCCGCCTTGCGGCGGATCATGCGCGTCGCAGTGTCGATGTCCCAGTCGTCGAGCACCGCCACGAACTTGTTGCTCATGATCTCGCCGGCCGTGTCTTCTTCGAACTCGAGTCGGTCGCGAAGATCCCCGCTGCTCTCCATGACGCCAAGCACAGGCTCGACGACCTCCTCGGGCAGGTCACCGAGGAGTTCGACCGCATCGTCCTGGTCGAGGCTGTCAGCAACTGCCGCAACCCGCTCGATACTCGAATACTGCATGAGCACCGCGCGAAGGTCCGGGCTGAATTCTGATAATACGTCCGCCGCCGCCGCGTCCGGGATCAACGCGTACAGCGATCGCGCGCGCCTGAGCGGAAGATTGATCAGGAGTGAAGCGATCTCGATCGACTCGAGGCCGTCGATCAGTGCAAGCGTGGCCTCGCGGTCCTCACTGCGCAGCGCCTGTTCAACGCTCGCGAGAAGCTCGCGATCGACATCTTCGAGGGGGTCACCCGACTCGGCTTCGTCATGCCGCGTTTCAATTTCTGCCTCGGACATCAAGAGTTCTCACGCGGCGACCCGTACGCCAGGAACGCGCGCTATGATGCATGCTGTGGCTTCTGGCAGCAACGCACGGGCACGCGCGAACATCACGCCCCACCGGCAGGATCATCGCACCGCAGCGCCGGTTCGCCGCTGCAACAAAGGTGTGCGATACTGCCCGCCGCTGCCCTGATCCTGCTGTGCATGTATCTGTTTTTCCTGACTTTATGGCGCGTGCTGCTGCTCGCCGGCCTTGCGCTACGGACCCCGTTCGAGCGCCAGAGACGAATCTCGGGCGCACTGCTTGTCATCGCCGGGCTCCCCGTCTTCCTGCTGATGCAATCCCTGCACTGGATCGGGTTTCTTATCGACAACATTGTGTTTCGCGGCTACCGCGCGATTGAGGTCAGGGCGCCGCTGTTCGTCGTCGGACCACCACGGACCGGAACCACACACCTGCATCACGTCCTGTCCGCGGACGCTACGACGACAACCTTCAGAACCTGGGAATGCCTGTTTGGCCTGTCGATCACCGCGCGTTACGTCGGGCGGGGGCTCACACGCGTTCACCGGGCGATCGGCTCCCCCTTTGCAAGGATCGGCGCATGGCTTGGGAGGCGCCTTGTCGCACGCATGGATGACATTCACCCGATACGCCCGGACGATCCCGAGGAGGATTTTCTGGCTTTCCTTCCGGTGCTTGCGTGTTTCCTGATGGTTGTGCCCCTGCCCGGGGCCAGCTGGCTCTGGCGACTCGCCCGTTTCGATACGGCAGCTGCCCCACGTGAGCGCGAGGCGTTAATGGCCTTCTATCGCGCCGCGATTCAGCGTCACCTGTACGTTTACGGGGCCGACAAGCGGTTCCTGTCGAAGAACGCCTCGTTTGCGGGTATGACCGACAGCCTGCTCGACGCCTTCCCCGACGCACGCATCATCGCCACGGTTCGCGACCCGGTTGCGGTGGTCGGCTCGCAGCTGAGTTCGCTGAGGCCCGCCCTCGAACTGGTTGGTTTCAGGTCCTTCCCGGATCAGCTGAGAGATCGCTTCGTCGATCTTCTCGAGCACTACTTCACACACCTCGCTGACAGCGCCGCACGGCATCCCGGCCGCATTGCGTTTATCGAAAACTCGGAACTGCGCTACGAACTTATCCAATCCATCGAGCGCGCTGCTGCTGAGCTCGGCCTGCCGCTCGAAGCATCGCTGATGACCGCCGCCGCGGCATCGGGTCGTACAGGCACCAAGGCGTCGAAGCACCGCTACTCGCTCGACGAGTTCGACCTCGATGAGGCGACCATACGATCGCGTTTCGCCGAGGTTTATACTAGGTTCGTGTTCGACGGCGCAAAGCCGCCGCCACAGCAGGAAACCGCGTGAGCAAGTCCAGCAGCATGGCCACCGCGCTTTCGGTTCGCGACTTCGTCGATGCGCCGCTCAGAATGCCCGACGAGGAGATCGGTCCCGTTGTGATCATTTCGGACGCGCTGCCGGAGCGAAACGGCGTTGGTGCCTACTACAAGGACCTGCTCGATCAGCTGAACGGACTTGGCCTTGAGGCGACGTTCCTGTGCCCGAACCCGGACCGATGGCAACTCCTCAAGTTTCCGCTACCAGGCGACGCGACGCAGACGGTGTTTCTGCCGTCGCTGTTTCGCTTTCATCGCGTCATGAAAGCAACGCGACCCCGAGCCATTGTCGTAGGCACACCAGGTCCATTCGGTTTGCTGGGTACGTTCTGGGCCCAATATCTGAACGCCCGCCTGATCGTGGGGTTTCACACGCACTTCTCGAGCGTCACCGACCTGTACAGCAATCGCTGGCTACGTGGTTTCAGCCGCTTCTACTTCAGCATTGCCGACAACCTGCAGTTCCGTTACGGCGACCAGATACTTGCCAACTCGGACCAGATGGTCGAACTGGCGAAGTCGCTCGGCGCCCGCAACGTCGAGGTGATGGGTACCTTGCTACCGCCAAGCGCGCTCGAGGAGCCGGTGCCCGTGCGTGACGAAGTGCGTCACGTGCTGTTTGCCGGTCGCCTCGCCCCGGAAAAACGCGTCCAGCTTGTCGTCGATGCCGCCCGCGAGCTGCCAGAGGTGCAGTTCACGATCGCTGGCGACGGCCCGTTGAAAGACGACATCTTCCATCAGGCCCAAACGCTGCCGAACCTGCGCACGCTTGGCTGGGTCGGCCGCAGGGAAATCCTCGAGGCCATGGACGATGCCGATATCCTGGTACTACCGTCCACCGTGGAGTCTTTCGGGACCGTGGCGCTCGAAGCCATGTCACGCCAGCGATTGCCGCTCGTGTCAAAGAACTGCGGCATCGTCGATTGGCCCAATCTCGTCGACCACATCTTTACGCTCGGTGACGACGAGAGCGTCGCTGACGCGATCACGCGGATCAGGGCAATCGACAGCGGTACGCGCAAAGCGATGGCCAGCGCGGCGCGGCAGGCGGCTCTGGCACTCAACCACAACAGTATTCTGCACTGGGCGAACATGCTGGTGACGCCTGACGAAGAACCGACCGGGGTCACCTAGGATGGCAGAACGTCCCGCGCTCTTTTCGATCCACGACGTCATGCCCCACACGCTCGACGCCACAGAGACAATTGCGACATCGCTCAACGAGGCTGGGATCTACAAGATCACGCTGCTTGTGGTTCCGGATACCGGCTGGGACGAGGCATCACTCGACCGGCTCAGGCAGCTCGTGCAGCGCGGCGCGGAACTGGCGGGACACGGCTGGCGACACAAGATCGAGGCGATCCGCGATGTTCGGCACTGGCTGCACAGCGTGTTTATTTCCCGCGACGTCGCAGAACACCTGGCGCTCGACCGCCAGGGCGTTGTGGACATGATGCAGCGCTGCTACGACTGGTTTGAGGCCAGCGGACTGCCCGCACCGTCGCTCTATGTGCCACCCGCCTGGGCCATGGGGCGGGCAAGCCGCGCCGACCTCGACCAACTCCCATACCGGAGCTTCGAGACACTCTACGGCGTCTATGATTCGGGCCACGGTCGCTTCGTGCGGACGCCCATGGTTGGCTTCGAGGCCGACACACCGTTCAGAGCCTTCGCCTGCCGCACCTGGAACCGCATCAATCTTGCGACCAGCTCGGCACCGGTGCGTGTATCGATCCACCCGCACGATCCGGAGCTACGTCTCGCGGACGACCTCGACAAGCTCATTGCAGCTCGCTGGAGCGACCTGTATTACACGGAACTCGGCAACTCCCTTTACGCCGATTCCTCACCCTGAGAAGGACAAGACCATGGCCACTATCGTCATCACCGGCTGCAACCGCGGCATAGGCCTCGAGCTTGCGCGCCAGTACACCGAGCGCGGCGACACCGTCGTCGGCGTCTGCCGCGCGCCGGGAGAGGAGCTTGAAGCCCTTGGCATACGCATCATCGACGGCATTGACGTCGCCGACGGCGCCTCCGTCGACAAACTCGCGGCCGAGCTGGCAGGCGACCGCATCGATGTGCTGATCAACAACGCCGGCATCCTGAGAGGCGACCGGCTGGATACGATCGACTTCGAGTCGATGGTCGAGCAATACCGGGTAAACACGCTGGGGCCGCTGCGCGTCACGCGCGCGCTGCTCGAACGAATACCCGACGGCGGCAAGGTCGGTATCGTGAGCAGCCGCGTCGGCTCGATCGAAGACAACGGCTCAGGAAACAACTACGGCTATCGCGCATCCAAGACGGCGGTTAACCAGGTTGGTACCAACCTCATGCACGACCTGAAGCCGCGCGGTGTTGCGGTGGCGATCCTCCATCCCGGGCTTGTGGCCACGGAGATGACGGGCGGCACGGGCATCGAACCCGAGACCGCGGCTCGCGGCCTGATCGAGCGTCTCGATGAGCTGACGCTCGAGACCTCGGGCGGCTTCTGGCACGCGGAAGGCTACCGCCTGCCGTGGTGAAGCGCTGCGCCTAGCTGGCCGGGATTACGTCGAGACCACCCATGTAGGGCCTCAATACCGACGGAATCCGGATACTGCCGTCGGCCTCCTGGTAGTTCTCCATGACGGCTATCAGCGCCCGACCGGCGGCAACGCCTGAGCCGTTGAGCGTGTGTATGAGCTCGGGCTTGCCCGTGTCAGCGTCTCGTACCCTCGCCTTCATGCGCCGTGCCTGGAAGTCGCCGCAGTTACTGCAGCTCGAGATCTCGCGGTAACGCTCCTGTCCCGGCAGCCAGACCTCGAGGTCATAGGTCTTTCTCACACCGAAACCGATGTCGCCGGCGCACAGGCTGACGACGCGGTACGGCAGCTCCAGGCGCTCGAGTATCGTCTCGGCGTGCCGCGTGAGATCGTCGAGGGCTGCGGCCGAATCAGCGGCCTTAACGAGGTGCACGAGTTCGACCTTTTCGAACTGATGCTGGCGAATCATGCCCTTCGTGTCCTGCCCGTAAGAACCTGCTTCAGAGCGAAAACACGGCGTATGCGCGGTCAGGCGGAGCGGCAGCTCGTCTGCCTCGAAGATGCGCTCGCGCGCGAGGTTCGTCAGCGGCACTTCGGCGGTCGGAATCAGGTAGTACGGCGTTTCCGTTTCCGTCTTGAAGAGATCCGCCTCGAACTTCGGTAGCTGGCCCGTGCCGAGCAGTGCACCGTCCTGGACGAGGTAGGGTACGTAGGTCTCGGAATAGCCGTGCTCACTGGTGTGAACCTCGAGCATGAACTGGATAAGGGCTCGCTGCAGACGCGCAAGCGCGCCATGCATTACGGCAAAGCGCGCGCCCGACACCTTTGCCGCCGCGTCAAAATCGAGCAATTTGAGGCCGGCACCAAGTTCAACGTGATCCTTCGGAGTGAAGGCGAACTCGCGCGGCTCCGACCAGCGCCTGACCTCGACGTTGTCGTCTTCCGAGATGCCGTCCGGTACGTCGTCCTCGATCAGGTTGGGCAGGCCGAGTTCTATGTCGCGGAGTGCTGTCTGTACCTCCACGAGTCGCGTCTCGGCCTCGGACAGTCGCTCGCCCAGCGTGTTGACGGCATCGAGCAGCGGCTTTATGTCCTCGCCGCGGGCCTTGGCCTGGCCGATCTTCTTCGAGCTGACGTTGCGTTCGCTCTGCAGCGTCTCGGTCTCGACCTGCACAGCCTTGCGGCGCTCCTCGAGGTCGAGGTACGCCTGTGCATCAAACTCGAAGCCGCGGCGGGCAAGGTTCGCAGCAACCGACTCGGTCGAGCCGCGAAGGAGTTTCGGATCAATCATCGTCTTCCGGGGAATAGCTGTCGTTACGTCGGCGGAGATCGGCCAGTCGCTCGCTGATGCGCTGTTCCAGTCCACGCGGCACGGGATGATAATACCTGCGCTGCAGCATGTCGTCGGGGAAATAGTTGACGCCCGCCGCAAAGCCGTCGGGCTCGTCGTGGGCATAACGATAGCCTTCACCGTGGCCGAGCTCCTTCGCGAGCCGCGTCGGCGCATTCCGGAGGTGCGGCGGCACCTCCAGCGAGCCGTGCCGTCGAGCATCGGCAGACGCTTCGCCGAAGGCCTTGTAGACGGCGTTACTCTTCGGCACCGACGCGAGATAGACCACGCACTGCGCCAGCGCCAGTTCACCTTCCGGGGAACCCAGTCGCTCGAGGGTTTGCCAGCTGTCGAGCGCCAACGACAGCGCCCTGGGGTCCGCGTTGCCGATATCCTCCGAGGCAACCCGTACCATGCGCCGCGCGACGTACAACGGCTCCGCGCCACCGTCGAGCATGCGGGCCAGCCAGTACAGCGACGCATCGGGATCGGAGCCGCGTATCGCCTTGTGCAGCGCCGAGATCTGGTCATAGAAAGCGTCGCCGCCCTTGTCGAAGCGCCGGAGGGAGCCGCTGCTGACATCCCTCGCCGTTGCAACGTCGAGGATGCCGCCATCGGTAAGATCCGCAGCGAGTTCCAGCAGATTCAGCGCCCTGCGTGCGTCCCCGTCCGCCGCGGCCGCAAGGACCTCCAGCGCGCCGGGCTCGGCCTCGATACGCCCGTCGAGTCCGCGCGGCGCGTCGAGCGCACGCTTGAGGATTGCCGTGATGGCGGCGCCGTCGAGCGCCTTGAGTACGTAGACTCGCGCGCGCGACAAGAGCGCATTATTCAGTTCGAACGCCGGGTTTTCCGTTGTGGCGCCGATGAAGTACAGCGTGCCGTCCTCGATATACGGCAGGAAGGCATCCTGCTGCGCCTTGTTGAAGCGATGCACCTCGTCGAGAAACAGGACGGTCTGGCGTCCGCTCGCGTAGCGCACCTGCTCCGCCTCGGCGACGGCATTCTTGACGTCCTTCACGCCCGCCATAACCGCCGACAACGCAATACAGTGCGCGCCGGACTCGGCGGCAACCATGCGTGCCAGCGTCGTCTTTCCGGACCCGGGTGGACCCCAGAGAATCATCGAGTGCACGCGCCGCGAGCGGATCAGCCGCGCCAGTGCGTGCTCGCCACCAAGCAGGTGATCCTGGCCTTCGAAGTCGTCGAGCGACTGCGGACGCATGCGATCCGCGAGGGGCCGCGTGCGTTCGTCGCTGTCGTCGAACAGATCAGTCAACGGTGGCAGGTCTGCCCAGCCAGCGTTCGACACCCAGTGCCCAGCCGCCGAGACCACCCCAGGCGACAGCCAGCCCCGCAACGATGCCAGCCGCGTCGGCAGCAACGTCCAGCCATTCGGCTGACCGGTAGCCGACACCACGCTGGCACACCTCGATCAGCACGCCAAAGGCAAGCAGGCCGAGGGCAACCCGCCAGTACTGGCGACGCCGGAACAGGCCCCCGAACCAGATGGCCAGCAGGAAGAACGCCATAAAGTGATACCACTTGTCGATGCTACCGAGCCAGCTTGCCACCTTGACGCGATCCGACCAGAACCAGATCGCCGGCATGAGCGCCGCGGCGAGCGACACGATGAGTAGCACGACGCTCGCGGCGCGCCAGAAGCGCGCGTAGTGCAGTTCGAGCATCAGTCGAGCCCGGCGCTCGCCGGCGTGCCGACGACGTCCACGTCAGCGGGCGGCGTGAACTCGAAACGCGTCGGCTCGACCGGCGCATTGAACTCGGCGTCCGACAACACAACCACGGTACGTTGTTCGAGCGTGTCGAGAAAAACCATGCGCGAAAGCTCTCCCGCTTCGAACCCGAGGACAACGCGCCTGAAGCCGGCTGACTCGTCGAGCGGCGCGAGACGCACCCAGGTCAGACCGCCGTCATCGACCGTCTCTTCGATCGAGAAGCTGTCCAGCGCGGCCCGGTCACCACCCAGCAGGAGGGCCGGCGTGTTGCTGAGCATATCGGCCTGCGGCTTGACCGTGACCTGCTCGAGGTCCACGTCGTAGCTCCAGATGTTCAGGCCATCGGCAACGAGCCACTGCTCGAAGGGTTCGGAAGTCGCCCAGCGGAATCGGCCCGGGCGCGCAATTTCAATCGTGCCTTTCGACTCATCGAGCAGCACGCCATCGGCATCGATGACGGTCTGCTCGAAGCCCGCACGCACGGTCGTCACGTCGGTCAGGAAGCGCTCGAGAAGCTCTCGACCCTGATCGGTAGTGGCCGCGTCGACAGCCGGCGTCATCGTGACAGCGGCCAGGAAAGCCATCAGCAAGCGTTGCCGCATCGTCAGGCCTCCTCGCCCTGTTTCGGCACCAGGATTTCCCTGGAGCCGTTCGGCTGAAGCGGGCCGACCAGTCCGGCGAGCTCCATGGCCTCCACAATGCGGGCAGCCCGGTTGTAGCCAATCTTGAGGCGTCGTTGCACGCCCGATATCGATGCCTTGCGGGTATCCATAACAACCTGGACGGCCTGGTCATAGAGCGGATCCTGCTCGGCATCGCCGCCATCACCGGACGGCTGATCGAGGCCGGTGAGGCCAGGCGTTGGCGCCGACGGTCCCTCGACGATTTCATCGATGTACTGCGGCTGGCCGGCCTTCTTCAGGTGCTTGACCACCGTGTGCACCTCGTGGTCGGCAACGAAGGCCCCGTGCACGCGGACCGGCAGCGACGTGCCGGGCGGCAGATACAGCATGTCGCCGTGCCCGAGCAGGTTCTCGGCGCCCATCTGGTCGAGGATGGTCCTTGAGTCGACCTTCGCTGAGACCTGGAAGGCAATACGCGTCGGCACGTTGGCCTTGATCAGGCCGGTGATCACATCGACCGATGGACGCTGTGTCGCAAGGATCATGTGAATGCCCGACGCACGCGCCTTTTGCGCAAGCCGTGCAATCAGTTCTTCGACCTTCTTGCCCACGATCATCATCATGTCGGCGAGTTCGTCGATGACGACAACAATAAACGGCAGCGGCGTCAGCGTCGGGTGCTCGACGATCTTGTCCGGGTCGTCAAACGGCGGCGGTGTGAAGGTCGGGTCCTTGATCGGCTCCCCGGCCTCTTCAGCTTCACGCACCTTGCGGTTGTAGCCGCCGATGTTGCGAACGCCGAGCGCCGCCATGAGCTGGTAGCGTCGATCCATCTCGGCCACACACCAGCGCAGGGAATTGGCCGCTTCCTTCATGTCCGTGACGACGGGACACAGCAGATGCGGTATGCCCTCGTAGACGCTGAGTTCGAGCATCTTCGGGTCGATCATGATCAGGCGCACCTGCTCCGCCTGCGCCTTGTAAAGGATCGACAGGATCATTGCGTTGATGCCGACCGACTTACCCGATCCCGTGGTACCTGCAATCAGCAGGTGCGGCATGCGTGCCAGGTCGGCGACGACCGAATTGCCGCCGATATCCTTGCCGAGCGCCAGCGTCAGCGGCGACTGCTGCTTGTCGTAGACGTCGGACTTGAGGATTTCGCCAAGCGTAACGAGCTCTCGATCCTCGTTGGGAATCTCGAGGCCCACGAAGGATTTGCCGGGGATGACCTCGACAACGCGAACGCTGACGACGGACAAGGAACGCGCGAGGTCCTTGGCAAGGTTCACGATCTGGCTGACCTTGACGCCGGGCGCCGGGTCGAGCTCGAAGCGGGTAATGACCGGGCCCGGGGACACCGACTTCACCTCGACCTCGATGCCGAAGTCCCGGAGCTTGAGTTCGACGAGCCGGGACATTGCCTCGAGGGTCTCGGTGGAGTAGCCCTTGTGGGTTCCCGGCGGATCATCAAGCAGTGCGAGCGGCGGCAGCGTGCCTGCTGCCGGCGGCTCGAACAGCGGCACCTGCCGTTCCTTTTCGGCACGCGTACTTGGTTCGAGCGTTGCCAGCACCGGCTCGATCCGCGGCCTGGACTTGACGGCTTTGCGCTTCTTCTCGACCTCGAGCACGTCCTGGCGAAGGGCCTGCTGCCGTTTGAGCTCGCGTCGATCGCGAGCGCTGTCGCGCCACGCCACGAAACGCGCGAGGGCAAGCTCGAAGGCGTTGAGGCAGGCGCGCCCGATTCCGTCCATAACGGCGAACCAGGAAATGCCGAGGAACAGTGAAATGGCGGCCACCCAGGTGAAAAACAGCAGCACGGTCGCACCGAGCGGCTTCATGACCGCTGCGAGTCCGCGGCCAACGACCTGGCCGAGAATACCGCCTGCCGTCTCGTTGAAGCCGACCGGCGAGAAGTGCAGGGTTGCGAGCGCGCAGCTCGTCAGCAACGTTAAGAGGAAGCCGCCGAAGCGCAGTGCGAAGTCCGTGCGGGTAATCGGCTGTCGCGTCTTCTGTTCCCGGTACAGCATCCAGCCGAGATAGAACACCATTACCGTGAACAGGTAGGCCGGCAGACCGAAGAAATTGAACAGGAAGTCAGCCACCATGGCGCCTGCACGGCCAACACCGTTGGCGACCGCACCCCCCGATGTCGCACGCGAGAAGCCCGGGTCGTCAGGGCTATAGGTAAACAGCGCAAACCACAGCACCAGCGCCAGTGCACCAAAGACGATCAGCGCACCCTCCCGCAACGCTCGGTTGACGGGTGGCGACAGGGTCGCAGCGGGTTCAGCGGTTTTTCGGGCTCTCGCCATGTCTAATCTACTTCAATAAATACGTATAGATTACTGAATATTATACTTTTATTGGATGACGCTGCCGTGCAAGTCGGCGTAGCCTCGAGGCACCCAGGTAGCGAGATGACACCGCAGCCGGCCGATTGACCAAACGGGTGCCGTACGCCGCCGATTCGCCTACACTACGACGCCTGAGCAGGACACACAGGGTCACGGCAGGCGTTCCGGGCCTTGATTCCGTTAAGACAACCTTCATTTCTCGTGGTCCCGTGCGCGCCAGATGCACAGGCTATAAGGCTAGTTCCCGCAAGCTGAACCGCCCCCAAACGCAAGGACGAAGTATACATGAGTGATCCGAAACATTGCCGCGTGCTGATCCTGGGCTCAGGGCCCGCCGGATACTCAGCCGCGGTCTATGCCGCGCGTGCCAATCTCAATCCCGTCATGGTGACGGGCGTCGAACAGGGCGGTCAGCTCATGACAACCACCGACGTCGACAACTGGCCCGGCGATCCTGACGGACTGCAGGGTCCCGAACTCATGCAGCGTATGCTTCGTCACGCCGAAAACTACGACACCGAAATCATCAACGACCACATCCACACGGCCGACCTGTCGACGCGACCGTTCCGGCTGACGGGCGACTACGGCGAATACACCTGCGACGCACTGATTATTTCGACGGGCGCAACCGCCAAGTACCTGGGCCTCGCCTCGGAGGACGCTTTCAAGGGCAAGGGCGTATCGGCCTGTGCGACCTGCGACGGCTTCTTCTACCGGGGCAAGGACGTTGCCGTGGTTGGCGGCGGCAACACGGCCGTCGAAGAGGCACTGTACCTGTCGAACATTGCCTCGAAAGTGACGCTCGTTCATCGCCGCGATGAGCTGCGCGCTGAAAAGATCCTGCAGGACCGGCTGTTCGAGAAAGCGGATAGCGGCAACGTCGAGATTCGCTGGGACAACGTGGTCGACGAAGTGCTCGGCGACGACGCCGGCGTTACGGGCCTGCGGATTCGCAGCACCAGCGACGCAGCGGCCACCGACGATCTCGATCTTGCGGGCGTCTTTATCGCTATTGGCCACAGTCCAAACACCGGACTGTTCAAGGGCCAGCTCGAGATGAACAACGACTATATCGTCGTCAAGGCGGGCCTCGACGGCGATGCAACGGCAACGAGCGTCCCGGGCGTCTTCGCCGCCGGCGATGTCGCCGACCAGGTCTACCGCCAGGCAATCACGTCGGCAGGCGCAGGCTGCATGGCCGCGCTCGATGCCGAGAAGTACCTCGATGCCCTCGAATCCGTGGGCAACGACGTCGAGGACGACGCGGCATAGTTACGGACGCCAGCGGTCGTATGGAGGTCGCCGTCCACGGCAGCATCGCCGATATCGACGCAGACGACTGGAACCGGGTAGCCGGTGACGACTACCCGTTCCTGCGTCACGACTTTTTGGCGGCCGCGGAAGGCACGGGCTGCGTCAGTCCCGAGACCGGCTGGCAGCCGAGGCACCTCGGGATGTTCGAGGCGGGCCGCCTGCGCGCCGCCATGCCGCTCTACGCGAAGAGCCATTCCTGGGGCGAGTTTGTCTTCGACTGGGCATGGGCCGATGCCTACCGCCGTGCCGGGCTCCCCTACTACCCAAAACTCGTGTCTGCCGTGCCGTTCACGCCGGCACCCAGTCGGCGACTGTTACTGGCTGACCCGGACGACACGGAGGCCGCGTCCGCACTGGTCAACGCCGCTATCCTGCTCGCCGGCAAGTCCGGCGCATCCTCACTGCACGTGCTATTTCCGCTCGAGAGCGAACTCTCGATCTTCGAGGAGGCCGGCCTCAGGCGGCGCAAGGACTGTCAGTTCCACTGGCATAACCGCGGCTACAGGAGCTTTGACGACTTCCTCGAGACCTTCAGCGCCAGGAAGCGCAAGAAGGCGCGCCGCGACAGGCGTCACGTTGCCGAGGCCGGCATCGAGTACCGGCGCCTGCACGGCAACGACCTCGACGACGCACTGCTCGACGAGGTCTACCGCCTGATCAGCATTACCTTCATGCGTCGTGGATCAATGCCCTACTACGACCTGGACTTTTTTCGCTCGATTCGCGCCTCGCAGCCGGACAACCTTCTGGTAATCGCCGGCTTTCGGGATGAGCGCATGGTCGCCGCGGCCGTATTCTTTGAAAGCGACCGCGCCCTGTACGGCCGCTACTGGGGTGCCGATGAGCACATCAATGCCCTGCACTTCGAGACCTGCTATTACCAGGGCATCGACTACTGCATTGAACGCGGGCTCGAACTCTTCGAGCCTGGAACGCAGGGTGAGCACAAGGTCAGTCGCGGCTTCGAACCGGCGAGCACGTGGTCGGCGCACTGGCTGGTCCAGCCCGAGTTCTTCTCGGCGATCAGTGACTACCTCGACGAGGAGTCCCGTCACGTCGACAGCTATATCGACACGATTGACCGGCGAACCCCGTTCAAGGCCGGCCCGGCACAGGACCCCGGTGACCAGTAACCGCATTGCGTGGCTAACGCCTGCGGACCCGCCGGCGGCCTTTCCGCCGGTCGACCGCGCCCTCGTCGAGCCCGACGGACTCCTCGCCGCCGGCGGTGACCTGTCGGTAGAGCGGCTGGTCGCAGCCTACACGCGCGGCATCTTCCCCTGGTACGACTCAGGCCAGCCGATACTCTGGTGGTCACCCGATCCTCGCTGCGTCCTCAAGCCCGATGCCTGTCACCTGAGCAGACGCTTTCGACGCAGCCTGAAGAACAGCACGGCCACGGTGAGTTTCAACCGGGCATTCGACCGCGTTATTCGCGCCTGCGCGGCACCGCGACCGGATCAGCCCGGCACGTGGATCACCGCGGAGATGATCGCTGCCTACACGAGGCTTCACGATGCGGGCTACGCCCATTCGGTCGAAGTCTGGGACAACGATCAGGAGCTCGTCGGGGGACTGTACGGTGTCGCCATTGGCCGGGTGTTCTTCGCCGAGTCGATGTTCAGCAGCGCTAGCGGCGGCTCGAAAATCGCGCTTAAGGCGCTGGCCCGCCTGCTGTCGGCCGAGGCATTCCCGATCATTGATTGCCAGGTGGCGTCATCGCACCTCCTGAGGCTCGGTGCCGAACTGATGCCGCGCACGGCATTCGTTGACTGCGTCGTCAAAAACACGCAACCCGCCGAGCGATTTACAGGCTGGCCGACGGCTCTGCTGGAGGCGAAAACGCTTGCCTGAATCGCACAACTGCGCATTGCAATGCCCCGGCGCTTTCTGCACAATCCCGGGCCTTCAGCGTCTCAGGACTTGATGATTTTGGCGAAAGAAGAAGCCATCCAGATGGAGGGTGTGGTCACCGAAACCCTCCCCAATACGACGTTCCGGGTTGAACTCGAGAATGGTCATGTAGTTACAGCACACATCTCAGGGAAGATGCGCAAGAACTACATTCGTATATTGACCGGCGACAAGGTCACGGTCGAACTCACGCCGTACGACCTCAGCAAGGGCCGTATCGTCTATCGCGGCCGCTAGGTAGCGACAGCCCGCCGGCCACACCGGCAGGCTGCCCCGGGGACTGCCTAGTCCTCTTCCTCCAGGTGCTCAAGCTCCTTGACGGCCGGTTCGGCCTTCAGGGCAAGATCATCGTTTTCGTCGACGCTCACACGAACGTGGCCACCGTCGGCCAGTGCACCAAACAAGAGCTCCTCAGCTAATGGCCGCTTGATCTTCTCGGAAATCAGACGTGCCATCGGTCTTGCGCCCATCTTCGGATCGTAGCCGCGCTCGGCAATCCAGTTCCGCGCCGTGTCATCGAGCTCGATCGTCACGTCGTTCGAGCCGAGCTTGACCTCGAGCTCGACAATCAGCTTGTCGACGACGCGCTTGACCGAATCGATGTCGAGCGAACCGAACTGGATGATCGCATCGAGACGGTTACGGAACTCCGGAGAGAAGGTCTTCCGGATCACCGCCATGCCGTCGGAACTGTGATCCTGGGTCGTGAAGCCGATCGACGCACGGCTCATCTCCTGCGCGCCGGCGTTAGTGGTCATGACAAGGATGACGTTGCGGAAGTCTGCCTTGCGGCCGTTGTTGTCGGTGAGAGTGCCATGGTCCATGACCTGCAGCAGCAGGTTGAAGACCTCGGGATGCGCTTTCTCGATTTCATCGAGCAGCACGACAGCATGCGGATTCTTCGTCACCGCTTCCGTCAGCAGGCCGCCCTGGTCGAAGCCGACGTAGCCCGGCGGCGCACCGATCAGGCGTGACACAGTGTGACGCTCCATGTACTCGGACATGTCGAAGCGAATCAACTCGACGCCCATTTGCAGGGCAAGCTGACGGGTCACCTCGGTCTTGCCGACACCCGTTGGCCCTGCAAACAGGAAGCTGCCAATTGGCTTGTCTTCCTCGCGCAGGCCCGATCGCGACATCTTGATGGCCGAGCCCAGCGCGGAAATCGCGGCGTCCTGGCCGAAGATGACGAGCTTGAGATCGCGCTCCAGCGTCCGCAGCGTATCGCGGTCCGACGCAGACACGCTCTTGGCCGGGATCCTCGCCATCTTGGCAATGATCGCCTCGACATGCTCCACCGTAACTCGCTGCTCACGTTCTCCTGCGGGCCGCAGGCGAAGATTGGCTCCAGCCTCGTCAATAACGTCGATCGCCTTATCCGGCAGACGGCGGTCGTTGAGATGCTTCGCCGCCAGCTCGGCCGCCGCGACCAGCGCCGCGTCGTCATACTTGACGGCATGATGCTCCTCGAAACGGCTCTTCAGGCCCTTCAGGATCTCGATGGTTTCGGGAATCGTCGGTTCGGGGACGTCGATCTTCTGGAAACGTCGGGCCAGCGCGTGGTCTTTCTCGAAGATGCCGCGGTATTCCTCGTAGGTCGTGGAGCCGATGCAGCGAATCTCGCCGCTTGCCAGTGCCGGCTTGATCAGGTTGCTCGCGTCCATGACGCCGCCTGACGCCGCGCCGGCGCCAATCACCGTGTGAATCTCGTCGATGAAGAGAATCGCACCCGGATCATCCTTCACTTCCTTGAGTACCCCCTTGAGACGCTTCTCGAAGTCGCCGCGGTACTTGGTGCCCGCAATCAGGGTGCCCATGTCCAGCGCATAGATCGTGCTATCGCGCAGAACCTCCGGCACGCGCTCCTCGACGATCATGCGTGCGAGGCCTTCCGCAAGCGCCGTCTTGCCGACGCCCGCATCACCAACGTACAGCGGGTTGTTCTTGCGCCGCCTGCACAGAATCTGCACGGTCCGCTCGATCTCGAGCTCCCGTCCGATCAGCGGATCGATCTTGCCGGCCTCGGCCTCGGCGTTGAGATTAGTCGCAAAACGCTCGAGCGGTGTTTCCTCGACTTCCGTTTCGTGTTCGGCAGATGCCTCGGTCTCTTCCTCGCTACTCTCGCCCGGCACCTGCGGCAGGCCGTGCGAGATGTAGTTGACGACGTCGAGACGGGTAATGTCCTGCAGGCCCAGGAGATACACCGCCTGCGACTGCTTCTCGCTGAAGATCGCGACCAGTACGTTGCTGCCCGAGACTTCCTGCTTGCCGCTGGACTGGACGTGGAATACGGCACGCTGCAACACGCGCTGGAAACCCAGGGTCGGCTGCACGTCATTGTCGTCACCTTCGGGCAACAGCGGCGTCTGCTCGTCGATGAACTCGGACAGCTGACGCCTCAGTTCCGGAATATTGCCGTTGCAGGCCTTAAGGATCTCGTGGACGCGCGGGATATCCAGGAGGGCCAGCAACAGGTGCTCGACCGTCATGAACTCGTGACGCTGGTCACGGGCTCGCTGGAATGCTTCGTTCAGGCAGAACTCGAGTTCACTCGATAGCATGTGGTTTATCGTCTCCGGTCAGGATTCTTCCATCGTGCACAACAGCGGATGCTGGTGCTGTTTGGCGATACCCATTACCTGGGCCACCTTGGTCTCCGCAATTTCGAAGTTATAGACACCGCACACGCCCTTGCCCTTGGTATGTACCTCGAGCATGACCTGCGTAGCGCGCGTGCGCTCCATGCCGAACACGGATTGCAGGATATCGACGACGAATTCCATCGGCGTGTAGTCGTCATTAATAAGGACCACCCGATACAGGGGCGGTTCCTTGATGCGTGGTTTGGCCTCCTCGATGGCGAGATCGAAGTGACCATGATCGTCAGTGTTGTCAGGACGTTCGCTCATCGTTCCCGTTGTCTTAGGTGGATACGGTGGGGCCGGACGCTCGCGTTGCGGCACGGGACCGCCGGCTGACCCATTATATAGGGACGCACCCCGCGGATTTCAGCCCACCGACCGTAAAAACCAAAATTCTCGCGTTTCCAATGACTTAGGCGCTGCGACGCCAGCCTCGGCCGCTTCCGGGGTAGAAATGCTCCGGATTGGCGCTTGTGAGCCAAATCCTCGAACCCTTATCATCGCTCACCCACGTTTAAAGTGGCTGTATTCAAAGCAGTTTCGTACGACCTCATGTCCACAACCGCAAAATGGTCGGATCTCGTCAGCCTCGACGGGCCGCGCACGCTCGCCGCCGCCAACGCCCTGTTGCCCGGCTGGGTCAGCCTCCTGCTCGTCGTCATCATCGGCTGGCAGCTCGCGACCATTGGCTGGGCCCTTATTCCTGCGCCGCCGGCGGGCGACCCCGTGGCGATTCCGCAGGGCGCACAACCGTCGCCGGGACAGTCCAGCGGTGCGGGATTCGACGTGCAGGCCATCGCGAATGTGCACCTGTTCGGCGAAGCCAGCGAAGAGCCTGCCGAGGCGGAGGCACTGGCAGTGCCCGAGGAGCTCGAGGACCTGCCGGAAACGCGCCAGAACCTCACGCTCAAGGGTATCGTCGCATCGACGACGCCAGAGCTATCCGCCGCGATCATTGAAGACGCGAACAAGGACGAGAAGACCTATCAGATCGGCGACACGGTGACGAACGGCACGTCACTGCACGCCGTCTACGTCGAGCGGGTCGTTCTCAACGAAAACGGTACGCTGACCAATCTCGTGCTGCCGGCGGAATTCGCCAAGCCCCGTCCTGCCGCACGCCGTACCGTCCGGCGGGCACCGCAGCGCCCCGCGAGTAACGATCAGAGCATCCAGTCGGTCGTCGCGAAAAACGTAGCGCGGCTTGCCGACGTGATCCGGCCGACGCCGTATTTCGTCAACGGCCAGCAAATGGGCTATCGCGTATATCCGGGACGTGACCGGCGGCAGTTTGCCGCACTGGGACTGCGTCCCGGCGACCTCATCCGCGAGATTGACGGGCAGTCACTGACGGATCCCACGCAGGCCATGCAAATTTTCCAGTCGCTCGGCAATGCAGACCAGGTATCGGTCACCGTTGACCGCGACAACCAGCAGCAGACACTGGTACTCAGCACGAGCCAACTCCAAATGGACGGTGAAGACACGGAATGAAAGTGAATACCCACAAGACTCATGGACGACGCATCGCCATTGCCGCCAGCACGCTGCTGCTGTCGCTTGCCAGCTTCGCGCAACAGACCACGATCACGCCGAACTTCAAGGAAGCCGACATCCGCGAGATCGTCGAGGCTGTCAGCGCAGTCACGCGCGATAATTACATTATTGATCCGCGCGTCAACGCGCAGAACGTTACGATGCTGTCGTCGACGCCCATGTCGCCCGATGCGTTTTACGAAGCCTTCCTGTCCATCCTCGAAGTTCACCAGCTCGTGGCCGTCAAGAGCGGCGACGTCATCAAGATCATCCCGAATGCGTCGGCACGCCAGTACGGCGGACCGATCGGCAGCGGCGGCGCCGAGGGCTACGACGACGTCGTCACACAGGTCATCCAGCTCGAAAACGTCGGCGCCACGGCGCTCGTACCCATCCTGAGGCCGCTCGTTCCCCAGTACGGCCACATGGTGGCCCACCAGGGCTCGAACATCCTGATCGTCTCGGACCGCGCCGGCAACGTCAGCCGGCTCATGAGCATCATCCGTCGCATCGACCAGTCGAGCGATGATGACGTCGAGGTTGTGCCGCTCGTGCACGCCTCGGCAACCGAGGTCGTTCGAGTGCTGACGGCGCTGACGCAGGCGCCGCGCGCCGACGCGGCGCCGTCGTCCACCAGCCTCGTCGCCGATGCCCGCACCAACAGCGTCCTGATTGGCGGCGACAAGAACTCGCGGCTCAGGCTTCGTACACTCGTCGCGCATCTCGACACGCCGCTCGAACAAGGCGGCGATACGCAGGTCCGCTACCTGCGCTATGCCGATGCCGAAGAGCTTTCGACCAAGCTGCAGCAGCAATACGCGGGCCAGGTTGGTGGCGCCCCGGGCGGTGCCGCAGGTCAGGCCGCTGCCGGCGGTCCGAATAACCAGGCGATCACCGTGTGGGCCGACACGCAGACCAACGCGATCATCATGAATGCCCCGCCCAAGGTCATGCGCTCGATGATGACCGTCGTCGACAAGCTGGATATTCGCCGCGCCCAGGTCCTCGTCGAGGCCATCATTGTCGAGGTCATCGCCGACCGCACTGCCGAGCTCGGTATCACCTGGGCAATCGAAGGCCAGGGCAGCAACACACCCATCAGCGCAACCAACTTTCCGGACTTCGGTCCCGGCGTCATCCAGCTGGGCGCGGCCGCGGCGGGTGGCGGCGAGGGTAACGAGGCCGCCGCGATCGGCCTGCTGGGTGAAGGTATTACCGCGGGTGTCGGCCGCCTGAGCGATACCGGCGTCAGTTTCGCGGCCGTACTTCGCGCCTTGCAGGGTGACGCCGACACGAACATCCTGTCGACACCGTCGGTGGTCACGACCGACAACGAGGAGGCTACACTCAACGTCGGTCAGGAAGTGCCCTTTGTCACGGGCTCGTTCACCAACACGGGCGGCGGCAACGTTGGCGCCGTCAACCCCTTCCAGACGGTGCAGCGTCAGCAGGTCGGCGTTGAGCTCATCATTACGCCGCAGATCAACGACAGCAATTCACTGCTGCTCGATATTCGCCAGGAAATCTCGAGCATCGCGCAGTCGTCGCAGGGCGCCGTCGACCTGATCACCAACCAGCGCATCATCGAGACCACGGTGATTGTCGACGATGGCCAGATTCTCGTGCTGGGCGGTCTGATCGAGGACCAGCTCCGCGAGAGTCAGCAACGGGTTCCCGTGCTCGGCAGTATCCCTGTACTCGGCGCGTTGTTCCGCGCCCGCCGGACAGACGCCGTCAAGACCAACCTGCTGGTCTTCCTGCGACCGAAGATCCTGCGCGACGCGAAGAGCATTGCCGTGGAAACCAATGCGAAGTATCGCAATATCCAGGATATTCTCGAGGGCCAGCGTGGCGACAAGGTCCAGCTCATGCCGAGCCTCGAGCGCCGCAACCTGCCGCCGCTCGACGAGGTCTCCAACATGCCTGAGGCCGGCCTCGAGGAAACGGACAATGCCGCCGGGGACGGCGGGGAGTAGAGACACGATGGCGACCGATCCGGAGCTTCTCGACATTGCAGACCTGCCCGTGGCGGACGTGGCTGACGTGGCTGACGCCGCCGCGGAGACACCTGCACCGCTGTCCTTCGCATTCGCGAAGCGACATGGCGTACTGATTCGAAGCCTCGACGACGGACTGGCCGACACGGTGTTTCGAGACGGTGCGTCACCCACCAGTATTGCCGAGGTGCGCCGGCACGCCGGCATGCCCCTGACGCTGACCCGGGTCAGCAGCGAGGAATTCGACGCGCTGCTCCAGGCCTACTACGAACAGGGCTCGCAGCGGGCCATGCAAATGGTCGACGGGCTGGACGACGAGTTCGACCTGACGCAGGTGGCACAGGAACTGGAGCCGTCCGACCTCCTCGAGAGCGATGATGATGCGCCGATCATCCGCTTCATTAACGCCGTACTGACCGAGGCCATCAAGGAAAACGCCTCGGACGTGCACATCGAAACCTACGAGAATCGTCTCGGCGTCCGCTTCCGGGTCGACGGTGTGCTGCGCGAGATCCTGACGACCCGACGCGCCCTTGCGCCGCTGGTCGTGTCACGCATCAAGGTCATGTCGAAGCTCGACATTGCCGAGAAGCGGCTGCCGCAGGACGGCCGCATCTCGCTCCGGATCGCCGGTCGCGCCGTCGACGTCCGCGTCTCCACCCTGCCCTCCGGTCACGGCGAACGTGTCGTCCTGCGTCTGCTCGACAAGCAGGCCGGGCGTCTCGACCTCGCGTCGCTGGGCATGGAGTCGACGACAATGGACGCCATGGACTCGCTGATCCACAAGCCGCACGGGATCATCCTCGTGACCGGGCCGACCGGTTCCGGTAAGACCACGACACTTTACGCGGCGCTCGAGCGGATCAACGACAACAGCCGCAACATCATGACCGTCGAGGACCCGATCGAGTACTTCATCGACGGAATCGGCCAGACACAGGTAAATACCAAGGTCGAGATGACCTTTGCGCGCGGGCTCCGCGCGATCCTGCGCCAGGACCCTGATGTCGTGATGGTGGGTGAGATTCGCGACCTCGAAACCGCCGAGATTGCGGTACAGGCCAGCCTGACCGGTCACCTCGTCCTGTCGACGCTGCATACCAATACGGCGGCTGGTGCCGTGACCCGGCTCCGCGACATGGGCGTGGAACCCTTCCTCCTGTCGTCGAGCCTGATTGGCGTGCTTGCACAGCGGCTCGTCCGCGTGCTCGACGACGAGACCAAGGTGCCTTACACGGCGAGTGAGTACGAGTGCAACGTGCTCGGCATCGACGCGGACAAGCCGCCGACGCTATATCGCCCGGGCGAAGGGCCCGGGGGCGGGTTCGTCGGCCGCACCGGCATTTACGAACTGATCGTGGTCGATGAAACCATGCGCAGCATGGTGCATAACGGGGTGTCGGAGCAGGACCTCGAGCGCCAGGCGCGCCTCAAGACGCCGAGTATTCGCGCCGACGGACGCCGGCGGGTACTCGAGGGCACGACGACACTCGAGGAAGTGCTGCGCGTGACCCGCGAGGACTGAGACGGCCGTGGGCGCGTTCGAATACTCGGCGCTCGATCGTGCCGGCAAACAATCCAAGGGGCTGATCGAAGGCGATACGGCAAAGCACGTTCGCCAGCTACTGCGCGAGCGCAATCTTGTCCCGGTCGCCGTCAACGAAGTTGCCGAGAAATCCGCAAAGAGCAAAGGCTCTGTCAGCCTGCGCCGCGGCATGTCAGCCGCCGAACTGGCGCTCGTGACCCGGCAACTTGCGTCCCTGTCGCAATCCGGCATGCCGCTCGAGGAAGCGCTGCTCGCGGTGTCACAACAGAACGACACGCCGCGCACCAAGAGCATCCTGCTTGGTGTCCGCAGCAAGGTCATGGAAGGTCATACGCTTGCCGGTGGCCTCGGCGAGTTTCCGCAGGCGTTTCCCGATCTATACCGGGCCACCGTTGCAGCCGGCGAGCAGTCCGGCCATCTCGACGTCGTGCTCGAACGCCTCGCGGACTATACCGAAGCCCGCCAGGAGCTTCGGCAGCGCGTGTCCAACGCGATGATCTATCCCGCGGCGCTCATCACGTTCGCCATCGGCATCATTGCCTTCATGCTTGCAACGGTCGTACCCAAGATCGTCGGCGTGTTCGAGAACACGGCCGCCGAGTTGCCCGCGCTGACCCGCGGGCTGATTTCCGTCAGCGATTTCCTGCGCGACTACTGGCCGGCGCTCCTGATCGGCATTGCCGCTATCGCTTTCGGCGTAAACCGACTCCTGCGTCGCGAAGGCCCGAAACGCCGTTTCCACCGTATTCTGCTGAGCCTGCCACTGACGGCAAAGCTGACGCGCGGCATCAACACGGCACGCTTCACGCGGACCTTCAGCATCCTGGCCGGCAGTGGTGTACCGATCCTCGAAGGCATGAAGATTTCGGCCGAGGTCATCGAGAACCTGCCAATGCGCGAAGCGGTTCTCGAGGCATCGCACCGCGTTCGTGAAGGCGCATCCATTGCCCGCTCCCTCGGCCAGAGCAAGCTGTTCCCGCCTATGACAATGCACATGATCTCGAGTGGCGAAGCGAGCGGCCGCCTCGAGGAGATGCTCGCGCGTTCCGCCGCCGGCATGGAGCGCGAAGTCGATGGCCTTATCGCCACCCTGCTCGGCATCCTGCAGCCGCTGCTCGTGGTCGTCATGGGTTTCGTCGTACTTATGATCGTTTTTGCCATCCTCCTGCCGATCTTCGAGATCAACAACCTCATCATTTGACGCTCTGTTCGCCCGGCAGACCGCGAGTGCGTCAATATTGACGCAGTTCACTGTTTTGCAAAGTCACCGTGAAACATAGTGCTTACGCCTCGATTCGTGCCTTGCAGGTGCCATTTTTTCGGGGTATACAACCAACAGTTCCGGCCGTTTCGGCCGTTATCTATGGATGTGGTTTGTTGTCCGGGACGAAACGCTATGAGTGAATTCAGTGACGCAAAGAGCGAAGTCGAAGACGACTTCAAAGACAGTAGTGACGACAACGTCGTAGCCGACATCGAGGACGATGCTGTTGACGACGTGCAGACCCTCGAGCTGAATATCGAGGCACTCGTCAAGAAGCTCGACAAGACACCTGAGGACGACGTTGATCATCAGCGTCGTGTCCGCAAGCGTCTTGAGGAGCTCAGAGAGAAGCGCGACGCGATGCGCGAAATCGACAGCACCTACAACTTCAATCTCGACGACGAATTAGTGTAGTCGCTGTCGGCGCCGACCGCGGCCCTAACGGAAGTCCCGGGAACGCACCAAGAGCGTGCCCAACATATCGGAGTGGTCGACAAGCTCGCGCGCGACAACGTGGATAACCGATCCCTCGATCTGCAGCTCACCGCGTACCCCCATTAGCCGGGCATTCAGCAATGGCGCCCTAAAGCGCTCAGCCAGCGTCTTCCAGACCACCAGGTTGATATGCCCGGATTCATCCTCGAGCGTCACGAACGTGACCCCGCTGGCTGTACCCGGGCGCTGCTTGGTAATCACGAGCCCGGCCACGGCGATCGGCTCGCCGTTGGCGAGACCCGGTAGCTCGGCGGCCGGACAGTAGCGGTACCGGTCGAGGCGTTGCCGGAGTAACGCTACCGGATGCCGCTCGAGCGACAGCCCGGTCGACTGGTAGTCGGCCACAATGTCCTGGCCTTCGGCAGGTTGCTTCAACAGCGGCGCTGCCTCGTAGCCCTGTACGGCACCCAGCAACGGCAGCGGCTTTTCGACCCCGCTGACCGCCCAGCGCGCCCGGTGCCGGTGCCCTGCGATGGTCTTCAAGGCCCCTGCAGACGCGAGCACGTCGAGATCGCGGCGCATAAGCCCCGTGGTCTCGACGAGCATCTCGATACTCCTGTAGCCGCCATTTTGCGGGCGTCGCTCCACCAGCAGGCGTCCGGCCTCCTCGTTCAGTCCTTTCACGAGGTGCATGCCGAGGCGCAGGCAGGCGCTGCCGTCAGCGCACGCTTCGAGGCTGGACTCCCAGTCGCTCGCATTGATGTCGATCGGGCGTACCTCGACGTCGTGCCGCTTGAGGTCCTGGACGAGTTGCGACGGCGAATAGAACCCCATCGGCTGGCTGTTCAGCAGTGCACAGGTGAAAGCGGCAGGCTCGTGACACTTCAGCCAGCAGGAGACGTACACGAGCAAAGCAAAACTCGCCGAGTGTGACTCCGGAAAGCCGTAGTCACCGAAACCCTCGATCTGGCGGAAGATCTGTCGGGCGAACTCGTCGCTGTAGCCGCGCCTCAGCATGCCATCGATCAGCTTGTCCTCGAAGGGCCCCAACCCGCCACGGCGTTTCCAGGCGGCCATTGCGCGGCGCAGCTGATCGGCTTCCCCCGGCGTGAAGCCGGCCGCCACCACGGCCAGTGCCATGACCTGTTCCTGGAATATCGGCACACCCAGGGTACGCTGCAGCACTCCCTTCACCTCCTCGCTGGGGTACTCGACCGCCTCTTCGCCGTTTCGCCGGCGCAGGTACGGGTGCACCATGTTGCCCTGGATAGGCCCGGGACGAACGATCGCTACCTCGATGACGAGGTCGTAATAACAGCGGGGCTTGAGCCTCGGCAGCATGGCCATCTGCGCTCGCGACTCGATCTGGAAAACCCCTGTCGTATCGCCTTCGCAGATCATGTCGTACACGACCGGGTCCTCGGCCGGCACGCTTGCCAGTGAATACTCGCGGTCGTCGAACTGCCGGATCAGCTCAAAGCTCCGGCGTATCGCGGTCAGCATACCCAGCCCCAGCACATCGACCTTGAGCAGGCCGAGGTCCTCGAGATCGTTCTTCTCCCACTGGATGACCGTGCGTTCCGGCATGGCCGCGTTCTCGATCGGCACCAGCCCGGACATCGGACCGTTGGAGATCACGAAGCCGCCGACATGCTGCGACAAATGGCGTGGAAAACCGATGAGTTCGCCGACGAGAAACAACAGCCGTTTGACGATAGGACTGCCCGGATCGAGACCCGCCTCGAGGATACGACTGTCGTCGACCTCCTGGCCGTCCCACCACTGCATCGACCGCGACAGTCGCTCGATCTGCAGGTCAGAGAGCCCCAGCGCCTTGCCGACATCGCGCAGCGCGCTGCGCGGACGATAGGTGATGACCGTTGCGGCCAGCGCCGCCCGCTCGCGGCCGTACTTTGCATAGATGTACTGGATCACCTCCTCGCGGCGCTCGTGCTCGAAATCGACGTCGATATCGGGCGGCTCGTTCCGCTCTTTCGAAATAAAACGTTCGACGAGCATGGCCATGCGCGCAGGATCAACCTCGGTTATGCCCAAGCAAAAACACACGGCCGAGTTGGCGGCCGAACCGCGGCCCTGGCAGAGAATGCGCTCTGAACGCGCAAACGCCACGATGTCGTATACCGTCAGGAAGTATGGCTCGTACCTGAGCTCGGCGATCAGTTCGAGCTCGTGCTCGACGAGTTCGATAACCCGCGATGGCACGCCCTCGGGCCAGCGCCTCTGCATGCCGGCCTCGGTCAGCTTGCGCAGATAACTGCTCGGTGTCTCCCCGGTCGGCACGATTTCGTCGGGATACTCATACCGCAGCTCGTCCAGTGAAAAGTCGATCGCATCGGCAATACGCAGCGTCTCGGCGAGCAACGCGGATGGATAGACCGTTGCCAGCGTCTCGCGATTCCTCAGGTGTCGCTCGCCGTTCGGGTAGAGGTGGAAGCCCGCCTGGTGAATCGTCGTGCGCTCGCGTATAGCGGTCAGCGTGTCCTGCAGGATTCGTCGGCGGCGGACATGCATGTGCACATCCCCGGTTGCCACGAGCGGCAGGTTGAGTCGCTGCCCCAGGGCCTCGAGCCGGGCCAGGCGTTCGGCCTGGCGACCATCGGCCAGTAGCTCCACGGCGATCCACAGGCGATCACGAAACGTTTCGCGCACCCAGTGATCCTCGACGTCGAGCGCACAGTTGGCATCCGGCACCCACAGGGCCAGGCAATCGGGCAGACCGCTATCGAAAGACCGGCTGCTGAGCGGCACGTAGTGCCCCTTGTCGGCAGCACGACGACTCATCGTGATCAGTTCACACAGCGCCGCGTAGCCGCGGCGGTTTTGTGCCAGCACAACCAGCTTGCGGCCACTTGCCAGCAGGAACTCGGCGCCGACGACAAGCTTGATATCGCGTTCCCTGGCTGCCATGTGTGCTCGCACGATGCCGGAGAGAGAACACTCGTCCGTCAGCGCAAGCGCGCGATAACCCAGCTCGGCGGCACGCTCGACCAGCTCCTCGGGATGCGAAGCGCCGCGCAGGAACGTGAAGTTACTGATCGCATGCAGCTCCGCATACGCCGGAGCGTCGACCGCAACCATCAGGGTGTATTGGCAGTGAGCAGCGACACGCTCTAGCCAAAGTAACCGTGCAGGTACCAGCAGCCCGCATCGGCATCGAGGCGCTGCCGGACCCGGAAGATCCACAGCCGCCGGCCACGCGGGCTGCGGGCCTCATAGTAATCACGGGAAATCCCGTCCGTATCCCACCAGCCGGTCTCCAGCCGTTCCGGACCGGACAGGAAACAGAGCGGTCCCTCGTGCCATGGATAGCCTTCCCTGACGACCAGCGGCTTGGGCTCCGGCAACATCCACAGCGGCCGGCGCGGCCGCATGACGAACAGCGGATCGGCTTCGCCGGATCGCGCGGTATCCAGCATGCCCTCCCTGCGCCAGGCATAGTCGGGGCGATGGTCTGCAACGGCGGTAACGCCATGCACAGCCGTCTCGCCCATGCGGGCTACAAGGCGTTCCGCGAGCTGCTGCATCGAGTAGCTCTGCGTCTTTGCACGCTTAACGCCGAGTGCCAGGCTCGCCGGCCGTGGCTTCAGCGGGCGACCCTCGGCGCTCTCGAGGCGTACGGCAATGACCGGCTCGGGAAGCGCCAGCTGCTCGAAGCGTATCGTGACCAGTTCGAGCCAGTGCGCGGCTGACCGCGCGGTTTCTGCACCGCCAACCTCGAGCACGCTGGCCGCTGCCCGCAGGTGGAAGAAGCACAGCCTCAACCGCTGTATGCCCTGCTCCCGGGCCTTGAGGAAACGCTCCTGCTGCTCGAGCAGTGCTGCCACGATCGCCAGCAGCAGGTCCCGACTGGACTGTTCCTCGGTCATCTCGTAGTCCGCCGCAAAGACTTCCGGTGCACGCCAGGCCGTACGCGGGTCCGGCAGGCGGCCCACGGCCTGGTCGAGCTCCCTGAGTCGCGCACTGCCGAAACGGCGTGCGAATCCGTCGCGCGGCAACCGCAAACAATCACCAACGGTCTCCACGCCCATACCGGCAAGCGCCGTCGTCGTTGCCACTGGCCAGTCGAGACAGGCAAGCGGCAGGCGGCGCAATACGGGCACCAGGTTCGCCCTGTCACGAATGCAGGCACGTTGACCATGCCGGGCCAGCCAGGTGGCACCCAGTGGCGTCGGCGTAATGGCAAGGCCGGCCGTATAACCCTGCGCATCAAGGCCTGCTGCGACTTGACGTCGCAGCGCCTTGAGCCCGCCAAACAGCCGCAGGCTGCCTGCAATCTCCAGGACCAGGACGTCGGCACCTGCCATCGACACACAGGACGAGAACTGCTCCAGCCAGTTTGCTACGGCCTCGAGCGTTTGTTGTTCGCGAATCCGGCTGCGCTCGATGAGCTCGATGTCCGGCATGAGTGCCAATGCCGCATTGGCCGACTGGCCCGGCTCGATGCCTGCCGCGAGTGCGCCAGGGTCCGCCAGGAGCACCCGGTGTATGCCCTGCTGATCCTCGACGAGGACGCGCGGCGTGGATGCCGCCGGCATGGCCTCGAGTGGCAGTCGCGGCAGGTAGACACAAAACCAGAGTCGCTCCGGACGACTGGCCCGCGCCGGTAGCGCCGGCCGGGCCAGTGACGTCTCGGCAAGCGGCAGGCGGTACTGGGATTCCTCCGGCGCACGCTTGAGCAGGGCTTTCTGCCGGGGAGCAGGCGTCGGGTCAGCCTCCCATGTCGGTATGGGCTTCCGGCGAGGACGCGGCACGTCAGGGTGCCCCGGTCTTGAAGAAGTTGTCGAGAACGGCCGGCTGGCCTCCCCGGCTCTTGAGAATGGACAGGCGCGTGCCGCTCGCCGTCGCCGCCAGCGCAATACGCAGCGCCGCTGCCGATGGGGACCGGCTCGCCGCCATGGGTCGAAACGCAATGGCCCAGCTCTGACCTTTCTCGGCGGCAAGCTGCAGGCGTCGGCCGGCCTGGTCATCACACTGTTCCGGCCAAAGCAGCACGGCTGCGCAGGTACCCGACGACAGGGCCTGCTCTGCCGACCACAGCACTTCGCCGGCATCACGCGGCCGGACGATCAACAGTCGCGACAAATCGATGCGCCACTGCTCGAGTGCCGGCGGGTAGGGTTGAAACGGTGGCGCCACCCAGGCGATCCAGCCGGGTTGCTCATCAATGGCGGCAACGTCGGGCTCCCGTCCCAGGCGTGCGATGGCCGGCATCAGCAGCTCAAGCTCGCCAATGCCATAGCGCTCGACGAGTATTTCGGTCAGTGCATCGCGTGGCCAGCCGCCACCCGGCAGCTGGCGATCCAGCTCGGGGTAGCCGCTCGAGATGCCCGGTGTCGTCTGCGCCTGGCTACGCCCACGCCAGATTCGCGGATTCTCGAGCAGGCTGTCCAGGCTGGATGCATCGCGCGACATGACTCCTCTACCGTCCCGAACGCCTGCCGATACTAGTGCAGCGGCATGCCGTCCCGGATGACGCCAACGACGACACCCTCGATCACCAGCGCCTGCTCGGCGAGATCGACCTCGATGGGTTCGAACTCCTCGTTCTCGGGCAGGAGCCAGACAACGCGACCGTCCTGGCGATAGCGCTTGACCGTGACCTCATCGTCGAGACGCGCCACGATGATCTGCCGGCTGCGTACTTCCGGCGTACGATGCACGGCGACGAGATCACCGTCGAGGATGCCGGCATCACGCATGCTCATGCCGTGTACGCGCAGCAGGTAATGCGGCTTGGGATCGAACAGCGCCGGGTCGAGGCGATAGTGTGCCTCGATGTTTTCCTCCGCGAGGATCGGATTACCTGCTGCGACGCGACCTACGAGCGGCAGACCGATCTGCTCACGCAGTGAATCCTTGAGCTGGATGCCGCGCGATGCACCGGGCACGAGGTCAAGCACTCCCTTGCGCTGGAGTGCCCTCAGGTGCTCCTCGGCAGCGTTGGCCGACTTGAAGCCGAGCTCCCGGGCAATCTCCGCCCGCGTAGGCGGCATGCCGGTTTCAGCGATAAAATCCTGAATAAGTTCGAGAATTTGCCTTTGGCGCGGGGTCAGTTCTTGCATTTGAGCAGGTCCTGTACAGATACACAGTACCTGAGATTATATACAGTAATCCGGTCGGCGCAAGCCGTGTGCAGCTGCCGGCCATACCGCTCGCCGCAGGCGCTTCACCGGGGTCCGGCGAGGTGCCCGCACCGACCAGTCGGCCGGCCGCCGGAAAACCTCAACACGGTGACCGTTGCCGGCAGAGTCACGCAGACGTGACCCTGCTCCGCTCGACGGTCATGCCAACCATTCGACCGGCTTGCCCGACGCTTTCTTCGGCACGCCGACTTCGTCGTTTGCCGGCGTCGCCAAATACCGACAGCGACTGGAAAAACCCTGTAATTAGTTTGCAGGCATCAGGCATTTGGGAAATAATGCGCCTGCCGTTTATACCTAACAGGGGAACTTTTCAAAATGAACAAACCTGCATTGAAAGTCAGCGCTCTGCTGCTCACCATCGGCCTGGCATCAGGTTGCGCAAGCACCTCGCTTGATGAAGTAAAGGCAACCGCCGATGCTGCAGCTGCTGACGCAGCCGCCGCTGCCTCGGCCGCAGAAGCCGCACGTGCTGCCGCCGATCGCGCTGCACAGGCTGCATCGAATGCACAGAGCACTGCTGACCGTGCCCTGTCGGCCGCCAGCGAAGCCCAGGCTTGCTGCGACGCCAACAAGGAAGCGATGGAGCGGATGTTCCAGAAATCGATGTCCAAGTAAGCGAAGACTTACCTGAATGTCCTAAACGCCGCGCTAGTCGCGGCGTTTTTTTTAGACGATTGCCGCGCTAGTCGCGGCGTTTTTTTTGGCGATTGCCGCGCTTGTCGCGGCACTTTTTTGGACAATCGCCGCGACGGCGCCCGGTCAGTCGAGGGCCACGTCCTGCCCGACGAGAGCAAGGTCCTCCACCGGCACTTCCACGTCGGCTGCGCCAACAACCGCAGGAATACCGCTGGAACGACTGATCAGCGTCTCGACCTCATCCCAATCGAGGCGACCGCGACGCGAACGGGTCGCATCCACGAAACGCTCGGTTGCGTAGGTCAGCGGCGCCTTGATGACCTCCGCCGGCGCCTCGGTTTCCAGGACATCGCCTTCGGCAGCGGTCGCCTCGACCTCGGCAAGGGTCTCCTCACCGCCCGGCTCATCGACCGTGACCGCCGGCTTCTCTTCCAGCGCCGGGTGCACCTCCATCACGAGCGCGTCGCCGTCCCAGCCAACCTTGACGGGCTCGTTCATGATGCGGACCCGCGTGCCGACGGCAAGCTCACCGAACAGGAACTCGATGTCCTCAGGGAACATCCGGAGACAGCCATGCGTTACGCGCATGCCGACGCCGGCCGGCCGGTTGGTGCCATGAATCAGGTAGCCCGGCAGGCCGAGTCGAATAGCCCGGCTGCCGAGCGGGTTCTCAGGCCCGGGCGGCACGATTCGCGGCAGTGGCGTGCGGCCCTCGTCGAGACGCTCCTGGCGCACCGACGCCGGTGGATACCAGGACGGATTGACCACTTTCGAGACGACCGAGGTCATGCCGAGCGGCGTTTCCCAGTCCATGCGGCCAATACTGATCGGGTACGTCATCACGTAGGCCGCCTCGCCGGCGCGGGGCTCCGGGAAGTAGTACATCCGGTACTCGGCAAGATTCAGCACGATGCCCTTGCGCGGACCCGGCGGCAGCACGAAGCGGGTAGGCAGAACCACCTCGGTGCCCTCGCCCGGCAGCCAGACATTGACATCCGGGTTGGCGCTGACGATGTCGTGATAACCAAGCCCGTGGCGGCGAGCAATATCGACGAGCGTGTCGTCATGGCCCGCGGTGACGGTCGTCACTTCCCCGATGACATCGATCCCCGCCGGCGGCAGTTCGTAGATCTCCGCGCGGGCAATGCCGGCGGCGGCAAGGCAAAGAAAAAGAACGGCGCGCATCATTGCCCGACTTCGTCGGCCTCGATGACCTCGATTTCGCACTCGGCGGCAGCCAGCCATTCCTGCATTGCCGTACTCTTAAGGAGTCGCTCGGGATAGTGCAGCGCCGACTCCGGGAGATTGATGCCATAGGTGCGGAAGCGCAGCACGACCGGCGCGTACATGGCATCAGCAATCGAGAATTCGCCAAACAGCCAGTCGCCGCCGTAGCGATGGTAGCAATCCGTCCAGATCGCGAAGACTCGGTCGATGTCTGCCGTAAGCGCGTCGCCCAGCGTCACCTTGCGGCCCATGGCCCTGCAGTTCATTGGCATCTGGCTGCGGAGCGCGTCGAATCCCGAGTGCATCTCCGCGCTGATTGCGCGGGCGTGAGCGCGCTTTGCCGGGTCATCCGGCCACAGCCCCTTCTCCGGCCAGCGTTCCGCCACCGTCTCCATGATGGCGAGCGAATCCCAGATTCGTTCGCCGTCGAGTTCGAGCACGGGAACGCGCATTGCAGCGCCGAGCGCCGCGAGCGCATCCCGGGTGGTGTCGACATCGAGCTTGATCATTTCCTCGCGGAAATCGATGCCGCTCTCCCTGAGAAGCAGCCACGGTCGCAATGACCAGGACGAGTAATTCTTGTTGCCGATGTAGAGTGTCGCTTGCATCGTAATAACCGCTGTTTTCGGCGCCGATGTTACCGCATTCGGCCCGCCAAAACCGTCGATTGACGCTGACGGTAGGCCCGGGTAGGGTGAGCGCCGATTTCGCCTTGGCGCGTTAATTATGGGATTGAGACTCAGTTTTGAACTGACGGACCGGGATCTTCGCTATTTCCGCGAGGCGCTCAAGCGGTCTCGTGATGCGGTCCGCGACGCTGACGAGACGGAGATCATCGACGCAATCCGCGATGTCCTTGCGGACATTCGCAGCAACGAGCCCCTCCCCGACTTCGTCGCAAGCCGCCTGCCGCAGCTCGACCTGATGATCGATATGCTGCTGGACACCGAGTGGCAGCTGCCCGCTCCGGACCGCGACAAGCTCCTCGCAACCTTCGTTTACTTCGGCGACCCGGAAGATATCCTGCCTGACGATATTCCGGTCATTGGCTATCTCGACGACGTGATTATTCTCGAACTCGCCTCACGGGAACTCGTGCACGTCGTCGATGCTTATGCCGACTACTGCCGGTTTCGCGACGACTTCGACAAGAAACACAAGAGAGGCATTGACGGTGCCGTGCGGCGCGACCGGCTGGATCGGCGGCGCCAGCAGCTGCACCAGCGCATGAAGCGACGTACGCAGCGAGACGCCCGTAAGACAGGACTCGCGTAGGCACCGTCCTCGCGAACGAGGCCCGGCTAGTAGCGCATCAACACGCTGCCCCAGGTAAAGCCGCCGCCGAAGGCTTCCATCAACACGAGCTGACCACGCTGGATGCGGCCATCGCGGACGCCCACGTCGAGTGCCATTGGCACCGAGGCTGCGGACGTATTGCCGTGGTCCTGCACGGTCATGATGACCTTTTCCATGGGCAGTTCGAGGCGCTTGGCCGTTGCCTGGATAATGCGAATGTTCGCCTGGTGCGGGACGAGCCAGTCGAGATCACTCTTGTCGACGCCGTTGGCCTCGAGCGCTTCGGATGCCACGTTGCCGAGCGTCTTGACCGCCACCTTGAAGACTTCGTTTCCGGTCATCTCGATGCGGGAATGCGGAAGCCCTACCTTGTCGATGTTGAGCGACGGCCCTGACGGGTAATACAGCAGATCACGGTACTGGCCGTCGGCGCCGAGGTGTGTCGAGATGATCCCCGCTTCGTCCGATGCCTTGAGGATGACGGCGCCCGCGCCGTCGCCGAACAGGACGCAGGTATTGCGATCGGTCCAGTCGACAAGCCGTGACAGGCACTCGGCCCCCACGACGAGCGCGCACTTGGCCTCGCCGGCACGTATGAACTTGTCGGCCGTCGACAACGCGTAGATGAAGCCGGTGCAGGCCGCTTCCATCCCGAGTGCAGGACAGGCCGGGATACCGAGGCGGTGCTGGATCAGTGTGGCGACGTTGGGGAAAAACGTATCGGGCGTCGTTGTGCCAACGACGACGAGGTCGATTTCACTGACGTCGACGCCGGCAGCGTCGATCGCCTGTTTCGCCGCTTCGAAGCACAGGTCCGATACGGCCTGGTCGTCGGCAGCAACATGACGTCGCTCGACCCCGGTACGCGTGCGAATCCACTCGTCGCTGGTATCGACCATCTTCTCGAGATCGAAATTGGTGAGCACTTTCTCGGGCAGATAGCGCCCGGTGCCGGCTATGCGCGAGTAAATCATGCGGCTTCCTTCCGGAGGAGCTTGCCGATCTGCACCGGCAACTGGTTCTCTACTTCGACGACAGCCGTGTCGATGGCATGCTGGAAGGCAAACTCATCGGCACCGCCGTGAGACTTTATAACGATACCATTAAGGCCGATGAGCGTCGCTCCGTTATAGCGACGAGCGTCGCTGTCGACGGCGAGCTGCTTGAGCACGGGACTGGCCAACAGCGCCTGCAGCTTCGCAAGCCAGCTTCGCGTGAACGCGCGCTTCAGGTAGAAACGCGTCAGTGACGCCATCCCTTCCATCGACTTCAGAGCAATGTTGCCGGTGAAACCGTCGCTTACGACAACATCGGCGCGACCGCTGAAGAGTTCATTACCCTCGATATAGCCGACGTAGTTGAGCGAACTGGCGTCGAGAATGGCGGCGGCCTCCTTGACCGTGTCATTCCCTTTCGTGTCCTCCTCGCCGATGTTGAGGAGCGCAATGCGCGGCGCGCTGATCCCGCTGACGTCAGTCGCGACGATCGAGCCCATGAGCCCGAACTGGAACAGCTGCGCGGCCGTACAGGTGGAGTTGGCGCCGAGATCCAGCATATGAAAGGAACCGGAGGTCGACGGCATTTCGGCGAGGATTGCCGGCCGGTCGATACCGGGCAGCATCTTGAGGACGAACTTCGACGTCGCCATCAGCGCACCGGTATTACCGGCGCTGACGCAGGCCATTGCATCGCCGTCGCGAACGAGGTTGATCGCGACGCGCATCGAGGAGTCTTTCTTGCGCCTTAGTGCATCTGCAGGCGCCTCGGACATCGACACGACCTCGCTGGCCGCAACGACGGAAAGGCGCTCGGCAGGACCGCGCCAGGCCGCCGCCAGCGGCCCGAGCACGTCTGGCTGGCCGACCAGTAGCAGGTCGAGGTCCGGATGCTTGTCGAGTGACGCAATCGCCGCGTTGACCACGATCTCGGGACCGCGGTCGCCGCTCATGGCGTCGAGCGCTATTCGGGAGCGATTACCCATGGCAATAACCCGACCGCAGGGGCGGCGCGGGTTACGCGGCGCTATTCTTCGTCGTCGTCGATGTCGGGCTGAGAAATGACCTGCTCACCCCGGTAGAAGCCATCGGGCGTCACGCGATGACGCAGGTGGGTTTCGCCGCTGGTCGGATCTACCGACACGGCAGGCTTCTTGAGCTTGTCATGTGCACGACGCATGCCGCGGGTTGACGGCGTGCGGCGACTCTTCTGAACAGCCATAGTATTCTCTCCTGTCGCGGCGACGATTTGCTTCGACGCCGGTATCAATCGTGTCCCCGGACACAGCCGGGCTCAATCCTCAGGCTCGTCCGAAGACGGCCTCGTAGCTGCCATTTGCGCCTTCAAATCGGCGAAAGGGCGTTGTGTGTCAGCATCCCCGGATGCCGCTTCCTCTGCACGACAGCGTTCGTCGTCCTCGTGCTTCGCCGCAAACGGCAGGCTCATCACTAGCATTTCATCGACGAGATCCAGCGGCCGAAACCGCGACCCGTCGAGCTCCCAGGTCTCCAGATCTCCTCGCTGGGGTTGCCTGCCATCGAATGCAAGCAGCACTTCGTTACGCACGTCTAGCTCGACATCGAAGGCCTTCAGGCAGCGCTGACAGCGCAGCGGCGCCGCCACCGAGGCCTCGACTCGTGCCACGACATCGCGCGATTCGGCGTCGCCGTAGCAGAATTCTGCCGTTCCGGTCACGAGGCCCTGGTCCCAGTCCCGCGGCCGGTCCCGGGTCTCGAGCGCCGCCAATTCCCGCTGTAGCGCTTCGCAAAGCCGCGGAAAGTCGGCGATTTTCTGCGAAAAATCAATCGCTTGCCCGAGTGCCGCGAGCCCGTCCGGCGTCTCGGGCGAGTTAAGCCGCGTCACCATGGCGCGCGCATGATAGTGACCTGCCCCGATGAAGTCAAAACACGCAAGCCCTTGAGCAAACGAAAAAATCAGCCCATCGGCGGAATGCCCGGTACACTTTCCCGGACAGCCGGCCAGCATCAGCGCACCATGCAGAATCCATCCAGCGGCAGCATCTGCCTTGCCTCGTCGTCCCCGTACCGCCGAGGCCTGCTCGACCGGCTGCTGAATGACTACGAAGTGCTGTCGCCGAACGTCGACGAAAGCAATCCGGACGGCCTGCCCCCGAACGAACTCGCCACCCACCTCGCGCGCCTCAAGGCAGAGACGGTCTCGGCGGCGGCGCGTGACTCACTGATTATCGGTGCAGACCAGCTCGCCGTACTCGGCGACAGGGTACTCGGCAAACCCGGCACGCACGCTCGCGCTGTCGAGCAGCTGCTCGCGGCGTCGGGCAAGACCGTCCAGTTCCTGACCGCCGTCTGCATACTCGACCCGGTGGGCCGGGCCCGCTACGAGCACACGGATGTAACAACCGTTCGCTTCCGCCAGTTCGACCGTCGCCTTGCAGACGCCTACCTAGAACTCGACGAGCCCTACGACTGCGCCGGCAGCTTCAAGATCGAAGGCGCCGGATTCGTGCTGTTCGAATCAGTCAGCACTGATGACCCGACCGCGCTCGTCGGGCTGCCGATGATCTGGGTTGCCGACCGGCTGCTGACGCTCGGCTACCTCCGGGCCTGAGCGTGCTTATCGGCGGCGACGCCGTCCACTGGCCAGGAGCGGAACCCCGCTAGCCAGGAAACGTTCGAGATCCGGCGCGAGCGGTGCTGTGAAGTGCAGCTCGTTGCCACTGTTGTCCGGGAACGCGATCGACTGCGCGTGCAGGAACAGGCGCCTGAGTCCGGCACGCTTCGCCGCGTCGTTGTGTTCCGGATCGCCGTAGCGCTCGTCACCAAGAATGGCGTGCCCGGCGTGGGCAAGATGCACCCGAATCTGGTGGGTACGTCCCGTCTCGGGCATGCACTGCAAGAGACTCGCGACACCGTAGGTACGCGAGAGCCGAACCCGTGTCGCTGCCGCCTTGCCGTCGTCGCTCACAATGACATGGCGCTCACCGCCGCGACGATTGCGCACCTTGAGCCTCGCGTCGATACGCTGATCGCCGAATTGCCAGTCGCCGGCGACCAGCGCGAGGTAGTTTTTTTCAACGACGCCGTCGCGGAAACGCGCATGCAGCTCGCGCAGTGCGCTGCGCCGTTTCGCCAAAACGAGGCAGCCGGAGGTTTCGCGGTCGATGCGATGAACGAGTCCGACGTCTTTGAGGTCCGGCCGCGCAGCCCGCAACAACTCGACGACCCCGTGGCTCACGCCGCTGCCGCCGTGCACTGCCAGGCCACCCGGCTTGTTGATGACGATCAGGCGCTTGTCCTCGTAGATCACGGCGTCGAGCAGCTTCTTCGCACGATTCTCATCCGGCCCCGGCTCCCGGGCTTTCAGGCGAACCGGCGGTATCCTGACCTCGTCACCGGGCTCGAGTTTGTACTCGGCGCGGATTCGACCACCGTTGACCCGGACTTCGCCACGCCGCAACAGCCGGTAGATGCGTCCTCGCGGCACACCCGGCAACTCTCGCATCAGGAAATTGTCGATGCGCTGGCCCGCAGAGTCCGGATCGATCCGTGCCTTGCGAACCCCTGACAATATCGGCTCCGAAGCCGCCGACTCTTGTGACTTTTTTTGCATGATCAATGACTTGATGGGGGTCAGTACTGTGCTATATTAGCCCGCCATGACAGAGCCTTACCTCTGAGGCGACGGTCATCCGGGCGTTCCAGACACGGCCGGCCACGCTGGCCGGGCTGAGACGCAATCATCATAGAGTTTTTGGTCCCGCAAATCGCGTGACCTGATTTCGATGGCAGCACGGCCCACCCGGGCACGCCGCCTCGCGGAACGACCGCAGGGAAATCGACAATGCTTCTTGTACAGAGCCTGATCCTTCGGGATCTCGTTCAGAGACTGTTCGACATTGCCACCGGCGGCACGCTGTGCCCGGCCGGCGTGGCGCCCTGCCCTCGCGAAGCCCATCCCCGGTCCTCGTTGCTGCCCCACCAGAACCAAGTAGGGCAACATGAAAAGAATGCTAATCAATGCAACTCAGGCAGAAGAGTTGCGCATGGCGATGGTCGACGGCCAGCGCCTTTACGACCTCAACATTGAGGGGCCCGCCAGCGAACGCAAGAAAGCCAACATCTACAAAGGCAAGATAACCCGCATCGAGCCCAGTCTCGAAGCAGCCTTTGTCAACTACGGCGCCGAGCGCCACGGCTTCCTGCCGCTGAAGGAAATTTCCAGCGAGTACTTCGTCAAACCGCACGAGGGCGGCGGTAAACCCAATATCAAGGACGTCCTGCGCGAAGGTCAGGACATTGTCGTCCAGATCGACAAGGAAGAGCGCGGCAACAAAGGCGCTGCACTGACGACCTATGTGAGCCTTGCCGGCCGCTTCATCGTCCTCAAACCCAACAAAGCCAAGTCCGGCGGCGTCTCTCGTCGCATCGTCGGCCAGGACCGCGATCTGGCTCGCAAGTCCCTCGGCGACATCGAGGTGCCCGAGGGCATGAGCGTCATCCTCCGAACCGCCGGCATCGACCGCAGTCCCGAGGAACTCAAGTGGGACCTCGAGAACCTGATGGCCGTCTGGCGCGCCTTTTTCCACCCAAAGGTTATCGAGCGGCCGTCGCCGTTCCTGATCTATCGCGAAAGTAACGCCGTCGTCCGCGCCCTGCGCGACTACCTCACCAACGAGATCGGCGAGATCCTGATCGACGACGAGGCGACCTATACCGAGGCGCGCGAGTTCGTCGAGCAGGTCATGCCGCACAACCTGAAGAAGCTGAAGCTTTACAGCGACACGGTACCGCTCTTCACGCGCTTCCAGATCGAATCGCAGATCGAGTCGGCGTTCGCGCATTCGGTCAACCTGCCTTCGGGCGGCAGCGTCGTTATCGACCACACCGAGGCCCTGGTGTCGATCGATATCAACTCGGCGCGAGCCACCAAGGGCGGTGATATCGAAGCGACGGCGCTCAACACGAATCTCGAAGCAGCGGACGAGATCGCACGCCAGCTCAGGATTCGCGACCTTGGCGGCCTGATCGTTATCGACTTTATCGACATGGGCCCGCAGAAGAACCAGCGGGAGGTAGAGAACCGCCTGCGTGAGGCCGTACGCCAGGACCGCGCGCGCGTACAGATCGGCAAGATAAGCCGCTTCGGGCTGCTCGAGATGTCGCGCCAGCGTCTGCGCCCTTCGCTCGGCGAATCCAGCTACCTGACCTGCCCGCGCTGCTCCGGTTTCGGCACGATCCGCAGTATCGAGTCGCTGGCGCTGGCGATCCTGCGCATCATCGGCGAGGAAGCACGTAAGGAACGGACTGCCAAGGTTATTGCCCAGCTGCCGGTCGAGGTTGCGACCTATCTGCTCAACGAAAAGCGCGACTGGGTACAGAACCTCGAATCCGACAACAACATGCAGGTGCTTCTCGTTGCGAACCCGGCACTAGAGACGCCGCATTATGACGTCCGTCGTGTGCGCGACGACCAGACCGAACTGCCGGAAAACGCCGGCGCGAGCTACCAGCTGGCGGAAGCGGAGATCGAGCCGATCATCCCGCAGTCGATCCAGGAACGACCGCCTGCAGAGACTGCCGCTGTCGCGACCATGAAGCCGTCGACGCCGGCACCGAAACGCAAGCAGCCGGAACCGGAACCGGCGCCCGCGAAGAAGACCGGCCTGGTTGCGGCCATCATGGGTCTGTTCTCCGGGAGCTCGGATGACGAGCCGCCCGCTGAAGAGAAGAAGGCAACGGGCGGACGACGCGGCGGACGCGGCGGTGCCAGGCAGGCTCGCGGCGACGGGCGTTCGCGCGGGGGCCAACGCTCACGTGGCAAGGAGCAGCGCCAGGGCGCCGGCGGTCGTACTGCGAAGAAGAGCAAGAAGACGACCCAGAAGCGGGACAAGGCTGCGCAGGAGTCGAAACGCCAGGACAACAAGCCGAAGCAACGCAAGGCCGCGGACGGCGCACAGGCCGATCAGGCTGGCGAGAAGAAGCCGTCACGCAACCGCCGCAGTCGCGGTGGCCGGCGGCGGCGGCGTTCTCAGGACCGCACGGATGCTGCGGCCACCGAGACGCGGAACAACGACACGGCGAGAAAAGACGGCGGCAAACCGGACGCGGCACCGAAGCAGCCCGACGCGGCAGCCAGGCCGCCGGCCAGCAAGGACGCCGTCATAGCCGATAAGGCGCCGGCGGATGCCGCCAGGACGTCGGATCAGCCGAAGGCCAGCGGCGACAAACCGAAGCAACAGGATTCAGCGCCGGCGCGGGATGACAGGAAGCCGAAGTCGCCTGCCCCGAAAAAGGACACGGCGGAGTCGAAAGAAGCGAAGCCTGCACAAGACGACAAACCACGCGACAAGCAGCCGAAGGCAGCAGCCGGGGCGGACGCTCCACGGAAGGACGAGCCTGCCGCCGAAAAGCCCGCCTCCCGGGACAAGCCCAAGGCTGAGCCCAACGCGAAATCCGATGGCGCGAATGGTGAAAGCCCGAAGAGCAACGGCAAACCGCCGGCGGCCAGCGCACCGAGCGCCGGCCTGCTGCCATGGGAGCCGCTCGAGCCCGCCAAGCCAGAGCCGACCGCGAAGGCGAGCGAGAAACCGGCGAGCGCTGCACCCCGACCCGCGGACAACGACAAGGCGCCAGCGGCAAGCGACAAGCCGAGCCCGTCGTCGCCTGAGACATCATCCGGCTCGGCAGCAGAGTAACCCGTCGCCGGCAGCCGCAGCGCGCGCTGATCGGCTGCCGGCGCTCAAGGGACGCCGGAGCACCGCGAGGTCAGCGTCTTGCGAGTTCGGCGACGAGCCGTCGCGATGCGTCCTCGATCAGATCGAGCACGCGTTCGAAGCCCGTCGCTCCGCCGTAGTACGGGTCGGGCACCTCCAGTTCGGGGCCGTCTGAGTACTCGAGAAACAGCCGGATCTTGTCGTGATGGCTCTCGTCAGTCGCGTCACGCAGTGTCACAAGGTTGAGCTGGTCCATGGCGAGAATCAGGTCGAAGCGTTCGAAATCATCGGCAGCGACCCGTCGCGCGCGTATGTGCTCGAGCACGTAACCACGGCGTTGTGCAGCGGCTTGAGAGCGCCGGTCCGGCGGTTCGCCGACGTGATAGGCGTGCGTTCCGGCGGAATCGATGTCGAGGTCTGACAGAATGCCGGCGTCCTCTGCGACGGCGCGAAACACGCCCTCGGCCGTCGGCGATCGGCAGATGTTGCCCATGCAGACGAACAGAATGGATTGGGTACGAGACGGCTGGCTCATGGCCGATTGGTTTCCCTGGAAGTTCTCGATCAGACGCTATTCTAGCGCCCGGTGCTGCCATATGCGCTGCTCTGTCCATCGGCGGCCTTGCAGCGCGGCTGCGATGACGTAACATCCCGATCATTGCCCTGCCGGGACGCGCGTCCCGGCGTCCAACCCAATGCCAACAGGAAACCGAAATGAATACACGATTGCTGGTCCTGGCGGGCCTGGCCTCTGCCGCACTGGCCGCCTGCGGAGGTCGCGACGACACTGCACCTCGGCCGAGCGGTGATGACGCTGACAGCGCCACCGCGGAGATCACGGTGAGCGACGCCGAGCTTGCCGGCAACCCGTTCCTCGACGAGTGGGACACGCCCTTCGGCGTGCAGCCCTTCGACCGCATCAGGGACGAGCACTTCATGCCGGCGTTCAAGCATGGCGTGCTCGAGCGCCGCAAGGAAGTTGCTGCGATCGTGGAGAATCCGGAGGCACCCACCTTCGACAATACGATCCTTGCGCTGGAAAAGGCAGGTCGCGAGTTCGAGCGCGTCGTCTACACGTTCTCGGCGCTGACCGGCACCGAGCTCAACGACACGCTCAAGGAGCTGCAGACAAAGATCTGGCCGATCTACTCCAAGGAAAACGACGCCATCACGCTCAACGACGCCCTGTGGCAACGCGTGCGCAGCGTGTACGAGCAGCGGGAGTCGCTCGGCCTCGATGAGCAGGACGCTCGCCTGCTCGAGCTGACCCACCGTCGCTTCGTACGCGCGGGTGCGGCACTCGACGAAGACAGCAAGGCCCGCGTCAGTGACATCAACTCCGAACTCTCGACGCTGACGACCAAGTTTGCCCAGAACCTGCTGGCGTCGACCAAGGCATTCACGATCGAAGTAACCGACGAAGCGGACACGGCCGGCCTCGCCGATGACTTCAAGACGAACCTGTGGGACGACACCAAGGGCGCCTGGGTACTTACGCTCGACCGCTCGGTTTACGAAACCTTCATGACCCAGTCGGAGAACAGGGAACTGCGCAAGCGCATGTTCGACGGCTACCGCCAACGAGCGACATCGGGTGACACCGACAACGGGCCGCTGGCCATCCGTATTGCTCAGCTGCGTGCCGAGCGTGCGCGCCTGATGGGCTACGAGTCACACGCGCACTACCAGCTCGAGACGCGCATGGCGAAAACGCCGCAGAGCGCGGAAGAGTTCCTGTTGCGCGTCTGGCGTCCCGGCCTCGAGGCTGCGAAGAAAGACCGCGCCGACATGCAGGCAATGATGGGCGACGACGTGACCTTCGAGGGTCATGACTGGTGGCACTACGCGGAGAAGCTCAGGAAAGAGCGCTTCGACCTCGACGAAAACGCCATCAAGCCGTACTTCAAGCTCGAGTCGGTACGTGCCGGCGCTTTCGAGATGGCGAACCGACTGTTCGGCATCATGTTTACGCAGATCGACGCGCCGGTCTGGAACGACGTTGTCGTGCCCTACGAGGTCCGGGCTGCGGACGGCTCGCATCTCGGCGTCTTCATGTTCGACATGTATGCGCGGGATTCCAAGCGCGGTGGCGCGTGGATGGGGAACTACCGGCGCGCCTCCAACATCAGGGGCAACGAGATTCGACCGTTCGTCTATAACAATCTCAACCTGACCATGCCACCCGAGGGGCAGCCGACATTGATGCGCTTCTCCGAGGTCGAAACGCTGTTCCACGAATTCGGCCACGGGCTCCACGGCGTCATGACCCAGGCAAACTACGCCACGTTTTCCGGCACCGGCGGCAGCCCGCGGGACTACACCGAATTCCCGGCGCAGATCCTCGAACACTGGACGTCGGAACCCGAGATGCTCGCCATCTACGCGACGCACTACGAAACCGGCGAAGTCATTCCGACGGAGCTCGTCGAGCGACTGCAGGCCGCCGCGAACCACAACCAGGGCTTCTACACGACCGAGTACGTCGCAGCCTCCCTGCTCGACCTGCGCTGGCACATGCTGACGCCGGAGGAAGCGGCCAACATCACGGATGCCCGCGAGTTCGAACGTGAGGTCCTCACCGGCTACGGCCTGATCGACGAGATCGAACCTCGCTACCGCTCCAACTATTTCAGCCACATCTTCGCCGGCGGTTATTCAGCTGGCTACTACGCCTACCTGTGGTCGGAGATCCTCGACGCTGACGGCTTCAACGCCTTCAAGGAGGCCGAGGACATCTTCGATCCCGTAGTCGCCGGGCGCCTGAAGAAATGGGTCTACGAAGCCGGCGGTTTGCGCGAAGCCGATGAGCTCTATCGCAACTTCCGCGGCGCCGATCCGAGCATCGAACCGCTGCTCCGGGGTCGCGGCTTCTCCGTCGAAGAGACCGTCAACTAGGCCGCTTCCCGCCTTTGCACCGATCCTCGCGGCGGCTCACACCGCCGCGAGGGTCCGTTCGACGGCCCACCACAGGCCCGTCACGGCAATCAGGAGTGACAGTGGCCACACGACCCGGGACCGGTACCAGGCATCGCAGCTCGCCGCAGGCCAGAAACGCTGCAGCAGCCTGACCGCCACGTAGGCCAGGAGCACGACGCTCAGCTGGCCGATCTCGACACCGACATTGAATCCGACAAGGCCGCTCACGAACTGCCCGCGCGGCAAGCCGAGTTCACCGAAGAACCCGGCGAAGCCAAGGCCATGCACGAGCCCGAACAGGAACACGACCAGCGGCCGCCATGGCGGCATCCGGGACAGGAACAGGTTCTCGACCGCGACGAACGCAATACTCGCGGCAATGACGGGCTCAACAAGCGCCGCAGGGGGCGATATCAGGCCCGCCGCTGCAAGCCCGAGCGTGACCGTATGCGCTACTGTGAACGTGCTGATCTGGATGACCAGTGCGCGTAGCTGTGTTGAGGTCAGGAACAACGCCAGCACAAACAGGATATGATCGAGACCGGCCGGCAGGATGTGGCCTATTCCGATCGACACGTAGGGGCCGAACGTCGACCAGCCGCTGCGCGGATTGCCCGCCGCGTCGAGAATGGCGTCCGTGGCTACCCGGTCAGCACTGTCCAGCTCGGAGAGTGCCTCGCATAGCGCCGGGTCAAGACCGTCCTCGCCGGGCACACAGAATTCGTCTTCGGGGTGGGCAAACGTGAGCGCCGGCACCCACAGCAAGCACAGCAAAAGGACTCGCATACGTCGCTCAGTCGCGACCGGCGAGCGCCTCGGCGGCGAGCGCCAGGTCATCCTCGGTATCAACACCGGCGCCGGGACGCTCCGCCGGACGCCCGACCCGTATCGTCATCCCGAGTGACAGTGCGCGTAGCTGCTCGAGTTGCTCCAGAAGTTCCAGCGCGGCGGGATCTGCCGCAACCAGCGTGCGCAGCACGCCGCAGCGATAGCCGTACAGCCCGTGATGGTGCAAGGCTGTTGTCAGGGCCAGGTCTTCGAGCGCCTGGTTGCGGACGTGCGGTATCGGTGAACGACTGAAGAACAGCGCATTGTCGTACTGGTCAACGACAACCTTTACGACATTCGGATTGCGGTAGTCGTCGAGCGACGCCAGCGGCGACGCCAGCGTCGCGATATCGGCGTCCGACTCGCCGAGCAGATCAGCGCACTGGTCGACGAGTGCCGGCGGCATCGTGGGCTCGTCGCCCTGCAGGTTCACGACGATCGTCGCATCGTCCCAGTCCATGATGTCGGCAACCTCGGCGATTCGCTCAGTGCCGGAGCGGTGCTGTTCACCGGTCATGCAGACCGTTACGCCATAGTCTTCGCAGGCAGCGGCAATCCTGTCATCGTCGGTGGCTACGATCACATCGACGGCGGCAGACTCACGGGCTCGGTCGCACACATGCAGGATCATCGGCTTGCCCACGATATCGCGCAGCGGTTTACCCGGCAGGCGCTCCGATGCGTAGCGCGCAGGAATCACAACGACGAAGTCACTCATGCTTCTGCTCCAGCTTGCGGCGACAGGCCTGGTCAATCGAGTCGAGCAAGGCTGCCGCGGCGGCGTCGTCGAGTTGAAGGTCGACGGGCACAAACCACAGGCGCTCATCCTGCGACGGCGACAGCTTGACTGCATCCTTTTCGGTCATCAAGACCGGTTCGTCACCGCTCAACGATGCCGGATCGAAGCTCGCGTGGTCACGCAGCGGCTGCGGCGTGATAGCGAGACCGAACGATTCGAGCATGCGAAAGAAGCGCGCCGGGTTGCCTATGCCCGCGACTGCCTGTAACGGCTGGTCCGAAAATGCTGACAGCGGCCGCGCTTCGCTGCCGTCGAGGCGCAGCGCCGTCGTTGCCCGGTAGTGAAACGACGGTGCGTCGACTGCACGCAGGCTTGGGTGGCGGGCCTCGCCGTTCACGAGCACCGCGTCGACGCTGGCAAGGCGCCCTGCCCGCTCACGCAACGGACCTGCCGGGATCAGCCAGCCATTGCCGAGCCCACGTTCGCCGTCGACGATGCACAGCTCGTAGTCACGTCCGAGCCGGTAGTGCTGCAGCCCGTCATCCGCCACCACAAGGTCTACGCCCTTGGCGGCAAGCGCCTGCGCGGCGGCAACGCGGTCGCTCGCCACGATGACCGGGCAGCCAGAACGTCGCGCAAGCAGCAGCGGTTCATCGCCTGCGTCTGTGGCGTCGCTGTCCGCCTTGACCTCGACCAGGGCGTCAACGTCGTCGCGGCCGTGGCCGCGGCTCACAATGCCGGGCGTATATCCACGCCGCTTCAGCGCCTCGACGAGAAACAGCGTTACCGGCGTCTTACCGACCCCACCGGCAACGATGTTGCCGACGACTATGACCGGCACCGGCAGCGTATACGTCTGAAAAACACCGATTCGGTACAGGCGGCGGCGCAAGCCCGTAACGAGGCCGTACAAGAGCGACAGGGGCGTGAGTAGCTGGAATCCGGGTGCTCGCTCGTACCACGCGCGATGTAGCCAGCCGTAGAGCTCATCGCCCATCAGCCCGGGGACGCCTCCGCGCTGAACTGCATGCGGTAGAGCGCAGCATAGTGGCCGTTTGCGGCGAGGAGCTCGGCGTGGGACCCGGCTTCGACAACGCGACCGGCATCGAGGACGATAATCTCGTCGGCGCTTTCGACCGTCGACAGCCGGTGGGCGATGACGAGGGTCGTGCGGTTCTTCATGAGCTCGTTAAGCGCCTCCTGGATGCGCCGCTCCGAACGGGTATCCAGCGCCGATGTGGCTTCGTCGAGAATCAGTATTGGCGCGTTCTTGAGGAGTGCGCGCCCAATAGCGATACGCTGGCGTTGCCCACCCGACAGCAGCACGCCGCGATCACCGACCATGGTCTCGAGGCCATCGGGCATTTCGTTGACGAAGTCCATGACGTGTGCGGCTTCGGCCGCCGCTATGATCTCGTCATCACTGTTTTCGGCGAGCCGCCCGTACGCAAGGTTGTTGGCAATCGTGTCGTTAAACAGCACGACATCCTGGCTCACGAGGCTGATGTGCTCACGCAGGTTATCGAGCGCGTAGTCTTCGACGGGCACATCGTCGATCAGGACAGTGCCGGCCGTTGCATCGTAGAAGCGCGGCAAGAGGCTGATCAACGTACTCTTGCCGCTCCCGGAGTGCCCCACTACGGCGAGTGTCTTGCCGGCATCGACGCGCGCCGACACGCCGTCGAGTACGCGGTCCCGCTCCGCGTCGTAGGCAAAACTCACGTCGCGAAACTCAACGTCGCCCCGGACCCGATCAGCACGATGCGTACCCGTATCCCGCTCGTCGTCTTCGTCGAGAACTGAGAACAGGCTTTGCGCACCGGCTACGCCACGTTGTAGCGTCGCGTTGATGTTGGTGATGCGCCGGATTGGTTGCAGCATCAGCATCATGGCACTGAAGAAGGAGATGAACTGCCCTGCGCTGAGCTCGCCCTGGAGCGACTCCCGCGCCGCGAAGAAGATGACGAGGGCGACGCCGAAGCCGAACACGACCTGCGTGACCGCGACCCCCAGTGCACGCACCCGGATCAGCTTGAGGTTCTGTGCACGGTTCTTCTCGTCCACAGCATCGAGACGCTCCCGTTCGTAGTCGTAGCCCCCGAACGCCTTCACGACCCAGTTGCCGCGAACGATCTCCTCAGTGACCTGCGTAACCTCGCCAACCGAGTCCTGGATCCGGTTACTGTAGCGGCGAAAAGCAACGCCGAGTGCCCGCACAATGAGCGCAATGAGGGGAAACAGGATGGCGACGAACCCGGTCAGCTTGACACTCTGGATCAGCATGACGCCGAAGGCCGCCACTACCGTGAGCACGTCGCGAATAGCAATCGTGACAACACTCGTCACCGACTCGGCGACCATCTCGACGTTGTAGGTCATGCGAGACAAGAGTGGGCCGGTCGCCTGGCGATCGAAAAAGCGCGTGGGCAGCGTCAGGAACTTGCGAAACACTTCGCGCCGCAGCGAGCTGATGACGTTGCGCCCAATCCAGCCGAGCGATGCCTCGGTCGCAAACCCGGACAGGCCGCGCAGCATGAAGATCGACACGAAGGTGACGGGCAGCCAGCGTGCCGTCTCGAGATTACGAGCAACCAGCGCCTGGTCGAGAAGCGGTTCGAGGAGATAGACGAGGGCCGCCTCGATCAGCGCCGTCGAGGCCATCCCGACCACGGCAATGAGCCCAACAAGCTTGTACGGCGTTACGTAGCGCCACAGCCGGCCATACACGACGCGCGTATCGGCAGGCGACGCTTCCCCGGCCATATCCACCGGGGCCTACTCCTCGTCCTCGCCGGTCGGGTCGTCGACCGTGGCAATACGGATCGCCACGAAACCGAGGCGACCGGCCACGTCCATTGCCGTAACGACGAACTGGTGGCGGGTGTTCGCATCGGCACTGATGGTCAGCGGCAAGTCGTTGTTGCCGGCCGACACTTTTCGCAGTGCATTGCGAATCGTCTCCGGTCGGTTGTTGATCAGTTCACGTCCATTGATGAGGAAGGTGCCGCTCTCCGTGATCATGATCTCGATCTCATCCGGCACCTCTTCGACCACCGCCGTCGACTCAGCCTCGGGCAGCTTGATCGTGATCTGCGACTGCTTGACGAAGCTCGTCGACACCATGAAGAAGATCAGCAGGAGGAAGACGACATCGATCAGCGACGTCAGGTTGACCTCGGGCTGCGGTCGCGTACGGGTGTTGAGTCTCACCGCCGACCCTTGTCCTGGCGGCGGTGCAGCGCTTCGACGAGCTTGATGGCTTCCTTCTCCATGTCGACAACGAGGGTATCGACCTGGTTTCTGTAGTAGCGGTATCCGATCAACGCAGGAATAGCGACCGACAGGCCCGCCGCCGTCGTGATCAATGCCTCGGCAATGCCTCCGGCCAATACGGTCGGGTTGCCGACGCCGGCCGTCGTAATGGCGGTAAACACCTTCACCATGCCGATGACCGTGCCCAGCAGTCCGAGTAGCGGCGACACCGCGGCGATCGTGCCGAGCGTCTCGAGATAGCGCTCCAGTTCGTGGACGACGTGACGCCCCGTATCCTCGACGCTCTCTTTCATGACGTTGCGGTCGCGATCGCGGTTGATCAGCCCGGCGGCAAGGATTTGCCCCAGTGGTGAACCCTGGTGCAGTGACTGGATCTGCTTCTGATCAAGCTGGTCTTTCTTGACCCAACCCCACACCTTGCTCGTTAGGTCTTCGGGTATCACACGCTTGCGGCTCAGCGTCCAGCCGCGCTCGAGTATGATGCCCATCGAAATGATGGCGCACAGGATAATCGGCGCCATCAACCAGCCGCCGGATTTGACGATCTCGACCATTCGTGGGGGTCCCAAGCAGAAAACGGGAATATACAGTGCCGTCGGGCATGCCGCATCCCGCGGCGGTGGCGCACCGCCTGCCCTCGCGCAGCTTTCTAGACGTCTGGCAAGGCTCTGCCGGCTGCCTTTTGTAGATGCCAGAGCCGGCGACGGTCATCGCGTTCGACCATGAATTCCCGCACGCCCTCTTTCTCGCACAGCACCATAGTGACGGCGCCCTGCTCGCCGGTCGTGACCAGGGTCGCGCCGGAGCGTCGCCAGCGACGCGCGACGTCGTCCACGGGCATGCCCCAGCGATTGCCGTAGGCCGCCGACGCAATCGCAACATCGGCGGCGACAGCATCGACAAATGCCGCGCTCGACGACGTGCGACTGCCGTGATGTGGCACGCTCACGACGGTCGTGCCGCGCAGCAGCTCGGCTGCGACAAGCGCGGCCTCCGCCTCGCGTTCGATGTCGCCGGTCAACAGCGCAATGGCATCGCCGGCAGCGATCTCGAGTACACAGGAAGCGTTGTTGCCCTCGAAGTCCCCGACACCCCGCAGGAAGCGGAAGCGGACGCCGTCACGCTGCCACGGTCGGGCACGGTGGCAGGACGTCCCTGGCCATCCGGGCAGCGGCTCACCCAGCAAAAGCCGTCCGGTCGGGACGGACGCAGACAGTGCGGGAAGACCGCCGGCATGATCGGTGTCCGCGTGCGAGACGACCGTGACGTCGAGTGCGGTCACGTCCTGACGGGCCAAAAGCGGCAGAATCCGGCTCTGCATGGCGCTGGCACCCCCCGGCCAGGCCGGCCCGGTGTCGTAAAGCAAGGCAGAGCCCCGCGTTTCGACGAGCACCGCCTGCCCCTGACCGACATCCAGTGTCGTCAGGCGAAAGCACCCGGCCGGCACGCGGGCGGGTTGCCAGGTCACGAGCGCAAGGAAAACCGGCAAAGGCAGCGCGCGGCCGGGCCAGCCACGCGGCAGGATGGCCCAGGGCAGGAGCAAGAGGACCATGAGCGCCGCCATCCCGCGGGGTCTAACGGTGAGACGGCCATCCGGCCACGGCAGTGCGATGAGCTTTTCGATGAGGTCCACGCTGTCCGCGGCCCGTAACAGCAGCGGGTCGCCGAGCGCCGCCAGCGGCCCGCCCAGTGCGAGACCGAGCAGCGCAAGCGGCACGGTCAAGAGCGAAAACACCGGTACCGCGATCAGGTTGACGACCGGGGCAGCCGGCGCCGTGCGCTCGAACAGCACGATCGTCAGGGGCATGAGCCCGACAAACAGCAGCCACTGCAGGCGCCACAGGCCCGCCGGGCCCGATACGATGCGCGATACCGGCACAAGGCCCCGCGTGTCGCAGGCGTAACGCAGCAGCAGGGCAACCGCAGCGAAAGACAAGAGGAAACCGGCGCCCATCGTTGCGTGCGGTGTCGACAGGGCGACGAGCACAACGGCCACCGACCAGGCGGCGCCGGCGCCGACCGTCATGCCGGACAAGAGCACTGCCACACCCGTGGAGAGCATCAGGAACGCGCGAATCGCCGGCACGCCGACCCCGGAGACGAGGACATAAGCGCCGGCGGCACAGACCGCCGCGCCGAGCGCCGCCGCGTAGTTGTTGCGGCGAACCCGCCCGATGCCAAGCACAAGCAGAACCAGTCCATAGCTCGCGGCAGCCGCGAGGCCAACGTGCAGCCCGGAAATGGCCATGAGGTGGCTCGTACCCGTCCGCGCGTAGCGCTCCCAGCGCGCCCGATCGAATTCGTGGCGGGTGCCGATCGCAATCGCCTTGATGACGGCACGGGCGTCGCGCTCAGCCAGTACCCGGTCGATACGGGCAGCGAGCCGTTGTCGCGTATCGAGGAGCAGCCCGCCCTTCCCGGCCGCGACGAGGCGATTGCGCGAGTGCTTCACGACGTAGCCAGTCGCGCCGATCCGCTCGCGGAACAGCCAGTGCTCGGTATCGAAACCGCCCGGGTTGGCGCTGCCGCGCGGCGCCCTGGCGCGCACGACCAGCTCCCAGACATCGCCGCCGCGTGGACGCGCCGGCGGCGTGCGCCACGTGAGCCTGAGGCGTGCCGGCAACCGCGGGTCATCGACCGGCACTGCCTCGAACGTGGCAACATCATCACGCATCGCCGGGAACCCGGTTACCTTCAGCCGCGTCAGAATGTTGTCGCCCGCGTAGGTGTCATCGAGCCGATCCTCGAGAACCAGCACGGCCGCGAGCAACGTGACGGCAACACCGATCGAGTACGCTGCGGCTGGTCGGATACCGCCGATAAGGCGTATGCCGAGCGCCGCATAAAACAGTCGATCAAGCCCGAAATCGCCGGGCCCAAAGCTGGTAAGCTGCGCCGCGCCGACGCCGGCCAGGAGTGCCAGGGACAGGGGCAACATTCGCTCGCAAAACGCCGTACAGCGCGAGCACCGATAACCGAAGTACAACGGACATAACCGCGAATGCCAAGGCGCTTTTTTCGCAAGTTTTCACTGAAAAAGCATGAGGTGGGTGAACGCTGGTACCTGGCGCCGTTCCAGCACCTGCTGCACGACCGGCGCCTGTGGGGCATCCGGCGGCAGACCGTCGTACCTGCGTTTGCGCTCGGGCTCGGGATGTCCTTTATGCCCTTCCCGGGACACCCCATCTTCGCAACCCTCATTGCCCTGGCGTTGCGGATCAATATTCCCGTGGCCTTTGCAACCACGTTCGTCAGCAACCCGCTGACGATGGGGCCGATGTATTTCATTGCCTACCAGATCGGCAGCTTCGTGCTTGGCCTCGAAGCGGAGCCCTTCGAATTCGAAATGAGCCTCGAGTGGATGACGGGCACCTTTCTCGACTACTGGGCGCCGATCTCTCTCGGCTGTGTACTCATGGGACTGACCGCCGGAACTATCGGCTACGTCACGCTGGACCTGATGTGGCGCAGCTCGATCTGGAACTACAAAAGCAACAAGCGCCGCAAGCGCGAGGCCGGCGGCAGCCCGGGCCAGGACTAGCCGCCGTTGCCGCCCTCGACGCGGAGCCTGCCGTTCTCGAGAACGAGCACGCGATCCATTTCGGCCGCAATGCCGTGGTCGTGGGTCACGATCACGAGGCTGGTCTCCAGTTCGCGGTTCAACTCCAGCATGAGCGACAGCACGTGACGGCCATTGCCGGCATCGAGATTGCCGGTAGGCTCATCGGCCAGCACGAGTCGCGGTCGCGTGATCAGCGCCCGAGCCACGGCTGCCCGCTGGCGCTCACCGCCGGACAACTCACCCGGTTTGTGACCGAGACGCTCGCTTAAGCCCACGCGGCCCAGCAAGTCGGAGGCGGCCTCCAGCGCACTCGCACGCTTTTCGCCGCGGATCATCAGCGGCATTGCCACGTTTTCGGCCGCCGTGAACTCCGGCAAGAGGTGATGGAACTGGTAGACAAAGCCGATATAGCGATTGCGGATGTCGCCCCGCGTCTTCTCGCCCTGGCCCTGCATCGACTCGCCGCCCACCATGACGCTGCCCTCGGTAGGCTCATCCAGCCCGCCGAGAATCTGCAGCAGCGTGGTCTTGCCCGAACCGGAGGCGCCAATGATGGCAACACGCTCCGCGGCCTCGACAACGAGGTCGACGCCCGACAGCACTTCGAGCATCGATGAGCCTTCGTTGAAGCGACGCGTGATCTGCCTGCATTCGAGGACGGGGTGGTCAGTCATAGCGGAGCGCCTCGGCCGGGGCCGTTCTTGCGGCCATAAAGGCCGGGTATACCGTGGAAACCAGCGACAGCAACAAGGCAATGCCGGCGATGCGCAGTACGTCGCCGGCGCGCGGCTCTGACGGCAGATCGCTGATGAAATAGACATCGGCCGCAAGAAACTTGATGCCGAAGGTAGCCTCGAAGAAGCCGACGACCGCCTCGAGATTCGTTGCGAGCAGGACGCCGGCCACAACGCCGGCTGCGGTGCCAATGACGCCGACGATGGTTCCCTGGGTGATGAAAATCCCGAGAATACTCGACGGTCGCGCGCCGATGGTCCGCAGAATGGCGATGTCTGCCTGTTTGTCCTTTACGACCATGACCAGCGTGGAGACGATGTTGAAGGCCGCAACCGCAATGACAAGCAGCAGTATGACGAACAGGATCGACTTGGTGATCTGGATCGACCGGAAGAAATTGACGTTGCGCCGCGTCCAGTCCGACACGAACACGAGCTGGCCGCTCGCGAGCGCCACTTCACGGACGATGGCGGGCGCCGCAAAGATATCAGTGACGTTGAGCCGGACGCCGGTGACGCCATCGCGCTGCCGGTACAGCCGCTGGGCATCCTCCAGATTGATGAACGCGAGCCGACGGTCGAACTCGTACATGCCGACCCGGTAGATGCCTGATACCGTGAAGCGCTTGGTGCGCGGCACGACACCGGCGGGCGTCACCACACCGTCGGCCAGCGTCACGGTCACCTTGTCACCGATCGTCACGCCGAGCGCCGCCGCCAGCTCGTTGCCGAGTGCAATGCGGAAGCTCCGTGGCTCGAGCGTCGCGAGCTCCCCTTCGACGAAGACGTCGGCAACCCCGGAGACGCGCTCTTCGGCCACAGGGTCGACACCGCGCAGCTCAACGCCACTCAGGTTCTCGCCGAACACCATGAGGGCACGGCCGTCGAGATACGGCGCAGCGGCATTGACGCGCGGGTTCTCCGGCGCACCGCCGGCGAGCGCCTGCCAGGCGTCGAGCGAGCCGTTGGTACCCTCGATGCTTGCGTGTGCCGTCATCGCCAGCAGGCGATCCTTGAGCTCGCGCTCGAAGCCGTTGACGACGGACAGCACGACAATCAGGACGGCAACCGCAATCGCAATCCCGGCCATCGAAATGACTGAAATCAAGGATACGAAACTGTTAGCACTTCGCGAGCGCACATAGCGCCGCCCTATCCACGTTGCGTAGCTCACGACGTCGCTCCTGCCCTACTCATAGCGCAGCGCCGCCGCGGGATTGACGAGCGCGGCACGGCGCGCAGGGTACAGCGTCGCGAGCGACGTCAACACAAACGCCCCGACGGCAATGATGGCGACGTGGTTCCAGTGCAGATCGGAGGGGATACGTGTGACGTAGTACACATCGCCCGGCATGATCTGGAAGCCGAGAAGGCGCTCGAGAACAGGGGCGATGTCCGGCACGTAAATCGCCAGCACGACGCCGAGCAGCACGCCGACTACGACGCCCGCCCAGCCAATGAGGGCGCCCTGCACAAAGAAGACGCGCACGACTCCATCCGGGCTCATGCCGAGCGTGCGCAGGACCGCAATGTCGTTGGTCTTGTCCGTCACTACCATGACGAGGCTGGCAACGATATTGAATGCCGCCACGCCAATGATCAGCGACAGGATCAGCGACATCATCATTTTCTCGAGGCGTATGGCGCGAAAGTAACTCTGGTTCTCGATCGTCCAGTCGCTGGTCTCGACGGCATCGAGTCGCGCGCCCAGGCGCTCCGCGAGTACCGGCGCCGCCATGACGTCGTCGGCCCGAAAGCGCACGGCATTGACGGCGTCGCCAAGGTCGAGAATCCCGGCCGCATCCGCATAGTGCACGAGCGCGAGACTCGCATCGTGGTCCTGGATACCGGCCTCGAAGATGCCTGCCACGGTAAAGCGCTCGAGGACTGGCTCCATCATGCCGTCCCCGACCGGCCGGGGTACGAGCAGCGTTACGCCGTCGCCGACACCGACGCGAACGTCGAAAGCGAGCAGGCGCCCGAGCACGATCCGCCGCTCACCCGCAACCAGCTCGTCGAGGGAACCCTCGACGAGGTTCAGCATGTCGGCCGCCAGCGCCGCCTCATAGGTAGGGTCCACGCCGTTGACGAGAATGGCCTCGAGCTCGCGACCCGATTGCAGCATGCCCTCGAACTGCACGAGCGGCGCCGCAGCGGCGACGCCGGGTTCACTCGACACAGTCTTGAGCAGGTCTCGCCAATCCGTCGTGCGACGGCCCTCTTGAGCCACCGAGCCATGTGCAGACATGGAGAGGAGCCGGCTGCGCAGCTCGCCTTCGAAGCCGTTCATGACGGATAGGATGATGATCAGCGCCGCCGTGCCGAGCGCAATACCGAGGAGAGACACCAGGGTAATGAACGAGACGAAACGGGTGCGGCGCTTGGCGCGTAGATAGCGCAGGCCAACGAAGAGTTCGACGGGATTGATCATGCGCGCGCATTAAACCACAAGGGGCCCTCTGAATCCGTGCCCGCCCGGTCGCCCGGCCGCGCTGTGACGGCCATCACAGACAGGCGCCTAGCCGCCGAAGGATCATGACCGACGTCGGATAAGGCTGTGAAATCCGTCAAATTTTTTGCGAACACGGGTGTTATGATCAGCCCCGGTTCGAAGGAGTTCCACATGCTCACGCGCAAACTGCTCATCGTTTCCTTTCTCGCCCTCCTGCTGGGCGCAGGCCTGAGTGCCCCGGTGCTCGCGGATTCGCACGGCGACATGGCTTCCGACCGGCCGTCGCGCGGTATGTCCGAGGCCAGCGTCGAATCGCGCTTCGGCCAGCCTGTCGTCAAGGTGGATGCCGTTGGCGAACCGCCGATCTCGCGCTGGGAATACGCCGACTTCATCGTCTACTTCGAATACGATCGCGTCATTCACGCCGTCAACAAACGACAGTAATACCCGCCACCCTCACCGCTGCCGAGCGGCGTTTGTCACCGACGCGCGCACGCGCTGTTGGTGATCTTGTGCATTTGTAACAGCGTCGTCACGCGCGCCCTCCACTTCAGTTGCTGTGCGATAATTCGCGGTTTCCCGAACCGTTGAACCCAGCGTGACGATTGCCAGCCTTCTCCTGCCATCGGCGAAGAAACCGGTCCCGGCAGGCCTGACACAGTACGGACAATTGATCGGCGCCAGCACTGCCCTGCTGGCTGCCGAGCTAGGTGCTCGCCTCCAAGTTCCGCTCCTCGTTTTAGCCGAGGATCCGCGCCACGCCGACCAGCTCGAGGCGGAAATACGCTTTTTCACCGGCGACGACGGCCCCCCGGTATTGCACTTCGTCGAGTGGGAGACGCTGCCCTGGGACAGCTTCTCGCCTCACCAGGACATTGTCTCCGAGCGCCTCAAGGTACTGGCGACGCTGCCGACGCTCGAGCGCGGCATCGTCATTGCGTCGGCGCCGGCGCTCTTGCAGCGCCTGCCGCCGTCCGAGTACGTGGCGCAGCGTTCGCTCCGCCTCGAGACCGGCAGTGGCTTCGACCGGGACGGCTTCGTCGACCATCTCGCCGACTCGGGCTACCTGCGCGTGCCACAGGTCACCGAGCACGGCGAGTTCGCGGTTCGGGGCTCGCTCATCGACGTCTTTCCGATGGGCACAACGGAACCGCTGCGCATCGACTTCTTCGATGATGAGATCGAGTCGATCCGGCGTTTTGCGCCCGAGACCCAGATATCGGGCGAGGCCTTGCCACGGATCGATATCCTGCCGGCGCGCGAGGTGCCGCTGGACGCCGATGCCGTTAAGGCTTTCCGCGGCCGCTACCGGGAACGCTTCGAGGGCCAGCCTGCCAAGTCGCGCGTCTACCGGGATGTGTCCGATGGCGTTGCGCACGGCGGCATCGAGTACTACCTGCCGCTGTTCTTCGAGACGACCTCGGGCCTGCTCGACTATCTGCCAACGTCCTGCCCGATACTGATGCCGGCCGGGCTCGACGGCCTGTTCGACAATGCCGCCAGCGAGATCATGGAGCGCTACGAGCTCGCCAGTCTCGACCCCGAGCGGCCGGTGCTGACGCCCGAGGAAACCTTTTTCACGCGCGATGCCATTAACGCTCGCTTCAAGGAACATCCCCGGGCAACCTATCTCGGACGCAAGCTGCCGAACGCGCCCAACGGACTGAACCTCTCGACGAAGCTGCCGCCTGCGCTGCGCATTGATGCGCGCTACGAAGATGCAGCCATGCAGCTCGTCACCTTCCTCGACTCCTTTGACGGTCGCGTGCTCTTTACGACCGACTCGGCAGGCCGTCGCGAACAGGTCTATGAACTGCTGCGCGGTCGCGGCCTTGACCTCGTGCGCGTCGACAGTTGGCAGGCCTTCCTCGATGCCCCTGCCCGGATCGGCGTTGCCGTGGCACCGCTCGACAACGGCGTCATCCTCAGCGATGCGCGTATCGCCATCGTCAGCGAGCAGCAACTGTTCGGCGAACGCGTCAGGCCGAAAAAGAAAAAGCGCTACAACGATCGCGACCCCGAGACGATCATTCGCCAGCTGAGCGATCTCGAAGCCGGCTCGCCCGTCGTTCACGCCGAGTACGGCGTCGGTCGCTATCTCGGCCTCGTCACGTTGACAACGGGCGGTATCACGGCCGAGTTCCTGCATCTCGAGTACGCCGACGGCGACAAGCTCTACGTACCCGTTCACGCGCTCGAGCTTATCTCGCGCTACACCGGCGCCTCGCCCGAGTCGGCACCGCTGCACCGGCTCGGCAGCGACCAGTGGGCGAAGGCGCGGCAACGCGCTATCCGCAAGATACGCGACGTGGCAGCAGAGCTCCTCGACGTCTACGCGCGGCGCGCCGCCCGTCCGGGCCACAGCTTCAGCTGGCTCGAGTCCGACTACCGGGCTTTCGAGGAAGGTTTTCCGTTCGAACTCACCGAGGACCAGGCGCGAACCGTCGACGATGTGCTGGCCGACCTGCGATCCGACCAGCCCATGGACCGCGTCGTGTGCGGCGACGTCGGATTCGGCAAGACCGAAGTGGCGCTGCGCGCCACCTTCGCGGCCGTCCACGGCAACAAGCAGGTTGCCGTACTCGTCCCGACAACACTGCTGGCCCAGCAGCACGGGCAGAACTTCCGCGATCGCTTCGCCGACTGGCCGGTGCGAGTCGAGGTGCTGTCGCGATTCCAGACGCCGCGCGAGGTCAAGAGCATCGTCGAGGGGATGCGGAGCGGCGCCGTTGACGTCGTGATCGGCACCCACCGCCTGCTGCAGCACACCAAGGACTTCAAGGACGTCGGCCTGGTCATCGTCGACGAAGAGCATCGTTTCGGCGTTCGCCACAAGGAAAAGATCCGCTCGCTCCGGAGCCACATCGATGTGCTGACGCTGACGGCGACGCCGATACCACGAACGCTCAACATGGCGCTCGGCGGGCTCCGCGAGATGTCACTGATCACGACGCCGCCGGCAGAGCGACTCGCGGTCAAGACCTTCGTCGCCGAATGGAACGACGTGATGCTGCGCGAAGCCTGCCTCCGCGAAATCAAGCGCGGCGGCCAGGTCTACTTCATCCATAACCGCGTCGAAGACATTGGCAAGATCGAGCAGAAGCTCGCTGAACTCGTGCCGGAGGCCAGCATCCGTATCGGCCACGGTCAGATGCCCGAGCGGGAACTCGAGCAGGTCATGGCTGACTTCTATCATCGTCGCTTCAACCTGCTGCTCTGCACGACCATTGTCGAATCGGGCATCGACGTACCGACCGCCAACACCATCATCATCAACCGCGCGGATCGCTTCGGGCTTGCCCAGCTGCACCAGCTCAGGGGACGCGTCGGACGATCCCATCACCGCGCGTACGCCTACCTCGTCGCACCGCCAAAGGCTGTCATGACGGCGGACGCCGTCAAGCGCCTCGAGGCGATCGATTCGCTCGAGGACCTGGGCGCAGGGTTTACCCTGGCGACTCATGATCTCGAGATCCGCGGCGCCGGCGAGCTGCTCGGCGACGAGCAAAGCGGCCAGATTCAGGAAATCGGATTTTCGCTGTACACCGAGCTTCTGGGTCGAGCCGTAGAATCGCTGCGTCGCGGCGAGGAGCCTGATCTCGAGCAACCGATCGATGCCGGCGTCGATATCAACATGCACGTGCCGGCGCTGTTGCCCGATGACTTCGTACCGGATGTGCACCTGCGCCTCATCCTGTACAAGCGACTCTCGGCCACAACCGGGGAAGAAGAGCTCCGTGAGTTCCAGGTCGAGCTGATCGATCGCTTCGGACTGTTGCCAGACGCCGCAAAGAACCTGCTCAGGAACGCGTCGATCCGTCAACAGGCCCACACCCTGGGCATCGAGAAGATTGACGTCGCCGACGCCGGCGGTTACGTCGTGTTCGGCGATAATTCGGCGATCGATCCGCTTGCGTTAATCAAGCTGGTACAGAATGATAGCCGCACATTCCGCCTCAAGGGGTCGCATCGGCTGAGCTTCAGCATGGCTCTGGCAGACCCGGAGAAGCGCTACAATTTCGTCGAATCACTGCTCGGGAAGCTTGCTCCGAATGACGACAAGACACCGTCTGCTGCCTAGCCGCAGCGCTGCCCTCCTTGCCTCGGCCGCCCTCTTTTCTGCGGCTTCTAGCGCGCAGGAAGCAACGGACGACAGCTCAGGAGAGAGCCGCGACTTCTCGGTCGAGGTCATCGTGTTCCGCTACGCGGACTCGGTGTCGGCAGGGTCGGAAGTCTTCGTGCCCGACGACCTGCCGCCGCCCGACGAGATGCCGGGGGATCTGCAGATACCGACCTTCGGCGACGATACAACGAGCGCCGAACTCGCCCCGGTCGATGCCAGCGACGAACTGGTCCCGCTCGATGCCAACGGCGAACCCGTTGAGCTCGACGAGAACGGCAACCCGATCGAGATGGCGCCGCGCGCCGAGTACCTCCTGCTACTTGACGAGGAACTGACGCTCGGCAACACCCTCGAGCGCCTCGAGCGCCTCGATGCCTACCAGCCACTCGCACACTTTGGCTGGCAGCAGCGCGTCAAACCTTACGACGAACCGGTCGCCATTCCGCTGGCCGACCTCGTGGCGTTACCCGAAGGTCTTGACGGCGAATTCACGCTGTATCTCAGCCGATTCCTGCACCTTGTCGTCAATGTTGAGCAGCTCGCCGAGCCCGCCGCCGAGGTCGGAAGCGATCCGCTGTTCAGCTACGCCGATGAGTCGGCCTACGACCGCTACGACACCGAGGGGCGTATCGCGGACAGCTATGCCGACTACGACGTTGTGCGCACCGGCCCGGTTGTTTACCGGATCGAAGAAGACCGCATCTTCAAGAGCGGCGATCTGCGCTACTTCGATCATCCACGAATTGGCGTGCTTGCACGTATAGATCGAATCGAGGCGCCCGAGCCCGATGAAGAACCGGCGGTCGGGCAGGCACAGATAACACCCTAGGTGCGCTAGCCGAAGTTGGAGCTGGCACAGCGGTATCGGTCAGCCCGTGCCGCGAATCGCTATCAATGGTTTACACTGATTGCCGAACATGCCCACGAACGGAGCCACCATGAGCCTGATATCCGCGCCCATTTCCTATGGCGAACTCATCGACAAGATCACGATTCTGGAGATCAAGTCGGAGCGCATCGACGATGCCGAGAAAGTCGCCAATGTGCAGCACGAACTCGGCATCCTGGAGTCGACGTGGGCGGAATCCTCACAGGGTGGCGCGGATATCACGGAGGCAAGGACCCGCCTGAAATTGGTCAACGAAGCGCTGTGGGATATCGAGGACAACATTCGGCTCAAGGAGCAGGCCAGAGCCTTCGACGACGAGTTCATCGAGCTGGCGCGCGCCGTCTATGTCACGAACGACAAACGCGCAGCGATCAAGAAGGAAATCAACCTGGCGCTCGGCTCAGAGCTGGTCGAGGAAAAGTCCTACCAGGACTATAGCTAGCGGGCGGCAACCCATTCGTCGAGTCTTGCCGTGACCTGGTCGATTTCGATCAGTCTCATGACGTCCGGGAACTCGATCTTGGTACCCCAGCGCAGTTCGGCGGCGCGCTTGCCGAGGAACTTCTGCGCGGCCGCGTCATAGCGGTCCACGCACCAGCGTGCGGAGTTGTAGGGTCCACTGCGTTTGGGATTGCTGGCTGCATGCAAACCGATGACGTCGGTGCCCATTGCATTCGCGATATGCATAGGCCCCGTGTCGGGCGCAAGCAGCAGATCAACCCGGCCCAGCAAAGCGGCCAGCCGGGTGAGCGTATCCTTGCCCGTCAGGTTCAGTACCGGGGAACGTATTGTTGACTCGATCCTCGCGTTGAACTCCCGCTCGAAATCGCTCGGCCCACCCACCAGTATTACCTGCATGCCATGCTGTGCCGCCGCGTGATCCGCGACGGCTGCGTAGCCGTTTATGGACCAGTTGCGGAGCTTGTGTGACGAAATCGGGCTAATACACAGCGTCTGCCGCTCCGAATCCACGAGCTCCCCCGCCCAGGCACGATCGTCATCCGACAAAGGCAGGTCCCAGCGAGGCGCGGCCGGCTCGAAGCCGAGCGGGACGATGAAGGACATCATCGCGTCCAGCACGTGCTGCCGGACGCCAGGAGCGATTCGCTCCTTGATCACGAGCCCGTGCAGGTCTCGCGAGCGTTCCCTGTCGTAGCCAATACGGCGATCCGCGCGCAGCTTAAGGCTCGCTATGTTGGCGCGCAGGGATACCTGCATGTGTAAGAGGACGTCGAAGCGGCGGCCCTTGAGCGCTCTCCGCAGTTTGCCGTATGACGCCGCGCCCTGCGACTTGTCGAAGACGATGAATTCAACGCCTTCGACGCCCGCGAGCAGCTTGTGCTCGAGCTTGCCGATGATCCAGGTGATCTCGACGTCCGGCGCTACCGCCTGCAGGCGCCGCACGACGGCGAGCGCATGAGTGACGTCGCCGATCGCCGAGAGTCGGAACAGGCAGACCTTCACAAGACAGTCACCGAAGGACCGAAGTACGCGCTGGCGCCGCGGTCGCCAACAGCGATATTGATCGGCAGCGGCAGCCGTTGAGGATTCGTTCGCTCGTGTTCCTTCATGCAGAATCCATTCTTCTTGTTGCAGGACGGCCCCGGCCAACGGTACAGGTAGCGAACACCTGGTCCACGCGTGCCGGACGTCTCTTTCACGGCAGGAGCCATCAGTGTACCGCGAATCGCATGACACGCGACTTCCGGCCAGGAAAGGACCTACCGTCACCAGCATGGATGACGGAGCTATGGATCATCCTTTCGGCTTGCGGCCACTCGCAGCCGCGTCGCGGGGTCAGATACACTATTGAGCGATTTGGGCTGCGGTCACTCCAAGCATGAGCCAGGAACATCCGAACATAGAGGTGCTGAAACGATTCGACCCGAGAGACCCGGTTGTACTCTCGGAAGACGTCATTTTTCATTTCTTTAACCCGCTACTTCCAGACCTGAACGGTGATCATGTTGGCCGTGAAGGGGTAAGTGCGTTCTTTGCGAAGCTCCAGATGATCACGGGTGGCAGCTTCGAACCGCACGTCGTTTCCATTCAGGCGATCGGAGACGAATTGGTTGTTGTTCATCGCAAGCAGGCAATCAGTCTCGATGGCCGCAAGGTCGAGAGTGACGTAGTGGTCGTTTGGCGGATAGTTGACGGGCAGATTAAGGAAGTCTGGGACATCCCATCGATACACAGAGTCCACGTCATAAGCGAATGACCGATTTGGGTCATTTTCAGCGTCTCAATGCAGACTTCCCACAGACGGTGAGCGGCTGGTCTTGAGCCGACAGCAGCCGAGTGAACATTCCGTCTTGCAGTGTCTGGCCGGTGGAGTCTGAGCTATCCCGCCTGGGAAGACGCTCTCGGCTCGACGAGCGACGCAAGCATGGATTCTGCCGACGTCGCCACCGCCGGTGAATCCGTCGACACGACGCTGAACTCGACCGTGACGAAGCGATCGTCCCTCGAGCGCGGATGGTGGATGCCGAGATCGCGCACGGACGCGGCGATTTCCGCAGCGAAGCGGTGCACGGCCTCCTCGCCTGACGCATGCGACAGCACGATGAACGCACCATCGTCGATGCGTGCAACGACGTCGCTCGCACGCCTCAGGCACCGTCGTATAGCGTGACCCACGCGGCGCAGGCAGGAATCGGACGCGTGCTGACCAAACACCGCCTGGTAGGCATCAAAGTCAACGAGTGCGAAGTGCACCAGCGCCAGCGTGCTTTTTTCGCGAGCGGCAACCGCGAAGTCATGGGCGAGTACGTCGCGAAAGGCCTTGGCGTTGAGCAGTCCCGTTACCGGGTCGTCGCGATCGAGATCGCGAATCGTCCTCTTGGCACTCAACAGCGCCTCGGCCATTGCCGACTCCTCGGCAGACATCGTGCCGCCGGATACATCCCTCAAGAACGCCGCGGCGAAACGTCCATCCGCCAGCGGCAGAATAGACAGGATGCACTCGCGTCCCGACGTCGTTACCGGCAGGCGCGCCGCTTCCTGGCTCCTGACGGCAGCGCTGACGTTGAGCGCCGTGTCGCGACCAAACAGCGCCTCGCACACGTCGGCAAACGGCTTCTCGAGCTCGATGCCCACCGCAAGCCGGCTGAAGGCGTCGTTGGCGTAGCGGACCGGCCACTCGGTCTGATCGACCTGCACGACCAGCACGGCATCCGCCGACAGTTCGATCACCGCCTCCAGGACTTCAGACGGGACATCGCTCATGATACGTCGCCGAACAACGCCGAGAGCACGGCATCGACCTTGCTTCGGGCTGCGCTGGTGTAACGCTGGACCTCGGCGTGCAGCGAGGCATCGGTGCGACCCGCTGCAGGATTGACGCCCACAGCGATCACGGCGTACTCGAGCTCGAGCTCGGCGGCGAGCACGGCCTCGGGCATGGCGGTCATGCCCACGAGGTCCGCGCCGTCGCGCTCGAAGCGGTCGATCTCGGCGGCGGTTTCAAGGCGCGGGCCTTGCGATGCGGCATAGGTACCGCCGTCGACGCACTGCACCCCGGCACGGGCCGCCGCATCCACGAGCAACTGTCGCAAGGGGGCAGCGAAGGGTTCTCCGAACTCGATGTGCTTTACGTCGCCGTTATCGCCGTCAAAGAAGGTGTGCTCGCGGCCCCACGTATAGTCGATGAGCTGCGCAGGTACGGCAATGTCGCCGGGTTCGATCAGGCCGGTAATGATCCCGACCGTGTTGATGCCCACGATGGTCGTGGCGCCGGCCTCGCGCAGCGCATAGAGGTTGGCGCGGTAGTTGATGCGATGCGGCGGAATCGAATGGCGATCGCCATGACGAGGCATCCAGAGTACCTCGTGCTCACCACGCCGACGCCGCCGGACTGGCGCCGAGGGCGCGCCGTAGGGCGTCTCTACGTCGTCGCCAACGGTGTCGGCCGCGTCGAATCCACTGCCTTCGATGATTGCGAAACGGCGCTCCACGATAGCGTCTCAGGCGTCGAGCTGAAGATCAGGACGATCGACCAGCCGTGACAGGGACTCGACGGCTTCCTGCCACTCGGCGCTTGCGAGAAGGCTCTCCCTGAGCTCCCCGCCGGAGCCGTGGAGGCGCGCCAGGCGGACGAGTGACAGCGGGTTCGAATAGTCACGGAGTGCCCGAACGGTCGCCTGTGCCGCCGGGCGTTCGTTGCAAACGAGGACCATGTCGCAGCCTGCCTCGAGTGCGCGCTGCGCGCGGACCGGCATTGGACCGAATTCGCGGGTCGCTTTCATGGAGAGGTCATCCGAAAACACGACGCCGTCGAAACCGAGTCGGCCCCTGAGCTCCTGGCCGAGCCAGTAGTCCGAAAACGTCGCGGGCTTCGAATCCATCTCCGCGTACACGATATGCGAGGTCATGATCCCCGTCAGCAGGCGCGTTGCGATCAACCGTTCGTAGGGCTGCATGTCGTCCAGTACGTCACCGTAATTGCGACGGTCCACCGGCAACTCGAGATGGGAGTCGGGCACGACCGCGCCGTGGCCGGGAAAGTGCTTGCCGACGGCCGCCATGCCGGCGCTCTTCTGGCCGCGACAGAACTCACCCGCCAGCGCGGCGACGGCCGACGGGTTCGAATGGAAGGACCGATTGCCGATGATCTCGCTCAAGCCCCAGTCGAGATCGACGCAGGGCGTAAAGCCGAGATCGATGCCGACGGAACGCAGTTCGGCGCCGGCCAGCCAGCCTGCCCGCCGTGCAAGCGCCAGGCCGAGCTCGGGATCGCGATCGTACTCATGGCCGATCGCCCGCATGGGCGGAATCGCAGTGAAGCCGTCGCGGAAGCGCTGCACGCGACCGCCTTCGTGATCCACGGCCACGATCAGCGACGGGGTCCTGAGCGCACGAATATCCGCAACGAGGTCGGAGACCTGGGCAGGCGAGGCGTAGTTGCGCGCAAAGAGGATGACGCCGCCGACGGCAGGTTCGGACAAGAGGTCCCGGTCGGCCGGACTCAGGTCCGTACCGTCGATGTCGAGCATGATAGGACCGAGTGACATGCGCTGGGGAGACCCTGACCATTTCTCGGCAGACGCGCCCTGTGCGCGTAACTGCTGGTCACAGACGATAAGATGGTTTCCCGAAAATCGCAATAAGCGATTGGTTTTATTTACTAAAAACGGCTATGGACTCGACGTGAGCCGTGTGTGGAAACATATCGATGATGCCGGCCGCCTCGAGGCGGTAACCCGCGTCGTGGACAAGCAAACCGGCATCGCGGGCCAGTGTCCCGGGGTGGCAGGACACGTAGACGATACGGTCGGGATCGATGATCCCGATGCGACGGACGACGGCCTCGGCACCCGTGCGCGCGGGGTCCAGCAGCAGGCGATCGCAGCCCGCCTTGAGCCACGTTTCGCTGCCGTCGATCGCCGCAAGGTCGACGGCGAGAAACTCGGCATTATCGATGCCATTCCTCTCCGCGTTGGCCGCTGCGCGGCGTACGAGGCTCGCCTCGCCCTCGATACCGAGCACGGCCCCGGTACGTCGTGCGAGCGGCAGCGAGAAGTTGCCGATTCCTGAGAACAGGTCGAGTACACGGTCAGTCGGCCGCACGTCGAGGAGCTCGACGGCGCGCTCGACCATGCGCTGGTTGATGTCTCCGTTGACCTGCACGAAGTCGACAGGCTCGAAGGCCAGGCTCACATCGAATGCCGGCAGCTCGTAGCACAGCGCTTCATCGGTCTCTGGCGCGAGCAAGGTGATCGAATCCGGGCCCTTCGGCTGTAGGTAGACGCGCACACCCTCGGCGTCTGCGAAGGCGCGAAAGCGGTCAAGATCGTCGTCGCTCGGTGGATCGAGCACGCGGAACACGAGCGCGACGGCGTTGTCGGCTACCGCCACCTCGATCTGCGGCAGTCGCGCACGAATCGACAGCCCGGCGACGAGCTCGCCGAGGCGATCGAGCATGCCATCGAGCGGCGGCACCAGGATCTCGCAGCGGTGCATGTCGGCCACGAACGGCGCGTGCCGCTCGCGGAAGCCAACGAGCACGCGACCCTTGGCAGGCACATCCTTGACCGCGAGACGGGCGCGACGACGATAGCACCACTCGTCGCCGACCAGTGGCTCGAGCCGGGTTTCCGGCGTCACCTTGCCGATGCGCTCGAGGTTGTCAGCCAGCGTCTGCGCCTTGATCGCACGCTGCGCCTCGATGTCCATGTGCTGCAGTGAGCAGCCGCCGCAGCGGCCGTAGGCCTCGCAGCGCGGCTCGATGCGCTCAGGCGAAGCCTCGATCACCTCGAGGAGCTCGGCCTCGTCGAATTTACGATGCCGCTTGCGCCTGACGAAACGGACCGTCTCGCCGGGCATGGCGCCGGCCACAAACACCTTCTTGCCCTCGGTCGCCGCGATACCGCGGCCGTCGTGGGTCGCCGTGGCAATGGCCGCCGTCTCGGGCTCGCGGCGTTTGCGTCCCGCCGCCCTCACCCGCTCGACCAGGCGTCGAGGAACTCGTCGAGATGCGGCTGGCCCTGCTCTTTCAGCGTGTCCCTGACCAGCGCAAACTCGCGCTCGAGGTCGCCGGTATCCAGCTTGCCGCGCATGAACTCGAAGCGGAGGTACACGAGCCAGGTGTTGAGCACGTCCGTCTCGCAATAGTTGCGAATCTCCCGGAGACCTCCTGCCTGAAACGTATCCCAGACCTTGGCGCCGCTCATGCCCAGTTTGCCGGGGAAACCAAGCAGGACGGCCATCTGGTCGAGACTCGCGCGACCGCGGCCCTGGTAGCCCGACAGCACATCCATCAGGTCAACGTGACGCCAGTGAAAGCGGTTCAGGTAATTGTTCCATTTGAACTCGCGATCCTCATCACCCATCTCCCAGTACCGCGGCGCCTGGATACCGTGCCGAAGCGCACGGTAGTGCAGCACCGGCAGGTCGAAGCCGCTGCCGTTCCAGGAAACGAGATCGGGCGAGTAGCGCTCGATACCATCGAAGAAACGACGGATCAGCTCGGCCTCGTCGGCATCCTCGTCGCCCAGCGACCAGACCCGGAAGCTGTCCCCCGATCGGAGCGCCACCGAGATGGCGACAACGCGATGCTGGTGCAGCGGCAGGAACTCGCTGCCGGTCTCCTGCTGGCGCTTGAAGGTCATTGCGGTGGCCACCTTGTCGTCCGGCAGGTCGCCGAGTTCGAAGTAGCGCCGGCCGAACTCGACGTCCGGGACAGTTTCAATATCAAACGAAAAACAGTGCATCGAATTACTCGTCGAGAGTTTCACAGACGGCAAAGGCCATGACGAGGCCAGCGTCGTCCGTCAGGCTGACGTGACCCTTGCCGATGCCAAGGCGCTCGCACACGCGGCGCCCGCGTTCGGACCAGATGACCAGCGGCCGTCCCCAGTCGTTGTTGGTAATGCCGACGTCGCGAAGCCAGACGCCATGCGCAAAACCCGTGCCCATGGCCTTTACGGTGGCTTCCTTGCCGGCGAAGCGCATGGCAAGGAAGCGCACGGGCCACTTGGTCTTTCTGAACAGCGCGATCTCCTCCTCCATCAGTATCCGGCGGACGAGGTGCTCACCGAAGCGCTCGTAGCTGGCCTGCATCCGTGCGAGCTCCACGACGTCCGTGCCAACGCCGAAGATCATCGCGCCTCGCCGCCACGCGCCGCGATCATCAGCGCCTTGATGTCGGCCGTTGCAGGACCCAGTCCACGAAAGACGGCGTCAGCAATGATCGAATGGCCAATGTTGAGCTCGACGATCTCGGCAATGGCCGCGATCGGCGAAACGTTCGCCGTGTTGAGCCCGTGCCCGGCATTGACGACCAGGCCCTCGGACGACCCGTAGACCGCTGCTGCGTGGATACGCTCGAGTTCGGCCTGCTGCTCGCTATCGCTCGCGTCCGCGTATGCGCCCGTATGCAGCTCGATAACGGGCGCGCCGGCCGTCCTGGCAGCGTCGATCTGGCGGGCGTCGGGGTCGATGAACAGCGAAACACGAATTCCCGCGTCTGCGAGCCGGACCACGGCATCCCCCACGCGTTCACTCTGCCCCGCCACATCCAGTCCGCCCTCGGTCGTGAGCTCCTCGCGGCGCTCGGGCACGAGGCAGACGTCACTCGGCCCAAGGCCCGTTGCAATCCCGATCATTTCGTCCGTCACGGCCATTTCGAGATTCATGCGTGTCTGCATGACCTCGATGATCTCGGGCAGATCGCTGTCTCGAATGTGCCGGCGATCTTCCCGGAGATGCACGGTAATGCTGTCCGCGCCGTGCGCCTCGACGATCGGCACGGCATCGGCAGGCCGCGGATACTCAGTGCCGCGCGCACGGCGCAGCGTAGCTACGTGATCAATGTTCACGCCTAGGTGAATCGGGTTCATCAGGGGTCCTGGTTCCGGCTGGCGCCGGCTATGGCTGATCTTTCGGCCGGCGGGCGGCGTCGCGAGCGCCCATTCTATCGCGGTGCAGGTCGATCAGCACCTTGCGGGTCTTGAGTTCGCGCCCACCGAGGTGATGATGGATGACCCGCCTGAGCAGCCGGTTCGCCGCCGCCAGTGTTTCCGCGTCCGCGAAATCGAGCGCCGCGATCGATTTCAGGCGCGCTCCGCTGTAGACGGGCTGGCCGCCGTCCTCCGTACGATCCCCGTAGAGCCTCACAGGGCCTTCCTCCACCCGGTAGGCGTAGCGGGCCTCGTCGTCAAGTAATTCACCCGAGCGTGCCTCGTACTCGAGGTCGAGCGCGTAGCCGAGCAATCGCAGCAGGTCGATTTCAAAGCGCCGAAGGGCGACCGCCGGCGCTCCGTGGCCCGCCAGTGCGTCGAGGGTGTCCCGGTACACCGCAAATATCTCCGGCTGCGGATCGTGACGGTGCAGGAAATGGATCAGGAGTTCGTTGACGTAGTACGCCGACATCAGGGCGTCGCCCGCGAGCCCCGACGGCGGCCCGTCGACCTCGGCACCGGTCAGTGTCCCGAGATCGGACTTCTGTACCCATGACAGACGCAGGCGCTGGAATGGCCGAAGGATTCCCTTGAGCCGGGAACGACCGCCGCGACTGCCTCGCGCCACGAGCGACAGCTTGCCGTGATCGGCGCTCAGGACATCGAGAATCTGGCTCGAATCCCGAAACGGCCGCTGATGCAGGATATAAGCGGCCTCGAGTTCGATGCGCCGGTCAGACATGCGTTGCGGGCCCCGTCTACGGTGACTCGTAGCCGAGCCGTACCAGGTCCGCCTCGCTGTCCGCCCAGTTGTCCTTGACCTTGACCCACAGCTCGAGATGCACCGGGCGGCCGAGCGACTCCTTGAGATCGATGCGCGCAGCGCGGCCAACCTGCTTGAGCATGCTGCCGCCCTTGCCGACCACGATGCCTTTCTGGCTGTCTCTCTCTACCCATATCACCGCGTCGATCGAGACGCCGCTATCCTCGTCGAGGTAGCGCTCGATCTGCACCGTAATGCCATAGGGCAGTTCGTCGCGCAGCAGCACCGTCAGCTTCTCGCGCACGACCTCGGCCGCATAGAACTCGGCGCCGCGATCCGTGTGCATCCCTGCCGGGAACAGCGGCGGCGATTCCGGCAGGAAAGCCGGCAACAGATCGACGAGTGCCTCGACGTTGCTGCCCTTCCTGGCGGACACAGGAACGATCTCGGCAAACTCGCGGCGCGACTGCATCGTCGCTATGGCCTCGAGGAGTCGTTCCTTGGGGTGCACGCGATCCACCTTGTTGAGTACGGCAATGACCGGCGTCTTCGTATCGTCCAGACGCCCGAGAACGTCCGCGTCCTCAGGCAGAAAGCGGTCTGCCTCGGTCAAGAAGAGCACAACGTCAGCGTCGGCCAGCGCGCTCACCGCGGTGCGGTTCATCAGGCGGTTCATAGCCTTGCCGGCCTGCCGGTGCAGGCCGGGTGTGTCGACAAAGATCATCTGGCACGCGTCCACCGTGTGCACGGCGAGAATCCGGTGACGCGTCGTTTGCGGCTTGGGCGTAACGATGCTGACTTTGCGGCCCACGATCGCATTGATCAGCGTCGACTTACCCACGTTCGGCCGGCCGACGACCGTAATGAAACCTGCCCGGGAGACCGCCGTCATTCGCCTGCCCCCTCACGGAGCGCAAGGAGCATGGACCGGGCGGCCGCCTGCTCGGCGTGGCGCCGGGAAGCCCCGCTGCCCTGGCTCGGCTCCGCGCCATCGACATGACAGCTCACGTCGAAATGCTGGCGATGTGCCTTCCCGCTCACGTTGTCCAACGTGTATTGCGGCAGTCCACGGCCCCGAGCCTGCAGCCATTCCTGCAAGCGAGTCTTGGGATCCCTGAGTTCATCCGGATCCGGCAGACTGCCAAGCCGCTCGCGGAAGCAGCTCAGGATCACCTGTTTCGATGCGTCGTAGCCCGCATCGAGATAGACGGCCCCGAACAGGGCCTCGAGCGCATCGGCAAGGATCGACTGCCGGCGATGACCACCGCTCTTCTTCTCACCACCACCGAGCAGGAGATGCTCTCCCAGCCCTGCATCGGTCGCGAGTTTCGCCAGCGAGGTGTCCTTGACGAGCCAGGCCCGCAGGCGGCTCAGGTCACCTTCATCCGCGTCGGGACAGCGCTCGAAGATCTCGGCCGAGATCACGAGATCGAGAATTGCGTCGCCCAGGAACTCGAGCCGCTCGTTGCTGGCGCCAGGCGCACTACGATGCCTGAGCGCATTCTCGAAGAGTGCCCTGTCGCGGAAGGAATACTGGAAGGTGTCGCTTAGCCAGCGCTCGGCGGGTGACATTGCTCGCTCGGATCCCGCCCTTGGCGGAGCTTTGGTGTTCCGGGGCGGCCGACCTCGACGGCCGGCGCCGTATCAGCGACGAACGAGTGCCCGCTTGTCGAAGTCGACGACGAACGACAGGTTGGCGATGAACGGCGCCTTGTGCTCGTACTGTGCAACGACTTCAAATCCGCCGTCAACCGGCAGGATCTGGATTTCGCGCGCCGTTATCTTGGTAACGCTTTCGATGTCGAAACGCCGGGCTACGTAATTGCGGATAGCCGCTTTGGAAGGCGCCTTGCCGTCAAATTCGGTGCGCGCGCCGTTAACAACGCCCGCCACCTTGAAGTAGTTAAGGTAAACCGGCGTCAGGCGGATACCTCCGAACACGAAAATCCCGACGAAGGTGACCAGAATGACCAGGCCGAGCGTCGTCATCCCGCCTTGCCTGTTGCGGGCTGCCGGGGCGCCATGAGCGGCGAACACGGAATTTCTGATCATCAGGACAACCTTTTCCTGCGGGTCGGACTATGCCTTTACCATAATTGTCGCGATCAGGGCCCGATTTTCAGTGACTTGGGTCAAAGAATCGGCCTTTCCTAGCGAATGCTCTCGCCGACCCGGTCCCAGCGGAAGCGCCAGCCATCCACGTGCAGCCAGATGCGCACGGCCTCACCGACGAGGTGCGTCTCGGGAATCGGGCCGATAAACCGACTGTCCTTGCTGTTGTCGCGATTATCGCCCATCACGAAATAGTGACCTTCCGGTACCCGGTATTCACCGTCAGCCACCGTGTACCGGGGCTGGTTGATCAGGATCTCGTGGCTGCGTTCGCCCAGTTGCTCGGTGAATCGCGGTTCGGCGGGATGCTGGCTGTCTTCGAGTGCGACCGTTTCACCGTTGATGGTGAGGCGGTGCTGGTCGTACACGAGGACGTCGCCGGGCAGGCCAACCACGCGCTTGATGTAGTTCACCGAGGGATTCGACGGCAATCGGAAGACCACGACATCGCCGCGCTCCGGCGAGCCGGTGTCGACAATCCTGGTTTCAGTTACGGGAAGCCGGAGCCCGTAGGCGTACTTCTGCACGAAAATAAAGTCGCCCTTCAGGAGGGTCGGCATCATCGATCCGGACGGAATCCGGAACGGCTCAAAGATAAAGGATCGTACGACGAGCACGAACAAGAGGACCGGGAAAAACGAACGCGAATACTCCACGAGCGTCTGCCGCGGCGTTGCCTTGCCGGTGATCTCTTTTGGCTCCTTCCAGAGCAGCCGGTTGATGAGCACGACAACGCCGCTGGCCAGCGTCAGCAACGTCAGTATCAGGGCAAGGTTAAGACTCACTCGGTCAACTCCGCTGGCTACTTGTCGACGCGCAGAACCGCAAGGAAGGCTTCCTGCGGTATTTCGACAGAACCGACCTGCTTCATGCGCTTCTTGCCCGCCTTTTGCTTCTCCAGCAGCTTGCGCTTGCGACTGACGTCGCCACCGTAGCACTTGGCGGTCACGTTCTTGCGCAACGCCTTCACCGTACTCCGCGCAATAATCTGGCTGCCGATCGCTGCCTGGATAGCGACATCGAACATCTGCCGCGGAATCAGTTCACGCATCTTCTCGACCAGCTCGCGGCCTCTCTGCTGAACCGTGGCGCGATGCACAATGACGGACAGTGCATCGACGCGCTCCTTGTTGATCAGGATGTCCAACCTGACAAGATCGGCGGGCTCGAAACGATTGAACTGGTAGTCGAACGACGCAAAACCGCGGCTCACGGACTTCAGTCGGTCGAAGAAGTCGAGCACCACTTCAGCCAGCGGCATTTCGTACTCGAGCGATACCTGGCTGCCGAGGTAGCGCATGTGCCGCTGGACCCCGCGCTTCTCGATGCAGAGCTTGATGACGGCACCCACGTGTTGCTCCGGCACCAGTATGTTCGCCGTGATGATCGGCTCGCGCAGTTCGGCAATCTCGTTGGACGGCGGCAGCTTGGACGGGTTGTCGACGTAGACCGTGTTGCCCGCGGTATCAACGATCTCGAACACGACCGTTGGCGCGGTCGTAATCAGATCGAGGTTGTACTCGCGCTCCAGTCGCTCCTGCACGATTTCCATGTGCAGCATGCCGAGGAATCCGCAGCGAAAACCGAAGCCCAGTGCGGCCGAACTCTCGGGTTCGAAATGTAACGCCGCATCGTTGAGGCGTAGCTTCTGCAGGGCTTCGCGGAAATTCTCATAGTCGTCCGACGATATCGGGAACAGCCCTGCAAACACGCGCGGCTGTACCTGTTGAAAACCCGGCAGCGCCTCGGCGCAGGGTTCGCGCGTGAGCGTCAGCGTATCGCCAACCGGTGCACCGTAGATGTCCTTGATGCCGGCAATGACGAAGCCGACTTCCCCGGGTTCCAGCGCGTCGCGGTCCTGCATCTTGGGCGTGAAACTGCCCACCCGGTCCGCGTTGTAGGACTGACCGGTCGACATGATCGTGATCTTGGCGCCCTTTGGCAGCCTGCCGTTAACGACACGTACGAGCGATACCACGCCCACATAGTTGTCGAACCAGGAATCGATGATCAGCGCCTGCAGAGGCGCCTCCGGGTCACCCTCGGGCGGCGGTATCGTCGCGACCAGCTGCTCGAGAAGTTCGTGAACACCAACCCCCGTCTTGGCGCTGACCCGCACCGCGTCCTGCGCATCAATGCCGATGACGTCCTCGATCTCAGCCATAACCCGATCCGGGTCCGCCGCCGGCAGATCGATCTTGTTGAGTACCGGCAGGACCTCGAGGCCCTGGTCGATCGCCGTAATGCAGTTGGCGACGCTCTGTGCCTCGACACCCTGTGCGGCGTCGACGACCAGCAGCGCGCCTTCGCAGGCAGCCAGCGAGCGCGAGACTTCATAGCTGAAGTCCACGTGGCCGGGCGTATCGATGAAATTCAGCTGGTAGGTATTGCCGTCGTCGGCCTCGTAGTCGAGAGAGACACTCTGCGCCTTGATCGTAATACCGCGCTCACGCTCGAGATCCATAGAGTCGAGTACCTGCTCGGCCATCTCCCGATCGGACAGTCCACCGCAGAGCTGGATAAAGCGATCCGCGAGCGTCGACTTGCCGTGGTCGATATGGGCGATGATCGAGAAATTCCTGATGTGCTGCATAGTGCGTCGGTTGCGTGAAGTCGGCCGGGCTCACGCGGCCAAAGCCGCGCAGTATACCGGACCTTTACTGATGGATGCGTGCTCGCCGGGGACGTTCAGCCGGCGTCTCGGTGTGCCAGAACAGACCTGACCTTGGCGCGGTCGAGGTGGTAGTCGCACAGCCATTCGCCATCGTACTCGAGCACAGGAATGCGTGTACCGAACGCCTCGGCCCACTCGGGGTTCGTATCGATGTCGCGGATCTCCGGTATCTCGCTGCCACCGATCTCCTCGATCAGCGCCTCGATCAGCACTTCACAAAGATGACAGCCGCGACGGCTGTAGACAACGAAGCCCGCCCTCATGGATTCCTCGATCAAGCGCCGTAGCCGCCGGGGCGTTGCACCGGTTTGAGCGTTGGCGCGATGCAAACGCTCTGTGCCCGGGCTCTTGCGACCATCCAGCCGGCAGCGAGCCCTGCCAGGGACAAGGCTACCGCGACGATATCATTAACCGACAGTGCCGCCGCCAACAGCGCACCGGCAATGAGTCCCGACAGCGGCAAACCGTAGACGGTTGCAGAGGCCCTGAGCAGGGAGTGACCGCTGGTCGCAACAACGACCTCGTCACCGGTCAGAGGCACGCCGTCTGAACCGGGCTCGATACGAACCCTGAGCGTTCCTCTCGTTCCGGAGAATAGCGCGGCGCCGCAACCCCGGCCCGACGCACAGCGTTGGCACGCTGAAGTCTCAACAGCGACGTCGGCATAGCGCCCTGCTCTGTCCGAACCTACCGCCGTGACATGTCCGGTCAGCCGCTCCGACATAGCGTTAAGAGGCCCTAGTGCCCCGGTCGCTGCTCGAGGGACTCGGCGATGCGCTTGACCGTGGCAGCAGGTACCTCCCCGACCACGGTGACGCGGTGCTGATTCTGCACCACGCTGTAGGAGTTCCGGCTGGATTCGAGCTCGGCCTTCTTGCGAACCCGGTCGGCATCGCCGTCCGCGTCAACGATAAAGGCCGATACGCTTGCGAGCCCGTCACTGTAGAGGATATGCAGCACGGGAGTGCCTGCGTCGCTGAGCGCCTCTTCCTCACTTGCAACGACCCGGAAGCCGGCCGGCAGGTCGGTCGCCACCCAGCTCGCATCAACACCCTTGCGGCGTGACTTGCCGGGCTTGCTGAACCAGCTGTAGCCATCGAGCGCGTGCGATGACGAGAAAGAGGCCGCGTCAGGCTCCTGATCGAGACGAATCTCGACGAACTTGACGGCCTCGAGCGGCTGGCCGTCCTCACCAAGCAGCTCGGTCTTGAGCAGGAACCCGGTTTCCGTATCCAGCCAGAGCCGGTGGCCGTAGCGATAGGCATCGTGCGGCTGGATGGCGAGTACGACGGCCTCGCGACCGGCAACCCGGTCTTCGCGCTTGATCTGAAGGGTGTATTCGTTGCCGATCTCGAGCTCACTCGTTGGCAGCGTGGAAAAGACCGTGCTGCGATCGTTCCAGTCCTCGGTCCAGACGACCTTCTTGTCCGGCAGGATGTGGCGCACCTTGTTGCCGGTGCGAACGACTTCAAAGCCCGTTCCCTCTTGCGCAACGACGCGCTCGTGGATGACGCCGTCGCGGATCGTGTGCGCTACCTTCATCGAGCTCGCATCACCGTTCGCAAGCCTCACGACGGTGCCTTCATAGCTCAGCGTCTGCACAGCACGCGACATCCGCTTCATCCAGTCCTGCGGCGAGGGATCACTGGCAACAGCCGGAGCGACCGCGGCCAGCAGCACGGCAGTCAGGATCTTCTTCATTGGCACAGGTTAATTCGCTCAGCTCAGTTGTCGAGGACGTCGTCGATATCGTCTTCGCCCCCCTCGGGCTCGGCGGTATCACCCTCCACGGGCTCGGCGCCGGTTGGCAGGCTGACAATGCGGAAATTCATCCCGTTGGCACCGGCGGCCGCGCTGGTCTCGCCGTGCATCTGCAGGTATCGCTGCAGCTCCGGGTCTTCCGGCGGTACGACGTATTCCTCGGCCGTCGTGGCCACAGCAGCGTCGCCCGGCAGCAAGGGCTCGCCCGCGCGCTGCTGCAAGCCGATGATCGCGACGAGGGCCACCGACGCGGCGACAGCGATACTGCCAAGTGGCTTGAGCACACGCCGTCGTGGCTTCTCGAATTCCCTGACCGCCGTTTCCTCGACATCACTGTCGATGGCGCTCGCAACGCGAGCGCGGAGTTCGTGGATTCCAGCTATCGAGGACTCACCGCGAAGGGCGCGGCCGATCTCGATGTGCTCGGCGATCTCGGCGCGAAGCTCGGCGTCCTGGCTCAGGCGTCGTACGAACAGCTCCGACTCGCCCTCGGGCAACTCGCCGTCGACGAAAGCCGAAAGCTGCATCCTGATTGTTTCATTCATGACGTTCCCACCAAACCGGGGACCCGGCCCAAGGCCTTCCCCCACACGTAATCCCAGCAACTGCGGCTGCCGCAGTCTCACCGGCCGAAGCCGGCCTGGCCCCTATTTGATCAGCGTCCCTACCTTCTTGCTGATCGCTTCCCGTGCCCGGAATATTCTTGATCGCACAGTACCCACCGGACACTCCATCGTCTGCGCGATTTCTTCATAACTCATACCGTCGAGTTCGCGCAGGATTATTGCCGTACGCAGGTCCTCCGGTAGCCCCTGGATCGCCTTCTCGACGGTCCGCTTGACCTCCTGCGAGATCGTCACACCCTCCGGTGTGTCGGTCTCTTTCAACTTGGCATGCAGGTCGTATTGCTCAGGATCCTGCATGTCGAGTTCCACATCCAGCGGCCGACGTCGCTGCGCGGCCAGGTGGTTCTTCGCCGTGTTGACCGCTATGCGATACAACCACGTGTAAAAGGCACTGTCGCCCCGGAACCTCGGTAACGCGCGATAGGCCTTGATGAAGGCCTCCTGCGTGATATCGAGCGCCTGCTCCTGGTCACGCACGTAGCGCATGACGAGGTTGACAATTTTGTGCTGGTACTTGAGCACCAGCACGTCGAATGCACCTTTGTCGCCTTTCTGGACTCGCTTGACGAGTTCGGTGTCCGTCGGCTCATTCGACATCCGTGTGCGTCCTGCCGGTTTCAGTCGACGTCCCAGCGACACCCCGATAGACCGGGGACCTTGTCGAAAGTTCTGCCGAAACTGATGGATTCATGATCAATTTGTGACGCGTTTCCGAAAGTCCGTTACGGCCCCCCGGGCGCATCGTCCTGCTGCTGCCGAAAGCGCGTCGCCGAACCGGCAGTTTATCAGCTAAGTTGCGAGAAACTAATGGTTTTGACGCCCTGACGCGAGCCGCAGCAAGACCCGCAGGCGACGCAGGTCCGGGTTCGAGCGCCCTTGCCCATAGAACAACTCGGCATAAGGCCGGCCGGCACCGTCCTCGAACCTCAGGAAGGTTAGTCGGCCGAGCACGAGACTGCCGGGCAGGAGTTGGCCGGGTCTCCAGTTACCCGCCGGGTCTGCAAGATCGAGTGACAGATCCTCGGCGAGACGGATCCGGCGAACCAGAGCGTATTGCCGACGGACCGAGGCAATTTCCCGGAAAGACCACAGCAACCAGGCCGCCGACGCGATGCTGACCGGGAGTGCACCGTGCCCGGCGAGCGTTGCCAGGGGCCAGAGCCCGAGGCAGGCGCTGGCCGACGCCGATACGAGAAGCACCCTGCGACCGAGGCGGTCGACCTCAAGTGTGCTCGAGTATGCGGGTGACGGCGCCGGCAATCGTCTCGTCCTCGGGTCGCTGACGTCCGAGGAAATACCCGGCGAGTTCAGGGTCCGGCAACTCCAGTAACGCCTCAAAAGCGGCTTTTTCGGCATCCGGCGCGTCGACATAGGCCGAGTCGAGGTACCGCGTCAGTAGCTGGTCCAGCTCCTTCATGCCGCGTCGGCACTTCCATCGAAGCCTGGGAATCTCTGCGTGCATGCCTGTATTCCGGGTTGCGGTGGCCGGGCTCACACGCGGCGAGCACCAGGCCGCGCGGCATCAATGTGCACGAGAGGCCAGCATCTTCTTGGTTTCCGCGATCGCCTTCGCCGGGTTCAGGCCCTTCGGACAGGTCTGCGTGCAGTTCATGATCGTATGGCAGCGATACAGGCGGAACGGGTCCTCGAGGTCATCGAGGCGCTCACCGGTCGCTTCGTCGCGACTGTCCACGAGCCAGCGGTAGGCGGCCAGCAGCGCGGCCGGCCCGAGGTAGCGATCCGAGTTCCACCAGTAGCTCGGGCAGCTCGTCGAGCAGCAGGCGCAAAGTATGCAGGCCGACGGCTCATCGATCAGTTCCTGGTCTTCCTTGCTCTGCAAGCGCTCGCGGTCCGGAGGCGGCGGCGTTCGGGTCTGCAGCCACGGTTTGATAGACGCGTACTGCGCATAGAAGTTGGTCAGGTCCGGCACAAGGTCCTTGACGACCGGCATGTGCGGCAGCGGATAGATCTTCACCGCGCCCGACACGTCCTCAATGGCTTTCGTGCAGGCGAGGGTATTGCCGCCGTCAATGTTCATGGCACAGCTGCCGCAGATGCCTTCGCGGCAGCTGCGACGGAAGGTCAGCGTCGGGTCGATATCGTTCTTGATCTTGATCAGGGCATCGAGAACCATCGGGCCGCAGCTGTCGAGGTCGATGTCGTAGGTATCCACCCGCGGGTTGTCACCCGAGTCCGGGTCGTAGCGATACACGGCGAACTGCTTGACGCGGCTGGCGCCGTTGGCGGTAGCGTGGTGCTTGCCCTTCTTGATTCGCGAGTTTTTCGGAAGCCTGAACTCTGCCACGTCTCTCTCCTAGTACACCCGGGCTTTAGGCGGCACGGCCTCGACTTCGTCCGTCAGCGTGTTCTGGTGCACCGGGCGATAGCCAAATCGTACCTTGCGGTCACTGTCGACCCACGACAGTGAGTGTTTCATCCATTCGTCGTCGTTGCGGTCCGGGTAGTCCTCGCGAGCGTGTGCGCCGCGACTCTCCAGACGGTTGGCGGCGGACTCGACCGTCGTTACCGCGTTGAGCAACAGGTTCTCGAGCTCCATCGTCTCGATCAGATCGGTATTCCAGACCAGTGAGCGGTCCGCCACGCGCACGTCTTCGAACGACGCGAACGTGTCGTGAATCAGCTTGACGCCTTCGTCGAGCGACTCGCCCGTGCGGAAGACGGCCGCGTGGTTTTGCATGATCTTCTGCATCTCGAGACGGATATCGGCGGTGGAACGCTCACCTTTCGCGTTTCGCAGGCGGTCGATGCGCTCGACGCTGTTCTGGCCCGCCTCGGCGCCCAGCGGCTTGTGACGCTGATCCGGCTGCATCGTGGTTTTCACGTGATGCGCCGCGGCGCGTCCGAAGACAACGAGATCGAGCAGCGAATTTGAACCCAGGCGATTGGCACCGTGCACCGACACGCAGGCAGCCTCGCCGACCGCCATGAGTCCGGGCACGACCGACTCCGGGTCGCCGTCCTTGAGCGTGACGATTTCACCCTTGTAGTTCGCCGGAATGCCGCCCATGTTGTAGTGCACCGTTGGCAACACCGGTATGGGATTCTTCGTTACGTCGACGCCGGCGAAAATGCGCGCCGTCTCGGCGATGCCCGGCAACCGCTCCTCGATGACCTCGGGACCGAGGTGCTCGAGGTGCAGGTGAATATGGTCGCTGTCGTTGCCAACGCCCCTGCCCTCGCGAATCTCGATTGTCATCGAGCGACTCACGACATCGCGTGATGCAAGGTCCTTGGCGTTGGGTGCGTAACGCTCCATGAAGCGCTCGCCGTCCGAATTGGTCAGGTAACCACCTTCACCGCGCGCGCCTTCCGTGATCAGGCAGCCGGCGCCGTAAATGCCGGTCGGGTGGAACTGGACGAATTCCATGTCCTGCATGGGCAAGCCGGCGCGCAGCACCATGCCGTTGCCGTCACCGGTGCAGGTGTGCGCCGAGGTGCAGGAGAAATAGGCTCGGCCGTAGCCACCCGTCGCCAGGATGACCTGGTGTGCCCGGAATCGATGCAGTCGCCCCGTCGCCATCTCGATGGCGACGACGCCGCGACACTCACCGTCTTCCATGATCAGGTCAACGGCAAAGAACTCGATGAAAAATGTCGCATCGTGCTTCAGGGACTGCTGGTACAGCGTGTGCAGCATCGCGTGGCCGGTGCGGTCGGCCGCGGCACAGGTGCGCTGTGCCGTGCCTTCACCGAAGTGGGTCGTCATACCGCCGAACGGACGCTGGTAGATGCGGCCATCCTCGGTGCGCGAGAACGGCACGCCATAGTGCTCGAGTTCGATGACGGCGTCAGGCGCCTCCTTGCACATGTACTCGATCGCATCCTGGTCGCCGAGCCAGTCGGAGCCCTTGATCGTGTCGTACATGTGCCAGCGCCAGTCGTCATCGCCCATGTTGCCGAGCGCGGCGCTGATGCCGCCCTGCGCGGCCACGGTATGGCTGCGGGTCGGGAACACCTTGGTGATCGCGGCCGTCTTGAAGCCGGCCTCGGCCAGCCCGAAGGTCGCCCGCAGGCCGGCACCGCCGGCGCCAATAACGACGATATCGTAACTGTGATCTATGAACTCGTAGTCGCTCATGCAGAAAGCCCGATGCGGAGAATGGCGTAAATCGAGATCGCGGCGACGAGGATGTGCAGGAAGCGCGACAGCGTCAGCGACACGATCTTCAGTCCCTTGGCATGCACGTAGTCTTCGATCACTACCTGCACGCCGAGGTTCGAGTGGTAGGCGAGCGTACCGGTGAGCAGAATCAGCAGCACGCTGTGCAGCGGATACGCGATGAAGGCTATGACGTCGTCATAGTGGGCGACGTGCAGGTGCGCGAGGCTAACGGCAAACCAGAGTCCGAGCAGCACGAGCGCGGCCGCGGTGACTCGCTGTGCCCACCAGTGCTCGCTGCCATGCCCGGCCGAGCCGAGCCCGAGGACGCGATTGAGCGGTGTCTTGAGGCTCACAGCACGACCCCCCAGAAGGCGGCCGTCAACAGGAACGCCGCCACGATTACGACCCACGCCGAGCTGTTCGCCTGGCTCTTCTCGAAGCCCCGGCCCGTGTCCCAGACGAGGTGCCGGATGCCGTTGCTCATGTGGTAGAAGAAGGAAAACGTGAAGCCTGCAAGGACGACAAGACCGAGCGGGCTACTCATGATTGTCGTGAAGGCGGTGTAGCTCTCCTCGCCGCCGGCTGCCTGGATCAGCCAGGCCGCGAGCACGACGAGCCCGACGGCATTGGCCACGCCGGTCGCGCGATGCAGGATGGACAGCGCCATCGTGATGGGCCAGCGATAGATCGAAAGGTGTGGGGATAAGGGCCGGTCTGGTTGTCGCATTATGCTCGTTGGTACTCGTATCAGTTACGGGTTGCAGTCGCTCCCGCCGTATTATCCGTATCGACCCTCAGCGCACAAGCCGACCGCGGCGCGGTGACGCTGTCGGCCGCGACGAGAGAGACGAACGGAATAGCAGACGTGGGTGACGGCCTAGAAATCGATACAGCGGCCGTTCTTTTCCCAGTCGCCGAAGCGCGTGGGATCAGGCCCCTTGCGACCACCGATTTCCCGCGGCCGCTTGTCGGACTTGGCAGCATCCGGCGCCGTCGAGGCCTCGTTGCCAGTGGCGTCGGCAGGGCCCTCGGTGGGTCGATCTTCAGGCTGGTTATCGGTCATGGCGCAATTATGCCAGACTGCTGGCTGCTTTGGTTACTAATACGACGGGGATGTCGCTGACTATGACCGATGACCGCGCTGAAGTTCCTTACGCCACTATCGCCGTGACGGGCACTGACGCTTCGGACTTTCTGCAGGGACAGCTGACGACAGACGTACGCCAGCTCGTCGACGGAGCGCCGCCGGTACTTGCCGCCTGGTGCAACCCAAAAGGACGCGTCATTGCTCTCATGCGCCTGCGGCGCGACGGTGATACCTATCGCCTCGCGCTGCCGGCCGGCCTCGCCGCCGCTGTTCACGATGGGCTCAAACGCTTCGTGTTCCGGGCGAAAGCCGGTTTCGACGTCGTCGATGCGTCGCCTGCTGATCTGGCCCTCGACAGTGACGAAAGCATGGCCAAGTGGCGGGCGCGGCAGCTTGGCGCCGGCATCGCCGAAATCAGCGAAAGCAACAGCGAATCCTTCACGCCGCACATGCTCAATCTCGACCTGCTCGGCGCAGTCAGCTTCGATAAGGGCTGCTACACGGGGCAGGAGGTCGTTGCCCGGACCCACTATCGCGGCGCCAGCCGCCGGCGCCTCGCGCGGCTCGGCCTCGGTGGCGCAGCGGGCACCGGCGACCCGGTAGAAGCGGACGGCAGGAAAGTCGGCGACATCGTCAGCGTCATCGGCACCGAGGCGCTCGCTGTACTGCCCCGCGACGCGATTGATGCCGGCGTCGCCGTCAACGGGGTGTCGGCCAGGGTCCTCGACTACCCCGAGGAGCCGGCCGCCTGAATCGACCAGGCAGCCTGCCCGGGTCGTCTCAGTCGAAGACCTCGGGACGCATGTGCGGGAACAGCAGTACGTCGCGAATCGACGGGGAATCCGTAAGCAGCATCACAAGCCGGTCGATGCCAACGCCGATGCCCGCGGTCGGCGGCATGCCGTACTCGAGCGCGCGGATGTAATCATGGTCGAAGGCCATTGCTTCGTCGTCACCGCCCTCGCGACTCGCCGCCTGCGCGCGAAAACGCGCGGCCTGCTCCTCCGGATCGTTGAGCTCGGAAAAACCATTGGCGATCTCGCGCCCGGCGACGAAGAATTCGAAACGATCGGTCACGAACGGATCATCATCATTCTGCCGCGATAGTGGCGACACCTCGGTCGGGTATTGCGTGACGAAGGTCGGCTCGCGCAGGCGGTCCTCGCCGGTCTTCTCGAACAGCTCGATCAAGAGCTTGCCGGGTCCGTAGCTATCCTTGACCGGAATCTCGAGCCGCTCGCACACGCCCGCCAGGTAATCACGATCGCGCAGCCTGGCGCGATCAAGCTCCGGGTTGTACTCGAGGATGACCTCTTCGACGCTCATGCGCCTGAAGGGCTTGCCGAAGTCGAAGGTCTCGCCCTGGTACTCGACGACGGTCGTGCCGAGGATGGCGTCGGCCATGCCGTGCAGGAGCGCCTCGGTCATGTCCATGAGGTCGGTGTATACCGCGTATGCCCGATACAGCTCGAGCATCGTGAACTCGGGATTGTGCTGTGTCGAAACGCCTTCGTTGCGGAAGCTGCGGTTGATCTCGTAGACGCGTTCGAGCCCGCCGACAATCAGGCGTTTCAGGTTCAGCTCCGGCGCAATCCTCAGGTACAGCTCCATATCGAGCGCGTTGTGGTGGGTCGTGAACGGCCGGGCAATCGCTCCGCCTGGCGTCACCTGCATCATGGGCGTCTCGACCTCGAGGTAGTCCTGGGAATCGAGGAAAGCGCGGATGTAGCTCACGATCGCCGACCGCGTTCGAAACACGTGGCGACTCGACTCGTTCATAATGAGGTCGACGTAGCGCTGCCGGTAGCGCGTTTCCATGTCGGCCAGGCCGTGGAATTTCTCCGGCAGCGGTCGCAGGGATTTGGTCAGCAGTCGCACCTCATCGGCCATAACCGTCAACTCCCCGGTCTGGGTCTTGAAGAGCGTGCCGCGTGCTGCGACCAGGTCGCCGACGTCCCATTTCTTGAAGCCCTGGTACACACCGTCGGCGAGACGGTCGCGCTCGAGACGCACCTGGATCTGTCCGGAGCGGTCCATGAGCTTGATAAAACTCGCCTTGCCCATGACCCGCTTGACCATCATGCGCCCGGCAACCGACACCTCAACGGCCTCGTCGACGAGGTGGTCGCCGTCATGGGGTCCATAGGTCGAATGCAGTTCGTCGGCCAGCGCATTGCGATGGAAGTCGTTCGGGTAGGCGTTGCCCTGCTCGCGGAGTGCGCCGAGCTTGCCGCGGCGCTCTGCAATCAGCTTGTTTTCGTCGTTGTTCGTCTTGTCGTTCACGATGGCAATCCGGCCTAGAGTCCCTGCTTGAGGCTCGCCTCGATGAAGGCATCGAGGCCGCCATCCAGCACCGCCTGAGTGTTACCGGTTTCGACGCCCGTGCGCAAATCCTTGATGCGGCTCTGGTCGAGCACATACGAGCGAATCTGGCTGCCCCATCCGACGTCGGCCTTGGTGTCTTCGAGGGCACTGGCTTCAGCCCGTCGTTTCTGGATCTCGAGCTCGTACAGCTTCGCCTTGAGCTGGTTCATCGCCTGCGCCTTGTTCTTGTGCTGCGAGCGATCGTTCTGGCACTGCACGACCGTGTTGGTCGGCAGGTGCGTAATACGCACGGCCGACTCGGTCCGGTTGACGTGCTGGCCACCGGCGCCGCTGGCGCGGTAGACATCGATCCTGAGGTCGGACGGGTCGATGTCAATGTCGATATCGTCGTCCACCTCGGGCGATACGAACACGGATGCGAACGACGTGTGGCGTCGGTTGCCGGAATCGAACGGCGACTTGCGGACGAGTCGGTGTACGCCGGTCTCGGTCCGGAGCCAGCCGTAGGCGTACTCGCCCGAAATGTGCACGGTTGCACTCTTGACGCCGGCGACCTCCCCGGCCGATGCCTCGATAACGTCGGCCTTGAAGCCATGGGCTTCGGCCCAGCGCAGGTACATGCGCAGGATCATCTCGGCCCAGTCCTGCGCCTCGGTGCCCCCGGCGCCCGACTGGATGTCGAGGTAGGCATTGCTGCCGTCCATTTCGCCGGAGAACATCCGGCGGAACTCGAGTGTCTCGAGTTTCGCCTCGAATTGTTTGAGGTCCGCGGCAATCTCGTCGACGGTGCCGGCATCGTCCTCATCGATCGCGAGGTCCAGGAGGTCGGCCGCATCGTTCACGCCCGTGCCGAGATCGTCGAGCGTAACGACCACGGCTTCGAGCGCCGCGCGCTCCTGGCCGAGGGCCTGCGCGCGCTCCGGCTCGTTCCACACATCGGGCTGTTCGAGTTCCCGCCGGACCTCGGTCAGTCTTTCGCGCTTGTGGTCGTAGTCAAAGATACCCCCTTAACGCAGTCGTGCGTTCCCGGAGGTCGGCTATTGCCTGGCTCAGCTGGCTGGTTTCCATGTCCGGCTCGACGTCAGAAAGCGCGCGATGTTATCACTGTCTTGGCGCGTCGGCAGCGCCAACCGCGCGGATCTGCTCGACGATGAGCTGCGTCGAGGCCGCACCGCGGTATTCGTTGACATCGAGACGATAGGCAAGCTCTACGGGGCCTCGCCACGCATCGCCAGCCTGATTGAACGCAATCGCATCGATCACGGCGACACCCGCCCGGTTCCTGACCTTCATCTTGAGATGCCGCTCGCCGACCGTGCGCTGCTCGACGACGTCGAATCGCCCATGCCAGAGCGGCTCGGGGAAACCCGAGCCCCAGGGCCCCGCTTCCCTCAGCGAGCGCGCAAAGCGCAGCGTCATTGCGTCATCGGGCAGTTCACCATCACTCAGGATCGCGCCCGAGAAGTCGGCGTCCGGGTACAGGCGCCTGAGCGCAGCCGAGGCAGCCTGTCGAAACTCGTCGAAACGCGCCTCCTCGAGCGTGAGGCCGGCCGCCATCGCGTGGCCACCGAAACGAATGACAAGATCGCCCGTCGCCGCATGCACCGCCTCGAGCAGATCGCGGATATGCACGCCCGGAATCGAACGCGCCGAGCCCTTCAACAGACCGTCACGGTCGCGGGCGAAGGCGATCACCGGACGATGGCAGCGCTCGCGAACCCGCGCGGCGACCAGGCCGACGATGCCCTGGTGCCAGGACTGGTCGAAGACCGATACGCAGGCCGGCAGGCTGTCCGCTTTCAGGCGATCGACGTAGGCGAATGCCTGCTCACGCATGTCTGCCTCGATGCTCCGGCGCTCACGGTTGATCCGATCAAGCTCGGCGGCATGGCGTCCCGCCACGGCATCATCGTCGGTCAACAGGCACTCGATACCAACCGCAATGTCCTCGAGGCGTCCGGCCGCGTTGATTCGCGGTCCGGCCACGAAGCCTAAGTCAGTACTGACGAGATCGTCGAGGCGCCTGCCAGCCGTCTCGAACAGCGCACGGATACCTGCCACCGTCTGACCCTGCCGAATCCGCTTCAGGCCCTGGTCAACGAGGATTCGATTGTTGCGATCGAGGGGCACGACGTCGGCGACGGTGCCAAGCGCGACGAGATCGAGGTAACGCGCCGGAATGCGCGCCGCCCCCTTCTCACCGTCGGTCTCGAGCCGGCGGCCGAGCGCGGCAAGAATGTAGAACGCGACGCCGACGCCCGCGAGATTGCGGCTCCCGAAGCGGCTGCCCGCAAGATTGGGGTTGACGATGACGTCGGCCGACGGCAGTTCCTTGCCCGGAAGGTGATGGTCCGTCACCAGGACATCGATGCCCTTTGCCTTTGCAGCGGCAACACCGGCAAGGCTGGAAATCCCGTTGTCCACGGTGACGAGCAGCCGGGGCTTCATACCGGCAGCCACGTCGACGATCTCGGGGCTGAGCCCGTAACCGAACTCGAAACGATTGGGCACGAGATAGGCAACGTCGGCGAAACCCATCGCGGACAGGCAACGCAGCATCAGCGCCACGCTGGTTGCGCCGTCAGCGTCGAAATCACCCACGACGACAATCCGCTCGCCGCGATGGCGCAGTAACAGCTCGACGGCCTGATCAACGTGCTCGAGCGTGCCGACGGGCTCGAGGTTCGCAAGAGTCGTGTCGAGCTCATCGAGTGACCGGATTCCCCGGCTCGCGTAGACCCGCGCCGTGACGGCGTCCAGCGTCGACAGCGCGTCCATCGCCTCCGGCGCGGGTGTCGGTCGCGTAACGACAGGCCTCACGCTGCCGCCTCGTCGACGAGCTCCGGGACCGGGCTCGACGTGCGCCAGTAGCGGAAGCGATGTCGGGGTCGAACCGTCGCGACGAGACCGTTCGCAAAGGACAGCCGCACTTCGTCGAGGCGCCCGCCGTGCAGCGCCGTCCTGAGCGCCGACAATGCCGACTCAATGTCCTCGGCGTTGTCGTCGCGGTAGGGAATCATCGTGGCGAAGCCGGTTTCGCTGATGGCGAGAATCTCCTCGACAGGGACCGGATAGGGTGCAAAGGACGCGCCGGCGCGACGCCAGAACCCCACGAGCATCGGCTCGTTGGAGTACAAAGTTGGCAGGCTCTGCTTCGGCACGTCGGGCAGCGTGCCACCACCCCACAGCCACAGCGAGTTGACCGGACGGTTTCCCGCGGCCGAGCGCGCCGCATTGCTGGGATGATCGTGCAGGGCCATTTCGATCTCGGAGAGGTGGCGCCGGTAGTCCGCTGCATCATCGCCGCCTGGCATCCAGTCCGTCGGTACCGTCTGGTGCACGGCCTGCGCCGACAGCGTCGCCGTGGCGAGCGGCTGTTCGGATCTCAGGTAGACATACTGTCCGACCCGTGCGAAGGCGTAGTCGCCGGCGCCGGCAAGCGTCTCCTGCAGGTGATTGATGATCGCCCGCAACTCCGGCGCCGGCAGCCTGCCGGCGTGATGGGCATGGAGCACGAGATGATCGAGGCGCGGCTCGAGATAGACCGGGTCGGCCGCCGCCATCCAGACCGACGGAGAGTCCCCGGTCTGACCGTAGAAGCGCAAGCTTGCACGCCCCTCGGTCGGCACCACGCCGTCGACGAGGGCCGCCAGCGCGTCAACCGGCTCGGTCGGTGCGGGACGACGATCGAGGTCGGCGCGATACAGCCATTTGTAGAGTGTGGCGTCGGCAAGCGAGCCAGCCGCTGGCAACGGCAGCCAGACGGCGGCCACTCTCGATCCGCGCGCTTCGCTCACTGCTTGTCCCGGCGTACGCCTGTTGCCCTGCCTGCCCAGGCGCTATGATCGACGTTCATCCGCGAGATAGTATCGAAATCCCGAGCAGAGGGGTTCCCCGTTGAAGATAAGCCGCGAACTCAAGGTCAGCACGACGATCCGACAGATAACCCCGGACGGCATTCGTATAGGCGAAACGGACTATGCCGGCACGATTGCGCTGACCGAGGACACCGTGTTCGCTGACTGGACCGACAAGGGATTCGACGAACTCGCCGCGCAGGATTTCGACCGACTGGTGGCGCTCGAACCCGACGTGATCCTGCTCGGCACCGGGGCACGCGGTCGGTTTGCGCCGCGGGAACTCGCTATTCGATTCGCTCGTGCCGGCATCGGCTTCGAGGTCATGGATACAGCCGCCGCCGCGCGTACCTTCAACGTCCTGGCCGGCGAAGGTCGCCGCGTCATCGCCGTGCTATTCCCGGGCAGGGCCGGCTAGTCGCGGACCGGGGCGAGGTACTGCTCCAAAGTCAGCCGGCTGCCCTAATCGAGCGCCAGCTCCCCTGACAGTCCGTCCCGTTCAAGGGTTGCCTTGAGTTCCGCCAGCGCATCGATCTGGATCTGCCGGACCCGTTCACGCGTTACCCCCATCTCGGCGCCGATCTGTTCGAGCGTCGCTCGACGGTGGCCGTGCAGGCCGAAGCGTCGCTCGACGACGACTCGCTGTTTCTCGCTGAGCTGCCAGAGATAATGGTCGACGAGTTCGTTGACCGCCTCCCGGTGCGCGCAGCGTGACGGTTCCCGTTCACCGCGTTCCGGCAGGCGCTCTACGGGATCGAGTTCCTCGCCGGGCGCGGCCGTCAGCACACGACGGGCGTCGAGTTCGAGCAGGCGCTCGACCTCTTCCACGGTCCGTCCCGACTTCGCGGCAATGTCGCCGATCGCGGGGTAATAGCCCGTTGCCTGATGTAACTCACGCGCCGCACGCAGGACGCTGTTGATGTCCTTGACGATGTGCACCGGCAGGCGAACGGTTGCCGCCTGGTTCATGATGCCGCGCTCGATGGTCTGACGTATCCACCAGGTTGCGTAGGTGGAAAAACGAAAGCCGCGCTCAGGATCGAACTTCTTGACGGCGTGAATCAGGCCGAGATTGCCTTCCTCGATGAGGTCCGACAGCGGCAGGCCGCGATTGATATAGCGCTTGGCCACGCAGACGACGAGCCTGAGATTGCTCTCGATCATGCGTTGACGGGCGGCGCGATCGCCGTTCAGGGCACGCCGGGCGAGGGCCTTCTCCTCGTCGGCATCGAGCAGCGGCTGCGCACCGATTTCAGACAAATACAGGCGGGTCGGGTCGACGCTGCGAGTCGTCCCTCTCGTGCTGCCAGCCTCGTTATTCGGCGGGCCGTGATTGACAGACAAAGCACACATTGCGGCTCCTCGAGCGGCGCAAAACCGGCATCGAGTCGGGCGCAAACTGGCTAGCGGTTCGGCAGGAGCTTCTCCGGGTCGACCGGCTTGCCATTACGCCTGATCTCGAAGTGCAGTCGTGGCTTCCGTTCCGGACCCTCTCCCATCGTCGCAATTCGCTGGCCCCTCCGGACACTGTCGCCCTCGGCGACCAGCAGCGAACGGTTGTACCCGTAGGCACTGAGATAGGTGTCGTTGTGCTTCACGATAATAAGCTCACCGTAACCAATCAGTCCACTGCCGGCATAGACAACCCGCCCAGGTGCCGCAGCGTTGACGGCCTGGCCGGCACGGCCGTTGATGAGCACGCCGGTCCCGGGTCCCGGTTTGCCGCCGAAAGCAACGTTGATACGGCCTGCGGTCGGCCATCCCCAGTCGGGTGGCGGCTGCTCGGGGATGCTCGGCAAGGGCTTCGATCGGGACGGCGACGAGGACGCCTGCCGCGAGCGATCCGCTGCCGATGTCGGTAACAGCCTGATTTTCTGGCCAGGGTAGATCAGCGATCCGTCGGCGAGCTTGTTCCAGCGGGCCAGATCGTCCGGATTCTTGCCGTAGCGAAACGCAATCGAATACAGCGTCTCACCTTTCCTGACCACGTGCTCGGCGGCGGTGGACGGCGGCGCATCCCAGCGCACGGCAGAGCTGCAGCCGGCAAGTCCCAGCAGCAGCAGTATCGCGAGGCCCTGGCGCTTCAGCTCCTGACCGTGAGCCATGCGATGACCAGCGCGACGATGACAACCGTCACCCAGCCGAGCCGTTCGACGTGGTGCCTCAGCTGCGCTTCGAAGCGGGGACCACCCGCCTTTAACAGGCCGGCGACGAGGAAAAACCGCGCCCCGCGACCGAACAGGGAGGCAAGAACGAAAAGCAGCGGGTTCAGGACAGCAACGCCCGCCGCAATGGTGAAAACCTTGTAGGGAATCGGGCTGAAACCCGCGAGGAACACAACCCACACACCGTACTGGTCGAACCAGTTGCGGCTGGTCTGGTAGGCGTCCCAGTAGTGTGACGTGACGAGCCAGGGCTCGATGGACTCGAAGAGCAAAAGGCCGATCGCGTAACCGGCAATGCCGCCGAGCACCGACGCCACGGTCGTGACGAGCGCGTAGCGCCAGGCCCGGGCAGGCGCCGCGAGGGACATGGGCGCCAGCATGACGTCCGGCGGGATCGGGAAGAACGACGATTCCGCAAAACTCATTGCAGCAAGGTAACGCTCCGCGTGTGGATGCCGCGACCAGTCGAGGACACGCTCGTACAACGGTCCGAAGAGCCTCATCCCTGGCACCCGAAAGCGCTGTCACTGCTCCAAGACTCTGCTTGAGAAAACATTCTCAAATTATTGTTTTTATTCAATTACCTGGCACCAAAGGCACGAAGCTCACGGCACCGAGCGACTGCTGTTCGTAGTGGTCGTTGCGGCGGGTAACGAGCGTCAGCTCCTGCCGTCCGCTCGGACCGACCGGCATGACCAGCCGGCCGCCCGGCGCCAGCTGTTCGAGCAGTTTTTCGGGCAACACCGGGGCGGCGGCGGCCACGATGATGCCGTCGTAAGGCGCGTACTTGGACCAGCCTTGCCAACCGTCCCCGGGGCGGAACTGGACGTTGTAGATATTGAGATCGCGAAGCCGCTGGCGGGTCTTGCGGAGCAATTCCGGGACCCGCTCGACCGAATAGATGCTCTTTACGAGCGGCGACAGCACTGCGGTCTGGTAGCCACAGCCCGTGCCGATCTCGAGGACCTTCTCTCCATCAAAGCCATCCAGCAGCGCCTCGGTCATGCGCGCGACGACGTAGGGCTGCGAAATCGTCTGGCCATGACCGATGGGCAGCGCCGTGTCCTCGTAGGCGCGGCTTGCCAGTGCCTCGTCAACGAACAGGTGACGGGGCACACCGCGAATCTGCTCGAGCACCGCGGCGTTCTGAATGCCCTGGTCGCGCAAGCGGTCAACAAGACGGTCGCGCGTCCGCGCCGACGTCATGCCGATGCCCTTGAGTCCTCCCGTCATGGCGCCACTGCCTAGCCGTCGAGCCAATCGGCAAGGCCTGCCATCGCCTCATGGCGCGTCAGGTCGACCGACAGCGGAGTCACCGCCGCGGCATTCTCGGCGATCGCGTGGAAATCGGTGCCGGGACCTGCGTCCTGGCCACGCCCGGCCGGCCCGACCCAGTAAATGGGGCGACCGTAGGGATCCTGTTCGCGTATGACCGACTCGGACTTGTGCCGGTAGCCGAGTCGCGTCGCGCGGATACCCGTTAGCTCGTCATAGGGGATGTCCGGCACGTTGACGTTGATGATGGAGTCCCTGGCAAGCGGCGCCGCCTCGAGGCGATGAATCAGCGTCGTGACGACGCGAGCGGCCGTGTCGAAATGCGTGAGCCTGCCCTCGCCTACCAGTGACACCGCAATCGACGGCAGACCGAGGAATCGACCTTCGGTGGCCGCGGCCACGGTCCCGGAGTAGATCACGTCATCGCCAAGGTTGGCGCCATGGTTGATCCCGGAGACGACGAGGTCCGGTTCCTCCTCGAGAAAGCCGGTCAGCGCCAGGTGGACGCAATCCGACGGCGTACCGTCGACGCGATAGCGCCCCGGGGCGTACTCGGTGACGCGCAGCGGCGAGTGCACGGTGAGGGAATTGCTCGCCGCCGAGCGGTTTCGATCGGGCGCCACGACAACGACGTCGGCTACCTCCGTCAGCGCATCCGTGAGTACCTGGATACCGGTGGCAAGGTAGCCATCGTCGTTGCTTACGAGGATCTTCATTCAGATGGTAGCGGGCTTGTAACGATTTATATTTTTGCGGGCCAGACGTTTGGCCGCCGCGAGGCCGCTCACTATACTGAATGTCGCTTCCGTAAAGTAGCGGCGAAAGCCGCGTTCGTCCCCGGGGTTGTTCGTGACTGACGACGACGTAGAGTTGTTTCGCAAATTCGTAGCTGACGCGACGCCCCTCGAGGCCGAGGCACGGGCACCGGCGGTCGACAGGCGGCCGAAGCCCAGGGCACGTTTCACTCGCGCCGACGAAGCCAGCGCCCTCAGGGAAAGCCTCGAGGCCGACATTGACACGATGGAGGCCGGCAATGCCGATGCGCTTCGCTATCACCGCCCCGCCATTGGTCGACGGACCATGCGCCGGCTTGCCCGCGGCCGCTACGCGGTCCAGGCAGAGATCGACCTGCACGGCATGACCGTCGCCGAAGCCCGCCCCCGACTTCGCGACTTCGTCGAGTCGAGTGTGCGCCGGGGACACCGGTGCATACGCATTGTTCACGGCAAGGGCCTCGGCTCCGGAGACCGCGGGCCTGTACTCAAGCAGGCCGTCAATCGCTGGCTGAGACGCTGGGACCGTGTGCTCGCGTTCGTATCGGCACGCCAGGTCGACGGCGGTACCGGCGCCGTCTACGTGCTACTGGACGACGACTGAGGCGCCGAGCCCACGTCCTCCAGCGCAGCAAACTCCCGCAGCACCGACGTCGCGTAGGCACCGCGCGGCAACTCGAACTGAAGCGTCAGCACATCGGCTGCGATACTCATGATGAGGCCTCTTGGCACGACGCGGCAGGCGCGGCGTGCTGCATTGACTCCGGCGCGCTCGAGGCCGGCTGCCAGCGAGGCAAGCTCTGCATTGGCGGCAATGACAGCGCGCTCGAGCGCCGCCGCCTCGCCGTCCGACGGCACGGTCCCGCCTCTGCCCCAGAGCGGCGTCGTCGGGTGAATATCGAGGCAGAGGGCACGTTCATGGAGCGCCCCATCGTCCGCCGTCGTCGCAAAGACACTGCCACTACCGTCGAGATTTGCCGCCTCGCCAGGGAGTATGCGTCCCCAGCTCCCGTCGCGGACGCGCGCATCGAGGACCGCGTTGCAGATCGCGGCGCGCGCAGCGGACAGCGCCATGCTGCGCTGGGCTCGTGCCAATCGCCGTCCCCCAAAGAGCTCGATAGCACGATCGATGTTCGCATGCCCGAAGCGCTGCGGTCCGAAATAGTTGGGCACGCCCAGCGCAAGGATCGCGTCGTACCGTCCGAGGAGGCCGGCTGTCTTCAGATCGCCGACGGGGCCGCGCAGCCGGATTCGAAACGCGTTCGCGCGGTGAACACCGCGCTTGAGTTTCTTTGCATGGCGCGTCACGCCGAGCACGCGGACGCCATCGATGTCCACGGACCCCCAGTCGACGCCGTCGTCGCGACGCGGCACGCTGAACCATTGCCGGGTGACGGCGTGGCGGTCCTTGAGGCCGCTGAAGCCTACGTCTCGCCCGGGCACGCCGGCATGTCTCGCGAGCTGTCGGGCAAGCCACTCGGTGTTGGCTCCCGACTTTTCGACCCACAGCCAGTCGTGCGCCCCCTCGCCGGTCGGCCGGAAACCAAGCCGCTCGGCGACCTCGAAGTCCCGGGGCTCGACGCGATAGCGGCCCGCAAACAGCGGTTCGCCATGCGCGCGCGCTGGCGCAAGAAAGCCTTCGCGATCAGGCGGCATGGGCTGGCGCCGTCAGAATGAGGGGTCTTCGACGACCTGGTAGAAGGTTTCGTTCTGGCCGATCAGGCCAAGGTCGGTGCGGGCGCGCTCTTCGGCGGCTTCGGTGCCCTGCTTGAGATTGATGACCTCGGCGTCGAGCGCGGCGTTGCGCTTCTTGAGCTCCGCGTTGAGATCCCGCTGGTCGGCGACGGCGACACGCAGGTCGATGGTCTTGCGATAACCATCACCCGACAACCACAGCTCCCCCTGCAGCGCGAGTGCAAGTACCACGAGAGCGGCCATGAGCCATCGCATGTTCAACCCCAAGTGCTCCCCCTGCCCTGTTTAACGCCCGCGCGGCGGTGACCGCCGTGCCGTCACGCCTTGACCGACAATGCTGCCCGGCCAGCGTAGCTCGCCGAGCTCCCCAATTCCTCTTCGATGCGCAAGAGCTGGTTGTACTTGGCGACGCGATCCGAGCGCGACAGCGAGCCCGTCTTGATCTGCGTTGCCGCTGTCCCGACGGCAATATCGGCGATCGTGGCGTCCGACGTCTCGCCCGAGCGGTGCGAGATGACGGCCGCGAAATTCGCGTCCACCGCCATAGTAATGGCATCAAGAGTTTCCGTTAAAGTACCGATTTGATTGGGCTTTATCAAGATCGCATTGCCGATCTTTTCGCGGATACCCCGTTCGAGTATCGAGGTGTTGGTGACGAACAGGTCATCACCGACGAGCTGAATGCGGTCGCCGATAGCGTCGGTCAGGATCCGCCAGCCATCCCAGTCGCTTTCGTCCATGCCGTCCTCGATCGTTACGATCGGGTACGCGTCGACGAGACCCTCGAGGTAGCCCGCAAATCCGGCCGCGTCGAACTGGCGATTCTCCGAGGCAAGGTCGTAGACGCCATCGGCATAGAACTCGGAGCTGGCTACATCGAGACCCAGCAGGATGTCCTCACCGGGGCGAAAACCCGCCTGCTCGATAGCCGTCATTATGGTGTCGAGCGCCGCCTGGTTGGACGGCAGGTCGGGCGCGAAACCACCCTCATCGCCAACGGCCGTGTTGAGTCCCGCGCCCTTCAGCACCGATCTTAGCGCGTGGAAGACCTCGGCGCCGTAGCGCAGTGCCTCGGAAAACCGCGGCGCTGAAACGGGCAGGATCATGAACTCCTGGATATCGACACTGTTGTCGGCATGCGCGCCGCCGTTGATGATGTTCATCATCGGCAGGGGCATGACGGCGCTATCGCCCAGGTGGCGAAACAGCGACTCACCCCTGTCGCTCGCCGCGGCCTTGGCGGTCGCAAGCGAAACGGCCAGGAGCGCGTTAGCCCCGAGGCGGCCCTTGTTGTCGGTGCCGTCCAGTTCGATCATTGCCGTGTCGAGCGCGCGCTGGTCCGCAAAACCGGTGCCGGTGACGGCATCGCGAATCTCGCCGTTGACGTTGGCTACGGCCTTGGTCACGCCCTTGCCGAGATAGCGAGACGCGTCGCCGTCACGCAGCTCGACGGCCTCCCGGGTACCCGTGGATGCGCCCGACGGCACGCCGGCGCGTCCGCTTGCACCGCTCGTGAGGCGCACATCGGCCTCGACCGTCGGGTTGCCGCGGGAATCGAGTATCTCGCGCGCGCGTAGCTCAGCAATCTCTAGCATCAGGGTTCCTCGTCGTCGGTTGCCCGCTCCCGGGCAGCATTGAGTGTCGATTCACTCGAGACCGAGTTCGGACTCGAGCCAGGGCTCCGCCTTGGCGGCCATATCGATTTCTTTCAGCGTCTTCAAGAGCGTTGCCATGTGTTGCAGCGGCATGGCGTTCGGGCCGTCGCTCAGGGCCTTGTCCGGCTCGGGATGCGTTTCCATGAACAGCCCTGCCACGCCGGCCGCGGTAGCGGCGCGAGCGAGGACCGGGATGAACTCGCGCTGGCCGCCCGATGCCGATCCCTTGCCGCCTGGCAGCTGGACCGAATGCGTCGCGTCGAAAACAACCGGGCAGCCCGTGCTGCGCATGACAGCGAGGCTGCGCATATCAGAGACGAGGTTGTTATAGCCAAAGGAGAAGCCGCGCTCGCAGACCATGATCGCGTCGTTGCCGGTCGAACGGGCCTTGTCAACGACGTTCTGCATCTCCCAGGGCGACAGGAACTGGCCTTTCTTGATGTTCACAGGCTTGCCCGCGCCGGCGGCCCGCAGGATGAAGTTGGTTTGCCGCGCGAGGAAAGCCGGAGTCTGCAGGACGTCCACCACCTCGGCGACCTCGTCCATGGGCGTATCTTCGTGCACGTCGGTCAGGACGGGCAGATCGAGCTGCCGGCGTACCTCGCTCAGCACCCGGAGTCCCTCTTCCATGCCGGGGCCGCGAAAGCTCGCTTGCGAGCTGCGGTTTGCCTTGTCGAAAGACGACTTGTAGATCAGCGGGATGCCGAGCTCCGAGCAGATGTCCTTCAGCGTACCCGCCGTGTCGATCGCGAGCTGCTCGCTCTCGACGACGCAGGTACCGGCGATCAGGAAGAACGGCCGGTCGTTGCCGACCTCGTAATCGTTGAGTTTCACTGGGATGGACTCCGACTGCTCGGCCTAGGCCTCGGCGGCTACGGGCTCGTTGCCTTCCCGATGCCGGCGCGCGCCCACGACGAAGCCCTTGAACAGCGGGTGACCGTCGCGCGGGTTCGACGTGAACTCCGGGTGAAACTGGCTCGCCAGGAACCAGGGGTGGTCCGGCAACTCCACCATCTCGACGAGATCGTCGACCGATACACCGCTGATCGACAGTCCCGCGGCCTCGAGTCGATCGCGGTAATGGTTGTTGACCTCGTATCGGTGCCGGTGACGCTCGACGATCGTGTCTTTCTCGTACAGGCACTCGGCGAGCGAGCCCTTCCTGAGATGAATCTCCTGGCCGCCGAGGCGCATCGTACCGCCCAGGTCAGAACTCTCATCACGAGTTTCGGTATCGCCACTCGAGTCCTGCCATTCGGTGATCAGGCCGATGACCGGATGCGGCGTAGCCCTGTCGAACTCGGTGCTCATGGCGCCATCGAGCCCGGCAAGATGGCGGGCCGCTTCAATCACCGCAACCTGCATGCCAAGGCAAATCCCGAGATAGGGAATGCCATTCTCGCGGGCATAGCGCACGGCGCTGATCTTGCCCTCGATACCGCGCTCACCGAAGCCGCCAGGTACCACGATGCCGTCCATGTCAGCGAGGCAACCAACGCCTTTCTCCTCGATGTCCTGTGCCTCGATGTAATGGATATTGACCCGGGTCCGGGTATGGATCCCGCCGTGCAGCAATGCCTCCGAAAGCGAGATATAGGCATCACGCAGGTGCACGTACTTGCCCACCATGGCGATATCGACCTCGGCCTCGGGCGTCATCTTGGCGTCGACGATCGCCTGCCATTCCGACAGATCCGCCGGCGGCAGGTCGAGTCCGAGCTGGCGCGTTACGATGCCGTCGAGACCCTGCTCATGCATCATGCCCGGGATCTTGTAGAGGTCATCGGCGTCGTACGCCGAAATGACGGCTTCCTCGCGCACGTTGGTAAACAGGGCAATCTTGCGTCGTTCCTCGTTCGGCAATGGTTGTTCGGACCGGCAGACGAGGATATCGGGCTGGATGCCGATCGAGCGCAGCTCCTTGACCGAGTGCTGGGTCGGCTTGGTCTTGATCTCCGACGACGTGGCAATGTACGGCACGAGCGTCAGGTGCACGTAGACGACGCGGTCGTGGCCAAGCTCGACGCCCATTTGCCGAATCGCCTCGAGAAACGGCAACGACTCGATATCGCCCACCGTGCCGCCGATCTCGACAAGACAGATGTCTGCGTCGCCGGCACCGCGACGCACGCTTTCCTTGATTTCGTCCGTAATGTGCGGGATGACCTGTACGGTCGCACCGAGATAGTCACCGCGGCGCTCCTTGCCGATAACGCTCTCGTAGATTCGCCCCGTCGTGAAGTTGGAGTTCCTGCCGGTTTCGGTACGGACGAAGCGTTCGTAGTGACCAAGATCGAGGTCGGTCTCCGTGCCGTCATGCGTGACGAAGACCTCGCCGTGCTGGAAAGGGCTCATCGTGCCCGGATCCACGTTGATGTAGGGATCGAGCTTGATCATGCTGATCGACAAGCCGCGCGCCTCGAGTATGGCGCCAAGGCAGGCAGAGGTGATTCCCTTGCCCAGCGAAGACACTACCCCGCCCGTAATGAAGACATACGATGTCATGGTTTTGCCCAAATTAAACCAAGGCGGGAAACAACAAAGGGCTGGTTCAAAGCACGGCTTTTCCGTGTGCTTTTTCCCAACCCTTGAGTACGCGCCGTCGTTGGAAACTGACGGTGCTACACGGTATCAGAAGCCCTGCCCCCAGACAATTACCCGAGCGGCGGATGCCCGCTCCATACGACGCGTCTTCCCGGCATTGACCGTGCGTCTGCCGCTATCCACTGGTCGGCAACAGCAACAAGCCTGCCGCTCGCGTATACGAGCGGGATGCGATCGCGCATCCACGGCACGATGCCGCGCTCCTGGAAGAGTTTTCGGAGCGGTCGCGTCGGACCGTCGACACCCAGCCGGATCCCCTCACCGCCGGCGCGCCAGCGCACTTCGAGGCGGGAACCGAGCAACTCGGGGCTGAGCCCCTCGGTGGCGTTTTCGCCCGCTTCGATGACAAGCGTGCCCAGCGGCTCCGGCAATTGAACAGCAGGCCCCTCGAATCGCAGCGCCGCTTCGGGCGCTGGACCCAGCGCCGTCATGAGGTACAGGTAATCGCGGTAGCGGCGCACCTCGACGCCCTGCCACGCAACCAGCGGTGTCGCGTCCGGACGCGCAGGAACCAGCTCAGCCAGCACCTGCTCGAGGACGTCGCGCGACGGCAACGGCAACCGGAGCTGACGCAACGCCGTCCGGATCGCATTGCGCTGACGCGCCCTTTCGAGCGTGCACAAGACATCCAGACTCAGTCGCGCCGGGCCGCCCAGCGCATTGACGTCAAGCTGGCCGATCGCGCGTTGCAGGGCTACTGCATCCTGCTGCCGCTCGACGACGCGCGCCAGGCGGCGACCGGCCTTCGGCCAGCGCTCCGCCAGTCGCGGCATGACCTCATGCCGCAGGAAGTTCCGGTCGTAGTCCAGTACCGCGTTGGCGGGATCGTCGTTCCAGTCGAGCGCGGCCTCGCCCGCACAACGCAGCAAGTCCTCCTGGGTCACCTCGAGCAGCGGCCGGACCAGCCAGCCGGGCCCCAGCCGGCGAGCCGCAGGCATTGCCGCTAGGCCGTCCGGTCCACTGCCGCGCATCATGGCGAGCAGCAGCGTCTCGGCCTGGTCATCGGCATGATGCGCCGACAGCACCCAGTCACCGGCCTGCATGACCGTCTCGATGGCAGCATAGCGGGCGCGGCGCGCCGCCGCCTCGACACCTTCCCTCGCCTCGAGGTCCGGTGTGGCGACAAGACCGGTGAAGTCGATACCGAGGGCAGCCGCCGTGTCCCGGCAGTGCTCCGCCCATGCGCCCGACTGCGGGTGCAGGCCATGATCGACGTGCACGGCAATGAGATCTTCGGCCGGTGCTGACTCCGCGAGCAGGTGCAGAAGTACGGTCGAGTCGACACCGCCGCTGTAGGCGACCAGAAGCCGGCCCGGACGGCCGATCGAGTCGCTGAGTTCATCAAGCCGGCCAGAGAGTCGGCGCGATGTCGGTTTCACGACTCCTCGAAGGCGCCGAAACCCTCGATGCGACGGCGACGGTCCTCGAGCAGTTGCTCGGGCGGCAGGTTTTCCAGCGCCTCGAGATGCCGCGCCACGGCGTTCCGAATCACCTCGGCCATGTCGTCCGGGTTGCGATGTGCACCGCCGAGGGGCTCCTTGAGTACCTCGTCGACAAGTTCGAAGGACTGCAGGCGATCGGCGGTTATCTGCATGGCCTCGGCAGCATCTTCCGCTTTCTCGGCGCTCTTCCACAGAATCGAGGCGCAGCCTTCCGGCGAGATAACCGAGTAAATACTGTATTGCAGCATCAGCAACCGGTCGCTGACACCGATTGCCAGGGCGCCGCCGGAGCCGCCCTCGCCAATAACGATGCTGACGACGGGGACCTTGAGCCTGGACATCATGAAGAGGCTGCGGGCAATCGCCTCGCTCTGGCCCCGCTCTTCGGCGCCGACGCCGGGGTAGGCACCGGGCGTATCGATCAGCGTGACCACGGGCAGGCCGAACTTCTCCGCCAGCAGCATGAGTCGCTGCGCCTTGCGATAGCCCTCAGGTTTGGGCATGCCATAGTTTCGACGCACCCTTTCCTTGGTATCGCGTCCCTTCTGGTGTCCAACCAGCATAACGGCGCGGCCGTCGATCCGGCCGGTACCGCCAATGATCGCCGGATCATCGGCGTACATGCGATCGCCGTGCAACTCCTGGAAGTCCGTGACGATGCGTGACAGATAGTCCGCCGTATAGGGCCGCATCGGGTGCCGCGCTACCTGCGCAATCTGCCACGGCGTGAGCTTCGCGAAGATGCTCTTCGTCAGCGTCTCACTCTTCTCCGTGAGACGGGCAACCTCATCATTGATGTTGATCTCGGAGTCGTCGCCAACGAAGCGCAGCTCCTCGATCTTGGCCTCCAGCTCGGCGATCGGCTGTTCGAATTCGAGAAACTTCAGATCCATAAGTGCTTTCGGTCCCGGCAAGACTGCCGCGGTCACATTACATGATTTCCTTGCGAGGTGTGTACAGCATACGAACGCTGCCGCTACCAAGCAGCTCGGTCAGCTTCTCGCGCAACTCGCGGCTCGGCCGGACCGTCCACTCGGGTCCCAGCGACAGCCTGGCCGCCGCGCCGCTGCCGTAATACTGCACCGCCACGTCACAGTGGCCCTGCCGGTAGGGCAACAGGGCGTCGTGCAGCTCCGCGAGCAGCTTGTCACCGTGACCGTTCGGCGCGAGCTTGAGCAGCATGCTCTTCGCACGACTCTCGATGACCCGGTCGATCGCCGTCAGCGATTTCGCGTTCAGCGCCCAGGCGCCAATGAAGTCGTCGTAACGCAGCGTGCCCTGTGCAACCACGATCTCGTCCTTGACGATCAGGTGACGGAACTCCTCCTGCGCCTCCGAGAACAACGCAACCTCCATTCGGCCCGTGTCATCGTCGAGCACGACGCTCATGCGATTGCCACGCTTCCTGATATCAACGATCAGTCCGGCAACGCTTGCCTCACGCCGGGCGCGCGCGTAGTCGCGTTCGCCACCCGACGTCTCCGGCGGGGCTTCCTTGGCAAGGTCGCCGAGCTTGCCGTCGACAAAGAAGCGTGCGTCCTTCCGCACGGCGTCGAAGGGATGCCCGGTGAGATAGAGGCCGAGCGCTTCCTTCTCGCTGGCGAGCAATACCTGCTCGGGCCACTCCGGCATCGTGATCCTCGCGGCACTGTCGACGGGCTCGACCGGAGCCTCGGCCGCCAGTCCGAACATGTCATTTTGCCCGGCCGCTGCCGCTTTTGCCGCCTGGTCCGCGCTCTTTAGCGCCTCGGGGACTTCGTGCATGAGTCCGTTGCGCGTTTCGCCCAGCGCATCCGTGGCACCTGACTTGACCAGCGCCTCGAGCGCCCGGCGATTCAGCTTCTCGGTACCGAGGCGCTGGCAGAACTCGGTCAGCCCCGAGAACGGCCCGTTCGCCTCACGCTCCGCAATGAGTGCCTCGACGAGTGCGCGACCCACGCCCTTGATGGCGCCGAGACCGTAGAGGATCTCCCTGTCTGCCGCGACGCTGAAGTGGTACGCGGAACGATTGACGTCCGGCGGCACGATCCTTAAGCCCAGCTGCCTGCAATCGTCCTTGAGCGTTACGAGCCGATCGGTGTTGTCGAGGTCGGCGCTCATGACCGCTGCCATGAACGCCGCCGGATGGTGCGCCTTCAGGTAGGCCGTCTGGTAGGACAGCACCGCGTAGGCCGCCGAATGCGACTTGTTGAAGCCGTAGCCGGCAAACTTCTCCATGAGATCGAAGATGCGCGTCGCGGTCTTCTCCTCGACGCCACGTTCGGTTGCGCCGCCAACAAAGATCTCGCGCTGCTTGGCCATTTCCTCGGGCTTTTTCTTGCCCATCGCCCGGCGCAGGAGATCCGCGCCGCCGAGCGTGTAACCCGCGAGCACCTGCGCAATCTGCATGACCTGCTCCTGGTAGAGGATCACGCCATAGGTCGCTTCGAGAACCGGCTTCAGGTCCGGGTGCAGGTAGTCGATGTTGGCCGAGTCCGTCGCGTGCTTGCGGGTAATGAAGTCATCGACCATCCCCGATTGCAGCGGGCCGGGACGGAACAGCGCCACGAGTGCAACGAGGTCATCGAACTGATCCGGCCTGAGGCGCTTGATGAGGTCACGCATACCGCTCGACTCGAGCTGGAACACCGCCGCTGTCTGCGTGCTCTGCAGCAGCCGGAATGTCGCCGGGTCATCGACCGGTACGGCGTTGATGTCGAAGTCCTGCTCGCCGCCCGCCTCGTTGATGATGTGCTCCGACCAGTCGATGATCGTCAGCGTCTTCAGCCCGAGAAAGTCGAACTTGACCAGCCCGGCAGCTTCGACGTCGTCCTTGTCGAGCTGCGTGACGATACTTGCGCTGCCGTCCTCGCAGTACAGCGGTGTGTAGTCCGTGAGCTTGCCGGGCGCAATGACGACGCCACCGGCATGTTTACCCGCATTGCGCGCCAGTCCCTCGAGTGACCGGGCAAGGTCAATGATCTCCGTGACCTCCTCGTCACTCCGGTACATGTCACGGAGTTCGTCCGACTGCTCCAGCGCCTTTTCCAGCGTCATGCCGACTTCAAACGGCACGAGCTTCGCGATGCGATCAACGAAACCGTAGGGCTGGCCGAGCACACGACCACAGTCGCGAATAACGGCTTTCGCCGCCATGGTGCCGAACGTGATGATCTGCGCCACGCGTTCGCGACCGTAGCGCTCGGCAACGTAGTCGATGACGCGGTCCCTGCCCTCCATGCAGAAATCAACGTCGAAGTCAGGCATCGACACGCGCTCGGGGTTCAGGAAGCGCTCGAACAGCAAATCGTGTTCGATCGGGTCAAGGTCGGTAATCCCGAGCACCCAGGCCACGAGCGAGCCCGCACCTGAGCCACGGCCGGGGCCGACGGGGACTCCGTTCTCGCGCGCCCAGCGGATGAAGTCCGCAACAATGAGGAAGTAACCGGGAAAACCCATGCCGCGAATGACGTCGAGCTCGGTGTCGAGGCGCGACTTGTAGCGCGCCACGATCTCTGGCCGCTCCCCGTCAGCAACCGTTGTCGCGAGCTTTTCCGTGAGCCCGGCCTCGGCCGTCGTCGTCAGGAATTCCGCCTCGTCCTGCCCCTGTGGCACCGGGAATGCCGGCAGCACGCTCTTGCCGAGCTCGAGATCGAGATTCAGGCGCTTCGCAATTTCGATGCTGTTTTCGATCGCCGACGGGACATCCTCGAACAGCGCACACATCTCCTCGGCCGACTTCAGGTACTGCTCCGGGCTGTAGTTGCGGGGCCGCGCCGGGTCACCGAGGCTCTGCCCATCGTGAATACAGACGCGGGCTTCGTGCGCGTTGAAGTCGTCCTTATTGATGAAGCGAACGTCGTTGCTTGCGACGACCGGCGTCCCGGTCTTTGCCGCAAGGTGCAGCGAACCCTCGACGCAGTCCTCTTCACCCGGACGTCCGGTACGAACGAGCTCGAGGTAATAGCGGTCGTCGAACAGCGCGCGCCATGCATCCAGTCGCCGCGTCGCCGCCTCTTCATGACCTGCCACGAGCGCCTGGCCGACGTCGCCGCCAGACGCACCGGACAACGCAATCAGACCGGACAGGCTGTCGCGTGTGAGCCATGCCCGATCCACCATAGGCATCCCGCGGCGCCGGCCCTCGAGGTACATGCGCGACAAGAGCTCCGAGAGGTTCCGATAGCCGACCTCATCCTGGCACAGCAGCAGGAGCCGACAGGCCCGGTCGCTGTCTTCATCGGCGATCGAGAGGTCCGCGCCGACAAGCGGCTTGATCCCGGCAGCCAGCGCCTTCTTGTAGAACTTGACCATCGCGAACAGGTTGTTCTGGTCGGTCATGGCGACGGCCGGCATGCCGTCGGCAGCGACCGCCTGCATGAGCAGAGGGACTCGCACCGTCGAATCGACGAGCGAGTACTCCGTGTGCAGATTGAGGTGGACGAAGGTCGTCACGCCCCGGCCGCCTTCCTGACCGGGGCAAAGCTCAGGCGGTGCTCGCTGCAGGGTCCGTGAGCGGCCAGGCGTTCGCGGTGCAGAGCGGTGCCATAGCCCTTGTGTCGCGAAAACTCGTAGGCCGGGTACAGCCGGTCGCGATCGCACATGATCGCGTCGCGCGTTGTCTTCGCGAGTATCGACGCGGCGGCAATCGATGCCACGCGTCCATCGCCGCCGACAATGGCCTCGCCCTCGGGGCGGAAGCCCGTAAATTCGAGCGGCGGCAGGCGGTTACCGTCAACGAGCACCGTATCCGGCCTGACGGCAAGCCCCAGGATTGCGCGGCGCATCGCCAGCATGGTCGCGTGGAGAATGTTCAGCGCATCGATCTCCGCGCGGTCGGCCCAGGCAACCGCCCATGCAAGGGAGGTGGCGCGGATTTCAACCGCCAGCGCATCGCGACGCGCTTCCGGGAGCGTCTTCGAATCGGCGACGCCGGCCGGTGCGCCGTCGGCTCGAAGCACAACGGCCGCGGCAACGACCGGTCCGGCAAGCGGGCCGCGACCCGCCTCGTCGACGCCGGCAACGACGCGTCTCTCCGCAAAGCACAACTCGGTCTGCATACTCCTCGTCGCCGCGTCAGGCAGGTCCAATCAGGTCGAGAACAGCTTCCGCGGCGCGCCGGTCGGCGTTCAACGCAAGCTTCTCATGCAGTTTAGCAAAACTGTTCTCGATGCCGCGGCGACGGTCCGGGTCGTCGAGTAGCGCGGCAACGGCCTCGGCGAGACGTTCCGGCGACGCATCCTCCTGGATGAACTCGGGCACGAGCGGCGCACCGGCCAGGATATTCGGCATCGTGTAGTAGTCGAGCTTGATCAGGTTGAGGCGCCGGATGAGCCAAGCCGTCAGCGGCGCTACGCGGTACGCTGCGACCGCGGGTCGGCCAATCAGCGCCGCCTCCAGCACGGCGGTCCCGGACGCCATCAGCACAACGTCGGCAGCCCGCATGGCATCGTGCGACTTGCCGTCGGACACCAGGGTAGAGGACTCGATGCCCGCCGCGGCGACCGCCGCCTCGACGGTTAACCGCAGCCCGGGGGTCGCTACCGGCAGCACAAAGCGGACGTCGTCGCGCTCGCGAGCCAGCAGCGCCGCGGCCGCCGTCAGTGGCTCGGCGAGACGGCTGACCTCACCACCCCGACTGCCCGGCAGGATTGCGACGACCGGGGCCGCTTCGGACAGTCCCAGATCGCGGCGAGCGGCGCTGCGATCCGGCTCGGGCGTGAGCTCGTCCGCCTTGGGATGGCCAACGTAAACCGCATCGACGCCCTGCTCGACCAGATAGTCCTGCTCAAAGGGCAGCAGGCAAAGCACACGGTCGGCGCTTTTTCTGAGTGTTCGCACGCGTCCCTCTCGCCAGGCCCAGACAGTCGGGCTGACGTAGTGCACTGTCGGAATACCCTGCGCCTTGAGGCGCGCCTCGACCCCAAGATTGAAGTCCGGCGCATCAATGCCGACGAATACATCGGGTGGTTCGCTGATCCAGCGGTCGACAAGCCGTTTGCGCAGACCGAGTAGCCGCGGGATGTGCTTGAGCGGCTCGATGAGACCCATGACCGCGAGCTCCTCGGCGTCCGCCCAGCGGTCGCAGCCCGCGGCGAGCATAGCGGGCCCGGCAACGCCTTCGAAGCGCGCCCCGGGATCCAGCCTGCGCAGTTCGTCGATCAGCCCGGCGCCCAGCAGGTCACCCGACGCTTCGCCCGCGATGAGGCCAATGCGCATGCTGCTAGCGGACGATGCCGCGGTCCGATGCTGTCAGCGACTCGAGAAAGACACCGAGCTCCGGCTGCTCCTCGACGAGTCCGGCAATCTCCTCGATTGCCTCGGACAGTTTCAAGCCGCGCCGGTAAACGAGTCGGTAGGCGTTCTTGATGTTGCGAATCTGCGTGTCGTCGAATCCCCGCCGTTTCAGACCCTCACTGTTGATGCCGCGCGGCGCTGCCGGCAATCCGGAACAGGTAACGTAGGCCGGCACGTCGCGATTGGCGCCGGCGTACATGCCCATAAAGGCATGGGCGCCAATCTTGCAGAACTGGTGCACACCGGAAAAGCCTGCGCAAATCGCCCAGTCGCCAACGTGCACATGCCCGGCAAGCGTCGCATTATTCGCGAGAATCGTGTGGTCGCCAATCATGCAGTCGTGCGCAATGTGCACGTAGGCCATGACCAGGTTGTCACTACCGATCCGCGTGACACCCTGATCCTCGACCGTGCCGCGACTAATCGTGCAGAACTCGCGAATCGTGTTGTCGTTGCCGATTTCGAGTCGCGTCGGCTGCCCGCGGTATTTCTTGTCCTGCGGATCGTCGCCGATCGAGGCGAACTGGTAGATATGGTTGCCGCTGCCGATCACGGTCGGACCGTTGATGACGACGTGGCTGTCGATGCACGTGCCGCTGCCGATCTCCACGCCGTCGCCAATGACACAGTAGGGTCCGATCTCAACGTCGTCGTCGAGCCGGGCCTTGTCGGAGATTATCGCCGTTGGGTGGATCATGAATCGCCTCCGCCGGGCGCGCTGGTTATTGTCGCGCTGGCAACCGTCTTTTCGGCAACGCTGGCAACACCCCGATACCACCACATGCCACGACGTTGTTTCTCGACCTGAATCTCGAGACGAAGCGCGTCACCGGGCACAACCGGGCGCTTGAAGCGGGCATCGCCTACGCCGGCAAGGTAGTACAGCGGCCGCTCTCCGTCCCCGTCAAACGACAGCTGCGACAGGAGGCATCCCGCCTGCGCAAGGGCCTCGACGATCAGAACACCCGGCATGACCGGGTTGCCGGGAAAATGGCCCGGGAAAAAAGGTTCGTTGACCGTGACGTTCTTGACGGCGACGAGCGACGTCCCGGTCTCCCAATCGAGAACGCGATCAACCAGCAGGAACGGGAAACGATGCGGTATGAGTGCCTGGATGGCCTCGATGTCGAGCGCCTTGCTCAACCCTGCTTCTCCAGATCCCGGACCCGGCCGAACAGTGAGTCCAGGCGACGGAAGCGCGCGACCTTTCGTGACCAGTCGCGCGCCTTCTCGGCGACGAAACTGCCCGCGTAGACGCCCGGTTCCGTGATGCTCTTCGAGATGACGGCCTGACCGCTGACGACGACGTCGTCGCAGATCGTGATGTGACCCACCGAGCCGGCCTGTCCGGCAAACATGCAGCGCTTGCCGATTCGCGTGCTGCCCGCAATCCCGACCATGGCCGCCATGGCAGTGTGTGCGCCAACGTGAACGTTGTGGGCGATCATGCAGAGGTTGTCGATACGCACGCCGTCTTCGATGACCGTATCCTCGACTGCACCGCAGTCGATGGTCGTATTCGCGCCAATCTCGACGTCAGCGCCGACTCGAACGCCGCCGACCTGCGGCACCTTGAGCCATCCCGAGTCCGTCATCGCGTTGCCGAAGCCATCGGAGCCGATGACCGCGCCAGGGTGAACGATGCTGCGCTCGCCGAGGCGCACGTTCCTGACCAGGGTCACGTTGGCGTGAAGTCGTGCGTTGGCCGCGACGATGCAGTTCGGCCCGACCACGGCGTTCGGTCCAACGACGACGCCGGCAGCAATGCTCGACGCATCGCCGACAACCGCGCCCGGGCCAATGCTCGCGGTGGGATCGACCTCCGCGGTGTCGGCAACGACGGCGCCCGCGTGCACGCCCGCGGCCGGCGCGGGCTCGGCGTGCAGCACGGCGGCGATCCTTGCGTAGGTTGCGTAGGGATTATCGGCGACGAGCGCAGGACAGGGCGCCAGCGGCGCATGCTCACGACTCAAAACGACAGCAGCCGCCGACGTGGTCGGCAGCTGCTCCTTGTAGGCATCGCTGGCGAGAAAGGTTAGCGTTCCGCTGCCCGCGCCGGACAGGGTTGCGACGCGCTCGACGGTTACTTCAGGGTCGCCCTCAAGCTCGCAGCCGAAGCGGCTCGCCAGGTCGCCGAGGCGCTCCGGCATGGGACCTAGCGCGAGCTCGTAGCGTTGAAGTTGGCCTCGATGGTGCGCAGGACGGCTTCGGTAATGTTCGCGGCGTTCGACGCGAACAGGACGCCGTCACCGACAACGATGTCGTAACCTTCACCCTGCGCGTAGGCCTGCACCTCGGTCAGAATTGAGCGCTGCAGCTTGCCGAGCTCTTCGTTCTGGCGAAGGTTCAGGTCCTCACGAAACTCGGTGTCGAGCCGCGTGACTTCCCGCTGCAGGTCGCGCACGGTCTTCTCCGCGTTGCGACGCTCCGTCTCGCTCATTACGGCGCTGTCTTTCTGCGCCTTCTCGACGAGCTCCTGGAGCTCCGTCTGCTTGGCGAGAATCTCGCGCTGGCGCGGTGCAAACTCTTCCTGAAGTGCATCCATGGCCGCCTTGGTCTGAGGGGCACGGTCCATCAACAGGCCCACGTTAACCACACCGATCTTGAGCGGCTCCTGGGCTGAAACGGGCAGCGCGACCGTGAAAAGCAACGCGGCCGCAATAATGGCCTTACCCAGTGGAAGTTTTGCGAAGTTCATAAAAACACCAATCCTTAAAACGCTTGTCCGATGGAGAACTGGAACCGCTCAATTTCGTCGCCGTAGAAGCGATCATTCCCTTCGTAGTTGTTGAGGGGAAAGGCGTAGCTAAAGCGGAAAAGGCCCAGTGGCGCAAGCCACTGCACGCCGATGCCGACCGAGGTACGCAGCGAATTGAAATCAGGTTTGTACTCGACAGGGCTCCCTAGCCTGTCGAAAAACTCGACCTCACCGGTGTTGAACACATTGCCCACGTCATAGAACAGGGCAGCTCTTGCCTGAGAGGCGAATTTCTCCGGAAGTGGAATTATAAGCTCTAACTGGCTGGCAACCAACACATTACCGCCATAGGGCCTGCCGAAATTGTCGCGCGGTCCCATCCACGCTTCACGGTAGCCGCGGATCGACAGCGGCCCGCCGCCGAAGTACTGCTTGTAGGGCGGCAGCGCGGTTGTCTCGCCAAGCGCCTCGCCGTATCCGACCTCGAGATTCCAGCGCAGCACGAAGCGATTGAGGAGCGGCACGGGCTGGTACCTGGTTAAATTATACCGCGCGGTAAAGTACTCGACGTCGCTGACGCTGGGGATCGTCGCCCCGAGGAAGACCGACTGGCGGGTACCGCGTGTCGCAAAAAGTGCCCGGTTGCGACTGTCATAGGTCCAGCCCGCAATCGCTTCGACGGCATCGAACTCGGTGCCGAAAAAGGCAATACCGTTGCCAAGGTCGATATCCTGCAGGAACGGGGTGCCGTTGTTGCGCACCCACTCCTGCGACTGAATCGTCGAGTTCGTCGACGACAGCAGCTCGGAACTCTGCCAGCTCAAACCCCAGCTGATCTGTTGGAATTCCCCGATCGGGTAGCCGTAGTTCACCGTCGCCCCGATCGTCTCGGTCGAGAAATCGGAGCCGCCGTTAACGAAGTTGGTAATGTCCCGGTAGGACAGTGACATCGTGCGCGAGATGCCGTCGATGGTTCTGGCAGGGTCCGTGTGCGACAGGTTGTAGAGTCGCTGGAACTGCCCGGTGTTGAGCTCGAGCGCTACGCGGTTGCCGGTTCCGAGGAAGTTCGTGTGCACGATACTGCCGTTGAGCAAGAGACCCTGCGCTTCGGAAAAGCCGACACCGCCGGAAAACTGCCCGGGCATCCGGTAGGTCAGGTCGACGTCGAGATCGATGAGATCGGGACTACCCGGCACCGGGGTGTTGCTGATCTCGGCGTTCTCGATGTACGGCAGGCGCTGCAGCCTGATCTTCGAGCGATCGACCAGGCGGTTCGACAGGTAGGCGCCCTCGAGCTGGCGCATCTCGCGCCGCAGCACCTCGTCGTCGACTTCGTTGACGCCGTTGAAGTTGATTCGGCGTACGTAAACGCGACTTGCCGGATCGATAAAGAACGTAATCTCGGCTTCACGAGTCTCGCGATCCAGCTCCCAGACCGGCTCGATATCCGCGTTCGCGTAGCCTTCCTGTCCGAGCCGCATGGCCATCAGGTCAGTGGTCTGCGCAAGAACCGCCTGGCTGAAGGTCTGCCCCGGCTTCGCCAGCACGTAGGCCTTGAGGGCCGACTCGGGAACGACCATCTTGCCGACGAGCTTGACGTCGGAGACCGTGTACCGCTCGCCCTCGCGAATCGTGATCGTTACATAGATGTCTTTCTTGTCGGGCGAAATGGCGACCTGGGTCGAGGCGATGTCGAAGTCAGCGTAGCCGCGGTCCATATAGAAGGAGCGCAGCGTCTCGAGGTCACCCTCGAGGCCGGGTTTTTCGTAGCGATCGTCCTGGCGGATCCATGACAGCCAGTTCGCCGTGTCGAGGTTGAAGCCCTCGCGGATCTCCTTGTCACTGAAGCGCTTGTTGCCGACGATATTCACCTGGCGAATCTTGGCGCGCTGTCCTTCCTTGACGTTGATCTTGATCCGAACGGTGTTGTTGGCGCCATCGATGACCTCGGTATCGATGCGTACACCGTATTTGCCGCGATCGTAGTACTGCTCACGCAGGAACATCGTGACGTTGTCGAGCACCGAGCGATCAAAGGTTCGCCCTCTCGCAAGCCCGACGCCGCGCAACGACTCCATCAGGTCTTCTGTCTTGATGTCCTTGTTCCCTTCGATCTCGAAGCTCTCGATCGACGGCCGCTCGCGCACGGCAATGATGAGCGTAGTGCCATCACGGCGCATTTCGATGTTTTCGAACAGGTTCTGGCCATACAGGGTCCGAATGGCTTCGCGGATGCGTATCGGGCTGACCGTATCGCCAATGTTAATCGGCAGATAGTTGAAAACCGTGCCTTCGGAGATGCGCTGCAGGCCCTCGACGCGCATATCCCTGACAACGAAGCTGTCGGACGCCGACTGCGCATGACTGGTCCCTGCGTAGACCGGCAGCAGCACAGCGGCCAGCACTACCAGCAAGCCAGGGGTACGCCAAAGCCCCGTGGCAGCGCGACGCTGCGTCAATTTCCGTTTCAATTCTCGTAGCTGCACGTCGCTCTAGCCCAGGATTCTCGCGATGTCGTTATAGAAAGCAAAACTCATTAGGAGGATCAACGCAAATACGCCGACTTGCTGGCCAATCACCTGGGCCCGCTCGGACAACGGATTGCCCGTCAGCAGCTCGAAGGATTGGTACACGATCTGCCCTCCGTCCAGTACCGGCACGGGCAGCAAATTCAGCACACCAAGGCTGATGCTGACAATCGCCAGGAAGCCCAGGAAGTAATCGACGCCGCGCTCCGCGGACTGACCGGCGAATTGCGCAATGTTGATTGGCCCGCTGATGTTCTTGATCGATACCTCACCGGTCACCATGCGTCCGAGCATCTTGAGCGTGAACACGCTGGACGCCCAGGTCCGCTCGAGCGCGCGCCCGATCGAGTCGACAGGGCCGAACTTGCGCAGGTACACGTAGTCGCCGGCCCTGTCATCGTTGGTGATACCCAGGAGGCCGACACGTTGACCGTCACGTTCGGTGCTGCCCAGGGTCACCGTGGCCGTCTCCTCTCGCCCGTCCGACGCACGCCGGAAGCTCACGTCGAGCGTTGCGTCCGGCCGCGGCGCGACGACGGCGACGAGCTCGTTGAATGATGCAACGGGCTCGCCGTCGACCGCGATAATGCGATCGCCCTCGCGAATCCCGGCAAGGTCGGCCGCGCCGCCCGGCGATACCTCGCCAACGATGGCCGGAAATTGCCAGGGCGAGAAGCCCAGCCCGTCGAAGAGCATGCCGGGTTCCGTAAGCCGGGTACGTGCCTCACCAACCTCGAGGCTAGCGCTCCGGCGATTGCCGTCATCATCCGACAGGACCAGATCGATCCGGCCATCGGCAACCAGCTGATCGAGCATGTTGAGCAGCGTCGACTCCCAGTCCGGGCTGGCCTGGCCGTTGACCTCGACGATCCGATCACCCTCGGCAAGACCTGCTCTCTCGGCGTAGGAGTCCGGCGTCACCTGGCCGACGGCCGGAACGACGGTCGGTATGCCGTAGATAAAAAGCGCCCAATAGGCTGCGATCGCAAACAGGAAATTGAACAGTGGGCCGGCCAGCAGCACGGCAATTCGGTGCGGCACCGGACGCTGGTTGAAAGCGCGCCCCTCGTCGGCGGCGTCGACCGGCCCTTCCCGGCTGTCCAGAAAGCGCACGTAGCCGCCCAGCGGCAGCGCAGAAATGCAGTACTCGGTCTGGTCGGGGCCGGAACGTTTCATCCATATCGGCTTGCCGAAGCCGACGGAGAAGCGCAGCACCTTCATGCCACACCAGCGACCCACAATGTAGTGCCCATACTCGTGTACGGCGACGAGGATGCTGATCGCGACGATAAAGGCCAGCGCGCTGCCGAGAATCGACCCCATTAGACTGTTACGCCCCCTCTGCCTGACGCTCAATGATACGGACGACGCCTCGTGACGCCGCATTGTCCCTTGGAACCCTGCGAGCGGCGCGGGTTCCAACGGATTCGAGCCTTGCGGCGACTGCCTGAACGCCGGCTGAACAGCGCCCAGGAGCGCTGCTTGGCTTCGCGTCGCGCAGCATTACCCGACCAGCCCGATCCAGCCTATGCCCAGCGCCATCAGCGGCGTGGCAGCCGAGACGCTGTCGATACGATCGAGAATACCGCCGTGCCCCGGGAACAGGCTACCGCTGTCCTTTACGCCAGCCGTGCGCTTGAACATGCTGACCGTCAGGTCGCCAACGACGGAAACCCCGGCCGCTGCAACGCTGAAGGGCACAAGTACCGACGGCCGAATATTGGCCAGCACCGCGAAACCAAACGCCACGGCAGCGACGACGATGAGACCGCCGAGCACGCCCTCCCAGGTCTTTCCGGGACTGATTTTCGGCGCAAGCTTTACGCGGCCGAAACGACGACCCGCGAAATAGGCCCCCACGTCAGCGGCCCAGACCACGACCAGCGAGAACAGGAGCAGGCGCGGATCGGCGAGATACAACGACGTCAGCGCAACGAACAGTGGCACGAGGACCAGCGCGCCGCCGAGCCAGCGAAACGCCATGGGAATCGGTGTCGGAAAGAACAGCGTCCACAGCAGCGCCAGTGCCCACCAGACCAGCGCAACGCCGAGTATTGCGGCTGTCGATTGAGGCATTGTGAGTCCTGCCGCGAAAACCAGTGCCGCAATGAACAGAACGTAAACACCACGAAGTACTGTCGAGCGACCGCCGAGGAAACCCGCCCACTCCCACGCACCGCCCAGCACAAGGAGCCCGATGAAAGCCCTGGCCGCATTCGCCGGCAGGACGAACATGACGACGAGCAGGACTGCAAGCGCAATCAGCGCCGTAATCAGCCGTTGCTTCAACATCAGCGTGCCTCCAGTTGCTCGCTTGTTTGTCCGAAACGGCGGTGGCGGGATGCAAAGAACTCGAGGGCAGCGTCGACGTCCGCGGCCGAGTAGTCCGGCCACAGCGTCGGCGAAAAGAAAACCTCCGCGTAGGCGAGCTGCCAAAGCAGGAAGTTGCTGACCCGGTGTTCACCGCCTGTCCGAATCAAGAGATCCGGATCGGGGTACGGCGCGCTGGCGAGCTCGGCCGCGAAACAGTCTTCGTCGATATCGTCGACGTCCAGGCTGCCGTCGGCGGCGCGCGCCGCGATCTGTTGCACTGCGTTGACGATATCCCAGCGACCGCCATAGGCCATCGCAATGCTCAGGAACAGCCGCGTGTTGTCGGCCGTCAGCTGCTCGGCCGCGGTAATGCTCTGGTTCAGGCGGCGGCCGAGGTTGCTGCGATCGCCAATGAAACGAAGGCATACGCCGTTCTTGTGCAGTTCCGCCGTCTCGCGCTTGAGCACCTCGGAAAACAGGCTCATGAGCGCAACGACCTCCTCGCGCGGCCGCCCCCAGTTTTCGCTCGAAAACGCAAACAGGGTCAGGTACCGGACGCCGCGATCGGCCATGGTCTCGACGATGTCGCGGGCGGCCTTGACGCCTGCGCGATGCCCCGTCTGGCGGGCCTTGCCTCGCCGCTCGGCCCAGCGACCGTTGCCGTCCATGATGACGGCAACGTGCTCAGGCACGTGAGCGTTCTGCTCGATTTTCGGGCTGGGCGTACTCACGTCCGTTACAGCCTCCATCAATGATCTGCAGGCGTGCTGCCTGTCAGATCTCCATGAGCTCCGCTTCCTTGTCGGCGAGGACGTCGTCGACCTGGGCTACGTACTTGTCAGTAATGCCCTGGATCTCGGTCTCTGCGCGACGCTCATCGTCTTCCCCGATAAGCTTGTCTTTCAGCATGTCCTTGACGTCGCTTATCGCATCACGGCGGATATTGCGAATCGCAACGCGGCCGCCCTCAGCCTCCTGGCGCACGACCCGGATCATGTCCTTACGACGTTCTTCGGTCAGCGCGGGCAACGGGACACGGATCACCGTACCCGCCGACGCCGGGTTGAGACCGAGATCGGAATTCATGATGGCCTTCTCGATAGGCTGCACCATGTCCTTCTCCCACGGCGTCACGGTCAGCGTCCGCGAATCCTCGACGCCCACGTTGGATACCTGGTTCAGCGGCACCTGGCTGCCATAGTAGTCGACCGTAATGTGGTCGAGCAGGCTGGTGTGGGCCCGACCCGTCCGGATCTTCGTGAGCTCCGAGCGCAGCGACTCCACGCTCTTGCCCATGCGTTCCCCTGCGTCTTTCAGGATGTCGTCAATCACTGTTTCGTCTCTCTCGGGTTAAGCCTTCAGGCGACTGCTGAATCAGGCAGTCACCAGTGTGCCTACGTTCTCACCGGCAATGGCCCGCACCAGTTCGTCCGGCGCGGACAGGTCGAAGACACGCAGCGGCAGGTTGTTGTCCCGGCACATGACAATCGCCGTCGCATCCATCACCGACAGCTTGTCGGCGAGCACCGTATCGAAGCTCACCGTGTCGTAACGCTTCGCATCACTGTTACCCACGGGGTCGGCGTCGTAAACGCCATCGACCTTCGTGGCCTTGAGCAGGATATCCGCACCAATCTCGATGGCACGCAGGCTCGCTGCAGTATCAGTAGTGAAGAAGGGATTGCCGGTACCGGCCGCGAGCACCACGACACGGCCCTTTTCGAGGTGCCGAACGGCGCGACGCCGGATGTAGTCTTCGCAGACCTCGTTAATCCGGAGCGCCGACATGACGCGCGCGTACACATTCATCGACTCGAGCGCGTCCTGGATGGCGAGTGCGTTCATGACCGTGGCGAGCATACCCATGTGATCACCGGTAACGCGGTCCATGCCGGACCGGGCCAACCCTGCACCGCGGAAGATGTTTCCGCCGCCAATCACGATCGCGATTTCGGTGCCGCGGCTGCGCGCCTCGGCCACCTCGCCGGCGATTCGCTTGATGACCTTGGGATCGATGCCGTAGTCGAGTTCGCCCATCAGCGCCTCGCCGCTCAGTTTGAGCAGCACGCGCCCGTAGGGTTCTGTCGCGTCGCTCACGCCAGTACCTCGTCACTCGCACTCCGGATACCCCTGCCGCGGCAGCACGGCGCGTGCCGGTGCGTACAGGACATCAGGTATGTCGAAGTGACAAGCCGCATGGGAAACGCCGCCCTTAGCCGGCGCCCTTGACCTGGGCCATGACTTCCTCGACGAAGTTGTCTTCCTTCTTCTCGATGCCTTCGCCAACTTCGTAGCGAATGAAAGAGACCGCCTTGGCCCCCTTGCTGTCGAGCAACTTGCCGACCGTGACGTCCGGGTCCTTGACGAAGGGCTGCCCGACGAGCGTGATTTCCTTGAGGAACTTCTTGATCCGGCCACCAATCATCTTCTCGATGATCTCGGCCGGCTTGCCCGACTCCTGTGCCTGCTCGGTCAGGATACGACGCTCATTCTCGAGTACGTCTGCGGGCACGCCGTCTTCATCGATGCAGGTCGGGTTCGTCGCAGCCACGTGCATCGCGACGTCGCGCGCCAGCTCGTCGTCACCGCCGTCGAGCGCGACGATCGCGCCGATCTTGGCACCGTGCGTGTAGTGCCCGATCGGCCCGGCGTTCGAGACACTCGCGAGCCTGCGCACGCTGATGTTCTCGCCCACCTTGGTGATGAGCTCGGTGCGCGCCGACTCGACGTCGCTGCCGTCGGCAAGCTTGATACCGGCAAGGCCGTCGACGCTGTCGACACCCGCCTTGAGCGCAGCGTCTGCGACAGCCTCAGCGAAGCCTGAGAAGTTCTCGTCCTTGGCAACGAAGTCCGTTTCGGAGTTGACCTCCAGGATGACGGCCTTGTCACCGTCATGCTGAATGACGACCCTGCCATCCGCGGCTACGCGACCGGCCTTCTTGTCGGCTTTTGCCTGGCCGGACTTTCTCAAGACTTCGGCGGCTGCGTCGAGATCGCCGTTGGTTTCAACAAGGGCCTTCTTGCACTCCATCATGCCAGCGCCGGTGCGCTCACGGAGTTCCTTGACCATAGATGCACTGATCGACATCAGTTAATCCTCATAAACAACTTTTACTATGTAGGTAGGCGCGCGCCGGGGCAGAACCCGGTGCGCCCTTCTTACCGCCTTACGCCTTGGCGTCGTCGGCAGCGTCTGCTTTCGCGTCGGCAGGCTCAGCGGCCGGGGCAGCCTCATCCTTCGCTGCATCGGCCTTCGATTCATCGGCCTTCAATTCGGACTTTGCCTCAGCAGCGGGCTTGTCGTCTGCCGTGGTCGCGGGCTTGGCTTCCGCCTCGCCGTCCGCAGCGTCGGCTTTCTTTGCCGGTGCCTTCTTCGCCGGCGCCTTGCGAGCCGTCTTCTTGGCTGCCTTCTTTGCCGTCTTCTTGCGACCCGAGGTCTTCTTGACGTTGCCTTCAGCATCGAGCTCGACGAACTCGTCCTCACCGAGCGCTACTTCCGGCAGCGACGCCTTACCTTCGAGCACGGCGTCCGCAACCATCGCGGAGTACAGCCGGATCGCTCGCATCGCATCGTCATTGCCCGGGATCACATAATCGACACCGTCCGGCGAGCAGTTGGTATCGACGACGGCAACGACGGGAATGCCGAGCTTGCGGGCCTCGCGAATTGCGATGTCCTCATGCTCGACGTCGACGACGAACAGCACGTCAGGCAGCGACTTCATGTCCTTGATGCCGCCAAGGCTCTTTTCGAGCTTCTCGCGCTCCCGGCTGAGACCGAGGATCTCTTTCTTCGTGAGACCGTCGAAACCACCTTCTTCCGCCATCTCTTCGAGCGTAACGAGGCGCTTGACCGACTGCCGAATCGTCTTGTAGTTCGTCAGCATGCCGCCGAGCCAGCGCTGGCTGACAAAAGGCATACCGCAACGGCCGGCCTCTTCACGAACGGCCTCGCGGGCGGCCCGCTTGGTACCGACGAACAGGATAGTGCCACCGTCGGCGACAGTGGCCTTCACGAAGGCGCTGGCTTCTCGAGCGAGCGGGACGCTCTTCTCGAGGTTTATGATATGAATCTTGTTGCGCTGGCCGAAGATGTAAGGAGCCATCTTCGGATTCCAGTAGCGGGTCTGGTGACCAAAATGCACGCCAGCCTCAAGCATCTGGCGCATGGAAACGTCTGCCATGAGTATTCTCCGGGTTAAGCCTCCGCCATGTCCCGACGTACAACCCCTTTTCAGGTGGGGCACCCAGTACGGCGTGTCGACAGGCGTGTGTAGTAGTGATTGCCTCAAGGGCGCGCGCTTTATACCATAGCGGGCTTTCGCCAACAACGTGAAACACAAGGATTTTTACAGGGGTCGACGCGCGACGAACCGCCCGTGGCGGCGCTTCGCGACTCGGCCCTTTTTCGCACCATGAGCGTCACGATAAAAACCCCCGAAGAACAGGAAAAGATGCGCGTTGCCGGCCGCCTGGCCGCCGATGTGCTTGATATGCTTGGCGATTATGTCAAGGCCGGCGTTACGACCAGCGAGCTGAACGACATTGCTCACCGCTATATCACCGAAGAGCAGGACGCGGTTCCGGCACCGCTGAACTACCGCGGCTTCCCGAAATCGATCTGCACCTCGGTCAACCACGTCGTCTGCCACGGCATTCCCGGCGAGAAAAAGCTGAAATCTGGCGACGTCGTCAATATCGACGTGACGGTCATCAAGGACGGCTTCCACGGCGATACGAGCCGGATGTTCTTCATTGGCAAGCCTGGCATCCAGGCCGAGCGGCTGGCGCGCATCGCGAAAGAAGGCATGTGGCTCGGTATCGAGGAGCTCCGCGCCGGTAAACACCTTGGCGACGTGGGCGCCGCCATCCAGAAGCACGTCGAAAAGAACCGCTTTTCGGTCGTTCGTGAGTACTGCGGCCACGGGATCGGCCGGGTATTCCACGAGGACCCCCAGGTCCTGCATTACGGTACCCGCGGAACTGGTATGGAGCTCAAAGCCGGCATGACGATTACGGTCGAACCGATGGTCAACGCCGGCAAGCCGGGCGTTAAGCTCTTGCGGGACGGCTGGACCGTTGTGACGAAAGACCACAGCCTGTCGGCACAATGGGAGCACACCGTGCTTATCACCGACTCGGGCTACGAGGTGCTGACGCTCGGCGCCGCCGATCGCGACAGCTGATGACCGGGACTGCGATCGTCCGCTCTGACGACGTCGCGCCTGACCCGACGCTCGAGCGCCTTGCTGCCTGCCTCGCCAGCACCGGCTGCCGTGCGGCCCTTGCAGAGGCCGACAAGGAGCTCGAACAGCGCTTCATGGCCGGCGAATCGGTCGAAGGCCTCGTCCGCCTTCGATCCGAACTCGTCGATACGGTCCTCAAGCACCTGTGGCGACAGCGTTTCGGCGACAGCGAGGCACGTTTCGCGCTCGTGGCTGTCGGTGGCTATGGCCGCGGCGAACTTCACCCCCACTCCGATATCGACGTCCTCGTGCTGCTCGAGTCCGAGCCGTCCGGAGACGATGAGACGCTGCTGTCGGGTTTCGTCACGTCGCTGTGGGACGCAGGCTTCGAGATCGGCCACAGTGTTCGTACCGTCGCGGAGTGTCGCAACGAGGCGGTGAATGACCTGACGGTGGCGACGACACTCATGGAGTCGCGCCTCGTTGACGGCGCCCCGGGGCTGTTCGCCGCAATGGAAGCCGTCGTGGCACCGGCCAGCATCTGGCCCTCCGACCGCTTTTTCGAGGAGAAGCGCAAGGAACAGATTGCGCGTCACCACCGCTACGACGACACGGCCTACAACCTCGAGCCGAACGTCAAGGGCAGCCCTGGCGGACTCCGCGACATCCAGATGATCGGCTGGGTCGCCAAACGCCACTTCGGCGCAGCGACCCTGGCTGAACTTGTCGACCACGGCTTTCTGACGCCGGGCCAGCTGGAGCGCATCACGAAGGGGCGCGCATTCCTCTGGCGAGTGCGGTTCGGCCTTCACGTCCTGACCGGCCGCCGCGAGGACCGCCTGCTGTTCGATCACCAGGTCAAGCTCGCCAGCATGCTGGGCTACGAAGACGCCACCTACACGCTCGCCGTCGAGCAGCTCATGCAGCGCTATTACCGCACGGTCATGGACCTGTCGCGAATCAACGAGATGCTGCTGCAGCTGTTCGAGGAAGCCATACTGATGGATCCTGGCGCCGAGCCAGAGCCGCTCAATGATCGCTTCCAGGTCAAGAACGGTTTCCTGCAGACCGTATCCGAGACGGTTTTTGCCGATGACCCGTCGGCGCTCCTCGAGACCTTCCTGCTCTTGCAGCAGAACCCCGGCATACGTGGCGTCAGCGCTTACACGGTCGGCCTGATCAAGCGCAACCTGCATCTCATTGACGAGGAGTTCCGCCAGAACCCCCGCAACCACCGCCTGTTCCTGTCGATCATCGAAGCGCCCGAAGGCGTCACGCATGAGCTCAGGCGGATGAACCTGTACGGCGTGCTCGGCCTGTATATCCCGGCTTTTGGCCGCATTGTCGGGCGCATGCAATACGACCTCTTCCACGCCTACACCGTGGACGAGCACACGCTGTTCGTCGTTAGCAACCTGCGCCGCTTTGCGCTGTCGCGATTCGATGATGAGTTCCCGCTGTGCAGTCGGATCATGCAGTCGCTCGACAGGCCCGTCATTGCATACCTCGCGGGGCTGTTTCATGACATTGCCAAGGGACGCGGCGGCGACCACTCAGAGCTCGGCGCCGTCGATGCCGAAGCGTTCTGCCTCGAACACGGGCTGAGTCGCTACGAAGCCCGCACCGTGTCCTGGCTGGTCCGTCATCACCTGGCGCTGTCGACGACGGCGCAGAAGAAAGACCTTGGCGATCCCGAGGTGATCAGCGAGTTCGCCCATCTCGTAGGCGACCAACAGCACCTCGACTACCTGTACCTGCTGACGGTAGCCGACGTTCGCGGCACCAACCCGAAACTGTGGAACAGCTGGAAAGCGACCCTGTTCCACGACCTGTACGCACTGACATCGCGGGCGCTCCGGCGAGGTCTGGAGCATCCGTTGGACCGGGAAGAGCTGATCGCCGAAACCAGCGAACAGGCTCGCCGCTTGCTGCACGGGGAGGGCCATGACGACCCGGCGATTGACCGCGTCTGGTCCCTCCTGAACGAGGACTACTTCCTGCGCCACAAGAGCCAGGAGATCGCCTGGCACAGTAACTGGCTGGCGGGAGCGGACACGGAATCGGGCACGGGTCTGCTCGACGTGCGACTGCAACCCAACGGCGAAGGCATCGAGGCAGCGCTCTACACTCCCCGCTCGCACCGCACCTTCGCCCACACGACCGCCGTACTCGACGAGCTCGGCATGACCATTGTCGATGCGCGGATCTCGCCGCTGGAAAACGGCTTCAGCCTCGATACCTACGTCTTTATGGAATCGGATCGACGCAATGTGGTCGACCGGATTCGTGTCGACAGGGTCCGACAGGCTCTCGAACGTGCGCTTACGCTGCCGGACGACGCCGTTGCAGAAGTCACGAGACCGTTGTCGCGTCGGGCACGCATGTTCTCCACCAAACCCGGCGTCGAATTCAGCGAAGACACGCCGCGCGGCAAGACAATCATGGAAATTGTCGCCGCCGACCGGCCGGGCCTCCTGAGCAAGGTTGGTCGCGCCTTCATTGCCGAGCACGTCAATATCGAGACGGCGAAGATCATGACCGTTGGCGAGCGTGCCGAGGACGTATTTTGCATCGTGAAGGAGGACGGCAAGCCACTGACGGCCGACGAGCAGGACGCGCTCCGTGAGCGCATCATCGACAAGCTGGAAAGCTGAACCGCAAACGAGGCGCGCATGGAGGAGCTTAAGACAATAATCGAAGCAGGCTGGGAGGCCGGCGGACGCATGGGCGACGACGCCGCACAGTCGGCGCTCAAGGCAGCCGTCGATGCAGCACTCGAACTCCTCGACACCGGCAAGGCTCGCGTTGCCGAACCCGTCGACGGCGACTGGCAGGTCAACCAGTGGCTGAAGAAGGCCGTGTTGCTGTCGTTTCGGCTCAACGACAACGAGGTCGTCGACGCGGGTCACAGCCGTTTCTTCGACAAGGTTCCGCTCAAGTATGCGGAGTACGGCGATGCCGACTTCCGCCGCGATGGTGTCCGCGTCGTGCCGGATGCCGTTGTCCGTCGCGGCGCCTACGTTGCGAACGACGTCGTGCTGATGCCGAGCTACGTCAACATTGGCGCTTACATCGACAGCGGCACAATGGTCGATACCTGGGCAACGGTTGGCAGCTGTGCCCAGATCGGTCGCAACGTGCACCTGTCCGGCGGTGCTGGCATTGGCGGCGTGCTCGAACCGCTGCAGGCTGGACCCACGATTATCGAAGACGACTGTTTTATCGGAGCGCGTTCCGAGATCGTGGAAGGTGTCGTCGTCGGGACGGGCTCGGTAATCTCCATGGGCGTCTACATTGGTCAGAGCACGCGCATCTACGACCGCGAGAGCGCTACGGTAAGCTACGGCCGCATTCCGGCGGGTTCGGTGGTCGTGTCTGGCAGTCTGCCCGCCAAGGACGGCACGCACTCGCTGTACTGCGCTGTGATCGTGAAGCGGGTCGACGCCGGGACCCGCGCGAAGACGAGCCTGAACGAACTCCTGCGCAACGCGGAACAGGCCTGACAAGGGGGAGTAGTACAGAGCATGCTGACCGTATATGGAATCAAGACCTGCGATACCTGCCGCAGGGCGCGGCGCTACCTCGAGGACCACGACATCGAGCACCGCTTCCACGACGTGCGCGAGGACGGCCTCGATATCCAGATGCTCGAACGCTGGTCGGAGCGCATCGACTGGGAGAAGCTCGTCAACCGCCAGAGTCTGACCTGGCGCAAGATTCCGGAGGCTGACCGGGAAGGCATGACCCGCAACAAGGCGTTTGCCACGATGATCGATCAGCCGACACTGATGAAGCGGCCGGTGTTCGAAGCCGACGGCTATTTCGCCGTCGGTTTTTCCGAGAAGCGCTTCGGGGACTTCCTCGGCCGCCTTGCCTGAGCCGCACCCCCAACGGCCTCGACCGGTCCTGCCGACAGAGTCGGGCTAACCGATTCGGCCGGTAATGTAGTCCTCGGTCAGCTTGTGCCGGGGATTCGTGAAGATCCGGTTGGTCTCGCCGAATTCGACCAGCCGTCCCTCGTTGAGATAGGCCACGCGATTCGACACGCGCGCCGCCTGCTGCATTGAATGCGTGACAATGATGATCACGTAGTCGTCGGACAGCTCGTCGATCAGGTCCTCGATGCGCGCCGTCGCAATCGGGTCGAGCGCGGAACACGGCTCGTCCATGAGGATCACATCGGGATCTACCGCAATCGTGCGTGCAATACACAGCCGCTGTTGCTGGCCACCCGAAAGGTCTGTACCCGGCTCGTCCATGCGGTCGCGGACCTCCTTGAGCAGGCCAACCCTGTCGAGACTCACGTAAACGATATCGTCGAGCTCCGCGCGATCGGCCGCGAGACCGTGTATGCGCGGGCCGTAGGCGACATTGTCGTAGATACTCTTCGGAAACGGGTTGGGCTTCTGGAAGACCATGCCAACGCGAGCACGGAGTGCTACCGGGTCAACCTTCGGCGCGTAGATGTCGTCGCCGTCAAGTACGATGCGGCCGCGGACCGTGGCGCCCTCCACTTCATCGTTGAGCCGGTTGATGCAGCGCAAGAGCGTCGTCTTACCGCAGCCCGACGGCCCGATCAACGCTACGACCTCACTCGGCCGAATCTCGAGACTGACGGACCGGAGCGCGTGAATATCGCCGTACCAGGCGTCAAGAGCTTCAATCGAAATGCACGAGGAACTGCTCTCCGCCTCCCCTGATGGCGTGTCGTCCACCATTGCGTCCGGTTCAGCAGCCACGGTACGGCTTCCGAGAAAAGCGTTGGATCGCTACGCTGTGTGTCGTGAACTGAATCATGTCGTTACCGCTCGAGGCGCCTGCGAATGATAACGGCCACGAGGTTCATTGCGAGCAAAAACGCGAGCAGCACAAGGATTGCCGCCGAGGTCCGCTCAGCGAAGGCTCGCTCCGGGCTGTCGGCCCACAGGAAGATCTGCACGGGCAGGCCTGTTGCCGGGTCGCCGAGTCCGGTCGGCACATCGACAATGAACGCCACCATGCCGATCATCAGGAGCGGCGCTGTCTCGCCGAGGGCGCGGCTCATGCCGATAATTGTCCCGGTCAGAATGCCGGGCACCGCCAGCGGCAGAACGTGGTCTACGACGACCTGCATGCGTGACGCACCAATGCCTAACGCGGCCTCGCGAATCGACGCCGGCACGGCACGAATGGCATTGCGCGCCGAGATGACGATGACAGGGAGCGTCAGGATCGACAACACGAGACCACCTACCAGCGGTGAAGAGCGCGGCAGCCCGAACCAGTTGATGAACACCGCGAGCCCGAGCAGCCCGAACACGATCGACGGCACGGCCGCAAGATTGTTGATGCTGACCTCTATGAAGTCCGAGAGCCGGTTCCGGGGAGCGAACTCCTCGAGATAGATGGCCGCCGCGACGCCAATCGGGAACGCAAGACCAACGGTCACGACGAGCATGAGGAGCGACCCTTTCACGGCGCCGCGTATGCCGGCGAGTTCCGGTTCGCGCGAATCGCCGTTGCTAAACAGCGCCGTGTTGAACCGGCGGCCGAGCCGTTCCCGTGACACAAGACGATCAATCCAGTCCAGCTGGCGATCCGTGAGCGGCCTCTGCGCGGGGTCTTCTGCGCGAGATACTCGGCCCTTCAGGTACATATCGACGTTTGCCGCTGCCGGAACGAGCACGGTATGTCGCTTGCCCAGCAAGTCCGGGTTCAGCTCGAGTTCCGAGCGAGCGACGAAAGCCGCATCGATACTCAAGAGGCGGCGCAACTCCCGGCGCGTCGCACGGTCAGCGCGGATACCGAGTTCGCTTGCAAGCGCCTCCACCACGAGCCGGTCGACATTGCCAGCGGCGAGATCGTCCCCGGCGCCAATACCGAGTACCTCCGGATCGTAGTCGAGCTCGAGAGCAACGAATGCCTGGGTGAAGGCGGACGCGCCGCTCGCCAAAACGGTAGACAGGAGGACGACGAGGAAGCCAATGCCGGCCATCAGCGACAGAATCCCTGCCACGCGAAACAGTCGCTCACGGCGGCGCCGGGCGGGCCTGCGCCTCAAAGCACGCTTCCGACGCTCCGCGGAAATTTCTCGACCGCAACAGGGCTTATTCATAGCGTTCCCGGTAGCGCCGGACGAAGGTCAGGCCGACAACGTTGAGCAGCATGGTCAGAAGGAACAGCACCAGTCCCAGCGCGAACGCAGCAAGCGTCCGCGCCGAATCGAACTCCTGATCGCCGACCAAAAGCGTCACGATCTGAACCGTGACGGTGGTGACGGCTTCGAAGGGGTTGGCCGTAACGTTCGCGGCAAGTCCGGCGGCCATAACCACAATCATGGTCTCCCCGATCGCGCGGGACACGGCAAGGAGAATGCCGCCCGCAATGCCCGGCATTGCGGCAGGCAGAACCACATTCATCATCGTCTCGGAGCGAGTTGCACCCAGCGCCAGCGCGCCCTCGCGGATACTGCCCGGCACAGCACGTATCGAATCGTCGGCCAGCGAGGAGATCAGCGGCACAATCATGATGCCCATAACTAGACCGGCCGCGAGCGCACTTTCCGCGGCCACATCGAGTCCGATGGCATTGCCGGCCGACCGGACGAGGGGCGCGACGGTGAGGACCGCGAAGAAACCGTAGACGACCGTCGGTATGCCCGCGAGCATCTCGAGCAGCGGCCGCACAATGGTGCGAAGTCGCGTCGATGCATACTCGGCCATGTATACCGCACTGAAAACGCCGATCGGTACCGCAACGAGCATGGCAATGACCGTAATGAGCGAGGTGCCTGCGAGGAGCGGTAGGATTCCAAAACTGCCCGATGAACCGACCTGGTCTTCACGAATCGCGCTCTGCGGGCTCCAGCTCGTGCCGAGCAGGAAATCTGCAACCGACACCTGCTCGAAAAAACGCATCGCTTCCGATAGCACGGACGCGACAATGCCGACCGTAGCCAGAACAGCGATACCCGAAGCGATGAACAGCGACCACTCGATCACTCGCTCGACCCGTTCGCGCGCTCTAAGCGCAGGACGGATCGTGCGAAGGGCGATCGAAAGGCCCAGCAATGCGAACGACGCGACAACGCCGGCCATCAACCACTGGCTGGACTTCGTGAGACTGGAATAGCGGGCAACGGCGTCGGCGACAACGGGATCGGCCGACAGAGCGTACTCACCGGGAGCGGACGTACGCACCGTGTTAAGGAACAGTTCGAGTTCACCGGCCGGCAGGTTGCGGACATCGTCAGGCAGGCTGGCCGTGACGAACGCGAGGACGATCCGGGTCTCGGCGATTTCCCAGGCGAGCAGAATGGCGAGCGCAGGGATCGTTGTGGCAAGCGCTGCGAAGTAGCCGTAGTACTCCGGGAGAGAGTGCAGGTTTCGCGTAGCGCCCGTCATCCCGCCAACGCGAATGGCGCGACTGCGACCAAGATAAAAGGCGGAGAGACCGACAAGGCCGAGTATCAGAATGACGGTGGTGAGCTGCATGCGCGAATCCTGCTGCCTGCGACCGGCGTTCGCCGGCCGGGACCTGAAGGCCAGCTTACTGGCCGGTTACCGACAGTGTCGCGAGCGACTCGACGTCGGCAGCCTCGATCAGGCGTTCGCCGGCAGACATTGGGATGAGGCCGCGATCAACGAGGTAGCCATCTTCACCGAGAGCACGCTCGGCGGTCAGCTCGGCGAGAAACGCACGCAGCCCGGGAATCGTGTTGACGTGTGCCTTCTTGGCATAGAAGAACAGTGGCCTCGACACGGGATACTCGCCGCTGGCGATGGCCGAAAAGCCGGGCTCGATGCCATCGATCGACGCCGCCTTGACCTTGTCTGAGTTCTGATCGAGAAAACTGAAACCGAAGATACCGAAGGCCCGCGGATTGTTGCTGAGCTTGTGGACGATGAGATTGTCGTTTTCAGTCGCTTCTATATACGCACCATCCTCGCGGATCGTATGGCAGGTCTCTGAGAACGCGTCCGGATCGGCGGCCTCGAGATCCCGAATCCAGTCGTAGGTGCGGCAACCGTCCGCCATCGCCAGCTCTACAAATTCATCGCGTGTCCCGGATGTCGTCGGCGGCCCCAACACTTCGATGCGCGCGTCCGGGAGACCGGCACGCACGTCGGACCAACGCCGGTACGGGTTCGGAAACAGTTCGCCAGGTCGCGAACCCGGGACATCACGGGCGAGCGCAAGGTAGATGTCCTTCCGCGTCAGGTCGACATCCGGACCTGAGAGCGTGTTGGCGAAGACGATGCCGTCGTAGCCGATCTTGACCTCGATGATTTCATCGACGCCATTCGTGTAGCAGGCGGCGAGTTCCGAGGTCTTGATCGGACGTGATGCATTGACGATATCAGGGGAACTCACGCCGATCCCGTCACAAAACAGCTTGAAACCGCCGCCGGAGCCCGTCGACTCGACCTTGGGCGTGCGAAAGGAGGACGAGCGCCCGAAGCGCTCGGCGACGATCGTGGCAAACGGATACACCGTCGACGAGCCGACGATATAGACGTAGTCGCGCGCCCCTTGGCCGAGGCTCGCGCCAGCCGAGAACAGCAGCGTGACGCCAGAGAGTAGCGGCAGCGTAAAGCGAAGTCGTGGGAACACTGGAAAGCAGGGTCGAATGAAACTCGAAACATGCTAGCAACAATTTGTGATCGAATTGTTGCAGATAACCCGCGATAATGACCCGGTATCCAGGCTACGCAATGGCGCTATGGCAGCACGAAGCAGCACTGAAATCCTGCAGGAATCCGACCCTGCAGTTGATCTCCTGAAGGCATTGATCGCCCTGCCCTCGGTCACCCCCGACGACCATGGCTGCCAGGCGATGATGGCCTCGCGCCTAGAGGCGATCGGTTTCGACACCGAATCACTCCGCTTTGGCGAGGTCGACAACCTATGGGCCCGACGTGGCACAGACGGTCCCGTGCTGTGTTTTGCAGGACATACCGACGTCGTCCCACCCGGCGATCTCGATGCCTGGCATACCGACCCGTTCGACCCCGTCGAGAAAGACGGCGTTATCTACGGTCGCGGTGCCGCCGACATGAAGGCCAGCCTCGCCGCCATGATCGTTGCCACGGAACGCTTCGTTGCAAAACACCCGGAGCACTCGGGCTCGATTGCCTACCTCATCACGAGCGACGAGGAAGGACCTGCCACCGACGGCACGGTCCGGGTTATGGAGACGCTCAAGGAGCGTGGCGAGCAGATCGACTGGTGCGTCATCGGCGAGCCGTCGAGCCTCGAAACGCTCGGCGATACGATACGCATCGGCCGCCGTGGCTCGCTGAGTGGGCTTCTGACGGTGAACGGTGTGCAGGGCCACGTGGCTTATCCGCACCTCGCTGACAATCCGATCCGGCGGTTTGCCCCGGTCCTCAGTGCGCTGCACGGCGTCGAGTGGGACCAGGGCAATGCCCACTTCCCGCCGACGAGTTTTCAGGTCGTGCACCTCGAAGCCGGTATCGGCGCGCCCAACGTCACGCCACCGAGCCTCTTCACGCGGTTCAATTTCCGTTACTCGACGGAGTGGTCACAGCACAGCCTCAAAGAGCGTGTGACGGAGATCTTCGAGGGCTTCGAGTTCGACTATGAACTCACCTGGCGACTGTCCGGTGAGCCTTTCCTGACCGAACCAGGCACGCTGACGGACGCTGTGCGCGCTGCCGTTCAGGACGTCGCAGGCATCGATCCGGAAATGTCGACGGGAGGCGGCACCTCCGACGGTCGCTTCATTGCGCCCGCCGGCACTGACGTCGTAGAACTGGGACCGGTCAACGCGTCGATCCACAAGATCAACGAGCACGTGCGTATCGATGCAGTCGTTGAGCTGACCGAGATGTACGAGCGGATTATGGAGCGCTTGCTGCTGCCGACGTCTTCAGATTAACGGCAATGCCGAAGGCCCCGAGCGCCGCAACGGAGATCAGGACCCAGGCGGGCATCGACAGCCCAAGGAACTGCCAGCTGATATCGGCACACTCTCCCGAGCCGCCGAACACGATGGCAAGCGCGTCACCAAGGGCATTGTTCTTCAGGATGTAATCGAGGCCCGGGCCGCAGGAAGGAACCTCTTCCGGCGGCAATGACTGCAGGTGCACGTGCCACCCTGCAACGCCGGCACCAATGGCGGCGGCAACGGCGATCAGCCCGGCGTAGACGCGACGCCCGACCTTCCCGGCATCGTGGGCCGCAGCGACCAGAAACACGATGCCAAGGGCAATGACAGCGAGCCGCTGGAATACACACAGCGGGCACGGGTCAAGGAAGAGCACGTACTCGGCATACAGGGCAAAGCCCATCATCCCTGCGCAGGCAAGAAAACCCGCTGCATTCAGCAGGCGTGGATTACTCAGCATAGGGTCTGCCCTCAGCGCTGCCCGACGTCGATCCCGTCGAGGTTATCGAGGTGCCGTATATCACGGCCCTGCACCATGTAGATGACGTACTCACCAATATTCTTCGCGTGATCGCCAATGCGTTCCAGTGAGCGTGCGGCCCAGGTCACGTTCATGAAACGACGGATGCTGCGGGGGTCTTCCATCATGTGCGTAATGTACTGCCGGGTGATTGCGTCGTACTCGTCGTCGACCTTGTCATCTTCCTTGACGACATCGAGCGCCGCGGCAGCATCGAGACGGGCAAACGCGTTCATCGCTGCGCCGAGCATCGTCGCAACATGGCTGCCGAGATACTTGAGCTCGCGGTAGGAATCCGACGGACGATCCATGGCAGCCAGCTGACTGGCCAGAAAACCGATCTTCTCGGCTTCATCACCGATCCTCTCGAGATCCGTGATGGTCTTGATGATCGCGACAATCAGACGAAGGTCGCTCGCCGCCGGCGCTCGTGTAACGAGAATGCGGCTGCACTCTTCGTCGATGTTGACCTCGAGACGGTTGACCTTGTAATCGTCGTTGGCCACCTGGAGGCCAAGTTCGCTGTCACCGCTTACGATGGCCGCCACGGCGCGCGACAGCTGCGCCTCGACAAGTCCGCCCATCGTTAGGACGTTATTGCGCAACTCTTCAATATCTCTGTTGAAGCGACGCGAGATGTGGTCGGTAAGGTTCGATGCTTCCATGGCTTTACCCGTCGGGATGCGCCGGCCCAGGCGAAGGATCCCAGTGTGGTGCTAGTTTAACACGTGGTGTTCAGGCGGTTTGTACCTGCTGTCCGTCAGGCTGAACGAGATCGACACGGGATTTCGGAAAATCGCAGCGAAACTCGCTGCCGTCGCCCGGTGAACTCTTAATCGTGAGCGTAGCGTCGTGTCGACTCAGGATATGCTTGACGATCGCAAGCCCGAGCCCAACACCGCCGTCATCGCGACTGCGGCCGCGGTCGACCCGGAAGAAGCGCTCCGTCAGCCGCGGAATATGCTCGGCCGCTATGCCCTCCCCGGTGTCGACCACCGCGAGAGTCGCGCCGTTTTTCGTCGCTTGCCATCGCACAACGACGCTACCGTCAGCGGGCGTATGGCGAACGGCATTGCTGACGAGATTGCTGATGACGGATTCGATCTGCGTGCTGTTGCCGCGCAGGCGGACAAGCGGATCGACGTCGGTCTCGATCGATGGTGTTCCCGCAAAGCCCGACAGGGAATGTCGTGTCGATGCGACCAGTCCGGCAACGTCAACGACATCGCTGTCCCCGGCCCGTCCGGCGCTTTCGAGTCGCGACAACTCCATGAGCTCGGTGATGACCCGGTTCATACGCTGCGCTTGTGCCTGCATCTGCGTCAGTGGCATACGCCACTCGACGAGTCCGTCCTCCTCAGCGAGGCTGTCCAGGTAGCCGGAGATTACCGTCAGCGGTGACCGTAGCTCGTGCGAGGCATTCGCCACGAAGTCGCGGCGCATCTTGTTAAGCCGCATTCGCTCGGTCACATCGCGCAACAGCAGCATCTTCTGGTCGACGCCGTAGGGCACGACGCGGCAGTTCAGCCAGTCGCCGACGCGAACCGGCGATTCGATCTCGATCGTCTTTTCGAAGTTGCCGCCCGCAAGGAGCTCTGACAGCTCCGGCGCCCTGAGGATATTGTCAACGCGCTGACCGCGGTCCTTCTTCGGCCGAAGACCAGCGAGCTGCTTCGCGGCCCGGTTGCACATGACGATCTCGTTATCAGCGTCGATCACGACCGCGCCGTCCGGCATCGCGTTCGTCGACTTGCGAATTTCGCGAAGCAACTGGCGGTACCGCTGCTTGTGGCGCACGCTCCGCTCGTTGAGGAAGGCGAAGCGCGCGAACATGCGCGGCCAGATGCCGTCACCGTAGCGAAAGGCCTCGAAATTGTTGGTCCTGATTGCACGATCAAACGCGAGCAACTGGCGTACATGCCAGGCCAGCGCTATCAGCGCGGCAACGAGCAGACCTGCGTCGGGCCGGCCATACAGCCAACCCACCGCGGTACCGGCGATAAGCAGGCCAGCGAGCCCAAGCAGGTAACGTCGCCTCGACTCAGCCATCGCGTCCTGCCGCTCTACGCGCGTCAGCCTGCGCGGGTCGAGAAGCGATAGCCCGCTCCGCGAACGGTCTGAATGTATTCATCTGCCTCTGCATCCGTGAGCGCCTTGCGCAGCCTGCGTACATGGACGTCGACCGTGCGCTCCTCTACGTAAACGTTTGCGCCCCAAACGCGGTCCAGCAGCTGGGTGCGGCTGTAGACGCGGTCCGGGTGCGTCATAAGAAAACGCAGCAGCCGATACTCGGTGGGACCGAGCTTTACCTCGACACCATCGGCGGTGACGCGATGCCCGGCCGTGTCGAGCTCCAGCACGCCGGCCCGTATCGTGTCGGCATCGGCCGTCTTGGCGCGCCGAAGTACGGCTTGGATACGCGCGACCAGCTCGCGCGGCGAGAAGGGCTTGGTAATGTAGTCGTCTGCACCGCCTTCCAGCCCTGCGACCTTGTCGTACTCATCGGCGCGCGCCGTCAGCATGATGACCGCGAGGTCTTCATTGTCATCGTCGCGCTTGAGCATTCGGGTCAACTCGAGCCCGCTCATGTCAGGCAGCATCCAGTCAACGAGCGCAAGATCCGGCCGTTCATCGGCGAGCAGCTGCCGCGCGCTGCGGCAGTCGCCAGCCTCGATCGTTTCAAAACCGGCCCGGACCAGGTGAAAGGCGATCATCTCGCGAATTGGAGCCTCGTCTTCGACGATCAGTATCTTGCTGGCAGCCATTGCAATTCCTGGGTGTCCTGCTTTGTCATGAAAGCTGGTTACAGCCTCGGACGGGCTGTGCCGGCGAGAATTACATCAGGGGCATATTACAGGACGGTTAACGACTCTGCCGCGGTGCTTCACTGGCGACTTTCTGCCGCAGGTAGGCCGGCTCGAGGGCTTCCGGGTCAATGGCTCTTCCCTCATGAAGTGCGACACGTCCGAGTTCGAGGAGTTCTCGCGCGTCTGGCAGGGACGGCTCGGCCACGAGTTTCACGGACGACGCATTCTGCGCGAGGAGCTCCGGGTATCGGCGCCAGCCCTCGCCTGCTGCGACGCAGCTGTCAGGCGACACCGCGGCGAGCTCGGCCAGCGGCTCCTGCCGCGCAAGGCGTTCACCGGAAACACAGCGAACAATGCGGTCCGGATCACGCTCGTACAGACCAAAATACACCTCCTGCATATGCGCATCCTGGGTTACGGCGACATAGCGAGCACTGTGCCGCTCCAGCGCCGCGGCCGCCACGGCCGCGAGGGAAGACACGGGCACGACCGGCAGGCCGGCACCGAACGCCAGGCCCTGGGCGACCGCTGCCGCAATGCGCATACCAATGAACGATCCGGGCCCGTTGCCGACCACAACCGCGTCGAGGTCGGACAGCTCGATGTCGAGCTCGTCGAGCACCTCGTCGAGCATCGGCATCAATAGCCTCGTATGCTCGCGCTCCGCGTCGCGGTGACGAAATGCCCGCTCACGACCACGACAGGCCGCTACCGAACACGCCGCAGACGACGTATCGAGCGCGAGCAGGGCGGTCATGCGACCGCCCTTGACCGTGTGGCATAGAAGCCGGCGACGTCTTCTGCCGAGTGCGTAACCGGCATCGGCTCGAGCGCCTCGAGGAACAGCTTGCCGTAGCGTTTGGTCGTCAGTCGCGGGTCGCCGAGCAGCACGACGCCGTAGTCGGTTTCGCTCCGCAAGAGGCGGCCCGCACCTTGCTTCATAGCGATTACCGCCTGCGGCACCTGGTGCTCCATGAAGGCATTCCCGCCCTCGCGCCGGATGTACTCCACGCGCGCCATGGTCAGCGGATCGCCCGGCGATGCGAAAGGCAGCTTGTCGATGACGACGGCGGTCAGTGCGTCGCCGCGAACATCGACCCCTTCCCAGAAACTGCCGGTGCCGAGCAGGACGGCATTGCCGGCATCGCGAAACTGGCGCGTCAGGTCGTCGCGCGGCGCCGTGCCCTGTACCAGCAACGGGCGCCCGCCGAGTACGGCGCGTCGCTGGCGAAACCAGTATCGCGCACTGTTCAGCGCGCGATGGCTGGTGAACAGGAAGAACACTCCGCCGGTCGTCATGTCGAGGATTGGCGCTGCAGCCTCTAGCAACGCGTCGGTATGGCCTCGCTCACCGGGCAGCGGCAACCCTTGCGGCAGGTAGACGAGACCGTTGCCGGCCAGGTCGAACGGACTCGGAAACGTAATGCAGCGCGCATTGTCGAGACCGAGCCTCGAGGTGAAATGCGAAAAGTCCTCGCCAACCGCCAATGTCGCCGACGTAAACACCCAGGCCTGGAAACCCGAGTTCATGAGCGCGGACAGTTTTTCTGCGACGTCGAGAGGTGTCAGGTAAAGACGCAGACTGCGCGGGCTGACGTCGAGCCAGCGCAGGCCATCCCACGACGACTCGTCGACAATCAGGCTCAGGCGCTCGGCGATGACCAGCAGGCGTTCGGCGAGCTTTTCGACATCGTCAGACGCATCTGCCAGCGCCGACAGCGCATCGACGAGGTCGTGAAGCGCGCTCTGTGCATCGGAAAACGCCGACGCCATTGACGGCATGACGTCGTCAAGTTCGTGCCGTCCCTCTTCGCGCGGCGCCCTGGCGCGGAGGACCTTGATCGCCGTATCGAGGGCATCGATGCGTCGCGACAACTCGGCCTGCCCGAACGCAAGCGTTGCCGCGCGGATCTCGTCGACGATGCGCTCGAGCTCCCGGGAGCCTACGGCAACGCCAAAGAACTGCACGGCCAGCGACGGTACCTGGTGCGCCTCGTCGATGATCACGGCATCCGCGCCGGGCAGGAACTCGACAAACCCCTCCTCCTTCATCGCGAGATCGGCAAGGAGCAGGTGGTGATTGATGACGACGAGATCTGCATCCTGCGCACTGCGACGGGCGTTGACGACGTGGCAGTCGTTGTAGAACGCGCATTTCTGGCCGAGGCAGTTTTCCGCCGTCGACGTGACCAGCGGCCACACGTGCGAGTCTTCGGCAACGGTGGAAAGCTCCGCGCGATCGCCGCTTGAGGTCCTGTGCCGCCACTCGTGGATAGCCACCATGTCATCGGCCAGCTCGCGAGCCGGCTCGGTCACCTGCTCGAGGCGGTGAAGGCACAGGTAGTTGGCGCGACCCTTGAGGAGCGCCGTCGTTATCGGGCGCCCCAGGCCTTTGGTCACGGTCGGCAGGTCACGATGATAGAGCTGGTCCTGCAGTGCCTTTGTGCCGGTCGATATGATCGTCTTCCTGCCCGACACGAGCGCCGGGACAAGGTAGGCAAAGGTCTTGCCCGTGCCTGTACCAGCCTCGACGACCAGGTGCTCGGTGTTTTCGATCGCTGCGGCAACCGCCTCGGCCATCAGCGCCTGACCTTCGCGCGGTGTGAAACCGTCGAGAGCGCGGGAAAGGGGGCTCTCCGCTCTGAAAAAATCCTTGAGACTCGTCACGCAGCGAAGGGTACACGCTTCAACCCCGGACTGCTTACCGCGTTGTCGGGCAGAATGCCCGCAATCAGCGACCGGCGATGCGCCGCAGGCTGTGCTGGTCGGCCTTGATCGCAAACCTCAGGTACGGCCCCTGCGCCGTGTAGCGCGCCGCGGCGAAATCGCTGTCGTGGAAGCCCGTAAAGTTGTAACCCAGCGTGATCCACACGTTGGTCGCGACGTTGTAACCAACGTCGACGCCCGTACCGAAATCCGTCGTGCCGGACTCGTAGGCGTTGTACACGCTCGCATGGGCACCAATGTCCCAGCGATTTGCGAAGCCGCGACGATAATCCGCGCCGATGAGATCGGAGTATCCGGTCAGGCGAAGCTCGTCGAAATTACTGCGCACGTACTTGAATGCATACTGCAGCGACAGCTCGCTGGCGGCACCCAGTCGCCGGTTGGCAACGAGATTGTTGATGAGCCGCCAGCTGTCGCTGCGAAGGCCGCTCGTCAGTCGATCCTCGTAGATCAGGTCGATGCGATCGAGGAAGGCCCACTTGCGATCCGCAACGCGATAGGCCCAACCGAAGCGGAAATCGACGGCCGTCAGCTCATCGCCGGTCTCGAGCTCACTGCGATAGGCCAGCAGCCCCGCCGACAGGCCGAGGCCGCGCTGGGGCTCGCGGAACCAGCCGAACGTCATGGAGCTGCGTCGCTCGCTGTCCGCGTCGCGCACCTCGATACGCGAATTCGCACTCCACAGGTCCGCAGAGTACATGGCGCCCGCGAATACCGAGGTGAAGTCGTCGTTGAGCGTACCCGTCACGAGTTCGCGGTCAGGATCGAACACCCGCGCATCGTCTGCAAGCAGCGTCTTCGCCTGGTCGACGCCGAAGTCGAGTGACCACCGCTCGCTGATCCTGACGCCCTGGACGAGACCGAAGTTCGCGAAGACGCGCGGGCCAAACTCGGTCATCTCGTTGGTAACGAAAGTATTCATCTGCGTCCGGGCAAACGGCTGCGCGCGCAGGCCAACCCGCGTCATCGAGGCATCAATGGCAGGCCCTGAGGCTTCTTCGTACTCAGCCACGAGATCGACGCCCTTGAGGACCCGGTAATCGGCGCCCACGATGTAGCTCGTCGGGAAATCGACGCTTTCGGCTTCGCCGCCGAGCGAGGTCGATGCGCTGGCCCGGAACGTAACGGCGTTGTCCCAGAGACCCTGCGCCAGCGTGATCTCGCCCAGGTTGCTCGTGTTTTCCTGGCCATCGTCGAACTTGTCGGCGGTATGGGATACGCCCACGGTCGCACTGAAGTCGCCGCGGTTATAGCGGGTCCTGAGCCTAGCGAGGTTCCGGATATCCTCGCTGTCGAGATTCTGCTGCCAGCCGGCCTCACCTTCGAGGAACAGCCGCTCGCTGACTTTCGCGCGGAAATCGACCGCGAGGCGACGGAATCCCTGGTCGGCAACGGCCTGGTAGCCAAGACCGAACGAGTCCTCGACCTCGCGGACGTAGGCGCGGACGTCAACATTCTCGCTGCTGTGGTTCAGCGTAATGCTGTGTGCCGAACCCGTCTCTCGCTCACCGGCTACATTGGTTCGCTCCGACGAGGCCCACTCGGCGCGGAGCTCGGTCTCGTTGTTGATCTGCCAGCGAAGATCGACGCCCGACAGATCGGCCTCAGCACCCGCCGTCTGGTCGTCGACGTACGTGGCGCCAACCTCGACCGCGTCCTCCGCAAAGCGCAGCGACGCCCGGCCGCCGGCGACAACGTCCTCGGTGCCGTCGGTGAGGGTTTCGTACTCGGCGATGATGTAGATGGGATTAAACTCGAGGTCGCGGCTAGGCACCGGCTTCTTGAAAAACAGTGTGCCGTTGAGCGGGTCGAGGTTGTAGTCGAGGAAGCGCGTCAGGCGCTCCGTGCGCAGCACGATGCCGCTGTCGAAACGATCACGAATCTCGAGGCGGATACTCTCGCTGTTGACGATGATCGGCGCCCGACTCAGGCGATAGAGGCCTGAGGTGCCATCGCCGCGGAGTTCGTCGCGATTGAAGGCCTGGTCGGTTTCGGCAGCAAACGCACTGTAGCCGACGTGCTCACCACGGAATTCGCTCTTCAGGCCGTTGAAGCGCCGGTCGAAACGCGCAAGGTCGGTCACCGTCAGGCCGGCCGCGTAATCACCAAACAGGGCGTAGAACTGACGGCGCTCCAGCTTCACGTAGAGCTTGCGCTGGCTCGCAGCCTCGAAGCGCTGCTCCGAGCCGTCGCCGTACAGGCTGTAGAAAGCCGTCGGGTCGATCTCCGTGTCGAAACGATTGCGAGTTTCGTCGCGGTCACGCGCCGTGTCGTACGACAGGGTCAGGAGATACTCACCGCGGATGCGCCCCTTGGCGAAGAACGCAGCGCGCCCCTCGTCGTAGTAGCCCTCTTCAACGCCGGCGTCAGCCGCAGCCTCGAGGTTATCGCTAAGCGTCGCGTACCCTGCGGTGCCCTCTGCGAAGCCAACGAGGATCCAGTCGCGCTCGGCGGGTTCGAGCCAGGCACGAACCTCCTGCTGCCGCGTGTTCTGGAACGGCAGGCTGACGGTCACCTCGCCCGTCCGGGTCGTCGGCTCGAGCTCGATGCGAGCAATACCCTGACCGCCAACGCGATAGCTCGGCCGGCGCTCGCCAACCTGGGCCAGCTGGTTGCGCCGGCTGTTGTCCACATCCCACCACGATCGATACGGCGCTGCGACGCTGAAGTCGCCAACGACGCCCGGACGCGCGACGCGGCCGCTACGATCGAAGAGTCGTACCGCAATGACTGGTCGCGTCTTGCCATCGGCAATCAGTACGGATTCCTCGGGAAGGAATTCCGCACGAATGGGCGGACCGCCGTAGTACACGCTGCGAGACAAGGTCTTCACAGGGCGGCCCGACGCATCAGCAACGAAGACCTGCAGCTCGTTGACGCCATCGTTGAGCCTGATTGCCCGCCATCGCGAGATCGCCAGCTTGCCGTCGGCACGCGTCTCGACGGAATCGAACGTGAGCGGGTTGACGGGCAGTCCGTTCAGGCGAACCGTCACCTTCTGCCCGGGCGCGTGCCTGACCGATACGGGCAGCGTGGGCACCGTCGGCTCGAAGCCCTCCGTCGGCAAGACCAGACCGATACCGGCTTCCAGCTCAAGAAGTGCCGGCTCCACCTGCTCCTCGATCGCTGCCTCATCAACCACGTCAGCAATGCGCTCGGTCCCGGGGACGGCACCTTTCGTAGCGACCGCCTGCTGACCGCTCGAGGCCTGCGTCACCTCGAGGAACGAGGGGTGTGTCGGCCGGATACCGCTCATAATGAGTTCAACGCGACGATTCTTCTGCCGGCCAGCCGCGGTGCCGTTGTCGGCAACCGGTTCATCCGGGCCTCGACCGGCCACCTGGACGTTACCAAGCGGAACGCTCAGCGCGCTGGCAAGGTAAGCCGCCGCCGCGGCCGCACGTGCCCGCGACAGTGCATAGTTATCAGCAAACAGGGTACGACTCGAGGCCCTGATGGGCGTGCTGTCGCTGTGGCCAACCGCCGAGATCTGGATATTCGCAACACCCTGCCAGTTGCGTATCAGGCGATCCAGCTCCACCGCATCACCGGCCGACAGGCGGTCGGACAATACATCGAAGGTCAGCTCGAGGACGTAGCCCGCGTTCTCGACCCTGCCGGGCTCGCGCAGCATACGCGTCTCCCCGACCGGGGTGCGCTGCCGCGCCTCGATCGGCGTGTCGAAGGTTGCGATGGCCTTGCTCGAGAGCACGCCCTCAGTGCCGGCATCGATACTCGCCGTAAACGTTACCGTGCTCGTCCAGCCGCCTCGCTGGTCGGGCAGCGCGAAACTGAGTGACGGTCCCGCCACGCGCGGGTCGCCGAGGTTCGCGCCATCAACCCGCATCGTCCCCGATCGGTAGCTCACACCGTCAGGCAGAAGGACCTGCACATCAATGTTCTCGATCGCGACGTTGCCGATGCCCGTCAGGTTGAGCGTGTAGTTGACCTCGTCCGCACTGCTCGCCTCGCTATTCAGTAGTTCAAGCTCGAGCCGCCCCTCGGGAGCCGGCTTGCGCTTCAGGAAGAAGTCCGCGCGCTTCATGGCGCCGCGACCCAGGCGGACAAAACGCGAGTCGCCGCGGCCGGCGAACGCCGGGTCATCGGAACAGCCGACAATGTCGAACCACTCTGGCACGCTGAAGGTATCGAGCTGGGCCACGTGAGTACCCGGCGTCAGGCCTTCGAAATGGAATCGCCCGCCTTCGTCGGATACCGCGTAGCGTCCGTCCTCGAGGTAGACACGGATGCCCGCGACGCCCTGCTCCTCGCCGAAGGACTGCTGGCTGCAGTCGCCCTCAATAACACGACCGATCAGCGTTGCGGTCGACCGGAACAGGTCCTCGGTCAGCCGGACGCCCACGGTTGCCTCATTGGAGAACAGGCCATTGGCCGCAAAGGCCGTGGCTCGGTTGACGATATCGGTGTTGGGCTTGCCGCCGATCACCTCGACGACGTAAGCAAGCGTCACAGACTCGTTGATCGCGAGCGCCGGGTAGCGGAAGGTCAGGGTACGCCGGTCAGCGCTGATCTCGGGGTCCGCAGCCGCATCACCGTCAATCGTTACCGTGCCCGGCATGAAGCGCACGCCCAACGGCAGCTCGTCGACCACGCGCAGATCGCTGGCACCGCCAGCTGCCGACGCGTTCTCGACAATTAATTCATAGCGTACGAAGTCGCCCGGGGCCGCCGTCGTCGCCTGGGTACGCTTTTGCATAAAGAGTGCAGTTGACTGCGGGTCAACCGGAATGTCGAACGCTATGCTCAGTTCACCCGCCTTGCTGAAAGCCAGTCCGTAGGAACCGTCGCCCAGGTCGAACGGCGCACCCGGTAACTGGTTCAGATCGTCCGGCTGCAGCGTCGACGGGGCCGCAAAGGCCGGCGGTGGCGTCACAACGAGACGATAGTCACCGTCCGGCACTACCGGGAAACGGTATTCGCCGGGTGCAAACACATACTGTGTGCCGCCGCTGTCAGTAACCGTACCGCCACTCGTAATGGCAGCCGGGAACTGGCTGACGCCATCGTTACCCAGCACCGTTGCCGGCAGACCGGTCGTCGCGTCGACGAGTTCGATCGTGGCGCCGCTAACGAGCGTTCCCGTCCGCGTTTCGAAGACCCGCTGTGTCGGATCGACGGGCCGCGAATCCGCGGCGCTGTCGGTCGGGTCGGCCGGATCGAGGTAGCTCGCGCCAACGGCGGACCTGGCAGCAACCTGCAACACGCAGTCACCGCTTTGCCCGGCTCCACCGGCGGTGCCGATGTAGCCTGCGAAAACCCCGGTGTTGACGCCCGTTTCGCTTAACCTGACGAGCTCCTCGTCACCCGTCAGCGCGTTGCTTAACGTGACCTCGGCCGTATCGACGACCTGGAAATCGACGTTCTGGTCACGATCGTCAAGGCGCAGGAAGATGGGCTCACCCTGGTTATAACTCTCGGTTGCCGACACCTCCTGCACTTCACTGGCATCGATCTCCGTGCCCCCGATCAGGGTCGGATCGCCCAGCACGACGTAGTCGCTGCCATCGAAACAGGCGGACGGTCCCACGCTTTCGCGGAACGTGCCGCCCGTCGGCAGGACCCGCGTAAGGGACAGGCTGGCGGACGAGCGAACTACCGCAACGTTGAGCGCAACCGGATTGCTGTCCTGGGTTCGACTGACGCCTACCGGCGACTCGTAGACGAGCGTCGCCTGGTTCTCGATCAGTGCTCCCGGGTTCTGTGCACCGGCAATGCCGGGTACGAGCAGGAACACCAGCAAGGCAGCAACACCCGCCGGCAGTTCCCCGGTTTCAAGGCGTGAGCGTCGCAGAACAAAGCGAACCAACCGTCCAGCAAGACCCTTCATCGCGAAGGCCGCACCGGACGTGCCGGCCGGGCACGACAAAGCCCCGGAACCATCCGAAAGGATGGCCCGGGACTTGCCGTGGCTGAAGGAGCTTGCCAGCACCGTGATGCTTGTCCCGCGTACCAGGCCGTCTTACTGAACGACGACCTGGAACTCGACGACGGCGGTGCCGCCGATCGCGATCGGGTCTGGCAGAGTAATCACGAGGTTACCCGTGCCGGCGTCATAGGTGCACCCGTCCGCCCCATCGGCGTCGGCGACACACCACGCGGTGCCGTCAAAGCGAACGTTGGCACCAACCGGGGCACCTGCATCGCCTTCGTACGACGCGTCGCGCAGCACCGTCTGCGTCGTGTTCAGCGCATCGGTGATCGTGACGTTGTCAGCGGCAACACTACCGGTGTTCTCGAGCGTAAACGTGTACTCGACGAACGCGCCCGGGATCGGCTTGGCGTCGGCCGACAGTCCGTTGATCGGATCGGAGACCGTTGCGGCCGTCTTGGTAGCGCCAACCGTGGCGGCCGAAACTGTGAAGCCTTCGACCTCGGTCTGCGACGCAAAGCCGTCGCCGTCGGCACCGTCGACGAAGACGTTGTCGATCTGGTCGGGACGATCAGCGCCGGCCGTTTCGGTCAGCTCGGTGCCGCTAAGCGCCGCCACACCCTCGAGGATGAGGCCGGCAATATCGGCGTTGAGCAGGCCGGTCGGCGTATCCGCGTAGATCCGGATCAGGATTTCTTCGCCCGTCGCGAGCCCGGTGATGTTTTCGATCACGGTGCCAAGGTCCGGGGTCGGGTTCGCACCCGTCGTCGGCGTTGCGGCAACGCGAATCCGCGTGTTGTCCATTACCGAACCCGAGGCGAACTCACCGGAGCGGATTTCCGTGCCGTTCGGCGCGACCGAATCGGACAACAGGAAATCGAGCGTCGAGTTGCTGTCGTTGCGCAGCCGGAATTCGACGAACTGGTCCGTCTGGCCGGGCGTTACCGGCGTAAGGTCGGTCTGCGTGCGAACAATCGAGAAAGCCACGCGCCGGTCGACGACGAAACTCGCCGTGTCCGAGGTGACCGCATCCTGCAGGACGCCGCCAACGGTGAACGTGACAGTAGCCTCGTTGTCGACCGTCACGCCGGCGGCCGTCTGTGCTACTGCCTGCTGCCCCGTTGCGAGCATTCCGGCAAGAAGACCGAGCTTCGCAAGAAGACCCAGTCGCTTACTTACAGTTTTCATCACGGTACTCCTTCATCAAAACTGTGCTTGCAGGTAAACCCAAGCGAATTCGGCGCCCCTGCCAGCGCCGTCGCACAAAAACTAGTTAACGGTCGCCGAGAATCGCGCGACGCCGGTGGCGCCCGCCTCGAGATCGCCATCGAGCGTCCAGCGAATGTGTGTGTAATCCGCCGGCGCCGCAGCGCGCTCGGCGTTCTCATCGCTTACCGTCAGCGTTGCGGCCGGCCCGAAGGTCTGGCCGCCGTCCGCGGAAAACTCGATCGTCATGCCGGCACCGAACACCGAACCGGCGATATAGGTCAGCGACTCGTCGATGGGGTTGGTAATGACGACGTTGTCCGCCGGCGCATCGCCCCGGTTCGTAAACGTGGTCGTGTAGACGACCTTGTCGCCGGGTACGACGCGTTCGGCCGGCACAAGTCGGGTTTCCGACTCGCCCGTGTCACTGACAACGGTCTCTTCTTTCTGCACGGTGCTCCGCACATCCAGCGTTTCCTGCGCGTGGGCCGCGCCCGCGGCCAGCAGCACTACTGCAAGCGTTGCCAACGCTGTCCTTACTGTATTTACGTCGCTCATGATGTCTCTCCTTCGCTCCATTCAATCAGTCAATCGTCACGCTGAACTCGACGGTTTGTACGCCGTCCGCCTGGGTCAGGCTGCCGAGCCTGACGACGACGGTGCCAGCACCACCCGCTTCGATCTCACCGGCGTCGGCATCGCTTTCGTCAGTGAGCGAGACGCCGTTCAAGAGCATCGTTCCGGGGTTGTAACTCGTGTATTGCGGGATCGGGTCGCGCACGGTGGCAACGCTGGCTGCGCCGGCACTCGTAACCGCGACGGTAATCGTGTAGGTGATCGTTGCGCCGGGTACGGGCTCATCGCCGCCGTCAGGGTCTTCGACGACCTGGCTCTTGACCATGGTGATTTCGATGTCGCTCACCCGGTATTCGCCGGTCGCGGACGCGGATCCGCCCGACACGCCAAATACCGCGTCGCTGCCACCGTCGCCCTGCCCGGGCAGGCTGGACCCGGGGACGCCCGTGCCGTTCGTCGAGGCCGCGATCAGTTCGGTAAGGCCAATATCGCCGTTGGCTACGTTGTTCGGAATATCGTTGACGACGAGAATGTCGACGCTTTCGTCCGCCGCCAGTACGGGGTCGTTGATACCGGGCTGATAGGCCGTATCGCCGCCACTGAGGTCGCCGCTACCGTCGCTGTCGAAGAAAACCGGTGTACTCGCGGGCAGCGGGTCGAAATCGCTGCCCTGGATGCCGCTGCTATCGACGCTGAGTTCGAGCGTTTCGCTGCCGTTACCGACGTTGGTGACGCGAAAGAGGAGCGAACGATTGGTCTCGCCGGGCTGCACCACGAGCTGCGGGCTCTGGCCGGTGACGACAAAGTCGATGCGTTCGGCCACGGTAATGGCCGCCGTCGTCGTATCGAGGGTAATCGGCGTACCCGCAACCTCGAAGCGCACGGTTGCGGTGTTTTCGATCACGGTCCCGGCAGGAACGCCGGCCGCGGACGCAGTGCCCGCGTACAGCGCGAGCGCGCACGTTGTAGCGGCGATCCACGCGCGCGCGGATGCCGCAAGCATCATTGCCCTTGCCAAGGTTCATTCCTCAAGCGAAGCCCGGCGCCGTCATTGGCGCCCGCCCGGGTCATTCCGGGCGATGTTGCGAATGTCCGCTATTTCGCGACAAGAAGCACTAAAAACAGCAACTTAAAGGACGAACTGTGAAGAGATTCACACTGAACTCGTGACTCGATTCACAGGCCTGTAACGCCCGTAGCGGGCGGCTCTCGGCAGCATCCCGGGCCGGGGCCGGCCGGGCTTATGTCAGCTCGACGGCGCCGTGGGCGAAAAGCGGCGCCGGGCGGTCATGCCGGTCGGGCGATCTCGAGCCTCTTCATCTTCGAGCGCAGCGTACTCGGCGGGACGCCGAGCCGGACTGCCGCGCCGGCCTTGCCCGATATCCGCCAGTTGGTTGCCTCAAGCACGCTCAGGATGTGATCGCGTTCAACGGATCGCAGGTCGGGCTTCGCCGAAATCTCCGCTTCGGGCACGATCGGATCGGCCAGCTCGAGGACGGGCGCGCTGCTGGCGATCAGCGCACGCTGAATGACCCCCTCCAGCTCCCGCACATTGCCGGGCCAGGTGTAGTTCCGGAGCTCCCGCATCATGCTCGCCGAAATGGCCTTCACGTCGCGGTCGAGTCGCTGCGAATGCAGCTTGACGAAATGCTCGGCAAGGAGTGCTACATCGTCGCCACGTTCCCGCAGCGGCGGCAACTCGATCGGAAAGGTGCTGATCCGGTAAAACAGATCCGAACGAAACTCGCCGGCCTCGACGCGCTGTGGCAGATCGCGGTTCGTCGCCGCGATCAGGCGGACATCGACCTTGATCGTTGTCGTGCCGCCGAGGCGCTCGAACTCGCCTTCCTGCAGTACGCGGAGGAGTTTCGGCTGCAGTTCCAGCGGGATTTCGCCGATCTCATCGAGGAACAGCGTGCTGCCGTCGGCGAGGTCGAAGCGCCCGCGCTTCGCCGAGTCGGCACCCGTGAACGCCCCCTTTTCGTAGCCGAACAGCTCGGACTCGATCAGGCTGGCCGGTAGCGCTGCGCAGTTGACCTTGACGAGCGGCCGGTCGCGGCGATTGCTGCGCTCGTGAACCGCGCGGGCAATCAGCTCCTTGCCCGTCCCCGTTTCGCCGAGCGCGAGCACCGGCGCATCGGTCGCCGCAACCCGTTCGACCAGGTGCAGCGACCGGCGGATCGCCGGGCTTTCGCCGACAATCTCGTCGAAACCGTGGGATAGCTCGATCTCCTTGCGCAGGTAGACGTTCTCCGCCTCGAGCCGCTCAGAGGCACGCCGTAAATCCGCCATTGCCTCGTCGAGCGCCTCGCGCGTCTGGATGCGCAGCAGGTAGTTGGCGAACAGTTCGGCGAGGACCTGCAGGTCCCTGACCACCTCGTCGTTGTGCCAGAAACGCTTGCGTTCCACGTCCGCGAAGGTAACGAGACCAATAACCTCGTGCGACACGACGAGCGGCAGGGCCACGACCGAGCGAAGACCTATGCGCTCGAGGCCCCTGCAGTCTCTCGACGCACCGGGCGGCGGCTCCTGAACGTCGTCGATGAGCGAAATCCGGTTGGCGGCGAGGTTGCGTCCAATCCACGGAAACTCGCGCATCGACACGGGTGATACGAGCTCGTCCTCGGTTCGCCGGAAGGCATACCGGACATCGGCCGTGCCTGCGTCCCAGTCGACCCACTGGATAATGGCGCGCTCCGCGCCGACGAACTCGCAGATTTCGCGAAGACAGTCGGGCACGGTTGCCGCGGCGTCGGCGATTTTCGTTGTCACCAGCCTTGACGATACGCGTGCGAGGAGTTCCTGGAAGGCACGTCGGCGCATCAGCGCTGACTGCGTACGGCGCCACGCAAGGATGTTGGTCTCCGCACCCCACACCCTCAGCAGCCGATCGTTCTGCACGTTGCCATTGAGCGTCATGCTGAGCGCCCGTTCTTCACCGTCCCGTGTGGTGTAGACGAGTTCGTAGTCAGACAGCGAGTAGCCGCCGTCAATAAAGGCCTCGATGAACCGGGTGAAGTTCTCGAAATCCTCGGTCGAGTTGTGATCGCCAAACGTCGAACCCAGCACGTCGGCCGCTGTTTCGTAACCGAGGTCCTGTGCGTATATACGGTTGCACTCCGTCAGGACCGCCGAATACATCGCCCGGAATTGCTCCTCGAGTGGCTCCGTTACCGCAAGCGGCGGGTCGAAGGTGTAGCAAAAGACGGCGTTGTTGGTCGATTCGACAACCTGCCGAAAGCGCGCCTCGCTCTGCACGAGCCTGTCCTGAGCCGCTTCGGCGATCTGGTCGCTGGCCTCGACGTACTCGGTGATCTTCCGGCGTTGCAGAATGGCCGTAAACGCCCCGACGACCATGAGCGTGAAACCGAGTCGCGAAAGGAACCAGAGCAGCCCGTGGGGCAAGACCGTGCGGACCGAATTCGACGGGTTCAGGTAGAACGACCCCGGATACCGCAGGGCGAGGAACAGGCCCGCGAGATGCGTCAGCACCGTGATCGCAACGCCGAGCATCAACAGGTTGCGCCCGGTATTCGGGAATCTCGAGGCCCTCAGGTATCCCCCGAGCAGCGTAAATACTAAGACCCCCAGGGTGCCTAGCAGGATAACGCCATCGATGACCTGGATTAGCGATTCAAAGCTCAGTGTGGGGACCCCCAACGGGCAGCGCGCGTCAGTCGTCGTACCAGGCGGCTGTAAATTCAATATCTTGCGCGCGATGAAACACGGATTGGTGGCGAAAGTCACGATATTTCGTGACTTCGCGTGGTATTTCGCCGATTTTCACGGCCGAGGATTTTTCTAGTTTCATCAGTAACATACGTAAGCTATTGAACTTAATGCAAAAACTAAAATACTGGTCCGCCAGGGCAGGATTGGCACACAAACTGCAATAAGTGGGACGGGAATAACACAAATAACCCGTTGCGCGAATACAGTCGCGTTTCAGAGAGAGGATTGAACGTCTCAGTCAGGAGTTATTGCCAGTGCGAAACAGCGAAGAAAAGCTCAACGTCATCCTGGTCTCTGACCAGACCAGCCGCATCGCGTCCCTGAAACGCGATCTCACTGCAGCCGGCATCAACGCCGCGCTCGTGTTGCAAAAGCCGGGGCCTCAAACGGCGCAGAAGCTCCGCCGGATCGACCCGGCGACGGCAAGTCCCCACCTTGTCCTCATCGACTTCACGAGCGACGACAAGCCGGGCCGACGCTTTCTGAAGAGCATTGCGTTTGGCGACCGCCGCACGCGTGCCGTTATCGCCATCCTGACCTCTCGGGAGACGGAGGAGCTGCTGCAGACCGGGCAGATCGACGGTGGCGACGCGACGATGTTCTCTCCGATTACCCAGGCCACGCTGCTTGCCAAGCTGTCGGGGGCCAGGGCACCTGCCGTGCTGCGGTCGATGTCGGTACTCAACCAGTACGGACCTGTATTGATTGCGGCCGATGTGGAAGCCGGGGACGAGGATGCGGCGCGCGAATCAGCCTGAAAGGGGCATACCGCGCCATCATCTTGAACCAGAGCGTGCTTAGAGCTTAAATGGCCGCGATAAAGCGGCCCGTCGGTCGTACGGAGTAGAGACGTGTCGGCAGACGAACAGTCCCGTTTTCTTCAGCAACTTGCCGAAGACCTGAATTCACGCAACATCAAGCTCCCCTCCTTTCCTGATGTTGTCGTCAACATCCGTACCGCCCTCGAGGATCCAACCTGCACTTCCGAACGGCTCGCAAACGTCGTCCGCACCGACCCTGTGCTGGTCGCGCGCCTGTTAATGGCTGCCAATTCGGCGTATCACAATCGCGCCGGTATCGAGATCACGGACCTTGACCTCGCCATCAGTCGCCTCGGCTTCGAGGTCGTTCGCAATACGGCGATCACCCTGGCCGTCGAACAGATTTTCAACGCCAGCGAGCACGAGGAGCTCAAGGAAGCCCTGCGCTCGCTGTGGCAGCGAAGCCTGTCACTCGCCTCGATGTGTTTCGTCGTGGCCCGCCACAGCACCAAGATCAACCCGGACAACGCCTTCCTGTGCGGCCTGCTGAGCCGGGTTGGCGAGCTCTATCTGCTCACCAAGGCACGTGAGTTTCCCGACCTGATGGGCGACCCCGACTCGCTGAACGGCATCGTCGAGCAATGGAATCCGAGCGTGGCCCAGTCGATCGTCAAGGCCTGGGGCTTCTCCGATGAGATCGCTGACGCCTTTGATATCGAGGAACAGCTGAGCAACGACCCCTCGTCGCCTGCAACGCTCGTCGACGTGTTCTACACGGCGCAACTGATTGCGCAGGCCGATGCCGCCGGAGCGGCACTGGCGGAGGCCGAGGAGCCGGCACCGGAGAAGCTCGGCGTGACGGCAGAGACGCTCGATGCGCTGCAGGAAGCCTATGGCCTTCACGCGAGCTCGATGCGCCAGTCCGCGGGCGGCTGACAAAAAAAAGCCCCGCCAATCGACGGGGCTTGAAGTTCGGAGCGCGCCCAAGCGGCCCCGACGGGGGATGCCCTACTGGCGAAACGCGACGTCGTAACGATCGTCGATGTTGTACGCCGGCGCCGAAGCGTTAGCCTGGATGCTGCCCGTGCTAGGCACGTTGTCGTCACCGCGCGCCTCGAGAATCTGTGCAATGTCGCCCGGGATCTCACCGAACACGATGTTGTGGCCACTCAGGTTGTAAAGGTTGAGGTCAATGCCAACCAGACCGCCGAAGGAGTTGCTCGGCTGCTGGTAGGACGCTGCCGTATTGTCGACAGGGCCGGCGATCAGGCCGGCACCGCGCAGGTGCTTCCAGATCTTGCGCGACTCGACGCCGTTGTTCGTGCTGTTCCAGCCACCTGAAATATTGCCGTTGCCATTGCCGTTGTCGCTGCCGCGCCACTGCCCCGGAAAACGGGTTGATGCCGCCGGATCATCGCCCGGCAGTACGCCATAGCGATCCTGGTAGGCAAAGATTGCAGCCGACACCCCGGCGAAATCGTTCTCGATACGCTTGATCTTGGCGTTGGTGATCATTTCACGGCCTTTGAGTACGCCGCCGATCAGGAGGCCCACGATGACCAGCACGATCGCAATTTCGACGAGCGTGAAACCGCCCTGCTTGCGCTTGATGTTCAGTTCCATGTTCACAACGTTCCCTCTTCCTGTTCCTGTACGGATGGGTCTGGCCTCATGCGGCACCTGCTAGGGGTATCGGCCCGGGCGCCGGTTTCTTTAGTAAATACCGGAAAAACATCTGCATAAAAAACAGTAAGTTACGGAACAAACCCGGCATCGACCAGGCGCTTGTATACCGTATTCGCCGGCGTCCAGCCGACGATATCGTCGAACTCGGCCCCGGGCTGCGCGCTCAGGCCGCGCAGGACGAACACCCGGTTGGCCGCCACCCGATAGCGAGCTCCGCTGGGTCCGCCGCCAAGCGTGGCGCCCGTGTTCTCCACCTGGTCGGCCGACGAGAACTGCGCCCAATCCTTGCCGAGCGAATACACGATGAACGGTGACCGGTCAGTCAGCGTTGCGTTGGCACTGCTGCAGGCCGTCGCCGAGGCGCCGGCCGCACTGCGGCAGACGATGAGATCGGGGGCCAGCGCGGCGAGACCGACAGCGCTTAAGTCCGCAGCATTCGTGAAGTCCCAGTCACCGTTGCCGTCGACGTCCGTCGCCGAGACGCTATAGCGCAGCGGCGACTTCCACGGGTCGAGCAACAGGTTGTCGTCATTCCGATGACCGCGCAGGTCCAGCGTCGTCGCTGGCACGAAGCCGTGCTGGCGCTGGCAACTGCCGCCGGCAACCGCAGCCTGTCCGCCGCTGGCCGGCGTTGCAGGACACGGCAAGGCACCGTTGACGAGCAGGTAGCCCTCGAGCGCCTCACGCACATCCTCGACCTGCTGCTCAGCCTCCTTGAGACGCGCGTTGTCGCGCTGCTGTGCCAGTGGCAGTGCAATACCCCCGAGAATTAGCCCCATCACGAGGATGACGATCGACAGCTCGACGAGGGAAAACCCTCGCTGCCCCTTACGCATCGCTTGCCTTGACAACGTTACACTCCTCATTAGCAGCCCGTCACAGACAGGTCGGGTGCGATGCAGAACAGGCGGTCATTGAAGTCGGCGGCGGGCGCCCTGCTCTCGAGGTCGAGCGCGCCCGCAAAGTGGGGAAAGGCCAGCCGGTTTGCGCCCTCGAGATAGTTGCTCACATCGGCGCGAGAATCGGCATCCAGCGGCGGCATCGTCCTTGACTGACCCGCCAGCGCGCTGCCTGCGAACACCACAACCGCTGCATAGTTGCCCACACCATTGACCGTAATGCAGTCGCTGCAGGCTGTCGGCACCGGGGCCGGAGGCCCGAAGTCCTCGGCGACAGCATAGAAGAAGTGATCCTTGAAATGCTGCCAGTCGCCGCGCATGGCCGTCGTCCACGCCGGCACGCTGACGGGATTGCAGGTCGTCAACACGGACGCCAGGGGGTTGCCGATCGCGAGTGCGCTGTCGTCCACGACATCGGGCAGACGACCGGACAGCGCGGCACCGTCGTCGTCATAGTTCAGGCCGACGCGATAGTCGGATAGTCCGAGCGGCGCGGGCCACGGCAGCCGCAGGTCATTGGCACCACCGGTATTCTGGCGCGCGTAGTCAGCGAGGCACTCCGTCACTGCGAGGCCGAGTGCATCGACGCGCGCGGCGTAGTCGCGGCGCCCGGTGACGAGCTCGGCGATTTCCGACTGGCGTATGACGAGCACACGGTCGTTGTGACCGCCGCCTGCCAGGCCATCGAAGGCCAAGCGGTCGATCACGTCCGCCGTGCCGGACAAGGTCGCATTGTCGACACCAATCGCCGCTGCCTGATCGAGAAAGTCCGCTGCATTGAATGACGGACTACAGTCTTCATCGGCGGCGGCTGTTCGCGCCTGCCCTGCCACGGTTGACCCCGGTGCCAAGAGCACTGCAACCGGTCGGTCCGCAGCAGCTGTACCGTAAAGCAAACTACCGTCTATCGCGTCATAGACTTCGAACGCGCCCGTCGAGTCGGGGTTCAGGAGTTCGGCGCTCGCCGTGTCGGCATCCTTGTAGTCACCGGAGACCGCGTACCACAGGCAGGCGCCGTTGCCATCTTCCAGGGCGGCGAGGCCCAGCGTTTTCCACGGCAGTCGGCCGAGCATGTTCTCGCCCGGCGTGCCGCAGGCCGTCGTATGCGCTTCGCCAGGGTTGAAGCCGCCGCCGCCATCGAGATCGGGGCACGGCAGTCGGACAGGCGTCCCGGGCTGGCGGTCCGGCAGCGTTGCCGCCCAGGCGAGCAGCGCCGACTTCGCCTCTGCGAGCGCGGCCGAGGTCCTGGTAGCACGCGCGCGCGCTGGATCGAGTGCTCCCAGCCGCTCCACGAGGATAGCCGTTACGGCCACCAGCACCACGAGCATCATCAAGAGCAGCGCGGCGCCTTCCTGCCGATGTCGCAGGATCATCCTTCCGGCTCCGTTTCGCCTTCTGTGTGAACGTGGCGGCGGATGGTGCCCTCGGTCCTGAAGCGGACCGGTTCCTTGCCGCTCGCCTTGACGAAATTGCCGTCGCGGAACACGCGCGGCGCCTTGCCGGCGGCGCGAATATAACCTTCTGCCGGTGCGCTCGCTGCAGCGGGAGCCGCGGCCACGGGCGTACTGCTTGCCGCGGGTGTCCCTGCCGGGTCAATCCCGCGCGTTGCATCGAGCCGCTGCCGTTCCTCGGCGGACAGGAATACCCGACCGATCACGACGTCGTCTAGCGACTCGTACACCGAGGGTGCGTGGTCTTCAGCGTCAGCAACGAGCGGCAAGGCGCAACAGAGTATGAGCAGCACGCGCTTCATTGCTGAGCCACCGTGAGCCCGGCGCCGACGTCCGAGGTTATGACGCTGAAGATCTCCACCGAGCAGAGTGCCCGGATGTTTGCGCCCGAAGCGACCGCGTCGAAACCGTCATGCTCCCAGGTCATGCTGCACGCAGGCACGCGAATCAGGCCGGGGGCTTCGGTCTGCAGCTCGTCGACGAACTCGAGCAGGTCGAGCTCGTGCACGAGCGCCATGTCGAGTTCGAGTCGGCTGACGTTGACGGCAATGTTCTCACCGGCATTGAAAGACTGCACCGGGGCAATGACATCGAGCTGCGGCGCTATGGCGTAGCTCAGTCTCGGTAGCGTCAGCGCGTCGGTCGTTTGCCTCAGCGTCTCGATCCAGTCGAGCCGACTCTCCTGGCCGACGAATCCGAGATCGTGATACTCCGCATAACGCGCGTGATAGCGGTCAACGAGGCGTCGACGCAGCACGAGATCGTTGTAGTCCTGCTGGATTGCACCCTGCTGGTTGCCCAGCTCGCCGTAGCGCGCCTGACGGTCGGCATCGAGCGTAATCGCGAAGACGAGTACGCCGACCGCAACCAGCGCGGAGAGAAACGGCACGAGCGTACCTCGACGGAGGTAGGCGAGATCGAGATCAGCCAGCGCCACGGTAGTCTCCTCCATCGCTATTGGCAGCCTCGTCGTTCGCGATAACGAGGCGCAACGCCAGCCGGAACTGGGTCCCGGGACCGCCGCTCTGGCTCGAGATCTCTCCGCTGATCGACGCCCCGGGACTCGCGTCCAGCGGGTACAAGAGCACGTCGACGCTGGTGAACTCCGTGCGTTCCTCGAGCGCGGCGGCGAGCCCGTCGATACGCTCGAAGATGCTGCGAAGATCGCCGTTATGGCGGGCAACGACACCGTCCAGATGCGCATCGACAGCCGCAATCGGCGGCAGTGACACCGGCATCGGCTGGCTGTTTCGGGAGCGCCCGGCAGGAGCCTCGGCGGAGGCCGCCTTCCAGTCGAGCCCCGTTACCTGTACGTCGGGAAAATCGCCCATCACGCGGCCAACCTGTTGCATCACCCAGGCCACCGGCACGCGGTTGGCGAGAATGTAGTCCCCGGTATCGACCGCAACCTGCATCTCGTGCGAATCGGCCTGGATCGGCGAATACCGCTCGTTGTCACGACGCAGCGCAGACGACAGCTGCTCGACCTGCGCCTCGAACTCCAGTGCCCGACCCGTTACGAGCCAGGCGTCTCCAAGGAAGATGCCCGCGAGCACCGAGCAGACAACACCGGCGGCCAGACTTGTACCCACGATCCCCTGGCGCAGGCGACGCATGAACCAGTAGCGCGCATCGCCAGTACGCGTGTAGGCGTGTTGCGGACGTCGTGCCGTCGCGGCGGCGACGTACAGCAACTCGAGTCGGTCCTCGGCAGGCGGCGCCTTGAGACCGAGCCGAGCGGCAGCCGTTTCTGTTTCGCGAACGTGGAACCTGAGCGGCGAATCCGTCGGCGCCTCGGCGATAATCTGGTCGGCGCGCGCGCGGTTCGCGATCAGGCAAACGTTGAGCTCTTCCATACCGGCAAGGAGTCGGATGCGTTCGAGATAGCGGCGGCCGCGGGCAATCTCGTTTGCCGTCGACGCGGCGTGCTCCTTCGCCGACGGCGGCGGACACTGCGACAGACGCGCGCTCATCACGCGGCCGTCCCGAAGGAATACCTGCCTGAGCTTGTCACCCTGGTGATGCGTGAGCAGCAGCACGGGTCCCTTGACCTTGTACAGGCGGGACAGGAGACGAGGCGCGACGAGCGGCACCGAGTAGATGCCACGGAGCGGCACGGCATGCCGACTGATGACGCCGAGCCACAGGTCGACGAGCTCGTGGTTCGAGATCGAGCTGTGAACGATCCCGGTTTCGCCGTCAGGCGCGTCGTTGCCGCCCGCCGGCATGGAGGCGCGATACGGTGTCCGCGGGAACTTGCGGGCCCGACGACGCTCGACCAGCGCTTTCCTGTCCCGGAGGCCGAGCTTCGGCACTGAATCGACCGCGAATACCTCTTCGATGACGTCGAGCAGAATCTGGCTGGGCTGGTCCGCGTTCGCGGCAAGGTAGGCGTCGAAAGCGGCAAGGCCCTCATCACTGTCGGCGAACGACCGTGGCGTTTCCCGATCGTTGACCATCGTGACGGCCAACGAGCCCTGGGTAATGCAGAACGTGCGCAATCGGGCCACGGCTACACTCCGAGGTTGCTGATCGTGTCGTAGATAGGCCCGAGCACCGACAGCATGATCCAGCCCATGATGGCGCCGAGGACAACGGTCATAGCCGGTTCGATCATTGCCTTGAGGCGGTCGATCGATTCACCGACCTCACGATCGTAGAAATACGAGACGTTCTGGAGAGCCTCGTCGAGATTGCCTGTCGACTCGCCCATGCGCACCATGCGCACGACCAGCGGCGGAAACAGTCCCGTGCGTTCGAGACTGTCGGACAGTGTCTTGCCGTCGGCAATCGATGCGCCGACGTCGGCAATGCCCTTCCTGATGACCGCATTGCCGGCAATGTCCTCGCTAATCTTGAGCGACGCAATGACGTTAAGACCGGCGCCGTAGCAGAGTGCGAAATAGCTGGCGAATCGACTCAGCGTCAGTTTCTTGAGTATCGGACCAACGTAGACGACGCCGAGCTTCCAGCCGTCGACGCGATAGCGAAACGCCGGATCGCGACCGGCCTGCAGCTTGACCAGCAGGAACAGGAGCGGCGGTGTCGGCAGTACCCACCACCAGTGGTTGACGAGGAAGTCCGAGAAGCCGATCAGTGCGCGCGTGTGAATTGGCAGCGCCTGGCCCATCTCCCGCATGAAATCCACCATCTGCGGCACGACATACAGCATCATGAACAGCATGACGGCAAGCACCACCGAGCCGACGAACGCCGGATAGATAATGACGGTCTTGGCCTTGGAGACAAGCTCGTCCTGCCACTTCAGCGACTCGGTCAGCTTCAACAATACTTGCGGTAACTCACCCGACTCCTCACCCACCGCGACGAGGCTGACGAAGACGTCGTCGAACACGTGCGGGTAGTCGGACATTGCCTGCGACAGCGTCTTGCCAACCTCGACCGAGGCAATCAGGTTGCCAAGGACCTCGCGGAACAGCTCGTGCTCGGTGCTTTGCTTGAGATCATCGAGCGCCTCGAGAATCGGCAGGCCTGCCCGCGTCATCTGTTCCATGTGAAAGCAGAAACCGATCAGGTCCTTGCGGCGAATCTTGCCGCGCCGCGACGCGCGCCTCGCGTTCTGCTCGACCGCGCGCAACAGTTCGGCGCCCGACTGCCTGAGCTGGGTTTCCAGGGCATTCTCGCTCGCGGCATCGAGCGAGCCCTCGATGATCTTGCCGGTCGTGTCGACGGCGCGATAGCGAAAGTACGGCATGTGCCTACCCCACCCTTGCCGTCAGGTCGACGACGCGGGAGATCTCCGACAGGCTCGTCATGCCGCTCAGGACATGGCGCACGGCATCCTCGGCAAGGTCACGATAGCCCGCTTCCTGTGCCGCCTCGAGCAGTTCCTTGCGCGTTGCGCTGCGCGCGATCATCTCGTCGAGCGTCTGGTTCATCTTGAGCACTTCGATGACGGCGACTCGACCGCGATAGCCGAAGAAGTTGCAGGACTCGCAGCCCTGTTCGCGGTACAGCAGTATGGGTTTGCTGCTCGTAATGCCGAGGAGCTTGCGTTCGGTCTCGTCGGGCGCGTAGGCCTGCTTGCAATGCCGGCATAGCCGGCGCACGAGTCGCTGCGCCACGATGCCAATGATATTGCCGGCCATGATGTGCGGCTTGACACCAATGTCGATCAGCCGCGGGATGGCGCCTAGCGCCGAGTTCGTATGCAGCGTCGAGAACACCTGGTGACCCGTCATCGCCGCCCGGAACGCCATTTCGGCGGTATCCTCGTCACGAATCTCACCGACGAGGATGATGTCAGGGTCCTGGCGCATCATTGAGCGGATGCCGTTAGCGAAGTCCAGCTTGGCGGCCTCGTTGAGCGAGGTCTGGCGGATCATGCTCATCGGGTACTCGACCGGGTCCTCGAGCGTCATGATGTTGACCGACTCGTCGTTCCGGTAGTTGAGCATCGAGTACAGCGTCGTCGTCTTGCCGCTGCCGGTAGGACCCGTCACGAGGATGATGCCCTCGGGACGCGCCATCATGACCTGCAGGGTCGTCAGCGTGTCCTTGACGAGGTTGAGTTTCTCGATCGGGACAATGCCCTTCTGCCGGTCCAGTACGCGCAGGACGAAGTTCTCTCCGTGCGTGGTCTGCTGGCAGGCAACGCGGAAGTCGATCGCGCGGCCTGCAAGCGTCAGCGAGATGCGACCGTCCTGCGGCGCCCGCGTCTCGGCAATGTTCATCTTCGCCATGACCTTGAGTCGAACCACCATGCCGGGCCAGTAGCTCAGGTGCAGGGCCATAACCTGTCGCAGCACTCCGTCGATGCGATAGCGCACGCGCAGGAAGCCGGCTTCCGGCTCGAGATGAATGTCGGACGCTTCGCGCTTGACGGCGTCGGCCAGGATCGCGTCAACGAGCCGGATCAGCGGGTGGTTGTACTCCTCGTTTTCGACCGCAAGGTTGAGCTGGTCGACTTCACCCGTTTCGATTTCGCGCAAGATGCCCTGGATCGATAGTTCAAACTCGTAAAACTGCTCGATCGCAGCCTCGATCTCGGCCTCACCGGCAACCAGCGTCTGGATACCGATGCCGCTGCCAAGCAGTGCCGCGACCTGGTCCATCGCGACGACGTTGAAGGTGTCGGCCATCGCGAGCGTCAGGGTCTTCTCGTTCTTGTCGAAGTTGATCGGCAGCATACTGTAGCGACGCGCAATGTTCTTCGGCACCATCTGCAGCGCGTCGGGATCGGGAATCACCGAGCCGATATCAATCGCTTCATGACCGAGCGACTCGCCGAGCGTGTCGCGCAGCATGCCTTCCGAGATCAGTCCGAGCTTGACGAGAATTCGCCCGAGCGGCTCGTCGCGACGACTCTGCTCGGTCAGTGCGACCTGCAGCTGATCCTCTGTAATCAGGCCAGCCTTGATCAGCCGCTCGCCGAGCGGCAGGCTTTCGCCGCTGGGCGCCAGGGTGCGTACGGTCACGGTGTTCATTGGAGATCCCCGGCTGATGACGGCGCGAGTTCACGCAGGCGCGCCGTTACGACACCGCGATCGATACCGCTGCCCGCCGTCTCGAGTTCGAGCGATCGGCGATAGTGCGCCTCAGCGTCGGCCGATCGACCGAGCCTGTCCAGCGCCACCGCAAGGTTGAACACGTAGTCGGCACGATGCGGCGCAATGCCTGCCGCGCGTTCGAAAGACACTCGGGCGTCGGCCCAACGATCGTCGGCAGCCAGCGCTTCACCGAGCGCGTCGTAGAGCGGCGCACTGTTGGGATGACGCTCCATCAGCTTGCGGAGCTCATCGATACCACTCGCGTTGCTGCTGGTTGCAGCGACAAGCGCCGCTGCCGCGACGTCGTTGCCGGGGTCGAGCGCAAGCAGCGACTCATAGACCGGCAGCGCTTCATCATCGCGACCCGTATGGCGAAGGACGGCGCCCAGTCCTTCGAGCGCGTTCGGGTGCCTCGGCGACACCGCAAGTGCTTCCCGGTACCGCCGTTCGGCAACGGCAACGTCGCCCGACTGCCACGCCGCGAATGCTTCCATCAGGAGCGGATATGCCGGGTCGGCCTTGGGCATCGATGCGCGCAATTCTCGCGTTGCCGGGAGGCGCACGGGCTCCGGCGCGGCAGCGCCAGTATCCAGGGCCAACGCAGCCGCCTTGCCGACACGGTCATTGCCTGTCGTGTCGAGCGAGAACGAGTAGCCTGCGGGCATTCGTGATTCGGCGGCAGACACATCGGGCGCCGCGGCAGCAACGCCGGCGTGATCGGTAGCGCCTGCACCCAGCGTCGTATAGGCGAGATACGAGGCCGCGGAGGCAGCCCCAAGAATCAGGCAGGCGAGCGGGGTCAGCAGCAAATACCGCGTGCTCAAGGCCGGTGCCATCGTCACGCTGGCAGCGGGGGCCGGCGCGTCGAGGCTGGCATCAACGGGCGGCGTGGCGATCGGTGCCGCCGGCATCTGGCTGTCCTCCGCAGAGAGCTCTATTCCGAGAGAAATCTCCGCTGCGTCGTCCGCATCGGACGCTATCTCATGCCTCGGCTCCGCCTCTTCGAATTCGAGTCCCCGGGCTGTCGCCTCAGGCGCTGGCGACGCGAGCGTGTCGGCGCCGTCGTCCAGCGTCAACTCGAGCGAATCGCTATCCGCAACGGTCTGTTCGTCGGCGGTCGGGGTCTCCGTCGCACCGTCTTCGATTTGCCGCAATGCATCGACGAGCAGGCTCTTCATCGGCCGCTCCTAGCGATAGTCGACGCTGCTGGTCACGCGATCGGCAGCGGCAACATCGTAGTAATCCGCCAGGCTTGGTGAACCTGCCGGCGCCGTCGCATTCTCGATGATGGTCGGCTTGAGGAAGATGACGAGCTCGGTCTTGACCAACCTGTCGCGGTTGTAGCTGAACAGCTTGCCGACGCCCGGAATCTTCGACAGGCCGGGCAAGCCATCCTGCTGGCTTATCTGCTCGTTTTGCATGAGTCCACCAAGCACGATCGTATTGCCGTCCATGACCTGCAGCAGCGACTCGATCTCCCGCACCTGGATTTCCGGGATCAGGTTGTCGAAGTCGGCGCCTGCCAGCCGGGGCGCAGGATCAACTGCGAAACCGACGATTCGGCTGATGGTCGGTCGGACGTTGAGACTGACGGTGCCGTTGTCGCTGATCTGCGGCGTGACGCTCATGACGAGACCGACGGGAACGGTGTTGATCTGCGAGGTGAAGGTCAGGCGTTCCGGGACGTTGATCGTCGCGTCCCGAATGTCGAGCTGGATGTTGAAGTACACGCTTTCGTTGACCACCTTGAGCAGCGCCGTCTGATTGTTGAGCGCCATGATCTTCGGGCTGGAAAGCACCTGCGTATCGCCGAACTGCTGCAACATCCGGAGCGACGCCTGGATGACATCGCCCGACGAATTCGTGTTCAGGTAGTTGAGCGCAACGGCCGGCGGCTGAGTGAGGTCCGGACCTAGGAGGCGCTGTTGAAAATCGAAGCCGTCGGCGCCTTCGGCAACGAGACTCGACCAGTCGATACCTGCCTGGAAGTTGTCGTTGAGCTCGACCTCGACAATGGTCATCTCGATCAGGACCTGGCGCTTGGAATTCTTGAGGAGCTGGTCGAGGTAAGTCTGGACCTCCACGTGCTGCGCCTCGGTGCCCAGCACCGTGACAAGGCCCGCCATCGGGTTGATGATGATCGGCTGGTTGCCGTCGGAGGCGCCCTCGTCGAGTCGGTTGACCGCCGACATCAGGCCCATCTTGAGCGCTGCCCAGAAGTCATTCTCGGAGGTCGATCGCACTACTGTCTTGGAGCGGTTGCCCTGCTGGTCACCGGCCTGACCGCCGCCACCACCACCGCCGCCGCCGCCGCCGGCGCCACCCATACCGCCCATGCCCTGGTTGACCGTACCGCCGGTGGTCGCAATCTGCGTCGCGACACCGACCTCGGCTTCGCTGTTTCGCACGACATTGACGTAGTCGACCGTGTAGTTCTTCCAGTACGGCTTGTCGTCGACGACGATGAGACTCCGGCCGCGTAGCCAGTACCGCAGTCCGGCCTGGCTGGTGACGCGAGTGAGGATCTCGGGAAGGGGACGTTCGACCGCGTTGATCGTCACGAGACCTTCGCTCGTCGACTGCAGGTCGAGATCAAGCTCGGCGTCGCGCGCCAGCGAAAACAACAGGTCGATGACAGGAACCTGCTTGACGACCACCGTGTAGGTCGGCGCAGGCGGCACGCGAACCGGCTCCGGCACCTCCGGACGAGCCGCGACGATCTCGGGCGTCTCGCCGGGTACGGGCGGCTCTTCGATGACATGCCCCTTGGAAAGACCAACGTTGCTTGGACCGGCACAGGCGCTTACGAGCAGCGCGGCGGTGGCGACCGTCAATGACCGCAGTCCCGCCGTGAAGCGACTCTCTGCGGTGTCGTTGGAGTTGTTATGCATAGACGGGACCTTCGGTTTCGCTCGCGATTCACTCAAGGTGTGCCGGCGCTTGACGGCCAACGCTATGGTTTTCGCCCGTTCTGCCGAAATCTTTAGTCAAGTGATGTCATTGCGCGAGGCCTAAAGCCCGCCCTGTTGCCGCCGCTACATAAGTAAGACACTGAGACGGAACCGTGCTGACCAATACCGAAGCAAGCAGCGCCCCGCGAGACACTGCCGGGAACCCGCGAGCGGCGTTTTACCGCGTCCTCGAGACCTCTAGCGGCGGCCCGACGCTGAGCCGATTTGTCGACCTTGGCCTGATTGCCCTGATTGCCCTGAGCGTCGTTGCAGTGATCTTCGAATCGGTTCCCGAGTTTGGCCGCGACCATGCGACCGCGTTGTACTGGTTCGAGGTCTTCACGGTGTCGGTTTTCACGGTCGAATACGGCCTGCGTATCTGGTGCGCGCCCGAAAACCCGGCCTATGCCGGAATGACAGCGACCCGCGCGCGGCTGCGCTTCATCGTGTCGTTCCACGCCATCATCGACCTGCTGGCGATCCTGCCGTTCTATCTCCTGATGCTGGGCTGGTTCGGCGGACTCGACGCGAGATTCCTGAGAGCCGTTCGTCTCCTCAGGGTCTTGAAGCTGACGCGATATAGCTCGGCGCTCAACATGCTGGTCGTAACGATCAACGACAACGCCCGTGCCCTCGCCGCCTCTTTCCTGATTCTGCTGACCGTCATGCTGCTGGCCGCCACCGGTATGTACTACTTTGAGCGCGTCGCGCAGCCCGAGGCCTTCGGCTCCATACCCGCCGCTATGTGGTGGGCATTTGCCACGCTGACAACCGTGGGTTACGGCGACGTCACGCCGATCACGAACGGTGGCAAAGTGTTCGGGGCGATGATTACGGTCGTTGGCATTGGCATGGTCGCATTACCGACGAGTATTCTCGCGTCCGGCTACAGCCAGCAGTTGAAGCTGAGCGCGGAGCGTTACCGCGACGAGGCCGATCGTGCTTTCGACGACGGCGTTCTGAGTGACGAGGAGAAGCGCGATCTCGAATCGCTGCGTCGTGACCTGGGACTCGGAAAACACACGGCAAGCCAGATACTCGATGCCGAGGCCGTCGAAGCCGCGTTGCGCCAGGAAGTACGCGGTGAGGAACGCTCGAATTGCTGCCCGCACTGCGGCAGCCGTCTCGGCTGAATCGCGGATTCAGCCGGCTCCACGTTCCTCCCGGCGCCGAAGCTTCTCGACCAGCGTCGTACGCCCGATACCGAGCTTCTTCGCGGCCTGCTGAACCACGCCTCCGGATTCCTCGAGCGCCTTGTCGATGAGGGTGTTTTCGATGCTGGCCAGGTAGGCTTTGAGATCAATGCCGTCGGCCGGGAGATGGCCCTGCATCGACCCGGCCGTCATACCGAGGTGTGCGTCTATGATGTCTGGCTCGCCGTCGTCGTCAGCGGCGCCGCGCATCGATACCGGGAGATCGTCGATGTCGACCACACCGTTTGGCCGCGTAACCGCAAGCCGCTCGATCAGGTTGGCCAGTTCGCGCACGTTGCCGGGCCAGTCGTAGGCTCTCAGGGCCGCCATTGCGCGAGCCGAGACGTGCAGGCTCCCGCTGCCCGAGTCACGCAGCCGGCGCGTGAACTCGTTGACAAGCGGCAGCACGTCCTCGGGACGCTCGCCCAGCGGCGTCACCTCGATCGGGAAGACGCTCAGTCGATAGTAGAGGTCTTCACGAAAATCCCCGGCTTCGATGCGCGCTGGCAAATCGCGGTGCGTTGCCGCGACGAGGCGCACGTCGACCGGGATGCTCTTCGTGCCGCCGACGCGTTCGACGACGCGCTCTTCGAGGACCCGCAAGAGCTTGACCTGCATCACCGCTGGCATGTCGCCGATCTCATCGAGGAAGAACGTGCCGCCCGTTGCCTGCTCGAAGCGACCGGGCCGCGCGCGGTCGGCCCCCGTGAAAGCGCCCTTCTCGTGGCCGAATAGCTCGGATTCGAGCAGGTGCTCCGGGATCGCCCCGCAGTTCACGGCGACGAACGGTCCCTTGCGACCTGACAGTTCGTGGATACGACGGGCGATCACTTCCTTGCCCGTGCCCGACTCACCCGTGATCAACACGGTCGCCTGTGACGGCGCCACCTTGTCGATGAGCTGGCGCACGAGCTGCATGTCGGCACTGTCGCCGATCAGGCGACTCGAGGGGCCAAGGTTCGCATCGGCACGCTGCCGGCTATGCGCCGCCTTGATTTCGTCGAGGACGTCGCCCAGCGAGTCGAAACTGACAGGACCACTCAGGGCATGGACACGTGCCCAGGGATAGCGACGCTTCAGGCCGTCCGGCTTCACGAGTCGACAATCACAATCGATGCGTTCGGATCGATCTCACCGACGCCGTCGACGACAGCAGTAATTTCGGCGTCGCTGAGCGTTGCGCCGAGAAACACCGCGTCGAGGCGCTGCTCGTCGGCGGCGGCTTCGTCGATGCTTGAGCGCCAGCTGGCGGGCGTGGCCGTCACGACCGGTGGCGCATCCATGAACTCGATCATGGACTTCAGCCGGGAAGCGGCAGCGGTGTTGTTGTCGAGGACCAGAATCATGGCGCTAAGCCCCTGATGTTGCGGGTTCGGCGATCCATTGCCGCGCACTGCTCCTTCCTCCAAATATAGGTTTCGACGCCCATAGTTACAATTTTGACGGTCATGTATGCCTTATTTGGTCTGATTTGCTCACATATGTACCGGACAACAGGCTGCGATAAGTCCCGAATTGGACAAAGGTCGCTGTTTTTTTCGCTCCAGCCCCTAAAGAAGCCCGGCGCACCGCCGATAACCGCCGTGATGCAGCTTATCTTGCCGGTGGCGAAAGCGCCGGCCACCAACAGCGGAACAACAAACATGTCACTGGTTGCAAAGATCATCGGAAACGGCGGCACGGACTCCGGCAAGACCGGCAAACCAAAAGCCGACATAACCAGCAACGCCGTTGACGGCGCCATCGATACCCTGAGCAATGTGCTCGTTGTGATGGGCAAGGAGTCCTTCCCGCTCGAGAACGACATCGACCCGTCGATATTCCCGGAGATGTGCAGCGAGTTCGCTGCACACGTTGAAAACGGTGCCGCCGTACCGTCCGTGGACATTCCCGCCACGCAGGACGGCAGCCGGGAATGGGCGAGGGTTCGCCGCTTCTTTGCGGACCGGCGCAAAGCGGAACGTGAGTTCGTGACGGAACGCCTGCACGACTACCGGGGCGTTGTCGAGGACCTCGTCTCGGGGCTTCGTGGCATCGGTGAGCGTGACCAGAGCACCGAGGCGTCCGTGAAAGACAGCCTCAACGCTATCGAAGACGCCGTCGGCACCGGCGTCATGCCCGAGATTCGCAATGCGCTCGCGCAGGCCATCACCACGGTGACGTCCACTTTCGAGGACCAGCGCAAGGCCTACGAAGAGCAGCTTGCCGAGCTCAACAATCGCATGTCGAGCCTGCGCCAGGACCTCGTTGCGGCGCGTGAGGAAATGAAGCGCGATGCGCTGACGGATGCCTTCAACCGCGGCGCCTTCGACTCGGCGATCAGCCAGAGTCTCAACATGCACTTCATCCTGAATCAGCCCGTCACGCTGATCATGATTGACATCGACAAGTTCAAGGAAGTCAACGACACCTACGGCCACGCGGCCGGCGACGAAGTCTTGCGCGGCGTCGGCGAGGCGCTGGCGCGTTCGTTCATCCGCAAGAGCGACATCGTGGCCCGCTACGGCGGCGACGAGTTTGCCGTGATCCTCAACGACACCAGCGCCGCGAACTGCAAGAATATTGTCGACCGTTTCCTGAAAGCCGTCGGCGACGTACGCATCCCCTACGCGTCCGAAGACGTGCGCGTCACCTGCTCCGTGGGCTACACCGAGATCCATACCGACGACACGGTCGAAACGGCGATCGCACGCGCCGACAAGGCGCTCTACGCGGCCAAGCAGGCCGGGCGCGACCGCGCGGTGCACATCGAGCATGACACCGAGGCCGCAGGCTAGGAACCGACAGGCCGGGGGCGCACTCGTGCCCCCGGCCGATCATCCCCACTTCTTCCACTCTGGCGCCTAAAGCGGGCGCCATTCCTGCCGATAACCTCCCAAGAGGCGAGGATCATCCTGCCCCTGAACGGAGGAGCTCACATTGGATCTTGCGACACTTATCGGACTCATTGGTGCGTTCGGTATCGTCATGACGTCGATCATACTCGGTGGTTCCGCCGGTACCTTCGTCAACACGCCTTCCCTGCTCGTTGTCCTCGGCGGAACGATCCTTGTGACAATGATGAAGTTCAGCCTCGGCAAGTTTTTCGGCGCCGCATCCGTCGCGGTCAAGGCCTTCCTGTACAAGCCCAGCAGCCCGGAAAACCTGATCGAGGAAGCCGTCGATCTTGCCAAGACGGCACGCCAGGGCGGCCTGCTTGCCCTCGAGGATCGCGAGGTTGAAGACGACTTCATGAAGCAGGGACTCGGACTCCTGATCGACGGCCACCCGGCAGAAACCGTGCGCGCCATGCTGGTCAAGGATCTCAACCAGACTCTCAAGCGACACGCCGATGGCCAGGACATCTTCAAGGCGATCGGTGATGTGGGCCCGGCCATGGGGATGATCGGGACCCTGATTGGTCTCGTGCAGATGCTCTCCAATATGGACGATCCGAAGCAGATTGGCCCTGCCATGGCCGTTGCCCTTCTTACGACGCTGTACGGCGCTATCCTCGCAAACATGTTTGCGCTGCCGATTGCCGACAAGCTGGCCGTGCGCAGCCGCGAAGAGAATACCCGCAAGAGCCTGATCATCGACGCACTGCTCAGCATCCAGAGCGGCCAGAATCCGCGGGTCATTGCCAACATGCTTGAAGCATATCTGCCGCGCTCGCAACGCAAGGAAGAGGAAGCCGAGGCGTAGCGCCCGGCACCTGATCCCCGATGGAAGCAGCGGAACAAAAGGAGGAGAAGAAAGGCGTCCCGGCATGGGTCATGACCTTCGCCGACCTCATGACGCTCCTGATGTGCTTCTTCGTGCTGCTGCTGGCGTTTTCCGAGATGGATGTCGCCAAGTTCAAGCAGCTGTCAGGATCGATGAAAGAGGCTTTCGGCGTGCAGGCTGAGGTCGAGGTCCGGACGATACCAAAAGGCACGAGTCTTATTGCCCAGGAGTTCAGCCCGGGCAAACCCGAGCCGACGGCCATACCGACCGTACGCCAGTTCACAATCGACTCGAACCGAAATACGCTCGACGCCCTCGATCGGGAGAAAAAGGAGATCGAGGAAACCCGTGATCATGCGCGCAGGCTGCGGCTCGCGCTTAAGGAAGAGATCAACGAAGGCTCGGTCTCCATCGAGACCGAGGGCCGCAAGATCATTGTGCACATCATGGAGAAGGCCTCCTTCGACTCCGGCTATGCTGACGTCAAGGCCGAGTTCACGCCCGTTCTTGTCAAGATTTCGGGCCTGATCGACAACGCCTCCGGCGATGTAACCATCAGCGGCCACACCGACAACGTGCCGATTTCAAACGAACGCTTCCGCTCGAACTGGGAGCTGTCGACGTCGCGCGCCGTATCCGTTGCGCACCAGTTGCTCGACGTGTCGCCGATCGATCCCGACAAGGTATCGGTGACCGGGCATGCCGACACAAGGCCACGTGCTGAAAACGACAGCCCGAACGGCCGGGCCAAGAACCGTCGCGTCGAAATCAAGATCGTGCGCGGCAACGAGATCGACCAGCTACGCCAGGTAAGCATTGCCGGCGATGAACCGCAGCAGGCGGCAGTGCAAATAGAGGAATCCAGCGATGAGTGACAAAGACAACCGACGGTCCTTCCGGATCAGCGAAACGGTCTACCTGCGCCATGAGCCGATAAGCGACGAGGAATTCGACGAGGGACTCGAGCGGCGCAAGATTCGTCTTGGCGTGGACGACGGGGCGCAGTCCCGTCTCGTGGACCTCGAGGCCCGGCTCTCCGAAACGATGTACCGCATCGGCGGCGAAAACGAATACATCGGCCGATGCATGACGCTGATCAATGACAAGCTCAACCTCGTCATCGACCAGCTACCGGGTTTGCGGCGCACCAAGTCGGCGCTGGCCTCACAGCCGCCCCAGACCTGTGACCTTGGTGCGGATGGCATGGTCTTCGGCGCCGAAAGCCCGCTCGAATCGGGGGCGAAGATGCATCTGCAAATGCTGCTCGAAGCCGATAATCGCTTCATCGAGACATTTGCCCGGGTTATTCGCGTCACCGATTCGCCGAGCGGCAGCGATTCGTCCCTGCCCTTCGGCATCGCCGTGGAGTTCCACGGCATGCAGCCGGCCGTCCGCGAGATTCTCATCCAGCACATGTTCAGCCGCGAGAGCGAGACCCTGCGCATGCGCCGCATGCAAATCGAGGAAAGTCAGTTCAAAGTCTAGCGTCGCCCTCTGGCGATGCCCTGAATCCTTCGGGCGATTCCGCGTGGCGTAACGCTCACGTCAGTGACTTCTGCATGGACTTCAGCTTATCGCGGTATTCACCGAGCAGCTCGGGCACGTTGTCGGCCGTAACCCTTAGCTTCAGGAAAGACGGATCTTCGCCGGCAATCTCGTTGAGTTTTTCGTCAGGCAGGTCGACCATCAGCTTGGCGACCGCAACCACGTCAACGTACTGCGGCACGGATTCCGGGTCCGAATCGAGGTAGTTCTCGGGATCGGCGGACTTCGCCATGTCCTCGGTAAAGCCCCAGGATTCGATGATGCTCTTCGACACCTGCGGGTTCCATTCGTCCATGACCGCCTCGAACTGCTGCTTGTCGCCCATCAGGTTCGGGAACTCCTCGGCCTTGGTGATGATGTACAGCTTGCCCACCTCGTGCATAAGGCCGCACAGGAATGCCGTCTCGTGGTTGAGGTTGCTGTGCCTTCTGGCAATCGCGAACGCCATGCACGACAGCTTCATGCCGTGCGCCCAGACTGCGCGCAAATGCTTTGCGGCATGGCTGTGCTTTTCCGAGGCATACAGCTGCTTCATTGCCAGCGACATGGCGGTGTTGCGTACGACCTCGAAGCCTAGCCGACCGATTGCCGCATCGAGGGTTTCGATTTCGACGTTTGCGCGGTTGTAGTAAGCCGAGTTGGCAAACACGAAAAGGCGTGACACGAGGACCGGATCGACGCTGATCGCCTGGCTCACTTTCTCGAAATCGCAGTCGTCGCTCTCGAGCATGCGCCGTATCTTGAGCACGACGTCCGGCAGGGACGGCAGCGCGATGTCGGCGTTTTCGAGTTCGAGCGCCAGCAGGCTCACAAATCGAAACTGGTCATCGTTTTGCATCGGCTTTCCTGGTTGGGCGCAATCTAGTGGGTGGTCGGCACTTTGCCGTGGAGTTTTTTCATCAGGCGAGCTTCACCGGGAGTCAGGCCGCAGGATCGCGTGAGATCCTCGATACTGGCGCCGTGCCGGGCCATTCGAACGGCATGCTCGAGAGGTAGCGCTGTAGATGCGGTCGGTGCCTTCGTGGCCTTCAGCGGCTCCGCCGCATCGTGGACGCCTGCCGAATCACGCAGCACATCACGACGCATCCTGAGCATCTGGTGCTCGAGGCGCATCAACGACTGCGCGACCTGTCGGACCGTCTCGTCGGCAGACGCATCGCCATCGCCAGTGGTCGCAAGCGCCGAGCCGAGCGGGCTTTGCCAGAACGCAAGCTGCGCGGCCGACTCGCGACGAAAGCGCATGATGACGAGTAGCGCAATGCCAAGCAGCAGTGCGTTCGCTAACAACAGGATACTGGTCAGGGAAAGTACAAAACTCATCATACGTGCTCATCTATGTGACGCGGCGACTCGTCGTCATCCGCATCGTGGTTGTCGTCGCCCGGCGCATCGTCCTGCCGCCGGCGCTGCTCTTCGCCGCTTTTCTCGTCCTTGCCAGGCGGCTTGATGGGCCGGACCGGGTAGGTCGGCGGGACATTGCCTATGCGTGAAATGAAGTCAGCCATGCGCCTCGTCCCGTTGCATCGCCGCGCGCAGGCGCATCACGGCCTGGCCGTGGATCTGGCACACCCGTGACTCGGTGACCTCGAGTACGGCGCCAATCTCCTTGAGGTTCAGCTCCTGCTCGTAGTACAGCGACAGGACCAGCTGCTCGCGCTCGGGCAGCGTGCCGATTGCTGCGGCCAGGCCCTCGCGGAACTGCACATCGGCAAGCTCCTGCTCCGGCGTTGCGCTTGCCGACTTCGGCGGTGCGCGATGCCCAGGATCCTCGATGGTTTCCTCGAGACTGAAGAGTCGGCTCGAAGCGCTGTCAGCAAGAATCTTGTGGTACTCATCAACACTGATACCGAGGCGCTCGGCAACCTCGAGGGGTTCTGCCGCCTTGCTCGTCTCGCTTTCGATCTGGTTGATTGCCTCGGCGACCTGGCGATACTTGTGATGCACCGAGCGCGGCGTCCAGTCGTGCTTGCGAATGTCGTCGAGCATGGCGCCGCGAATGCGGATGCCGGCGTAGGTTTCGAAGCTTGCGCCGCGCGACGCGTCGAAGTTTGACGCCGCTTCGAGGAGGCCAACCATTCCGGCCTGCAGCAGGTCGTCAATGTCGACCGAGGCAGGCAGGCGTGCTGCAAGGTGCTGCGCGATGCGCTTGACCAGCGCAATGTTGTCGATGATCAGGTCCTCGTGCGAGGACTGCGTCGTCTTCGATACCGTGGCGTAGAGATTCATGCGACTCGCTCCCGGCCTCTGCGGTCACCGGCAACGACCCGCTCGAGAAAGAACTCGATGCTCCCGGACGGCACGCGCGGCCGCGGCAGCGCCTCGATCCGTCTCGCCATCTCCGCAAACGCCTCGGCCGACGGGCTGGCCGGGTAGGCATCAACGACGGCGCGCTGTTCCTGCACGGCGCGCTGCAGACGACGGTCGTCGGGAATGTCACCGGTATGCCGCAGGACGACGTCGAGGAAGCGGTCCGTTACGCGCACCAGCTTGTCGAACAGCCGGGCACCGTCGCGTCGGCCGCGACTGCGATTCGTGACGACGTTGAAGCGTGACACGCCGTAGTGTTGACTGAACACCTTTATCAGCGCGTAGGCATCCGTAATAGACGCTGGCTCGTCGCAGACGACCACGACGGCGTGCTGCGCAGCGGCAACGAAACGACCGACCGAGGGCGAAATGCCGGCCGGCGTGTCGACCAGCAGGATGTCGGGCTCGCTGCCGAGTCCCGCAAACGCCTGGATGATCGCAGCCTGCTCGCGACTGCCAAGGTCAGTCATGTCGAAGTTGCCCGAGCTCGCCGGCACGACGCGCACGCCGGCGGGCCCCTCGATCAGCGTACTGTCGAGATCGACTTCGCCTGACAGTACGTGCGCAAGGTTCCACCGCGGCGTCAACCCGAACAGTACGTCCACGTTGGCGAGACCGAGGTCAGCATCGAGCAGCAGTACACGCTGGCCACGCTGGCCAAGGGCAACTGCGAGATTGGACACGACGTTGGTCTTGCCAACGCCTCCCTTGCCGCTGCATACGGCAATGACTGCGGGTGCCTGCCGGTTCATCATCCTGCGTAATCCTTCACCTTGTTCGGCCTTATGCATTGGCCACGTTCGTCCTGTTGTAGAGGTCTGCCAGCACCGACTGGTCGAGCCGCGGCTGGCTTTTTTCGATGCACTCGACAGCCTGGTTGACGAGCCACATCTTCTTCTTGCTGGCGGAATAGAGGTCCTCGGGAATGCGCTGGCCGTCAGACAGCCAGGCCGCCGGCAGTTCGTGGCGAATCAGGGTACTCAGCACACAGCCGAGCTGGCCCGCCTCGTCGATCTTGGTCACGACGGCGCCGTCGATTGGCACCTCCTTGAAATTCGTCACGATCTCGTCGAGGGCCGATTCCTGGGTCGCGGCGGACAGCGTCAGGTAGTAACGCACCCGGCTACGGGCGTCGCCCCAGGCGGCCAGGCGATTCGCGAGCTCCCGATCACGCTGGCTGCGACCCTCAGTATCGATCAGCACCAGCCGATAGCGCCCGGTTCGCATGAGCGTGTCGGTCAGTTCGTCGGGGTTGCACGCCGAGTACACCTTGGCGCCAATAATGTTGGCGAAGGCGGCCAGGTGCTCGCGGGCACCCACGCGATAGGCGTCGGCCGACACGAGGGCAATCTGTTCGGCGCCATGCTGCATTGCGTAGCGCGCCGCGATCTTTGCAATGGTCGTCGTCTTGCCGACACCGGTCGGGCCGATCAGCGCGTACGTACCACCTTCGTCGAGCAGTCGGTTGTCCGCCACGGGAATCGTCCGCGCAAGCTCCATCAACGGCTCCTCCCAGATTCGCTTGACGTCGTCCAGCGGCCCGAGGCGATTCAGGAGCATCGCCGCAATATCCGGTGCAATGCCGAGGCTCGACAGGTTTCGGAGCACCTGGGCACGCAGCGGATCGCGCTCGGTCGTCGACTGCCAGGCGAGATCGGACAGCTGGGTCTCGATCATTCCGCGCAGCGACGCAATCTCGTCGCGAACGCTGTCGAGCAACGCCTCACGTTCGAGTCGGATGTCGATCGCAGGCTCTGGCGCCTCGACCGTGGTTGCCAGGACTTCGGGCGCGGGCGGCGGTGGAGCGTCGTTGTCGGCAATCCTCGCCAGCGCATCACTGTTGATCGCCTGGCCGTCATCGGGTGCGGCGCCGACCGCATGACGGACGAGTGCCTCGTCATAGTCGACCGCGGCGATGACCTCGATGCCATCGTCGACCCGCCGGTTGGAAAGAATGACAGCCTCCGGCCCCTGGTCCTCGCGGACCCGGCGCAGGACGGTGCGCATGTCTTTATCCAGGTAGCGTTTGATTTTCACTTAAGTCTTCCTCGGTGTGCGGTCTCGCTCATTGATGTCGCTCATCGCTCTGGGGTCCAACCCTTCTTCCCTTCGGCGGGCGCCGTTAGCCAACGGCGGCCACCATCTGAATCTGTTTGTCGTCCGGTACTTCGTTGTAGGCCAGCACGTGCAGGTTGCGAATGCCCTTCATCATCCGGGACATCCACGGCCTCACCAGCGGCGAGACCAGCAGCACAGCAGGCTCACCGGCAACCTCACGGGCGCTCGCCTGTTCACTCAGTGATGTATGCAGTCGTTCCATCATTGCGGGCTCCAGTCCCAGGCTGCCGTTGTCCTGTGCAGAGTCATTCAAAATCCGTTCCAACTCGGGCTCGAGCGTGAAAACCGGCAGCTCAGGCCGCGTGCCCGCTACCTTCTGGACGATGGACCGGCCCAGCGAGACCCGCACCGCGGCGCTCAAAGCGTCGGGTTCCTGACTCTTCGCGCCCTGCTCCGCCAGAGTTTCGGCGATCTTCTTGATGTTCCGGACCGGGATGCCCTCCTCGAGGAGGTTCTGCAGGACCCGGGTAATGACGCTGGTCGGCAACAGCTTTGGCGTGAGCTCCTCGACGAGTTTCGGCGACGACCCGGAAAGACGGTCGAGTAGCTGGCGTGTCTCTTCATGGCCGAGCAGTTCGTGAGCGTTGCGCTGCAGTATCTCGGAGAGATGGGTGGCGACGACCGTGGCTGGATCCACGACCGTGTAGCCGAGCATCTGCGCCTCCTCGCGCTGCGCGGCCTCGATCCAGTAGGCCTCGAGGCCGAAGGCCGGATCGCGCGTCTCGATACCGTTGACCTTGCCGAACACCTGCCCGGGGTTGATCGCCAGATCGCGATCGATATGAATCTCGCCCTCGCCGACCGTGACGCCGGCAAGCGAAATGCGGTAGCTGTTGGGCGCGAGCTCGAGGTTGTCGCGAATGTGCACGGCAGAGATCAGGAAGCCCAGGTCCTCGGTCAACTTCTTGCGCACGCCCTTGATCCTCGCCACGAGCGCGCCGTTGCGCTGTCGGTCGACGAGCGGGATGAGTCGATAGCCCACGTCGAGCCCGATCAGGTCGACCGGGTCCACGTCCTGCCAGCTCAGCTCCGGCAAGGCCGCATCCGGATCCGTAATCACGGGTACTTCGGGCTCCGGGTCAGGCTGGTTCCTCGCCCGGATCTTCCATGCTGCGAAGCCGCATACGGCGGCGAGCGACAGGAAGGCGAAATTGGGCATGCCGGGGATGATGCCGAGAATGCCGAGCACGGCACCCGTCACGAGCAAGGTGCGCGGGTCGTTGAAGAGCTGTGCGAATACCTGCGCGCGCATGTTCGTGGAGCGCGACACGCGCGTGACGATAATGGCCACGGCCGTGGACAAGAGCAGCGACGGCACCTGCGCCACGAGGCCGTCACCGATCGTCAGCAGCGTGTAGTTGTGGACCGCGGCGGACAGCGCCAGGTCGTGCTGGCTCGTGCCAATGATCAGGCCACCGATAATGTTGATAAACAGGATCAGGATGCCCGCGACGGCGTCGCCACGAACAAACTTGCTCGCGCCGTCCATCGAGCCGTAAAAATCCGCCTCTTCGCTGATGTCCTGTCGACGCCGCTTGGCTTCCTCCTGATCGATGATCCCGGCGTTGAGGTCGGCATCGATCGCCATTTGCTTGCCGGGCATGGCATCGAGGGTGAAGCGCGCAGATACCTCGGAAACGCGCGTCGCGCCCTTCGTGACGACGACGAAATTGATGATCACGAGAATCGCAAAGATGACGAGGCCCACCGCGTAGTTGCCGCCAACCACGAATTCGCCGAAAGCCTCGATGACCTCACCTGCAGCGGACGTACCGGTATGGCCGTTCAGTAGCACGACGCGCGTCGAGGCAATGTTGAGCGCCAGGCGTAGCAGGGTGACGACGAGCAGGATCGTTGGAAACACCGCGAACTCCAGCGGTCGATCGACGTACACGGTCGTCAGGAGGATGGCCACAGACAGCGCAATGTTGAACGTGAACAGCACATCGAGTGCCAGCGGCGGCAGCGGCACCATCATCATCGCGAGCATCGCGATGAGCAGCACCGGCATGCCAAGGCCGCGGATCAGGTCTCCCAGGTTGTTTCCCGTGCTTGCCATGGTTTAGCGGTCCTCTCCCCGTCTAGCGAAAGTCGTCTTCATTGATGTCAGGTACCGGTGGCTCCGGCAGCGGCCGACCCGGCTCGCGGCGCTCGTTCAGCTGGAAGATGTAGGCCAGCACCTGGGCCACGGCGGAATACAGGGCGGCCGGGATCTCGTCGCCGATCTCGGTCGTGCGGAACAGGACGCGCGCAAGCGGCGGCGCGCTGAAGAGCGGCACATCGTGTTCCTCGGCCACCTCGCGAATGCGTGCAGCCACGAGGTCCTTGCCCTTGGCAATAACGCGCGGCGCGCCCATGGCGTCCTCGTCGTAGCGCAGCGCCACGGCGAAGTGTGTCGGGTTGGTAATGACGACGTCCGCGGTGGGCAGCTCTTCCATCATTCGACGCGTCGCGACCTGCTGCTGCAGCTGGCGAATCCGGGACTTCACTTCCGGGCGCCCCTCGGTCTCCTTGAGCTCTTCCTTGACCTCCTGCTTGGTCATGCGGAGCTTCTTCTGGTACTGCCAGAGCTGGAACGGCACATCGACAGCCGCTATCAATACGAGCCCCAGGCTGACGACAAGCAGCGACACGGCCGCAATGCGCATCGAATGCGGTATAGCCGCCGCGATGGGCTCGTTGCCCAGCGTGACGAGCTCTTCGGACGAGTACCAGAGCCAGCCAACGGCAATAACGCCAACTACCGTGAATTTCGCGAGCGCCTTCAGGAGCTCCATCAGCGCGTTGGCACTGAATATCCGCTTGACGCCCTTGAGCGGACTCAGGCGCTCGAGCTTGGGCGCCAGCGCCTGCACGCTGAACGACACACCGCCAATGGAAACTGCCGACAGGAATACGGCTGCAAGCAGGATTACGGCGAGCGGCAGCAGCGCCACCAGCATGTCCTCGGCGAGTGTTGCGAGCGCCGTTGGCAAGTGACGGGCATCGAACAGGACGCCGCGCTCGATCGTGAAGGCGCGCGCGAACGCCGTCGACAGTTGACCGCCTATCGGGCCCGACAAGAGGACCAGCGAGGCAGCCCCCGACAGCATGACCGCTGTCATCGTCAGCTCGCGTGAACGCGGGACGTCGCCTTTCTTGCGGGCGTCCTCGAGACGCTTCGCTGTTGGCTGCTCGGTCTTCTCCTGCTGTGGCTTTTCTTCGGCCATGCGCTAGCTCGTCGTAACTGCGAAAGGGTTAGCTAATGAGCGCGGCAACGGCCGACAGCGCGTTGCCAAGAAACAGGCTGACGTTCCGAGTCAGGCCGTCCATGCTCAAGAAGATGACCGCGAAACCCAACAACATCGTGACCGGAAAACCGATAGCGAAGAGGTTCAGCGTTGGCGCGGCTCGACTCATGACGCCGAACGCGAGGTTGACGACGAGAATCGCCGTAATCGCGGGCAGCGCTATCTTCATCGCGAACACGAAGAGCTGGCCCGTGTACGACAGCACTTCCGCAAGCACGTCGGTGTTGAGCCCTGTCGACGTGATCGGCAATGCCGTAAAGCTCTGCGCTAACAAGCTTATGAGCGCGAGATGCCCGTCCAAGCAGAGAAAGACCAGCATGCCGAGCATCAGGAACAGCTGACCAAGTACCGGCATGTTCACGCCCCTCGCCCGATCCAGGAACACGGCGAAGCCGAGTCCCATGCTCATACCGATGACCTGTCCCCCCAGCGCTATCGCGTCGAAGACAAGCTGCACTAAGAATCCCATCGTGGCGCCGATTGCGATCTCCTGAATCACCGTGACCAGACCCGCCGCACTCAGTACGTCCAGCGAAACCGGGGTCGGGATGAGCGGCGCTATCACGCCGGTCAGTGCCACGGCCAGCAAGAGCCTGACGCGCGCCGGGACGAAACTCGAGCCAATCACTGGCATCACCATGACGAAGGCACCGATCCGGACAAACGGCCAGATAAAGCTCTCGAGCGAGTTGATCAGGGGCATTAGCGCTATTTCGATGTTCACTGTGCTGCCTCATAAACATGGCGGTTCTCCTTCCATCAGCCGATGAGCGATGGAATCAGGTACATGAGTTCTTCGGTGTAGTTGACGATGACGCTGAGCATCCAGGGACCGGCCGCCACAAGGGCCAGCACCAGCACGAGCAGCTTGGGAATGAAGCTCATCGTCATCTCGTTGATTTGCGTTGCTGCCTGGAACATGCCGACGAGCAGGCCGACGGCAAGCGCAGAGACCAGCATGGGAGCGGCAATGAGCATCGTTACCCAAAGCGCCTGCTGGCCAATCGTCGTCACGGTTTCAGGAGTCATACGGTCACTGCCTGTCAGGAGAAGAAACTGGATGCGAGGGTGCCGAGGATCAGCGCCCAGCCGTCGACCATGACGAAAAGCATGATCTTGAACGGTAGCGAGATGAGCATTGGCGACAGCATCATCATCCCCATGGACATCAGGACGCTCGAGACGACGAGGTCGATGATCAGGAAGGGGATGAAGACGAGAAAACCGATCTGGAAGGCGGTCTTGAGCTCGCTGACCATGAAGCTCGGAATCAGGACCGACAGCGGCACTTCGTCAGGTGAGGCGATGTCGGTACGACCGGCAATGTCGGCAAACAGCTTGATGTCGCCGTCGCGGGTCTGCCGCAGCATGAAGCTCTTGAGGGGCCGGAGCCCGGTCTCGAGGGCCGCTTCCCCGGACAGCTGCCCGTCCATGTAGGGCTCGGCTGCCTCGAGTCGAATCTCGTCAATGACCGGGGCCATGATGAAGAAGGTCAGGAACAGTGCAATACCGAGCAAGACCTGGTTCGGCGGCGTCTGCGCGGTGCCCAACGCCTGACGCAGGATCGACAAGACAATAATGATCCGCACGAACGCACTCATGGACAGGACCAACGCCGGCAGCAGCGTCAGGAGCGTCATGAGAACGAGAATCTGCAGGCTCAACGACCACGACTGGCCGTCGATAGCCGTTGCCGCAAGCGCTACCGCACCATCCTGGGCAAAGACAGGCAATGGCAGGAGCGTCAGGAAGACGATGGCAAGACGAAGGATCACCTGCCGGCCTCCGTCATCAGAGCCTTTAGCCGGCCTGCAAAGCCCGCCTCGCTCGTTGCAGCAGGCGCGACCGCGTCGCGGATCGGCTCGGACAGCGTGTGCAGCGACTGCATCTGTGACTGGGTTACCCCAACCAGGATCTGTTCGCCGCCAACCTCGACGACGAGCAGGCGCTCGCGCGGTCCGAGCGGACGCGTTGCAACCACGCGAATCGCATCCGACTGGCCTCTGTGGCCCGGCCTGATTCGCGCGTACAGCCAACCGAACGCGAGGATGGCCGCAATGACAACAAACAGCGAGACGACGAAGCCCGCCAGTTCCGGCACGGCAGGACCCGACGCGGGATCAGCCGGGGTCGCATTCGCAACGCCGGTTGTCGCAAGCAGGGTAGCCAACATGCGCAGCATCGACAGCATCCCTAGTTCAGGGTCTCGATACGCTCGGCCGTGCTGACGACTTCGGTCAGACGGACGCCGTATCGGTCGTCGACGACGACGATTTCGCCGCGCGCAATCATCGTGCCGTTGACCAGCACGTCCATCGGCGTGTCCGCCTCGCGATCGAGTGCCACGACGGATCCCTCCACGAGCTGCACGAGCTCCCGGATCGACAGTTCCGTCGACCCGACGCGCAGCGACACCTCGACCGGGATGTCGAGCACAAGGTCGAGATTGACGTCATTTCCCGTCGCTGCCGCGCCGGCGTCGAGTGACTCCGGCGTGTACTGGCCGCCTTCGGCGGCTTGTTCGGTCGGGTTCTCAGGTGTTTCGTTGGCCATTGCAAAAGGTCCTCGTTGTGTAATGTCACGCGTCCGCGGCGGAGAGCCAGTGTGTCGCTGCGAGCGCGTAGTGACCGTCGTGTACGCCGAAGCGGCCGGACAACACGGGCACGTCGGCGGCCAGCAGGCGACCCGCACTCGGGTTGTCAATGTTGATGACGTCGCCGGGCTTGAGGTCGACGACGTCCCGCAGCGTCAGACGTGCCTCACCGACTGTCGACGACACGGCTATGGTGGAACGCGTCACGCCGTTGCGAATGACACGCTCCCAGCGCGCATCTTCTTCAGCATCGCGTTCGCGCTTCTTGCCCTCGAGCGCCGGCATGACGGGCGCAAGCATCTCGCTTGGCATCACGAGGCGAAAACGGCTGGCGCGGCCGGCGAATTCGAGGTCGAAGGACGAGCAGACAACCTCGTCGGTCGGCTCGATGACTTCGATGACGTCGGTCTCCTGGCGGATGCCCTCGACGTCCGCTTTCAGCGCATCGATCGGTGCCCAGGTCTCGACAAGAATCGACAGGAGCTCGCGGCCGAAGATCGATGCGACCGCGCGCTCACCGGCCGTGTAGCCGTCGGAGCCACTGGAGCCGGGGTTGCCGGCATCGCCGCCGAAAAAGGCCTCCACGAGTTGGCCCATGGCGCCCGCATCGAGACAGATCAGCGCCCTGCCCTCGAACGGCGCAAGCGAGATTTCGAGAATCATCGTCTGGGCCTCGAGGCCGGTCTGGCCGAAGTTCATGAGGTCGATCCCGGAGCACTGCAGCTCGACCTCGGTGTTGAGAATCTTGCCGAGACGCCGTGACGCCTTGACGGCCAGCTGTTCGTTGAGGGTTCTGAGTCGCGGAAAGCTGTTGCTGACGATCCGCGCGCGCGGCGGGAACTCGAACTCCCTGACGTTGGCATAGCGGGTTCCGCCGTCCGCATGGACTTCGACATCGCCGCTCTCGACACCGTCGAGCAGCGCGTCCTTTTCCTCGTCCGAGATGATCGGGTCCGACATGGCAGAGCCTTCGCCTACTGGATGACGAGCGCGGTGAAGTACAGCGCCTCGACGCTGTCGCCTTCCCCTTCGCCGTGCTGCTCATCGATCACGCGACGGATCTCCTCGAGACCGTCGGCAAGCATTTGCTCCTTGCCCTCGCGAGTCGTCACCGACTCGTAAACGGCGTTGCCGTAGAGGAGGATCAGGTTGTTGCGAATGACCGGCGTGTGCTCGCGGACCGAGTTGATGACGCCCTGGTTGCGCGACATCACCTCCATCGTGATTTGCATGAAATGCGATTCACCCGTCTCGCTCTTGAAGTTGACGACGAGCGGCGGGTGCAGGCTCTGGTAGATCGGCGGACCGGTGACGGGCGCTGCCTCCGCCTCGCCTTCCTCGCCTTCGGCCGGCTCGTCGCCGCCCAGGAACATCGGTCCGACCGCCACACCGAGTGCGACCAGCACGAGGCCAACGCCAGCGATGGCCAGCTTCTTGACCATTCCGCCGCCTTTCGCTTCCTCTTCGGTCTCGGTTTCGTTCTCAGCCATGGTTTGCTCCAGTGATTACTGCCACTGTCGTTGCAAACCGCGTGCCAAACGGAGGATTCGACTACAAGCTATTGTTTTTAGAAGTGCTTTCTTCGGAACGACGAATACACAGGGGACACCGCTGCGTCAGGAATCCGTCGCTCTCGCCGGTTCCGGCAGGACACGGCGTGTGCCGTCAGAAAATTGACAGGCGAGCGCGCTACGCGAAGGTATCGACGAGACCGTTGCTGACTGTTTGCCGGTGATCGGCGGAGGCATGCCCGGGCTCGACATCGGCGTCGACGCCGGCATCCGCCGTGGCCGCCGGCTGGCCGTCAGCTGATTCGCGGCCGCCGTCCCGGACGCCCTCGCCATCAACGCTGGTCTGGCCCAGCGCAAGGCCGCTGTCTGCAAGCAGGTCGCGCAGTCGCGGCAGCATTTGTTCGATCGCCTCGCGCGTCGCTGCCTGGGTAGCCTGGAATGCCACCGAGGCGGTGCCGTCATCGACGCTTACCTGCACCCGAACCGGACCGAGCTCGGCCGGCGTCAGGCGTATCTCGGCGTTGCCGACGCGGGTATTGGTCAGCATCAGCACCCGATCGGCCATGTCGTCTCCCCAGCCGGCCTCACCCACCGGCGTGGCGATAGCTGGCAGGGAGGCAGATGCCGTGGTTACCGCCGGCTGCGCGGCGTTACCGGGGGCACTCGGCGTTGCCGCCAGGGCGGGTCGGGGCTGCGCCGACTGCACGCTATCGAGCGTCGCTCCGAGTCGCTGTTCGAGCCCGTCGAGACGTCCCCGCGACAGGCCCGCCTCGCCCGGGCGGACCGCCGGCACGGCCCCGGTCAGCTCAGGCCGCAGTGCGTTGGCCGTCCGTTCACCATCGAGGGGTCCGCGGGCGTCACCATCCTCGGCCTGCCAGAGCTCGGCGGCCACTGTCGGGCGATCGTTCTGTTCGAGCGCCGTGCGCTGGACGAGGCCGGGCAATACCGGTCGCTCGGCAACACTATCAGCAGCATCAAGCGTCGCAGGTGCGAGTACCACCGCGGCCTGAGACAGACCGCCCGGCTTCACGGCGCCGTTCACGGCGGCACCATCGAGGGCAACCTCACCATCAGCAGCCAAAAGGGGTGACTCGAGGCGCAGCTCACCCTCCGCCGGCGCGAGTCCCGCCGGCCATGCCACAGCCGACTCCTCGATCTCGGCCCGAAGCGGCACGACGGGCAGCGGCATGGCGAGATCCTCGCCAGTGGATTCCGTGAGACGTTCGCGAAGATCCGCCGGCAAGTCCCCGCCGCCGAGCGGCAACAGCTTGCCGGGCAGGCGGGTCTCGGCAAGGACGCCGTCCAGGGAACGGGCGAAGTCGGTCACCTCCCCATCCACAGGCAAGGCTTCAGCCGGAAGCACCGGCAACACGTCATTTTCCGGGGTGAGCTGGGTGGAAAGCGTCAGGTTCAGGTTCGTGAACATCCGTGTGAGTCCTCGCGTTCAGGGTTGCAACAAGTCAGGTTTCGGTCCTGCCGTACCAGGAAGAGAGCAAGTAGCGTGCCAACGGCCGCATTCAGCCTGCGTCGCTATCGAAATGCCCGCGCGAAGGCCTGACCAGATCGTCGATGGCTTTTTGCTCGCGCCGGTCATGCTGCTGTCGCTCGGTGTGTTCTGCCTGCTCGGCAACCCGCGCCAGTGAGTCGAGCCGCTGACGCAGCTGCATCCAGCGCCGCCGAGCAGCATCGACGTTTTGTTCGGCCACGCTGACGACGTCGCGCTGGGCAACCACCGCCTTGTCGAGGCGGTGGCAGAAATCCTGGTAGTCCTTCCAGTGCACGGAGCTGCCGGCGCCCACGGAGCGGGTACGTTCCGAATAGGACTCGCGGTAGGCGTGCAGCTCACCCAGCTGACCGCGCTGCCGCTCGAGTTCGGTGGTCAGGCGGCCAAGCTCCGAGGCCGCACGGCGCTCCTCGGCGCGAGCCAGGTCGGCGAGCCGTCCCAGGCGCCCGGCGCGACTCTGGCTGTCACGACGCGTCATGTCCGCTGGCGTCGCGTGTCGATGCGTCGAACAGGTCCGCGAGCGCCGCCACGCTGGACGCGCTGTCCACGGCCTGGCCGTGATGCTGTCTCAGGAACTCGATAATCGATGGCCACAGGGCAATCGCCTCATCGAGCTGCGGGTTCGTCCCCGCCTGGTAGGCACCAACTGCAATGAGATCACGGTTTTCCTGGTAGCTCGCGTAGACCTGCCGGAAGCGTGACACCAGCTGCTGCTGGCTGTCCGGAGCGAACTGGTTCATCGCACGGCTAACCGATGACTCGACGTCGACCGCCGGGTAGATGCCGGCGTCCGCCATGCTCCGCGACAGGACAATGTGCCCATCGAGGATCGCGCGTGCCGCGTCGACGATCGGGTCATTCTGGTCGTCGCCTTCGGCGAGGACGGTATAGATGGCCGTAATCGACCCTGAACCCGTGGCACCGTTGCCGGCGCGCTCGACGAGCTGGGGTAACTTGGCGAACACGGACGGCGGATAACCCTTGGTGGCCGGCGGCTCGCCGATCGCCAGGGCGATCTCGCGCTGAGCCTGCGCGAACCGGGTCAGCGAGTCCATGAGCAGCAGTACGTTCTGTCCCTGGTCCCGGAAGTACTCGGCGATTGCGGCGGTCAGCCAGGCGCCGTGCATGCGCATCAGCGGCGTGTCGTCAGCCGGTGTGGCCACGACGACCGCGCGCCGCATGCCGTCTTCGCCCAGCGACTCCTCGATGAACTCCTGGACCTCACGGCCGCGTTCGCCCACGAGGCCCACGACGACGACGTCGGCCTCGGTGTTACGCGTCATCATGCCGAGCAGCATCGACTTGCCGACGCCACTGCCGGCAAAGAGGCCCATGCGCTGGCCGCGGCCAATCGACAAGAGAGCATTGATCGAGCGAACCCCAACATCAAGCTGCTCGCGGATCGGTCGACGCTTGAGCGGATTGATCGACCGGCCGAACAGCGGCGCGGTGGTATCACCCGTCAGCGGCCGGCCTTCGTCGAGCGGCTTGCCGCGACCGTCGAGTACCCGTCCGAGCAGCTCCTCACCAACGGTGATCTCGGGGCCGCCCTCTACGGGAATCACGCGCGCATTGGGCACTACGCCGCGCATGTCGCCGACGGGCATCAGGAACAGACGCTCGCCCGAAAAGCCGACAACCTCGGTTTCGACAGGACGGCCATCGCGGGCGATGACGTCACAGCGACCGCCGAGCTCCGCATGGCAGCCCTCCGCTTCCATAGCAAGCCCGACCGTCCGTCGCAGCACGCCCTCGACGACGAGTGGCGGCGCCCCGTCCAGTGCCCGATCCATATATGCGCCTAGCCTCAGGGAACGTTCGAGATTGCGATTCGGGTTCGGGCCCGGCAGCGGCGGGCGTTCATCAGTCATCATTTTCTCTCGTCGCCGGCAACACTGTTGATCAGTGCATTGAGGCGCGCCTCGGCGGAAGCGTCGATGTTCGAGTTCTCGGTGGTTACGCGGCAGCCGCCCTTCGCCATGAGCGGATCTTCGACAACGACCCAGGCCGGCTCGCCTTCGGCCGGCGTCAGCGTCTCGCGAATCAGCGAGGCATCGTCCGGGTGCAGGTGAACCTGCACGTTGCGCGACGCCAGCGGCAACAGCTGGATCGCCTCACGGACGACGCCGATGACGTGCGTGGGGTTCAGACGTATCTCACGTCGGAACAGCTGCCGCACGACGCTCATCGACAGCTCGACGAGCTGCTTCTCGATGGCATCGTCGAGCTCGTCGAACGGCGTTGCGAGCGCCGTCAGCAGTTCGTCGAAACGATGGGCACGCTCTTCGGCGGCCGCCTTGCCGGCCTCGAGGCCTTCGGCGAGGCCGCGCTGGTAGGCCTCGTCCCAGGCCTCGCGCTGCAGCTCTTCGAGCTTGCCGGCCGTGAGATAGCTCTTGCCCTCGCTCCCGTCGATGTTCGGGACGCGCCAGCGCTCTGCTGTCGAGTCCTCAGACATACTCCTCGCCACCCTGGCCAAGGTCGATGTCGCCGGCGTCCGCGAGACGACGCGCTACGTCGAGGATTTCCTTCTGGGCGTCCTCGACCTCGGACAGCTTGATCGGTCCACGCACCTCCATGTCTTCTTTCAGCAGCGCCGCGGCGCGCTTCGACATGTTGCCGAGGATCTTGTCGCTGATTGCGGGGTCGCAGCCCTTGAGTGCAACGATCAACAGGTCGTTGTTTATCTCGCGCAAGAGCGCCTGGATGCCGCGATCGTCGACGTTCAGGAGCGCATCGAACATGAACATCATTTCCTCGATGCGCTCGGACATGGCCTCGTCCTGCTCCTTGATCTCACCGAGGAGTTTTTCACCCCGCTCCGGCTTCAGCGCATTGATGATGTCCGCGACCACCTTGTCGCCGCCCACCTTGCTCGTGCCGCCACGGGTCGTCTCCTCCGACTTGCTGGCGATGAGCGCTTCGATTTCGGCCAGCGCGCTCTGCTGCACGTCGCTCAGCGACGCGACGCGCATGAGTATCTCGGAACGCTGTTCGTTCGGCAGCAGCTCGATGACCTCGGCAGCCTGCATGGCATCGAGATAGGCCACCACGATGGCGACGATCTGCGGATGCTCGTCGCGGATGATGTCGGCCACTTCCTCCGAGCTCATCCATTTCAGCGCGTCGAGCCCCTTGGCGTCCTCGCCGGTCATGATGCGATCGATGAACGCGTTGGCCTTGGCGGCGCCGAAGGCGTTGCTCAGGATCGAACGCACGTAGCTCTCGGTGTTCATGCCGAGTGCAGTCTGGTCTTCGACGTCGTTGATGAATACGTCGAGTACGTCGTTTGCCTGCTGTCGGGATACATTCGACAGCTGCGCCATGGCGAGGCCCAGGCGCTGAACTTCCTTCGCGCCCATGAACTTCAGCACTTCGGCGGCCTCGTTCTCACCCAGTGTCATGAGCAAGAGCGCAGCGCGCTCGGTGCCCTTCATGTCATTGACTGCTTCACTCATTGCCGTCGCCGTCTGTCCTTGTGATGAGGATCATTCCTCGACCGTGACCCATTTCTTGACGACCTGCGCTACGCGCGCCGGATCGTGTCCCGTGATGTTCTTGGCCGCGGCCACTTTCTCGTCGAAGCTCGGGCCTGGGACCTGTGCAGCGCCGCCACCCGCCAGTTGCGGCGCCGCGGCAGGCGACAGCGAGACGCTGGCCGCGCCGCCGGCATAGCCGACGCCACCACCCGGCGCCCCGCCGGACAGCACGCCCTTGAGCATGGGACGCACCACGCCGAACGCGATTGCCAGGACGACCAGCGCGCCAAGCACCTGCTTCAATACGTCACGTACGACGGGTTGCTTCCAGATTGGCGGCGCCTCCGGTGTCTCGATGGCCGCTGGCGCGCGGAATGCCTGGTTCAGCACGACGACCGTATCGCCGCGCGCCGCATCGAAGCCGACCGCTTCCTTGACCAGTGCCTCGAAGCTGGCGAGGTCGGACTCCGTCAGCGCCGGGGCCGTAAGGTCGGCGTCCTCACCTTCGGCGCCGGGTTCCGATGACGCATCGACGAGCACTGCCACCGACAGCCGGCGGATCTGTCCAGGCTGCGAGCGCTGATAGCGAAGCTCCCGGTTCGGCTGGAAGTTCGTCGCGCGATTGCTGGAGACCCGCGTGGTCTCCGTCGTCGCGCCATCGTTTGCGGCCGGCTCGGCGCCGGTCGCCTCAGGTGGCTGGTTGCTCAGTGCGCCGGGCACGCCCTCGGCACTCGTATCGGACGACAGGCGATTCTGCTCAGTGACCTGCTCACTGATGATGTTGTCCTGGCCCGACGTGAATGATTCGCTGGCCGCTTCTTCGACCGTAAAGTCCATGTCGGCGGCTACCTGTGCACGCACGCGGCCGGCGCCGACCAGCGGCGTCAGCAGATCCTCGATGCGGCCCTTGAGATCGTTCTCGACACGACGCGTATGGTTGAACCGCGTGGCGGCGCGGGCGTCGATATCGTCCTGGTCGCCACGGCTCAGCAGGCTGCCGTACTGGTCGATCAGCGTCACCGTCTTGGGCGACAGATCGGGCACGCTGGCCGCAACGAGATTGATGATTGCCGTTGCCTGGCCGGGTTCAAGAGAACGACCGCGAAACAGATGCAGAAGCACCGAGGCACTGGCTGCTTTCTGGTCGCGAAGGAACGCCGACTGCTTGGGGATAGCGAGGTGCACACGCGCCTCGCGCACAGCGCCCAGGCTCGCGATCGTGCGTGCGAGTTCACCTTCGAGCGCCGCCTGGTAGCGAGCAGTCTCCATGAACTGGCTCGTGCCGAAATCGCTCTCGATAGACTGCATGCCGCTGCCGCCGCCCGCGGCAATACCCTGGCCGGCGAGCTGCATCCGGGCGTTGTGCAAGTCGGTTTCAGCAACGAGTACGTTGCCGGACTGCGGATCGATGCGGAACTCGATGCCGGCGCTGCGCAACGCATCGGCAACTTCTGCCGATTCGTTCGCGGTCATATCACCGTACAGCGTCGTGAACTGTGGGGTTTGTGACCACAGCACGATCGCGAAACCCGCCGCGACGGCGGCAGCTACGCCGACCAGCAGCAACACCTGGCGGACCGCGGGAATGCGCATGACGCTGCCGAGGCTCAACTGGTCGAGCTGGATAGCGGTCGAATCAATGACGTTCTGGTTTTCCATCTTGTTTTGCTTCCCTGGCTATGCCGCTACACGGGCATATTCATGATGTCCTGGTAGGCCTGGACGAGTTTGTTGCGAACCTCGGTGACGGCGCGAAATCCGACGTTCGCCTTTTCCGAGGCGATCATGACCTCGGCGAGACTCGCGTTACTCGTACCCGCAACGAAGTCGGCCTTCATTTGTGTCGACAGCTTCTGCGCCTCGTTCACCGAGCCGAGCGTTGTCTTGAGCATGTTGCCGAAGTCGTTCGACGCCGGCGGCGTCACCGGTGAGGACGCCGTCAGGCTCTGGTTCATCGAGCGTATCTGACTCAGGAGCTGGTCCGGGCTAATCTGGTTCATGCGTGGACTCCTTCACGGGTTCCGGACTCGGCCGGCGACTCGCCGGGAATCGGGATACCGGATTCGCGCATGCGCGCGAGCTTGTAACGCAGCGTGCGTGGACTGATGCCGAGCGACTCGGCAACCTCCGCGCGGCGACAGTTCATGGAACGCAGCGCATCGATAATGAGCTGGTACTCGCGGTTTCTGAGGCCCGAGTGCAGATCCGGCGCCTGCTCGGGCGATGCCGCAATATCGTCTTCGAAAGCGAGGTCGCCCGGCTCGATCGTGTTGCCGGTCAGAAGGATCAGGCTTCGCTGCACAAGGTTTTCGAGTTCGCGGACGTTGCCCGGCCAGCGGTAGGCCTCGAGCATCAGGCGCGCGTCGTCGGATATGGTTACGGCGTTGGCGGGCTCGATGCGATGCTTGCCGAGCGCCATCTCGGCCAGCGGAAGAATATCACCGGGGCGTTCGCGCAACGGCGGCACGCACAGCGGGAACACGTTGAGACGGTAGTAGAGATCCTCGCGAAAACGACCCTCGGCGACGTAGGCCTTGAGGTCACGGTTCGTCGTGGCGAGGACTCGAACGTCGAGCTTGATCGGCCGCGTGCCGCCAATGCGCTCGACTTCTTTCTCCTGCAACACGCGCAGGAGCTTCGCCTGCAGGCCAAGGTCCATCTCGGACACTTCGTCGAGGAGCAGGGTGCCCCCGTTCGCCTGTTCGAACTTGCCGGCGTGGGCAGCCGCTGCGCCCGTGAAGGCGCCTTTCTCGTGGCCGAACAACAGCGCCTCGAGCATATTCTCGGGGATTGCCGCACAGTTGATCGCGACAAAGGCCTCGTCGCGGCGGCGGGATTCGTTGTGGATGTAGCGCGCGAAGACTTCTTTCCCCGAGCCGCTTTCGCCGCTGATCGTGACCGTCACATCGGTAGCGGCTACCCGCCGCGCGATGTCGAGCAGGCGCCGGGACTTCGGGTCCTCCGCAACGGGGGCCTGCTGACGGTCGGTACTGCGCTCGTTTGCCAAGGTCGTCTCCAGCCTCGATAGAATTCCTGCAAGAGACGAAGCAATTCCCGTGCCAAAGGTGATTTGCTATTTAAAACAATGATTTACAAAGACACAGTCAGGCCGAGTGGGCGTCAAAAAACTGACATTGCCAGGCATGCTCCGGAAATCGGCGGTTCGATGACGGAATCCTGACGGAGGGCCGTGACCCTCACCACCGGGGACCGGGAACTGGACGTAGCCATGGTTACGGCACATGGTGATCCCTCGTCTCAGTCGCGGCTTGAAAGCCGCGACCGCGCAATTGATGGAACCAGCGCACCCGCCAAAAAAAAGCGCGACCGAAGTCGCGCGAGTCAGGGGATACGGTTGCCGCCGGAGGCGGCAGGGCCCAAATTCAGACCTGGCTAATCTCGTACTTACCGATCTTTTCGACCAGCGTCGTGCGCTGCAGCTTCAGGAGTCGCGCCGCCTTGGCGACGACGCCGTTCGATGCCTGCATGGCCTCCTCGATGAGGCCTTTTTCGAGACAGCCGAGGTGTTCTTTAAGGTTCGCCTGCGTCATCTGCATTGCGGCAGCGACCGGGTTGTCCGGCTCCGCCGGCGCTTTCGGGCCGTTGACGATGCGCTCCGGCAGGTCGCTCAGTTCGATGACGCCGTCAGGCTTGAGAATCGCGAGGCGCTCTACGAGGTTGCCGAGTTCGCGAATGTTGCCCGGCCAGCGATAGGCAGCCAGTGCGTCCAGCGCGTCGGGCGCGACGCGAAACGAACCGGCCGCATTGCCGGCGTGCTGCGTAAAGAGCTCAGTCAGTAGCTGCTCGAGATCGCTGCGGCGCTTGTAGAGCGGCGGCATCTCGATGGGAAATACGTTAAGTCGGAAGTACAGGTCCTCGCGGAAGCGATCCTCGGCAACGGCTTCTGGCAGGTCGACGTGGGTGGCCGCAATGATGCGCACGTTGCAGGGCTGCGTCTTGTTGCTGCCGACGCGCTCGAAGCAGCGCTCCTGGAGGACTCTCAGGAGCTTGACCTGCATATCGAGGCTCATGTCGCCAATCTCGTCGAGGAACAGCGTGCCGCCCTCGGCGAGTTCGAAGCGGCCGGTGCGTGCCGAAACCGCACCCGTGAAGGCGCCTTTTTCATGGCCAAACAGTTCGCTTTCGAGCAGGTCGGCCGGGATCGCGCCGCAGTTGATTGGTACGAACGGCTTGTCGGCACGATCAGAGAGGTCGTGAATCGTCCGGGCGACGAGCTCCTTGCCCGTACCGGATTCGCCCGTGACGAGCACGTTGGTATCGAAATCGGCAACCTGTTCAATCAGGCGGCGAACACGGCGAATCGGGTGCGAGGCCCCGGTAATCCGGTGACGGCGTTCCGCGCCCTGGTAACGTTCGGCGCGTTTCAGTAGCCGCTCGAGCTGTGAGCGCCTGAGCGGCAGGTCCAGCGCCCAGTTCGGGCCTTCGGGATTGCTGTCTCCCAGGCGCTGTTCGAGACACAGCGCCGGCAGCTCCGGGGAGGCCTTGCGCAGCGCTTCGAGACCCTCGTCATCGCCTACGACGGCGGCAACGGCGTCATCGACGCCCGCGTCCGTGGACAGGACGGGCTCGTAATGAAGGAATTCGAGGCGCTGTGACAGCTCGCGGGCGCGTTCCCGGTCACCGTCCAGTATCAGGATTTTGTTGCTCTGTTCGCTCGTCATGCTGATCCCCTGTTCGCCGCCTTGTTCGACGATCGTGGGAGCATCATAGACGCCCGAAACAACCGGATTTGTGATCCGGCTCACAAATACCGCTAAATTTGACGTAATGCGGCGCCGCCCGGCGAACGGGCGTCAGGCGCCGGGACGAACCTCCGCACTGTGCGCGTGGTGGCCTGTGGTCACGCCGTAGGCGCGAGCGGCATTCTGACCGCGACGGATGGCCTTGAGGCGTGACATCACGTCGCCGCGCGCGCCGTCGGCGATCGCCTGCACCGTCTCGATCGTCTGCTGAGCGAGCTCGACGATCTCGGCGCGCTCTCCCTCAGGCACGTTCATGATCGCGCTTCGCAGCATGACGGCGACAGTCTCGACCTGCGCCCACTCGCCGGCATTGGCAAGGGCGAGCATTTCGTTCGACATGTCGATCGCGGTTTCCCGCGGGCTCTGCTGAATCAGTGGCTGGCTTAGCTGCATCGTCGTTCCTCCTGTCTTGGCGCCCTCAGGCGCCGGTGGCCTCCCTGGCCTCGACCTGGTCCGCAATCGCATCCCAGGCTTCTTTGAGTTCGCGCATGAGGCCGCTGACCTCATCGAGCGCCGACTCGTCATTGTGCAGATTGGCTTCGAGCAGGCGGCGCATCATGTAGTCGTACAAGGCATCGAAATTGCCGGACAGCTTCGCGTCGGCCTTGTGATTCAGGCTTGCCTGCAGGCCGTTGATGATCTGGATGGCATCGCCAATGTTGTTGCCCTTTTCGACAACGTTGGCGTTTTCCATGTGCGTCTTCGCAAGGCCGACCTTCGCCAGCACCCGCTCCATCATCAGCTGGATCAGGCGATGCGGTGATGCCGACTCTATGCGGCTCTTGATATCCAGCACCTGGTACTGCGCTGCGCCTGTGTTTGCCATCATGTCACTCCGTCCCTGGTTCCGTTCCTAGCCGTTCGTGTTCGGCCGGTCGACGCCCGGCAGGCTCGAAAGCTGCTGCGTCAGGAAATTACTGGTCGACGACAGCTGCGCGAGCAGCGAGTCCAGCGCGTTGAACTGGCGCAGGAGTCGCGTCTCGAGTGACGCGAGGCGTTCGTTGAGTGCCTCGCGGTCGTCGGCGATCGAGTCGATCTGTCGGTTCAGGCCCGCCGTTCGCGTCTCGATGATGCCCTCGCTGTCGAGGAAACCGTCGGTCAGGCCGAAGAGGCGCGTACCGAAGCCGTCCTCGGCCCCGAACAGCTGGCCGAAGCGCGTGAAGTCCGTACCGAGTACCGTGCTGAGCCGCGTATCGTCGACGGCCAGCGTGCCATCGAGCTGTACCTCGACGCCCACGTCCGACAGCGAGCGAAACGGCAGCGTGTCGTCGCTTAACGCGGTACTGAGTTCACGGCGAATCTGGTCGCGGATGCCGCGCACCGTGGAATCGCCGATCAGCGGCGCGGCAACGTCGGTCTCGGCGTTGAAATCCGTCAGTCTGTCGAGGGTCGTTACGAGTTCGTTGTACTTCTCGACGAAGTCGTTGACGAGCTGCTTCACCGCATCGACATCGTTGTCGATGCTCAATGTCTCCGGGGTACCCTCGGTCAGTGCGTCGACCGAAATGGACACGCCCTCGACGGCACCATCGAAGGTGTTCGTGCTGCTGAAGACATCGAAGCCGTCAATCGTGATCTGTGCATCCTGCGCCGCACGCGACTCGGTCAGCGCGTTGATGCCGTTGCCCGGGTCGTAGGCAATCGCGGCGAGACCACCGTCACCACCTGCCTGGGTCACTGTAATCGTATTCTCGGCGCCCGTGTCCTTGCTCGTCAGGATCAGGTAGCTGCCGCTGTCGGCGTTGACGATCGTCGCCGATACGCCCGGGTTATCGGGGGCGTTGTTGATTGCGTTGCGGACGTCGGCGAGCGTGTTTGCCTCGTCGGTCATCTCGAGATCCATGCTCAGGGTACCGACCGTTACGGTCAGCGTGCCCGTGCCAACGACGGCGTCCGAACCAGTGAACGCGCCGGAGGTCAGCTTCTGCGCCTGTGCGAGCTGAAGGACCTCGAGCGAGTAGCTGGCCGGCTGTGCCGCTGTCGTCGTCGCGGCGTTGAAGACATCTTCGTTGCTCGAGACCGCCTTCCTGACGAGAAACTCGGTCGGGTTCCTGATGATCGCAAGCTGGTCCCTGACGTCGGCGAGTGCCGACTTGAGGGTGCCGAACGCAGACAGCTTTGCCTGTGCCCTGACTTCCTGCTGTCCCAGTCGCGATTCCACCGGCTGACCCTCTGCAGCAACGAGCTGCTGCACTATTCCTGCGATATCCAGGCCGGACCCGATGCCCGTCGATACGATGCTTGCCATGTTCTCTTCGTCTCTCTCTCGTATGCGGAGTGCTTACTCAAGGTTTACAAGAAACATGCCAAGTCCTGCCTGGCACCATTCCCATGCTCAGGCGTCGCCGTCGTAGAGCCTGAGTTCTACAAATCCGTTCTTGGTCAGGGTCACATCGGCTTCATCCGGCGGTATTTCGCGTATCACCTCACCGGTGTCGCGGTCCAGCACCTGGATGACCGAGCGTCCACGTTCCATATCGACCCGAAACCTCAGGTCGCGACCAATCGTCTCACTGGCAAGGTTCAGCTTCGCCGTGAGCCTTTCGAGGTCGGGCTTTGCCGCTGGTGGCGGCAAGACGCTGCCGCCCGCCGCTGCTTGGCCCGGGTTCGTCGGTGTGTCACCGGTGGCCGGGAGGATTGCAAAGGTCCCGGTTCCGGAGATCGCTTTCACGTCCTGATCAGACATCGACGTTCTCCCCTGTAGCCGGACCGGGCGGCATCCTTGCCGCCCGGTCACGGGGTCTTACACTATCCCGCTTACTGCAGGAGGCTCAGAGCCAGCTGCGGCTGAGCGTTGGCCTGCGAGAGGACCGAAACGCCAGCCTGCTGAAGGATCTGCGCCTTCGTCAGGTTTGCGGTTTCTGCAGCGAAGTCAGCGTCCTGGATGCGGCCGCGTGAGGCTGCGAGGTTTTCGCTGACGGTCTGCAGGTTGACGATCGTCGACTCGAAGCGGTTCTGGATAGCACCCAGGTTGCCGCGCAGGCCGTTGACCGTGGTCAGTGCAGAATCGACGCGCGCAATGGCGAAGTTGGCGCCGGCGACCGTGTCGATCGCTACGCCCTCGAGCGTCGTTGCGGCACCAGCGGTTTCGTCCGCGGTGACAACCGTATCGAGGCCGAGCGTATCGGCACCGGCCGCGCCGGTTTCACCGATCGTAACGTCGCCGTTGTTGTCGTTCAGGATCTGCAGCTGGCCGCCAGCATTGACGAAGGCCGATACGCCGGTCACGTTGGCGTTGTTGATCGCGTCCGCCGCCTGCTGCACCGTCGAGTTGGCGGCGACTACGGCGCTGCCGTACTCGTCGGCCGTCGAACCGTCACCGAAGTTGATGGTGATGTCCGTCGATGCTGCTTCTGCGAAGGAGAAGCCCGTGCCGGCAGCCGTATTGACCGTACCGACAGCACCAGCCGTGACGTCGGTCGTCAGGGAAACGGAAATCGTTTCACCAACGTTGGCGCCTACCTGGAATACTGCCGTACCGAACGAGCCGTCAAGGACCTTGACGCCGTTGAAGTTCGTCTGCTTCGAGATGCGATCGACTTCTGCGATACGCTGCGAGACTTCGGCGTTGAGGGCCGCGCGGTCAGACGCCGAGTTCGACGCGTTGACCGACTGGACTGCCAGTTCGCGGATACGCTGCAGGTTGTTTGTCAGCTCGGCGAGTGCGCTCTCGGTCGTCTGTGCGAGCGAGATGCCGTCCGATGCGTTACGAACCGCCTGGTTCAGACCGCGGATCTGCGTGGTGAAGCGCTCGGAGATCGCGAGACCTGCTGCGTCGTCCTTTGCGCTGTTGATTCGCAGGCCAGTAGACAGCCGTTCAAGCGACTGGTTAAGCATACCCTGCGAACGATTCAAGTTACGCTGTGCATTCAATGATGCAACATTCGTATTGATCGTCTGTGCCATTTCAATAACTCCCAATTTAAAGTGAAATACCCGGGCTGCTTATGCCGCGGATCGACAGGGTCGCGATATCCATTCAGGACCTCCGTACACAGGGGTTATCGGTGGTCGTGGAAAAAGCTTGAGCGAAACACGACGTTTTTCTCGTCGCGGGGGAGTGTCGGGGCCGACCGCTAAAACGGAATCTTTAACGGCAATCGTCAGAAGTGTGACGCAGGCCCGCCCTAGATGAAGTTGAACAGCGAGAGCTGCTGGGTGCGCACGAAAGACTGCTGCGCCGCCTCGAGCGTTGTCGCCTCGAGGGACAGCCGCGACAGGGCCGCGGCGTAGTCGAGATCCTCGATACCTGCCAGTGTCTCTTCGAGCGTCAGCGAGAACGCGCCGTTGGTATCCACCTGCTTCTCGATCACGGCCAGCCGTGAGCCAACCTGGGTGCGCATGTCGAGAATGTTGCCGATGCCCTGATCGATGTCGACGATGCCCGCGTTGATGCCGTTGATCATGGCTGCGCGCGTCGCGTCGTCGAAGACGTTCGTTTCAACGGCGCTGGCCAACGCCTCGACGGTCGTGAACAGGTCGCGATTGATCGCCGGTGAGACCACGAAGCTGTCGCCGGTGGCCGGCATATCATCAAGGCCAAACTCAATACCGCCAAAGCGGATGTTGTCGCCATCCTGCCAGGTCCCCGCGGCGACGAGCGCGGCGCTGGAATCCCGCACCTCGTAGCTGTCAGTTGCCGTAAACGTTACGGTGTAGGTATCTGGCACCCAGGCAGTCGGGTCCAGGACGCTGCCGGCACCAAGGATGCCGGAACCGGTATTGCCGGCGGCAGGTTCCAGCGCAAATACGCCGTTACCGTTCTTGATCCTAAAGAACACGTCCGAGCCGGGATTACCGTCGGCTACCTGCCGGCCCTCCCCTACCTGAATCAGGCGCTGACCCTGGTCACCGTTGTACTGAAACCCGGATGCGCCGCGCGTCACGGGCAATACCTCTTCGAGATTGCCTGCAAACATGTACTGGCCGTTGCCGTCCTTCTGGTTGGCCAGCTCGACGAGGTTGTCGAGCAGCTGCCGAAGCTCGACTGCGATCTGGCCTCGGGACTCGTTGCTCTGGGTCGCGTTGTTTGCCTGCAGCGCCAGTTCGCGCACGCGCTGCAGGACATTGTTGACCGAGTTCAACGTGACCTCCTCCTGGGCGAGGCGGTTCGTCGCAATGTTGGCGTTGCGGTCGAACTGGTCGAGACGCGAGATCGACTCGCGCAGCTCGAGCGCCCGCGATGAGGCGATGGGGTCCTGCGACGGCTTGAGCACGCGCCTTCCCGAGGAAATCTGGCGCTGCGTCAGGTCGAGCGCCGCCTGCAGCCGCTGGATGGACGTCAGCCCCTTCAGGTAGCTGCCCTGTGTGGATACGCGCATGCCTAGCGCCTCGTTGCGTTGATCAGGGTATCGAAGAGCGTGCTTGCGACACTGACCACCTGTGCCACGGCCTGGTAGGCCTGCTGGTACTGGATCAGCCGCGCCGCTTCCTCGTCGAGGTTAACGGCCGACACGGCGAAAACTTCATCCTGCGCGTTCTGCCGCAGCACGGCCTGCGCATCGACGTTGGCCTGGATCTGCCGGGTGCGGCCGCCCACGTCGGACACCAGGCGGCTGTAGTTTTCGTTGATGCTGATCGTGCCGCCGTCGAGCACGCCCACGGACTGGATGTTGGCCAGTATGAGACCGTTGCTGTTGTCGCCGGCGGCGCCGAAATTGGCCTCGATCGTGAAGCGGTCGCCGACGCCGGGCGCGCCCGTAATCGTCACCTCGGTGCCGTTGATCACGATGGGATCACCGTCGACATAGGCGAAACTGCCTGCGCCGTTGATTGAATAGGTTGCCGGTCCCGTGAACTCGATTAGTGCCGGCGACAGCAGCGCTGCGTCGCTGCGGTCGACCACGCGCGCCGGGCCAATGCTGGCGTCACCCGTGTTCGCGAACTCCGCGGCGGAGCGTGTCGGGGCCGACATGGCGACAGCCTGCGGGTCGTCGATCGCGGTCCTGATCGAACTGGCGAGTCCGGAGCCGCTCCGAATCAGGACGCGGTCACCCGCTGCCGGCGCTCCGCCGACAACGATTGCGAGTCCGTCGGCAAGGAACGGATCACCGCTCGTGCCCGATCCCGTCAGCGCCACTGCCTGGTTGGTATCGCTCCGGGTCAGCGTGTAGCTCGCGCCGTCGAAATCGAGTACGTAGTCCGCGCCCGTCATCAAGGTATCGTCGGCTACGCTCGCAAGCGCCGTGCCGCTGCCGGTGTTGTTGCCGGAATACAGGCTGAGCGGATCGCTGACCGTGAAGAAGTCGCCGCCAAGGTTGCCCCGAAGGTCCATGCCAGAGGCATGTTGTTCATTGAAGCGGGATGCAAACGCAAGTGCGGTCTGCCCGAGCGCCTGCCGCGACGGGTCGAGCAGGGTCGAACGAAACTCCAGCAGGCCGCCCAGCGTGCCGCCGGTCAGCGAGGTATCGAGCGGCGTATTCCCGGCCGTGCCTTCGTAGACGACGACGGCACGGGTCGGGTCGAATTCGCTGCCCGTGACGCTAAGCCGCTGCACCTGGCTGCCGACAACGAGCGACTGGCCCGAACCGATGAAAACGTTCATCGTCCCGTCATCCTGGATCGCGGTAGACACCGCGACGTTCTCGGCGAGCGACATGACGAGGCGGTCGCGCTCGTCGAGCAGGTCATTCGGCGGCTGGCCGAGCCCGTTGGCGAGGGCGATCTTGTCGTTGATGTCGGCAACGGCGGCGGCGAGGCGGTTGATGTCCTCGACGGCGAGCCGGATGCGCTCGCTGACCTCACTATCGATGCCGGCAAGGCTCTGGTCTAGCGTCTGGAAGCGCGCAGCAAGACCGTTCGCCTCCCCCAACAAGGCCTGCCGCGTTGGCAGCGAGGACGGATCGTTGGCAAGGTCCTGCACGGAATTGAAGAATGACTGCAACCCGTCGTTGAGGCCCGTGTTTGGATCAGCGAGCAGGGAATCCATGCGACCCGCAAGGCCCTCGAGCGCCTCGAAGCGGGAGAGCCCGGTGGTGGCAACCTGCAGCTGGGTACCCAGCATCGCATCGTAGATGCGCTTGATCGTCGAGATCTGGGTGCCGCTGCCGATGAAGCCGTTGCCTGTGCCCTGCCCTTCGCGGGTCGAGAACTCGGCCACCTGCCGGCTGTAGCCAGGCGTGTTGGCGTTGGCAATGTTATGACTCGTTACCTCGAGCGCGCGCTGGAAAGCGGCCATGCCCGTCAGGCTCGTGTTCAATAGGTTCGGCATCGTCCAGTCCTCTTAAGGTGCCGCCGCATCGCCGGCGCGGCCAATGGGCGGCTCGGCGCCCTCGAGCCCGGTCAGGAGCGCTGACATGCGCTCGCTCGCGGCAACGCGATCGATCTTCTCCGCGTAGCGCGGGTCGGTGGCGTAGCCGGCCTCGGCCAGCGAGCGCCCGAAAGCAGCCGGCGTGCCGTCTGTCATCCGTACGCCGTCGTAGCGCGGGTTATCGCGCAGGAAGTTAATGTAGTCCTCGACGCTGTCCGCCACGGTCTCGTAAGCCCGAAACTTCGCGACCTCGCGGCGCGCAACGCCGTTGTCGAATTCGAGCGTGGGTTTCTCAGCAGACTCGCCGCCCCAGCCCCGGCCCGCCTTGATTCCGAACAGGTTGAGGCTCGAGTCGCCTCTTGCTGTCTCGGGCATGTGCTTGCCCCAGCCCGTCTCGAGCGCCGCCTGCGCGACGATCGCGCGCGCCTCTACGCCCAGCGCCTTCGCGGCCTTGCGCGCATGCGGCCACAGTTCACGGACGAAAGACTCGGCCGACTCGAACGCGCGGCGTACCGGGGTTGCCTCGACAGTGACGTCGGCCGTCGGCGCGGCCGGGGGTACGGCCGTCAGCGGTCCCGGCAAGGTGGTATTCAGGCTCGACACGGCTGCGGGCGACGATGCGCCCGTCTCGGTGGATTCGGCATTGTCGGCAGCGCCACCAAGCTGGCGAACCAGCATCTCGGCAATACCGATGCCACGACCGCCTGCCATCTCCAGCGACAGCTGCTGGTCGAGCATGCCTTCATACATCTTCTGTTGATCGCTGCCGCCCAGCAGGCCATCACCCAGCGAGGCGTCGCGCATATTCTTAAGCAGGGTCTGGATGAACAACGCCTCGAACTGGCCGGCTACTTCCCGAAGCGCCTGCGGGTCATCGCTGCCTGCGCGCTGGCGCAGACCGGAGAAGTGGCTGAAGTCAGTTATCGAGACGGTCACGTCGGCCTGTCCGTCAGATGATCACGAGTTCGGCGCGCAGCGCACCGGCCTGCTTCAGCGCCTCGAGAATGGCTACAAGGTCCCCCGGCGCCGCGCCGACGCGGTTCACCGCCTGCACGATCTCGTCGAGGCTCGTGCCCGGTTCGAACAGGAACATGCTGGCCGTGGGCTCATCGATCGACACCTCCGAGATGCTGCCAGCCACGGTTTCACCGCCAATGACCGGCGCCGGCGGCTGACCGCCAGGTCCACCCCCAATGCTCCGGTTCGACTGAATGACCGGCGCTACGGGCTGGCTTACGAACGGCGTCTCACTGATCGTGACGACCAGCGAGCCGTGTGAAACGGCCGCCGGCGTCACGCGAACGTTCGAGCCAATGACAACGGTACCGGTGCGGGAATTGACGATGACGCGAGCCGCCACCGGACCAGGCTCGACCTCGAGGTTCTCGAGTACCGAGACAAAACCCGTGCGCTGCCGATAATCGAGTGGGGCCCGCACCGAGACCGAGACGGCATCCAGCGCCTCGGCCGTGCCGGCACCGAGCGTCGTATTGATCTGTTGTGCGAGCCGGTTGGCAGTCGTGAAGTCCGGCGTGTTCAGGTTGAGGCTGATGAATTCGTCGGTGAGGAAGCTCGACGCGACTTCGCGCTCAACCGTTGCGCCGTTCGGAATGCGCCCGGCACTCGGGATGTTCACGGTAATGCTCGAGCCGTCGTTGCCAGATGCCCCGAAACCACCCACAACGAGGTTGCCCTGGGCGATCGCGTAGACCTGGCCATCGGCACCCTTGAGCGGTGCCATCAGCAGGCTGCCGCCGCGCAGGCTCGTCGCGTTGCCCATCGAGGACACGGTGACGTCGATGAGCTGGCCCTTCTTGGCGAAGGCAGGCAGCTCCGCATGAATCGTGACCGCGGCGACGTTGCGCAGCTGCAGGTTGGTGCCGGGCGGGATCGTTACGCCGAACTGGGTCAGCATGTTGATGATGCTCTGCACCGTAAACGGCGTCTGCGCGGTCTGGTCGCCCGTGCCGTCGAGGCCCGTGACGAGGCCGTAACCAGCGAGCTGGTTCGGCCGCACGCCAGCGACCGACGCAAGGTCGCGGACCCGTTCGGCGGACGCGTTGCCGGTCGCCAGTAACGCGACCAGTAGCGTTGCTAAACCCAAGACTTTGCCCTGCTTGAACATGGTGGCTCCTAGAACGGGAAGATCGGCGAGTTGAAGAATCGCGCCAGGATGCCCTGGCGATTGGCGTCGGCGAGCGCGCCCTTGCCAGCGTAGGCAATCTGCGCATTGGCAATGCGCGTCGAGAACACCGAGTTGTCCGTGAGGATGTCAGTGGTGCGGACGATGCCGCGGAGGCGGACGAACTCACGGCCCTGGTTGATCGTGAGCCACTTCTCACCCTCGACGACGAGGTTGCCGTTCGGTAGCCGCTCCGTAACGGTGACCGTGATTTCACCGGTCAGGCTGTTCGACTGGCTGCTCGAACCTGTGCCATCGAAGGCGCGCTGGCCTTCGAGCGAGCCTTCGAGGATGGGCACACCCTTGCGCGTCACGGGGCGACCGAACACGGTCGGATTCGTGAGCGTCGCGCCGGTCTCCTTTGACGTCGACGTCGACGCGTCCTTGCTGGCACGGGTCTGCTCGACCAGGCGCACGGTGAGAATGTCGCCAACGCGCGTTGCCGTGCGATCCTCGAACAGGCGTATCTCGGTCCCGCCGGCGAAGATCGCGCCACTCTCGGGCTTTGCATAGACCGTGGTTATCGGCATGGGCGCCTCGAGCACGTCTTCATCGACGCGCGGCGTGGCACAGGCCGACAGCGACAATGCGACGGCCAGCAGCAGTACAACGCGATAAGTAGTCTCAGTGATCACGGCTAGCGTCCGAGGTTGTTGTTGACGTACTGCATCATCTGGTCGCTGGTCGAAATGGCCTTGGAGTTCATTTCGTAGGCGCGCTGGGTCTCGATCATGTTGACGAGCTCCGAGACGACGTTGACATTCGAGCCTTCGAGGGCGCCGCCAATGACCTGACCGAGGCCGTTCAGTCCGGGCGTGCCCGGGATCGGCGTGCCGCTCGAAGCCGTCTCGATATAGAGGTTCTCACCGATCGGTTGCAGTCCTGCCGGGTTGACGAAGTCGATCGTCTGCAGGTTGCCTACCTGGGTGGTCCCCGACTGACCCGGCAGCTTCACCGACACGGTGCCGTCGGCGCCAATATCGATGCTCAGCGCGTCGACCGGGATCTGGATCGCCGGATCGAGGCGAAAGCCACTTGCGGTCACGAGCTCGCCCTGGTCGTTGGTCTGGAAACCGCCGGCGCGCGTGAAGGCCAGTGTGCCGTCGGGCATCTGAATCTGGAAGAAGCCGCGGCCGTTTATCGCGACGTCCAGCGAGCGCCCGGTCTGGTTGATCGTGCCCTGCGTAAACAGTTTCTCGGTCGCGACGACGCGGACGCCTGTGCCGAGCGTAAGGCCCGTCGGCAGCATCGTGTCCTGCGAGGACTGCGCACCCGACTGCTTGAGGTTGACGTACATGAGGTCCTCGAAGACCGGCCGACCCTGCTTGAACGCCGTGGTATTGACGTTGGCAAGGTTGTTCGAGACCACTGCCATGCGCGTCTGCTGCGCATCGAGGCCGGTCTTGGATACCCATAGTGCCTGGTTCATCGCTTACTCCTTTAACCCAGCGACATCATTTGTGCCGCGGCGTTGGCGTTCTCTTCAGAGGCCTTGATGACGTTGACCTGCATTTCATACTGCCGCGCGAGCTCGATCATGTTGACGAGCGTCTTCGCGACGTTAACGTTCGAGCCCTCGAGCGAACCGGCCTGCAGCGTGACGTCGGCGTCAGGCGGCGCGATCTCGCCTTCCGTCCTGAGCCGCAGGAGACCGTCCTCGCCCTTCACGAGCTGGTCGGCGGGCGGGTTGACGAGCTTGATGCGGTCGACGACGGCCATTGTCGTCACCGGCTGGCCGAGCGGCTGGACCGAGATCGTCCCGTCTTCACCGATTTCGAGCTTGGCGTTCGGCGGGATTGCAACCGGACCGCCCTCGCCGAGAATCAGGTGCCCCGAGCCATTGGCGAGCAACCCACCCGACTCGACCCGTAGGTCGCCGGCGCGCGTGTACGCCTCCGACCCATCGGCCGCCTGCACGGCGATGAAGCCATCGCCCTGGATTGCCACGTCCAGCTCGCGCCCTGTTACCTGCGTGGCGCCCGGCGTGAAGTCGGTACCGTAGGAATCGACGACCGCATTGATCCGCGAGTCGACGCCGGGCCCGTTGACGGGCGTGTTGCTGAAGGCATGCAGGTCGGCGCGAAAGCCCGTGGTCGAGACGTTCGCCAGGTTGTTGCTGTTGATCGACTGCGCCACTTCGGTCTGGCGCGCGCCGGTCAGTGCAACGTAGATCATCTCGTCCATGGTGCTACCTGCCTATCGTCGTTATCGAATGTTGATGACGGTCTGCGTCACGGTGTCGGCCGTCGAGATCATCTGGGCATTCGCCTGGAAGTTGCGCTGCGCCGTAATCATCTGCACGAGCTGCGCCGTCAGGTCGACGTTGGACGCCTCGAGGGCTCCGGACTGGATGTTGCCGAAGGAAGCCGTGGCTGCCTCGCCGAGCAGCGCGTCACCCGACTGGAACGACTCGCCCCAGGTCGTGTCGCCAAGCTGCTGCAGACCCTGCGGGTTCACGAAGTTGGCGAGCGCAAGCTTGCCAAGCGACGTCGACTGGCCATTCGTAAAGCGGGCGAAGACGATGCCTTCCGCGTCCACCGAGACACCGGTCAGGCGGCCCGTCGTGAAGCCGTCCTGCGACAGCGAGTTGACGCCGAAGTTGTCGCCGAACTGCGTGGCCGAACCAAAGTCGAGCGACAGGTTGATGTCGGCAGCGCCGGTCGTTGGCGTATACGGCGGCAGCGGTATCAGGCCGCCCGGCGGCGTCGCAAGCGTGCCATCATCGCCGAAGCCGATCTGCGTAATGCCGCCAACGTCGTTGCCGTCAATCTGCACCTGCGTGTTCCAGGTGTTCGGTGCCGCGTCCTTGATGAAGTACACGGTTGCCGTCGAGGCAGCGCCGAGCGAATCGTAGATCGTAATCGACGTCGTGTGATTGAAGCTCGACGGATCGCCGGGATCGAACGCCGGGTTGGCCGGCAGCGGCGCGTTGGCCGGCAGGTTGATGCCGAAGCTCGCGCGAGTCGACGCCGACGGCGGGTTCGCCCCGGTCGTCAGCTGCAGATCTTGCGGTGTGCCCGTGTTGAACAGGCCTTCACCCGCAAACGGATAGGCCTGCAGCCTTGCGCCCTGCGCGTTGACGACAAAGCCCTCGTTGTCGACGCCGAAGGCACCCGCCCGGGTATACGACCGTGCACCGTTGTCGCTGAGCACGAAGAAGCCTTCGCCACCGATGGCAAGGTCCAGCGCGTTGTCGGTGAAGTCGATGTTGCCCTGCGTGAACTGCTGGGCAATGTTCGAGAGCTTGACGCCGCTGCCCGAGGCGCTCGAGCTGACGCTCTGCGTGCCGACGGCAAAGACCTCGGAGAATTCCGAGCGCGACATCTTGAAGCCGGCGGTATTGACGTTGGCAATGTTGTTCGCCGTGACGCCCAGGTCGGCGGAGGCGGCGTTGAGGCCACTCAGTGCGATTGTAAATGGCATGGTGTTGTCTCCTTAGATGTGTCTTCGTATCCCTACTGGGCTATCCGGTAAATCTGTGAAAGCGACAGCGAGCCGCCCCCGTTGAGGTTCAGGGTCATTGCGCCGCCGCCCCGGCCAAGCGTCACACTCTCCACCTCGGCCTCAACCAGGGTGGATACGCTTTCGACGTCCTGGCCGCGTGCGACCCGCGCGCTCAGCGTGTACTGCCCGGGCGGCATTTCGTCACCGCCGGCGTCGCGACCGTCCCAGCCGAACTGCAGGGTGCCGGCAGGCTGCTGCCCGAGTTCCAGCCGGCGGACAAGCTGGCCCGTCGCGTCGATGACGTCGACCTGCACGCCTGACGCGGCTGCCGGCAGGTCAATCGCCGCCTCGACGGTGGTACTGCCGTCGAAGAACGCCGTGTCGGTCTCGGCGACGACCGTCCGACCAACGAGATTGGCGGCCTGCAGGGCCTGCTCATCCCGCAAAGCGCCCGACAGCCCGTCGAAACCCGAGTTCAGGGAGTCGATGCCGCTTACGGTGCTGAACTGAGCGAGCTGGCCCAAGAACTGGCCGTTGTCCATCGGTTCGAACGGGTCCTGGTTCTGGAACTGCGTAATCATCAGCGTCAGGAAGTCTTCCTGGCCGAGATCATCAGTCTTGCGCGGCGCGGGCGGCGCCTGCAGCCGGCTGTCATCGATCCCTGGCAACCCTGTGAAACCTGTGGTCATTGTCTTCTACCTCCGCCTAGCGTCCGAGCGACAGGGTCTGCATCACCAGATCCTTCGTCGTGTTGACCATCTCGATGTTGTTCTTGTAGGAACGTGACGCCGAGATCATGTTGACCATCTCCTCGACGGCGTTGACGTTGGTAACGTAGACGTTGCCGTTCTCGTCAGCGTCCGGGTGCTCAGGCTGGTAGAGCTGCGTCAGCGGCGCATTGCTCTCGATGACGCCCTTGAGCCGCACGCCGGTCATGCCGGTTTCGGCGCTGAGTGCGTCCTGGAACGCCGAGAACACGGGCTGTCGGGCCCGGTATACCTTGTCGGCGTCGCCATGCACGCTGCCGGCGTTGGCAAGGTTGCTCGCCGTCACGTTCATGCGCACCGACTGGGCATTCATCGCCGTGCCGGCGACGTCAAAGACTTTCAACAGGGACATTAGTCACCTCCCTTGAGCGCGTACTTGATGGTCCGGAGTTGCCCGTCGAGGAAGGCCAGCGTGGCGCGGTACATCAAGGCGTTCTCGGCGAACTCTGCCTGCTCGACATCGGTCTCCACCGTGTTGCCGTCCAGCGTCGGCTGCATCGGCATGCGGTATTTGAGGTCAACACCCAGCGAATTCGTGCTCAGCGAACGCACGTGCTGGTCACTCGTCGTCCTGAGCGTGCCCTCGCCGCTCTTCGCGGCCGTGAACGCCGACCTGAAGTCGATATCGCGGGCCTTGTAGTTCGGCGTATCCGCGTTCGCAATGTTCGCGGTGAGCGCCTGGTTCTTGAGCGCGCGAAGTTTCAGTGCAGCTTCGTGATGTGCCAGTGCCTTGATTTCCATCGTGGCGGTTCCGTTGTTACCTGCCATTGCCTATGCAACCGCCATGCCAAGTCCACAGGATGGCGGCCCAACACGGCCGACGAGCGGCCAGCGCTTGCCGGCCGGCAAGGCCTTGCCGCCCCGGCGGCAACGCGCTGCCCGTCGTGTCCAGCGCTCCAGAGGCTCCGAAAGACCCGGGAAACGCTGGCTGGCACAAAGCTTGCAGCCACACTGACGACGTCACAGGTCCCGTTGGGGCGGCAAACGCGGCGGCAGCCTCGAGCCCGCCGCCGGCAAAGCTCTCCCGGAACCAGGCGCCTGACAACACGAGGTAGAACATGCAGGAAGTCGTCAGAAAACTGACGCCCACAACGCACCGGCTCATGGCCATCGTCGTACTATTGGCGGTCTCGCCGATAGCGGCGACTGCCGGCGCCGAATGGCAGGATCTCGAGGCCATCCGGGAAAGCGCGAGCCGTTTTCTCGCCAAGCGCATCGGCCAACAGAGCGGCGAGACCCGGGTCGAGGCCGGGTTCCTGGACCCGCGCCTGAAGCTGCCCGCCTGCAGCGAAGCGCTCACGCCCTTTCTCAATACAGGCACCCGGATCAACCGGACGACGACGGTGGGCGTGCGCTGCACCGGCGAGCGACCCTGGAAGGTCTACGTGCCCGTCTCTGTCGTCACGGAATCGAAGGTCGTCGTCGCTGCCCGGCATCTGCCCAAAGGCACGCTGATCACGCCGGACGCCGTTCGCCTCGAACGTCGCGACGTGACGCGGAATCGCAGCGGCTACTACCGGAGCCTCGAGGCGGCCGTCGGGCAACGCGTCGCCCAGTCGATACTCGAGGGTCGAATGCTGGCCCCGGGACTCGTCGAGGCCGACGACGTCATTCGTCGCGGCCAGTCCGTCACGCTCGTGGTCGAAACCGGAGGAATGAGAATAAATATGTCCGGTAAGGCATTGATAGATGGAGCTATTGGGCAACGTATCCAGGTGGAAAACCTGAGTTCCGGCCGTGTCGTAGAGGGCGTCGTGCGCTCGCGCGAACACGTCGAGGTGATCGTGGCCCGTCAGGGCAATAACTTTTTTTCGTCCGGGGCTAAAGCTTCGGCCCCTGTGGCCGATACCCGGTTTCAGCAACAATGATCGTTGAGGTAAGAGCGTTATGACAAACAGGATTGGTCCGATGGATCAGGGTTCGATAGGCAAGCTGGGCAACAAGGTCGACGAGACCGCGTCGAAGGGCACCGTCACGCCCGACGCTGGCGCTCCGGCAGCCAGCAAGGCGGCCTCTGCCGGCGCAGCCGATACGGTTGAGCTGACGAGCCGCGCCCGTCTCCTCGAGCGCCTCGAGAAATCGCTGGCAGACCAGCCGGCCGTCGACGTTGCACGCGTCGCCGAGGTCAAGGCCGCGATTGAAAGCGGCGACTACGAGATCAACGCGGACGCCATCGCCGACGCCATGATCCGGTTCGAACAGTCGCTCGGCGACTAGGCCGGACGGGCAGCGGCAATGAACGCCATGAATCGCCAGGCAACCCGGAACGACATGCTCGCCGTCCTCGAGGACAGCGTCCGTGAGGCTATCGGGCTCAAGGAAACACTGGTGGAGGAGCGCTCCGCGCTGACCGGCCAGGACTTAGACGCCCTCGAACTCGCCGCCACGAGCAAGGGCATCAAGGTCGACCGGCTCAAGAGCCTCGAAGCAGAGCGCGGCGCAATACTCGAGCGCGCAGGCTTTGCCCCCGGGCAGATGTCGGACCTCGCCGCCTGGTGCGGGGACGACGCAGACATTACCAGCCGTTGGGATCACCTCGTTGCGCTCGCCAGCGAGTGCAGCTCACTCAATCTGACCAACGGCAGCATTATTCGCGGCCGCCAGGGCCAGCTGGGGCAACGCCTCATGATCCTGCGCGGCACGACACAGGGACCCGGCACCTACGGGATAGACGGCAACGAGTCCGGCGGCAGCGCCCGCCCGCTCGCCGAAGCCTAGAACCGAGAGAGGAAGGAACGATGTTGATTGTTAGCCGACGTGACGCGGAATCGATCCAGATTCGGCCCGGAGATGGAATCGACCCGTCCATGACGCTGGGCGACCTGTTCAAGGAAGGACCTATCGAGATCACGATCTTCTCGTCGAACAGCAACCGCGTAAAGATGGGTGTACAGGCTCCCACCGAGCTCTGCATCTGGCGCAAGGACACGGCAGCGGCCTAAACGCCGACGCCACGCGGCGACACGGATTGTCGTCGCGGTAAATGCCGGCCCGCCAGCGCGCGGCGCCGGAACGTTAAGGGAGTGACGATGGACAAGCGACTCTTGTGGCTGCTACCCGCGCTTTGCACCGCCAGCGCCTGCGGCGGCGGTGCCGCCGAGGCACCGGCGACCGCCAAGGTCACGGATGCCCCCGTAGCGGCGGCGCCGGCTTATTCGCTCCCTGACGATCTCGAGATTGCCGGCAAGGTATACGACACGAGCTACAGCGCACCGGCCGGTTTCTTCGTCGACGAACGCGCAACCACGGCGTCGAGCTACACGGTGCACCACGTCACCGACCCGAGCGGCGCCTTCGAGATCTGCAGCGACGACTTCGCTGCCGCCGAAGCCCTCGAAGCCGACGACAACGCCTCGCGAGCCGTACAGGGCTACTACGTCGGCGCCGTCGAAACCGAACGCTACTTCGAGTTCGTCCGCGAGCTCGCCTATACCGACTCGGTCGGCAACATTACGACCCCCACGTCCCCGGGCTATGCGCGCGTCTACAAGTGCGCCAACACCAGCCGCGACGGCGTGGACCGATCGAGTTTCGAGGGCTTTGCAGGCCATCTGAACAAGAGCCCGCGCCGCGCCGCCGACTTTCGCGTGTTTGCGGAGTACCTCTGGCAATTCACTTTCCTGCCCGTCCGCCAGAAAAAGGTCCTGGCCAGCATCGCTGACGAATCACCGACCACACTCGGTCGTACGCTCGTCATTGCGCTCGGCATCAACCAGGGCAGCGGCCGCTGCGACCGCATCGAGGTCGTAAACTGGCGCTTCGAGCTCGACCGGGAGACCGGGCGCGTCGAACAGCGTTTCGACACCGTGCGCGAGTTCGAGGCTCGCAACGAGAGCGGCAGCCCGTCGCTGTGCAACTAGCCGCACGGGCCGGAAAAGCCCGCTACGAAAGGCCGCGGCAACGGGGTCCATTGCAATAATTTCAGATGCAACCGCCGGGGTGGGCGGTATAATGCATGTACAACGCTGTCCCCCCAGCCCCGTTCTACAAGAGACTCTTCACTATGAGCACGCGCCTCCCGGCTCTCGAGCGGTGGGTCGACGATGTCGCCACCCTCACAAAACCCGATTCGATTCACTGGTGCACCGGTTCTGACGAGGAATTCGCCAACTTCATCGCCATGATGCAGGCGGACGACACGCTGATGCCGCTGAACCCCGAGACCTACCCCAATTGCTTCCTGCACCTCTCCGAGCCGAGCGACGTGGCGCGGGTCGAGCATCGAACCTTCGTATGCACGAAAGACCGCGACGACGCCGGGCCTAATAACAACTGGCTCGACCCCGACGAGGCGCACGCCAAGGTCGACGCCCTGTTCGACGGGGCAATGCAGGGTCGCACGCTCTACGTCGTGCCCTACTGCATGGGCCCGATCGACTCGCCGCTGTCGCGCTGCGGGGTTGAAATCACCGACAGTCCCTACGTCGTTGCCAACATGAAGCTCATGACGCGCATGGGCAGCGCCGCGCTCGAGCGCATCGAAGCGGAAGGCAGCTTCGTCAAGGGCCTGCACTCGACGGGCGATCTCGACCCCGAGCGCCGCTTCATCGTGCACTTTCCCGAAGAGCTGTCGATCAAGAGCATTGGCTCGGGCTACGGCGGTAATGCGCTGCTCGGCAAGAAGTGTCATGCCTTGAGGATCGCCAGCTACCAGGCGCGTAACGAAGGCTGGCTCGCCGAGCACATGCTGATCGTCGGCGTCGAGAGTCCCGAAGGCGAGACGCACTATATTGCCTGCGCACTGCCCTCGGCCTGCGGCAAGACCAACCTTGCCATGCTGATTCCGCCCGAATCACTGCCTGGCTGGAAGATCTGGACGCTGGGCGACGATATCGCCTGGCTACACCCGGGCAAGGACGGCAGGCTCCACGCCATCAACCCCGAATCAGGCTACTTCGGCGTCGTGCCCGGCACGAACGCCAAGACCAACAAGAACGCCTTCGACATGGTCACGCACGACGCGATCTTCACCAATGTCGCCCGCACGGCCAATAACGAACCGTGGTGGGAGGAGAAGAAGGAAGGCGAACCAGCCATCGACTGGCAGGGCCGGCCCTACGATCCCGCCAACGGACCCGCAGCGCACCCGAACTCACGCTTCACGGTAGCCGCGACCAACAACCCGGTCTACTCGAGCCTTGCCGAGGCGCCTGAAGGCGTGCCGATCTCGGCCATTGTCTTCGGCGGCCGTCGCAAGGAGCTTGCGCCGCTCGTCTACGAGGCCAAAAGCTGGCAGCACGGCGTGCTCGTCGGCGCAGGTGTTGCGTCAGAAACCACGGCAGCCAACGTCGGTGAAGTCGGCGTCGTCCGCCGCGACCCGATGGCCATGAAACCCTTCTGCGGCTACAACTTCGCGGACTACTTCAGCCACTGGCTGTCCTTCGCCGATCGCTGCGACAAGCTGCCCGGCGTCTTCCACGTCAACTGGTTCCGCCGCGACGCGTCGGGACGCTTCCTCTGGCCCGGCTTCGGCGAAAACCTGCGAGTCCTGCGCTGGATCATCGACCGGACCGAGGGCCGGGTTGGCGCGCACGAAACGCCAATTGGCTACCTGCCCAATTCTTGCGATATCGACACGACAGGGCTGGACATTGCCGCGGACGACCTGCGGGCGCTCACCACCATCGATGCCGACCAGTGGGTGGACGAGATGGATTCGATCGAGGCTTATTTCGGGGAATACGGCGATCGCTTGCCCGAGGCCCTCAGGGATGAGCTCGAGGTCGTACGCCGTGGACTCGAGACGGCCGCGGCCAAGGCCAGCTGAGGAAGTCCGGGCTCGTAAGCCCTAGTCCATCGCCTTGTAGTGAATCGCGAGTGAGGAACCGGGCGCTTCGGCACGCCCGAGGCCTATGGTTCCCTCTGCCCTGAGCTCGGTCGTATCACGGCGAACGAAGCGCTCTTCACCCTGCAAGTTCTGCAGGAAGGTACCGTTGGTACTCTGGTCGATCAGGATGAATTTGCCGCGGCGCATCTCGATCTTCGCGTGAATACGCGAGATCAGGTTGCCCTTGATCACGAGATCGTTGTCGTCGGCGCGACCGAGCGTGATGCTCTTGCGTTTGTCGCTGACTTCGACCGTCTGCTCACGGAAGGTGATTTTGAGCCGCGACGCGTTGCGCTCGCGATTCTCCCAGCCAATCGTCGGCAGCATGCTGGTGGCTTCTTCGGGATTCCACAGGAGCTCGAATAGCGCCACCTCGTCCATGCGCCCGCGCACGGTCGCCACGTCGATTTGCCGCGTCTGTTTCTGTAGCTCGGGGCTCATGAGCGAGACGGTCTCGCCGGAGATCACGATTTGCCGCGCCTTGGCCTGCGAGGTCATGCGATTGGCCGTATGCACGGCAGCGCCGAAGATGTCGTTCTGCTCCTGTACGACCGGCCCGTAGTGGCAGCCGATCCGGATCGACACCGGTATATTGTCTTCCTTGCGGTTGTCGGCGCTGATACGCGTCTGCATCAGCACGGCAGCGCGCATGGCCTGGTCGACGGTCGGAAAGGTCGACATCACCTCATCGCCAATGGTCTTGATGACCGTGCCCTCGAAATGGTGGGTCGCCTCTTTCATCGCATCGAGGCACACAGCCACGGTCTCGCTGGCCTTGGTATCGCCAAAACGATCGTATATCTGGGTGCTGCCGACAACGTCAGCAAACAGAATTGCGACTTCGAGGTCCCTTGCCATCCGGCAATACTCCCCGTTGAACCCAAGCGTAACCGCCCGGGTCGGGAACCCGGGCGGCGCGTTTAACAAAATTCCTGCCGCGAATTATCGAATGTTGCGGCAAAACCCTAATTTAGCAGCTATTTTTCCGCAACGATATAAGCAATCCAGGCCAGATCAGCCGTTCCGGTCGGGTCCGGTGAGAATTCGCCGTTGCCCTCGCCGTCCTCGTCTTCGCCTTCCCAGTAGACCGTCACCTGTCGATAGCCTGCTTCGAGCAGCAGGTCCCGCATTTCGGGCGCCGTGTAGAGCCGCCACTCGTAGGTAAAGGCGTTCTTGATCTTCGAGCCGTCTGGGAACTTGAAGTGTATGTGGCAGCGCATGTGATTGGTGACCGGATGGAACTCGGCCTGGTCCCAAATGTAGGTAAAGCCGTCGTGCTTGGTCTTTTCCTTGGTCACATCGAAAGAATCTGGGCCGCCGAACATATCCATGAACAGGATGCCGTCGTCCTTCAAGGCCGCGTGAGTTGTCCTCAGGTAGCGCAGCATCGTCGCGCGCTCCTCGAAGATCCAGTAGCTGAAGTTGAAGGCCGCAAGGAGATCCACCTTTGGCGTCTCGACCTCGAGGACGTTGGCCTCGATCAGGCTGACCCGCGCCTGGTCACCGGCGTCCAGCCGCCCGACCCGGTGCCTGCGCCCCCAGTCGAGTACAGAAGCGTCGATGTCTACCCCAATGGCCTGGTATTCCGGCCCCTGCTTCACCCATTCGCAGGCGGCGCTGGCCGTGCCGCAGAAGTCCTCGCGAAACAGGTAGCCGGTGCGGCCGGTCAGCTCGCGGAACGTCTTCGACAGGAACTCGATCTCGTTCTCGACGTTTTGCACGCTTTGTTCATAGAGTTCGTGAATGTCGGCCTGCTCGGCCATGGTCGGTCTGCGGTGATCAGGCGCCTTGCTTGCGCTCATGGAGAGTTCTCTCTGCTCATACGAACGATCGCGTTCGGAAGCCGCTATTGTAACCGCGATCCGGCAACAACCACAGGTGTCGTCAGGCAGCGGCCTGCTGCATTGCATCAAGGGCCGCATCGATGATGCCCGGACCCGCATCGGCTCGATGCGCGTGCTCACTCAGGTAACGCCGCCAGGCGCGCGCGCCCGGTTGCCCTGCGAAGAGCCCGAGCAGATGCCGGGTGATGCTGTTGACCCGCACGCCGTTCCCGCATTCACGCTCCATATAGGACCGCATGCATCGAGCCACCTCAGCGCGCTCGGGTGGCACGACATCGGGGTCAAGGTGCTGCTCGAGGACGGCCAGGAACCACGGGTTCTGGTACGCCTCGCGACCGATCATGACCCCGTCGACCTGCTCGAGTAACTCGTCGACGGCATCGACCGTCTGGATGCCGCCGTTGATGACGATCTCGAGTTCCGGGTGCGCACGCTTGAGACGATAGACGCGGTCGTAGCGGAGCGGCGGCACGCTGCGGTTCTCCTTCGGGCTCAGTCCCGACAGCAGCGCGATCCGCGCGTGCACGATGAACTTGCGGCAGCCCGCGTCGGCGAGCGTCTGAACGAAGGTATCGAGGAACTCGAAGCTGTCGAGATCGTCGATGCCAATCCGGGACTTGACGGTGACCGGCACGTCGACGGCCCGCTGCATTGCCGCATAGCACTCCGCGACGAGCTGAGGCTCCGCCATCAGGCAGGCGCCGAAGCGTCCCGACTGCACGCGATCGCTGGGGCAGCCAACGTTGATATTGATCTCGTCATAGCCGAAAGCGGCTGCACGCTCCGAAGCCGCCGCCATGAGCACAGGGTCGCTGCCGCCCAGCTGGACGACGACGGGATGCTCCTCCGGATCAAACGCCAGCAGCCGGTCCGCATCGCCATGGTGAATGGCCGCGGCCGTAACCATTTCCGTGTAGAGCTCGACCGAGGGCGCTACCTGCCGCAGGAAATAGCGGCAGTGCCTGTCGGTCCAGTCCATCATGGGGGCGACGGACACGCTGCGGTTTCTTGCGCTCATGGATGATGGAACCTGCGGGAACATGGGAACGCGGTTACGGGTTGCTCCTCTTGCCTATCGCTGGTCTGGAGCCCGTAGGCGCTGCAGTTTACCGCGGACGGGTGTCCAACCCCTAGCGCCAGGAGCTCGCCGCTCAGCCGTGCCGGCGGCGATCCACGAGCAGGTAAGCCACCAGTCCCGACGCAATTACCGCCAGGCCGAAAAGGCCCTCGACGGGTCGATTCACGAGGACGTAGGTCAGCGTCCAGCCGGTAAGGCCGAGGTATACCAGCGGTGTCAGCGGGTAGCCGAAGGTCCGATACGGACGCGGCAGATCGGGTTGCCGCCAGCGCAGGACAAAGACTCCCAGCACGGTAATGAAGCTGTTGAGCGCCAGGGTGAATCCCGCGAAGACGAGCACGGATTCGAACGTGCCACTCAGAATAAACGTGACGGCCAGTACGGCCTGGGAAGCAATCGCCACGGCCGGAATACCGTGCTGGTTGCGCCGGCCGAGCCAGCGAAACGCCGGGAAATCCTCGCCGATGACCTGCAGCACTCGCGGGCCGGCAATCAACATGGCGGACACCGTTGAGATGAGAAGCCCGGCAAGCACAATGCCGGTAAGCTGACCGCCGAGGTCACCGAAGGCCGATGTGGCCGCAATGTAGCCAACCTCGACCTCGCCGCGCATAGCGTCGATCGGCGCTGCAACGAGAAACGTATAGTTAAGGGCAAGATACAGCAGCACGACGAGCCCCGTGCCGGTGGCAAGGATACGCGGCAGGCTCTTCTGCGGTTCCTCGAGTTCTCCTGAGAGATACGTCGCCGCGTTCCAGCCCGTGTAGGCATAGCTGACGTAGATGAGGGCAATGGCGAACGCGCCACTGAAAACCGTGGCGGTATCGCCTGCAACGGGTCGAAAGCGAATCGCCGGAACGGTGTCGCCAAACAGCAGGACGCTTGCGCAAAACAGGATAATCACGGCGAGCTTGATGGCCGTGAACGACACCTGTGTGCCGCTGCTGGTTCGATGGTCACGGGCGTGCGCGGCGGCCAGTAGCAGCACAAGACCGACCGCGAGGCCCTTCTTCAACAGCTCGCTATGCGCGATGCCGAAGGTTGATGTTGCATAGGCCGAGAAAGTCATGGCGGCCAGCGCCGTCGGTCCGGCGAAGCCGATGGTGGCGGAAACCCAGCCAGACACGAAGCCGGCAGCCGGGTGATAGATGTGCGTGAGGAAGTTGTATTCACCCCCGGATCGCGGCAGCGCCGCGCCGAGCTCGGCATACGTCAGCGCACCGCACAACGCAATGACTCCGCCGATGGCCCACAGCAGCAGCAGAACGAAACCCGACTCGATCTCGAGCAGCTGGAAGCCAAGACTCGTGAAGACGCCCGTGCCCACCATGTTGGCAATGACGACTGCAAGGACAGTCCGGTGCCGAAACTTGCTCTCAGAAGCCACGGCGACATTGTCGCGGGATGCCGCTCTGAAAACCATCGTTGCGCCCACGTAAGCCGTGGGCTCGATTTTCATAAAGTCTCGTCAGGCCCTGTTGCCACATTGAAGATTAATATCGCGTTTCCTTATCGCTACCTTGCTCGTATGATCGTGACTTCTCCAGAAGCTGCACCGTCCCTTGAACCTCAGGCATACCTTGATCATTGCCGGCCTCGTAGCCTCAAGTGCAGCCGCGGAGGACTCCAGCGTAAGTCCCGACTTCGACCTGCCGGCGACAGACCTGAGCAGCACGTTAGCGGATGGCGGCTTCGAACTTGGTGACGTCGAGTTCACCGGCAATCCCGCCGCCGGGGCCTTCGACTGGTGGCCCGACGATCTCGTCATCGCACCCATCCCCGGCTATTCGCCACAACTTGGCTGGACCCTGGCGCTCGCGGGCGGGTATTTCCTGACGGAGCAGCAAGAAGATGGTCCGCCGCCGTCAGCGCTCGGCGGTTTCGTGTTTGGATCGGGGAATGGCAGCTACGCGTTCGGCCTCGGTGGCAAGTTTCACCTTCGAGACGATCGCTTCAGGCTCAAGGCGGGTGCAGGCTACATGGACATTCGCTATCGCTACTACGGCCAGGGCGACTTCGAGAATGAACTTGGCATTTCGCTCGACATCCTGCAACGCGGCCCCCTGTATTTTGGATCCGGAAGTGTCCGGGTCTGGCGCAAACTCTATCTTGGCCTTGGCTACGTCACAGGGAGCGTGGAAGCGCGTCCGAGAATCTCTTCCGATGAAAGCAGCTTCCTCGATATTGGCCTCGACGTGGAGGTTGCTGCCGTAACGCTGCCGCTCGAGTGGGATTCCCGCGACCACGAGCAGTTTCCGCGAAGTGGCTGGTACGCAAAGGCGCGCAGCATGCTGTACCGAAAGGACGTGGGCAGCGACTTCGACGCTGACACCTTCGAAGTCGAAGTCAACCGCTACCTGCCAATGGGAGAAGCCGATGTGCTTGCACTGCGAGCCTACACGCGGTCGGCCAGCGGCAATCCCCCGTTCTTCCTGTTGAGCACCTTTGGCGGCAGCACCGACCTTCGCGGTTATCCCGCCGGTCGCTATCGCGATCGCAAGATGTATGCCGTGCAGGGCGAGTACCGGTGGCAGGTATCGGACCAATGGATACTCACGGGCTTCGCGGGTGTCGGCGAGGTCGCGGCAGACTGGGGTGCCATGGGTCGGAACTTCCTGCCTGCCGGCGGTATCGGGGTGCGCCGCGTGCTGTCACAGAAGCACCGCGTGTCGCTGTCGGCTGATGTCGCTACCGGCAGAGACGGTACAGAGTTCTATTTCGGCGTCGGCGAGGCGTTCTGACGGTCCGCTGCAGGAATACCCCGGGTTGCCGCTCTGCCGTCGCCGATCGACTCCACCATCGGCAAGCGCACGAAGTCGATCTCGATCTCTGAAACCCGCGCCGTCATATGTTCGGCACCCTCCGGCGCCTCGAAGCTCGCCCGCGCAAGTGCACGCTGTGTCACCAGCGTTTCTGGCCTCACCGCAAGGTCCTCGCCCAGCTTCGACGCCGTGTTCACGGCATCACCAAAGAATTCGCGATCATCGATCAGCAACACGCGCCCGTAGTCGATGCCGGCCGAGAGGTAGATCTGCTCGGCGATGGGTGACGACGCATTGACCCTTTGGAGCGCCGCATTGATATCAACACTCGCCGCTATCGCGTGGTCCACGGATGCAAATAAAGCAAAGCAGTTATCAGCATCGCACTTCAGAAGCTTGCCGCCTCGCCCGGCAATGATCGGCGCGATGAGCTGTCGCGTTTGATAGATGAGCTTCAGGAAATGGCAAACCCCGACGCGCCGCGAGATGCTCGAGAAGCAGGCCATGTCTGAAATCAGCATGGCGCCCTCGACGCCGTAGCGCGCCCAGATGTCGGCTCGCAGGGCCTCCTCTGCCACTGGCTCGTCCAGCGCGGAGAAGCGCGCAATGCTCGCATCGAAGTCGGCATGACCGGTCAACCCGTAGTCATCCTGCGCCATGCTTTGTGTCCGTCGTGGATTCGACGCCGAAGAGGTTAACGCAGCTCCGCTGGCCAGCCACCGCCTGGGCGCCGGTGCTATACTGCGGTCGCCTAAAGACGCCGACGGGATTCCATGCGAGCCGCGCTGGACCTCCGGACCCCGGATCCGGATCACATCGAGATCTGTCTCGCCGGCGACTGGCTCGTCGAGGAAGAGCGACCCGACGACGTCGCGCTGACGCGCGTCCTCAACGAGGCAAGCAGCAGCTCTCGCATCAGCTTTGATGCCGCCAACCTCGGCCGCTGGGACTCCGGGCTGCTCGCCATACTGGTTGCGGTGCAAAAGGTCGCCGACGCCCGGAACCTGACCCTCGACACCAGCGCACTTCCCGACGGCGCCGAGCGCCTGCTCAAGCTGGCCTTCGCAGTGCCGGAGCGCGAAGGCGCCCGCCGCCAAGAAAAAGAACACCCCTTCCTGTCGATCATCGGTCAGCAGGTTCTCGACGCGTGGGCGGCGACGAAGGCGCTGCTGACCTTCACGGGCGAACTCGTACTGGCACTGGGCCGCTTCGTGACGGGGCGCGCTACTTACCTGCGCGCGAACCTCTGGCAGTACGTCCAGGAGGCAGGCGTCGAGGCGCTCGGCATCGTCGCGCTGATCAGTCTCCTGATCGGCATGATCTTCGCGTTCGTTGGCGTCATGCAGCTCAAGAATTTCGGCGCAGGCATCTACACTGCGGATCTCGTTGCGATTGCCATGATCCGCGAGATGGCGCCGATCATGACCGCGATCATCATGGCGGGCCGTACGGGTGCGGCCTACGCGGCGGAGATCGGCACGATGAAGGTCAACGAGGAGCTCGACGCGCTGACGACGCTCGGCCTCGACCCGCACGATTTCCTCGTCGTGCCGCGCGTACTGGCGCTGATCGTCATGATGCCGCTGCTGACAATGTACTCCAGCCTCCTTGGCGTTATCGGCGGCCTGATCGTGGGGCTCAGCATGCTGGACGTCAGCTTGGTCCAGTACGTCACCCAGACGATCAACGCCGTGGACCTCTCGAGCCTGTTCGGCGGTCTGTTCAAGAGCATCGTCTACGGGATCCTCGTCGCCGTCGCCGGCTGCCAGCAGGGCATGGCCTGCGGCAACAGCGCCATGGCGGTCGGGCAGAGCACAACACGTGCCGTGGTCATGGGCATTGTGCTGATTGTCGTCAGCGCCTCGGTGCTGACCGTCGTCTACATTAACCTCGGCATCTGACGTGGCGACAGACGACGTACATATTCGCGTGGAAGACGTCAGTATTGCCTACGGCGATTTTCTCGTGCAAAAGGACCTGAGCTTCGACATCCGGCGCGGCGAAGTCTTCATCATCATGGGCGGTTCGGGCTGCGGCAAGAGCACCGTGCTGAAGGTCCTGATCGGCCTCAAGTCGCCGCTACAGGGTGAGGTCTACTACGACGGGCATGCGTTCTGGTCGGCGACCGAGGACGAACAGGACGCCACGAAACGTCGCTTCGGCACGCTGTTCCAGTCCGGCGCCCTGTGGAGTTCGATGACGCTTGCCGAAAACATCGGGCTTGCCCTGACCCAGTACACGAGCCTCCCCGCCGCGGAGATTCGCGAGCTCGCCGCCTACAAGCTCATGCTCGTCGGTCTCGCGGGCTTCGAGGACTACTACCCCAACGAGATTTCCGGCGGCATGAAAAAACGTGCGGGCCTGGCGCGCGCCATGGCGCTGGATCCGGAAATCCTGTTCTTTGACGAACCGTCGGCGGGACTCGATCCTGTCAGCTCCCGCCTGCTCGACGACCTGATCCTCGAGCTTCGTGACAGCCTGGGCACCACGATCGTCATCGTCAGCCACGAACTCGCAAGTATTTTCGCCATTGGCGATAATGCCGTGTTCCTCGATGCAAGCGAGAAAACGCAGCTCGCGACGGGCAACCCGAAATGGCTACGAGACAACCATCCACGTGACACCGTCCGCAACTTCCTCAGTCGACGTACCGCCAGCGAGGCGCTGCCGTGAGTAAGCACGCCAACCCGACTGCCATTGGCGCGTTTGTCGTCGGCGCCGTGGTCCTCATCGCGCTCGCCGCTGCGCTGTTCGGTGGCAGCGAACTCCTCAAAGAGCGCGTCGTATTCGTCTCGTACTTCGAGGAACAGACGCTCGGTCTGAAAGTGGGTTCGAACGTCGTCGCGAACGGCGTGCGCGTCGGCTTTGTCTCCGATATTGCGCTCCTGATCGACGAAACGACTTACGAGACGCTGACGCGAGTCACGATGGACATCCTGCCGGATGCCTACATTCCGGTTCGCGAAGGGCGTCCCATCACCGAAATGCAGTCGACCCTCGGTTATCGCGAGCTCGTGGAAGACGCCGGCCTGCGTGCGCAGCTCGAGATCGAGAGTTTCATTACGGGCCAGCTGCTCGTAGCGCTGGACCATCGCCCCGACACCCCGGCAACGCTTCGCGGCGCTGATTCGCCATATCCGGAAATTCCGACGATCCCGTCGAACATCCAGGAGATTCTCGACAAGATCCAGAACTGGGCCGCGGATATTCGCGACTCCGTCGATCTCTCCGAGCTGTCGCAGAATCTCAACAAGGCGCTCGGCAGCATCGCAGATCTTGCTGCCTCCGAAGACCTCAGCGGCACGGTCAAAGGCATCAACGAGTTTGTCAACGACGATGAGACGCGCGCCCTCGTCGGCAACCTCAACGCAACGCTGGAAGACGTGCGAGCCGCGGCGACGGAGGCGCGTCGCGTGCTCGCCTCCACCGATGGCAACGTCGAGGATCTTTCCAACGAGATCCGGCCCGTCGTCGCTTCGCTGAACACGACCGTCAACGAGTTCAACACCGTGCTGCGCCAGATCAACCGGCAGCTGCGTGGCGATAGCTACGAGGTCTCCCAGTTCCAGTCGACAATGCGCGAGGTCGAGGCGGCAGCCGAGGCCATGCGTGATTTCTTCGATTACATCGAACGCAACCCGGAGGCCATACTGAAAGGCAAGGACCCGTAATGGCGCTATTCAATGACGTTGTGACACTCCTCGCTTCCCGGGCAGCCGGCCTGTTCGTCCTCGCTCTGCTGGGCGTGAGCGCCTGCGGCACGAGTCCGCCATCAAACTACTACACCCTCGACCCCGCAGGCCTTGCCTACGAGAGCGATCCTGAGGGGGCGACCGTGCTCGGCGTCGGCCCTATTCGCGTTCCGGACTACCTCGAACGACCGCAGATGGTCACGAGACGTGCCAATGCCGAACTCAAGGTCCACGACTACAAGCGCTGGGCAGAGCCCGTGGCCGTCATGCAGCACCGCATCGTCGCCCGCAATATCGACGCCCTGCTCGACGACACGCTGGCCGTTGCCTACCCGTACGGCCGGCTGGTCGACTATGACTTTGTATTGATCGGCGAGGTGTACCGCTTCGACATGGACGAAGCCGGCGTCACGCGCCTCGAGTTGCAATGGGCGATCGGCACGCCCGATGACGGAACGCTGGTGCCGATTACGCGCAGCAGCTACGAGACACAGGGTGGCGACGTCGACGACCCGGGATCGGTGGCCGCCGCAATGAGTAACGTGCTGGAGCAGTTCAGCCGCGACGTCGCACAGCGCTTCGCCAGCGCGACCAGGCGCTGACGCCCGGGGCTATCAGGCGCCGAAGACCTCCGGATCGATCTTTTCGAGCGCAGCGTCGCCTGCGGTAACCGCCGCGGTCAGCGACGTCGCCTCGCTCAGCACGTTGTCCGCGTAGAAGCGCAGGAGCGTTTGCCGGTATGACCGCTCCCGGTCATCGAGCGCGCCTGCCGACAGAACACCTCGCAACAGATAATAGCCCCCTGCCACGTTACCGAACTGGCAGAGGTATGGCTCGGCACCGGCAAGCACGGCGCCCGGAGCGTCTGCCGCGCACTCCAGCAACCACGTCGTGGATGTCTCGAGCGCTGTCGTTGCCGCCTCTAGCTGCAGCGCCACATGCCGGATCACCTCGTCGTCGGAACCGGTCGCCTCGGCGGTGAACGCCGCAACCTCGGCAAGAAAGTCGCGAGCAGCAACGCCACCGTCGCCCTGCAGCTTGCGGCCGACAAGATCCATCGCCTGGATGCCGTTCGTGCCCTCGTAGATCGCAGCAATGCGCACGTCGCGCATGTATTGCGCGGCGCCCGTCTCCTCGACATAGCCCATGCCACCGTGCACCTGGATGCCCAGCGAGGTCACCTCGTTGGCCCGGTCGGTACTCCAGGCCTTGGAGATCGGCGTAAGGAGGCCTTCACGAGCGGCCGCGCGCTGTCGCGTATCCTCATCCGGCGCCACTCGGGCAAGGTCGGCCGCCACCGCGTTTGCGTAGCAGATACCGCGCGCCGCGTCGGTCAGCGATTTCATCCGGTACAGCATGCGCCGCACGTCGGGATGCTCGTAAATCACAGCCTGGCCTTCGACGCCCGGCGCCCTGCCCTGCTTGCGATCGAGCGCGTAGGCAAGCGCGTGCTGGAAGGCACGCTCCGCGACGCCGACGCCCTGCACGCCCACGTCGAGCCGAGCCGAGTTCATCATGATGAACATGTTCCGCAAGCCCTTGTTCTCCTCGCCGAGCAGCGTGCCGTAGCACTCGCCCGATTCACCGAAGGCCATGACGCAGGTCGGACTGCCGTGCAGGCCGAGCTTGTGCTCGAGACCAACACAGGCGACGTCGTTCCGGTCGCCGAGGGAACCGTCATCGTTCACGTGGTACTTGGGCACGAGGAACATCGAGATGCCGCGGGTCCCTTCGGGAGCGTCTGGCAAGCGCGCGAGCACGAGGTGGATCACGTTTCCGGCGATGTCGTGATCGCCGTAGGTGATATAGATCTTCTGGCCGCTGATGCGATAGCGACCATCGCCAACCGCCTCGGCGCGCGTCTTGACGGCCGACAGGTCGGAGCCGGCCTGTGGCTCGGTCAGGTTCATGGCCCCGGTCCACTCGCCCGAGACGAGCTTCTCGAGGTACAGCCGACGCTGGTCGTCCGTACCGACTGCCTTTACCGCTTTCGCCGCACCCGTCGTCAGCGCCGTGCCTATCGCGAAGGATGCACAGCCTGCGTTGAGGGCATCCGCAAGCACGACAGACAGCGCGCCTGGCAGGCCCTGACCGCCGAATTCTTCCGGGAAGGCGAGTGCATTCCAGCCGCCCTCGACGTATTGCTCATACGCCTCGCGGAAGCCCGGCGGCGTCGCAACGGCTCCGTCCTCGAGGGTCGCGCCATGCTGGTCGCTCTCCCAGTTCAGCGGCGCCACGATCTCGTCGCAGAAGCGGGCCATCTCCTCGAGTATCGCGTCGACGAGATCGTCCGACAGGTCTTCGAAAGCGCCCGTACCGGCAAGCGCGCCGAAACCGGCCATAGCATTCAGGGCATAGCGAATATCTCGTACAGGCGTTCTGTAGCTCATGGATCCTCACGGGAAAAAGGGAGACAGCGCGGCGATGGCCGCACGACCCGTGATTTTAATCTTCCTTAGAATGTCGCGCCAACCCTGCAGGCGCCCCGGTCGTCGCCCGGAGCCCGGGATGGGCAAAATTTGATTGGCGATTACCTGGCGGCAAGCGGCGCAGCGCGGCCCACACACAACGGCGTCATTGAGCCTCTGTCGCAGCGCGATGTTCCGCGAGCCGCGACGAAAGCCACCTTGCCGATTCGACAGAGCCTTCGCCAGGGCAATCCATGCGATACGGCTTGCGACTCATCGAGGACTTGCTGGCCAGCCGGTCGATGAACATTTCGGCCGTCTTCGCGTGCCGAGGGGCGCGCCGGTACTTCATGCGGATGTGGGCTTCGGCCTCCGCGGCGGAATGGCGCTTGCCGTTGCGTACGAACGTACAACCGCTCTCCCCAATGGCAGAGATCAGGTACTCGATTTCAGCAGCGTTTTCGTCAGCCGGGGCCAGCGGCGACAGCAACAGGAAGACGAGGGTTGCGCTCAGCCGGCGGAGAGCCATACCAGCATCGGGTTGTGGTCGGACGTCGTCGTTTCGAGCGTATCGGCGTCCACGACATCGAGACCGCGCACATAGACGTGATCGAGCGCCTGGCCAAGGAAGCGCTTGCGCTGGTCGTTGTCGAAGGTGACGGCGGTCAGCCCGTGCAGGTCAATCAGTGACTCCAGCGTCTCGAGCCGCGCCTGCCGCCAGGTGTTGAAGTCGCCGGAGAAGATGACGGGGCCCTCATGACGCGCAATCACGGCCTCGGCGTTATCGAGCTGCGCCTTGTAAGCGGCAAGGCCCGGCGCGAAGTTGATCGCGTGAATATTGATGACCAGCAGCGAATCGTCGCGTCCGGCAAGCGCGTACTCCGTGACGACGGTGGCTTTCTTCGTTCGCAGGATCGGTTCGCGCGCCGTCAGGTTGCACTGGACGAGTGGGGTTGCGCTGCTGATCGTCATGACACCCGTCTGTACACCGCGGCCGGCAAAGCCGGGCGCGAAGGCGTGCGCGTCACCCTCTGCGTAGTCTTCCCAGCCAGGGTTGGTCAGCGGCACTTCCTGCAGCGTAACAAGACCGGCGGTTTCTTCCGCAACACTGACCATCTCGGCGAGCTGCTCGTTCCAGCCGGCCGCGCCGCCCTTCTGGATATTCCAGTTCACGAAGCGAATCGCCGTCGGATCCAGCTCAGCGCCAGCCGTTTCAGGGGCACGAGCACCGGGCACACAGGACTCGGTGGCGGAAGCCAGGCGAACCAGCGGTGCATCCGGCACGACCCTCGCCTCGACGGTCTCGAGCGTTGAACACCCTGCAAGCAGTGCGGCCCCAAGAAGAGCGCCCCCGAGCAAAGCGGGGAGTTGATGTTTTTCCCTGAGCATGGGGCGGGAGTATAGCCGCGACGGGCCGATATTCCTGTATCAGGCGGTTTCCGAGTGTAACGGCGAGTTGACACAACGGCTTGCGATCGCCGTCCGGAGCGTCGATGATCGGCGGCTGATTCCTGCGAGAACCCCATGCCCGTCGTCGAAGAGATCATGCGCCTGCTCGTTGAGTGGTGGCAGCCCGTAGCGGCGTTTCTCAGCAGCCGCGACGCGTTGACCCAGGTCGGGATCATTGCGGGCGTGTTCGTACCGGCGCTGTTCCTGTCGCGTTACCTGGAGCCGCGGCTCGAGGCCCGCATACGCCAGATCAAGGGGATGCCCGGGCTCCTGCGCGTTCTCGCGGCGTTTCTGCGCCGAATCCGCTGGCTGTTCTTCGCCCTGTTCCTCGCCGTCACCAACGTCGTCGTCGAAATCGTCGGTTTTCCCGAGAGCACGAAGCTCCTGCGCTCTGCCATGGTGCTCGCCGCCTCCTGGCTGTTTATCAACGCCATCTCGGCGGTCATTCGCCGCAATACCGTCCGGTCGTTGTTTACCTGGCTGGCGTGGATCTTCGTCTCGGCGCTGATTCTGGGCGTCGTCGATGACGTCGTGCGGATTCTCGACGCACCCGGTTTCCCCTTCGGCGAACTCCGCATAACGCCATTGCTGCTGATTCGCTTCGCGCTGCTCGCGAGCCTTCTGTTCTGGCTAGCCTCTGCACTCGGCAACTTCTTCGATCGTCGCATCCAGGGCGTCGACGAGCTCACCCCGTCCCTGCGCGTATTGCTGGGCAAGGTCATCCGCATTGCGCTGATCTTCGTCGCCGTAATGATGGTCATGCAGGCCTTCAACATTAACCTGACGGCCCTGACCGTGCTCTCGGGTGCCGTTGGTGTCGGCATCGGCTTCGGCCTGCAGAAGGTCGTATCCAACTTTATCTCGGGGATCATCATCCTGCTCGACCAGTCCATCAAACCCGGCGACACGATCACGCTTGGCGAGACCTTCGGCTGGATACGCGAGCTCCGGGCACGCTTCGTCTCCGTCGTCACGCGAGATGGTCGCGAGTTCCTGATCCCGAACGAGGACTTCATTACGACACAGGTCGTCAACTGGTCGTTCTCGGATCGCTACGTTCGACTCGACGTCGATTTCGGCGTGTCGTACGACTCGGACCCCCACGAAGTGTCGCGCCTCGCCATTGAGGCGGCGGCGAGTGTCGAACGTGTCGACTCGAAGTACCGCAAACCCGTGTGCTGGATGACCGAGTTCGGTGACTCGTCGATCAACTTCAAGCTCAGATTCTGGATTTCGGACCCGCAGCAGGGCCTCACCAACATACGCGGCAAGGTCATGCTGGCCCTGTGGGACAGCTTCAAGGAAAACGATATCGCGATCCCCTTCCCGCATCGCGAGGTCATCTTCAAGACGCCGCTGCAAACGCAGCCCGCGGCCCCGGAATCGGCGGACGATCCGAGCGCCTAGCGCTGGCTCCGACCCGAACACGAAGCAGCCGCCCGTGGGCGGCGTTTCCTTGTCACGATTCGCTGCTCGCCTGATTAGTTGAAGCGCGCGTGCGCCATGCCACGTTGCCTGCGATCGAGGGTCTGGAAGTGGAAGCAGCCGGGAATTTGCTTACAATGCCGCTGCCGCCCCGGCATCACGACCATCAAGAGGACTACCCATGCTCGACGCCTCTCGCCTGCTCGGCCTTGCCGCGCTGTTTCTCGCTACCTCGGTGTTTGCCCAGGACGACGATGATCCCGGCTTCAACGAAGCCACCTTCAAAGGTCTCGAAATGCGCAGTATCGGACCGGCACTTATGTCGGGGCGCATCTCGGATATCGTTATCGACCCCGAAAATCCGAGCACCTGGTACGTCGCGGTCGGCAGCGGCGGCATTTTCAAGACCACCAACGCCGGTACGACCTGGACGGCGATCTTCGAGAACGAGGACGCCTACTCGATCGGCTCGCTCGCGATCGATCCGAATGATTCGAGCGTCATCTGGGCCGGCACGGGCGAGAATCACAGTGGTCGCCACGTCGGCTACGGCGCAGGCATCTATCGCTCGCTGGACGGCGGGCATAACTGGGAAAACATGGGCCTCGAGCAGTCCGAACGGATCGGCATGATCCGCATCGACCCGCGGGACTCGAACACGATCTTCGTTGCGGCGCAGGGTCCGCTCTGGTCCGGCGGCGGCGAACGAGGACTCTACAAGTCGACGGACGGCGGCGACAACTGGACAAAGGTGCTGGGCGACGGCCTCGGCAACACCGATATTGACGACCGCTACACGGGCGTCTCCGAAGTGCACCTCGACCCGCGCAACCCGGACGTCATCTACGCCGTGAGCTGGCAACGGTTTCGCAACGTGGCCGTGCTCATGGATGGCGGTCCAGGCACAGGCATTCACAAGTCGACCGACGGCGGTGAGACCTGGCGCGAACTGACGGAAGGACTGCCGGAGGGCAATCGCGGCAAGACCGGCCTCGCAATCTCACCGCAGGATCCGGACGTCATCTACGCCACGATCGAGACCACCAACCGCGAAGGCGGATTCTGGCGCTCGGAAGACGGCGGCGACAGCTGGGAAAAGCGCAACGAATACCTGTCGGGTGGCACAGGGCCGCATTACTACAACGAGATTTTCGCGAGCCCGCATGCCTTTGACCGCGTCTACCAGATGGACGTCTGGATGCACGTCACCGACGACGGCGGCGAGAATTTCACCGAGATGCGGCGCGGCTACAAGCACTCCGACCACCATGCCATGGCCTTCCGCGCTGACGATCCCGACTACCTGCTCGTCGGTACCGATGGCGGCGTCTACGAATCGCACGATCTGGGCGAGACCTGGCGCTACATCGCCAACCTGCCTTTAACGCAGTTCTACAAGGTCGCCGTCGACTATGCCGAGCCGTTCTACAACGTCTACGGCGGCACGCAGGACAACAACAGCCAGGGCGGTCCGTCGCGCACGATGACCACCAACGGCATCCGCAACGCGGACTGGTTCGTCACCTTGTTCGGCGACGGTCACCAGTCGGCCGTGGACCCGACCAACCCGGACATCATTTACGCGCAGTGGCAGCAGGGCAACCTGACCCGCTTCGACAAGAAGACCGGCGAGTCGGTCTACATCAAGCCGCAGGCCGGCGCCGGCGAGCCGCCGGACCGCTACAACTGGGACGCGCCAATCCTGATCAGTCCGCATGACCCGAAGACGCTGTTGTTCGGCACGCAGCGTGTCTGGCGCAGTGACGATCGCGGCGACACCTGGACGGCCATTAGCCCTGACCTGACGCGCAACGAAGAGCGCGTTCGCCAGCCGCTCATGGGCCGCACGTGGAGCTATGACTCATCGTGGGACATGCTCGCCATGTCGCAGTACAACACCGTGGCCAACCTGTCGCAGTCGCCGCTTGACCCTGACCTGATCTACGTGGGTACCGACGACGGCCTGATCCAGATTACCGAAGACGGCGGAGCGAGCTGGCGCCGCATCGACTCGCTGCCAAGAGTCCCCGACCGCTTCTACGTCAACGATATCAAGGCCGATCTCTTCGACGCCGACACCGTCTACGTCGTCGTCGACGATCACAAGAGCGGCGACTTCTCCCCTTACGTCCTGAAGAGCACGAACCGCGGCAAGAGCTGGTCCAGCATTGCCGGCAACCTGCCGGAGCGCCACATCCTCTGGCGCATCGTCCAGGACCACGTCAACCCGGAACTCTTGTTTCTCGGCACCGAATTCGGTGTGTTCTTCACGGTCGACGGCGGCGACAAGTGGACCAAGCTCAAGGGCGGCACGCCGAACATTCCGTTCCGCGACCTCGTCATCCAGACGCGCGAGAATGACCTCGTCGGCGCCACGTTCGGACGCAGCTTCTACATCCTCGACGACTACACGCCGCTGCGCAGCGTCACGGCCGACATGCTCGAGAACGACACCGTACTGTTCCCGGTGCGTCGTACTCACTGGTACGTGCCGAAGCGTCCATTGGGCTGCGCTGAGCAGAACTGCCCGGCAAATCAGGGCGACGGCTACTACGTAGCGCCGAATCCTGACTTTGGCGCCGTGTTCACGTATTACCTGCCTGAGACCATTCGCTCACGCGAACAGGCGCGCCAGGAAGCCGAGAAGGACAGCATCAAGAACAATGAGGATGTGACCTTCCCATCCTGGCCCGAGATCAAGGCGGAGGCGCTCGAAGACGAGCCCGCGATCATCCTGACGGTGCGCAACGCGCAGGGTGACGTCATCCGTCACGTGACCGGGCCGGCGACTGCCGGTTTCCATCGCGTCGCCTGGGACCTCACCTATCCGCCGCTGGCCGCCTGGCAGCCGGCCGAGGAGCAGAGCGACGACGAAGACCCGAATCCGGGCGTGCTGGTAACGCCGGGCACCTACAGCGTGTCGATAGCAAAGCTGGTTGACGGCGTACCCGAGGCACTCGGCCAATCGCAGACCTTCGACGTCGTATCGGTTCGCGAGCCGACGCTCGAAGCAAACACGCAGGAACAGCGCCTGGTGTTCGACAGCCAGACCAACGAACTGGAGCGCGCCCTGGGTGGCACACTGCGGTCGGTCGATGCAGTCATTGCAGAACTCGACGCGATCAAGTCGGTATTGAAGGACTTCCGTGCCGAAGGCTCGTTCTTCGAGATCGCCGATTCGATCAAGAAGCGCGTCAGCGCGCAGCGTGACCTCCTTGCCGACAACGCCCTGTACGATACCTATAACGATCCGCAGGTCATGAGCGTCATGGCGCGTCTCTGGCATGCGCGCTTTGCGCCCATGTCGAACGCCTACGGTCCGACGCCGGCGCAGCGAGACTCGCTCAGGCTTGCACGCGAGACCTACGACAGCGCCACGGCCGAACTCAACCGGCTGATCAACGAGGAATACGCGGCGCTGAAGGCAGCGCTTGATGCGGCGAAGGTGCCCTGGACGCCGGGACGCGGCATCCAGCGCTAGGAAGATCGTGGGGACCCTGGGCGATGCGCGTCGCCCAGGGTCTCGATTGGCTGGCTTCTAGAACGCGCGATAGACGCCGAGGGTAAGGTTGCGCCCCGGTGCATCAATGCCGGAGCCGTGGACGCGATAGCGCTTGTCCAGGAGGTTGTCGAGCTCTGCATCCAGCCGCCAGCGGTCGCTCGGTCGCCATTCGACGCGCGCGCCGACAATACCCCAACCCGCTGTACCGGCAGGATCAATCCGGCTGTCCGCAACGTCGCGCGCACTCAGGCGCGCCTGGCGGTCCGCGAAACCGACCCAGGCCTCTCCAAGCCACGCGCCGCCGGCGTCGTACAACAGGGCGAGGCGGCCCGATAACGGCGGGATACGATCGCCCGGCTCATCTTCGCCGTCGCGGACGCTTTGGGTCGCCCGGGTGTAGTTAAGGACCGCGCTCAGGCTCATGCTGTCGCCCAACGCGACAACAAGGCCTGCCTCGAGACCGGCAATGCGGCTTTCTGCTGCGTTCTCGCTGCGGACGATATCGCGGCCCGAGGGCGTCACCTCGCCCGTACCGACCGACGTAATGCGATCCCGATAGTCGAGCGTGTACACAAAGGCATCGAGCTGCCAGCGGTCACCCGTATGCCGGACACCGGCATCGAGCTGCAGCACCGTCTCCGACGCAAGGTCCGGGTTCGGTACGTTGAAGCGATTGCCGGGACGATTGCCGAGCGCGCCAAGGTCGAAAATGTTTGGCGCACGAAAGCCGTAACCCACGTTGGCGATCCACTGCCAGTCATCGGCTACGTCGACGATCAGGCCAAGGTCACCGGCGAAGTCGCCGGTCGTCAGCGTCGTCGCCGGCGTCAGAGACGTCTCGGCGAGACGTATCTCGAATTCGCTGAACCTGAGGCCGCCGGATAAGGCAATGCGGTCGCCGATGGACCGTGTTCCGTTAACGAAAGCGGAACCCTCGAGGAGCTCCGAGCCGTCCGGGAACCGTGGCACGAGCGGCAGCAGCGCGCCGCTGTTGATGTCTTCGCCGATCCGGCTGCTCGACACCCGATCGGCGTAGAGCTCTACGCCGGCGAGCCAGCTTCCGGACGCTGTCGTCGAACCGGCCGTAATGAGCGCGCCCACGAGGTCGCTGCGATTGCCCTCGAGGCGTCGCTCGCTAGAACCGAGGTTACGCGTGCGGCGGTCGTCGTCGATGCGTTGCCACGCGAGGGAGAACGTCCAGTCGAGTGCGCCGCTCTTCTTTAGGTGTCGAAGGTTGGCGTACCAGCGCGCGTTCGGCTCGAAGAAGAATTCCGCGGAGCCCGGCTCCACCTGCCCGAAGCCCGGCACGAGCTCGTCCACGCGCGGTGTCGACGGTTGTTCGTAATAGTGCACATCGACCAGCCACTCGTTGCCGCTGGCGGGCGTCAGGCCGGCGGCGAGGCGTGCCGCACGCGCCTCGAATCCGCTGGGTGCCACGGTCACGCCGCCACCGGTCCTGCGATCACCCGTCTTGAGCCAGTCGACGCTCGCCGTCACGTAGCCATTCACGCTGCCCACGTCGAGCGTGCCACCAAGACGCCGCGTTTCGTCGGCCGTTCTGTAGCGCGCGTACACCTCGCCACTCGTTGACGTCTCGTCCGAGTCGAAGTCCGGCCGGCGCGTTACGGCCTGCACGACACCGCCTACGGCGTCGCTGCCGTACAGTGATGCAGGCGTGCCGCGAATCACCTCGAGGCGCTCGATTGCACCGGACGGCAGGAAGGCGAAGTACTGCGTCGGCGCGCTGCGGAAGATGGCGTTGTTGAGGCGCATGCCGTCGACGAGATGCAGGAGCGCCGAGCCGCGCAGTCCGCGAATGATCGCAGCGCCCTGTCCTGGCGTCGTCTGTTGCACATAGCCGCCTACCGTCGCGTCCAGCGCATCGATGACGAGCTGCTCTTCACGCACGCGCTCGCCAGGAATCACCGAAACGGCGGCGGCGACGGTCTCGAGCCGCGCCTCGCGACGCGTTGCGATGACCGTGATCTCCTCGAGAAGTCCCGGAGCAGCGGCAAGTGCGGTCGACTCCGCGAGCATGCAGAGACAGCTGAGCGTAACGAGCATGGGCGTAACCGCGAGCGATGGCGTGGTTGCCGGGCCTAGCCCCTGGCCCACTCCCGGATCGACAGGCCGTCGGCTACGAGGCGCTCGAGCAGCGGTGCCGGCGGCGCGCTGCCATAGCGCTCGGCGAACTCGCGGGTCCGGGCCAGCACGTGATCGAGTCCGATAGCGTCCGCGTGGAACATTGGCCCGCCGCGGAACACCGGGAAGCCGTAGCCATAGAGGTAGACAATATCGATGTCACCGGGCCGCTGGGCGATACCCTCGTCGAGAATCTTCAGCCCCTCGTTGATGAGCGCAAAGACACAGCGCTCGACGATTTCGCGGTCGTCGATCGAGCGCGGCGAAAGGCCGAGCTCGCGGCGGCTTGCGTCGATCACCGCCTCGACCTCGGGGTCGGGTGACCCCCGACGTGTCTCCGGATCGTAGCGATAGAAGCCGCCGCCGGTCTTCTGCCCCAGCCGTCCGCTCTCGACAAGCTTGTCGGCAACGCTGAACGGCGTGTCGTCACCGCGCAGCTCGTCGGGCAGTGCCATGCGCGCCTTGTAGCCAATATCGAGACCCGCCAGGTCGGCAACCGCAATTGGCCCCATGGCCATGCCGAACTCGTAGAGGGCCTTGTCCACGGCCTCGGGCGCGGCGCCCTCGAGCACGAGCTGCTGGGACTCGCGGATATAGGGATTGAACATGCGATTGCCGATGAAGCCGTAGCACACGCCCGCAACCACGGGGACCTTGCGGATCGTCTTGGCAAAGCGAAGCGCCGTCACGAGGACGTCGTCGGCCGTCGCATCCGCACGAACGACTTCGAGGAGCTTCATGACGTTCGCGGGACTGAAGAAATGCAGGCCGAGACAGTCGGCGGGCCGGCTCGTCGCCGCGGCAATCGCGTTGACGTCCTGGTAGGAGGTATTGGTCGCGAGAATTGCCCCGGGCTTCACGACTTTGTCCAGCTTCTCGAAGATGGTCTTCTTGAGCGCCGGGTCTTCGAAGACCGCCTCGATGACGAGATCGACGTCGGCGAGCGCCGCGTAGTCAGTCGTGCCCTCGATGCGTCTCCGTCGTTTCGCGGCCTCCTCCTCGCTCAGGCGACCCTTGCCAACGCTCGAGGCATAGTTCCTGTCGATCACCGCGAAGCCGCGCTCCAGTCCTGCCTCGTCGACCTCGAGCAGGCGAACGGAGAGCCCGGCGTTGGCACAGCTCATGGCGATGCCGCCGCCCATCGTCCCGCCGCCAATGATCGCCACCGTGTCGACCTGACGCGGCTCGACCGACTTCGGGACATCCTTGAGCTTGGCTGCCTCGCGTTCGGCGAAGAACAGGTGCCGCATCGCCGCGGACTCCGGGCTGGCGAGGCATTCGGCGAACTGCTCCTGCTCGAACCGGGCGCCGGCCGCATAGTCGAGGCGCGTCGCCGCCTCGACGCAGTCGATGATCTTGCCCGGCGCAATCTGTCCACGGGCGCGCTTCGCGACAAGCGCGCGCGCTCCGTCGAATACGGCCGCGTCAACGTCGGCAACCGTCTCTTCACTCACCCGACGCGGCGCGCTGCCCGCTGCCGCCAGTTCGGCGCACCAGTCCAAAGCGTTGGTTTCGAGGTCGCCGTCAAACACCTTGTCGATGAGCCCGAGCGCAGCCGCCTTTTCGACCGGGATAGGCTTTCCCGTAGTCATGAGCTCGAGCGCCGCCTCGACGCCTGCCAGCCGTGGCGCCCGCTGGGTACCACCGGCGCCGGGCAACAACCCCAGGTGGACTTCGGGCAGGCCGACGCGGGCGCCCGCCACGGCGCATCGATAGTGGCTTGCGAGCACGAGTTCGAAACCGCCGCCGAGTGCCGTGCCGTGCACGGCCGTGACCACCGGCTTCGGCGAATTCTCGATGTTGTCGAGGACCTCGGGCAGCCACGGGTCCGCCGGGGGCTTGCCGAACTCGCTGATATCGGCACCCGCGACAAACGTGCGCCCGGCGCAGGCGATCAGGATGATTGCGGTCGACTCGTCCGCAATTGCCGTCCGGACCGCGTCTTCGAGCCCCTTGCGCACCGCGTGTGAAAAGGCATTGACGGGCGGGTTGTCGATAGTGATGACGCCGACCGCTTCGCGGGCGTGGTAGCTGACGGGCGAATTCATGCGAGACTCCGGGGTAGACGCGGCAAGGACCGCGAACGATACCTGTCCGGCACCGGCGTGCCAACGCAGGGCCGTTTGAGTCACCGCGCGAGAATGCGTATTGTTATTGGGTATTCGACTCTGGCTTCTGCCAGACAGGCAGCGCCGCCCGCATTATGTATCGTCATCTCTCCGAACATGCCGACAAATACCTGAGATCCCTCAGTGCGCCGGACAACCTCGCCGGCCAGCTCAAGGATATGCTCGGCGATCTCATGGAGCGAGGCGAGGCCAATGCTGACGCGGCCTGTCGCGCCTTGAAGCTCAGCCGCCGCACCCTGCAACGGCGCCTCAAGGCCGAGAAGACCAGCTTCCAGCGCGTCCTGACCGAGGTACGCGCCGAGCTTGCGGTCCGGTATCTGTCCGATGAACGCCTCAAGGCGCTGGAAGTCGCCATGCTGCTCGGCTACTCGAACCTGAGCTCGTTCACGACCGCCTTCAAGTCCTGGTACGACATGCCGCCGGCGGTCTACCGGCAGAAAATTCTCGGCATCCACGCCTGATCCGGGGCGATCGGGCCTGCCCCGATCGCACGACAATGCAGTATCATTCGCGGCCCTCCGACATCCTGTGTCATGGAATGCGCGACAAACTCCGGTTTTTCATCGATGGCCAATGGGTCGACCCTGTCGAGCCGCGAACGCTCGAGGTTGTCAATCCCGCGACCGAGGCCGTCATGGGGCGTATCAGCCTTGGCTCGGCGGCCGACGTCGACCGGGCGGTCGCCGCGGCACACCGCGCTGCGCCCGGCTACGCGAGGACGACGCGGGCCGAGCGTATCGAACTCCTCGACGCGATCCTCGATATCTTCGAGGGTCGTCACGACGAGATCGCCGAGGCGATCATGGACGAGATGGGCGCGCCGTGGAAACTCGCGAAGTTCGCCCAAGCCGCCAGCGGCCCGCAGCACATTGCTGCAACCCGCGACGTGCTGCGGGACTTCGCCTTCGAGGAATCCCGCGGCTCGAGCCTCGTCGTGCGCGAGCCGATTGGCGTCGCTGCCCTGATCACGCCGTGGAACTGGCCGATGAACCAGATCGCGGTCAAGGTTGCGCCTGCCCTCGCGGCCGGCTGCACGATGGTCCTCAAGCCCAGCGAGATCGCACCCTACGACGCAATGCTGTTCGCCGAGATTCTCGACGAGGCCGGCGTTCCGGCCGGCGTGTTCAACCTCGTCAACGGTGACGGTCCCGGCGTTGGCGTGCCCCTGGCATCGCATCCCGACGTTGCCATGGTGTCGTTCACGGGATCCACGCGTGCCGGCGTCGACGTTGCCACCCGCGCCGCACCGACGGTCAAGCGCGTTGCGCAGGAGCTCGGCGGCAAGTCCGCGAACCTCATTCTCGATGACGCGGACTTCGAGGCGGCCGTCACGCGCGGCGCGGCGGCCTGCTTTAACAACACGGGCCAGTCCTGCAATGCCCCGACCCGTATGCTCGTGCCGAAGGACCGGCTCGACGCCGCCGCAGCGCTGGCCGCCGGTGTCGCCGAGCGCACCACCGTGGGCGATCCGCGCAAGGAAGGCGTACGCATGGGCCCGCTCGCGTCGCGCACACAATTCGACAAGGTACGGGGCCTGATCGAGCGCGGTATCCAGGAAGGCGCAATGCTGGTTGCCGGCGGACCCGGCCGCCCCGAAGGCCTCGAGCGCGGCTACTTTGTGCGCCCGACCGTATTCAGCAACGTCGACAACCAGATGACGATTGCCCGCGAGGAGATTTTCGGCCCTGTGCTCTGCATCATCGGCTACGACGACGAGGACGACGCGGTCGAAATCGCCAACGATACGCCCTACGGGCTCTCGGGCTACGTATCGTCGACGGATCCGGAGCGGGCCCGCCGGGTGGCCGCGAGGCTCAAGACCGGCATGGTGCACATCAACGGCGCAAGCCTTGACGCCCTTGCCCCCTTCGGCGGCTACAAGCAGTCCGGCAACGGCCGCGAATGGGGCCGGGACGGCCTCGAGGAGTTTCTCGAGGTGAAATCGATTTTCGGCTACGGCAGCTGAGCTGTCGGGTTGATGGACAGGTACGGATTGACAGTCTTCACTTCAGAACGGCGGGAACACTGGCAGTGCCCCGCAGTCGCAGCTAACACGCCTGGAATACACGCATGACACACCGCACAGTCTTCACGGCCTTAATGGCACTGGTTCTCGTCGCTTGTTCGGGGGAATCGCAGTTCCCGGAACCGAACGGCCGGGGGACGTTTCGCGCGGTCAACGCGATCGCGGATTCGCCGGCCATGGTGTTCCAGCTCGAGGAGTCCCCGTCGAACAGCGATGTCATGAACTATCGCGACGTATCGCGTACGCGGCGCTTCGACGGCTTCGAGTACAACTTCAACTTCGAGATCGTGTTCGCCGGTGATAACGAGCGCACGCGCGTCGCCACGGAAACGCGCAACCTCGACGCCGATCGTGATTTCACGTTCGTTGCCACGGGGGACGCCGCGAATCCGACGATACTGACCTGGGAAACGGCCGAGCGCTTCTTCGACGGCAGCGAGACGATCTTCCAGCTGCAGCTTGCGCATCTCGCCGAGTCGGTCGGCACGGTCGACGTCTATTTCGCTCCACCGGGCACGGCCCCGGTGCTGGGCGAGAAGGCGGGCACGCTGGCGTATGGCGAGATCCTCCCGCCCGTCGACTACACGGCTGGCAACTATGTGCTGACGGCCACGCCGCCGGACGACCCGGCGACGATCCTGTTCCAGTCGAACTCCATCAGCTACTCGCCGGTATCGGCTTACATCCTGCCGCTCTTTGACGGCACCGCCGACGAGAACTCGGCGGTCGTGGGCCGCGCACTGTCCACGACCGTTACGCCCGGCAACTCGCTGACGATGCGCGACAACCGCTCCTCGCCATCAATCCAGTTCACACAGGCCTCACCGATTCTCGATACCGTCGATGTCTACGACGACGAGGCTCTGACCAATCGTGTTGTCGAAGCACTTCCTTTCAAGGACACGACGCCACCGGTACTCACGACGGGCGGTATCACCACACTTCGCTACACACCGACAGGAAACACGGGCGTCGTGCTGCTGGAATCCACTTTCACGGTTGTGCAAGGCGTCAAGTACGAGTTTTACAGCTACGATATCTCGGGCGAACAGCGGGGCGGCCTGCTGCAGCGGGACCGCAGGCCCATCTCGATCTACGGCACCTTCTCGCTGTTCAACACGGTCTCGGATCGGGCCGCGGTCGACGTCTATATTGTCGAGCCGGGTGCCAGCCTCGATGACGCGATCGTCGAATTCGAGCTCGGCCTCGTCGACGTACCACTGCGCGTGCCGCTCGCAGCCGGGGACTATGAAGCCGTCATCACCGTGGAAGACGAAGAGACGCCGCTCGCACCACGATTGGCCTTTACGCTTGCCAATGGCGACGCACTGGCCTTCATTGCGCTGCCGACACCGGATCCCAACGTTATCGAGATTCAGCCGGTTCCGTAGGCCTAGCTGGACGCGTGGATGCCGGACAGCGCGCTCCTGATCGCCTCGGGCTGCATCGACTCCAGCGGCAATTCGAGCGTAGCGAGGATGCGTCGCTCGAGCGCGGCGTAGGCGGCATCGAAGGCGGCTCGAATCTCGTCGTCACTGCCCTGGATCGCCGGGTCAGGGATACCCCAGTGCACGCGCACCGGGCTGCCGTGCCACACCGGGCAGGTCTCGCCGGCGGCGTTGTCGCACACGGTAATGACGATGCTGAAGTGCTGCCCGTCGTCGCCGGCAAACTCGTCCCAGGACTTGGAGCGAAGACCCGTCGTAGGCAGACCCTCGCGCTCGAGCTTCGCGAGCGCGCCCGGGTTCACCCGGCCGGCCGGCTGGCTGCCCGCGCTGGACGCCTCGATGCGGCCGGCACCGCGCTCGTTGAACAGCACTTCACCGAGAATGCTGCGGGCCGAGTTGCCGGTGCAAAGGACAAGCACATTGATCATCTCGACGCGCCTCCTGGCCAAAATTGGGCGAGAGCATCGCTCGCGGCCGGGTTGCGGTCAAGGCAGCTTTACGACGCGATGGACGCCTCGACATAGGCCGCGCGGTCGTTGGCCACATCAGCGTCGCTGATCGACTTGGCGTTGTACATCGCCTGGTCGGCGACGCTGATCAGGTGCCAGAGCTCCTCGCCGTGTTTCGGCACCAGCGCTATACCAAGACTGGCCGTGCACAGGATTTCATCACCTTCGATGATGTAGGGCTCGGACGCGGCTGCAACCAGTCGCTCACCAACGTGCTTGGCGTCCTCGATCGACACGCCGGGCAGCACGATAGAGAATTCATCGCCGCCAAGCCTGCCAAGCACGTCGGCCGGCCGGAGACAGAACTCCAGTCGGTGACCAAAGGCCTTCAGCAGCGCGTCACCGGCATGGTGACCGAAGCCGTCATTGATCGACTTGAACTGATTGAGATCAAGGTAGAGCACCGCGCCCTCCCCGCAGGCCCGGAGTGCATCGTTCGCCGACTTCTCGAAGCCGCGACGATTAAGAATCCCCGTCAGCGGATCGCGCAGCGCATCTGCCATCATCTTGTGCTCGGTGCGCTTGCGCTGCGTAATGTCGACGAGCGTCACTGAGAAGTCGCCGTTGCCAACCGGCTCGCCGACGATTCGGAACCAGCCATCGGTTTCGGAGCGTGCGTCAGCCACTTCGAAGTTGAGCTGAGTCGTGACTTCGTCGGACGCATCGAAGTGCTCGAGCAGCCGCTCGGGATTCAACTGACCGATCTTGTCGAGCGGCATGCCGATCAGCGTGTCGCGGTCGCCGCCGAGGAACTTTTCGGCCGAGCGATTGGCAAACACGCAGCGGAAGCGCCGACGCTCGTCACCGTAGTCGCGGGAAAAACGGAGTATCCCGTTCGAAGAGGTTTCGATCAGCGTGCGGATCTGATGCTCGCTTTCGGCAAGCTGCGCGAGCGCATTGCGTCGCTCGGTGACGTCGCGGCAGACGACAACGCTGCCCTGCACATGTCCGCGCGCATCGGTCAGGGGGGACACCGACACCTCATAGATGCACTCCGTATCGAGCGTCAGGGTCTGGGTCATATCGAGTTCGCGGGCCTGGTTCAGGACGCGACGCGCCTCCGGAAAATCTTCCCACAATCGCTGGCCCAAGAGCTCGCGCTCAGGCGCGCCGAGCAGATCACCTGCACGCTTGTTGACGCAAACGATGCGCTGGTCGTTGTCGAGCACGAAGATCGGATCGCGGACGTGATCGAACAGCACCGGGTACGCCAGCGGACTGAACTCGAAGACGCGAAGCGACAGGCTGATGTAGGCATAGATCGGTAGCAGCAGTACCAGCGAGGAGGTCAGGACCGGGAATTCGATCGGCCCGACGCCAAGAAAGGTGTTCGCAATACTGCCCGCGAACGGGAATGTCGCGCAGATCAGCAAGACGAGAATCTTGATGCGATGGGCCGCCGCAATACTGGACAGCCGACCGGCGAGTGCAAGCACCGAAATGCCGAAGAGGCCATAGGAATACGGCGCATGGACGTTGCGGAACCACCAGCTATCGGTAACCGCCGAGAACCCCCCGCCCGCAAGCTCCGTCCAGATCATGCCGTGCAGGCCGTTGGTGAGCGCCAGCGCCGTCGTGGCGATCGGAATGGTCGAGAGAATGGCGATCGTAATCGGCCCGGCAGGACCGACCGTGTACTGGCGATAGATCGAGTAAAACGCCACCGGGATGAAACCCGAGGCAAAGAAACTCAGTGCCCGGCCAATGCCATAGAAGGTCGGGTCGGTCGTCCCGTAGGAGAACGCCGAACCGGCCACCATGATTCCGAGCAGGAACAGGAAGAAGCCGATGATGCTCTGCGGCGACGATCGCGATACGAACACCGCGAGGCCGAGATACACCGTCGACGCAATCGCGAAGACCATGGGCAGGCTGGACTCCAGGAGGGCAGGCATCAGCAAACCACGGACAGAGGAATGTCAGCATGACAGGACATAACGCGATGGTAGCGGCCAGCCTCAGAACAGTCTGAGACCCAGGCCGCATAACGACGCGGCCGGGCCCGGCTGGCGGCGCAGCCGGAAACGTGCCTTGTAGGAGCGGCTTTCAAGCCGCGACTGGTTCGCAGGCCGTACGTGTGTCGCAGTCGCGGCTTGAAAGCCGCTCCTACAAGGCGCTGTTTCGAGCAATGCGCGGTACGGACAAGGCGCCGCTTACATTAGGCGCTGTTTCGAGCAATGCGCAGTAAGGACAAGGCGCCGTTTACATTAGGCACTGTTTCGAGCAATGCGCAGTACGGACAAGGCGCCGTTCAAATTAGGCGCTTTTCGAACGCAGGGCGTAAACCCAGGCTACAAACCGTGCGTCGTATCCTCGATCAGTCGATCCACGACTGCCTTGAGCGCGTCTTCCTTGCTGGCGCCGGCGGCCTGCTCAATCTCGAGGGTCTTGAGCTGCCGATGCGCGCTCGTGCCACGTGTCAGGATGTCGCGGGCGTGACTGACCTCCTCGACACAGTCGAGTTCCTCCGCATCCTCGGCGATTAGCGCGAGGATCTCGTCGAGCAGCTGGTCGAAGGGAATCACCTGGCCCTTCGCGAGGTCGATCAGGCCCTCGTCGAAGCTGTAGCGCATCGCCCGCCAGCGGTTCTCCTGGATCAGCATGGGGGTATACAGCCGCCAGCGCTGGTTGGAGCAGCGCAGCCGATACAGCATGCGCATGATGCAGACGAGAATCGCCGCCAGGCAGATACAGTCATCGAGCCTTGTGCAGACGTCCATGACCCGCGTCTCGAGCGTCGGGAATTTCGCGCTGGGGCGCAGATCCCACCAGATCCGCGTCGAATCCTCGATGAGGCCAGCCTCCTCCATGATGCGAATGTGTCGCTGGTACTCTGACCAGCTGACAAAGCGCTCCGGCAGGCCCGTCCGCGGCAGCGCGTCGAACACGGTCAGTCGGTAGCTCTTCAAGCCCGTATCGTTCCCCTCCCAGAACGGCGACGAGGACGACAGCGCGAGCAGGTGCGGGAGGAAGTACGCGAGCTGGTTCATGAGATCGATGCGCAGCTCGTCGCGATCTATCCCGACGTGCACGTGCATGCCGCAGATCAACAGGCGTCGAGCGGCGGCCTGCATCTCGATCGTCAGCGCCGTGTAGCGGTCTTTGGCCGTCTGCTTCTGTTCGCGCCAGTTCGAGAACGGATGCGTCGATGCCGCAATCGGCGCCAGGTTGTACTTCGACGCGACCTCGACGACGGCCGATCGGCAGCGAACAATTTCCTCGCGGGCCTCCTTGATGTTGTTGCACACCTTGGTGCCAATCTCGATCTGCGACTGCAGGAGTTCGTTGGTTACCTGGCCGCCGAGAACCTTCTCGGCGTCGTTCATCAGCTCTTCGGGCGGATCGACGATGAGTGCTCGCGTGTCGCGATCGACCAGCAGGTATTCCTCTTCAACGCCGATCGTGAACGGCGGCTCGGACTTCTTCACGGTCTTGCTCCCCTTGTAGAGGACCCTCGACGGGGTCTTCTTGTACGTTCTTATTCCAGCGCGTCGTCAGGCGGAAATCCGCTGGCCGTTGTAACCGAGACGACCCGGAATCGAGGCAATAATGTCGTGCATGACCGCTGCGATGCGCTCCACACCCTCGGGCGTCCCGATGAGATCCTGGCGAATCTCGATGCCGAGACACGGCAGGTCGTTGTCTTCGCCATGATGGTCGACCGTATAGTCGGCCGGCGCCTTGCCGGAGTACGGCTCGTTATCGCCCGTCAGGTAGCCAGCGCCGCGGAAACCCTCGAGGAAGATCTCCTTGAGGCTTTCGTCCTTGTCCCAGAGCACGCCGATTTGCCACGGCCGGGCTATGCCGTTCAACACCGGCGTGAAACTGTGGATCGATACCAGCGCCGGTTTCGGGCCCAACGCCATGAGCCGGCTGACCTGCGCATCGACGGCCGCGTGATACGGCCAGTAGATTGCATCCGCCCGCAGTTCCCGGTGCTCCTTGCTGAGATTGTGATTGCCGGGCACGTAGATGCCATCGCCGAACTCGAGGAACGCGCTCGCATCGAGCAGGTCCCGGTTGCAGTCGACGACAAGCCGCGAGTACTGCGCGAGCACCGCCGTGACGCCGAGACTCTCGGCCAGCGATTCAGTCAGCGACCCTGCGCCAATATCGATGGCGAGATGGCAACGCCTGGCGAAGGGGTCGAGGCCCATATCGCCCAGCGAGGTCGGGAAGCGGCAGGCCGCGTGGTCGCAGACGAGCAGTATCGGTTTCTCGATGACCGGGTTGATAACGACGAACGGGGGCGGCTCGTCGGGGGCCAGTAAGGTCGTGATCGAGTTGAGAGCGTTGCCCTGGAGCATGCGGAACCGTGCAGAAATACGTGCTTCGAGTGTACCCAATTACCTCGCAAACGCCAGCCTGCGAGATGTACCTACCGGGCCACCCCGGAGCCTGCCGGACCCCCAGTCTGCCTCAGGCGGAGAGCGTCTCACGGCTCTTGCCCCAGGGCTCGAAGCTCTGCACCGACGCCGGCCGGGCGATGTAATAGCCCTGGGCGAAGCCGACGCCGAGCGCGCCGAGCTTGTCGAGTACCTGCTTGGTCTCCACGCGCTCCGCAATCGTCTGGATCCCCATGGCGTGGCCTACCTCGCGGATTGCCTTGACCATGCTTTCGTCGACCGAATCGTCGACGACGTTGCGGATGAACTGGCCGTCGATCTTCAGGTAGTCGACCGGCAGGTTCTTGAGATAGGTAAACGACGACAGTCCGCTGCCGAAATCATCCAGCGAGAACAGGCAACCCTGCTTCTTCAGCGTCTGCATGAAATGCACGACCCGGGACAGGCTGGAGATCGCCGCAGTTTCGGTGATTTCGAAGCAGATCGCGCCGCGCGGCAGCTGGTGGCGCTCGAGTTCGTCGATGACGAAACGCAGGAAGCGGTCTTCGCTCAGGGAGGTGCCCGACAGGTTGATTGCGAGCGTGTAACGCGCCTCGCCCTCGCCCTCTCGATCGGCAAGCTCGGTCAGCGCTTTATGGATGACCCAGCGGTCGAGCGTCGACATGAGGTTGTAGCGCTCGGCCGCGGGAATGAACTGGTCAGGACCAATGATCTCGCCGTCCTCATCCTTCATTCGCAGGAGCAGCTCATAGTGGCCGCGGCTCTTGCCGTCCTCGTCACCAATGCCGATGATCGGCTGAAAAAAGAGCTCGAAGCGGTCTTCCTCGACGGCGCTCGTAATGCGCGACACCCACTTCATCTCCTCGTGGCGCAGCGAGGCATCGCTGTCCTCGTACAGGTGCACCTGGTTGCGACCCATGTCCTTGGCCGAGTAACAGGCGACGTCGGCCGAACTCATGACGCTGCCCACGTCCTCGGCCTCTTGATCGACGATAACGACGCCGATCGAGCAGCGGATGGTCGTAAACGACTCCTGCCATTCGAAGCGATAACCCTCGATCGCATCGCGGATCGACTCGGCCGTCTCCATGGCCCCGTTCTCGTTGCAGCGCTCGAGGAGCACGGCAAACTCGTCGCCGCCGAGGCGCGCGAACTCGTCGGTCGAGCGGATTCGGGTCTGGATCAGTTCGGAAAGCTGCCGCAATAATTCGTCGCCAGCCGCGTGGCCGAAGGTGTCATTCACTACCTTGAACTGGTCGAGATCGATGTACAGGAGGGCGTGCGTACCCCGGCCCTCGGTCTTGAGCTCGTCGATCGCCGCCATGAGCCGGTTCTCGAACTCATTGCGATTGACGAGGCCCGTCACCGCGTCATGCGATGCCTGGTACGAGAGCTGGCGGAACAGCCGCGACTCGTTGCTCGTGTCGTGGAACACCATGACCGAACCGATGATGTTGCCAATGCGGTCACGGATCGGCGCGGCCGAGTCCTGGATGGGTATTTCCTCGCCTTTGCGCGTGATCAGGATCGAATTCTGCGCCAGTGCAATCACGCGGCCTTCCTTGAGGCAGGTCACGACCGGGTTGTCGACGGTCGCGCGCGTGTGCTCATTGATGATCGTCATGATCTCGGTGACCGGTCGGCCACGAGCGCTGCGCATGTCCCAACCCGTCAGATCCGACGCCACCGGGTTGATGTAATCGATACGACCCTCTGCATCGGTCGTGATGACGCCATCACCGATCGACTGCAGCGTGACCTGCGCTCGCTCCTTCTCTTCGAAGATACGTGTCTCGGCCACCTTGCGATCGGTGATATCGGAGATCGTGCCTTCATGAGCAATCAGGTTGCCCTTGTCGTCGTACACGGCGCGGGCGTTCTCGAGCACGACGATCTCGCTACCGTCGCGGCGCCGGAGCCGGTACTCGAAGTTCCGTACGACGCCCTCCACTTCGAGGCGCGCGAGAACCCGTTCGCGATCCACCGGGTTGACGTAGAGCATGGGCGTTCGGCCGACGGCCTTGAGTTCATCGACGGTGTCGTAGCCGAGCATTTCGACCAGCGCCGGATTGGCCGTAATCAGGTCGCCGTCGCGCGACGCAATATAGACGCCGTCGATGACGTTCTCGAACAGCCCCCGATAGCGCGCCTCGCTCGAGCGCAGCCTGAGCTCGTCCTGCTCGCGCTTGATGGCAATGCCGGCGAGCCGCGCCATGCGCGACAGCTTGTCGAGCTCGTCGGTGGTCGGCGCGCGCGACTCGTCGGCATACACGTCGAGCGTCCCGATGACGCGACCCACGGCACCATTGATCAGGAACGACCAGACCGCCTTTACGTTGTGCTTCTCGAGCAGGTCGATGTGCGGCGCCCACCCGCTCTCGCGGGCAACGTCGGCGACAATGCGATCGTGGCCGTTGGCAATCGCAGCGCCGCAGGTAATGCTGCTGGCCGACACTGGCACGAAATCGAGCGCCAGCCGGAAGTCGTCCGGCAGGCTCGGGGCTTCGCTGACGGACAGCGTCTTGCCGGTCTGGTCGAACTGCATGATCGAGGACCTGAGGCCGTCGCCTATACGCTCGACGAAGCGGCAAATGGCGCGCAGCGTCCGGTCGCAGGGCGTGCTGCCCGCGATCATTTCGAGCACCTTGTTCTGGGCATAGCCGAGCGTCTCGTTGCGCTTGCGCTCGCTGATGTCCGTGATTGTCACGCGAATCAGTCGCCGCTTGCCGTCAGGCAGCCGGCTGAAGCGGACCTCGCAGGGGAACTCGCGGCCGTCCGAGTCGCGATGCAGCCATTCGAAGGTCGGGTGCTCGCCGTCCAGCGCCTTGTCGATCCAGCCGCGGCGCACGCCAAACGACGGCGTGCCGTCCGGCTGGGTGTTCGGACTGATCGCCTCGGGGCCAACAGTCATGAGCCGCGCACGCGACAGGTTGAAGAGCATGCAGGCCTTGTCGTTGGCGTCGATGAAGCGGTTCTTGTCCACGTCGAGGACGACGATGGCTTCGGGCGCGTTCTCGACCAGTGCGCGATAGCGCTCCTCGTTCTCGCGCAGGGTGTTCTCGGCTTCCTTGCGCTCGGTGACGTCGCGAAGCGTTATCACGAACACCTCGCCGTCCTTGCTGTCGATGCGGCTCGCGTTGATCTCGGCAACGAACTCGCTGCCGTCGGAGCGACGCGCCCGCACCTCGCCACCGGAACGTTCGAAGTGCGTGGCGTCGAGCGCTGACATGTAGGGTTCGAGGAAGCCCGTAAGCGCAGTGCCAGTGGCGTCCGGCAGGAGCGTCGAGATCGGCGCGCCGATCAGCTTGTCCTTGTCGATGTCGAAGTAGCGCGCCGTCACCTGGTTGCAGATGCGGATGGTGCCTGCGGCATCCACCGAAAGCAGCGCGTCGGTGACGCTGTCGAAGATGACCTCGATGGGCGTGGTAGCCGTCAGGGAACGTGCGCTCAGGGTCTCGGAAATTGTGGCTTCCATGCGGTCGTAGTGCGCATCGACGAGACGCAACAGCTCGATGAAGTCGCCGCCTGCTGCGTCCGACCCCTCCGTGGCTTCCCTGATCTTGTCCCTGAGATCCTTGTCCATGCCGCACTCTGTTGCGATGTCGCAGTATCGCCGGCGACCGTCGCGAATCGGTCTCCCGCCAGCGTTATTAACCTTAGGCATTGCGGACAAGGACGTCTGTGACGTACCGCAGATTCTGGAAGAAATTTCGGGAAATTTTTCCCGGTTTTTTGTCCTAGAGCGGGGTAAGTGTCTGTTTTGTTGTGTAGATCACAGTTGTGGACATAATCCCGGGCGCGTTCCAAGCGTCGTGCATCAACCGGGCAATCGGTGAATATCGGGGAGATCGCAGGGTCGCGGCTTCAAAGCCGCTCCTACAAGGCACTGTTCAGATGCCGGAACGAACCTGCTGTAGGAGCGGCTCTCGAGCCGCGAATGGTTTGCAGGCGGTGAGTACACCGCAGTCGCGGCTGCAATGCCGCTCCTTAAAGGCGCCGTATCGATGCAGGCGTGTCGCCCTACTCTTCGCGCGACGGCAGCACCCGGATCGGGTTGCCGTCGGCGTCGGTCTCGAGCGTGCCGTTTTCCTCGAAGGCGCGCGGGCCCTCGCCCACCTGGATCGGGATGGCCATGACCGTCGACGACGTGCCGATATCCGATTCCACGCCAACGGCCACGTTGAGGTAGATGCGGCCTTCGCGCTGCGGAATCACGGTCACCTGCTGCGCCGCAGTCAGCGACTCTGCGTCGGGCATGACCGTGGCCGACTGGACCTGCTGGGTCGGGAAGTCGAGCGCCGTGACGTCATTCGCCCGGTACTTGACGACGAGGGGCTCGGTACCGCGCGTCGACAGGAAGCTCAGGTCGATCGTGAGCGGCTGGCCGACGATCGGCGTACCGATGACGGCGTGGCTGATTTTCACCGGGCCGCCCGGGCTGACCGGCAGGTCATCGCTGATCGCGGCCTTCTGGTTAGCCGTGAGCTCCGCTGCGTCGTCGGCCGTACCGCAGCCAGCAAGGCCAAGAATCGCCGCCGCGACGGCGGCAAGGGTGAGCGTGGAGCGAACGGGTTGCGTCATCGTCATATCCATCGTGGCGTAAGCCTAGTTCCGGGTGATCGAAACATCAAAACAAACCCGCTCCGGGAACGCCGCGGGCGTATTCGGGTCGCGGTAGCGGAACTCGCTCAGGTCAGCCAGGTACTGACCGGCAGGCAACGGGTTCTGGCTGTCGAAAACCTCCTCGTTGGCCACGCCGCTCACGCCGAAGGCGACGAGCGCGCCACGCTGGAAGACGAACAGGTCCGGGTCGCTTTGATCGTTCGGGTTGCCGAGATCATCGGGGATGCCGATGTCCGTGGTTGTCGTGATGCGGAACTCGTAGGTGTCGAGCGCCGGGACAGTGAAGCGCAGGTAGCGCCGCTGCGCCAGCTTGTTGCCAGTGCGTTCGGGCGCATTGTTGAAGCGATCGAAGCTGTCGTTCGTGCACACTTCGGTAGCACCGCTGTCGACCGGCACATCGATGTACAGCGGGAACACATCCTGGCCATTGTCAGCGTTGTTGCTCTCGCCGTTGCCCCAGATATCAAAGCCGGGCGTCATGTCCTCGCGCTGGAGCTGGGCATCGAGTTCGGCGGCGTCACTCGCGTTCAACGCGGTGCGCAACTCCGTCGCGAAGCTGAAGATGGTCGTGAAGGCCTCGGTGTTGGCCTGTGCGCCCACCATGGTGTTGTAGATCGGCGCAAAGCCCAGCGCAATGTCGTCGGCACCCGGCACCGGGGCACCGAAGCGATTGGTCTCGGTACCGCTGTCGTAAAGATCATAGAGGAAGCGCACGACCGAGATCTCGTCGTACCAGCCGCGCGCGTCGAAACTGCCATCTTCGGCGCCAATGCCGAAGCCCGAGTTGGCGCCAGCCGGGCCCGTGTCGCAGTAAAGGGGCTCGTCCAGTGCCATGCCGGCAAACGCGGTCGCCCAGCCTTCACCCCAGGCGAGGCGCGCGTCGAGGCGGTCGCCGATCGCGTGCGGGCCGCCAATCGAGTCGGACCGCGAGATCGTATCCTCGAAGTAATGCCCCCACTCGTGGACGATGACGTGGTCGTCCCACTCCTCGAGATCCGTGTCGGCATCGCCGGTCAGGAACAGTTCGCGGACGCCGGTGCGGTAGAAGGAAGCGGTCAGCTCGCCGGCCGAGACGTCGAGGTCACCCGCCGTTATGAGCTTGTTGTTGACGCTCCAGTAGGCCGTGAGCGGGTCGAAGTCGACAGTCGGGTCGACGCTCGCAATGAAGGTCATGCCCGAGTAGATCGCATCGAGCACAGCAAACGGCGACGCGGCACGCGGCCCCGTGAACGCTCCCAGCCCGGCGTCCCAGCCGGAATCGGCTACGCGGTCGACCTCGAGCATGCCGGTGCCCGAATCGAACGTACCGGCGTCGAGAACGTAGAGCGGACCGTCGCGGAACGGGGGGTTGCCGGGGTTGTCGTCGTCACTGCCGCCGGGCACGAAATTGTCTCGTACCTCCACATCCCAGTCGACGGCGCCCAGCCCTTCCTTCAGCTCGGCGCGAACGCGAACGCTGATCTGAGTGTTCTCGGGAATCCCGGTCACGGTATAGCGCCCCGTGCCGTCAGACGCCGCAGAGCCCAGCACGGCGTCGCTCGAGGCATCGAGTACTTCGACCGTCGCACCGCGAATCGGTCGCAGGAACGCGCCGGCAAAGTCGAGTCCCTGGCAGTTGGGGTTCGGCGGAACGAATTCGTACTGCAGGTCACCCGCCACGGTCACGGTGCCTGGCACCGGGGCCGGAGGCGGTGGTGGCGGTGGTGGCGGCGGTGGCGGCGGCGGTGGCGGCGGCGGGACCGGCGACGGTGGCGGCTCGGAGCCGCTCGGCGGCGCTGGCTCGGACGAATTACTGCCACCACAGGCGGCAAGCGCGGCGCTGGTGACCACGAGCCCGAGGATTCTTGCGAGCGTCGCCATGCCGGCGCGCGCGTTCCTTGCTTGCTTGTCGCTCACGAAGCGCTCCCTTGTTTCGCCTGCCCTAGGCGGCGTGACCGCCGGCGCTGATTCCGGGCGCTACTGTTTCAGCCCTGAAACAGCGTTTGCCCTGTCTGCACGAAGTGTACGTCCCAAAACCTAACCAAAACAGGGGGTTGAGCGTCCCTGTTTGGCGACAGTCGAACACCGGTCTCACATAATTTTGTGCGATCCAGGTCCGACTTTTGGCGTAACAGTATTGCTAAACTCGGAGTGTGAAACCGTCGCAGGGTTCACATAAATGCGAATACTATTTTCGGGCTAGTCAGCATCGACACAGGCAAATCCATGACAAGAAAAAAGATACTGGTTACCGGCGGCGCCGGTTATATCGGCTCGCACGTCGTCCGCCAGCTCGGCGAGCGCGGCGAAGCCGTTGTGACCCTGGATAATCTCTCAACGGGTTTCGAAGCCGCCGTGACGTCCGGGGAGCTCGTCATCGGCGACACGGGTGATGAGGCGCTACTCGAATCACTCTTCGACGATCACAAGCCCGACACGGTAATGCACTTCGCGGCGCACACCGTCGTCCCCGAATCGGTTGCCGATCCGCTGAAATACTACCGCAACAACACAGCGTCGAGCCGCACCTTGCTCGAGGTTGCTCACCGCCATGGTGTCAAGCACGTCGTTTTCTCGTCGACAGCGGCCGTCTACGGCGAACCGGAAGGACCGAAGGCACGAGAAGACTCGCCGACGGCGCCGATCAACCCTTACGGCAGCTCGAAACTGATGACTGAATGGATGCTCCGCGATCTCGAAATTGCCGGCGGTCCGAGCTACGTCGCCCTACGCTATTTCAACGTCGCTGGCTGCGACCCGAACGGCACGATCGGCCAGTCGACGCCCAAAGCGACGCTGCTCGTCAAGGTGGCCTGCGAGCACGCCGTCGGCAAGCGACCGCAAATCTACATGTTCGGCACCGACTATCCGACACCGGATGGCACCTGTTTACGGGACTACATACACGTCGAAGACCTTGCGACTGCGCATATCGATGCCCTCACTTACCTCCGTCGCGGTGGTGCATCGACGACGCTCAACGCGGGTTATGGCCACGGCTACAGTGTTCGCGAGGTGCTACGCGCGGTTGAGGCGGCCCACGGCAAGCCGCTCAATGTTGTCGAAGAGGCTCGACGGCCCGGCGACCCACCGGAGCTCGTGGCAGCCGTCGACAAGATTCACGACGTCCTCGGCTGGCAGCCCCGGTTCGACGACCTCGATACGATCGTCCGGACCTCGCTCGCCTGGGAAAGAAAAATCGCCGCAGGAGACCCGAGCGCTTACTGGGCCGCCTGACGTCCGATGCTAGACTGTTGGTATGAAGTTCCGCCGCCCACGCTCGCTCAACGGCCTGATCCTGCTCGGCTTCGGGCTCGTGGCGCTGCCGCTGCTCGTCGCTGTCGTCTGGGCGCTCCTGAATCTCGACCGGCTGGCGGCACAAAGCGAGGCGCTCGTGACCACGGGCGTCGCTGCCGCCGAGAATAACCGGCTCGTCGTCGAGAACCTCAACGCGCTCGAACGCACGGCACGCCAGTTCGAGCTGCTGCGTAGTGAAGAAAGCCTGTCGCTCATGCAGCAGGACTACCGGATGATCAACCGGCGGATCGAGGGCGTTCGGCCGCTCGCAATTCGTGCCGGTGTCGAGCCGGTGCTCGACTCGATCAGGAACGACACGCGCACCATTGTCGCAACACTCGAGAATCCCGGGGTAAGCGCCGAGAACGCCGAGGCCGCCATCGCAATGTTCCCTATGGTCCGGCAGAAGACGACGGACCTGACGCGCACAATCATCCGCTACGTCGACGACGAGTTGTTTGCGCTCAAAGAGAGCATCAACGATGCGCAGCGCATATCGGCCTGGCAAGTCGCGGCGCTCGTGCCGGGCACGCTGTTCCTCGTCCTGATCTTCACCGTGCTGGTCGCAAAGCCGATCCGCCAGATCGACGCCGCAATACACCAGCTCGGCGAAAGCGGATTTGCGCAGCCCATCGAGGTCAAGGGTCCGTCGGACCTCGAACGCCTCGGTCGCCAGCTCGAGTGGCTAAGAGTCAGGCTTCTCGAACTAGCGCAGGAGAAAAACAAGTTCCTCCGGCAAATGTCGCATGAGCTCAAAACACCACTGGCAAGCATTCGCGAAGGCACCGAGCTCCTTCTCGACGGCACGGTCGGCGAACTGTCGACGTCGCAGCGCGAGGTCGCCGACATACTTCGGCTCAACGGGATGAAGCTGCAGCAGCTCATCGAGAATCTCCTGAGCTTCAGCGCATGGCAGGCAAAGAGCGAGGTACTTACGCTGTCGGACTTCCCGCTGCGGGCACTCGTAATCTCGGTTGCGAAGGAACAACGTCTCGCCCTCAAGGCCGCACACGTGCAGCTAAGGCTTGATGTAAAAGACATAATTGTGAACGCGGATCGCGAAAAAATCCGTACCGTGCTGGATAATTTGTTATCGAATGCGATCAAGTTCACGCCCAAGGGCGGGTACGTCACAATTCGTGCGCGGCGCACGGAGCGGGGTTTCGACCTCGAGTTCGCCGACACGGGGCCCGGCATTCCGAAGGAAGAGCAGCCAAGGATTTTCGAGGCGTTCTTCCAGGGGCGTCGGGAACAGGGAGGATTCGTCGCCGGGACGGGCATTGGCCTGTCAGTCGTGCTCGAGTGCGTGCAGGCCCACGACGGTGCCGTCGAACTCGTCAACACGAAAGAGTTTCCGGGCGCACATTTCAGGATTTCGATCCCGCAGCATCGCGGGATCACGGAACAGAAGTTGGCAGCGAATGCATAAAGCGATGACAACACGCAGCTTGAAAAGCACCGCGATGCTGGTCGTCGTCGTTGCGCTTGCGGGTTGTGCGAAGACCAAGAGCTGGCTGGACGACATTGGCCGCGACGGGTCATCGTCGTCGAACGCAGAGGTCATCCTCGGCGCGCCTGACGTCAACGAGTACTTGTCTGACCTTGCCGACATCGCCTCCGGCGATCCGGCACGCCAGGCCGAAATCTTTGCTGACGCCCGAGCGGCGTCACAGCTCACTCCGAACCCGTCGACCAACCTGCGCTATGCGCTCGTGCTGGCCGCCCCCGGCCATCCCGAATCCGATCCGCAAACGGCGCAGAGCATGCTCAGGGAGATCCTCGCGCAGGCGCCGCTCATGACCCAGTCCGAGATTGCGCTGGCGCAAATATCGCTCAAGGCCGTCGAGGAACGCATCGTGCTCGAGTCGGAGGCGCGACGCCTGCGGGCGAGTTCCTCGCGCGCGCAGCGCACCCAGGAACAGGCCATCAACCAGCGGCTGGCCAACGTCGAAGCCGAAAACCGCCGCCTGCGTGACCAGCTCACCGATGCCGAGCAAAAGCTCGAGGCGATCACGTCGATCGAGCAGTCGATGCGCGATCAGGAAGCGCCGAACCCCTGACGGCCTCTCGGCCGAGGCTTAAACAGCGCCTTGTAGGAGCGGCTTTCAAGCCGCGACTGGTCCGATGCCCGATAGCACATCGCAGTCGCGGCTCCAGAGCCGCTCCTACAAGGCGCTTGTCCGGCCTATCGGGGGCAAATCAGGCTACGCAGCTGTGACCCATTCCCTTGCCCGACCGTGCCTCACGCACTACCCTTCCTCCTCTTACTCGCATTATCGTTAAATCGCATGGGCCACCCGCAAGCACAAACCGCAGGGCGCATCCTGCTCGTCGACGACGACCCGGGACTTCTGCGCCTGTTGAGCATCCGCCTCCGCGCGGAGGGCTACGAGATCGAGGCCGTCGAGTCCGCACAGAAGGCGCTGAGCGTCGTTGGGCGCTTCACGCCGGACCTCGTCATTACCGACCTGCGTATGGACAAGATGGACGGCATCGGGCTTCTGAAGGAGCTACAGAGCCGTTCACCGGGCCTTCGTGTCGTGATCATTACGGCGCACGGCACCATTCCTGATGCGGTGTCCGCGACGCAAAGCGGCGCCTTCGGTTTTTTGACCAAACCTATCGACAAAGACGAGCTCATGGCGACCGTCGAGAAAGCGCTGCGCGTCTCCGGTTCAGTCGACATCGACGAAGGCTGGGCCGCAGAGATCATCACACGCAATCAAGCGATGAAGGAGATTCTGAACCAGGCCAAGATGGTTGCCGCGACCGACGCGCGTGTCCTCATCAATGGCGAATCGGGCACCGGCAAGGAACTGCTCGCACGAGCCATTCACAACGCGAGCCCGCGCGCGGACAAACCCTTCGTTGCCATCAACTGCTCGGCAATGGCCGAGAACCTTCTCGAGTCCGAGCTCTTCGGTCACGAGAAAGGAGCGTTTACGGGCGCCACGCGCTCACACAAGGGACTCTTCCAGGCAGCCGAGGGCGGCACGCTGCTGCTCGACGAAATCGGCGACATGCCGATGCGACTGCAGGTTAAGCTGCTGCGTGTCCTGCAAGAGAACCAGGTCAGGCCGGTCGGCAGCACAGAGGCACTCGAGGTCGACGTGCGCGTGATCTCGGCGACGCACCGCGATCTGCAGACGATGATGGGCGACGGCGAGTTCCGCGAGGATCTCTATTACCGCCTCAATGTCGTCAATATCCGGATTCCATCGCTCAATGAGCGACGGGAAGATATCCCGCTACTCGTTGCACATTTCCTGACGAGGATCGCCGAAGAATCGGAGCAGGAGCGCAAGGTATACGCGCCCGAGGCCGTCGAAATGCTGGTCATGGCCGAATGGCCGGGCAACATTCGCCAGCTCTACAACGTCGTCCGCCAGAACGTCGCCCTGTCCCGCTCGCCCGTCATCAGCGCCGAGCTCGTGCAACAGAGCCTCGGCGAGCATGCCGGCAAGCTCTTGAGCTTCTCTGACGCCCGCGACGAGTTCACGCGCAACTACCTGTCGCAAATCCTGCAGATAACGATGGGTAACGTCAGCCAGGCCGCGCGGCTTGCGAAGCGCAATCGAACCGACTTCTACAAGCTCCTTTCGCGGCACGATCTCAACCCGGATCAGTTCAAGAGTCGCTAGAGCCAGCGCAGACTGGAACAGCGCCTTGTAGGAGCGGCTTTGAAGCCGCGACTGAGGTGTGCACTCTGGTACCTGCGTGGTCGCGGCTTCAAAGCCGCTCCTACAGTGGTGCTCTTGGGGTCCTCTTGGCCGAATCGCGGCCTACACCGCCTTCTTGGAGTACCCTTCGGCCGACAGGCCGTGTTTATTGAGCAGGTCGTACAGGGTGGGACGGGTTATGCCCAACAATTCGGCCGCCTTCGAGATGTTGCCGTAGCTCTTCGTCAAAGCAACTCGAATCGCTTTCGACTCGGCGCGATGACGGACCTCGCGAAGATTCAGGTCATCCTGCGCACCCTCGCCAGGTGCAAGCTGCATGTCAGCAGCCGTGACGAACTTGCCGTCAGCCATGATCACCGCGCTCTTGATCTTGTTCTCGAGCTCGCGGACGTTGCCAGGCCAGGAATAGGCTTCGATTGCCTGCATTGCGTCGTCGCTGAAGCCGTTGATTGCACGCTTCTGTTTTTTCGCATACTTCTGCAGGAGCGTCCGCGCGAGGATGAGCCTGCCTTCCTCGCGGTCGCGATACGGCGGGATGTTGATCGTTATTTCAGCGATCCGGTAGTAGAGGTCCTCGCGGAAGAGTCCTTCCTTGATCAGCGTCTCCGGATTCTGGTTGGTAGCGCAGACCACGCGGACGTCCACCGGGATCTCCTGGCGCCCGCCAACGCGTTCGATCACGCGTTCCTGCAGGAAGCGCAAGAGCTTGGCCTGCAGTGGCATGGGCATGTCGCCGATCTCGTCGAGGAACAGCGTGCCGCCGTTGGCGACCTCGACCTTGCCGATCGTCTGCTTGTGTGCACCCGTGAACGCACCCTTCTCGTGACCGAAGAGTTCGGACTCGAGCAGGTTCTCCGGGATGGCGGCGCAGTTAATTGCGACGAAGTTGCCGTCCTTGCGCGCCGACAGCTTGTGTATCGCTCGCGACAAGAGCTCCTTGCCGGTCCCCGACTCGCCGAGCAGTAGCGTCGTCACGTCCGTCGGCGCCACCTTCTCGATCATCCGGCAGACCGCCAGCATGGCCTCGCTGGCCGCGACGATCCCGTCGAGCGGTGATTCGTTGACCTGGTTCGCGAGGCGACGATTCTCGGACTCGAGCTCGCAGATATTAAAAGCCCGATCGACGAGCAGCTTCAGCGTGTCGGTATCGACGGGCTTCTCGTAGAAGTCGTAGGCGCCTTCGGCAACAGCCGTCAGGGCGTTTCGCTGGTCACCGTTGCCGGTGACGACAATGACCTTGGTATGCGGTGCGAGGCGTAGCGTGTCCTTGAGCGTCGCGAAACCCTCCTCGACGCCTTCGGGGTTCGGCGGCAGCCCGAGGTCCTGCAGGACCACCATGGGTTCGTGGCGGCGCAGCTCGGCCACGGCGGACTCCCGGTCCTCGGCCGTGAAGACCTCGTAATCCTCGAAGCACCATTTCAGCTGGTTCAAGAGCCCCGGATCGTCCTCGACGATCAGGAGCCGTCGCGACATGTCACTCATGGCGTGGCGCGTCCCCTCGTTACGCCCGCAATGGTGCCACGAAGTGACTGCCGGTTGCAGGCCGGGGATCACAGGGGGTTCTGTGCGCCAGGACACAGCGGCCATGAGGCGGCCGTCACGGTGCCGGCGCAGCGTCTAAAGCAGATGCCCCTAGGTAGAATCACGTAGTTGCGAATCATTATCATTTCTAATAACGTCGCCGCCAAGGTACCGGTCTTACGCAGAGGAATCCCATGACCACACACCGACCCGCTCTGACGGCGATTGCCGCCGCCATGGCGCTCGCGCTTCCCGCTGCGGCTTTCGCCGACGGTGAGGCGGACACACAGGCGATTGATACAGTGACGATTATTGGCAAACCCAGCGATGCCTCAGACGTCCCCGGATCGGCCCACGTCATCGACGCGGAGGTGCTGGCCGAGTTTGCCCAGTCGGACATCCTGCGTGTGTTGCGAGCCGTGCCTGGCGTCTATATCCAGGAAGAGGACGGCTGGGGCCTGCGGCCGAATATCGGCATTCGCGGCTCCGGGCTCGATCGCAGCTCGCGTGTCGCCCTGCTCGAAGACGGCATCCTGATTGCGCCGGCGCCCTATTCCTCGCCGTCCGCCTACTACTTTCCGACCCAGCGGCGCATGAACGCTGTCGAGGTGCTGAAGGGACCGTCGTCGATCACGGTTGGGCCCCGCACGACGGGCGGCGCGGTCAACCTCGTCTCTACGCCAATCCCGACCGGCGACTTCGGCGCAAACGCCGACGTGCGCTTCGGCGATTTCAACACGATGGACGCCCACGTCAACGCCGGCGGCAGCGGTGAACGGTTCGGCTGGATGATCGAGACCGTGCAGGCCTCGAGCGACGGCTTCAAGACCATCCAGGGCCCGGTCGGTGGCGACACCGGTTACGACATTAGCGACTACCTTGCCAAGTTCCGGGTCTCGTCCGACGCATCAGCCAGCGTATTCCAGTCGCTGCAGGTCACCGCCGGCTTCACCGACCAGACCTCGGACGAGACCTACCTCGGGCTCTCCGACGAAGACTTCGGGCAGACGCCCTTCGACCGTTACGCATCGACGGCGAACGATGTCTTCGACAGCGAACACCAGCAGTTCTCGGCCACCTACGTCATCGACCCCAAGAACAGCAACTGGCGCGGCGAAGTGACGGCCTATCGCAATGACTTCCAGCGCAACTGGTACAAGCTGCAGTCCGCGGGCGGCGTCGGGCTCTCCAGCATCCTCGAGGACACGACGACGTTCGCGACCGAGTTCGGCTACCTGCGCGGCGAGACCAGCCCGGACGACGCGATGCAGATTCGCGCCAACAACCGCGAATACTACTCGCAGGGGATCCAGGGCAAGGTCGAGTGGGATCTCGGTTTCGGCGACACCGAAGTGAACCTCGATGTCGGCTTCCGCGTTCACGAAGACGAGGAAGACCGCTTCCAGTGGCAGGACGGCTACCGCATGGAAGCTGGCCGGCTCGTCCTGACCTCGAACGGCGCACCGGGCTCACAGACCAACCGGGTCTCCACGGCCGAGGCCAACGCACTGTTCGTCGCAACGGAAATCCGCACCGGCAACTGGATCCTGACGCCCGGCGTGCGCTACGAGGACATCGAGCTTGTCAGGAACGACTTCTCGACGAGCGATCCGTCGCGCGGAGAAGGCCCGACGCGGGTGCGCCGCAACTCGGTCTCGACGGTCATCCCCGGCATGGGCGCCCTGTACCGCATCAATGACGAGTGGCGGGTACTCGCGGGCGTGCACCGTGGCTTCAACCCGCCCGGCCCCGGCAGTTCGGCCGAAGAGGAAACCAGCACCAACTGGGAAGCCGGCGTGCGCTATGACTCGGCAACGGTCGGCTTCGAGGCGATCGGCTTCTTCAATGACTACGACAACCTCGTCGGCACCGTGACCGAATCGACGGGCGGCGGTGGCGACATCGGCGACCAGTTCGATGGCGGCCAGGTCCGGGTCAGCGGCCTGGAGCTCATGGGCTCGGTGTCGCCGCGCCTTGGGTCCATCGACGTGCCCCTGTCGATACGCTACACGTGGACGACCGAGGCCGAGTTCCGCGAGGCCTTCGAGTCGGGCTTCGATCCGTGGGGCGATGTGCAGGTTGGCGACGAGCTGCCCTACATCCCGGAGCACCAGTTCCGGCTGCAGGCAGGCCTCGTTGCGACCAAGTGGCACGTTAATCTCTCGGCAAGCTTTGTCGGAGAGATGCGCACGCGCGCCGGCCAGGGCGACCTGGACCCGGCCGACTCGCTGGACAGCTACACGGTCTTCGACATGCTCGGCGCGTGGAACTTCACGCCGCAGCTTTCGGGCTATGTGAAGGTCGATAACCTGTTCGACGAGACCTATGCGACGGCACGCCGGCCGGCGGGGCTTCGTCCCGGGCTGCCGCGGACGGCGTATCTCGGCGTGACGTTCCGGATGTAGCGAGGCTTGTGGGGAAGATACCTATTGCGAATGATTCTTATTCGCAATATACTTATCCAGCACTCGGCCACTCCCCTCCAACTGGCTCGAGTCGACTGAAAGCCTGTCGTTCTGCTCCGATTGAACAGGCGTCCCAAGTAGCCCGGTCCTCTGGATCGGGCTTTTTGGTTTCCAGCCTGGCGATAACCCCGACAAGCATCTTGTAGGAGCGGCTTAGAAGCCGCGACTGGTTTGCGGGTTGGAAGGACTGCGCACTCGCGGTTTCAAAGCCGCTACTACAGTGTGTTTCTCCAGCATGGTTTTGCGCATTTGGTCATTTCGTGTCGATAAGCAAACCGTGCAAATCACGATTTGAATTGACATAACGCCTGATTTCCTCGTGAAAATCGGCCGTTATTGCGCTTATGTCAAATGCGAATCAACTGCGCTTGTAACTGATGATCTCTTATTACAGAATCCGGGCAACCCAGCGATGGGTTACGACAAAAACGATAACGAAGTCACGCAGGCTTCAGCAGAGCGACCAATACAGCTACCGTCTACTAACCCTCCAATCCTTCGCACTCTCACCGCGTAGGAACGCAGCTGTTGCAGAAAGAGGGTTAACGGTTGTCGACATAAGCGCCCCGCTTGAGCCCGCACTGTCGAGTCTTAAGGGAATTATGTCTATGCGAAACCTAGTGATTGGCCTGACGGCCGCGCTGTTCGCGCTGCCCGCTGCCGCGCAACAGTCCATCACCGCACCAGACCTTAGTAACGCAAGCATGCTAGAGCTTGCGGAAACGGCTGCTGCGGATCGATCGAACGAACTCAGGACCTATGTCGTCTATATGAAGAACGACCCGGGTCTGAGCTACGACGGCGGCGTTGATGGCTACGCGGCCACGGCACCGCAGGCCGGTGAGCGCTACAACGCGCAGGCCAGTCATGTACAGATGTACGCGGCGTTCCTGCAGCGCGCACACGATGCAGCGCTTGCAGACGTCGACGCTGTTGGCAGCAAGATTTACAGCTACAGCCACACGCTGAACGGCTTCGCCGCCCGGCTGACGCCGGCGCAGGCTGCCAAGCTGGAAGCGCGTAAGGACGTCGTCAACGTCATCGAAGACTTCGCGATGGAAGTTGAGACGAGCGATACGTCGGATTTCCTTGGTCTGAACGACAGAAAAGGTGGGTTGCGTCGTGATCGCCGGCTGCTCGGGGAAGATGTTGTTGTCGGTGTCCTCGATACGGGCGCTGTGCCGCAGCATCCAAGCTTCTCCGACCTGCCGCAATTCGAACTGCCTGCTTTTTGCGGCCATCCACCACGCTGGGCGCGAAAACTTTGCCGCAAGCTCACACGCATAAAGAACACGCCGCTCTACGATGCTCCTCCGTCGACATGGATGGGCACGTGCCAGGTTGGCGAGGGCTGGACCGAAGACGACTGCAACAACAAGCTGATTGGCGCCCGCTGGTATAACGCCGGCTTCCTGGCCGCGCAGCCGATTGTCGAGGGCGACCCGTTCTCACCCGCCGACAGCTCCGGTCACGGAACGCATACCGCAAGCACCGCCGCCGGTAACCGCGTCGATGCTTTCCTGCAGGATACGAACGTCGGCAAGATCAGCGGCATGGCGCCGCGTGCCCGCGTTGCGGTCTACAAGGTTTGCTGGCTTGCACCGGGCGCGAGCACTTTCAGCTGCTTCTTCTCTGACAGTGCTGCTGCCACTGACGCGGCTGTCGCTGACGGCGTGGACGTCCTGAACTTCTCGGTCGGCACCGCTGCCGCGTTCAACGACCCGCAGGATCTTGCGTTCCTTCGCGCATCGAATGCTGGCGTTTTCGTTGCACGCTCCGCCGGCAACGGCGGCCCGGGCTTTGGTACGACCAACGCTGGCGAGCCCTGGGTAACCACGGTCGCTGCGTCAACCGCCGACGGCACCCTGTTCACGCAGGCTGCGACGATCAACTCGCCGCCCTCAGTTGCGGGTGACTACTCGGCGCTCGAAGGCGCAATCACGGGCCCGCTATCGGAGCTCGGACCGGTTACGGAAGACGTTGTCGCCGCCGAGCCGATCCTCGCTTGCGACCCGCTCACGAACGATCTCAGTGGAAAGATCGCCCTGATTTCACGTGGTGCCTGCGCCTTCACGGACAAAGTCGCGAACGCCGTCAACGCCGGTGCATCGGCAGTCCTGATGTACACCGATGACCGTCCCAAGACGGTTATGGGCGGTACGGCGACGCCGATCACGCAAAGCGTTCCGGGCGTAATGATCGACCGGGAGCCGGGTGAAGCGATTCTCGCTGAACTCACCGGAGGCAACGCTGTAAACGCGACGCTTTCGTCGACCAGCCTGATCGCAGAACCACGAATCGGCGACATCATGGCGGGCTTCTCGTCTCGCGGGCCGTACCTGCCTGTCGGCGACTGGGTCAAGCCTGACATTACGGCGCCGGGTGTGAACATTCTTGCCGGCGATTCGCCGAACCAGGCGGACGGTTCTGCCGGTGGCCTGTTCGGTTATCTCAGCGGCACGTCGATGTCGAGCCCGCACATCGCAGGCCTCGCCGCCCTGGTTATTCAGGCGCAGCCGCACTTCAGCCCGGCACAGGTCAAGTCCGCGTTGATGACGACCGCACGACAGGACGTCGTCAAGGAAGACGAGACGACGCCAGCCGATCCGTTCGACTACGGCGCGGGTCACGCTGACCCGAACAAGGCAGTCGACCCCGGGTTGACCTACGACGCCGGCATCCTCGACTACGTAGCGGCCAGCTGCGGCACCGCAACACCGCTCGAAGACCCCGTTGTCTGTGACTTCATCGAAGATACGCTTGGTCTCTCGACCGATCCTTCGGACCTCAACCTGCCGTCGATCGGAATAGACGGACTGCCAGGTACACAGACGGTTACGCGTACCGTGACGGCAGTAGCCAACGCGCCGCGGCGGTGGGGCAAGAGGGGTAAGAAACGCAACCGGGCAACGCGCTACCGCGCTGTTGTTGATGCACCGGAAGGCTTCGAGGTAGAGGTCTCGCCGAGCACAATTCGCCTGCGTCCGGGTCAGACGGCTACCTACGAGGTAACGATTACGAACGTATCGGCACCTCCGGGCCAGTGGTTCTTCGGTTCGCTGACGTGGGAGAGCAAGAAAGGTAAGGGCAACGACGTGTACAGCCCGATCGCGGTCAATGCGACGGCGATCATCGCGCCTGCTGAAGTGAGCGAAAGCGGTACCAGCGGTACAGGTAGCTTCGACATCACGTTTGGCTACTCTGGCGAGTACACGGCACTGCAACATGGCCTGAATGACAACGCGCTGGTTGCATCAACCGTCGAAGACGACCCGAACAATAACTTCGTCTTTAATGGTCCGGGTACCGTCTTTGCGTTCCTCGACGAACTACCGGAAGGCACGGCGTTTGCCCGTTGGGACTTGACCAACGAGTACACGACGGGTACGAACGACGACATCGATCTGTACTTGTACTACTGCCCGAACTTCTCGTGCACGCAGATTGATTCGAGCACCAACGTGGACTCGAACGAGCGCGTCGAAGTCTTGCTGCCGGCCAGCGATCCGACCATCCCGGATCCCTACCTGGTCTTTGCTCACGGCTTCAACACTGATGGTGGTCTGCCGTCCGACCTGGTGCTGTTCGCCTACTCGTTCGGCATCATCGACGACGCCGGCAACCTCGACATCACGAGCGCGCCAGCAATGGCAACGATCGGCACGACGGAGACCATTACGTTCGCCTGGGATAACCTCAACGAGGGCATTGGCTTCAGCCAGCTCGGGGCTATCTCGCACAGCGACGCAAGCGGTATCCAGGGGCTGACCGTGATCAGTGTCGATAATGACTTCGGCACCATCTGCGACTTCCCAGGCTTTGTCTGCCGATAGACGTCGCAACTAGGTCGTAAACGACCAAGGCCGCCTGGAGCGATCCAGGCGGCCTTTTTCTTTTTAGGGAAGGTTCGAGTTGGATTTACCGTGTAGACCGCAAAGGATTAAGCCCTACGGCTCGGAACTGGCTTGCTAGTCTTCGCTGATCGCCGGACAGGCAATCACCTGTTCCATATCGGTGTGGTAGGTGTAATTTCGGCTGCCGTGGCGTAACCGCAGCACGAAGCCGTCGCGATCACCCACTTCGTAATTGACGTCCGGGTCCGGGCAGCCAAGGCTCGAGTCGGTGAAAGTGGTTTCGCTCGCGCCCGCAATGATGATCGCTCGCTCCTCAACGCCGAGTTTCTCTGCGAGATCCTTGCGAGCTATGAAGGCCTGCTGTCCCCAAACCAGACTTACCTTGCCGGTCGGGGTTTCGGCGCCTTTCTGTGTCTTGCAAATGAACGCTCGTCCATTGGCTTCGTTGACGACGTGATTCTTGCCGTCAACTCGCAGCGTGATCTTATGGCCCGGCGTGATCACCTGGCCGTAGGCCATGCCGGGCTGCGGGCAACCAATACTCGTGTCGCGCCATTCCACCGCGCGGACCGTATCGACCGTGATCTCCGATTCCGGAATGCCGAGTTCCTTTGACAGCACAGCCACCGCAAGGTCAGCCACGCTCTCGCCGTTGGTATCGAGCGTACCCATCTTGCCCTCCAGTGAGATCGATTTTGGTGGACTCTGGTCAGACGCATCGGAACCGCAGGCTCCGAGTGCCAGCGCGGCGATGCCGAGGATTCCCCAGTGCTTCTTGTTCATGTGTATTCCATTCCTCCAAAAGGGACGCAAGTGTGCCTCAACTCGCCGGATGCGAGCGAGCTTCCATACTGTTGTTAACGTAACGCAGGCTTGAAGGGGTCAATGGCCCTTGTAGGAGCGGCTTTGAAGCCGCGACTGTGGCGCAGCTGGAACGTGTATCGTCTTCACGGCTTCAAAGCCGCTCCTACAAGGCGCTGATCGAGCCCAGCTACAGGGTGCCGGCCGCTCCCGTGAGCCCACCATCAACCGGGATAACGACGCCGGTTACGTAGCTCGAGGCCTTGGAAGCGAGATAGATCGCCACGCCCGCCATGTCCCCGGGCTCACCGATCCGCCCCAGCGGTACCCCTGCCCTAATCTGCTCACCGAAGTTAGCCAGCGTCGCCGCCATCATCTTGCTCGGGAATGGGCCCGGTGCAATCGCATTCGACGTGATGTGGCGCGGTGCCAGGTGCTTTGCGAACGTTCGCGTCAGGTGGTGTACGGCGGCCTTGGACGGCCCGTAGGCGAAATTCGGCAGCTGGTTGACGTTGATCCCGTCGACCGAGCCGACGTTGATGATGCGCGCCGGGTATTCAGGGCTTGCGGCCTCTTCCAGCATCGGCAGCAGGGCCTGCGTCAGGAAGAAGACCGACTTGACGTTGATGTCCATGACCTTGTCCCAGCCCGCCTCCGGGAACTCCTCGAGCGGCTGGCCCCAGGAGGCACCGGCGTTGTTGACGAGGATATCGAGGCGCCCTTCTCGCTTCGTCAGCTCGTCTTTGAGCGCCTGCACGCCCTTGAGCGTCGACAGGTCACCCGGCAACGACACGCACTCTCCGTGGGCGCTGAGACGCTCTGCCGTCGCATCGCAGGCCTCGGCCTTGCGCGCCGTAATGTAGGTCCTGACGCCATTGGCAACGAAGCCAGCGGCGATCATCTCGCCAATGCCGCGTGAGCCGCCGGTCACGAGTGCTACCTTGCCGCGGATGTCGAACAGGTTCTGCATGGTTACGTCCTTGTTGGTGCATGATTTGAGGCCGCCGAGTCTACCGTCTGGCGCGACTGGACATAAGCCACGACGGAGGTTTCGGAATATACGTAATCGCATTGACAATCATTCTCATTTTCGCTTCAATGTCCATCAAGGAGAGAGTCACCGGCTGAGAGCATGTACGTCTGCATCTGCAACGCAATCACCGACAAGGAAATCCGCCAGGCGGCATCGCGTGGCGCCTCCACCGTGATGGACCTGACCAACGAGCTCGGCGTCGCCGCCGGCTGCGGGTCCTGCCGCGAGACGGCTGCCGAAATCCTCTCCGAGCACGAAAACCGTGGCCATCGCTTCGAGCCCGTCGTGTTCAACCCGGCTGCCGCCTAGCCCCTTCCCGGCTTATTAAATCTCATTCGCACGTTTTCTCTGACTTCCGAAACTTCGGAAGCTAAATAACTGTTTCTGTTCGAAAATTTCATGGCGTAGACGCTTGAGTCCTTGCCGCGTCCCGCTATCATTCGGCGTGTCTAATCCTCTGCCCTGACAGGAGTGGCGCATGCAAGGCGACAAGAAAGTCATCGAACTGCTCAACAAAGTGCTCAAGAACGAGCTGACGGCGATCAACCAGTATTTCCTGCATTCACGGATGCTCAAGGACTGGGGCTTCGACAAGCTCGGCGATTACGAGTACGAAGAGTCGATCGACGAGATGAAGCACGCCGACACGATTATTGAGCGCATCCTGTTCCTGGAAGGCCTGCCGAACCTGCAGGACCTCGGCACGCTGCGGATTGGCGAGGACGTGCACGAGATCCTGAAGGCCGATATGGCGCTGGAAATGGACGCACTCCCCGATCTGCGCGAGGGCATCGAGCACTGCGAAGAGGTCAAGGACTTCGTCACGCGGGAGGTTTTCGAGCGCATTCTCGAATCCGAGGAAGAGCACGTGGATTTCCTCGAGACGCAGCTCGGGTTGATCGAGAAGCTGGGCGAGAAGAATTACCTGCAAAGCCAGCAGTAAGAGACTCTGGCGGTCGTTGCAGCCTCAGTCGGGCATTGTCCACTCAAGCGGAGGGTCGATCCGGGCTGCTGACGGACTATTCATAGTACGACCGCGCGCAACTGGGTACAGGGCTCCTGATTGGCGTCATCAGGCCGAAAAAGAGCTACGGGATAACCGCGGACACCCGATTCGAGTCCGTGCTTTCGACGCCCTCGTCGTTGAACGACGTACACATGAACTCGTAGGTCCCGGATTGCAGTCCCTCAACGGTATAGGTCGTGACACTGGGATTGTCGATAGTGGCCGAGCGGGTGCTTCCACCCGGCGTCCTGGTCCAGTAGACCCGGTAGCCGGCCAAATCGGTCAAGGCTGACCCGTCCTCGTTCTCGGTTGGCGCGGTCCAGCTCAACGTCACCGAGTCAACGGCCGAGTCCGGCGACGTGACCTCGATCGAAAACGACGCCAGTGCATCAGTGAATTCGCCGTCGGTCACGCTGATGACGATATTGTTGTAGCGGTTTTCATCACCAGCCGCGGGCGTTCCCGATAGTGTTCCTGTCCCGGTATCGAAGCTGGCCCAGGCGGGTCGCCTGGAGATCGAAAATACGAGATCGTCCCCGTCGGGATCCTCGGCCGTAGGTGAGAATGAGTACGCCGACCCCACTTCGACCGATCGCGGTGGACTACCGCTGATTGTCGGCGGCGAGTTCCCGGGTGGAGGCGGTGCGGTCACGGTGAGCGAGAAGGCCGGGAGGCTGCTGGACGCTTTGCCGTCGCTGACGCTGATCACAATATCCGCATAGGTGCCCGCATCGTCAGCCTCGGGCCTGCCCGAGAGCCTGCCGGTCGACGTATTGAAACCTGCCCAAGCCGGACGCCCGCTGATCGCAAACGTCAGTGCATCGTCGTCCGCATCGCTGGCGTCTGGATCGAACCTGTACCACCTGCCCGCTTCTACGGTGCTTGTCGGGGTTCCCGAGATCGTTGGCGGCGAGTTGGTCGGGTCGGGCTCCGTCACGTTGATCGAGAACGCCGGCAGCGCAGACGTCAACTGACCGTCGCTCACGCGAATGACGATATCCCGGTACCGGCCCGAGCTGCCGGAACCGGGAGTCCCGGACAGCGTGCCGGTCGAGGTGTCAAAGGTGGCCCAGGCGGGTCGCCTGGAGATCGAGAAGACCAGGTCATCCCCGTCGGGATCCTCGGCCGTGGGTGAAAACGTGTACGCCGACCCCACTTCGACCGATCGCGGTGGACTGCCGCTGATTGTCGGCGGCGAGTTCGTGGGTGGCGGCGCAGTCACGGTGAGCACAAAAGCCGGGAGGCTGCTGGACGCTTTGCCGTCGCTGACACTGATTACAATGTCGTCGTAGGTGCCCGCGTCATCAACCTCCGGCCGGCCAGAGAGCCGGCCCGTCGACGCATTGAAGCGCGCCCAGCCCGGAAGGCCGCTAATCGTGAACGTCAATGAATCGCCGTCCGCATCGCTGGCGTCCGGATCGAACCTGTACCATCGGCCAGCCTCCGTCGTGCTCGAGGGCGATCCCGAGATCGTCGGCGATGTATTGGTCGGATCCGGCGTCGTCACGACCATAGTAAAGGCTCGGAGGCTGCTGGACGCTTGCCCGTCACTAACACTGATCACAATGTCGGCGTAGGTGCCGGCGTCGTCGACCTCGGGCCGGCCAGAGAGTCTGCCCGTAGCGGCATTGAAATACGCCCAGCCCGGCCGGCCGCTGATCATGAACGTCAGCGCGTCGCCGTCCGCATCGCTGGCATCTGGCTCGAACTTGTACCACCGTCCAGCGTCCGCCGTGCTCGAGGGAGACCCCGAGATTGTCGGCGGTGTGTTGACGGGCTCGGACGTCGTCACAGTCACTGCAAACGCGGGCAGGCTGCTGGTTGTTTTCCCGTCGCTGGCACTGATCACAATGTCCGCGTAGGTGCCGGCGTCCTCGGCCTCCGGCCGGCCGGAGAGCCGACCGGTCTCAGCATTAAAACTCGCCCACGCCGGAAGGCCGCTTATCGCAAACGTGAGCACGTCGCCGTCGCCATCGCTGGCGTCCGGCTGGAACGCGTACCACCGGCCTGCCTCTGCAGTGCTCGAGGGAGATCCCGAGATCGTTGGCGGCGTGTTGGTCGGGTCTGGCTCAGTCACGTTGATCGTGAAGGCCGGCAGCTCGGAGCTTAGTTGACCGTCGCTCACGCCAATGACGATATCCGGGTACTGACCTGCGCTCCCGGATCCGGGAGTCCCGGACAGCGTGCCAGTGGTAGCGTCAAAGGTCGCCCAGTCCGGTCGCCCAGAAATCGAAAAGGCCAGCGGATCGTTCTCAGGGTCCGTTGCGGTGGGTGTGAATGAGAACGCGATACCCTCCTCCACGAACGCCACCGGCGTTCCTGAAATCGTTGGCGCAGTGTTCCGCTCACCGGCCGCCCCCCCACCGTCCCGGGCAATCCGGTTGACCGTGTCGATCTCTGCGCCATTGGCATTCGCGACCACGATGACGGCCTGCCCCAGGGTCTCCCGGTAGGTGCCCGGAATCGCGGCCCGGATCATCCCGGGCGGAGTACCCGCACTGAGTGTCTCGACGGCGTCCGCAAGATCGCTCAGCGCGGCGGTGGGCGCAATAGCGAGGCATGCTTCCAAACCAACGCGTACCGCTGACAGCATCTCTTCTGTCGGAACGAGATCTTCGAAGCTTGCCGTCGGACCCACCGGTACGACCGCGTTCATCGCCGCTTCCATCGCGGACGTCGCATCGACACCATAGACGTGCAGTTCATTTTGCATGGTCTCGAGAGCGGTCTGTGCCGACACAACCGTCACAAGCGCCGCAAGTCGATCGTCAACGCCTGACGCTCCCAGACCGTCGACCACGCCATCGACCAGATCGGCGGCGATACCCTGGACGACAGCATCGCCAGTGGTGGATCTTCCCGTCGCGATTCGCAGGTCGCGGACACGGCGTATGGTTTCGCCCAGAGTCTCCGAAGCCCTGATGATCTCGGCGATATTGGCGGCGTCGATCGGGGTTTCCATCACCCCGGTACCTGCGAGGGACGTCACGCCACTGTTCAGTTGACGCGTAACGATTCGCTCTGCCCGGTCAAAGTTCTCACGGTTCAGTCCACCATTGAGGTTTCGGGCGAGTTCGACGGCAACGGTCGAAAATGGTGTGAGGTTCGCGATAGCGTCCGTACCTGGGCCGAGCACGGCGGCGCGCATGACGAAATCAGGCGGCAGGTTCGTAACGAGGTCCGTGCCGTCTTGTGCTTCGATCGTGAGAGGATAGTTGTCACGCTCCGTTCGGACCGTGACGTTGTAACCGGCGTTCGCGTCGCTTTGGAACTCCGCTACGGCACTGCCATCGTTGCCGAGGACGCGAACTGTAGCGCCAACGACAGGACCATCGCCGACGGAGCCGGTGAGGCCCTGTTCTATCCTCAGCGAGCCAGACGTGGCAGGGTCAGAAGCTGCAGGACCGCCCTGCCCGCCGCCACCGCAAGCGCCAAGCAACATGGCGCTGGAGATCGCCACGAAGCTCGCCAACGATTGCGATGTAGCAAAACGGCTCGTCACAACCCGGCTCCTGGGGGCAACACAAGGAAGCAGCCGGATCGGCGAGCGTCTTTTCTAGGACTTGCGAAGATACTGGCAACCCCGCTTTCGTAGGCTCACGCCCGTAGATCGGTGGTTTTGCGCCCCAATCTTTCGACTGGTTTGCCGTTATATCAGTGTCCTCCCTGGACCAGAGCATCCTTACGACGCGAAACGACCTGCCTGGAATCAGCGATCGTCGTTGTGTGTTGCTGGTCATTGCGAGTGCCATAACCGTTCTCAACGGCACGCACACTGGTTGTAAACAGGCACAACCTGATGGCCGGTTAGACCAGCCAGCCTGTTTTCCAGAACACCAACGTCGGGAAAATTAACACTCTGACTCGCCTTCGTGGAACTGTCGCAATACGCCGACAGCGCGGTATCTGTAGTTGATTTGAGGAGGCCGACCGCGAAGAAACCTCAGGTGCAATCTCTGTGTTTCGCCTATCCGATTGATTACGAGCAGAACACCGGCGGCTGCGTCCCTGCGGTCCTCCGCTGGCTCTACGCTGCAATAGACAAGAAATGAAACATATCGGAAAGACAATTCTTGTAGGACGGCAGCATTTTGCGCGTCTGGGTTGCGCGTCTTGCGCAAGCCCCCGGTCCAAAACGACCTGCTGTGCACTTGGTCACCCGACTTCCTGACTCGAGCACGAGTCGGATATGCGTGAGGAGCGCACCGTGATGTTCAAAAAAAAGCCCCGCATCGCGGGGCTTCATTCATGACTGTGCGCTTTGCTACTGGATGACCTTCGTCGCCGGATTCGAGAACACGCTCTCTACGCCCGCTGAATTGAATGCCGTCGCCAGGAACTCATAAGTCCCGGGGACGAGGTTCTCGACCACGACCGATGATGCGCCCGGGTTGCTAATCGTAACGCTGTCACTGGCACCGTCGCCGTTGCTCCAGTAGACCTTGTAGCCGGCCAGATCCGTCAACAGAGTGCCGTCTTCGTTCTCGGTCGGCGGTGTCCACGACAGCGTTGCCGAGCCCAGCGCCGCCGCCTGCACCTCGATCGAGAATGGCCCCAGGACGGCTGTTGCGGCTCCATCCGATACGGTAATACTGATATTCGCGTATACGCCTACGTCGCCGGACTGGGGCGTGCCACGCAGCCTGCCGCTTCCCGAGTTGAACGTAGCCCAGGATGGCAGGTTGTCGACCGTGAAGGTCAGGTCGTCGTTGTCAGTATCGCTCGCCGTGGGCCTGAAGCTGTAGGCGCTCCCGGCAACGACGGCAGAAGCCGGCGTCCCCGAAATCGTCGGCGGCGAATTGTCCGCGGTGACTCGGATGCTGAAGGCTGGCAACGAGGACTCCAGGTCCCCATCAGACACCGAGATGACGATGTTCGCGTAGTTGCCGACGTCGGCCGTCCCGGGCGTTCCAGACAGTGTGCCGTCCGTTGCATCGAAGCTGGCCCACGACGGCAGGTTCTGAACGGCGAATCCCAGCGCATCGCCATCAGGGTCTGTGGCTGTCGGGGTGAAAGAGTATGTGCTATCCACCCGTACCGCTCTCGACGGATTGCCTGCAATGGCCGGTGTGCGGTTGGCGGTCGATATCGTCGTCTGCCGGTCCCGCGCTACGCGGTTGACCAGTTCAAGCGTCGCCGACCCGGAACCGCGGACCGCGGCCAGGCTCTCGTCAATCAGGCTGCCGACGTTTGTCGGCAGTAGCGCGCTGGCGAGACTCACGTCGGCGCCGTTCGGCAAGCCCGAAATCGAGACCAGGGCAGATTCCGCGTCGGGATTATTCGAAACGGTGTGCGCAGCAACCAGCCCGATCTCAGAGGCGGTGATCATTTCCGCGGTCGCCGTCAGCTGAGACAGCGTCGGAGCAGCCGGCCCGGGAGAGACCTGGTTTACAGCGCCTTCGAGCGCAGCCATAGCGTTGCTGCCGTTCACGAAGAGCTCTCCGCGCATCGTTTCGACGAGGACCTGCGCCCGAATCAGGTTGGTCAGCGCAGCGACGCGCGGACTCGCACCCGGGCCGCCGCGGCCGTCTATAACGCCATCGACAAGGTCCGATCCCAGCGCGGCAATCACATCGTCACCGTTGACCTGCATGCCTGCCGTCCTCGCCTCGTCGCGGACCCGACGAACGACTTCGCCGAGCGCTTCGGAGGCACGGACAATTTCTGCGACGTTCGACGCGTCGATCAGCGTGGTCGTTACACCGGAGGATGCGAGGCCGAGCAGACCGGAGTTCATTTCACGGACTGCGATACGCTCAGCCTCGCGATAGTTGCTCGCAGTGATGCCACCGTTCATGTCCGCCGCAATGTCGACCGTCAGCCGGGTGAACGGGTTGACGTTGACGACCGCGTCGCGATTCGCAGCGAACAGAGCCGCCGAGAGCTGAAAATCCGGGGCGAGATTCGTGACGAGGTCAGTGCCACCCGTTGCCGTCACCTGAAGCGGCAGTTGCCCGCTACCGGTAGTCAGTGAGATCAGGTAACTCGCCGAACCGTCGCTGACAAACTGTGCGAGAACAGAGCCGCCAGCATCGGTCACGCGCATGTCGGCGTCGACAATAGGCCCGTCACCAACGCTGCCGGTGATATCGAAGGTAACGATAGCCGGCTCGTCCACGCTGGCAGGGGAATCGTTAGATAAGCACCCCGCCACGATTAGCGGCGTGGATAGTAGAAGCAGATTTCGCAGGATATTCATAACAGTCCGTTGTACTCGCAGAACTCCGTGAAAGGCCTCGGTACAAACCAAACCGTGCAGAGTGAGACTGAAGATGAATCACGTTGGCGCGCCTGAAGCGCGCTTTCCGCGTTGCGACGACGCGTGTGCACGTCGTCGCCTTGGCATCTGGCAGCTCCGCTGTCCTAGGCCCGCGGCCCGTAGATCGGTAGCTTTGCGTCTCAACCTTTCGGCTGGTTTGCCCTGTTACAGAAGCAGTTTCACTGCTATGCAATGACTCCGTGAGTGTTTTGCATAACTGTATTGTCGAAGAAATTTACACCCTGACTCGCGGCTTGGGAACTGTCTCGAATCGCAGACAGCCGGCCAGAACCGAGTTGACGGAACGTGAGCCGGCTTTATGGCTTAAAGCCAAGTCTCGGTATTATGTCTAGAATGTTGAAAACACTGGCTTCGTGAGATAGCGCACAGCCGCTAGTGTGAGATCGGTCACATTCTTGTCGTTACAGACTGAAACAACAGCACGAGCATCGCCGAAGACGTTCAGGACGGCTATACAGGAGAAAACAACGGAGATTTGCGCAAGCTATCATGAGTAGCTTGCGGACGATGCGGCCCTACCGACGTCTTGACAGTGGTTCGCGAGGCGACAAACGGGTTCAGAAATCGAGCCGTCCGGAAGCGAGTGCTGTAATTGCGATCAGAAGATTCGCCGTCGCGTGTGCCGCGACTGCGTCACCGAGATTGCCTCGGCGATACGTAGCCAATGCAAACGCTGCCCCTGCAAACGTACCGGCAATCCAGCGCTCGTGAAGCAATCCGAAGAGTAGCGAACTCAGGATGAATGACAGCCAGGTAAATGTGCCGACCGGAATAGCCTCGAAGCGCTGGCTAACGAGCTTTCGAAGCAGGTAACCGCGGAAGGCAAGCTCCTCGGCGAGCGGCACAAGGACGACGAACCCAATAACTCGGAACGCAACCCAGGCGAGTACTGCCGACGCCGTCACGCCAGCCGCAACGTCTGGCACCTTGAGTGCTCCAGCAGTGCCCGTAGCCGTGAAGTGCCAGACGATGAAGACAAGCGAGCCAATGCCTACCGAGAACCACGACCATCCCGCAATCAAAGGCAAATACGCCCTTCGGCCGTGCCATAGGGCAAACCCGGTTGCAACAGCGACTACAGGGTATAGCCAATTCACATCGACGGTCAGCGCCGCCGTAACGAGTTTTGCAAGCAGCAGGACAAGAAAAGGAAGAATCAGTGCAAGGGCAAGACCCACATGATCGCCGGGCCTGTCATCGTGCCTATGGAGAGAAAAAAACTCGAGCCGATGAGAGAGCGCGATAAGTGCAAGCGACACCGCAACGAACCCTATCCAGCCCGCATTCGAATGGAAGCCGCTAATTGCAACATCGGGAGACACGTACGTACCCAATAAGACCAGCGCAACGATACGAAAGGCGTTCAGTAGCCAAATAGAGACTATTCCGACGGGCAACAGCAGCAAGGCCGCGGGAAATCGAAGCGACCTGCGGAAGAACCACAGGTACAGGCTCACGAAGGCCGAGACCAAGGCGATCCCCTCGTAGCCTGAACAAGACGGAGCGATCCTTACGGCGAAGGAGTGGGTTTCAAGAATCTTCTCAGACTCGATGTAGCTAATCGCGACACCGATTGCGTCGAGGACGCTATAGGCGATGAGGAAGGTCCCCGTTGCCAGCGGCTCCCAGAAGTTCTGAGCCAGCAAGCCGCCGAACCACGTCAAGAGCCCCACCATCACTGCTGCGACTAAAGACCGCCAATGCGTCTTCGTGAACATCTGCCAGAAATGAACGGGGGCTATGGCTAGCAACCAGAACACACCTGCTCCAAGCAACGCCGAAGCGAACCCTACGATTTTGGTAATGCCTGGATCGTCACCAGTTGCAATCGTGGCAAGCACCCGAGAGGCAACGAAAGCCGAAACAACGACTGTCGCGCAATGCAGAAGAATCCAATGACCCCACCTATTTTCTTGTGCGGCACGTTCGAGCTGTTGCACAAGGCTCGGTAGCTTCGGACCAGAAATGATCAGAAACGTCGCGACTGCGGCAACAGTAACCTTAAGAAGTACGCCGGCCTTCGAAAACACCAACTGAGCCCAGCCCTGAACAAGATCTGGATCGGGGGCGTCGAGGAGGAACGACACAATCGCCGCCTCCGCGACTGGCACCAGCACGAGCAGGGCAAGTCGCAGGTTAGTGTGGTTACGGTTCAAACGACGCGCATTCCGAACGGTTCAGCGCAGTAACGGGAAAGGCAGAGACTGTAGCGACTGCCTTTGGGCATCATCGGCAGTAGCGATGCGGATTAACTCGCTGCGCTGCTTCAGTCTTCAGAAATAGGCTAGCTGGCTCGAAAGCGTTCCAGCAGAAGGAGTGCCCCGGCGATTACGGCGGCGACGGCGCCTGCACCCTTAGAAGGATCAATCTCCGGTGCATCCATCGTAGCGCCGCCCGATCGACGTTCTCGCCATCCCTGTCGCCGCTCGCGCCGTTGCTGTCGCCGGCGGCGCCGGTTTTCGATGCGAACGTGACGGTTGTCGCGCCAGCTTTCGATCCCACTACTCTCGACCGAGGGTGTAGTGTCGGCTTTTGCCGCTGAAGGCGGCGTGACAGCAAGGCCGATGGCAGCGGCGCTGATACCCTTGAGAAAAAGACGTCGTTGCATAGGTAAAGGCTGTGTAACGAAGACTGGGGTCAGCCTAGATGGAACTCTCGCTGATGTCCACTAGATTTCCCTTAAGAATCAATAATGTAAAGATTTCCGACGGACAAAGCCGGATTATAAGTGGTTGATTACAAAGCCTGCGAATAAACTGCGTGAACAACGTCACATTAATCGAACTTCGACTTCGGAAATTCCTTCGTTGCGTCGCCCTTTTCAGAAACCGTGTGCACAGCGTTAATGCGCTTGCGCGTCCGCTCGTCGCTACGCAACAAGACGTGGTTCGAAGCACTTCGCCCACTGAACAGGTTGCAACAATTTCGACGTAGCTTGAAGACCAGGAGTGACGGTAACGGTCAAACAAAGGCAGCGAGCGGACGGCATCCAAAGGAGCCTCAAGGCCGATCAACCAGGAGAGTCGCCAACCCAACCTGTAGAAAATTCTTCTGCGAGCATCAACGGAAAGACAGCGGCACCCCCGCTGTAACTCGCCGTGCTATTGCGGCGATGTGGAGTGCGTGGGAGGAGAATAATGTTGGGCGCATGGGTGCACGGTGGTGGACCCTGCTCCCTAGATATTTGGCGTCCCCAAGGGGATTCGAACCCCTGTTACCGCCGTGAAAGGGCGGTGTCCTAGGCCTCTAGACGATGGGGACGTAGGATCTTGATTTTGCAGGACTTGGTGGAGCTAGGCGGGATCGAACCGCCGACCTCTTGCATGCCATGCAAGCGCTCTCCCAGCTGAGCTATAGCCCCACGAAGCCGCGCACTTTACGGACCCCATGCGGCAGTGTCAAGGCCGCCGGCAACAAGCAAGATTGATCTAGAAATCAGGTGTTTTGTGCTCAACTAGCTACAACAATTTCGAGAGCACCGCCAGGGCACGCTACAGTTTTCTTCCGTCCTATCAGACGAGTCGCCATATCAACCAAGGTTTGCCAGCTCAACTGCGGTAGACAATCACGCATGAAGCAGGCAGAAGCCCGTCGCGGACCGTCTACCTCGAGCGGTTAGGCAGGTCTGTTGTACAACAGTGTTTACATTCGCGAACGCGCAGGTCTGAAATTAGGCGCAACAACGTCGACAAAAGTGCGAGAATCGCCCCGCTGTCGCAACGCTGGACTAGAGTGATCGTTCAGTTCTCTGCCACGTGCCTTGTAAATCCGAGCGTAGAAACTTCAGAAACCCGTGGAACAAAGCGATGTTCATCGTCACGAAAAACGTAAGCAGCGAAATGAAGAGTCCGACTGGCTTCCCTGCCTTTTGCCGTCGGTAACCCAACCAAGCCATCAAGTACGCAGCGTTCTGTGCCAGAAAAGTCAGCAAATAAAGGGGTTGGTCGAGTAGCAATGCGTTTGAAATCCAAGCTAGCATCATCAAATGAGGCACGAACCATCGGATAACTTTGTGGCTGAGGTACGCGAGGAATCGGAAACCGAGAAGTGGATTCAATGCCCAGCCCGTCCTTAGAAGAGCTTGGTAGTTGCCCGCTCCGATTCTTACGCGTCGACCGCGCTCGTTCTCAAGAGTCGGTGCTACTTCCTCGGTTGCCTTGGCCCTTGGCTCATAAAGTACGCGGTAGCCCTGTCTAGACACATTCATTACGATCTGAAAGTCGTCGACAATGGTATCTCTGGGCAAAGGGTTGTAAAGACCGCGCCGAATCGCGTAAATGGCACCATTGGCGCCAAGTAAGGCGCCCAACCGACTTTCATTCCTCTTGAGTTTCTGCTCGTAACGCCAGTAGAGGCCGTCTCGGTTTTCAGCATTCTCCGAATCAAGAAGTCTCAGTTCGCCACATACTACTCCTACCTTCGAATCTACGAAATGCGCTACTAGGTGTTTAACCGCATCAGGGGCAAATCTCGTATTCGCATCTGTCAGAACTACTATGCTCGTTTCGACTTCCGCCATTAATTCGTTCAGAACACTAATTTTCCCTCGGTTCTCGGCGAAAAGCCGTGGTCGCACGCGCCGATCATTGAACGAGCGCAAGATTTCCGCTGTCCTATCGGTGCTTCCATCAGAGCCAGCGACAACAACCAGGAGGTCTTCTGGGTAGTCCAGCGCAAGCAGATTGCGGACGCGCTCCCCTATGCAGCTTTCTTCGTTAAAGGCAGAGAAGACCACAGTTACAGCTGGCCAATCGCCTGTCTTTTCATTGCGCAGAACGTCCGAGGAGTGCCCTCGACTCAACGACCGCGCCACTCGATGAAGGCTGCTCACTGTAATCAGTAGGACGGGATATAGGAGGTATGTGTAAGCTATTAGAATAACGCTGAGCTTAAACAGCCACTCGACCATAGGTTAATCCCCGCCGCGCACGTAAACCGTAGCCGGAATCCCCAACATCGTCGCACCGTTTGGAGCGTCCCTCGTTACCACAGAATTTGCCCCGATCTTCACATTGTCGCCTATACAGATGCCCCCAATAATCTTGGCTCCGGCGCCAACGAACACGTTGTTCCCCAACTGCGGGGAGTGGCCCTTCTCATCGCCAATAACCACGCCGCTCTCTAGAGTCACATTTCGGCCACCCGTTACCTTCGAGTTGATTACAACGCCTGTTGGGTGCATCAGCACAAAGCCTGGTCCGAAGCTGGCGCCGGAACCGATAACGCATCCATTGATCAGCTTGTTCAACCACTGTATCAATAGGGCGAGTGGGTGCAAACGCCATCGAACTGACCAACGCATGCCGCGATAAAGTACATTGGCGCTGGTTCCGTCTGCGAAAAAAACCCGAAGAAGACTGTGGGAAGAGCCGTCTTGGCGAAAAATCTCCACTTTTCGCTGTAGGTCGAGTCGAAGAGTCATGTTTCTGCTACTCCTTGGAAGCAAAACCGTACGCTTGGTCAAGAAGTATTGGTAATGACGACCAGAGTCGCTCGCGCTCAACCCACGTGCGGGCCTCCTTACCAAGTTGCTCGCGCTTTAGGGGATCATGCAGCAAGACGACGGCAGAATCTGCAAGAGCACGATCGTCGTCAGCGCGGAACAACGTCCCTGTCACGTCCGGATTAATCAGTTCACGAATCGGCGGCAGATCACTCGCAAGGACCGGACGTCCCATCGCCATCGCCTCAAGCACCTTTAGCGGAGTTGTGAGGCGGGTCGTCTGCGTCGACAAGCGAGGATATACGATAAGATCGGCTATGGAGTAAATGTCGCTAACTAGTTCATGCGGTACACGTCCCGCAAATTCGAGATGAGATCCAGCACCTTCTGATTGCGCTAAGTCCTTTAAGACACCACAGCTAGGCCCGTCACCAACTACCAATACCTTGACGTCCGGGATCTCCTTGGCGATTTGCGGCACGGCTCTGATTAGAACCTCAATGCCTTCGTATGGCTGAAAGGAGCCGAGATAGACAATTAGCGGCCTTTCTTGCTCATTATAGCGCTTCAATGCATCCGCAGAGGGCTTCTTCGGCCGAAAGAGCTCGGCGTCCACTCCATTTGGTGCAACAAAAATAGGTCGATCGACCCTCTCCGCTACTTCGTCTCTCAAGGATTCACAAATCGCTACTACCGCATCGACTTTGCGCATCAACCGAGTTTCTGCATAGCGCGCAAGCTTTAGGAGTGGCGATGCCGAACCGAACTTACCGTGGTCAACCGATGCGTTCTCCCAAAGGTCCCTGAGTTCGTAGACAACTGGGATACCAAAGTCCCGGCCGACGCTAAGCGCTGGGTAACCAACAAGAATCGGTGCATGGGCGTGAATAACGTTGGGCTCTTCCAGCTTGACTACATTTTCCAGCCGTCGTCTCAGAGCCCGCATCAACTGCAGTTCCCGTAGCGGAGTCGGTAGGAGTTTTGGAGCACGGGTCCGATAGTGCCGTATCCCGTACAGGCACTCCATCGAGTCTTCCCGCGAGTCCGGCTGACGCGCTGATGTCAACACGGCGACATCTTTGCCAGCATTTCGCTGGGCTTCGAGTATCCTCAGCGACCGTATGCTATAGCCGCAAAGAAACGGCATGGATGTATGCAAAACGTGGAGAATTTTCATAACACCGATATTTCTTCGCACGAGCGGTGCTGGTGCCACCTGCACAAGCCGGCCATTCCGTCGCTCCTCGGCGGTCGCTTCCAAGTCTGATCGAGGCGACTCGGCGTACGATGGTCCGATAGCTCTCAAGTGGCCGAAATCGCTTTCAACGCCCGTTACTCTATCGTATTTCTCTCGAAGACTTCTAACAAACCGCTCAATGATTCCAAAGCGAATTCGTCACTCTGTCCGAGGATGCAGTGTCTCAACTGCTAGCCGTGTACTTAGCCGACGCTATGCGGAGTAATGCTAAGCTATTCGTATTCAGGAAAACATGCCCATTGGCATTTATTCGCCCTTCTGATTGCAGGCATTGTGTCTGTAAGGAAAAGAGCCGGTCGTCCACTAACGTCACGGTGGGCGGCGGTCGACTATGGTCAAGGAACTCGAAAATCATTCACAAGCTTTCGCCCCCAGAATCCGAGGAACCACACACCAGGCCTGAGAGCGCTTCGCGAGCACTTAGCAAGAAATAAGTCTCTCGATATGCCTCTTTACTATGCGGTTACGACAATGGTAATAGCGACAGCGCGTTTGTGGGCACCCTTCACGGCAGGTCGGACGGGCAACCGTACGAGCGATCGATTCAGAACAGGGTACGCTGTAAGGGTGTCGAGGATCAGCACCACTATTTCCACGAAGGTCTATTGTATGCTGAGTGTTCTCGGTTTCTGCTAATGCTCAATCTGTCAAGTGCAGAACAGCATTAACTTGTCAGTGCAACTCAACCAGACGCACTACGCTTGAACTCGTAACGCATGTAGTCAACTACCGAAAACTGTTCGTCAGTATGAAAGTGATGGGTAGAAACCAATCCGTTCTTGAAATTTGGGTGAACCTCGTCAGTCTTTCTTTCTACGTAGCGTTCCGGGCTGAGTTCCAGTATTTCATTTAACTCGAAATTGGCACCATAGTGATTCTTGCGTTGAACCTGATTCACTCGCACGAGGTTTCCATTCGCATTAAACAGCCCACCACTTCGCGCCTTTCGAGAGTCGAAAATTATGGGATTTCCGCATGCCAATGGCCTCCAGTCTGTAGTCTTCAGCTTGTCGGCGTAGAAGATGTGTAACTCGGACGAATAGTCCCCGATGCCCGCCGAACACGGACTGGTCATCAAGTACCACTTGTCTCCTCGGTGAATAAGCAGGGTATCAACTGCCGACATGCCATCCATCAACACCGTATCCAGCACCCATTTTTTCGGAAATTCTTCGCAGCGGTAGAGACGAATCTGATTGGCCTGATGAGTTTCCGGCAGCATGTAAATTTGCCCTCCATCGCGAAACACGTAAGGAAACGAAAGATGAAAGTCCTCCTCAAGAACAACCCCAAGAAACTCGTACCCGTCCTCTCTCAATTCGATTGCTGAAATTCTGCCCTTCTCGTCGGAGAAGAAGAGATCCTCGACGAAACAGATCGACCTTCCTTCCGCAGTCAGGACGAAGGGATCTGCAAGAAACCTGCCTTCTGGATTCGAGATCTCTTTGTAGCGGAACAGTGACGTCCGCAGACCGGAGTACGGCGAATAGGCGACACTCCACCGTCGACGAGCATCGCCGCGAAACACTCTCCTGACTTTGTTGCTAAGAATCGGCAAGTAGACTCTGGCAACGTATCTCGCCAGGATAAATGGATCACCGTCGAGTCGATATAGTCTGTTGTGATGTAGTGAGGGGTCCTCACGAATCTTCAGCTCACGCTCCAGGTCGAGGTCCACTAGGGCCTTTTTGAGGAAAGTGTTCGCCTTCTCGTGCAAGGCCGCACTGTTCGTCATCCATAGGTCTGACGTCATGATGTTGCCGCGACAGATGACCTCCCCTCCGTCGAGTTCTTCCGTAAGCCTCTGAACAACGAATCCACTGCTAGGCTCGTCATTTAGGACCTCCCAGAAGCCGCTTGGACCGCCCCGGTTGACCCTGTTGTCGCCGTGATGCAACGATAAAACGCCGAATTTCGGAGTCCGAAGGACCTCGCCTCGCAGGATGCCGCTGCCGCATCTGACCAAGACGTCAAACTCGTTTTCGCCTATCTTTGTCAGATCTTGCTGGTCGAACTCTAGGTAGTGACCGCGTGTCGACCAGCTACCATCGACATGAATGATCTCGAGACCGAGATCCTCTACAGAGTATTCCTTGAAGTAATTTGGATACCTGGCTGTCGCGGCGCGCGTCTCCAGTCTTTCGATAACCTTCCAGAAGACCCTGAAAAGGAAGCGCTTGATCGCCTCGAGAATGCCTCTTCGTCGTGTGAGATCATTCTTCCCCCGCAGGAGTCCGCGCTCTTCTGGTCGGTCAAGATAGCCTGTTATTACGGACGGCGATTGGAATCGCTCATCTTCAAGCAGCCACTTGCACAACTCATACACGTAGTGACTGACTCTGACATCGTCCGCGAGTATCGCGACCTTCAGTTTGTTCATAACTCGATATGATCCGTGTCTCGTTCTCTACACGACCTTGCCTGTTCACCGCGACAGGTCGACTTCTTCGTTAATACGACTACCGCTTACACAATCTGCGTGATGCCGCGATCACATACAGTTTCCATCCGCTTGCGCCGTCTGAGCTACACCCGATCGTTTTCTCTGAGGGTGCGAACCGTTTCAGCTGCGGAACGCTGTAGGTCTGACATACCGCAGTCGGCCAGAGAGCACGCGTGTGGTTTCGGAATTTTCTTCGACAAGGATGCCACTCCCAACGCGTCGCCGGTGAGAGGCCGGGACCTGCCTAAAACAACCGACGACCAAGCAATGTTGCCCGGCTGCGGTGAGAGAATTGAGCATAGTGAAAATCCTCACCGACCTCTTCGAGGAACCCCGCAGCGTGTCGATTTCGGACAACGTCCCTCGACTAGCTGTCACGCAAACCGGGGGCACGTCACTTCTGAACCCAGCTCAGGGTCATACGAACCAGCTTCGCCTGATCTTCGGGCTCCATGATAATGTGCAGCGTATCAGGGAAATAGTGCTCCTCGAGCAGGTCACCGAACGCAATCTTGTCGTACACCTCTGCAAACTGCCCACGATAGTTATAGACATCCTCCCGACCGTTGGTCATCACCACAAGGAGGCGCCCTCCTCGCTTCGTTAAGCCGCCATAGGCACCTTCGAACCAGCCATGCCGATGTTCCGTCCGGGATTGGTCATCCAAGCCGACAACCAATTGATCTTCCTGCTCGGTGGGCCTCCGCTTGGGCTTCTTCGCTTTTATCTTGGAGAGATACCAGTGAGGGTCTGTCAGTCGTCTGAAATAGTGCGTGAAATACCATCTGGGAGTGCGACTGCACGTTGGGTCGATCTGAACGATGCCCCTGATCCTGGAATCCTCGACCGCTGCCGCTAACGCCGCATCAGCCCCCGAGCATAGGCCCCAAAGATAGAACTCCCTGATTCCCGTTTCCCGCTCGATAAGATCCATAACCTCCCGGATCTCGCCGACCTCTCGAGCCTCGTGGTTTCCCTGAAAGCGTCGCATCGGACTGTCGCCGATATTGGAAAAGTCGAAGCGACAGGCAGCGACGCCGGCCTCGGCGACGGCCCGGGCTATTCTCACCGACAAGTTGGATGTGCCTACATGATGCATGAGTCCGGAATTCAGCAGGAGCAGCGCCCTGTCCGCTTCCGCGACGTCGGGCACAGTGAGAATACCGACGAGAGGGGCATCGCCCGCGGATGCAAGAATGCTCTCCGTATAGATCATGCGACGAGCCAATCGCTGATTCGAGTGATGGACGCGTTCGGGAAGAACAGCCCGCCATCCATGTCTACGGTGATCCAGTCATCAGGGCCGTCCACCGACTCGACTGATGCGCCGGCGTCGCGAAAGAAAGCGCCGATTTCACTGGATTCGAATACACCCACAGAACTCAGCGCGAGGCTTGGGCCCTCAAGCGTGGTAGCGTCCCAGCCACTGGCCTCCAACTCGCGTTTCAACGGCTCTCCATATGCATACCCCGCATAGTGGAGTACACCGTCGGCAGACTCGAAGAATGCTCGCGACTGCCCACGCTCTCGGATGTCATCCGCCATTTCCCGAAGATAGTCGATATCACGGGTCTTCGGCTCCCAAAGCACCATCCGCGCCACGCGCCTCGTAGCCGCAATCGACCGGGCAACGGCCGTTCCCATACGCAGACCAACCAGATCGACCGAGTTGCCAGGGGCAAGTGCGACCAACTCATCGTAGGCACGTTGAGCGCTCCGGACACAGCTCGAGAGCGTGACCTCACCGAATTCCCCGCTGGAGTCGCCGGTCCCGAAATAGTCGAAACGAAGCACGTCAAAGCCGCGTTCTGCCAGTAATACGGCCAAGCGGCGAAACGAGCGGTGAATGCGCATGTACTCCTCTCCCAAGGGGTAGAGCAGTAGAACGGACCGGCCTCGCGACGCCATTGGATCAGCGGCGTGAAAGACTCCGTACAGCTGCATGCTTCCATCATTGAAGAAGAACGGTTCCATGCCGCGGCCCTGTCAGCTCCGTTTCACGCGAATAACCGTATCGCGTAGTCGGCTCAACCAACCCGGCGCTTGGGGCGTCGCGTCTGCACCGGTATCCGCATCGCGCCGGCTGTCGATGCCCGCGGCGAGCTGCTGCAGCGTGTTGAGCATCATCTCCCGGACATCCGGTCGCACCCCGAGTGCGGCCTCGATCCGCTGGATGGCGCGGATTGACAGCAACGAATGCCCTCCGATGTCGAAGAAGACGCTGTCCGTGCTCACGGTATCGACGGCCAGGAGCTCTGCCCAGATCCCGGCAATGATACGCTCGGTCTCGGTCATCGGCTCGACGACCTGGCCGCGCTGGATGCCGGTGTCGACCGGCTTGCTCAGGGCCTTCCGATCCACCTTGCCATTGGCCGTGAGCGGCATCTCGTCGAGGGGAACGAACTGCTGAGGCACCATGTACACAGGGAGCACGTCGTTGAGACTCCGCCTCAACTCGAGCGCCGTGGGGCGAGCACCGTCCGCGAAGCGGACGTAGGCGACGAGCCGCGCGTCCTCCTGCGCGTAGGTCTGTACCACGACAACCGCTTCGGCCACACCAGGTAGCGCAGACAATGCCGCCTCGATGTCTCCAATCTCGATCCGGAAACCACGCACCTTCACCTGGTGGTCGTTTCTGCCACGATACAGCAGCTCTCCGGATGATCTTTGCAGCACCAGGTCACCGGTGCGATAAACCCGAACTGGCGGTTCCCCACGTTCCAGCGCCACATCGACGAAAGCCCTGGACGTCAAAGCGGGTTCGCCGAGATAGCCGAGGCTCAGGCCTTCGCCGCTGATCGCGAGCTCGCCGGGCACGCCGAGCGGAAGCGGGCGGTTCGTCTCGTCGAGGACGTGACAGCGCGTGTTCGCAATCGGCGTGCCAAGGGTGATCTCGGTGTCTGCCCGCGTAATGCGCTTGCAGGTCGACCACACCGTGGTCTCCGTGGGCCCGTACATGTTCCAGAGCTCGCAGCCGGCGTCGATGAGCTCCCGGGCGAGATCCTCGGGAAGCGCCTCCCCACCGCAGAGGGCACGGAATCCTGAAGGCGCCTGCCACCCTTCGCTCAACAGCAGCCGCCAGGTCGTGGGCGTCGCCTGCAGCGTGTCGACCTCGTGCTCCTTGAGCAGGCCGATGAGCGAGCGCCCGTCGAGCGTGTCGGTCTTCGAGGCGATGACGACGCTGGCGCCGGTGATCAGCGGCAACAACAGCTCCAGGACCGAGATGTCGAAGGAGAGAGTGGTCACTGCCAACAAGCTATTCCGGGCGTTGAAGCCCGGCCTGACTGCCATGGCCTGGAGGAAGTTGGCCACGGCCCCGTGCGGCACCATCACACCCTTCGGATTGCCCGTCGACCCGGACGTGAAGATCGTGTACGCCACCGAAGCCGGGGCAAGGTCGGGCCCGGGGGCGCCCTGCCCTGGCGCCAGACTCGTGACGTCGACGACCTTGTCACAGTGAAAGCGCGGATCGGAATCACGATCAACGAGCACGATCCCGCAACTGCTCTTCTCGAGCATGTACTCGAGGCGGGCTGCGGGGAAGTCCGGATCCATCGGTACGTACGCGCATCCTGCCTGCCAGATGCCGAGGATCGCCGCGACCATCCAGGCGGAGCGCTGGAGATGAATCCCTACAAACGCCCCGGGCTCAATACCTTCGGCTTCGAGCATCGAGCGGATCGCGGCGGCACGGCTCATCAACTCGCCGTACGTGAGACTCGAGGCCCCGTCGACCACGGCGATCTGGTCCGCCTGGCGGCGGCAGACCGCTTCGACCAGGGCCAGGGTATCGGTGTACTCGAACTGCACATCAGTGCCGTTGACCCGGGCCTGGATCGTGCGGTCTTCTTCCGTCAGCAGCTCGCACTCCGTAACAGAGCGATCACCAGACTCCCCAACCTCCTGAATCACGCGCTCAAAATGCCGCAGTATCCGCTCCGCTGTCGCCGGGGTGAACAGGTCCGTGCTGTACTCGAGCACGACCTCGAGCCCCTCGTCGTGGTACTCCACCCAGAACGTCAGGTCGGTCCGCGCCACGTTGATGGGACTCTCCATAGGCGACAGTACGACGTCACCGAGCCGCTTCTCCTGGCGGCGCTTGTCCTGGAAGGACAGCATGACCTGCGAGAGTGGTGTCCGGCTCATGTCACGCGCCGGGTCCAGCGCGTTGACGAGCGCGTCGAAAGGAAGGTCCTGGTGCTGGTAGCTTGCAAGGCAGAGATCGCGCACCTGATCTACCTGCTCAGACAAGGTGAGGTCGTCATCGACCTTGACGTGGAAGACCAGCGTATTAGCGAAGTACCCCGGAATATCCTCGAGCTCCGGCAGCGTTCTTCCGCTGGAGGGCACGCCGATGTTGATGCCATGCTGCCCCGTGTACTTGCGCAGGAGTATCGAGAGCGCGGCCATGAGCCCCATGAACGGCGACGCCTTCGATCCCCTGAGCACCTCCTCGAAGGCCTGGAGCGCCGACGCCGGAAGCAGGGTCCGGACGGAGCTGCCCCGATTGCTCTGCTCCGATGGCCTGGGAAAATCCAACGGAAGCTCCAGCGGATGGTCCCGGTGGTCGTGCTGGGCCGTCCAGAACTCGAGCTGCGTCCGCGCCGCTTCCGATCCGAGCCAGTCACGCTGCCAGGCGGCGAAATCACGATACCGGAGTGCCTCGGCGGGCCGCTCCGCGACGTCCCCCGCCAGAAAGCGGTCGTAGTCCTCCGCCAAACTCCGGAACAGGATGTCAACCGACAAGCCATCGAAAATCGAGTGATGGAACACGAGAAGAAACACGTGTTCGTCCTTGCCGGTACGGAAGACCGCGGCACGGAACAGCGGCGCGGTCGAAAGCTCGAAAGGCTGCTCGATCACCGCCGTCATGGCCTCCTGTAGCGACTGATCGCTCCGTCCAACGTAGTCCTGTACATCGAACTCGAAGGACCACGGATCGATCACGGCCTGTACAGGAAGATCCTCGGAGACAGACAGCGCCGTTCGAAGAGTCTCGTAGCGCGCAATCGCCTGGGTCATCGCGAACTCGAGTGCATCCACGGCGAGCGGACCGGAGAGCCGGTTCAACTCGACGATGTTGTAAACCGGGGACAAGCGGTCGAGCTGATGCAGGTACCACAGCCGCTGCTGCCCAGAGGTCGCCGGAACCTCCGCGTCATCCGGAACACGTGACAGAAGTTCAATATCAGCCTCGCGCTTCTCCTGCCGCTTCGCCTTCGCGCGCGCCAGACGATCTGAAATGGAGCTCTGCTTAACGGTCATTGCCGGTCTCGACCGCGCTCAAGAGCTCAGCCTCGAGGGCCTGGGCGAAATCCAAAATAACGGGATTGTCGAACATGAGATGCACCGGTACTTCGCATTCCAGCAGATCGCCCAGCTCGAGCAGCACCCGCATCGCGATAAGCGAGTGCCCGCCCACGTCGAAGAAGCTCTGATCTATAGCCACGGTTGGGTCACCCAGCTTCTCGCGGACGATGTCGAGCACGAGGGTCTCCAATTCCGTCAGTTCACGGCTCGACGCCGCCGGTGCCGTCCCAGCTTGCTGGCGAAGCACCTCCGCATAGGCGGCTCGTTTGTCGATCTTTCCGTTTGGCGTCGTCTCGAGCGACGCCCGTCCAACGAAGGCCACCGGAACCATGTACTCCGGCAGGACCGACCGCATACACTTGCGCGCGTCTTCGGTATCGACGGCCCCGGAATTCACTCTGTACACAATCGCGAGGTACTCTTTTGGGCCCTCCCGAATCACCAGCGCAATCGCCTGATCGACATCGAAAAGGCGCGCAAAGGTCGACGAAACCTCGCCTAGCTCAATGCGATAGCCGCGCAGCTTCACCTGATCGTCCAACCGCCCGAGACAGATAACCTCACCGAGGTCAGGATCAAGATAGGCCAAATCGCCGCTATGATAGAGGCGCCGGCCAATGCGTTCATGGTAGCGGAAGCTCGCGGCGGTGAGTGCCGGTTGCCCCAGATAGCCCAGAGCCAGACACTCACCGCTGATGCACAGCTCCCCGATGACACCCGGCGGCACCTCGACACCCGAGGCGCTAAGCAAATGGATACCCGTGTTGGCCGTAGGTCGTCCAAGCGTGATGGGCGCTTGTGATTCAATGCGCTTGAACATCGTCCAGACCGTGGCCTCTGTCGGTCCATAAGCATTCCAAAGCTCGCGAACCCTGGGCGCCAGCTGTCGAACGAGCTGTTCTACGAGCGGCTCTCCGCCAGAAATGGCCTTGATGCCAGTCCCTCCCGACCAGTCGGAGGCAAGCAACAGATTCCACGAGCTCGGGGTGGCCTGAACGACCGTGACGCCGTGGCGGTCGATCAGGCGGCTTATGGCAACACCGCTCTGGGAGTCCCTGCGGTCTACGACGACGGAACGGGCGCCGAGGAACAGCGGCAGCCACACCTCAAGTACGGAGATGTCGAAGGACAGTGTGGTCAAGCCAATGAAGACGTCATCCGCTGTGAAGCCAGGGGCGTCGACCAACGTGTTCAGGAAGTTCCACAGTGACGCGTGAGCAACCTCCACGCCCTTCGGCGCTCCCGTCGAGCCGGACGTGTAAATAACGTAGGCCCGGTCGCCTGGCGCGGGATGCATGTACTCTTGGTGGGATTCCTCCGACAACGTCGCCGCGAAAGCAAGTGTCTCGACCGCAGCCGGGATCGCTGCGGACCGATCGTCGCGCGTGAGTACGAGCTTCGAGCCTGAGTCCTCAATCATGTAGCGGATCCGCTCTTCGGGCAGTTCGGCGTCGAGAGGCAGGTAGGCGGCCCCGCACTTGAGCACGCCGAGCAGCGCGACCATGCACTCCAGCGACCGGGGTATCGTCACGGCGACAATGTCGCCCGTCCTGATACCACGCTTGCGCAGCGCCGAGGCAATTCGCGAAGACCCTTCGTCGAGCTCACCATAGGTGAGAATCCGGTCACCGTAGAGGAACGCGGGCTGCTCCGGTGCCGCCAGGGCTAACGCCGCGACGCGTGTCGTGATGGGTTCGAAGGGACCGAAATCGCGATCCGGTTGCACGAAGGAAGCGGCGAGCTCTCGTTGCGACGGTAGCAGCAAGTCGACGTCGGCGATCCTGTCATTTGCACTGGCGATGACGTTGTCGAGAAACTGTGCGTATTCCTCGAAGCGGCTGGCGATGCCTGCTTCGTCGTAGAGCGCCGTGCTGTAGTGGACATCCAGCTCTATGTGGTCGTCTGCGACGGCGCAGTTGACCATGACGTCGAAGTTCTCGTAGCGCCGGGGCAAGAACGCGATACCCGGCTGCTCGCCGGCCATAGACAGCTTGAAGACCCCCGACTCCACGTTGAAGACGATCGGGACAAGGGGCCCGGAACTCGCTTCACGCAGTGACGGTGTCTGCTGCAACAGCAATCCGAAGGTCACCTTCTGGCGCTCGAAAGCATCGAGAAGCCTACCCTTGGAAGCGAGGAGCAGCTCGTGGAAGCTGGAGTCCCCGTCGACCGGCAGCCTTAACGGCAGCGTGTTGACGCAGTGCCCCACTAGATCGAGCATGCCGGAATCCAGCTGGCCCGCAGCCGGGACCCCAAGCACGATGTCGTCACCGCGGCCGTCGAGGCTGCTCAGATAGGCCGCGAAGGCAGTCGTCAGGAATGCACTCAAGGTTACTCCCGTCGAGCGCGCGTACTCGCGGATCCGCCCGTACTGGGCACTATCGATGATATGGCGGTGGAAACCGCATTCGAAGTCTCGGCCGAAGACACGCTCTCGCGGCGTTGGCAGCGAGGGACTGCGTTCATAATCCGCAAACTGCTCTCGCCAGAAACTCAGGTCGCTCGTCCGCTGCCCGCTTGTAGCCTCCGAGCGAAGCCACCCCACGAAATCGGGAAAAGTCGCGACGGGCTGTGGCTCCCGGTCCTCGTCATCATAGAATGCAGCCAGCTCGCTGAGCACGAGTCCTGTCGACCAACCGTCCACCGCAATGTGATGCATAGTGACGTACAACACATCACCGTCTGCTGTCCTTGACAGGCGCGCTCGCCATAGCGGCCCCGTTTGCAAATCGAAGGGCGTCGAGGCTTCCCGGGATGCCATGCGCTCCGACGACGAATGCTCGTCCACCACCAGATCGATGTCGGGCTCAGCATTGATGCTGAAGTAGCCGCCGTCCCGGGAGAACACCGATCGCAGGATGGGGTGGCGACGCGCCGTCTGCACCATTGCATGACGCAACTTCACGGGGTCCAGCGGAGTCTGGAATGCAAGCCTGACAGTCTGGTTGTACGCGCAGTTGGCGGCGTCACTCATGCTGGCGGCCAGCCAGAGCTCCTGCTGCACGTCTGTGGCCGAGAGGCTCTTCTCTATGGATGAACCCGCGAAAGGGTCGTACGTAACACTGTCGGTCATTCGCTAGGCTCCTACGAGATCCTCGTCGGTCACCAGCCGGTACCGCCCGGGCTGGGCCTCGTCTTCGATATACCACCCAGGAACGCCATCCGGGTCGCGGCCGAGCTTTGCTCCCGGAATGGGCGGCTCGCTCGCATCGAGTTCGTTTCGGTCGAGCGTCTTGGCCGGGAGCGCCTCGATAAGCTGTTCTTCGACCATTCTCGCCAGCGCGGAATCGAAGGCCTGGCACAGCGCGTCGAGGTCACTCTCTGTATGCGCGTCTGTGAGGAAGAAGGCGCGACCCTCCCACATGAACATGCCCTGACTTCGAAGCAAGACGAAGAAGAGCGCGGTATGTCGCCTGTCTTCGAAGTCCAGCGTGAACCATGAGCTGCAGTGCTCGATTGTCAGGCCGACGCGGTGCCTGTCCGCAATCTTCGCAAGACGACGGCAAAGGTCGGTCGTCCGTTCCGCAAGGGCTTCCTGAAGCGAAGGTCCTCGCTCGATGAGGTGCTTGAGCGTTGCCGCGCAGGCCGCGAGCATCATGGGGTGCCTGACGAAGGTACCAGCAAAGAACGTGACCCCTGCTTCCGGAACCGAGTCGTCCCCAAACTGCCAGCTGCCGCCGTCGAGGGCATCCAGGTACTTTCGCTTACCCGCAACTATTCCAATTGGATAACCACCACCCACTACCTTTCCGTAGGTAACGATGTCTGCATCAACCTCGAAGAAGGCCTGGGCCCCTCCGAGAGCCACCCGGAAACCCGTGACGATCTCGTCGAAAACGAGTGCGATTCCGAGCTCGTCAGTCAGGGCCCGAAGCGCTCGGAGAAAACCACGCGGCTGCAGGGATGGACGCCTGCTCTGTACCGGTTCGACCAGCACAGCAGCAATGCTCGACGAGTGGCTGCGTATGACCTCCAACGCCTCCGGACTGTCATAGTCGAGGTGGATCACGTTGCCGAGGCTCTTTCTCGGAATCCCGGGAGCACCTGGCAATGGCGTCTTCGCGGGTCGATCTGAGAGTGTGACTTCATCGTGGATACCATGATAAGCCCCACGGAAGACCACAATCTTGTCACGCCCGGTGACCGTTCTCGCAAGCCGGGTGGCCGCGATAACGGCCTCCGTCCCCGTTGACGCGAAACCAACGCGCTCGACGCCCGTCGCCTGGACGACCAGCTTGGCGACCTCCCCGGCGAGATTGCTCTGGGGCCCGGTCTCGACGCCGGCTTCGAGCTGCTCTGTAAGGGCAGCTTTAAGAAACGGCGGATTATGGCCGAGCAGGATAGGCCCGAAGCCGCATGTGAAGTCGACGTATCGATTCCCATCGATATCCCAAAGATAGGCTCCGGCAGACCGGTTCGTCACGATCGGGTAGACGGCCTCTTTCCAGAGCGGGTTGAACCCGGCGACTGTTCTGGGATCCGCGAGCAGCGCGCGGTTGTCCTGAGTCTGGGCCTTGGATCCACTCGTCCTGGCACCGTACTCGTCGATGATCGAGCGGATCGCGGACAGCGTGCGCTCGTCCAAGGTCGAAGCGACGCGCCTGATCGTGGCACCGCGTCCGGTGGCCGCTGGCTCTGCGGCAGCTTCGGGTGATTCCTCTACTGCCGCGGGGGCCGCTTCGGCCGACACGACCCTTTCTTCCCGGATCGCATCGGGCGTCGCTGCGTTCTCCTCGAGATGCGTGGCGAGAACCTCGAAGGTACTTAGTGCTTCCTGCAGCTTTCGGAAGGGCACTTCGACCTTGAATTCACCACGAATGGCCACGCTTAGCTGCGTGAGCATTAGCGAATCGAAACCCATCTCGACGAATTCGGAGTCAGGATTGATTTCGCTCGGATCCAAGCCGATCGCGCCCTCGATGAGCCGCTTCAGCCTGTCCTCGATCGAGCTTCCACCCGGCTCGGCCGGATCGGGGGATTCTTCATCCAGCACGCCAGCCGCCGACGCCTGTTTGGGACTGGACAGCCCCGAAGTCGCTTCGATCCATGCTCGCTTCTTCTCGAACGCGTAGCCGGGCACTGAAATCCTGTGACCTGCATCCTCTTCGGATTCGGCACGGCCATGGCCGAACTGCCACAGCGAAGCTACAGCGGTGAGTACAGCACACGTTTCCGTGAGCGCTCCCTTCTCCGTGTCGAGCACGGGAACGACGCCGGCTCGGCTAGTGTCGTCAATGTGGGCGCGTACCATTGCGGAGGCTGTGCTCCTCGGGCCGAGCTCGAGCAATGTGCAGGCACGGTCCGCCAACAGCGTGGAAACCGCCTGGCTGAAGCGCACCGGATTCCTGATCTGACCGCCCCAATAAGCAGCAGAACGCGCTTCATCCTCTGTGATCCAGTCACCTGTAGCGGTCGAAACGAACGGTATCTTTGGCGCCTCGAGGGAGAGCGTTTCGACGAACGCCTCGAGTTCGGCGGCAGCGCCGTCCATCATCTCGGTGTGAAACGCATGCGAGGTCCGCAGTCGAGTGGCTTCGAAACCCTCCGCTGCGAGCGCGACTTCGACCTCGCTCATGGCTTCCAGCGACCCGGCGATCACGTTGACGTTCGGGGTGTTGTACGCCGCGACCCGAACGCTACCGTCTCCCAGCAGCGTTTCAAGAGTCTCCACATCGGCCGCGACGGATGCCATTGCGCCCGGCTCCATGGATTGCATCAGGCGCCCCCGGGCCGAAACGGCCCTGACGGCATCCTCGAGGTTGAACACGCCACCGAGACAGGCAGACAGATACTCACCGATGCTGTGGCCGACCATGAACGCAGGCCCGATGCCACGGTCCTCGAGTAGCTTCGCCAACCCGTAGCCGAGCGTGAACATCGCCGGCTGTGTGAAGACCGTCTGGTTGATCAGCGTATCGGACTCGTGGGATGCGTCAAACATGATCGTCTTGAGCGGCTGGTCGAGCTCAGCTTCGAACAGCTCGAAGCAGCGGTCCAATGCATCCCGGAAGACCGGTTCCGCCTCGTAAAGCTCCTTGCCCATGCCGACGTACTGCGCACCCTGACCGGGAAAGACGAAACCAATCTCGCGCTTGACGCCCGCGCTGATGCTGCCAGCCAGGCTCCTGACCCTGTTTGCGCGTCGTGCCAGCGTTGCAGAGAGTTCTGCCGTGGTTCGGGCGACGGCCACGAGGCGATGGGGCTCATCCGGTCGCCCCGCGCGCAAAGAATACGCAATGTCTTCCAGGCGCTGTTCCTTGCCATCCGCTCCGCACCAGGACGACAGCGCTTCGACTTGACGTGCCAGGGCACCCGGGCTTCGCGCCGAGAGGTAGATCGTTTCGTGCCGCGGCTGCACGGGTTCGCGCTCGGGCGCGGCCGGCGGCTGTTGAAGCACGAGGTGGGCGTTTGTTCCACCGGAGCCGAAGGCGCTGACGCCAGCCATACGGGTTCCATTTCGCTCGGGCCAGCTGATGGTCTCCCCGTGCACGTAGAACGGCGAGTCCTCGATACCTAGCTCGGGATTGGGACTGGTGAAGTTCGCTGTCCCGGGAATCTTCCCGTGGCGCATGGACAATATGATCTTGATGATGCCGGCGATCCCTGCAGCAACATCAAGGTGGCCGATATTGCCCTTGATCCCGCCAAGTGCGCAGTACTCGCGCTCCGAGGTATGTGCCCTGTACGCCATCTTCAATGCCGATACCTCGATCGGATCGCCGATCGGCGTAGCGGTACCGTGAGCTTCAACATAGCCGATGTCGCCGCCGCTGACGTCAGCGTCCGCCAGGGCCTGCGCGATGACCTCCGCCTGCCCCTCGACACCCGGTGCAGCGAAGCTGGCTCTGCGTGCACCATCGTTGTTGAGTGCTGCGCTACGAATGATAGCGTGAACAGTGTCACCGTCTGCGACAGCATCCTCGAGCCGTTTGCAGACGATGATGCCTCCACCATTGCTGAAGAAAGTCCCCTGTGCCCGCAGGTCGAAGGGACGGCAGAGTCCGTCGGGTGAAAGGATGGAGCCGTCCTGGAACACGTAGCCGCGATTCTGGGGCGTGGTAACCGAAATGCCGCCGGCAAGGGCAAGGTCACACTGGAACGACTGTAGCGCCTGGCAGGCTTGGGCGACTGCTACCGCGGCAGTCGAGCAAGCTGTTGAAACGTTGACGCAGGGGCCGGTCAGGTCGAGCTTGTGCGCAACACGGGTCGCCAGGTAGTCCTTCTCATTGGCCATCATGGCATTGAGGTCACCTACCCTCGCAAGCACATCCGGTCGGAACTGCAGGTGATTCCGGAAATAGGTGACGTTGGACATGCCCGCGTACACGCCTACTGACTGGGCCCTGGTATCGCGATAGTAACCAGCGTCTTCGAGCGCATGAACGGCGAGCTCCAGGAATACGCGCTGTTGCGGATCGAGGATCTCGGCCTCTCGTGGCGTGAAACCGAAGTACGCGGCGTCGAAACACTCGGCGTCGTCCAGTACACCTCGGACGGGCACGTAGTTCGGCGATGACGTCAGGGCTACGGGAAGACTGGGATCGAGCTGCTCACGCGTAAAAGTAGTCGCCGTGCACTCACCTGCCTCCAGAACCTGCCAGATTGAGTTGGCGTCATAGCCCCCTGGAAAACGCGCCGCGATGCCGACGACCGCAATCGCGTCCTCGAGACTCTCTTGTGCGTTGCCGTGGTCGTCGTGATTCACTTCTGACGTTTCCTCCGAGCTCGCTGTCTTGCCGATCGGGCATTTCTTGATCGGTCTTTGGCGTGTTTAATCGGCATCATTTCGACACTGATGGTTCGGGCCAGACCTGCAACTGTGGGCTCGCGGTACAAACTCGCGAAGCTGACGGTCAGGCCAGTCTCCTCACGGATACGACGCATCAACAATGGAACCATTATCGAGCGCCCACCCAGATCGAAGAAACTATCGGTCACGCCAATGCCCTCCAGTCCGAAAAGCTCACCCCAGATACCGAGAAGCTTGGTCTCGAGGGCGCTACTGGGCGCGTCACCCCGCGGTGCGACAGGGGCCGGGACGTATTCCGCATCTGCGTACGTAGGGGCCGCGATCGGCGCAGCAGTCCCGAAGGCGAACGATTCAAGCTGCGCGCGCAAACCGGATATCAGACGCTCGGCGAAAGTCGGATCGAGCCTGGCGCTGTCGTACAGGACCTGAATGGAAATCGATGAACGCGGCACGATCACGCATGTCAGGGGATAGTTTGTGCGGACCGGCGCGTACAGCTCAGTCAGACGCGCACCACCTTCCAACTCAAGCATCGCGTCGTCGATCCCGTAGTTCTGGAATACGACGAGACACTCAAAGATTGGTTGAATCCAAGGTACTTCGGCCGCCTGCTGAATCTCGGCGGAGGAGTGAAACTGCCGCTCCTGCAGCTGCAGCATGGCTTCGTGAACACCAGAAGAAACGACACCCATTTCGCCAGCATTCACGAAGACGGGCAGGTTGGTGACGAATGGCCCCACAGTCGCCGTAAAGTCCTTCACCGTGGGCCGGCCAGCAAAGGTTGATCCGACGCAAACGCGATCCCGTCCCATCAGCCTCGCCAGCGTCGTCGCAACGGCAGCATGACAGACCGCACTCAGTGAGACCTGCCTGGTACCGGCTTCCGCCTCGATAGCCTCAGTCAGCGATTCATCGATGCGGAACTTCTTATTAGCGTGACCGACCTGGCCGGTGTGCATGTGAGGCAAACGGCCCGCATCGCCGAGGTTGCCGAGCAACGACTTCCAGTACGCCGCATCGACCGGCGGCCGGTCCCGCCGAAGCCATCGTGAGTACTCAATGTAGTCCGCAGGCTCCGCTTCAGGCTTGCCTCCTGCGTAGCGTAGAGCCACCTCGAGCAGGATGAGCGGCCAGGACCATCCATCGACCTGCAAGTGATGATGCGTCCAGACCAGGATTGCCTCATTATTGCCCTCCATAAAGGTGAAGCGGTGCATGGGTCCGTTCGCAACGTCCAGCCCCAGCCTTACCTCCTGCGCAGTGAACAGCTCAAGATCCGCCGACGGGTCCAGCTCGAGCGACTGCCAGCTCATGCTTGTATTGGCCTCGAACACCTGTACGCTGGCGCCGGCGATGAGTGGGAAGCGGGTGCAAAGACCGGCGTGTGCCGAAAGCGTCTCTTCCCAGGCGCGCCTTAGCGTGGCCGAGTCGACGTTTCCTTGGTAGCGGATATACCAGGACTCCACGCCTGTATCGATGCCACCGACTTGTCCAAAAAGATAGAGCTCCTGAATGGGCGTTAATGGAAGTACCGCGCGTGCGGCACCGAATTGCCGCTGCACATCGAGGACCTGCGATGGGGCGAGCAGCAGATGATCAAGGTCTATGGGCGCCTCTCGCAGGGCCTTCGTAATGGCGGCGAGCCGTTGGCAGAACAGATCCACTAGCCGCTCGATCCGATCCTGGCTGTGCACCGAGCTGTCGAAGAGGACGTCGATACGAATGCCCGCCTCCTCGAGGCTCAACATCCATTCGACTGCGTAGGGATGCCCCGCGCCGTCATCGCGCCAGTGCTCGTACGGCGGCGAAGGCTGGAACACCAGGTTGTCGCAGTCGTCAAACAGACGCTCGAAATACCCCATGTAGTTGAACAAATATGTAGCGGGTTCGGCTCGAAGATGACCCTTTTGGGTCAGTATGCCGTACCCGATACCATTGTGCGGGACGTTGAGCGCCGTTCGTGCTTCGGCGAGCAACGCAAGTAGCTCTCCCCCGGACGACACGTCGATCGAAAGAGGATAAATTGAGGTGAACCAGCCAACGGCGCGATCGAAGGCCAGGGGCGCCAACTCATACACCCGGCCGTGGCTTTCGGTATCGACGTGCACGGTCTTGTTGCCAGATATCTCGGCGACGGCGCCAGCGAACGCGGCCACAGTAATCGTCTGGACATCGATACTCGTCTCGGCGATACGCCCTACTTTGTCGAAGGCGACAACCCTTTCTTCGCGACGGTCGTGGCGATACGTCGCATCCGATTGCCCCCTCGGCGCGACGCGCTGGCGCCAGAACTCGATCTCTCCCAGGAACCTGTCGCCGTCAGCATCCAGGAGCTTGCACCACGAGAGGTAATCCGCCTCCGGCTGACTGCCGTCTTCAGAGCCGTCGGCCCGGAAGAGCCAATCGTCGAGTTCATGTATCAACGTGTTCCAGGATACACCATCAACGACGAGGTGATGGATCGCGATGCAGAGCTCGACTCTTCCCCCATCATGCCAAAGAAGCGCCGCCGATAGGTTTGTTCCATCGCGGGGGCTTATCGCCCGGTTGACTGAACGTATGGCACGGTCACGGGATGCGGCGTCAATGACGTCGAACGAATCGACCGCGCAGGAACCCTTCGCGACAGCTTGGGTCCACTCCCCGCTATCATCGGAAAAGACCGTGCCCAGCACCGGATGCTCACGCAACAGCGCCTCCAGCGATGCGGCAAGACGTTCTGGCGTGACTGCCTCGGCAACGTCGAAGAGGTAGCACTGATTCCACTGATCGTGATGACCAATGGCATCAAAGTACCAGGCCTGCACCGGAAGCAACGGGACACTGCCATTGTCCGGCAGCATGGTCGATGATGCGCCCGCATCGAGACTGGTTGCAGCAAGACCCGCGATCGAGGGATTGTCGTAGACCTGCCGCACGGTCAGTGCTACGCCCTCGCGCCGCGCACGGCTGATGAGCTTGATGATCAGGATCGAATCGCCGCCCCGGTCGAAGAAACTCTCGGAGACACCGATCGGGTGCGAACCAAGCGTCTCTTCGAACAAACGCTGAAATTGCCGCTCGAGTTGGTTGCGCGGCTCTTGGTAGCGGCTCGATTCTTTGCTCTGCGGCGCAGGGAGCTTCTTGCTGTCGATCTTTCCGTTCGCCGTCAGGGGAAACTCCGGCAGCCGGATAATGTGGGCGGGCACCATGTGGGCAGGTAGTGACGCCGCGGCATAGGTCCTCAAGGCTTCCGAATCGGCCGCACCCGTGTAGTAACACACGAGCTGAGGATGGCCACCCGGCCCGGCTGGCGCCAGGACGACCGCGCGTTGCACGTCCTCCGCAGCCGTCAGCGTACCCTCGATTTCACCGAGCTCGATCCGGAAGCCGCGTATCTTCACCTGGAAATCGGAGCGCCCGACGTATATCAGCTCGCCGCTTGGCAGGCGCCTTGCCAGGTCGCCGGAACGATAGAGGCGACCATCGACAACACCTGTAACGAAGCGCTCGGCATCCAGGTCCGGTCGGTCGTGATAACGACCCACCCCCTCACCGGCAACGAAGATCTCCGCCACGACGCCGGGAGGTACCGGTTCGAATCGCTCGTCGAGCAGCAGAATGTCGAGATCCGGGATAGGCTCACCGATGACGCTTCCTACCCCTTCTCGAATGTCTGCCTCCCGGATCCTGCGATAGGTCACATGTACGGTCGTCTCCGTTATGCCATACATGTTGATAAGCCGCGGCTTCTCGTCGCCGTACCTGTCGACCCACGGCTCGAGCGACGCAAGATCGAGGGCTTCACCGCCGAAGATGACAAAACGCAGTGCGCGGGTCGTCACTGGCGGGTTGTCGAGATCAATCTCGATCAAATTCGCGAATGCCGAAGGCGTCTGGCAAAGCACCGTGATTTGTCGTTCGATCAGCAAGGCGTCAAAGTCAGGCGGCGACCGGGACACCCAGTACGGGACAACAGTCAGCTCGCCCCCGTATGTGAATGCGCCCCAGATCTCAAATACAGACCAGTCGAAGGCGATCGAGTGAAACAACGTCCACCGGTCCGTCTCATCGAAACCGAACCAGGCCTGGGTCGACGCCATGAGGCGGGCCACATTGCGGTGCGTCACTGCCACACCCTTTGGCCGACCCGTCGAGCCTGACGTATAGATGATGTAGGCCGTACTATCGATCTCGGACGGAACATCGGGAGTCCGCGCAGCGGTCTGCTCCGCTTCGCTCGCTACAATCGGGACTTGGCTCATACCAACCAGACGCTCGGCGATCGTTTCATCGGTCAGGACACAGCGGGTTCCTGAGTCCTCGAGTGTGAACCTGATGCGGGTATCGGGGTAGTTGGGATCTACGGGAACATAGGCCGCGCCTGCCTTCAGAATACCGAGAAGGGCGACGACGAGCTCCATGCCGCGTGGCAGGCACAGCCCGACGAAATCGTCCGGCCTGACGCCATGCGCATGCAGCGCCGCAGCGATGCGATCCGAGCGGGCATCGAGTTCGGCGTAAGAGAGCGCCTTCTGTTCATGGCGAACGGCGCAACGGTCGGCGAATCGCGCTGCGATTTCCCTGAAGCGGCCGTGAAGAGTAAGTAGCGGAGTTTCCGTCCGTCGAATGTCAGCCTGCAGCGCCGAGCGGCGCTGGGTTGGCGAAAGCAATGAGATCTGTCCGGGTGAGCGTTCGGGTTCTTCGCAGAGTTGCGTCAGTACGTTCCTTAGGCAGCCTATCAGAACGTGCGCGTGGGAAGCATCGAGGTAGCCTTCCTGGTACTCGACACGAAGCATAATATGCTCACCTCCGTAAGCCACAAGCGCAAGCGGAAAGTTCGTCTGACCCTCGTACTCGAAGGTCAGATGATCTATGTCGGCTCGCCGCTGCTTCATGTCGTCGTCGAGTGTTACCCGATCAAAGATGACGGCAGTATTAAAAAGACTCTCGCCACCCGCTACGGGTGACTCGTGTTGAACCTTATGCAGCGGCGTTGTGATATGAGGCCGAACGGCGCGAGCGTGGGCGGTAAGCATGCGGAGGTAGGCACCGGACGATTCATCACTGGACAGGTCGAGCGTGACAGGCAAGGTGTTGATCATCAGACCGAGGATCGACTCTGCGCCGGGCAGATCGACGTGGCGCATGGTGTAGGTTGCGCCGAAGGTCACTCGGGACTCCCCGCAATACTGACTTAGCAGGGTCGCCCACGCGAGCTGGAGAACCGCGTTGACCGAGCTGCCTTCATGCTGGGCGTATGACTCGATTTGGCGGCTCAACGAGTCGTCGAGATAATGCTGGGCGACGCCATTCCCGGAAGCGGCTCTATTGCCAAGGCGCGGAAATACGCAAGGCTCCGCAACCGGTGCAAGGTAGTCGCGCCAGAACGGCATACTCTCTTCCGAGTCCCGGCGTTCCAGCCAGTCAGTGTACTCAAAGAAGGACACCCTGTTGGCCGGCGCCTCGGGCTCCTCGCCCGCTGGCGAGAGAAGGTCGAGCAGTTCTTCGAGCAAGGGTGCAAAGGACCGACCATCGAGGAGAAGGTGATGAAAGGTCCAGCAAAAGGTATCGGCCTGTGCTCCCCTGACGAGGGTACCGCGCATAAGGGGAGCCACGGCCAGATCAAAGTCCTCTGCACGATCGTTCGCCTTCGCACACGACAACACCGTGCCTTCACTCCCGGCATCCGCCTCGACGATCTTCATAGGCATTGACGCAGACGGGTCCACCACGCAGACGGGTTCGTCGTCTGTAAGCTCGAAGCGAGAGCGAAGAACGTCGTGCCGCTCGAGGATTATTTCGAAAGCCTTCACGAGTTGATCTGCATCCAGCCTTCCGGCGCAGGACAACGTGATTTGCTCGATATCTATGCCACTGCCTGGGTGCGACAGATTATGGAATATCATCCCCTGCTGCAGCGGCGTGGTATGAAACCGTCTCGGCTTTTCTATAGGCATATTAGCGGGACTGGCAAGCCTTAGACTAAATGGCACAAACCGTTGATTTTGGTAATCTTTACTAGAGACTTGAGCGGCACAGGATGATCGTGACAAAGACACCGTCACGTAGCAACTAATTCCGGTTTGCTAAGGATAATATAAATGTTGAGTCTTAATCTTCACCCGGAGCTAGTGTGCGTGATATCAAGAATCGAGGAACTGGACGATGTACAGACTTTCGCGGTGGAACAGGCCCACATCGAAAAGGCAGTGCCCAAACGGCGGAGAGAGTTCCTCGCCGGGCGAACGCTAGCAAGGATCGCCCTGGACGAGCTGGGTTGTCCTCCGACCCCACTACCAGTAGACGGAAGGCTGCCGCTGTGGCCTGAGGGCTATAGGGGGTCCATTTCGCACACTCTGGATCTGGTAGGCGTTGCCGTCACCAAGGGCAAGCTCTCACCAGGCTTGGATCTCGAGCCGGCGGGCTCCCTTGATCAAGACCTGGCGGATGAGGTGCTCTCCGCCGCCGAGCAACAACAAGCGGCGGCGCTCGGGATCGATCCAACGACGCTCTTCTGTTGCAAGGAAGCGCTTTTCAAGGCTGTCTATCCGATGCAACGCGAGTACTTTGAGTTCAAGGAAGTGAATCTCGAGGTCAGGGGCATTCGATTCTCGGCGAGGAGCCAACTCAGCTTCGGCAACCTCATTCAGAGCGGTGAAGGTCGTTTCATGGATATTGCTGGTCACCGTCTTGCGTTCTTCAGCGTCCCGCTCTCATGACTACTCGAAATGACGGACACAACAGAGGTGCAGATCAACGGATGCTCTTTGGGCCGCTCATTTTTTGACCACTAATGCATGACAGAGTCGTTACGTATACCCCGCATTAGGACGGTAGGTCGTGGAAGTCCCATGCACTCTAACGAGTATCGGATTTAGAGAACGCACTGCTCTCGACAAAAGAACAGTACGCACGAAACATCAATTGCTAATATGTAGACGATTGGAACGCGAAAACAGACACTCCCGTCCGAACTTCTTTAGATGTGCTACCTAGCCCATTCATTCCCAGAAAGGAATCTCTGTGTGTGGCATAAGCGGAATAGCAGTGCCCGACTCCTCGGATCGAATAGTCTCGAGAGAAATGCTCGTCAACATGCGCGATGCTATGCAGCATCGTGGCCCTGACGATTCTGGTTTGTTTATCGACGCCGGCATAGCACTAGGCCACCGACGCCTCAGCATCGTAGACCTCGATCATGGCCATCAACCGATGGCAAGCGCGGACGGGGCACTGCAGCTCGTCTTCAACGGCGAGATCTACAATTTTCGGGAACTGCGTGAAAGACTGAAGCAACGCGGCTACAAGTTTTCGACTGATTGCGATACCGAAGTTATCATCAGTCTTTATAAAGAGTATGGCGAGCGCTGCGTCAATCATCTGCGCGGGATGTTTGCTTTCGCAGTGTGGGACTCAAACGAAAGACGCCTTTTCCTCGCTCGAGACCGACTAGGCATCAAGCCTCTGTACTACACGATGCTTGCGGACAGGACACTGCTGTTCGCATCCGAAATCAAAGGAATCCTTGCCTCGCAACTAGTACCGGCTCGGCTCGCCCAAGACTCCGTACCCGATTATCTTGCAAACTACGCCACGTCCGCTAGTACAACTCTGTTCGAGTCCATCAAACGAATGCTTCCCGGCCACACACTTAACTGGAGTAATGGAGAGTCCGCAACACACCAATACTGGGATGTGAACATCGGCCATCCTCGCTCGATAAGCAAAGTCAAAGATGCGGAGTGTGTCCGCATATGGCAGAGCAAATTCGAGAACGCCGTCGAATCCCACCTCATGTCCGACGTCCCGGTTGGTGTGCTTCTCTCCGGGGGTATCGACTCGACTGCGATTGCTGCAGTCATGCGAGACAAGATGCCATCCGGATTCAAGAGCTTCTCAGTAGCGTTTTCCGAGAAAGGCGCGAATGAACTCGAGTATGCTCGCATGGCTGCCGACGAATTCGGGACCGACCATCATGAGGTACTTGTCACTGCAGACAGCTATTTTCGCAGCATACCCCGCCTAATCTGGCACGAAGACGAGCCTTTAGCTCAAGCTGCAAGCATCCCGCTCTACCATGTGTGCTGCAAAGCCGCCGAGCACGTGAAAGTAGTCCTAACGGGCGAAGGTAGCGACGAGTTGATGGCCGGCTATGGCAGATACTGGCGGACGCAAGCGAACTTGCGGCTCGGGCGCATCTACGAATCGATCCTGCCACGCGTTCTTCGTCAGAAAGCCCGACACGCATTGGCAACGCGATCTCAAGGAAGGGCTATCGCAAAGCTGTCGCGAACCTTCTTGGCGAGAACCACAGATCTCGAAAGTCTATTCATCGACAATTTCTGCGTCTTTACGCGCAATGAGATTCGTGAGCTCCTAAGCCCTGGGTTTCGTGACAGCCTCAAGTCCATCGACCCATATACGTACCAGAGATCTCTTCTTTCTGAAGTCGCTACCGCAAGTGACCTGGACAAAATGCTGTACATCGACTGCAAGGTCTATCTGCAGGAGCTCCTGATGAAGCAGGATCAAATGAGCATGGCAGCATCAATTGAAAGCCGGGTACCCTTTCTTGACCGAGAGCTTGTTGACTACACGCTTACGCTCCCCGAGCGAATGAAACTGCGGGGACTGACGACGAAATGGATACTCCGACAAGCGATGGACGGAAAGATCCCTGCGCCAATTCTAAAGCGACCAAAAATGGGATTTCCTGTCCCATTAGCGACTTGGTTCCGGACGTCGCACGCCTCGCTTGTTGAAAACCTAATCGATGGAGAGCGCGCCAGATCGAGGGAGATATTCGACAGCGAGACAGTCACTCGGATTCTGCGGGAACACAAAGGCGGTGTTGATCACTCGCTCAAGATCTGGTCTTTGCTGAATTTTGAAATCTGGTCCAGGCAGGCGATCGATGGTGACTCCATAGCCGATTGCGAAAAGGCGATTGCTGATTGACGTCGGTATTCTCGCCTTAGGTTATTCCACTCAAACTCGTGGCGCCACGCCGACACCGTGATACTGTGCGGCGCACGAATTGCCTCGTACTGGAGCAAGGCACGTAGACCTAAGAACCGGGTCCGTCCAGAAATGGGTTGCGCAGGGCATTGTCGCCGATGTCATAGTTAATGAGCCATTGAGAGGTATCGGGATCAAAGTCAACTGATTCCGATATGGATCCAATCGCGAAGCGCATGTCTGACGGAGTCGCAATCATTCCGGCAGCCCTGAATATGTCTTTCATGGTCTGATTACTCGTATAGAGCATTATGTTTCGAGGATTTCGGTCCTCGCGGCAAGCTCGAAACACGACGGACAGCACACCCCAGGCCAACGTTGCCGCATCAGAGCCGTCACACTGCGCAACCGTGATACGGTGCGGTTCATCTTTGACGATGACATACCCGAAACTCGATCCGTCGACAATGATACGAAACAGGCGATATCGAGTGAAGGAAAGCCGAGTGTTGTAGCGCCAGGACAGGTATTCAACGCTCGGATTGAACCGAAACGTAAACGGGGACCTTGCGGGCAGTAGATCTGCCGTGTACTCGCTTTCTTCCCTAACCTCAAGATTGCTCGGGATCTGCGCCCTTACTTTCGATTCGTATGAGGAGACCTTGCGATGCGATACTGCGCGCAATATCGACTTCGCCATACGTCGCCACGCGACATCCGTGGAAGACGCATAAAACCTTGGGTTGTACTCGATGCGTTGGAATCCTTGAAAGTACACCCAATTCTGCTGCCTCAGAATACGGTGAGTATCGTCGCTCCCACCAAAGATCATGTGATAAGGATTGGACCGCATCCAGTTCATGAATAGCATCGCGCCCATTGCAGGCTGCAGCGTATAGAAGTTGGAACCAATGCCAAAAGCGACGTCTCGGCCTTGGTAACTAAAAGTCAACGTTTCTTGACCAAGTATCGCGAGAACCGTGTCGGCGTCTTTCATAAGCAGGTATAACTTCACCGACGGGGTGCTTGCATAGTAGTAGTCCACGAAAGGCTTATGCGCCAGCGTCATTGGCCTACCAAGTGGCTCTATTGCCCGCTGCAACAAAGGGAAGTATTCTGGCGTATATTCGAGAACCTTCACTTCTTTTCCTACGATTTCAAGATGAGGTAGATCGGTCGGCTCAAGTGATAGTACTGACGCACTCTATTCTTCCGACGAATCGATCCAGCGACTGATTGATCGAATCGATCGAAATCGGTCAATATCGAAATTCTCCAACGAAATGGAGATTCCGTGATTGGCCTCCAGATACACAATGAGGTCAACCAACAGCAGTGAGTCGAGCAATCCTTCCTCGATCAGATCCGTGTCCGGATCACCGATTTCCAGATTAAGGCGATCTCGAAAGAGATCCACTACGTAAGCTATTCGCTCGCTTTCGTTGGCTGTTGTCACTTCGCTGATTCGCGACCGTTCGCTACGGCAGAATCCAGAGCAAGGAACTGCTCCCTGATTTCACGGCGATCTACTTTTCCATTAGCGTTTTTGGGGAGAGCCTCGAGTTGGCTCCACCGTGTTGGCAGCATATACGACGGTAACGTTTTTGCCAGGTCGCGTCGGAGTTCATTCGGTGACTTTGTCGTCTCTTCTGTAGTGGCATACGCGCAGCATATCGTTGTGCCCTCAAACCCTCCCAGATCTACCCCGACCGCAGCGCTCTCGGCAAGATAATCGAGATCGTTCAGTGCTGTCTCGATCTCGCCGAGTTCGATCCTATGGCCCCTGCTCTTTATCTGGCTGTCAACGCGGCCAAGGTAGTACATCAAGCCGTCATCCCCGACTAAGCCGAGATCCCCCGTCCGATATATCCTGTCCGTGACGTCGGTCGAACCCGACCTTGAGATGAAAACAGCGGCAGTCTTTCCTTCATCACGCCAATAGCCCGGACTGAGTCCGGAGCCGCCAATGTAGATTTCACCTATATCTCCAACTGATGTTTGTTCAAGCTGTTCATCCAGCAGCAACAACTCTTCACCGGCGCAGGCCGTTCCTATTGGAATGGATTGACTTCCATTCTCGGGACATCGCTCGACGGTGTAATAGCTGCTGGCGATAGTTGCTTCTGTAGGTCCATACAGATTCGTAAAAGTGACATGCGGAAGTCGCTTCATCCAGTAGATTAGTGTGCGCGTCGGTAGTACCTCCCCGCACCAGATCAGACGCTTCAAGGCAGGGAAATCATCGTCCCGCACTACATCAAACTGCGCCATATAAGTTAGCAGAGAAGGCACGCTGAACCACTGATCAAGCTCGTTGGAACGTATGAAGTCAGCAACCTTGTTGGCCATGAGATTTAGCGTTGGAGGCACCATGTAAAGTGTGGCTCCTCTGCTCAGGGCGCCGTAAATATCGAATGTAGAAAGATCGAAGTACAGTGGCGCATGCCCAGAAATTCGCTCACCGGCCGATATCTGAAAATAGCTCGTCGCCCAGTCCAGAAAGGAAACAACATTTTGGTGAGTGATTACGACGCCTTTCGGGCTGCCCGTCGAACCCGAAGTGAACAGAATATGCGCTGGATCCGACGCGCACGTCTCAGCGTCTCTTACGATGGTTGACAGTTCATCCAGGCGTCGAGATCCATCGCTAGATCCAAGGATTTCAAATGCCGTCATGTCTCGATTCAGCGCAACAGCACGTTTCTTTTCGCGGAGATCTCCTAGCAAGATCTCTACGTTCTTGGTCGCTGTAGAATCGATCAGCGCCATCGAGAACTCACACTCGTCGACTATCTTCTGCAATCGAGCCATTGGACTGTCGAGGTCGATAGGCACGTATACGCAGCCAGCTTTGAGTGTGCTGAGCATACCGATAACTGCATTGATACCCTTCGGTGCCAAAAGGCAGATACGGCTTCCTACCGAACAATCATTCTCGAGAATCAGGTTTGCGAGGCGACTGGAAGCCCTGTCCAACTCGGCGTACGAAACCGATTGGTCGCCGAACACGAGTGCGGTAGCGTCCGGCGTTGCGAGAGCCTGGTTCGAAACTAGGTCGTGCAGCCTTCGCATCGCCAGATTCTACGCGGCGGCTAACTTCTTGGCCTCGTCGAAGACGATTCCCGTGTGTTCGAGTTCTTCCTTTGACGGTGGAATATCGAGAATGAAGGTCTCGAAACCGGAGGAAATATAGCCGCCAACCAGGCTCGCGATCTGCGAATAATCGCCTACCAGGTAAGGACAAAAAGTCTTGTAGTTGTGGAAGGGCCCGAGCCAATAGGGGCTCTTCTCTGAAGGCTCAGAATCGTCTCGAGACGACAGCTGCTTGTGCCACTCTGAATCAGACGTTTTCATTGCCAGTTGGTGCGTTAACTGGCCTTTGCGGTCTTCGGGAAATCGGCGCAAGGCGACTTCCCATGCCTCTGCGGCGGTTTCTCTGGCGACAATTCCGATGCGCACGCCCACTGGCGTCGCGCTTGTGGCCGGCACCCCCTTTTCCTCGCCAGGTGGCTGAGGATAACGGATCGCAATAGCCCCGATGTCCGCCGCAGCTTGCATGCCGGCCTCGCTCGAGCCGGACGAGGTGATGCCTGGGAATAGGCCTTCCGGCACCGGCGGCGTCATTTTCAGATTCTTAACACGATAATACTTCCCCTCAAAGGTCACGGGTGACGGCGATTCTAGGAGCTGTCGGATAATGCTTGTGTACTCGACCACTCGCAGGTACCGATCGTCGTGCGGTGTATCGTCGTCAAGTGCCAGTAGATCGTTGCGGAAACCACCCGCGACCATATTCATCCATATCCGCCGCCCATGAAGATATGCCAGTGTCGAGACCTGTTTTGCGACGGTGTAGGGGTGCATGTAGATCGGCTGGACAGCGACCAAGGGCGCCAATTCCTGCGTGTTCTGGAGAATGACCTGGGCGATGGGCCACGGGTCGACGATGCCATTGTCGGTGTAAACCAAGATCCCCGTACTCCCGAACTGCTCGCTCCACCGAGCGACACGGATGACTTGCTCGAGATACTCTTCACGCGGAACATCTTTGGACTGTGGCGACGTCGTGAATACTTGTATGTCAGATTTAGGCTTGATCACCACGTTCGGTTTCATGCTACTACTTCTACTCTTCATTCTAGCGAATATGATGCTGTGGTGGCTAGTTCGAGGTAGTTCAGGATTCTTCGCTAACTATGCCAGTTTCATGCCCTCCGAAAGCACAGCAGACGCCGGAAGTATCTCGCCACGTATTGCAACCTGCTCTACCGCAATTACGTCACTTCCGGTACCGATCCAGGCATCGCGATCGGTAATACCGACCACCCTGCCCGGCTCGCCACTCACTCTCTCGGGTGCAGGTCTCGCTCTCCTGATGCATAGCGGACTTTCGTCCAACGACGTACGTGGGTAACCCCATGGCGAGGCAAGAGGATGGTAGTCGCAGGCACGTACAAAACGAAGGATCTCTGAGGCACTCTTGTCCCACGGCAAGCGGCCTCCAAAAGGGACATCTGCACGTTTGAATAATCGCCGTTCAGCCAAGTCTTGCTTTCGTGCTGGAATTGCAGCGGGTTCGTATCGCGCCGTTTCGAGCAATTGATCGATCAACGGGATTCCGTAACGTACGCAGGCCGTACTGACTGAAAGACCAGTAGACTCGTCGTCGAGATCAAACCAGGTCTCGTCGACAATTGCCCCGGTATCAATACCTGCTTCCATCCAGTGCAACGTCACCGCGTGGCGCTGCTCTCCGAAGAAGACTGCCCAACTGGGCGCATTCAACCCCGCATACGCTGGCAATGGACCCGGGTGAAGATTGAAGCTGCCAACACGCGGCGCTCTCAGCACATCCTCATGGATAACGTACAGCGAGTGTACGTTCAGCAAAACGTCGACATGACGTGCCCGCAGGAAATCAGCGAGGTCTCCGCTAGTCAACGCTTCCGAAGGAAGCACATCGTAGCCGAGCTTGTCGGCCAAGCCAGCTACCGAGACGCCGAACCTGCCCGTATCCGCTGGGCGCGAGGCGAATACCGCCACAAGCTCATCCGAATGCCCATCTATATTACGAAGCGCCTTCACGCCAGCCGCCTCGTCCGCAGCCAAGACAATCTTCACAGGCAGATTTCCACCATGGTTCGACCGATTAAGTTTCGATCAAAAAAAACCGCAGGTCTAGCTGAGCTGCCACACCCCGTACACGGCTATCTGGTCGGCGAAGCCACTTGAGTAACGAACAACGATTGGCCTGCCTCGCCGAGCCTTTCCCAGCCTCTAGGACTGACTGACCACATTTCGCGGCTAGATTTTGGAGATTCTACTTGCGAAATTAGTACATAAGACATTAACCCTTTCACTGCGTTCGTGTCGAAGCCGGAATGCAACCGGGTCAGCATACCGTCCATACTGGCCTGACAACTCGCAATGAAAATCCAACCAGGCCAATCCATCGAACTGTATTCGGAGCTCGATTCTCGAGTGATCAAGCATTCCGAAGACATTCGAATCAAGCCAACACTGGATATACAGCCTTAGTCCGCTTGACCGATCCCTTTTCGAATTATGATTTTCGCAGATCTTCCGTTCCAAGCCAGGCGCAGTACGAGAGCGCATGCCACTTGAAATACCGGGCGAAGCTATTCAGATGTCGGCGAGTCCCTTCCGGTCGGCGAGCGCTGAGGCAAACTTGTACTCCCTCCTAGAAGTTCACAGTACAAGTCAAGCCAGTCCTTTCCAACCTCATGCCACGAAAAACGTTTGACATACTTCCTGCCGTTCTCACCCATTGCCGCAGCTAGGCCCGGTTCTGTCAACACCCGAATCGCTGCAGATGCCATTGCCTCATGATCATTGATCTCAACAAGTAGAGCAGTCTTGCCGGCATCTACGATATATGGAATTCCGCCGGCGTTAGTAGAAACGATCGGTAGCCCGGATGCATAACACTCCAAAAGCGACCCAGGCATGTTATCCGTATTTGGCGAGTTCAAATAGACGTCGACCTCATTGTACAAAGCCTTCATTTCTTCCTGCGATATCTCCCCCACGAAGTTCACGTACTCCAGTCGAAGCTCCTTTACGAGTCGTTCGAGTACTGGGCGCTGGTCGCCGCCGGCTGCGATATACAGCCTCGATTCCGGGAACCGGTCCTGAATAATTCGAAACGCCTTAATAACACATTGGATGTTGTAGAGCTTTTCGAGAAGGCGGTTCGACAAGAAGATGGGCCGCGGATCGTCCCTACGGCGATACTGAAAGCGATCTGGCTCGATAATATTGTATATGCAGCGCGCGTCTATCTCATGGACCATAAATACATCGACGAGATAGTTCGATGGGGTAACGATTACGTCAACAAGACGAAGTACCGGTCGAAGAAGCCAACCCCAGCCTTTAAAATGACCCTCAAGCTGCCCGCTTCTATAATTAAGTACTACGGTCTTCCTCCATAACTTTGCATAGAGAACTGCTGGCGTAGGGAATAACAAGAATCCGACGTTCGCAGCTGAGAAGACGTGGATCAGATCGAATCTCGGGATCTTGTAAGCGATCTGAACAAGGTAGATCAAGCTTGTGAGAACGGTCCTGAGATACTTGACCTTCTGAAGCCTCGGAAAGACTACCGGCGCAATTGATTGGATCTCCGCCTGGGTACACTCTTCCGCATTGAGGCCCTCGCACAACCGCGCGGCCTGTACAGCCTGGCCGCCAACCAAATGCTCTAAGGCCGGCGCTATGATTAGTACAGTAATCGGGCGCCTGAACGAATTTGCCTTTTCGAACCTCATAGAGTACGAACTCGTCGATTTTGAACTCTTGATGCCTTGCAAATCTAGACTGCAAGCAACTTACTTGCTTGTAAGCGTCATGCGTTATCCCAGTGATATCAGCTTGGTATTTCGTTTCCCCTTAGCTCGTCGAGGAAAACGGGCTTTCCGGTCTTTCTGGACTCAAGCAATGCAAGACACATTAGCGTAGCACGCGTACCGTCTGCCTCATTTACCACTGTGGGCCTTCCTTGTTGAATCGACTCCACAAAAGACGAAAGCTGTTCCTTGTATCCCTTAGCAGCAAAAAGTTTTGCAGATTTCGTGATCTTTCTGCCCTTAACGCTGAGTGATTTGAAGTCTTCCGTTTCGAGCATCACTCCAGGTCCAAATATCTCGACTCTTTCACCACCGGACACTGGGCTACCCGCAACACTATAGACAAACGACCCTATAGACCCGTTAAGGAAATGCACAACGCCGGTGATGCTGTGCTCGCCTAGCCCGTTGGCAAAGACCGATACGGGCTCACTATTCGCGAACCAGTACATGAGATCCATGAAATGGCATCCCTCTCCAAGTATGACGCCGCCCTGTTCGGCGTCTGCGGCCCATCCTTTTTCAATTCCCGGAGAACTAACGCGCATAGACATTACAAGCGGCGCCGCTTTATCAAGTAGAGCGTTTTTCATTCGACAGTAAAAGGGCGCAAATCTGCGATTGAACCCGACCATGACCTGCCTTCCTGATTCTGCTGCTGCAGTGTTTATCCGACTGCATTCTTCGTAGGAAATCGCCATTGGCTTCTCAACTAACACATGCTTACCTGCAAGAAGCGCTTTCTCGACCTGGCTTGCGTGCTCACTGTGCCTAGTAGCAACTATTACCGCGTCGATTTCTGCATCTGCTAGTAGCTCATCGTAGTCAGACGTCGCGTAATCTGCTTTGAAACGATTCGCGTATGACTTCCCTCGCGCGCCGCTATTCGAGCAAACTGCACGTAAACTCACGCCGGTGATCCCGCCGATTGCGGGGAGGTGCGCCCATTTCGCCAGATTTCCTGCACCGACAAGTGCCACGCTAATGCCATCTTTCTGAGCGAAGCCCGGACCAACGTGCACCTTCCGACTCGGGCTAAACGAGGCGACAGGGTCTGTGTCCCTCGCGGATGGGTACTTCAGGACAATTGCAAGTGAGGCGCTCTCTTTCTCAAGAATAGTGTTGTATGCCTGCGGCGCTTCCGCAAGATCGAACTCATGACTTATAAGACTCGCTACCCTAACGGAACCAGACCCAAGCAGCCTCAAGAATTCTTCCATGTTCCGGTGTTCAGTCCACCTTACATACGGCAGAGGATAATCGCGTCCTTTCGCCTCGTATTCCGGATCATAACTGCCCGGACCGTAGGCTCGAGAAACGCGAAGACTGAGCTCTTTCGCATACATCTCATCTCGGGGCAAGTCGACTGGACATGCTCCAACGAGAATAATGCGACCTCGATCTCTTGCAATTCGGATCCCATCAAGTAGTGGACTCGGCGTCTTTGCGGCTGCTGCTACGATCACACGGTCTGCGCCGAGTCCTCCAGTCTTGGCGACTACCTCATCGACTGATGACGAGGAGGCGACAACTCCTTCTGCACCGCTCAGCTCGATTGCCGTCTGAACTCTGCTCGCATCAATATCGACGACAATTGGTACTCCACCAGAACATCGCACGAGCTGCGCAACCAACTGACCGACGATTCCGAGACCGATCACCGCGACCGTATCTCCAAGTCTGATATCCGCAAGCCTGACGGCATTCATGGCAATCGCGCCAAGCGTCGTAAATGATGCTTCTCGCAGATCTACTCTGTCTGGAATTCTAGCCGCAAGGTTTCGACCGATTAGCAGCGTCTCACCGTGCCCGGTCCCTTCTCCGCCGTAGGCGACTCTCTGACCGACCACCAGGTCTTCTACGCCATCTCCAACCTCGACAATTGTCCCCGCTCCCGAGTATCCGAGGACAGCCAGTTCCTGGAACTTTGCACGAACTTCGTTGTAGGTGCTGGCAGGGTCTGTCTTCCACAGCACATTCCAAAGTGTCGCAAGCTGCCCGGGATTTTCAGCCACTTCTTTGATCACTGGATCTGTATGAATAGCGGCAGTTTCTGTGCCTGCGCTTATTAATGAGTACGCCGGACGAACGAGCACATGATTACGCGTAACCGATGGATCCGCGACTTCTTCGACTACGATTTCACGCAGCCCTTTTCTCAGGACTTGTTTCATGTCTTAGTCTCTAGGTCTATAGCCTTGATGTATGATTCCACGTAGATCAATGATTCTCTCGAGCCTCTTCTTCCTGTAGTGCGGCACCGCGTTCATCCTGCGAACGGCGTTTCTTTTCCCTGCACCTTTCTTCCGGTACGTCATGAACTTTTGCCGTAAGAACCTCGGCAAAATGATGGTGTTGTCGCTCCTGTCGCAAGAGCTACCCAGTAACCTCTAGCCCGAGATTACCGACCGAAGTGACGGCGGCCGTGCTAAAGACCCGCTCTTTACATTTTGCAGCCATCGCTCGAGAACGATAAGGCGCCAGATCATTACACTATGATCGCGACGGCCGGAGCAATGCTCTTTCACTATCCGCGCCACAGCAGAGATTTCAACATAATCAGCAATACGCCCGGAACCTGAAGACACAGCTTGGGCTCTTTGAACAAGAGGGCCTCGGAACCACTCCGCCAACGGAACCGAGAAGCCGCGCTTTGGCAGGTCGAACAAGAAATCCGGGATGATGCCGTGAATCGCACGCCGGAAAAGTTTCTTACTCCCATCTTTGTCCACGCGAAGTCGTCCAGGCAAGCCAAATGCAAACTCGATCAAGTCAACGTCGAGAAACGGTACACGGGCTTCGAGCGATACCGCCATCGAGGACCGATCGACCTTGGTGAGTATGTCGCCCGGGAGGTAAGTACCGAAGTCAAAACGCATCATATCCGCGGCAAAATCGTCGCTACTATCCGGCAACAAAGACTCCTGTATAAAGTCACTCATGCGTTGATCGGCGCCTTTAATACCCTCCTTTGCTACTCCACCCTCATCTAGACGTGTCGGCAAAGAAATCTGCGCCGCATACCTGCCCCTTCGCGACCTGCCGATATCAATCAGTTTGTTTCGCCCTGGTACGATATGAGGGAGCATTAGCGCAGATGCTGCAGCCAGCTGTCCTAGAAATCCCGGGCGAAACCCGTGCGCCAATGAACTCCGGTAACGTGAGTATCCGCCAAAAAGTTCGTCACCCCCGTCTCCAGACAGAGCAACTGTGACGGACTCTCGAGCCAACTGTGACACGAAGAACGTTGGAATCGCCGACGAATCTCCGAATGGCTCGTCAAACACATCGGCGATAGAGTCAATTGCAAGCGCAATATCAGGGTTGAGGACCATCTCAGAGTGGTCGCACTCCAGTTCGCCAGCCACACGTTTTGCGACGTGGCTCTCATCGTACTCGCTTTCAGAGAACCCGATCGAGAAGGTCTTCACGCGCCCGGGCGCTTTCTCATTCATCAACGAAACTACGGTCGAAGAGTCCAAGCCGCCCGACAAGAACGCCCCAAGTGGAACGTCAGACTCTAGATGCGATCCTACGGCCGATCTAAGTCGCTCCCTCAACTCTTCTTCGAGAGTCGATTCATCCCTTCCGTTCCGACGCACTTCCGGCAAAGACCAGTATCTTGAAACCTGAACACCTCGATTCAAGCTCCACTTCAAACAGTGCGCAGGCTCGAGTTTTCTGACCCGCCTAAAGACACTTGAAGCACCAGGAACGTAGCCGAAGGACAGGTACTTCAGTACGGAGGCATCGTCAATCTCCGGATTCGTACCTGCATATGCCAACAATGAACGTAGTTCGGAAAAGAAGACCAGACCTCCGGGAACCTCCATGTAGCTCAGTGGTTTCATTCCAGAATGGTCCCTCGCAACAAACAACTCTTGCCGCCGGACATCCCAAATTGCGAACGCGAACATTCCGCGCAGCTTGGCGAGCATAGCTTCGCCGTACTCCTGATATGCGTGCACAAGGACTTCTGTATCAGTATTTGTTCGGAATCTGTAGCCAAGTCGGATCAACTCGGCTCGAAGCCTACGGTGGTTGTAAACTTCACCATTGAAGACTACTACTAGCGATCTATCTTCGTTGAAAATCGGCTGATCTCCGCCCGCCACATCGATCACGCTTAGACGACGCATACCAAGCGCTGCGCCCCCACTCACAAACAAACCGCTCGAGTCTGGTCCACGATGCACAATCGCATCACACATCCGACGTATTCGAACTCCCATTTCATCACTTGACAGACCCGGCTGGATAAAACCCGCAATTCCGCACATGTCACTTTCCACCAGCATCGTAGTCGGAGTTACTATTGTAATCAGTTTGCTCTGCGAGAATGTGCGAGCCGCACCAAACAACAGCGAGTACAAGATACGGGAACGTCAACTTGCTATAAGTGCCAACAATACTCACAAGCAAGTATGCATAGAACGCACGACTAAGCCACTGCAGCTGAACTGACAACGGTGACTCCGTGGCACGCGATACAGTCCGACGCGCGAACAACAAGACGGAGCCGAAACAACCAAGCCAAATAAGTAAGCCCACCGCTCCTGTCTCGGCCGCAAGGTCGAGATACGTGTTGTGAGCGTCTCTGGCTCCCAAAGCAGGGTCGTACATAGCGTTCGCTAGGGCATACCCGCCCAACCCAACACCAAAGACGGGCCTATCTAAAAAGACTGCCCATGCTGTCTGTAGAATTCGAAATCGCTCAGTTGCCGAACCCTCTTGGTCAGCTTCCGAAAGTGTGGCCGTGCTTGTCAGCTTGTCGATGCTCCCAACCCTATGCCACACGTCTGATGGCAAGACATAGACCAAAGAACCTAATGCAACAATCGACACTACAAGAACCACCTTGTGTTTCAGACCCACTGTAATTAAGCCAAGACCCATCCCCCCTACCAGGCCGATGAAGGCTCCCCGGGACTGGGTGATTATGATCACGTATACCAAGAGAAGCGCAGATAGCACCGCACCAAGCCGTACTAGACGTGGTGCCGGTCTCGCAAAGGCCAGACCAAGTGCGATACCAAGCGCAATTAAGCACAGCGTCGCAAGATCGTTTGGGTTAGCATAGATGTAGTTCCATACCGCACGTCCTCCAAGCGAGTCTCCCCCAACTAGAGTGCCGCGAACAGGAAACAATACAAAACAACCAAGAAAAAACATAAGGAAGAGACGCAACTGAGCTTCCGTGCGGAGGGCATTGACTATGACTACCAGGATTACAAGTAGCTTTAGATACTCGATAAGGCTCTCTCTTGCCAAAGTAGGAAAGACCGAGAAAAACGATGCTACGAATGCCCAGAGCAAGAATAATCCGAACCACTTCACAGGCGCCGGAAAGATGATTGACTCCCTCTGAAGAACAAGGCCAAGTACGGCAAGGCCAATACCAACGTCACCAAGCGGCAGCCAGTACGTTACGATTGAGAATGTGAATAGGCAGACGCCCACAAAAATCAGCGATAGCCCTACACGCGGCAAGCCAAGCAGCGAGAATAAACCTTGGTGAGAATCGCCCGGTATATGACGTGACTCGCCTGGCACTTTTCGATCAACCAAACGCGTCATCGGCTTCTCCATCTGAAGAAACCGGCAACGCCGGTTACCCAGCTTTCAAATTGAAGGCTTGACTGCGACATCGTGTCAATAAAACGAGGAAGCAGGAGCGGATTGTCGGAACTGGCTGCCAAACGCACGCTGCCGGTCGTCGCCGACTTGACATTCAACTGCCGTAGCAATGGCAAGAACATCGGGTCAACATCGCCGCTTGGGTAACAGAAATGCGACGCAGTCCTACCAGTTGCTTCTTCCAATATTCGTCTGTTCTGAAGTATTTCACTCGAGAAACTGGCGGCATCTCTTGGTGTCCTATGTCGGTGCGTATGTAGCTGAATATCAAAGCCGCGACGCGCCATGTCGGCAAGCTCATCCCGAGACATGAGCCCGAACATCCGACTTCCACTGAATCTTTCCCAGTCTACACTGACCGCGGTTGCCAGATTCCTGAGGAGCTGTAATCGGCGATCCTTATCGCTGTCAGCGTTTGTACACCGATTAAGGAAATTGTCTATAAACTCGCTTGATGCCTTAGAATTTCTAAGGTCGACAGTCTTGTGGCCTCGGAAGACTGAGTCTTCAGGCAGCGTGCGCGCTTTCGCAGCGTACAGAAGATATCTGGCCGCGAGCGCAGTGATCGGTCTTTGGTTCTCTACGTAGTACGTGGATACGTAATTCGTTGCTGGCATACCGAACTCTTCGAGAATCGGCGCGGCCTCTGAGAAGAAGTTGAAGAAACCGTCATCGAACGTCAGCACTACACTTTTTGCCGGAAGTGTACGGTCTTGCAATCGCTGTATCGCCTCGTCTAGCCTTAGGACATTGCACCCTAGATCTTCCAGAATCTGTAGACGCGCCCTCAGAAATTCCCGTGTCACGAACAGGCCCGGATGCCATTCGTGTTCACTGTCAATAGATACGCCGTGGTAGCAGAGAATTAGGAGGCGCTGCCTTCGCCATTTACTGTTAGCCAACAGATCAAAGAACCCAATCGCGCGAAGGACATACCAGACACCAAGTCGCATCCTACGAAGCAAGGGTTTGATTTGGTAACGCATCGATTCTCCACTCTGTCTAAACAACTGCTCTATCTAGACGATGATAGATCTTTTCCAACTGCGCAATGACCAACTCGCGTCTAAACCTCGAGAACGCTACTTGGCGCGCGTTGGTACCGAATTGCTCAAACAAAGTCGAGTCTCGAATCAGAAGATTTACGGCCTGAACGAATTCCTCAAGATTGCCCGCTTCGACCAACAGGCCGGTAGCGCGATCATCCACTGCGTCCCGCACGCCTCCAACGTTCGTTGCAACTACAGGATTTCCAGCCGCCATAGCTTCGATAATGGAGTTCGGAAACCCTTCACTGTGCGAGCAGCTTACGCTCATATCAAAATAGCTATGCAAGTTCTCGGTCTCCAGTAGCTCGCCAACGAAATGAACACGCCCATCTACATGAATCGATCGGGCTCTCTTCTCCAGGTCCTCCCTACATGGACCGTCGCCGATTATCACAAAACGTGCTCTGCCATCGATGTGCGGGACTGCATCAATCAAGAGCTCAAGGTTCTTTACTGGCGCTAGCCGAGACACGGATCCTACAATGAAGCAACCGTCAGGTACGCCCCACGATTGGAGCTTTTCAGTACGATCTGCCCTCACTGTATCCTCGAAGGCATCGTCATCAAGGAAGTTTGGCAGGTAAAAAGCCTTGTGTTGTGGGACCCCATCTTCAGAAACGATAACCTCGCGTATAGACCGCGAATTAGTGAGTATGATGTGGGCGAAGCAACACGACTGCCTATTTGCCCACGAGAGGCGCGGATTAGACGGAATCAAGCCCCAGCGCCGGCTACAAACTACGGTACTTGATGTCAGAAGGCGCGCCCACACGGCTATGAAGATGTTGCTATAGATGTCGTGTGCGTGAACGACATCCATCTTCCGTCGGTGGATGTCTGTACAGGTCTTAAGCGCCTGAAGTACCGTCCATGGCGAATATAAGTTCGAGATCGGCGTGTAGATTAATTCAATACCAAGGCGTTGGTAACGCGCTTTCAGTGGCCCCTCATTCTTGAGGTGATACACGACAATCTCGTACTTATTCTGATCGAGTGACTCAGCAGTCCTTACCGCATTCAACTCTGTGCCACCAACGTTAAATGAGTCTACAATGAAAGCTACTCTTATCCTTCCCCCGCTCACGATCGACCCATTATTGATTGAACACTGCTAGTAATTCTCCGCCTGTCGCTCTCGTCGAAACACACTATCCATGCGCACGCCGGGACAAGTGGGACGAGGATGAGAACCTGAAAAAAGAACTCGGCCAAGCCAGAAGGAGTCGTAGCTTGTTCCATCGCATACGTTGCAACGGCAAAAGGTAGAGCAGCAATTGTCGGCGCTATCATTGTTCTGACGTAGTAATCACCGAGATCTATACCCGCTTCTTGTTTCAGGTATCGCGGAATAATGATGACGGAGACAACGAAGCTTGGAATCAGTGTTCCGAGCGCAACGCCAAGTATGCCAAGTACCTGAGCAAGGTATACGCTTAGTGCTATATTTGCGATAGCCTCAATCAGGAAGGCGGGTATCAGCCTCCGATGCTGGCCAAGACCCATCAATGCACTTATTACTATCCAACGACCGCAGAACACCCACAGCAGAAATGCGAGACACGTCAGGACGACTCCGGACTCAGCGGCGATGTCTGGCCCCATCCATAGACGCAGAAACGTCTCTCCTCGGCCGAGAAAGCTAATCACGACCGGTAGTATAAACACCATTGCAAATTTTCCAACCGAGATAATCTGCGCTGGTATCTCTGAACTCTGCCGTGACGCCAGAGCGCTTACCCTAGGTATTAGAAGATAGGAGAATGCAGTGGTAAGCGAAGCAGCTTGAGAAATCAGGTTTGCTGCAATTGCGTATGACGCGACAGCCTCCACAGAGAGCAAAGCGGCAATCACAATATTGTCGCTGTTAAAAATGACCATACTTAGAACGAAGATTGCAGAAGCAGTGATGGAAAATGAAAGCAACTGATTTGTTCGTTCGTTGAATATCGATACGATTCTTGGTCTGACTTGCGGGTAGAGTTTTTGCGCCGCGAACCGATAGCCCAGAAAGTTAATGACGGACGCGGTCATGTGGACAAGACTGAGCCCAATCAGTCCGTGTCCATATGTCAATACAGCAACTGTTCCCACCGCTCGGATCAGTGTCGTGACGATGTCAAGCAATGCCTGGACGTCAAATCTCTGTACACCAGTCACCACACCGCCGAAAACGCCAACTACGAGGGATAACGCCACGGTAATTCCACCAAGAGCGACGATGATCTGTGCATCGCCTACTAGGCTCTCTGGGATGTTGAACAGAAAGGGTAGTGATATAGACAGAACAAGCGATAGAAGCACTGCGATTGACGATGCCACGACGAATAGAGTCAGTGCGACCGATAAGTTCGCCGAGCATTCCCCGTGACTATCAACAACGTAGCTCTGTGCTACATAGCGATTCACCGCCTGGCGGATACCTAGATCCAGTAGGCCCAAATAGCCAAGCAGACCCACGACCAAAGACCATACACCGTAGCCATCTGTCCCGAGCCGGTGAACAACAAAGGGTGCAAGAAAAAAACCGATGAGCATACTGAAACCGGTGAACACCAGATTTGCACTGGCACTCCTGGACAGCCTTGTTTTGGTGTTGTCTTCGGACACCGTTGCGTTTGCCGGCTTCTTGTCTTTCGTGCCTCCCCGATATTCGGAGGGAGGGAAGTCAATTGATTTAGTAACTCGGTAGTTGGCTAGACTGTAGCGAAACCGGTGAGCCGATACTCTGGCGATTCGTCAAATACGAGTTTATTCTGCAAGGCAGTTGCGACACCAGTCCCGCGAATGTCAACCGCAATTCGCAAACCATTACTCGTGACGCCTAGTCCGATAACTCGAGAAAAGATCTCCTACTGTCGAACTTGAGTCGTTCCAGGAACTAGATACGATAATGCTACACAATGAAACAAGCTTGCTCACAGGATACACATGTAGCAGGGTATCGAGAGTCATTTCCTTGCGGTCAAGACAACAGATGTAGCAAGCCTCTCAAACATGCGAAATTGAAGTAACTTTCGGTCAATTGATACAGCAACTTGTTTGACATCTCTCGGCGCTCCAAATCGACGGAAGGCTTTTTCGAATAGATCGCGATACACGATCCTGACATCTGAGAACGTCTCAAGGAGAGGTCGAATATCTTCCAGCTCTAGAGGTCTTTCGTCGGGGCTCTCTGCATCTAGAGGAAAAACGCCTGACAGGCGCAGCCTTAGACTCCGAAGCCATTGAACACCCATGAACGGCTCCGTGAAGACTGCAATCCCACCTGTACGTAAAACGGTATGCACTCCATGAAAAACCGCGGGCAAATCAGCTGTAAGGTGGTGAAGAACCGCGGGACCAAAAACGAGATCGAACGATGACTCCTCGAACTCATCATTTAGCCTAAACGCCGAGCCAACCAGGGCTTTCCAACTTAGATGATGATTCGCCATTCGAGCCTTCGCGAGTTCTACTTGCTTCGGAGATATCTCAATCGAAGACAGCTCGGCGCCCTGCTCAGCCAGAATCACCGACCAAGCTCCATCGCCGGCACCTAAGTCAAGCACACTTAACCCCTCTAGAGGCCTCGCGATACTGCTTTGTACCGTCTCACGGAACTCTCGCCCAATCTCCGCAAACAGAAGATCCGGGTAAGAGTTGAACAATGGCGCTTGATTCGAAGCTGAGCGATACCTGTCAAAAGTCCAGTCACTGGTGACTAGGTTCTCCGCCTGAGTAGCCGATGCAAGATCATCAAACGCGTCGCGCTCGCGGGTTTCGTTTTCTAGGATTTCTTCCTTCGATAGCATCTTCGATTCCCTATTTCGGTCGCGGTCACCGCGCAGATGCTCAACAGTGCCCTTCGTAGAGCTCGATTATACAGCGCCTCGAAGACTTGCATCTACAAAATAGGCCGTCGATAGCAGGTTAAGTTCCGCTCGCGCATCGGGCGTAAGACTCTACGAGTCGACTCATAGTAGTCCGCATTTCTCTCAAAATTCGTATTCTCCGCAACTAAGCCGCTCGAGATTCCCAGAAGACCCGGGTGCTAGCGTTCGACAGTAGAAAATGCCTAACCCGTAGATCACAAAAACTGGCGCCGCTACCCCTCGATTGAGGGAATACTCTGCCGGCCGGGGGCAGGGAAATACTGATTTGCCTTCCGCAACTACCAATCGATAGTCATAAGAAGATTAGGCGCATTGTCGGTCGGACAGAATCACGACAGCTAGGAGATCTTACGGTCTTTCATCAAGCACCGTACACCCGTCAGTCCGTTCCAAAATCTAAGCGCCCCTTTATCAGTCTATGCTTACCCGCCACGATATGCCCTCTAGACATCCGCGAATCCGTAAGTCGCATCCCGCAAGGCAAAATATTTTGACGATCCTCGCTCTAGCAGTCGATTACGACACCCATGTTTCTTGGACGCGACCCACCAGTGTACGAACAAGACTAAGCGAGAACAGGGTCGAATACGCGCAATTACGTTCCGGCTATTCGACCGCATTCAAGATCGGAGCTTTCGGTCGCGCGACGGCGGGCAAATCTAACTCACTGTCTGACCTTGGCACTTCCATTAGAAAAACGTCACGCCGACTCCTACGGTTCATCGTACTTGTAAAAAGCACAATCTTTCCGTCGTTCGAAATCGTAGCATGTGACTCATCGTAGTAACTGCTGGCCGCACCAGGTATTCCAGACGGTTTGATTGAGTAATGATGCCCGAGCACACGTTTTGCACTCGTTCGTGTGTTTACGAAGATCAAGCCGAACTCCCAGGAAGCCGTGTCAGATGAGCGGGGAGAACCGCTATGGCTCTGAAGTGAGTATGGATCCTTTCCGCTTGGAACGTCCCACCAGTGACCGCTTGAATGAGTGTCACTCCAATAGCCCTCGATGGCAGGAAAACCTGTGCGAGAGTTGTCATCGAAAATCCGGTAAGCCGGCCAAATACCGCCGCCAGCGGCATAGTCAAAGTAATGGATAAACCCATCAAGGGTGGCCGTATGCGAAAGCCTTGGAGCCCGCGGCGGAAGATTTACGTCTTCAATTGTGTTGCTATCAAGGTTCCAAACCTTTTGCTGACCCGCGATTACCCAAGCCACATCGCCCGAACCAATTGCGAGTTCATTCAACCCTGGAAAGACTCGCGTCTGGACCGCCCCGGTTCGTAGATTCAGTGCAGTTGCTGTCGCTGAATTAAGGCTCTGTACGGCCGTAGCCCATGTCTCATCTTTATTGACAGTTAGCCACGCTTGACCGTTAGAGAGAGTCCGCCATGAGTAAGGGAATCGTCCGGTATCCGCATACGAGTCGGATGCGGTGTCGTACCGTCGTAACTGCGAACCTGTTTGAACATACAAGATCCGCTCGTTACCAGGTGTCCTTGCGAAAGACGTTCGGCCCTCCCCAGCTGGAGCCGCCCTGTAGTTGCTCGTAGTTCCTCCGAGTTGATAGTCAACGAGATGTGGGCTACCAGTAGGTGAATGGAAGATCAGAGTATACTGGTCCCAATTTGGACCCCATGGCTGACTAATCTGCAGACCCAGTGTCGAGTAAAAGACTACCCAATTGCCGTCCCCACCCTGGGGGGTCCGCGAGTCCGTCACCTTGACAGTGCGAACACCAGTGACTGGATCACTAAACGACTGCCCAGCTCGCATAGCTGGAACGTTGAGAGCGTCATATGCTTGCGTGTCGGCAGCTCGAACCTCGGCGGATGTATGCTCTACGAGCTGCTCGAGATCAACTACGGAGGTCCCAGCGCTACTTTGCGCAAAGGTAGTTCCATGCAAAGCCACCAGAAGTGGCAACAAATTGACGAAGCGAATCCTAAACATAGCTTCGAGTACCTCTTGGAGATCGTAAGTTAAGTGCTTGGCCCGACGAACAATTTTTCCTAAAAAAACTTTGTATGCAAGATAAGAGCCTGCGAAACACACGAGGTCGAAATGTGACGCAAATCTCTTTCCTTATCACGATGTGCATCACACTTTTCGAGATAAACTGAAAGATGATCCTCAGTTGCACTAGCTTAAGGGCCGCAAGACGCCCCGGCGCCACGACTGAACATAATCTTAGCAGGAACCTTGCTATTGACCAGTGTCTCCGTTGGGCGACATTTCGCCAAGGCTCCATGTTACTGGCGCATAGTATGCGACTCTTTGGGCGCGTATAGGGACAGTCGATACACGTGCTATACAGTCTGAAGCCAGCGAAACCTATACCCTGTTCATCGAATTGACCCGGATACACGTCGTCATTGGTGCGTCACACAGCCGACAGAAGTGAAGAAGGAGCCCCCCCGTGCCAATGCAGATCTACAATGCACTATCACAGGCTGCTAAGGGGATCCGCCGACTTGCTTTCTTCAATTGCATATACACTGGAACCATTGCGTGATGACGGTCGAATCCAGTCCGAATCGAACCTCTAGTGCCGACGCTGCTATCGATAGATATTGCCTGAAGGATGATCTCAGGACGTACGACCCGTTCGACGTCTGGCAAACAAGTCTAGGTTTCCATACTAAGGACCTACGGAATAGGTATCGAGGAATTGGATTTGTTCCGGCCGGCGTACTTACCGTTCTTGACGGCACAATCAACAACAAGCTTCGTCTGTTCTACAGTCGACGGGAGTACCCAATCGTCCGAGCATTGGCGGCACTTACCCTTCTGAACGCCTATCAGCGTCGTCGCGAGCCGCATTTGCTTGAATTCTCAAAGCGACACCTTAAGTGGTTGCTGGACAATTCCTGCCATGGGTACAGCGGCCCCTGCTGGGGCCTTGGCTTCAGGTATGCAGTTGACGCTGGGTTAGTGTATGAGCCGAATACGCCCTTGTCCACAATGACGCCCTATGCGCTGGAAGCATTCATCACTTATACCAGAGTTGGTGACAACGACACGTTTCTACACGCGTTGCCTGGCATTTATCGCTTCTTTGAGAACGATATCAAGACAATGGAAGAAACCGAAGACTACTTGGTCACATCGTACGCACCGATTCAAGATCGTCGGGTTATTAACGCAGTCAGCTACACGCTCTACTCTTTGAGCATTCTGCAACCTTACATTGATGAGTCTAGAAAGGAAGCGGCAGCAACAAAGATCCTGAAGCTATACAACTATGTGCAACGGACGCAGCAGTCTGACGGATCCTGGTGGTACTCGCCGGATGAACGATCCTTCATCGACTGCTTTCATTCCTGCATCATCCTTAAGAACCTACTTAAGACGCAAGAAGTGTTCGAACTGCCCAACTCCCGCGAAATTGTCGAGCGTGGATACAAGTATATTAAAGAGAACTTTTTCGTAGCCGAAGACCAGCTCTTTAAGAGATTCACTGTCACACATACGCCTGCACTAGTGCGCTATGACCTTTATGACAACGCAGAGATGCTCAATCTTGCGAAGCTCATGCACGACGATGAGCTTGTCGATCTGCTTGCCGTCTCAATGCAGCGCTCCTTCGTCAGCGAGAGCGACATTTACAGCCAGATCGACCGGTTCGGAATTCGCCGCAACAAGAATATGCTGCGGTGGGCAGTAATGCCCTATCTGTATGCCATATCATGGGATCCATAGTGCAACCTCTTGTGCACTCTGTGACCGACGAATACCCTGCCAGCTCCAACAGGCCCTTAGCCAGAACTCGCTCGATAATAGGGGCAGGTGACACACGGACGACATTTGGCAATAGCGCTTTGAATCTCATAAGCTCAATGCTCTTAGCCAAACAACAAAGCGAGATGCTTGCCCAAATTCCTAAGCCCGGAATCTCTGTAGTATCGCAAGGACTTAGTCTCGAAACTCCGGAGGGTCAGTTTGTCCATAACACGGTCACTCACTTGATAGCGCACGCTGCACTATTTACGGCGGTTAAGCGACAGCAGAGTGAGGACTGGCCATTGCTTGGGCAAAGGGACGCAGCAAGATGACTGTCCGTCCCCCCGTCTTTGGCAATGAGGAACACTAAAATGAAAAAGCTTACAGAAAAGGATCATTGGGACTCCAACTACCAAGAATCGGAGAATTTTCACGAGGAGCGTCACGGTCCATACAAGAAACTGCTTACGTTTCTCAAAAAGCACATATCGCAACAAACGAAGGAAGATATGTCGTCGTACGGAGCGCATCAGGTATGGTCATACTTTTACCCAGAGTATCTCCCCAGCCTCCGAGATCAGCCCATTCTGGAGGTTGGATGCGCGCCAGGTGAGGTACTCATTCGTTTCTATGAGATAACCGGATGCATACCTTATGGCGTCGAATACTCTGACCCGGGAGTCGATATAACTAGAATGAACTTCGCGAAACACACACTGAATCCAGACAATGTGATTCACTCAGACTTCTTTTCAGATACGTTTCTTCAAAGCAATGCCAACAAGTACAAAGTAGTGCTCTCTGGCGGCTTCATAGAGCACTTTGACAATCCGAAAGATGTCGTATCGCGTCACGTAGATCTCGCAGCTCCGGGAGGATATGTAGTGATATCAATCCCAAACCTCCGCGGAATCAACCGGTTGCTTTGCCTTGTGCTCGCACCGTGGCTCTTGCCTCTGCATAACCTTGAGATAATGCGCCTTAACGCTTTCCGAGAGCTATTCGCTGATGAGAGACTCGAACCGTTACTCTGCCGATACTATGGCTCTTTCTCCTTCGACATAATTCACGATAACAGCCGCCCGAATTCGCTACGGCAACGCTTTGTGCGGCTTCTCTTGAGGGCCCAATTGCCTCTGAACCTTCTTTACCGCCGAGCATTCGGTCTCGAAGGCGCCGATTCAGGCTTCACCAGTCCGTATCTCATTTATATCGGGCGAAAAGCTAACGACATTAGTTAACGCATCAACTGCCAATTCGACCGAAGCGCACAGCAACTGAGAAGTATCGAGAGAGTGATGCAGATCTTTCTTGGCAATCGTCAAGAAAACGGGTACCGCCAGCCTCATGATCGACTGCAGGCACTTGCCACAAGGCTACTCTGTAAAGCTGATCTTGGATCTAACAATTCGGCCGCTAACGATTATCCCAACGGATTGCCATGAAGTACCGATTCTCCGATCCCTCTTGAGCTGTAACCGTGCTTTTCCTTTGAAAGTACCCGTATCCAAAGTCGAAGAAGAGAAGCCTCGATAATTGGTACGAAAGCGTCAGACCCGCCTCGACATCTTCATCTTCCCGATCGAGGCTACTGAAATCCGATTTTCTGACTTGGCCAACTATCCTCGCTCGCCATGAGCTAGAAAGGCTCCACCGACCATCGATTACGAATTCATCGAGTTGTCTGGGGACGTTAATAGTCATTTGTAGCGGCTTTTCGTCTTGGCGACCCACGTAAAGCAACCAATACACCCTCTCACTTCTAACGTCCACAGACATCCCCAGTCTTTCGAACTCAATCGGGCTTCCACCCGTTGCTGCGATCGTCGCAGTCTCAGCGAAGAACCGCTCATCATCGGCGTACCTGCGGAAAATCTCGCCGACCTCCGCGAATCGCTGATCGTAGCCGAGCTTCAGAGTTGTTCTCGCTGTAAGACTGCGTGTGAACGAAAAGCCGACTAATGGTCTCCGCTTCTCATCCACGCCGAATTCGATTGCGTTTGTACCTACCTGCGCGACCAGCTCACCCTTCGAAATCCTACTCTCTAGTGCAATGTATAACGAGCTCCGCTCGAAATCAGTGTTGTTGACGTTGTCGTCATATCGTATCTCGTCTTGTTGGAGATTCAGCGACAGATTTCTGTTCTTCGAGAGAATCCTAATGAACCTAATGCGGCCTGTAGACGTGTCGTTATCAGTATCAAGGTCTTCAAAATCATTCCGGCCATAGCGCGCATCTACCTGAAAAGCCGAACGCCCCCCCAAAGGAAGACGAACACTTGGGCCGGTATAAAAACTATTGCCAAGCGCTCGATTATCAGGCGTTTCCACGAGTAGCGGATCAGAGAGGATCTGGCCCAGCCTGTTTTCGATGATCCACGTGACGATATCGGGGACAATGCCGAACTCTGCACGTGCGACAAGAGACGGAAGGGTCTCGTCTTCAAATGTACCGTTCGTGTATTCCCTGTGCTCGAAGTCCGCCAATAGATTGATGTCGAGTCGCCGCGACTCCTGCAACCATTCCGCAGAGGCGCCAGCCGATGCGATGGTCTCATCTTCCTCAAGCACAGGTACTCTCCGAATGTTGTCGCTTGAGGTTGCAGTGGCTCGGAAGGCGAACCCGGTCTCGGCCGCTTGTGCCTCGCTCGAAGAGAACAGTGCAGCGACGGACACTATTACGAGAGCAATAGCCTTGGCACTAGTCCCTATTCTGCGTCCGGAAACGTGGCTTGACTTGGTGTGGTCAAACAACGTCTGATCCGTAACCGTACGAATAACCGCCGTAGCTGCTTCCTCCAAACATATAACCTGCGCGATTGAAGATTAGATTAAGCGGTTTATCAGGGTCGAGTAAGTCTATAGCCGCAAATACTGCTGGTCGTGGTGTCCTGTCGGCACAGACAACGAGAACGATTTGATCCATCCTGCTGGCGAGGACACTTGACTCAGTAGCCTGTAATAGTGGTGGAGAGTCAAAGACTACGACTCGATTCTGGACACCGGAGGACAGGCGGCGTACCGCCTCCGCCATCCTGTTACTGGCTAGAAGCTCGGTCGCGTACTCAAATACTTGCCCGGCCGGTATGATACTCAGCCCAGGGACGCTAGTACCAACCTTTGCAAGCTCCAGGTTCGTCTCGCCATCGCGCAACAAATCAATGAATCCAGGCTCATCTGCTAGCCCAAAGAGCCTCGTGATGTGTGGCTTGGCAACGTCAGCGTCCACAAGAACGACAGAAACTTCGTTCTCGTTGGCGATGCTCAAGGCGATGTTTATTGCATTGAATGTCTTTCCGTCGCCGCTTAAAGGACTGGCAATCATTACAAGATTCGCCGAAGCATGAGCATCCGCCGACTCACCCATCGCAAGCTTCAATATGGGCCGCTTGATTATTCGATACTGGTCCGAAACATGGCGAGCCTGCCCTTCGGGTGCCAGCAAACCCTGTTCGCGCAATACATCGCTGTCGACAACTACGCTACGTTTGGGCTCTTCGTCCGCACCGTCGAAGACTTTGACAACCCTGCCGCCTATCGCCGCCTGGGATGGCTCTCCATCGACTCCGGCAGGAATCGCGCCTTTGCCTTGACGGGCTGCCCTTGCCTTGAGTATTGCTTTCTGTACTTTGCTCATCCTTTCGCCAACCTTTCGGACACTACGCCCTGCACGTACTTGCTTCCCTCTTCGTGCTTGATGAAAATCGCGCCGAAAACTACGCACAGCGCTCCGAAAGATAAGAAAAACGTAGCAAGCTGAATGAATCGTTGTCGGCGGTAATCCGACATGCTAAGGACCTGTACCGGCCCGAGAATTGGCAACTCAGTAGCCTGCCGAAGCGCGACAATGTCGCTGAAGACAGGGTTCAAGCGATTCAAGAAATAAGCGAGTCCGGCGCCGGCCGCCAAGCCCGTCAACAAGGTAGCAACGATTAGCAGTGGCCGATCTGGCTCAATGGGATCGTCTGGGGTTTGCGGAGGCTCGAAAACCCTGAACTTGACGTCCTGGTTTTCCTCCGCCGACTCAGAGAGCTCTGCCACCTGAAGTCTCTCAAGCAGAGATTCATATTGCGCTCTCTTGACATCATAGTCTCGTGTTAAACGAGACAGCTCCGCTTCGACCTCAGGCAGGACGTTGACGAGGTCGCGCAACTCCGCGATCTTGCGTTGATGGGTCGACGCCTCCTGCCTTAACGAGGCAATCTCGACGTTGACGTCCGTAAGTTCGATCTGAATATTCTGAAAAACCGGATTATCAGAGGCAACTCCGGCACCATCTCCCGCAATAAGTGACTGAATCTCCGCTCGTTTCTGTTCTTTTAGCTGTCGAATGGTTTCCTTGATTGCAATTACGTCAGGATGCAGGTCGGTAAATCGCAGTTGAAGATCCTGCAGTTTCGATTCGTTTACTGCAATGCGATCATCGAGTTCAGTTTTTGTGGCCGTCGTTACGTCCAGCGTGGGGGTTTCTCCAGCTATCTGTGCGCGTAGCGCGTCGCGCCGTCCAATAGCTCGGCGTAGAGATGCCTCCACGCGCTCAAGACTGTCCATCTCGGAACGCAAGCGGCCGAAGTAATCCCCACTTGCACCGGGCATACGACCAACGTTTTCGCGCTTGAATTTTGCCAGAGCCGACTCTGCAGCACTCAGCTCCGCGCCAAGCTTTTCTAGCTCTTGGCGAATAAATGCCTGCGCGTTTTCGGTGTCCGTTCGGTTTTCTCCAACCGATTCATCGACGAAAATGCTCAACAGCCGTGATACAACTGCGTACGCGATATCGGGGTCCCTATCACGATAGCTAATGGTATACAGGTTCGCGCTGTCCCCCAATTCGCCAGATATCGACAAGTGCCGGCGCATATCATCAACGAGGTTGTCGATATCGTAATCGACGCTTAGCCGGTCCATGAGACCGGTACTCTCAGCGACCTCACGCAGACGTGGCGTACCAAGCATCGCCGCTGAGACCATCTCGACACGACTAAGTACATCAGTGTTGACGGTCATTCGCTCGAGCAGCGGTTTCAGAGCCGACGTGGTGTCAACGTATACCTTCGCGCTTGATTCATAGGCATCAGGGTAAGCATACACGGTGAGCCACCCGAAAATGCATACAACCCAAGCAACAACGATAGCGACGTACCGGTAACGCCAGCTACCTTTAATCTCTGAGACTATCTCTCGTGCCAGATCCTGCATCGAACTTCCGTATCTCAAGCCCTAAAACAGTGCTTCCGGGATAAATATTACATCTCCAGGCTGGATTTCGACATTCTGGTCGACACGTCCTTTGTTCAGCAAATCGTCCAGTCGGAGCCGATACTCAACAACCTCTCCGTCGACGTTACGCACAAGTTTCGACCGGTTTCCCGATGCGAATTCACCTAGCCCGCCCACTGCGATCATCACATCGAGCACAGTCATGCCCTCTCGAAATGGTACCGCCTGAGGGTTTGCCGCCTGACCGACAACGCGCACCTGCTCTTCGGGTATGCCTTTAAACTCGGTTACGATTACATTGACCGAGGGATTCTTGATGTAGGTCGCGAGTACAAGCTCCATGTCGCGCGCAAGTTCCGAGGGCGTCTTGCCAACCGCCACCATGTCCTCAACCAATGGTGTAGAGATCTTGCCATCCGGGCGAACCGGCACCTTCGTCGAGATCTCCGGATTGCGCCAGACGAAGATCTCCAACATATCGCCCGGCCCAATCCGGTAGCCGCTCAATTCGCCCGGCTCCGCTTGGCGGTCCGGACCAGCTGCCTCGCTTGACGGTAGCTCCTCGACCCCGCCACAACCAGCGATTGAAGTAGCAGCAATACTCCCTGTCATAATCAAGGCAAATACACCGCAAGCTTGTCGCCACGGCAATAGGTGTTTCATGCGGACCCCCTCGCTACGTTCCATCACTCAACCGATCGATGCATCAAGCCAGAATAGACGACCGTCGGCATTACCGCGCGCCTACACGCCAAATCACAACCTCAGCCGTCTGCAGAATAATCATCAGATCGAGTATCAGACTGTGATTCTTGACGTAATAGAGATCGTATTGGAGCTTCTCAAATGTGTCATTCTCAGATGCCGCGTACCTGAACTTTAGCTGGGCCCACCCCGTTACGCCTGGCATGACCGTGTGGCGCTCATCGTAGTACGGCACTTTCTTCTCCAGTTCGCGAACGAACTCGGGCCGCTCGGGACGCGGACCAACGATACTCATCTCACCCTTTAGCACATTGATAATCTGCGGCAGTTCGTCGAGCCGGTAGTCTCGAAGTATTGCCCCAATCTTCGTTATGCGCGGATCATCCTCTTCAGCCCATCGCGCGCCAGACTCGGATTCAGCGTCAACGACCATACTCCGAAACTTCAACACATCAAAAGCCCGGCCTCGGTAGCCGACACGTCGTTGTCGGTAGATGACTGGATGACTCCAGCCATCAGATATCTTGATGCTTACGGCAACGACCAGTAGCACCGGCCACAGAAGGAGTAGGGCCACCGTTGCAACACCGAAGTCAAACAGCCGTTTCAATATCCGCCGGCTCCGGGTAATCCGAAAGCCCGGCGAGAAAATAAACCAGCTAGGGTTCACTAGATCGAGCCGAACCTTCCCCGTCTCTCGTTCAAGAAACTCCAGAAGATCAATGACGTCGATCCCAGCGAGCTTGCAGTCCAATAGGCCGCGAATCGGAAGATTTCCTCTCCTATCATCCATGGCAACGACAATTTCATCGGCCTTGGTTTCCTGCGCGACCTCGAGGATCGACTTGTCCGTTTCCAACAAGTGCTCACAAGAATTCCGTTTGTCGTCGCCCGGCGCTGGCAACTTGCCGACGATCTTGAAACCTCGCCGATCCGCGCGACGACGCAACGATGAGATTGGCAAGGCCCTGTCGCCGGCGCCGAGTACCAGCGTGCGGCGTCGAAAAATACTCTCGTCGACGACGGTCATAAAACAGAGTCGCACAACTACCAGTAGCGCCAATCCGCAAATCAACGCTATAGCGGCGATTGTAGGCTGCAGCGCAAGCGCCGGAATCGAGTAGTAGGCAACCGCCATAACCACAGAGCCGACAACCAGGCTGACTACAATACGTACAAAGATCTCGTTGAAGTTGATCCGCTTGTGGAACTGGTAGAGCCCCATGGAGATCAGGGTAATCAGCATCACGGCTGAAAGCGCGATAGCCTGCGGCAAGTAGCGCTCGGGGGCATCGGTACCCCCCACGACAAACAGCGCAGCAATATAGACGGAAGCAAAAAGCACGCCCGCCTCCGCGATTCCGAGTAGCACCAGCGGCGCCCTCGGAAGCTGCCGCGACCAAAATCGCATATCTATTGAAACTCCATCCCCTAGCCAGCCTGAGACTACCGGTCGGTAGTGACCTAGATGTGAAGCACCCCGTGCCCCTAATTGTGCCAAAAGAGAAGCGATATGTGTCTGTGATTACAGGAAAACTTGCGAAATCTGCTATGGATATCGCTAGCGGTAGTGAGGAATGCGTCATGCTCTGCCAATTTGACAGAATATGAAACCGAAGCGGCCGATCGCATGGCGGAGAAAAAAAAGCGGCGCCGCATAGCCACGCCAGGCAAAGCGCAGCTGGAGCATACGCGAGAGCCGCAGCAGTTCGATTCCCTGCGAACGGAACGACTGCAGACACCGTCATTCAACCCACAGACTCTTGGATCTACGATTCTTAGCTTTCTTATTGTGCGGGGGCCATTGCGGACCAATCTATACGCCGGAGCTCCCGGAATACGCAGGAACACTAGTTGAGACGGGGCGAAAGCCCAGCCTTTTCTCGGGCAGCGCAAAACGGTGTTGGTCATCCCGCGCGATAGGCCATTCGACTGCTTATCGCATGGATCACAGCTACGATGGCCTTGGCAGTGATTCGCATTTGCGAATGAGTGCTAACACCTTACAGGAACAGCCCGCGAGCCTCCTGGGCGACGCCAGTAACCGCGCTCCCCACAGCACATCGGAGAGCCGAACAACACAAGACAACGTTACGCCGAAGCGATGACTCAGGTTCATTTGATTGCAGCAGCCCGGACCAGACGTTAATCAAAATATCGGCAGCAGCACACGCGCCGAGCAAACCGGCGGCGTAATGATCGCCTACGAGAGAGTCTCGTCGGAACACAGGCCCGACCGGATAGTTGTTGTGCGGGACGTCAATTCTACAGCCGCCTGCGCGATGGTCGGCGCGAAGCTTTGGATTCCGGTCATCCATCTCGAGGCGGGACTTCGAAGTGACGATCGTCGCATGCGAGAAGAGATCAATCGGCCGGTTAGCGACGCGATCGCAGACGCCTTCTGGACACCGCCCAAGGAAGCAGATGAAAACCTGCATACCGAAGGCGTCGAACCGAAGCGCATCGACCGCATTGGCAATTTCATCATCGACTCGTTCGAGATGCTGAGAAGCTCAATAGATGCTGCCGACACACGAGCGGAGCCGGGAGTCGAAGCCGGCGAGTATGCGATGGTCACCCTCCATTGTCCGAATTCCTCCGACGGCGCGCCCCAGAGGATACGTGAGTAATAATCAGCCGTAGTTGACGTCGGCCCGTTGGCGCAGCTCTCGCCCTGCATACAGATTGCCGCGGCGGTGGAAGTCGCGCTCGGCGCCCTCACCAGACGAGCGCATCCGCCTCATTTGGACTTCGCCCTGCCTGTCGAGATCACAGCCAAGCCCGAGCCAAGGATCGTACTCGATAGGATCCAGCTGAAAGACCCCCCAATCCGCGCGGCACTATGTGACATAAAAAGTCGCCCCTGTCGGCTTTCGAAGACAAAAACACATCCCAAACGCTGACAGGAACTTACCTAAATCTTCTAACGTGGATAGTTCTTTTCTGTCTCGATTTGACGACAGAATCGCTGTCGGCCGCGTTTGAATTCGACGATTTTCGTTACTTTAAGTTACTGTTTTAGCGCGCTTTCTTATTTCATGGCACGGATGTTGTGTACATAATCCCGAGCTTCAGCGGTGTGGCGTCCAAGCACCTGTCGAAGTCGTTGAGACAACGAGACGGCAGCTCGACAACACGCAGTTGAACGCGGCATTCGGGTCGCTTGATCCGAGCGTGCCGCACTCGCTTGCCCTTTGTCGGCGGTTTGCTAGATTGCGCCGAACAGACAAAGGCAAACCCATCGAAAGGTGGGGACGCAAAGCCACCGGTCTACGGGATCAATCCTAGGACAGCGGGGCCGCCGGAAACCTGAGGGGCAGGAATCATCACCCTTCGGTGCCCTATTGCGGCCAGAAATCACCCGCCCGTCCTGGCACCTGTCTCCCTAGACCGATTTCTTGAAACCGGCTGTTCACTTCGCTTGGGCAATTGCGAGGTGGCTGCAGCCTTGAGTTTAGCTGGATGCTAACGAGAGGAATACGGACTAATGACACTTACCAGAGGCAGCGCTCTTCGCTTCGTCACGTTTTTTTCAGCACCAATCGTACTCGCAGGATGTCTCTCCGGCGGCGGGGGCAGCGTCAGTAATGACACCGCGACGCAGGATGCCAGTAGCAACGTGCCGGTCAGTAACGCGGCACCGACGATTACAGGCGACCCGCAGCTTACGGTGTCGCCCGGGGGTGAGTACGTTTTTACCCCGCAGGCTCGCGACCCGGATGGGGATCGGCTGACCTTCAGCGCCAGCAACGTACCACCCTGGGCCGACTTCAGCCCGCGCACGGGCGAGATTACCGGTCGCCCCATGTCCGGCGATCTCGGCATCTACGATGACATCTTGATTGCTGTATCGGACGGGCTCGCGACGACCAGGTTGCCGGAGTTCTCGATCACCGTGACGGACACTCCCGAGGGATCGATAACGGTCTCCTGGAACCTGCCAACCCGGAACGTTGATGGCACTCCGCTCACCGATCTTGCGGGCTACAGGATCTACTACGGCATGGACAGTCGCCGATACACCGAGCGAGTGACTATCGAGAACCCCAGCGTCTCTCGATTCGCGATCAATGATCTCATTGCCGGTACTTACTACCTGGCCGTAACCTCGATAGATTCAGAAGGAATCGAGAGCGACTATTCGAGCGAAATCGTTCGCGTCGTTAACTAGCAGCGTGGCAGGGGCTGGAGCCTTTCAGCCCCTCGCCCTTTTCTGCTACTACGCCTTCGGGACCTCTATGCGGCGAGGAAATAGACGAGTGCTGCGAACAGCACGCCGTATACCGTGATCGCCAGCAGCCTGTCGCTGGCGTGCAGGCTCTCGTACAGCTTCTTGCGCCGTTCGGTCCAGCCGGAGCGGCCCTGGCGGTTCTCGTGTGCGGTCAGTCTTGCCTCGAAATCGGCGGCTCCGGAAGCCGCTTCCGTCGAACGACCCTGCGTCCTGCGTAGGTCGGCATCAACTTTTTGGTCCATTTCCGCCCCCGGAGAATTCGATCAGTCATAACCATGCGACAGAACGTCCAGGGTGTCCTAGACGCGAATCACGCTTCTTTTGTCAGAAACTTATGTTCAGTCCGCCCGCCAAGCCTCGTGTTTCCGGGTGGTTTCGCGTGTCCGGCCGCTCGTTGTCGTTGTTCTGGCCACCGGCAGGCCTTGACGTGTGTCGAACGCATTCCATACGTTCCGGCGCCCTCGAGACCACCGGGACGCCAGTAAGGAACACGGGGCGTAACGTCAGCTACTGACTGTCCGCAGCCCTCGCTTCGACGAACTCGATCGCGCGCGCGAGACGCTCAATCGTCCGTTTCTTGCCAACGAGGTACAGCGTCGTATCCAGCGACGGCGACACCGGACCTCCCGTCACCGCTACCCGGAGAGGCTGGCCCAGCTTGCCGAGATTGAGCTCGTACTCCTCGGCGACGGCATGGATGACGCCGTTGATCGATTCCTTCGTCCACTCGGTAAGCGTCGCGAGCCTCGATGCCACGGCCCGAAGGGGCTCGAGCACAACAGGGCGCAGATGCTTTTTTGCGGATTTCGGGTCTGGCGCCTCGAAGTCCTCGTAGCAGTAGCGGGCGCTCGCCGCCATGTGAATAAGTGTGTCCGCACGCTCTCGAAACCCTTCCGCAACTTCGACGGGCTCTGGACCGGCCGCGGGATCGAGGCCGACGGCAACGAGGTAGGGCCTGAGTCGTTCGCCGAGTTCGTCCGGCGACAACCCGAGCATATGCTGCTGATTCAGCCACGCGAGCTTTTCCGGGTTGAAGGACGACGCCGACTGATTGACATCCGCAATGTCGAATAGCCGGATCATCTCGTCGATCGAGAAGACCTCCTGGTCGCCGTGTGACCAGCCCAGCCTCACGAGGTAGTTCAACATGGCCTCGGGCAGGTAGCCTTCTTCCCGGTACTCGCGAATGTCCACGGCCCCGTGCCGCTTCGACAACTTGGCGCCGTCCGGGCCGAGAATCATCGGCAGGTGGGCGTACTGCGGTACGGGCAGGCCCAGCGCATCGAGCATGTTCATCTGTCGCGGCGTGTTGTTCAGGTGATCGTCGCCACGCATGACGTGCGTGATGCCCATGTCGCTGTCGTCGACAACCACCGTGAAATTGTAAGTGGGCGTACCGTCGGATCGAAGTATGACGAGATCGTCGAGTTCCTCATTGCGGAACACGACTTGCCCGCGGACGAGGTCATTGACGACGACTTCGCCCTCGCGCGGATTCTTGAACCTTACGACCGGATCGACACCGGGACGCGGCTCGCCACCATCGCGGTAGCGCCCGTCGTAGCGCGTTTTTTCACCCGCCTCGCGCTGCTTCGCTCGCATGGCGTCGAGTTCCTCGGGGGTGCAATAGCAGTAGTAGGCCTTGCCCTCCTCGATCCAGCGATCGGCGATCTCCCGGTAGCGGTCGAAGCGGTCCGACTGGAAAAGCGGGCCCTCGTCAGCGTCGAGGCCGAGCCAACGCATGCCGTCGAGGATCGCCTCGACGTTCTCCGGCGTCGAGCGCTCCGGATCCGTATCTTCGATACGTAAGACGAATTCGCCGCCGGTATGGCGCGCGTACAGCCAGCAGAACAGCGCGGTGCGGACGCTTCCGAGGTGCAGCGTACCGGTCGGGCTCGGCGCAAACCGCGTTCGCACCGGGGATGAGGGAGAGATTCCGGGATTCATTCGAAGTGAGCGTGGCGGGACGGCCGGCAATCATAGACCGCGGACGCACGCCGAACAATGTGCGACGCGCCGTCGCACGCAGATTCGAGCCAGGCTTGCGTAGACGTAGACGCTGCGCGGCTCAGCAGCAATCGGCCACGCTGCGGCGGCCGCTTGGTAGTTCTAGTAGTAGTACCCGGTCATGCTTTCCTCGGAACGGTTCAGCACGACGCCAAGTACAGGCAGCTCCTCGAGTATGTCGATGCCCTTCTCCAGCGTCTTGCGCATCGTCACGCCCTCGCTGACCACCACGAGGAACGCATCCGCGAGCGGCGCGAACGCGAGCACGTCGTCCGCGACCAGGAACGGCGGCAGGTCACAAACGATGATCCGGCCTGGGTCGTCGGTACGAAGCTGATTGATGAGATGGCTGATGCGGGGCGACGACAGAACCTCGGAGGAGTATTCGAAAACCTCCGTGTTCGGCAGGATGGCCAGTCGCTCTGTGCCCTCCGGTCGGAACAGCACTTCTTCGAGGGTACGCGACTCGTCGAGGTAGTCAGGCAGCCCGATCGCAGGCTCCACCCCCAGCTGCTTGCAGACCGTCGGCCGCCGCAGGTCGAGCTCGAGGAGTATGACCGAAAGCGTCGTCTCGGCGGCAAGGCTCAGGGCAAGGTTCAGCGAGGTCAGGGACTTGCCGTCACCCTGCGTCGCACTGGTGACCCCGAGGATCTGCCAGTTGTTTGACTGCAGGCGGTGCAGGGTCCGCGTACGCAACATCTTGTAGGCCGACTTGACCGCCTCGTCCTGGCGCGGCCCGAGAACGACCCGGCTCTCTTCCGTATCGTCGTCGACCTGCTCCATGCGCAATTTCTTGATCCACTTGGCGCCCTCGTTCTCAGCCGAGATCCGCCGCTTGGTCCACATCTTCGTACGATGCCGGCCGGTCTCAGAGGTCGGGTCTCGAAGGCTGCCGTCCCGGGCATCTTTGACCCAGTTGATCGTCTGCTGAATCTTGCTCATCGGCTAGCCCCGCTACATCGCAAAGTAAAACAGGCCCACAGCCGCCGCTGACACAACGGCCGCCTGGAACGCAGCGTGACCGATGACCCGCATCGTACGCTTTCTCTTATCGCTGGTTGTTTCGATCATCGGGATCGCCGCAATTGGCGGAATACCGAGCACGTCGCGCACGTCGCGCGAGCTGCGAATGCGGCCATCCGACGCTTCGGCGATGGCCAGCGCCGCGAGTGCAATCGCACCGGAAAGCACGATACCAAGGGCGAGAATCCCGATGCGATTCGGGCTCGCTGGCTGCCCGGGCATTCGCGGTCGGTCAATTGGCGTGAAGCGTTCGCCAAGCTCCTCTGATTCAAGTTCGCTCGACATTCTTGCCGTCGCCAGCTTTGCCTGTACCTCATCGAAACGTTCAACCGCATCCTCATAGCGCCGGCTCAGCATACGGTACTGCCGCTCGATCTCTGGTACTCCGCGCAACGCCGCCTCGGCGGCGTTGATCTCGCGCTCAACCTCGGCCGCGGCCTGTCGAAGACTGACGAGGTTCGCCTGGCGCTCGCGCATCTCCGAATCGACGGCCCGCACTGCAGGGTTGCTCACCAGGGCCGTTGCATCATCGCCGCGCCGTAGCTGGGCCTCGAGGGATGCGAGTTCGCGCTCCAGGCGGCGCACGTCCGGATGATCTGCGGAATAGCGATTCTTCGCGACCGCGAGTTCCTGACGAACGCGGGCAACAGACTGTGCAGCACTGCCATCGCCGTCAGCGCTACCCGCGCTGCGCAACTGTTCGATCTCGCGGCGCAGACTGACGACATCAGGGTGATCGTCGGAGTATCTCGCCAACGCTGTCGCCAGTGCCTCCTGCAGCTCGGCCATTCGGTCCACGCCAACACCGCTCTCGGTGACCAGCGTGCGCCGCTCGTCGCGCAGGAACCGGATGCGCTCCTCCTGGGTACGTATCTGAGCCTGCAGGTCGTCCAGGCGCTTTTGCTGGCGGTCCAGCGACTGCATGTTGAAGTTGACGTTCTCGGGCAGCATCCCGCTGTATTCGCTCTTGAATTCAGCGATTTCGCCCTCGATGCGGTCGATTTCGCTTCGGTAGGCCTCCGACTGGGACTCGAGAAAAGCAACGGTGCCGAGCGCCTGCTCTTCACGCGACCGTCGATTCTCCTCCAGGAACAGGTCGACGAGGTCCCGAGCGATATCCCTGGCGACAGCCGGCTCGGCATGCCTGAACACGACGTTAAAGGCGATGGTTGCCTTGCTCGGGCGTCCGCTGCTCGGGTTGACGACATCGGCGCTGATCGGCTCGACGATGATGGCCTCCTTGAACTCGGCAATCTGCGCGATGACGGGAGTGTCGTCGGCCCCGTAGCTGAGCGATTCATGCCTGTCCAGCAGCTTGCTGAGATTGTCGGTTGACATGACGCGCTGCGAAATCACCTGGATCCGCTCGTCGGCGTAGGTCGTGATCGTCGAAGGGACGAGATCGTCCGGAACATTCTGCTCTTCGATGAGAATCGTACCGCTCGACTCGTACACCGAGGGCAGGCCAAAGGCGAGGACGATCGTCAGTGCAAGCAGTATCAGCAGGGTATGCGAAAACACGCTGAAACGCCGCTTCAGAATCGCGGCAAGATCCGACAGATTCAGCGATTCGGAGTCATGCCTTTTGGCCGTTGTGGCGTTCATTCGCTCTCAGTATCTCCCCTGCACCTGCTTGACGATCTGCGCCGTCTCTTCTGCATTTTATAGACCGTCGGTTACGGAACGACGACGACGTCGCCGCTCTCCAACATTATATTTTGTTCCAGCGACTTGCCCCTCGCGACATCATCATACCGAAAGCGGATTGCCTGCTGCTCCCCGCTGGAACGCCGCAGGATCCGGATGTCGTTGACGTCGGCAAATGGCGTTGTGCCGCCGGCCATACTGAGCGCCTGCATGACGTCGACGCGTGGGTTGACGACGAAGACACCGGGTTCATTTACCTGGCCGATGATGTAGACCTTATTGCCGTTGATCTCGACGACCGAGACGGTCACAACGAGGTCAGGAATGTAGCGAGCGAGGCGTTCCGTAATCTCGAGGCGCAGGTCTTCGATCGTCTTGCCGCGTGCATTGATCTGTCCGCTCAGCGGAAACGAGAACGCGCCGTCGGGCTGCACCAGGACCTGCCGTTGGAGCTCAGGCTCCTTCCATACGGAGACTTCAAGGACGTCGCCGGGCTGTACTTCGTACGACTCGTCTGCGACCGCGACCTGCGTTTCCTGCGTGAGCGCGGCGCCGGGGACAAACACGGCTATTCCGAGCCAGACCGCGAGCAGCGTGCCTTTTCTTATCATCGTTTGCTTCTTCCCTCTGCAGCTCCAGCGCCCTAGCTTACGCCAGATCTGAACGAACGATAACACTAGTGACGGCGTCCCTCCCCGAAAAGCCGGCCGCCGGGCATCGTGTTCCTTGACGAGCTATCGCTGGATTGGTTCTTGGCAATGCCAGCGACTCGACGTCTGGACCGTGCAGACGGTCAAGTCACTTAGTGCATCCTAAGGGTATTCCCGTCGAAATATCGTGATCGATGACATAATCCAAACTGTGAACTGCGTCACAGAACGCCCGCCCTCAGCTGTGGCCTCGGCTGTAACCATTCCCGCCCGACAGGCGCTAGCCCTCGTCGTGCGCCAGGTCGTCGATCGATTTGCGCACATGACCCTTGCGGAATGCGTAGACGACCCCTCCGATTACGCCGTGCACCAGCGTCATTCCGTAGTAGACCCAGGAGAAGGTCAGCGCCAACGACACCTCTACGCCAAACTGGCCGAGCAGGACGGTGAAAGCGCCTTCTCGCAGACCTATGCCATTAATGGATAGCGGAATCATCATGATGATCAGGGCAATAGGCACGACCCCCACGTACACCCAGAAGTCGAGGTCGATACCTACAGCTTTGCCGACGAGGTAGTAGGTGATTACGGTGTTCAGATGAATCACGAAGGACAGCAGAAGCGATCGGATCAGAAGCTGTCCCTGCCCCTCGAATTCGCGAGTAACCTGCTGAAATATCGTCGCGATTCGACTCACGAGGCGATTATCGACCGCTGCCAGCTGCGTGACGAGGCTGAGCCACCAGCGCGGCGGATGGAACAACAGCAGTACGAACGCCAGTTGCGCGACGATCAGTACGCCGAGGATGACGGTGAGACCGGATGGCAAGGCACTCCGCTGGCCGAGGATGAAGACGCCTATTGCGGCGACGATCGCGAGTGCCAGCACGCCGAGGATTCTGTCCACGAGCACCGTGGCTGCCGCACCGGCCTTCGTTGCACCGGTCTTCCACGTGTCGTAAACGCGCACGATATCGCCACCGACTGTCGACGGCAGAAAGTTATTGAAAAAGTGAGTGACCATGTACGAGCGGACGTAGAAGCCCAGTGACGCGTCGGCGTGATGCAGACGGGCAATCAGCCGCCACCGTGACGCCGCCGTGGTGTAATGAACGTACCAGAGCACAAACGACAGGGCGATCAGCCGCCAGTCGGCACGAGACACGGCGTCAGCGACGACCTCGAGGTCGGCCATCTTCAGCAGCACGGTCAGGAGCCCGGCCGACACCGCAACCTTGATGATCAGCTTGAGTCGGTTGTTCATAGGGTTGTTTCTACGCATGAACGAAGGGATACCGCTCAACGTTGGCTCGTTGCTGTTGCTTCAACACTTGATACCGGCGTCGGCGAGTATACCTGAGCACATCGCGGCAATTGCCCGCAGCACTGCCGCGTTATGACCGGATTGCTGCATCCTTGACATGAGTCTCAGTGCGAATTGTCGAGCACGTCTCATGCCGCATCCACACTCGATGGAACGATTGGTATGCCTGATGACCGACCCCTATAATCGCGCCCTCCAAAGCGGCCATTCGCGGTACAAGATCAATCACACGCCCATGCCGGATGCAGAGTTACAGCCTGTCACGCTCGTGGACGCTCACGTGCACATCTATTCGTGCTTTGACCTCGAGACGCTCCTGGCGTGTGCCGCCGGCAATTTTTCGACGGCGGCAGCCACTCACGCGGTCGACGACTACACTGCCGTCGTAATGCTGAGCGAAACGGCGCACGACGATGCCTTTTCAAGCGTTCGCGAGCGAACGGTCCAGACTGGCGATCACGGCGACTGGCGCTTCGAGGCAACCTCGGAAGCGCAGTCAATAGTTGCGTCGCACGGCGACAGCGACAGCCTGATTATCGTGGCAGGCCGCCAGATCGTTACGAGCGAAGGCCTCGAGATTCTCGCTCTGGCCACGGTGGACAGGATCCCCGACGGGTTGCCAGCGGCCGAGACACTCGACCGCGTCGATGCGGCCGACGCCATCGCGGTCCTGCCGTGGGGTGTCGGCAAATGGCTCGGCCGTCGCGGCCGCCTCGCCGATACGCTGCTCGACCGGACGCCGACTGCCGAACTCGCACTCGGCGACAATAGCGGTCGCCCGTGGTTTTTCCCGTACCCGGCGCAGTTCGAGGCCGCTACGACGTCCGGGCGACGAATCCTGCCGGGCACGGACCCGCTGCCCTTCCGCGGCGAGGAGGCCCGCGTCGGCACGGTCGGCAGCGTGCTTCACGCGTCGATCTCGGCGAGCGAACCGGCGAGTTCCCTGAAATCACTGCTTCGCGATCTGTCCGTTCGCGTCGAACCGTATATGAAAACGGAACGGCTGCTGCCCTTCGTTCGGAACCAACTGGGAATGCAAATGAGAAAGCGACTCCAATGAAGGCGCTGGTAATAGCGCCGCAGCCGTTCTTTACGCCGCGCGGCACGCCCTTCAGCGTCTACTACCGGACCATGATTACCGCCGAACTCGGTGTTGACGTGGACCTGGTGACTTATGGCGAGGGCCAGGACGTCGTGATACCCGGCGTGAGAATACACCGTATCCCGCGTTTCGCTTTCCTCGGCAACGTCAAGACCGGCCCGTCGCCGCTAAAGCTGTTTCTCGACGGTTTCATCTTTCTGAAGACACTCGGCCTGCTCATTCGCAATCGCTACGACTTCGTGCACGCTCATGAGGAAGCCGTATTCTTCTGCCGCTTTCTGAAACCGCTGTTTCGTTTCAAACTCGTGTACGACATGCACTCGAGCCTTCCACAACAGCTGACCAACTTTAACTTTACCGAGTCGAAGTTGCTGATCGGTCTGTTCGAAAGCCTCGAGAACTCCGCAACGCGAAACGCCGAGGCGATCATCACCATTTGCCCTGATCTCGCAGATTACGTCGAGGAGCTCATCGGCAAGACCGAACGCCACCTCCTGATCGAGAACTCGATTTTCGACGAGGTTCGCCTCGCGGCGACGAATCACGGCGGTGAGGCTCGTGAAGCAAGTTACTCGGCGCCGGTGGCGGGCCAGCCCCTGGTCGTCTACACGGGAACCCTCGAGCATTACCAGGGCATCGACTTACTCATCGAGGGATTCGCAAAAGTGCTGGCGCTGCGGCCCGAGGCAGCGCTGCTGATCGCCGGCGGGAACCCGGAACAGGTCGATCACTATACGAAGATGGCGGCCGATGCGGGACTGGGCGATCGCTGCGTCTTCACCGGTCGTGTGCCACAGCCCGAAGCGAAGTTCTTCAACAGCATCGCCAACGTCGTCGTGTCGCCCCGTTCATCGGGCACAAATACGCCGTTGAAGGTCTATGAGCAGCTCTTTTCCGGTGTGCCGATCGTGGCCACGAACATCTACTCGCATACCCAGGTACTGTCATCGGACGTCGCATTCCTCGTCGATCCCACGCCCGATGGTCTTGCCGAGGGCATACTCGCCGCCAGCGCCGACGACGATGAAGCGGCCGCGAAGGTGCGTAATGCCAAGACGCTCTACGAGGAACAGTACTCGCGCACGGCCTACATCCAGAAGATGCAGCGCTTGCTCGATCTCCTGGGGAAGGCCGCCTGATGAGCGACGCAGACCGGGTCAGGGAGTACTGGGAAAGAAACGTCGACAACTGGAAGATCGCGGCGCACCTGGCGCCTGCGTCGAGGGAGTTCTTCGCCGAGACTGAAGCCTACCGCTTCGAGAAGCTCAACTACCTCGAATCCCGGATACCTTTTGCTGCAACGATCGACCTCGACGTTCTCGAGGTTGGCTGCGGGTTGGGCAACGACCTGTCCCGTTTCGCTGCCGCAGGCGCACGCGTCACCGGCATCGATATTGCGGAACGTGCGGTCGACCTGTCATCCCGTAACTTCGAGCAACGTGGCCTTGATGGCACCTTCCTGCAAATGGACGGTGAGTCGATGACCTTCGATGACGAATCCTTCGACTTTTGTTACTGCCATACGGTTTTGCAGTTCACCGCCGAGCCGGCAAGGATGATCGCTGAGATTCATCGTGTCCTGCGGCCCGGCGGAAAAGCCCTGATTATGGCGCTCAACAGCCGTTCGTGGCTCATGTTGCTACAGAAACTGCTGCGCACCGAGATAGACTACATGGATGCGCCGGTGTATCGAATGTACGATGTAAAGGAGTTCAGGCGTTTGCTCCGCGCTTTCGCGAGCATCGAGATCATCCCCGAACGATTCCCGGTGCCAACCAAGGTTCACAAGGGACTGAAGGCAAGGGTGTACAACCTGCTGTTTGTCGACCTGTTCAATATGCTGCCAAAAGGAATGACAGCCAACACCGGTCATCACCTGCTGGCGTACGTACAGAAGGCCGGCGGAGCCATCCGGTAACTTATGCGGCCATGAAGAGAGATCTCACACGTTTGACGGGCTCGGAATTCGACGTCGCCGTCGTTGGCGGTGGCATTTACGGTGCCTGTATTGCTCGTGACGCAGCGCTACGCGGCCTTTCGGTCGCCCTGGTCGAACGCGATGACTTCGGTCACGCCACATCGCACAACTCCCTGCGCCTCATTCACGGTGGACTGCGCTATTTGCAGCACCTCGACTTTCGGCGTGTCAGGGAGTCGCTGCGCGAGCAGAATTTCTGGCTGCGCGCCGCCCCGCATCTCGTGCGGCCGCTGCAGTTCATCATGCCGACCTACGGCCTCGGTACTCGTGGACCAATAGCGCTCTGGGGTGCAACCAAGGTCCATGCGGCCGTCGGCTTCGACCGCAATCAAGGCATCGACGCAAGCCTGCGCCTTCCTGCCGGCGGTCTCGTAAGCAAGACTGAACTCCTCAACGCTGTGCCGGGCATGGACGAATCGGCGAACGCCGGCGCAACCTGGTATGACGCCCAGATGATCGACCCGGATCGACTCATCATCGACGTACTCGACGACGCCGTTGGCTACGGTGCCACGATTGCGAACTACTGCGAAGCCGTCAACCTGCTCGAACAGGGTGGCGCGGTGACGGGTATTGCCGTGCGCGACGTCCTGACTGGCAGCGAGTACGAAGTGCGGGCACGCACAACAGTCAACGCCGCGGGTCCGTGGGTCGAACGCTTCGTCGCCCGGTCGCGCGGCAGGCTCGACGCAATGCCGCCCCTGACGAAGGGGATGAATCTCGTGACCCGGCGTGTAGGCCCGGCAATGGCCTTTGCAGTACGTAGCAGACGCAAGTCGGACGCGGTCATCGGCGACAGCAACCGCATGTACTTCTGTACGCCATCGCTGCACGGCTCGATCATCGGCACCAGCCATTTCGAGTATCGTGGGGATCCCGACGATTGTGAATTCACAGCCGCGGATGCCGCCCGCTTCCTGGAGGAATTCAACGACGCCTACCCTGCCGCCAAGCTAAGCATGGATGATGTGCACTACTGGCACGGGGGGCTGACACCGGCGGAAGAATCCAACAGCGGCGCTGCCGCGCGCAGCCGCCAGGCGAACCTCATGGACCATTCGAAAACCGATGAACTCGATGGTCTGGTCAGCGTTCGAGGCGTGAAGTACACGACGGCGCGACTCGTCGCTGAAAAGGCGGTTGACCTTGCCGCGAAGAAACTCGGGATGGACTTGCCCTCTGGCCTGGCCTGGCGCCGGGCACTCCGCAACGCCGCTCTTCGGGACGGCGACTCACCGCTTCTGGGCTACGGACGGCGCCGGGAATCGGTCGAGGCGAGGCGGCCAGGCGGCGTCAGCGACGAGCTCGGCGACTTCATCGCCTGCTGTCGGCACGGCATTCACGAAGAGATGGCCGTAACGCTGGACGACCTGCTGCTCAGGCGGACGATGCACGCGCGCGAGGGCAGGATGAACGCACAGTTGTTCGCCGCCGCTGTCGATGTCGTGCAGAGAGAATCGCCTTACCCGGACGCGGCTGACGCCGCGGCCCAGGAACGTGCCCGCGAGCGCCTTGCTGCCTGCGGCGTCCGCGTAGCAGACAATCCGCCTAAACCAGGCCTTCGTCCTGGTACCAGCGTATCATCCGCGTAAAGCCCTCCTCGAGACTGACGCGCGGCTCATAGCCAAGGCGGGAGATCGCCTTGTCGACGACGAATTCCCGGTTCTTGGTGAAAAACGCGACCCGTCGCCGGTGCAGTATCGGCTCCATACCGAGCAGATCAGCCACAATCTCGTTGGCCCAGCCCGCGTAATACAAGGGCCAAACCGGGACGCGGAAGCGCGGCGCCGGGACATCGAGAATCGACGCAATAAGGGCCGCAAGTTCGTTCAGCGTCGGACTCTCGCGCCCGCCAATCAGGAAAGACTCCCCGACCGCTGCATCCTTCTCACCGGCGAGCAGATAGCCCTGCACGAGATCATCGATGTAGACGAAGTGATAGTGGGCCTCGCCATCTCCGACCATGACGAAACGGCCCTTCTTGATGGGGCGAACGATCTTCAGGAATCGCGTGTCGCCGGGACCGTAGATGCCGCAAGGGCGAACGGTAGTCACGGGCACGCCCAGTTCCTCGCCGAGTTCGAAGGCACGCAGCTCGCCCTCGACCTTCGTGTCCTGATAATCGTCGCCCGGCGAGAACGGCGATTCCTCGTTGCCCGGCCCCTTCTCGACGTGGCCATGAACACCCATGGTGCTCGTGTGAACGAAGCGCCGGCAACCGTGTTCCTTAGCCGCGTGGATGAGATCCTCGGTCGCGCCGACATGGACCGCGCGAATCGCTTCCCGCCCCCCTTTCAGGCGACGGAATACCGCCGCAACGTGGAAGACGGTATCGACGCCCTCACAGGCCCGATGACAATCCGACGTACTGGTCAAATCGCCAACGAAGCACTCGATCCCCGCGGGGAACTTCCGCTCTGCGCCCCCCGAGCGGACGAAGGCGCGAACCTCTGCGCCCAGTCTATGCAGCTCGAGCGCGAGATTGAAGCCGGTGAATCCGGCCGCGCCGGTCACGAGCACCGACCGACCTTTCCAATAGCTATCCATGGATTCTTTCCCTATTCCCTCAAGTTGTGGATCAGGCGACCCGTCCGCGGGCCTTGGTGTAAAGCTGACGCAGCAGCGTATCGCCGCTCAGCAACACGACCGCGACATAAAGCGCCCCAAGCAGAATAACCGACAAGGCGAAGCGTGCGTACAGCGAGAGTTCCAGCGCGTCCAGCAACATCGCGGATGACGCGGAGGCGAGGATGCCCGCAAGACCGTAGCGCAACATGGCGATCATGATGGCCCGAGCGCTGAGCGCCTCGACGAAGGCCTTGAGCCAGGCGAGCATGACAAAGAACACTATCGCCGTAATGATCGACGACGCACTCGTAAGTCCGAGCAGACCGAAGCTTGGCGTCAGCAGCACTGCGATACCCAGGAATACAATGGTTGCAACCGGGTTTACGATTGCCGGGACAAAGACGCGGTCAAGCGAGTAGAAGGCATTGGACAGCATCTGGACCCCGCCGGAGAACGCAACGAGGCCGGCGTAGCCAAGCAGGGCCGTATCGACGAGGAAGACCATGTCATCCGTAAAGGCACCCCGCTGAAAGAGCGCCCGCACAATAGTCTCTCCGTGGTACACGTACCAGCCGGCAATGGGCATGGTCAGAAAGAACATACCGGCGAGCGCGCGATCGTGCATGCTGGCGAACAACGCCACGTTTCCCTGGGCGACGGCTCGCGCCGAGCGACTGAACAGGATCATCCGTATACCGAGAAGCGCAGTCTGGAAGACAGGCTGGCAGAGCTTGGTGGCGATCGCGACTGCAGAGATAGCGCCTTCGCCGAGCTGCGACGCGAAGAACTGTACTACGAGGTTCCTCGAGCGCGCGATGAAACCGGTACTCATCAGCAAGCCTGAGTTCTTCAGGATCTTCCTGAAATCCCTGTCCCTGTAATTGAAACGAGGCGAGTACCGGTAAGGAATGCCAACGGCAAGGATCGCCGTCGACAGGACATTGCCGATGAGGAAGCCGTACGGCAGTACCTGCGGGCCAAAGTCCTCTCCGAATCCGACGATGGCGACCGTGAGCGTCCCCGGTACGAAAAGGCGCGCAGAGACAACACGACTGTAGCGCTCTCCATGCTGCCACACGTATTCATGGAACGCGTTGATCGTCCGCAGTGCAATGCACGGGGCCATCACGGTGAAGGTGGCGGTTACAAGCAGGATGCCCTGTTCGTCGAAACCCGGCAGCAGCAGCGTGAAGAGTCGATCAGCGAGCATCGCGAGCAGGAACGAAACCACAAGAGACAGCAAGCCAACCTGCGTGACGACCAGCGACGTCAGTTCGGAGGCACTCTCGCGTGATATCTCGCGGCGCGCTGCATAAAGCGGCAGGAAATTCTTACCGAGGAAATCAACGACCAGCACGATGAACAGGTTGACGAGCATGAAGCCTGCGAAATAGGCATCGACCTCTCTGTTGAGGCCGAAGAATGCGGTGATCGCAATGTTGTTGATCAGTCCGAAGACGAACGTGACCCCAACGATCGAGTTCACCGACATCAACTTCGCGAGTGTCGACATAATATGGGTGGCTTGGGGACCTGGTGCAGCCGGCAGCTGGCAATGAAACGCGCGTACTATGCTACATTCTCGCCGAGCTTTCACGAACCAGTAAGAACACGGACAGGACGGCCATCTCCCGGCATGCCGACGACGACCAGAAAAAGTTGGGTAGTGCTGGGGCTACTTGGCCTCATCGCCGTTGTTGGCCTGTGGCTGCGGCTTCGCTGCCTTGGCTGCCTCGGCTTTCGCGGTGATGAGGACCTCACCTCTCTCGCAGTCAAGGCGCTTGCAGCGACGGGCACGCCGGAGCTGCCGAGCGGCATGATCTACCTGCGCTTCTACCTCTACCAGTGGGTGTCGGCGATCTCGATCAGCCTGTTGGGCTTTAGTGAATACAGCATGCGGCTGCCCGCGGTCTTGTTCGGACTCCTGTTGATTCCTTCCGCTTACTGGATCGCTTCGCGGTTGAGCGACGTGCGTACCGGCCTGCTTATTGCCGCCGTCATTGCCATTGCTTACTGGCAGGTCGAGATCTCGCGGACTGCCCGTATGTACGCGCCCTTCGTCGTCGCCTATCTGTGGGCCGCCTATGCAATCTATGTTGCCCATTTCAGGAATATCGAGCGGCACTGGTCGCCCTTCGCATTCCTGTTGTGTCTCCTCGCGTTATCGTTTCATCAGCTTGCCTACTCACTGGCGATCTTTTACCTGCTCGCAATTCCACTCCGGCCGACGTGGCGCCGCAGCGCAGCCTTGTTCGTCCAGGCCGGCGGCGTCGGTGCCGGATTCCTCGCGTCCAAGTCGCTGATCGAGGGTTACTTCTACCGAGGGCGCGACCTCGGCACGGCGGACTCACCGATGCTGCCGGAGGACGGTGGCGGGCTGATCGAGTCAATTCTCGGTCAGCTGGCGCTGCCTCGGCTCGACGTTCTCGCGACCGCAGCCGAAGCGACGCCGCTCTTGCTTTCGGGCTTTCTCCTGTTGGCCGTTTCCGCAAGCGCGTGGAGCTTCCGGCAAACAGGCAGCCTGCCAACGGCCAGCCGCCTGCTTGGCATAGCCGCCATCGTTGCCGTGGCCCTGCAGCAATTCAACCTCGCCTGCATCCTTCTCGCGGTTTCACTCGTTGCCCTGCAGCGCGGCATCGGCGACGCAGTGCGCCTGCCATGGCTGTGGTTTCCGACCGCGGTCGCCACGCTTACGGTAGCCTTGCTGGCCCTTACGGTACTGCTAACAGCGGCAGGCGATGAAGCGGGCAGCCTGCGGTCGCTGGGACGTTCACTCCTCGACTATCCGAACTATCGTCTGTTCTGGGCATTCGTGCTGGAACGACCCTTCCTGTCGCTGGGGCTCGCGCTCGGCACGCTGTGGGGGCTCAACGAGATCAGCCGACCGAATCCCGACCCGGTGGCGCTGTGGGCGACCGGCGGGTTCTGGGGCGTGCTCATGCTGAATGGCATGATTGATACGAAGTTCGAGTTCTTTCGCTACAGCCTTCACGTTGATTTCTTCTACTGGCTGCTCGTCGTGGTGGGCATTACGCGGTTGATGGACACGATGACAGGCCTTCGGCTTCGGAAGCCCCTCGGTAACCGACAACTGGCACCGGGGCTGTTGTTCGGCATTACCGCTGCGGTCGCTCTGGTCGGGGCAAGGCCAGAGCTTTCGCTTATCAACTCATCGAGGGGCTACACGGTGGAGCCGCCCTGGGATCATTTCGGCGGCGCGAAGACGGCGCGCCTGCCCGATTTCCGCTCACCCGGACACTACGTCAGGGACAATGCAGGCGCCGACGATACGATTATCGTTTTCGATCCCAGGGAATACTGGAACTACGCGGGCCGTGTCGACTACTGGGTATGGAGCGACAACTACCAGTCACAAACCTACTTCGACGGCGTTCATCACCGTGACCTGTATGTCAACGTGCCCGTACTGCCAACGCTGTCCGCCCTCGAGGATGCAATTGCGAGTGCTGCCGGGGAAATCTGGATTATGTATACCGGCGATCGCCTCAAGCAGACGCGCTGGGTCAATGAAGATATCAAGACCTTCATCGCTACTCTCGATGAACACATTGTCTTCACAGGAGAGGATGAAGACACCGTCGTCATTACGCTTGGGCGCGATGACTCGTATCGCGATCCATAGTGTGAACTGCGTCACACTTCTGTAAATACATCGCTTTCGGCGCCTGGCGGAACCCGGCGACGGTAGTCCCTCCCTGACGATCTGCTACCATCGCCAGAGGCAAAGATCGCCGAATCACCGACGCGTTTCGAGCACACCATAATTAGAATGAAGCCTGACGTCTCAGTTGTCGTACCGTTCTATAACGAGGAAGAGAGCATCGTGCGTATGCACGAGGCGCTGGACAACGCGCTGTCGCCATTGCCGCAGTCTGTCGAGTTGATCTTCGTCAATGACGGCAGCACGGATAGCACACTCGAGGTCGCTATCGAGCTAACCAGGAAAGACCCGAGACTTCGGGTAGTCAATTTTCGCCGTAACTACGGACAAACACCTGCCATGGCAGCAGGAATCGATAACGCCCGCGGTGATGTCATCATCACTATGGACGGCGACTTGCAGAATGACCCGCGGGACATTCCGGCTTTCCTCGCGAAAATCGACGCAGGCTATGACATCGTGGTTGGCTGGCGCCATAAACGTCAGGACAAATTAGTATCAAGGAAGATCCCGTCGATCGTCGCAAATCGCCTTATCGGCTGGGTCACCGGTGTCCCGATCAAGGATAACGGCTGTTCGCTCAAGGCTTACCGTGCCTCCGTTATCCAGAACGTGCCGCTCTACAATGAGATGCATCGCTTCATTCCGGCGATGGCATCCATTGCCGGGCCGCGAATCGCGGAGATAAAGGTCCGCCATCACGCCCGTGCGTTCGGGACATCCAAGTACGGACTCTCGAGAATCTTCAAGGTCCTCGTCGACCTGCTGACCATCAAGACCATCTCGAGCTTTTTCTCGCGCCCTGCCCTCTGGTTCTCACTGCTGGGCCTGCCGTTCGCGCTCGCAGGCTTTGCAATGCTGACCGCCGCAATGCTTTCCATGGCGATGGGTAACGGCGCCAGCATGGCATTCTCCGGAACCGGTCTCTTGTTCTTGACCTGCGCCGGCTTCCTGTTTTTCAACGGCTTACTGGGCGAGCTCGTCTACAAGACCGGGGATACCCGCATGGACGACTTCGCCAGACTTATCCAGGAACCTGATGATGAGCCAAATCGATAACGGACTGATTTCAGCGGTAATGGTTGTCGGACAGCGCGCCGATAACCTCACCGAGCTGACCAGGAACTACGCCGAGGCCCTGGCGAAGGCGAACGTTCCTTACGAGCTGGTCGTTGTGCTGGACGGCCCCAAGGCCGCTGCACTCGAACAGCTGCAGGAAGCGCGTCGGCGTGGACTGAATCTCAAGATTGTCCGCTTGTCGCGGGCATTCGGTGAAGCAACGGCCCTCATGAGCGGTTTCGATCATGCCCGCGGCGGCATAATCCTTACGCTTCCCGCGTACTTCCAGGTTGCTGCCGACCAGATCCCGATGATGATCGAGAGCCTCGGAGACAGTGACATGCTGATTGCGCGGCGCGAACCGCGTCGCGGAAGCGCCTTCGAGCATAAGCGACGCGAGACCTTCCACTGGCTCATCGGGGCAATATCGGGTGTTCGGTTCAATGATCTTGGCTGCGGCGTACGCGTAATTCGACGTCGCGTGCTCGATGAGCTCAGGCTATACGGCGATCAGCATCGCTTTCTTGCTGTCCTTGCAGCAAATGCAGGCTTCAGCGTACGAGAGATCCCCGTTACGCAGTCGGAGAAAGACTATTTCGAGTCCGGGTACCGGATCCGGGAGTACCTGCATCGGCTCCTCGATATTGTGACGATCTTCTTCCTGACACGATTTACCAAGAAGCCACTGCGCTTCTTCGGAATGATCGGCGGCGCCGTGGCCGTGGTTGGCGGTCTCATCCTGGCGTTGCTCGTCTTCCAGCGTATGTTCATGGGCATTGCGCTGGCCGATCGCCCGGCAATGCTGCTGAGTGCGCTGTTTCTCGTCCTGGGTCTGCAGCTGTTCAGCCTGGGATTGCTGGGCGAACTCATTATTTTCACGCATGCCCGTTCGATGCGAGAGTACAAGATCGCGCAGATCATCAGCTCCGAGAACGATGATGATGCAGGACCGGGCGAGAGCGAGCGCTCAGTCGCGTAGTTGCGCCAACCTGCCGGCGCCCGCGGCGCCGCGGTATACCTCGGTAGTAGCGGCGGCGATAGCTTGCCAGTTATATCGCTCGGCCACCCACTTCCGGACGGCATCGCGGTCTTCAGGGCGCCACTCTGTCGCGGCCTGCTCCGCGAGCCGTGCTGCCAGCGCGTCTACGTCGCCGAGGGGAAAGTAGCGCTCGTCCTTCAATTCGACGCAGAGGTTGGCCGGTATGTCGCTCGCGATGCAGCGGAGACCATAGCTCAGGGCTTCGAGCAGCGAGATTGGCAGGCCCTCGTGAGAAGACGGCAGCACAAACACGCCAGCATGCTGAAACAATGCCCGCAGCGTCTCTCCACTCTGGAAGCCGGTCAGGACAACGTCAGCATGTTCTGAGGCCCGAGCCTTGAGCGCCTCAGAGTACTCGGAGGGATGATCGGAATCGCCGACAAGCGCGACCTTCCAGCCGCTGAGCCCGGCCTGATCGAAGGCATTGATAAGGTCCAGGTGGCGCTTTTCCGGAACGAATCGACTGACCAGTAATACGTATCGACCTCGCTCGAGGCCGAACTGGGCCAGCGGCGTAACCGGTGTATCCAGCGCAGGTATAGGCACACCATTCGGCACGATGTCGCTGCTCATTCCGGTGTGGTCCTGAACGAGATCCTTGATGACTTGGGAAATCACGATTCGCCGGTTGGAGAAGCGCATTCCCAGCGTTTCGCCGAGCCTGAGTATGCCGCGTGCAATCGTGTTCCACTTTTCTCGATCGTAGTCGGGCCCGTGGTGGGTGACGACCACCTTCAGACCCAGGAGCCGAGCCAGCGGCGTCACGATAGCCGGGCCTATCGCATGGATGTGCACGATGTCCGGTCGAACCAGCGCGGCGCGCAGCACGGCGACTATCGAGTGAACGATCGCCTCGAAATACTGCGACCGAGGCGACCAGGTCCGCAGGAACGACACGCCGCTCCATTCGGTGACATCGTCCGGATGATAGGGCGACCGCGTCGCGCAGGTTACCTGCCAGCCGAGGTCAGCAATCAGCGGATAGAGATTCTCCGCGTGCGTCTCGACGCCACCCTGCACGCCCGGAAAGCCGCGTAGCCCGAGAACGAATACGCTGGGCGGCCTAGTATTCACGGAGGACCTCGCCGGCGTGTGCGGAACACAGTGCGTACACGTCCTCGCAGCGCTGTCGGTACGCCTCTCGCGAATGATGTTCGATGACGTAATCGCGCGCCGCCCGGCCCATTGCCGCCAGCTGATCGTTGGATTCCCGCGCGTATCGCCCGAGAACGTCTGCAAGCGACGACTCCGAAAACGACTCGAATACCGAACCCCGGCTTGGATCGATCAACTCTGGAATGCCGCCGATATCTGCCCCGATGACCGGCTTCGCCGCGGCGAAGGCCTCGAGGACGGAGATAGGAGCGTTCTCGTACCATTCCGAGGGAATGACGATAGCCCGCGAATCGCGAATGGCATCGTACAGCTCCTCACCGCGCAGAAAACCCGTGAACTCGATGTCAGCGCCGAGTTCCGTTGCGAGGCGCGCAAGCTGCTCGCCTTCCGGCCCGGTACCGGCTACGCGACCCTGTACGCCGGCGGCGGCGACCGCTCGAATAAAGGTCGCAATGCCCTTCTCGTGCGACAGGCGCCCGAAGTAGGTAAAGCGCCGACCCGGCTGCGGCTCAGGCCGGATGCTGCCCGCATCGACGAAATTCGGGACGTACGAGAAACGGTCTGGCGACCACCCCCACTCCACGAACTTGTCCCTGTAGAAGCGGCTCGGGACAATCAGGTGTGAGACGTTGCGGGTGTACGAGCCAAGCAGCCGATGGAGATAGGCCTCGGCAGTCACCCACAGGCTTAGTGCGCGCGAGTTGTGCATACAGCGGTGCACGGCCGCGTTCCACAGGTTCCCTCCCTTGCAGCGCTCACAGATCCCGTCATGTGTGAACATCCGGTAAGCCGGGCAGGCGATCTTCAGATCGTGCAGGGTCAACACTACGGGTATATCGCGCTTCCTGAGCGGAGCGAAAATCGATGGCGACAGGTGATGATAGACGTTGTGCGCGTGCGCGATCGTCGGCTGTACTTTGTCCGCGAGCGCCGCCACCCGGGACGCTGCCTCACGCGAGTAGATTGCCTTGAGGCTGCGCGTCGCCGTGCCGAAGAGACCGTAATCATTGCCCAGTTCGATTTCTTCGGCGAAGTAAGGCGACCACTCGCTGTCTTCGTTCTTCGGGTGCTGCATGGCGAACGGCACGACGCGCCAGCCCGCCTTGCCGAAGATCTCGTTGTGATCCAGAAAGACCGACTCCGCACCACCACGTACGTAATAGTAGTTGTTGATCGACAGTAGGGTATCCATGCCCTGTCAGCGCCCTCCTCCACGAGCGGCCTCGCGCCTCGAGGGCACGCCGGCGAGCTTGAGTCTGGGTCGTTGATCCTCCTTGCCATCCTCCGGAACCTTCTCGCTTCGCCTGCTGGATCGGACGAGCGCTGCGGACGACGCCATCACGCCGGAGAAAAAGAGCAACATCGCCGCTGTTTCGCTGAACCTAAGGATGTCCTTGTAAAGCAGCCCGAAAAACAGGATCAAGAGGCAGGCCGACCACCAGGCCCCGAGCCACTGCCGATCAGAATCGACGCGCGCGAGGTATCGGGCATCACGCCACATGACAACGAAGAGCCACAGGAAGGCCGAGAGCCCCGCTATCCCGAGCTCCCACAGCAGGTTGCCTATCGACGTCTTGCCGAATCCGAAGCCCTTGTACTTCTCGAAGTACTCGCCCTCCATGCCGGGCAGGAAAGCGGGTGACACATTGCCGGGGCCCAGGCCGAACATCAGCTGCATCCAGTCATCCGACAGGATAATCACGGGGAAAGCGATACTGTCGAAACGTCCAACGTGCTCCGGCGGCGTGTCGGTCGAGCCGCCACGATACAGGTAATGCTCGACGTGGCCCTCCGTGAAGAACTCATCGAGCTGCGACGCACCACCCCACCATCGATTCTCGATCAGGGTGTTGTAGACGACGACAAAAGCAAACAGGCCGGCGATACAAAGACCCATAATGGGCAAGAATCGGCGCCACTTGCCGTCCACGCCCTTTGCCAGCAGGAAGGGACCGATTGTCGCGAGTGGCAGTATGATTAACGTTGCCTTGGTCTCGTTGATAAGGGTTGGGGCCGCCAGCCAGCCGAATGCCAGTGCCGCCACGCTGAACGATATCCGCTTGTAGATGTACAGGGTCAGGACGCAGGCTATGGCAAGGCACAAGACGATCGTCAACGAGCTGGATGTCGTCACGGTACCGGTTACGGGGTCGCCTGTGTGCATGGATGCCGCGAATTGCACGAATCGCTGGTAGAAGGCGATGGGCACTTGCACGGCTGCGAGGAAAAGAAACGTGCCGAGTATCTTGTAAAGGTCGCGGTTCGAGAACACAAACGCCGCAGGGAGAAAGAGCAGCGGGACAAAGCGGAAGTAGTCACGCAGGCCGGCGACGAGCGGGCCCGGCGCGACGGTTTCGGCAACGGCGCCAATGAGGCAGATCAGGATCAGAACGAACGCAAAGATCACGTATTTGACCGGTTGCGACCAACGGCGTGTCACGAGAGCCTGCCCAAGCACGAGTATGAGAATCAGGACACTGATCACTTCCGGGAGCAGGGCCGCGAACTTGCTTATCACGCCGAGCTTCTTCGCCAGGTAGTCGAGGGAGAAGATCGAAACCAGCAGCAGGCAGAGTAGATTAGCCATGCTCCCTCCCCGCAGTACCTGAATCAGTCCGTGTTTCGCGGGCCGCGCGTCCGGCGCTGATGATCAGATCGAGAAGAAGCTCCCGATTGTCCATTGAGAAAAGCCGGGTGCTCGTCGACCTGCACTCATCTCCCATGCGACGAAGCTCGTCCCGGTGAGCATCAAAATGCCGGATTGCTTTCGCGACATCGTCGACACTTGTCAGCGCGCGTCCGAGCACACCGGCGTCGAGCAGTCCATCCGGGTTCACGCCCATCGTCAGCACGACAACACGCCGCATCCAGGCCTGGATGAAGGTATTCGAGAAGCCTTCGGCGGTACTCGTATTGACCAGGATATGTGCCCGGCCCAGTTCTTCGTTGACCTGCTCCTGCGGGACGGTTCCGAGGTATTGCACGTTCGACAAGGTCTCGACTCGCTTAAGGAAGTGCTGCTGTCGCACCGTATTCTGCCAGGGGGCGCCCATCATCCGGATTTCGATGTCGCCGCTGGACTTAAGCTCCTCTGCAATATCGAGCATAAGCTCCGGTCGCTTTGCCGGTTTCAGGTTAGCTATCCAGAGCACTCGGGTCTTGAGAGCTTTGTCGGGGAGGCGTTCCGGTGCAGGATGGAAGTTGTAGATCACCTCCCGACTCGACAAACCGTAGTTCTCTTCGAGAAGCCGCGCCTGAGTGCGGGTTTGCGCGATCCGGCAGCTCGCGTTCCTGATACCGTACTCACCCGATAGCTCCTCGATCGTCTCGTGCGGCCGACTGAGCCTTTTTAGCGTGCTACGGCGCCCGGCACAGTCTCGATCGTGCGCAGCGTGCCAGATCATAGGGATACCCTTCGCCAGCGCATAGCGAGCGACGATCCCGGTGTGCGAACAACGAACCCGCTGATAGATGACGTCGGGGCGAAACTCGTCCAGCGCCTTGTACAGGCTGTATGCATCCCAGAAGTGTCCAAATCGACGTGCTCGCCGCGCTCGCCCCGTGGGAATAACCCTGTGCGTCGGGCTGGAGAAACCGGATGGAATCCTCGCCGCAAACCAGGCGATGTTCTCTACTCCTCGCTCAGCGAGCCCGTCGACAATGAACCTGGCCTGGTACTGGGAGCCACCCATGCGATACCCCCAGTGCGTCGGGATTACGATGGCTATCCGCAGCGTCCGGATCTCACTGGGTGCAGAGGGCCCGTCAGTGAGTTCTTTCTGCGCCAAGGCAATGGCCATTCTTCTCCCCTGTCAGAGCCAGGTAACGGCTTTCCACGAGGTCCGCCAGCACGCCGCTGCTGCGATTCCGCTCGACCCAGAGTCGGCCACGCTGACCGATGCTCCTGCAAGCATCCGGATCCCGAAGCAAACGGGAAATCGCAGACGCGAATGCCTCTTCGTCCCACGGACAACAAATGCCTGCCCGGCTTTCCTCGATAACCCGGGACTGCTCCGGATGTTCATTGCAGACGACGGCGCGCGCCATCGCCATGTACTCGACCAGCTTCGTCGGAGACGTGGAATTCAGTATGAACGAAGGTCGGTATGGAGACAGACAGACAGCCGATTCCTCGATGTACCGCCACACCTCGTCCCGCGGTACTTTTCCGGTAAAGACGATGCTGTCCGGGTCCAAATCGAGCCGCCCGATTTCACGATGCAGCAGCGCCTCGTCTTCCGGATTCTCGCCACCGCCTACGAAGACCAGCCTGGCGTCATGAACGTCGGACTTCACCTTCGCAAATACCCGCACCAGGAAATCGAGCTGCCGTTCCCGAATCAGGGTCCCGACGTACAGCACCTGGCGCGTGTCCGGCCCGGGGTCACTCGACCCGCGGTAGGGAATCCTCGACATCACCAGTGAACCGGGCACAGCCGTCATCTTGTCGAGCGGCACGCCGTGCCGTTCGATGTCGATCCGCATTTGCTCGCTCTGCACGAAGATGTGCGCCGACGCAGGCAGCAGGACCCGGTACAGCAGGAATGCCTGGAGATGCCCGCGGATCCTGTACAGCAGCGGATAACGTACGATGCGTTCGGCCGCTCCGTGAAGGTCTGCCTCGGCGTGCGGATAAGCCAGCCAGTAGCAGAACGGGACGCGCTTAAGACGTGCTGCCAGTAACGCAAAGACGGCGCCAAGATACATATCCTTGACCTGAACAACGTCGTAGTCCGCCCGTCGCAGCAGCGCAAAAACGCTGAGCTGGTTACGAAACTCGTTCAGGTGATTGAAGAGCCTGTCCTTGAACGATGTTGCGTGTTTGCGTTTCGCAAGCACGACGACGCCACGCCCGAACCGAACGATCCGACGCGATGACCCGGCATTCTCGGCTGGCATGATCCAGTCGACGCGGTGCCCTTTGCGTGAAAATTCGCTGCCGAAGATTGCCTCGGACGCAGGCCGGAACGGCGGGTAGCGATCAGTTGTAAGGAGTAGCAGGCGCATGGTTCTCGTTTTTCGATTCGCGCAGGTCCGATACCGGTGTGTTGGAACCCAGAGATTGGCGTGCAGACGTTGCTTCACGGTACTCCGCGAGGCAGAGTTCGTCTACTCGCGCCTTGTCCGCCGTGCTCAGGCGTTCTTTCTTGCTCTTTTTCGAGCGCTTCAAGCGGTCACCAAGAGTATTGTCAACCGGTAGTCCGGAGAAACGCAGGATCTCGGCAGTGAGATCAGCCGGACGGTTCAGCAGATCGTCGTAGTCGATGATGAGCAGGCGAGAGTTGTCCAGATGCTCAATGAGCTCGTGAGTCTGCGCTGTCTTGGCCGCGTAAGAGTAGCAGGCCATGTCCAGCCGGCTGAACGGCAGTGTGCCGTATCGATCGAGTAGCTGGAGCCGGTCAGCCGGTAGCCGCTGACTCCCGCAGTGGCGGAACAGTCGCCGCAGCGCACCGCGACGCCAGTTGAATAGCATCGACTGAACCACTGCGTGAGGGTGACGCAGGATCCAGACGAGCCGGTAGTTATCGTGTTCAAAGTACTCGTCAATAGCATCGTTGACGTACGTCGTCTGAAAGACACATCGACCTCGGTACGGATGGTCGATTGACCCAGCCAGGATGAGGGCCGCATCAAGTTCGTCATCGGATGTCGCCGCCGTGTCGGGCATGCCGAGCGCATCACGCAGCATCCTCGTTACGACCGTCGTACCGGAGCGTTGACAACCGGCAACGAGTATCGGCGTCTCGTAGTCGTCGAGCCGATGCAGGAGCTTCGGGCGGGATCGTCGAACCTTCCGCTCGAACTGCGCCCAGCTCCGGACGGTTGCGCGCCGCGACCGGACGGACGCGTCGTTCGTATCGACGTTCTTTCTGGTCTGCTCAGGCACTTTCGACGTGCCTCTCACGGCGCAGACGTGTCGTGCGTGCTGCAAGACTCGTGAACTCCTCGATGGCAAGGCTGGCAAGGTAGCTGCGAAGCGCGAGCGTCACCCCGGAAATCTGTGGCTCCCTACCCAGCCTTCTGCGCAGTCTTTCGGCCATTCGGCTCGACGCCCCGCGATGAAGTGCCTTCCTGCACCAAACCATTGTTTCCACTCCCAGTGTGTGACGCGCAAAATCGCCGGACAGGTGCTCCGACAGTGATTCGACGACGGGTGGCAGCGCCATCAACTCTCGACGGCTAAGCAGGGCATGCGACCGTGCAAAGGGAACGCCGGGGTCTGCCTTGGCGACAACACGTTTGAACTGCCGTTTGCCGTCGAGTGACGCATCCGGCATCGCATGAGCCAGGGAGACGACCCGCCGCATAAGCAGAGGGCAGACGCTCTCGGTGAAGCGATTGCGTATCGCGTTGAGCGACGCATAGACCGTCGGGATCTCGAACTCGACCCGCAGGCGCCAGCGCCAGCGAACGTAGGACTCGCCGGGCAGGCGCAGGTAATACTCGGGGACACGATGCTCGAAGCGCTCTGCGAGCTGCCGTTGGACCGGCCCACTCGCGTAGTCGGCAAAACTCGAGAGCCGCATGTTGTGGAGCACTCTTTCGACGCGCCTGCCGGGATTGCTGCCAAACAGCTCGTCGCCACGCAGGATGCCGGCGACGCCGGACGCCGCAACCTCATCCCACATACGCATTCCATCAACGTATCCTGCAATATTATCCGTACGTCCATCGCCATAGCGCATGAATCGACGCGCTGCGGCCTCGAACGCGGCCGGCGTGGCGGGCCGGTCGACGACGCGCACGGAATGACCAATACCGGCGCCCACAGAAAGACGCCCCGCTATCGCAACGTCGTTCGCCGGATGAGCAAGATGTTCGGCGTCAGCCCAGGTGATGCAACTCAAGCCTGCGAGATCCCTGAAACCCTGGAGCAGGGCGCGCGAGTCGTACCCGCCGCTGAGCGCGAGGAGCCAGGACTCACCGCCAGGCTTCAGCGACGCGAAGCATTCCTGAAGCACGCTGGCAACGGTGTCGTCATCGAGTTCCTTTGCGTAGTGCTCATAAGCTGCGGCCGTAGCCATATCAATCTGCGGACGCGCCTGCCTCAGTGTTGCACGAAACCGGGTGTTTCTCGGTATCGGCTTGATACGCTGATCCCATGACCGGTCCGGACCGGTCGTCCCGGCCGACAAGAACCAACCGACGGCAGTTTCGTCGAGTTCCAGCTTGCCAAGCAGCGCAATGATGACCTCCAGCGAGGTCGATACGACCACGCCGTTGCAGGGCAGGATCGCATACCAGGCAGAACGGGAACCCGAAAAATCGGTGCAGACTTCGATGCCGTCACGATCGCAGCGCACCGTCAGGTAGCTGCCGTCTGGCACATTGCTGCGGCGATCGGCGGCGGCTTCCGGCATAGCGCCGTCGGCGATTCCAACGAACAGCGAAGCACCCTGCCGCCTGATCAGCGAATCATCGCCGAAAGACGCCGTCATCGTACGTTGATCGGATGCGACATTGACGATCGCATTGCCTTGCTGCGCAGCAGGCAGCAGCTCCTCCGACAGGGCCCTCATCGCGACGGCGTAATCGCGCATGGCAAAATTGTCCGCGGTACTTACAGCGGCCACTACAGACATCCCTGATCCTTTACATATTTCATTATTGTTTTGAATGGATTATGTAAGTTTTTTGACATTCCTCTTGATACATGTGGAACCATCAGGTCAAGGGAATTGGACCTGTTTTTCGCACAGAAACCTGTGACGCGGTTCACATTCTGGACAAAGCGACGAGTGTTAACCTTTCGGAGCCTTGTACGTCAGTGCATTATTGACAACATCGAACAACGGCAGAAGGTATGCCGTTCACATCGGGGCAACCGCGCAACAATAACAAGAATAAAGAGCAACAAGACCCGCATGCATAACTCAACAACTCTGCAGTTTCTTCAACGCCCGCACTCTTTTGTAGCGGGCCATCCGCGTGAGCGCGTGCCTATGGCATGGCCCGGCTCGCACCGGATGTACGGCGTCAAATAAAACACGAGGATCCAGGAAATGGGCAAGAATTCGTCAACAACGCGTCGGCGTCGAGCAGGACTCGACCGGACGCTCGGAACTCTCGGGATCGGGGTTGCGACTACGCTCCTTACCCTCCCGGCGTGGGCTCAAAACGCCTTCACGACCACAGAGGATTTTTCTACGAACACCCTCGAGGGCTCTCCGACTACCGCAGACTGGGACACGATAACGGGTGTTCTCAAGCTGCCGACGACGACGTCGCCTTCCCCGATTCAATCCCTGACCGGCGCCCTGGACGGTACAGCGGCGACGACGACGCTCGACACCGGCCGAGACACCCGCGCCGTAGCGCTGGGTGACCTCGACGGTGACGGTGATATTGACGCTGCGTTCGTCAACAATGGCCGCAACACTGTGTACTTCAACGATGGCTCCGGCGGTCTCGTGATCGGCAATGAGATCCCTGGCGTCAACGACCAGAACAGCAACTCGAGGGACGTCGCGCTCGCCGATTTCAACGGCGACGGCTACCTCGACTTCGTCAAGGCGGAATTCGGTCAGAACCAGGCGACGCGCGTGCTGTTCAACAACGGCAGCGGCGGTACGCAGATTTTCGCCGCCGGTGATTTCGTCGACGTAGGCCCGACGTCACTCAAGGCGTGGGCCGTTGCCGCCGGCGACATGAACGGCGATGGTTTCCCGGATCTTGTCATCGGCGCGGACGGTGACGACGTCCAGATAGCCTTCAACGACGGCTACGGTAACTTCACGGCGCCGGTCGACGTCGTCGATACCGAGGCCATGGGAGGCGACGTCGACGCCGTCGCCATTGCGCTCGGCGATATCGATAACGACAACGACCTCGATATTGTTGCGGGCCTCCGGCTTGGCTCGACGAGGATCTTCTTCAATGAGGGCGACGGCACCTTCAACCTGACGACCGAAGCCGCCGGCGCCACTGAGTCACCGATCCCGAGCAACAACCTCGTGTTTTCGGGCACGATTGCGCTCGGCGACGTCAATGGTGATGGCTGGCTCGACATTGTCGTCGGCAATGACACGACGAGCGGGGCCAACACCCAGGACAACCGGCTGTTCCTGAACGCGCAGTCATCGCCCTACTTCCCGACCACGTCGCTGGCATTCACCGACCGGGACTACACGACGGGCGTCGAACTGGTTGACGTCGACCTCGACGGCGACCTCGACCTGGTAACTTCGGACAGGGCCGGCGCAAACACGGCCGGTACGAACAAACTGTACATCAACAACGCGGGCACGCTGCCGGCGGCTGGTACCCCGATAACGGCCGGCAGCAACATCTCCAGCGATGTAGCCCTTGGGGATCTCGACGGTGACGGCGACCTCGACATGGTTGTCGGTATCGACGGTCCGCGGAATGAAGTCGTCCTCAACACGGGTACACCGAGCGGCATTGCGGCCGACCAACTCGTAGCGACCGCCCGGTCCCAGCAGTTCAACTCGGCTGGCGACGACCTGTCGGGCGGTGTCATCCTGACGACGGTCGAAAACGGTGGCCTTGGCACCAGCAATGACCTCTTTGACTACTGGGTAAGCGCAGACGGCGGCCTCAACTGGGTCGCAGCCGCACTGGGGCGCTCCGTTTCGTTCCCTGAGCCGTTAGGGAATGACCTGCGCTGGCGCGTTGAAATCAGCGCGGCATCGCCATCGGCAACCTGGAAGCGGGAGATCGATTCGCTGACGATCGACGACAATGACCTGCCCAGGTTCCCCTCCGCCCAGAACGATCCACAGGGCACCGCAGGTACGGCCACCGAGGGCACGCTGTACAGCTACGAGGCAATTGCCTTCGACAACGACGGCGAGCGTCTCTTGCTGCGCCCTGGCGCCGACTTCCCTGATTGGCTGACGCTGGAGCAGACCGATGAGCGCCGAGCGACGATCTCTGGTACACCGGCTTTTGCCAACGTTGGCGATAACGCCGTCTCCGTTGAGGTCATCGACGGTTCGGGCCTTCTCGGCAGCGGCAGTACGCTGTCGTGGACAATTACGGTTTCCGACGACGGCGTCAACGACCCGCCGGCGGTGACGATGCCGACAGGCGACCAGACCTTCTCGCAGGGCGATACGGTCAATCTCGCCGCAGGCATGGCCTTTAGCGATCCGGAAGGCGATGCCCTGACCTTCTCGGCAACCGGTCTGCCCACGGGTCTCACGATCGACCCGATGACCGGTGCCATTACCGGCACGCTCACGAACGATGACGCAGTGAACGGGCCCACCTACAACGTGACCGTGACCGCGGACGACGATGTGGCCGACACTATGAAGCCGACCACTGATGACGCCTTCATACTGACCGTCAATAATGTCAACGACGCGCCGACCTTCACGAGCACGGCCGTCGTTTCAGCGACGATCGGGGTCGCCTACAGCTATGCGATCACCACGGAGGACATCGACCTCGATACGGTTACGATCACCTCGGCGGGTGAGCCGACCTGGCTGACCTTCACCGACAATGGCGATGGCACCGCTTCACTAAGCGGCACGCCCGCGGCAGGTGACGAAGGTGGCTCCTCGATCACGCTGACGGTCGACGACACGGCGCTGCAGGGTACGCAGGCATTCACGCTGACTGTCTCCGCGACGCCCAATACGGACCCGACGATTACTGTCACGGGCGACAATCCCCTCAGCGTCGTCGAAGGCACCATGTACATGGAGCCTGGCGTTACCGCCGCGGATGCCGAGGACGGCGACCTGACGGCATCGATCGTCACAACCGGCAGCGTTGACACGAGCACGGTTGGCACCTACACGCTGACCTACACGGTAACGGATTCCGGTGGACTGACCGCCAGCGCGACGCGCACGGTCAACGTGGTTGCCGCTTCGCCGGCAAACACGGCGCCGACGATCACGGTGCTCGGCGACAATCCTGCCGAAGTGACCGAAGGCGACGCGTATACGGATGCCGGAGCCTCTGCGAGTGACGCCGAGGACGGTGATCTGTCGGCGTCGGTCGTCACAACTGGCAGTGTTGACACGAGCACGGTTGGCACCTACACGCTGACCTACACGGTGACGGACTCTGGTGGCCTCACGGCGACGACAACCCGCAGCGTAACGGTCGTCGCAGCGCCGCCCCCTCCGCCTCCGCCCACGCCCACACCGCCGCCTGCGCCCGCACCTAGCGGCGGTGGTGGTGGCGGTGCCTCAGGACCGTTCACGCTTCTCCTCATGCTGACGGGCCTCGTGGCACTGCGGAGACGCCAGCCCGGCAGCTAGACCCGGAGCGAAATTGATGGCAGGCTATACCTGTCGTTCCGAAACCCCCGGCGGCGACGCCGGGGGTTTTTTTGTGCTGGGTGAGACGCAGCGCGCACTTGAGTCCGCGATCAGCGTCTTGCTACCACGGCACAAATCCCGGAACGCCCGGCCCGTGCTCGCCAATCAGGCGCAAGGGCCGGTTCGTTGAATGGGCAAACATTTCACGCCGCCATCGGCGGTACCTTCATTTAGAGTGAGAGCAATGCAATCAAACTTTCCTTCGCTTGGAGCTTTGGTTTCTTGTGCTTTGATTTCCTGCAGCTTTTTCGCAGGAACCAGTAATGCGCAGCTGCTACCTGATAGCGCGAAACGATCCGAGTTCCACCCTGGTTACTACGCCTTTATACCCAGTCATGAACCGATACCTCGGGAAGTACTGATTAGCCGGGATTTCGCCGGCCTGAAGATCAAGTACAACTGGCGGGATCTTGAAGTCGCTGAAGGCGTCTACGACTTTTCGGAGATCGAAGCCGATCTCGCACAGATCGCCGAATACGACAAACAGCTGTTTATTCACATTTCCTACGTAGAGTGGAGTGGCAATCGGTCTCCGAAGATCCCTGAATACATGTGGGAAGACCCGAGTTACGGCGGCTCGCCGCCCTACTACGGCGCCTTTGAGCGGACGGTACAAAACGGCGGCTGGTACCCGCTGTTCTGGAACGACAACGTCCGCCGGCAACTCAAGGGGCTATACCGCGCCCTGGGCGAGCGGTTCGGCTCCGAACCGAACATCGAAGGCCTGATGATGCCGGAGACGGCAGCGCAGCACCGTGGGAACGGCTTCGACTGTGACGGCTACCTGCAAACGCTGAAGGAGGCCGCGCTCGATGCCAAGGCATCCTTCGGACAGAAATCCGTTATGCAGCAGATCAACTTCGGCTGTTTCGACGTCCCCGAGTACGGTGCATGGCTCGTCGATCAGGAGATCGGGATCGGCGCACCGGACATCAATGTCAAGGAGACATTGCCGACCACTACCTACCCACTGTTCCCGCAGTTCAATGCGAACGTGCCGGTTGGCCCGGACGTGCAGTGGGACAACTATGTCAAGAACGATCTGTCGGTCAGGGAGATTCGCGACTACGTGATATCGAACCTCGACCCCTGGTACATGTTCTGGCGGGCCCGCGAGCCGTTCTTCTCTGACGAGGTGCTGCAGGCTGTATTCTCGAGGAAGCTGCCGGCCGCCGAAGCGTACTACGACACCGTTTCCACGGCGACGACGCCAAGGGCGCCGGAGTTCCGGTAGGCAACCGGGCTGGCAGACGTGGCCTGCCGATATATTTTCATTTGTTCGGCAGGCCACTCCGGCTCGACGCTTCTCGACCTTCTGCTCGGAGCGGCGGGCAACGGTGTCTCCCTTGGCGAGATTACCCAGCTACCGAAGAACATCGCGCTCGACAGCACCTGCTCGTGCGGTGAGAAAGTCTCGGGTTGCCTGTTCTGGCAGCCAGCCCTGACGGAATTCAGCAGTCGGAAAGGACTCGACCTCTGGACTGCGCCTTACGAACTCGACCTCGGCTTCATCAAGGCCGGCGACGAGATCGACAGGGCGAACCAGACGGCCGCCCGGATGTCGGCGCGCAAGCTAAGCTATGGAATGCAGTTCGCCGCAGCGTCTATCGGTCTGCCAGGGTTCGCACCGGGTGCGGCACGGGCCCTCGCAGCCGCCCACAATAAGGTCGAGCTGTTCGACTTCATTCTCGATCGTACCGCAGCGGACTACGTTGTCGACTCCTCCAAGCATTACCTCGAAGCCTTGCAGCTTTACCGCGCGGCGCCCGAAGCGACGGCAATCGTCCTCCTGTTACGAGACGGCCGCGCGGTCATGAACTCGGGCCTGAAGCGCAACATGGACCCCCACGCCGCACTCTCAACCTGGTCACGGCACTGGGCGCGCGCTGAGCGGGTGCTCCTGAACAACTTGCCGTCGGCGAATCTGCACCGTGTTCGTTATGAAGAGCTTGTCTCGTCTCATGAAACAGTACTGCAGCGACTACTGTCTGATTTGGGCCTGGAGTCAACTCAAGACCCGGGCCGCCATAGCAACAGAGAGCGTCATGTGCTCAACGGTAATCGCATGAGATTTGTGAAAGACCTCGAGGTCATTGCTGACGAAAGCTGGCGCCGGAACCTTGATGAAGGGATGCTGGCATTCTTCGATCGGCATGCAGGTAAACTGAATCGCCATCTCGGCTACGACTGACGCGCGATCAGTACTTTGTCGTGAAGCGCTGGCGAACGGCACCGACGATCCGCCCGTACAACGCCTGCAGGGACTTGTTGCTACCGCCGCGGGCGATATCGATCAGCTCTGTGAGCGTGATGCGTAGATAGTCGCGGTACAGCCAGAGTTTTCGGACCAGCTTGGACGGATCGCGGTCACCATCAGGGGTGTCCGTTTCGTAGCCGAGATCGGCCAGAGCGCGCCCGCCAATGCGCTCGAGTTCAAGCAATTCCGCGGGCGTATAGGCCGAGCGCCAGCGCTCCTGTCGCGGCACGATCGCCAGGTCAGCGCTACCCGTCGTTACAGGGCGCACCTGGCTGGGGGACAGGACTTCGTCGACGAACGGCACGTCCAGGAACTCGCAGATCCTGCGCATCTCGTGGCCCGCATCGGCCACGAGTGATTCGTATTTGAGCTCATGGTAGCGAATGCCCGGTTGCCGCCCCTGGCGTTGCGCTTCTCGAACGACATTCTTCCAGCGATACATCGTGAGCTGGGGCGTGTGCTTCCAGCGCCGGTGAAAAGAAGCGGCACATGCTCGTCCGTCTCGAATGATGTGGATGAATGACGCCTTTGGAAAAAGCGTCGACAAGTCCTGTATATGCAACGCATGCATCGGCGTCTTTTCACACCAGCGCTGCTTGTTTGCCTGGCTGGCAAAGTGCCGAAAGACGCTGTCGACAATCGCGGCGAATTCCCTTGGCATCGTTTGCCAGTCCGCTGGCAATGGGGGCGGTTCGCCGCCGTTGACGTGAACGAAATCCGGGACCTTGCGGAAGTCATCCCACAGGCGACGGAAGTTCCCATCGTCCTCGAGTGCCCCGTAGCTCGCGAGGCGAGACAGGAAATAGGGCAACACGCGGGTTTCGCGACGAAAGCCGAACAGCTCCGGGTGGCTATCGAGACAGTCGAGCAGCAACGTTGTGCCGGAGCCGTTCATACCCACGACAAAGACGGGCGCAGCATCGGATTGCCAGTGCATGGTAAGGGTAACCCCGTAGTTTCTCGACCTCGCTGCAAGCGTAGCGTATTCGCTCCAGGAACGATCGCGTGTGTGACCGACCGCGACGAAACTGTGACACACTTCACACTTCAAAGCGCCTGCCGTGCACTACGAATCGCAAGCGCAGACTGGTACCTTGCTTATACCGACATATGCACCAACACGTTGCCTAAGTTATGTCACATCATCACTTCGCGGCGTGTTTCTGCGAGTAGACTGGGAGGCGAATGCTGCAGCGACTCGTTCCGTCTCACATAAGCGGAAAAATCATAATCATGTGTCCTGTACTTAGAGCGAATTCAAGGAATGGATGACCTTTTCACGGTGCCTCGAAACCTCGTTTTCGGGCTGCTTCTGCTCTTACGCCGAACGGCGGGTGCACTGGTCTCGATGCTCACCCTTGCTGTGTGCATGGCGATCTACGAGGTTCCGGTAAGGGAAGCGTATATTGCGCTGTCGATAATCAGCGCCCTGCTCGCACTCCTGTTCTTTTCCGGTGGCGAAGGCGACGACCTGAAAGCGACGCCCGGGTTCTGGACCATTTCGGTATCCGTCGTCAGTCGATGGATTCTGATCGTCGGCGTGCTCCTGATTCTCGGCTACGCCACAAAAACTTCTTCAATTTTCTCACGTAAGCTTCTGTTTACGTGGATGATTATTACGCCACCACTTCTATCAGTGGCGCTATTCCTCATTCGCGGCCAGATTGCCCGCCTGCGTCTGAAATTGAACAAGAAGAAGTTCGTGGTAGTTGGCGCGAACCATCTCGGCGTCACGATTTCGCAAAAGATCATGAACAATCCGAAGTTCGGCCTGACGTTCCAGGGGTTCTTCGACGATCGCAACTCGCATCGCCTCGAGGATTCCGAAAGTCTCCCGATTCGAGGTGGCCTCGCCGACCTGATCGAGTACGTTCGCCAGAACTCAGTCGACGTCGTTTTCATCACTCTGCCCGTGCGCAATATCCAGCGCGTAACCGACATCCTCGAGGGAATTCACGACACCACGGTGTCGGTGTACTACGTACCCGACATATTCGTTTTCGACCTGATCCAGTGCCGCGCCGACGAAATCGACGGGGTCCCGGTCATCGCGCTGTGTGAAACACCGTATTACGGCGGAAGCGCTATCATCAAGCGCTTCAGTGACGTCGCCATAGCGTCAACCGTTCTGCTGCTTTCGCTTCCGATCTTCATCGGCATTTCGCTCGCGATAAAGGCAACGTCGCCCGGCCCTGTCATATTCCGGCAGCGGCGCTACGGACTCGACGGCCGCGAGATCATCGTTTACAAGTTCCGGACGATGACGGTCATGGAGGACTCCGACGTCATTCGCCAGGCGACGAAGGACGACGACCGAATTACGGCGATCGGCCGAATCCTGCGTCGCTACTCGCTTGACGAACTACCTCAATTCATCAATGTGCTGCAAGGCACGATGAGCGTTGTTGGTCCACGGCCGCACGCGGTTGCGCACAACGAAGAGTATCGCCGCCTCATCAAGGGCTACATGATTCGACACAAGGTCAACCCGGGGATCACAGGGCTTGCCCAGGTGCAGGGCTTCAGAGGCGAAACGGCCAGCGTCGAGGACATGCAGAATCGGGTAGAAGCAGATCTCGAGTATCTCAGGAACTGGTCATTGGCACTGGACTTCCGGATTATCGCCAAGACACTGACGGTGATCTGGGATGACAAGATGGCCTATTGACGCGTTCGGAATCTGTTCGGCGAATTAGGCGCCCATACGAAACGGATCGCTATACGGTTTGCGTCCGCCGACTCTCCAATATTGCCGCCGCGGTCGATGAACGTGTATCGAAGATCGAAGTCGATCGAGAACGTTGGCGTCAGGCTCCATCCCAAGCCACCACCGAGCTGCACGAAGTTACGTTCGAAGAATGAACTCCCACCGATAGGGGTCGCCCGGTAAAGGCGCGCGCCGATATTCGCGGAGATCTTCTCGCTCAGAAGCCGAATAAACGACAGCGTGATGTTATCCCGGATCTCCGGAATCCGAATACCGTTCGCCGTAATCTGCCGCCGGTACTGTGCAAGTAAGCGAATAGTCTCGAGGCGTCGAACGATGCTGACGTCGGCAATAGCCTCTGTCTGCGAGCCCAGGGAGTTATCGGACCCGAAGTCGGCCGTTTCGGCTCCGACCAGAAACATCAGGTCAACCTTTTCGGAGAGTGACCTTTCGAAGCCCAGCATGCCGAAGTAACCGTCGAATTCGTTGATATTGTCGTCGTTGGCAAAATTCCGTATCCCGCCAAGAAGGAGACCGCTCGTCACCGCGGAGAACGAGCGGCTGAAGGTAGCCTCTCCACGAGTGTCGGTGAAGTCGTCGAGAATATTCAGGAAGACTTCGTCGAAACGGACATCGAAATGATCCACTGCAATGCGCATCGACGCCTGGTTCGAGAAGCGATACCCAAACTCCGGCCGCAGGCGAAGTCGCGTACGATCTCCTTCGAGCTGCGTAAGTCCGGTATCGTCGTTGATCAGGTCGTCGGGATCCGTAATCTCCTGGTCGAGGTCGCCGCGCTCAGCGGTCCGCGTAGCCTCGTGCCCGAAATCTGCCCGAAGTCTCCAGGTCGTCGAGCGGAGCCGGTGCCGCCAGTCGAGCCGCCCAAACCCGTCCGTCGAATCGAACCTCGAGTCGTTATAGCTGCGCACACGTAGCCTTGGCTCGAAGAGAAAGTCGGTTTTGGGCGATGAATAGTCGATAAGTGCCCTCAGGTCGCCAACGAAACCCGAGATCTCGGCCTCGGTATCGGTTCTGATCGAAAGCACTGCGTTGTCGTCATACTCGAAGCCGGCTATGACCTCGGGTTCAAAGCGCCATTCCTGCGCCGCGCCATCCTCGGCGAATCCGAGGACGGCACACGCAAAGCCTGCTGAAAGCAGGAAACTACGGATCGTTACGTTCTGCCGTTCCACTCGTTTTGGGATGATGCTCATGATGCCTCGCTATTCTGATTCTTGTTCTTGGCCAGCACGCTAGATCCACACGCCACCGGCTAATACTAGTCCATCCCGGCTGCCTTCAGCCTGTCAGTCTTGCGCCGGGTATGCGACTCCCTGACGTACTCGGATTGCTTCTCGCGACCGATTGACAGGTACTCAATACCGCGCGACGCTATGAGGTCAGGATCATAGAGATTCCTGCCATCGAAGATGACCGGAGTCGACAGCGATTCACGGATGAGATCGAAATCCGGACTGCGGAACTCCTGCCACTCCGTCAGGATGGTCAGCGCATCTGCGCCCTCCAGCGTGGCCTCGGCGTTCGAGCATAGAGTCAAGCCATCGCGATCGCCGAAGATACGATATGCCTCATCCATGGCTTCAGGATCGTAAGCTCTGACGCTGGCACCGGCTTCCCACAGCGCCTTCATGACCGTTCGACTGGGTGCTTCGCGCATGTCGTCAGTACGCGGCTTGAAGGAAAGCCCCCACATGGCGATCGTCTTCCCGGCCAGGTCCCCATTGAAGTATCTGCTCATCTTTTCGAACAGACGATTCTTTTGCCGGTTGTTGACATTTTCGACAGCATCGAGCAATTCAGGTGTGTAATCCACTCCACTGGCGGACCTCGCGAGGGCCCGAACGTCTTTAGGGAAGCAGGAGCCGCCGTAGCCGACCCCGGGATAGATGAACTGGTAGCCAATTCTTGGGTCGGAACCGATCCCAAGCCGGACCATCTCGATATCCGCACCCACGCGTTCTGCAATATTGGCTACTTCGTTCATGAAGCTGATCTTTGTCGCCAGCATCGCGTTCGCCGCGTACTTGGTCAGCTCCGCTGAGCGGATGTCCATGGTGATTACGCGCTGATGATTGCGATTGAATGGCTCGTACAGCGCACGCAGAAGCTCCCCCGTACGAGGGTTGTCAGTGCCGACAATGATCCGGTCCGGCTTCATGAAGTCGTCAATCGCGGCTCCCTCTTTGAGAAACTCCGGATTCGAGACCACGTCGAAATCAATCTCGAGACCGCGCGCATTAAGCTCCCCACGAACGGTCTCGCGGACCTTGTCGGCGGTACCGACCGGTACCGTCGACTTGTCGATAATGATTCGGTAATCGGTCATGTGCTGGCCGATCGAGCGCGCGACCGCGAGGACATGCTTGAGGTCGGCAGAACCGTCTTCGTCCGGCGGCGTGCCAACAGCAATGAGCTGAAACAGGCCGTGCTCCACCGCGTCCGCAACAGAGGTCGTGAACTGCAGTCGTCCGGCGGCCATATTCCGCTCGATGAGCTCGTCGAGACCTGGCTCGAAAATGGGGACTTCCCCGTTGTTCAGTCGGTCTACTCTGTCCTCGTCGATATCGACGCACACTACGTGGTTGCCGACCTCTGCCATACAAGCGCCGGTAACGAGGCCTACATACCCGGAACCAAAGATCGTGAGTTTCATAACAATACCTTCCCTGTTAGTTACCCTGCCGTACGCCTGCGGCGTCAGTCCTCGTCAAGATCGAGCCGAAATCCAAGCGACACCGACCTTACCTCGCCGAACTCGGCATCGACGGATAAGGTGAGCCCGCGAATCAGCGTCCAGCCCGCCCCAACTCCGAAAAGGACGTCCGCTTCCACGACCCGCTCGTTCAGGTCCGGATCGCCAACGCTCGTATAGCGCGCGCTTGCACGCAGCTCGAAATCGTCGGCAAAGATCGAGCGGATACCCAGTTTTGCTCCGAGCCCGGCGTCGTCTAGATCGAAGTCCTCGCCCGCAAAGCTACCGAAATCCATGGTAAAGACGTCGTAGCTGACCTCGGCGACGATATCGGTCTTCTCGAACAACGAGAAGACATAGCCTCCGCCACCGCGCACCTGGGCAAGGTCGAAAACATCGCTAGCACTGAACTCATCGCCCTGTGGGTTGGTTACGAGCGCATCAACGTTGGGATCCGAGGTGGAATAGTCGATGAAAGCGTAGAAGCCGGCCAGCGTCCCCAGCGATCCGCGAAACTGGACACCGGTGCCATCGCTGGTGCTGAGCGCAACGGACTGGTTGGTGATCGGGTTGATATCGAGGCCCTCGCGCTCGATTTGTTGGAGGTTATAGCCAACCTCGAACCATGAATAGCGGGCAGCCTGCGCCGATGCCGTCCCGGACCAGCCTGACAGCAGCGCAACAACAAGAAAGCTCATCAGCGTCGACGAGCGGACACGGCCGGCCTTCTTCTGAGCCGGCATAAACTCATGAATCATCCACTTATCTCCCATGCGCGCGTGACGCCCCATCAGTGCCTGGTTGCCGCCGCCTGGGCGTGTCAGCAGCAACAGGGCAATAAGCGCAGCGATCGTCACGAGCGACGTGCTGCCGCCGCCACCGCCGCCGGTACCGGCTGCGGGTTCCACGATCACCGTACGACTGATCGGGTTGGCGGCGTTCCCCGCAAAGTCGGCCACCGAGTACGTAACGGTGTAATTTCCGACTACGCTCGCGTTAACGTTATTTTCGACGATGATGTTTGCCGTCAAATCGCCGTCGATATTATCTACCGCGGTAGCACCGGCATCACTGTAGCTGCCGCCTGCCGGTATCGATACGGTCGCCTCACCGACGAGAGTCAGCTCCGGAGGTACCGCGTCGCCACGACCGAGGTTGCCATTGCCGTCGTTGACGAATACCCCGATACCTGCACCGACAGCGCCGCCTAGTATAAGGTCTACCCCGCCTTCGTCACCGGCAGCTATCTCTCCGAGCGGCGCCAGGAACGCCGCACTCGCGCCTACATCAATGATTTGCTGGCGATAGAGTGAGAACGAACCGCCGGCCGCTATCCAGATCTGGTGCAAGCCGCTGTCGTTGATAAACAGCAGGTCCGGTGAGCCGTCCCGATTGAAATCACCGACCTTGACGTCGCTCGTCGGCGACGCGCCGAATGTGCCGAGCTGGTTGTTGAAGTTTCCGCTGCCATCGTTGAGCAATACCGGGTTTGCCGGCACATCGCCGAGGCCCGATGAGCGCCTGGCAAAGACGAGATCAAGACTTCCATTGCCGTCGAGGTCGGCGGCAGCGACCGAACCTGCATCGCCAACGTTGAGCAGCGCTCCAGTGACGAATCCGGTAGCACTTCGCAGCCAGGTTCGACTTGGACTACCGACGTTGCCGAACACGAGATCAGGCAAGCTGTCGCCATCGAGTCGCGCCACGCCGACGCTCTGGCTCTCCTCTGCACCAAGAAGGCCCTCGAGCACGAAGCCGCCGAGCCCGTCACCGAGATAGACCGGGTTGCCTCCGACGGCAGCGAACGCAATATCGACGTTCCCATCTGCGTTGAAATCAGCAGCCACCACGTCTTCCGCGAATGACGCGTCGAGCGTCGCTCCCGCTGCAAAGTTCCCGAGGCCATCGTTCAGGAACACGAGGTCGGGTTGCCCGCCACCGTTGGCGACCACGAGGTCGATAGACCCGTTGTTGTCGAAATCGGCTAGCGCCAGGCCGGTGTTTTCACCGTCTGCAGGGATCGAAAGCGGCACCGGCAGAAAGTCCCTCATGCACCCGCAGTTTTCATTGGGCTCACCGGCCAGGTAGACCTGCACGGGTTGGCCCGCCGCCGTACCGGCAACGACATCGGCACGGCCGTCACCGTTGAGGTCGCCTGCGGCCAGTGATCGAACGCTCAGGCTGCCAAGATCTGCAAGGGATCCAATACTGAACTCATCGCCGACGCCCGCCGCACGAACCACCTCGTTGTCTGCAGGATTCGGGTCAATCGGCAGGGAGTTGATGCTGGCGGAACGGGCGAACGTCAGCACGTCGGTAGCGGCGGAGGTCGTCGTTTCCAACACAGTCGTTATGCTCGCGCCGACCGGCAATGCGCCGACGCTACATGTGAACGAGACTTCGTCACTGGCGCCCGGGGTAATCGTGCACGTGGAACCCGCACCCGGTACCACCGTAAGCCCGGCGCCCACAAAGGTCCCGTTGAGTTCGACATCCGCGCCGGGCTGGGGCCCTACCGGGTTGGTGGTCGTGAATGACCAGCGGAACTGATCGCCAGGGGTGGCCGTATCAGGCGCAACTTCGACAGACAGCGCGAGATTGGCGCGGTCGAGCGCCAGGACGGTCAGCACGAAGGCATCGGTGACGAGTCCGCCCGCGCCGTCCGTTGCGGTAACCAGCACATCGTAGACTGGACCCGGTTCCTCGGTATCCACAAGGTCGGGTGTACCCGAGAAGACACCCGTGACGGGATCGAAATCGATATTCGGCGGCTGTTGCGGCGACCAGGTCGCCGCAAAGGTCAGCGTGTCGCCATCGTCATCGGCAAAATTACCGCTGACATCAAGCGTGTACGCCGAGTTTTCGATCGCGTTCTGGTCGACGATCTCACTCACCAGCGAGGGCTGGTCATTGACGCTCGCGACCTCTATCTGGACCTGGAAGACGTTGCTGGTCAGGCCGCCGGCATCTGTAACGGTGGCGCCGACGCTCAGCGGCCCGTTGTAGTTCTCTGCCGGTGTAACGATATTTGCGGCAACCGTGTAGTTCGCGCCGTCCAGCAGGGCAAGCGTGAAATCATCCGGGAACGTGTTGTCCGGGTCCTGCACAACCAGGTTATCGGCCAGGGAAATCGCCAGCGATGCGTCCTCGTCGGTCTGCAGGGGAGCCGGCACCTGGCTCAGGATGACCGGCGCATCGTTGACGGGCTCGACCGTGACCACGGCGGGGAAGGAGTCGCTATTGGTGCTTCCGTCATTGACCACAACATTAACGGTCAGGTCACCCGTGAAGTCCTGGTCTGGCGTTATCGTGTTGCCGCTGCGCGAGTAGTTGACACCGTCCAGCACCTCGAGGGTGAACGGTCCGTCGGGCGTATCAGGATCGACGATAAACGCCTCGAACGCTGCCAGGGTAATAAGTAGCGGCGTATCTTCCTGCGTCGACAAGGCCGCCTGGCCGGTGATCGACGGTGCCGCATTCGAGATCGTCAGGGGCGCGCTTTGCACAGGATCGCCGTCTGTCTCACGCGTCTGGGCAATCGGCGTCACCTCGAATCGCAGACTGGTCTCTAGATCGGCCGACTGCACGACGTAGCTGACCGACGTGGCCCCGGCGATTGCCGCACCGTCCCGGAGCCAGCGGTACCGTGAAGCGCCTTCGAGATCACCGTCGGCGTCGTTGTAATCGTACGCGCCCGTGAGCGTTTGCCCGACGAGGGAGTCAACACCGGAGGGCGCTACGATTCGCACATTGTTCGCGGTCGGTGGCGTATTGGCAGGAATGACCGGGCCTACAGGACCACTGCGGACCGGCAGTCCCATCGGGATGCCGGACACGGCGACCGGCGTCACCTCGAAGCTAATCACCGCCCCTTCGTCGGCCTCGACCAGCGTATAGCTCGTGCCGTTGGAACCCGGTATCACCGCGTTGCCGCGCAACCAGCGGTAGGTTGAGCCCCCCTCGGCGTCGTTATCAGCGTCGACGTAGGCGTAGCTGCCCGTCAGCGTGAAGCCAACTTCCGCGGTGCCGCTGACCTGCACGTTTTCCGCTCGCGGCGGCGTGTTGGCCGGCGCGACAGGACCGACCGGCCCGCTCCTCACCGGCACACCGGGGCTCACGCCTGACTGGGCTAGCGGCGTGACCTCGAATCTGATCAGGTTGCCCGCGTCGGCTTCAACCAGCGTATAAGCAAGGCCACCGGCGCCGGGGATCACGGAGTTGTTACGATACCAGCGGTAGATAGAGCTACCTTCATTGTCGCCGTCAGCATCCCCGTAGTCGTAGCTGCCCGTCAGCGTGAAGCCGACCTCAGCTGTGCCGCTGATCGCGACGTTGCCAGCGGTGGGTGGCGTATTCGCCGCCGCTATCGGCCCGACCGTCGCGCGCACCGGCGTGCCCGGTGACGGGCCCTGGGCGGCCCTTGGCGTCACCTCGAAGCGCACTAGACGGCCTTCGTCGGCCGCGACCAGTGTGTAGCTCGTGCCCGTGGCGCCCGGGATCGGCGCGTTACCGCGCAGCCAGCGCACGGTCGTACCGCTCTCGGCATCGCCGTCGTCGTCCACGTAGCTGTAGCTGCCCGTCAGTGTGAAGCCGACTTCGGTGGTGCCGCTGATCTGCACGTTCTCGGCGCGTGGCGCCGTGTTGGCTGGCGCAACGGGACCAACAGTGGCAAATGCCGATGGCCCGACGAGTTCGCCGGGCAGTCCGGTCTGGGCGACCGGAGTCACCTGGAACCGGATCAGTTGACCCTGGTCAGCCTGGACCAGCGTATAGGTCTGCCCGGTGGCACCCGGGATCGCCGTGAGGCCCCGCCGCCAGATGAACGTCGTCGCGCCCTCGAGGTCACCATCCGCGTCGTTGTAGTTATAGTTTCCCGTGAGCGTCTGGCCCACTTCGGGCGTGCCCGATATCGTCGCCGGGTTCGCCGTGGGCGGGGCTGCCCACGCTGACGCTGCACTCAGCAGCAGGATCGGGATCACGGCAACGCGCCGTAGTGACGCTTTGGCGCCGACTCGCTCTATCGGATTTCGCATGTTTATCATCTTTGTTCTGGTCACGGCGGCAAGCAGCGCTTCAACGACCAAAGCTGCTTGCGAGCCGTATGCGAAAGAGTAGACGAACGGGGTGGCTTCGGCTGCGTCGGCGTTCAGTGTTGTAAGTGTGACGTGCGTCACATTTCTGTCGCCAGACTACCCGATCGCTCGTCGCGGCTTCAACCGCGCGTTTCCGGGCCTTACGCGCTAAGGCATACGGGGCGGCAAGACAGGATTATGTAATGCAACCACAGGCACCGGGCGTTCCCGTCACACGCGTGGCGCGGCTATCCCGAGATGCCCGGGGCAGCTCAGGCGAAGCCCGATTGCCTGGCTCGATCGTCAGCGGACCCGGCAACGGGGAATGAAAGCGTGAGCGTTGTGCCCGTTCCGGGGCTGCTCTCGACCCCGACATCACCCCCGATCGAGCGCAGCGTCTCGCGCAGCTGGTAGGCCCCAATACCCATCCCCTCGGCACCCTTGGTACTGTCGAACGGGCGGAACAGCCTCTCGTTGATGAAAGCCTGATCCATACCTACGCCGGTGTCCCGAATCATGACGACGGCACCTTCCGGCAACGCCTCGATACGAATGCTGATTTCACCATTCGACGGCGTCGCATCCTGCGCATTTCGGATCGCATGCACGATGGCGGCCTGTGTCTGTTCGCGGCGCGCCTCAACAGTTACGGGACCCGACGGCACGCTTACGGAGGGCGCTGGCGAACGATCCGAGCACTCACTCGCGGCAGTCTTGACCAGCGCGACAAGATCGACCCGGCGAAGCGGCTCGGCGAACTTCCGCTGCTGCAGATTGCGCAGGACGCGCCGCATCCGCTCAACGCTGCCCTTGATAGTCTCAATCGCATCGTCGATAAACTGCGGATTGCGCTTGTGTTTTTCGGCATTGTCAACGACGAGCGATTGCTGCGCAATTGCGTTCTTGAGATCGTGCATGACGTAGGCCGTGAAGCGACTGTAGGCTTCGAATTGGCGTGCCTCAGCCAGTCGTTCGCTGGAGATCTGCTGCGCGACGAAGCTCGCTACCTGCTTGCCGGCGGTCTTGAGCAGGTCATGATCCTCGAAGTTCAGGGTGGAGGGAACCTCGAGCTCGTTGAGCGCGACGAGCCCGATCAACTCACCCTCGTGCACCAGCGGCACGAGAACATCCGCTTTCGCAAGACCAGATTCCGCTGCCGCGGCTGCTGCAAAGGGGTAGCTGCCGGAGCCCAGCCTCGCTTCACGAAGATCGATAATCCAGCCGCTGTCGCGGATGAAGCGAACGATCTCGTCATCGTGGTCGATCCGCGAAGGATTGACCCGTTGATTCCAGGACGCCTCGGGCTCGAAGGCCTGGCCGGCCTGGCGGCGGACCCATAGCTGGCCGCTCGACGCGCCCACGACCTGGGCAAGAGACTTGACGGCGCGCTTCATCAAGGTCAGACCGTTATCGCTTTCGGTGAGCGTTTCGATAAGGCGCAGCCACTCGGCACGGTAGTCATACCGTCCTTCAAAAAAGTGCTTCTGCACGAACACGGCCAGATCGGCGCGCAGCCGCCTGGAAACGAACAAGAGCGCAAGCATTACGAGGGCGGCAACAAAAAATACCACCTGCACGTAGGCGCCCCAGTCCGGCCCGTAGGTTTTGAGGAGGTTCCCCGTCATGACGATCAGTGCGAGGTACAGACAGGCAAGCACCGTCGCCGATCCGTAGGCCACCACCTTTCGCGAGATGAAGAAGCCCTGGCTCCAGCCGGTAAAGCGCGAGGCGGACACTGCGACGAGCACAACCGAGAATACGCCGAGGAATCCGCGTGCATTCCACGACGCCGCCACCACGCCGCCCTGCAGGTACGCGATCGTGAATACGTACAGGTCGAAAGCGAACACAACCAGCAAGCCCGCCACGAGGTACTTCAGGATTGCTCGCTGCGTTTCCCGGGCGTTCCTGTAGACAATGTCGACCAATAGCAGGCCGATCACGGACAAGATGATCTGCCCGAGATACCAGGCGCCACCAATTCCTCCTGCCGTGTCGAACGATCGGTGGTATGTCGCCAAGCCGAACCCCATAAGGACGACCAGGCCCGGTACGACTAGCCCTGCCAGGCGCAGCATGCGCGCCGTGGAACTCAGCACGGCACCACGTAGCACAAAGAACAGAAGCAGCAGCCAGCCGGCGTCGTACAGTACTTCGTACAGAAACAGTGACAGGGTCGGCTGCGTCGCGTCCGCACGAAACAGCATTGCAGCCCATACTGCGCCAGCAAGGCACGGCATGGGCAGGACACTCCCGCGAGTGCGGTTGCGCCAGATGGTCAGCAGCGCAAGGAACAGCATCGAATAGGCCAGCGCTGCAAACGCGTATCCGAATGCTTCAGGAAAGCCTGTCACGCAGTTGATCCGCGATCGATATCAGGGCATGAAGAGTACCATTCGCGCGGTAGCCCGTGTACGGGCAACGCCGCCCTGCTACGCTTCGAGCAGCGAAACGAGCTCGGCCGTCTTCTCGCGCATGAGTGCGTCATCGCCGCGGCTCTCCACGTTCAGGCGAACGACGGGCTCCGTGTTCGACTTGCGTATATTGAATCGCCAATTGTCGAATTCGAAACTGAAACCGTCGGTGTCATCGACGGCGTTGGCTACTGCTGCATAACGACCGTGCAGCAGCGCAAGCGTTGCGTCCGCGTCGCGGACCTTGCGGTTGATCTCGCCGCTGGCTGGATAGGCTCGCTGCCGTTCGCCAACGAGTTCCGAAAGTGACGTGCCCGTCTCGGACATCAGCTGTGCAACCAGGAGCCAGGGAATCATGCCGCTGTCCGCGTAGGAGAAGTCTCGAAAGTAGTGGTGTGCGCTCATCTCGCCGCCGTAGAGACCATCGACCTTCCGCATTGCCTCTTTGATGAACGAATGCCCGGACTTGCTCTGCACAGCATCACCGCCCGCGGTCGTAACGATATCCAGCGTATTCCACGTCAGTCTTGGGTCGTGAATAATCTTTGAACCTGGATGTTGCTTCAGCAACGCGCTCGCCAGCAGGCCGACAATGTAATAGCCCTCGATGAAACCGCCCTCCTCGTCGAACAGGAAGCAGCGATCGAAATCACCGTCCCAGGCAATGCCCATGTCGGCATTGTGCTTGCGAACAGCGTCAGCAGTCTCCGCCTGATTCTCGGTGAGCATAGGATTCGGAATGCCGTTCGGAAACGCGCCGTCGGGTTCGTTGTGGATCTTGATGAACTCGAACGGAAGGTACGGCTCCAGCGCGTCGACCGCTATGCCGGCGCAGCCGTTGCCCGCATTGACAACCAGCTTCAAAGGCTTTAGCCGGGCGACGTCGACATAGCTCAACATGTGCTGCACGTAATCGTCGAGAATGGCGACAGACGATTCGCTGCCGCCCTCTCGCTGCCGTCGCTCGTCCTGCTCGGCGAGCGCACGAATCTCAGCCAGGCCTGTATCGGCACTGATAGGCCGGGCCTGTTCGCGAACGAGCTTGAGGCCGTTGTAGTCCGCCGGATTATGGCTTGCAGTGACCATCACGCCGCCGTCCGCCTCAAGCGCCGAAACGGCGAAATACACCATTTCAGTGCCACACAACCCGATATCGATGACCTCGACCCCAGCCTCGACCAGTCCCCGACGGACGTTGGCTGCAAACTCATCGCTCGTTAGTCGCATGTCACGGCCAACCACGACGCGCTTCGCGTCCAGGAACTCGGCCAGCGCGTTGCCGATTCGATAGCAGATATCGGCATTAATCTGGTTTGGGATCTGGCCGCGGATGTCGTACGCCTTGAAGCTCTCTATCGAGATGGGCATTGCTTGTTCCTCTAGGTGTTGGTGCCTTCGCGTCCGTAGTCGTCTTCGAGACGGACGATATCGTCCTCGCCGAGATAGTCCCCGCACTGAACCTCGATGATATGGCAAGGCTCACCGTAGGGATTCGCTATTCGGTGGACATCACCGATGGCAATGTAGGTCGATTCGTTGGGATTCAGGTCGAATTCCTCGTCGTTACGCGTAATGCGCGCCTTTCCCTTCACGCATACCCAGTGCTCGGCCCGATGCGCGTGCTTCTGCAGCGACAGTACCGCGCCGGGCTTCACGATGAGCCGCTTCACCTGGAAATTATCCTCGGCGTCGATGCTGTCGTAGCTGCCCCACGGCCTGAAGACCTGGCGGCCCAGCAGCACCTCGCCACGCTTCTTGAGTTTCAGCTCATCGACGAGCGCCTTGACGTCCTGGCACTGGTCGCGGTCCGTGACGAGCACGGCGTCCTTCGTCTCCACAACGACGACGTTCTCGAGACCCACGGCCGCGACAAGCCGGCTCTCCGCCTGCACGTAGGTACCCTTGCAGTTGACGAGGTGTGCGTCGCCATCCAGGGCGTTCCCATCGCTGTCCTTCGCCGTCACATCGTGCAGCGCCGACCAGGAGCCCACATCCGACCATCCTGCATCGAGCGGCAGCATCATGACCGCCTTCGATTTCTCCATGACGGCATAGTCGATCGAGTCTGCCGGCGAACTCCGGAACGCGTCGGCCTCGGGACGGATGAAATCGCCGTCGATGGTCTTCGCAGCCATGGCCTTCTTGCAAGCCGCAAACATCAGCGGTGCCAGTGCTTCCAGCTCGCCCAGGAAAGCGCTGGCCCGGAACAGGAACATGCCGCTGTTCCAGAAGTACGTGCCCGCTGCGACGTAGGCTTCGGCCGTCGTCGCGTCAGGCTTTTCGACGAACTGCTCGACCGGCACCGGCTGGTCGTCGGCCGGTGTCGCCTTGATATAGCCGTAGCCCGTCTCGGGCGCACCCGGGACAATGCCAAACGTGACGAGCTTGCCGTCCTCAGCCGCCGGAATGCCAGCCGCGACGGCCTTCTGAAATGCTTCGACATCCCGAATAACGTGATCAGCGGGCATCACGAGCAAAAGGTCGTCCGGATCGGCTTCAAACGCCGCTAGAGCGACCGCAGGCGCTGTGTTGCGCCCTTCGGGCTCGAGCAGAATGCGCGTCCGCTGCTCGATGCCGTTCATCTGCTCGGCAATGGCAAAACGATGGGCTTCGTTGCTGACGACGAGACAGCGGCCGGCAGCACCAGGCAGGCCGTCGATTCGCAGCGCGGTAGCCTGCAGCATCGTCTTGTCGCCCGTCAGCGGTAAGAGCTGTTTCGGGTACATGGCCCGCGACGCCGGCCATAGCCGGGTACCGGAGCCACCGGAAAGGATGACTGGGATGAGCGTGTGCATGAGAGCCCCCTAGTGCACAGCACGCTGCGCAACGCAAGTAGGTGTCAGGCCGGGCGAATACGGTCGGTCTTGCGCCGGCCGAATTTCGCGGCCGGGAAGCGGTCGCTGTAGCCGCGGCCGATCGCATAATAGCGCATGCCGAACAGCGCTACTGTGTCGGGCTCATATAGGTTGCGGCCGTCGAAGATGACAGGGTCCGTGAGTGTGTCCTTGATCTTCGTAAAGTCAGGACTGCGAAATTCCTGCCACTCGGTCACGATCGCGAGCGCGTCCGCCCCCTCCAGCGTGTCGTAAGCGGCATCGCAGAGCGTCAGCTGGTCCTCGTCCGGATACAGACGAACGGTCTCCTCCATCGCCTCGGGGTCATAGGCACGCACGCGAGCGCCGGCAGCCCATAGCGCCTCCATGAGCGCACGGCTCGGCGCCTCGCGCATATCGTCCGTGCGCGGCTTGAACGACAGCCCCCACAGCGCAATTGTCTTCCCCTCGAGATCACCGTCGTAATGCGTGCGAATCTTCTCGAAGATGCGATGCTTCTGTCGATTGTTGACGTCCTCGACGGCCTCGAGAAGGGTCGCCTCATACCCTTCTCCTTCCGCCGACCTCGCGAGTGCGCGAACGTCCTTCGGAAAGCAGGATCCACCATAGCCTGCACCGGGATAAATGAAGTGATAACCGATGCGAGGATCGGAGCCGATGCCGATCCGCACCTTCTCGATGTCGGCGCCGAAGCGCTCGGCGAGATTGGCGAGTTCGTTCATGAAACTGATCTTGGTCGCCAGCATCGCATTCGCGGCGTATTTCGTCAGCTCCGCCGAGCGAACGTCCATGCTGATAAGCCGGTCGTGATTGCGGTTGAAGGGCTCGTACAATGACTTCAGCAGCTCGGTCGTCCGCGGGTTGTCGGTCCCGACGATTATCCGGTCCGGCTTCATGAAGTCGCCGATCGCTGCGCCTTCCTTGAGGAATTCCGGGTTGGAGACCACGTCGAACTCGATTGCCTTGCCGCGCTTGTCGAGTGCGGCCTGGACCTCGGCCAGGACCTTGTCGGCTGTGCCCACCGGCACCGTCGATTTGTCGACGATGATCCGGTAGTCGTTCATGTGTTCGCCGATGGACCGAGCGACCGCCAGAACGTGCTTCAGGTCGGCCGAGCCGTCCTCATCGGGCGGCGTACCCACGGCAATGAACTGGAAGAGTCCGTGATCGACGCCCTTTTTCACGTCGGTCGTGAACTCGAGCCGTCCGGCCTCTCGATTGCGCTCGATATACGCGTCGAGGCCAGGCTCGTAAATCGGCACTTCGCCAGCGTTGAGGCGGGCCGTCTTGTCGGCATCGATGTCGACGCAGACGACGTGGTTGCCCATTTCCGCCATGCAGGCCCCCGTCACGAGGCCGACGTAGCCAGAACCGAAGATCGTCAGGTGCATACCAGGGAAGTCCTGATTGATGTGACTTCGAGGATTATAGCGCCGCAGATTACGAGGGCGTCAAAGACGGTTGGCAGGGTCACTTCGGAAGGCCCGCGATGCAGCGTCGACCGAGTACAGTGGCTGACGATCGCCAGCTTCTGTCAAAGTGTGGCCGCTCGCAGATTCACTCGACGCGCTGGTCAGGCTGGTCGCTTCGGAAACTCGATAATCGTCTCGGGCGTAGTGGAGGTGGCTTCGGCGGCCCTGTTGCAGACCAGGTCCTCTATGCCGTTGGCCGGCTCGTATTCCCGGACGATGCTGCGAAGCAGCGCTCTTGCCTCTTCATAGTCGAGCGCCTCGGACGAACGCCGTAGCTCGGACAATAGGCCGTCGAGCGTATCGAAGTTCATCATCTCTTCCTCGGCCTTGAGGATCCGCGGATGCGCCGTGCCGTGAACGTTGGTGCCGATCAGAAGCTCCTCGTAGAGCTTTTCGGCCGGCCGTAAACCAATGTATTCAATACGAATATCGCCGTCCGGGTTATCGTCGGTCACTACGGTCAGGCCCATCAGGCTGATCATGCGCTGGGCAAGGTCGAGAATCTTGACCGGCTCGCCCATGTCGAGTACGAAGACGTCGCCGCCGCGGGCGAGCGACGAGGCCTGGATGACGAGCTGCGCCGCCTCGGGAATCGTCATGAAGTAGCGAATGATGTCGCGGTGCGTCACCGTGACCGGGCCGCCCGCCTTGATCTGTTCGCGGAACAGGGGCACGACCGAACCCGATGACTCGAGGACATTGCCGAAGCGAACCATGCAAAACGTCGTATCGGTGTACTTTGTCTGCATGGCCTGGAGTACAAGCTCCGCCGAGCGCTTGGTCGCCCCCATGACGTTGGTCGGATGCACGGCCTTGTCGGTCGAGATCAGCACGAACTTTTCGACGCCTGCGGCCGCGGCGGCACGCGCCGTGTGCAGCGTGCCGAAAATGTTGTTGTGGATGCCTTCGAACAGGTTGTGCTCGACGATGGGCACGTGCTTGTACGCGGCCGCATGGTAGATCGTCTGCACCTTGAAGTTGCGGATGATCTCGCGCAGCCGCTCCTCGTGATGCACGGACCCAAGGAGTGCGACGACGTCCACGTCGAGCGACTCGCGTCGCCTGAGGCTCGCGAGCTCCTTGTTGATCATGTACAGCGCCGGTTCAGAGATCTCGAGCAAGACGATACAGGTCGGCTTCAGCATCAGGATCTGACGGCAGAGCTCAGATCCAATGGAGCCCCCGGCTCCAGTCACCAGCACGGTCTTGCCAAGAATCGACGACTGCAGCAGGTCGGTATCCGGTGTGACGGGCTCGCGCCCGAGGATATCGGTCACCTCGATATCGAGTACATCCGTGACGCTGGCGCGGCCACTCAGGATGTCCTGCATGCCGGGAATCGTCTGTACGCGAATATGTTCGTCGGCAAGCCATGACAGGATTCGTTTTCGCCGCTTGCGGCTGACACTCGGCATCGCGAGCAGCACGCGGTCTGCCTTGCGCTTCTCCATGAGCGTGCGAATCGTGTCCGGGGGATAGACATCAACGCCCTTGACGCGCTTGCCGTGCAACGACGAATCATCGTCCACGAGCGCTACAGGTCGAAACTTCCTATGGCTGCGCAGGCTGTCGACAAGCTGTGCGCCAGCAGAGCCCGCCCCGTAGACGATGACATTGACGCTCTTCCTCGACGACACTGCGGCGAGGAACCAGAGTGCGAAATAGCGACTGGCCGTGACGTAGCTTACCGAGGCCGCAAGGTAGGCGAAGGCCCATCGAACGGCGATCTCAGGCGCGCTCGTGTTGAACACGTATGCGGTACCAATCAGGCACGGCAGTATCGAAACGATCAACGCCGACTTGACGAGGTCGACGCCGTTGAGAAAACGAATGACGGAGCGATAAAGGCCAGCCAGCTTGCCCGTGAGGACCGACGACGCGATCGTTGCTACAAGCAGCGTCGTCAGAGCGGCGGGATCGAGAATAACGCCCGAAAGCCAGGTCGCAACCATCCCGCACACGAAAAAGCCGAAGAGATCGACCGTTACGGTAATGGCAGCCTTCTGTGGCCGGGAGCGCTTCAGGAGGTATCGCCTGAGCCGCACGGCTCCGTGTTCGTTCCTAGACGTCGACGGCATTCCCCATCCTTGCGTCAACGGTTGCTGCAATACCCATACGGGCCCCTCCTTATTTGCAAGAGATGGCCCAAATAGAGCGCTCGGCGCTATTGTACGGGCTTCGATATTACATAGTCAAAACGCGCGGTCGATCAGTCGGTTGACGCCGATTGCTAGGAACGTCAGAAACTGTTGACGGCAGCGACCGCAATAGCGCCCTGGTAGAGGATCTGCGTCGCGCTGGTCCAGAAGGTCAGCGAGCGAATCCGGTCGGTCTCGAGCGGCACGACGATCGTGTCGCCCGGCTGAATGCCGCCGCCCCGGCGGTTGCCGCCGAGCCAGCGCGAGCGCGAGCCCGCAACTACCGCGCCGTTCGCTCGAACGACGTAGATCAGCTTCCGGTCGGCACGCCGGGTGAGTCCACCGCTCATCTCGATATAGTCGTCACGGCCGAGGACCGGGTCGTAGAGGTGCGACGTGTTTTGCTGCGCCTCGCCAATGACGGTCACGACCTGTGACCGCCGTGGGACCAGGAGGCGATCGCCGTCACGCAGCTCGATCTCGACGCTGTCAGCGCCGGCAGCACCGATGAAGTTGCTCGTGTTGATGACGAGGCGGCCGACCGGTTCGTAGTTCCGCAGCTGCTCGAGCAGCGTCTGGCCCGTCGCCAGGGTCTCCGACCCCGTGGTATCGACCGATGCCAGGCTCAGCGAGGCAAGGTCTGCCTCGAGCCGACGCGCCAGCGTCTCGACCTGCTCGGCCTCGCGCTCCCTGAGTTCCTCTCGCAGGAATACCGCGCCCTCGGCGAAGGCCTCGTCGGTTAGCCCGCCCGCCCGCTCGACCACGGAGCGCAGCGTCTCGCCCCGCCGGAGCTTGTACTCGCCCGGGAAGCGAACCTCACCTTCGAGCACAATGCTGCCGTCGGTATCCCACTCGGGGATCTGGGTAATGCTGATGTGATCATGCGGCACCAGCGCAAGATCCGCCGCGGCGTCACCCTTGAGAACGGCTGCGAGATCAACGTCGATGACCTCGGCCTGGCGCAGGTCACCGCCGTCGGTTGCAAAGCGCGTCAGCTCGGCGCGCAGCGTGAATGCTTTCTCGGAAAGATTCCCGCCCGCCCTCAGCAGGTCGCTGATGCGCATATCGGCTTCGAGCGGATAGTTGCCTGGCGCCCGTACGTTGCCGGCGATCGCGACGCGATGTAACGGCCGGTCGTAGGTTGCCTGCAGCTCCAGCTCCTGCATCAGCGGCTCGATGATTTGCTGCCTGCCGTAGGAGAGACTGAAGACGAACACCGTATCGCGGGATTCGAGGCGGACGTTGGCGGGGCTCGCCGGATTCGCCAGCGCCGCCCCAAGGTCGGCCGACAGCATCTCGACGGGTTCGCCGCGTACGTTCTCACGGCGAATGAGCACGTAACCGTCATCCACCCCGGGTTTCAGCTCCAGCGGCGAGCGGATCAGGTTGGTCAGGCGCATGCCGGGAAACCACTGGGACGGCCCCGGACGCTGGACGTGGCCGCGCAGTACGACCGTACTGCCGAGGTCGTCGAGGATCTCGGGAACGAACAGCGAATCCCCGGCCTCGATGCGCGCACCTCGCGCATCGGCAGCGCCGAGGTTGACCGAAATCACGCGCCGCTGGTTATTACCGGCGACGCGTTCGATGCGCACGGCGCCGCCATCGGCATCCGGGCGCAGACCGCCCGCGAGCCCGATCGCCGCCTCGACCGAGGTTGGGCCCTTTGTCTCGTAGATTGCGGGTCGCCGGACCATCCCGAGGACGTCGACGGTTGGGCCAACCGGCGGTACGAAGACGACGTCGCCGGGCTGCAAGCGCACGTCCCGGGCGTTATCGCCCTCGAGCAACAGCGCGTACAGATCGAGTGTTTCGACGAGCTTGCCGTTGCGCTTCAGCTGCACGTTGCGCAGCGAACCTACCTCGGTAATGCCGCCGCTCTCGTAGAGCGCATGGGTAATCGTCGACAGGCCACTCAGAATGTGCGAGCCGGGCCGTTCGACGTCGCCGAGCACGAACACCCGCATCGTGCGCAGCGGTCCCATCGTCACGCTCACCTGCGTACCAATGAGCATCTCGGCGACGCGCTTGTTCAGATCCTGGCGAAACTCGGAAAACGGTATGCCGGCAACGGTGACCGGTCCAATCTGCGGCAGGTTCAGGATGCCGTCGCGGCTTACCTCGAACTCATAGATACCGCTGACGTTGCCGAACAGCTGCACACGGACGGCATCGCCCGGACCCAGGACGTAGTCAGGCGGCACGGGTCCCGACTGCGTCGGCAGAAAACTCGCATCCGGGCGCCGGAACAGCTCATAGCCAAAGGGCTGCAGCGCTTCCTGCCCGGTCAGTTCGATAGGCAGTATGACTACGCGAATATCGAAATTATCGAGAAGATCAATGGCGGCCAGCCGCTGTTCAACCTCGCGGTCGTTGAGCCCCAGCACCTGGACGGGCTCGAGACCCGGCAGGAACAGCTGGCCCGAGCGATCCAGCGTGAAGTAGGCGCTCCCGTTCAGGTCGCTCAGAAGCGCATCCTGCTCCATTTCCTCGATGACGTCGGGCTCGAGATACGGTTTGGGAGTCAGCGTGATGACCAGCTCGCTGAACTCGCGCGCTCGACCGTCGTCGACTCCCTCGGCCTCGTCGTCAGGTGCTTCGTCGGCGGACGGTGCGCGGGGAGCCTGGCTCTCGCGGATCGAAGCGTCGCCGGGCGCACCGTCCTGACCGGCGGTAGCTTCTCGCATTGCCCGCAGGGCCTCCTCACGCTGCTGCGGCGGCAGTGAATTGAGCATTTGCCGCTGCGCCGGCGTCAGTCGCTCCTCCTGCGCAGGCAGCGCCCCGGGAAGTACCAGGAGACTAAGTAAACAGACGAGGAGGATGTTCGAGATGCGCATCGTTACCGTGAATTCCAGCGGAGAAAAAAGACGGTATCGGACTCGTCGAGACCGTTCATCGAGTCCTTGCGACTCTCGTAACCAGCACCGACCGTGAAACGCCCAACCGCGGTCCGGCGCTCGTAGGTGACCTGCCCGTCGATGATGTCCAGCGGCGTCGGTGAGATGGTGTGCAGCGGCTGCGGCGAGCCTGCTCGGTTGATTTCCATGTAGCGCAACGAAACGTTCCACGTATGACCCTGTGAGTCTACCAGCGTCGAACCGAGGGAGTACGACAGGCTGTCGCCGTCCGTCGGGTGGCCAATGACCTTTCCGCGGTAGCGATATCCGCTTCGATAGATGAAGTGTTCGTAGGCCGTATTTGGCTTGGAATCCGAGAAGCCGAAGCCGCCCTCCCGCGTCAGGGTATCCGAGACCTCGAAGTGCGTCCGGTGACTGAGCCCACCGAAGGAGCCCCGGAATTCGACGCCAACCTGCCGCATCCACGAACCAACCAGCCCCGCTCCAGGACGACCGTCTTCACCAATCCACTGCATGTACGCCGTAACGGGTATGTTCTTCGGCAGCGACCAGCGAATATCGAGGCCGCCAAGCTGGTTCCCCGGCTCATCGTCTGCTTCGACATTATCCCCGCGGTTGTCGCGCCCCAGCAGCAGATCGCCGAACGTCGAGAGGTCGCAGGGCCGATCCTCACCACACCATTGCGCACTGCGGCTAAGCCCTATCTCGAGCCCCGGCACTGGCTTGAAGCTCGCACGAATCCCGAACAGCAGTGCGTCCTCGACCACGCGCTCATCGTCCAGAAGCTGCATGAACGTCGTCAGGCTCCACGGTCCCAGCCACGACAGCCAGCGGGTCTCGAAGGGCGTGCTGTTGTTCCTCTGCAGCGTAACCCCGGGTGCCGGGCGATGGTTGGTACCGAGGATCAGGCTACCGTCGCGGCCGGGGCCCCACCATCGGTCCTGCCAGCCCGCCGTCACCATCCAGTTGCCGAGCGCTACGCCTACATAGCTGCCGTCGGGCCGGAATTCATCGCCGTCGATCGGGTCGTCGATCACGGTACCTTGCAGGTTCAGCGTGAAGCGCTGCCCTACCCAGGAAACGCCGACTGTCGCCTGCGCCTCATCACGAGGCGTGTCTTCGAACGTTCGAATAAAGCGAGGATTCGTGCCGAGCGACGCGCCGACGTTGAAACTCAGGAAATCGATGTCGAGCGCGTCGTTAGCCTGCTGGCGCAGGCGTTCGACGGCCTGTTCCTGCGACAGGGTCAGCGAATTCCGGTCGACGCCGTCAAGCGCCGTCTTGATGTCGCCCCAGGCTATGGGCCAGGCCGTCGTCGAGATGTTGATGGCACGCGAGTCATTCAGCAGGTCGATATCGTGGCGAAGCCTGAGATCCCCTGGTGCCGCGAGGACTTCCGCCTGCGCGACAGGCGGCGCCAACAGACATAGAGCAAGTAACAGGCAGACAGGAGCTACGCGGAACAACATCGAAGGGCTTTTGGGGTCAAACGACGGCCGCAATGGTAGCAGCATCACGCGCCGCGACTGAACCGGCGCCGAGGCGTGGTCACATGCTCGCGGCAGCCGGACCCTGTGTAGCGTCGACAAGCGCCGAGACGATCCGCTCCTGGTCAGCCGGATCGAGATCTGCGCTCATCGGCAGGCTCATGACGCGCCGGGCGACCGCGGAGGCGACCGGGGTGCAGTCCGGGCAGCAGAGATGGCGATACGCCGGCTGCTCGTTGAGCGGCACCGGGTAATGAACGGCCGTCGGAATTCCGGCATCGCCCAGCTTCGCCTGGAGGGCATCTCGATCGTCGACGAAGATCGTGTACTGTGCAAAGACCGAGGTACGATCCGACCGCACCGTTACGCTCTCGATCCCGTGTGGATCGAGCAGGCTGCGGTAGCGGTTGCCATGCTCGATGCGTCGCTCGACCTCCCAGTCGAAGCGACCGAGCTTGGCCAGTACGACCGCGCACTGCAGCGTGTCCATCCGGCCACCGACGCCGACGCGCGTGTGCACGTAGCGGGCGCTTTGGCCGTGAACCCGAATCTCACGGGCCGCCGTCGCAATGTCGTCATCGTTCGTGAACAGCGCGCCGCCGTCGCCGTAGCAACCCAGCGGCTTGCTCGGGAAGAAGCTCGTGCAGCCGATCGTCGACAGGCCACAGCTCTTCCGGTGTTTGTAGACCGCACCGAAACTCTGCGCTGCATCCTCGATGACGGCGATACCTCCATGCCGTTCGGCAATGGCGTTGATCTCGTCCATGTCGGCGCATTGGCCATACAGGCTCACCGGCATGATTGCCTTCGTGCGTTCAGTAATCAGCTTCTCGAGTCCGGCCACATCGACGTTACAGGTGTCCGCCTCGATATCGATGAAGACCGGCTTGATGCCGAGCAAGGCCAGGACCTCGACGGTCGAAACGAAGGTGAACGGAGTCGTGATGACCTCGTCGCCCGGGCCGATGTCGAGCGCCATCAGGCTGATGAGCAAGGCCTCGGTACCACTCGCGACGGATACGCAGTGCTTGGTGCCCGCATAGTTGGCAAGCCGCTCCTCGAGCTCCTCTACTTCCGGGCCCATGATGTAGCGGCCGTGCTCTAGCACGCGCTGCATGCGCTCGTTGATCTCGCTTTCGAGCTCGCGGTACTGCGCTTTCAGGTCTACGAATGGAATCATGCTGGCAGGTACTCACAGTGTCCGTTGGTTAGTCGATAGTGGTCGCCCGTTCCCGGGCATTGCGCCTCGCCACTGCCTTCCAGCGGCAGGTCGAGGCGCTCGCCGTGGCGGCTCATCCAGCCGACATGGCGCGCCGGCACGCCTGCAACGAGCGCGTAGGCCGGCACGTTTCGGTTCACAACCGCGCCTGCAGCGACGAACGCGTACTCGCCGACGGTCACGCCACAGACAATTGTACAGTTTGCGCCGAGCGTTGCCCCCTGGCGGACCAGCGTATCGCGGTACTCGTCCTTGCGGGACACGGCCGACCGCGGGTTGTAGACGTTCGTGAAGACCATGCTCGGGCCGCAGAAGACATCGTCTTCGAGCGTCACGTTGTCATAGATGGAGACGTTGTTCTGAATCTTGCAGTTGTCGCCAATCACGACGCGATTGCCGACGAAGACGTTCTGGCCGAGCGAGCAGTCGCTGCCGATTCGCGCGCCGCCGCACACGTGCACGAAATGCCAGATGCGGGAGCCGCCGCCGATCTCGGCGCCGTCATCGACAATCGCGCTCGGATGTACGCTGAAATCGCTCATCGCCTTCGGCGTGCCGGGACCGGCTTACTAGTACTGCAACGGCAGCGCAATACGCTTGCCGTCTCGTGCCGACATATAGAGAGCGATGAGCAGCTCGAGCGACTTGAGTCCTTCGCGGCCATCGGTTTTCGCCCGCTCCTCGCCTCGCAGGGTCCGGATAACGTTGTCGTAGTACAGGGGGTGGCCGAAGCCGTAGACGCTGGTAGTCGAATAGCTCGCCTCCTCGATGCTGCTATCGCCCTCGTCCTCGTCTTCGAACTCCCATTGCTGGATCTCGTTTACAGCGACTCCGCCGACGCGCACCGTGCCCTTCTCGCCGAGAATCGTAATGCTGCCCTCGTAGTTCTTCGGGTAGGTCAGCATCGTGACGTTGAGCGTACCCATCGCACCGTTGCGCCATCGCAGCGCGGCGACACCCGAATCCTCGACCTGGATATTGCGCGCAAGCGTCCCGGTGTAGGCCATGACCGACTCGACGGGCCCGATCAGCCAGTCCAGCAGGTCGATGTAGTGGCTGGCCTGGTTCATGAAGGCACCGCCATCAAACTCCCAGGTGCCACGCCACTCGGCGCTGTCATAGTAGTCCTGTGGCCGGGTCCAGAAGACGTTGACCGCAACCGAGTAGATGCGACCGAAGCGCCGTGCATCGACAGCCCTCTTCAGGAGCTGCAGCGTCGCGTTCTGGCGGTTTTGCTTGACGACGAAGAGCTTGACGCCCGCGTCGTCACAGGCCTGCACCATGGCAAGTCCATTCTGCCAGCGCGTGGCCATGGGCTTCTCGGTCATGACATGGCGACCGCTTTCGGCTACGCGGATGGCCTGGTTGGGATGCAGACCGCTAGGCGTCGCGAGGATTACGCAGTCGGCAGTCGTTTTCTCGAGGAGTTCATCGAGCCGGGCATGACCCTTGGCACCGGTCGCCTCGGCAGCATTTGTGAGCACTTCCGCATTGATGTCGCAGACGTCGACCAGTTCGGCATGCTCGGCGTGCGCCTCGATGGCGTTGATGTGGTTCTTGGCGATTCGGCCGCAGCCGACGAGGGCGAAGCGGACCTTGCGGTCGGTGATCGGGGTGAAGTGGGGGTTGTTCATGGTCGGAGTCCGCCGGGTCGCTACGCCGCCAGCAGGGAGAGCCGTCGTCGAAGCGTGCGCGAAAAGGCCGAGATTAAACAGTAATGCTACGGCGCCGGCAAGAGCGCGGCATCCTCGTAGACGGTCGTGTACTCCTTCGCAATACCGCGCCAACTGAAACGTGCCGCTGCCTCTCTGCAGTCAGCACGGATGTCCTCCATTCGCTGGACCAGTGCCGTCACACCGCCCATGACGCTGTCGACGCTCCCCGGATCGACCGCCTCTGTAACGGTCCCGGGGGCGAAATAGCCATCGACCCCCTGCCCGCTTGAGTGTACGACCGGCAAACCCTGCGACAGCGCCTCGATATAGACAACTCCGAAAGTCTCCCGGAACGAGGGCATCACGAAAACATCATGTTCGCGGTAGATGCGTCGCAGATTCTGGGGGTCGTTGATTCGTCCGCGGTAGTCGACGAAATGGTACTTTGCGTCGTCGAGCATACGGCGCACTCTCGACTCGTCGCCCCCGCCGCCCCCAACCAGGGTAAGCTCCATTGGCATCGACCTCCGCAGACTCTCTACGGCCCTGATAACGGTCGGGACGTTTTTGTTGGGGCTGAAATCACCAACGTAGATGACGCGGTTGCGTCGGGCCGGCTCGGCCCTCGACCGTTCAAAAGGCTCGAACCATGCATCGTCGAGCCCATTGGCGATGACGACGGACTTCACCTCGACCGTCTCCCTGGCATTTGCGTCCAGTTTCGCGAGAAATGCATCCCGGTAGGCCGGCGAAAGGAAGATGACCTTATTGGCTGCACGGGTAATGTCCCGAAACTGGCCGCCCAGGTCTGGCCGAAAGCGCATGAAATAGTTGACGTCCGTATTCCTGATCGCCACAACAAACGGCAGGCCGTGTTCTCTGGACAGCTTAAGCGCAACGGCGCCGTCGCTATACCCTGAATGCGCGTGCACGATATCCACGGATGTCGGATCGAATTCATGCTGCAGTGCCTTGTTGACTCGGCGGACTTTTGCCGAGAACAGGACGCGGTGGTAGGGCTTCAGGATATGCCGGTATCGATAGGTGGTGATATCGGTGTCGGGCGGCTGCCGATCTGCTTCTTCGCGCGAACGCACAGGCGCGAAAACGTCCTGCTCGATACCGTCCGCCGCAAGGTGTTGGATCAACTGCTGGTACAGCGGGTGTTGCGCAAATGCACCCGCAACATGGAGCACCCGCAGCGCCATCTCAGTTCTCGCCGTGCCGGCCGAGGGCTTTCGAGATCGATGTGCCGAGCGGCCTCAGGTAAACGAGCGGGTAGACGAGCGGCCAGAGCGGTCCGCCGTGGGCCGCATAGTAGGCCAGCCTTTGAGCCGGCGGCTGACCCTTTCGCCCGAGCAAGAGCTGGTAGCGGCGCCGAAGCGGAAGGGACGCATCCAGCCACGTGCCCTCCTCCGAGTTTCGCGCGCACTCGCCGACAATGCCCGGCGCGATCCAGTTTTCGATGCCGAGCCCCGTTGCTCGCAGACCGTAGTCGTAGTCCCCGGCCGCGTGAACCAGGCGCGGATGCAGGTTTCCGAGCCTTCGCACGGCTGCTGCAGAGAACATCACGCAATTGCCGTTGAACGTATCGCATCGCTGAGGCGCCGACGCGGGCTTCACGTGCGCGAGGCGCAACGGCAGCCATCTGCTCGTACTGACCGAGCCGCCGTAGGTGAACACCTTTGTCTCCGGATCGCACACGTTGCCGACGACAATGACAGGGCCGGTAGCGGAGTCGCTCAGCTCTGTGTGCGTCTGCAAGAGCGTTCGAACGGCGGCTGGATACAGCTCGGTATCATCGTTCAGCCACAGCAGGTAATCGAACCTCGTTTCAAGGGCGGCAGCAGTGGCGACACGCATACCGCCCGTCCAGTACAGCGTCCCGTCACCGTCAATGATGTTAACCGACGGAAACTGTTCGCGCACCGCGGCGGCGGTGCCATCGGTACTGCCGTCATCTACGAGGATTACCTCGAACGTGACATCGGCGGCGTCTTGCGCAAAGAGATTTCGCAGGCAGGCGACCGTCTTCTCGCGGCGATTGTGGCAAGTCAGGATCGCCACAACCCTTGTAGCATCGACGCCTGGCTTCGCGGTCGTTTGGTCGGCAGCCACCCAGAATCTCCCCGCCCCCGAGCTCCTCGTCGTCTGGCAGTACTAGCGAGGCGCTGGGACGGTTTTGCACCCATGGCCCGAGGGGAAAACGCGGCAAGGTACCTGATCGGTGTGTGCTGCGCCAGAGACGTGCCAATTGGGGGAGCCCCAAATCGGGCATTACCCGGGCCACTCAACGCGCTAGAATGCCGGCCCTCGATTTTTGACAAGGATAGATGGCTATGGCGGCCACAACGCCCAGGCGAGCACTCATCACCGGCATTACGGGACAGGATGGCGCTTATCTCGCCGAATTCCTGCTCGGCAAGGGTTACGAAGTCCATGGCGTGAAACGACGCGCCTCGCTGTTCAATACAGACCGAATTGACCACCTGTACAGCGACCCGCACGATCCTGACCGGCGCATGATCCTGCATTACGGCGACCTGACCGATTCGACCAACCTGATCCGGATCGTGCAGGAAGTCCAGCCGGACGAGATCTATAACCTTGCGGCACAGAGCCACGTTGCCGTGTCATTCGAGACAGCCGAGTACACCGGGAATTCGGATGCGCTTGGCACACTGAGGCTTCTCGAAGCAATTCGAATCTGCGGCTTGACCGACAAGACCCGCTTTTATCAGGCGTCCACGTCAGAGATGTACGGCAAGGTCATGGAGACACCGCAGACCGAGACTACGCCCTTCTACCCGCGATCACCGTACGGCGCGGCCAAGGTCTACGCCCACTGGATTACCGTGAACTACCGGGAAGCCTACGGGATGTTCGCGTGCAGCGGTATTCTCTTCAATCACGAGTCCCCGCTCCGCGGCGAAACCTTCGTCACCCGCAAGATTACCCGCGGGTTGGCACGAATAAAGGCCGGGCTCGAAGCATGCCTGTATCTCGGCAACCTCGATGCACTCAGGGACTGGGGGCATGCGCGGGACTTTGTTCGAGCCCAGTGGCTGATGCTGCAACAGGAAGAACCGGATGACTATGTCATTGCAACCGGCGTACAGCACTCCGTTCGCGACTTCGTCAATATTGCAGCCAGTCGTCTCGACATCGAGCTCGACTGGTCAGGCAGCGGCACGGACGAGACGGCTACAGACCGCAGCAGCGGCGAGGTAATCGTCCGGATCGATCCGCGCTACTATCGCCCGACGGAGGTCGAGACTCTGCTCGGCAGCCCTGCCAAGGCAAAGGCACAGCTCGGCTGGAGCCCGGAAATCACCTTCGATGAGCTGGTGACGGAGATGGTCCAAACGGATATGCAGCTTGCCGAACGTGACGCGCTGGTTGCCCGGGAAGGCTTCAAGACCTTTAGCCACCACGAATGAAACCGGGCGATTCCGTTTTTGTTGCCGGGCACAAGGGCCTGGTCGGTTCGGCAATCGTGCGCGCTCTCGAGGCGCGCGGCGACCAAAGGCTGCTACTCCGCGATCGCCGCGAGCTGGACCTCACGGTACAGGCAGACGTGGAAACGTTTTTTGCCACCGAGCGCCCGGCGTACGTATTTCTTGCTGCCGCCAAGGTAGGCGGGATCCTCGCGAATGACACTTACCCGGCCGACTTCATCAGCACCAACCTGAAGATTCAGACCAACGTCATCGACGCCGCGTATCGACACGGCACGACAAAGCTCTGCTTTCTCGGTTCGAGCTGTATCTACCCCAAGCACGCGCCTCAGCCCATGACCGAGGACTCGTTGCTGACGGGGCCGCTGGAGCCGACTAACGAGTGGTATGCAATCGCGAAGATTGCCGGGATCAAGATGTGCCAGGCCTACCGCAAGCAATACGGCTTTGACGCGATCTCGGTTATGCCTACCAATCTCTTCGGGCCCGAAGACAATTTTGACCTCGAGACCTCGCATGTATTGCCGGCACTGATTCGCCGCTTCGATGATGCGAAGCGCAATTCAGCGCCTCGCGTCAGCTTGTGGGGTACCGGGACACCTCGTCGCGAGCTGCTCTTCGTCGATGACCTTGCGGACGCGGCCTGCTTCCTGATGGAACACTACGAATCGAGCGAGATCATCAACGTCGGAACCGGCGAGGACATTACGATCGCAGAGCTTGCGGAGCTCGTACGCAGCATCGTGGGGTTTTCCGGTGAGGTCGAATTCGACAGTAGCAAGCCGGATGGCACACCCCGCAAGCTAATGGAAGTCAGCAGGCTGGCGTCACTGGGATGGAAGGCTGAGACGTCGCTTCGCGACGGCATAGAAAAAACCTACCGCTGGTACCTGGACACGCTGATCGACCGCTAGTTTCGCAGGCCGGGGATAGCCAGCAAGACGAGCGAGAACCCGATAAGATACCGCCTTTCGATGGCAAGATTCGATGACCGATCCCGCGAACACAACTACAACTGGAGCGCCGACAGGTGGCGCTGCCAGCCAGCCTCAAGCGAGTCGATACGCCGGCGACGAGGTCAGTCTACTGGATATGTGGCTGATCCTCTGGCGTTCGCGCTGGACGATTATTATCGTGACCGGGCTGTTCATTGCGCTGTCGGTTCCCTACGCGCTAGCGCAAACCGAATGGTATCGAGCGGAGGCCTTGCTCGCTCCAGCGGAAGAGCGATCAGGCTCATCCCTGAGCCGACAGTTTGGAGGTCTCGCCACCCTCGCCGGCGTCAATGTCGGCGGCGGCGACAACTCGGTTGAGGCGTTGGCGATCCTGCAATCGCGCGATTTCACGGCGAAATTCATCGAAGAGGAAGAGCTGCTCAAGGTGATATTCGCAGAAGCCTGGGATGACGAAGCAAACAACTGGCTATCGGACGATCCTGCGAGTGTTCCCGACATGCGAGACGCCGTTCGGCTCTTCCGCAACGACGTCATCTCCGTTGCACAAGACAGCGTAAGCGGTCTCGTCACGCTAAGGGCAACCTGGACGGACCCGAAGATTGCTGCCGAATGGGTAGACAAGCTCGTCCGACGCCTCAATGAGCACCTGCGTAACCGTGCCCTTGTCGAGGCAAACTCGAACGTAAAGTACCTCGAAAGCGAGATGATGAACTCCAACGTCGTGGTGTTGCAGCAGTCGATCGGCAGTCTGCTTGAACAGGAACTGCAAAAGGTCATGCTGGCGAGAGGAAACGAAGAGTTTGCATTCCGCGTAATTGACAGCCCGCAGGTACCGAAACAGCCGGTGCGACCAAATCGTCCTTTGATCGTAATTATCGCAATGTTCCTGGGCGGCATGCTGTCAGTATTGTTTGTCTATGGCCGCCACGCCGTGCTCGCAGCGCGTTCGCGCTCAGGGCAGTCCGTCTAGGGACTCAGCAACGTTGTCCTCTACCGTCGCCGTAGATCAAATCCACCCATCCGTGCACTCACATCCGGCGACATCCCCTCTCGTCAGCGTCATCATCTGTACGAGGAACCGCAGCGGGCTCGTCTGCCGGGCTATTGACAGCGTCCTCGAACAACAGGCAGTCAACACGGAAATCATCGTCGTCGACGATTGTTCGGAAGACGACACCCGTTCCAAGCTAACGAACCGGTACGGAGATCGCATCAAGCTTATCGCCCTGCCGGCAAACCATCGTGTTGCCTATGCGACCAATCGTGGCTTTGACGCAAGCCGGGGCGACTATATCGCGATGCTGGGTGACGATGACTACTGGACAGATTCGAAAAAGCTCGAAAAGCAACTCGCTATTTTTGCCGAGGCCGGCGAGACGCTCGGTGTTGTGGGTACCTGGTGGTCAGAAGTAAATGCCTCAGGTGAGTACGCGCGGAAGGCACCGGCAGAGCCCAGCGACTGGAGCGACACGCTCCTGCGCGGCGGCGGCGTCATTTGCGGCTCAACCCCACTCATCTCGCGCGCTGCATGGCGCAGCGCCGGCGGCCTCGATGAACGGATGCCGAGGGGGACGGATTCAGACTTGTTCCGGCGGATCGTCCTGAACGGTTTCCAGGGAAGGGTTTTAAATGAGGACACCACAGTCGTCGACGTTGGGCATGGTCTGCAGAGAATGACCACGGCAGGAGGACTGCGTGAAGCGCAGCGAACGGCATACGCTCATGCGTACCTGTTGTGGAAATATCGCGGGCCCTACCTGCGCCATCCGCAGGCGCTGTTCGCTCGCCTGCGCAGCCTGATCCTGACGCCGATCCTTGCTCTCATCCGGTGAATTGACGGAATGACCCCTACCAAGCAGCAACGCATTCAGGAAGAACAGTACGAGCTTCCCTATCACTACATGCCGCAGATCCGGGAGGGCCACTTCTCTCAACACGCCTATTGGTCGTGGGGCTACCGCTATCTCGGTGGTATGCACGTTGCAAAGTCACTTTGCGACCGGGAGCGCTGGTCGAGCCTCCTCGACCTTGGTTGCGGCGACGGACGCTTCATCAGTGAGCTTGCGAAAGATTCGGACGAGGACCGCCGCCTTACCGGAATCGACTACTCGAAGCGCGCTATCGCGCTCGCAAAAGCACTGAACCCAGGCCTCGACTACCGCGTATCCGACATCATCCGTGATGATCCCGGAACCGAGAAATACGATGTCGTAACGCTTATCGAGGTAATAGAACACATACGTCCCGATGATCTACCTGCCTTTGTTGAAAGCGCCGTATCGTTCCTCCGGCCGGGCGGCCGGCTCGTGCTCACAGTCCCACACCGAAACAACCCGGTTGGCAGCAAGCATTTCCAGCATTTCGATTCGGAGATGCTCTCTGCTCTTCTCGACAAGCATCTTGACGACCTGCAATTTCAGCCTTTCGATTTCTTTTCGAGGTTCCTCGATATCTGGTTTCGACTGATCGGACGCACCGGCCAATTCTTCGTTATCACCTGGCCGCCGCTGCTCAACGCGTTCTACCGGCATTACCTGTCGAAGTGCCTGCTCGGCGACGACGAGTCGAAGTGCGGACGCATAGCCTGCGTGGGCCGGAAACCGGAATAGTGCACCGACCGACTGTCAGCGTCGTCATTACGACGCACGAGCGTCCGAAACTCGCCAAGCGAGCGCTGCAGAGTGTAGTCGAACAATCCCGCAGGCCGGATGAGATTCTCGTCATCGAGGACGCTGGTACTTCGGATCTCGGCTCCTATGTTGCCTCGCTGGGCAACGAGAACATTCGTTACTTGCGTCACGAGACCAATCGCGGGCTTGCAGCGGCCAGGAATACCGGTTTGAGCGAGGCGACCGGCGACCTGATAGCCTATATCGACGATGATGATACCTGGTTGCCTGAACGCCTTGCGGCGCAGCTGCAACGTCTTGAAGGCATAGACCGCGGGGAGCGTGCCCGACTTGCCTGTATCCAGGTGGGCTGCCGTATCCAAGACCCGGAGGGCCGGCAGACCGGTCTCAGCATGCCAACTAACGAAGGAAGCCTGCGCGAGGCCATCATGCGCGACGGGGCTGCGACACCTTCTTCCAGCTTTCTCTTCGTTAGATCGGCGCTGCTCGAGGTCGGTGGCTTCGACGACTCACTGATCAGCGGCATCGATCACGACATCTGGATGAAGCTTGCGGTCGAAGGGTATTCCAACGCGATCGTTCCGGAGGCTCTGGTTGTCGTAACGGCTGACGAGCGCCAGACGATGATGTCCGACACTCGCCGGCGCATCGCTGGGATCGATCAGTACGTCGCGAAATGGACACCCACGTATGCTGAATGGTTCGGTGAACGTGCCGGAGACCTGTACGGCCGGCGTTACTTCATACGCGTCATCGGCGGTCTCGCCGGCCTGAAGCTGGCCCACCGCCGCGCTGGCGACGGCCTCAAGGCACTCAAGGCAACATTCCGACGTGCGGGGCGACACCCCGCATTGTGGGTGTTCGCCGCTCACCGCATCTTGCGTACCTACCTGTCCTACGCGCTTCCCCAACTTCGTGTTGCCAAGCACCAATTTGGCCATCGCAACAGATCAGGCATCTCGAAAAGCACGACTGAACCGACGAATCGAACCAGTGAAGCAGGCACACGTGACTAATTACGAACCAGGCACGTTGCGGCCGGGTGACGTCACCATTGATGTTCGAAAGGGCATGGCGTCGACGGTGCTGCTCATCCTCCTGCTGTTTTCGCCGCCCCTGTTCGTACTCGAGCGATACTCGCTTACGGCTATTAACAAACCCCTCATTCTCGGCCTCATAGCCCTGTTGGCGCTCTTATACGCTCACCGACTCACGATCCAACGATCCGTTGCAGAGCTGACCTTCCTGCAGCTCTTGCAAGCCGCCCTGTTGCTGACTTTGCCTTTCCTTCACCAGACATTCGGATACGCCCTGGACCGGGGCTACTTCAGCCTTGCTATCCAGGTCCTCGCGAGCGCTGCGTTGCTGCTCGTATTTGCGAATGCGAGACGATCGCGACAGCTCGCTGATTTCTGGGTGAATCTTCACCTCGTCATGGGTGTTTTCGCCGTCCTCGTATTCGTCGGCGGCGTTGCGATCAACCTCGAACCAATCAGCACTTTTTCCGATCGTCCGTACTACGACTTCGGACTCGCCTACACCAACATCTACTACCAGATCGGGGGTCTCAAGCTTATTCGGGTCGCCGGATTTTATGATGAACCCGGGACGTTTGCCTTCTACATGACATTCGCTCTGTTGCTCTGCCGCCTATACAACCTGCCCAGGTGGAAGGAGGCCTTGTTGGTTGTTTGCGGAATGACAACGATCTCGATGGCATTCTTCGTCGTCGTTGCCCTCTGGGGGCTCTTTACGCTCAATCGACGCAGCATCAAATACCTGGTCCTGTTCGCCGCCTTGCTGACGCTGGCGCTTGGTCGCGCCAGCCCCGAAGTGCGTGACTACGCTTACTCGGTAACGCTGGATAGATTCAACGTCTCGACCGCAGGCGACAGGCTCCTCAAGGGAGACAGCCGGACGCCGATTATGCGGGACAACTATCGGGCGTTTACTGATTCACCGGTACTGGGTCATGGACTCCATTATGAGGACTACGTTGGCGCGAGGTACACATGGAGCTTCATCGTCAATCCTGCTGCTCCCTTCGCGACTCACGGCGCACTGGGTGCGCTGATCGTCAACCTCCATGTCATCGTTCTGATTATCTTGCTGATCCGAACCCGACGACTGAGCCGCTACGATAAAGCATTTGTTTTGCTTACGTTGATTGCCACCCTTGCGCAAAGACCAGTCACTATCAACGGCTTCGGCTATTTGCTGTTCATCCTGATGATTCACCGCCTGACTGCGGAGAAGACTATGGCGCTCGCAGCTGCCCCGACCGGCGCCAGTGACGGACGTACGGATTCGGAGTCTCGACGCCGACCGACAGTACCAGCCAGCTAGGAGCCGCCCGTGCCATCCGTGCAAGGGCTGGTCGTGCTCGAAATCGGCATACTCGACCGTACGGCCTTGATTTTCCTTGACGAAATAACCGACACTTGCGCCGCCTTTTCTCAATCTCGTAGCCTGCCGGCTGCGCGTGCTATCACGTCTATCGAGGCTCAATAGTGATTACCGGACGAAAAATATTCATTACGGGCGGAGCCGGCTTTATTGCAAGCATGCTCATCTCCCGACTTGCCGACGACAACGAAATCGTCGTCTTCGACAACTACACGCGGAACACACTCAAGGACACGCCATACGCGAAACACCCGAACGTCACCCAGATTGAGGGAGATGTCATGGACTTTGACGCGCTTGAGCGCGCGATGCAGGGGGCCCAGATTGTCGTTCATGCAGCAGCAATTGCGGGGATCGAATCGACTGTCAAGAACCCGGTTACGACCATGCGCGTCAACATACTGGGAACCGCGAATGCACTAGAGGCTGCGATACGTCTCGACAGCGTCGAGCGTTTCCTCGAGTTCTCGACATCAGAGGTTTTCGGGTCACACGCGTTCAACGTTGGTGAGACCCAGCAGACAGTGACGGGAGCGGTCGGCGAGGCGCGATGGACCTATGCGGTCAGCAAGCTCGCGGGAGAGCACTTGTCGCACGCCTATTTCAAGCAGTACGGTCTACCGACCGTCAGCGTTCGACCATTCAACGTATACGGCCCCGGGCAAACCGGCGAAGGCGCCCTGTCGATTTTTGTACGAAAAGCCCTGCACAACGAGAACCTGATCATATTCGGAACCGGCACACAGATAAGGGCGTGGTGCTACGTGGATGATATGGTTGATGGCATTCTTGCTGCACTCAGCCACCCGAAAGCGATCGGAGAATCGTTCAATATAGGCAACAGCAGAGCCGTCACTACGATTTTCGGATTGGCCGAAGCAATCTGTCGAGTAACCAGGTCGAAGTCCAACATCGTGTTCAAGGATGCACTATCTGCTGATATTGAGCTGCGGATTCCCAAGGTTGACAAGGCTCGGGAGATCATCGAGTTTGAAGCGCAGGTTGATCTCGAGGAGGGCATTCGGCGCACAGCAGAGTGGATTGCCGCGAACGAATCATCTCTCCCGGAATTGAGCGAGCTGTTCAAGAGCTAGAAGACGTGCTCAAGCTATCAAGACCAAGCATCCCCGAAAGCGCGATAGCGAGCGTTGCCGACGTGCTGCGATCTGGCAATCTCGTGCACGGCGCTGAGTGCAACGCCTTCGAGGCAGAACTCGCCGACTATTTGAGTTGCGATGACGTCGTGCTCGTCTCGAGCGGAACTGCCGCACTCCACCTGAGTCTGCTCGCACTCGGCATCGGCGATGGCCATGCGGTAATCGTGCCTGACTTTTCCTTCGCCGCAACGGCGAACAGCGTCGAAATGGCCGGTGCTACCGTCAAGCTGGTTGACGTCGACCCGGAGACTTACGTGCTCTCGACCGAGCATCTCGAGGAGACTATCGCCGATTGGTCTGCCCCCGAGACGCTGAAAGCGATAATCCCGGTCCACGAATTCGGATGCCCTGCCAATATCTCCGAAATCGCTCGACTTGCATCAACCGTCGATGCATACGTTATCGAAGACGCTGCATGCGCGCTCGGAGCGACGCTCGGAGATCGAAAGACCGGCGGGCTGGCCGACGCCGGGTGCTTCTCGTTCCACCCTCGAAAGACGCTGACAACCGGAGAAGGCGGGGCAATCGCTGTCAACGACCCGGATCTCGCCCACCGACTGCGTCTGCTCAGGAGTCACGGGATGGACCGCAGCGAAGGCGGGGTCGTCTTCAGAGAACCCGGGCTGAACTACCGGATGACAGACTTTCAGGCGGCGATCGGACGCGCGCAGCTACCGGACATGGACGATCGCATCGATCGTCGCCGGAGACTCGCGGCCACATACCGTGAGCTACTCTCCTCGCTCGAGTCAGATGGGAATTTGTCGCTGCCTCGGCCAGTCCCTGGCCATAGCTGGCAGACGTTTATGGTCGTTTTGAACGAGCGCTTCGACCGCGATGAGATATCTCGGCGATTGCGCGAAGCTGGCGTTGAGTCGGGTATGGGCGCGCAGAGCATGAGCAGCCTCGGAATCTACCGGGACTACGTACAGACTTCACCGCTATCGAACGGTCACCGGCTTTATCGGCAAGGTCTCGCGCTGCCCATGGACGAAGGGCTGATACGTGACGACATCGTGAAGGTCGTAGCGGCATTGCAAGACGCCCTTGCCGCGAAGGCCTAGTCGTGGACGACCTCCTCGAGACACTTCGCGAGTTTTGGCGACGACGCTTCAGGAGCGTCAGGGACGATTACGACAGGGCGTTGCCTCTTGGCGACTATGTCGTTGATCGGTGGGAGAAAGCACGGATGCTGGGCTTTGGTGAAGGCACGTCGGTGTATGACAGCGCACTCATTCTCGGCGATGTCAGCATCGGCGAGCATACCTGGATTGGCCCGTTTACCGTGCTTGACGGGTCAGGAGGCAAGCTGGTCATCGGCGATCACTGCTCCATCTCAGCGGGCGTACAAATCTATACGCACGACACAGTCAATCGGTCGTTGAGCGGCGGCGTTGAACCGATTGAGACGGGGGCGACGAGCATAGGATCTAACTGCTACATTGGGCCGAATACCGTTGTCAGTCGTAACGTAACGATTGGAGACGGTGTCGTGGTTGGAGCAAACAGTCTTGTTACGAAGGACCTGGCGAGCGGCGTAAGAGCATACGGAAACCCTTGCAGGCCGGTTGGCGACTCGAGGTAACGGCCCTTCCGCCATAGCGTGGCCGGACCCGGTGTTGCAATGAAGGTACTGATTGGAACCGCCGAGATTTCTGGTATTGCGAGCAGTCTGCGTCGCGGCTTCGAATCCATCGACGTCGACGCCGATACGTTCTTTAGTGCTCGTCACCCCTTCGAGTACGACCGCGGTGAAGAGTATCCCGCCGTCGTCCGCGTCTGGCAGTGGACCAAGGAAAGATCGGCAGCAACACGAAGCACGAATCCGCTCATTGGCAACCTGCTCCTCAGGCTACACCAGCTTGTCGGCCTCGGCGTACTCGCACTCGCAATCAGTAGATACGACGCGTGTGTCTTCTTATACGGCACATCAATAACTGGACTCGCTATCGAGCTGCGTCTCTGGCGCTTCTTCGGCAAGCCCGTTGTCTTCGTTTACGTCGGTAGCGATACCCGACCACCCTACATCAATGGCGTGCACTTTCCCCCCGGCGAAAGCCCCGATCCTGATCATATTCGGAAGCTCTCGGCAGCGGTCAAGCGACGGGTCAGGCGCCAGGAGCAATACGCGACGTGCTGTGTTAACTCTCCCTTCACCGCCCAGTTTCACGAAAAGCCTTACATAAGCTGGTTTGCCATGGGCCTGCCCAGGGATACAGGCACGGCGCCAGAAAACTCGCCCGACGGCGGCTACGCCATTCGCATTCTTCATGCACCGTCGCGACCGGAAGCCAAAGGCACGGACCTGATTCGTGGCGCCATCGGTAACCTAAAGGCGAAGGGCTACGACATCGACTACGTAGAGATATCCAACCAGCCTAACGCGGTGGTGATTGACGAACTTCGAAAGTGCGACTTCATCGTCGATCAGGCTTACTCTGATACACCGTTGGCCGGGTTCGCGGCGGAGGCGGCGTCGCTCGGAAAGCCGGCAGTAGTCGGCGGCTATGCGGCAACGACCTTCGGCACGACCGTCAAGCAGGAGTTCACGCCACCGAGCCTGTTTGTGCAACCGGAAGATCTCGAAGCTGCGATCGAAAAGCTGATTTCTGACTCAGCACTCAGGGACGAACTGGGCAGGAAGGCGCAGCACTTCGTTTCCTCCGAATGGTCCTCGTCCGCGGTAGCCAGCCGATATCTGCGCCTTCTTGAGGGCGATATTCCTGCATCCTGGTGGTGCTCCCCCGGTGACGTTGACTACGTCTCGGGGGCTGCCGTACCACAGGACCGATCGAGAGCACTTGTAGCGCGTCTGATCGCATCCTATGGAACAGGCGCACTTCAAATCGCCGATAAACCCGAGCTGCAGGACGCGTTCATTGAATTCGCCAGCCCGGAGCTAGGCAGCAACGATCAATGTTCAAGGGAACGAGCGGACTGACGCTTCTATTTCAGGGTCGCCGGCGTGTGCCCCGGGCTTCCAGAGATGGGGGTGACGTGACTTGAGCTCCTGGAAGGTGCCCGAGTCCAACACCGCGCCCTTCTCCATCAGGTAGAGGCGATCACAGCCCTCGAGAGTGCTTAGCCGGTGCGCAATGATGATGATCGTACGCTCTCCCTGGAGGTCGTTGATCGCTGAAACCACAGCGTGCTCCGTCTCACTGTCCAGTGCGCTGGTCGCCTCGTCCATTACGAGAACCTTGGGATCGTGGTAGAGCGCTCGTGCAATACCGATACGCTGCCGCTGCCCACCGGACAGACGGATGCCCCGGTTACCTACCAGCGTGGCGCTGCCGTCGGGCAGCGAGTCAACAAAGCTATCGAGTTGCGCTGCCCTAAGCGCAGTCTCAACAGCCTCGTTGTCGATATCTTGCTCATCCAGGCCGAATGCGACATTTCGCCGGATGCTCTCATCGATCAGGTAGATGTCCTGGGGGATATACCCGATCTGACACTGCCATGATTGGAGGCTGTTCGACACGTCCACACCGTCCACGACCACCTCGCCGTCGCTCGGAGACAGCAGTCCGAGAATGATGTCGATCAGCGTGCTCTTCCCTGCCCCGGACGAACCGAGAAAACCTACGGCCTGTCCGACGCTAATGGACACGGATACGCCCCGGAGCGCCTCGTCCGAAGCTGTCGGATAACGAAATCGAAGATCCCGCAGCTCGATGCTCGACGCTAGTGGGGGGACTGTCTGCTCGGGCGATATTGCAGAAGAACCGCGTTCAACGACGGCCTCTAACTCGTTCAATTCTCGGCACACCAGGTCGAACGAAGGATACAGGTTTCGAATTCTCACAAGCGAAGCCGTAATAGCGTTGAACGCCGGCACCATGCGCACTGTCGCGACCGCCAGGAGTGCGAGTATCGGCAACATACTCATTACGGAGCGACCCAGAAGCACGAAAACAGCGCTAACAACGACTATTGAACTGACGGCGAGCACCTCCAGGAACAGTCGCGGCAAGGCGCCGGCAACCTTCGCGTAGAACTCGTGGTGCTGAGCCCCCTCGATTTCACGGCTAAACGTCCGAATCAGCGCGTCCTCGCGCTGGAGAATTTTTGCGTCCTTGATCGCGCCCAGCGTCTCGTTGACCGCTTTGTATTGCCTGGCTCGATGACCTTGTGCCAGGCGCCCGCGTTCGAGCAGAGAGCGACGAACCGCTCCGTAGAACAACGCTGCCGCAACGCCCAGCAGCGCGAACGTTGAGAGCGAAACAAGCGGATCAAGAATTAACAGCAGGACAAAAACGACGAAGAGCACGAGGCCTTCTCGGACCAACATCATGCCGTTTGTGAGCAACGCCATGGCCTGTAACACCTCAGTCGACACGTTCCGAATCAGCTCAGCGGGGTTTCGCTGCATATGAAACGTAAAGGGACTATTCACGTACAGGCTGAACAAGCGCGTTGCGAGCGCAATTGTAATGTCCCGCACTACGCGTCCTTCAAGGTACACGAGTGCCGCAATGTAGCTGTTCTTAACTACAAAGATCGTGGCAAGCAACGCGGCGCCGTACAACGTGATATCAGAAAGCTCTGCTCCGCGAAGCCACTGCGAGACAGCACTTTCAGACGGGAGGCGTTCGACAAGGCTGTCAGGATCAGACAGCAGCGCGACGAACCCCGGGATCAAACCGATGCCGATCATCTCCATAATCGCGGCGACGATCATCCCGATGAGCACTACGAGCAATCGTAGGCGCTGGCGGTGATCGAGCAGAGTTTCCAGATTCTTGATCATCGCGGGAAGACTAGACGGATGCTATGGGAGCAGCAAGGGCGGTCGTCCGATAGACACATCATTATCGCTAGCGGTGCCTCTTCGCAAGCGCTTCCTCAAGGGTTGCCTCCAGAGTCGAGGTCAGGTTCTCGAAATCGAAGTGCTTGAGCAGAAGCTCACGGGACGATTGGCCCGCATGCAGCAGCCATTCCGCGTCCCCCAAGCGCTTCGCAATTAGTGATGCCGCGGCGTCGGGATTGCGTCGCGGTAATACCGCGCCTGCCTGAAACCTCTCGGCAAGCTCCGATGCCCACCCTCTGTAGTTCGCGAATATAGGGCGACCGGCGGCGAGGCTGTCGAAGAATTTGTTCTGAACCGAATGACGGTACAGCAACTCACAGTCAGCCATAGTCATGACGGACGCATCGGCCTGAGCATACAGCCCCGGCACGTCGTCCTGCGGAACCTCCCCGACGAAGCGAATGTGCTCATCTCCCAATCCCGCGCCTTTCGCTCGCGCCTCCAGATCGGGTCTAAGCTTGCCCTCTCCCGCCACGACGATCCGCACGCCGAGCGAGGCGGAGCGAAACGCTTCCGCCAAGTCGAGCAGGTACTCCGGGCCGTGCGCCGGCCCGAGGGCACCGCAGTAAAGCAGTGTTGGAGCGCGCTCTTCTCTCCCGACAGGGGCCAGCTCCGGAAAACGCGATGGATCTGCGCCATTGGGCACAACGGAGATTCGCTCCAGCGGAACACCTTTTCCCGAGACGAAGTCCCGCATCGTAGGCGTCAGCACGACGACAGCCGCCGCTCGTTTATACGCGAATCTCTCGAGTCGACGCGCTGCGGCGATCAGAAGGGGGTTGGAAATAACGCCCATCGAAACAGGAACATCGGGCCAAAGATCACGAAGTTCGAACACCATTGGCGCGTCCAGACGAGCCGACGCCCATGCGCCGGGCAAGGCAATCGTCAGCGGAGTACTCGTCGCATAGACCAAATCAGCCCGGGTAGTCGCCGCTCGGGCCGCCGAGGCACTGGCGAATCGCAAAAACGCCGAAATACGTTCGCGATAGCTCATGACATTGGAGTAAGGCACCGGCAGCCAGTGAACGCGTACGCCCTGCTCTTCGGATTCGAACCAACCACGCTCGCTCGTCGGGCCACGCCATGACGTGATCATGTCGACGGTATGGCCCCGCGCGACGAGCCGGCGTGCGAGTTCGAACGAGCGCGTAGAGCCGGGCATATCATGCGTATTAAAATACTGGTGCAGGTAGGCGATGTGCATCAAAGCAGATCTTGCGGGAAAGCCTGACAATGATACCTTCCCGCAGCGCCGCATGTCCCAGACTAACCAGGAGAAGGCGCAAACGGACGCGCCGGCGCGTGCGCCAACACCGTTTCCGCCTGATGATCTGGCCGGCGGGGCAGTTTACAATCACCCCCTATCGTCTTTGTCTTCACCCTTCGCAGCAGCAAAAGGCTGGCCGTGGCTTGCAATTCTCTCTCAGAACCCATGACCAACGGGACGTATCGCAGTGCGATGCCGCCGCTATCCCGTCCGGTGAAGCCAACGAAAACAGTGGGCGACATCAGTTTGATCCCGGATCGCTCATTGGTTTGAAACGCCTGCTCGACATAGCCGTCGCTGCGGGAGCCCTCCTGCTGCTGTGTCCGTTGTTTCTGGTGGTCGCCCTCCTGATTCTCGCGACCGACGGCAGACCCGTACTATTTCGACAGCAACGGCCGGGGCAGAACGGTGAGCCTTTCACGATCCTGAAATTTCGAACCATGTCGACAGCACAAGACGCGGACGGCGACGACCTCCCGGATGCCGATCGACTTACGACCGTGGGTCGCTTCCTGCGAGCAACGAGCCTTGATGAACTCCCTGAACTCTTTAACGTCCTACGAGGTGACATGAGCCTGGTTGGTCCGCGCCCACTATTGATGGAATACCTGCCGCGCTATTCGGCAGAACAGGCTCGGCGGCATGAGGTACGACCAGGCGTCACGGGCTGGGCACAGGTAAACGGCCGCAACAGTATTTCATGGGAAGAGAAGTTCGCGCTCGACGTCTGGTACGTTGACAACCGGTCAATGGCGCTCGACCTGAAGATCCTCTGGCAAACACTCGTCAAGGTCCTGAAACGCGAGGGCATATCCCACCCCGGCGAATCGACGATGCCGCGATTCAAGGGCAAGACGCCGTGACAGACAAAGCGACGATTTACGGCATCTATGGCGCCGGCGGCTGCGGACGAGGAGTACTGCCCGTCGCTGAGCACATGCTCATTGCAGCGGGGGCAAACCGCTACGAGCTCGTTTTTATCGACGACACCCTGGCGGGAGAGTCGATCAACGGGAGACGGGTGCTGGGGTTTGAAGCTTTCTGCGAGAGCGCAGGTGAAGACTCGGCCGTTGCCCTTGCGGTGGCCAATCCGGCCGTGCGCGAGACCCTGGCGGAGCGTTGCGACGACCGTGGTATCGCCGCACTCACGATCACGAGCCCGCAGTCTGTCGTAATGGACGAGGTAGAGATCGGTGAAGGAGCAATTCTGTCCCCCTTCACAACACTCACATCGAACATCCGAATCGGCAGGCACTTTCACGCCAACCTGTATTCCTACGTTGAACACGACTGCCGCATAGGTGATTTCGTGACATTCGCGCCGGCAGCCCACTGCAATGGCAACGTGATCATCGAAGATCACGCCTATGTAGGCAGCGCCGCTGTCATCAGGCAGGGAACGCCCGACAAACCACTTGTTATCGGCAGGGGCGCAACTATCGGTATGGGCGCGGTCGTCACGAAAGACGTAGCTGCAGGGGCAACCGTTATTGGCAATCCCGCACGCCCGATTGAGGCACGTTAATCATGGTGCAAGCGTTCAGTCCCTGGCCATCCTTCACCGAGGAAGAGCGCGACGCGGTCGATCGTGTTCTTGCATCAAACCGCGTCAACTACTGGACGGGCGAGGAAGCACGGGAGTTCGAACGGGAGTTCGCGGCCTGGTGCAGCACCAAACACGCCGTTGCGCTGGCGAACGGCACGCTTGCCCTGGAACTTGCCCTGAAAGCGGCAGGTATCGGGCCCGGGGACGACGTTATCGTTACGCCACGGTCCTTTTTCGCGTCAGCCTCCTGCGCCGTGACGGTTGGTGCGCGGCCGGTTTTTGCCGATGTCGATGCAGAGAGTCAGAATCTCTCTGCTGCGACGATCGAAGCGGCGCTGACACCCGCAACGCGGGCGGTCGTTTGCGTGCATCTTGCTGGCCTCCCATGTGACATGGAGCCCATCATGGCGCTGGCGGAAGAGCACGACCTCGTGGTCATCGAGGACTGTGCGCAGGCGCACGGTGCAAGTTATCGGGGCCGGCCAGTCGGCAGCATCGGTCACATTGCCGCCTGGTCTTTCTGCCAGGACAAGATCATGACCACTGGCGGCGAAGGCGGGATGATTACGACCAGTAGCGACGAGCTATGGTCCAGAGTGTGGAGTCTGAAGGACCACGGCAAGAATTGGGATACCGTGTACAACACGGAACACCCGCCTGGATTTCGCTGGCTGCATGAGTCCTTTGGCACGAATGCGCGAATGCTGGAAGTTCAGGCGGCGATTGGCCGTATACAGCTCAAGAGAATGCCTGAATGGCGCGCAGGCCGCGCGGAGAACGCAAGCCACCTTGCAAAGGCTGCAGCGCCGCACCGGTCAGTCCGGCTGCCGCAGACACCCACCGACTGCGAGCACGCCTGGTATCGCTTTTATCTCTTCGCCGAACCTGCGGCAATGGCATCAGGCTGGACGAGGGATAAAATGGTCGCCGAAATAAATGAGCGTGGCGTACCGTGCTTCCACGGCGCATGCCCTGCGATCTATGACGAACGAGCGTTCAGAGACGCAGGGCTCCGGCCTGACAAACCGCTGCCGGTGGCCACACGGCTGGGTGAAACCAGCATGATGCTGCTGGTGCATCCGACACTTACTGCCGACGAAATCGACCGTTGCCGCGATGTCCTGGATGAGGTTCTTGGCGCCGCTAGTCGCTAAGTCCCGTCACGTCGTGGCTTAGCCCGCCCCGGTCGGTCCGGTTTTGCTACCTTCCGCCGCAAGATCGGCGTCAACCATCATGCGAACGATGTCCTGCAGGGTGTGTTTTGGCTCCCACCCTAGGAGTTCGCGGGCCTTGCTGGCATCACCCCGAACGTGTGGAACGTCGGCAGGACGAAAAAAGCGCGGATCAATCTCCACGTAGTCGTTCCAGTCCAAATCGAGATAGCTGAATACCATCTGCAGGAACTCCCGCAACGAGTGACTTTCACCAGTCGCGATCGCGAAATCATCGGGCTCGTCGTGCTGCAGTATGCGCCACATCGCATCGACATAGTCGCCGGCGAAACCCCAATCTCGTTTCACGTCGAGATTGCCCATCGAGAGCTTGTCCTGAAGGCCAAGCTTGATGCGCGCAGCGCCCTTCGTAATTTTTCGTGTCACGAAGGTCTCACCGCGCCGCGGGCTCTCGTGATTGAACAGGATCCCGTTGGCGGCGAATAGTCCATAGCTTTCGCGGTAGTTGACGACCTGGTAATGCGCGTAGACCTTCGCGCAAGCGTATGGGCTCCGGGGTTCGAAACGAGTTGTCTCGTGCTGCGGTGGCTTTGCCGAACCAAACATCTCGCTCGATCCCGCCTGGTAGTACCTGATCTGGTTGCCGGTTTTCGCCTGCACATCACGCACAGCCTCGAGGATTCGTATAACGCTCGTACCTGTGATATCTACGGTGTTTTCTGGCTGGTCGAAGCTGTCCCGGACATGGCTTTGCGCCCCGAGATTATAGATTTCGTCAGGCTGAATCGATTCGATGGCATGACGAATCGAGTCTGAATCCCGAAGATTCCCGTAATGCAGTCGTATCCGCTCCTTCAGCGCGGCATCGCTCAGAAGGTGGTCGATGCGCACGGTATTGGACACACTCGTATGGCGAACGATGCCGTGCACCGAGTACCCCTTGTCGAGCAACAGCTCGGCGAGATAGCTGCCATCCTGCCCCGTAATCCCGGTAATGAGCGCGGTTTTGCGTGTCATAGAACTGATTGATCTGTCGCGTAATCCCCTGAGCTACAGAGAATACACATATAAACCACATTCAAGAGATGCAAATACCCAATACTCACCGGGAAGTGGTCAGACAATCGCAATGTTGAGACTCTATAGAACTTGCACGGCGGCACTGCGCGAGTTGTCGCCGGACTTACGCTATTTCTGCAACAGTGCATCAGTACAAGAAGGAACGAATCGACGCTACGACCCTGTGAGCGGTATTGCCATCCCAAAGCGGAATGTCACCTCCTTTGGACCAATCGCCTTCCAGAATCGCCACAAGCGATCTGCTCAAGTCCTGTACATCGACAAGTCTGTTCGTTCCAAGACTCACCGTAACAGGCCGTTCTGTGTTTTCTCGCAGGGTCATACAGGGAATCCCTAGGTATGAGGTTTCTTCCTGTAAGCCTCCGGAATCAGTTATGACCAATCGAGCTCCGATCACAAGGTTCATGAAGCGCACATATGGCACCGGATCGAGAAAGCGCAGCGATTGAGCGTTCTTCAGACTGTCAGCCAAGCCGAACTTCTCAAGCGCCTTGACCGTTCGCGGATGGGCAACAAGAACGACTGGTAGACGTGCTGCCGTCTCAACCAGGCTCTCGACAATCGGCGTCATCGTCTCGGCCTGGTCGACATTCGATGGACGATGCAGCGTGACGAGTGCGTAGCTGCCGCTCATCAGGCCCAGCTCCTGCTGCGTACCAGCAGTCGCGATCTTGTCCTTCAGCATTTCAAAGGAGTCGATCATTATGTTCCCGACCAGCTCGATCTTCTGAACCGGCACCCCTTCCTGTATGAGGTTCTCGTCTGCGTCCGCCGACGGCGTCCAAAGATAGTCCGAGATTGCATCGGTGACGAGCCGGTTGATCTCCTCCGGCATGCGTCGGTCACCGCTGCGAAGGCCCGCCTCGAGATGGGCAACGGGAATCCAGAGCTTGGCACAAACCATGGCGCATGCCGCCGTCGGGTTCACGTCACCAACCACGACGGTGAGATCCGGGCGGTCTTCAAGGCAGATCTTCTCGTACGCGATCATGACGTTGCCGGTCTGCTCCGCATGCGTGCCGCTGCCAACGCCAAGATGGTAGTCCGGTGGCGGGACTTGCAGGTCCTCGAGAATCGCATCGGACATGTTGCGGTCGTAGTGCTGACCGGTGTGGACGAGTACCGGCTTCGCCCAATCTGTAGCGGCAAGCGCGTGGTAGAGCGGCGCGACCTTCATGAAATTGGGTCGGGCTGCGGCGATCAGGTGGATTCTCTTCTTTGGCATATCGCGATACTGGATGCGTGGTGGTGTCGCGGCTTCAACGCCGCTCCTACAGCCTCTTCTTTCGGATTTGACGCAACAGGCTAGCCGTCGAGGCGTTCGAGCCCTCGTAGCGCTTGTTGTCAGTTACAACATCCGACAGCGACGACGCCAGCTTCTTGCCCAGCTCCACGCCCCACTGGTCGAACGAGTCGATGCCCCAGAGAACACCCTCGACGAACACCTTGTGCTCGTACAGGGCAATCAGCTGTCCCAGCACCTCGGGCGTGAGCGATGCAAAGATAATCGTCGTCGACGGATTGTTGCCCGCGTGCACGCGCCAGGGCTCGAGGCCCTCCTCGTCGAAGCCATCCATGAGCGCTTCGCTCTGGGCGAGACAGTTGGCAATAGCCAGGTCCTGCTGCGACTGGTCGGCGCCCGATGACTGTACCGGCAGCAGGAAGTCGACCGGTATCAGCCGCGTCCCCTGGTGCAACAGCTGGTAGAACGAGTGCTGCGCGTTGTTGCCGGCCTCGCCCCAGATGACGGCGCCCGTTTCGCAGCGCACCGGCTTGCCGTCCATGCGCACCGACTTGCCGCTCGACTCCATCTGCTGTTGCTGCAGATACGCGGGAAAGCGTTCCAGGCGATTGTCGTACGGCAATATCGCCTGGGTCTCGGCGCCGAAGAAGTTGTTGTACCAGTTGCCCAGCATCGCCAGCAGAACCGGCAGGTTCTCGTCCATGGGCGCTCGGCGGAAATGCTGATCCATAATGCGCCCGCCCGCAAGCATACGCGCGAAAGCCTCGAAGCCGATCACAAGTGCCAGCGAGAGACCGACGGCTGACCAGAGCGAGTAGCGGCCACCGACCCAGTCCCAGAAGCCGAAGCGATGATCCGGATGGATGCCGAATTCGTTCATCGCGTCGTGATTTGTCGAGGCAGCGACAAAATGCGAGCCGACCGCACGTGCCCCGAGCTTATCGACAATCCAGTCCCGCGCCCCGTTGGCGTTGGTCATCGTCTCGAGCGTCGTGAAGGTCTTCGAGCAGATCACGAACAGCGTGGTCTCAGGATCGAGCTCGGCCTTGAGATCCGCGAGCTGGGTGCCGTCGACGTTCGATACGCTGTGGAAACGCATGCCTGGCTGCCAGCAGGTCCTCAGAGCACGCGCGGCCATGACGGGGCCAAGGTCTGAGCCGCCAATGCCAATGTTGACGATATCCGTCAATCGCTTGCCGGTACTGCCGCGAATGCTGCCCGTATGAACCGCATCGACGTACTCCTCGATCTTCGTAAGGACAGCCCATACGTCACGCACGCCCGGCACCTCGAGCGCCACCTGGTCAGAGAGCTTGGCGCGGAGCGCAACGTGCAGCACCGAACGTCCCTCGGTTTCGTTAATGGGGTCGCCTGCAAACATGGCCTCGATCGCCCGAGGTACCTCTGCCTGCTTCGCAAGCTGCGAGAACAGCCTCAGGGTCTTCGCGTTCACGAAGTGCTTCGAGTAATCGAGCGACAAGTCACCGGCCGCCAGCGTTAGTCGTTCAGCGCGCTTCTTGTCTCGCCGGAACAGATCGCCGAGCGACTTGCTTCGCATGTCGTCACGGTAGTGCGCCTTGAGGGCCTGCCAGGCCTTGAGATCGAGGGGGTAGCGGGCAGACAGTTTCCTTTCGAGGTAGGGCTTGGGCACTCGCTTTCTACTCGTCCTTGTAAAACTCGAGGTACCAGTCGACGAAGCGTTTGACACCAACCTCGATGGACGTATTCGGCTGGTAATCGACGTCGGCGACAAGGTCTTCGGTGTCGGCCCAGGTGTCCGGGACATCGCCGGGCTGAAGCGGCAACAGGTTCTTCTCCGCCTTCTTGCCGACGCACTCCTCGATCACCTCGATGTAGCGCATTAGTTCGACCGGCTGCTGGTTTCCGATGTTGTAGATGCGGTAAGGCGCACGGCTCGTACCCGGGTCCGGAGCCGCAGGATCCCATGCATCGTTGGGAGTCGCCGTGTGATCCATCGTTCGAATGACGCCTTCGACGATATCCTCGACGTAGGTGAAGTCGCGGCGATGATTGCCGTAGTTGAAAACATCGATCGGCTCCCCCGCGATGATGTTACGGGTGAACATGAACAGCGCCATATCGGGGCGACCGTAGGGCCCATAGACCGTGAAGAAGCGCAGCCCCGTCGTCGGCAGCTCATACAGGTTCGAGTAGGTGTGCGCCATCAGCTCGTTGGCTTTCTTGGTTGCACCGTACAGCGCTAATGGATGATCGACGTTCTGGTGAATGGAGAACGGCATGGTCGTGTTGGCGCCGTAGACCGAGCTCGACGATGCATACACAAGGTGCTCAACGTCGTTGTGCCGACAGCCCTCGAGGATATGCAGAGTCCCAACGATATTGCTGTCGATGTAGCTATGCGGATTCTCGATCGAGTACCGAACCCCGGCCTGCGCGGCGAGATGCACAACCTTGTCGAACTGCTCCCTGGCGAACAGCTGCTCGATACCCTCGCGATCGGCAAGATCCATCCGCGCCATGCTGAAGTGCTCGTAATCATCGAGGATCGCGGCTCTCGCGTCCTTGAGCGCAACATCGTAGTAGTCATTGAAGTTATCGAGCCCGACAACGGTATCGCCGCGCTCCAGCAGTTGTTTCGCTGTGTAGAAACCGATAAATCCGGCGGCGCCGGTAACGAGTATTTTCATTGTGTCTCCCTGATCACTACAGGCGATCGTCGCTGGCATCCCTGGGGAGCACGTATTTTATATCGTAGACAACGGCACCGGTTTTACAGAATGCGTCGATTCCCTCGCGCCCCAGCGCCTTGAACTCGTCGTGCGCCACGGCAATAACGACGGCATCATAGACGCCATTCGAAGGCTGCCCGGTAACCTCGAGTCCGTACTCATCCCGTACCTCATCGACCGAGACCCAAGGATCGTGAACATCCACACTGGCGCCGTAGGTCTCAAGCTCCGCCACGATGTCCACTACGCGAGTGTTGCGAACGTCGGGACAGTTCTCCTTGAACGTGAGGCCCAGCATAAGAATGTTCGCGCCGTTGGGCTGGATGCCCTTCTCCAGCATCCGCTTGACGATGCGTGACGAGATGTACAGCGACATGTTGTCGTTAATACGCCGTCCCGCAAGGATCATCTGTGGGTGATAGCCGAGTTGCTGTGCCTTGTAGGTCAGGTAGTACGGATCGACGCCAATGCAGTGGCCGCCCACGAGCCCTGGACGAAACGGCAGGAAGTTCCACTTTGTACCTGCAGCCTCGAGCACCTCTTCGGTGTCGATACCCACCCGTTCGAAGATCATCGCTAGCTCATTGATCAGGGCAATATTGACGTCGCGCTGCGTGTTTTCGATAACCTTGGCCGCCTCGGCCACCTTGATGCTGGATGCCCTGTGCGTCCCTGCAGTGATGATCGCGGCATACACACTGTCGATGAACTCGGCAGCCTCCGGCGTCGAGCCTGACGTTACTTTCAGGATCGTCGGCAGTCGATGCTCCTTGTCACCCGGGTTGATGCGCTCCGGGCTGTAGCCTACGTAAAAGTCCCCGTTCATCTTGAGGCCCGAGACCTTTTCGATGATCGGTACGCAGAACTCCTCGGTAGCGCCGGGATATACGGTCGACTCAAAGACCACGATGTCACCCTTGGAAACGACGCCGCCGATCGTCTCGCTGGCTCGCTTCAAGGGCGTCAACAGAGGTCGGTTGGAATCGCCGATCGGTGTCGGCACCGTCACGATATAGAAGTTGCAGTCGGCGATCGCCACCGGATCAGTCGTATACGTCAGGTGACTGGCAGCGGTGAGTTCCGCCGGCTCTACCTCAAGCGTAACGTCCTTGCCAGCCTCGAGTTCCTTCACACGTCGGTCGTTGACGTCGAATCCAATAGTCGGAAATTTCTTACCAAACTCCACTGCCAGCGGCAGGCCCACATAGCCGAGGCCAATGACGCCAATGCGAAGCTTGTTGAGGTCGAAGTCCATTTTCGTCTCTCTGTGAGGTTGTTGCGGGCCGCGGCTTGAAAGCCGCTCTTACAGGGGCAGCAGCAAGTCCCTGCTCAACCCAGGAACCACAGCGCCGCCAGGCCCGTGAGGCTCATCGTGATCGTGTACGGCAGCGCCATGATGACCATGCGGCCGTACGACAGCCGGATCAGGGGCGCCAGCGCCGAGGTAAGCAGGAACAGGAAGGCAGCCTGGCCGTTCGGTGTAGCGACGGACGGGATGTTCGTGCCCGTATTGATCGCCACCGCCAGCGCGTCGAACTGCTCACGCGTCAGCTCGCCGGCCCGGAACATGTCGTCGACCTCGCCAATGTAGACCGTGGCAACGAACACGTTGTCGGAGATCATCGACAGCACGCCGTTGGCAATGTAAAACAGCGCCGCCTGGGTTTTGCCCTCGTAGGTCATGACGTACTCGATGACCGGGGTAAAGAGCTTCTGGTCGCCAATGACCGCAACAATCGCGAAGAACACAACGAGCAGCGCCGTAAAGGGCAGCGCTTCCTCGAAGGCATGCCCGAGACGGTGCTCCTGGATCACGCCGTTGAAGGCCGTCGCCAGTACGATGACCATGAGGCCGACGATGCCCGGCTCGGCCGCGTGGGTAATCAGCGCCGCGGCCAGCAGGATCGCGACGATCGCCTGCACGACAATCATGGCCATCTGCTCCGGCGTCCGCTTCGTGGCCATCTCGCTGTCGTACTCCTCGAGCACGGCGCGCACCTTGTCAGACAGCTGGCTGCCGTAGCCGAAGGTCCGCGTGACCTCGAGCAGCATGCAGGTGATCAGCCCGACCACGAGCACAGGCATCGAGATATGCGCCATCTTCAGGAAGAACTCGCCGAAGCCCCACTCCATGACCTCGGCGATCAGCAGGTTCTGCGGCTCGCCAACGAGCGTCGTCACGCCGCCGAGTGCGGTGCCGACGGCGCCGTGCATCATGAGGCTGCGCAGGAACGCCCGGAAGTCCTCGAGGTCATGCCGATGCAGCTCTACGACTTCGACGTCCGTCGTCGGGTCGTGGTCCATGTCGAGCTTCTTGCCCGAGGCGACCTTGTGATAGACGCCGTAGAAACCTACCGCAACCGTAATGATCACGGCGGTCACGGTCAGGGCATCGAGGAACGCCGATAAAACCGCAGCGGCGAACGAGAAGATCAGCGACAGCAGCACCTTCGAGCGGACGCCGAGGAGGATCTTCGTAAACGTGAAGAGCAGCATCTCCCGCAGGAAGTAGATGCCCGCCACCATGAACATGAGCAGCAGGATGACCGGGAAATTGTGCTCGGCCTCGATGAATACGTGCTCGGGCGTCGTCAGCCCGAGAATGACGGCCTCGATCGCGAGCAGCCCACCCGGCTGAAGCGGGTAGCACTTTAACGCCATCGCCAGCGTGAAGATGAACTGGATCACGAGGATCCAGCTCGCCACGAACGGGTTCCACAGCACGAGAAACGGGTTGATGACGAGGAAAGCAATGATCGTCTGCTTGTACCAGCTCGGGGAGTTCCCGAGGAAGTTCGAGCGCATTGCTTGGACGAGAGTTGAGGCCATGGGCACTCCTGACTGACGGGCTGGCGCCGCAACGGGTTCTTGTGGGTATGCTCGGCGGCAGGGGGGATTCTAGACTGTTGCGAGCGACTTTTGCAGCCGGATCAGGCGCTTGACAGCCGATCCCAGACGACGTCGGCCGATTTGCGGAGCCTCTCGAGGAAGGCTTCATGGGCGGCAGCCTCGCTGTCCGACGCGCGGACGACCGTCAGCTCGACGTTCTTCGAGCGGGCTGACGCGTCCTTTGCGCGACGGGCACGCCTCTCTTTCTGCGCCGCTGGCGCCGCGTCCAGCGACAGCGCCGTCTGGCCGCCCGTCATTGCGAGGTAGACCCGGGCCAGCAGGTCCGCGTCGATCAGGGCACCGTGCACGTTGCGCTTCGAGGCATCGACCTCGTAGCGCTTGCACAGCGCGTCGAGGCTGTTGCGCTGCCCCGGATGCATGTCGCGGGCCAGTGCCAGCGTGTCGAGCACGCTCGCATGCTCGGTGATCGCGGGTTGCGGGTGCTCCATGAGCTTGAGTTCATGCTCGATGAAGCCAACATCGAACTCGGCGTTATGAATCACGAGCTCGGCGCCAGAAAGGAACTCCAGGAGCTCATCGACGACCTCCGGGAAGCGGGGCTCGGTCTCGAGCGAAGCGCGGCTGATGCCATGCACGGCCTCGGCACCCTCGTCGATGTCGCGATCGGGATTCAGGAAGCGGTGAAAGTCGCGGCCCGTGAGGCGGCGGTTGACGATTTCGACGCAGCCGATTTCGATGATCCGGTGGCCCTGCGCCGTGGAGAGACCCGTGGTCTCTGTGTCGAGAACGATCTGTCGCATGGGCGCGTATTTAACCACGGGTGGATTGAGCGTTGAAGACGCGCTTTCGTCTCGGACATCGCCGAATCAGCGCCTTGTAGGAGCGAATCAACCTTGGCACAGGGACTGTCAGCGTCCCACTACCGGTTCGCCTTATTGTGCGTGCTCGACTGGTGGCGTGACACGGCCTCGCTGCGCTTCGCCACGTGCTTGGTGCCGCGGCCGCTGACGCGGGCCCGCCAGTTGCGGAACGCCGTTGGCCTGAGCTCCCGGCGCATCAATGCAATCACCTGGGCCTCGCTCAGGCCGTAGCTCGCCTCGATCGCCTCGAACGGGGTCCGGTCTTCCCAGGCCATTTCGACGATGCGGGAGATGTCGGCGGGTTCGAGGGGCATTGTGCTGGTCGCGGCTCGACGGCCGCTCCTACGGAGACAGCATCTCGTCGATGCCACGATTGGCGAGCTCGTCGGCCAGCTCGTTACCCGGATCGCCGGCGTGGCCCTTCACCCAGACCCAGCGGATGCTGTGACGCTCGGTTTCGGCATCGAGCGCCTGCCAGAGGTCCTGGTTCTTGACGGGTTTCCGGCTCGCGGTCTTCCAGCCCCGCTTTTTCCAGTTCGGCAGCCAGCTCTTGATGCCGTCCATGACGTACTTCGAGTCGGTGTAGAGCACGACGTCGCAGGCCCGCGTCAGCGCCCGCAATGCCTCGATGGCGGCCGTCAGCTCCATGCGGTTATTGGTCGTCTCGGGCTCGCCGCCGTGCATCGTCTTCTCGTGGCGCCCTGCCTTCAGGTACACGCCCCAGCCGCCCGGACCGGGATTGCCACGACACGCACCGTCCGTGTAGATCACGACTTCGCCGCTCAAGAGACTGCCTCTTTATTGCTCGGAGTCGAGCCTTGCGATGTTCGAGACGCGCGCCGATGGCTCGAGGCCTGCGACAAGCTTGGGCCGGCTGTTCCACGCGGGTCTTACCGGCGTCAGCGTGCTGACACGTTTCTGCGCCGCCAGCAGGTAGCAGGCCGAGAGCTCCGGCCAGTACTTCTGGCCACGCCGCTCCCACTTCGCGAGGCTCGAGCCGCGGTTGCCGGGCAACGGCCAGCGGAAGAAGTAGCCCGTGATGCCGTGAATGCGCATGTCGAGGAGCTTGAGCCAGTCTCCGAGCCGCCGGTCGTTGACGAGATGCTCGGTCGCCGGCGGCAACTCGGCGCCCGGTATGAGGCGCCTTAAGCCCCAGAGTCCGCCAGGCCGAAAGCCCAGGATCACGAGATGGCCATGGGCATGCAGTACGCGATCGACCTCGCGCAGCATGGCGTGCTGGCGATCGGAGAACTCGAGGGTATGCGGCAGGAGCACGCAATCGACCGACTCGCTCTCGACGGGCAGACGCCACGGCTGGCCAATCACGGTCGGCACGGAATGATGCGGTTGGTCGGCGACGAGCAGCGTACGCTGGGTACGTGCGGCGGGCAGGAAGGTCTTCGTGGGCCCCCACGCGCCGATCTGCAGGCACATCTCGCCGAATATGCCCTCGAACACGTCCTCGACCAGGCGGCCCTCCTGCTCGAGCAGGGAGGCGCCGAACGGCTGGGTCAGCCATCCGTTAACTGCGTCAGGAAACTGGAACGTCGTCGCCATTTACCTTCCGACCTGCCCTCGGGCTGTGAAGTCGATACTTGCAACCACGGGTAGCGTCCGTACGATACCTCGCATGCACCCGACCCGTTTCCGATTATTTCAGAAAAATCAGCTGATTGTTGCCGCTGCTGTCACTTTTTTGGTCGCCAGCGGCCATATTGGGGGTGCACTGGCCTCCCCGCTCGGGAGCGACGGCCTGTTTGCCCCGGCGCTTGACCAGGTCGATACCCTGGAGGAGCTGTCCCCGACCGCCGCAAAGGCGAAGGTCGTCCTCCTGCCGCCCGTCGTCGACACGAGCAACCTCCTGAACGTCCTGCGCGAGGAATTCGCGCTCGAGTACACCGAGAACCCCCGCATCGAGGCCGAGCGCAACTGGTTCGTGCGCCATCCCGACTACCTCTCCCGCGTCTTCACCCGCGCGGCGCGCTACATGCCCCATATCGTCGCCGAACTGGAGCGCCGGGAACTGCCGCTCGAGCTGGCGCTCTTGCCGATCGTCGAGTCCGCCTACGACCCGTTTGCCTACTCGCATGGCCGCGCGGCCGGGCTCTGGCAGATGATTCCGGGCACGGCGCGCCGTTTCGGCATCAGCCAGAACTGGTGGTATGACGGCCGCCGCGACGTCGTGGATTCGACGCGCGCTGCCCTCGACTACCTCGAGTACCTGCACAAGTTGCAGGACGGCGACTGGATCAACGCGATCGCGTCCTACAACTCCGGCGAAGGCAACGTCCTGCGCGCCCGCCGCAAGAATCGCAAGGTCGGCAAGCCCGAAGACTTCTGGAACCTGAAGCTGCCAAAAGAAACGGCCATGTACGTGCCGAAGCTGCTGGCGCTCGTCGACATCGTCCGCGATCCCGCCGCCTACGGGCTTGAGCTGCCCGCCGTGATCAACGAGCCGCAGTTCGCGGTGGCGGAGGTGGGCTCGCAGATCGACCTTGCCCTTGCCGCCGAGCTGGCCGGCGTGGACGTCGACACGATCTATGCCTTCAACCCTGGCTACAACCGCTGGTCGACCGATCCGAAAGGGCCACACAAGCTCGTGCTGCCGATCGAGACCGCCGAGACCTTTAGGTCGGCACTCGCCGAGGTACCGGTCAACGAGCGCGTACGCTGGAAGCGACACAAGGTCCGTGAGGGTGAAGCGATCTCGCAGATCGCCCGCAAGTACCACACGAGCGTGGCGTCGATCCGCAACGCCAACAATCTGCGCACCAACACGATTCGGGCGGGCTCATACCTGTTGATCCCGGTTGCCACGAAATCGCTGGCAGCCTACGGCCAGAGCGCCGAGGCCCGCCTCGAGCGCAAGCAGAACCGCGAACGCGACGGCAACCGCGTCGAGCATGTCGTCGCCAACGGCGAGAGCTTCTGGGAGATCAGCCGGCGCTACAAGGTCAACACGCGGAGCCTCGCGGCCTGGAACGGCATGGCGCCCGGCGACACGCTGTCGGTCGGCAAGACGCTGGTGGTCTGGACCGACGTAGACCCGAAAGACGTCATCGAGTCACAGCCCGCCACCTCGCCCATATCAGCGCATGGCAGCACGACCCGCAAGGTCAACTACACGGTCCGGAACGGCGACAGCCTGTACACGATTGCGCGCCGCTTCCGCGTCTCGATCGGCCAGATCGCCCGCTGGAACGGTATCGACGTCAAGAAGATCCTGCGACCCGGCCAGCGCCTGACGATGTACGTCGACGTCACGGCGCAATCGAGTTAGCTAGAGGCTGAACGACACCTTGTAGGAGCGGCTTTGAAGCCGCGACTGGTTTGCGGGTAGACAGTGCGCCGCAGTCGCGGCTCTAAAGCCGCTCCTACAAGGCTTTTTTCAAATTCCTGCCGGGTTTCGAAGATAGGCTTTCGCCCTTGGCCACCTGTAGCTTGTCGGCATGCGATCTCCGAAAGGTCACAGAGGCCTCCGCAAGGGCCGATACAGCCAGCCCGGACGCATCTACCACGTCACTACGACAAGCTGCCAACGCCAGCCGCTGTTCCTCGATCTTGCGAATGCGCGCGACGTCGTGACCTCGCTCGGCCGCGAGAATGCAAAAGGCGAGGCCTCGACGCTCTGTTTCATGCTCATGCCCGACCACCTGCACTGGCTCCTCGCCTTGCGCGCTGATGTCGAACTGTCGAGCGTGGTTTGCCGGGTTAAGGCCCGCTCGGCGCGTCGGATTAACGCCCGTCGACGCAATCCCGGAACGGTCTGGTCGCAATCATTTCACGATCGAGCAATGCGCTACGACGACGATGTGTTGGCGGTGGCGAGGTATATCGTGGGCAATCCGCTGCGGGACGGCCTGGTACCCAACATCGGGCTATACCCCCATTGGGACGCGGTATGGGTGACAGACAAAACACGGGAAGAAGCTCTGACCCCGCAGGAAGGCTGAAAAGTACCTTGTAGGAGCGGCTTTAGAGCCGCGACTGGTTTGCCGGTAGCCAGCGCGTCGTAGTCGCGGCTTCAAAGCCGCTCCTACAAGGCGCTGTTCCACGTTGGCTTCGAGTCGCGACCTGCCCCCCATTTTTCTCCGAGGTGCTTTCCAGCGCTGCCGTGCTCTGGGGTAGAATTCCGGCCATCTCCAGAACAAGGACAACACGATGGGATTCATGGCCGGCAAAAAGGCGCTGATCGTCGGCGTCGCGAGCGACCGATCCATTGCCACGGGCATCGCCGAAGCCTTTGCGCGCGAAGGCGCCGAGATCGCTTTCACCTACCAGAACGAGAAGCTGAAGAGCCGGGTCGAGAAGCTGGCCACACGGCTCGGCCAGAACACCGACCTGCTGTTCCAGTGTGACGTGACCAGCGACGCCGAGATCGACGACGTCTTCACCGGGCTCGGGAAGCACTGGGACGGCCTCGACATTCTCGTGCACTCGGTAGGCTTCGCGCCGCGCGACCAGCTCGAGGGCGGCTTCACCGAATCCATCACCCGGGAAGGTTACGCGATCTCCCACGATATCTCGGCGTACAGTCTTGCGGCGCTCGCCAAGGCCGCGCGCCCGACGATGTCGGGACGGGACGCGGCGATTCTCGCGCTGACCTACAACGCCGCCGTGCAGGTCGTGCCCAACTACAACGTCATGGGCCTTGCGAAAGCGAGTCTGGAATCCTGCGTGCGCTTCCTTGCGGCGGACCTTGGCCCGGAGGGCATCCGCGTCAACGCAATCTCGGCGGGCGCCATCAAGACGCTCGCAGCGGCGGGCATTGGCGGCTTTCGCAAGATGCTGGGCTACGCCGAGAAAGCCTCGCCGCTCAAGCGCACCGTGACGATCGAGGAAGTCGGCAACACCGCGGCCTTCCTGTGCTCGGATCTCGCAAGCGGTATTACCGGCGAGACGACCTTTGTCGACGCCGGCGTCAACATCATGGGGATGGTGTTCGACGAGGAGTAGGACCACCCGGTGCTCGCTTCGAGGACCGAAAAACACCTTGTAGGAGCGGCTTTAGAGCCGCGACTGCGTTGCACTGGCTACCGGCAAACCAGTCGCGGCTTTAAAGCCGCTCCTACAGAGCCCCCCGATAGATCTCGACATACGCGTCAGCCATAGCCGCCGTGTCATAGCGCGCGGCCTGCTCGCGGCCCTTGGCGATCACCGCCTCGCGGAGCGCCGGGTCATCCGCAAGGCGAACCAGCGATTCAAACAGCGCGTCCCCGTCGCGCGGCGGCACCAGCAAACCGTGAACGCCGTCTTCGACAAATTCCGGGATGCCGCCGACGTTTGAGGCAACGATTGGCACGCCGACGTGCATGGCATCGAGTAGCGACGAGCCCAGGGCTTCGAAGTTCGACGGAAAAGCGAACAGGTCGAAGCTCGCAAGGTAATCGCCCGGGTTATCGACGAAGCCTTCGAAGACCACGTTAGCGAGCGATTCGCCCTCCTCCCGCAGCATCGCTTCGTCCTTGCCTTCACCGCACAGCACGAAGACCCAGTCGGGGCGCTCGGTGAGCGCACGGCGCGCCGCCGCGAACAGCGTGCGCTGGCCCTTGTGGGCGTCGTTGAGCGCGCCGAGATGACCGATGACGGTCTTGCCCTCGAAGCGGGTCCTGAGCTCGGCAACGGCTGTCTCAGCAACGGCCAGCGCCGCGTGCGCGTCCGGCACGACGACAACCTCGAGGTTCGGGTAGAGGCTGTGGACGCTGTCGGCCACGGCCTTCGACACACCGACAAAGCTTGCAGCCCGGGTGTAGGTTATCCGCCGTGCGAGCGAGGGCTTTTGCAGGTTCGGCACGCGCCGCGTCAGCAGGTAGGGCTTGCCGCGGAAGAGATTGGCAAGCGCTGCCGAGTAAAAGGCCTGCGCTTCGTGCGCGTGCACGAGCTCGGCATCTCCCGTCAACGCGGCGGCACCGAACACGCGCCGCCGGGCCTCGACGACATCAAGCCCGCCGACGTCGTTGCAACGCGCCCTGAGCGGATTGCCGGGACGAATGATCAGCCGCTGCCGAACGCCCCTCCGGCTGAGCTCCCGGATGAGAAGCTCCGTCTGCCGTTCACCGCCGCGATAGCCCTTGGCGAGATTGATATGGCACAGCCGGCGGCCATCGAGGGGATCAGCCATCGGCAGGGTCGGTCACTCAGCTCTTGTCGGGAACGGCGACGGGCTGCCGTTCGGCGCCGACCGCGACGTTCGTTTCCTCACCCTGGAGACGCGCAACGATCGTCGCGCAGCAACAGTCACCCCAGACGTTGACGCTGGTCCGGCACATATCGAGGATGCGGTCGAACACGAGCAACACGCCCAGTGCCTCGATCGGCAAACCGATTGCCCCGAGGATGATCGCAATAGCGACGAGGGATGCGGACGGCACCCCGGCCACGCCAATCGACGTCAACAGCGCAATGCTGACGATCGAGAACTGCACACCGAAGGTCAGTTCGAGACCGTAGGCCTGGGCAATGAACATGGCGGCTGCACACTCGTAGAGTGCCGTACCGTTCATATTGACCGTTGCACCCAGCGGCAGCACGAACGACGACACCTTATTCGAGACGCCGATTTTCGTCTCGACGCAGTCCATGGTGACCGGCAGGGTGGCCGAGGACGACGCGGTCGAGAACGCGGTTAGCATCGGCTGCGCCGCGCCAAGCAGCGTACGCGCAGGATTGACCTTGCCGACGAAACGCAGGAGCAGCGGCAGCGTGATGAACGCGTGGATGGCCAGCGCGAGCAACACCGCGATGGCAAATACGGCCAGTGGCCCGGTCGCGGCGAGCCCGGCCTGCGCTATCACCGAACCGACCAGTCCGAAGACGCCGATCGGCGCGAACTTCATGATGAATTCGGTCATGTTCATCATGACGTGGAAGACACCATTCCAGAAATTGAACAGCGGTGCCGCGTACTCGTGCGACACGTGCGTCATGAAGTAGCCGAACAGGAGCGAGAAAAAGATGATACCGAGCATCTGGCCGTTGGCCGCCGCCGTGATGATGTTTGGCGGCACCATACGCAGGAAGATTTCGGCAACGTCGCCGGCACCGCGGCCCTCGACGCGCTGGGCAATATCGTCCGTGTTGGCTTCTAGTGCGAGGAGTTCGCCGGCCGGCTCACCGTTGATATAGCCCGGACCAATCGTGTTGATTACTGCCAGCCCGACGAGGATCGCAGCGAGCGTCGTCACGGCATAAAACAAGAGCGTCTTGCCACCCAGCGAACCAAGATTGCCGCCCGAGCCAATGTTCGCGACGCCGACAATGATCGACGACGTTATGAGCGGCACGATGATCATCTTGAGCGCGTTCAGGAATAGCGTGCCAACGTAATCGAACATGTCGACCACGGAAACGCCAAGAACGGTCGCCGCGCCGCCGGCGGCCTCAAAGGAGTGGATGGCCTGGCCAATGATGCCGGCCACGACAATGGCAATGATGATTTGCCAATGCAGCGCGAGCTTTGGCATGAGCCCTCTCTGTCACGACCGCCGTCGGCGGCCGAGAGCGTTAAGTGTTACGAGTCGAAGGACCTTACTGGAAAATCTCAGACCCAGCCAGTGCGTCCTCGTTGACGACAATGTCCGCCTGCTCGCGGAGCGCCATGAGAAACGCAGAGAAATCCGCGAGGCCTGCGTCCGCTGCGCGCTGCGCCTTGCCGGCGTCGCGCTCGGCAAGCGGCAGCGATTCGGGACGGCCGGGACGCACGGCGTCCAGGCTGTACACCGTGTAGCCTCCGGCAATGTTGCGGATGACATCGCGCACGGGCTCCACGCCATCAGGCTTGCTGGACGTAAACACGGCAAAGCGCAGCGCCGGGTCGACATCCTGCGACTGACGCGAAATCAGCAGCGGCTCGCTGACCGTGGCGCCCGCTGCTTCGGCGGCCCCGCGAAACTCGGCGCCCCCTTCGACCTGGGCGAGCAGCGCCGACGCACGCTCACCGAGCAGTCGTTCCGCTTCCTGGCCGGTCAGGAGACCACGAATCTGCTCACGTACCTCGTCGAGCGGCTGGCGCGTCGCCTCGGCGTACTGGCTGAGGCGCACGATGACCGAACGCGAACTGTCGAGCTCAATGAGATCAGACGTCTCGCCGCCCGTCAGTACACGCGGATCGAAGATCGCATCGATAGCAGCCTGGTTGTTGCCGAACGGCCCACCACCCTGGCGGGTAATGCCCGTGGCGGTCTGGACCGTCATGCCCACTGCGGCCGCCGCGTCGTCGAGATCCGGGGAATCGAACAGCGCATTGCCGAGCTCGACCTCGAGATCACGATAGGCAACGTCGGCCTTGCGCTCCTGCATCTCGGTCAACAGTTCATTGCGAACCTGCGCGAGCGGCTGGGAGCCCTGCGGCAGGACCCGGTCCAGTTTGACCACGTGGAATCCGAAATCCGTACGGATCGGCCCGTCGACCGTGCCCTCGTCGAGCGCGAAGATTGCGGCGCCGAGTTCACCCGGGAACTGCGTACGCGTCAGCGCGCCAAACGACCCGCCGTCGCGCGCCGTACCGGCGTCGTCCGAGAACTCGCGTGCGAGCTCGGCGAAGTCCTCGCCCGCGCTGGCACGGGCAAAGAGGTCGGCCGCTTCAGCTTCGGCCGCCGCCTCGTCATCGCCGAACGTGATAAGGATATGGCTCGCCTCGCGCTGCTCGTCCTGCAGGTAGCGATACCGGTTTTCCTCGTAGTACTGCAGCAGCTCTTCTTCGCTGACTTCGATCGACGCGGCAACCTCGCTGCGATCCAGCAGCAGGTACTCGACGTCGGCCGTCTCCGGCAGCTGGAAGGCGGCAGGGTTCTCCTCGTAGTACGCGACGATGGCATCGTCCTCGATAAGGATTTCCTCATCGAGCGTCTCGAGCGTGAAGTTGGCGGTCGTTACGAGCCGCTCTTCGTAAGCGAGGTTGATGAACTGGCGGTAGCTGGCCGGTGTCACGAGGCCCGTTTCACCAATGGCGCGCTGCAGCTGCTGGCGTCGCAGACCGACGCGCTGTGATGCTTCGTAGCGGGCTTCCGTGTAGCCCTGTGCAGCCAGCGCTTCCGTGTAGGCTACCCGGTCAAACTCGCCGGCGTCGTTGCGAAAACCCGGTATCGAGCGAATCGATTCGACGACCTGCTCGTCACTTATCCGGTAGCCCGCTTCGTTAAGGAAGTTCTCGATCAACTGCTCATAGATAAGACTGTCGAGTATCTGTTGGCGGACCTGCTGGCGCTGCACCTCATCGGCCGTCACGAGCTGCGGATTATCAGCGACGAACTGGCGGTAGCGATTCTCGAAGAAGTTGAGCCCGATTTTCTGGCCGTCGACCTTCGCAATGAAGCTGCCGGAGAAGAAGCTATAGTTGGCGCCAACCCCGACGAAGACGAACGGGATCGCCAAGAGGGCAAGGATGACGAGCGCAAACGTGCCCGTGAATTTTTCGCGGATTTCCTGGAGCATGAGGCCGAGTCGGTTTTCGGAAAGGGGCGGGAGTGTAGCTGAGGGCGTGATTTAGGCCAATAGCAGCGGCCGTGTTGGCGCGTGTTTTTCCTGCAGAAAACGCCCGTCGAGGCGCGGAAGCCACCGGGACAGGGCGCGTTCAGGGATTATGTCCGGGAAATACCTTGTAGGAGCGGCTTTCAAGCCGCGACTGAGGGGATGGCGGCAAGTACAACGCAGCCGCGGCTCCAGAGCCGCTCCTACAAGGCACGTAGCAGGCATTAGCAAAAGAAAAGGCCCACCCCTTGCGGGATGGGCCTTTGTCTAGTGGCGGAGTGGACGGGACTCGAACCCGCGACCCCCGGCGTGACAGGCCGGTATTCTAACCAACTGAACTACCACTCCGAACCTGGTGGGTGCTGACGGGATCGAACCGCCGACCCTCGCCTTGTAAGGGCGATGCTCTACCAGCTGAGCTAAGCACCCGAATCTATGGCTTTCGCACCCGAGTCGGATTTGCGAGGCGCCAACCCCGCAGAATCGAAACCGGCTGAAGTGGCTGAAAGCCGCGTGGTTAGCGGCTTTCAGGTCGATCCGGTCCCGAAGGGCGCGCTAGTTTACGGCATCCTTCAGGGCTTTGCCAGCCTTGAATCCGGGCACATTGCTGGCCGGAATCTGGATCGTCTCGCCGGTCCGCGGATTGCGCCCGGCGCGTGCTGCGCGAGCCTTCACCGAGAACGTGCCGAAGCCGACCAGCGACACCGATCCGCCGTTGGACAGCGTCGAGGTGATGCTGTCGAGCGTTGCATCGACGGCCTTGGTTGCGTCAGCACGCGAGAGTCCGGCTGCGTCCGCAACCGCTTCGATTAGTTCGCCTTTGTTCATGATTCACCTTGCAGATTGAGATCGTTAAATTTGCGGCACCCGAACGCCATCCGGGTGCACGTCCCCCAAGTCGGCCACGATGTGCTGTGACCTATCGATCAATCCAGCGAGTCTTTCGGTAATGCAATCCGCTGAATGCACCCTGCCCGGCTCCGTGCCTCCGGTCAGGGCTGCGACGTTTATACCTACTGGCCAAAAGACCGTCAAATATCCAGCAACCACGCGGGTTTCAGGAATCTAGTGCGGTCGGACAACCTCTTTGCTTTCGGCCTCGTCCTTCGGGCTCGCGGACTTGGCGTCATCGCCCTCTTCGCTCGCCTTTGGTACCGGCATATGAGTGAGCGCGTGCTCCAGGACCTCATCGATCCATTTCACTGCAACAATCGTCAGCTTGTCCTTGATGTTCTTCGGTATTTCAGCAAGGTCCTTCTCGTTGTCCTGCGGAATCAGCACCTTGGTGATACCGCCGCGATGCGCCGCGAGCAGCTTCTCTTTCAGGCCACCGATCGGCAGGACTTCACCACGCAGCGTGATCTCACCGGTCATCGCCACGTCGGCCTTCACGGGAATATCCGTCAGGGCAGAGACCAGCGACGTGCACATGCCAACGCCCGCACTCGGACCGTCCTTCGGCGTCGCGCCTTCGGGCACGTGGATATGCACGTCGTACTTCTGGTGGAACTCGTCGTCGATGCCGAGCAGCTGGGCGCGGCTGCGAACGACGGTCATGGCCGCCTGGATCGATTCGGTCATAACGTCACCGAGCTGACCCGTGTGCGTGAGCTTGCCCTTACCGCCAACGACGGCTGCCTCGATGGTCAGGAGTTCGCCGCCAACCTCGGTCCAGGCGAGACCCGTGACCTGGCCGACCTGGTCGTTCTCTTCGGCAATGCCGTAGCGATAGCGACGCACGCCAAGATACTTCTCGAGGTTCTTCGGCATCACCATGACGCGGCTGTCACGCGGCTTCAGGAGTAGCGACTTGACGACCTTGCGGCAGATCTTCGAGATCTCACGCTCGAGCCCACGCACGCCCGATTCGCGGGTGTAGTGCTGGATGATGTCGCGCACCGTGGCATCCGAAATCTTGAGCTCGTCTGCCTTGAGCCCGTTTTCCTTCATCTGCTTCGGGATCAGGTAGCGCGTCGCAATCGCAAGCTTCTCGTCCTCGGTGTAGCCCGGGATGCGGATGACCTCCATGCGGTCGAGCAGCGGCGCCGGGATGTTGAGGCTGTTTGCCGTGCAGACGAACATGACGTCCGACAGGTCGAAATCGACTTCGAGATAGTGATCGTTGAACGACGAGTTCTGCTCGGGATCGAGCACCTCGAGCAGCGCCGACGACGGGTCGCCACGGAAGTCCATGGCCATCTTGTCGATTTCATCGAGCAGGAACAACGGGTTACGAACCTCGGTCTTGGCGAGGTTCTGCACGATCTTGCCGGGCATCGAGCCGATATACGTCCGGCGATGGCCGCGAATCTCGGCTTCGTCACGCACACCACCCAGCGACATGCGCACGAACTTGCGGTTCGTCGCCCGGGCGATGCTCTGCCCCAACGAGGTCTTGCCGACGCCGGGCGGGCCAACGAGACAAAGAATCGGACCCTTGAGTTTCTTGACGCGCTGCTGCACGGCCAGGTATTCGAGGATGCGCTCCTTGACCTTCTCGAGACCGTAGTGATCCTCTTCGAGCACCTCCTCGGCACGCTTCAAGTCCTTGAGCACCTTGCTGCGCTTCTTCCACGGCGCCTTCAGCAGCCAGTCGATGTAGTTGCGTACCACCGTTGCCTCGGCCGACATCGGTGACATGAGCTTGAGCTTGTTGAGTTCCGAGGTCGCCTTTTCCTTGGCTTCCTCGGACATGCCGGCGTTTTCGATTTTTGCTTCGAGGTCCGCCAGTTCGTTGGGCGCGTCCTCCATCTCGCCAAGTTCTTTCTGAATGGCCTTCATCTGCTCATTCAGGTAGTACTCGCGCTGGCTCTTCTCCATCTGCTGCTTGACGCGACCGCGGATGCGCTTCTCGATTTGCAGCACGTCGATCTCACCCTCGATGATGCCGAGGATCTGCTCGAGCCGGGACTTCACGTCCTGGATCTCGAGGATGCGCTGCTTTTCCGACAGCTTGAGCGCCATATGCGCTGCCACAGTGTCGGCAAGCCGCCCGGGTTCGTCGATGCCGGACAGCGAGGTCAGGATCTCGGGCGGCACCTTCTTGTTCAGTTTCACGTACTGCTCGAACTGCGCAATGATCGAACGCACGAGGACGTCGACCTCGCGTTCGTCGTGCCGGTCTTCCTCGGCCAGCAGCGTAATTTCCGCCGCGAAATGATCGCCAACCACGATGCGATCGACCAGCGCGCGTTCACCGCCCTCGACAAGCACCTTGACCGTGCCGTCGGGCAGTTTCAGGAGCTGCAGGATTGTGGCCAGCGTCCCGACCTCGTACAGATCGTTGGGCTGCGGATCGTCCAGGTCGGCCGCGCGTTGCGCCACCAGCAGGATCTTCTTGCCCGCCGTCATCGCCTTATCGAGCGCAACGATTGACCGTTCGCGGCCGACGAACAGCGGAATGACCATATGCGGATATACGACGACATCACGCAGCGGCAGCACCGGCACTCGCGAGTCGTCGGCGGTTTCATCGACGACAGTTCCGATCAGATCTTCTTCAGACACCCGTTACACCTTATGTAAGCGAAAGATTGCCCTGAGGACATTGGTTCAGGATAGACGAAATCAAGGACGCCGGCGCGAAGAAACCGTGCCCGAAGTCACAATACGCGATCGGCCGGCTTATGTCGCGGTGGCGGCGGCTTCAGAAAGTACCTGGTGGGAGCGGCTTTGAAGCCGCGACCGGTTGGCAGGTAGCAGGTGCGTCGCAGTCGCGGCTTTAAAGTCGCTCCTACAAGGCTCGGTTCGACGTCTGCCGGGTAGCGGGCACCGAGGCTGCCCGCCGGAAACCGGCGTCAGGCCCCCTCGGAACCCGTCGGCCGCTCGATGTTCACCGTCGGCGACTCGTCGGACTCGTAGATGACGTAGGGCTTCGTTTCGCCCGTCACCACGGCCTCATCGACCACGACCTTCTTCGCGCTATCGGCCGACGGCAGGTCGTACATCGTGTCGAGCAGGACGTTCTCGAGGATCGTGCGCAGTCCTCGTGCACCCGTCTTGCGCTCCATGGCCTTCTGGGCAACGGCGCGCAGCGCGTCTTCGCGGAACTCGAGTTCGACGCCTTCCATGTCGAAGAGCTTGCGGTACTGCTTGGTCAGCGCGTTCTTCGGCTCGAGCAGGATCTGCACCAGCGCACTTTCATCGAGCTCCTCGAGCGTCGCAACGACCGGCAGGCGGCCAACGAACTCAGGGATGAGGCCATAGCGAATCAGGTCTTCCGGCTCGACGTCGTGCAGCAGTTCGCCGATCGACTGTTCCTCGTCGCTGGTCTTGACGTCGGCGACGAAGCCGATGCCGCTCTTGGACGAACGGTTCTGGATAATCTTTTCGAGGCCTGCGAAAGCGCCGCCGCAAATGAACAGGATGTTGCCCGTGTCGACCTGCAGGAATTCCTGCTGCGGGTGCTTGCGGCCGCCCTGTGGCGGTACCGAGGCGATCGTGCCCTCGATGAGCTTGAGCAGTGCCTGCTGCACGCCTTCACCCGACACGTCGCGCGTGATCGACGGGTTGTCGGACTTGCGTGAGATCTTGTCGATTTCGTCAATGTAGACGATACCCGTCTGCGCCTTGTCGACGTCGTAGTCGCACTTCTGCAGGAGCTTCTGAATGATGTTCTCGACGTCTTCGCCGACGTAGCCGGCTTCGGTCAGCGTCGTCGCATCCGCTATCGTGAACGGCACGTTCAGAAGTCGCGCGAGCGTCTCGGCCAAAAGCGTCTTGCCGCAGCCGGTCGGGCCGATCAGGAGGATGTTGCTCTTGGCGAGCTCGATGTCGTCCTTCGAACGCTCGTCGAGCCGGTCGTTCAGTCGCTTGTAGTGGTTGTACACGGCGACCGAGAGCACCTTCTTGGCGCGCTGCTGGCCGATGACGTACTCGTCGAGCACGTCCTTGATTTCCTGGGGCTTCGGCAGCTTGTCACGACCCGTGTCGCCGGTGTCTTCCAGCTCTTCACGGATGATGTCGTTGCAAAGCTCTACGCACTCATCGCAAATGAAGACCGAGGGACCGGCAATCAGCTTGCGTACTTCGTGCTGGCTTTTGCCGCAAAAAGAACAGTAGAGGAGCTTGCCGTCTTCGTTCTTACCGCGGGAGTCATCGCTCATAAAATCGTTGCTCGTCTTTTCAGAAAATCAGCGCCTTAGCGCCGATTCCGTATATTACACGCGACCGAAAGAGGTGCAAAGCGACAGGGTCATACCCTGCCGCCTGCACACCATAAGCCCTTGATAGACAAACAGCTTCTGTAAAGCCGGATCAGGCGTCCTCTGGCTCGCCCATTTCGGCGCGTGCCGCAAGCACGGTGTCGATGATGCCGTATTCCACGGCCTTCTCGGCACTCATGAAGTTGTCACGCTCGAGATCGCGCTCGATCGTCTCGATCGGCTGGCCCGTGTGCTTCGACATGATCTCGTTCAGGCGACGCTTGAGCTCGAGCACCTCGGTGGCGTGAATGCTGATGTCCGTAGCCTGGCCCTGGAAGCCGGCTGACGGCTGGTGAACCATCACGCGCGAGTGCGGCAGCGCGAAGCGCTTGTCCTTCTTGCCGCCCGCCAGCAGCAGCGCGCCCATGCTGGCCGCCTGGCCAACGCAGATCGTCGAGATGTCGCAATTGACGAACTGCATCGTGTCGTAAATCGACAGGCCGGCCGTCACCGAGCCGCCCGGGGAGTTGATGTAGAGATGGATGTCCTTGTCCGGGTTTTCGGACTCGAGGAACAGGAGCTGCGCGACGACGAGGTTCGCCATGTAGTCCTCAACGGGTCCGACGATGAACACCACGCGCTCCTTCAGGAGCCGGGAGTAGATGTCGTAGGCCCGCTCACCCCGCGCCGTCTGCTCGACGACCATGGGGACCAGGTTGAGTGCTGTCGGTGTCATGTCTTTGCCCTTGCGAGTTCTCAAGTGTCGTGTGTTCGGTGTGGCCGGAGAGTGTCTCAGCCGTCCATGTAGTCGGTGAAGCTGACCGTCTTGTCCTTGACGGTACCGTGATCCAGCAGCCAGTCAACCGCGGTCTGCTCGAGAACCACCGGTTCGATCTGTTGCACGATCTGCGGGTTCGACAGGTAGATATTCACCATCTCCTCGGCGTTCTCGTAGCCCGCGCACAGCTCTTCGATATGGGCCCTGATGCGGTCCTGTTCAACCGTGATGCTCTCGTCATCGATCAGCTGGCGCATCAGGAGTCCGAGGCGCACCCGGCGTTCGGCGGAGTCCGCAAAATTCTCGAGCCCCGGTGCCTGCGAGGGATCCTCGATGCCGAGCTGGCGCATCGCTTCCTGCTGCATCTGGTGCATCTCCTGGTGCTTCAGGGTCTGCGGGATCTCGATGGGGTTAGCGTCGAGCAACGCCTTCATGACCTGCTCGCGAACATCGTTCTTGACCCGCTGCGCGGCTTCGCGCTCCATGTTTGCGCGAACGTCGCTCTTGAACCTGGCGATACCGCCTTCCTCGACGTTGAAAAGCTTCGCGAACTCGTCATCGACCTCGGGCAATGACATTTCCTCGACGCTGTGCACCGTCACGGCGAAATCGACCTTCTTACCCTGCAGGTCCTCGGCGTGATAGTCCTTCGGGAACTTGACCTTGAAGCTCTTCTCATCGCCAGCCGAGACGCCCTTCAGGCCCTTTTCGAAGTCCGGCAGCATCTGGCCCTGGCCGAGCACGACGGGGACGTTGGTCCCCTGCCCGCCTTCGATCGTTTCGCCGTCGAGCGTCCCGGTGAAATCGCAGGTCACACGATCACCGTCTCCGCTCTTCCGGTCCACCGGGTTCCACTCGGCCTTTTGCTCGCGCAGCTTGTCGATCATCTTGTCGAGGTCGTTGTCACCAATATCGACCACCGGGCGCTCGACCTTCAGTTTGTCGAGCCCGGATAGCGTTACCTCCGGCATCACCTCGAACGTGGCGATGTACGTGAAGTTCTCAACGCCTTCTTCGGTCTCGATCTGCGGGCCACCCGCCGGGTTCAGGTTCTCCTGGGTGACGGCATCCGAGTAGCTCTTCTGCATCAGGTCGCCGAGGACTTCCTCGCGAATCTGCTTGCCGTAGCGCTGCCGCACTACCTTCTCCGGCACCTTGCCGGGGCGGAAGCCCTTGATCTTGGCCGTGCGACCGACGCGCTTGAGCCGCGAGTCGACTTCCTTCTCGATGCTGTCCGTCGGGAGCTCAACCCGCATGCGCCGTTCCAGCGTGCCCGTCGATTCAACCGTTACCTGCATGTCCTGTTCCTGATGTGTGTACCTGCGCCCTTGCACCGACCGTCTGCTAACGGCTCCGGACCGTATCCGGGCTCGAGCGCTTGTGTTGTTTGTGAAGACTTCGATGTGGTGCGAAAGGAGAGACTCGAACTCTCACGGGTTGCCCCACTGGAACCTAAATCCAGCGCGTCTACCAATTCCGCCACTTTCGCATGACCGTACGGACCGCGGTCCGACGTCGGCACCCGTTTTCCGTGTAGCCCGCTAGTATAGCCAAAGATCACCACGTGTTGGAGCCCGCCCCGCGACGAGGCAAGCCCCGGGCGCGGTGCCGCTGCCCGGAAATAGAGCGCAGCGCAGCGAGCCATTCCGGGCAGCGGTAGCGCGGCCGGGGTGGATGCGTGCGCATCACGTGCAAACCATTCGCGGCTTGAAAGCCGCTCCTACAAGGCACGTAGCCCACAACGGCACAGCGGCAAGCCCCGGGTGCGGTGCCGCTGCCCGGAAATAAAGCGCAGCGAAGTGAGCCATTCCGGGCAGCGGTGGCGCGGCCGGGACGGATGCGTGCGCATCACGTGCAAACCAGTCGCGGCTTGAAAGCCGCTCCTACAAGGCACGTAGCCCACAACGGCACAGCGGCAAGCCCCGGGCGCGGTGCCGCTGCCCGGAAACAAAGCGCAGCGCAGCGAGCCATTCCGGGCAGCGGTAGCGGGCCCGGGGCGGATACGTTCACATGACGTGCAGACCATTCGCGGCTTGAAAGCCGCTCCTACAAGGCACGTAGCCCACAACGGCACAGCGGCACGCCCCGGGCGCGGCACCATGGCCGGGGCGACTTCCTGCGACGAACCCACCGCGGCCAGGCATTCTGTACCAGCTTCACAGTCCAAAGCCCGCGATTCTGTTACCGTAAGCGCATGAAAAGTCGACTGTTTATGACACTGTTCGCGCTGCCCTTCGCCGGCGTAGGCTGCTTCATGGCCTACCTCGTGGGTTCGGAGCTCGTCGACGCCTCGGCCATGCGCAGCTGGCAGCCGGTCGACGCGACGCTCGAGAGCGCCGGCTACCGGACGAAAACCGGCGATGACTCGACCACCTACGAGGCCTATGCGCGCTACACCTACCGCTACGACCTCGAGACCTACACGGGCACGCGGGTCGGTATTGCCTCGGGCGCCGACAACATCGGCAGCTACCAGCGTGACACGGGCAACCGGCTCAGCGCCGCGCTCGGGAACGGCGGCACGATTACGGTGTACGTCAACCCGGACGCGCCATGGAGCGCTGTCATCGATCGCGAGCCCCGCTGGGGACTCATCGTGTTCAAGGGCGTGTTCGCGCTCGTGTTCGGCGGTGTCGGCTTTGGCCTGCTCGCCACCACGTTCTTCTCGAAGCGCTTTGCCGGAGACGAGGCTGATGCTGCGAGCTTCGGCGACCAGCCGTGGCTCGCCAACGACGACTGGCACGGTGGCCCGATACGTTCGGGCTCCCGGGCAGCAATGTGGGGCGCGTGGGTCTTCGCGGCCTTCTGGAACGTCATCTCGATGCCGCTGCCGTTCCTGCTCTATCCCGAAGTGGTCGACAAGGGCAACTACGCCGCCCTTCTGGGCCTGCTGTTTCCGATTGTTGGCGTCGGCCTCCTGTACTGGGCGTTCAGCCGCAGCCTCGAGTGGCGACGCTTCGGGCCGTCGCCGGTCGTGCTCGATCCGTTCCCCGGCGCGATCGGCGGCCATGTCGGCGGCAGCATCGACATTCGGCAACCGTACTCGGGCAGCGTGCGCTACGAGTTCACGCTGACCAATCTCGAAAGCACGATGTCCGGCAGCGGCAAGAATCGCAGCCGGCGCGAACGCGCCCAGTGGCAGGACCGGCGGCTCGCGCATGCCGAGCCCGGCCCGCTCGGGACGCGTCTCGTCTTCCGCTTCGATGTGCCCGAAGAGCTGGCCGCATCGGATGCGAGGCAATCCGGCAACAGCTACACGATCTGGCGCCTCGGCCTCGTTGGCGAGGTCGACGGGCGAAACCTCGATCGAAACTGGGATATCCCGGTGTACCCGACCGGTGAACGCTCGAAGGCCATCGACGAACGCAAGCTCGACGATGCCCGTCACCAGCAGGCGCGCGGCGACGACGAACTCGTCAAGCAGCGCGTCGAGGTCCGCCACGCGGCACACGGCAAGTCGCTCTATTACCCGATCGGCCGACAGCTCGGCAGCTCGCTCGGAGGCCTCCTGGCAGGCGGCGTTTTCGCAGGCGCCGGCTGGTTCATGATCAGCCAGGAGAGCATGTGGTTCATGGGCGGGATATTCTCGCTCGTCGGCTGGGGCATTGTCCTGGCCTCGATCTACGCGGCCGGTAACTCGCTCGAAGTCTGGCAGGACGGCATCCACCTGCACGCGCGCCGGCGTTTTCTCGGCATACCGGTCGGCACGAGGAGCCTGCATCGCAACGCGTTCCAGCGCTTCGAGAAGCAAAGCCGAATGTCATCGCAGTCGGGTGACAAACACCGCTTCTACTATTCCGTGCTTGCCGTGGGTCGCGGTAGCGAAGAGCTGACGCTCGGCGAGGGATTTCGCGGCGCCTCGGAAGCCGAGGCCGGCATCCGGCTGATCGCTCGAGAACTCGGTCTGCCCCTGCCCGACGAGCCCTCGGCCAATGACGATGACGGCCCACTTGAGTACGACGCGCTCGCGGCCGACAATTAGCGACTCCTTCCCCCGGAATCGCCATCATGACAGACAAGACCGCAGCGGCGGCCGGCATGGACGTGTCCGACCTCCGCCGCTCCGCCACCGACCGTGAGCTCAACCGCGAGGATCTCGACGCCGATCCGTTCCTGCAGTTCGAACAATGGTTCAAAGCGGCCTGTGAGCTCGACATGCTCGATCCGAACGCCATGGCCATGACCTCGGTCGACGACCGTGGTATGCCGTACACGCGCACCGTCTTGCTCAAGTCCTTCGACGAGCGCGGCTTCGTGTTCTATTCCAACTACGAGAGCCGCAAGGCCCGCCAGCTCGAAAGTAACCCGCAGGTTGCGCTCCTGTTCTTCTGGCGCGAGCTGGGCCGGCAGATCGGCATCCGCGGCCGCATCGAGAAGCTTTCGTCCGCGGAATCGCTGGCGTACTTCGCAAGCCGCCCGCGCGGCAGCCAGCTCGGTGCCTGGGTATCGCCGCAGTCGAGCATCATCACGTCGCGGTCGCTCCTTGCGAACAAGTTCGAAGAGCTCAAGCAGAAGTTCAAGAACAAGGAGGTGCCGCTGCCGTCGTTCTGGGGTGGCTACCGTATCGTCCCGGAGGAACTCGAGTTCTGGCAGGGGCGTGACGACCGGCTGCACGACCGCTTCCTGTATACGCGGGACAACGACGACTGGCGTGTCGAGCGCCTCGCGCCCTGATTGCATGATGCTACCCGGGCCGCCGGTGTTGGCGGCGCGACAGTTCCGCTAGACTGACGGACCGGCAGCCCGAGCCCATGAGTGCGAGCACATGAATACGCCCGGCAACAAGCGAAGCGAGCTTCTCGAACAGCTCAAGATCGACCGCAGCGAGCAGCCCTCTCAAGGCATGTCGCCGCTGGCGATCGGCGGCATTGTCGGCATTGTCGTAGTCGTCGGCCTCATCGGCGGCGCCCTTCTGCTGGGCGGCAACGATGGCGACGGCGATGCCACCGCGGCGGCGCCCGCGTCCACCGCGACGCCGGAACGGGCGCCTGCGCGTGAGCCCGAACCCGAGGGCAAGGTACTCGCGCAGGCAGACGGGCCGACCGCTGCACCACCGCCGCGCGCCGACCGCAGTGGCCGCATTCTCGACGCGTCCGGCTACATTACGGCGCGTCGCATTGCGACCGTGTCCTCGGAAATCACCGGCCTAATAACCGAGGTGCTCGTCGAGGAAGGCATGCTCGTCGAGGCAGGCCAGGTGCTGGCACGGCTCGACAACGAGCTTGCAAGCGTAGACCTTGGACTGGCGCAGGCGCGCCTCGCATCGCAGCGTGCGGTTGTGTCGAGCGTGCAGGCGAACTTCAACGAGGCAAAGCGTGTCTTCGAGCGCGCCGAGCGTCTGCGGCCACAGGGGCTCGTTTCCGAGGCTGAGCTCACCGAGGCGACAGCGCGCCTCGACTCACTGACCGCCGACCTCGAGCGCGCGAGGACCGACGTTGACGTCTTCAAGCTGGACGTGGAGCGCCAGCGCGTGCGCCTTGCCGATCACGAGATCACGGCACCTTTTGCCGGTGTCGTCACGGTCAAGAACGCGCAGCCCGGCGAAATCGTGTCGCCCGGCTCCGCCGGCGGCGGCTTCACTCGCACCGGCATCTGCACGATCGTCGACATGGACTCGCTGGAGATCGAGGTCGACGTCAACGAGTCCTTCATAGGGCGGGTGTTCCCGGACCAGCGCGTCGTGGCGAATCTCGACGCCTACCCGGACTGGGATATCCCGGCGTCAGTGATTGCGATCATCCCGACGGCCGATCGGGCCAAGGCGACCGTCAAGGTCCGAATCGGCATCGAGGCGCGCGACCCACGTATACTGCCCGACATGGGCGTTAAGGTTTCTTTTCTCAGCGACTAGACAGCCAGGCGACAGCAGGCTCTTCCAATAAGGGGATTAGAATGAGCGGCGACATCCTGTTCGATCTCAAAGGCGTGACCAAGAAATTCGTCAAGGGCAAGGACACGATCTCGGTCTTCGATGGCCTCGATATGTCCATTGCAACGGGTGACTTCCTTGCCATCATGGGTCCATCCGGATCGGGTAAGACAACGCTTCTGAACCTCCTGGGCGGCGTCGACCAGCCAACCGGCGGCGAGGTCTGGTTCGACGGCAAACGCATCGACTCCCTGTCCGAAGGCCAGCTGGCGGCCTGGCGGGCGAACAACATCGGCTTCATCTTCCAGTTCTACAACCTGATGCCGATGCTCAACGCCGAGCGCAACGTCGAGCTGCCGCTGCTGCTGACCAAGCTCGGTCGCTCGCAGCGCAAGCAGAACGTCGCGGCGGCGCTCGAGCTCGTCAGCCTCTCGGACCGCGCGCGCCATATGCCGAAGGAAATGTCCGGTGGCCAGCAGCAGCGCGTCGCCATTGCCCGCGCGCTCGTATCTGATCCCAAGATGCTGCTCTGCGACGAGCCGACCGGCGACCTCGACCGGCAAACCGCGGACGAAATCCTCACGATGCTGCAAACCCTGAATCGCGACTATGGCAAGACCATCGTCATGGTCACGCACGATCCTGCGGCGGCGAAGTACGCGAAGCGTACGCTACACCTCGACAAGGGCGAGTTCGTCGAGAAGGACCTCGCGGCATGAAGGACACCTACCTTGTCCTCAAGAACCTGACGCGCAAACCGCTCAGGCTGATACTGACCGTGTTCGCAACCTTCATTGCGTTCATGATCTTCGGCACATTGACGGCGTTCCAGCAGGCCTTCGATTCGGGCGTGGATCTCGCTGCCGACGACCGTCTCGTCGTCGTCAACAAGATCAACTTCACGCAGACAATGCCGATTGCCTACGTGAACCGCGTGCGCGCGGTCGAAGACGTCGACACCGTGACGCACCTGAACTGGTTCGGCGGCTATTACCAGGAGCCGCGCAACCAGTTCGGTATGTTCGCCGTCGACCCGGAGTCCTTCGTCAAGGTGTACGACGAGCTGCTCGTCACCGACGAGGAGCGTGATGCATGGTTTCGCAACCAGCAGGGCCTGATCGCCGGCAAGGCGATCGCCGAGCGCTTCGGCTGGAAGAAAGGCGACCGCATCCCCGTCAACTCGAACATCTTCTCGCAGCGCGACGGCAGCTCGGTCTGGGACTTCGACGTCGTCGCGATCTACGAAGGCGAAGACGTGCAGACCGACACCTTCAGCGTCTATTTCCACTACCAGTACTTCAACGAGACGCAGTCCTTCGGCGGCGACAACATCGGCTTCATGGGCGTCAAGACGACGGACCCGTCGCTGAACGAAGCCGTCATCCAGCGCATCGACGACATGTTCGCGAACTCGCCGGCCGAGACCGAGACCGTGCCTGAGAAAGCCTTCAACAAGGCCTTCATCGAACAGATCGGTAATCTCAATTTGATCCTGACCTCGGTCGTGCTCGCGGCGTTCTTCGTCATCCTCGTCATCGTCGGTAACTCGATGATCCTGTCGATACGCGAGCGCACGGGCGAGATCGGCGTCATGAAGACGCTCGGTTTTTCCTCGCCCCGGATCTTCCGCATGGTGCTTGCCGAGTCGCTGCTGCTTGCGCTTCTGGGCGGCGTACTGGGCGTGGCGGCGGCCGGCGCCATGGTGACAATCGTCAACAACGCGCCGATCCAGCTGCCGACATTGATCCTCGGCGGCTCGGTATGGAGCCAGGCGCTCATTTACATGGTCGGACTTGGCCTGATCACCGGGATCGTGCCGGCAACGAATGCGCTACGGCTCAACATCATCACAGCGCTGAGCCGCGGCTAGGAGGCACACATGGGCGGATTCTTCTCGCAGATCGCGACAGTCGTCAGCATGAACCTCATGAGCCTGCCGCGGCGACTGTGGATGTCGCTCGCTGCCGTGTTCGCGGTCAGCGTCGTCGTCGCGGTGCTGCTGGCTTTTCTCGCCATGTCCAAGGGCTTCGAGAAGACCGTCGAGGGCACAGGCACCGAGGCCGTCGCGATTGTCACCCGCACGGGTTCGCAGTCCGAGCTCAATAGCTCGCTGTCACGCGACACCGTTAACCTGCTCGTGACCTCGCCCGGTATCGCGCGCGACACGTCGGGTGAACCCGTCTACTCGGCCGAGCTCTTCGTCATCGTCGACGGCATCAAGCGCAGCACCCAGCTCAAGGCAAACATCCCGATGCGCGGCATTGGCCAGGAAGGCTTCGAGCTCCGCGATCAGCTCGACATCGTCGCCGGTCGCATGTTCGAACCGGGCCGGAACGAACTCGTCGTCGGCGAAGGCGTCCAGCGGGAGTTTCAGGGCTTCGATCTCGGTAGCGAGATTGCGTTGGGCAAATCACGGTGGGTGGTTGTCGGTGTCTTTTCGACCGGCGGTTCAGCCTTCGAGAGCGAGCTCTGGGCAGACGCCCCGACCGTACAGGCCCAGTTCCGCCGCGGTTCCTCGTTCCAGACCACCCGCCTGCGTCTGGAGACACCAGGGGACGTCACGCCGATTGCCGAATTCATCGAGAACGACCCTCGGCTCGTGCTCGACGTCGAGACTGAAGCGGACTTCTTTGCCAACCAGGGGCGAGCGCTCCGCAGCATCGCGATCTTCGGCTGGGCGATCAGCATTGTCATGGGCATGGGCGCACTCGCCGGGGCACTCAACACGATGTACACGTCGGTCGCGTCACGCGCCAAGGAAATCGCGACGCTGCGTGCCATCGGCTTCAGCAACTTCTCGGCGTTCATGGGCACGCTGGTGGAGTCGCTGGTGCTGTCGATCATCGGCGGCGTGGTTGGCGCAACGGCGGCGTGGCTGTTCTTCGACGGCTTCAGTGCCTCGACGCTGGGTGCAAGCTTCACGCAGGTCGTCTTCACCTTCGAGCTGACGCCCGAACTGTTCCGCGACGGCATCGTGCTCGCGATCGTGATCGGTTTCGTCGGGGGATTATTCCCGGCCTGGCGCGCGGCGCGCGTGCCGGTTGTGACGGCTTTCCAGGGCGGCGAATAGCGACCGGCCACGCGCGTCTCGCGTGGCCGGCCGACGTCCGCCTACGGCAGGTTCTTGATGTAGCCCTCGCCGTACAGGATCTCGATCGAGGAACCCTCGAACGCGTTCTCCGCAATCGCCTCGGAGCGTCCGCCAAGGCAGCTCTCCACGAAGCCTTCCATGACCGCAAAGAACGCGAGGCTGTTCTCGGGTCTCGCGAAACCGTGGCCTTCATCGGGGAAGTTGACGTAGGTGACCGGCAGTTCCTTCGCCGACATGGCGTCGACGATCTGGTCCGACTCGATCTTCGTGACGCGCGGATCATTCTGCCCTTGCCCGACCAACAGCGGCGCCGTGATGGCGTCGACCTTCGTGATTGGCGATCGAGACAGCATGAACTCACGATCGTCGTCGTTGGCAGGGTCACCAAGGTCGAGGAAGAACGTACCCTCGAGGAACGGCTTCCAGTACTCCGGGAAGCTCTCGAGCAAGGTGACGAGGTTCGACGGACCAACAATGTCGACGCCGCAGGCAAAGGTCTCCGGCGTAAAGGTCAGACCGACCAGCGTCGCATAGCCGCCGTACGAGCCGCCGCCGATAGCCACCTTGTCTTCGATCGCGACGCCCGACTCCACGGCCCAGTCGACCGCGTCGATGAGATCGTCGTGCATCTTGCCGGCCCACTCGCCGACGGAACCGCGCGTAAACGCCTTGCCGAATCCGGTCGAGCCACGGTAGTTGACCGACAGCACGGCGTAGCCACGGTTGGCGAGCCACTGGTGCACCCCGTTGTAGCCATAGGAGTCACGCGCCCAGGGACCGCCATGCACCCACAGCATCATCGGCAGCGGCTCGTCGGGGACGCCGTCACCGTCGGCATCGCTGCCCGGCGGCAGCGTCAGGTAGGACACTAGAGTCAGACCGTCGCGCGACTCGAGTTCTAGTGCGTGCATCGGCGCCAGCGTGTAGTCCGCAAGATCCGGACGCTGATCCAGCATCTTGCTGACCGAGCGAGTATTGCGATCGTAGATGTAGTAAGCACCGGATCGGTCGGTCGCATCCTCGTGCACCACCCACTTCGACATATCGTCAGTTGTGGTCACAACCGTCAGGGAACCACCGAGCTCGGCGGTCAGCGCCTCGAGGTCCTCGGCCGTCTCGTCGTCCATCGCGTACCACGAGGACTTGAGGTAGTCGACGTTGTAGGCGATCGGCTCGTAGCTTTGGCGATCCATCAACAGGCCGGCAATATCAGCCGTATCGCTTTCTGCCAGGACCTCAGCCTCGCCTGTTTCGGTGCTGACGCGTGTGAGCGCCGCCTTGTCGCGACCCCGGCTATCGATCATGAAGACCGCGTCGTTATTCTTGTTGAAGCCGAGCGCACTCGTGTTCAGGAAATCCGCCGCCGGGATCTCGGCAAACACATTGCCGTCGAGATCGACGATATTGGCGCCGCCGCCGGCGGTCTGGACGAGGCCGTAGCGTGGCGTGTTCGAGTTGTCGATCAGCCACGACATGTAGCCGGGATTCTCGCGAAGCAGCTCGCGCTCGCCCGTCGTCACGTCGACACGATAGAGATCGAAGATCTGCGGGTTGCGTTCGTTCAGTCCGACGATTATCTCGTCCGGGCGCTCCGAAGAAACCGATTCGATGTTCGCCCGGGCGCCTTCCTCGACCGGCGTCAGGTCGACGACCTCGCCCGTCTCGACGTTCGCGGAGTACACATGGAAATTCTCGTCACCACCCTCGTCCTGCACGTAGTAGACGTACTGGCTGTTCGGCGCCCACGAGTAGAACTGGATGCCGCGGTAGCTGTCATTGGTGATCGCAGTCGGGCTGCCAGGGTCGTCGGCCGACGCCACCCAGATGTTCATGACGCCGTCTTTCGGCGCAAGCCAGCTGACGTAGCTGCCGTCAGGGCTGATGCGCGCGATCGTGCGATCGGGATTGCCAAAGATGACGTCGCGTGGAATCAGCGCAACGGATTCGGCGGCGGGCTGCGCGGCAGGTTCCGTTTTATCGCTGTCGGCCGGTGCGTCGGCGTTGCGACCGCCACACGCCGTGAGCATCGCGACTGACGCCGCGAGGATCAGGAATTGCTTCATGCTGGTCTCCCCAGAGCTGGATAGTGATCGGATCCGGCACTGACGCCGGAGACGACGCGGCGAGCATACTGAAGTCACCCTCAGTCGTCGCCCCTTACCTTAGATGCAGGGGGAACCCGAACAGATGCAACCCAAAAACGGCGGACTCCCCACACCCGCTCTAGAGACAGCTTCAGACGACGCAGGTTCCGGGCGCGAGCGCGCGCCGAACGTTACTCCCAGGAGATGAACTCGCCCTCTTCGACCGCGGATTCGAGCATTTCTATCAGCGGGTAGGCACGGGCGTGCAGCGCGACCTGGTCCTTACCGACGTCCACGCCGGCCCCACCCCCTTCCGTTTCGCCGCCGAGGCGGACGATCTCGCTCTTGAGTCGCTCGAGTGCCTCGGGCACACGCTCGGCGTCGAGCGCGCCGGGCACATTGCCGGTGCGGCCCATGAGCTTGAGGAGTGCAACGCCTACCTTGCCGTTGTAGGTGATGTTGCCGCGGGTCGGGGTGTGGAACTTGACGAGCACTGGATTACCTTCCTTTGCGCTTTGGGGTTGCAGCACGCCAGTGTAGGTCCTTTCGAGCCGCTCTGAACATACGGGTTTACCCGGAATCCTGGGGCCCAGGTACGACACAGCCCGCATGGGCGGGCTGTGAGGGAAATGGTGGGGCATCAGGGACTCGAACCCCGGACCAAGTGATTAAGAGTCACCTGCTCTACCAACTGAGCTAATGCCCCCCGGAGAATGGGGTGGACGATGGGACTCGAACCCACGACGACCGGGATCACAACCCGGGGCTCTACCAACTGAGCTACGCCCACCATTGAATGGCGCGGTATCTTACTGCAATTCGCGTGTCTTGGCGCGCCCGGCAGGACTCGAACCTGCAACCGCCGGCTTAGCCTACCACCACCGCTTTCGCGGCCCCGCCGTGGCGAGTTCGTGGCCTGGACTATCTCTTCGCCATCTCAGGCGCCGCACGTATAGTCTCTACGGAGCCCGGCGACAGTCAGCCGCAAAGCGTGTGCCTTTCGACTGGCTATTCTTGGGCGCCCTTACCCTGAGCTGTCTACTTGTCGAGCTGTACATCCCTGCTCAAACAAGTCCAGCTGAGCCTTCAGGACTCCGAGGTCGCCCTTGTCCTTGGTGTGGTGCTGCAGCGCCATCGCCACAGTGTAAACCAACGCTCGGGAGACCTGCCGGTTTCCACGGGATTGCCATCAGCATTACCTGTTAAGGGTTCCCCGTTACAGTGCGGTCCACTGCTGCGGTTCTGTTTCCCGCAGCAGGCTCCTCACTCAAAGGCCGATGCTCTATCCAGTTGAGCTACGGGCGCTTCAAGACACTCCAACTCCTGGTCGGGGCAGACGGATTCGAACCGCCGACCCTCTGCTCCCAAAGCAGATGCGCTACCAGACTGCGCCATGCCCCGCCGCGGAGTTGTCCCGCGAAGCGGCCGCCGCGAGGCGACCGGCTGCAGCGGGGGGCCGATAATACGGCCGGCCCCGAAACCAGTCAATGTAAATCAGGCACTTGTGCGACGTGCACCTTCTGGCGGGAATACCGGTCTGGTATGGTGCGCGCTAGTCGACCACCCGGGACCTGCAACCCTATGAAAATCCGCCTCTTTGCGACCGTTGCGCTCTGCTTCCTTGCGGCCACATCCAGCGCACAGGACGAGGTGCCCGCGCACCCGTACATCGAAATGATCACGACCGAGGGCCGTATCCTGCTCGAGCTCGACGGCCGCGAAGCACCACTTACCGTTGGCCATGTGCTCAAACTCGTCGACGACGGCTTTTATGACGGACTCATTTTTCATCGCGTCATACCAGGCTTCATGGTCCAGGGCGGCGGCTTCACGCCCGGCCTCGACCTCAAAGAAGACGACGGCTCCGTGCCGAACGAGTCCGGCAACGGCCTGACCAATGCGCGCGGCACCGTTGCCATGGCCCGCACCAACGATCCTCACTCGGCGAACTCGCAGTTCTTCATCAACGTCGTCGACAACGCCCGGCTTGATCCGACCAAGGCGATGAACGGCGGTCGCTGGGGTTACACAGTCTTCGGCAGCGTGATCGAAGGCATGGACGTCGTCGACCGCATTGCAGCCAAGCAGACCGGCATCCAGAAAGGCATGCGCGACGTGCCGCAGGTCCCGGTCGTCATCAAGAGCATGAAGCGCTTCAACTTCGAGTAGGCACGCCTTGAGCTCGCTGTTCGTCTCCGACGTCCACCTCGAGATCGATCGACCCGACATCGGCGAACAGTTCACGACGTTCCTCGAGAACGAGGCCCGGTCCGCCGAGGCGCTCTACATCCTCGGCGACCTGTTCGACGCGTGGGTGGGCGATGATGACCCCAACCCGCACTACGCGACGATCAAGGCCGCGCTAAAGTCGGTCGTCGACGCCGGCGTGCCCGTGTACTTCATGCACGGTAACCGTGACTTCATGATTGGTGAGCAGTTCGCGGCCGAGACCGGGGTGCGTCTGCTACCGGATCCGATCGCCGTCGACCTTTACGGCGACCATGTACTGCTGTCGCACGGCGACGTGCTGGCCACCGACGACTTCGAGTACCAGGAAATGCGCGTCATGACTCGCAACCCGGAGTGGCAGGCGAGAATGCGGGCAAAGCCCCTCGAGGAGCGCCTGCTACTGGCGAAGGCGGCCCGCGAGGAAAGCAAGGCCCGGGCCGAGGGCATCGATCTGGAGATCACCGACGTCAACGACCTGGCCGTCAGGCGCACGATGCTCGACTATGGCGTTGACGTGCTGGTGCACGGTCATACGCATCGGCCCAACGTGCACAGGGTCGATCTTGGCGAGCGGGAAGCAACCCGGATTGTGCTCGGTGACTGGTACGAGCAAGGCAGCGTGTTGCGATGGGACGAGGACGGACCGTCGCTAGGGGTCCTGAAGCGACCGACAGCGGACTGAAGACACGCGCTTCAATCAGCGCATTCCTTCGTTTCGAAACAGAGCGCATCGCCTCCGAGCGGCACCTTGCCCTGCTTGTCGAGGATCCCGGAGAGAACCAGGTTGGCGATATCGACGCCCTCGTCGTCAACGGTCACCAGCATCACGTGATCCATCGAGCGTCCGCGCTCTGGTAGCTGGTCGCCGCCGGTGGTGGCAAGGCCAATGTAATCACGACCTGCCCGCTCGGTATAGCTGTACGCGTGAACATGTCCGAAGAACACCGTGTACGGGCGGTACGCGAGTGTCGGGCTCGGAGTTGCGCTCACGAAGTTTGACGAGTGCCTGCGAGGTAACGTGGCCACATGCGCTCCGCATCGGTTTGGTCAGCCAGGAACTCGATGAACTCGGCAAGCGGCTCCGCAGACTTGTTCGCGCGGGCAACGTCAATCCCTATGCCACAAATCAAGGATGTACTGATGTGTCGGCCACGCGAATGCCACGCCAACGAGATCGCGTGGAGACTGTTCACGATCGTCGCCGCCCCTCGCGACGGCGGGTAGCCCGTTGAGTTCCGGGGACGCTACATGGACGTGGCCCGCAATATCGAGGGCCGCTGGCTGTACGTTGCCGATCACGCCTCGATGCCGCTGCCGTCGGGCGATTCGGCGCCGCTGGATGCTTCTGAATTGAAAAAGCGCGGTATCGCAACGATTTGCGCCGCAGACAAGGGATTAGCTTATTGCGACTGGCTCGATTGAGCCGCCGCTTGCGTTGCCGAGCGACGGGGCCGAAACGCGTCGACGATGTAGACAGCGGCGAGCGCATAAACGCCTGTGCCACCGAACATGAACAGCCGATCCCAGAACTTGGCCCCGGCCGGGGCGCCCGAGGCGCTGTCCATGACCGCGGGTGCGAGAATCACGATCATCGTCAGGTAGGCGTACGACCACATTGCGCCGTCCGCCTGCATGCCCTGCCCCCTGAACACTTTTGGCCCTATAAGGAGACCCGCCAGGGCGATAATCAAGGTGTACACGGGCAAGGTCGGCACGAGCGTCAGGAGATTCCAGCCAACGATGGCGAAGGCTCCACCAAGAACAGTCGATGAAATCAACGAATGCGCCGCCTGGCGGGTGCCTTCGTTCGTCGTCTGCTGACCCATTGATGCAACCTTGAGCATGACGGGCAGGTACGCGGTGCTGGCAGACGACACGAGAAACCACAGGGCCACCGGGAATACGATCAGGAAGGAACGGAAAGCGCTCCAACGCGCCTCGACCAGATCCGGCGGCGATGGTGGCGGCCTCTTCGGGGCACTGCCGGGGGGTATAGCGTCAATCGCGGCGCTGTCCGGAAGCAGAGCGTGGGCAACCCAGACGAAGACGATCCCGACGGCAGTCGCAAAACCGATCGAGTTCGCCAGCATGAAGACCGCGTCGATACTGACCGACCCGATTGCGGCCGTAAGCGCAATCCCCAGGGTGGCAAACGTACCAAGCAGGGCCGACCCGCCCTTGGCCGTGTAGTAGAAGGACCAGAACAGCGCGATTACCAGGAGCAGCACGCCCACTGCGGGTTGGTTGACGAGCGTCGGCAATAAAATAGTGCCGCCGTACATGCAGCCCGTCATGACGAGGACGAACGCGATGCCGCTCTTGGGCGTTGGCGCCGGCAGCGGCAGCGCGAGCATGAACATCGTGATGACCGGGGCGACAAAGGACATGTCCCAGGCAACAACCTGCGAGAACCAGAGGCTGATCGCGGTACCTAACGCGAGCCTCAGTATCCGGGTTTGCTCAATCGTCAAACCCCGGCGTGCGGAGGATGCATCGTCAGACGGCATAGGTCAGTTTGCTGACGAGCCACATGTGTAGACGGCCCGCTGTATTGAAGATCCAGTTACCGCCCGTATAGACCTTGACCGACGCCTGGGCGCCAATTCGAATGCCGAGCCGGTCCTCGGCATCGGGCAGCTCGAAATCGACGAGTACAGAGAAGCGCTGCGCGTCGCGCAGCCACGCGCGATCGTTCTCGATGGTCGGCAGACTGCCGAGCGGCGCCGAATCGACATTGACGCCGAATCCGGTGGTTCGGATGGTGCCCTTGATGACCTTCCCCGGCAGCGCGTCGAAGACAATACCAACCGGGTCTCCCTGCTTGATGTTGCCAAGGTTGTTCTCGGTGAAGTCTGCCTGGATCCAGACGTCCTTCGTGCCGAGAAACGTCATGAGCGGTGCCCCTGCCTGCGTGTAATTGCCCCGGTCGACACGAACTTCGGTGACGATCCCGTCAGATGGCGCAAGGACGTCGGTCCGATCGAGATTGACCGTGGCCTGGTCGAGCGCCGACTGCGCCTGCAGGATGCGTGAATTTTGTTCGCCGGTCTGGCCGAGGTTCTGCCGCGCCTGTTCGAGTGACGCCTGCGCGGCGGCAAGCTGGGCTCGCGAGACGTCGAGCGAGGCGACTGCAGAGTCGAGGCGACGCTGCGAGATCGCGCCCGGATCCTCCTCGCGGATGCGCTGCATGCGCTCGGCGTCTTTGCGTGAACGAACGAGTGCGGCTTCCGCTGATCGCACCTGGGCCTCGGCCGCGTCGACAGCGGCCGTCGAAGCACCGGTTGCCTGGCGCGCCGCCTCGAGATTCGCTTCGGCGGTTTCGACGTCGAGTGCATAGCGGGTCTTGTCAATCTGGAACAGGAGGTCGCCTTTCGAGACCAGCTGGTTGTTGGTGACAGACACGTTCGTGACGGTGCCGGCGATTTCCGCGGCAACCGGGACCACGAAGGCGTGGACACGCGCCTGCGTCGTATAGGGCGTCACCCGATCCGCTACGAGATACCACACCATGAGGAACGCAGCCAGGCCCAGGATAATCAGCGTCCATCGGCGTACCGGATCTTTTGGCGGGCTATCGGCTGCCGCCGCGTCGTTCGTTTCCTCGTCAGACATCGACGTCTCCTCTAACGGTCTGGCGTGGTCTCGATGAGATCACCCCAGTTGGTTCTTTCCTGCATTTCGGTCGCGGTCTCTTCGTCCACGAACCTGCGATTGGCCGGCACACCGCCGCCGAGACTGCGGTAAACGGCGACGAGGCTCCGCATGACGTCACCCTTCGCTGTCGCAAAACGCTGCTGCTGTGAAAACAGCGATTGCTGGGCATTCAGAACGCGCTGGTAGTCGGCGAAGCCTTCCTGGTAGCGGAGTATCGACAGGTTGGCCGAGCGTTCAGCCGTTTCGACGCCCTCGCCCAGTATTCGACGCTGCTCGCGCGCGCCCGTGAAAAACGCCATGGCATCCTCGACTTCGCGCGATGCCTGCAGCACCGTTTCACGATAGCCGATCAATGCCTGCTGCAGCCGCGCATCCTCGACGCGAATGTTGTTGCGTATCCGGCCATAGTTCAGGAAAGGCCAGAAGAACGAGACGCCCACGGCATAGTTCGAGCTGTCGCCGTTGATAAGATCGGCAAGACTCGAGTCTCTGGCTGACGTCGTTCCAAGGCCCAGATTGCCGTTCAGGCTGAAGCTCGGGTACAGGTTGGCCGTCGCGACGCCGACCAGAGCATTCTGTGCAAGCGCGTTGAGTTCGGCGCGGCGCACGTCGGGCCGTTGTCGCAGCAGGTTCGCCGGCAGCCCGACCGCGATCGAGCCCGGCACGGCGGGGAGCGTGCCTTCCGGGCCGAGGACGGCATCGGCTTCTCCCGGTGCCATACCGAGCAGCACACTAATCGCATTCTTGGTCTGCCGTATGGACTGCTGAATGGCCGGGACCGCTGCTTCCGTACCGAGAAGCTGCGTCTTGGCCTGCAGCGTATCGAGCTCCGAGTTGACGCCGTTACGGAACAGGACCTCCGCGATCTCGTAGCTTCGCTGCTGCAATTCGAGGCTGCTGCGGGCAAGTCGCAGCTGTTCCTCGAGGGTTCGGAGCACGGCATAGGCGTCGGCAACGCCCGCGGTGACGAGAATCATGACGTCGTCGTAGTCTGCAATGCTGCCAAGGAGGCTGGCGTCAGCCGCCTCGACGCCGCGCCGGAAGCGGCCCCAGAAATCGATTTCCCAGGCAATCGAGCCTGCAAGGTTCGCCTGTCGAAACGCGCTTTCGGTTCGGTCGCCGTTCTCGGCGTTCTCGCTGGTACCAATGGCGGTCACATCACCCGTCGCGAACTGCGACTGCGGATAAAGGTTACCAACTGCAATGTTCAGCGCCGCCTGGGATTCGATGACGCGCAGGCCTGCAATCCTGACGGAGTTGTTGCGCTCGTAGGCGAGCTTGATCAGCTCATCGAGAACCGGATCATTGAACTCGCGCCACCACTCGACGAGCTCCGGCTCCCCGGTCTCGAACTCGGCCAGCTCGACCGTGAGCCACTCGGGCTGGACGGGCACGTCGGGGCGCACGAAGTCCGGCCCAACCGGCGCGCAGGCTGCGAGGCCTGAGGCCAGCAGCGCCGCGCCAAACCGTCGAGCGACCCTAGCCAGTTGTCGTTGCTTCTTCATCCAGCTCGTCAGGCGCCATCCAGGCGACAAGCAGTTCATAGCCCAGTGCGAGTACAACCGCGCCAATGAACAAGCCTACAATGCCCATCGCGACCGCACCACCAATAGCGCCAATCAGAATGACGAGCATGGGCGTCTTCAGACCACGACCAAGGAACATGGGCTTCAGGAAAGTATCACTGCCGCTGACGACCAGCGCGAAGACCAGGAAGATGACGGCGGGCGCTGTGTCCGCCACCGAGAAGTACCAGAGCGCGACAGGAGCAAGCACGAGAAGCGGTGGCAGCTGGACAATTGCCAGCACGAGAACGGCGCCTGCCCAGAGGCCCGCGGCTGGAACTCCCGCGATCAGCATACCGATCCCGCTCGCCAGGGCCTGAATGGCAGCGACCCCGAGAACCCCTTTGAACACGCTGCGGACCGTGCCAATCGACATATCCGCTATCTCGTTGCCGCGTTCGGTACCGACGAGGCTGGCCGAAAAGTTTCTCGCAACTTTGTATCCATCCTTCGCGAACATAAATAACGCACCGGCGACGATCAGCGAGAAAATGAACTGGAACACCGTGCCGACGGTGCTGACGGCCAGTCCAGCAGCCTTTTCTCCCATGGCTTTGATCTGGGATTCGTATTCGTTGAGGGTCGCTTCGAGATTCGTTGCCGCCTGCGTCCAGACCGCGTGGACCTGTTCACCGACGAGGGGCCAATCGGCAACGCTCTCATTTGGAGGCGGTATCGTGAGTGACCCGCTCTTTGCGGATTCGGCTATATGCTTGAGCGCCCCCAACGTCGAGTCAGCCAGCAGAAAGACCGGCACAACGATAATTGCGATCCCCAGGAGGGAGATCAGCGTCGCCGAAAATTTCTCACGACCGCCAAGCCTGTCAGCAAGTGACTGATGCATGGGATACAGCGACACGCTGATGATGACCCCCCATACCACGATCGCGATAAAGGGCCTGACAATCTGGAAGCAGATGTAGACGAGCAGGACCACCGCGGCGATCTGCAGGAAGGACGCCATTGAGTTGGCGAGAAATTTCGGGTCTACGCGAGAGCTGTCTGCGCTGCTCATGGTGTTTCCTCACTGTTCATTCGTGGGCTCTCCGTACGTGTCTTGCCAGGTACGCTGAACGACGGCAAACAGTAATGCCGTTGACCAGCCGACCAGAAGAATGCCATTAATGGCTTCGATACCGCTCATCATGCGTATTGGATACGGCAGCGTGATGTCGCCGTAGCCGAGCGTCGTGAACGTCACGAAAGAAAATAGGCGGCTTCCTCCGCTGTGCCCAGGTACTGGTCCGGCAACACGTACAGGTAGGCCATAGCCCAAACCTCGATCTGGATGACGTGCAGCACAAGCAGCACCAGTACCGTCGAGGACAGAATTCGCATCGTATGAAATCTCTTGCGTTCGGTCGGGCCAATACTGAAGTGGCGCGCCAGGCTCCTGAGCCACCATGACGTACCGGCCGCGTGGATCATCACCGTGACGACCACAAGAACGGCGCCAATCGCTATATAAATCGTGGGGGCAGGCATTTGGGCGGGGTGATTATTATTCTCTGGCGACGGTACCGCGCGGGCGGCATTCCGCGCCACGGATTTCTAGTAGCGGTGGTGGCTACTCGAACCTGCAACTAGTCCCGCGCACCAGTCTGCCGTTCCACAGAGATCGCTACGGCCTCGGTGAACACGACAATGCCGACATCGCCGACGGACACCTCATCGAACCTCTCCGCCTTCACATCCATGATCGTGTGGGAGCGACCGCGGGCATCCTCAATCACGGCGGTGCGATCCTGGCGATTGAGTTCCTTGATGGTAGCGACCGACCGGAACTGTCGGGCTGATCCCACGGCCGGATGCGTTACGTCAAAGCTGATCGCGTCCGCCGAGATCTCGACCCAGGGATTCTCGAGCTCTTCCTCCGTGGGCTGACGCATCTCGCCGGCCATTGAGCTGAGATACTCAACAATCAGCATATCGCCCACAGAGTGGTCTTCGAGGCGGGTGACTTTTTCCGGGGCGACAACGGTGACTTCTTCGCCCTGGGCATTCCGCAGCGTCACCTCCCTCGTTTCGAGATTGATATCGACGATCTCGGCAACCTTGATCAGTGTTGCGATGCGCACGCCATCGGCGCGCGCACCCGAGACCTGGTCCACGGGTGCCAGGTAGTTGGCCGCTGCCTGGCCCGTAAACGTCGCGGCAATCAAAGCGAGACTCAGTGTTTTCAGTACTCTCATGACGCTGTCCTCCGTTATTGACCAGCGAGACTGTCAAGCGCGGCTATCGCCGGCTGGACCTTCGCCTGATAAGCAGCCGTCGCTGCATCGCTTTCTGCCTGCAGTGCGGCGAATTGCGCCCGAACGTTTTGCGGAGGCGTCCCCTCGCTCGTCACCAAGATATCAGACAGATACACCATCTTGGTGAAGATTTTGGGTGGCAGGTTGACGACCTCAGCGAGCGTCCTGCCCGTGGAAACGAAGATCGCCTCATACTCGTTCGCAGCTTCGGTAATGATAGCCGCGTTTTTCTCGGCCTCGGCGATGGCAGACGCGGTGGCACCCTCCGCCTTCATCGCATCAACTCTGGCGGCAGCGTTGTCACGTAGGGTCAACGCCTCGATCACATTATTGGTGCTGTCTACAACAGAGCTATAAATCTCCATCCACATTGTGAACCGCGCATCGGTATCTCTACGCGTGTACTGCTCTTTCGGATTGATCATCAATTCGAACTGGCTTTCCTGCACAACGCCATCAACGGTCAGCCGCGCTGTGTACGTACCAGGCTTGGCAATCGGTTTCACCGCGGTCGGTGGGCGGGTTGGTATCACCGGCGGCAGCGGGTAAAACATGTCCCATACGAATCGATTGAGGCCCGCGTCAAGGGAATTGTCACCTGGCGATGCATAGCGCAGCGTGAGCTCCTCGTTGGCGTGGGTGACGATCTCGTTGCCATCCTCGTCGAGTATGGTGATGCTGACATCCTCGGCGCCTTCTTCGAGACGGAAGTACATCATCACACCGTAGGGCTTCGCGTCACCGGCATTGACGTAATAACGCTTTTTCTCGCCGTTGATGACGCCCTGCTCGTAATACTGGTGTCCCGGCTGCGAAGCGCGGATGAAGTACTTTTTCTTGTCCCCTGGATCGCCGCCGGGCGCGTAAGGTATCCACCAGGAGTAGCCAAAGCGGGTGTGATCCTGTACCGACAACAAGTGGCCTTTACCGTCGCTGGTCTCGGCAGCTTCGCGGACGGGAGTCAGGTTATCCAGAACCCAAAGCCCGCGCCCATTGGTACCAATCACAAGGTCATTGTCCTTGACCAGCAAGTCGTAGACCGGCACGGCGGGCAGACGGAATTGCAGCGACTGCCAGCTGGCCCCATCGTCGATCGACACCATTACGCCCGTGTGGGTACCGAGATAGAGGACGCCCTGTTTCTTCGGATCTTCACGCACGGCAAACGTGGTCTTGTCGGCCGCCAGATCGCCATTGATGTTGGTCCAGGTCTCTCCGTAGTCGCTCGTCTTGTAGACATAGGGTGCAATGTCATCCGCCGTGTTGTAGCGGGTGATCGCCACGTAGGCTGTGCCCGCATCGTGGGGCGACGCTTCCAGACCGCGCACAAAACCATTGGCGGGCAGGTTGGGAATAGAGCGATCGTTCCACGACCTGCCGTTGTTCGTGGACACAAAGATCTTGCCGTCGTCTGAGCCCGTCCAGAGGATGCCCTTTTTCACCGGCGATTCGGCGAGCCGGCTGATCGTGCTGTAGTACTCCTGTCCAAAATACTCCGGCAGCCAGTCTGATCCAGCACGGACCTGCTTGTCCGGCTCGTTATTCGTCAGGTCGCCGCTGATCGGCTCCCAGCTCATGCCCTCATCCCGGCTCCGCCAAACGCGCTGGGAAGCCGTATAGAACGTGCCAGGCTCGTGAACCGAGTGAATGAAACTAAGATCCCATTGAATTCGGTCCTCGAGGTCCTTCAGATCGAGGCCAAAGGCGGGCGCCGGGTACAGGTTCCGGTGTTCGTTCTGCCCCGTGGCCAGGTTGTTCTTGACGAAGGAACCCCCGGGGCCAATAGGCGATGCCGTACCCACGGTGTAGACAATATCCGGGTCCGTAGGATGCGGGACTACCGCACCCGTTTCTCCGTTGCCAACGACCGTGGTCTCGTAACCGGAGATCCCACCCCAGCGCGACGCGCTGGGCACTTTGTAGGACGCAATGTCCTGAGACGTGGAATACACGTTATAGGGAAAGTCGTTATCGACGGCGATCTGATAGAACTGGGAGACTTTCTGGGTGTACTGCTCGGACCAGGTAAGACCGCCGTTAAGGGTCACCTGAACGCCGCCGTCATTGGTGACGACCATTCGATTTGGGTCGTTAGGGTCGATCCAGGCGTCGTGGAAATCGTCCTTGATACCCGGCTCGATTACCCAGGTCTTGCCCCCATCTGAAGATGCGAAAAGGCGGTTGTTGGGGCTCCAAAGAGCGTCGGCGTCTCCGTGGTCCGCAATAATGTGCGAATAGTAGAAGGGTCGGCCAATGATCTGGAAGTAGTTGGACACCAGTGTCCAATTCTCGCCGCGATCGTTGGACCGATAGAGTCCAGGCGCGGTTTCCGAATCGATCAGCGCATAGACCCGGTCCGGGTCCGCCGCCGACATGGTCAGGCCCGTACGGCCGCGACCACCCTCGGGCAGGCCGCTGGCGTAAGTGAACTCGGTCCATGTTTTGCCGCCATCGGTGGTCTTCCACAGGCCGCTGTCGGGACCGGCCGTCTTTGGACCCCACGCCCTGCGCTCGAACTCCCACATCGCCGCGTAGAGTTCATCCGGGTCGGCCGGGTTCATGATCAGATCGATAACACCCGCTTTCTCGCTCTTGAAGAGCACCTGCTCCCAGGTCTCCCCGCCATCGCTTGTCTTGTAAACCCCGCGCTCCTTGTTCGGGCCGAAAGCATGTCCAAAAGCGCCGACATAAGCGATGTCCGGATTCGTTGGGTGTACACGGATCTGTGAGATATGGCGGGTCTCCTCCAGGCCCAGGTGCGTCCAGGTCTTTCCACCATCGGTCGTCTTGTAGACCCCGTCACCCCAGGCGACGTTGTTGCGCATCTGGGGCTCGCCCATGCCCACGTACATGATGTCGGGGTTACTCAGCGACATGCCGATAGCGCCGACCGAACTGCTGCCGAAAGCTTCATCGCCCCGTGGCATCCAGGTCAGACCTGCGTCGGTAGTCTCCCATAGGCCACCCGAGGCGGCCCAGTAGAACCGCATTTTGTCAGTGGGGTGCCCAACCACATCCGAGCCTCGATTGCTGTTTATCGGACCGATGAAACGCCAGATCATGGCGTCGGTATTCACCGCGGGCTTGGCGGGGAATGGCCGTCTCTCGACGCGCTCGCTGGCGACCGACTGCTCCGCAGCGGGCGGTGCGCAGGCAGCGAGGATCACTGCAGCGAATGCGGTAATACCTCTACGGGACATCAGGTTCATGAGGCGCTCCTTGAAAGGTGTTCTTCTGTACTGCGATGCAAGTTCGAGATTCATTGCTAAGCAATTCTCTTTTGGATTGTGTTCCGTGTTTGCCGGCCAGCTACTGCCTGTCGCTCAGCCATTGGCGATCTTCATGGGGTTGCTCTTCCACCCAACCATCAACAACAGTGTCCACACGTTCGGGATAGTCCGGTGTAAATCCCCAGACCTTGTCGAGGCCGGTCGGCTCGAGTCCACGCTCTGCAGCACTCAAATAGGTGCGGATATTCAGCAACACGTCGGTATTGGTCCACGCGTGCGCGAACCAGTAGTTGTGGCCGGTAATGTCGAAACCGCGATCCTCCTGAAAATGCGATACATTGATGACCTCGAGCCGGTCGAGATCCGCGACGAGGCCAGCGAACTCCGGGTCAACCTCCTCACCAACCTGGCCAATTCGCTGGCCGCCGCCCATGTACTTCTGGCCGAAATTCAGCGCACCGTCTTCATCAGACATCATGATTGTCACGCGGCCGGACATCTCGTGGATCGCCGGCAAGCGTTCCCGGAAATCGTCCTTCGGCACGTCAGCGGCCGCAAACATGACGACGCCCAGGCGAAACTTCTCCAGCAAGCCCTGGCTGTTTAGGTCCGAATAACGCTCGCGCAGCTTGACGAGCGCGCGCGAGGTGACACGGCCACCTGCGCTCCAGCACACAATGTTGATGCGCTCAGCGTCCGTGTGGTCAGCGAGAAACTCGATGAACTCGGCCAGCGGTTCCGCCGACTTCTTTGCGCGGGCGACATCCACACCGATGCCGTATTCAATGATGTCCTGGTGTGTCGGCCAGGCGAATCCCACGCCGACTAGATCACGGCCGAGGAAGTGATTCACCTGCGCGGTAAATACCGCCGAACTGTAGAAGTTCTGCTTGGCGCCATGCACGTAGAGAATCAGTTGCTTGTCGCGAACCCGTGCCAGCCGGGCGTTGATCGCCTCCGCGAAGACCTTTTCGCCGTCGCTCATCGTGCCCGGAATGCCGGCTGCGGTGTCCCACGAGGCAAACTCACGGGTCGCGACAACGTACAGCGGTATTTCGGGATCACGAAAGCCCTGCTTGCCCGAGATATCAGGCGGTGGCGTCCGTGAAGCTGCGTCGAGCTTCGGCCACGTCATGTCGTCACCACCGAAGCGGATCGCGGTCTCGCCGAGATGCAGCACGGTACCAATGCCATTGCTGTACTGCGGGTCGTCGGCTGTGCCGTCCGGGATCCTGTTAGTTGCATAGAAGACCGGCAGCTCGGGCCGCATTTCTTCGTCCGGCAGGTGCGCGAACGGATCGAGCTCGGCCGCCGAATACAGGACCGGCGTCGGCATCAGGTACTCCTGCTTTTCCTTGACGCCTGCGCAGCCGGCAATCATCCCCGCAAGGGACATCAGCAGTAGGGTCGCTCTAATCAACGGACATCCTCCGACTCCGGAAGACCTGTGGATCCGTGCTGCTGCCGGTATTCCATCGGGGACTTACCTGTCCAGCTCCTGAAGGCGCGAGCGAAAACCGCCGGGTCCGGATAGCCCACCTCGAGTCCAATGCTCGCGATGGCATCCTTGCTCTCTGTCAAACGGTTGATCGCGTGGCGTGCACGCAGGCTCGCGACTTCCTTGCCAATCGTCGTGCCACGTTCGCGCAACAAGCTCGAAAGCCGGCGACGGCTGTAACCGCATAAACTGGCTGCTTTCTCCGCGGACAGGCGGTCATCGGCAAGATGCGGCGTCCACGCAATCCAAAGGTTCTGGAAGAAGTCGTCAGGCAAGCCGGCGGTCTCGATCGCCCGGGCTTCATCGGAACTCGAGCGGAAGGGGCCACGAAGCCAGTACGCAGGAAAGGACACGCTGGCGCCTTGCTTGTTTTGCTCGGCCACGCGGCCCACCAGCCTGGATTCCGGAATCGCTGACGGATCACAGACTTTGGCGAGGACCTTCTTCGGGTCGAACTGCGGCGTTGAGACCTCGAGAATCCGACTGATCATGCCCGCGTAGAAGGCGTCGTTCTGGGCGGGGCGCACCTGCGGCTCGAGCGGTCGCTGCATACGAAACGTCGCGCGTTCGGAGCCGATATCGAGGAAGAATCGCGTCGCAGAATGCTGAGCCGACGTCATTACAAAGCCTGTTAGCAAATCACCCACCGTTGTCGCGCTGGCGGCCGCCTCTCGGAACGGGTCCCACTGCTGCACCTCGAGTGTGGCCCCGACCTTGAAACCAAAATCGCTGTCACCGGATAGCTCGGCGGTTCGTTCGACCAGCGCGTACATCGTCGGCAGAGCAATAAACACCTCTGGAGACGCCGGCACATCGGTCGGCAACCCCAGCTCGGCAAGCATTGTGGACGTATCGCACTCGTGGCGCTCCAGTTCGATGAGAAACGGGTTTGCAGCGCTCAGTCGCACGAGCGGGAGAGCGCGGTCTTTTCTTGTATCCGAGGTAGACAACGGAGGCCCTCCGCGCGAATTCAAGATAGCAGTGGATACCGCCGAGAGACTATGCAATTTCGTCGGGACCGCCTCATTCTAGGACAAATATGCAAAGTTATGTACGCAGATTCGCTATAGTCTTGCGCGGGCGCGGGCAGCTGCTCGCCGGCGTGCGAAACCGTACCGGGCCCAGGCAGGGGCCTGGACTTCCAGCAAGAGGCTTGAACCCATGAAGACTGTCTTCATCGGCACACTGTTGCTACTTGCAGGTGCCGGCAGCCACGCCCAGGACAAGGGCATCCCGGCGTTCGGCAGCCCAAACGCGGTTGAGAACCAGGTCGTCTACGATTTCGGCGACCAATGGGCAGCCTGGAAGCAGGGTCTCAAGGACGATTACGGCCTGGTATTGAACCTCGACTACACAAGTGTCTTCCTGACCGCGAACGAGACCTTCGATGACGAGAATGCATCGGGCGGAATAGCGCGTATTTTCGGGACCTATGACCTTTTCAATATCGACGGCGGCACGCTGGTCTGGAAGTTCGAGCACCGCCATGCCTACGGAGACATCGCGCCGTTCGACTTCTCGCTCGGCCAGATTGGCTACGTCGGCCTTCAGGAACCGCCCTTCCGGGACGACAACTTCCGAACCCAGAACCTGTTCTGGCGCCAGCGCCTCAACGGCGGCCGGACGACGATTACGGCCGGGGTTCTCGACCCGACGGATTACCTCGACGTCTACGCGCTTGCGAGTCCCTGGCTGCACTTCATGAATTTTGCCTTCTCGACCGGAAGCGCAACGATCGGCTTGCCGAATGACGCAGCCGTAGGCATCGCCTTCGGCACGCTGCTAACCGACAACTGGTACGTGATCGGCGGCATTACGGATACCAACGGCGATCCATCGGATCCGCTGCGAGGCTTCGACAACTTCTTCAGCGACAATGAGTACTTCACGAGCGTCGAAATTGGCTATACGTCCTCACCCGAGCGCCTGATTCTCGACAACTACCACGTCACGCTCTGGCACAAGGATCGGCAGGAAGCCGCAGATGTACCGTCAGGCTGGGGAATTAACTTCTCCGCCTCACGCTTCATCGACGATCAATGGATGCCCTTCGTACGCGGCGGCTACGCCGAGGACGGCGGTTCCCTGCTCGAACGGTCGCTGAGTACCGGTGTTGGCTACAAGACCGAGGCGTTCGATGGTCTGCTTGGCGCCGGAATCAACTGGAGCACGCCAAACAGCACAACCTTCGGTCCCGGGCTGGATGACCAGTTTGCGCTCGAGGTGTTCTATCGCGCGGCGGCAGGAAAGAACCTGGCGCTCACAGCCGATATTCAGTACATCCGCGATCCGGCAATCAATCCGGCCGAATCGACAATCTGGATGTTCAACCTGCGTGCGCGAGCGACGTTTTGAGGACCAAAGCCATGAAAGCCAAGTACCTGCTGCTGTGGATGGCCCTGCTGGGCTGGGTGTCGGCAAGCGCCCAGGAAACCGCCGACGGACGTGCCGGCTACACCGAGCAGCTCGACATCGGCGGACCCGAAGGTGTGCAGGGCCAGCTCAAGCGCGGCGACGAACTGCGTGACTCGCTGTACGAGTGGCCGCTGTTCGATGGCTACTTCGACTGGAAGCGGCAGGTCAACGACGACTACGGCGTATCGTTTGGCCTGCAGTACTACGGACTATTCCAGCAGGCCAGCGACAGCCTTCCGGGCGAGGACGACAATGCACTCGGGACGATATTTCGATTCCTCGGCACCTGGACAGCATGGCAAAACGACAACGGCAATCTTGGCCGGGTCGAGTGGCGCTTCGAGAGTCGTTCCAACCTGTTCGACTTCCAGGCACCGGGATCGCTGGGCGGCGCCACGGGAATTGCTGCGCTCGCACCCGGCTTCGCCTACTCGGAGAGCTTCGACCTCGATCTCGCGGTTCTTAACTGGACACAGGGATTCGCGAACGGGCGCGCCGGCTACGCAGTCGGGCGTCTCGCCTTCGACGTGTACCTCGACGCCTTTCCGTTCCAGACCTTCTCGAGAGGTTTCCTTAACCGTTCGTTCATCCTGAACCCGACGCTGCCGACGACGGGAATCGGCGCACTCGGCGGCGTCGTCAAAGGCATGGTGACCGACAACGTATGGCTGGGTGCGCAAATCCATGACGCGAACGCGACAAGCGGCGAGTTTGACTTTGACACTGTGCAGGAAGGCGAGTGGCTGACTGCCGTCGAGGCAGGCTGGACGCCCTCTTTTGCCGATCGCAAGAAGAAGCTCGTCCAGTTCACCTACTGGAACAAGGATGCGCGATCCGTCGCCGGCGTGTCGAAGGGCAGCGGTTGGGCCGTCAGCGCTGCATGGAAGCTCAACGATACCTATTTCCCCTTCGTTCGCTTCGGCGATTCCGACGGTGGCGCAGGCGTTGCAGCAGAACGGTCGCTCAGCGCAGGTGTCGAAATCGCGAGACCGCGCGGGGAAACCTGGACGCTCGGAGCCGGCTGGGCCAAACCGTCGGAAGAGACCTTTGGCGCCGGCCTCGACGACGAGACCGTTCTGGAGACCTCGTACAAGTTCCAGGTATCGCGTGAACTCTCGCTGCTGGCTGACGCGCAGGTCATCTTTAATCCGGCGAACAACCAGAGCCGGAGTTCGATTTGGGTATTTGGAGTCCGGGCAATCCTGATCCTCTAGACAACCCCGACTCCGGACCGCCACGACAAATAGGCGATGTAGTACGCTCTGTGAGAGGGTTTTCGCAGGTACATTAGGACTAGGGATTGCTATGACTAAGCAGGTAGGGGCGCGCAGCGCGAGGAAGCTACTATCGACCGGGCTGCTGCTCGTGCTGCTTGCCGGCACCACGCATGCCAGTGTGGAGAGCAAGACCTGGCCGGCGTCGGAAAAGGCAAAACAGTTTGTCAAAGACACAATAGTGATTGGCATGCTCGCCAGTCCCTATGGAACGGGATGGACCGACTACGCGCAGCTTCACGACTACTTTGCCCTGGCGCGGGAAAACGGCATTACCGGCCATGAAATGACGCTGGCCGCCGCCGACATGAACTTCGACGTGCTGTTGGAGCAGCATTACCACTTTCGTGCGGCAATGGCCGAGCAGCCCGACAAATTCCAGATCGTGCACAACACGCGCGACATCGAAGCCGCGCATATCCATGGCAAGACGGCGGTCATCTGGAACAGCCAGACGGCGACGATCCTGAACGACGATCTCAAGAGAGTCGCGCTGCTCAAGGACATGGGCATCAAGAGCATGATCCTGGCTTATAACGACACCTTCAGGACCGGCTCGGGACAGCTCGCCGCCTACAACGAAGAGGATATCGGCCTGACCGACTGGGGCCGGGCTGTCATTGATGAGCTCGTCCGCTTTGGCATTCTCCTCGATCTCAGCCACACAGGCTCGAGGACCGCGAACGATGCCATGGACTACATGGAGGAGCACTATCCGGGCGTGCCGTTCGTTTACACGCACTCGGTTCCAGCGGGGCTGTACGAGGACGAGGCAAAGGCGACGCCCCGTGGCTGTTACCGCGCGATCCCGGACGACGAAGCACTGCGCGCTGCGGCATCCGGCGGGTATGTCTCGCCAACCTTCACGGAGTGGATGATGGATGGCGTCTGGCCCGAGGACATCAGCCCCAGGCAGGCAGCCGATATGATCGACTACTACGTCAAGCTCGTCGGCGTCGATCACGTTGGCATAGCCACCGACGACATGTTCTCGACCGCGCTGGTCGTTGACTTCGCGACCAAGAACGCCGACATGTATGCCGATGGCGGCTACATGATCGACGCCTTCAACAAGGGCGCGACCGGTAACGGCGAGTTGGCCAAGACTCTGGCCGCGATCACCGACGAACTCTGGTCTCGCGGGTATACGAATGAAGATCTCGCGAAGATCTATGGCGGAAACAAGCTCCGCGTCTATGCCCAGGTGTGGGATGGCACGTCGCCCGAACAATTCGGCGAGGAGTACGCCGAGCGACTCCGGCTTCGCGAAGCGCTGCGTCAGCGTTACTCCCGCTAGGCTCGAGCGTCAGTCACTACGACGGCATGCCCGAGTGAAAGCGGAACTCGGGATCAGGGCTCGTGACAAGCTCCGCCTCAATTGACTTGAGCGCGGCCAGTCGATCCTCGAACGCCTCGTCCCCGACATCACACTCTGTTTTCGCGAACGCGAGGTAGTGCTGGAAGTGCCGGGCTTCCGATGCCAGGAGCCCGTTGTAGAAGCGACAGAGTCTGTCCGGCAGCCTTGGCGCAATGCGGGCGAAACGCTCGCAAGAACGCGCCTCGATCAGTGCGCCGATCAAGAGCAGGTCGAAGAGCTTCAGCGGCTCCTGCTCGCGCACCGAATCGCGCAAGCCTCCGGCGTAACGCGACGCCGAAAGGCGTTTAAAGGGAATCCCCATCTCTTCCATGATCGCCCGCACCTGCTCGAAGTGTCGAAGCTCCTCCCGCGCCAGCCGCGACATCCGCTGTGCGAGCGCCCCGCGCTCCGGGTAGCGGTACAGGAAGCCGAGCGCCGTCGATGCCGCCTTGAGTTCGCAGTTGGCGTGATCGAGCAGGAGCTCAGGAATGCGGCCGGCCGCCTCCTTGATCCAGGCGTCGGGCGTCGCCACGTCGAGAAACTCGACGACAGGCTGAGCGATATCGATATGGCGTGCGCTCACAGCCATTCGCTCACCTCCGCGGCACTCTGAAGGCGGTTCTCGGGTTTCTTCGCAAGCATCATATTCAGAAGGGCCTGGTATTCGGCGAACCGCACGGGCAACAGGGGCACCGGTGCGTTGGCGTGAAGGTACACGATACCGAGCGCCGTATCTGCCCGGAAGGGCTTCTCGCCGGTCAGCATCTCGTAGAAGATGATGCCGAGGCTGTAGATGTCGGAACGCGCGTCGACGTCTCCCGCATGACCCTGCTCCGGACTCATGTAGTACGGCGTGCCGAATATCTCACCCTGTCCTGTGATCTCGAGGCGCAGCCGCATACGCTTCGCGAGCCCGAAATCGATCAGTGCCACGCTGCCGTCACCGCGCAGCATGATGTTGCCGGGCTTGAGGTCCCGGTGCAGGATGCCGACCTCGTGGATTCGTGCGAGCGCGCTGGCGATCTGCCTGAGGTAACCGACGGCTTCGCTACTGCGAATGCCCTGCTCCATGCGCTGCCTGAGATCACCCCCATCGAGGTACTCCATCGCAATGTGCGCATGGTCGTCACCGACACCAAGATCATAGATCCTGACGATGTTTGGGTGATCGAGATCCGCGATCAGCTCATACTCCTGCAGGAAGCGGTCGAAAGCACCGATACCATCAGCAAGATCGGGCACCTGGCGCAGGACCTTGAGCACGACTTTCTGCTCCGTCGTCTGCCGTTCGGCGAGATAGACCGACGAGTGTGACGAGGCCGAGAGCTTCTTAATGAATCGGTAGCCCTTGATGAGCGGCATGATGCCCGTGCGCTCATCGCCGACGAACAGCGAGCCCGTGGAAGCCACGCGTTCCCTCGCCGCAAGAATATCCGCCAGTCGCACGGCCAGCGCGTCGTGACGGATCTTGCCGCGCTCGAAGAACGCATCCGCGCGCGCCTTGATCGCCGCGTGTTTCTCATCGTTCGGGCCAAAATACACAACGGGAGGAAAGCCATCGACGCGCGTGCAGCGACGCAGCTCGTCGAGGCCGGCGCGCTCACCATGCTCGTCGCCGAGAAGAATGATATCGTTGCCGGCGCCCGAGAATTCGTCGGGCAGGTGCCCGGCCGTCGTGGGATCGTAGGCGGAAATAATCGCGTCGGGCCAGTGGGTGGTCACGTGATGCATGAGCAGGCCGCGGAATTTCGCGCAGCCGTCGATGATCATGACCTTGACGCTCATGGCGTCAACCGGCCGGGCCGGCTACATGCCAACAGCCGCGCCCGGCGTACCATCATCCTGACGCTGCTTTCGCCGCGACTTGCGCTTCTCTTTGGCCGCATCGTTGCGGCGTCGCTCGAGCTCGACGAGGTACTCCTCGGAGACGTCGCCGGTAATGTACTCGCCGGAGAAGCAAGAGGCATCGAAGTCCTTGATACTCGAGTTGTCGTGACGCACCGAGCGGACGAGGCCGTGCAGGTCCTGGTAGATCAGCCGGTCGGCGCCGATGGCCGCCTCGATTTCCTTGTCGCTGCGGCCGTTCGCGATCAGCTCGGACGCCGCCGGCATATCGATGCCGTAAACGTTCGGATAGCGAACCGGCGGCGCCGCCGACGCGAAATACACCTTGCGGGCCCCCGCCTCGCGCGCGAGACGGATGATCTGCCGCGACGTCGTGCCCCGAACGATGGAATCATCGACAAGCAGGACGTTCTTCTTGCGAAACTCGAGGTCGATGGCGTTGAGCTTGCGGCGCACCGACTTCTGGCGCTCGGCCTGGCCGGGCATGATGAAGGTCCGGCCAATGTAGCGATTCTTGATGAAGCCTTCGCGGTACTTGACGCCCAGGTGGTAGGCCACCTGCAGCGCCGCAGTGCGGCTCGTGTCGGGAATCGGGATAACCACGTCGATATCATGATCGCGGAATTCGCGCACGATCTTACCTGCGAGCTCTTCGCCCATGCGTAGCCGGGCCTTGTACACGGAGATATCGTCGAGGATCGAGTCCGGCCTTGCGAAATACACGTACTCGAAAATGCACGGGGTATGACGGGTCGGCCCGGAGAAATCCTGCTGGTGGAACTTGCCCGAATTCTCGACGACGATCGTCTCGCCGGGCGCAACATCGCGCAGCCGTTCGAACTGCAGGATATCGAGCGCAACGCTCTCGGAGGCCACCATGTAATCCTCGCCGTTGCTCGAGCTGCGCTTGCCGAGGACCAGCGGCCGAATGCCGTTCGGATCGCGGAACGCGACAATGCCGAAGCCAATGATCATGACGACGACCGCGTAGCCACCCTTGCAGCGCCGGTGCACGGCTTCGACAGCACCGAAGACCTGCTCGGCGGTCGGGTGACCGTTGGCGCGGACGTGCAGCTCGTGGGCGAACACGTTCAGGAGCACCTCGGAATCCGAGGTCGTCGAAAGGTGCCGGCGGTCTTCACGGACGAGGTGGTCGGTGAGCTCCTCGTGATTGACGAGGTTGCCGTTGTGCGCGAGGCAGAGACCATAGGGTGAGTTCACGTAGAACGGCTGCGCTTCAGACGAACGCGACCCGCCGGCCGTTGGATAGCGGACATGGCCGACACCCACGTTGCCGCGCAGCTTCACCATGTGCCGCGTCCGGAAGACGTCGCGTACGAGACCGTTACTGCGACGCTGGTGCAGCCCGTCTTCGCTCCACGTAACGATGCCCGCGGCGTCCTGGCCGCGATGCTGCATGACCGTCAGCGCGTCGTACAGCGCCTGGTTAACCGGTTCCTGGCTAACGATGCCAACTAAGCCGCACATGCTCTGGTCCCCGTCCCCGCAATTGCCCGTGAGCTCATGCCGGGCAGGTCAATCGGAAGTTCTTTTGCCGGCTCATCCGGAATGATGAGGTCGTAGCCCTTTGGCGCCATCTGCTCGATCCATTCGGCGACGACCGCGAAATGCGGAATCAGCGCCGAGCTTTCCCACCAGCGGTCGTTGTCGAAGCCGGCAAACTGCCCACCCATGACCCCGACGGCCGTGAGCAGTATGCCACGCAACAGGCCGAACAGCGCACCGGCGAAGCGGTCTGCGCCACCGAGCACCGTCATCTTGACGGCCTTGGAGACCGCCCACTCGACGAGGCCACCAATGGAGATCAGCACCACGAAAACGAGGATGCGACCAAACCAGGTCTGCAGTTCCGGACCCTGCAGCCAGGAATCCGAGACCGTGCCAACGCTGGGGCCAAAGTACAGGGAAGCCCAGATTGCGAACAGCAGCGAGGCGATCGACAGCGCCTCCTTGACGAAACCGCGGATGAAGCCAACGACGACCGACAGGGCGATGGCTACGCCTATGATGATATCGATGATCGGCATTCGGGCTGGTGGATGGTATTCCGGATAGCAGTGGCGCTGCGGGGCGGATTCTAACAGAAGCCGGGGCCGTTGCGTGGAGCGTCAGGGGTGCGGTACGACCTGCCCTTTGTGACCGGCCTGCTTCAGCCGTCCAGCCATCGTCTCGGCGCTCTCGCGGTCGCGCTGTGGACCGACCCGGACCCGGTGCAGCTGGCCGTTGTCCGTGTCGAGCTTGCTCAGGAACGCCGCGAAGCCCTGCTGGCGAAGACCGGCGGCGAGACGCTCGGCATTCGCTTCGTTGGAGAAGCTGCCGAGCTGTACGGCCCACATGCCCGTCGTCGATCGGGTGGGTGCTGCCGCTTGTCGCTCGGGCTCGGCGGCCGCCTCCGGTTCGTCTGCCGCCTCCTGTTCGTCTGCCGCCTCCGGTTCGTCTGCCGGCGCCTCGCTGGCCGTAACGGCTGTTGCCGACTCGTCGGTCACCGGCGCAGGCGCAGGCTCGAGAGCGATCGGCGCTTCCGGCTCGTCAGCGGCTGACGCCTCGACGGGCGGCGGCGTTGCGGCGACAGGCTCCGGGTCGCTGGCCATTGGGACAGGTTCCCGTCGGTCCCGGTCGAGTACGACCGTCCGGGTACCGTCGGCTGCCTGCCCGGGCAGCGTGATCGGCTGGCTAACGATATCGGCATCGTTCGACGGCCCGTCGAGGAAGACAGGGACGACGAGGACGACAACGGCAACGAGGACGATCGCGCCAATAATGCGCTCTTTGAGGGCTCGGTCCATCTCGGGATCAGCTTTCGACCGGTAACAGAAGGCGGGGATTATAGACCACGCGTGGCCGGACCGAAGGGCTCGATCCGGAGACGCTCGAGCACCGGCCCCACGGTGCTGAAACTCCCGACGACAAGAATCTCCGCATCTGCCGGCGCGTCCAGCGCTGCCGCGATCGCTTCGTCGAGGCCCGCCGCTATGCGGCAGTGGCGATTGGTCGTATTCGCGATGCGTCGTGCGAGCTCTGCAGCAGGAATCGCCCGGTCGCTCTCGGGCGCGAGCGCAATCCACTGATCCACCCGAGGTGCCAGCACCGACACGACGCCCTCGACGTCCTTGTCACCGAGCATCCCGGTAATCGCGACGCGATGCCGGCGGGGCTCGCTGTCGATGATCGAAGCAAGCGCCTCGGCCGCCGCCGGATTGTGTGCAACGTCGAAACGCCAGCGCCGCTCTGCCTCGTCGACAATGATCGCGGATCGTCCCATTAACGCCACGGTGCCGATCGCCGCGTTGATCCCGTCGGTCGTGAGCAAGGCATCGAAGCCGGTCGCCTCGAGCAGCGCAAGGGCACCGGCGGCGTTGTCCACCTGGAAGTCGCCCGGCAAGGCCGGCAGGTCGAGACCGTCGAGCCGACGCTCCACGCCGACGAAGTCCCAGCTGTCGTCGTTTCGCAGCGCCTCGAAGTCCCGACCGGCCGCCAGGAGCCGCGCGCCGGTTGAGCCCGCGGTTTCATCGATGGACACCGGGCGCGCAGGCGCCGAATACACGAACGGCTTGCCGAGGCGCAGAATGCCCGCCTTCTCGCGGCCGATGGCCTCGAGCGTATCGCCAAGCCAGCCCTGGTGATCCAGGGCAATACTCGTAATCACACCGCCGTCCGGCTCGATCGCGTTGACGGCGTCGAGCCGGCCGCCGAGGCCGATCTCGAACAGCGCCACGTCAACGCCGCGGGCCAGGAAGACGAGCAGCGCCGCCAGCGTGCCGAACTCGAAGTAAGTCAGCGGGATGTCGCCGCGCGCCGCCTCGATCGTCTCGAACGCCGTGACGATCTCGTCGTCGCTGGCGGGCGTTCCGTCGACGAGGATGCGCTCGTTGTAATGAACGAGATGCGGTGAGGTGTAGCAGCCCGTCGAGAAGTTCGCGCCGCGAAACAGCGCATCGAGCATTGCCACGGTTGAGCCCTTGCCGTTGGTTCCGGCAATGTGCAGCACCGTCCCGGGCCGCTCGGACGGCAGGCGCGAGAGCACGGTCGAGACGCGCTCGAGACCGAGCATCATCTCGTCCTTGGTCACGGATTCGAGGCGGACCAGCCAGTCCGCCAGCGAGGGTCGGGACATTGCGCTCGTCAGTTGCTGGCGGCGGGGCTCGGCCGCTTCTCGAATTTGGCGATGAGATCCGAGAGCTCCGTGCGCAGCTCGCGCCGGTCAACGATCATGTCGATAGCGCCGTGATCCAGCAGGAACTCGCTGCGCTGGAAACCCTCGGGCAGCGTCTGGCGCACCGTCTGCTCGATGACCCGCGGCCCGGCAAAGCCGATCAGCGCGCCCGGCTCGGCCACGTTGACATCGCCGAGCATGGCAAGGCTCGCCGACACGCCGCCGGTCGTCGGGTCGGTGAGCACGGATACGTACGGCACGCGTTTCTCGGCCAGCATGGCGAGTGCCGCGGAGGTCTTGGCCATCTGCAGGAGCGAGAACAGCGCTTCCTGCATGCGCGCCCCGCCGCTCGCCGAAAACGCAATCAGCGGCATGCTGCTGTCAGCCGCGTAGCGCGCAGCGCGCGAGAAACGTTCGCCCACGACCGAACCCATCGAGCCGCCCATGAAGCGAAACTCGAACGCGCAGACGACGACGGGACGACCGAGCAGAGCGCCCGAGACCGCCACGAGCGCATCCTTTTCACCCGTGTTCTTCTGCGCCGTGACAATACGATCACGATAGCGCTTGCTGTCGCGGAACCTGAGTGGGTCTTTTGGCGCGAGCTCCGCGCCAATCTCCTGCACCGAGTCCGGGTCGAGGAAGAAAGCGATGCGCTCGCGGGCACCGATGCGCATGTGATAGTTGCACTTCGGGCAAACGCGCATATTGCGCTCGAGCTCGTTCCGGTACAGCTGCGCGTCGCAGCGCTCGCACTTGATCCAGACGCCTTCCGGTACCGATCGCGTGCGTTTTTCCGTGCTGATGCGCGACGGCATCAGTTTCTCGAACCAGCTCATGGCAGGAAGTTTACAGGCTCGGGCGGCGCCGGCAACTCGAGCGACGCCGGGTATTCCACGGCGACGAGCGTAAGCCCCTGAGGCGGCGCGGCCACGCCGGCCTCGCGGCGGTCGCGTGACGCCAGCACCCGGGCAACCGCGGACGGCGGACTATCGCCGCTGCCAACCTCGACAAGGGTGCCGGTGATGTTTCGGACCATGTGCTGCAGAAAAGCGTTTGCCGTGATATCGAGCGTCACCCAGTCGCCGTCGCGCGAGACGGCAAGGGCTGTCACGCAGCGGTTCGGCGAGGACGCCTGGCAGCCCGCGGCGCGAAACGCCGAGAAATCGTGTTCACCAAGCAGTGCCTGCGCCGCGTCGTGCATTCGCGCCGCGTCGAGCGGCTTGTGCACCCACCAGGCGCGATGCCGGAACATCGCCGATCGCACGAGGCGATTGAGAATGCAGTAGCGGTAGCTGCGGGCCGTGGCCGAATAGCGCGCGTGGAAATCGTCCGCCACGTCGGTCACCCACGTGACGGCAATGTCGTCAGGGAGATTGCTGTTGGCGCCGAGCAGCCAGCCACGGGCGGAGCGCTGGCTCGTCGTATCGAAATGGACTACCTGGGCGGTCGCGTGAACGCCGGTATCGGTCCGGCCGGCGCAGGTAACCTCGACATCGTGATTGGCAACCCCGGCGAGTGCCTCCTCGACGCGCTGCTGCACGCCAAGGCCGGTTTTCTGCCGCTGCCAGCCGTTGTACGCCGTGCCGTCGTACTCGATGCCGACCGCGAGTCGCATGCGGATCGACGGGAGTCCGGGTCGTTACGCGGGCAGTGAATCGAGCAGGGATTGAGCCTGCTGGCGCTGGCCTTCGTCACCCTCGTCGAGGACTTCCTCGAGGATGCTGCGCGCCCCACCCGGATCACCCATGTCGACATAGGCGCGGGCAAGGTCGAGCTTCGTACCAACCTCGGTCATCGTTCGAGCGTCGTCGAGGTCGTCGCTCATGTCCTCGGGACCGAGCGACATCGTTGACGCCGGGTCGTCCATATCGGGCCGCGGTTGCTCCACCGTGGCATCGCTACCCGGCATGTCGACCGTGTCACCACCGGCACTCACCTTGAGTGCGGCCGTCAGGTCGTCGAGGTCAAGATCGACGTCAGTGCTCGCGACCGGCAATTCGCCGGTCTGCTCGATGTCACTGCCGCTGCCTGTAAAGGCGTCGGCCGGCAGCGCTTCGGTCTTCGCAAAATCGAAGTCGCCCTCGTCGTCATCGTCGAGCCCTGCCAGGAGCGTGGCGTCTTCGTCACCGATCGTCTGTCCGGCCGGCGACGCGGCCAGCATCGTGGCGTCGTCGTCGCTGAGCTTGACGTCGTCGCCAGCCGCTGTCTGTACGGCGAAGTCCTCGGGCAGAACCTGGGTCTTGCCGGTGGCGGCAAGCAGGTCGTCGTCGAGGTTGATATCCGCGTCCGTCGCCTCGTCAGCAGGCATCACCATCGGATTCACGCCGGTCTCGTCAGGCGCAAGGTTCAGGGTCCCGGTACGCGACAGGACATCATCGACGTCGAGCGCTTCGCCAAGGCCCGTGGCATCAATATCGCCAAGCCCGACCTGGACGCCAGTTGCATCCGGGTCCACCTCGGGATTCTTACCCGTAATGTCACCGATTTCCTCGGTCAGCGCTTCGTTGATCCCGGTGTCGGACAATGCCTCGTTGATGCCCGTATCAGACAGCGCCTCGCTGGCGCCGCTCGCATCGAGGTCGCCCATGTCGAGGCCGAGGTCATCGAGATCGATCTCGGCCGTTACCGAGCTGTCCATCGACAGCACCGTGTCCGTATCGTCGAGCGACGGCAGCTCCGAGCCAGCGCCGAGTTCGAGCGTCGGGGATTCGGCCGTCGACTCAACCGACGGCATCTGCTGGGTAATGCTCGGCTCGAGGGACGATTCGAGTGTCGGCGAATCTGCCGTCGCTTCGAGGTCCATATCGATGACGTTGGAGTCGTTGCTGCTGCTGTCAACGTCGTCAAACAGGAAGTCGACGTTGTCATCGGCGGCCCCGACCTGCTGCGTCTCGGCGCCAAGGTCGATAACGCCATCGTCGCCGCTGTCGTCGCCGAATTCCATGTCCAGTGCGCCGGTGCCGTCGCTTTCGTCGGCATCGAAGGACAGGTCCATTTCCTTGGTTGCCGCCGCCGTCCCGGCGCCCGCAAATAGTTCGTGGTCGCCGGCAATCTGCTGGCCCATGATCACGATCTTGTCCCATTCGGCAGATTCGCTGCCGCCCACGGCGGTTTTCAGGCGCGTCGCCGCGTCGACGAAGGCATCGCGATTGCCCCAGACGAAATAGATCTCGCAGAGCTTCGACAGCAGGTCCTGGCGACCGGGATCGGCGTCGATAGCGCCGTTTATGAGGTCAGCCGCCTGGTCGTACAGGCCATAGGCCATGTGGAAGTCGGCTTCGGCAATCGGGTCCGACTGGTCGAGATTGACCGCTGTTTCGCTCGAGAACGTGTCCTCGAGCGAGTCGAACTGGCCCGTCGGGTCAGAATCAGCAGGCGCGGCAGCGGCGATCGCTGGCGTTTCGACCGTCACGTCGGTAGCGGAAATCACGGGCTCCTGCTCCTCGACGACGAAGGCATCGTCGTCACGGTCCGGGGCGCGCAGGGACTCTGTGCCACTGTCGTCGAAGTCGCCGAGGCTGGGATCGCCGGCTTCGAGCGGCTGCCAGTTCTCGGGATCGTCGTCGCCACCGCGGCGGCGCAGGAACCAGAGCAGGACGCCAACGGCGACCAGCACTGCGGCGCCAATGATTGCGTAAATGCTCGTCAGGTAACCAATGATCTGGTCGACCAGCGATGGTGCGCTGCGCACGGGCGTCGGCGCCGGACGCTCGACCTCGGCCTCATCGTCGGCCGTTTCCTCGGCGAAGTCCGGGAACAGCTCGTCGTCCGCCATGGACGCCTCGCCGGTCTCGTCATCGACGAACAGCTCGTCGTCGGTCGGCACCATATCGTCGACCGGCGGCTCATACACCTCGCCGCGAATGTCGGCGAGCTCACGGCGCAGGTTGGCAAGTTCGTTGTCGCGAATCTCGATCAGGCCGCGATCCGCCGGGACGTCCTCAGCTTCGATCTCGGCAATGCGATCCAGGATTTCCTGCTCGCGCGTCAGCGGCTCGGCGTCGGCGACGCTGTCGAGGCCCGTATCGACCGCGGTCAGGTCCTCGTCGGGCGGTACCAGCGTCAGGCTGGCTTCGGGCTCGACCTCGACGGGCGCGGGCTCGGGCTCCGGCGTAGCGACCTGGGCAGGCTGGTAGTTGCTGTCCCATTCAGCGTGCTGCCGCTCGGCTTCCCGGAAGGCGTCACCGCGATCGATGCGGAAGATATCGTCGGCGCTCGGCATGCGCAGGCTTGCGCCGGCGCGCAGGAAATTCATGTTGCCGCCGAAGGCCTCGGGGTTGGCCTCGTAAATGGCGAGCATGGTCTGGTTCATCGTCAGGCGGCTGTCCGGACGCATGCGCGACGCAATGCCCCACAGCGTGTCGCCGCGGGCGACGACAAGGTCACCGCCCGGCGTCTGGGAGAACGTCGCTGGATCAACGGCCGGCGGTTCCTCGGCCACGGCTGCGGGCAGAGGCTCGGGTGCCGGAGCGACCGGCTCGGCGGCCACAGGTTCGTCAACGATCGGCGCCGGCGTGGTTGTCGCTGCCGGACGTACGGGCTGCGGCGGTGCCTCGGGCTCCGGCTCGGGCGCCGGCCGTGCCACCGGGGTGCGCTCGATACGACCGCTGTCAGCGGGTTCGGCGCGCTCGGGCGCCGTTACGACCGGTGCCGGCTGCGACGCCTGCGGCGGCGCGAAGGTCGGCGGATCCAGCAGCACAGTGTACTCACGAAGCAGGCGGCCACTCGACCACGTGGCTTCGACGAGGAACGTCAGGAACGGCTCGGTAATGGGGGTCTGTGAGGTAATGCGGATCGAGTTGCCGTCGCCGCGACCACTGCGGACGACCTCAAAACGGATTTCATTCAGGTAATACGGCCGGTCGAGACCGTAGCGCTCAAACGTGGCGTCAGACGCCAGCGCTACCTTTAGGTCCGCGATTTCTTCCGGCGACGCCGCCAGCAGCTCGACATCGGCCCGCAAGGGCTCGTTGAGAGCGGAGTTGACGCGGATCTCACCCAGACCAAGCGCGAACGCCTGGGAAGACAGTAACAAGACAAGCGCCAACGAGTAACGAACGAGTCGTCGCGGCATAACGATTTTCTCCAACACCCCAAAGATCAAGCGGAGGCCACCCAAACGAAGATTCCCCGCCATCTTATGGCAAATCCATTTGCCGCCGAACTATATCTCATAAATGGTTTTTCGCCAATATTTCAGCAATTTGGACGCTATTTAGAGCCGCGCCCTTACGTATGTTGTCGGCAACCACCCAGAGATTTATCCCTCGCGGATGAGATATGTCATCTCGCACCCTGCCTACATATACAGGGTCGTGACCCGAGCTTTCTGTGACGGCCGTCGGATATTCACCGGTTGCCCGCCCGTCCACGAGCTCTACACCCGGCGCCGCGCTTAGGATTTCCCGGACTTCGGCAGCGCTGATCTTGTCCCGCGTCTCGATATTGATCGCCTCGGAGTGGCCGTAGAACGCCGGAATCCGCACGGCCGTGGCGTTCACGCGGATGCTCGCGTCACCCAGGATCTTCTGCGTTTCCCACACCATCTTCATTTCTTCACGCGTGTAGGCGTTGTCTTCGAAGCTGTCGATATGCGGTACGGCGTTGAACGCAATCTGTTTCGTTGCACCTTCGATTTCGAGCGGCCGGCCGTTCAGGAGCATCGTCGTCTGCCGCACGAGTTCTTCGATAGCGCTTCGGCCGGCGCCCGATACCGCCTGGTAGGTCGCAACGTTGATGCGCTCGATGCGGGCCCGGTCGTGAATCGGCTTGAGCGCAACGACCATCTGGATCGTCGAGCAGTTCGGGTTGGCAATGATGCCTCGCGCTTTGTACTCCGCAATCGCTTCCGGGTTCACCTCGGGAACGACGAGCGGAATGTCGTCGTCGTAGCGGAACTCTGAGGTGTTATCGATGACCACGGCGCCCGCCGCCGTCGCTTTCGGCGCGAACTCGGCGGAGACCGACGCACCCGCCGAGAACAGCGCAAGGGCAACGCTCGAGAAGTCGAAATCGGCGAGGTTGTCGACGTTGAGCTCGCGATTGCCAAAAGCAACCGTCCGGCCGATCGAACGCTCGCTCGCGAGCGCATACACCTTGCCGACCGGGAACTTGCGTTCGGCGAGGATCTCCAGCATCGCTTCGCCGACGACGCCGGTGGCGCCGACGACAGCAATATCGAACTTTCGGGACATGATCGTTTCCTGTTCGCGCGTCGGTTCTTACCCGGCGCCCTAGCCGCCGAGGACCGGCGTATCGGTAGCGACGTCGGCGTTCTGCGCCCGGTGTCGCAAGTAATGATCCATGAGCACCAGGGCCACCATGGCTTCTGCAATCGGCGTGGCGCGAAGGCCAACGCAGGGATCATGGCGGCCTTTCGTCACGATCTCGGCCTCCTTGCCGGCCGTATCGACCGTCTTGCCCGGCACCGAGATACTGCTCGTCGGCTTCAGAGCAATACTTGCGACGAGCTCCTGGCCCGAGGATATACCGCCGAGCGTGCCGCCCGCGTCATTCTTGTTAAAGCCATCCGGGCCGATCTCGTCACGGTGTTCGCTGCCGCGCTGCTCGACGGCCGCAAAGCCGGCGCCAAGCTCGACGCCCTTGACCGCGTTGATGCTCATGAGGCCCTTGCCGATATCCGCCTCGAGCTTGTCGAAGACCGGTTCGCCAAGACCCGGGGGCAGGCCCGTTGCCACGACGCTGATCTTCGCACCGATCGAATCCCCCTCCTCGCGGAGGGCGGTCATGAAAGCGTCCAGTTCGTCGAGCCTGTCCGGGTCGGCACAGAAGAAAGGGTTGTCATCGACCTGGTCGAGGTCGGCGCGACCGAGCCGGATGGGCCCGAGCTGTGACAGATAGCCGCGAATCACTATACCGGCGCGTTCCTTCAGGTACTTGCGCGCAATCGCGCCGGCCGCAACCCGCATGGTCGTCTCGCGCGCCGAGGAACGCCCGCCGCCGCGGTAGTCGCGAATGCCGTATTTCTGGTGGTAGGTGTAGTCTGCGTGACCGGGGCGGAACTTGTCCTTGATGTCGCCGTAGTCCTTCGAGCGCTGGTCGGTGTTTTCGACGATCAGGCCTATCGGCGTGCCCGTCGTGACGCCTTCGAAGGTGCCGGAGAGGATACGCACCTGGTCAGGTTCGTTGCGCTGCGTCGTGTGCTTGTTACGGCCGGGCCGCCGGCGGTCCAGGTCCACCTGGATGTCGCTTTCCGACAGCGTCATGCCGGGTGGGCAGCCGTCGACGATGCAGCCGAGCGCAAGGCCGTGGCTCTCGCCAAAGGTTGTGACCACGAAGTTCAGGCCGAAGCTGTTTCCCGACACGAGTCGTCTACCCTTTAGTCAGTAATGGTCGCGAGGCCGGCCTGGTCGAGCAGGAAGACGCCGTCACCGCCACGCTCGAACTCGAGCCAGACGAACGGCGTATCCGGGTAGCTCGCTTCCAGCGCGGGCTGGCTGTTGCCGACCTCGCAAACGAGTATTCCATCATTGCTCAAGAAACGCGATGCGTCTCTCAGGATGACGGCAACGCTGTCGAGACCGTCCTCACCGGCTGCCAGCCCAAGCTCGGGCTCGTGCCGGAACTCGTCGGGCAGGCTCGCCATGTCGTCACCGTCGACGTAAGGCGGGTTCGATACGATCAGGTCATAGCGCTCGCCCTCGAGTCCTTCGAAGAAATCCGACTCGACGAGGCGTACGCGGTCCGCGAGCTCGTAGCGGTCGACGTTTTTCCTCGCAACCTCGAGCGCCGCTGCCGAGACGTCGACGGCATCGACCCGCGCATCCGGGAACGCCATTGCCAGGGCGATCGCGATACAGCCGCTGCCCGTCCCCAGGTCGCAGGCGCGGCTGATCGTCGGCGGCGCGAACGGCGCGAAGCGCTCGGCAATCAGTTCCGCGAAGGGCGAGCGCGGTACGAGCACGCGCTCGTCGACGTAGAACGGCAGGCCAGCGAACCACGCTTCGTTCAAGAGGTAAGCCAGCGGGATGCGTTCGTCGATGCGTCGCGCGGCGAGTGCCTCGATACGCGCAGCAGCCTCTCCCTCAACGCGCGTCGCATAGGCGCGTTCGGCGTCGGCGTGGTCGAGGCCGAGCGTGGCGAACACGAGCCAGGCCGCTTCGTCGACGGGGTTGTCGGTGCCATGACCGTAGCTCAAGCCCGCTGCCGCGAAGCGTCGGGCCGTGGAATCGATCAGGTCGGCGACGCGCATGGCGCGCAAATCTATCACGCCTTCCCGACAACCGCGCTAGAATTAAGACTCTGAACTCCGGCGCCGCGATACCGCGGCCACGCAGAATCCATGAACCGACTATTTGTTGTCCTGGCCGCCGCCGTTGCGCTGGCAGCCGGCCTCTACCTTGCGATTGGCCTCGAGCGCGCGTCGACGGCCGAACCACGGCTCGCGACCGTGCTGCCCGACACGATCCCGGTGCCGGGCTTCACGCTGACCGATCACCGCGGTGAGACCCGGACCGAGGCGCTGTTCGATGGCGATTGGCACCTGCTGTTTTTCGGCTTCACACACTGCCCGGACGTGTGTCCGACGACGCTCGCGACGCTCACCACTGCCACCCGAACGCTCGCCAAGGCGGGCGGCAGCGCAATACCCGGGATTGTGCTCGTGAGCGTCGATCCCGAGCGGGACACGGTCGACGCGCTCGCCGACTACGTAGAGAGTTTCGGTGACGCGCCGCTCGGGCTTACCGGTGCGGACAGCGAACTCAAGGCGCTGACCGAACCGCTCTTCATCTACTATCGCAAGGTGCCGCTCGGCGACGAGGGTGACTACACCGTCGATCATTCGTCGGTCGTCCTGCTGATCAATCCGGCCGGCGAATTTCACGCCCTGTTTTCGGGCGCACTCAACGTGGACGACCTGGTCCATGACCTTGCACTGATTACCGGAGCCAGCTAATGCGCATTGTGCTGACCTTGGGCCTTGTCGCGCTTGTCACCCTCGGCTGTTCCCGTCCGGCCGGCCCGCCCGTCGTCGTAAGCGACATCGAGATTACGCCGCCACGACCGGCGATGAGCGCTGGCTATATGACCATTGCGAACAACGCGGCCGGTGACCTCAATATCACCCGCGTCGAGAGCCCCCAGTTCGGCCGGGTCGAGTTGCACGAATCAACGATCGAGGACGGCGTCGCGCGCATGCGCAAGCTCGAGGCTTTGACGATTCCACCCGGGGACAGCGTGCGGCTCGAGCGTGGCGGCAAACACCTGATGCTCATGAAAGCTGCCGCCGACCTCGACACGGTGACCCTCAACTTCTACTCTGATGACGCGCTGCTCGTGTCGGTCGAGGCACGCATCGTCGCACCGGGCGACGGGGACAGCGATCGATGAAGGACCGTCTCTTTGTCCTGCTGCAGCGCCTCTTGCCGCGCTACCTGCTGACCCGCATCGTTTACGCGGTCACGCGTATCCGCGTGCCTGTCATCAAGGACTTCCTGATCCGGCGATTCGTTTCGGCGTTCAAGGTAGACCTCGACGGCGTCAAGGCTCCCGTTCCGGAGGGTTTCGCCACCTTTAATGATTTCTTCGTGCGTGAGCTCGACGAGGCGGCCCGCCCTGTCGACGCGTCGGCACGGTCGCTGGTGTCGCCGGTGGATGGCACCGTCAGTGCCGCGGGCACGATCGACGGCAGCACCGTGTTCCAGGCGAAGGGCCTCGACTACTCGCTCGAGGACCTCCTGGCGATGGATCTCGATCGCGCGCGTGCGCTGCAGGACGGCAGCTTCGCCACCATCTACCTGGCGCCATATAACTACCATCGTGTGCACGCGCCGTTCGCAGGAAGGCTGGATGCGCTGCACTACGTCCCGGGCGACCTTTACAGCGTGAACGAGGCCACGGTCAGGCATTTGCCCGGACTGTTCCGTCGCAACGAGCGGCTCGTCACGCATTTCGCAACCGACTTTGGCCCTGCCGCGCTGATCTTCGTCGGCGCGCTGAATGTCGGCAGCATCTCGACGCCGTGGACGGGAGAGCTCAGGCCGCGGAAGGCCGGCAGCGCCGAGCTCATTGCCACCGACCCGGCCGTTATTGCCAAGGGCGAGCTGCTCGGCTGGTTCAACATGGGATCGACGGTCATCCTGCTGCTGCCGCCCGGCGCCGCGACCTGGGACGCCGGCGTCGAGACGGGCAAAACCGTACGAATGGGAGAGCGGATCGGCACGCGCATCGGCGAGCCCTCATCGTGAGCGCCCTTCACTGGCGGCCCGCTTCCGGGCCCGACGTGGCGCGGCGGCGCGCCGAACGACTCGCCGCCGCGCGCCGGTTTTTCGCCGAGCGCAACATCCTCGAGGTCGATGTGCCGGCACTCAGCGCGGCGGCCACCAGTGATCCGAACATCGACAGTCTCGAGGTGCGCGCCGCGCTTCAGCGGGATCGAGCGCTCTATCTCGCCACCTCGCCCGAGTACGCTATGAAGCGGCTTCTGGCGGCCGGCTATCCGGATGTTTTCGCCATTGCGCGCGTCTTCCGGGACGGCGAACTCGGCCGCCGCCACGAGCCCGAATTCACGCTGATCGAATGGTATCGGCGCGGCTTTGACATTGACCAGATGGCCCGGGAGACGGCAGACCTCATTGCCGCGGTACTCGAGCGGCCGCTGCCGACGCGGCAGCTCAGCTACCGCGATGCGTTTATCGAAGCCGCCGCGGTCGATCCCTTCACGGACAGCGTTGCTGCACTCGGCCGCATCGCCGGTGTGGATAAGGCTCTCGCGGAGCGCCTTGGCAACGACCGGGATGCGTGGCTCGATCTCGTCCTGAGCACGGTCGTTGCGCCGACCTTTGCGACGGACACGCTGACTATCGTCACGCATTACCCGGCGAGCCAAGCTGCCCTCGCCCGGCTCGACCCGAATGATGCCTCGGCGGCGCTGCGCTTCGAGGTGTTTCTCGGCCCGCTGGAACTGGCGAACGGCTACGTCGAACTCCGCGACGCAAGCGTGCAGCGCGAGCGCTTCGCCAGGGAGGTCGAGCATCGCCGCCAAAGCGGGCAACACACGCCCCCCCTGGACGAAGCGCTGCTGCTCGCGCTCGACCAAGGGCCGCTGCCGGATTGCGCCGGCGTTGCCGTGGGCTTCGAGCGCCTGCATATGCTCTACGAGGGCACGGACTCGATCCGCGACGTCATCACCTTCAGCTTTGGACAGACTCATGACTGATACGAACTACGCGCTGATCGCTTCGCAGATCCGGCAGGCGATTGGCGAGGAAACGGACCCGCTGGCGAATGCCGCGAACTTCATTGCCGTGCTGTACAACGCGCTCGACGACATCAACTGGCTAGGCATTTACGTCATGCGAGACGGCGTCCTGGCGCTGGGCCCGTTCCAGGGTCTCGCGGCCGTCGCAAGGATCGATCTCGGCAACGGCGTGTGCGGTGTTGCCGCCGCATCGGCGACGACGCAGCGCGTCGCGGATGTGCACGCCTTTCCGGGGCATATTGCCTGTGATGTCGCGTCCCGCTCGGAGCTGGTCGTGCCCCTCGTCGCCGACGGCGACGTGCTGGGCGTCCTCGATATCGACAGTCCGGTACTCAACCGTTTCAGCGCCGCCGACCAGGCCGGCATCGAGGCCCTGTGCGAGGAATTCGTTGCGCTGCAGCGCGACCGAAGCGGCGCGATTACCTGAGGCGGCGAGCGCCGCGACTACTTGACGCGTGAGACGTACTCGCGCGAACGGGTGTCGACACGGATCACTTCGCCCTGGTCTACGAAGAGCGGCACCCTGACGACCGCCCCCGTTGACAGCGTCGCGGGTTTGACGCCGCCGCTCGCGGTATCGCCCTTTACGCCCGGATCCGTTTCAGTAATCTCTAGCTCGACGAAGTTCGGTGCTTGCACGATCAGCGGCGAGTTGTTGAACAGCGTGATCTCGCAGATATCGCCGTCCGAGATCCAGTCCTTCGCATCGCCCACGGCCTTGTCATCGGCGGCGTACTGCTCGAAGGTATCCGCCACCATGAAGTGCCAGAACTCGCCGTCCGTGTAGAGGTACTGCATCGTCGTGTCCATGACGTCCGCTGCCTCGACGCTGTCGCCGGACTTGAACGTCTTGTCGACCGTCTTGCCGGTCTTCAGGTTCTTGATTCGAACCCGGTTGAACGCCTGGCCCTTGCCGGGTTTGACGAATTCGTTCTCGACGATGACGCAGGGGTCGTTGCCGATCAGGATACGCAGCCCGGAGCGGAATTCGTTGGTGCTGTAGCTCGCCATAGTCGTGTGCCGGCGGCTGCCGGCTAGCTGTTTTCGAGGGCGGCGATCATACAGGAACCGCGCCCCGGCGCCCACAGCGCGAAGGCCCTGGCCCTGAAGTACCCCGCAAGGGCCGCCAAAACTGCGCCCCCTGACCGCCCCTCCCTGACAAAACTTGATCCGCGTCACGAAACGGGCCTCCGGAGTCCGTGTCGCCGGGGGCCGAATGCTAGCCTCGACAAGGCTTTACAGAATACGGATGTTCGGGCTGCCTGCCAGCACGCTGTAGCCTCGACGAAGGGTCGTTCCATTTGAGCGGAAAGCACAGCATTTCCATTGCCGTCTTGTCGGCAAGTCAGGATGACGTGGCGCTGATCAACAGCACGCTGCGTGATGCCGGTCATGCCGCGCACTGCCACTGGGTAGAGCAGCCGAACACCTTCACCGAGACGCTCGGCGAGCACCAGGTCGAGCTCGTCATACTCAACTGCGATCGCTATCGCGACCCGATTCGCGCAGTTATCAAGCAAAAGGATCGTTTCAACCCGGAGGTACCTGTCATCGCCCTGGCGGAAGACGCCAGCGAAGAGGCGATCCAGGCAGCCATGGCGCACGGTGCCTGCGACCTCGTTTCAACGAGGCGCAAACGACGCTTACAGGCCGTCGTCTCGCGCGAGCTGCGTGCGCTGCGCGTCGAGCGCGCATTGAATTCGACGCTGCACTCGGCCACGGCCTACCGCAAGCAGGTACGTGCCTACATGAAGGAGTCGGTCAATGCGATTGCCCTGGTTGCCGAAGGCATCGTCACCGAGGCAAACGACAGCTGGCTCAAGCTGTTCAAGCTGAAGAGCTTCGAGGACATCGACGGCTTTCCGCTCATGGACAGCTTCGACGCAGAACACCATGCCGCCATCAAGGGCGCGCTCGTCGCAACAGCGGCGGGCAAGTGGAATGACGGCGACGAGCTCGACGTTCGCGCGGGGCACGACGAGGGCGAGAAGCTCAGCCTGCGCTTCCGCGCGGTCGACATCGACGGCACGCCCTGCATACAAGTCATCATTCCGCCGCCTTCAAACCTCAACGAGCCAACCAAACTCGTGCACGATGCCTTGAAGCGTGATCCGACGACGCTGTTGTTTCATCGCACCCAGCTCGTCGAGCGCATCACGAAGCGTCTGGCACGAAAACCCAAGACGGGCCTGCACGTGCTCGCCTACATCAAGCCCGACAAGTTCGGCGATCTCGTGAAGAACGTGGGCTATCTCGACTCGGAGGAAATCCTCGCGCAGTTTGCCGAGGAAATGCGCAAGCGCCTGCACCCGCGCGACGTAGCCGGTCGATTCGAGGGACGCTCTTTCGTCGTCCTGCTCGAGCGCGGCAACGCCAACGACGCCGTCGTCTGGGGCAAGCAGCTCGCCAAGCACATCGAGCAGCACGCTTTCGGTCAGGGTGACGCTTCGACGCACCTAACCTGTACGGTTGGCGTCTGCCCCGTCAGCGACGTCTTCGAGAACCTCGAGGCGCTGGTGGCTGCAACGGTGGATGCCTGGCAGCTCGGCAAGGACGCAGGCGGCAACACCTCGCAGCTCTACGAGAAGCTCGACGAGAACACGCGACAGAAGGAGTTCGACGCAATCTGGGTCAAGCACCTCAAGTCGGCGCTCATGGAAGATCGCTTCCGGCTGGCGTCGCTGCCGATTGCCGGCCTGCGCAGCGATGCGGTCAAGATGTACGACCTGCTCGTCCGCATGATCGACGAACAGGGCAACTCGGTACTGCCGTCCGAGTTCCTGCCGGCAGCCGAGCGCAATCACATGATGAAGAACATCGATCGCTGGATGATCCGGGCGGCAATGAACTTCTGCGAGGAACATGACGCCGACCGCGTCTTCGTGCGTCTGTCGCGGCAGTCGGTCGTCGACGGTACGACCGCGGCGTGGATGCAGCAGGAGTTTGGCAAGGTCGACTTCGACGGCTCGCGCATCGTCGCGCAGGTTCCGGAGCGGGATGCGGCCAGGCACATCAAGCAGATGAAGCAACTGGTCGGGTCGATAAGGAAGCTCGGCGTCGGTTTTGCCCTCGAACACTACGGGGTGGACCAGGAGCGCTTCCAGATACTCGATATCCTGAAGCCCGACTACGTCAAGATCGATGGCGAGCTCATGCACTCGCTGATGACCGACGCCGATCTGCAGGACAGCGTCCGCAACATCGTGGCCGGCGCGCACGAGCGCAATATTCGCACGGTGGCCGAGCGCGTCGAGAACGCAAATGCCATGGCCGTGCTGTTCCAGCTCGGCCTCGACTTCATGCAGGGACATTATGTTCACGAGCCCGAAGTCGTGCTCGAGGACCAGAACAGCGGCAAACACATGACGCTCGAGGAGCTGACAGCCGCACAGAGCCTGTAATAGCGCGTTCCCGTGCAGCAAGCGGCTCTCTCGGAAGCACGATCAATGCCGCGACGAACTGTGACCCGGGTCACATTCGCCGACAGGAACCAGGCGCTACGTGCGATGAGCCGCAGGAATTTACAATAAGGAAGACTCGATAAACGTCCGCAAACCGGCCCGGGAATGGGCCGCTACCGGGGTGATGTGTGAAGACAAAGAACGCAATGAAGCGACTGCCGGTCCTGCCGGCACTGGTACTGGCTGCAGGTGGCGCCAACACGGCAACAGCGCTGGAGCTCGGTGAGATCGAGGTCCAGTCGAAGCTCGGTCAGCCGCTTCGGGCCAGCATTGCCTACGCACTGGCACCCAGCGAAGCGATTGCCAATACCTGTATAAGCCTTGCGCCTGCTGCCAGCGCCAACGGCATGCCGGCCGTCACGAACGCACGTATCGCCGTATCGCAGGGCCAGATCGTACTGACTGGCGAAACGCCAATTCGCGAGCCTCTCGTCAGCGCGCGACTCGTCATCAATTGCAACTACACGCCCCGGATCGCACGCGACTACATGCTGTTCCTCGACCCGGCCGGGATGCCGGAGACCGCGCAGCAAGCCGTTGTGACCACGGCAGCGCCGGTACGTCCGGCAGCGCGGCCCCAGCCATCGCCGAGGCCAGTCGTAGCCCAAACGCCTGTCGCCGTCGGCAGCACCTACCGGGTGCAGGTCGGTGACAGCCTGTCGGCCATTGCCCAGCGCCTTGACGACCGGCAGGTTGGTCTTTGGCAGGCCGTCAATGCAATCTTCATGGCCAATCCCGATGCCTTCATTGACGGCGATATCAATCGTCTCAAGGCTGGTGCGCTACTCGCGATTCCCGAAGGCACTGCGCTTGGCGGCGTGACGGCACCAGGGACCGAATCGGCCTCCCCGGCGACGGCCGCTATCGAGCCACCGGCACCCGCCGTGACGACGTCGCTCGACGCCGCAACAATCGACGCGACAGGCGGCAGTGAACCCGTCGCCGACGCCGCTGCCGACGACACGGCGTTCCTCGAACCCGCGAGCGACGCCGATGCCTTCATTAGCGTTCTCGATCCCGAGGGCGAAACGGCCGCTGACGCGACGCCAGCAGCGCTCGTCGACACGGCGGCTTCCGCCGCACCCGCCGACGTTCCCGACGTCGCCGATGTCACCGACGCAGCGGCCGACGACGCACTGCCGGTTGCCGAACCCGTGGCCGGCAGCAGCTCGACGGTCTGGTGGACGCTGGGCGGCGCCCTGCTCGTCGTCGGTGGCCTTTTGCTCTTCCGCCGTCGCAAGGCCGGTGAGGAGCCCGAGCCGATCGTGACTGCGCCCGTGTCGCGCGCGCCGCGCCACCTCGAGATCGACAACTCTATAGAGGTCGAAATCCTCGACGCCGCCGGCGCAGCGGAAATGCTGGATGCTGACGGCCTCGACTACGACCTGTCAGACGATTCGCCGACCGAGGAAAACCTCGCGCTCGACGCCAATCTGTTCGAGGGCAGCGGCCTCGCCGAATCGGACGATGCGGGCAAGGCGGACTTCGGCTTTGCCGAGACGACGGACCTCGACCTCGAACTCACCGAGGAGGCCGCGCACGAGCCGAGCGAAACGCCGACCGACATGCTGCCGGCGCCGAACCGCGAGACAGGCTCGATCCTCGAGAGCGAAGTACTGCCCGAGGAAGACGACTACAACATGTCCGTCCTCATGGACGTCACCAAGATGCCGAGCCCCGAGGAAGCCACCGAACGCGACCTCAAGGCGGTCGTTGTCGATGTCGAGGACAAGACGCTGAACGAAGAGGGTTATACGCTCAACAAGGAAGTGGACTACCACATCCTCGAGCAGGACTACGAGGACGAGCTGACCGCCACGCAGGCACTGAACCGCGAGATCGAGCGAGCCGCTGCCGAGCTGGCAGCCGACCTCGAAGACGAGGTGACCGTAGAATCGGAAACCCTCAGCGGCGAGGAAACCGCCGCGCTGCCGATCTCGAGTATTGCAGAGCTCGACGTGACGGCAGAGATGCATGCCGGTAACGACGACCTGTCGGCAACCGATACGCTGGATACGGCAGGCATGAGTGAAACGATCACGACGGAGATAGCCCACGCGGGCCAGTCGACCGACGATCCGGCGTTCGACGACGAGACGGCCGAGATGGACATCCGGCCCAAGAAAGTCGACTCGGCGAGCTAGCTGGCCTCGAAATCAACGTCGAGCCGCTCGACGCTGCGCCAGCCTTTCGGCAACAGCGAGCCGCGTAGCGCCCGCTCACCATAGTACGGGTCCGTGTCGGCCCACTTGATCGTCATGGTGCGCTTGCCGGTCACGACCTTGAGGTCGGCACCCTCGGGCACGACCGCCGCCGCAACGAGTTTCTCCTCGCCGGCCTGGTACTTCTTCGTCGGCACGTTGATGAGCTTGAGCCCCTTGCCACGCGCAAGCTCCGGCAGCTCGTCCATTTCGAACAGCAGCAGCCTCCCGATCGAGCTGACCGCCGCGACCAGGCACTCGTGACCGGCCGGTACGGGCGCCGGCACAACAGCACGGCCGGAGGTCGGCACGCGCAGCACGGCCTTACCGGCCTTGTTGCGCGAGACGAGTTCGTCGAGCGTTGCAATGAAGCCGTAGCCCGCGTCGCTGGCAAGGAGATAACGGTCGCTGGCCGCGCCGATCATGGCGCCGCAGAACACCGAGCCATCGGGCGGCTTGAACCGCCCCGACAGGGGTTCACCCTGGCCGCGCGCCGACGGCAGCGTATGCGCCATGACGCTATACACGCGGCCGGTGCTGTCGATGAACATGGCGAGCTGATTACTGCGCCCTTTCGCGGACGCAAGATAAGCGTCGCCGGACTTGTACGACAGCGCCAGCGGATCGATGTCGTGACCCTTGGCGGCGCGGGCGAAACCCCGCTTCGACAGGACAACGGTCACGGGCTCGTTGGCAACGAGCTCCGTCTCGTCGAGTGCCTGCGCTGCCTCGCGCTCGACCACGTCGGTGCGACGCTCATCACCGTAGGCCTCGGCGTCGGCGAGCAGTTCTTTCTTGATCAGCGTCTTGAGGCGCGCGGCACTCGCCAGCGTCTTCTCGAGCGTGTCGCGCTCTTCATTGAGCGCGTCCTGCTCGCCCCGGATTTTCATCTCCTCGAGCTTGGCGAGATTTCTGAGGCGCAGGTTCAGGATCGCCTCGGCCTGCACATCGCTGAGCTTGAAGCGCTTCATCAGCACGGGTTTCGGTTCGTCCTCGCTGCGGATAATCGCAATGACTTCGTCGATGTTCAGGTAGGCAACGAGCAGGCCATCGAGGATGTGCAGGCGATCGCGAACGATGCCGAGACGATGCTCGAGGCGCCGCCGGACCGTTTCCTTGCGGAACTTGAGCCACTCGGCAAGCAGCTCGACCAGGTTGAACTGACGCGGCCGGCCGTTCAGGCCAATCACGTTCATGTTGACGCGCAGCGTGCGCTCGAGCGAGGTCGTCGAGAACAGGTGCGACATCAGCTGGTCGGCATCGACACCGCGCTTCTTGTCGATGACGAGACGTGTCGGCTCCTCGAGGTCAGATTCGTCGCGGATATCCGTGGCCTGCGGCAGCTTCTTGCTCGTGATCTGCGCGGCAACCTGCTCCTGGATCTTGCGGCCTGATACCTGGAACGGCAGCTCGGTGATCACAATGCTGCCGTCCTCGACGCGGTACTTGGCGCGCAGCCTGAGCGTGCCCGAGCCCGTCTCGTAGATCTCGCGAACATCCGCCGCGGGCGACACGATCTCCCCGCCCGTAGCGAAATCCGGCGCCTTGATGTGCTTCATGAGCTCAGCGGCGCTCGCTTTCGGCTTGTCGATCAGGTGGACGAGTGCGCTGACAACCTCGTTGAGGTTGTGTGGCGGCACGTCCGTCGACATACCCACTGCAATGCCGGTCGTACCGTTCAGGAGCAGGTTCGGCAGCCGCGCCGGCAGAAGTGACGGCTCCTTGAGCGTGCCGTCGAAATTAGGCGCCCACTCGACCGTACCCTGCCCCAGCTCGTCGAGCAGGGTCTTCGCGTAGGGCGCAAGCTTCGACTCGGTGTAGCGCATCGCGGCAAAGGACTTGGGATCGTCGGTCGATCCCCAGTTGCCCTGCCCCGACACGATCGGGTAGCGATACGAGAATGCCTGCGCCATCAGCACCATCGCTTCGTAGCAGGCAGAGTCGCCGTGGGGATGGAACTTGCCGATCACGTCGCCAACGGTGCGCGCCGACTTCTTGGGCTTCGATGTCGCCGACAGGCCGAGCTCGCTCATGGCGTACACGATGCGCCGCTGCACGGGTTTCAGGCCGTCGCCAATCTGTGGCAGCGCACGATCGAGAATGACGTACATCGAATAATCGAGGTAGGCCTTCTCGGTGTACTCCTTGAGCGACTGCTGCTCGACACCTTCGAGATTGAGTGTGTTTTGCATGGGTCTCGTTTCTCCCTGACCTCCGCGAGGTCCCCTCAGCTAGACCTCGGCGAGGTCGCCCTTGGTCTCGAGCCATTCGCGCCGATCGCGGGCGCGCTTCTTCGACAACAGCATGTCGAGTACCTGGTCGGTGCGGTCGCGACCACTGACGGTCAGCTGCACGAGCCGCCGCGTATCGCGATTCATCGTCGTGTCCCTGAGCTGCTCCGGATCCATCTCGCCCAGGCCCTTGAAGCGGGTCACCGAGACCTTGGCCTTCTTCTTTTCGGCCTCGATGCGATCGAGGATGCCCTTGCGCTCGGATTCGTCGAGGGCGTAGTAAACCTCCTTGCCAACGTCGACCCGGTACAGCGGCGGCATGGCGACGTAGACGTGTCCGGCGAGTACGAGCTCCCGGAAATGCCGCAGGAACAAGGCACACAGCAGGGTCGCAATGTGCAGGCCGTCAGAGTCGGCATCCGCAAGGATACAAATCTTGTGGTAGCGCAGGTTGGAGAGATCGTCGCTGCCCGGGTCGATGCCGAGGGCCACGCTGATATCGTGCACCTCCTGCGAGCCCAGGATTTCGCCGGAGTCGACTTCCCAGGTATTCAGGATCTTGCCGCGCAGGGGCATGATCGCCTGCGTCGAACGGTCCCGTGCCTGCTTGGCCGAACCGCCCGCCGAGTCGCCTTCGACAAGGAACAGCTCGGAGAACTCGGGCTCCTGCGAGGTGCAGTCCGCAAGCTTGCCCGGCAGGGCCGGGCCCGTCGTCACTTTCTTGCGGACCACCTTCTTTGCGGCCTTGAGACGGCGCTGCGCCTTCGTGATTGCGAGTTGCGCAATCTGGTCACCCGTCTCCGGATGCTGGTTCAGCCACAGCGCGAAGCTGTCCTTGACGACGCCCGCCACGAACGCCGCCGACTCACGCGACGACAGCCGCTCCTTGGTCTGGCCCGAGAACTGCGGATCCTCGAGCTTCGTCGACAGCACGAAGTTGAGCCCGTCCCAGACGTCCTCGGGCGCAATGGCGACGCCGCGCGGCAAGAGACTCCGGAAGTCGGCGAACTCTCGGATCGCGTTGGTCAGGCCGGTTCGAAGGCCGTTGACGTGGGTGCCGCCCTGCGCCGTCGGGATCAGGTTCACGTAGCTTTCGGTGACGGCCTGGCTGCCGTCGGTGCGCCACACGAGGGCCCAGTCGACGGCCTCGTTGTTGCCTGACATGGCGCCGGAGAATGGCTCGGCCGGCAGCAGCTCGCCCTCGCCCACCGCCTCGAGCAGGTACTCCTCGAGCCCGCCGGCGTAGAGCCACTCGTGCTTTTCGGCAGGCTTTTCTACCTTGAGCCGGACGCGCAGGCCCGGACACAGCACGGCCTTTGCCTTGAGCGCATGCTTGAGACGCGTCAGCGAGAACTTCGCGGAGTCGAAGTACTGCGGGTCCGGCCAGAAGCGGATTGTCGTGCCCGTATTGGCCTTGCCGACCGTGCCGACGGTATCGAGCTTGCCGCGCTTTCTACCACCGGCGAAGCTCATGTTGTATTCCTTGCCGCCGCGGCGGATCCAGACCTCGAGGTTCTTCGAGAGTGCGTTGACGACGGACACGCCGACGCCGTGCAGGCCACCCGAGTACTGGTAGTTCTTGTTCGAGAATTTGCCGCCTGCGTGCAGCCGCGTCAGGATCAGCTCGACCCCGGGGATCTTCTCCTTGGGGTGCTTGTCGACCGGCATGCCGCGACCGTCGTCCGCGACTTCGAGGGAGCCATCCGCGTAGATCGTGACGTCGATCTTCTTGCAATGGCCGGCGAGCGCCTCGTCGACCGAGTTGTCGATGACCTCGTGGGCGAGGTGATTGGGGCGCGCCGTGTCGGTATACATACCGGGCCGGCGCCGCACAGGCTCGAGACCGCTGAGGACCTCGATATCCTTAGCGTCGTAGGATTTCGTCATGGTTCAGTAGTTGCCCGCTACCGCGAAGTGAAGCTTCGGCGGATTCTAGCCGGATTGCCGCAAGGCTGCATTAGCAAGCGCAAACCGCAGCGTGCGTTGACGAGGCGCACGGTGACGGTTAGCGTAACGCGCTCTCAAGCCCGGAATAACTCTGCACCTATGTCCAAGACCAGCGACAAGTCCGTCAACCTCGAAAAGAGCCTCGAGAGTCTCGAGCGTATCGTCGACGACCTGGAGACCGGTGACCTGCCGCTCGAAAAGGCGATGCAGAAGTTCGAAGAAGGCATCAAGCTGACGCGCAAGGCGCAGACAGCGCTACGCGATGCCGAGCAGAAAGTCGAGATCCTCATGAAGGACGCCGGCGGCGAAGCCCTCGACGAGTTCATCGAGGACGACTGAAGCCCCTTACTGCTTCGGCATCATCTCCAGCAGCGCAACGACCGTCGATTCGACGCCGCGCGTCACCGATGGCTCGGGTGAAATCTTGAACAGCGGCGAGTGATGGCTCGGCACGGGCGGACCACCCGCGGCTGCACGGTCGAAGTCTTCCTGCGGCGTACCGCCAATGGCCCAGTACACCGACGGTATGCTCGGGTCGATAGTGAAGAAGGGAAAATCCTCGGCGCCCATGCCCTTGGTCGGCTGCTGGATCACCTCGCTCTTGCCGATCTCGGTGTGCCAGGCGGCCTTCAGGCGTCGCGCAAGTGAGGCCGTGTTCGTGGTCGGGGGCACGCTCTCCTCGCTGATGATGACCTCGGGCAGCTTGTCCTCCGGCAGACCTGCAACCCGTCCCATGTTGACCGCAATGCGCTGGATACCCTCGAGGAGCACCTGCCGCGTTTCGGGACTCGTATTCCTGACCGTCAGCTGCAGCTGGGCACGGTCAGAAATGATGTTGTGCTTGGTGCCGGAATGGAAGGAACCCACGGTGACGACGCCCGGGCTGCGCGGCGACAACTCGCGCGCGACGAGCGTCTGCAGCGCCAGCACGATCTGCGAACCGAGCACGATCGGGTCTTTGCCCGTGTGCGGTGACGCGCCGTGAGCGCCAACGCCATGAATGATGATGTCGACCGTATCGGCACCGGCGTAGGGACTGCCTTCCGAGACGTTGATCTTGCCCGCCACATTCTCCGAGCTCACGTGAAACGCAAAGGCGTAGTCCGGCTTGCCGAAGCGTTCCCAGAGTCGGTCCTCTTTCATCATGCGGGCGCCGATGATCCTCTCCTCGGCGGGCTGCACGATCAGCATTAGCGTGCCGGACCACTGGTTGCGACGCTGGACCATCTGCCGGGCCGTGCCGACGAGGCTCGTAATGTGCACGTCGTGACCGCAGGCGTGCATCGTGTACACGAGGTTGCCCGTAATCGGGTCCTCCTGCTGCTTGACCGACGCGTTCTCGAGGCCGGACTTTTCCTCGACCGGCAGGCCGTCCATGTCAGCGCGCATCATGACCAGCGGCCCGGGCCCGTTCTCGAGGATCGCAACGACACCGGTGCCGCCCACCTTCTCGGTCACCTCGAAGCCTGCCGAGCGCAGCTCGTTGGCCATGCGCGCGGCCGTTCCGAACTCGACGAGAGACAGCTCCGGATTACGATGGAAGAAATCGAACAGCGGTTCGAGGTAGTCGTCGTAGTCCTGCTGGATTGAATCGCTGAGCTCTGAGGCGCCGGCAGGCGACGCAACGAGGACGCACGCAGCGGCTGCCGCGAGAAAAGACGTTCGATGCATGGAGAGGGTCCCGGAGTTGTTGTTTGCGCCCCGGGAGTCTACCCGCTGCCGCGGGCAATCGGAAATCAGGCCCGCCGTCGGCAGGCCAGCGACGCACTCAGGTGTTGGCGCCGCCCGTGCCCTGCAGACGAGTAATCAGCGAGCGCAGGAAAACCTTGTTGAAGCGCAGTTGGCAGGATGAACTAACCTGCTCCATCAGCGTCGACGACACACGCAGGATCGTGACGGGACCATCGGCCTTGATCGACGCCTGGCGCTTGGCGCCGCGAACGTAACTCGTCTCGCCGAAACACTCGCCGTTCGACATCGTGCCGACAACGTCGCCGTTGGCCTGAACCGTCACCTTGCCCGAGACGATGATGTAGAAACGATCGTCGATCTCACCTTCCCGGACGATGTCCTCGTCGTCGCGGTATTCATGCCAGTCGGATGCCCTGAGCACCTCCCAGATCTCGGCGTGCGAGAACTCGTGGAAGAACGTCAGCGTTCTCAGGAGATCGAAATGCTCCTGGTTGTCGAGGCTGTCGTACTTCTGGCGCAGGTCCTTGTAGACCCGCGTCAGCTCGGCGGCCATGGCGGCACCGCTGACCGTACGCTTGTCCGGGTTCTTCTGCATCGTCATCGCCACGACGTGCTCGAGTTCCTCGGGCAGGTCGTCGCGATAGGTGTGGATTGGCGGCGGCGTTGCGTAGACGATCTGGTGCAGCAGCTTGGAGAGATTGTCAGCACGGAACGGCCGGAAACCGGTCATGAGTTCGTACATGACGGCGCCAAGCGAGTAGAGATCGGATCGCGGCGTCAGCTCCTCCGACTGGACCTGCTCGGGCGACATGTAGCTCGGGCTTCCCGCGATGCCTTCGATACGCGACACCTCGGAGTCGTTCACGATCGCAATACCGAAGTCGATAATGCGGACATCGTTATCGATCGTCAGCATGATGTTCGAGGGCTTGATGTCGCGGTGGATGACGCCGCGGCCATGTGCATAGTGCAGCGCCTTGGCGCACTTGTAGATGATCTCGACCACGTCGTCGACGCGCAGCAGGTTGTCCGGGCGGCAATACGCGGCCAGCGTGCGGGCGCCCTGGATGTGCTCGGTGACGACGTAGTACTTGCCGTCTTCCTCGCCGGCATCGTAGATCGGCATGATGTTGGGGTGCTGCAGCATCCCGACCATATGCGCTTCGTTGAAGAACATCTTGCGGGAAACGCGAGCCCGTTCCGGGTCAGCGTCTTCCTCGATGTTGTATACCTTGATCGCGACGTCGCGACGGTAGTAGGGATCGTGTGAGAGATACACCATCCCCGTGCTGCCTTTGCCGATTTTGTTGATGATGACGTACTTACCGATTTTCTCGGGCACGTCACTCGGGCGCTGGATTTCGCTGACGGGGCTGGCCATTATGTCTCACGCGTTTAGGTCATCAGCCACCTGTAAGAACCCAGTAATACTGCGGCATACAGCGCGGCAACGAGGTCATCCAGCATAATTCCGAGGCCTCCGCCGAGTCTGTGATCCAGGTCCCGAATCGGCCAGGGTTTGACAATGTCGAACACCCTGAAAAGCACGAATGCCGCGGCCCAGCCGGCCACGCTGAACGGCGCCGCCAGCAACGTCAGGTACATGGCGACGATCTCGTCCCAGACGATGCCGCCGAAGTCATGCACGCCGAGCTTGCGCGAGGCGTATTCGCAGAGCGCAATGCCGGCAACGAAGCCCGCTGTGGCGACACCAAGATGTGCCGCCAGCGGCAGGTCACGTGCCAGCCAGAACAGCGGCAACGCCACCAGCGTGCCGACCGTGCCGGGCGCTTTCGGCGACAGGCCCGTACCGAAGCCGAAGGCAAGGAACAGCCACGGGTCCGTGAAGACCTTGCGAGCGAGTTGCGGGACGCTCTTGCTCATGCGAAGTGCCGGTAGCCTGTATCGGTAAAGTCGACGACCTTGCCGTTCTCGAAACAGTCGATGCCCTCGCCGTCGGTCACCTCGCCGATGACCGTGACCGCATGCGCCGCGGACGGTAGATCGCCGGCCGGCGCCGTAAAACAGAGCTCATAGTCGTCGCCGCCTCCAAGCGCGAAGCGGAGCTGCTCGGGTCGCGGATAGCGAGCCGCGAGTTCAGCCGACACGGGCAGGCGGTCAAGATCGAGGCGGGCGCCGCAGGCCGATGCGGCCAGGAGCTTGCCAAGGTCAGCGTACAGGCCGTCGGAAATATCGATGGCCGACGTTGCGGTACCGCACAGTGAAACGCCGTAGTCGACGCGCGCCTCGGGCCTCAGGAACCGCGCACGCAGGTAGTCGCTTTGGTCGTCGGCATGGAACAAGTCGAGCCCGGCTGCGGCATCGCCAGGGTGGCCGGTCACGCAGACCCGATCTCCCGGGCGCGCACCCGAGCGCAGGATCGCGTCGCCGGTCGTTACCTCGCCAATGACCTGCAGGCTGATGACGATGCTGTCGCTCCGCGTCGTGTCGCCGCCCACGAGCATGACGTCGTGCTTGCCGGCCGCTTCGAAAAGCCCCTCGGCGAACCCGTCGAGCCAGCCTGCGCTCGTTTCGGGCAGGCTGAGCGCCATGGTCATCCAGCGAGGCGTCGCTCCCATGGCGGCGAAGTCGGAGAGATTCACCATGACCGCGCGATAGCCAACGTCGGCCGGGTCGACGTCGTTGGGATAGTGCACGCCTTCAACGAGCGTATCGGTGGCCACGACGAGCTCCGACCCGGGCGCCGGCAGAAGAACGGCACCGTCATCGCCAATGCCGACGCGGACGCTCGCATCGGTCCGGGCTCGCGAAAAGTAGCGCTCGATAAGAGCAAATTCATCCACGCTGCCGTGCCCTCGCGGCTGGCTCAATGCTAGGCGCTGCCCTTGGCCCGGAACTCGATCGCTCTGAGCGACTGGGCACCCTTATCGAGGCAGGCATTGATGTACTTGTGACTGTCGACGGCGCCGAAGCGCTTGCCGAGGTTGACCCCCTCGTTGATGACCACGCGATACGGCACCTCGATGTGATCCCGTAGCTCATGAAAGCCGATCCAGAGGATCGCACGTTCGATCGGGTCGAGCTGGTCGACCGGTCGGTCAACGGCGTCCGCAATGAGGGCGTCGAGATCTTCGCTCGTCGAGAGGATCTCGGGCAACGCCTCGTCGAACATGTCCTGGTCAACGCGACCGTAGGCCGCCTGCTGGTGAAACTGCTCGAGCAATTCAGCCGCCTCGTGCCCGGCAATCTGCTGCTGGTAGAGGGCCTGCACGAGGAGCTCGCGCGCCCGTGTACGTGACCCGCTGGAAGAAGACTTGGCCATGGCGCTAGTCGAGGCGACGCAGCAGGTTGACCGTCTCGATGACGGCCAGTGCGGCTTCCTCGCCCTTGTTGCCGGCCTTGGTGCCGGAGCGCTCGATCGCCTGCTCGATCGTGTCGACGGTCAGTACCCCGAAGCCAACCGGTATGCCGTGCTTCTCTGCGGCGGCCGAGATGCCGCGCACGCACGCACCCGCCACGTAGTCGAAATGCGGTGTGCCGCCGCGGATCACGGCGCCCAGCGCAATGATGCCGTCGGCACGGCGTGACGCGGCGATCTTGTCGACGACGACAGGCATCTCGAAGGCACCGGGCGCGCGGACTATCTCGATATCAGCATCGACGGCGCCGTGGCTCGTCAGGCAGTGCACGGCCCCGCGAATCAGCGAGTCGACAACGAAGTCGTTGAAGCGCGACGCGACGATCACGAAACGCGCGTCGCGGACGACGAGATCGCCGCTGGTAGTCTTGATCTTGTCCATGGAGCCTGCCGTTACACGTACTCGGCGATCTCGAGGTCGAAGCCCGAGATCGCGTACATATTCTTGGGCGCCGATAATACACGGATTCGCGTCAGCCCGAGATCGCGCAGGATCTGCGCGCCGACCCCGTAGGTTCGCAACACGCTGTCGCCCGTCGACTCGAGCCGCGAAGCCTCTTTCCGCCCCGCGACACGCTCGATCGACTCCATGAGTTCACGAGAAGACTCCTGCTCGCGCAGCAGCACGACGACGCCGGCCTCTTCGCCCGAAATCCGCTCGATCGCGCTGTCGAGTGACCAGCCCAGCGTATCGTTCTCGACACCGAGTACGTCGCCCAAGGTGTCCTGCAAGTGGACTCGAACCAGCGGTGCGTCGACCGAGTCGAGGTCGCCCTTGACCAGCGCAATGTGCACCGCGCGATTGATGAGATCGTCGTAGCAGACGAGCCGGAAGGGTCCGTGCCGTGTTTCGACCATCGTCTCCGAGATGCGCTCGACGTTGCGTTCCTTCTCGAGTCGATAGCGGATCAGGTCGGCGATCGTGCCGATCTTGACGTTGTGATCTTCGGCGAATCGCTCCAGGTCGGGACGCCGCGCCATCGTGCCGTCGTCGTTGAGAATCTCGACGATCACCGCAGCAGGCTCGAGACCGGCCATGCGCGCGAGGTCGCAGCCTGCCTCGGTGTGCCCGGCGCGGGTCAGTACGCCGCCGGGCTGAGCCATGACAGGGAAGATATGTCCCGGCTGCGACAGATCCTCGGGCTCGGCATCGGGCGCCACGGCCGTCAGCACCGTCTTGGCACGATCGTGCGCCGAGATGCCGGTCGTGATTCCCTCGGCCGCCTCGATCGACACCGTGAAATTGGTCGCGTGGTGCATGTCGGTTTCGTTGACCATGAGCGGCAGCCTGAGCTGCGCGCAGCGCTCACGCGACAAGGTCAGGCAGATCAGCCCACGGCCGTTCTTGGCCATATAGTTGATGTCCTCGGGGCGCACCTTCTCGGCCGCCATGAGGAGGTCACCCTCGTTCTCGCGATTCTCGTCGTCAACCATGATGACCATCCGCCCGGAGCGGATTTCATCGATGATCTCTTCGATCGGGCTGAAGGGTTCATGCATAGCCGTGCTCTTTCAGTTTCTCGAGGTCGAGGCCGCCGTCGTCGCCCTGCAGCAGGCGCTCGAGGTAGCGCGCGACAAGGTCGACTTCGATATTGACGACCGTACCAACGTCGTAGCCGCCGATCACGGTCGCCTCGGCAGTGTGCGGAATAATATTCACCGAGAAGCGATTTGCCTTTACTTCATTGATGGTAAGGCTCGTGCCGTCAATCGCGATCGAACCCTTGCGGGCGACATAGCGTGCGAACTCGGCGGGCAGCTCGAAGTCGATGCGAATCGAGCGCGCATCCTCAGCCAGCGCCGTGACCGTGGCGACGCAGTCGACGTGACCGGACACGAGGTGTCCACCCAGGCGCTCACTGGCGCTGATGGCAGGCTCGAGGTTGACCGTCGAGCCCTCGCCGATCCCGGACAGCGCCGTCACGGCAAGGGTTTCGTTGGAAACGTCGGTATCGAAGCCGTCATCGTAGAGCGCTACTGCCGTCAGGCAGACGCCGTTGACGGCAATGCTCTCACCCACGGCGTACTCGTTCCATGGCAAGCCATCCGAGACGACCCGGAGGCGAATGTCACCGCCCGTTGGTGTCATGCTGTCGATGCGTCCCTTGGCCTTGATGATTCCGGTAAACACTAGCTCTCCTGTTCGGTGTCATGACGATCAGCGGGCCGTGCCGTGATCCGTAAGTCGCGGTCCAGTGACCGAATGTCGACGATATCGAGCGGCAGGCCGTCAGCGAGGCGCGTCCAGCCTGGCGTCGCCAACAGCGGCCGCGTTTCGCTGCCCAGCAGCATTGGCGCCATGTAGATGACAAACTCGTCGACCAGGCCCAGGGCGGCGAGACTGCCCGCCAGCATAGCGCCCGCCTCGACGAGCACGTCGTTGACGCCGAGCGCACCCAGGTCGTCGAGGACGGCCATGGGGTCGACGCCCCCCTCTCCGGCAGGTACCGCAACCAGTGTTGCCCCGGCGGCGACAAGGTCATCGCTTAACGGCGCGCCGCAGTGATAGATGCGGCTGTCGCGATTTGGTTCAAGGACCGTCGCCGTCGACGGTGTACGCAGCGTCGAATCGAGGATGGCACAGATCGGCTGCGCGGCAATACGCGACGCGACGTCGCCGCGGACCGTGAGTCTAGGGTCGTCGTCGACGACCGTCCCGGCGCCCGTCAGGATGGCACCCGAGCGGGCCCGCAGCCGCTGTACGTCCTCGCGTGCCGCCGGACCCGTAATCCACTGGCTCTCACCACTCCGCATGGCCGTTGCCCCGTCGAGACTGGCCCCGAGCTTGACCGTGACAAAGGGCCGGCCCGTCGTCATGCGGCGGATGAACCCGCGGTTGAGCGTCTCGGCCTCGGCGCTCAAGAGCCCGCTCGCAGTTCGTATGCCGGCGGCCTCGAGCGTTGCGAGGCCCTTGCCGCTGACGGCCGGGTTCGGATCGACCATCGCCGCTATAACGCGGCCGACGCCGGCTTTAATGAGCGCATTTGCGCAGGGCGGCGTCTTGCCGTGGTGCGCGCAGGGTTCGAGCGACACGTACGCCGTCGCGCCGCGCGCCCTGCCGGCCGCGACTTCGAGCGCGTTGACCTCGGCGTGCGCCTCGCCGGCACGACGGTGGTAGCCCTCGCCCACGACCGATCCCGCATCGTCCACGATGACGCAGCCAACCATCGGGTTCGGGTGCGCGGCATAGCGCCCGCGCCGGGCGAGCAGGATAGCGCGGGCCATGTGCCGCGCATCGTCAGCGGAGAACACCCGCGCTACCCCTTCTTGTCGCTGAGCAGGTCTGGCAGCAACGACATCTGTTCGCGGCTTGCCGCTGCGTCGGAGATCTTCTGCAGGCGCCGGATTTCGTCCTCGAACTCGGTGACGTCCTGGAATTGGCGGTATACCGACGCAAAGCGCACGTAAGCGACTTCGTCGAGGCGCCGGAGCTCCTCCATGGCGAGATCGCCAACCAGTCGTGACGGCACCTCGCGCTCGCCGATCGTTCTCAGTCGATGCACGATGCGGCCGAGCGCCTGTTCCACCTGGTTGCTCGCGACCGGGCGCTTCTCCAGGGCACGGGAAATGCTGTTGCGCAGCTTCGCCTCGTCGAAAGGCTGCCGCGTATCGTCACTCTTGACGATACGCGGCATGACGAGTTCAGCCGACTCGAAGGTCGTGAAACGTTCGTTGCAGGCGAGGCACTGCCGGCGTCTGCGAATCTGTCGTCCCTCGCCGGCGAGGCGCGAGTCGATGACCTTCGTCTCCTCGTGGCTGCAGAAAGGGCAGTGCATGTATCACGCGCGGCAGAGAAGAAGCCGGCCGGCTCAGGCGTACACCGGGTAACGGCGGCACAGCTCGAGTACCTGGCCCTTGACGCGTTCGATCGTTGCCTCGTCGGCAATATTGTCGAGCACGTCGGCAATCCAGCCAGACAGCTCGCGCGTCTCCTCGGCGCCGAAACCGCGGGTCGTGATCGCCGGCGTCCCGAGCCGCAGACCGCTGGTCACGAACGGCGACTGCGGGTCGTTGGGCACGGCGTTCTTGTTGACCGTAATGTTGGCCCGGCCGAGCGCCGCATCCGCATCCTTGCCGGTAATGCCCTTCTCGATGAGGCTGACGAGCATCAGGTGGTTGTCGGTCCCACCCGACACGATCGGGTAACCGCGTTCCTCGAGCACGCTCGCCATGACCTTGGCGTTGTCGACCACACGCTGCTGGTAGTCGCGGAAGGACGGCTCCATGGCTTCCTTGAACGCGACGGCCTTGGCGGCAATGACGTGCATGAGCGGGCCGCCCTGCGTGCCCGGGAAGACGAGCGAGTTGAACTTCTTCGTGAGCTCGTCGTTCTTCTTCGCCAGGATCAGGCCGCCGCGCGGTCCGCGGAGTGTCTTGTGCGTCGTCGTCGTCACGACGTCCGCGTGGGGAACCGGGTTCGGGTAGTGCCCCGTCGCCACGAGTCCGGCCACGTGAGCCATGTCGACATGCAGGTAGGCGCCCACTTTGTCGGCAATATCACGAAAACGCTGCCAGTCGAGCACGCGCGAGTAGGCCGAGAAACCTGCAATCAGGAGCTTCGGCTTGTGCTCCAGTGCGAGCGCCTCGACCTGGTCGTAGTCGACGAGCGCCGTATCGTGATTGATGCCGTACTGCACCGCGTTATAGAGCTTGCCCGAGAAGTTCACCTTGACGCCGTGCGTCAGGTGCCCGCCTTCGGCAAGACTCATACCCATAATCGTGTCGCCCGGGTTGATCAGCGCCATCGTAATGGCGGCGTTCGCCTGTGAGCCGGAATGCGGCTGGACGTTGGCGTAGTCGGCGCCGAACAATGCCATTGCACGCTCGATGGCGAGACGCTCGGCCTCATCGACGTACTCGCAGCCGCCGTAATAGCGCTTGCCCGGGTAGCCCTCGGCGTACTTGTTGGTCAGGACCGAGCCCTGCGCCTCCATGACGCGCTGGCTGGCGTAGTTTTCGGATGCAATGAGCTCGACGTGCTCTTCCTGGCGGCGCGACTCGGCCTGCATGGCCTCGGCGAGCTCGGGATCAAAGGACTCTATCGTCGGGTAGGTGGCAAGCATGGGGTCTCCGGGACGACGGGCGGCTGGGGATAAACCCGGCAGTTTACCGGTTTCACGGGTGGGATGGCAGCCGCTGTGACGGTCTCCGCGAGCCGATTCGAGGCCGCTCAGTCCGTCTCGACGAAGGACCGAACGACGCGGCTCCAGGCGCGGGCAAGATTCTGCCGGTTGTAGCCACCACCGCCCGTGCCGATGATGCGGCCGCTGGCGTGACGCTCGGCAATCCGGCACAGGCTGGCCGCTGCCTCGGCGTGCGCTGCCTCGCTGTAGGCCATGTGCGTTATCGGGTCACCCGCAAGACTGTCGGCGCCGCACTGGAAAAGTATGAACTCGGGGCGCGCCGCTTCCAGCCATTCCTCGACGCGCGGCCATTCCCGGCGGAAATCGCCGTCATCCGCCCCGGGGCGCATGGGAATGTTGAGCTTGGTACCGCGCGCCCTGCCCTTGCCGGTCTCGGTCGCGGCACCGGTACCCGGATACAGGTAGCGGCCGTCTTCATGCAGGTCGGCGAAGATGAGGTCCGGGTCGTCCTCGAAACCGTAGAAGACGCCGTCGCCGTGATGCGCGTCTATGTCGACATAGGCGATGCGCGTAAGCCTGTAGCGTTGCCTCAGGTATTCGGCCGCGACGCCGCAGTCGTTGAACACGCAAAAGCCCGCGGCGTGGTCGCGACCGGCATGGTGCAAGCCGGCAATCGGCGAAAACGCCCGTGTCGCGTCCCCCTGCATGATGGCGTCGACGGCGGCGAGCACCGTGCCGACGACGCTGGATGCCGCCTCGAAGATGCCGCGCACGGCCGGCGTGTCGCCGTCGTCGAGAAAGCCCGTGCCCGTCTGCGAAAGGCGCGACACCTTGTCAATGTAGCCCGGGGTATGGAACAGCATGAGCTGCTCGACATCAGCGATGCGCGGTTCGCGGTACTCGATGCCCTCGCCCAGACCTTCGGCGTCGAGCTCGGCATGAAAGACGTCGTGGCGATCAATGCCGAACGGGTGTGGGTCTCCGAAACCATAGCGCGCAATGTCAGCGCCGCGATAGACCAGGACGGGCTTGTGCATAGCGTCGACGCCTCGTGATTTGCACGCGAGTCAGCATACCGGATAATGCGCGCTCCACAAGCTCAGAAGCTTATCCATGGCCCAGTACATCTACACCATGAATCGCGTGGCCAAGGTCGTGCCGCCGAAGCGATTCATCATCCGTGACATCTCGCTGTCCTTTTTTCCCGGCGCCAAGATCGGCGTCCTCGGCCTGAACGGATCCGGCAAGTCGACGCTCCTTCGCATCATGGCTGGCATCGACAAGGAATTCGACGGTGAGGCGCGGCCGCAGCCGAACATCAACATTGGCTACCTGCCGCAGGAGCCCGAGCTCGATCCGGACAAGGATGTGCGCGGCAACGTCGAGGAAGGCGTCGCCGAGACGAAGGCGCTGGTCGATCGCTTCAACGAGATCAGCATGAAGTTCGCCGAGCCCATGTCGGACGACGAGATGAACGCGCTGCTCGAGGAACAGGGCAAGCTGCAGGACGCGATTGACGCTGTCGGTGCCTGGGAGCTCGATCGCAAGCTCGAGATTGCCGCGGATGCGCTGCGCCTGCCGCCCTGGGATGCCGACGTCACGAAGCTCTCCGGGGGCGAGCGGCGCCGCGTTGCGCTCTGCCGGCTGCTCTTATCGCAACCGGACATGCTGCTGCTCGACGAGCCGACCAACCACCTCGACGCGGAATCGGTTGCCTGGCTGGAGCGTTTTCTCGACGAGTACCCGAGCACGGTCATAGCGGTTACGCACGATCGTTACTTCCTCGACAACGTGGCGGGCTGGATCCTCGAACTCGACCGCGGCCACGGCATCCCATGGGAAGGCAACTACTCCTCCTGGCTCGACCAGAAGGAACAGCGCCTGAAGAGCGAGGAAGCCGCCGAGAAGGCCCGCCGCAAGGCGATGCAGGCCGAGCTCGAGTGGGTGCGTTCGAACCCGAAAGGCCGCCAGGCAAAATCCAAGGCGCGCCTCAGGCAGTTCGAGGAGATCTCGAGCCCGAGTTACCAGGCGCGAAACGAAACCAACGAGATCTACATACCGCCCGGGCCACGCCTTGGCGACGTCGTGATCGAAGTCGAGGGACTCAAGAAGGGCTTCGGCGACAAGCTCCTGATCGATGGCCTCGACCTGACGCTGCCGCCCGGCGGCATCATGGGCGTCATTGGGCCAAACGGCGCCGGCAAAACGACCTTCTTCCGCATGCTGACCGGTGAGCAGCAGCCCGACGAAGGCACGGTCAGGCTCGGCGACACGGTCCAGCTTGCGGCTGTCGACCAGTCGCGCGATGCCCTCGACGACAACAAGACCGTCTGGGAAGAGATCTCGGACGGCCAGGACATGATCAAGGTGGGCAATTACGAGACCCAGTCACGCGCCTACGTTGGCCGCTTCAACTTCCGCGGCAGTGAGCAGCAGAAGAAGATCGGTCTGTTGTCGGGCGGTGAACGCAATCGCGTGCACCTCGCGAAGACGCTGCGCTCGGGCGGCAACCTGCTGCTGCTCGACGAGCCCACCAACGACCTCGACGTCGAAACGCTGCGCGCGCTCGAGGAAGCGCTCCTCGAATTCCCGGGCTCTGCGGTCGTGATCTCGCATGACCGCTGGTTCCTCGATCGTATAGCGACCCACATCCTGGCCTTCGAAGGCAACTCCGAAGTCGTGTTCTTCGCCGGCAACTACGCCGACTACGAGGAAGACAAGAAACGGCGCCTCGGCACGGACGCCGACAACCCGCATCGCATCAAGTACAAGCGCCTGTCGGCCTAGGTCACTGGCATGAACATACTGCTTGCCGCGACAACGATCCTCTGCCTCGTCGCAGTGTGGTTCGTCGTGGTCGCCCTGCGGCACGTGCGCCGCGGGCGTTTCGGGAGCGCCACGACCAACCTGTCCGGCGGTCTCCTTGCCGCCGCGCTCGGCGCTTTCGGCGTTGTCGTCTCGACGAGCTACGTCAGCTACTCCCGGCTCACGAGCGAAGCAGAGGTTGCCGAGATCAGTTTCCTGGCGCTCGGCGACTCGCGCTACGAGGCACGACTGATGATCGACGGCGAACGCGACCGGATCGTCACCCTGCGCGGCGACGAATGGCAGCTGGACGCGCGCATCGTGACCTGGAAACCGCCCATGACCGTCCTCGGACTCGAGCCCATCTACCGACTCGAACGCCTGAGCGGTCGCTACGCCAACCTCGCCGAGGAGCGCGACGCGGAGCGGACCGTGCACGCGGTGTCGGAAGCACCGGGCGTCGACGTCTGGACGCTTGCGCGCGAGGCACCCTTGCTCACGCCGGGGATCGATGCCTACTACGGCACGGCCACCTACCTGCCCATGGTCGATGGCGCGCGGTATTCGATTGCCGTCAGCCGCGACGCGCTCGTGGCCCGCCCTGCCAATGACGCGGCGCGCCGGGCTGTTGGCAACTGGGACGAGTAAACGGCCCGAAACGGGTAGAATTGCGGATTATGTTCAAGCCGCGCGGCGCACCATGCGCCTTGGGGCATACTGTTTTCGCCGGGTATTACATAAAGCGAACCGGCTAAAACAATCACAACAACAGTCGAGCGAGCGATATGTCGGTAACGATCAGCAAGGAGCGTGGCGTCACCAGGGAACAGGGTGATTCGCTAAGCCTCGAATGCCCTTACTGCGGCGTCTTCGCGCACATGCGCCTGCAGTCGGCGCCGGATGCCGGCCAGCTCTTCACCTACCGTCCCAAGCATGTCGGGATCGTCTACCAGTGCGATGCCTGCCGCGCGCCCGTGTTCCTGCGCTTCGCCGTCAAGGAGTACCGCGACGACGCGGTCGAGCTCTACCAGAACTTCGCCGAGCTGGAGCGCCCCAAGGAACGCTTTGCGTTTTCCTACCTGCCGGAAGAGACGCAGGTGCTGTTCCGCGAAGCCCTGTCGTGCTACTCGAATAACAATTTCAACGCGTTTGCGTCGATGTGCCGACGCGCGGCAGCGACGGCGTTCCACGCGCTGGGCGAAGGCGGCAAGCTGCGCGCCTTTGAGGAAGTGATGGTGGCGCAGGACATTGCCGAGATCGACGAGGAGACCTTCCTGCCGATCAAGACCATACTGTTCGACTCCGGCGAAGAGGAGGAGCTGCCGATGCTCGACCGCATTCGCGCCGGCGTCTTGCTCGAAGTCATGAAAGACATGCTTTACCAGCTGTTCGTGCGCCGCGGCAAGCTGTCCCGCTCCATCAAAGTACGACAGTTCTTCGTGCAGGAAGCAGAGAACGATCGCGCGTCGGCCGGGCCGCAGGCGATCTAGGGCCTTTTAAAGAGGTCTACCCCACCGCTACGCGCATATTGCGGAACATGCGCATCCACGGTCCTTCAGTTCCCCACTCGTCCGGGTGCCAGGCGTTTTGCTGCGTCAGCGCAACCCGCTCGGGGTGCGGCATCATGATCGTCACGCGTCCATCGTCGTTCGCAAGGCCGCAGATGCCGTCGATCGAGCCGTTCGGGTTGGCGGGGTAGCTGTCGGCGACGTTGCCGTAGTTGTCGACGTAGCGCAGCGCAACCGTGTAGGACGCGTCGAAACGCTGACCCTCGTCGGCGAACACCGCGCGACCTTCACCGTGCGAGGTCGCAATTGGCAGCCTCGAACCGGCCATCCCCGCAAGGAACAGCGACGGGCTTTCGACGACCTCGACGAGGCTCAGCCGCGCCTCGAACTGCTCGGAACGGTTCTTTAAGAAACGCGGCCAGTGTGCCGCACCGGGCACAAGATCCTTGAGATGCGACAGCATCTGGCAGCCGTTGCATACGCCGAGGGCGAAGGTGTCGCTGCGTGCGAAAAAGGCCGCAAACTGATCCCGTGTGCGGCCATGGTAGAGGATCGACTTCGCCCAGCCGCCGCCGGCGCCAAGGACGTCGCCGAACGAGAAGCCGCCACAGGCGACGAGGCCCTGGTAGTTGTCGAGATTGTCGCGGCCTTCGAGGAGATCGCTCATATGCACGTCGACGGCCTCGAAACCCGCGCATAGGAACGCGTTGGCCATCTCGTACTGGCTGTTGACGCCCTGCTCTCGCAGGATTGCGACCTTCGGCCCTGCCGTGCCGCGATAGGCGCGCGCAACGTCCTCGTTCGGGTCGAAGCTCAGTGCCGCGTTCAGGCCCGGATCGGCGTCGTCGAGCGTGCGGTCGTACTCTTCCTTCGCCGTCTTCGGGTTATCCCGAAGCGCCTGCATGCGATAGCTCAGCTCCGACCACTCGCGCTCCAGCGTCGCGCGCTCGAGGCGTACCTGCAGCTGTTCGCCCGAGCGAATGACGAGCTCCGGTCGCTCCTCGACGCGGCCGATGGCGTTGGCCGTGATGCCATGGCGATCGAGGATCATCTGCACCTGGGTGAGCTTGGACTTCGCCACCTGCACGACGGCACCGGCTTCCTCGTTGAAGAGCTCGGCGAGCAGCGTCCGCTCGGAGCCCGGCATTTGCAGCGATACGCCGAGTCGGCTCGCGAACATCATCTCGGCAACCGTTGCGACCAGGCCGCCGTCACTACGGTCGTGGTAGGCCAGGAGCATGTCGCGCTGGTTGAGTTCCTGGATGGCCGCAAAGAAGCGCTTCAGGAGCTCCGGCGAATCGAGGTCCGGCGTTTCGCCGCCGGTCAGGGCATGCGACTGCGCAAGGCAGGAGCCACCAAGCCGGTTGCGGCCCTCGCCGAGATCGAACAGCAGCAGGTAACTCGGCTCGTCGATGCGCCGCAGTTCGGGCGTAAGGTGCCGGGTTACGTCGGTGACCGGGGCGAAGGCCGACACGATCAGCGACACGGGTGCGACAACCTCTAAGTCCTCACCGTCCTCGTCGAAGCGTGTCCGCATTGACAGCGAATCCTTGCCTACGGGTATGGCGAGGCCGAGCTCACGACACAGTTCGACCGACACGGCCTTGACCGTGTCGAACAGGCGGGCGTCCTCACCGGGATGGCCCGCCGCGGCCATCCAGTTCGCCGACAGGCGAATCTTCGAGAGCAACTCGATGGGCGCGGCGGCAATGTTTGTAATCGCCTCTGCCACGGCCAAGCGGCCCGACGCAGGCGCATTGGTCACGGCCAGCGGCGTGCGTTCGCCCATGGCCATGGCCTCGCCGCTTTCCGTACCGAAGCTCGTCGAGGTGATGGCCACGTCGCTGACGGGAACCTGCCAGGGCCCAACGAGCTGGTCGCGCGCCGTCAGGCCACCGACCGTGCGATCCCCGATGTGCACGAGGAAAGACTTGTCGGCAACGGCCGGGAAGCGCAGCACGCGCAGGATCGCGTCGGCAAGCTCGATGCTGTCCAGATCGAGCGTCGTATAGGGCACCGACTCGCGGCGCACGTCGCGCGTCATTTTCGGCGGATTGCCGAGCAGCATCCCCATTGGCAGGTTGACGACCGCGTTGCCGAACTCGAGGTCCGTCACGGTGAGCTGGCCGTCAGCGGTCAGCGTGCCAATCACAGAAACCGGGCAGCGTTCACGGTCACACAGGTCCGTGAACTCCTCGATCCGTTCGTCGTCGACGATCAATACGTACCGTTCCTGCGCTTCGTTGCACCAGATCGCCATGGGCGACATGCCCGGTTCCGCGTTCGCGACGTCCCGCAATTCAATGCGGGCACCGTGCTTGCTGTGATCGACGGCTTCGGGCACGGCGTTCGACAGGCCGCCGGCACCGACGTCGTGAATCAGCAGGATCGGGTTGTCGGCGCCCATGGCCCAGCAGCGATCAATCACTTCCTGCGCGCGCCGCTCCATCTCGGGGTTGCCGCGCTGCACGGAGGCGAAATCGAGGTCCTCGGTCGAGGCGCCGCTCGCCACGCTCGACGCGGCGCCCCCGCCAAGCCCGATCAACATGGCGGGCCCGCCGATCACGACGACGCGCGCCCCGACGGGCACGTCGATCTTCGTGGCGTGCTCCTCGCGGACGTTGCCTACGCCGCCCGCGATCATGATGGGCTTGTGATAGCCGCGAATCTCGTTGCCGGTCGCGCCCGGCGCATCGCCTTCGAAGGTCCGGAAATACCCGCAAAGGTTGGGCCGCCCGAATTCATTGTTGAACGCCGCGCCGCCGATCGGACCGTCCAGCATGATTTCGAGCGGCGTCGCCAGGCGGTCGGGATGCGGAAAGTCGCTTTCCCAGGGTTGGCCGTAACCGGGCAGTCGGAGGTGCGAAGTCGTGAAGCCGGTCAGGCCGGCCTTGGGCTTGGCACCGAGACCGGTTGCCCCTTCGTCGCGGATTTCGCCGCCCGCACCCGTGGCCGCGCCGGGGAACGGCGAAATCGCCGTCGGGTGATTGTGCGTCTCCACCTTCATGAGGATGTGCACGGGCTCGGTCGTCGTTCCCCAGTGCCGGTCAGCAGGCGAAGGCATGAGCCGCGGCGCCGTCGATCCCTCGATGACGGCAGCGTTATCGGAATACGCGGAGAGCACACCGTCGGGACTCGCCTCGGTCGTCGTACGGATCATCGGGAACAGGCGCTCGTTGCGTCGTTCGCCGTCGATGATCCACTCGGCGTTGAAGATCTTGTGACGGCAGTGCTCGGAGTTGGCCTGGGCGAACATCATGAGCTCGGCATCCGTCGGGTCGCGACCGAGCTCGGCGTAGCTCCTGACCAGGTAATCAATCTCGTCGGCCGACAGCGCGAGACCGAGCTCGGCATTGGCCGCCTCGAGCGCCGCAAGGCCGTCGTCGCCGAGCGCTATCGTGCCGAGTGGCTGTGGCGCGTGCGCCTCGAACAACCGTGCCGCCTCGCTGCCATCGGCCAGTACGGCCTCGGTCATGCGGTCATGGAGCTCGCCGCTGAGCGCATCGATGGCGTCGTCCGGCGCACCGCGGGCAAAGGTGACGGCGTAGACGATGCCGCGTTCGATCCGGCGAACGCCGTCGAGATCGCAGGCGCGGGCAATATCGGTCGCCTTGCTGGACCAGGGTGAAATCGTGCCGGGCCGCGGCACGACGTAGCGGCAGGCGGCGCCGGCGTCGAGCGTCGCGACCGGTTCACCGGACAACAGCAGCGCGTCCAGGCGCTCGCGCTCGGCGCTCGACAAGGGGGCGCGGAGTTCGACGAAGTAAACAAAGCGTGCCGTAACGCTCTTGACGTCACTGTCGAGTCGGGTAAGCCGCTCAGCAAGCTTGGTGAGTCGAAAATCAGATAACGCGATCTGGCCCGGCAGTTCCAGCAGGTCGGCGACCGGCTGTACCTCGGGTTCGCTTAATGGAGTGGACAAAGCGGCGAGCCTGGGCTTGAGAGACGCGAACGGCGGTAGACGCGGAGAATGATACCGAACGCCGGGCCGGCGGGGAAACGCCAGCCGGTCGTAACGTACGCCGCTGCCTCAGGTCTTGTTGTCGCCGGGCGTGTAGATCGGCATCGGGAACTGGGCGACGTTGCCGCCTTCGAGTTTCGACACCTTGCTCTTGCCTTCCTTTTCGACTTCGTCGATCCGGATGATCGAGTGCATCGGCAGGTAGGTGCGCTTGACGTTCTCGAACTCGGCCTTGATCTTCTCTTCGCCAGGGTCGACCACCACGGTCGTGCGTTCGCCGAAAACCAGCTCCTCGATAGCCACGAAGCCGAACATGGCGCCCTGGTCGATCTGGCGGGCGTAGATTTCGTACACCTGCCCCTGGCTCATGAAGACGACCTTGAAGAGGGGATCCTTGCTCATCGCTACTACCTGTTACTGAAGCGCTAGGGCCAAAAAACACCCAAAAACCGGGGCAATCGGCGCGTAGTGTAGCGGATTTCGCCGCCTGCGCCTCTCCGTTATGTGAACTGCTTGGCAGCCCGACTTGTTGAATCCCGGGACAATTTGCGGCTGGTACCAAAAGCAGGCAACGCATGGCCCTGACGCTGGAAATCGTAAGTGAACACCGCGAAATCGTCGGCGACGATGCCGTGCGCGTGTTCCGCAAGGGCGGCGCCACGATCGGGCGAGCGTTCGAGAACGACTGGATCCTGCCAGACCCGGACAAGTACATTTCCGGGCGCCACGCGACCGTCGACTTCAAGGGCGGCGCCTGGTTCCTCGCGGACACGAGCTCGAACGGCGTCTTTATCAACGACGACGTCGAGCCACTCGGCCGCGGCAATCCGCGGCGGCTCTTCGATGGCGATCGCCTGCGCTTCGGCGATTTCGAGATTACGGTCAAGATCGACGGCGGCGAGGAGCTCGAGCCGCCCGAACCGCCGAAACCGACCGTGGTACCTGACCACATCGAACAGCTCGTGCAGGAAGACCCGCTCAAGACCGGCGTCACCCTGCTCGACGAAGACGAGATCACCGGCGACGACGAGTTCCAGTCGGCGCTGTTCGGCGCCGGCCGCCTGACGATCAATGCACCGCTCGACGACGAAGCGGAACCGCCAAGAGAAGACCCGCCAAAGCCTGCTGCGCTGCCGCAGCAGCCGATCGACATTAGCGCTGACGACCTCTTCGACAGCTTCCTAGACGGGCTCGGGATTTCCCGGACCGATTTCCACCCGACCGTCAACGTTGCCGAGGTCATGCAAAACGCCGGTGAAGTCCTGCGCGAATTCGTCGCGGGTACAGACCAGCTCATTGCGAGTCGCGCCAACCTCAAGAACGCCTTCCGGCTCGAACAGACGACGGTGCTGCCACGGCACAACAACCCGCTGAAGCTCTCCGAAGACACGGGAGACTCGATTCGACAGCTCTTGATCGGTCGCGAGGGCGAGTACCTCGGTCCCCGCGACGCCGTCCGCGAGGTCTGTCGCGACCTGTTGTTCCACCAGGACGCCTTCCTCGAAGCCATGACGGACGCGTTCGTCGAATTCTCCGATCGCTTCGACCCGGCGGAACTCAGCGAGGCCTTCGACCGCACCCTGAGCCGCAAACCGCTGATCGGTGCTCTCGGCCAGATGAAATACTGGCAGCTCTACACCGAGCTCTACCCGGTCATGGTCGAGCGCGGCGGTGCCCGTTTTCCGCAGATGTTCGCCGAAGAGTTCGTACGCGCCTACGAACGCTCGATCGCCGTGTCACGTCGCGACGTCGGTATCACGGCCAAAAGCGCCAAGGCGACGAGCCCCGAAGCAGAGTTCGACGACGAGGTCGCTGCCGAGATCGATGCGGCGAGCGACCCCGAAGCGGCCAGCCGCTAGCCGCGATTCATTCGATTGTCGATCAGGTCCTGGACGACCCCCGGGTCGGCCAGGGTCGACGTATCACCCAGACTGCCGAAATCGTCCTCAGCCACCTTTCTCAAGATTCGCCGCATGATCTTGCCGGAGCGCGTCTTTGGCAGCCCCGGGGCCCACTGAATCAGGTCGGGCTTGGCGATAGGGCCGATTTCCTTGCGTACCCACTGCTGCAGTTCAGCATAGAGTTCGTCGGACGGTGACTTGCCTTCCATTAGCGTGACGTAGGCATAGATGCCCTGCCCCTTGATGTCGTGCGGATAGCCGACAACGGCGGCCTCGGCAACGGCCGGGTGTGAGACGAGCGCGCTTTCGATCTCGGCGGTGCCCATGCGGTGACCCGACACGTTGAGGACGTCGTCGACGCGACCCGTGATCCAGTAGTAACCATCGGCATCGCGATGCGCGCCGTCGCCCGTGAAGTACAGCTCGTCGAAGGTCGCGAAATACGTGTTCACGAAGCGCTCGTGATCGCCGTAGACCGTCCGCATCTGGCCCGGCCAACTGCCCTTGATGACCAAGAGCCCGCTGGCTTCACCCTCGAGCTCGTTGCCGTCCTGGTCGACAATCGCGGGCTCGACGCCGAAGAACGGGCTTGTCGCCGAACCGGGCTTCAGGTCCGAGACGCCGGGAAGCGGCGTAATCAGTATGCCGCCCGTCTCGGTCTGCCACCACGTATCGACGATCGGGCAGCGCTCGTCGCCCACGACCCGGTAGTACCAGTCCCAGGCCTCCGGGTTGATCGGCTCGCCGACCGAGCCCAGCAGCCTGAGGCTCTTGCGCGAGGTGCGGGTCACGGGCTCGTCGCCTTCGCGCATCAGCGCGCGGATCGCGGTGGGTGCCGTGTAGCAGATATTGACCGAGTGCTTGTCGCAAACCTCCCAGAAGCGCGACGAGGTCGGGTAGTTCGGCACACCCTCGAACATCAGCGTAATCGCGCCGTTGGCGAGCGGGCCGTAGACAATATAACTATGACCCGTTACCCAGCCGACGTCGGCCGTGCACCAGTACACGTCGCCCGGGTGGTAGTCGAAGACGTAATGATGGGTCGTCGCGGCGTACAGCAGGTAGCCACCTGTCGTGTGCATCACCCCCTTGGGCTTGCCGGTCGATCCCGAGGTATACAAAATGAACAGCGGATCTTCGGCGCCCATTTCCTCGCAGGGACAGTCGGCATCGACGCTGGCCTCGACCTCGTGCAGCCAGTGATCGCGGCCTTCCACCCAGTCGATGTCGTTGCCCGTATTGCGAACGACGAGGACCTTGTCGAGCGTCGTCACCTCGTCGCGCTCGGCGGCAGCATCGACGTTTTGCTTGAGCGGCACGACCTTGCCGCCGCGCACGCCTTCGTCGGCCGTAATGACGATGTTGGATTCGCAGTCGTGGATGCGCCCCGCGAGTGCATCCGGCGAGAAACCACCAAATACCACCGAGTGCACGGCGCCAATGCGCGCGCAGGCGAGCATCGCGATTGCCGCCTCAGGGATCATGGGCATATAGATCGTGACGCGATCGCCCTTCTTCGCCCCTAGCTCCTTGAGAGCGTTCGCGAAGCGACAGACGCGCTCATGCAGGTCGCCGTACGTAATCGTGAGATCGCGCGAAGGGTCGTCGCCTTCCCAGATAATGGCAACGTCGTCTTTTTTCTCGGGCAGATGGCGGTCGACGCAGTTGTAGCAAGCGTTGAGCGTGCCGTCCTCGAACCAGCGAATGTGCAGGTCGTCCTTCGCCCAGGAGACGTCGCGAACCTTCGTAAAAGGCTTGAACCAGTCGAGACGCTTGGCCTGCTCGGCCCAGAAGGCCTCGGTATCCTCGATAGAGCGCTGATACATCTCGGCATAGCCGTCGGCATCGATCCAGGCACGTTGCCGGACTTCCTCACTGACCGGGTGCGTTGTGGCTTCCACGGTTTCCCCCTTTACCTGCGGTAGTCTTGTTTTTCGTAACTCTAACGGCGTACGCCGACGCTGTCGTTAGACTTTAGTCGTCCAGCATAGCCAGCAGGCGTTCCGCCTGTATCAGGTGCGGCCGGTCGATCATCTTGCCATCGAGCGACAGCGCACCCGCGTCCGGCTGCGCCTTGAACATCGCGACGATACGCCGCGCGTGCGCAATCTCGTCCTCGCCCGGCAGGAAGGCCTCGTTGATGACGGACACCTGCGAAGGATGGATCGCGAGCATGCCGGAAAATCCGTCACGCCGGGCATTTCGGGCGTAGTGTAGAAGGCCGGCCTCGTCGCGGAAATCGGTGAAAACCGTATCGTAGGCAGGCACACCCGCCGCGGCGGCCGCCACGAGACACATGGATCGCGCCATCTCGAACACGGGCAGCCAGCGACCGTCTTCGTCGCGATTGCGGCTGGCACCGACCGCGGCGGCGAGGTCCTCGGCACCCCATGACAGCCCGGCCAGCCGGGTCGTGGAGCCCGAGTAGCTGTCGAGTGTGAACAACGCGCGCGGATGCTCGGTGCACAGCGGCAGTATGCGCGTCGTGCCGTGCTCGATGCCGTGCTGGTCCTCGAGGCTGTCGAGGATCGACGCGAGCCTGACCGCCGTATCCGCGCTCGGCGGCTTGGGCAGCATAATGCCTGACGGGGATCCGGGCAGCACCGCTTCGAGATCCGCCATCCCGTCACGGGAGTCGAGCGGGTTGATACGTACCCAGGCGTTGGCCTGCCCCGGCAAAAACTCGCGTGCCATCTCGCGGGCGCGCGGGCGCTGGCTCGCGTCCACCGCGTCCTCGAGATCCAGGATCAGGGCGTCCGCCGGGATATCGGCCGCCTTCGCGAGCTTGCGGTCGCTATCAGCCGGAACGAACAGGAAACTCCTCAGCATGGCCTTATTCCTTGAGCGGCGCGTGGTGACAGGCGGGATACGCTATCATGCGCCAGCCGCGGTGCAAGGCCGGCAGAACAATAAACAAAGGGGGGCCTTTGAACGAACAGGCACTCGCTGCTGACGCCGAGGGCAGCACGGGCTACATCATCCTGATCAGCTGCATCGCGACGATCGGCGGCTTCCTGTTTGGTTTCGACTCGGGCGTCATCAACGGGACGGTCGACGGCCTCAGGGCGGCGTTCAACGCCGACAGCGTGGGCACAGGCTTTAACGTCGCCTCGATGCTCCTCGGCTGCGCGGCCGGCGCGTTTGTTGCCGGTCGACTTGCCGACCGCTACGGCCGGCGTTTCATCATGCGGATTGCCGCTGTCTTCTTTCTCCTGAGCGCCTGGGGCTCCGGTATTGCGACGAGTTCGGGCGAGTTCGTCTTCTACCGCATGCTCGGCGGCCTCGCCGTCGGCGCGGCAAGCGTGCTCGCACCGGCCTACATAAGCGAAGTTGCGCCGGCGCGCTACCGCGGCGCGCTCGCCACCGTACAGCAGATTGCCATCATTACCGGGCTGTTCATGGCCTTCGTCTCGAACTACATGATTGCCGCGGCTGCGAGCTCGTCGACCGCGGGTTTCTGGCTGGGCTTCGAGGCCTGGCGCTGGATGTTCTGGATCGAGATCCTGCCCGCCGCCCTGTTCTTCCTTGCGCTGATGATTATCCCGGAAAGCCCGCGCTACCTCGTGCTATCGAAACGACGCGAGGAAGCGGTCGTTGTGCTCGAGCGACTGGGCGGCCGGGCGGCGGCCCTAGTCAAGGTAGAAGAGATCAGCGCGTCGCTGGCAAGCGACCGGCATCGGCCGCGATTCACCGATTTGTTCGATCCGGCGACCGGCAGGATTCGACGGCTGGTTTGGGTCGGCATTGGTCTCGCCACGCTGCAGCAGCTCGTCGGTATCAATGTCGTCTTCTATTACGGCGCCGTCCTCTGGCAGTCCGTCGGCTTTACCGAGGCCGACGCGCTGCTCATCAACGTCCTGAGTGGCGGCCTCAGCATTGCCGCCGTGACGCTGACGGTGTTGCTCGTCGACCGTATCGGCCGCAAACCGATCCTCCTCGTGGGCTCAATCGGCATGGCCGTGACGCTGCTGCTCGTGACCTATGCGTTCAGCGAGTCGCAGCCCTCTGCGAGCGGCGGCATCGATCTTACCGGCGGGCTCGGCCCCCTGGCGCTGGTTGCCGCGAACGCCTACGTCATGTTCTTCAATTTCTCCTGGGGGCCAGTCATGTGGGTCATGCTCGGCGAGATGTTCCCGAACCAGATTCGGGGGACAGGTCTCGCCGTTGCCGGGCTGTCGCAGTGGGGGGCGAACTTCCTTATTACGATCAGCTTTCCCGTGCTGCTGGCATCGATCGGGCTCGCAGGCGCCTACGGCCTCTACACCCTGTTCGCCTGCCTGTCGATCCTGTTCGTCGTCTTTGCCGTTCACGAGACCCGCGGGGTCGAGCTCGAGGAAATGACGGGCTAGCGCCCCATAGGATTCACGACGATGGAACCCGCAAGCCAGACTCTGTCTAACATCGCCAGAAAACCGTTGGAGCAACCATGCCCGCACTGACTCGTCGCGATTTCACCCGGCTCGGCCTCGGCGCCGGGGCGCTCGCCTCCCTCGGCGGTGTGCCACTCCTCGCCGCCGATACGGGCATCGCCACACGACCGATTCCCTCGTCGGGCGAAGAAATCCCGATTATCGGCCTCGGCACCAACCGCTACGGCGTAGGCGACGACAGCGAGGCGCGCGCGCCGCTGATCCAATCGCTCGGCCGGTTCCACGAGCTCGGCGCGACGGTCATCGATACCGCACCGAGCTACCGGAGCTCCGAGGCAGTGCTGGGTGAGTTGATCGCCGAGCTCGGTATTCGCGACGAGCTCTTCATTGCCACCAAGATCGACCGCGAGGACAGCGGCGAGACCGTCGGGCAAATGCAGGCATCTCTCGACAAGCTCGGCATCGAGCGCTTCGACCTGATCCAGGTCCACAACCTGAAGAACTGGAAAGAGAACGTGCCGCTGCTGCGCCAGTGGAAGGACGACGGCAAGGCGCGTTACATCGGAGTCACAGGCTATCGCGACGAGCAGCTCGACGAACTGGAGCGCGTCATGCGGGCCGAAGCGCTCGACTTCATCCAGATTCACCTGTCGCTCGAGTCGAGAAAGCCTGCCGAACGAATCCTGCCGCTCGCGGCCGACCAGGGCGTCGCTGTCATGTTGAATCGTACCTTCGGCGCCGGTCGCATGTTCTCGCGCCTCAGGGAACTCGAGATGCCGGCCTGGGCTGCCGACTTCGACGTCACGAGCTGGGCGCAGTTCCTGCTCAAGTACGCCCTATCGCATCCCGCCGCGACGGTCGCCATCCCGGGGATGACCAAGGTCCGTCACGTCGAGGACAACGTCCTCGCTGGCCATGGCCGCATGCCGGATGCGGGTGAACGACAGAAGATGGAGGCGTTTTACGATGCGCTCTAGGCGGACCTGGGTGATCTTCCTGATCGTGATCATGCTCGCCGTGGCGACGACGTCGCAGATCGTAGACGGCCCGCAGCCAACCGCAACCGCGGCCGGCACCCGCTGATCGTCAGGCGCGTTTCGCCCGGTCGATCGCCTCGACGATCATCCGGCGCGCGTCATCGACACCGTGCCAGCCGCCGATCTTGACCCACTTGCCGGGCTCCAGGTCCTTGTAGTGCTCGAAGAAGTGCTCGATCTGCTGGCGGGTGATGTCGGGGAGATCGGAGAACTCGTTGATCTTGTCGTAGCGCCGCGAAACATGCGTTGACGGCACCGCGATGATCTTCTCATCGAGGCCGGCGTTGTCTTCCATGATCAGGACGCCGATGGGGCGCACGTTGATCAGGCACCCCGGCACGAGTTCGCGGGTGTTGCAGACGAGCACGTCGATCGGGTCCCCGTCCTCCGACAGCGTGTGCGGCACGAAGCCGTAGTTGCCCGGGTAGGCCATCGGCGTGTACAGGAAGCGGTCGACGACCAGTGCGCCGGCATCCTTGTCCATTTCGTACTTGATGGGCTGGCCGCCCATCGAAACCTCGATCAGCACGTTGATGTCGGCGGGTGGGTTGTCACCGATCGAGATGGCATCAATACGCATAGGGGAATCCTTTGGTCGGGGGGTGGCGAAGAGTAGGCGAAGCGGCGCTGGGTTGCCAGTGAAATGGACTCATACCTCGAAATAGCGACACGGGACGCAGCGTACGGGGCTTTTTTTAATCGATTTATTAGTATATTTAAAGAAAAACAAACTAATTTAATTACTGAAATAGAAGCCGCATGCTGGAGGTCTATTAGGCGCAACCCCGCCAAACCGAGGAGATCGCAATGGAGCATCAGCACGTCAACGTCGCCGTTATCGGCGCCGGTTCAGCCGGCCTCGCCGCCTACCGGGCAGCGCTGGAATCGACCAACAGCGTCGTCATGATCGAGGGCGGCGCTTACGGCACGACCTGCGCGCGCGTCGGTTGTATGCCGAGCAAGCTCCTGATCGCCGCAGCCGAAGCCGCGCATCACGCCGCAGTAGCACCGGCCTTCGGTGTCGGCACGGGAATCATCGAGATTGACGGTCGCGCCGTCATGGACCGGGTGCGCCGCGAGCGTGACCGCTTCGTCGGCTTTGTCGTCGAGTCGGTTGACAACATACCGGCCGCGCACAAGCTTGCGGGTAACGCGGTATTCGTCGATGACCATACGCTCGAGGTTGGCGGGCATACCCGCGTCACGGCCGAGCGTATCGTGATTGCAACGGGCTCCTCGCCCGCATGGCCCCGTCAGTTCGAGGCAGCCGGTGATCGCCTCATCGTTAACGACGATATCTTCGACTGGACCGATCTGCCGGAGCGCGTTGCCGTGTTCGGACCCGGCGTCATTGGCCTCGAGCTGGGCCAGGCGCTTAGTCGCCTCGGCGTCAGCGTGCACATGTTTGGTATTGCCGGCGTTGTCGGCCCGCTGACCGACCCGGCATTGCGCGAGTACGCCGCGCGCACTTTCGCCGACGAGTTCCACCTCGATGCCGACGCCAACGTGACGTCGATCGAACGCGACGGCGACGAGGTCGAGATCCGTTTCGTCAACCAGGACGGCGACACCGAGACGATTCGCGTCGATTACCTGGTCGCTGCGACAGGCCGGCGCCCGAACGTGTACGGCCTGGGGCTCGAACACACCTCCCTGCCGCTCGACGAACGCGGTGTGCCGCTGGTGGATGACGAAACGCTGCAGATCGGTGACACGCACGTGTTCCTCGCCGGCGACGCAACGAACACGAAGCCGCTGTTGCACGAGGCATCGGACGAGGGTCGCATCGCGGGCCGGAACGCCGGCCGCTTTCCTGACGTCCGTGCAGGCTTCCGCCGCTCGCCGCTGGCCGTCGTGTTTTCCGATCCGCAGATTGCCATGGTCGGTGCCACACATCGTGAGCTCGAACATCGCAACGTCGTAACCGGCAGCGTCTCGTTCGAAGACCAGGGGCGCAGTCGTGTCATGCTGAAGAACAAGGGTCTGTTACACGTCTACGCCGACGCCAACAGCGGTCGCTTCCTCGGCGCCGAGATGATCGGACCTGCCGCCGAGCACATCGGTCACCTCCTGGCCTGGGCGCACCAGTCCGGAATGACGATTGGCGAGATGCTCGAGATGCCGTTCTATCACCCGGTCATCGAAGAAGGCCTGCGTACCGCGCTGCGCGATGCGTGCGCCAGGCTTGCCGACTGCGGACTGCGCGCCGCCTAGGCGAGCAGTCTCACACCGGCGCTGACGTCGGCAAGGCATGCGCGCAAAACCGCGCGCATGTCTCTTCGTTAGCACTCCCACCCTAGTGCTGCCACGTAGCGCACCAAAAAAAACCGCGTTTTCCCTCTGAAAAAGCGGGCCTGCACCCTTAGTGTGCAAGCGCATTTCCGACCGTTCCAACGCACACTTTTTCGACCTGTTCGTTTCTGGTATCCCTTCTCGTGACTCAGGTCACGTTCAGTTCGCGGGAATTATGGTGTAACCAAGGCACGAGGAGACAGCGTATGGGGCAAACGGGTTACGGCCGGGTCATGCCGGTGCAGAATCTGCAGGAGTTCTTCCAGCAATCGATCGACGACGCCATCGCCGGTCAAGGGGTCGATATTGACCCGCATGCCACCCACTACGTCGTCAATATGATGACCCTGTTCTCCCGCTCCGAAGAGCTCTACGAAGACGACGGCGAAGTCTACGGATTGCGACCGCTCGCACTCATGCTCGCCGACGCCGCCGACGCACCAACGCCGGAACACCGCAACCACTTACTGAAGCGCATTGGCGACGTTGCCCTGTTCGTCTCGGGCTTTTTCGAAGACAGTCTCTGCGACAAGGCCGTCGACGTGGACTACTACATGCACATGGGCGAGAACGCCTACGGCTCGCTATCCGAAGAGACCCGCGGCACTTTTCACGGCAACGCCTTTGCTGACATCTATCTCGAACTGGCCACCAAGTTTCGTGTGCTGATCGACGTGCTTGCCGAGGTGCGCGGCCATTCGACCAATGACCTTGCGCGCACCTTCGAGCTCTGGCAGAAGACCGGCAGCCGGCGCGCCGAGCGCATTCTCAAGGACCAGGGCATCGTGCCGATTGGCGTGAAGCCGTTGCACTAATGCTGGCCGAACTGCAGCGGCAGCTCACAGCCGTCTACGGCCTCCGGGCGCCGCACGATGTGCGGGACTTCCTGATTACCGATCCGATGCTCGCGAAGATCCTTGGCCAGGATGCGTTGCTCGCGAATACCGAGGAAACCTTATTGGTCGTCGAGGAAGACGATGGACTGGCCATGTCACTGTTTCTCGACGGCGGCATGCTCGAACGGCTCGAATCGGATAGTCCGCTCGATCGCCTTCACCTCGATCATCTCGACGACTTCTGCAAAGTGCTCGAAGGGATCAGCCACTTCAACTGCATGAGCTGGAAAGCCCGACGCGAGCGTGAGGTCAGTCTGCTCGAGCTCGAACTGCAGGGAGAGATCGACAAGTTCGTCAGCGCCATGCTGCTCGCGCATGGCCAGGACAACGATCACCTGCAGCGCGAACTACACGGCTGCCTGTTCGAGGACGTGCGCTTTCGCGACGACCTGGATGATGATGCGCGGGCGCGATACGAGGAAGCCAACGAGTACGCGGCGCGGTATTGCCACGGCATGCGCCACCGGTGGCAGAGCGGCGAGCCGCCGGTCAACGAGCTGAGGCAGTTCTTCCGCCTGCAGCTTGCCGACAAGATCAGTTTTATCCATGCCCGCGCGTGAGGCACCGCCTGACCGCAGCGACCTAGCCCCAGCCCAGTTCGTGCAGCCGCTCGTCGTCGATGCCGAAGTAATGCGCGATCTCATGCACGATCGTCGTGGCAATCTCGTTCTCGAGCGCCGCCCCGGCGAGCCCCAGCTCGAGGTGCGGCCGGCGGAAGAGATAGATCACGTCGGGCAGTTCGCCGGCGTGGTTCGCGTCCCGCTCAGTCAGCGGCGTACCGACGTAGAGACCGAGTAGCCCCTCCCCGCCCGGGTCGAGATCCGGACCAGCCTCTTCCTCGATAATGAGGTCGACGTTGTCAAACGCAGCGTGCACCCACTCGGGCAGCTCGGCAACGACGCGCTCGACGATCGATTCGAATTCGGCGTGATTCATGGCAGGACGGGCACCGAGTCAGGTTAACGCTGGTCCGTCGCAGCCACGTACGGCAGCTCCCACAGCGGAAACACGCGGGACAGGGCCGACAGGCCCAGCGGATGGCGCAGCCGGCCGGCCGCAATGGCGTCACGAATCTCATCGAGCGTCATCAGGTGCACACGGATGGCTTCCCCGGCATCGGGCGACGGCGGCTGTACCGACACGACGTCTTCGGCCAGCCAGTGATGGCACAGGTTGTCGTGGAACGCAGGATTGGCCTGCACGGCGCCGAGATAACGCCAGCGACCTTCCCCGAACCCGGCTTCCTCAAGGAGCTCACGCTTGCCCGCGTCTAAGGAGTCCTCGCCCGGGTCCACAATGCCGGCCACGGGTTCCATCGTCAGCTCACCAATGCCAAAGCGGAACTGCTCGACCATGACGATTCGCTGATCCCGGGTAACGGCAACAACGTTCACCCAGTCGGGCGTCTCGAGCACCATGCGCTCGAACGTCTGCGACGTACCCGGGTGCTGCATCGTGTCGAATCGGACCTTGAACAGCGGCAGCTCCGGGCCGTCGTTGCTGGCGAGCCGCGCCCAGCGAAGGCTCTCATCGGTCATGGCTACGTTCCTGTGTGTCGATCCTCAACGGCCGAAGCGTAACGTACGGATGACGGAAATGCAGACAGCCGCTCCCGCGAGGCCAACAGCGACAGCGAAGTAGCCCTCCGCAGCGGAGCCATGCCCGATCAGCGCGGGCTCCCCTGCATTTCCGCAGTAGCCGTCTACACTCGTTAGTAAGCGCAACACGAGGGGGAAATCATGAAACGACGTCAATTCTGTCGCGGCGCGATCGCGGCCAGCGCGCTCGCTGCTGCACCATGGTTAGGCGCCTGCAGCAAGAGCGCCGATGCGCCGACCGCCGGGGGCCGGGCGCTCTCGGGCAAGCGGGCCGATACAAATCTTCGCGCTGTGTCGCTCACCGGGGACGAGATCGAGCTTGAGAAGGCCGCGATACGCGAGTTTGCCGATGCGCTCGAGGGCGACGTGATGCTTGCGGGCCACCCGAGGTACAACATCCAGCGAACGCTCTGGAACGGCATGCACGACAAACGACCCGCGCTGATCGCGCACTGCGTAAGCGACAGTGACGTGGCCAACGCCGTGACCTTCGCGCGCGAACGCAACTTGCTCGTGGCCGTGCGCGGTGGCGGGCACAGCTGGCCCGGCAAGTCGTCCTGCGACGACGGACTCATGATCGACCTGTCGGGCATGAACGAGGTCACGGTAGATTCGACGCGACGACGTGCGCATGCAGGTGGCGGTGCCCTCCTGAACGGTCTCGACACCGCAGCGCTGGAGCGCGGACTGATTACGACTGCCGGCGTCGTCTCGCACACCGGCGTAGGCGGCTACACGCTCGGCGGCGGCTTCGGTCGGCTCAACCGCAAACACGGGCTTACCATCGACAACCTGAAGTCGGTCCGTATCGTGACCGCGGACGGCGAGGTCCGAACGGCAACCGCCAACACCGAGCCCGAGCTGTTCTGGGCGGTCCGTGGCGGCGGCGGTAATTTCGGGGTTGTGACCGATTTCGAGTACCAGCTGCATCCCTTCGAACGCCACGTGCTGTCCGGCATGATCGTCTGGCCCGTCGAACAGGCGCGAGAGGTTCTCGACTTCTACGCGGACTGGTATCACGACCTGTCTGACGATCTTTATGTTGGGCCCGCAATGATGACCATGCCCGACGGTCAGGGCGTCGTTGCCATGGAAGTCGTCTACGCCGGCGACCCCGTACAGGGTGAGAAGGAACTCGCGCCGCTCCGGGCAATCGGCAAACCCATGGAGGACAGCGTTGCCCTCAACGACTACATGCTCATGCAAACACAGGAAGACGCGGCGCTCGGGCACGGCATTCGCTCCTACGCCAAGAGCGGCATGGTTGGCGAGATCACTCCAAAGCTCGTCGAGGCGATGATCGACGCCTACCGGCCCGATCCCAGGCAGGCCTTCTTCACACACACGGCCGGCGGCGCCGTCGCACGCGTCGGCGAACTCGACACGGCCTTTCCGCACAGAAACGCCGCTACGATGCTCGTGTTCGTGAGTTTCTGGGCCGACCCCGAGTGGGACCAAGAGTGTATTGCCGGCACCCGGGCCTGGTACTCGGCGCTCGAGCCGTTTACGGGTGGCTACTACGACAACATTGATTTTGGGGACGATGACAGCGCCGTGGGCAATTACGGTCCAGCCTATGAACGGCTTGCGAGAATCAAGGGCATCTACGACCCCGGCAACCTGTTTCGGCTGAACAGCAATATTGAGCCTGCCTGAACGGCAGCGGTTGCTCAGTCGACCGGCTGCAGTACCTTGAGATACGCCGCGATCGCCTCGCGATCGCGTGCCGTCAGGCGTGCGAGGTTCTCCTGCACAGCAACCATTGAGCCGCCGACCGTGTCGAACTCCGGCGTGAAGCCACTCTCGAAGTAGTAGGCAAGGTCCGACGCCGACCAGTCGGCGGTGTTCTTCCCCGAAGGCGTGATGTTCGGGATTCGACCCGGACCGTCAGGGTTCGCGGCACCGCCAAGCCAGCGAGAAACATCGAGTCCGCCGAACTCGTCGCGCGGGGTGTGGCATTCACCGCAGTGGCCAGCACCCTCGACGAGATCGCGGCCGAGCGCAAGCAGCTCATCCGTATCAGGCGTATCGACAACGGCCCCTGAATCGAGGTAGCGCCGTTTCCAAAGCCCGATGCCGCGGCGCAGCGACCACGGGAAGCCCAGGGCATGGTCCTCTACCCTGCCTGCCACCGGCGGCAACGTGTCAAGGAACGCCTTGAGGTCCATGACGTTCTCGGCGCGCATCTTCGCGTAGGACGTGTAGGGAAATGACGGGTAGTAGTGCTGCCCCGTGGGCGACACGCCACGCTGCATGGCGTTGACGAAATCGAGCGTTGACCAGCCGCCAATGCCGTCGACGTGTGGCGAAAGGTTCGGTACGCGGAAGATGCCGTAGGGCGTGTCGAGTTCGAGGCCACCGCCCAGCCTGAGCTTGGCCTCGCCCTTGGCACGCTTGCCGTCAACAGGTGTCGCATGGCAGGAGGCACAGCCGCCGGCCCAGAAGATGCGCTCGCCGGCGGCGGCGTCCGCAACGTGGTCCGGCAGCGATTCCTCGGCAAGCGTGAGCGGCCGACTTAACCACAGGCCGGCCGCCGCGGCCAGCAGCGCCACGACGATAGCGGCAACCGCTACACGCCGCATGAGCCCTGTCGCGCCGGTTTACTCGTCGTCGATCCGATAGTTGTCGTGGCAGTTCTTGCAGGTGTTGAAGACGGCACCCACGGTCGGCTTCGCGTCCTCGAGCGTTTCAGGACGGGCAGCGATCGCAGTGTCTGTTGCGTCGCGCCATTTCGACAACGCCTCGTTAAAACCTTCGCGGTCCGACCAGATGGTCGGCGCTGCCTCGGTATCGCCGCCTGATTCGGTGCCTTCCGGGAACAGTTCGCCGAAGCGTTCACCAACGTCTTTCCAGGTCGCGAGCGACGCCATGACGACCTCGACGTCGTAGTCGCGTTCGCCGCGGAACATCATGCCAATGGGCTTGGCAGCCTTGCCCACGTCCTCCATGAGTTCGTGACGTTCGTGAATCGGGTCGTGCTCGGCAAATACCAGCGGCGAGGTCGCCAGCGCGAGAAAAACGACTGCCCGTTTGGTGGTAACGAATGACATGGCTGCTCCTGATAGATGAGGGCCGTCCCAAAGGCCCGAACATCGAGTGTACTGGCAAACGCCGGCAGGATGCACGTCGCAAGCGACGCTACGAGCTGGCCGACGCGCTTTCCACTACCCAGTCTGCGTACGATGACAACGCATCAGTGGCATCGATGGCGACAATGGCCGGCAGGTCGTAGCTGTGCAGCTCTACGATCCGCGCCTCGACCTCGGCATAGCGGGCCTTGCTGGTCTTGATCAGCAGGCGCACCTCGTCGTCACGTTCCACGCTGCCCTGCCAGCGATACACGCTACTGATATCCGAAAGCTGCACGCAGGCAGCGAGCCGCTCCTCGACCAGCGCCGTCGCGATGCGCTCCGCTGCCTCCCGGTCTTCTGCGCTGGTCAGCACAACGAGGATGCCAGCGTCAGCCGCCCTCACGACCGGTACCGTTGTTGTTCCCATGGAGCGGCGCATCGAGTGCCCGCTCGTAGGCATCGCAGATAACCTTGAGCACCTCCACGCGAGCGAAGCGCTTGCTGTTCGCGGGCACGACGTGCCACGGCGCCTCGGCCGTGCCGGTCTTGTACACCATATCGTTGACGGCGGCGACGTAGTCGTCCCAGCGGTCACGGTTCCGGTAGTCCTCGTCCGTGATCTTGTACTTCTTGAACGGCGTCGTCTCCCTTTCGGCAAAACGCGACGCCTGCTCCTCGCGATCAATATGCAGCCAGAACTTGCAGAGAATGATTCCGTGATCGACCAGCTGCGTCTCGAAGTCGACGATCTCGTTATACGCGCGCTGCCACTCTGCCGGCGTCGCGAGCTCCTCGACGCGTTCGACGAGGACGCGTCCGTACCAACTGCGGTCGAAAATAAGCATGTGCCCTGCCCGCGTCATGCGCCGCCAGAACCGCCACAGGTAATGCCGCGCGAGTTCTTCCTCGGTCGGCGCTGCAACCGGCGCAATGCGGTAGTCGCGCAGCGCCATGGCGCGGGTCACCCGGCGAATTGCGCCGCCCTTGCCGGCAGCATCCCATCCCTCGAAGACCATGACCGAAGAGCGTCCGGCGCGTCTCGCATTCCGTGAGAGCTTGGCGAGCTTCACCTGGTAATCCGTGAGTGCCGTCACGTAGGATTTGCGCTTCAGGGACGCTCCCAGGTCAACGCGCGCCAGCGCATCGCCCTGCTCTGACTCGTAGCCGTTTTGCTGCTGAATCTCTGGCGCCGCGTCGAGTCGACGCGTGATGGCATCGAGCAGCGTTTCCCCGAACTCGATGTCGCGCGCGCGCGGTCGATGTCCGGGCAATATCGTCCACGGGCAGGCGTCGGTCGACGTAGCGTCAAGCATGGTCTCAATGTGCGGCAGCGCTTCGTCGTAGTACTCGTACGTCCGCCAGTCGATCTCGTCGAGCTGCCAGCTCGCCGTCTCATCCATGGCGGCCTTCATCATGCGCCGTTGCAGGTGTTTGCGCGGCAGGTGCAGCCAGTACTTCAGGACGAGAGTGCCGTCCGCGACGAGGGCGTACTCGAAGCGACGGTTGTGTTCGAGCCTGCGCTGGAAATCCTCGTCACTGATCAGTCCCTGCGAGCGCTCGCTGATCGCATTCTGGCCCCAGGCACCGACGTACAGACCGATGCGCCCTTTCGGCGGCATCACGCGCCAGTAGCGCCATGAGCGCGGACGTTCGCGCTCCTCGGCGCTCGGCGCAAGGAACATGTTTGCCTGCAGGTAACGACCGTCCATCCACTCGTGCAGCAAGCGTGTGACGCTGTTGACGGCAAGTCGGTCGTCGCCGGCAACCAGCAAGACGACGTTAAAGTCGGCCGACTGCAGGTCGAACTGGGCATTCAGAAGGTCAACGCGAAGCTCATCGACGCGTGCGTCGAATACCTGCTTACTCAGGTCCTTGTCGCTATTGATGCGGTCAAGCATGCCTTCAGTTCCCGTTACTCGCCTTGTCGGCGCTACCCAGCGCGAGATAGGCCTCCTCGACCGCCTCGGGCGTATAGCGCCGCTCGAGGCGGCGAATCACGAAGTGCGCACGCGCCATGTCCTGGAAATGCGAGATGAACACCGTGTTGATGAGCCCACCGCCCACGGCGCCCACAACCGGAATGGCCTGTGCCATGGCCTTTTGCGTCACGACGACGCCGAAGCGCGAGGCAACGCTCGTCGTGAAGCGCACGAGCGCGGGCGCGGCGGCGTTGTTCACACCATTGCGGACAACGTAGTGGGCTGCTTCGGAAACGACCTTGCCAAGCGCGAGCCTCACACCGTAATACGAGGTCTCGGCAGCGTCGTCCTTGCTCGTCGCACCGCTGCCGATCGCGAACACCTGCATGACGTTGAGCAGGGTTTCCGCATCGCGTGGTGGTTCGCCCTCGGCGCGCGCGATATCCGCCATCGATCGAAACATGATGCCCGTCGTTACCGGCAGCTCGACGACGAGGCCCTGCAGGCCGAAGAAGCCACCAACCGCTCCCGAGGTTGCAGCGGCAGCCGTGTGCAGCCGTGGACTCGCCGGCTGTGGCGCGTCGTCGCGCAGCGTCCACAGGGCGCCCTTCAGGGCGCCCTCGACCGCCTTCTGCGAGGATCGTGACACGGCGTCGACGAGCTCTGCGGGGGCGCGCTTGCCGAGCTCCCGGGCAACAGCCTCGACCGGCATCCCGAACGCCGAACTCAGTCGAACGACGAGCGAGGGGTTCTCGAGGGTTGCGCGCGCCTCACAGAGCGTCGCTAGGTCGTCCGCATCGAGGGACATCGTGGCACCTATCGCCGCGACCAGTGTCAGATATACTCGCTGGCTGCTGCAACCAGGAACACCGGCCGAATGGCGGAAACCGAAACACTCTTGGAGAATCTCAAACGGCGTCGCGTGCTGCAAATCGGCGGCATGTATATTGCCGCAACCTGGCTCGCGATCGAGCTCGGGGACTGGGTCACGGAGCGCTTCAACCTGCCCGGCAACCTCACGTCCTACGTGTTCGTGGCCATGCTGGTCATGTTGCCTGCCGTGCTGCTCGTCGCCTACGGCCACGGCGCCCCGGGCCGGGATCGCTGGACCGCCACCGAGAAGCTGTTCGTGCCGCTGAACGTGCTGCTCGCCGCCGTCCTGCTCTGGTTCATGGCGCCCTCCTTCAAGGCTGAGGCTGCCACCGAAATGCTCATGATCGAGGATGAGATGGGCTCGATGCAGGCCTTCGAGGTCGCGCGCCAGGGCTTCCACGAGGAGCTCGTCAACTTCTTCTGGGAGAACGACTCCGGCAATCCCGAACTCGACTGGCTCGAATACGGCCTGCCGATCATGCTTCGCTTCGACCTCAATCGCGTATCCCCGACCGTCACGGCAGTGACGCCGTTCGAGTCCTCGTTCCTGCAGCGCGGGCTTCGTCGCCAGGGCTTTGACGACTTTCGCGCCGTGCCGCGCGGCCTGGCCATCGAACTCGCACGCAATCGCCAGAGCTCGGCGCTCATCCTCGGCCGCTTCAACGAACAGGAAGGTCGCAAGACCGTCTCGGCGACGCTGATCGACACGGCCAATGGCGAAACACTCGGCAGCATCGAATCCGAGGCCGAGAGCTGGACGGCTGCCGTCGATGAAGTGACCACCGCCGTACTCGCACTGATCGCCGTGGAGCCGGCGGATGATCGTAGCGACCTGCCCGTCGAAGAACACCTCACCGCTTCGCTGGAAGCCCTGCAGCGCTTTATCAATGCCCAGCTCGCCATTGAGCGCCGCAACGACTACCCCACGGGTATCGCCGAGCTCGATGCAGCACTCGTGCTGGATGCCGCGTTTGCCGAAGCCCGGGCGGAGCTATCGCTCGTTCAATACCTGAGCGGCGACACCGAATCCGCTAAGGCGTCGGCGAATCTTGCCTTGCGCAACAACTACCGGTTATCGGAAGCATCGGAGTTCCTGCTGAAGGCGAATCGCTATATCTATGACAGCGACTACGTCCGCGGCTCTCGCGTTCTCGAAATTTGGAGCGAAGTGCAACCGAACAGCACGCGCGCCCACAAGGCCGTTGCAAGTCTTGCGCGAATTGTCGGCGGCGCGGAAGGCCTCGCCAAGGCCGATGCGGCATACGATCGCCTGCTGGAACTCAACCCGCTGGACGAATCGGTCTGGCTCGACAAGGCCGAACTCGAACAACAGCGCGGTGACTTCGCAAGATCGGCGTCCCACCTCCAGCGCTATCTCGAACTCGTGCCGGACAGCGGCGAGGCGTACCTGCAGCTGGCGCGCGTCTACCAGGCCGAGGGCAAACTCGATGCCGCTCAGGACGCCCTCGAAGACGGCGCGATACTCTCCGACGATCCTGCAGAATCGGAGCGTGGGCTGGCACAGCTCGAAGCTCGCCGCGGGCGCTTCGACGCGGCGCTGGCGCGACTCGAGGCACTCGAGACGGTGGATCTCGACGACGAACAGCGCGTAGCGGTGTTGCTCACCAACGTCGAGATCCTGATGGCCATAGGACGCATCACTGATGCTGCCGTGTTTCTGAGCCGCGCCAGCGAAGCGGCCGAAGCGGTAGTGCCGCCGGCCGTCCGTCTCGTGTCGATTGATCAGCAACAGGCAGTGCTGCTCTCCTTACTCGGACGACACGACGAGGCGGTCGCTACACTCGACGGCATCATCGCGCAGCTGCAGCCACCCATCAGCAGCTATGCGAGCCTCTACTACACGGGTCTGTACGAGGCAGCAGGCAACGACGAGAAGTTCCGCGAGTGGGCCGAGCGCAACGCAGCGCTCGATAACGAGTTGCCCGACGTCTTTGCGCCGCTGGTCATGGTCGACACGGCGCGTCTCGCAATCCGCGATGGCAATCCCGAATCCGGTCGGCAGCAGCTGGACGAAGCTCGGGAACTGTTCGGCGGGTCTATCCTGCAAGTCTCCATGCAGAGTCTCGCATCCTCGGATCTCTACATAGAGCTTGCCAAGGCTTACCTCGAAGCCGGCGCGACCGAGAGCGCAGTTGATGTCCTCGAGAACGTCTTGCTCGTCTACCCGGCAAGCCCGCTGGCGAAACTCGTCCTCGCGAGAGCCATGGTAGCGAGGGACGACGAAGAGTCAGCGAGACTGCTCCTCAAAGACGCGCTCAACGCCTGGGCGGATGCCGACGACGGCTATATTTTCAGGCAGAAAGCAGAATCGTTGGCCAACGAGCTCGGCGGCGTCTGACCTCAACAATCCGCTATTGGGATCTTCTTGACGAGTTCCTTCATGTACTCGCTGCGCAGGGCAATGTCCTCTTCGAGGATTGCGATCTCCTTGAGCAGCTCACCGGCAATGTCCTGCTTGCGCTTCTTGGCTTCCATGACCACGGCGAGTTCGTCGAGCGCGGCGCGGAGCTTCGGATTGATTCGCATAGCTCCACTGCCTGAATCGTCGGGTATCTGCGGGAAGCGGTAGGTCCGGCTGCTCGGCAACAGCGAATCCTTCGGTCGCGAATACACGATCCGCAGCAAGTCGATGCGATTGATCGACGTGATGTAGTAGTTATCGATCTGCAGGAAGGTCCGCACGCCCATTTCTTCGAGCGTGGGATAGGACTTCGTCGAGGGCGTCGCCATGGCCCGGAATCCTCGTGGTTGCTACCTCCGGCGCGAGTGTGACACGAAATGACAGCGCTGTCAGCCTCCCGGCATCCAGCGCATCACCTGGCCCGGCGACGCCTGTCGACTAGGCCTCGAGCTGTTTGCCGATCGGCAGGTCGTAGATTCGCTTGCCGGTTGCCGCAAACAGCGCGTTCGCCAGCGCCGGAGCGAGCGGCGGCACGCCCGGCTCGCCCACACCGGTCGGCGGCTCGGCCGACGGCACTATGTGAACCTCGACTTCCGGCATCTCGTCGATCCTGAGTGACTGGTAAGCATCGAAGTTCTTCTCGACCACCTCGCCGTCGGCCAGCGTAATCCCCTCGCGAAGCGCCGCCGAGAGTGCATAGCCTATGCCGCCTTCCATCTGCGCGCGGATCACGTCGGGGTTGATTGCGACGCCGCAGTCGACCGCGCAGACGACCTTGTCGACCGAGAAGCTGCCGTCCTCGGCCACCGTCACGTCGACGACCTCGGCAACGAATGAGCTGAAGGACTCGTGCACGGCAATACCCCGGCCGCGCCCGGCACCGAGGTCTTCGCCCCAGCCTGCCTTCTCGGCGGCCAGTTCGAGCACCGCGAGGTGTCGCGGATGGTCCTTGAGCAGTCGCCGACGCAGCGCGAACGGATCTTCTCCGGCCTGATGAGCAAGCTCGTCCAGAAAGACCTCGGTCACGTAGCCGTTGTGTGTGTGGCCAACGGACCGCCACCAGAGTGTCGGTACGCCGTTCGAGGCCTCGTGGTAGCGTACGGCGAGATTCGGGATCGAATACGGCAGCGTCGCCGACCCCTCGACCGCTGTCGTATCGACACCGTCCTGGATAAGACCCTCGAAGCCCGTTCCCTTGAGGAATGTCTGGATCGCGACGCGATGTCGCCACGCGGCAATGTTGCCGTCGTCGTCGAGTGCGCCCTCGAGAAGGTGATAGCTCAGCGGACGATAGCGACCGCCCTGCATGTCATCCTCCCGGGTCCAGACCAGCTTCAGGGGCGCTTTGCCGCCAATGGCCTTCGCGGTCATGACGGCGTCGGCAACGTAGTCGCTGTCGGGCACGGCGCGGCGGCCAAAGCTGCCACCGGCCCAAAGCGTATTGATCGTTACCTGGGACGGATCGATGCCGAGTATGCCCGCGGCGACAAACTGGTCGACGGTCTGGATCTGCGACCCGGTCCAGATCTCGCAGCCTCCCTCGCTGATTTCGACGACGCAGTCCATCGGTTCCATCGTCGCATGCGCGAGGAACGGGAAGCGGAACCTGCGGCGGATGACGTCGCTCGCCTCGGCGAAGGCCTGGTCCACGTCACCGTCATCGCGCGCCGGCAGGCCCGGCTCGGTCAGGAGCGCCGCGTATTCCTCGAACAGCTGCTCGCTGCCGCGTTCTTCGGCGTCGGCATAGCTCCATTCGATCTCGAGGGCATCGCGACCTTTCTTCGCCGACCAGAAGTCGTCGGCGACGACGGCGATGCCGCGCGGGATCTCGACGACATCGGTCACGCCGGCAACGTCTAGCGCCGCCGTGGCATCGAACGACGCGACCGTGGCGCCGAACTTTGGTGGGTGCGCAACGACCGCTGTCAGCATGCCCGGGCGCGTAACATCGAGGGTAAAGACTGCGCTGCCATCGGTTTTTTCGTCGGAGTCAAGGCGCGGGACCCTGGTACCGATCAGCGTGAACGCTGACGGGTCCTTGAGCGTTACCGTCGCTGGCGGCGACACGTTTGCGGCGCGTGCGGCGAGCTCGCCGAACGTCGCCTGCTTGCCGGAGCCGGCGTGTGAGAGGACGCCACCCTGCACGCTGATATCGTCAGCGGCGACCTGCCACGCGCTCGCTGCGGCGCCCACGAGCATGGCACGCGCACCGGCCGCGGCCTCGCGGATCTGCGACCACGAGTTGGCAATCGACGTGGAACCTCCCGTGCCCTGCACTGGCCCGAAACTAAGATTGTTGTAGCGGCTCGCGTCCGCAGGCGCGAACTCGGTGTGCATCTGCTCCCAGCTGGCGTCAAGCTCCTCGGCGACAATCGTGGCGAGACCCGTCGTAATCCCCTGGCCCTTGTCCAGGTGCTTGACGACCACGGTGACGGTGTTGTCGCTGCCGATCTTCACGAAGGGACCGAGTTCGGCTATGAGTCACCGGCTGCCGAGGTCGCCGGGGCGTCGGCACCGTCGCGGCTGCAGCCGATCAGGAAACCGGCACCGGATAGTCCCACCACCGTCAGGAATCCGCGGCGGCTGATCTCGGTGCGGGGCAGCGTAGCTCGCTTGAGTTTATTGAGCATCGTTATGCCTCCAGTTCGTCAGCAGCGTGGTGGATGGCCGCACGAATGCGGTGGTAAGTGGCACAACGACACAGGTTGCCGCGCATGGCAGCGTCGATGTCCTCGTCGCTCGGCCGCGGGTTCGACTCGAGCAGCACTGCAGCGCTCATCATCTGGCCTGACTGACAATAGCCGCACTGAACGACATCCAGCGCGCGCCAGGCGCGCCGTACGGCCATTTCGGCAGGCGTGGCAGCGCCTTCGATCGTCGTCACGGTCCGACCTGCGACCGCGGCGACCGGCAGGATGCACGCGCGCGCCGGGCGGCCGTCGAGCTTGACGGTGCACGCGCCGCACTGCGCAATGCCGCAGCCGAATTTCGTGCCCGTGAGGCCTACATCCTCACGCAGCACCCACAAGAGCGGCTTGTCGTCGGGCACATCCACCGAGTACGCCTGCCCATTGACGTTCAGTTCTATCGCCATGCTGATCCCTCCAGTTCCCGTGTCATCCCGGCGTACCGGGGCGCTTTCGTTCAATATAGCAAACCGGTCGCGTCGGATTGCTTACCGCGCGCCGCAACCGGCAACCCTGCTCAGGCGGCATCGCTCTCCAGCAGCGCGTCAACGAAGCGCGTGCGCCAGGCCGTAATGTCGTTCCGACGCAGGATAGCGAGCATGGCGGCGTGGCGCGCCTTGCGCTCCTCGAGCGGCATGTTGACGGCCGCCGCAATGCCGTCCGCGACATCGTCGCGATCGTGCGGATTTACGATAATTGCATCCGTGAGCTCCGTCGCCGCACCCGCAAGGCTCGACAGCACAAGCATGCCTGGATCGTCGGGATCCTGCGCAGCAACAAACTCCTTGGCCACGAGGTTCATACCGTCCCGGACGGGCGTCACGAGCCCGACGGCCGCATTGCGAAAGAACCCCATCAACGGTTTGCGCGCGATTCCCTTGTTGAGATAACGAATCGGTACCCAGTCCGTATCGGCGAAACGCCCGTTGATACGCCCGGAGACCTGTTCGAGCTCGCCGCGGATCTCGTCATACGCACGAACCCCGGTTCGCGTCGGCGGCGCCACCTGCATCAGCGTCAGGTTTTTCTGCGAGTTCGGGTACTTCTCGAGCAGCCGCTCATAGGCCAGCATGCGCAGCATGAGACCCTTGCTGTAATCGAGGCGGTCGACGCCGATAATGAGTTCGCGTCCGGCGAGACTCCGACTCATCGCCTGCACCTGGCGCATGGCCAGCGCATCCAGCGACAGCTGCTGGATCTCGTCGACATCAATACCGATCGGGAACACGTCGGCCGTGAGCTCTCCGCCGCGCACCTGGATGCGATTGCCGCCGAGTACCTCGCCGCCGATCGACGGACTCGTAACGCAGGTCTGGAAGGCCGCGAGGTCACCCGGCGTGTGGAAGCCCAGCACGTCATAAGCGCACAGGCAACCCAGCAGATACTCATGGCCAGGCGCGGCGCGGAAAGCCTCGTAGCTCGGAAACGGGACGTGCAGGAAGAACCCGATCGGGTTCTCGAAGCCGGCTTCGCGCAGCTCTGAGGCGAGCGGGATCAGGTGGTAATCATGCACCCAGATGACATCATCGGGCTCGAGAAGAGAGGCGAGCTTGCGCGCGAATTCAGCGTTGACGCGCTTGTAGGCGTCGAAGTCCTCGGCGTTGTACTGTATGAAGCCCAGGAGATAGTGACACACCGGCCAGAGGACACGATTGCTGTAGCCGTTGTAGTAGCGCTCGTAATCGCTTTGGTTGAGGGCAATCGTCGCGTAGTCGATGTTGCCGCGGCGCTTGATGGTCGGCTCGCTGCCGCTGCGCTCAGTCAGTTCGCCGTTCCAGCCGAACCACAGGCCGCCGTGATCGCGTAGCGCGCCCAGGACGCCCACCGCGAGGCCACCCGCCGCCGGCTTGTTCCGCTGCGGCATTGCGACGCGATTGGAGACAATCACCAGGCGCCGATCGCCGGGCTGGCTCATAGTGCCTCCTCCCAGGAGCGACTGAGCCGGACGGCTGCGTTGATGATTCCTGCCATGCTGTAGGTCTGCGGGAAGTTCCCCCACAACTCGCCCGTCGACGGCTCGATGTCTTCAGACAAGAGTCCGAGCGGGTTCCTGAGGGACAGCATGTTTTCGAATAGTTCGCGTGCCTCCTCACGCCGACCAATACTCGCCAAGGCGTCGATGTACCAGAACGTGCAAATATTAAAGGCATTCTCCGGCATGCCGAAGTCGTCCGGCGCGTCGTAGCGAAACATATGCGAGCCGCGCAGGAGGTGCTCACCAATGCGCTCGACGGTGGCGACGTAACGCGGGTCGTCGGCGCTGAGGAAGCCAAGATCCTGCATCATCAACAGACTCGCATCCATCTCGGGACGACCTAGACTCTCCGTGTACGCCTGCTGCTCCTCGTCCCATGCCTCGGCCTCGATAAGGGTCCGGATCTTCTCTGCGCCGTCGCCCCAGGAGCGGGCGCGATCGTCGAGACCCAGCGACTGAGCGATTTTCCTGAGCCGGTCGCAGGCCGCCCAGCACATCAAGCTCGAGAACGTGTGCACGCGCTTGCGACCGCGGTACTCCCAGAGGCCGGCGTCGGGTTTGTCATAGAAATTCAGTGAGTGCTCGCCCAGCACCTCAAGCTGCCGGAAGTCGGACTCTGTGCCGGTCTTGATCAGGCGCTGGTCGAAGAACATCTGCGTGGCGGACAGCACGACCGCACCGTACACGTCGTTCTGCACCTGTTCGAACGCCTGGTTGCCGCTGCGGACCGGTCCCATGCCGCGGTAGCCGGACAGCGACTCGACGATCTGCTCGTCAACCTTCGAGGAACTGCTAATACCGTACAAGGGCTTCAGCGGCGAGCCGCCCGCCTCCGCCACGATGCTGACGATGTAGGCGATGTAGCGCTCCATGGTTGTCGTGGCACCGAGCCGGTTGAGCGCATGAATCACGAAATAGCTGTCGCGCAGCCAGCAGAAGCGGTAGTCCCAGTTGCGGCCGCTATCGGCGGCCTCCGGCAGCGAGGTCGTCAGCGCCGCGACGACCGCACCGGTGTCTTCGAAGGTGCAGAGCTTCAGCGTAATGGCAGCCCGGATGACCGCTTCCTGCCATTCGAACGGGACGGCGAGACCGCGTGAAAAGCTCTCCCAGTAGCTGCGCGTTGCGCGAAAGTGGCGGTAGAAGGTATCGCCACAGGACTCGGGAATAGTCTCGTCCGGCCCAATGACGAGGTGCAGCTCGCGATTCAACACGAAGGTGTTCTGGTCGATGATGTTCGTCAGCGACGCGTTGGTCGTCAGCCTCAAGACGACGTCTGCGGCTTCATAGCGAATGTGATTGCTGCCGCGCCGATACTCGCAGCTCGTGGCTCCCCAGTCTCTTGCGGGCGACAGGCGCACGCGAATTCGCGGACTGCCTTCGACCGGCTCCACCCGCCTGAGGATCATGACGGGCGTGAACATCCGGCCGACGTACTCGTAGCGGGGCGCGAAATCCGTAACGCGCACGACGCCGCCGTGACGATCGCGCAGTGTCGTCACAAGGATCGCGGTATTCGGCAGGTAGTGCTGCTCGGAGTCGACCTGGTCGAGCAACTCGATGGCAAAGAAACCCGGTTTGTCGCGCTCTGAGTCGTCCCGCAGCAGGCGACAGAACGTTGGGTCAGAGTCCAGCTTCGGCAGGCACGACCAGACGATCGTGGCATTCGAGTCGATCAACGACGCAATCTGGCAATTGCCGATTACGCCCAGGTTCAGGTCAGTCATCCCTGCATCATCTCCTGCTTCAGAATCTCACGCTCCAGCCAGTCGCGAACGGCGGCCACGTTTGGCAGCGTCGACCTGGCAATGCTGTTGTCACGCGGCCCGACGCGAATCGAAAGCCCCTCTCTGCGGTTGACCTCGCGGAAGCCATCCTCGTCAGTCACATCGTCGCCAAGGAACACGGCGGTGCGTCCGCGAAAGGGCGCCAGCTCGAGAAGTGTATCGATGGCAGAGCCTTTGTCGTGCATCTTCGGCGCAATCTCATAGACCATCTTGCCGTGAATGAGTCGATACGCGTCGCCTGCATCGGCGAGGATACCCTCGGCCACCTCGAGCGCAGCGGCCTGGTGCTCAGGCGCACGGCGATAGTGAAGTGCTGCCCCGGCAGGCTTGGTCTCGACCAGCAGGCCGTCATGCTGTCCGGCGAAGCGCTCGAGCGCCCCGATGATCTCGGCCGACAGCGCTGCACCGCCGGCGGGATTTTCGCGTGCACCGGTAATGCGCATTTCGGCGCCGTGGCTCCCCGCAGCGTGGAAGACCGCGGGCGAGAAGATGCGGTCGATCTCGGCGAGCGTTCGCCCACTGATCAGCGCCATCGCGCCGTCGAGCGCGTCGCGGCAGCGGTCAAGCAGGTCAACGAGCGCTGCATCGGCGCTCACGGACGCCGGATCGTCACGCAGCTCCAGGAGCGTCCCGTCGACGTCGAGAAAAAGCGCAGTATTGGCAGGGTCGATGCCGGGAGTGGTGGTCGACATGCGACCACGGTAACAAATCTCTCGCTCAATCGGCATGGCCGGGAGCATTTCCAGAAGACGGTGGCTTTGCGCTGACTCTCGAGGCCGCCTACTACGTTCTATCGGCCGACGACACGACGTGCATATCCATTCGGAAGCACATCAACTTGAAGATCATTAACGACATCGAGGCAGCGGGCGCCGAGTTTGCCTGCCCTACGGAAACAGTCTACGTCAGCAAGCGCAAGTAATTGACCGCAGGACGCCGCCGTATCGCAAACGCGGGGTTCGGCTTCTCGCCATCGCAGAAGCGAGTGCTGACGCGGTGCACCCGAAACGGACAACGTCGGATCTCTCGCGCGCGCGCCGTGAACCTGTGACCCGCATCGCAGAATTTCCTGCGCAATCAGCGACGCCTTTCACAGTTCCCGGATGAAGCTGGAACGTCAGTGGCCGGGGAGTGTGAGCGACCTCACGGTTTTGCGCATGGTTCTTCCGATTATGTCCTTACCGCTCACGCCGTGCCGTTGTCGGCCGTAACGTCGGCTCGTGCCACAACAACAACGTGCTGGTCGAAAAGCACAAGAGGGCTTCAGAACGAAGCTCACAGTCGAGGCGGCCGGCACTGGATGGGCAGGGACGCAATTTATGAAGCAGAGCTGGACAACGGTGTCTTTCGATACGTCCAACCGTCGCGTGCTTCCCGCCCGTGAGACCCGGAATTCGTCCGACGAGGTGTCCTGATGCAGCACAGCAAGCGCAAGTCCGTTTCCCTCGCAGGCATCGTCATTGCCTTGATGATCTCGGCCCCGATTGCCGAGGCCGGCCCACGCGAACAGGCCAAGCGGCTACACGACCGGCTGACGGGCGTCCCACCGACTGGCGACGTACTCGATTCGATGGAAGCCAGCATTGCCGCTGGCGACGCTATCGGTGCCGCCTTCGAGGCAATGGACAACCCGGCGTTCTACAACACCACGGTCCGCGAACTCGCCACACCGTGGTTCAACCGCGAGCAGTCCGTCTACGGCGACCTCAATGACGCTATCGCAACCGTGATCGGCATGATTCGCGACGACGTGCCCTTTGACCAGGTTCTTTACGAGGACATCGTCTACGTGGGCACACCGCAGGCTACCGACGTGGCGTATTCGCAGGACAACAATAATCACTACGTTGACCTGCAGAACAGCCGCGTCAACCTCGGCAATCCTGCCAATCTCTCGAGGCAGCTCCAGTCGGAGCTCCCGAACTCCCCGCTCGGCGCAGCGGACACGGCGGGCGTCATGACCTCCCGTGGCTTTTCTGAAGCCTATTACGTCGCGGGAACCAACCGCGCAGCGTTGCGCTTCGCGACGCTGAACTTCCTGTGCATGGACATGGAGGCATTCCGCGACATCTCGGCGCACCCGGACCGGATTCGCCAGGATGTATCGAGATCGCCGGGCGGGGACAGCAGCGTATTCCTGAATGATTGCCTGACCTGTCACGCGGGCCTCGACGGTCTGGCGGGCGCGTTCGCCTACTACGACTTCGACGAGGACACGACGCGTCTCGAGTATACGCCGGGCCAGGTCCAGCCGAAGTTTCTGAACGACGCAGGCGTCTTCCGCTGGGGTTATATCACCGAGTCCGACGCCTGGATCAACTACTGGCGCACGGGTCCGAATGCCTTCGTAGGCTGGAACGGTCCCGGTTCCGGCGCCGGCAGCGGCGCCAAGAGCCTCGGCATCGAGCTCGCGCAGACCCGCCAGTTCGCGAAGTGCCAGGTGACGCACGTCTTCGAGAAGGTGTGTTACCGATCGCCGAACGGCACAGCCGATGAACAGGCTATCGACACGATCGCAACGTCCTTCGAGACCAACAACCGCAGCATGAAGCGCGTGTTCGCCGAGACTGCCCGTTACTGCATGGGCGACTGACCCAGGGGCTGAGCGCAACCCGCCAACGAACAAGGAGCAACACCGTGACAGTATCAGACGAGGGATTTGTGGATACGGGTTCGGCAACGCGCGGCCAGCGTTTTCTCTGCGCCCTGTTGAGTGCGCTCGCGCTAGCCGGCTGCGTCCGCTCCGAGGAACCCGTTGACGGCATTGTGTCCGACGCTGGCGATAACGGCGGTTCGACGCCCGTTGGCGGTACGCCTCCGGCGCCACCGCCGCCCCCGCCGCCTCCTCCTCCACCGCCGGGTGACATGCCGCCTCCGCCGCCACCTCCGCCTCCGCCTCCGCCGGGTGACATGCCGCCTCCGCCGGCGCCGTCACCGGATCAGGGCGCGTTCCAGATGACGCTCTATCCGCTCGTCACAGATCCGATGAATTTCTGTGTGAGCTGCCACTCCGCAGCCGTGGAGCCGACCTTCGCGTCCACTGACCCGACGATTGCCTACAACGCCATCGTCGGCCAACAGAAGGTCAGCCTGACCAACCCGGAGCTTTCGAGGGTCTACGTGCGTCCAAAAGACAACCGGCACAACTGCGGCGGCGTTGCCAGTTGCGATCGCATCGCCGCGGATTTCCTCATCGGGATCCAGAACTGGGCCAATATGCAGATAGCCGGCGATCCGCCGCCGGGCTCGGTGACGCCGGTCGTCAGTGCCATGACCAGCTTCGCTGACGCCATGGACGGGGGCATTGCACGAGCCGACGACAATGCCATCGCACTCTTTACCTTCGCCGAAGGCGCCGGCACGACAACCACCGATACGAGCGGCGCCGGCGCGCCGATTGCGCTGCAAATAGAAGGCATGGAGTGGGCCGACGGCGGCGGCCTGCGCAACATCTCGGGCAAGGCCCAGGCGAGTGCTGCCGACAGCCGCAAGATCTTCGACATGATTGCGATGGAGAACCAGTACAGCGTCGAAGCCTGGATCATCCCGGATAACACGGCGCAGGACGGCCCGGCGCGCATCGTGAGCTACTCGGGTGGCACCCAGGTCCGGAACTTTACGCTGGGCCAGAACGCGATCTACTACCAGCTTCGCAACCGCAGCGTTGGCACCGGCGCTAATGGCACGCCGGCGCTCGAGGCCCTCGACCCGCAGGTTGCCACGAACCTGACGCACGTGGTCGCGACCTTCGATACCGTTGTCGGTCGACGCTTGTACATCAACGGGCAGCTTGCCCTGGAGGAAGGTGCTGTCGGCGACTCGCTCGACTGGCAGGAAGACCAGATCTTCGTGCTCGGCAACGAGACAACGAATGATCGTATCTGGCAGGGCGTTTTCCGGCTCGTCGCGATTCACAACAAGGCCCTGACCAGCGCCGAGGTGCAGCAGAACTTCGATGCCGGCACCGGCAACGTCGTCACGATGCGCTTTGACCTTTCGGCCGCCGTGGGCGCACCCGCCTACGTCGATTTCAAGGCCGCAGAGATCGACGGATCCGGATACCTATTCGCCGAACCCACGATCACGTCAGACGCTCCGGGCCTGGCGGTTCGCAACATCCGAATCGGCGTCAACGGGGAAATCCCGGTCGCGGAACAGTCCTTCCGACGCATCGATACGATCGTGAACCAGCCGGCCACGCTGCTCTCGCCGCTCGGCGCAATCGTTCCCTCCGCGCTAGGCGCTGATCAGGACCAGTTCCACCTCGAGTTCGAACGGCTCGGCAGTGCCACGGGCCGGACGGAGACGGTGCTACCGTCGATCGCGCCTGCACCCGTGCCGGACACGCCGGAACCGGATCGAGGCGTGCGCACGTTCGCGCAGATCAACGACACGATGTCGGTACTGACCGGCGTGGACGCGAACCAGGACGCGATTCGGCCCCGCTTCGACGAGCTGCGAGGCTCGCTGCCGGCAACGACGGACCTCCTCGCCTTCTCGGCGGCGCAGCAGATCGCGATCCAGCGACTGGCAACGAGCTACTGCGACGCCGCAGTCAGCGACAGCGGAAGCTGTAACGCCCTATTCGGCACGTGCTCGATCGACGGTGCCGGCAAGGCACAGACCGCCGGGCTTATCTATGACCGGTTCATCGGCACAAACCTTGCCGAGCAGCCGGATCGGACCGCCGTCACAACCGAAATCGTGAGCCTGATCGACGACCTCGGTTGCGCCGGAGGGTGTAATGGTGCAGCCGGCGAGGACGTTCTCAAGGCTGCGTGCGCTGCTGTGCTGTCGAGCGCAGCCGTCACTGTTAACTAGACGCAGGGGACAGTTCAATGGGCAAGTACATCGAACGCAATCGACGCTTGGAACTCGAGCGACGCCGTTTCGAAGAACAGATCGAGGCGGTCTGCCGAAAGAGCGGCCACGCGCGTCCCCGCACGCGCCGCGAGTTTCTGAACCAGGGGCTGATCGCCGGCCTCGGCACCGTATTCCTGCCGAGTGTCGCGACCATGCTCGCCCGCGAAGCCAACGCCCAGGCCGCCGGTTGTATCGTCGACAACGACGGCCTGCTCGGCGCCGGTAAGATCCCGTTCCTCGCGATCGACCAGGGCGGCGGGGCCAACATTGCCGGCTCCAATGTCATGGTGGGTGGTATGGGCGGGCAGGAGGACTTCCTGAATGCCGACGGCTACGCCAAGCTCGGTCTGCCGCAGGCCATCATCCCGCAGAACGTCGGCGTCGACCGATCCTTCGGCCTCGCGATGCACCCGAACAGTGCCATGCTGCGTGGCATGCTGGACAAGACGACGCCGGGAACCCGCGCCAACGTCAACGGCGTCGTGATTCCGGCGCGCTCGGAGAACGACACGGGCAACAACCCCCACAACCCGGTCTACGGCATTGCGCGCGCCGGTGCTAACGGCGAGTTTGCCGCGACGATCGGTAGCCGAAATTCCGAATCGGGCGGGCGATCAAGGGCGCCCGATTCGATGATCGTCGCCGATCTTCGACCCGTCAGAGTTAGTAATCGCAACGACGCAATTGGCCTTGGCGGCGGCGAGGATGACGGCTTCCCGCGCGGCCGAGTTGCCGCGGCCAGCTCCGTGATCAGCGCGCTCAAGATGGGACAGATCACCGAGGCGCAGGCCACGCGGGAACTCGTGCAGTGCGGCTACGACAAGGCTGCAGCGACGTTCAACACGGTCGTCACCTCGGAGGACCTCGATCCCAACGCCGACCCGGTGCTGCAGTCCATTTTCCCGGGCGGCCAGCTCGACGACGGCAACTTCCGCAAAGCGGCCGCCGCCATGAAGGTACTCGTCAATGGTTACGGCGGCGCCGGCACCATCGAGTACGGCGGGCGGGATTATCATCAGGACCCGCGCCCGGAAACCGACGGCAAGGACTTCATCGTCGGCCAGGTCATTGGTGGCGCGCTCGAGTACGCAGCGCAGCGCGCGAAGCCGATCATGATCTACTGCTTCAGCGACGGCTCGGTCTCCGCGAGCAACACCGAGGAGGACGATGGCAACGGCGTCACCAAGTACCGCTGGCGGTCCGACAACTCGCAGACGGCGGCGAGCTTCTTCCTCGTCTACAACCCGAACGGCCAGCCGGTATTGAGAAACGGCGCGGCATCGCAGCAGTTGGGCTACTTCCGTCCCGAGGGCAACGTCGAAACCGGATCCACCCCGTTCGCCAATAGCGTAACTACGCTCGCCGAGATGGTCGTCGCAAATTACCTAGCGCTGCACGGCGAGGAGGCGATGTTCGGTTCGGTGCTCGACAATCCCGGGCTCGGTACCGGTGCGTCGCTCGCGCCGTACCTCGCCTTCGAAGCGATCGTCTGAGCCTGTTTCGTGGAGGCGGCGGTGCGTAAGCGACAGGGATCTCCGGCCGAGCCGGAGTCCGCTGCAGATCCAGCCGTCGCGACGAGCGGGCCATTTGCCTGTCCCGCTTGCGACTGCTCGACCCTCGTCGGACAGGACGACGCGCTCCACTGCAGCACCTGCAGCGCCGATTTCCCGGTCCTGACCGGTGCCGGCGGTGCAATGCCCTGGCTGTTTCCGGATCCCGGTGTCGCGCGCCTCGAATGGCAGGGCCGCTACCTCGGCTTCCTGCAGTCGAACTCGCTCGAACTCGAGCGGCTGAGGGCGGCGCGCAACAACCCGTCGCTGACGGAGAGCGGACGCGCCCGCATCACGAGACTCCTGCAGGCCCGCGAGCAGTATCGCCGAGAGATCGCAGAGCTATTAGCGCCGCTCGAGCTCGAGGACCTCAAGTGGCCGGCAGACTCCGCCGACCTTTTGCACGGTAAGCTGCCGCGGCGCATGGGTCTCTGCGGCTACATGAGCAACGTGTTCCGCGACTGGTCGTGGAACAATGGCGAAAACGAGGCCCAGCTCGACGCCGTCGACAGCGTACTGGAAGCCGCAGGCAGCCCCGATTTCGGCCGTGTGCTGTCGCTCGGCGCGGGGTCCTGCCGGCTGCCCTACGACCTGCACCGGCGCTTTAGCCCTCGGCAGTCGATTGCGCTGGATGCCAACCCACTGCTGCTCGAGATCGCGAGCCGGGTGATTTCCGGTTCGTCCGTTGCGCTCCACGAGTTTCCCGTCGCGCCGCTCAACGCGGCGGCGTCGGCCGTCGGGCAATTATGTGCGGCGCCCGAAGCCCTCGCGGGCGACGATTTCCTGTTCGTCTGCGCAGACGCACTGTCGCCGCCCTTCGCGCCTGAAAGTGTCGACACGGTCGTGACGCCGTGGCTTATTGACATCATCCCCCAGAATCTCGTTACGCTGCTCAGCAAGATCAATCGCCTGCTTCCCAACGGTGGCACCTGGGTAAACACGGGCTCGCTCGCATTCTTCAACGATGACGCCGCGTGCCGCTACAGTGAGGAGGAGGTTGTCACGCTCATCGAGAACGCCGGCTTCGAATTGCTCGCGACCGAACGTCGCCGCGTACCCTACCTCCAGTCGCCGCACGGCGCCTACGGGCGCGTCGAGTGCATACTGAGCTTCGTCGCCCGAAAAACCGCGAGCTTCGACGAGCCTGCCTACGACGCGTACCTGCCGCGCTGGATTCTCGACACCAACGAGTCGGTGCCGGCAGGCAGCGACACGGCGATAGGCGCGTCCAACCACCTGCTAAAGGCTCACGTGCTGTCGAGCGTGGATGGCAAACGCACGATCAACCAGATCAGTCGATTCATCGCCCGCCAGTACGGTCTCGGCAGGAACGAGACCCTGCGTGCCGTCAGGCGCGTGCTGATCGACGCGTGGGAAACCCGCCTCGAAGACCTCCCGGGGGACGACCCCTGAGATCATTGAGGTCGCCGCGATCGTGCGGAGCTTGCCTGAGGAACGTCCGGCGATCATAAGAAAAAAGGGCCCGAGGGACCCTCCTACGGGCGTCGTCTCGGCCGCGATGCGGCCTCGGCTCGAACCCGGGTGAGTGCGCTTCGCCAACCCGGCTCCTCCGCAAAACAAAAAAGCCCCGGATGGGGCCTTTTTGTTTCGTGGCGGAGAGGGTGGAGTGATTCGGATCGGCTTACGCCGATCCTCACCCCTGCGGGGCGCCCTACGGGCGTCGTCTCGGCCGCGTTGCGGCCTCGGCTCGAACCCGGGTGAGTTCGCCTCGCCAACCCAGCTCCGCCACAAAATAAAAAAGCCCCGGGTGGGGCTTTTCTGTTTTGTGGCGGAGAGGGTGGGATTCGAACCCACGGTACGGGTAAACCGTACACTTGATTTCGAGTCAAGCCCGTTCGACCACTCCGGCACCTCTCCACATTGTCTTGTCGGTCACTGGTCGCGCTTCGCGCGACTGTACACTTGATTGGATTCGCTTGCGCCGGTCCGGCACAAGCTCACCCCTTCGGGGCGCCCTCCGGGCGTCCAAAACGCTGACGCGTTTTGTCGAGTCAAGCCCGTTCGACCACTCCGGCACCTCTCCACATTGTCTTGTCGGTCACTGGTCGCGCTTCGCGCGACTGTACACTTGATTGGATTCGCTTGCGCCGGTCCGGCACAAGCTCACCCCTTCGGGGCGCCCTCCGGGCGTCCAAAACGCTGACGCGTTTGTCGAGTCAAGCCCGTTCGACCACTCCGGCACCTCTCCACATTGTCTTGTCGGTCACTGGTCGCGCTTCGCGCGACTCAACACTTGATTGGATTCAAGCGAACCAATAGCGGAGCGCTAACGAACGACAAGGGCCGCGGACTATCCGGCAGTCACCGCACGTTGTCAAGGCAGGCAGCTACGCCCTTGACGCAAATCTTCAGCACACGGGCCGATTCCCGTATTCCGTCGTCTATGCTTATCGATGACCATATACAGAAGCAAGCGCTCTATGCGGGAGTCAGACGCGATGCCAAAGATAGCTGCACTTTTCCTCGTATTCCTATGCGTGATGGCTGCGTACTTGTTGCTCGGGCCCGACCGGCAGTCCGAGGATACGGTGGCCGACAACATGCGCTCGCCAGTGGAACGATCCGGCGGTGCTCCCGATATTCCTCCCGCGGAAACTGCAGCGGCTGAAGACCAGGGACCGGTCGTACCTGGTCAGGCTCCTCGTACTGATGCCGTGTACCAGCTGGACCTGAGCGACGAAGAACTCATCGACAAGGGCATCAACCCGTCTATGCAGGACTGGGCCGTACGCTTCCTCATGGATCCCACAGATGATGCCTTCGCAGAGCGCTTCATGCTGTTGCGCACCGCCGCGAAAATCAGCAATGACTGCTACGACGTCACGCTGCCGGACGGCCAAAGCTCGAAGTGGTGCGGCGACGAACCGCCCGATGACTATTTCCTGTTCGACACTGCGGGTCTCGAGCAACTTGCCGTCGTTGACGCCACCGCTGCTCAGGTGCTGGGCTATCGCCTGCGAATGGACGATCCGGCACGCGCAGAGCACTATTTCCTGCGCGCCGCGGCGCTGTCGCAAAAGCCCGGACCGGTCATTGACTACCTGAACCTTCGCCTGGACCTGATGATGGATCCCGCAACGGGACGTCTCTTAAACGAGGACAAGGCCCTTCACGGTCTGGCACTTGCCCACCTCGTTGACAGAATCGGCTATCCCTTCTTCTACGCGCCGGCCTACGAGCGACTGCTGGTCGAATCCGGCGCGACGCCGGAAGCGCTCGCTGCTGCGCGCGAGTCGGCGAACCAACTTTTCGAAGAACTCGAACGGACGCGACAAAATGCCATAGGAGGCGATCCATGAAACGAGTCACCCTGTTGTTCTGCGTTCTTTTTACGAGCGCGATGGCCGACGCGTCGTCGGCCCCACGCGACCAGGGCTGTAGCCTTTGTGCGCGTCCCGAGATCGACTGGCAGCGTTACGTCAACGTTGCGTATAACACCTATTTCGTTGAGGCGGAGTACTTCCGGGGCAGCGTCCGCAGGCGCCTGACCGGCGGCCAGCTGCAGGTAAAGGGTTCCTCCGGCTGCCATTCGCCGAATCGTGACTGGGTGCTGGTGGATTTCCGCTACGAATGGGACTACGTCAAAGGCGGTGTGCAAAGCGGACCGTTCCGGGGCGGCATCAACATCCCCTACTTCACGCGGGACATCACCTGGACGGCACAGCTGCCGAATGGTTCGCAGCGTTACGGACAGGTGCTCGCGAACTCGCCACCGCTCAGCTGGAACCTTCGCGAGTTACCCTATCCGGGGGACGCGAGAAACTGCCGCGGCGGTACACAGAAGGGCAACGCGGTGAGCGTGCATTTCCCCTGGGGCGACCGCTACGGCTGCAGAAACCTGCCGTTGGCCGACGACACACTGCGCTGCGCGAAGAGCCGCGGCTATGAATGCAGTTGCGGCACCAGCGGCGGGCACTACACCTGCATAATGCCGCACCATCGGGGCCAGCCGATGCCGTAATCTGCGACAATTCAGGGGCTTGTCAAGGGTCCCTATTGCCCCAACACATGGGATAATCCGCGGATCGCGCCCGGGCGAGAGCCCGGGCGTCGATCGTGCCCGGAGCCCCATGTTCATGCGCGTATTCATCACCCTGCTGACAGCGTCACTGCTCGCGACCTGCTCGTCCAGGCCAGACCTTCTCGAGAAGGTACTCGCCACGGGTGAACTCCGCGTCGTAACGCGCAACAGTCCGACGGCTTACGTGTTTGGTGAAGACGGACCCGGGGGGCCGGAGTACGATCTCGTGCAGGCCTTCGCCGACGACCTTGGGGTTGCGCTCGTTGTCGACGCCGTCGACTCGGTTGCCGAGGTCGTGCCGACGCTTCTGGAGGGCCGCAGCGACATGGCAGCCGCTGGCCTTTCCGTAACGGACTCGCGGCGCCGGTTCCTGAACTTCGGCCACCCTTACCAGACCGTGGACATGCACCTGGTCTACCAGCTCGGCACCGGCAAACCCCGCGAGATCACCGATGTTGTCGGCCGCGACATCGTCGTCGTTGCGGACAGTAGCCACGTTGACGTGATCAATGCGCTGCAGCAGGTGTATCCGGGTATCGAGTTCTCCGAGGACGCCGACGCGGAAGTGGCCGATCTCCTCGCTGAGGTTGCCGAAGGCAATATCGACCTGACCGTCGCCGACAGTACCGAATTCAGTATTCAGCGACACTTCTACCCGGAGTTGCGAATTGCGCTCGACCTGGAACTTGACGACAAACTCGCCTGGGCGTTCCCGAAGGGCTATGGCGATTCGCTACTCGCACGTGCGGACGACTTCCTGATCCGCGCCGAACGCTCCGGGCTGATCGCACAGGTCCAGGACCGCTATTACGGGCATACCGAGAAGTTCGACTATGTCGGTACGCGCAACTTCATTCGCCACTACGAGAGCCGGCTACCGCGCTTCCGGGCGTGGTTTGAGCAGGCCGGCGAGGAATGGGGCGTCGACTGGCGTATGCTCGCCGCAATTGGCTACCAGGAGTCGCACTGGCGCTCGAACGCCATCTCACCCACGGGCGTGCGGGGCATCATGATGTTGACGCAGGACACCGCGGAATATCTCGATATCGATGACCGCCTGGACCCGAAGAACAGCATCTTCGGGGGCGCGCAGTACTTCGTCCGCCAGGCGGAACGCGTCGCTGACAACGTAGATGAGCCGGACCGAACCTGGATGGCACTTGCGGCCTATAACGTGGGCTTCAACCACCTCAAGGACGCGCAAATGATCACCGAGTGGCGCGGTGGGGACCGGGATCTATGGCTCGACGTCAGCGAGTCGCTGCCGCTGCTCGCACAGCGCAAATGGTACTCACGGGTTCCGTATGGCTACGCGCGTGGCTGGGAACCGGTGCTTTACGTCAATAACATCCGTCAGTACTACAACGTACTGGTCTGGCTGACGGAGAACGAAGAGATCGAAGACGCGGAGATCACCGAGACGAACTAGCCGTCCCTGGGTGTCTGCTCCCCGGTGCAGCAACGTCGGTTACCGGCTTTTCGCCACCCGGAGCGCAATAACGATTGCTGTCACGACCGTCGACACGACGAGAAAGACAGGCAAAAGGCTGGCGAGGTAATACGCAGGACCGTACTCAGCCAGATAGAAAAAGACAGCCTGAAGGCCCCTAAGCTCCATGGCCTCGCCAGTTATTGCGTTTCGCCCCGGCACCGACACGGTCAACAGAGTGAACACCATCGACAGCATCGCGCCTGACACCAACCCGATCACCAACGACGTCGCAACTATCCACGTTGATAGCTTCCGAACGCTCATGGACACGAGTCGAGGTCAGCCGCCTCAGTCGTTTCGCCGGATCTCGATAGTCTCGTCCTTCATGAGCTCGCGGATGCGCTCAGGGTAATCGGGCGGGATGGTCCAGAGCACTTTCTGATCGGTCTTGCCGAGCGCTCGTTCTTCGGGACCCAGGTCGCTTCGGATGGCAAGGATCATGTCGGTGCTCGCCCAGGGATGGTCGATCCAGTAGCGGTGACCCGTAATGTCAAAGCCCCGGCCCTCCCAGCCGCGCGAGACATCGACGACCTCAAGATGATCGGCCGCAAGAACCGCCTCGATGATGTCCTCACTCGCGGGCTCGTCAGCCTTCTGGCCGATGCGAGTGCCGCCGCCCATGAAGCGCTGCGCCATCCTGAGCGCCCCGTCCTCGGAGGACAGCGTGACGACAAGCCGCTGCGCGAGATCGTTGAGCGCGGGCAATGCTTCGACGAATTCTTCCTGCGGCACATCGGCTGCCGCGAAGTAGACCGTGCCAATGCGGAATCTCTTTCGCAGGTCTTCACCCGAGTCGGCGTAGCGCTCGTGCAGCGTCTTGAGTGCCGACGTCACGACGCGACCGCCGGCGCTCCAGCAAACGATATGTATCCGGCGAGCCACGGTTCCATTGGCGAGTCCCGCGATCAGGCTCGCCAGCTTGGGCGCGCTGCGGTAAGCGCGCTCGACGTCACCGCCGCTGCCATAGGCAATGATGTTCTGCCGCGTGGGCCAGGAGAAAGCCAGCGACGTCATGTCACGCCCCATGAAGTGGTCCAGCTGTGCCGCGAAGGCGTTGGCATTGTAAAAGTTGACCTTGGCGCCGTGCACGTAGATCAGGAGATCCTGATCGCGCGCCGCCTCAATCTTTGCGTTGAGATCTTCACGAAGCCAGTCCAGCGAACCGCCGGTATCAACAAGGGATCCATCATCCCTGACCTCGAAATCACCGATTTCCAAGAGACCGGCAATAGACAGGTCGACGGTGTCTCCCCGCTCGGACTGCCGTGATGCCTCGTTGAGATCGGCCCACGTGAAGTTCCTGCCGCCGAAACCGATCATCGCAACGCCCATCGACACCCGGTTGCTCTCTCCGTTGCCATAGTCGATACGCTGGAAGTCGTCCTCACGCTGCCGGGTCGTCGCGTAGTACACCATCCGCGGTGTCCAGCGCTCACCTTCGGGAATGTGCTCCAGGGGACCGACATCGATCTCGGTGTACATGACCGGCGTCGGCATAAGCGCCTCGACGCGAGGACCTGCGCAGCCCGCAAGGCAGAGGGCCACAATCAGGCCAAGAAAGCCGGACCAGATCTTCGTGCGCATGACAGTCCCCCTGACCAGTTTTTTTTGTGAATATAGCAGACCGCTCGCAGCAGCCACGACGATCATTCGATCACGAGGCTCCCGTCCGGGTGGAACTGCCATTGATCGGAGTACGCTACTTCCCACAGATAGCCATCGGGATCGGAGAAGTACCCGCTGTAGCCTCCCCAGAACACGTCTTCTGCCGCTTTCTCAATCGTGCCGCCGGCGCGCTCTGCCTCTCGGAGAATGGCGTCGACGTCACCCTTTGCTTTCGTGTTGTGCGCGAGCGTCACGCCGGAAAAGCCTTGCGCCCGGTGCGCGAATCTTGACGACACGTCCTCTGCCAACTTGTCGACGGGATACAGCGCAAGGCATGTGCCACCGGTCTGGAAGAAGATGATCCCGGCGTCCGGCGTCCCGGATGTCGGAAAGCCGAGTCCATCGCGATAGAAGCGCAGCGATCGTTCCAGCTCGGCGACGCCCAACGTAATGATGCTTATCCTGGGTTCCATTTGAGTCCTTGATTCTCATTGTCAATTGCCCGGAAGGGCATGATGCCTCCTCGTCTGCATCGAGGGCGCCCTCAGGCAAGTCAAGCGAGCGATACCAGCCAGAAGCTAACGACGAATTGCACGAGGCGATAGAGCAGGTTTGCAGCAAGCAAGCCAGCGATATACGGCAGCGTTGACAGGAGTGCACGCCACCATGCCAGGTCGAACGCCGTGCGCAGCATCACCGGGACGTACGCGAACTGCAGCAGCACAACCCCCTGTATGAGGTAGGGGCTCATGGTTGGCCCGTCGCCCGGGATCGCAAAATACACCACCGTGAAAAAGGCTGCGAAAGCGATCAGATAGATCATCAGGAACGCGAAATAATGCAGCGCCGCGACAACGTGATCCGCGAAATAGAACCGCCTGTCGGGAACCAACAGCAGGGTGGCAAACGCCAGTATTGGCACATGGACGATGACCATGAGCTTGGCGAGCTCGACCACCCGCAGCTGGTACATCGAGGCGACCTCGTCGAAGGTCAGACCGGTATGAGTCATGTAGCTGTCCACCCAGGCAACAACGACGGTCCGGTGAAGCTGCAACTCGTACTGCTCCGCCAGCGAGAGCGTAAGGTCTGACAACGGCGGCGCGAGAAAGTACAGCAGGTTGGCGAGGAGAAACAGACCAATCGGAGTCAGGTAGCGTTTGCGTCGACCCTGACGGTACTCGCGGGACAGAAAACCCGGCTTGAATGCCAGGAGCCTGAGCGAGCGCCATAGTCGACTGTCCACCGACGCAAGTTCGGCTGCACTCGAGCGCAGGAGATGTGCAACGCTTCGGTCCTGGCTGTCCAGCACTGCCTGGCCGCAGGCCGGACAGAAACGGTCGGCCGGGCGTAATGCAAAGCCGCAGTTCTTGCAGTTGGCCGTCGTCATTCGAGCCTCAGCGCGCGGACGATTCTCAAGTGTTCATGCCAGCATGAACGGGGCTTCGGTAATTCTCGCCGGCATTCTGGCACAGCTCGTTTGCGACCATCACACGCTCTCGATTGGCTTTGTCATGCGAATGAACAGCGGTGGAACAGGGCCGTTCCTAGGCCATTGAGATGATTGCAGCATGCCTCGCCGTGCATACAGCGCCTGCGCGCCCGTGTTCTTCCTGGCTACGTCGAGGCTCAGGCTCGAGGACCCGCTACGCTGCGCGCGTTGTTCGACGTCTTCCAGGAGCATAGAACCGACCCCCCTGCCCCGCAGCTTCGGGTCCACAGCAATACCCTGCAGGTAGAAATCATCGTCAGTCACGCTGCTCATGATTCGAAAGACAGGTCGCATCAAGAAACTCATGCACTTCAACCGCAGCACATGTCGACCTGCCGCACGCTCGAGTGGCTTGTCGGAGAATGTGCGCAGCTCGGAGCCTGTGTATGCCGACGTCATTCCGATGAGCTCGCCCTCGAACTCCGCGAAAGTGACGTGCTCATAGGACAGCGAGTGCCGTGGCTCATAAAACGCCGAAGCGATGATTTGCTCAACGTGTGGACCGAGCAGGAAACGAAAGAAACCGTCGGCAGCCTGGTCCATGTAGCGTGCAAAAATGCGGCCTTCGTCGTAGTCGGGCTGCGCTGGTCGCAGCTGTATTGAATTTTGCGACATAGACTGCCCTTGCGATCAGACCTGCATCTTCCGGTCTGCGAGAATGAAATCTGCCTCTCGTCCGAAGTCCGGTCCAGCGGTGACCCGACAGCGACAACCGGCGACCATGTCGCTCGTCGGCGTCTTCGGACGCGTCATCGACGGCAAGTATAGAGGACGCTTGACGAGCGACAACCGTCGGCCGGGCGCGGTCGGTGGATACGGCTTCCACGCAGCGACTCGCTGTATCCGGGTCACCGCTCAGGCGTCAATCGGGCAAGTCGAGCCAGGAATCAGTCCTGGCTCGCCGACGCTTTCCGTTCGCCGGCATCACCGCTTGACCGAATCCGGCGATGCAAGGACTATCCTCACCCGGCAATCGTGCCGCGAACGATTCGGGGAAGACACTATGAAACTGAGCAAACGCGATTTTCTGAAACTCACCGGCGCCGCCGGCGTAGCATCTGTCCTCCCCACAGCCGCAGGCGCCGCCTCATCCTCCGATTTCCGGGACATGACAAGCCATGCCGTGCCGATCTCCGTGGCCGAACGCCAGTCGCGTGTCGCCAAGGCCCGGCAACTCATGGGCAAGCACGACATCGATGCCATTCTGCTCGAGGCCGGGACCGCACTGAACTACTTCACCGGCGTGCGCTGGTGGCGGTCCGAGCGCTTCACAGGCGCCATCATCCCGCGCGAGGGCGAGATTGCATTCGTTACGCCGTATTTCGAGGAACCGTCGGTGCGTGAAAGCATGAGTTTCGGTGACGATGTCCGCACCTGGCACGAGCACGAGAATCCGTTCGATCTCGTGGCCGGCATCCTTGCCGACAGAGGCCTCAAGGCAGGCACTTTGGGCATCGAGGGGACTACCCGGCACTTCATCGTCGACGGCGTCAGCCGCGCCGCACCCGGGTTCGAGGCCATCTCTGCCGACCCCGTGACGCTGGGATGCCGGATGTACAAATCGCCGAACGAGATCGCCCTCATGCAGATCGCGAGCGATGTAACGATGGCTGCCTACCACCATGTCTACGCCAACATCGACAAGGGCATGACGAGTAGCGATGTTTCAACAATGATGAGCGACACGACGCGTGCACTCGGCGGCAGCGTCAAGTTCTCGAGCGTGCTATTGAACGAATCGAGCGCCTACCCGCACGGTTCCGACGCACCCCAGGTCGTCGAGGAAGGCAGCATAATCCTCATGGATTGTGGTTGCGCGGTGCACGACTACGTGTCGGATATCTCACGCACGTGGGTCTTTGGTGAGCCGACGGCCAAACAGCGCAAGGTCTGGAACACTTGCAAGCGCGGCCAGGAACTCGCACTGGAGACCGCCGAGATCGGCCTGCCTGCCGGCCGCGTCGATGATGCCGTCCGCGCCTTCTACGAGAGTGAGGGCTTCGGACCGGGTTACGCCACGCCGGGGCTGTCGCACCGACTCGGTCACGGTATCGGCATGGACGGTCACGAGTCGATCAACTTCGTGCATGGCGAGACGACGCCGTTGGCAGCGGGTATGTGTTTCTCCGATGAGCCCGGCATCTACATCTTCGGCGAGTTTGGTGTCCGGCTCGAGGACTGCCTGTACATGACAGACGACGGGCCGGAGCTCTTCACGAACCTCTCGCCCTCGATCGACAAGCCCTTCGGTTGAGCCGCCTCGCGGCGGCCTGAGACGTCGCGTCAATCCTGAAGCAGCCCTACCGAAGCGGCCGCCAAACGCCACCGAACGCTTCGTCTTCCGTGCCGATGGCCAGAACGCTCCCTTTGATCGCAGCTGCAGGGGCAGCCAACGCCTCGATCTTGAAACCGTCGACAGTGTGCGTCACGGAGGGCGAGTCGACCAGCCGTATCGGATCGGGGTCGTCAGCACTGACCTCGGCAATCCTGTACACGATGCTCCTGAAAGGGCCGACGTCGCCAAGATCCTCCGACGCCGCCGCCCACAGGGTGTTGTCCGAGTCCAGGTACAAGGCGGATATGTCCCTGTTCCGGGAAGGGTTACTCCAGGCGCCCGGGGCATTCACCGTCTTGCCTGCCAGGCCCGCCGCCGAGAACCGGGGCGGTCCCGGCGCCTCGAGGTCAACGGCAGCCCAGCGAAGCACACCGTCTCTGTAGACTGAGGAGCCGCCGCGTTCGCCCAGTACGACGAGTGTAGTGCCATCGCTCCTGGTAGCGCAGGCGATGCCCTCGATCTCGTCGCCGTCGGGGTCCGTGCGACTCTTTGGATAGAATTCCGGCAGGTCGAAGGCATATAGAACCTCGACCTGGTACGGCGTCGCTGTGACGTCGACCCGCACGTGGAACACCCGCCCGAAGCGGCCGTCGTAGTGCCCACCCTCTACCAGCAGGAACTCGCCGTCGCGTTCAGGAATCGAGCAGACGCCCTCCAGATCGCTGGACTGCCCGTCGCGGTGTTTCCACGTTGCAGGCTCTACTGCCGTGACCCTGACGTTCTGGCCAGACGACACTTCAATGACGCTGATTCTTGCGCCGGACTCGTGTGATTTCTCGTCATGAACCGCCAGGTAGTGCGTATCGTCTATCCTCGCCATGCCGCTGAACCCGTTGCTCGCGTAGGGCACTTTCTCGATGGGGGCTTGCGAAACACACCCGCCCAACAGGAGGACGGCTACAAGAAGACGCGTAACGGCATCACGGTGCTTTCTACGATCGCTCAATGAATCAGCCTGCATACAAACTTTGATCTGCCCCGGACCGACCTGGCCCAGGCAGCGCAAGCCCGCAGGGCCAGAGCAGGCTGGCAGACCTCGCTTGCTCGACGGACGCCCTAGGTCGACTTGTGCCGAGCCAATGGGAAAGTGTCCTCAGCGTAGTCCGTCGAGTCACCCCAGATGTCCTCGAGTTCCTCAATGACCCTGATGGACCCTTGCAAAGGGTGATCCGCTTCGACCTTCGAATCTTCGCCATCAGCCGGGCGCTCCGCAACATCTATGTCCATGTCGTGTACTTGTCGCAAGTCGGAACGCGCTCGTCGGATGGACATAACCAGTCGCTCGAGCGTGCTGCCCTGCTCGTCAAGCTCCTCTGCAAGGGTATCGTTGATATCCTGGTAATCGGACAGCGCTTTCTGCAGCGACTGAATCCTCTTCACATCGTCTGCCTGTCGCTCGGCAAGCTCGGTATACCTCGCCAGGAGGCGTGAATAGCGATCGCGCTCGATGAGGACGTTCTTCTCGGCCGTACAGACCCGATCCTTGAGAAGCCGGAACTCTCTCGAGGCCCGGAACGCCGTCACATGGTCCGAATCGCTGTTCAGCGCGTCGAGTTCTTTGCGCGCGAGACCTGCCCGCCGCGACGTTTCCTTCGCAAGGTCGGAAGCACGCTTCTTCGCCTGGTCGATGGACGCCACAAAGTACTTGCTTGTCTCGGTCAGCTTCGACGATTCCTTGCTGGAAGAAACAGAAGAACGTGCGTCAGTCTTCGGCTCACTGGTCCTTAGCGCAGCAAACGCGTTGGCTTCCTCATCCTCGAACGTCATAACGTCACCCTGTTAGCAGGAATATACCTACTGAGATACACCGGATCCGCAACTCCCACAATGTCTCAAACTGGAGACATCGCCAGAACTGTGAGGCGCATCTGCCGAATTTGTGACGCGCCGCTCAATTCTCCGGAAGGAGTAGTGACGAGCATGACGACGGCCACCAGGCACCGCAGGGACCGCCGAAGGGGCGCGCATGTTCGAGTCATCCGCCGCCAAAGCTCCGCAGTAGACCTCGATCGCCTGACTTGGCGCAACGCGCTGCAGGCAGGCCAGTACTTGAGAGCTTACCGCCTTGCTTCGAAGAACTCGCTCAAAACCGCAGCACACTCGTCCTGCAGCAGACCACCATTGATCTCTACGTTGTGGTTGAGCGCCTTCGTGTCTGCCCAGTCGACGGCCGATCCGCAGGCGCCCAGTCGCTCATCGTAGGCACCGAACACGACGCGGGAAATGCGCGCTTCGGACAAGGCGCCCGCGCACATCGGGCAGGGTTCCAGCGTGACGTAGAGGGTCGCCTCGTTGAGTCGGTAGTTGCCGAGGCTGCGTCCTGCCTCGCGAAGGGCGACAACCTCGGCGTGTGAACTGGGGTCGTGATCGGTGACGCTGCGATTGTGGCCACGGCCTATGATCTCGCCGTCCTGTACCACGACAGCGCCCACGGGTACTTCGCCCATTTGCGCAGCTTCACCGGCCAGCGTCAGCGCCTCGCGCATGTACGAGAGATCGGCCTCCGCCCAGCCCTCGGCTACTCCCATTCGATAGTGGCCGGCGGTTTCCCGGAGATGTCATAGGTGACGCGGGAAATGCCATCCACCTCGTTGATGATCCTGAGCGATACGTTCTCGAGAAAGTCGTACGGCAGGCGTGCCCAGCGGGCCGTCATGAAGTCGATCGTCTCGACAGCGCGCAGTGCGATGACCCATTCATAACGACGACCGTCGCCCATGACGCCAACCGAGCGCACGGGAAGGAAGACCGCGAACGCCTGGCTAACCGCATCGTAAAGATCGTGCTTCTGCAGCTCGTCGATAAAGATGTCGTCGGCGAACTGCAGCTTCTCGACGTATTCAGGCCGGACCTCGCCGAGTACGCGCACGCCGAGTCCCGGTCCGGGAAAGGGATGCCGATACACCATGTGCGCGGGCAGACCGAGCTCAATGCCGATCTTGCGCACCTCGTCCTTGAACAGTTCACGCAGCGGCTCGACCAGCGACATGCGCATGTCCTCGGGCAGGCCGCCAACGTTGTGGTGCGACTTGATAACGTGTGCCTTGCCGGTCTTGGCGCCCGCCGACTCGATGACGTCCGGGTAGATTGTCCCCTGCGCAAGCCACTCGATACCTTCGAGTTTGTGCGCCTCCTCGTCGAACACTTCGATGAACTTGCCACCGATGATCTTGCGCTTCTCCTCGGGATCGTCGACACCCTCGAGTGCAGCAAAGAACCGGTCGGCCGCGTTCACGCGAATCACATTGATGTGCATGTGCTCGGCGAAGGTCTCCATCACCTGGTCGCCCTCGTGATGTCGCAAGAGACCGTGATCGACAAATACGCAGACGAGCTGGTCGCCGATCGCCTCGTGCAGCAGCGCTGCAACCACGGAGGAATCCACGCCGCCGGAGAGGCCGAGCAGCACCTTGCCGTCACCCACCTGCTCGCGCACCTTCTGGATCTGGTCGGCAACGATATTCCCGGCATTCCAGTCGCCGGCACAGCCGCAGATGTCGTGCACGAAGCGCTCGATCATGACCTGCCCCTGCGGGGTGTGGGTCACCTCGGGATGGAACTGCACGCCGTAGAAGCGTCGCTCGCTGTCTTCCATCGCGGCCAGCGGTGAGTTCGCGCTTTCTGCCGTTGCGGCAAAGCCGTCCGGGAGGGACTCGACGCGATCCCCGTGACTCATCCACACCTTGAGCAATTCCGAGTCATCCGCATCGCTGAGCCCGCCGAAGAGCGACGACTCGCCCGGCGTAATTTCGGCATAGCCGAACTCCCGGTGCGACGAGGCCTCGACGGCGCCACCCAGCTGGGCTGCCATGGTTTGCATGCCGTAGCAGATACCGAGCACCGGTACGCCAAGCTCGAAGACGAGCTGTGGCGCCCGCGGCGGCGCCTCGAGGTTGACCGACTCAGGACCGCCCGAGAGCACAATGCCGGACGGCGCGAAGGCCCGAATGTCCTTGTCGCTGACGTCCCACGGATGAATTTCCGAATAAACGCCGGCCTCGCGCACGCGCCGGGCGATGAGCTGGGTGTACTGGCCACCGAAGTCGAGGATCAGTACCCGGTCGCGGTGGATGTCGGTCTGTGCTGGCGTATCGCTCGTAGCTGGCTGGCTCATGCGGCTTAGTTCGTCCGGTAGTTGGGCGCTTCTTTGGTGATCTTGACGTCGTGCACGTGGCTTTCTTTCATGCCCGCGCCCGTAATGCGAACGAACTGCGGCCGCGTGCGCATCTCCTCGATTGTGGCGCTGCCCGTGTAGCCCATCGCCGCGCGTACGCCGCCGACAAGCTGGTGGACGATCGCAACGAGGCTTCCCTTGTAGGCCACCCGGCCCTCGATGCCTTCGGGCACGAGTTTCTCGAGTTCCTCGGTGGCGTCCTGGAAATAGCGATCGGACGAACCGTGCGACTGGCTCATGGCGCCGAGCGAGCCCATGCCACGATAGGATTTGTAAGAACGGCCCTGGTACAGCTCCACTTCGCCCGGCGACTCCTCGGTGCCGGCAAACAGGCCGCCAATCATGACGGAATACGCGCCGGCAACGAGTGCCTTCGCAATATCGCCCGAGTAGCGTATGCCGCCGTCGGCGATCAGCGGGATGCCCTTGCCTTTGAGCGCGTCAGCCACCTCGGCCACGGCTGAGATCTGCGGCACGCCGACGCCAGCGACGACGCGCGTCGTACAGATCGAACCCGGGCCAATGCCCACCTTGACGCCGTCGGCGCCCGCATCGACCAGCGCTTCGGCGGCGTCGCCCGTCACGATATTGCCGCCAACGACCTGCAGGTCCGGGTATTTGTCCTTGACCCGCCGCACGCGGTCGATCACGCCCTTGGAGAAGCCGTGCGAGGTATCGACGACGATCAGGTCGACGCCGGCTTCGACCAGCGCATCGACGCGATCGTCCGTGTCGTAGCCCGTGCCGACCGCGGCACCCGTGCGCAGCGCGCCGCGGTGGTCCTTGCAGGCCTGCGGATAGTCCTTCGCCTTCTGGAAGTCCTTGGCCGTGATCATGCCCTTGAGTTCGAAAGCATCGCCCACGACCAGCACCTTCTCGATGCGATGCTGGTGCAGGAGCTTCAGGACCTCTTCGCTGTCCGCCTCCTCACGGACCGTTACGAGTCGCTCCTGCGGCGTCATGACCTCGGAGACCGGCATGTCGAGACGCGTCTCGAAGCGCAGGTCGCGTCCGGTCACAATGCCAACGGTCTGGCGCTCGTGCACGACTGGTACGCCGGAGATGCCCATAGCGTGCGTCAGGTCGATGACCTCGCGAACGGTCATGTCGGGCGTCACCGTGATCGGGTTTCGAACGATGCCGCTCTCGAATTTCTTGACGATCGAGACTTCGCGCGCCTGCTGCTCGATCGTCATGTTCTTGTGAATGACGCCCATGCCGCCTTCCTGCGCCAGCGCAATGGCCAGCCGGGCTTCGGTCACGGTGTCCATAGCGGCGGCAAGGATCGGTATGTTGAGCGTAATCTCGGCCGTAAGCGGCGAGCTGAGGTCGACCTCGCGCGGCAGCACTTCGGAGTAACCGGGCTGGAGCAGGACGTCGTCGAACGTGAGGGCTTCCTTGACGATTCGCATGAAAGGCAGGGGTTCCTGGTCAGGTGGATGCAGGTAAACCGACCATTGTACGCGTCCCGGATTTTTTGGTAAACGGGCTATACTGCCGCGCAACATGACCGACTTGTTCCAGAAGACGCCGGCCGAACAGGCCATTTCGGTTGCCGCCCTCAACCGGCAGGCGAAGACACTGCTCGAACAGGGCCTCGCAAGGCTCTGGGTCGAGGGCGAAATCTCGAACCTCGCACGCCCGGCTTCCGGCCACGTCTATTTCAGCCTCAAGGACCAGCAGGCCCAGATCAGAGCCGCGTTCTTCCGCCAGCGGCAGCGCGGCCCGACGCTGAGACTCAAGGACGGTGACCAGGTGCTGGTCTTCGGCAAGGTAAGCCTCTACGAGGCGCGCGGTGACTACCAGCTGATCGTCGAGCGCATCGAGCCCGCCGGCGAAGGCGCGCTCAAGCGCGAGTTCGATCGACTCAAGCAGAAACTCGCGGCCGAGGGACTGTTCGACGAGGACCGCAAACAGTCATTGCCGGCGATTCCGCGGCGCATAGGCGTCATCACGTCACCGTCCGGTGCGGCGGTTCGCGACATTCTGACGGTTCTGGAGCGTCGTTTCCCGGCAGTGCCCGTGATCGTGTACCCGGCGGCCGTGCAGGGCGACGCCGCGCCCGGAGAACTCATTGCAGCCCTCGAGACCGCAAACCGCCGGGGCGAGTGCGACGTCCTGATCCTGGGCCGCGGCGGCGGCTCGCTCGAAGATCTGTGGGCCTTCAACAACGAAGCGCTCGCCCGCGCTATTGCCGACTCCGAACTGCCGGTCATCTCGGCGGTGGGCCACGAAGTGGATTTCACGATTGCCGATTTCGTCGCCGACGTTCGCGCACCGACGCCCTCAGGCGCCGCCGAAATCGTCGTGCCCGATGCGCTCGAGTGGCTACGCGACTTCGAGGCGCTGGAAGCACGGGTCTCGAGAGCCGCGCGTCGCCGCCTGGAGGATCTCGGACAAACGCTCGACTGGCTGGCGCGGCAGCTCCGCCAGCAGAGCCCGGCCGCGACGCTCAAGCGGCAGCGGCAACAGCTGCGCGAGCTGAACGGCCGTCTCGGGGCCGCTGTGCGTGCAAAGCTCGCCGGACTCAGCGGCGCGGTCGGCCGCATGGAATCCGCCATGTACCGGCAGTCACCTGCCGTCCGCATCGAACGCGCAGCATCAAGGCTCAGTCACGCGAGCGACGCGCTCAGCGCCCGGATTGCGGCGCTCATTGATGCCCGACAGCATCGCCTCGAGCTCATCGCGCGCGGCCTCAACGCCGTGAGCCCGCTGGCCACCCTCGGTCGTGGCTACGCGATCGTGAGCGACGTCAAGACGGGCGCGGTACTGACCGACGCTGCCGCGGTCGAGGTAGGGTCCACGGTCGAAGCCCGTCTCGCGAACGGCCGTCTTACGGCTACCGTCGACAGCACCGACACCGGCGACGATGAGAGCTAGCCTCCTGTTTGCAGGCAGCCTCTTCGCTGCCACCCTGCTCGACGCCGCCGAGCACGCACCGCGGCCCGGTGGCATTGCCGTACTCACGGTCGGTGAGCTGCCCGCACCGCCGCCTGTCGTCCACGCCGGCGAGCGCCGGGCGCTCGTGTACACGCATGACGGCAGTCACTATGCCGTCGTCGGCATCCCGCTCGACGCCGAGCCCGGCGCAACGCTTGCGGTCGACGCGGGCGACAGCCGCCAGAGCGTAGCCATTGAGGCGCACAGCTATCGCGAGCAGCGCCTGAACGTCGACCGCAAGTACGTATCGCCCAGCGAAGAGACGCTGGACCGGATTCGCCGCGAACGCGTCGAGATAGACGCGGCCCTCAACGCGTTCCGACGGATCGATGTTCCGGAACCGAGCCTCGAGGCCCCGGTCGACGGCAGGCGCAGTTCGAGTTTCGGGCTCCGGCGCTTTTTCAACGATCAGCCGCGGTCACCGCACAAGGGCATGGACATCGCGGCGGCCGAAGGCACGCCAATCCTTGCGCCCGCGGCAGGCGTCGTCACAGCGGTCGGCGACTACTATTTCAACGGCAACACGGTCATCCTCGATCACGGTCAGGGCTTCGTGACGCTGTATTGCCACCTGTCGGCTACGAACGTAACCGTTGGCGACCGTCTGGAGGCTGGCGAGATACTGGGCGAGGTGGGCGCAACGGGCCGCGTGACCGGACCGCACCTGCACTTCGCCACCTACCTTGGCGGTACGGCGGTCGACCCGGCCCTGCTGTTACGTGACGCCGCTGGCGACTAGCGCCCTAGCTCCGCAGCAAGGTCGTACGCTCAGCAGTTCTCACTGAGTTCGAAGAAATCGCAGATAACGGGACGAAACGCATCCATGTCGACCAGGAAGGAATCGTGGCCGCGAATGCAATCGAGCTCGACCAGCTCTGTGTCGATGCCCGCTGCCGTAAAGCCCTCGGCAAGCTCCCGCTGCTGTTCGAGCGGGAACAGGATGTCGGTCGTCACTCCGATCACCATGACGCGTTCGAGGTTCATGCGTCGAAAACCGTTTTCGAGTGAGCCGCCATGCTCAGCAAGGTCGAACAGGTCGGAGGCATGCGACAGGTACAGGTAGCAGTTGGGGTCGAACTGGCCGGTGAACTTCTGCGCATGATGCTCGAGATACGACTCGACCGAAAACTCGATCTGGAAAGGATCGTCGGGCCGGTGAGCATCGGTCGTTCGCTCGCGTCCGAAGCGCTGTTTCCACTCCTCGGGCGAACGATAGGTAATCATGCCGAGCTTCCTCGCAAGACGCTGGCCAGAGATCGGACCGTCGTCGATTGCGTAGCTGCCGCCCTGCCATTTTTCGTCGGTCCGGATCATCTCACGCTGCAACGAGCGCACGGCTATCGAAAACGGCAGCGAGCGAGTTGCCGACGATATCGAGATAAACGATCGCGCACTGCCCGGGTGGCGCGCGCAGAGTGCGAGCCCCGTCATACCGCCCATCGAACAGCCAACGACGCTGTCGAGAACGTCGATGCCCAGCGACTGAACGACGCGCCAGGCAGACTCGGCTACGTCTTCGAGGCTCAGCACCGGGAAATTCAGGCGATACAGTTCGCCCGTCACCGGGTCGATCGAGGCCGGCCCGGTCGAGCCAAAACAACTGCCTAGCGAATTGACGCAAATAACGAAGTAGCGATCCGTATCAAGCGGCAGGCCCGACCCGATCATGTCCTCCCACCAGCCGACGCTCTGGTCCTCTGCGGACGAAGACGCGTGTGCCGACGGAGACAGGCCGCTGAAAAGCAGAATGCCGTTGTCCTTCGCCGCGTTGAGCTCACCCCAGGTTTCATACGCAAGCGTCGGCGATTCGATGATCCCGGAGCGGTGCATGTGAAACGTACCGTCGAGCGTGACGTGCTTGCGAGCGTCAGACATCGCGCTAACCCTTCTTGTGATGCTTCATCAGGCGCTTGCGACGCCGTTCCTGGCGCGGCGTAAGCTTGTTGCGGCGCCCCTTGTAAGGATTATCGCTGGTCTTGAAGCGCAGGCGTACCGGCGTACCCTTGAGCTTGAAGGCCTTGCGAAAGCGGTTGATCAGGTAGCGTCGATAGGCGTCCGGCAGTCGCTCGGTCTGGTTGCCGTGAATGACGATCACGGGCGGGTTCCTGCCGCCCTGATGGGCGTAACGCAGTCGGATACGCCGGCCGCGGACCAGCGGCGGCGGATGCGCCGTCACCGCCGCTTCGAGCTCAGACGTCAGCGCCGTCGTCGGCAGATCACGCATGGCCGCGGCGTGTGCCCGCCGCACGGCAGGTAGCAGGTCGCCAACACCCGTTCCGTGCAGCGCCGATATTGTCATGCGCTCGGCGAAATCGAGGAACGGCAGGCGGCGATCGAGATCGTCGCGCACCTTCTGTCGCGCGTCCTGGCTCATGCCGTCCCACTTGTTGGTGGCGACAACGAGCGCCCGGCCGCGCTCGACGACGAGCCCGAGCAGGCTGACGTCCTGCTCGGTGACGCCTTCGTGGGCATCGAGCACGGCTATCACGACCTCGGCCCGCTCGATCGCCTGCAGTGCCTTGACGATGCTGAACTTCTCGATCGCCTCGTGCACGCGCGCCTTGCGCCGAATGCCCGCCGTGTCGATCAGCACGTAGTCTTCGCCGTCGCGCTCGAAGGGAATTGCGACACTGTCCCGCGTCGTACCCGGCTGGTCGTAAACAACGACGCGGTCCTCGCCAAGCAGCCGGTTGACGAGCGTGGACTTGCCGACATTCGGTCGGCCTATGACCGCGATACCCAGGGCATCGTCCTCGTCCTCGACATCGCTCGCCGGCGGTTCATCGAAGGGCTCGAGCACAGCGTCCATGAGCGCCGAGACGCGGTCGCCGTGGGCCGCCGAGATGGCGACAGGCTGGCCCAGGCCCAGCGCATGAAACTCGCTGGCCGTAATGTCCTGGTCGAGGCCTTCGGACTTGTTAACGGCGAGCCAGGCTTTCTTCGCGTGGCGCCGTGCGAGCGACGCAACGTGTTCGTCGGCCGCGGTGAGTCCATTGCGGCCGTCGACCATGACAATAGCGACGTCCGCCTCTTCGAGCGCGCGCACGCTCTGCTCGACCATGCGCTCGTCGATACCGACCTCACCGCCCGCCACGCCGCCCGTGTCGATGACGATGAACGGCACAGGACCGAGCTTGCCAAAGCCGTACTGGCGATCGCGGGTCAGGCCCGGGTAATCAGCGACGAGCGCGTCGCGAGAACGTGTGAGCCGGTTAAATAGCGTCGACTTGCCGACGTTGGGCCTGCCTACGAGGGCGACAACCGGAAGCATGGCGTATCACGACACTTGCGTGTCAGAGCCCCTCGGCGGCTGACTCGCCGTCGCCGGCTGTTTCCGACTCCCGGCGGCGATCACGACGCTTTTGTCGAGGCTCGGCGACGGCGTAGGCCGCGAGCGTACCCGAGTCGCTTTGCACGAACAGCCGGTCACCGACAACCAGCGGTGCACTGGAGATCGCCTGCTTGCCAAGGCGCGTCCGCGCCACGATCTCGCCTTCGACGTTCGAGAAGAAGTGCAGGTAGCCTTCGAAATCACCAACGACGACCGTCGTGTGAAAGGGAACCGGCAGCGTCGGCCAGCGCCGCAACAACAGGTCACTGCGCCAGTTCTCGGCGCCGGTACGCCGCGCCATCGCAATGACTTCGCCGTTCTCGTTTGTCGTATAGAGATTGGTCCAGTCCGCCGCTACGCCGACGTAGGTGGATATTTCCTGCTGCCACAGCACCTGTCCGGACTCCGCGGCCACCGACGCTACGGTGCCCTGGTAGCCCGCGGCGTAGATATCCTGGCCGACGACGGCAAGCTGGCCGTCGATGTCCGCAAGGCGCTCCAGGTCGGAGCGACCGCTCGGCGGTGAGATCATCGACTCCCACGCTATGTCGCCGGACTCCGCCTCGACAGCAAGCAGCCGCCCGTTGTCGAAGCCGGCAACGACGTTGCCACCGGCGGCAATCGGCGAGGCGCTCCCTCGCAGCGTGAGCGCGGGTGTCGTTTGCTGGATGGTCCAGCGTGGCGAGCCATCGAAAACCGAGACGGCGCGCAGCCGGTTGTCGATCGTCTGCACGATGACGAGCCCATCATCGATCAGCGGCTGGGCGAGCGATTCGCCGTCGACGTCCGCGCGCCAGCGTTCGGTGCCGGTATCAGCCTCCAGCACGATCAGCAGGCCGTCGGCGCCCATGACCGCGACGGAGTTTTCGCCGATCGCCGGGCCGGCCGTCAGGTCCTGCTTGAGCTCGGTCCGCCAGGCAGCCTTGCCCGACTCAGGGTCGATCGCGTACACGCGACCATCGAAGCTAGCCGCGTAGATGCGGTCGCCGTCGCTCGTCGGCCGTAGCGCAACGCGCATGAAGTCCGATTCCTTGCCGAGCGACGAGGTCCAGAGTCGCCGTATCTCCAGCGTTGGCTCGAACTTCGTCAGCTCGACCGGCTCGAGCTCGGGATCCGGCTTATCGCCGAAGATCCCGCAGCCGGACAGTCCAACCAGCAGGATGGCGAGGACGAAAGCTCGATGGCAGGCACGCACGGGAATCACTCAGCCGCGGTGTCTGCGTCGCTGTCGGTGCTGTCGGCGTCCGACCCGGCTGCGTCGTCCGACATGCTGCTGTCGACCGAGTCGCCCGCGGTAGTGTCGACGGTATCGCCAATGCCGTCGTCAGCCGCCGCATCAGCGACGTCGCCCGCAACACTGGCGGAGACGTCGACGGCCGGCAGATCGGCAATCTTGAGCTGCAGGAACGAGGTATCGACGGTCTGGCCGTTGTCCGCAAGCGCCACGAGATACGCTTCGCGCGCCTCGTCGTAGCGCTCGAGCGCACTCAGCGCATCGCCGCGCGCCTCGGCGTATCTAGCCGTGAAACCGGGCATATCGTCATTGTCGAGCAGCTCGAGCACCTCGTCATAGTTTTCCTGGTACTCGCGAACGCGGGCAAGCCTGAGGCGCGCCAGCGCGCCGAAACTGCCGTCACGATCGCCGTCGATGACCTTGTTCAGCGCCATGGCCGCATCGGCGTCGCGGCTGCTATCCATGTACAGACGCGCAAGCGCCAGTCGCGCCTGCATGGCGTAGGCCGTATCGGCGTAGTCGGCGTCGAGTGCCGCAGCGGCTTCCTCGGCAGCTTCGATACGATTGCCCGCAACATGTCCGGCCACGGTATCGAACAGCGTGGACGCCGCGATTTCGCGGTCCGCTGCCGCACCCTGCTGGTAGTTGTACCCAGCAATGGCCAACACCCCGATCGCTACGCCGGCGAGAATGTAGTTGCCGTAATCCGACCACCACTCGCGCAGCTTCTCGATCTGTTCCTTTTCTGATAAATCATCCACGGTTTGGTCTACCCAGTTTTTCGGCCAGCGTTCCGGCCAGTTCGTTCAGCGCAACGTCGACCTGCTCGTCGTCACTGCGCAGTGGTTTTAGTCCTATCGTCGAGGCCGCGAGTTCAGCCTCACCAAGCACGAGGGCATAGTCCGCCCCGCTCTTGTCCGCCCGCTTCATCTGCGACTTGAAGCTGCCGCCGCCAAGATTGAGCTCTACGGCAATGCCCGGCAGCTCATCGCGCAACGACTCGACAATGCCGAAGGCCCGCTCGAGCGTCCCGTCACCCAATGCCGCGACGTACACGTCGGCGTTATTCGCCGGCGCTTCACCGCCCGACACCTCGTACAGCGCCACGAAGCGTTCGATGCCCATTGCCCAGCCGATCGCAGGCGTCGGCCTGCCGCCCAGCTTTTCCACGAGACCGTCGTAGCGACCACCGGAACAGACGGCGCCCTGGGCGCCGAGCGCATCCGTCACCCATTCGAAAACGGTGCGGTTGTAGTAGTCGAGCCCGCGCACCAGTCGCGGGTTCACGGTGTAGCTTACGCCGGCAGCATCCAACAGCGCCGTCAGCCCGTCGAAATGCGTCCTCGACTCGGCGTCGAGGAAGTCGACCATGACCGGCGCCGCGGCGACGATCTCCTGCATATCCGGGTTCTTGCTGTCGAGAATCCTGAGCGGGTTCTGATCGAGCCGGCGAATACTATCCTGATCGAGATCGCTTTTCACGCCGGTGAAATACGCTACCAGTTCGTCGCGGTACACCCGGCGCGCCTCGGGCGTGCCCAGCGAGTTGATCTCGAGTCCCAGCCGCCGGATCCCCAGTTGCGACCAGATGCGGGCACTCATGATGATGAGCTCGGCATCGACGTCGGGCCCGTCGTAGCCGAGCGCCTCGACGTCGAACTGGTGAAACTGGCGGTAGCGCCCCTTCTGCGGCTTTTCGTAGCGAAACATCGGACCGGTCGTCCAGAGCTTCTGGCGCTGGTTGTGGAGCAGCCCGTTGGTAATGCCCGCCCGGACAATCCCGGCGGTCGCTTCCGGGCGAAGCGTCAGGCTCTCGCCGTTGCGATCGTCGAAGGTATACATCTCCTTCTCGACGATATCCGTAACTTCGCCGATCGAGCGCCGGAACAGTTCCGTGTGCTCGAGCAGAGGCAGGCGAATCTCCCGGTAGCCGTAGCTTTCGGCGATCTCACGGACGACACCCTCGAGAAACTGCCAGGTCGCCGAAACGTCAGGCAGGATGTCGGGCATGCCGCGTATAGCTTTCGGTTTCACGGGGGAATCCCTTAGGGCAGCGTAAGGCGCGCGGTGTTGCCACGGCGGTCGGCATCCGTGATGGCGTAGGTCTCGCCATTCACCGATACCGTTACGTTCGTAGCGCTGCCGAGCAGCACGGACAGTGGCGCTGTACCCGAAACCTCGACGGCCGACCCGGCACGACCCAGCCCGAAATACAGGCGCTGACCGGTTGCATCGGTCACCTCGGTCCAGCAGTCCTCGTCGAAGGCCAGCGCAAGGCGCACATCGTCGTCGGCAGGCTCACTGGCTGCGGGCGCTTCGACGACGGTCTCGGTAACCGGAGTATCGACGGCGTCGGCAGCCTCTGTCGCGGCCGGCTCGGGCGACGCGTCATCGGGCACGGGCGCCGTCTCGCCAGCATCAGGCTCTACGGGCATCGGAGACTCTGCCGGCGCCTCGATCGCTGGCTCGGGCGCTTCGGCAGGCACGGCGTCGGTCGACGGACCGCGCCCGGCCTTAAACCACCAGTACGCAAAAGCGGCGGCAAGCAGCACGAGAACCACGACGATCCAGGGTCCCGGGGACAGCTCGCTGCCGGGCTTTCGCGGCTTGCCCACAACCGGCGGTGCGCCCGCTGCACGATTGAGTTCATGAAAGTCGCCAAGCACGACGCGCTCATCGACGCCCACGAGTTCCGCGTACTTGCGCAGGTGCCCCTTGGCGAAAACCGGCGCGCCCAGCATCTCGAAGTCGTTATCTTCCAGCGCGCGGACCTTTGGCTCGTCGAGGTGCAGCTCCTTGGCTATCTCGAGTAGCGAGATCTGTTGCTCCTCGCGCGCGGCGCGCAGGCGCTCACCGCAGACGGGGCCGCTCTCCTCGTCCTCGCCAGCGTCGCTGTCTTCGCGCACGTCGTCGTTCATACCCGGCTCTGGCCCTAGTTCAGCCTCGCGATGCGGCGGGTTTCCGGTGCATCGGGGAAGTCTTTCTGGAGCCTGCTGAAATACTCGTCGCGCGCACGATCATCGCCGAGCTTCGACTCGATCTCCCAGCCGAGGCCGAGCGTTGCCGGTGTTGCGGGGCTCACGGACAGATAGCGCTGCAGGAACGCGCGCGACGACAGGAAGTCCTCGCTGCGATACTTGAGCACGCTCAACTGCAGGAGTGCCTCGGCGTAGTTCCGGTTGCGCGTGAGCGCTTCGCGAAAATAGGCCTCGGCCGCAGCATTGTCCGGCTTCTGGGTCATACAAACGCCGGCATTGGTCAGCGTGATCTCGGCATAATCGTTATACGGTGCCTTGATCGCACGATCGAAATAGCGTTTCGCTTTGTCGTAATCCTCGGTGCGGCACAGGTACACCGCGTAGGCGTTCAGCACATCGAAGTTCTTCGGCGCAACGCGCGTTGCTTCCTCGTAGGACTCCTCGGCAAGGCGCTCGTTGCCCAGGGCTTCGTAGGTCAGGGCCAGTGTCGTCCAGGTCTGGGCGTCGCTGGGGTCGAAATCCAGCGACTGGCGCAAACGATCGCGGGCGAGCTCATAGTCGCCGTTGCGGTAGTACTGCGCGCCCAGCGTGTAATGTGACTGCGCGGCGTCCTTTGGCGTCGGCTTCGACTTCGGCGGACCGCTCTCGGTGGATATGCACCCGGCAAGAACCAGGCAGGCCATCGGAACCAGGAATAGTATCGCTCTCACGCTGTTGCCCTGCTGTCGTTGTCGTCGGCCGCGGGTTCGCTCTCGCCCCTCGACCGTGTGAATGTCTTGTCCCGGAGGCGACGCTGGATCCGGTCGCTGACGCGCCCGGCAAGCTGGCCACAGGCCGCATCGATATCGTCGCCGCGGGTCTTGCGCGTGGTCGTGACGATGTTGGCCCGACGCAGGCGCTCCTGAAACTGGTAGATCGAATTCCGCGTTGAGCGTTCGAAGCGTGTACCAGGGAACGGGTTAAAAGGGATCAGGTTGACCTTGGCCGGCTTGCCGTCGAGCAGTGCGACGAGCTGGTCAGCGTGTTCCCGGTGATCGTTGACGCCCGCGAGCATCACGTACTCGAAGGTGATGTGCCGGTTCGTGTGCTCGGCGGCGTACCGCCAGCAGGCATCGAGGAGCTCGTCGATCGGATGCAGCTTGTTGATCGGCACGAGCTCGTCGCGTAGTTCGTCGTTGGGTGCGTGCAGCGACACGGCGAGCGCGACGTTGCAGTCCTCCGCGAGACGCTGGATGTGCGGCACGATGCCGGAGGTGCTGACCGTTACCCGCCTCCGCGACAGGCCGAAGGCCCAGTCGGACAGGAGGAGCTCGATCGCGGGCAGCACACTGCGGTAGTTCGCCAGCGGCTCGCCCATGCCCATGAACACGACGTTCGTGATGGGCGAGGTGCCGTTGTCCCTCAACGGCAAATTCTGCCGCGCATACCAGACCTGGCCGATGATCTCGGCCGCCGTCAGGTTGCGATTGAAGCCCTGGTGGCCGGTTGCGCAAAACGCGCAGTCCAGCGCACAACCAACCTGCGAGGAAATGCACAGCGTGCCACGAGCGCCCTCTGGGATGAACACGGTTTCGACCGACTGGCCGCGGCCGCTCGAGAACAGCCACTTGACCGTGCCGTCCTCGGAATCATGCCTTGACTCGACCTCCGGGAAGACGATCTCGGCGGTGTCGGCGAGTTTCGCCCGCAAGCCCTTGGACAGATCGGTCATGGCGTCAATGTCCGCCACGCCGCGCTGATACAGCCACTGCATGAACTGACGGGCCCGAAACGGCTTCTCGCCGTTCGCGGCAAACCACTGCTCGAGCTCCCGTGGCGAGAGCCCGAGCAGGTTCGTCTTGTCAGCCGTGGCGTGCACGATCGCCTAGCGCGTCCGCGGGCAGACGCCGCCGTCCCCGAAGAAGAACGCAATTTCGTTGGCCGCGGTTTCCGCCGCATCGGAGCCGTGAACAACGTTCTCCTCGATCGACGCGGCGAAATCGGCGCGAATCGTACCCGGGTCGGCATCGGCAGGGTTGGTTGCACCCATGATCTCGCGATTCTTCGCAATGGCGCCCTCGCCCTCGAGGGCCTGGACCATGACCGGACCTGACATCATGTAGCTGACGAGATCGTTGAAGAACGGGCGTTCCTTGTGGACGGCATAGAAGCCTTCTGCCTGTTCGCGGGTAAGGTGCAGCATACGTGCGGCAACAATGGTGAGACCCGCCTTTTCGAAGCGGCTGTAGATCTCGCCAATCAGGTTCTTTTCGACGCCATCCGGCTTGATGATGGAGAGCGTTTGCTCAACGGCCATGGTGTGGGGTTCCTTCAGTAATTTCTGTGGGTCATACGAAACGCCGGGTCAGCTTGGCGCTGCCCGGCGAACACAAGCCCCTAATTTTACGCTGAAATCCCTAGACGTTGAAGCTTTCGCCGCAACCGCACTCACCGGCGACGTTGGGATTCCTGAAGCTGAAGGCCTCATTGAGCCCATTCTTGACAAAATCGACCTCGGTACCGTCGATAAGCGGCAGCGCATCCGCGTCGACGACGACGGTTACGCCTTTGTCTTCGAAGACAATATCCCCGTCCGCCACGGCCTCCGCGTAGTTCACGACGTAGGAATAGCCGGAACAGCCGGTCTTTGTGACGCCCAGCCTGAGCCCGACGCCAGTGCCACGCCTGTCGAGGTATTGCCGGACTCGTCCGGCGGCAGAATCTGTCAGCGATATAGCCATGTACGCTCCGATACTCGGGGAATGCTGCTCGGTTATGGGGACGATGGCTCGGCCAGGCAAGCGTGCAGGGCCTTTGCGGCGTCCTCGAGCACAAGTATACGGCCGGTTTTTTCGACGGGCAAAGACAGGGTTTGCATAATTTCCGCAGGTTTGAGGCTTTCCAGCGCACCGGTTTCCTTGCCTTCGAGGCTCTGGCACAGCCACTCGCAGGCCGCGAGGAAGTGCGGGCAGCCGAAGGCGCGGAAGGTCAACCGTTCGATGCGGCCATTGCTGCCCACGCCGTTGAGCCTCAGCCGCACGCCCTGCGTATCGACGTAGACGCTCTCGGCACCCGGCGGCGCACCGGCGCTGTCGGCGCGATGCGCCGGATCCTCGAAGAGCCGGCGGGTCAGCGGGCTGTAGCGATCCAGGCTCATCAGGCAGCCTCGGGCAGCAGCCCCCTGAGCCTGGTCACGGCCTCGCGATAGAGCCCGACAGCAATGTCGATCTCGGCGCTCGTGGTGGGACGACCGAAACTGAAGCGGATGGCGCTCTCGGCCATGGCGTCCGTCAGGCCCATCGAGCGCAGCACCGACGAGGGCTCGGCTGCCTGCGAGTTGCACGCCGAACCGGTCGATACGCACAGCGGCTCGAGCGCCAGCAGCAGACTCTCCCCGTCGACGTCGCCGGCGCTGACGTTGAGAATCCCCGGGTAGCTTGCCTCGAGGTCACCATTCAGTCGCAGGCCGGGCAGGCTCTCGATACCCCGCCAGAGTCGCTCGCGGAGCGCCGCAAGATGAGTGTAGTCGTCGAGCATGGACTCTCTCGCGATGCTGGCGGCCGCGCCGAAGCCCGCCACGAGATGCACGGGCAGCGTGCCGGGCCGGAGGCCACCCTGCTGCTGTCCGCCGAATAAGAGCGGCTCGGGATTGACGCCGCGTCGCTTGCGCACATAAAGGGCGCCGATACCTTTCGGGCCGTAGAGCTTGTGTGCCGTCATCGATACGAGATCGACGTCGAGGGCGGCTATGTCGAGCTTGAGCTTGCCGAGCGCCTGGGCTGCATCGACGTGGTAGACAATGTCACGCTCGGCGCAGAGCGAGCCGATCGCGGCGATATCCTGCACGACGCCGGTCTCGTTGTTGACGTACATGATGGACACCAGCTGCGTATCGTCCCGCAGCGCCGACTCGAGCTCGGCCAGGTCGAGCACGCCGTTCGCGGCGGGCCTGAGCCAGGTCACCTCGAAACCGTCACGCTCAAGCGCCTTGAACATGTCCGTGACGGCCTTGTGCTCGGTGGGCATCGTCACGAGATGGCGGCCCCGGTGGGCGCGGGCGCGGGCAACGCCCGCAATCGCCAGGTTGTCGGACTCGGTGGCGCCGGACGTCCAGACAAGGCGACCCGGGTCGCAGTTGACCAGCGCCGCCAGCGACTCAGCCGCGGCCTTGAGCTCGGCAGCTGCGCGCCGCCCGGCCGCATGCATCGACGACGGGTTGGCGAACGCGCCGTCGACCGTCAGGCAAGCCGTCATCGCCTCGACCACACGCGGATCGGTTGGCGTCGTTGCGGCGTAGTCGAGATAGATGGCCGACGCCGTCACGATCCCGCCCTTCGGTCACGGTTCAGCGAGGACAGGATGCCGTTGAGGATGTTGATCTCGTTCTGGTCCGGTTCTGCACGGGCGAACAGGCGCCGGAGCCTGCGCATGAGGTGCCGCGGGTTCTCCGGATCGAGAAATCGGACATCGAGAAGCAGCGCCTCGAGTCCGGCGTAGAAGTGTTCCATGGCACCGCTGGTGGCAGGCGGCACGTCGGTCTCGTAGGCGACGGGGGGCTCGCTCGACAGTGATCGAATCTCGTAGGTAACGACCTGCACGGCCATCGCGAGGTTGAGCGAACTGAAATCCGGGTTGGCGGGAATCGACAGGAGCACGTCACACTTGTCGAGATCCTCGTTCGACAGTCCGCTTTTCTCGGGCCCGAATACGAGCGCCACGGGGCCGCGTGCCGACTCGGCGACGGCGCGCTTCGCTGCATCGCGCGCATCGAGACAGGGCCAGTTGATCGAGCGGTTGCGCGCACTGGCGCCGGCGACGAAGACGCAGTCCTCGACGGCATCGGCAAGCGTCTCGACGACGCGCGCGTTCTCGAGCAGGTCGTCGGCGCCAGAGGCGCGGGCCGTCGCTTCCGGGTGAGGGAAGTAGCGTGGCTCCACCAGCACAATGTCGCTGAGTCCCATGTTCTTGGTGGCGCGCGCAACGGCGCCAATGTTGCCCGGGTGCGTGGTCCCGACGAGGACAATGCGAATCGACATTGCTACCTCAAGTCGCTGAAAGTCGGCTATTCTACCCAAGCTCTTTTCACAAGTCGGAATCGTTTTATGCACGCGTTACTCAACGTTGCGGTCATGGCTGCCCGTAATGCCGGCAACGTGCTTATCCGCAAGCTCGCCAACCCGGAAAAGCTCAAGGTCGACCAGAAAGCACGAAACGATTTCGTCAGCGACGCCGATCACGCGGCCGAAGCGGCCATTATCGATACCGTTCGTAAGCATTACCCGGATCACGCCATTCTTGCCGAGGAATCGGGTCGCGACGGCGACTCCGACGTGGTCTGGATCATCGATCCACTCGACGGTACGACAAACTACCTGCACGGTTTCCCGGTATTCGCCGTCTCGATTGGCGTCGAGGTCAATGGCCGTATCGAGCACGGCGTCGTGTATGACCCGGCGCGGCAGGAACTGTTCACGGCATCGCGCGGCGCCGGCGCGCAGCTCGACGGCCGGCGCATCCGCGCGAGCGGCCGCAGCAAGCTCGACCAGGCGCTGATCGGCACGGGCTTCCCGTACAAGCTCGTCGACGAAGAGATGACACCGTACTTGAGGATGCTCGAGACGGTCCTGCGGAACACCTCAGGCGTCCGCCGCCCTGGCGCCGCGGCGCTTGACCTTTGCTACGTCGCAGCGGGGCGCCTCGACGGCTTCTGGGAAACCAACCTCAATGCCTGGGACCTCGCGGCCGGCAGCCTGATGATTCGCGAAGCGGGTGGCATCGTGAGCGGGCTCGACGGCTCGGAGAACTACCTCGAGACGGGCCACGTACTCGCCGGCACGCCGAAAATCTATGCGGCGCTCGCGCGGCTTTGCTCGAGAGATATCAAGGCGATACTGCACACGGGCGAAACGCCCTGACCCGGACGCAAGGACGCGGCTTGAAAGCCGCGTCCCTTTATCGGTCAGACTACGGCAGGTCGTCGAGCAGCTCGGGATCCTTGACCGGATCGGTCAGGTCCTCGGCGTTGACATTGAGCAGCAGCGCGGTTGCGCTGGCCGTGTAGATCGACGAGTAGGTACCCACAATAATCCCGACGATCAGGGCAATCGAGAACGGCGCGATCGATTCCCCACCCAGCACGAGCAGTGCGAATAGCACGAACAGTGTCGTCAAGCCAGTAATCAGGGTGCGGGCCAGCATTTCGTTGATCGAGGTGTTCATCGAGTCTGCCGCCTCGACGCCGCGCAGCTTGAAGAAGTTCTCGCGAATTCGGTCGAAGGCAACGACCGTGTCGTTGAGCGAATAGCCGATCACGGCCAGCACGGCCGCGACGACGGTGAGGTCGAAGGGCAGCCAGAACCAAGAGAAAAAGCCGACCGTAATGATCACGTCGTGCACGAGGGCCGCGACGGCGCCCATTGCGAACTTCCACTGGAAGCGGAACATCACGTACATGAAGATCATCATGAGTGCGAAGATCATGGCAAGCCCGCCCTGCTCCGCCAGCTCATCGCCGACCTGCGGACTGACGCTCTCGACCCGGCGCAGTTCGACGCCGGCGGTGCCGCTCTCCAGGGTTTGCTGCAGCTGGTTGCGAATCTCCTGCTGATTGCCTTCTTCCTGCGGCGGCAGGCGCACCAGCACGTCGGTTGCTTCGCCGAACAGCTGCACCTGCGCATCGTCGAAGCCAGCCTCTGCCAGGTCCTCACGAATCTGCTCGAGATTAGCGGGCTCGGGGTAGCCGACTTCGAGCAGGATGCCGCCCGTGAAGTCGATGCCGAAATTCAGGCCGCGAACGCCAACCGATACCAGCGCTGCAACGACGGCCACGACCGAAATCGCGAGCGCGAGGCGGCGCCGCGAATCGCCGAGGAAGTTGATGCTGGTCTTTTCCTTGATGAGTCGGAACATGGTGCTACACCGGCAGAGTCTTGAGCTTGCGGCCGCCAAAGGCCAGGTTCACGATCGTGCGCGTGCCGACGATCGCCGTGAACATCGACGTCACGATGCCGATGCTGAGCGTAATAGCGAAGCCCTTGATCGGACCCGTGCCGAACGCGAACAGCACGATCGCAGCAATCAGTGTCGTGATGTTCGCATCCGCGATCGACGACAGAGCCTTGTCGTAGCCGGAGTGAATCGCGGCCTGCGCCGACGCACCGCCGGCAAGCTCTTCGCGTATACGCTCGAAGATCAGCACGTTGGCATCGACAGCCATACCGACCGTCAGGACGATCCCGGCAATGCCGGGCAGCGTCAGCGACGCGCCGAACAAGGACAGCATCGCGACGATGAAAACCAGGTTGGATAGCAGTGCGACGTTCGCGATCAGGCCGAACACGCGGTAGTAAACCGCCATGAAAACGATCACGGCGAGGAAGCCGATCACGATGGCGCGGAAGCCGCGATCAATGTTGTCCTGACCCAGGGTTGGCCCGATCGTCCGCTCGTCGATGATGTAGACGGGCGCAGCGAGTGCACCGGCGCGTAGCAGCCGGGCGAGATTGGTCGCCTCGGCGGCCGACAGGCCGTAGACCTGGAAATTGTTCTTGAACACGCCGTTGATCGTCGCCGTGTTGATGATCTCCTCGGTCTTGACGCGACGCGTTTCGACGCGATCGCCGAGCTTGATCGTCTCCTGCTTCCACTCGATGAACAGCGTCGACATGGGCTTGCCGACGTTGTTCTGCGTCGTCCTGAGCATCTTCTCGCCGCCAGTCGAATCGAGCCGGATGTTCACGGCCGGCTGGCCTTCCGCCGTCGTACCCGCCGACGCGTCGACGATCTGATCACCCGCGGCAATCACGTCACGCTTCAGAACCTGCGCCGGTACGCCGCGCCCGGGATAGCGGGTCGAGCCCGGCTCGTCACCGGACTGGTCGACGAGACGAAACTCGACCGTGGCGGTCGCACCGAGGATCTCCTTGAGCTCGGTGGAGTCCTGCACACCGGGCAGCTGCACGACAATGCGATCGACACCCTGGCGCTGGATCAGCGGCTCGGCAACGCCGAGACCGTCGACGCGATTCCGGAGCGTCGTCATGTTCTGCTCGATCGCGAAGTCCTGGCGCTCCTTGATTTGCTGTTCGCTCATGCGCACGTTGAGTGCGCGGCCATCGGCCGAGTCGGTAATCAGGATGTCAGTGTCGGCCGCCCGGATCAGGCGTCGCGCCGCTTCGAGGTCGGCCGGCGACCTTACGCGCACGGTGATGACTCTGTCGTTGACGTCGACCCGGGTGCTTATGCCGGCCTCGCGCAGCCGGTCGATGAAATCCTGCTGGTAGGCCTGCAGCCGGTTGTTGATCGCCGTCGCCATGTCGACTTCGAGCAGGACATAGACGCCGCCGCGAAGGTCGAGCCCGAGGCTCATCGGGTTCAAGCCGAGTGCCCGCAACCAGGACGGCATGCGCGGCGCCAGCGTGAGTGCCACGTTCGCGACGCCGTCGAAGCGCTCGGTCAGGAGATCGGCTGCCGCCTGCTGGTCACCGCCATCCTCGAAGCGCAGGAGAGCACGGTCCTTCCTGAGGTAGGCCTCGGCCACCGGGATATCGCGGGATTCGACCACGCGCACGTACTCGGCCAGCATCGTGTCGTTGACGGTGTTGTCGCCGAGTGCGGCAACCTGCACGGCACCGGAACTGCCATAGAGGTTGGGCAGCGCAAGCAAAGCGCCGGCGAGAAAGACAGCAAGAACCGTCAGGTTCAGCCACGAAGGGTATTTGTTCATTGCGAATGCCCGGCGCGATCGACGCGGTCGATCAGGCCTCGTCGAGCGTCCCCTTGGGGACGACCTGCGAAATGCTGCCTTTCTGGATCTTGATTTCGGTGCTGTCGTTGATGGCAAGCACCGCGTAGTGGTCGCTGACGCCGGTCACCTTGCCGAGGATACCGCCGGCGGTCATGACCTCGTCACCAACCGAAACGTTGCTGACGAGTTCCTGGTGGGCCTTCTGCTTTTTCTGCTGCGGCCGGATCAGGAGGAACCAGAAGGCACCGAAGATGAGCAGCATTGGCCAGAGCATGTCGAACAGACTGGCCTGCGGCTGAGCCTGCGCCTGGGCGTACGCATTCGATAGTAGGAAATCCATGGTCTCGTGTATCAGTTACTGGATACGGTCCGGAGCCGGTGCCCCGGGGCGCGGTATTATGGCACAGCCATTTGGCGTGTGAGTCCTTTGCTTACAGGCAATTTAGGGGCGTTTGCCACATTCCCAAGGTGCGCGCCTCAGGGCTTCGGCGGGTATAAGCCAAGGAACTCGGCGTGCAGCGCGGCGGTCGTCCCGGTCGATACAGAAGCGCGTATTCTCTGCATAAGCTTTTGATAATAATTAAGATTATGGATCGTGGCGAGCCGCGGACCGAGAATTTCACCGCACTTCACGAGATGCTTCAGGTAGGCAAGGCTGTAGTGGCGACAGGTGTAGCAGTCGCAATCCGTATCGGGCGGCCCGGTATCGTCCGCGTAGCGTGAATGGCGAAACTTCACCAGCCCCCGCGACGTAAACAGCTGGCCGTTGCGAGCGTGGCGCGTCGGGATGACGCAATCGAACATGTCGACGCCGCGGAGCACGGCATCGAGAATGTCGACCGGCGTGCCCACGCCCATCAGGTAGCGCGGCGCCGCATCCGGTAGTCGCGGCGCGAGATAGTCGAGCACGGCGTTGCGCTCGTCTGCCGGCTCGCCTACAGCCAGGCCGCCGACCGCGTAGCCGTCGAAGCCGATATCGACGAGGCCGTCGAGGGACTGCTGGCGCAGCTCGTCGTAGATACCGCCCTGCACAATGCCGAACAGCGCCTCACCGCGGTCCGGCTCGGCATTCTTGAGCTCGTCGAAGCGGGTACGGCTGCGTTTCGCCCAGCGCAGTGACAGCTCCATCGAGGTCCGCGCCTCGGCCTCGCTGGCCGGATAGGACGTGCACTCGTCAAAGATCATCGTGACGTCCGCGTTCAGCTCATGCTGCACCTCCATCGAACGCTCCGGCGTCAGCAACACCTTGTCGCCATTGACGGGCGACTGGAACTCGACGCCCTCCTCGCTGAGTTTGTTGAGGTCCGTTAGCGAGAACACCTGGAAGCCACCCGAATCCGTCAGGATCGGTCCATGCCAGTTCATGAACTCGTGCAGTCCGTTGTGCTTGCGAACGATCTCGGTGCCGGGCCGGAGCATCAGGTGAAAGGTATTGCCGAGCAGGATCTCGGCGCCGCTCTCGACGACCTCCTCGGGCGTTACGCTCTTGACCGTGCCGTAGGTCCCGACCGGCATGAAGGCCGGCGTCTCTACCGTGCCGCGGCGAAAGTGTAGGCGCCCGCGACGCGCCTGCCCGTCGCGCTCGAGAAGCTCGAAGTTCACGTGGCGCCGTCCGGCGTCAGGAACATTGCGTCGCCGTAGCTGAAGAAACGATATCGCTGTTCAACCGCATGCCGGTACGCCGCGAGGATGCGCTCGTGGCCGGCAAACGCCGAGACGAGCATCAGCAGTGACGACTGCGGCAGGTGGAAGTTGGTCAGCATGGCGTCGACGGCGCGGAAGCGATAGCCCGGCTTGATGAACAGCTCGGTCTCGCCGTCGAAGGCCTCAACGCTGCCGTTCTCCGCGGCAGCTTCGAGGCTGCGCACGGCCGTCGTGCCGATCGCGATGACGCGACCGCCGGCAGCCTGTGTATCGCGCACGGCGCGGGCGGCGTCCTCACTGACAATGACGCGCTCGGCGTGCAGCCGGTTCGCGTCCACGTCGTCGTGACGCAGCGACTGAAAGGTTCCGGCACCGACGTGCAGCGTCAGCCACGCGTGCCGAACGCCCAGCGCGAGCGTCTCTTCAAGCATCGCCTCGTCAAAGTGCAACCCGGCCGTCGGCGCGGCAACCGCGCCGGGCGACTTTGCATACACGGTCTGGTAGCGCTCGCTGTCTGCCGACTCGGCATCCCGGCCCAGGTACGGCGGTAATGGCACATCGCCCTGTGCAGCGAGCACATCGGCCACGGGCATCGAGAACTCCAGCTCGAAAAACTCACCCTCGCGGCCAAGCACCCGGGCGCTGATGCCAGCGGCAAACCGGATCTCGCTATCCGCCTTCGGCGTCTTGCTGGCCTTGAGCATGACGAGCGCCCGCGTGCCCGTTTCGATGCGTTCGATAAGGAGTTCGACGCGCCCGCCCGTGGCTTTCTGTCCCGTGAGTCGCGCAGGGATCACGCGAGTGTCGTTGAACACGAGGAGGTCGCCCTCGCGAAGCACTGAGGGCAGGTCCGCGAACACCCGATCGTCGACCCTGTTGCCGACGACGAGCAGGCGGCTGCCGCGTCGCTCTTCCGCCGGGAAGCGGGCGATTAGCTCATCGGGCAGGTCGTAGTCGAAGTCGGCCAGGCGCATGGGGCGCGTAGCCTAACCGAAGTCACGCAAAAACGCCGCCTGGAAGGCCCTGCCGGATCGCCCTCGGTTCGATAGGCGATGTTCGACTTGCGATCAGTCGCCCGTCGCCTTCGCGTGCGTCCGGGCGGAGACGACGACGTGACGACCGTCGACGGGCTTTGCGGGACGCGGCGCGGCCGGCGGCAGCGGTGCGGCGGGCGGGTGCGGGGGCAGCACGAAGCTGCTTCGGTTATCGGGGATCTCGACGTCGAGCGTCTGGCGGCGCTTGTCACGCATGATACCGAGCTTAAGTGCCTCGCCAGGCGCATACGACGCAAGGATACGAATCGCGTGACTCACCGAGGTGGGCTTGCGGCCGTCGATCGTCTGGATGACGTCACCGTCCTCGACCGACAGCGCGCTCGACCTGGGCGCGCGGACGACGAGCAGGCCCTCGTCAGTGCCGAAATAACGCCCCAGCCCCTCGTTGAGTTCGACGAGCTCGAGATCGCCCCAGCCACTGCTGCCAAAGTAGCTCTTGTAGGCATTGATCGCCATGGGCACCTGCCCGATCTCGGACATGGCTTCGGGGATACCGGCGAGCGCAACGGAGATCGTACTGACAACGCGAGGCTCAACGGTCACGCTGCCGATGTTGCCCTTGCGCAGGTACTCGATCTCGAGCTTGTCGCCTGCCTCAACGTCGGACATGATTTTGAAAAGACGCTTGTTCGCCGTCCGCTGTTGATCGGCCTCGAGGTCCATCCCGCTCACGGAGGTCAGCACGTCACCACTGCGAAGGCCCGCCTCGGCCGCGGCGCTCCCGGGCGTCACGCTAATGATCGTCACGCCCTCGACCGGGCCCGCATCGGGATCGTCATGGTCAATCGTGACACCCAGTCTCGGACGCCCGAGTCCCTTCATCGCCTTCTCGGTGAGCATGGCGACATCAGGCAGGTTCCGAGTACTCAGCTCCGCGACGCGGGCGGCCGCTTCAGCGAGCTGTGCCTCCGCCTCGGCAAGTGCGGCCTCGTTTTCCGCCTCTTCCACGGCGCGCTCCATGTCACGCAGGCTCTTGCTCTCCGCGTCCTGTGCCCACGCACTGCCCGCCGCCATCAATGCGAGCAGGGCCACTGTAAACACCGTCATTCGATTCATCTTGCTAACTCCGTTCAAAATACGGTGCGTTGCGCCTCTACGTAGCGCAGCTTCACCAGTAATTTCATCAGGCGCACGCGTTCGCGCCAGAAAATCTCTTCCTCTTCCCGCGTAAGCTCGACCTCCGGGTCGCCGAGCTGGTAGTCGATCGCAGCGATCCTGTCCGTAATGTCGGCAATGCTCGCCTCGGTGCCAACGCGACGCACGACGGGCTCGTCCGGCAGCGCCGCAAGCTCGCCTTCCAGCTGACTGGACTCCGCGCGCAATACGTTGAGACGCATGGGCAGTGCATTGGCATCCGCACTCGACACCGGGGGCACGGTGATGCCGTTGCCGGAATCGGGCGTGCCGCTCAGGAGCGGCAGCGTGACGACCGCAACGAGTGCTGCTGCCGCTGCCAGCCCGCCAAGCCACGGCCAGGACGGACGCTTCGGCGGCGACACCAGGCCCTCGGCCTCGGCCTGCTCACGAATCCGCTCCCACACGGCCCGGGGCGGCATCGTCTCGGGCAGCGCGTTCAGGCCGTCTACCAGCGCGTCGTGTTGCTCCCGCGTCATTCCGGCAATCATCGCTTCCTCGTTAGCCTCGTTCATGGCATTCCTCGTAGTGCATCGGCGCTCGTCTTGGCGCTTCGGTCATCCCCTGCCAGGAGGGGGCGCAGGCGTTGGTACGCCCGCGATAATTGTGATTTCGAAAAGCTCTCTGTCTTGCCGAGAAACCCGGCGATTTCCTTATGCGTGAATCCTTCCACGTCGTGCAGCCACACGACGGCACGACTCACGTCCGGCAAGTGCGCCAGCGCCGCGTCGAGATCGAGTGCGTCATCCGGGCGCCGCGATACGCCGTGGTCGCCGGCATCACCGGGTGTCAGGTCATCCCAGTCCTCGCCGAGTGGTTGTCCGCGGCTGGTCCACGCCGAGCGCAGGAACATCAGCGCCTTGCTGACCGCAATACGGCGAATCCAGGTCCCGATGGCCGCCTCGCCGCGAAACCGTCCGATCGAACGCATGACCTCGATGAAGGTTTCCTGCACGAGGTCCTCGGCATGTGCCGGGACCCGCGTGAACCTGAGACACAGCGTGTAGACCGGCGCCGCGAAAGCGCGATACAGGATCTCATGGGCCCTCGAGTCGCCACGCGCCGCGCGCTCGATGATCGCCCTGTCGATCTGGATACTGGCGAACTTGCTCATACGCCTCCTATGATGCCGCGGCGAAGAGAATCGTCGCAGCCGGCCGGCAACTTTTTTCTCGACGCCCCGTAGACAGTGCTCGAGCGGCGCTTATACTGTCGGGCCGTTCACCCCTGCCGGGATGGCGGAACTGGTAGACGCGCCGGATTCAAAATCCGGTTCTGGAGACAGAGTGAGGGTTCGATTCCCTCTCCCGGCACCAACCCTCTACTGCTTGCGATGATCAAATTTTGCTCTGTCTGCGGCGGAGCGGTGTCCTACCGCGTACCCGACGGCGATAACCGCGAACGCGCCGTTTGCGATGCCTGCAACACCGTGCACTACAGGAACCCCCTTGCCGTCGTCGGCTGCGTTGCCGAGCGCGACGGCAGAATCCTGCTCTGCAAGCGGGCGATCGAACCGCGCTACGGCTACTGGACGGTACCGGCCGGCTTCATGGAGCTGGGCGAATCACTGGCCGAGGGTGCGGCGCGGGAAACGCTGGAAGAGGCGTGCGCCACCGTCGAGATGGGTCACCTCTTCGCGTCGGTGGACGTCGTAGACGCCGGCCAGGTGCACTTCTTTTTCACCGGCAAGCTCGTTAGCGATATTGCGGCCGGCGAAGAGTCCCTCGACGTCGGGATGTTCGCTCCCGACGAGATTCCCTGGGATGACATCGCGTTCTCGAGCGGCAAGTTCGCGCTCGAGAAATACCTGGAAGACGGCGGCGAAAACCGCGGGGTGCATATACACGAGCTCAGGCGAGCGAAGCTCGCGGCCAGCGAGTAGCCGGCGACAGGTCGACGCAGCGCCCTGCGGGCGTGACGCCTGTGCTGTTTACTCGGTCGCGAGCTCGGGCTCGAGACGCATTGCAAGCTGATCGGGCGGCAGGTAGCCGCTGATCAGTGTACCGTCCTCGAGGACGATGGACGGCGTCCCGCTCAGGCCGATTTCGCGGCCCAGACGCCAGTGCTGCTGGACGATCGACGCGTCACAGGCCGTGGATTCGAAAGGCTTGTCGAGTTTTGCAGCAGTCAGCGCGCCCTGACGGTCGGCCGAGCACCATACTTCCTGCGAGACGTTCCAGGCATCTGACGCCGGTCCGTTACGCGGGTACAGGAGGTAGCGCACCTCGATGCCCTTGGCGAGGTAGTCGTTGATCTGGCTGTGCAGACGCTGGCAGTAGCCGCAGTCGACGTCGGTGAATACCGTGACTGAGTGGCGGGTCTCGGCCGGCGTGAAGGCAATGACCTCGGCGTCCTCGACCGACTCCAACAGCTCCCGTCGGGCCGAGTTGCGGGCCTGCTCCGTCAGGTTGACGTTCTGGTCGAGATCGATCATGTCGCCCTGCATCAGGTAGCGGCCGTCGGCCGAGACGTAAGCGACAATGGCGCCCTGCTGAATCTTGTACCAGCCGTCGATGCCGCTCGTGTCGACGTTTTCGGGGTCAATGGACTCGAAGCGCTCGGCCATCTTGGACCGCACCGACTCGAGTGCCTCGTCTGCGTGTGCGGTCAGGGCCGCAAACAGCGACAGGCCAACGGTTGCTGCCATAAGGCCAGCGGTCAGTTTGTTGTGGGAGCAGCGCATCGGTACATCCTGCGTAAGGTTCGGGCGAGAATCGTCGGACCCGCCCCGGCGGACCGGGTTCCCGGCGAAAACGGGCATTTGTTCACCAAATGGCGGCCCTTCTCACTCAGAGGAGACCCGCCGGGCGGCCGGAATGTTACCTCAGCCGCGGGGGTGATGCTCGCCGTGCAGGTCCTTGAGACGTTCGCGGGCAACGTGCGTGTAGATCTGCGTCGTCGAGAGATCGCTGTGGCCCAGCAGGAGCTGGACGACGCGCAGGTCGGCACCGCGGTTCAAGAGGTGCGTCGCGAACGCGTGCCGCAGGCTGTGCGGTGACAGTTTGCGACGAATACCGGCTTTCTCTGCGTAGCGCTTGATGATGTGCCAGAAGGCCTGGCGGGTCATGCGGTCGCCGCGGCGCGTCGGGAACAGGTAGTCCGTCTGGCGTTCCAGCAGGATTTCCATACGCGGCCCGTTGATGAAGTCGCGAAGCCAGCGCTGTGACTCGTCGCCGAGCGGAATGAGGCGTTCGCGGTCGCCCTTGCCGACGATACGCAGAACACCCTGGTTGAAGTTGATCTGTGACTGCTTGAGATTGATGAGTTCGGACACCCTGAGGCCCGTCGCATACAGCAGCTCGAGCATCGCGCGGTCGCGATGGCCCAGCGGCTCATCGGTGTTCGGTGCGTTCAGTAGCGCATCGACCTCGTCCTCGCTCAGGGTCTTGGGTAGCGAGCGGCCAATCCGCGGCATCTCGATGTCGGCAGTCGGATCGGTGTCGCGCAGACCCTCGCGCATGATGTAGCGGAAGAAACGGCGGAAGCTCGACAGCTGTCTGGCCGTCGAGCGCGGCTTGGCACCAGACTCGACGCGCTCGGCAATGAAGTCGAGGAGATCGGACTTCTTGGCGTCGTCGATTGCCTTCTCGTCTTTGGCGAGGCTCCGGCCGAGCGTCATGAGGTCGGCGCGATAGGCGCCCAGCGTGTTCTGCGACAACCCACGCTCCATCCAGATAGCATCAAGAAACCGGTCGACCAGTTCCTCGGTGCGCGCTACCGTTGCGGCTTCCCGCTTGTTTCCTTCAGTGCTTGCCATAGCATCCATCGGGTGGGTCATGCAGTCCATAGCGACGCGGGCCTAAAGCCCAACGGCAAAATCCTAGGGTTTTGAGTATGATAACTGCGCCTCCCGGGGGGCGTGATCAGCATCACAGATTGTCGAAGGCGTTTACATAAAGTGATCTTCGTCACAGGCCGCCCAAGCTCGCCCTCGAACAACCGTTTTCACATACTGACCGAATAATGGCTGCAACGCCCGGACCTGCTGCTCGTTTTGCCTACTCGGTATACGGCATCTATGCGCTGTTCGTGTTCCTCGTCGGGGTACTCATTACCTACCTGGCCGTCACGGTCATCCCCGGGCAGGAGCGGAGGCGCCGGGCCGTCGCGCGGATCATTCGCACGACGTTTGTGCTGGCAGGTGCCCGTCCGACCGTTGCCGGCCTCGATAACCTGCCCGAGGGACCGTCGGTCGTCGTTGCCAACCATGCGAGCTACGTCGACGGCCTGTTGCTCAAGGCCTTCCTGCCGCCGCGGTTCAGCTTCGTCATCAAGGGCGAGATGCGCAGCAATCCGGTCATCCACTATCTGCTGCGTCGTTCGGGCGCACGCTTCGTCAACCGGGCGGGCGGGACCTCTGCCTCGAAGGACATCCGTGAATACGTCCGCGCGGCCCGCGAAGGCGCCGCGCTCGGCTTCTTCCCGGAAGGCACCTTCCAGGCAGAACCCGGTGTCCTCACGTTCCGCCCCGGGGCGTTCCTCGCAGCCATCAAGGCCGGTCTGCCCGTCGTGCCCATCGGCATTCGCGGCACGCGCCGCATGCTGCCGGACGGCCGGCGCCTGCCATGGCCGTCGCGCCTCGCGTTCGATGTGTTGCCACCAATACTGCCGGACGATCCTGCCTTTGCGGGCAGTCGGGAACTGGCGGCGCTGGCACGCCAGCGCATCATCGACACCGTCGGCGAGCCGGACCTCCTTGCGCCGGCCCCGGACGACGTTGCATGACCCGGTAAAAAAGCGCACAGTGCCGGCCGGTAATTTTAAGGAAGGTTAAAAAAAATGAGTTCGGACCCGGTAGTCGTACTTGCCGCCAGGCGAACCCCGATCGGTGCGTTCCAGGGCGTGTTCAGCAGCGTGAAAGCCACGGATCTGGGTGCCGCCGCTGTTCGGGCCGCCGTTGCTGACGCCGCCGTCGACCCGGCCGAGGTCGAGGAAGTGCTGATGGGCTGCGTCCTGCCGGCAGGACTCGGCCAGGCACCGGCGCGGCAGGCGGCCATTGCGGCCGGTATCCCGGTCAGCGCAGCGTGCACGACCGTCAACAAGATGTGCGGGTCCGGCATGAAAGCATTGATGCTGGCCCACGACACGATCAAGGCAGGCAATGCGAATATCGCGGTGGCTGGCGGCCTCGAATCGATGAGTAACGCGCCCTACCTGCTGCAGAAAGCCCGCGCGGGCTACCGCATGGGTCACCAGGAGACCCTCGATCATATGTTCACGGACGGCCTGCAGGACGTCTATGAAGGACACATGATGGGCCACTACGCCGAGAACACGGCCGACAAGTACGGCTTCACCCGCGAGCAGCAGGATGCCTTCGCGATCGAATCCGCTACGCGCGCGCAGAAGGCCGTTGCCGACGGCAGCTTCGCCGCCGAGGTAACGCCGGTCACCTATACGACCCGCAAGGGCGACGTCACCGTCAGCGAAGACGAGACCCCGGGACACGTCAAGGTCGACAACATCCCCACGCTGCGTCCGGCTTTTCGCAAAGACGGCACGGTCACGGCGGCAAGCTCATCGTCGATCTCCGATGGCGCCGCCGCGCTGGTCGTTGCGCCGGCCTCGCTTGCCGAGTCCAGGGGCTTGCGCCCGATCGCGCGGATCGCAGGCCACGCCACCTTCGCCCATGAGCCGGCATGGTTCACGACGGCACCGGTCAGCGCAATAGCAAAGCTCCACGACAAGCTCGGCTGGAGCGCCGACGACGTCGACCTGTATGAAATCAATGAAGCGTTTGCCGTCGTCACAATGGCTGCCATGCACGACAACGGTCTCGATCACGCGAAAGTGAACATCAACGGCGGCGCGTGCGCCCTCGGGCACCCGATCGGCGCAACCGGTGCACGGATTACGACGACGCTTATTCATGCGCTCAGGGCGCGCGGCCTCACGCGCGGCATTGCAGCCCTGTGTCTCGGTGGCGGCGAAGCAACCGCCGTCGGCATCGAAATCGACGAGGAGTAAGGCATGGATCTCTCAGTAGCAAAGGCGGTCATTAGCGGCGGCGCATCGGGGCTGGGACTAGCGACGGCCGAGCGAGTCATCGCCGCGGGCGGCCACGTTGCGCTGCTCGACGTCAACGAGGAACAGGGCCAGGCGAGCGCGGCGTCGCTCGGCGAACGCGCCACCTTCATTCGCACGGACGTCTCGGACGAGACCTCCGTCCGTGACGCGATCGCCGCAGCGAATGCGTTTATGGATGGGATTACGCTGGCCGTAAACTGCGCTGGCATTGCGACGGCAGGCAGGACACTTGGACGCGAAGGCCCGTGGCCGGCCGATAACTTCAACCGCGTAATCCAGATCAACCTCGTTGGCAGTTATAACGTCACCAAGGAGGCCGCCGCGGTGATGGCCGGCAACGAGCCGAACGCCGAGGGCGAGCGCGGCGTCGTAATCAGCACGGCGTCCATCGCTGCGTTCGAAGGCCAGATCGGACAGGCGGCCTATTCCGCATCCAAGGGCGGCGTCGTCGGCATGATGCTGCCGCTGGCCCGCGAGTTTGCCCAGTTTGGCATCCGCGTGAACACGATTGCGCCCGGCATCTTCAAGACGCCCATGATGGCCGGCATGCCGGAAGAGGTTCAGGAATCGCTGGGTCGGCAGGTGCCGTTCCCGCCGCGCCTCGGCGAGCCGGCGCAGTACGCCGACACGGTTGCCTATATCTACGGCAATGCCTACGTGAACAGCGAGACCATTCGCGTCGACGGCGCCATCCGGATGCAGCCGAAGTAAATCGCTGGCGCGGCAATCGACCGGTGTCCGGGGACACGCGAGCTTTTCGTCGCCAGCTGAGCCTGTTTCTTCCGGAACCCGAGCGCGCCGCATTCGACGCGCTGCGCCAGCGCTTCGATCCGTTTCAGTTCAGCCTGATCCCCGCCCATGTGACGCTCGCTCGCGATGACGAGGTCCACGACCTGACGGCGTTGCTCGCGAGACTTCGTACGATCAGTGAACTCTCGTTACGACTCGTCTTTGCGGACGCCGAGTTAACCGAATGGGGCACGATATACGTACCGGTCGATGACGGGCGCGAGCGTTTCGACGCGCTCCGGCAGTCGATGATCGGCCCGAACAGCCGGCTGCACGAACCTCATGTCACGATCGTGCACCCTCGCAACGTCACCGGTACGCGGGAGATGCTCACGGAAATACGCCGGGCGACGCTGCCGCCCTCGGTGACGCTCGGAGAGATCGTCCTAATCGAGCAGGTCGGCAGCGCACCGTGGGCCGTCGTTGGCCGTTTTCCGGACCCCGCGGCACCCGGCAGCGACTACATACCGGAGTAGTTCGGCCCGCCGCCGCCCTCCGGCACGGTCCAGACGATGTTCTTGGCCGGGTCCTTGATGTCGCAGGTCTTGCAGTGCACGCAGTTCTGCGCGTTGATCTGCAAGCGCTGGCTGCCGTTGTCACCCACGATTTCGTAGACGCCGGCCGGGCAGTAGCGCTGCGCCGGTTCGTCGTAGAGCGGCAGGTTGTACTCGACCGGCTTCGACGCGTCCTTGAGTTTCAGGTGCGACGGCTGGTCTTCCTCGTGGTTGGTGCTCGACAGGAACACCGACGACAGGCGATCAAACGTGATGACGCCGTCCGGCTTCGGATACTCAATGACCGGGTAGTCGGATGCCTTGCCGAGTGTTTCGTAGTCGGCCGTCGGCGTGTGCCAGGTGAACGGCAGCTTGCCGCGGAAGAAGGTCTGGTCGACGTAGGTGAAGGCGGCGCCCCAGAACACGCCGAACTTGTGCAGTGCGGGGCCGAAATTGCGCGCCCTGTAGAGCTCGTCATGGACCCAGGAGCCCTCGACCGCCGCGGGATAGCTGTCGAGTTCGGACTGACCTTCGTCGCCAGATGCGAGCGCTTCGTGGACGGCTTCGGCGGCCAGCATTCCGGTCTTGATCGCGAGGTGCGTGCCCTTGATCTTGACGCCGTTCAGGAAGCCGGCGTCGCAGCCCGTCAGCATGCCGCCAGGGAAGACCAGTTTCGGCAACGCCTGCAGGCCACCCTTGTTGACGACGCGTGCGCCGTAGCTCACGCGCTTGCCGCCGTCGAGGTAGTGCCGGATCTTCGGGTGTAGTTTCCAGCGCTGGAATTCCTCGAAGGTCGAGAGGTGCGGGTTCCGGTAGTTGAGGCCGATAATGAGGCCGAGGTACACCTGGTTGTTCTCGGCATGGTAGAGAAAGCCGCCGCCGTCCGTGTGGTTGTCGAGCGGCCAGCCCATCGTATGCACGACGAGACCTTCCCGGTGCTTCTCCGGGTCGATCTCCCACACCTCCTTGATGCCGAGGCCGTAGCGTTCGGGGTCGGCGTCCTTGCGCAGGTCAAACTTCGCCATGAGTGACTGGCCCAGGCTACCGCGCGCGCCCTCCGCGAAGATCGTGTACTTGCCAAGAAGCTCGTAACCAGGTGTGAAGCTGTCTTTCTTCTCGCCATCCTTGCCGATGCCCATATCGCTGGTCGCAACTCCCTTTACCCTGCCCTCGTCATCGTAGAGGACCTCGGACGCCGCGAAGCCGGGGAAGACGTTGACGCCTGCATTCTCGGCCTGCTCGCCAAGCCACTGGCACAGCCGGCCAAGGCTGATGATGTAGTTGCCGTCGTTGTGCGTGGGCGGCGGCAGGAAGGGCTTGGGAATGCGATAGCCGCCCTTCTCGCTGGTCAGGTAGTAGACATCGTCGCCGCTTACCGCGGTTTTGACGGGAGCATCCATGGACTTCCAGTCGGGAAACAGCTCGTCGAGACCCCGTGGGTCGAAGGCATTTCCCGACAGGATATGCGCACCGATCTCGGAGCCTTTTTCGACGACCACAACCGAGAGCCCGGCATCGAGCTGCATCAGCCGGCAGGCCGCGGCGAGACCGGCGGGTCCGCCGCCGACAATGACTACGTCGAAATCCATGGACTCGCGTTCGTACTGTTCAGTCATAGCATTTGTTGGGTTGGTGGCAGGCGACGGGCAAGTTTACCAGTCCCGCTGGCGACAGCGAGCGTTGACCGGTAACCTTCCGCGTCGATCAACGAGGTCGGGGGTTCATGGACAGGCATCGGTCGCTGCGCGAGGCGTACGAGCACGAACTCGAACACGGCGGGCACGTCCGCGACCCGGCGCAGGACAAGGTGCTGGATTTGCTCGAGGCGCTCGCCGCGAGGCTCGAAGCGGCCAAAGCCGCAGCGCCTCCGGGCCTGATCGGGCGTCTCCTTGGACAGAAGCAACACGAGCCTGTTCCCGGCCTGTATATCTGGGGCGGCGTGGGGCGCGGCAAAACCTACCTCATGGACCTGTTCTTCGACACGCTTCGCGTTCCCGACAAGCGGCGCAGCCACTTCCACCGGATGATGGCCGACGTCCACGGCAGGCTCGCCGAGCTGACGGCGATCGAGGACCCGATAGCGCGCGTGGCCGACGATATTGCACGGGACACGCGCGTGCTCTGTTTCGATGAATTCTTCGTCAGCGATATCGGCGATGCCATGATCCTCGGTCGCCTGCTCAAGGGACTCTTCGAACGCGGCGTGACGCTGGTCGCCACCTCCAACGTTGCGCCTGACGACCTTTATCGTGACGGCCTGCAGCGCGCGCAATTCCTCCCGGCCATCGGCTTACTGAACCGGCACACGACCGTCGTCAACATGGACGGCGCTACCGACTATCGGCTGCGGCTGCTCAAGCAGGCCGGCACCTATCTCGACAGCCGCGACCCGGATTCGGCCGCGCGGCTCGAGCGCTTTTTTGCCGAGTGCGGTCAGAGTCACCCGACGAGGAACCAGGCCATCGATATCAATGGCCGACGCATCACGGCGAAGCGCCTGGCCAAGAGCATAGCGTGGTTCAGCTTCGACGAACTCTGTGAAGGGCCGCGCAGCCAGGCCGACTACATCGAGATCGCGCGCTGGTACCCGACCGTGATCGTCGATGAGGTACCCGTCCTGGACCGTGACCAGAACGATCCTGCGAGACGCTTCATTTCCCTCGTCGACGAGTTCTATGACCGCCGCGTCAAGCTGATCCTCGCTGCTGCCGCGAAACCAGACCAGCTTTACGAGGGCGAGCGGCTTCAGTTCGAGTTCGAGCGCACGCGAAGCCGGCTCACGGAGATGCAGTCGGAGGCCTACCTGGCCGAGCCGCACCTCCCCTGATTTGTCAGTTAGTCCGCATCTCGCTAAGGTGAAGGCGTACAGGAAAGGTGCCGGGCATGGAGATCGAAAACGCCGCCAGTGAACTGATTCTCGAGGAGTTCCTGCCGTACCGCCTCGCCGTGCTGTCGCACACGGTCAGCAACAAGATTGCGGGCGTCTACGAGGAACGCTTCAAGCTGTCGATACCGGAATGGCGCGTTATCGCGATTCTCGGCCGTTTTCCCGGGCTCTCCGCCGTCGAGGTGGCACAGCGAACGATGCTCGACAAGGTCGCCGTCAGCCGCGCCGTGACCAAGCTGATCAAGAGCGGCCGGCTCGACCGCGAGTTCGCGGACGCGGACCGGCGACGGTCCATACTGAATCTTTCCGAAGACGGCCAGCGCATCCACGACGAGATTGCGCCGCTCGCGCTCAAGTTCGAGACGGACCTCCTGCACGGCATCAGCGACGAGGACTACGAGCGCTTCAACTACGTCATGGAACGCCTGCTGGCGCGGGCACGCCTGCTGGGCGCCCCCTGAGAGCGCTCTCAGGTCCCGATCTCCGTTCGCACCCGGATCAGTTCCGGGAAGAACTCCATGTCGATTGCCCGCTTCAGGAAGGGCACGCCTGACGACCCACCCGAACCGTGCTTGTGGCCGATGATGCGTTCGACGGTCTTCAGGTGATGGAAGCGCCAGTACTGGAAGTTATTGCCAATATCGACAAAAGCCTCGCAGGCCTCGTACCAGGTCCAGTGCCCGGCCGTGTCCTCATAGATCAGCTTCAGCACCGCGATGACCTCGTCGCTGTCCTCGCGCGGCTTGCTGAAGTCACGGTCGAGGACCGCTTCAGGCAGCGGCAGGCCGCTGCGCGACAGGTGTCGGAGGAACTCCTCGTACAGTGAAGGCTCGCTGAGCTGCGTCTCGAGCCTGGCGTGCCATTCCGGCATGTGCCGGTACACCTTGAGCATGGCGGCGTTCTTGTTGCCGAGCACAAACTCGAGCAGCCGGTATTGCGCCGACTGGAAGCCCGAGGCACTGCCGAATACGCCGCGAAACTCCGCGTACTCGCTCGGCGTCAACGTATCGAGCACCTTCCACTGGTTGAACAGCTGGTCCTGGACGTGGCGCACGCGCGCCAGCGCCTTGATGGCCTGCGGCAGGCTGTCGTCCCGGAAGAAGCCGATCGCACGGTGGATCTCGTGCAGCGCGAGCTTCATCCACAGCTCGGCAACCTGGTGCTGGACGATGAACAGCATTTCGTCCGGGTTCGGCGGGTCCGACAGCGGCGTCTGCGCAGACAAGAGCTTCCCGAGCTGCAGGTAGGCCGCGTAGTCGTTGTCGCGCGACAGGCTGGTGTGGATGGTTTTCTCGATTTTGCGCTGGCTCATGACGGCAGGCACGCGATTCCGGGCCGGAAAGTATAGCCTTTCATCGACTGTGAATTGCGTGCGGCGCGTCCCGCCAGGGCCGACACTACGCCTTCCGTGGTATGGATTGTTTGAACCCCTAATACGGTAGAATGCCGGCCACCGGATCGGGCGCTCCTCACGCGCCGGAGAGAACAGGAAAATGGCACGCCAGGAATTTCGTCGGGGGGGCGATGCGAGGGAGCGCATCGTCGAAGGTATCGTTGCCGCGCGCGTCAACACCAAGCTGCTACCGGATCGGCGCCACATCAAGCGCTTCCTCGAGCAGTACTTCGCCTATGTGCCCTACGAGGACCTCGAGGGACGCTCCGAGCTCATCATGGCGCGCGCCGCCATCCAGCACCTCGAATTCGCAAAGACGCGCAAACCGGGCGAGGCGCTCCTGCGGATCTTCAACGCCGACGAGGACACGCACGGCTACGTCTCCGCCTTTACGTTCATCGAAATGGTCAACGACGACATGCCGTTTCTCGTTGACTCGGTCGTCGCCGCACTGAGCCGGCACGATCTGACCGTGCACATGACCGTGCACCCCATCGTCACCGTAACGCGCGACGCTCGCGGTCGGCTCACTGGCGTTCCGGCCAGCTCGGCCAAATCCGCAACGCGCGAATCGTGGGTGCGCTTCGGGATCGACAAGGAAACCGATCCCGAACGGCTCAGCGCGCTCAGGGACGATCTCGAGACCGTACTCGGTGACGTGCGCCTCGCGGTCCTCGACTGGGAGACCATGCGTGACACGATGGCAGCGGCAACCGACGAACTCGAGGCAACCGAGAGGGGCGGCGCTGCCGAACTCAAGGCCGAAAGCGTCGCGCTGCTCAAGTGGATGACGGACGACCACTTCACATTCCTCGGCTATCGGCGCTACCGGCTCAACGAACGCGGCGAGCGAACCTTTCTCAAGCCCGTCGTCAAGAGCGGCCTCGGGCTTTTCGCACGGCCGGACATGAGCGGCAAGCCGACCGAGCTGACCCGCGAGATGAAGCGCCTCGCGCACAATCGAGACTGGCTGGTCATCACCAAGGCGAATTCGCGCTCGACCGTGCATCGCAGCGCCTATCTCGATTACGTCGGCATCAAGATCTACGACCGCTCGGGCACGGTTGTTGGCGAGCATCGCTTCATCGGCCTGTTCACGTCGGTCGCCTACAGCGAAAGTCCCCGCAACATCCCGCTCTTGCGTGACAAGGCCAATCGCGTCCTCGAGCGCAACAACGTCGATCCGGGCGGCCATCGCGGCAAGGCGCTCATGCACATTCTCGACAACTACCCGCGAGATGAACTGTTCCAGGCCAGCGTCGGCGACCTTGCGCGCACCACGCTCGGCATCCTCAACCTGCAGGACCGGCTGCGCGTCCGCTTTTTCATCCGACGCGATATGTTCCGGCGTTTCTTCTCCTGCCTCGTGTACGTGCCGCGTGAGAAATACACCACCGCCGTCCGCCGCAAGATAGAGCAGGTATTGCTCGATGCCCTGTCAGGGACGAGCGTCGAGTCGAGCGTGCAGATCTCCGACTCACCGCTGGCTCGCGTGCATATCATTGTCCGCACCGACGACAGCGAGCGCCCGCGCATCAGCGTCCAGCGCATCGAGGAGCAGATCGCGGACATCGTCGTTACCTGGGTCGACAAGCTCAAGGAACAGCTCGCGCTGACGTTTGGCGAGGACGAAGGCCTGCAGCTGTTCCGCCGCTATGGACACGTCTTCCCCGCGGGTTACCAGGAAGACACGAGCCCGCTCGATGCCTGCTCCGACGTCAGTCGGCTGGATGCGATGCAGACGGACGACGCGCTGCGCTCCGTCAACCTGTACCGGCCCGTTGGTTCGGCACCGGGCCACATGCACTTCATCGTTTACACGGACGACGAGCCCCTGTCCCTGTCCGAGGCGATGCCCATACTCGAGGACATGGGCGTCGACGTGTATACGGAGCGCCCCTACGAGCTTCGGCTCGAAGGCAACGACCTGTTCTGGATCCAGGACTTTCACCTGCGGCACGAGAGCGGCGAGGAGATAGACGTCACCGACGTCGCGGCGCGTTTCGAGGAGTGCTTCATGCGCGTCCTCAACGGCGACGCCGAGAGCGACGGCCTCAACCGCCTCGTGGTCTATTCCGGGCTCGACTGGCGTCAGACGGCACTGCTCCGGACCTACGCGAAGTTCCTGCTGCAGCTCGGCATGCCCTACAGCCAGGCCTACATGGAAGACGTGCTGGTTGCGCACGCCGACACGACGGCAACCCTCGTGCGCCTGTTCGAATGCAAGTTCGACCCGGGCTCCAGCAAGGCCGCTCGCGAACGCAACCTAAAGGATCTCCAGGCTGCTGTGGCCCGCGGTGTGGGCAAGGCGAAGAACGTCGATGAAGATCGTATCCTCAGCGCCTTCGCGAACGCCGTTACGCATACCCTGCGAACCAACTACTACGTGGTCGACAGTGACGGGGATCACCGCGACACGATCGCGATCAAGCTTCGCTCGAGCGAGCTGCCCGAAGCCCCCCTGCCCAAACCCGCGTTCGAGATCTTCGTCTACTCCACGGCCGTCGAGGGGGTGCATCTTCGCGGTGGGCGTATTGCGCGCGGCGGACTCCGCTGGTCGGATCGTAAAGAGGACTTCCGTACCGAAATCCTCGGGCTTATGAAGGCGCAGGTCGTCAAGAATACGGTTATCGTGCCGACCGGCGCCAAGGGCGGCTTCGTTTGCAAGAACCCCGTGGATGGCGACCGCGACGCCGTCATGCAGCAAGGCATCGACTGCTACAAACTCTTCATCAGCAGCCTGCTCGACGTCACCGACAACGTCGTCGACGGCAAGGTCGTGACGCCGGCCAACGTCGTCCGGCACGACAATGAAGACCCGTATCTCGTCGTCGCCGCCGACAAAGGGACGGCAACCTTTTCCGATATCGCCAACGGCATCTCGCAGAGCTATGACTTCTGGCTCGATGATGCCTTCGCATCGGGCGGTTCGGCCGGCTATGACCACAAGAAGATGGGCATCACGGCGCGCGGCGCCTGGGAAGCCGTCAAGCGTCATTTCCGCGAGCAGGGCCTCAACACCCAGAAGGACCTGTTCACGGTGGCCGGCATCGGCGACATGAGCGGCGACGTGTTCGGCAACGGCATGCTGCTGTCGAGGAAGATCCGCCTGGTCGCCGCCTTCAATCACCAGCATATCTTCATCGACCCTGACCCCGACGCCGCGCCCACCTTCCGCGAACGCAAGCGCCTGTTCGCGAAGGGCCGCAGCAGCTGGGCCGACTACAACAAGAAACTGATCTCGAAAGGCGGCGGCATATTTTCGCGCCAGGACAAGACGATCCGGCTGAGCCGCGAGGCACGGGAACTCCTGGGCGTCGACGCCAAGACGCTGCAGCCGAACGACGTCATCAAGGCCATACTTCGCATGGAGGTCGATCTGCTCTGGAACGGCGGCATCGGCACCTACGTCAAGGCCAGCACCGAGAGCCACGCCGAAGTCGGCGATCGCAGCAGCGACGCCGTCCGTGTCAACGCCGACGAACTTCGCTGCAAGGTCATCGGCGAAGGCGGCAACCTCGGGATTACCCAGCGTGGCCGTATCGAGTACAGCCAACACGGCGGCCGTATCAACACCGACTTCATCGACAACTCGGCAGGGGTGGACAGCTCGGACCGTGAGGTCAACATCAAGATTCTCCTGAGCGATGTCGCCGAGAAGCAAGGCATGTCGCGCGACAAGCGCAACGAGCTGCTCGCCTCGATGACCGACGACGTCGCGGAGCTCGTCCTGCGCACCAATTACCTGCAGACGCAGGCCATCAGTATGAGCGAGCAACGCTCGATCGAACGCATCGACGAAACGGCGCGCGTGATCACGAGCCTCGAACGCTCGGGCCTGCTCGACCGCGATCTCGAATTCCTGCCCGACGATGTCGAGATCGAGGAGCGCAAGGCACGGCGTGAAGGCATGACGCGTCCGGAGCTTGCAGTCATCCTGAGCTACGCCAAGATCGACGTGTACAACAGCCTGATTGCCTCGGGTGAGTCGCTCGAGGACTTCCTCGTCACGCACCCCATGCGTTACTTCCCGGATACCTTGAGAAAGCGCTACGCGGAGTTCCTGCCGACGCATCGACTGAGCCCGCAGATCCTGGCAACGCTTATTTCTAACGACATCGTCAACCGTATGGGTCCGGCATTTGTCCGTCGTGTGCAGCTCGACACGGGCGCCAGCGTCAGCACGATTGCACGCGCCTACACGGTCGCGCGCACGATCTGCCGCGCCGCGGCGCTCAACCGGACGATCGAGGAAATCGAGCACGAGCTGCCGGCCGCCGCGCAGACGGAGCTCCTGTTCGAGATCGCCCGCAGCCAGCGCCACGCCACCTACTGGCTGATCGAGCGCTTCGGGGACGATATCGAGATCGAAGCGGCGGTCAACAGGCTCGCCGAGGGCATGACCACGGTGTACACGCGCACCGGCGGCGTACAGTCCTCGGTATCGAGACAGCGCCACAAGAAAGCCGTCGAACGCTACGTCGGCATGGGCGTGCCGGACGCGCTCGCCGAGAAGATGGCGTCACTCTTGCTGACGCGCGCGGCGCTCGACATTGCCGACCTTGCCGTGCAGTTCAAGCGCGACGTCATGGACTCCGCGCGCCTGTACTCGGCGTTCAACGAGAACCTCGGCATTTTCTGGCTGCACGTCTCTGCCGAGGAGCTCGAGGTCAGCGGTCGCTGGGAGGCGGCCGCCCGGGGCAAGATTCGCAACGAGCTCTACCAGGTGCGTCGCGAGCTTGCGATCCAGCTACTGAAAAAGCGCAGCAAGAAGCCGATGCCCGAACTCGTCGGCGCATGGCTCAGGCAGCGACAGGCCCAGGTCGATCTCGTCAAAGGCATGATCGAGGACATGAAGGTCCGTGGCGACGCGGATTTTGCTACGCTCTTTGTCGCTGTGCAGGAACTCAGGGACCTGATCGACGAGCCTGTGCGGCGCTAACGACGATCGGGCAACAGGCGCCTAACGGCAAGTAACCACTACTACGGAGTCTACGATGGCGGGCAAGCTCGTACTCTGCCGGCACGGGCAGAGCGACTGGAATCTCAAGAACCTGTTTACCGGCTGGACCGATGTCGATTTGACCGAGAAGGGCATCGAGGAAGCCACCACGGCGGGGCGCCAGCTGAAGGAACTTGGCATCGAGTTCGACGTTGCCTACACCTCGGTCCTGAAGCGCGCGATCCGGACCCTGTGGCTCGTCCTTGATCAGCTCGACCGCATGTGGATTCCCGTAATCCGCGACTGGCGCCTCAACGAGCGTCACTACGGCGCGCTGCAAGGTCTCAACAAGGCCGAGACCGCGGCGAAGTATGGCGACGAGCAGGTGCACATCTGGCGCCGCAGCTATGACATCCCGCCACCGGAGCTCGAGGCCGACGACGAGCGACACCCGGCGCATGACCCGCGCTATCGCGGGATCGACGACCTGCCGGCAACCGAGTCGCTCAAGATTACGCTCGACCGGGTAAAGCCCTGCTGGCAGGACGTCATCGCGCCGGACCTCGAGGCAGGGAAGAACGTGCTGATCGCGGCACACGGCAATTCGCTGCGCGCGCTCGTGAAGATGCTCGACGGCATTTCCGACGAGGACATTACCGGCTTCAATATTCCGACCGGCATTCCGCTGGTCTACGAGCTGGCCGACGACCTTACGCCGATATCACGAGAGTTCCTCGGCGACCCCGAGGCAGTCGCCAAGGCGGCCGCGGCCGTGGCGGCGCAGGGCAAGTCGGGCGGCTGAGCATGCACTATGCGCTGGGCGACCTCGTTCCGGAGATCGCAGAGGAAGGCACCTGGATCGCCGACAGCGCGGCCGTCATCGGCAAGGTGCGTCTCGCGGCCCATTCCAGCGTCTGGTTTGGCGCGGTGCTGCGCGGCGACAACGAGTGGATCGAGGTAGGCGAACGCTCCAACGTACAGGACGGCGCCATCCTGCATACCGACCCCGGCAAGCCGCTGACGATCGGCCGGAACGTCACGATTGGTCATCGCGCCATGCTGCACGGCTGCACGATCGGAGATAACTCGCTGATCGGCATTGGCAGCACTGTGCTGAACGGCGCCGTCATCCCGGAGCATTGCGTGGTCGGCGCACACGCGCTGGTTACCGAAGGCAAGACCTTCGAACCAGGGTCGCTGATCATAGGTGCGCCGGCGAAGGCAGTGCGCAGCCTCGACGAGGCAGCTATCGCGATGATCGCGCGCTCGGCCGACGTCTACGTCGCGAACGCCGAGCGCTTTCGAAAGGGGCTCGCGCTGCTATAGGGCAGCGCTCGGCGAGTGGGCTAGGCCTGCTGCCTCGGATCGGACCTTGGCCGACTCTCGGCAGGGTCGACGACGCGAATCAGCCCCTCCTGCGCCGTCGATGCAACGAGACGACCGTCCCGGGTAAAGAAATGTCCGCGAGCGAATCCGCGTGCACCCGTCGCCATTGGGCTGTCCATCGCGTACAGGAGCCAGTCGTCGACGCGCACGGTGTGATGAAACCACAGCGCATGATCGAGACTCGCCATGATCACGTTACCGCGCGAGAACGACAGGCCGTGCGGCAGGGTTGCCGTGCCCAGCAGCTCGTAGTCGGACACGTACGCGAGCAGGTTCTGGTGCAACGGCGTTTCGTCCGGGAGACGATCCGTGGCTCGAATCCAGACGTGCTTGACCGGTGCACGCGGCGCCGGGTTGTCGAAATCCGGTGGCTCCACGGGGCGGAATTCGAAGGGTCGCGCCTTGGTCAGGAATCGCCGCATCATCATCGGCAGCTTGTCGAGCTGGCCCTCAGCCACCTGGATCACGTCCCTAAGCCCGTCGGGACCCGGCACGTCCGGCATGGCAGCCGCATGCTCGATACCGTCTTCGGGGACCTGGAACGAGGCGGCAAGGTTGAGGATCGGCCGGCCGTGCTGGATTGCCACGACGCGGCGACTCGAAAAACTGCCACCGTCGCGCGCGCGGTCCACTTCGTAGACAATCGGCGCGTTAATATCGCCGCGGCGCAGGAAATAGGCGTGCAGCGAATGCGCCACCCTGCCCTCGACGGTCAGCTGCGCTGCCGACAGGGCCTGTCCCAGCACCTGGCCGCCGAACACCTGCGGGCTGCCGATATCGCGGCTGGCGCCGCGAAAGATGTTGGTTTCGACCCGCTCGAGACCGAGCAGCGAGATGAGGTCGGCGAGGACCGGGTCCACGTCAGACGTCCGTGCGCCCGCCGTCGACGGCTATGCCGGCGCCACTGACGAAGCCCGCGTCGTCACTGGCGAGAAACAGCACTACCTTGGCAACGTCGACAGGCTCACCGAGCCGGCGCGCGGCCGAGTGCGAGATGCAATAGTCGCGCAGGCCCTTGTCCTTGCGAAACGTCTCCCGGCTCGCCGGCGTCATGATGGCGCCGGGCTGCACGTAGTTGGCGGTGATGCCGAATTCACCCGTTTCCGCCGCGAGCGCGCGGGTCAGGAGTGCCAGTTGCTGCTCGGCCTTGCGCACCGACTCGCGGGCGTTCGCACCGAACAGGCTGCGCAGGAAGCCGACGTTGATGATGCGACCCGCCGGACTCTTTTTGAGTTCGGGGAGCGCCGCGCGGGCAAGCGCCGAGACCAGGGCAATCCGCAGGTCCATCAGTCGCTCGAGCTCGGCGCCCGGGCCGTCGACGGGCGCGGGCACCGAAAACGGGAAATCGCCGACGACAATATCGAGCCCGCCGAGCTTGTCGACGGCGGCCTCGACCAGCGCCGGCAGCCGCCCAGGGTCGTTCATGGGCGACACGAGACCGGATATCCCACGGACCTGGCGATAATGCTGTTCCACGCCGCTGTTGCTGGTATCCGCCGCGACAACCTCAGCGCCGTGCTTCACGAGGGTTCGTGCAACGGCTTCGCCAATACCATCAGCAGCATTGGTGACGAGTGCCTTGAGGCCATACAGTCGCAGCGGTTCCGCCATGCGTAGATCCGTCGTTCCGGCAGTAAAACGAGGGCGCAGACTACGCCGTGACGATCGTCGCCGCAATCGATTTCGGGTCGATCTTTGGCCGCCAGATCGCTGTCATAAGGACGGCCACGACACCAGCTTATGGTGAAGTCGCCGAAAACGTCGCCGTCGCGAGCTGTCGCTGGCGTGACACAGCCCACAAAAAGGCCCACAAAAAGCCGCTTTTGGGCCACCCGGCGCTTGCCGTAGCGCGGGCAATCCATGCTATTCTTCGCGGCGAAAGGTACTTTAGCTTGCAGTCGTTAGCGACTGTTTCTTCGACGATTTAGTCGCTCTGGTCGGGTTTGCAGGCAAAAAGTTTTTTCGCTTGGCTATGCGCTACGGAATCGGCGCCATTCTCCAAAGGGGGGAGTAATGAACTCTAGTACTTCATCCATCCGTTCCCGGATGATTCGTTTCGCCTGCTCGTCGCTTACGCTTGCGGGCTGTGCTGCAGTCCTGAGCGCGCCAGCAGCGGCCCAGGAAAGCGAGGCCTTCCTCGAAGAGATCGTGGTCGTTTCGCAGAAGCGCGAGCAGACGCTGCAGTCGTTGCCGGTCGCCGTATCGGTTGTTTCCAAGCAGCAGATGGACGAGGCGCAGATCCTCGACGTCAAGGACCTGCAGTTCCTCGTTCCGAGCCTGCGCGTCAGCCAGCTGCAGGCGGCGGGTAATACGACCTTCCTGATTCGCGGATTCGGTAATGGCGCCAACAACGCCGGCATCGAGCCGTCGGTCGGCGTCTTCATTGACGGCGTGTATCGCTCGCGGACGGCAGCAAGTCTTGCCGACCTGCCCAACCTCGAGCGTATCGAAGTCATCAAGGGGCCGCAGTCAACGCTGTTCGGCAAAAACGCGTCGGCCGGTGTCGTCAACGTCGTAACGGCCAAGCCGTCGCTCGACGGCTACTCGGGCTCCGTTCAGGGCACGATCGGTGAGTACAACCAGATCATGGGCAGGGCCGAAGTCAACGGTCCGCTGTCCGATACCTGGGCGTGGGGCATTGCCGCGAACTACAACCAGCGCGACGGCTACTTCACCAACCTCGAGACCGGTTCGGAGTTCAACGAACTCAGCCGTTACGGCGTCCGCGGCCAGCTGCTCTGGGCGCCGAGCGATGACTTCGAAGCCCGCTTCATCGCCGACATGGACCAGATCGACGAGCTGTGCTGCGGCGTCGCCAACCTGCGAACGGATCCGAGTCTGCTCCCGGTCATCGGTGCAATTGGCGCCGACATCGTCGCGAATGAGCCCTTTGCCTACGAGCAGTTCCTGAACTTCGACGCCGAGAACGAAATCGAGAACAGCGGCCTGTCGCTGCAGCTCGACTGGAACGTGTCGGACAACACAACGCTGACGTCGATTACGGCCTACCGCAAACTCGATCGCTTCGAGAACTCGGACAGTGACTTCTTCTCGGGCCAGCTGCTCGATGAGACCGGGGGCAACCGCATCAACGTCGAGCTCGATACCTTCACGCAGGAGCTGCGCCTCGCCGGTTCCAACGAGCGGGCCGACTGGGTAGTCGGCGCCTTCTTCTTCGACGAAGACGTATCGCAGACCCGAGACCTGACGTTCGGTTCGCAGATCCGGCCGTACTTCGACATCCTGAGTGGTAACGCGCTCGCGCCGGTCGAAGGGGTCGCCAACCTGCTGAACCAGGCCCAGAACCCGGGCGCCGACCCGATCGTCTTTTTCGGTCAGGGACAGGGCAGCTTCGAGACGAGCTCGATCGCCAACCGGGCAACCTCGCTGTTCGCACAGACTGACATCGGCATTGGCGAACGCGCAACGCTGACGCTCGGCATCAACTACACCGAGGACGAGAAAGACGTTGCCGTCCGGATCAACAACACGGACCAGCTTTCGGCAATCGACCTGACCGGCCCGGTGGGCCAGACGGCGACGGCCGGCGCACTGATTGCGCAAGGTGTAGATCCGGTCGCGGCCGGCCAGTTCGCCGCGGCAGGTGCTACCACGCCCTGCCCGGAGCCGTTCGATCCCAACGTCCCGTGTAATGTCACGCTCCCCCTACAGCCCCTGCAGTTCATCCCGCCGTTCGTGGACTTCCCGAACGTCGTGGAAAACGGCAACTCCAGCGACAGCGCGACGACCTGGACAGCTCGCTTCGCCTATGACGTCACCGACAACGTGAACGCGTACATCAGCGCCGGCACGGGCTTCAAGGCCACGTCCTGGAACCTGTCGAATGACTCGCGGCCGTTTGCGTCAGACATCCCTGCGCTGCAGCAGGCCGGCCTAGTGCCCGCCAACCTGACGACGGGCACGCGCTTCGCTCCCCCTGAGGATGCACAGCTGCTCGAGCTCGGCGTGAAAGGTGCCTACGACCGGGTGGCATTTACGCTCGCGATCTTCGAGCAGGAGATCGAGAACTTCCAGGAAAACATCTTCCAGGGCACGGGCTTCGTTCTGGCCAGCGCCGGGAAGCAATCGTCGACGGGCGTTGAGCTCGATGTGCTGTGGGCAATCACCGAGAATTTCGACTGGTCGATCTCGACCATGTTCCTCGACCCGGTCTACGACGACTACCAGGGCGCGCCAGGCATTGGCGGTCCGGAGGACTTTTCCGGCCGGAAGGTACCTGGTGTCGCGGAAACCACCGTCAACACCTGGGCACGCTGGCAGTTCGAACTGGGTGCGAACATTTCGGGCTTCGTCCGCGGCGAGTACTACTACGAAAGTGACGTGCAGGTTGTCGGTAACATTCCGGCGGACGTCGCCTCTCGCCAGGTCAGCACGTTCAACGCGAGTGTCGGCCTGCGCTGGCTGAACGGTTTCGAAGCGCTGTTGTGGGGTCGTAACATCAACAACGACGAATACCTGCAAAGCGCCTTCCCGACGACGGTACAGCCGACAGGCCTTAGCTTCAGCGGCTACCCGAACCAGCCACGCACCTACGGTGTAACGCTCAGCTACTTCTTCGACTAAGCGTAAGAACTACGCGACAATCAGCGGCAGGCTTTCGGGCCTGCCGCTTTTTTTTGCTTCGGGGAAACCGCATGTCGCCGAACCTCTTGACTGTCGCGCTGGCGCAGATTGCACCCGCCTGGCTCGATCGCGAGGCAACGCTCGACAAGGTCGAGCACTGGATTCACAAGGCGGGCGAGGAAGGCGCCGCGCTCGTGGCGTTCGGCGAGGCACTCGTTCCCGGCTACCCGTTCTGGGTCGAACGTACTGACGGCGCGCGTTTCGACTCTGCCTTGCAGAAAACGCTTTATGCGCATTACGCCCGCGAAGCCGTGGTCATCGAGCGCGGCGATCTCGATCGCCTCGGCGCGGCCTGCCGACAGCACGGCATTGCCGCCTACGTCGGCACGATAGAGCGCGCGACCAACCGCGGCGGCCACAGCCTGTATTGCTCCATGGTCTACATCGATCCAACCGGCACGATTGGCTCGATCCACCGCAAGCTCATGCCAACCTACGAGGAGCGCCTCGTCTGGGCGCCCGGCGACGGACACGGACTCAGGGTCCATTCCCTCGGCAGCTTCACGGTGGGTGGCCTCAACTGCTGGGAAAACTGGCTGCCGCTGGCGCGCGCGTCGCTCTATGGCCAGGGCGAAGACCTGCACGTCGCCATCTGGCCGGGCAATCAACGCAACACCGAGGACATCACCCGCTTCATTGCTCGCGAAGCACGGTCCTACGTCGTGTCGGTCTCCGGACTCATGCGCTCGAGCGACATTGGTGACGCGCTACCGCAGGCCGATCTGCTCATGGACACGGCCGACGCCCTCATGGCGAACGGTGGATCCTGCGTGGCAGGGCCTGACGGCGAATGGCTACTGGAGCCGATCGTTGGTGAGGAACGTCTCGCTATTGTGGAACTCGACCACAACCGCGTGCTCGAGGAGCGCCAGAACCTCGACGTCGTCGGGCACTACTCGCGGCCCGACGTTACGACGTTGACAGTGGATCGGCGCCGACAGTCGACGGTCGAGTTCGACGATGGAGACGCGGGCAGCTAGCCCTGGTCGGCGGCGGCGGCCTCACCCTGGTCGACCGCGGCTTCGCGGAAAAAGTACATCCCCAGGGTCTCGGCGACGCAGGCAGGCTTGCGCTGGTTTTCGACCTCGATCGTGGTTTCGCCCGTCAGGAGCATGGCGCCGGCGCGACGCCGGACCGACAGGATCTTGGCGCGGGCGCGCACCCGGTCGCCAACGGTTACGGGCGTGTAGAAGCGGACCTTGTTCGCGCCGAGATTGATACCGCGCTCCAGGTTTTTGATCTCGATGAAGTCACCCGTCAGGGCAGGAATCAGGGACAGCGTCAGGTAACCGTGCGCAATGGTCTTGCCCCCCGGCATTTCCCGCTCGGCGCGTTCGACGTCGACGTGAATCCACTGGAAGTCGTCCGTCGCCTCGGCAAAGAGGTCGATCCGGTTCTGGTCGATGATGATCCAGTCCGATACGCCAACTTCGACGCCTTCGAGCGGCTTGGCGTCCTCTATGGAAGAAATCTTGTGCACAACGTCCCCAGGGCGGAACCGGAACTCCGCCAACGCGTGCAGGAAACCACTTTGCCGAGCGCGCCGCAAGTTTTCAGAGCGTCGGGCGGACTCTATACTGCAGAGATGTCGCCCGCAGCAGGCAACAGGGTCATCGCCGTCGTGCTTGCCGCCGGCCGCTCGGCACGATTCGGTTCAGGCAAGCAACTCGCCGAGTTCGATGGCCGGCCGCTGGTCAGGCACACGCTCGACAGGCTGGACGATGCCGGGGTGGACGCGACGGTCCTCGTCGCCGGCCATGACTGCCTCGACGTACACGCTGCAGCGCATGCCCGCTTTCTCTTGATCAACGACGCCTTCGCCGACGGAATGGGGGTCTCGATTGCCCGCGCGACCCGGGCACTTCGACATACCGCTGACGCCCTGCTCTTCTGCCTTGCGGACCAGCCGCTCATTCCCGCTTCGCACTACGGTGCGCTCGTCCGCGCCTGGGACGGCAGTGACACGGGCATAGTTGCGACACAGTCAGAGGGGATCATGGGCGCGCCCGCCCTGTTCGGCAGCGCCCTGTTCAGCGACCTCGAATCGCTCACTGGTGACAGCGGTGCAAGGCGCATCATTGAGCGGGCCGGTGACGCCGTCATGGCGATCGACTGCGCCGAGGCCGCGGTCGACGTGGACACGCCCGAGGATCTTGCGGCCGCCATGCGCCGTGACTCGCGCTAGTGCTGCCTGGTCTTATCCCGCGGGCGCATGCGCGTGCGCGGCACAGCGCTCGCAGTTCACCCAGCCTGAATCGCCGTTGGCGTAGTGCTCTTTCTTCCAGATCGGCAGGCGCACTTTCAGCTCGTCAATGATGTAGCGACAGGCGCGGAACGCCTCATCGCGATGCTTGGAGGCAACGCCCACCCACACCGCACAGTCACCGAGCTCCAGTAAGCCTGTGCGATGTGCCACACGCGCGGAAAACAGCGGCCAGGCCTCGCTCGCCTCGGCAATGATCTTCTCGCCTTCCTTGATGGCGAGCGGGACGTAGGCCTCGTACTCGAGTCTGACGACCGCATGGCCTTCGTTCTCGTTGCGGACCCAGCCTTCGAACGCCGTGTAGCCGCCGGCGCGCGGGTCCTTTAGGGACGCGGACAGCGCGGCCACGTCGATTCGCGAGTCGAGGATCTCGATCATGCCTCAGCCGCCTGCAACCGGTGGAAACAGGAGGATCGTGTCGCCGTCGGTGACGGCCGCATCCCAGTCCGCCATCTCGTCGTTGATCGCCACCTTGCAATGCCCGTAAGGCTCCGGCGAACGATGCCGGTCGCGCGTTGCCTCGAAGACATCCAGCGCGGTCGCAGCATCAAGACTCAGGGTTTCCTCGCTCACCCCTGCCTGCTCGCGAAACAGCGCGAAGTAGCGAACATGCAGGGTCTTCGCCGAACTCACGCGGCGCTCTCGCCGAAGCCCGCCGCGGCCAGGTCCTCGGGTGTGTTCATGTTGTCGAGCGCGCGCGGGTTCGGAAGCTCGAGCAGTTCGGCCTCGGCGCGGATCAGGACCTTGCGCGGACAGCGTATGCCCTCGTCAACGAACTCGCGGATCACGGCCGACGAGCCGGCCCGGTACAGGGCGCAAAGCGGTTCGGGCAGGCCGTTGAAGTTGCTGGCGTAGGCGGTAAAGCGCGGGTCACTCGCCTCCGCAAGGAGATGTTCGATCGTCTCCCGGTCGAGCAGTGGCAGGTCGATCGCGAGGACCAGCCAGTCGACGTCCGGCAGAGCGTCCAGCGCGCCAAGGATCCCCGCCAGCGGCCCGGCGGTCGCGTCGCTGTCGATAACCTGGGGATAGCGATCGCGCAGCGCATCGGCCGGCTGATCGCAGCGTACCGAGACCCAGACCTTTGTTACGAGCGGCGCCACGAGTTCGACGACGTGCTCGAGCTGCGACCGGCCGTCGGCACGTCGCAGACGAGCCTTGTCGTGGCCCATACGAACGCTCTGGCCACCGGCCAGCACGAGCGCATGCAGTGCCCGCTCAGCCACGTTCGAAGTCCGCCTTGCCGCCGCGCTTTGCCATGAGACGCGTGCGACGAACTTCGACATCGTGCGACAGCGCCTTGACCATGTCGTAGATCGTCAGTGCCGCGACGGATGCTCCCGTCAGCGCTTCCATCTCAACGCCGGTCTTGTGCTCGACGCGACAGGTGCAGGCAATGACGGCCTCTTCGCCGTCAACCTCGATATCGATGCTGCACTTGTCGAGGCCCAGCGGGTGGCAGAACGGGATCAACTCGTGGGTCTTCTTCGCCGCCATGACCCCGGCAATGATTGCCGTCGCGAAGACCGGCCCTTTTTTGGCCTGGATCTCGTTGCCGTCTAGCGCCTCGAGGACGGCAGGCGGCAGCCAGACGCGGCACTCCGCCGTGGCCTCGCGGCGCGTTACCGCCTTGTCACCGACGTCGACCATGGTCGGCCGATTATCGTCTCCGATATGCGTGAGTTTGCTCATTAGGTCTTCCCTGTGCCCGCTAGCCGCCAATTCGATACATCTCGACCTTGGAGGAATGATGGGCTTCGGCAACCTCCGGACGACGCAGTTCGCTATAGCGATCGGCACGCTGCAGCCAGGTGCGCGACAGGATGTCGGCGAGCTCCGCATCGTCGGCGCCGTTTCGAAGCGGCTCGCGCAGGTCCGTGCCGTGTGTCGCAAACAGGCAGGTGTACAGCATCCCGTCTGCCGACAGGCGAGCGCGCGAGCAGCTGCCGCAGAACGGCTCAGTCACCGATGAAATAAAGCCGATCTCACCGGCACCATCGACGTATTCATAGCGCCGCGCGACCTCGCCCGGGTAGTTCCGGCCGACGGGCCGTAGCGGCCAGCGCTTGGCGATGCGATCGCGAAGCTCTCGCGACGGCACTACCTCGTTCATCCGCCAGCCGTTGCGATTGCCGACGTCCATGTACTCGATGAGACGGACAATATGGCCGCTGCCACGGAAATGCTCGAGCAACTCGAGAACGGTCCCGTCATTGACGCCGCGCTGAACGACGACGTTGATCTTGATGGGCGAGAGCCCCGCCGCCTCGGCAGCGTCGATCCCGGCCAGCACGGTGGCAAGCTCGCCACGACCGCCGCTCATACGGCGAAAAACCGCGTCGTCGAGGCTGTCGAGACTGATCGTTACGCGATCGAGGCCGGCGGACGCGAGCGCCTCGGCCTTCGGTGCGAGCAGCATGCCGTTAGTTGTCAGCGCGAGATCGTCGACGCCCTCGACAGCCGCGATGCCGGCGACGAGCAGCGGCAGCGACTTGTCGAGCAGCGGCTCGCCGCCGGTCAGCCGGATTTTCGACACGCCGGACAGGGCTGCCACGCGAACGACCTTGAGAATCTCGGCATGCGTGAGCCGCTCGTTCCTCGACAGGAACTCATAGTCGTCGTGATACTCATCGGCCGGCATGCAGTAGGGACAGCGGAAATTGCACTGGTCGAGCAGCGAGATTCTGAGGTCGTGCAGCGGCCGGTTGAGCGCATCGGCCAGTGGCTCGGCTGAAACCGCTGCCGTGGCCGTGGCGTTTCCCTTGCTGTGCGTTGCCCGAGTCATGCGGGCATTCTGCCCGATTGATGACGGGCTTGGAAATGCACACCGGAACCCCGGCGGTCGATCGGGCAGCGGCGAGGTCCAACGAGCGCACGGGCACGGGGCGACATCGTGGTAGGATTGCCGGCCGGCGCCAAGCCGGTGCCGCTCCGGCTGTCCGGCCGGTCGCTGCTTCTAACGACAATTAAAGACACGGGATACCGCATGAACCTGACCTTTACCGAGGACGAACTTCGGTTTCGGGACTCTGTTCGACAAGTTTTCACCGACGAGTTTCCGAAAGATCTGCGCGAGATGCGTGACGCAGGGATGCCGATCAGCCGCGACAACCAGATTCGCTACCAAAAGTGGCTCCACGAGCGCGGCTGGTTCGCGATCAACTGGCCGGAGGAATACGGCGGCCCAGGCTGGACGCCCGTGCAGAAATACCTGTTCATGCAGGAACTTGCCGAAATCAACGCCCCCGAGATCGTGCCCTTCGGCGTCGGCATGGTGGGTCCTGTCATCTATACCTTCGGCAACGAAGAGCAGAAGCGCCGGTTTCTGCCCGATATCCTCGAAAGCAACGTCTGGTGGTGCCAGGGATACTCAGAGCCCGGTTCCGGCAGCGACCTGGCGTCGCTCAAGACCCGGGCAGACCTCGACGGCGACCATTTCGTCGTCAACGGGACCAAGACCTGGACGACGCTTGCGCATTACGCCGACTGGATCTTCTGCCTCGTACGGACGAATACCGACGTGGCGCGGCGCCAGGAAGGCATCAGCTTCCTCCTGATCGACATGAACACCCCGGGCGTCTCGGTCAAGCCGATCATCACGATCGAGGGCGAGCGCGAAGTCAACGAAGTGCACTTCGAGAACGTGCGCGTTCCGGTCGACAACCTCGTCGGTGAGGAAGGCCAGGGCTGGACCTACGGCAAGGTATTGCTGCAGCACGAGCGCACTAACATTGCCGCCGTCCATCACTCCAAGTTTCGCATGCAGAAGCTCAAGGAACAGGCGACGCGGTCCGTGCGGGGTGCCCCGCCGCTGGTCGAGGACCGGAACTTCATGCGCAAGTTTGCCGCCGTCGAGGTCGAACTCAAGGCACTCGAATTCACGGAACTGCGCACGCTTGCGGCGGTGGCATCGGGCAAGGCGCCCGGGCCCGAGTCGTCGATCCTGAAGTTCGTCGGCACCGAGATTCAGCAGGCCATCGATGAGCTATACGTGGAGGCAGCGGGCCACTACGCGCTGCCCTTCGTACCCGACCAGTACGCCGTCGATTTCCCGGTCGCCGAGCGCATTGGCGAAGGCAACGAAACCAAGACCGCGCTGCGCTATTTCAACTTCCGCAAGGCGTCGATCTACGGTGGATCCAACGAGATCCAGAAGAACATCGTGTCCAAGCACGTGCTGGGCCTGTAAGGGGGCGAACACTATGGATTTCGCATTCAACGAAGAACAGCAGATGCTCGACGACAGCGTCGAGAAATTCATCGCCAACGACTACGACTTCGATACCCGACAGGGTTTCGCCGGCAGCGACAAGGGCTTCAGCGAGGACGTATGGCGGCAGTTCGCCGAGCTTGGCTGGACCGCGGTGCCTTTCAGTGAAGAGGACGGCGGTTTCGGCTGGGGACCGGTCGAGATCATGCTGATCATGCAACAGTTCGGCCGCGGCCTCGTCGTCGAACCCTACCTTGCGAACGTCGTGCTGGCCGGTGGCGCACTCAAGCGCGCAGCATCACCCGAGCAGAAAGCCGACTGGCTGGCCGCAGTGATCGCGGGAGAAAAGCAGGCAGCGTTCGCGCACACCGAGCCGCAAAGCCGTTACCGGCTGGAGAGCGTCGCGACGACCGCCCGCGCCGACGGCGACGACTACGTGCTGAACGGCAGCAAGGGCGTTGTATTGAACGGCGGCAACGCCGATTTTCTCGTCGTGTCGGCACGGACCTCCGGCGACGAAACCGATCGCGACGGCATCAGCCTGTTCCTCGTCCCGACGGACGCAAAAGGCGTGACGCGGACGCACTACCCGACCGTCGACGGCCACCAGGCCGCCGAAGTCGAGCTCGACGACGTCAGGGTCCCCGCCGCTAACCTCTTGGGTGATGCGGGCAGCGCCTTCGCCGTCATCGATGCTGTCACCGACGACGCAACCCTTGCGGTCTGCGCCGAAGCGGTCGGCATCATGCAGCTCATGACCCACAAGACCATCGAGTACTCGAAGAGTCGCGTACAGTTCGGCGTCCCGATCGGCAGCTTCCAGGCCCTGCAACACCGCATGGTGGACATGCTGACGGCCTGCGAACAGAGTTACTCGCTACTGATGTGGGCAACGATGCTCGCCGCGGAAGGCAGCCCCGACGCCAAGCGCGCCATCAGCTCAATCAAGTACCAGGTCGGCACGGCGGGCAAGACGGTTGGCCAGGAGGCCGTGCAGATTCACGGCGGTATGGGCGTGACTTGGGAGCTCGACATAGCCCACTACTTCAAGCGGCTGACCGTGATTGGCCAGCTGTTCGGCAACGCCGACTTCCACCTGGATCGCCTCGCGGCGTAGACGGCGTGCTTTCCTCCGGCTGCTAGAATGATGCAGAGCGGAGGGAAGCCATGTCACTCAGGAAGCTCTACCTTGCACTGGCCGTGGCCGGCACCATCGTGCCGTTCTGGTTCTTGACGGTCTTCTTCATCGAGGCAGGACTCGACCTTCGGGCGTTTCTCGCTGCCGTATTCGCCAACGGAGCCACCAGCGGCTTTGCCGTCGACCTCGTGATCTCGTCCGTGGCATTCTGGTTCGCGATGTTCGCGCTCGAGCGCCGCGACGGCGGGCCAAAACCCTGGGGCTTTGTTGCCGTCAACCTGTGCGTCGGACTGTCAGCCGCCCTGCCGCTCTACCTCTATGTTCGCGAATGCCGGAGGAGCAGCGCGTGACGCCATCGGGCATCGTTACGATTACGACCGACTTCGGCCACCAGGGGCCGTTCGCGGCCGTCATGCAGGGCGTCATCCTTGCGCGGTTTCCGGCTGCACGCGTCGTGGACCTGATCCACGATATACCGGCGCAGTGGCCGCCGGAAGCCGGCTTCTGGGTGGCACGAGCGTACCGCTATTTCCCGAGCGGTACCGTGCATCTCGCCATTGTTGACCCGGGCGTAGGCACCGAGCGCAGGATCCTCCTGGCAGAGCTCGATAGTCATGTATTCATGGCGCCCGACAACGGGCTGCTTGCCGGCCTGCTCGAGTCCGCCGACGCACCGCGCATTTACCATCTCGAGGTCGATGCACTCAGGGCTCGCGGCATCGCCGAGCCGAGCAACACCTTCCACGGCCGTGACATCTTCGCGCCCGCGGCGGCCCTTTTGGCAAGTGGTGAGGCTCGTGCTGCCGACCTCGGGACACCGGTGGAGGAGTGGATTCCCGGATGGATCGAGGAGCCGGCCGTCAGCAGCGTCAGCGTGACCGGCAGCATCGTCACGATCGACTCGTTCGGCAACCTGATCAGCAACATCGACGAGCGATTGATCGGGGGCTTTCGTGACCCTGCGGTTACGATTGCCGGCAGGCAGATCCCGATGCAACAGACCTATGGCCGCGTCACCCCGGGCGAGCACCTCGCGCTGGTTAATTCGTTCGGCGTCGTCGAGGTCGCGTGCGCGGAAGGCAACGCCGCGGAGAGTCTCGGGCTCGGTCGGGGTGCGCCGATCGTCGTCAGCGCGACGCACTCCGCCTAGGAGGACCCGGCGCCGAGCGCCTGCTTCTCCAGTTTTGCCCAGGAGTCGCGTAGCGTCACGACGCGATTGAACACGGGTCGATCATCCTGCCAGTCCGGATCGCGCACGAAATAGCCGAGCCGCTCGAACTGCACCGGCGCCTCCGGCGCCGCCTCGGCGAGTGCCGGTTCGAGCCGCGCCTCGACAACCTCCAGCGAGGTATCGTTGAGGACACTCATGAAATCCTCGACGCTGTTGGGATTGGCTTCGCGGAAGAGCCGGTCGTAGAGGCGTACCTCAGCCGCTATGGCATGGTCCGCCGAGACCCAGTGGATGGTGCCCTTCACCTTGCGGTCACTGTTGGCCGATCCGCTCTTCGTCGTTTCGTCATAGCTGCAGTGCAATTCGACGACGTTGCCGTCGGCGTCCTTGATGACCTCGTTGCACTGGATGATGTACGCCGAGCGCAGCCGGACTTCGCCGCCCGGCTTGAGGCGGAAGAACTTGCGCGGCGCCTCCTCCATGAAATCGTCCTGCTCGATCCAGAGTTCGCGCGTGAACGGTACCTCGCGTTCGCCGAGTTCTGGCCGGTTCGGATGGTTCATGGCCGTCATCATTTCGGTCTTGCCGTCCGGGTAGTTCGTCAGCACGACCTTGAGCGGTTTCAGGACGCCCAGCCGACGCGGCGCACTGTCACCCAGTGCCTCACGAACGCTGTTTTCGAGCATACCCATTTCGATCAGCTTGTCCTTCTTGGTGACACCCGCTCGGGTCACGAAATCCCTGAGCGCTTCCGGCGGATAGCCGCGCCGGCGCATGCCGGCAATGGTCGGCATACGCGGGTCGTCCCAACCGCTGACCACGCCCTCATCGATCAGCGCCGCCAGCTTGCGCTTGCTCGTAATCGTGTACGCCACGTTGAGCCGAGAAAACTCGATCTGGCGCGGCCGGTGCGGCGGGGCGAGCTGGTCGAGAAACCAGTTGTACAGCGGCCGATGGTCCTCGAACTCCAGCGTGCACAGGGAATGCGTGATCGCCTCGAAGGCATCCGACATCGTGTGCGCGAAGTCGTACATCGGGTAGATGCACCAGCTTGTACCTGTGTGCTGGTGTGGAATATGGCGAATACGGTATAGCGTCGGGTCGCGCAGGTTCATGTTCGGCGACGTCATATCGATCTTTGCCCGCAGCACATGTTCACCGTCGGCGAACTCGCCCGACCGCATCCGTCGGAACAGATCGAGGTTCTCCTCGACGCTGCGGTCCCGGTAGGGGCTGTTCCGGCCAGGCTCGGTCAACGTGCCGCGATAGGCGCGGATTTCGTCGGCGCTCAGGCTGTCGACATAGGCCACGCCCTTTTCAATGAGCGTCTGCGCCGCCTCGTAGAGCGCCTCGAAGTAGTCCGAGGCATGGGTCAGCCGCGACGCCCAGTCGAAGCCGAGCCAGCGGACGTCGCGCTCGATGGCATCGACAAACTCCTCGTCTTCCTTGCCGGGATTGGTGTCGTCGTAGCGCAGGAAGGTGCGGCCGGCCGTCTCGGCCGTTACCCCGAAATTCAGGCAAATCGACATGACGTGACCCATGTGCAGGTAGCCGTTCGGCTCCGGCGGGAAGCGGGTCACGATCTCCGCGTGCTTTCCGGATTCGAGGTCGTCGTGGATGATCTCGCGAATGAAGTCGCGCGGGCTTGTTTCGCTCATGAGGTACCGTGGCGCCGGGATGCCTGAAACAGCCGCGTATTGTAGAGACCCCGCCACGCCGGGAACAGGGGAGGCTGTTGTTTGTCTTCCGGCGATCGCTACAATAGCGCGCTTGGCCCGCGCCGCCTGCGGGACCTTTTCACGCCAACGCGAACGCTTCGACGATGCCACAGATTACCCTGCCCGACGGTTCAATCCGCGACTACAACGACGCCGTGCACGGCGCGACCATTGCCGGTGATATCGGCACTGGCCTCCTGAAGAACGCCGTCGCCGTCCGCGTCGACGGCGAACTGTGGGACCTGACGCGGCCCATCGAAGAGGACGCCGCGATCGAGGTGATCACGCGCTCGACCCCGGACGGTCTCGAACTGTTGCGGCACGACGCTGCCCACGTTCTCGCCGAGGCCGTGAAGGAAATCTGGCCCGACACCCAGGTGACGATCGGCCCGGCTATCGACAACGGCTTCTACTACGACTTCGCGCGCAAGGAGCCGTTCACCGAGGACGACCTCACCGTGATCGAGGCGCGCATGAAGGAGATCGTGGATCGCGACGAAACGATCGTTCGCGAGGTCTGGGATCGTGAAGAGGCCGTCAGTTTCTTCCGCAATATGGGCGAGGAGTACAAGGCCGAGATTATCGCGAGCATTCCGGGCGACGAACCGATTACGCTGTACAGGCAGGGTGAGTTCATCGACCTCTGCCGCGGACCCCACCTGCCGTCGACCGGCACGCTCGGCAAGGCATTCAAGCTTACGCATGTTTCAGGAGCCTACTGGCGCGGCGATTCGAACAACGAAATGCTGCAGCGCGTGTACGGCACGGCATGGTCCACCGACAAGGAGCTGCGCCAGTACTTGAGGATGCTCGAGGAGGCCGAAAAGCGCGATCACCGACGCCTCGGCCGCGTCATGGATCTGTTCCACTTCCAGGAAGAGGCGCCGGGGGCCGTGTTCTGGCACCCGAAAGGCTGGTCGCTGTTCCAGAGCCTGATCAGCTTCATGCGCGAACAGCAGAACGCCGCGGGTTACCGGGAGATCAACACGCCGGAGATGGTTGATCGTTCACTCTGGGAAGCCTCGGGGCACTGGGACTCCTTCGGCGACAACATGTTTACGAGCGAGACCGTTGACGGCCGCACCTACGCGATCAAACCGATGAACTGCCCGGGCCACGTGCAGGTCTTCAAGCAAGGCATCACGAGCTACCGTGACCTGCCCTACCGTCTCGCCGAGTTCGGCAAGTGTCATCGCTACGAGCCCTCCGGGGCACTGCACGGCATGATGCGCGTCAGGGCGTTTACGCAGGACGACGCGCACATCTTCTGCACGCCAGAACAAATCACCGCGGAATCCGTCGCCGTCTGCGACCTGATCCTCGGCATCTACCGCGGCTTCGGCTTTACCGACGTGCGCATCAAGTTTGCGGACCGGCCGGAGGTTCGGGTCGGCGATGACGCCATCTGGGACCAGGCCGAACAAGCGCTGCTCAAGGCGCTCGAAGAATCCGGCCTCGACTACACGCACAACCCCGGCGAAGGCGCTTTCTACGGGCCGAAGCTCGAGTTCGTGCTGCGCGATGCCATCGGTCGCGACTGGCAGTGCGGCACGCTGCAGGTCGACCTGAACATGCCCGGGCGCCTCGGCGCTTACTACATTGGCGAAGACGGCGAGAAGCACCTGCCGGTCATGCTGCACCGCGCCATCCTCGGCTCGCTGGAACGCTTCATCGGCATACTAATTGAGCATCACGCCGGGAATCTGCCGTTGTGGCTCTCGCCCGAGCAGGTCAAGGTACTGACCATCACCTCGGACGCTGACGATTTCGCCAGCGAGGTCGTGACCCGCCTCCGGGCAGCCGGAATACGCGCCGACGCGGACCTGCGCAACGAGAAAATCTCGTACAAGGTCCGCGAGCACAGCGTCGCGAAAGTGCCGGTCCTGTTCGCGGTCGGCCAGCGCGAAGTCGAGGCTGACAGTGTTGCGGTACGCCGCCTCGGCTCGAAGCAGCAGAAGGTCATGACGGTGGACGCCGCAATAGAGACCCTGCTTGCCGAAATCGAGTCGCGCGGGCACGAAGACGCCTGACGGCGCCGGCGCGCGCAGCGGATTCGTCACGAACGAAACCATTTCGCTGCGCTCGAGACTGCCCGAGTGAAGCCGACCCGGCCCTCCGCAAGGCGAACGTGACGGGACCGTCACTTTGATTGTGCGCCTCGTCACAATTTGACAATCCCGTCGGCGGCCAGCGACAGACATTGTTAACAGCGGGGATATACTGTTCATTCGCGAGGTTTGCGCCTGCAATTAGACATAAAACGCGGAGGTCGGGAAGTGCCCCTCGAGCAGATCAAGACACAGGTACTGTTGCTGCACAGCGAACAAAGCACGTTGGATTCGCTGCGGGCGGGCTTTAACGATCGCTACACGGTCCACTGCGCAACCAGCGGTACCGAGGCACTTAACACCCTCGGCGAGGTGCCCATTCACGTCATCGTGTCGGCCCAGAACCTCCCGGGGATGAGCGGCGTGGAAGCGCTGCGCGAAGCGAAGAAGCGCTCGCCCGAAACCATCGGCATCCTGCTCGCGGGCCCCAACGACAAGGGTCTTGAAGCGCTGGTGGGCGAAAAGGAAGTATTCCAGGTCATTCGCGGCGGCGTGAGCGGCGACGACCTGAGCCGGCTCGTCGATAACGCGACGCAGCAAATGCGCCTGATGGCGCTGGCCGAATCGGCCAACGACACTCGCGCCGTACCGGAAGATACCGGCGAACACATCATCATGGAGACGGCTGACAACGGCTCCACGATCATTACCGACGCGACGGGCTCCATGCCCGCACTCGATCCGCTCAAGGTGTCCTCGGCAATCGGCGAAGCCGCACAGGCGGTCGACGTGCTCGTACTCTCGAAAGACGAGGAATTCCTTGGGACGATCCGCGAATCGACACGTGGCCTGCACAACGTCCACGCCGCGACGACGCTGGCCGAGGCCGAGGCGTTCATCAAGAACGACAACGTCGGCGTTGTCGTCGTCGATGCCGGCATGGTCGGTTCCAACGTCGAGAAACTGACCGTACACCTCCGACGTAGCAAGGCACGGCTCGTGTCCATCGTTGCGGGTCGCCGCGACGATGGCGAAATGCTGATGGACCTGATCAATCGCGGCAAGGTCTACCGCTTTCTGTTGAAGCCGGTATCGCCGGGCCGCGCACGTCTCGCGATCGAAGCGTCCGTCAAACACCACCTCGAAGCGCCTGACTCGGCGTTCAAGGTCCCGGGCAACAAGGCCGCTGCGGATGCCGCTCCGACCAAGGAGGCCGAGAAGCCCAAAAAGGCCGCAAAAAAAGCGGCGCCACCGAAGCCGGGCAAGGAATCCGCCAAAGCGCCCGCCAGCCCGACGGAAGGCGTCGAACTGCCGGACCTCGAGGTCGACCCGCCCGGCGACTCCTTGTCGGCCTTTGACGAAGACGACAAGAGCTTCACGCAGACGATGACCGGCATCGTTGCCAGCGTCGGTGAGACGCTCAAGGGCGGCGACAGCGAACCGGCCACCGACGAGGCGCGGACGCCCATGGGGGGCTCACCGTCCCTCGATGCGGGCGACAGTGGCTCCCCCTTCACGAATCCGAAGGTACTCGGCAGTGCAGCCGCCGCGTTGGTCGCCGTTGCCGCCATCGGCTTCTTTGCATTTTCCGGAGACAGCGAACCGTCGAGGCCTGCGCCGGCTGCCGTCGACACCCCGGCTGAGCCCGCGGCTACCGAAACGACGGCATCCGAAGCCGTCGTCGAGACGCCGGCGCCGGCAAGTAGCTCGGCGGACGACCTCGTGGCCGAGGCCCGGCGCCTGCGGGATGCCGGGCGCATCTATGCCCCGACCGGTAACAACGCCGTCGAGCGCTTCGCCGCTGCCGTCGAACGACTGCCCAATGATCGCAACATCGCGACCGAGTTCGCCGACGTTGTCGACGAAGCGATTTCGCTTAGTGAGGTGGCAATGCTCGAAGGACGCGTCGACGACGCCGCCGACGCCATTGCGGCGGTCAGGGTTGCTGACCCGGGCCACCCGCGCCTCGCCTTCCTGACCGCGCAGCTGGAGCAGATGCAGGTTCGTGAGTACGTCAACACCGCGCGCGCCGCGATACTCGACTCACGCTACCAGGACGCGGCCATCGCCATTGATGCCGCACGCGCCCTGGACCCGGCCGACACCAGCGCACTTGATGCGGTTGCCCGGGAACTCGACGGAGCGCGCAGCGACGAGCGGGTCGAAGACGTTCTGGCTCTCGCCGGAGAGCGGATGGACGCCGGTCAGCTGCTCGAGCCGGCAAACGACAATGCCCGCTACTACTACGAACTCGCGCTGGAGAACGACCCGGGCAATACGTCCGCGGAGGCCGGGCTCCGGATGATCACGGGCACGCTGGTTCTCGAGGCTCGCGCAGCCATTGATGCCGGTCGCTTTTCGACGGCCGAGGGCCTGTTGAGTGACGCGCGGGCAATCAACGCCGACAGCGCCGAAGTCGAAGCAGCAAGCCGCGCGCTGACTGACGCCCGCGACCGCAGGGCCGTAGAACGCCAGCGCCAGGAAGAATTGCAGGAGGCCGCCAGCCGCCAGGCCGAAGCCGAACGCGTTGCCGCCGAGGAGCGCGCGCGCGCCGAGGAGCTGGCAGCCGCCGCAGCCGCAGCACCTGCGGCCGACACGGACGGCGGCGGCACGCTTGATACGGCCGAGAATCCGACGGCGACGGCCAGCAACGCTACCAGCACCGACGAGATCGTCGCGATCAGTGCCATGAAGCGTACCAAGTACGTGGCACCGAAATACCCTCGTGCCGCCGAGCGCCGCAGCCTGTCAGGCTGGGTGGACGTCGTCTTCCTGGTTGGAGTCGACGGCAAGGTGAGCACGGTTGACGTGCGCAACTCGGAGCCGGGCGACGTGTTCGTCGCGGCGGCCGTCCGCGCCGTCGAGAAGTGGGAATTCGAGCCGGTCATCGAGAACGATCGCTACGTCGAAAAGCGAGTCGGCGTTCGCTTGATGTTCGCCATCGAGTAAATCGCCAGGAACGCTGCGCCCCGCTCGCGGTGTGTCAGGAAAACCGTCCATACTGGAAAATCTGCGGTCTTCGGAGTAGGCTAACGGGACTTTTTCGCGCCTGAGGTCACGTTCGTGCCGGAGTCGACCCCCAGTCGTCCCGCTCGCAAACAGCAGCAGCGCTCGCTGCTGACCCAGCAGAAATTGCTTGATGCAGCCGTCGAGGCCTTCTCGGAAAACGGTTTCAAGGGCACGTCCACCCGGGATATCGCCGAGCGCGCCGGCGTCCACCACCCGCTCATTACCTATCACTTCAAGAACAAGGACCTGCTCTGGCGAGCGGCTACTGACCGCGTCTGGCGCGAATTCGAGGCCGCACTCGACGAGGCGCTGGCGGCGGCCAGCGACGATGACGCAAAGGCTCAGGTCGCTACGATGATCCGGGCCTACGTCCGGCACGTGCAGGCGCAGCCCGCCCTGCACAAACTGACGCTGCACGAAGCCAGCCATCCGAATCCGCGCCTCGATTGGCTGGTCGAGAACCACCTACGGCCGTTTTTCGAGCGGACCCTGCCAAGGCTTACGCACCTTCAGGAAATCGGCGTCGTGCCAACCGGCAATCCGGCGCTTATCTTCAACATGATCCGTGGCGCCGCAGGGAGCCTGCTGGCCCTGAACCTGGAACTCAAGGCGACCAGCGGCGTGGACCTCGATTCGCCGGAGACAGTCGAGGAACTGGCCGACCTGGTTGTGCGGTTCTTCCTGCCCGGCAACCACTAGCCCGCCTCCCTCTCGCACAACGCGGCCACGGGCAGCCGACGCCGGGCCTTCTCGCATTGTAATACGCGCGGCTCTCGACGGGTCCGCTCTTGAAACCCGGCCCGTACCGCCCAATCTTCTCCGGCAGCGCGGTACGCCGCCCACCCATTCGTAATGGAGTAAGACCATGAGCAACACCGCAAACGCGCCCGTAGCGCTGGATGACAAGAGTTTCGCCGACACCGTCACGAATTCCGACAAGCCCGTCCTTGTCGACTTCTGGGCAGAATGGTGTGCTCCGTGCCGCATGCTCGGCCCGATCATGGAATCGCTGTCGGAAGACTATGCAGGGCGCGCGACCGTCGCGAAGGTCGACGTCGATGCCAACCAGGCCGTCGCAATGCAGTTCGGTATTCGCTCGATCCCGACCGTAATGCTGTTCGACAAGGGCGAACTCGTCGAGACCTTCGTGGGCGTGCGGCCCGAAGGCGACTACAAGGCGAGTCTCGACAAGCTCGTCGCCTGAGGCATTACGCTGCCGCCCGTGTCGCCCGCAGATACAGCATTTCCATCGCGATCTGGGCGGCGGCCAGCGACGTAATCTCGGCGGAATCGTAGGCCGGTGCGACCTCGACCACGTCCATACCGACCACGTTGATGCCGGCCAGCCCGCGCAGGATGCCGAGCGCCTGGTGTGACGTGAGGCCGCCGCAGACCGGTGTACCCGTACCCGGCGCGTACGCCGGATCCAGGCAGTCGATGTCGAAAGTCAGGTAGACCGGCCGGCCCCCTACCCAGTCGCGCGCACTGGCGATCGTTGCGGCAACCCCGTTGTCATGCACCCAGGGCGCATCGAGGATATTAAAGCCATGGCTGTCCGGATTCGTCGTCCGGATACCGATCTGCACCGAGTGCTCCGGGTCGACGATGCCTTCGCGCGCGGCATGGTAGAACATTGTGCCGTGGTCGATGCGCTGGCCGTCCTCGGCCCAGGTGTCGCTGTGGGCGTCGAAGTGCAGCAGTGACAAGGGTGCGCCGTACCGTTTCGCGTGTGCCTTGAGCAGCGGGTAGCTGACAAAGTGGTCGCCGCCGAGTGACAGCAGGCTGACGTCGCGCTCGATAATTGCAAGCGCTGCCTCTTCGATCTGGTCCGGCACCCTGTCCGGGATACCGAAATCGAAATACAGGTCGCCGTAGTCGACGACCGCCAACGCCTCGAAAGGATCAATCTCCATGCCATAGGGTCTTTGCCAGGCAAGAATGGCGGACGCCGCCCGAATGCCGCGCGGCCCCATGCGCGCGCCAGGCCGATTGGTCGTTGCCGTATCGAACGGAACACCGCAGACGGCCACGTCGACGCCGTCGAGTTCCTTGGTATATTTGCGCCGGCCGAACGAGAGCACGCCGCCGTAGGTAGGCTCGGGTCGAATGCCGCGCAGGTCGTCGCGGCGCATGCCGCTGTCGACATCCGATTTCGTGAGCTCGCTCGTCATCCGCCCGTTGCCTTCAAGGCATTGACCAGCGCCATGATCTTGCCGAGATCGCCGTCCACCTGGATCTTGCCGAGCATAAAGGCCGTGGTCGGGTTCTCGGTGCCGTTGAGTATCCCGTCGAGGTCGCCGGCAGCGACCTTGAGCGTTGCCGCGGCGGGCTTGTCCTCGTTGCTGACGTCGACCGGTGCCTCGGTCGAGGCAATATGGATAACACCGTCAGCGTCGAGGTCGATCTTGAGATCGAAGCCAAAGGGCTCGACACGACCTGTCAGCTCGCGGACACGCTCGGTCAGGCGATCGATCATGTTTCCTACTCCTAGTCGTGTTCGGTAGCGCGCGCGAGGTCGGCGTCAATCGTCCGGCCTGCCCGGTAATAGTGCCACGACGCCCAGGGCAGCAGTATTGTGCAAACGAGCAACAGCGCGTAGCGCATGGATTCCTCGCCTACCTGGGTTGCCAGGAGATCGCTCACGAGGCCTGTTACCGGCGGGCCGAGCGCGAGGCCGACGACGTTGATGATCAGGAGCACGATCGCCGACGCCACCGAGCGCATGGGCAGCGAGACCAGGCTCTGCGTCTGGGCCAGTACCGGGGCCAGGTAGAAGTTCGACAGCACCTGCGGGATCACGAGTAACGCGAGGCACCAATAGGCCGTGGGCGCGAGGAAGACGCCGACGTAGGCGACCGCCGAGACCAGGCCGATCGCCGCGAGGAAGACAAAGCCCTGCCGTCGGCCCGCCCTGCTGAGTCGATCGCTGAGATAGCCGCCGCCAAAAAAGCCGGCCCCGCCGGCAAGCCCGACGATCAGACCTAGCCAAAGGCCGAGTTCCGCAAGGCTCATGCCGAAGCTGCGCACGATATAACTCGGAACGAAATTGATGAGGGCATAACCCACGAATGCCGACAGTCCGGCGGCGAACGCCATGTTGACGAAGGCCGGGCGCGCCAGCAGGAAGCGGAATACGCTACCGAGCGACGGCCGTTTACCGCTGTGTGTGCGAGCTTCCGACGCGCCACGCTCGGGCTCGGCCACCGTGAAGCGCACGATGAGCGCCAGCAATACGCCGGGCAGGCCCACAATGAAGAACGCCTCTCGCCAGCCGAGATTCTGTACCACCCAGCCACCGCCGAGGTACGCGAGCATGATGCCGCCCGAGATGCCCAGCGTGTAGAAGCCCATGGCGGTGGAGCGCTGCTCCGGAGGGTAGTAGTCCGCGATCATCGAATGAGCCGGCGGGCTACAGCCGGCCTCGCCAATACCAACGCCGATACGCGCCAGCGCGAGGTGCCAGATGTTTGCCGCGAGACCCGACAGCGCCGTCATGCCGCTCCAGATCGCGAGCGACAGCGCCACGAGGTTGCGGCGATTCCAGCGGTCGGCGAGCTGCGCTATCGGAATGCCGAGCGTTACGTAGAACAGGGCGAACGCCGTGCCCGTCAGGAGTCCCAGCACCGTGTCGCCCACCTCGAACTCGGCGCGTATGGCCGGCAGCAGGATCGCCAGTATCTGCCGATCGATAAAGTTGAACATGTACACGATGGCGAGCATCACCATCGCGTAGCGTCGTGCCGCTACGCCGACGCGGGCACTGCCGGATGTCCCCGGTACGGCAACCACTATTCGAGCGGCCGCGGAGCCGTGACGCCTGCATTCGGTCGGCGTGGATCGGCTGCGCCCCGGAACACGCCGTCACGGTAGGAAACGGCCTGTACGCTGCCCATCGACCAGCTAGTGCCGCGAATCGTATGGCCACGCTCCTCGAGCAGCACAATGGTATCCGGGCTGAAGCCGCGTTCGAGCTGCAGAACGTCCGGTTTCCACTGGTGATGGATGCGTGGTGCTGCAACGGCCTCGGCGAGGTTCATATCGTGGTCGATCATGTTGACGACGGTTTGCAGCACCGTCGTGATAATGCGGCTGCCGCCAGGGCTGCCAGTCGCGAACCACGCCTTGCCGTCGTCAAAGACGATCGTCGGCGTCATCGAGCTGAGCGGTCGCTTTCCGGCTTCGATCTTGTTCGCCTCGCTGCCGAGCATGCCGTAGGCATTCGGCTCACCAGGCTTCGCCGAGAAGTCGTCCATCTCGTTGTTCAGGAGGAAACCGCCGCCCGCGACGGACACACCCGAGCCGAACGACAGGTTGAGCGTGTACGTGTTGCTCACGACGTTGCCTTCACGATCGATGATCGAGAAGTGCGTCGTGTCGGGACTTTCCGGTCGTGGCGGAACCCCGGGCAACACGTCATCAGACAGCCGCGCACGGTCGATGTCGATACCGGCCGCCAGCTCGCGGCCATATTCCTTGCTCATGAGCCATTCGACGGGTACCGGGTAGAAGTCAGGATCGCCCAGGTGCTTGCTGCGGTCGGCGAACGCAAGCCGCATCGACTCCGCCAACAGGTGGACGTTGGCAGCGCTGCCTGCGCCGAGGCCGCGGACATCGAAGTTCTCGAGGACGTTCAGCATCTGTACGACGTGGATGCCACCCGAACTCGGCGGCGGCATCGTCACGACCTCGTAGCCGCGATAGGTGCCCCGTACCGGTTCCCGCCAGACCGGCTCGTAAGCGGCGAGCGCCGCCTCATCGACGAGCCCGCCGTGCGCTTGCATATCGACGGCGATCGTTGTTGCCGTCTCGCCGTGATAGAAGCCATCCCGGCCTTGTTCAGCGATGCGTTTCAGCGTCTCGGCGAGGTCAGACTGGACCAGGATCTCACCGGGCTCATAGGGCTCGCCGCCGGGTTTGAAGAAGTAGCGACACGACGCCTCGTTGGCACACAACCGCTCCTGTCGGCTCGCGAGCACCTGTGACATGTCGTAGCCGACCTCGATGCCGTTCTCGGCCAGGTCGATCGCCGGTTCGACGAGGCTTGCCCATTCGAGGCGTCCATAGCGCTTGTGCGCTTCCCACAAACCCGCAACGGTGCCCGGGATACCGGCCGAGAGGTGCGAGAACAGCGCCCGCTGGCGATCGACGTTGCCGTCCTCGTCGAGATACATATCCCGGGAGGCCCCGGGCGGCGCCATTTCGCGGTAGTCGATCGAGGCCGTCTCGTCGTTCTCTACATCGTGGATCAGCATGAAGCCACCGCCGCCGAGGTTGCCGGCGCGCGGCAGCGTCACGGCCAGCGTGAAGCCAACCGCAACTGCGGCGTCGACCGCAGTGCCACCCTCGGCGAGCACGCGCGCCCCGATCGCCGAGGCCAGGCGGTTCTGGCTTGCGACCATCCCTGCCGGACCGTATTCCGGATGGGTCAGCGATTCATAGCGAATGATCGGTTCGTTGTTGTCGGCAAGCGCCTGGGTTCCGACGCCAAGGGCGATCAGGATGAGTGTGCATGTCGCGCGCATTACTGTAGCTCCCGGCCTGGGTAAGCCGCCGTTGTCAGGGCGGGCACGGTGCGTTCAGGGCAATACGGCCTTGAACGTAAAGAAAAACACGATGGCGAGGATAGCACCGGCAGGAATCGTCACTACCCAGGACACGAAAATTCGGCCAACGACCGACAGATCGATGGCATCGATGCCGCGTGCCATACCGACGCCAAGCACGGCGCCAACCAGCGTATGCGTCGTCGAGATCGGTATCCCTGTGCCCGAGGCGACGACAATGGTCGTCGCGGCGGCCAGCTCCGCGGCGAAACCGCGACTCGGCGTCAGCTGGGTGATGCCCTCACCCACCGTCGCGATGACGTGGCGGCCGAAGGTCGCGAGGCCAATGACGATGCCGACGCCGCCGAGTACGAGAATCCAGATAGGCAGGGATGACTTCGCGGCGATGGCGCCCGTCTGAGCGACACTGACGACCGCAGCCAGCGGGCCGATGGCATTCGCGACGTCGTTCGAGCCGTGGGCAAAGGCCATGCCGCAGGCCGTGACGACCATCAGGATGCCGAAGACACGCTCCACCGTGAAGGAAAGCTGCTCCCGTCCGGCCGTCGGATCGGCCTTGATGCGCTGGATGAATACGGCTCCTACGGATGCCACGACGACTGCCACAGCGGCAGCAAGGAGATACGCATCGCGGGTCGAGAGCGTCAGACCGACGTGTTTCAGACCCTTCAGGATCGTAACCAGCGTCATCGTGAACGCTGCAAGGAAAATGTACATCGGCACGTAGCGACGCGCACGAACGAGCGGGTCATCGTGCCGCAGGACAAGGTGGATAACGCTCTGATAGATGAGATAAGCAATGATGCCGGCGGTCAATGGCGAAATGACCCAGCTCATGACAATAGAGCCCACCTGGCCCCACTGCACGGCCTCTACACCGATGCCGACCGCGGCAAACCCGACGATGGCGCCGACGATCGAGTGGGTCGTCGACACAGGCCAGCCTCGCCGCGATGCGATCAGCAGCCACGTGCCGGCTGCCAGCAGGGCGGCGAGCATGCCGTAGATCAGCAGTTCCGGTGACCCTTCGATACTGCTCGTATCGACGATGCCCTTGCGTATCGTCGAGGTAACGGCTCCGCCCGCGAGCACGGCGCCGAGGAACTCGAAGACGGCTGCGACGAGGATCGCCTGCCGGATCGTCAGCGCCTTGGAGCCGACGGAGGTTGCCATCGCATTGGCGACGTCGTTTGCGCCAATGCCCCAGGCCATGAAGAGACCGAACACGGCCGCGAGCGCAATGTAGACGTAAAGCGCTTCCATGCCGGGTCGTGCCTATCGCGCCACCAGCACGTCGAGTCGACGGCCAGTGCGCTCGGCCGCGCCGGCGAGCCCGCCGACCTGCTCGATGTTGCGGTTTCGGATAACGGCCTCGACGGGCGGCCACGCCGGTTCGATACCGGAAAGCTCCTTGGTCAGGCTCGCGGCGCGAAAACCCGGATCAGTTTGCTTCTCGAGAGGCTGGACCGGGGACGACCCGAAGATATCTGCCAGCATGGGTGCTCGTTCGTTGTTGTTGTGCGGGTGGCGCGTCGCCGTCGATAGATTTGCACCGCGCTCCGCTGCGGCCGCGCCATGCTACCACGCGACCCCGGCCCGTAACACGCGGCGGGGCGGATTCCGGACACCGTGATACACTCGCCCGCCCGCGCGATTCCGCGGGAATCCCCCGTCAACAGTGCAGGAGAATCATGGCTTTCTGGCTAATGAAATCCGAACCCGATGCGTACAGCATCGACGACCTCGAACGCGACCAGCAGGAACCCTGGGACGGTATTCGTAACTACCAGGCGCGCAACATGATGCGCGATGACATGAAGGTCGGTGACAAGGTGTTTTTCTACCACTCGAACTGCAAGGTCCCGGGCATCGTCGGCCTTGCCGAGGTGGCCAGTGAACCTTACCCCGACTTCACGCAGTTCGATCCGGAATCGAAGTACTACGATCCCAAGAGCAACAAGGATGACCCTCGCTGGTGCCTTGTCGACGTTGCCTTCATCAGGAAGCTCAAGCGCACGATAACGCTCACCGAGCTCAAGGCAATACCGGAACTCGACGGTTTCGCCCTCACGCGCAAAGGCAACCGTCTGTCCATCATGCCCGTCGAGGCCGGGCACTGGGACCTGATTATCGGACTCGAATGAGTCGCGGACGCTGGCACAGGGCGATCGTCATTGCCGCCGTATTGATGGGCGGACTGTTGCTCGCCGCCTGGTACACGACACCGCCGGCGCTGCTGCTGCCGGCGACCGCTCCCGCTATCGACATAGCAGACGTCGAGAACGACATAGCGGACGGCGAAGCGATCATCGACAGGGCCAACGGTATCGTTCCGGGCACGGAGAAGCGCATCGTGTGGCAGAGCGAACCCGGCACACGTTCGGAATTCGTCGTGGTCTATCTGCACGGCTTCTCGGGGTCGCGACAGGAACTCGCGCCGGTACCCGAAGCTGTCGCGAAGCGCCTCGGCGCCAACCTGTTCGAAACCCGGCTGAGTGGCCATGGCCTACAGAGCAACCGGCTCGATAGCGTCGTTGCCGAGGACTGGGTCAATGACGGTCTCGAGGCCCTCGCCGTGGCGAGTACGCTCGGCGAGCGCGTCGTTGTGATCGGCGTGTCGACGGGCGCAACGCTCGCGCTGTCGCTGATCGCGCATCCTGCCTTCGAGCCGGTAGACACGCTCGTCATGGTGTCGCCGAACCTGGGCTTCGACGATCCGAATGCGGGCCTACTGACGCGCCCCCTGGGCCGCGTCATTGCCCGTCTCCTCGTTGGCGAATATCGTGAGTTCGAACCACACAATGAAGCACAGGCGCGCTACTGGACAACGCGCTACCCGACGGACTCGGTCGTTGAAATGATGCGCCTCGTCGAGCACGCCGACGCCAACCTCGACGAGGCCAACGTCCGACGCGCAATGCTCATCTATTCATCCCGGGACCAGGTTGTCTCGACGGGCAAGGCACGCAGAGGGTTCGAGCGACTCAAGGCGGGAGCGCGGGCGGAAATCGAGTTCACCGAGACCGATGACCCGGCGTTTCACGTGCTGGCCGGCGACGTGCTGTCGCCCGCATCAACCCCTGCAATGGTCGAGACGATTACGCGCTTCGTCCTGGGTCCGCCAGCGATGCCGCCTGTGCCCCCCGCGCCCGAAGGCGCTCGGTAACGGGACCGGATCCCCCCAGCGCAAGCATGATCACGAGATCGCCCGGTGCGGCCCAGTCCAGCGCCGCGTCGATCGTCTCGAGTTCTTCCTCGTAGTGGCCAATGGCGTCCGACGGGGTGCCGAGACGCCTGAGCTCCGCGCGGATGATGCGATACACGTCGCCGTGCTCGCGGCCGCGATGATACTGGGCAAGTTCGGAGACCAGCACGCGATCGAGTCCGATCGCGTGCGCGTCCCGGGTCAGCTCCTCGATGAGGCCGTCGGGCCGATCGCCCGCCTGGCCAAAACACAGCACCCGGCGCCTTGCTGGAATCTCGCGCGCCATGGCGAACAACGCCTGCATCGCGGCAGGGTTATGCGCAAAATCGATGAGCACCTTCGCGCCTTCGACGGTATACAGGTTGCAGCGCCCCGGATTGTCATCCTGCGACATCGTAAGAAGCCCTGCCGCAATCTGCTCGAACGACGCCCCGAGACACCAGGTCAGCGCCGCGGCCGCCAGCGCGTTGGCGACGTTGTGCATTGCCGCGCCGCCCATTGCGACCGGCACGTCGTCCACTCGCGTTATCCGCTGGCGTGATGTGCCCTCGCAGAAGACGAGATCGTCGCCGTCGAGAAAGAACGCAACGTCGCTGCCCGGCAGCGCGGCGAAGTCGGGCGCATGCATCGAAAACCAGATTACGTCGCCCGGATAGCGTTTCGCGAACGCGACGAGCCGCCGATCGTCAGCGTTGAGAATCAGCCGGCCGTTGTCCCGGACCGCTCGGCTCACCACCGATTTCACCTGCAGCAGCTCGCTGACGGTATGCGAGCCGAAATCGCCGAGATGATCCTCGGAAATATTCGTGATCAGCGCCGCATCGGCGCGCTCGACGCCGAGCCCCCGGCGCAACAGGCCGCCGCGCGCTGACTCGAGGATTGCGACATCGACGCCGGGCCGCCGCAATACGGTTCTCGCCCCGCCCGGGCCGGACCAGTCACCGCGATCGAGCACATCGTGATTGACCGCAATCCAGTCGGTGGAACTGAGACCAACCCCGAAGCCCGCATCGACGAGGATGTGTTGCGCGAGCCTGACGGTCGTCGTTTTTCCGTTGGTCCCCGTGACGAGACCGATCGGTACGTCGCTGTAGCGATCCCAGTCGAGCCCGGCGGGATTGGGCAGCGCGTCGACGGGCCAGGTCTCCGAGTGCTTGCCAAGGCCAATGGAGACCTCGTCGTCATCCCAGAGAAAGGTCTTGCCGTGACGCTCGGCGGCTTCCTTGAGCAGAAGCAGGCCGGGATTTACCTCGTCCCTATGCGCTTCGCGCGCCGCGTCGAGCCCCTCAGCAAAGTCCGGTGCGTCGCCCTGGCCCAGCGCGGCCGCTGCGTCGGCGTAGGCCCATTCGTTGATCATGCTGGCGGCGTACAGCGAGTCGATTGGCGCCGAGAACGCGAAACTTGCGCCGCCGCTTAGATCGACCCGGTACCAGGACGGCGCGGGCCAGTCGAACTCGGCCATCATCCGTGTCACCGCGGCCCGCCACAGCGGCTCGAAGGTCTCGATCTCGTCAGCCGTGGCCGCTACATCGAGAATTGCGGCAGGCTCATCACAGAGAACACTGGGACCCGTCAGCCGTCGCGCGTCGAGGAACTCCATGCACCCGCCCCGTCAGTCGCTGTCTTCGTCGTCGCGCGCAATCCTGACGCCGCGCTCATCGGTGATGATTTCGATGTCCTTGGAGAAACGAAACTCGTCGGTCTCGGGCAGCTCGACCTTCACCGCCTGCTTCGACGTCTTGCTCTCGGGATGCGCCCCCGAGTTGAAGTAGATGATCTGCTTCCAGCTCCGTTTCACATTGTCGCCGAGCACGAGCACGAGGTCCCCGGGCTCGGCAAGCTCGAGCGCTCGCAGCGTCGCCTCCTGTTCGTCAGGAACAACCTCGATTCGGTCGGCCTCGATACCCTCTTCGAGCAGCTTGTTCTTGAGCATGACGGCCACCTCGTCGCTGCCGCGGCCGCGACGGTTGTCGTCGCAGCGACAAATGAAGTGATCGAAATGCCCGGCAGCAATCCCGGCTATATCGCGAATATCCTCATCGCGCCGGTCACCCGGAGCCGCGAGCACGACGATCCGGCGACCGTCCACCTCGAAGCGATCGACGAGTCCGCACATTGCCCTGACCGCGGCCGGATTGTGCGCGTAATCGAGAATGACCCGAAAGGGATGCTCGTTGTAGATGTTCATCCGCCCGGGCGCCTGGAAGAAGCTCGAGTCAAACGTCCGCAGGCCGTGGCGAATGTCCTCGAGGCTGATGCCCATGTTATACGCAAGCGCTGAGGCGAACATCGCGTTCTGGACGTTATGCATGGCGCGGCCCTCGATCGTCGCCGGTATCAAGTGCGTCCAGAGCAACGGCGTGTAGCTCTCGCTCTCATACATCGCGATCATATGGCCGTTCATGCCCTGCTCGAGCACGAAGGCCTGGCCGCCGGCGTTGATGTGCTGCTTCACGAGGGGATGCGCCGGATTCATGGTCACGTAGCAGAGCTTCTGTGCCTCCGTGTAGTCGGCCATCTTGAGGCAGTGCGGATCGTCTGCGTTGAGGACCGCCGCATCTTCGGCAATCTCGATCGGTATCCGCTTCACCTCGGCCAGCTGCTCGAGCGTATTGACGCCGCGCATCCCGAGGTGGTCGGCGGAAATATTCAGAACACAGGACACGTTGGCGGAGCGAAAGCCCAGGCCGCTCCGCAGCATGCCGCCTCGCGCCACCTCCATGACCGCAGCATCGACGGACGGGTCACGCAGAATGATCTGCGCCGACACGGGCCCTGTCATATCGCCCGGCACAGAAAGCTCACCGTCGATGTAGACACCGTCGGTCGACGTCAGCCCGACTGTACGTCCCGAAAGCTTGAGAATATGCGCGAGCATGCGCGACGTCGTGGTCTTGCCGTTGGTCCCCGTGATCGCCGCAATCGGTATGCGCGCGGGCGCATCGGGCGGAAACAGCATATCCAGCACTGCACCGCCGACGTCACGAGACTTGCCCTCGCTTGGCGCCACGTGCATGCGGAAACCTGGGCCCGCATTGACTTCGCAAATGCCGCCGCCGGCGTCCCGGTAGGACTCGGTAATGTCCTTGGTCAGAAAATCGACGCCGCCAATGTCGAGACCGATGGCCTTGATCGCCCGAATGGCCATCTCGCGGTTGTCGGGGTGAATCGTGTCGGTAACGTCAATCGCCGTGCCTCCCGTCGACAGGTTGGCCGTCGACCGCAGGTAGACCACTTCGCCCTCGGCCGGCACGGTCGTCCGGTCGTAGCCGCTCTTGTTGAGCAAACGCTCGGCCTGGTGATCGAACTCGAGACGGGTCAGGACCTTTTCGTGACCGACACCGCGGCGCGGGTCTTCGTTGACGATGTCGACGAGCGCTTCGATCGTGTGCTTGCCATCACCGATCACGTGCCCGGGCACGCGTTTGGCGGCGGCGACGAGCTCGCCATCAATGACGAGGAGCCGATGATCGAAGCCCTCGAGATAGGACTCGACGACGATGCTGCGGCCGTGCTCCGCGGCTTTCGTGAAGGCCGTTTCGACCTCCTCGGCCGTCTTGAGGTTAATCGACACGCCGCGACCGTGGTTGCCCGCGAGCGGCTTGAGTACGACCGGGTAACCGATCCTCTCGGCCGCTCGCACCGCGCGGTCGGCACTGCGCACGATCAGTTGTTTCGGCACCGGCAAGCCCAGGTTCCTGAGGATACCGTTGGTCTCCTCCTTGTCGGAGGCAAGCTCTACGGCAATGTTGCTGGTGTTGCCGGTGGTCGTCGCCTGGATACGCTGCTGGTAACGCCCCTGGCCGAACTGAACGAGGCTGTAGTCGTTGAGCCTGAGCCACGGGATACCGCGGTCCTCGGCCGCCCTGACGAGTGATGCGGTACTCGGACCCAGCGCACGACGCTGGGCGTAGCGAATAAAACTGTCGCGCTCGTCGGCAAAGTCCCAGTCGCGGGCCGGCGCCGTGGGCGGTTTCAGCTCGTCGGGCAAGAGGCTGTGGAGAAGCTTCATTGCAAGCTGGCCGGCTTCGAGGCCCACCGCCTTGTCGTGATACTCGTACCACATGTTGTAGGTACCGGGCTGATCGTCGATCGACCGCGTCCGGCCATACGTCACCGGCGAGCCCGCTACGTTCTGTAACTCGATCGCTAGATGCTCCATGACATGCCCGAGCCAGGTGCCCTCGTCTTCCCGCATGCGACGGATGAAACCGCCGTGCTCGCGATAGGAACAGCCGTGCTCCTCGAGGCCGGGCAGCGCTTCGACCAGCGCATCGACGAAGCCCTGGCCGAGACGGCTCGTAGGCCAGTCCTCGAGAGCCTCGAGGTCGAGTACGTGTCGGATAACCGGCGTGTGAGCGTAGATCGATGGGCCGACGAAGACGTTGGTGCTGACGATTTTCATATTCTTGTTCCTGTCAGTGGGGCAACGCGATCACTCGGCGCTCGCCTCGCGCGTCTCGATGTGGAACCGCCCGCCCGCGACCAGTATATGCAGCCGCACGCCGAGAAGGCTAACGGGCTCGCCGCGTCGGGCCCGGTCCATCGACGAATAGGAAAGCTCGCTCGGGTCTACGACGGTGATGCCGCCGGAGCCGACGACCTCGAAATCATCGCCCGCGCGGATGAACGCCGCGGTGTCCTCATCGAGACCAATACCGACGGCGAAGGGGTTATAGGCCAGCGCGGTCAGGAGCCTGCCAAGGCGATCGCGCTCGCGAAAATGCTGGTCGATGATGAACTTGTTGGTCAGGCCGAGGCCCGGCGCCATCGTCACCATGTCAGGGCTGGGCGTACTGCCCTCGCGGCCGCCCGCAATCATGTGCTCGGGCATGAACGCGGCGCCCGCCGAAGTGCCCGCAACGTGCATACCGGCCGCGTTGCGGCGGCGGATCCGGGTCGCCACCTCGGTGCCGCCGAGCGTCGTTGAAAGCCTGAGCTGGTTGCCGCCGGTCATGAAGACGCCGTCGGACTTGTCGATGTACTCGAGGTCGGCACCTTTCTGGCAGTCCTCGCGGGTCACGAAGTTCAGAACCCGTGCGTGCGGCACGCCCAGCTTGCGAAACAGCTTCTCGTAGTTGCGGCCGGTATCTTCAAGCTCAGAGGCCGTCGGAATGATGCTGATGCGCGCCGATTTGCCGCCGCAGATCTCGACGAAGCGATCGAGAATCTCGGGGTTGTGTAACTTCTCCTCGGCGCCGCCGATCGGAATGACATAGCCGCGCTCGGCGGGATTCGCAGTAGCTGAAGGACTCATTCTAAGGTCGTTATCCAGTTGGTTGTTCGAAGCTGCCGCGGACGACGGCAACGCCGTCCCTGACGTGCCACCTGCCCGCCGCCATGACGTCGCTCACGGCGAGCGTTTGATCCAGTACGACGAGATCCGCCATGGCACCCACCTCGATACGGCCGCGGTCGTGCAGCCGCAGCAGCGACGCCGGGTTGAGCGTAATCGCCGGCAGTGCCGACTCGATGCTCGCGCCAGCCGCGACGACCGAGGCCAGCGTTTCGACGAGGCTTGCCGGGCTGCCGACGTCCATATGGGTCATGACGCCGTCGGCGTCGAACTGCGGCAGGCAGCCGCCGCCGTCACTCGACACAGTAACCTTGTCGTCGGGCACAGCGGACTCCAGGCACCTGAGCAAAGCCTCGGCCGCCGGTATCGACGGATCGTCCTCGGCGACGGGGTAAGCGGTGATATCGATGCACGAGCCGCGCGCCGCGAGCGCCATAGCCTCATCGAACAGCGCCGGCTGCCGGTTGACGTGCGTCGGGTTGAAGACGCGCGGCGGGATCTCGGACGTGGCAAGCGCCTCGCGGACAAGCTCGAGGCCGCGTTCGCCGTCACCGAGGTGCAGGTGAAGGATGCCGGCTTTGCCGGTTATGACGCCAGCAACGTGGGCGTCGCTGGCGAGTTTCAGGAGTTCGTCAAGCGTCGGCTGACTCGAGCGATGGTCGCTGATCGCGACCTCGCCCACGCCGATGATTGGGTCGATGAAGACGATGTCCTTGCGGACGCTGCCCGTGATCGTACGCGGCGGCAGGTGATAGCCACCGCAGTGACACCAGGCGCCAAGGCCCTCCTCGCGGAGCGCGTAGGCGGCCGCAACCAGGCTCTCGGCGTCACGGGTTACGTCATCGGTCCCGAGGACGCCTACTACGCTCGTCACGCCGGCCGTCGTATACCTCGACAGCATCGGCGCCGGCACGCGACTCGAGAATCCCGACTCGCCGCCGCCTCCGGTCAGGTGAGCGTGGCCATCGACAAAACCGGGCACGAGGGTCCGACCCTCGAGATCGATTGTCTCGCCGACCGTCGGCGCCGTCCCTCTCGCTCCCAGCCACGCAATGCGGCCACCCGCCACAACGAGGTCGACATTGCCCAGGGGAGCGGGCGCATAGACTCGGGCATTCGTCAGACGGGTAATCATCGGGGCAGGCGGTCGAAAAACGGCGGCTAGTGTACACGAGCCGCCACCGGGTCGCGTACACTCGGCCCGATGAGTGAGATTCCGCTCGGCAGGACGACCGACTACCCGGCAGGCTACGCGCCGGACCTGCTGTTCCCGATCGCGCGTGCCGAAAGCCGCGGCAAGCTCGGCCTGCCGGCGCCGCTGCCTTTTCGTGGCGTCGACCTCTGGACGGCCTGGGAGCTGACCTGGCTGGATGCGAGCGGCAAGCCGCGTATGAAAGCCGCCGAGATCCGCGTGCCCGCGGACTCGCCGAACATTGTCGAATCCAAGTCGATGAAGCTGTATCTCAATGGCTTCGCCATGCAGCATATCGACAGCGAGGCTGAGCTGGCCGCTACGATCTCATCCGACCTGTCGACGCAAGCCGGCGCCGAGGTAGCCGTGCGTCTCATCGACAGCGCACCGCTAAAACCCCTGCCCGGCCACTGCCTCGACGACCGCGATTGCCCTTGCGATCGATACGACGTTGATCCCGGTCTGCTGGAAACGGGCACGAGTCCTGTCGCCATGACCTGGCACTCCGCGCTCCTGAGAAGCCTGTGTCCGGTCACGGCGCAGCCGGACTTCGCCAGCATCATGCTGCGTTATGAAGGGCCCGAAATCCTCCCTGACAGCTTGCTGCGCTACCTGGTTTCCTTCCGCGAACACCAGGACTTTCATGAGGCCTGTGTCGAGCGCATCTTCAACGATCTTCTGAATGTCGCGGGCTGTAACAAGCTCTCGGTGTACGCGCGCTACCAGCGCCGCGGCGGGCTCGATATCAACCCGTTCCGGTCCAACTTCGAAAGCGAACCGCCAAAGGCGCGACTGTGGAACCAGTAAGCCGGCAGGTCGTGAACCGCTGGCTCGCCGGCGCAGTCTGCGTGCTCCTGCTTGCTGGCTGCGGCGGGGACGACCGGACTCTCACGCTCGTGCGGCCGCCGCTTTATATCGACTCCGAAATCGCCGAGCGCATCGAATCGCTTATCGAGCAGGAGGACAGAGTCACGATCGAGATCATCGACCTGCCGGACAGCGACATGTCGCCGGTCGATGCGGTCGCTGCCGGGCTGGCCGACCTCGCGTTCGCGACCAACATCGAACACTACCGCGAGACAGTCAATGTCGTCATGCCGATCTACCCGAGCGTGTTGCACATTGTCACGGTAACCGAGCCCGTTCCCGACAACTTCCACGCGCTATTCCAGGACAAGAAGATCTTCGCCGGGCCGCGCGGCTCGGTAACGCGTGAGATCGTCCGCGACATTGCCGAGGACATGCAGCTCGGCGACGACGACTTCGCATTGATTGATGACGATATCACCGACGTCGACGTCGTCATGGTGTTTGCGCCGATCGACCGACGGCGGATCTTGTCAGATCCGAGGATCGCCGGGGCCCACCTGTTTTCCCTCGGCAAGCCGTCGGACATCGGCACGGGATCGACGATCGACCAGGCAATCCTGCTCAACCCGCGACTGCGTCCTTTCGTCATCCCGGTAGGCACCTATAACGAGATCACGCCGGCGCCCGTGCTGACCGTTGCCGTCGACACGCTGCTCGTCGCGAGGGACGACCTCGACCAGACGGTGGTCTACGATCTCTTCGCCGAACTGATACGTATCCGCACGGCGATGTTCAGCGAGCGCCCCGAGCTGTTTCAGCCGCTCGACAAGTCCATCGTCAACGCCAACCTTGCCTTTTCGATGCACCCCGGCGCCTCGGCTTTCCTGCTGCAGGACGAGCCAACTTTCATCGAGCGCTACTCCGGCGTTGCGGAAGTGCTCGTGACCCTGCTCGTCGGCGCGGTGAGCGGCGGCTTTGCGCTGATCAACATCTACCGGATACGGCGCAAGAACCGTATCGACAGATTCTACGTCGAGGCAATCAGCATTCGTGACGGCATTGGTCCCGACGCCACAGAGGCGGAACGACGGGCGGCAAGAGAGGCGCTCCTCGAACTGCAAAACGAGGCGTTTGAACAGCTCGTCGCCGAGCGACTCGCCGCGGACGAGAGCTTCCGCATCTTCATCGAACTGACCAATAATGCGCTCGACCGTTTGGGCGCCGGCCAACACGTCAATCCTTCCTGATGTCGTCCTCGCTCAGCTCGTGGCCCCAGCCCTGCTTGGCCTCGAGGTAGCGACGGTTGCTGTCGGTCACGCCGGCAACATGCTTGACAGCGGTCACCTTGTCGACGCCATGTTCCGCGAGGTCGCTGAGCTTCTTCGGGTTGTTGGTGAGCAGACGTATAGACCGGTCGCCGACGAAGTACTTGAGCAGGACCGCAGCGTCACTGAAGTCGCGACTGTCATCGGGCAGGCCCAGCGAGCGGTTGGCCTGGTAGGTGTCTTCGCCCGAGTCCTGGAGAATATAGGTCGCTGCCTTCGCCCACAGGCCAATGCCGCGGCCCTCATGGCCGGCCATGTAGATGACGAGGCCACCATCGCCATCAGCGTTTATGCGCTCGATCGCACGCGCAAGCTGCGGTCCGCATTCGCAGCGCTCCGAACCGAACACGTCCCCGGTCAGGCAGCTCGAGTGCACGCGCACGAGCGGCTCCTGCCAGTCCTTCGGATCGCCAAGAACCAGCACACTATTGACCGCCATCGACGACGCCAGGCTCGCGAACAGCGGCCCTGCGTTCTCGGCACGCAGTTCGGCTGCGAGCGACTCGAGCTTCTTCAGCTCGGTATTGCGCACACAGGCGTACCAGAGCACGTCGTAGCGCTTGTCACCGAAGGTCAGTGGCAGCGGGATCGGGCCGAGGATGCTGATCGTCCCGCCGTCGACGTCTGTGGCGTCGATGGGCACGGCTTGTCCGCTACGATCGACGCGGACGAGCTTACCGGCCGCTAACAGGCGCTCGCGAACTCCCGGATCAAGGTAAGTAAACATGGCGCGGATTATGGGCCGAGCGCGTCGCAAAATCTGCCCCCTGCCTGTTGCTGACTCATCGGTCAGTAACTATAATTAATGACTCGAAAGTCAGTAACTGACCAATGAACGCACCTCGATATCAGCGCCGCAAGGACGACCGCCCTGCCGAGATCACCGCGGCGGCGCTGGATGCGTTTGCCGAGAACGGCTATGCCAATACGCGCGTCGATGACGTGGCGCGGCGCGCCGGTGTCAGCAAGGGACTCCTGTACGTCTACTTTCGCACCAAGGAAGAACTGTTCAAGGCAGTCGTGCGCAGCGTGGTCCTGCCACGCTTCGATGCCCTCACCGCAGAGATCGACGATGAGACTCAGAGCGCCGAGGAATTCCTGCGCGGGCCGCTTGCCACGTTCCTGAAGCGCGTTCCGGGGTCCCCCGTATCCATCGTCGTCCGGCTGATGCTGACTGAGGGAGCGCGCCACCCGGACCTCGTGCGCTTCTACTGGGATCACGTCGCCTCCCGTGGACTTGCGCTCATTCAGAGGCTCGTCGAACGCGGTGTTGCCAGCGGCGAATTCCGTGAAACGCGCCTCGCCGACTATCCGCAACTCGTCGTTGCACCCGTGCTCGTCGCCGTCTTGTTCGAACTCCTGTTCCGTGACCAACCCCTCGATGTCGACGGGCTGGTCGATACGCAAATCGACATGATCGTTGGCCATCTCAGGGCCGACCGGGGAGAGACTCCATGAAGCGTGCGCTGCCATTGTTTGCAGCCTTCAGCCTGGTCGCCTGCGGGCCTGCCGACGACAGCAAGCGGGTCGTCGGCGAACTGGCCTCCGACCGCGTCGAACTCGTCGCCGAAACCAACGAGCCCATCGTCGAGATCCTCGTTGCCGAAGGCACAGCGGTCGAGGCAGGGACCGTGCTGCTGCGGCAGGATGATGCCCGCGCTCAGGCGAGGCTCGACGAAGCCGACGGCGCGCTACGCCAGTCAGAAGCGCGACTCGCTGAGCTCGTGCGCGGCCCGCGCCAGGAACAGATCGACGCCGCGCGTGCCAACCTCGCGGGCGCTCGCGAGGAACTCACATTTCGCCGCGCAGACCACGAGCGGGCCCGTGATCTCGCCGAACGCGACCTGGCATCCAAAGAGCGGCTGGACCTGGCAAAGGCGTCACTGGAGGCCGCGATTGCCGAGGCTGATCGCCGGCGTGCCGAGCTCGACGAACGGCTGGCCGGCACCACGGTCGAGGAACTGCTGCAGGCAGAAGCCGCCGTCGAGCAGGCACAGGCACGTCGCGATGCCGCCGCGATCGACGTTGCCCGCCACGAGATCCGCGCACCCGTCAGCGGCATCGCCGATACACGCCTGTTCGAGCCGGGCGAAAGACCTAACCCGGGACAGCCCGTCCTGGTCCTGCTCGCGGGCAGCCAGGTGCACGCACGGGTCTACATTCCCGAACCACTCAGGGCCTCGGTCGAGGCTGGAACGCGCGCCCGCGTGTTCATCGATGGCCGCAGCGAACCGGTCGAGGGCCGCGTGCGCTGGGTGGCGAGCGAGGCCGCCTTCACCCCGTATTTCGCGTTGACGGAGCGTGACCGCGGACGGCTGAGCTTTGTCGCCAAGATCGATCTCGACGCAAGCGTCGAGCGACTCCCGGATGGCGTCCCTGTCGAGGCGGAATTCGTTGCCGTGGGCACCGCCCCGTGAGCAGCCACGCTGTCATCGAGGCGCGCGGCCTGACCAAGCGCTTTGGCGACCTCGTGGCCGTCGATGATCTGGACCTCGACGTGCCGAAGGGCCGCATTTACGGCTTCCTCGGGCCCAACGGGTCCGGCAAGTCGACGACGATCCGGATGCTGTGTGGCTTGCTGACACCAACCGCGGGCAGCGCAACCGTGCTTGGCATTAAGGTCCCCGGTGAGACCAGGCGTCTCAAGTCCCGGATAGGCTATATGACCCAGAAGTTCTCGCTGTTCGGTGACATGACCAACCAGGAGAACCTGGAGTTCATTGCGGAGATCTACTCCTACCCGCGCGCGGATCGCCGGACACGCATCGATGAGCTGCTTGCCAACTACGATCTGGCCGACCGCCGTCACCAGCTCGCCGGCACCATGAGCGGCGGTCAGAAGCAGCGTCTCGCACTCGCCTGCGCTGTGCTACACCGACCCGACCTGCTGCTCCTCGACGAACCGACCAGCGCCGTGGACCCGCAGAGCCGGCGGGATTTCTGGGCGAAGCTTTTCAAGCTCGCCGAAGGCGGCACGACCATCATGGTGTCGACGCATTACATGGACGAGGCAGAGCGCTGCCATCGGCTCGCCATCCTCGACGAGGGCCGCAAGGCGGCCGACGGCACACCTGAGGAGCTCCGCCGCGATATCGGTATGCACGTCGTCGAGGTGCTGGCAGACGATCCCTTTGCTGCGCAGAATGCCGTTGTCGATGCCCCCGATATCGTCAGCGTCACGCAGCTCGGTGTCCGCCTCCGCATCCTCTTGCCGGACTCCATCAGCGAGCCGGCCGAGCGCGTTGCGCGGCGGCTTGAGGCGGCCGGTATCGCCGCAACGGCCACGCTATCGACGCCCGGCCTGGAGGATGTGTTCGTCGCCGTTACCCTGAAGCCTGAGGCACTCGCCGCGTGAACTCGCTATCGAGACTCATTGCCATCGTGCGCAAGGAGGTCCGCCAGCTCCGTCGTGACCGACTCACTTTCGGCATGGTCGTCGGCCTGCCCATCATTCAGATGCTGCTGTTCGGCTACGCGATCAATACCGATGTCCGCAACTTAAGGACCGCGATCGCCAACGAGGCGGACTCGCACCTGTCGCGCGAGTTCGTCGCCGCGATAGGCCAGAGCCAGGTTGCCAATATTGTTGCCCATGTGGACTCCCCGGTTGCACTCGAGGAACTGCTGCGCCGCGGCGACGTGTCGATCGGCGTGCATATACCGCACGATTTCGACCGCCGCGTCGTCGACGCCGACCGCGCGGCAGCCCACCTGCTCGTCGACGGCAGCGACCCGACAATCCTCGGTGTCGCCAATCAGCTCGTCCGCATGCCGCTCGCATTCGACTCCGCCGAGCCGGAACCGAGGCGCCTCGATAACCTGGTCGTACGCCCCTACTACAACCCGGAGCGGCGCACGCCGGTCAACATTGTCCCCGGCCTGATGGGCGTCATCCTGACAATGACGATGATGCTCTTCACGGCAGTCGCAATCGTTCGGGAACGCGAGCGCGGCAACCTGGAACTCCTGATCAACACGCCGCTGAGCTCGGCCGAACTCATGATCGGCAAGGTCATTCCCTACATCCTGATTGGGCTAATACAGCTGGCCCTGATACTGGCCGTCGGCAGGCTGCTGTTCGAGGTGCCCGTGCGCGGCAGTATCGCGGATCTGTACATGGCGGCGGCACTCTTCATTGCCGCCAACCTGGCGCTCGGACTCCTGATTTCGACGATCGCCAAGACCCAGTTTCAGGCGATGCAAATGACCGTGTTCGTATTGCTGCCGTCGATCCTGCTCTCCGGCTTCATGTTCCCCTTCGACGGGATGCCACGCTTTGCACAAGTGCTCGGCGAACTCCTGCCGAACACGCACTTTATTCGCCTGACGCGCGGAATCATGCTGCGCGAGGCCGGCATCGACGAGCTGTATCGCTCCGTACTTGCCCTGGCCGTGTTCACGGCCGTTGCCATGACGCTTGCGGCGTCGCGCTTCACGAAGAAGCTGGATTAGTTTGGGCGTGCCCGGGCCTTGACGCATTGTGTCCGTTCAATGGCTTGTGGATAATTCGCCGGGAACAGGATGAGGTAAGGAGCCAGATCGGAGCATGCCGGACGCCAACGCTGAAGCCACCGTATTCGTCGTCGATGATGACGCCACCATCCGTGTCGCCATGCAGGCGCTGCTCGATTCGGTCAACCTGCGCCACTCGGTCCTGGCAAGCGCCGACGAGTTTCTCGAACGCTTCGGCGACCAGACAGTGCCCGGCTGCCTGGTACTCGACATCCGCATGCCAGGCCTTGGTGGCCTGGAACTGCAGGACGAGCTCTTGAGCCGCGGCAATTCGATCCCGATCATCTTCATTACCGGACACGGCGACGTCCCGATGGCAGTAGAAGCCATGCAAAAGGGCGCCGTCGACTTTATCCAGAAACCCTTCCGCGACCAGGAACTACTGGATCGCGTTCAGCTCGCACTGCGGACCGACGAGGAACGCCGCGCCGAGGCCGAGAAGGCCGACATGGTGCAGGGCTTGATCGACAAGCTGACGCAGCGAGAGCACGAGGTCTTCGAGCTCGTCGTGACCGGCAAGCCGAACAAGGTCATCGCCTATGAGCTGGGGGTCAGCCAGCGCACGGTCGAGATCCACAGGGCACGGGTCATGGAGAAGATGCGCGCGCGATCGCTTGCCGACCTGGTACGCATGCACATGGCGAGCCGAGAAGCTCAGGCTTGATGCCGCTCTGCCTCGTTGGCGCAGTCAATGCACAGCTTCACCATCGGCATTGCCTGTAGTCGCTCCGGGGAAATCGCCTCGCCGCAGTCGAGACAAAACCCGTAGGTTTCGTCAGCAATACGCTGCAAGGCATCAGAGATTTCCTGTAATTCGGTACGCGCTTCGTTGCCCAGCGCGTCAACGACCTCGGCGTCTTCGAGTTCTTTGGCCTGTTCGCCGGAGTCCGCATTGAAGCCACGCCGCACATTCGCCTTGATGCGAGAGAGACGAGCCTCGAGAGTAGACTTGCGGGACTCGAGGGCTTCGCGCACCCCCGCGTGTCCAGCGCCGGTTCTGTCATTCACCTGGGTCATTGCTCGAGCCACGGTACCCGCGCGTGAGCAACAATCGTAATCCGTACATTCCCCTAGCCCTGTATACGTAATAACCGTTAGCAGCTACGGATGTCGCCTGATATGTCGGGCAGGCCGCCTTGCCTATGCTCGGAACACAGGAATACACCAGGCGTCCCCCAAATTACCCAGGTACCCCCACGAATGGAAAAGGTTTCGAAAATCCTGGCGGTTATTGACCCGACCGTCGACGAACAGCCGGCGCTGAGACGCGCCGCGTGGCTCGCCGAGGCGACCGGCGCGGAGCTCGAGCTGCTTGTCTGCTACTACAACGAATACCTGAGCGGCGATCGCCTCTTCGACTCGCCGTCACTGCAGAAAGCCCGCGACGAGGTGATTGCCAACCAGGAGAAGCACCTCGAAAAGCTCGCCGAACCGCTGCGTGACAAGGGCGTGCTGGTCAAGACGTCGGCCACATGGGACCACCCGCTTTACGAAGGCATCGTCCGTCACGGCGTCGACTGCGGCGCAGACATTATCTTCAAGGACACGCACCACCACGATGCGGTCACGAGGGCCCTGTTGTCACACACTGACTGGAGCCTGATACGCACCTGCCCCGTGCCACTGTGGCTCGTCAAGCCTGGCGACGGCATGGAAGCACCGGTGTTTCTCGCGGCGGTCGACCCGATGCACCAGCATGACAAGCCTGCTGCCCTTGACGACGAGATTCTCAAGGTATCGAAGCAACTTGCGGGCGCCCTCGACGGCACGACCTACGCCTTTCACAGCTATGACCCGCAGATTGCCGTCGCCACCGCGACCGCGAATGCCTACATCCCGGTATCGCTGCCGTTTGACGAGATCGAGGAGCAGATGCGTGAGGAACACGAGAAGCGCTTCCGCGAGGTCATCGGTTTTCACGACATCCCGTCCGACAGGGCCATCCTCGCGTCCGGTGTGACCCACGAAGAACTGCCGCGTGCCGCCGAGGAAGTGGACGCAACGGTTGTGGTCATGGGTGCAGTTGCGCGCAATCGCTGGAAACGCCTGTTTATTGGCGCAACGGCCGAGCGGACCCTCGAAAACCTGCCCTGCGATCTCCTGATCGTCAAGCCGGACTGGTTCCAGACACCTGTCGACCTCGACAAGCACGAAGCCGCCTGAACACCGTGAACCTGCCGCAGACGCCGCATGCGGCGGTTGTCGCCTGCGCGCCACGAGGGGATTGAGCGCATGTATACCTCGATCAAGCTCGTCCATATTGCGACGGCCCTCTTAACGGTATCCGGCTTCGTCCTGCGCGGTTTCTGGATGCTGACGGGCAACGACCTGCTCGAGAAGAAGCTCGTACGCGTACTGCCGCACGTCATCGACACGTTTTTCCTGCTGTCGGGCGTTGCGCTGTTGTCCTACCTCGACGGGGCCCCACTGACGCAGCCCTGGATGCTGTTCAAGATCGCCGGTCTCGTCGCCTACATTGTGCTCGGAACCCTTGCGATCCGACGCGGCAAGACGCAGGCAGCCCGCGCCGCCGCGTTCTTCGCCGCGCTGGCCGTATTTGCCTATACGTACGGAGTGGCTGCTTCGAAGTCCCCGGCAAGCTGGCTGGCCATACTCGCCTCCTGATCAGCCGGCGCAGCGGCGCACCGACAACGCTCAGCTCTTTGGAACGACGCCCACCTCGACGGCCTTGCGAGCGGACGCCAACAGGCGATCCGTATCGACCGGCTTGGACAGCAACGAGCAGTTGTCGAGCAAACGCGCTTCCTTGACGACCTTGGACGTGTCGCCGCTCACGATAAACGCAGGAATCGTTGCGTCGAAGTGGGCCCTGACGGCCTCGACGGCTTCCACGCCGGTCGAGTCGTCTAGCAGGTGGAAGTCGGAAATGATGACGTCGGGCTCGCTCTCCATGTCCGCAACGAGCGCGCGCACCTCATCCGCAGTTGCCGCCATGTGGACGTCGAAGCCCTCGGCCTCCAGTAGCACCTGCCAGGCCATCGCGACGCTCGTGTCGTCCTCGATCAGGATGACCGAGCCGCCGGCGTCCGGGTGCGGTTCATTCGCCGCCGCCGGATCGGGCTCGGCCTGCATATCCGCGTCGACGACGGGCAGCCAGATAGAAAAGCGCGAGCCCTTGCCCGGCTCCGATGCCACATCGAGCTCGTGACCGAGCAGATCTGCGAGACGCCGGACGATAGCGAGACCGAGACCGAAGCCCTCGGTACTCGCGCCGGGCGCCTTGCACTGGTGAAATTCCTGGAAGATTACGTCGAGCTGGTCGGGATCGATGCCTATGCCCGTATCGACGACGTCGAGGCGGCAGCGATCGTCCTCGACCACGGCGCGCACCGTTACGGTGCCCGTATCGGTGTAGCGAATCGCATTCGATACGAGATTCTGGATGATTTCATCAAGAAGATTCGAATCGCTGCGGATACAAACGTCCGACGATTCCGCAAGAAACTCGAGCCCCTCCTGCCGCGCCTGGCGACCGAACTCGGCAGACAGGCGATCGACGAGTCGCTGCACCGGGAAATTCTCGACGTCCGGCGTCACCTTGCCGGCATCCAGCCGGCTGATGTCGAGCAGTGAATTCAGCAGGTTGGTCATTGCGGTCAGCGAATGATCCTGGCTCTCGATCATGGCAAGCGCCTTGGGATCGCTGACCGTACGTCGCAGCGCGCCGTTGAGGAGACTCAGCGCCTGCACGGGCTGCCGCAAATCGTGGCTTGCCGCGGCAAGGAATGCGCTGTTCGCCTTGTTGGCCCGCTCGGCTTCGACGCGTGCCGCCTCTATCTCATGCTCGAGCTGCTTTCGCTCGGTGACGTCGCGGATTACGCTGGAAACATAGTGTCCTGCGCTGACTTCAACGGGAGACAGGCTGATTTCGACCGGGAACTCCGAGCCATCCTTGCGGAGGCCGGGCAGCTCGAGCCCAGTGCCCATCGGGCGAAGTTCCGGGTTCTTCTGGAACAGCCGCCGGTGCTGTGTATGGCGCATCCGGAGACGCATCGGCAACAGCAGCTCGACCGGCTTGCCGAGGAGCTCCTCGCGATCGTAGCCGAACATGCGTTCGGCCTGGTTGTTGACAATGACGATATCCCCCTCGGCGTCGATGATGACCATCGCGTCAGGGGCAGTTTCAAGCATCGTTCGGAAGAACGCGCTTGTGTCGTCGAGTTTTCTGGACGCGGAGCCGCTCAAGAAACTAAACATCGAAAACCAGAACTTCGGCCAGTGTATACAAATCAGGGAACGGGAACATCTCGCATTGGGCGCGAGGGCACCATACGTAGCGTCACGTATAGGTCGGGAAATGGCCGATTGATAGGCTGGCGCCGACTTGGGATTTTGCCGCACTGCAGCATGGATTTGCAGTGGCCCATGCCAGCGCGATGACAGCACGAAGCCGCTTGCTTATACTACGACGGTCAAACAAGAACGCCGCGTATTCAACAGCTTACGGTCTCCGGCGGTCACGGTCGAAGACCCGCAAAGCGGCACACCTCTGATAACCCGACGCATTAGGAAGGGGAGTCCTTTTGGAGACCAAAGCACAGTACAACGATACTGTTGTGCGCCAATTCGCCATCATGACGGTGGTATGGGGAGTCGTCGGCATGCTTGCCGGCGTGTTCATTGCGGCCCAGCTGATCTGGCCCGCGCTTAACTTCGATCTGCCGTTCCTGACGTTCTCGCGGCTCAGGCCACTGCACACCAACGCGGTCATTTTCGCGTTCGGCGGCTCGGCGCTGTTCGCGACGGCTTATTACGTCGTGCAGCGAACCTGCCATGTGCGCCTCGCGTTCGACAAGCTGGCGGCGTTCACGTTCTGGGGCTGGCAGCTCATCATCGTGCTGGCCGCCGTCACGCTGCCGCTCGGCATTACCCAGAGCAAGGAATACGCCGAGCTCGAGTGGCCGATCGACCTCTTGATCGCCGTTGTCTGGGTGGCCTTCGCGATCGTCTTTTTCGCCACGATCGCCCAGCGTCGCATCAAGCACATCTACGTTGCGAACTGGTTCTACGGCGCCTTCATCATCACGGTAGCGATCCTGCACATCTTCAACAACCTGTCGATGCCGGTGACGCTCACGAAGTCCTATCCCATCTACTCGGGCGTCGTCGACGCGATGATGCAGTGGTGGTACGGCCACAACGCCGTGGGCTTCTTCCTGACCGCGGGCTTCCTCGGCATGATGTACTACTTCGTGCCCAAGCAGGCCGGCCGGCCCGTCTATTCCTACCGGCTATCAGTCGTGCACTTCTGGTCGCTGATTGCCGTCTACATGTGGGCGGGGCCGCATCACCTGCACTACACGGCACTGCCGGACTGGGCGCAGACGCTCGGTATGGTGTTTTCGCTGATCCTGCTCGCACCGAGCTGGGGCGGCATGATCAACGGCATCATGACGCTGTCGGGCGCCTGGCATAAGCTCCGCAACGACCCGATCCTGAAGTTCATGATCGTCGCCCTGTCGTTCTACGGCATGTCCACGTTCGAGGGGCCAATGATGTCGATCAAGACCGTCAACGCGCTCTCGCACTACACCGACTGGACGATCGGTCACGTGCACTCGGGTGCGCTCGGCTGGGTCGCCATGATGACGATCGGCTCGCTGTACACGCTGATTCCGCGACTCTGGAACCGCGAAGGCATGTACTCGACGAAGCTCATCGACGTGCATTTCTGGACATCGACCATTGGCGTCGTCCTGTACGCCGTCTCGATGTGGGTGTCGGGCATCACGCAGGGGCTGATGTGGCGCGCTACGAATGAGGACGGCACGCTGACCTACGCGTTTATCGAGAGTCTCAAGGCAACCTACCCGTACTACGGCCTGCGCCTGCTCGGTGGCCTGATCTTCTTCTCCGGCATGTTGATCATGGTCTACAACGTCTTCATGACCGTTCGCGAACAGAAAGCGGAGCCAGTCGAAGTACTGGAACCGGCAACCTAGGGGGTTTGGCATGCGTCACGAAACCGTAGAAAAGAGTGTCGGCCTCATGATGGTGCTGATCGTACTTGCCGTCAGCGGTGGCGGCCTCGTCGAGCTCGTCCCGCTCATGATGTCGCCGGAAGTAACCGAACCGGCCGAAGGGATCGAGCCGTATTCGGCGCTGCATCTTGCCGGTCGCGATGTGTATGTTCGCGAAGGGTGCTACAACTGCCACTCGCAGCAGGTGCGCCCCTTCCGCAGCGAAACGGAGCGCTATGGTCCCTACTCCATTGCCGGCGAGTCTGTGTACGACCGACCCTTCCAGTTCGGTTCGAAGCGGACCGGCCCGGACCTCGCACGCGTCGGTGGTCGCTACAGCGACGAATGGCAGTACGTGCACCTGATGAACCCGCGCGACGTCGTGCCCGAGTCGAACATGCCAGCCTATCCGTGGCTCGCCAATCGCACGGTCGACGGCCAGCTGGTGACCACGAAGATGGAGCGACTGAGGATGCTCGGCGACCCGTACACGGATGAGCAAATCGCGGGAGCTGCGGCAGCGGTCGAGGGCAAGACCGAAATGGACGCCCTGATTGCCTACCTGCAGGACCTTGGCACCAATCCGCGAGTCCGGCGCTAGCGTGGACATCAACGACCTTCGCAGTTTCTTCCTCGTCATCCTGTTCGTCGGTTTCGTTGGCGTATGGGTCTGGGCATGGCGCAAGGAACGCAAGCCGGATTTTGACCGCGCTGCGAACCTGCCGCTCGAGGAAGACAACAGCAACACGAACAACTCTTAAGGGAGAGGGGAATGCCTACTTTCTGGCATATATACATAGCGGCGGGCACGCTGATCACGATCGTTTTCTGCGGCTGGCTGATCGCCTGGTCGGCCAAGCAAGGCCCGCAGAACAAGGGCGATGACGATGTCGTCGGCCATGTCTGGGACGGCGACCTCGAAGAGTGGAACAACCCGCTGCCGCGCTGGTGGCTGTACCTGTTCTTTATCACGATCTTCTGGGGGCTCGGCTACCTGATTGCGTTCCCGGGACTCGGCGGCTTCCAGGGTATGCTGGGCTGGTCGTCGTCCGGCCAGTGGGAGCAGGAGATCGACGCCGCGACGGCTCGCTACGAACCGATCTACGAGCAATACGCTGCGATGGATTGGGACGCACTTGTCGCCCACCCCGAGGCGCAGCAGCTCGGCGCGAGCCTGTATGCGAGCTATTGCACGACGTGCCACGGCTCGGCTGCGCAGGGCGCCAAGGGCTTTCCGAACCTGGCCGACGCAAACTGGATCTGGGGCGATTCGGAGGACCAGATCGTGTCGTCTATCGGCCAGGGCCGCGTTGCCGTTATGCCCGTGCTCGTCCCTGCCCTCGGCGGCGACGAAGGCGTAGCCAACATGGTCAACTACGTGCGCTCGATGTCGGGACTCGTCGAGGCAGATGAAGCCGCCGCGGGCATGCAACCCATGTTCGCAGCGCTCTGCAGCGCCTGTCACGGCATGGACGGCAAGGGCAACCAGTTGCTGGGTGCACCGAACCTGACCGATGACATCTGGCTCTATGGCAGCTCCGACGAAGACGTGACCTATACGATCGTCAACGGTCGCAACGGCGTCATGCCGGCACACGGCGAACTGCTGGGCGAGAACCGCACCAGGATTCTTGCGGCCTACGTTCGCGGCTTGTCCGGACAGGCGTCGGCTGCCAGCGGATCGCCCTAGCGGAGCGGGTCGTGATTGCCGAAGACTATCGTGGCGCCAGGGCCTGGAGCCGCAATCGACAGGCAATCGGCATCGTCGTGTGGATTTCTTTCCTGACGGCGGCGGTTGGGACAATGGTGTTCTTTGCGCTGTTCGACCCGGTCGACCTGACCGGGGTCTATGACCCCGATCTCGACGTCAGCCGTGATGCTGGCTACGCCGCCGGGTTCTTCTTCTTCTGGGTACTCTCCGTCGTGTGCTCCGGCCTGACGGCCTGGCTCGTGCGGACTGCACCTCGGCGTAACGCGAACAAGGACTAATGGCAGCCAACCTGAACGATCCGGCAGCACCGCAGCCGGTGTACCAGTCCGCGGAGAAGATATACCCGCGGGAAATGAAAGGCCGCTACGCGACCTTCAGCACCTGGTCGACAATCATTTTGCTGGGGCTGTTCTACGGCGTGCCGTGGCTGATGTGGGACGGCCGTCAGGCCTTCCTGTTCGACCTGCCCGCGCGCAAGTTCTACCTCCTTGGCCTGACGCTGTGGCCGCAGGATTTTCCGTTCCTTGCCGTGCTGCTAATCATTGCGGCGATCTCGCTGTTCTTCTTCACTGCGCTGCTCGGCCGCGTCTGGTGCGGCTTTGCCTGCCCGCAGACCGTGTGGACCGAGGCATTTATCTGGATCGAGCAGTGGACCGAGGGCACGCGCTCGCAGCGTATGAAACTCGACAAGGCGCCGATGAGCTGGAACAAGTTTCGACGCAAGTTCTCGAAGCAATTCCTGTGGATCGCCTTTGCGCTGTGGACCGGCTACACCTTTGTCGGCTACTTCACGCCGATTCGCGAGTTCGGCACTGCGCTCCTGAGTTTCGAAGTTGGCGGCTGGGCATTGTTCTGGACCCTCTTCTACGGCTTTGCCACCTACGGCAATGCGGGCTACATGCGCGAGCAGGTCTGCAAGTACATGTGCCCTTATGCGCGCTTCCAGAGCGCCATGTTCGACAAGGATACGCTGATCATCTCCTACGACGAGGCCCGCGGCGAACAGCGCGGCGGCCGCAAGCGGGGTGAAGACTACGCGTCGAAAGGGCTCGGTGATTGCATCGACTGCACGCTGTGCGTGCAGGTATGCCCGACCGGCATCGATATCCGCGACGGCCTGCAGTACGAGTGCATTGCCTGCGGTGCCTGTGTCGATGCCTGCAACTCGATCATGGACAAGATGAACTACCCGCGTGGCCTCGTTCGCTATACGACCGAGCATGCGCTGAAGGGCGAAACGACTCGCGTATTCCGCCCTCGCACGGCGGTCTACGCAACGCTTCTCACGGTCCTGATCGGGGGTCTCGTCACGGCAATGGTGACGCGCACGCCTGTCATTCTCGACGTCATCCGCGACCGGAACGCGCTGTACCGGGAGGTGTCGCCGGCACTCATCGAGAATACCTACACGCTCAAGCTCATCAACCAGAGCAACGAGTCGCGGGAATTCGTGCTGACCGTCGACGGACTGCCGGGCCTCGAACTCGAGGGCGTGCCGGAGACGATCCTTGTTGAAGGCGGCGACGTGCGCTCAATGCCTATTCGCGCGAGAATCGGCAAGAGCGAAATCGCGGGCAGCCGGCAAATCACGTTTACGGCAACAGCAACGGATGATCCGGCCGTGCAGCGCACTTCGGAAAGCCGTTTCTTCGGCCCGATCGGCTAAGAACGTCCGCCGGTCCGGCACACCACTGACAGGGAATCGTATGACTGAGCAAGACAAGCAGGGCCCGTGGTACACGCATTTCTGGCCGTGGTTCGTACTGCTGCTCTTAGGCTCTGCCGTCACGGCAAGCCTGTACACCTTCTATCTCGCGTCGCAGGGCGACGATTCCCTTGTCGTCGACGGCGATGAAGGCACGGAAGTCATCACCGAGCGCAACCTCGTTGCCGACCGCAAGGCGGCAGAACTCGCGCTCGCGGCCGAGATGACCCACGACGCTGCGACCGGTGCCGTCAACGTCACGCTCACGGAGGGGACGCTCGCCGACCAGCCGACCACGCTTGAACTCTGGGTATCCCACCCAACTTTCGCCGACCGTGACCAGCGCATCACGCTGACGACAGCGCTGCCGGATGCGAGCGGCCGCCCTCGCTGGACCGGCGTGCTGCTCGATAACCCGAGCGGCAAACGCTACGTCATCCTGAGCAACGGCGAGGCCTGGCGCATCCATGGCGTCTGGAACGGCGAACCCCTGCTGAGACTCGTGCACCAGTACGGACCCTGATGACCAACGCCGAAGCGTGCTTTCATTGCGCGCTGCCGGTCGTCGACGATCGCTACTCGGTCGAACTCGACGGCGTCGCAAAACCCGTATGCTGTCCCGGCTGCAAGGCCGTCGCGGAGCTGATCCGCGATGCCGGAATGAGCCAGTACTACGCCCTTCGCGATGCACCGGAGCCCGGTGTCGGCAAGCCCGAAGCATCGATCGGCGAATGGGAGGTCTTTAACCGCGAGGACATGCTCGAGGCGTTCGCGAGCCAGTCCGCGCGCGGTGCCGAGACCAGCGTCTTCGTCGGCGGCATGTACTGCTCCGCCTGCAGCTGGCTCATCGAAACGCGGCTCGGCAATCGTCCCGGGGTGAGCGAAGCCGCCGTCAACCCGGTTACCCATCGGCTGCGGCTGGCCTTCGACCCGGACCGCGTCGGCTTCGGTGATCTCCTCGCCGAGCTCGCACGGCTCGGCTATCACCCGCAGCCCCTTGCTCCTGAAGCCGCGCAGTCACCCGAGGTCGAGGAGCAGCGCACCGCGATCAAGCGACTCCTCGTCGCTTCCCTCGGCATGATGCAGGTCATGATGTTCGCGGTGGCGCTCTACGCGGGCGGTTTCTCGGGCATAAGCCCGGACATGCAGCGCTTCCTGCGCCTCGTGAGCTTCTTTGTCGCGACGCCCGTCGTCTTCTATTCGGCGCGGCCGTTCTTTACGGCGGCTTTGCGCGGCATTCGCACACGCCGGCCCGGCATGGACCTGCCGGTATCGATCGCGATTGGCGCCGCGTACGTCGCCTCGGTCTGGTCGACGTTCAACGACGGTGCGGAAGTCTGGTTCGACTCCGTCACGATGTTCGTGTTTTTCCTGACGTTGGGGCGTTATCTCGAGATGCGCGCCCGGCATCGCTCGATCGACAAGAGCGCTGCGCTATCGACGATCCTGCCAAACACGGTCATACGCGTGGACGGCGACGACGAGACGACCGTCGCGGCAAGCTCGCTCACCCGTGGCGACGTTGTTCGCATCCGCGCCGGCGAGCCGATACCGGCCGATGGCACACTGATCGACGGCGAGACGACCGTCGACGAAGCGCTCCTGTCCGGCGAATCGCGCCCTGCAAGTCGCGCGGCCGGCGACACCCTCTTCGCCGGCGCCGTGAACCTCGACAGGCAGATTCTGATGCGGGTCGATGTGACAGGCGTCGATACGACGCTGGGCACCATCAGCCGCCTGTCCGAGCGCGCTCGTTTTGCGCGACCGCGGGTCGTGTCGCTCGCCGACCGCGTGGCGAGCTACCTCGTTGTCGCGATTCTCGCCATTGCGACGATCACGGCCGCGAGCTGGAGCTGGTTCGAACCCGAGCGCGCCTTCGAAGTGACGTTGTCGGTGCTGGTCGTTACCTGTCCCTGCGCACTGGCACTGGCAACGCCCGCAGCCTTCGCCGCCGCAGGCAGCCGACTTGCCGAGCTGCGCCTGCTCATTACCAATGGCGACGCGATCGAAAACCTGGCCCGGGCAACGCACGTCGCGTTCGACAAGACCGGTACCTTGACCGTGGGCCGCCCGGAGATCATCGCCACCGAGCTCTTGTCCGACGCCATGAGTCAGGCTGACTGTGAACACATTGCGGCGGCTCTCGAGGCAACTTCGACCCACCCTCTGGCGCGGGCGTTCAGCCATATCGATATGCCGACGGAGGCCCGGGAGGTCACCACGCACCTTGGCGAAGGCATCGAAGGCCTCGTCAACGGCGTACGCTATCGACTCGGCAAGAGCGAGTTCGCCGGCAGTGGCGACGCTCTCTATGGCTCTGCGACCGGCGTCTGGCTCAGTGGCCCGTCGGGTCCACTCTGCGTCTTTCACGTGGACGACCAGCCTCGCCCTGATGCCCAACAGACCATCACGACGCTCGAGGACAGGGGGCTCGCCGTATCACTCGTCAGCGGTGACGGCAGAAGTGCCGTTAGTAGAGTCGCCGTGGAGCTCGGTATCGACGATATCCACGCAGCATGCACGCCAGCAGACAAGCTCGAGGTGCTCGAGCGCCTGCAGTCTCGTGGCGAGACCGTCATCATGGTGGGCGACGGCATCAACGATGCGCCGGTACTCGCCGGCGCTAATGCCTCGATCGCGCCGGCGCACTCGGCGCTGCTTGCGCAGACCAGCGCCGACGTCATCATGCTCGGCGAACAGCTGGCACCCGTCATTACGGCCATCGACGTTGCGCGGAAGACCCTCGGCATTGTTCGGCAAAACCTCGCCTGGGCAATCCTTTACAATCTGACCGCGCTGCCGCTCGCTATTGCCGGACTCGTACCGCCATGGCTCGCGGCAATCGGTATGAGCGCAAGCTCTCTCATCGTTGTTCTCAATGCACTCAGGCTGGGCCGCGCCGGACAGGAGGCTCTTTCCCGATGACTATCCTGTATTTCCTGATACCGCTCGCACTCGTGGTACTGGGCCTCGCGGTATGGGCCTTTTTCTGGGCCGTAGGCAGCGGCCAGTTTGACGACCTCGATACGCCGGCAATGCGCATCATCCTCGACGATGACACCAAGCCGGCCGACGCCCCCGAGTCCGGGCACGCCGAGCGCGATGACTGACACGCTGTCCGCGGCACTCGTGTCCGCGCTGCTTGCAGGCTTCTTCGGCAGTGCCCACTGTTTCGGGATGTGCGGGGGCATTTCCGGCCTGTATGCCGTGAAGCTCGAGGTCGTCTCGCTCCGCCGCAAGCTCGGCCTCGGACTCGCCTACAACGGCGGCCGCATCCTCGGCTATGCGCTGCTGGGTTTTCTCGTTGCCGGCGTCGGCAAGACGATTGCCGCGCTGATTCCGGGTCTCGCCGGCCCGGTGCGTATCGCGAGCGGGCTCATCATCATACTCGTGGGCGTGCAGCTCGCGGTCGACCTGAAGCCCCTGGCAGCGCTCGAACGCGGCGGCGCGCTGCTGTGGCAGCGGATTGCACCCGGTGCGCGCACCCTGTTGCCCGTCACGAATGCCGGGCAGGCGGCGGCGCTGGGTGTGCTCTGGGGGTTCCTGCCCTGCGGGCTCGTCTATAGCGCCCTGATGATTGCGGCCACGAGCGGCGACGCGCTCGCTGGCAGTGCCGTTATGCTGGCTTTCGGGCTCGGTACGCTTCCGGCCATGGTCCTGACCGGGGTCGGTGCCGCGCAGCTACAGGCGTTCATGGCGAAGCGGTGGGCGCGGCGTGGAGCCGGGCTCATCGTCATCGCCCTGGGCCTCGTAACGCTATGGATGCCGCTGGCTGCGCTCTTCGCCGGGGGCGGAGGCGGTCACCAGCACCACTAGGACTAGGAGTCGTCAGGCGTGCCGCACTTGATCAGGATGCTCGCGGCATTGCCGTCGAAGCCACGGACGAGTGCCGCCGGCTCGGTGCCGGCAACGGCGCTCGAGCCGAGCACCTCACCCTGGGGCGATACGATCGTGTAGCCCTCGGCGCCGCAGGACTTGCCGGCCTTCTCAAAACAGAAGTTCAGGCCGCTGGTCGAGCTGGTGCAGTCGATTCTCGTGGCAACGGTGCCATCGGGCAACGTCGTCGTCCTCTGCGAGCTGCAGGCAGTAGTGAGCATCGCGGAAGCGAGCAGCGAAAAAAGCAAGACAGTCCTTTGCATGGCGGTACCTCGGTGCATAGGTGAAGTCCGCCAGACGGCGGACTATTTAGATTGGGTCTTAGAGTAACAATCCGGCCGGCGCACGTCACCCGGTCGGACCCTGCTAATCGGCATCGGTTCGCGCCGGATCGCTGCGATCGTGTTTGACGAAAATCAGCTCGCTCGTGTCGAAGCCCGCGGCATCGATCTTCGCAACGAGTTCATCACGGAGTGCATCGGTCAGCGTCGGCGAGCGCGCCAGTAACCACAGGTAGGAACGATCGGGCCCGGCAACCACGGCGTATTCATAGTTGTCCTCGTCGAGGACGAACACATTGTAGGCGCCGTAGAAGGGCCCGAAGAACGATACTTTGAGCCGCCCGACTGACTCGTCGTCGATGAAGTAGGCCTTGCCTAGGGCCTCATCCCACTCGCTCTTGTCCTCACGAAAACCCCGGTTGCTCACTATCACCCCGCCGTCGTCGCCAAGCGAGTAGTTCGCGGACACATTGCTGAGGCCCCGCTCGAAACGGTGGTCGAGGCGCGCCACCTCGTACCAGGTACCGAGGTAGCGCTCGAGCTCGAAGTCCTCGACGGGCTCGATGCCCTCGGGGATCCCCGTACAGGCAGCCAAGAGTAGCGCGGTAAGTACTGTGAGGTAGCGTTTCATGCGTTTCTCCCGGCGACGGCCGCGGTGAATACGACGTCCGTCGAACTGTTGAGGGCGGTCTCGGCGGAATCCTGCAGGACGCTGACGACGAAGCCGACCGCGACAACCTGCATCGCAATATCGTCGGGAATGCCGAACAGGCTGCAGGCCAGCGGAATCAGTAGCAGGGATCCGCCCGCAACGCCCGAGGCGCCACAGGCCGACAGCGCAGCCACCACAGACAATAACAGCGCCGTGAAGAAGTCGACACTGATATCGAGGGTGTTGGCGGCAGCCAGCGTCAGCGTCGTAATCGTAATGGCGGCGCCACCCATGTTAATCGTCGCGCCGAGCGGGATCGACACGGCATAGGTGTCCTCCTCGAGATCGAGCCGCTCACACAGCGCCAGGTTGACCGGCACGTTGGCTGCCGACGAGCGCGTGAAAAAGGCGGTAATTCCGCTCTCGCGCAACGCGGTCAACACGATCGGGTACGGGTTGTTGCGCGTCTTCAGATAGACGATCAGCGGATTGACGACCAACGCCATTAGCACCATCGACGCGAGGAGAACGCCGAGCAGGCGCGCGTAGTTGGCGAGTTCGCCCAGACCGCCTGCCGACAGGCTGCCGGCAACCAGGCCGAAGATGCCGAGCGGCGCGAATCGAATGACGATGCGCACCACCTGGATGACCGCATGTGAGACGTCGTGGAGCATGATCCGCGTCGATTCGGCGCCGTGGCGCAAGAACAGGCCGAGCGCAATGCCCCAGACGAGAATGCCAATATAGTTGGCCGTCAGGATGGCGTTGATCGGGTTATCGACTATCTTGAACAACAGGTTGCCGAAGACCTCGGTGATCCCCTGCGGCGGCGACAGCTCCGTGTCCGTCACGACGAGCGTCAGCGTCACCGGAAAGAGCTTGCTCATGATCACGGCGAGGAGCGCGGCGCTGAACGTGCCGACAAGATAGAGCATGACAATGGGGCGCATCTGCGAGGCATGCGAAACCTTCTGGTTCGCAAGCGCCGACGCCACGAGGACGAGGACGAGGACGGGCGCAACGGCCTTCAGCGCACGCACGAACAGATCGCCCAGCAGCGCCACCCGCGGCGCCCACTCCGGCAGCACGAGTACGAGCAGCACGGCGGCAGCGATACCAATACCGATCTGCAGTACGAGATTGCCGCCGGCGATACGCCGCACTATCGACTGTGTTTCCACTGACCTTGCCTTCACGCCTTGCCGATTAGCCGCGCATTGGAGCATTGCGCCCGCTGCGGGGCAAGCGCGCCCGGGCAGACGGCTAGCCGCCGATGGCCTGCAGCAGCAGCCTGAGTGAGACGAAAACGAGGAACAGGCCGAACAGGAGCGTTAGACGTCGCTCGGAGAAGCTGTGCGCAAGCTTCGCGCCGAGCGGCGCAGTCAAAACGGTTGCAGAGGCAATGCACAGGAAGCCGATTGCGCTGACGTAGCCGACGCTGCCTGCCGGGGCGCGCGGGTCTCCGAGCCCCGCCACAACGAACCCGAGCGCCCCCGGGATACTGATCGCGAGCCCGAGCAGCGCCGCGGTGCCGACGGCGCGATGAATTTTCATGCCGAACAGCGAAAACGCCGTAACCGACATGACGCCACCGCCAATCCCCATCAGGGCGGACAGCAAACCAATCGATGTGGGCACAACACCAACCCAGTAAGCGCGCGGCACCCCGGCCGCGAGCGGCCTGACGTTCGGCACGAGCACCATCCGCGCGGCAACGACCAGGGCAACGACGGCAAAGACGATCGCGAGCACGCGGCTGTGCACGGCGGATGCCACCCAGGCGCCGAGCACGGCGCCGACCACCATGTAGGGTGCAAAACGTCGGGCAACGTCAATGTCGATGCTGCCTCGCCGGTGATGCGCGCGCGCCGATGACACGGAAGTGGGCACTATGGTTGCGAGTGAGGTTCCAACGGCAATGTGCATGCGAATGGCCGGGTCGACGCCGACGACGCCGAGTGCAGCCTCGAGCGCCGGCACGATCACGACGCCGCCGCCAATGCCGAACAAGCCCGCCAGCACGCCCGCAACGGCACCGGTGAGAAGCATTGCCGCTGTGAGGATCAGCCAGTCCGGCACGGCGGGATCAGGCCGTCAGCGTCGCGTAGTGGTGACGCAGGTGCTCTTCGATGAACGTCGAGATGAAGTAATAGCCGTGATCGTAGCCGTCGTGGTACCGCAGCTCGAGCGGCAGCCCGCTCTCGGCACAGGCCGCCTCGAGCAAGTCGGGCTTGAGCTGCTCCTCGAGGTAGATGTCGTCGCGGCCCTGGTCGACGAGAATGCGCTGCCACGGTGAGGGATCGGCAACGTTGCGTGCAACCTCCGCCGCATCGTAGCTGAGCCACGTCGAGGTATCGCTGCCCAAGTAATGGCCGAGCGCCTTTTGGCCCCATGGCGAATGCAGCGTCGTACAGATCGGTGCAAACGCCGACAGCGAACGGAAGGTGTCGGGGTTCCGGAGCCCGATCGTCAGCGCACCGTGACCTCCCATGGAGTGACCCGTCAGGCCATGCCGTGCCGGATCTCCGGGGAAGTTCGCGAAGACGGCAGGCACGAGTTCCTCGAGCACGTAGTCGTGCATGTGGTAGTGCTCTGACCAGGGTCTCTCGCTTGCGTTGAGGTAGAAGCCGGCAGCCAGGCCAAAGTCGTAATCACCGTCGGGATCGTCGGGCACGCCCTCGCCGCGCGGGCTCGTATCGGGTGATACCAGCATCAGGCCGAGTTCGGCCGCGTAGCGCTGGGCGCCACTCTTGACCATGAAATTCTCCTCGGTGCAGGTCAGCCCGGAGAGGAAGGTCAGGACGGGAACGGGACCGTGCGCTGCCGCCGGCGGCACGAAGACCGCGAAGCGCATGTCACAGTGGTTAGCGTCGGAGCGATGCTGGTAGAACCCCATCGTGCCGCCGAAACAGCGGGTCTCTGAAAGGGTTTTGATCTGTTTGCTGTCTGCCATAGCGCCGGATTATTGACGACGCCGGGACCGAGATCAAAGCTTCTGGAACACCAGTGCCGCGTTGGTCCCGCCGAAGCCGAAGCTGTTCGACATTGCCGTGCGCAAACCCGCGTTCTCGATTGTCTCGGTGACGGGCGGCATGTCGGCCAGCGCCGGATCCAGGTCGACGACGTTGATCGAGGGGGCGATGAAGTCGTGCTGCAGCATCAACAGGCAGTGTATGGCTTCCTGCGCACTCGTCGCGCCCAGCGAATGACCGCACATCGACTTGGACGAACCATACTTCGGCATCTTGTCGCCAAACAGCTTGGCGATGTTTTGCACCTCGACAATGTCGCCGGCCGGCGTGCTCGTGCCATGGGTGTTCACATAGTCGATATCGCCGTCGACGGTCGACCGAGCGATCTCCATGCAACGATAGGCACCCTCACCGGACGGCGCCACCATGTCATGACCGTCCGAGGTCGCGGCGTAACCGACGATTTCGGCGTAGATCTTCGCACCGCGCGCTTTCGCGTGCTCGTACTCCTCGATCACCAGCATGCCCGAGCCCGACGCGCTCACGAAGCCGTCGCGATTGGCGTCATACGGCCGTGACGCAGTTGCCGGCGCATCGTTGTACTTGGTCGACAGGGCGCCCATCGCATCGAACATCGACGAGAGGTTCCAGTGTTCTTCCTCGCCGCCGCCCGCGAACACGATATCCTGCTTGCCGAGCTGGATCTGCTCGACGGCCGCGCCGATGCAATGCGCGCTGGTGGCGCATGCCGAGGTAATCGAGAAGTTGACCCCTTTGATCTTGAACGGCGTTGCAAGACACGCCGACACCGAGCTCGACATCGTCCGCGGCACCATGTACGGGCCGATGCGTTTTACGCCCCGGCTTCGAAGCGTATCGGCGCTGGTGATGATGTTCTCGCTCGACGCGCCGCCTGATGAGGCAATGAGGCCTGTACGCGGGTTCGAAATGTCGCTCTCTTCGAGCCCGGCGTCCTCGATCGACCACTTCATCGCGATGTAGGCGTAGGCCGCAGCATCACCCATGAAGCGCAGCACCTTGCGGTCGATGTGCTCCTTGATATCGATGTTGACGCTGCCGGACACCTGGCTGCGCAGACCCATTTCCTTGAAGTTCTCGTTTGCCACAATGCCGGAGCGGCCGGCGCGAAGCGCATCGGTAATGTCATCCAAGGTATTCCCAAGACAGGAGACGGCACCGATGCCGGTGACTACAGCTCGTCGCATTTTCGAACCTTGTGTATCTAGAAGTTGTCGGTAGAGGTGAACAGTCCGACGCGGAGGTCGTCGGCCGTGTAGATCTCGCGGCCGTCAACGGACATCGTACCGTCCGCGATTGCCATGACCAGCTTGCGGTCGATGACCCGCTTCATATCCAGCTGGTAGGTCACGAGCTTCGACTTGGGCAGGACCTGGCCCGTGAACTTGACCTTGCCGCAGCCGAGCGCTCGACCCCGGCCCTCGTAGCCGGCCCAGACGAGGTGGAAGCCAACGAGCTGCCACAGCGCATCCAGCCCGAGACAGCCGGGCATGACCGGGTCGCCCGTGAAGTGGCAATCGAAGAACCACAGATCGGGCTTGATATCGAGCTCGGCGCGCAGCTCACCCTTGCCATACTTGCCACCGTCAGTGCTGATCAGGCTGATACGGTCGGTCATCAGCATGGGTGGCTGCGGCAGCTTGCCATTGTCCATACCGAAGAGGTCGCCAGAAGCGCACTTCAGGAGCTCGTCGTAGGAATAGGAACTTTGCCGGTCCGGCAGGTCGGGCACGGCTTTGATCGTGGCATTACTCATGGTTACTCCGAATGCCGCCCGGGATCCCGGGCGTTGCAGCCGAAAGTGTAGCCGGATTCGGCGGCGGGCATTTTCGAATTCGCGCCAATCGTCGTCCTGAAACCGCGCCGCTACGCGCTTTTCGCACTGCAACATGAGAGACTCCGGGCATGGCCGAAATCGAGTATGCGTTCGCCGAAGCACCACCCACAGGCGAGACCACCGCGGTCGACCGCGACCTCACCTGGCTGCGGATGCCCCTGCCCTTCGACCTCGACCACATCAACCTGTGGCTGCTTCGGGATGGCGACGGCTACGCCATCGTCGACACTGGCATCCACACCGAGATGACGCGCGCCGCATGGGAGCAGGTGTTTGCCGGGTTGGACGGAGCAACGATTACCCGAGTGCTGGTGACCCACCTGCATCCTGATCACGTTGGCTGCGCCGGCTGGCTGACAGAGCGTTTCGACGTCGACCTGTGGATGACGCGCGAGGAATACATGCTGTGCCGCATCCTCGTCGCTGACACGGGACGGCCGGCGCCGGAGGAAGGTATCCACTTCTACAAGGCGGCAGGCTTTCCGCCTGAGGCGCTCGACGCCTACCAGAAGATCTTCGGGTTCTTCGGGCGCATGGTGGCGCCGCTGCCCGAGGCCTACGAACGCCTTAAGGACCAGCAGCAGATTACGATAGGCGAGCACGACTTCCGGGTCATCGTGGGCCGCGGGCATTCCCCGGAACACGCCTGCCTGTACGATGCCGAGCGTCGCCTCGTCATTGCCGGCGACCAGATTCTGCCTGCCATCTCCCCCAACGTCAGCGTATTCCCGACCGAACCGCATGCGAACCCCCTCGCCGACTGGCTGACGTCGCTCGCACGCCTCAGCGACGAACTACCGGAAGATACGCTCGTCCTGCCGGCGCACGGCAAGCCGTTTCGCGGCGTGCACCAGCGGCTGGAGGCGATGATCCGGCAGCATCAGCGGCGACTCGAGCGCCTTCTCGGGCACCTCGACGAGCCGCGACGCGCCGTCGACGTCTTTCCTGCCCTGTTCCGCCGTCGGGTGGCCTCCGATGACCTGATCATGGCGACGGGCGAGGCGATCGCCCACCTCAACTATCACCGCCAGGCCGGCAGCGTTGAGGCCTGGGACGACGAGGACGGCATCACGTGGTATCGCGCCGCATGAGGGCATGGCTCACAGCCGGTAACGTGACGCAAGTGGCTGAAATCCTGCAGCTTTGACGTATATTGGCCGCGTGCTTCCAAGACTCGCAACAATCGTCCTGCTCGTTGCCGGTGCCGTATCCAGTGCGGAGGCCGCTACGACGCTGTGGTGGGATACGGCCTACCGCGACCGCTTCAATATTGCGGTCAACACGGGCCCGGTATCGCCTGACCGGGGCTACGACGGCTACACGGCGCGCATCCCGGCGCTCGACACCGCGGCGCTCATTAGCGCCGGGCTCATGCAAGCGGACTGCGACGATCTGCGCATCCTCTATTACGACGGCCTTGGCTGGGTCGAGCTGCCGAGCCACGTACTCGACTGCAACTCCGCGCAGACCGACATCCGCTTCATGCTGACGGCGGACATTGCGGCAAGCGCCGTCGACGACAACTACTACCTCTACCACAACAACCCGGCAGCAGGCGCGGGACCCGGTCTGAACGAAACCAACGTGTATCTCTGGTTCGACGACGCCAGCATCAACCGCCAGGCCGCTTACGTTCGCGGTCGCGTCGACCCGTGGCACGGCACCGGGTGGGACGATTCACTGATTCATGTGGGCAACGCCTATCGCTACAACAACGGCGACAACTTCACGAGCGGCTACCGCCGCAACGTCGACGAGCGCGACGTTTACATCGAGGCCGAGTTCCGCCACGAACGCTGCTATCCACTGAACATGACCACGGGCCTCCTGGTGCGCGGCACCATTTCGAGCGGCTCGGGCGGCAGCGAATCCTCCGACAACTACTACGCGAGCAATCGCGGTGAGCTGCCGAACACCGGACCGAACTCGGGCTGCACGACCGACGGCTACGTGCACGACGGCAGCATCATCAAGAACGAGCGCACGAATATTGTCGTTGCAGGCACGAACCCGGGCGACGTCATCCGTAATCGCTGGCGGCGACAGGGGCTCGCCGCCTGGTCGGTAACGCCGACACAACTTGCCTTCTGGGACGAAGACGATGCGGACAACTGGGACGCCATTGGTTTCCCCGCTGCGAGCAACCTGCAGGTCGCCGGCAGCGACGGCGTCGCCGACAACACCAATCGCGGCTTTGTCGCGATCATGACGGCGCAGGAACGAGGGCGCGTAAGAAACATCCTGGTTCGCCGCTACGTCGGCGAAGAACCGTCCCTCATACTGACGCCCGAATCGATTTCGCCCGTGCTCGCGTTGACGAAGTCAGCACTGACCGTGTTCGACCCGGTCAACACCACCAACAACGCCAAGGCTATTCCCGGTGCCTGGGTCGAATACGTCCTGACGGCAATCAACTCCGGCGCAGGCAGCACGGATACCGACTCACTCGTCGTCGTCGAGCCGCTGCCCGCCAACGTCGACCTGTTCGTCGGCGACCTTACCGGCCCGAACAGCGGCCCGGTCGAGTTTTCCGAAGGCACAGGCGCAGCAGCAAGCGGCCTCAGCTACTTCTACGGCGGACCCGGCGACCCGACCGACAGCCTCGAGTTCTCGATCGACGGCATCGACTACAACTATGTACCGGTTGCCGATGGCGACGGCTTCGATGCCGCCGTGCGCTTCCTCCGCGTCAACCCGACCGGCAGCTTCAGTCCGGCCGACAGCGGCACCAACCGGGAGTTTTCACTACGGCTTCGCGTGCGGGTGCGGTAGCGCCGGATACGCAGCAGTCGGCACGACAAAGGTGCTGTCGAGACGGTGTGACATGGCCGCTCATCGTGGAGGCGCAAGCGCTCAACGCCTGCTTTCACGGTAAGATCGGGGCCGCCAAGGACTCAATCCGGCCGCTTGATATCTTGCTGACTCACTCCTGGCTTGAGGTGCCCGCTTCCCTGAAAGACGCTCTTTCGATAGTGCTTGTTCTCGGTATTACGATTGCCTCATTTCTGGTGATGAAGATCGTACCCAACGGGGAGCTTTGGCTGATCACGGCGGTGTCGAGCTTTTTCGCTTACATGGCGTGTAAGAAGCTCGGGTGGTTGGCGTTTGTATTCGTTCCATTCTTTCCGTTCTTGATCTTCTTTCTCGAACTGGATCAAGAGAAGAGCGCAAGATGCCCATTCGGTATCGCTATCGCCGCCTGGTCAGTCTTTGCTTTGGTTGCGATAGCAGGCTCGTGGCGCTGGTGGAAACGCTTACGCGGTGCGCAATCCGGCAGCAACTGACCGCGATTAGTCGAGAGTCGCAGCGCTCACTTCCTGAGAGGAACAGACGGCGCGCGATCCAAAGGCGACATCCAGGGTGACTTAAGCCAGCAGGGGTCAGACCCCTGATTCCTGCCGTCTGAATTTTGGTCTTGGGGCTTGACTGTTTCGACGTTTCGGCCGCGGGTGGCGTCTCGATAGCGCTGTCGACCGCAGGTGGAGCGGCGGCGCCGAAAGGAGCCGTCGTATGTCGTTACGGCTGCGTATCGGGCCTTACACCCGCATCCGACCGATGCGATACTAGCCGCGCCGAATCGGGAGACTGGGGACGGTGCTTGGTGCTGACCGACAACGAGGTGGACGCCTTTTTCGAGACTGGCTGGATCGTACGCGAATCGCTTTTCTCGGATACCGAAGTCGAACGGATGAAACGCTGCTTCGACAGTCTCCAGACGCTCGCGGACGGGCTTAAGGAAACCGGCCTTTGCCAGGGCTCGCACTTCGTTCTTGGTGAAAAGAACGGCCAGCAGGTTATCAAGCGGGTCGTCTGGGCCGGCGGAACACAGCCCTACCTGCTCGAGATCGGCGCGGATCGACGTCTGACCGCGCCGGCTGCAGAGCTGCTCGGCAGCGGCGAGCTGGAACAGCTGCTGTGCCAGGCGCATTTCAAGCGCCCACACGACGGCGTAGTCTTCGGCTGGCACCAGGACGTACAGCATCGCGACAAGGGCAACGGCACCTGGCAGGACGTCAACGGACGTGGAAGCTTCGTGCAGACGTTGATTGTCATGGATGACATGACGCCCGACAGCGGGCCGCTCAAGTTCATTCCGGGAAGTTGCCGATGGGGTCGCGTCGACTTCGGTCATCACGATTACGACGACGCGGACAGTTCCACCCGCCTGCCGCCGCTATTTAACGAAGCCGATGCCGTGACAATCACCGCCAGCGCCGGCGACACCCTGTTCTTCGGGCCCTACACCGCTCATGCGAGCTTCGAGAACAGGTCGACGAGCTACCGTCGCGTGCTGATCAACGGCTACGCGTACCCCGGAGCCAACAACAGGGTGTATCCCGGCGACGGTGCGGGTCGCCGGCTCAAAGTCGCCGGTGTTTAGCGCCTGGGACTGGGCGGTCGTCGTCGCCTACATGGCCGGCACGACCTTCATTGGCCACCGGCTGCGCGGCCGGCAGGAGACCACCAGGGACTTCTTTCTCGGCGGCCGGCGCCTGCCCTGGTACGCCGTTACGGCGTCTACGATCGCGACCACAATCAGCGCCGTTACGTTCATTGGCGTACCGGCGCTGGTGTACGCTGCGGACGGCAGTTTCGCCTATCTTCAGCTCGCTATCGGCGGCGTCATCGCCCGAATACTCGTCGCGCGCTTCCTCGTGCCGCTCTACTACGAGAAAGAGTTCTACAGCCCCTACGATTACATGAGTGATCGCCTGGGGCCGGTTGTCGGGCGCGTGACCGCTGGCATGTTCATTCTTGGCGGCATCCTCGGACAGGGCGTACGGGTCTATGCAACAGCGCTGGTGCTGGAGATCATTACCGGCTGGACACTTGCCGAGAGTATTGCCGTCATTGCCATCTTCTCCGTCCTGTGGACCTGGATGGGCGGGGTCGCCGCTGTGATCTGGACCGACTTCGTGCAGTTCTTCGTGCTGATCGCCGGCGGCATCGCCGCACTGGTGTTTGTGACCGATGCCCTGCCTGGCGGCTGGCCGACGCTGGTGTCGGTAGGACAGGACGCGGGCAAGTTTGAAGCCTTCGATTTTTCAACGGATCCGCGTATTGCATTCACGTTCTGGGCCGCACTCATTGCCATGCCATTCCAGAACGTCGCGGTTTACGGCACCGATCACCTGTTCGTACAGCGACTCCTGTGCTGCAAGAACCAGCACGAGGCGCAGAAGGCGGTGCTTTGGAGCACGATAGGCGAATTCGTTCCGGCGCTGATGCTGACCGTCGGCGCGGGCCTCTTTGCGTTTTACCAGATCAACCCCTTACCCGGTCAGTTCGCAGAGCTCGTTGCCGAACGCGGCGATAGAGTGTTTCCGGCGTTCATCGTCACAGAGATTCCCGTCGGACTAAAAGGCCTTCTCATTGCCGGCGTTCTGAGCGCCGCCATATCGAGCCTCGATTCGATCCTGGCGGCCCTGTCGCAGATCTCGCTGACGATGTTCTATCAGCCGTACCTGCGACCGGATGCCGACCAGGCCCATTTGCTCAAGGCCTCGCGGTTTCTCGTCATTCTTTGGGGTGTGGTCCTCGCCCTGACCGCCTGGCAGTTCTCCGCAAGCCAGCTCGACCTCGTGACACTCGCCTTTTCGATGACCACCTATACGTGGGGCCCTATGCTCGGGCTCTTCATGCTCAGTATCGCTGCCCGGGACTACCGGGTAGAGGGTATTGGGCGGGCCGTGCTACTCAGCATCGTCATCGTGCTGCTTATCAACGAACCCGAGCTGCTGGGATTCCTGCCGGACGTGGCTTTCGACGCGCCGCTCCTGGCCTGGCCCTGGCTCTTCCCGATAGGTGCGTTGAGCTGCTTCGCGCTGGCGTTCCGCGGTGGCCGGAAAGGCCCTGCGGCCTGAATCCCGCGCCCGGCCGGCTGGACTTGCCTGCACGCTGCCGCGCCGCTTTGGAAGCAGCGGTCAGGTTCCCATCTCACTTCGATGCGGGCTTGACTCGACCAGTCCTACCTTGGGATACCGTCTTCAGGACAAACGTCGAATTCACCGAAGATTCCCAGTGCCTTTCCGGCAGGGTCTGGAGACGGCCAGTCGCTATACTCGCCCCTCCCGACCGAGAACGGACATCGGCCGGGACGACAATAGACTATGACGTTACGGAGTAGAGCGCTCATGCTCAGACTATGGACTGTAAGCCTGTGTTTGTTGACGCCGCTTGTGCAGGCACAGGACGTCGCGGAGATTCCTGACACGGTTCGCGAGAACGCCGAATCATTGATTCAGCGAGGCCGCGGCGACACAGTGGGCTACACCTTCGTTCGTGACCTGACGACGGAAGTCGGTCCGCGACTGGCCGGATCGGAAGCAGAAGCACGGGCGCGCAGCTGGGCAAGCCGGGAACTCGCCGAGCTTGGCTTTGCGAATATCCGTAATGAGCCTTTCGTCATTCCCTATTGGTCACGGCAAGTCGACCGGGGCAGCGTCGTTTCGCCCGCGCCACAGGAGATGGTCATTACGGCGCTCGGTGGTTCGACCTCAACGCCTGCGGGCGGTGTAGAAGCCGAACTGATTCGTTTCGAAAGCATGAGCGAGCTGCGCGAGGCGAGCACGGATATCGTTGCCGGCAAGATCGTTTTCATTGACGAGAAAATGACGCGCACGCAGGACGGATCGGGCTACGGCATGGCCGTGCGCAAGCGCCGTAACTGCGCATCGACAACATCCGAGAAAGGCGGTGTCGCGTGCCTGATCCGCTCGGTTGGCACACAAACACGACGCTTCGCCCACACAGGCATGATGGCGCGCAGTGCAGCCGTGGGTGATGGACCTGCTGCAGCCGTATCGCCGCCCGATGCCGAGCAACTCACGCGCCTGCTGGAGAAGGGCCCGGTAAAGGTGCACGTGGACATTCAGGTCGAAACACAATCAGAGGCGCCGTCAGGCAATGTCATTGCTGAAGTTGTGGGTCGTGAGCGCCCGGAAGAAATCGTGCTGATCGGCTGCCACCTCGACAGTTGGGACCTCGGAACCGGTGCCGTTGATGACGGCGCAGGATGCGGCATCATCGTTGGCGCCGCGCACCTCATCCTGTCACTTGACGAAGCGCCACGACGTACGATCCGCGTCGTGTTGTTCGGAGCCGAGGAAGTCGGCGTCCTCGGTGGACGCGCCTACGCAGAACGCCACGCAGACGAGATGGACCAACACATGCTGGCGGCAGAAAGTGACTTTGGTGCCGACAGGATCTGGCGGTTCGACACGCGCTTTGGTGGTGGTGCACTGCCCTACGCACGTGCCATCCAGCAGATGCTCGAGCCACTGGGCATTGCGCCGGGCTCAAACCGGGCGTCTGGCGGGCCGGACATTTCCATGCTGCCGCGCCTGGGCGTCCCGGTGGTCTCGCCACGGCAAAACGGCTGGGACTATTTCGACCTTCACCACACGCCGGACGACACCTTCGACAAGATCGACAAGGACAAGCTGAACCAGAATGTCGCCGCGTACGCTGCGTTTGTTTATCTTGCTGCCGAGATGGACTGGGATTTTCGCGAGGCGGCGGAGTAGAGGCGCCTGGCACCGCTTCCGGCCGAGTTCGGCGCTCCGGACGGTCAAACAGGAACGGATGCGCTCAAGCGCCAACGAAACTGTGCCGCTGCGCACGATCGTCGCCGTCTGGCGGATGGATCAGAGCTCATAGCGTCTTGATCGTCCAAGGATCATTGAGCCACCGGTGTCGACACAGGGCCGGCGACAGCCAGTCTGTATGAAATACCGCCTTTGCCCGGTCTTCCTGTGAACAACAGCCGGTTGACGAGGAAACGACAGTGTCGCGATGGATCCAGGCCAGCTTAACCACTGTAGTTCTAGCGCTTATGACAACCCTTCCAAACAGCCATGCTTCTGACGCCGGCGACCAGGCGGATTCCGCCTACTCGGACGACGTGTTCCTGGCACTACTAGGTCGCTACGTTGTTGACGACAGCGTCGACTACGCCGCGTGGCAGGCGTCGGCAGAGGACATGGCGGCCCTGGACCGGCAGGTAGCCATGATCGCCGAGGTAAGTCCGGACAGCCATCCGGGCTTGTTCCCGGACAAGGCATCAAGGAACCGATACTGGATTAATAGCTACAACGCCCTGATCGTGGACGCGGTTCTGGATTACTGGCCGCTGGACAGCGTCAAGGACGTTAAGCTGTCCCTGACGTCACGCCTGATACCCGGCAAAGGCTTCTTCTACGATCGGGAAATCGTCGTCGGCGGCAAGAGGACCAACCTGCTCAAGTTCGAAAAGTCCTTTCTACGCTCGCAGAACGACCCACGCCTGCATTTCGCTCTGAACTGCGCAAGCGGTTCATGCCCGGTGCTGAAGCCCTCCGACTGGTCAGAAGACGAACTGGTCAGGGCAGCGCACGACTTCGTGAATGATCCGGGCAATGTGCGGGTCGACGCGAATGCTGTATACCTGAACAAGATATTCGACTGGTATGAGAAGGACTTCCCGAACGACCTGTACACCTATCTGGCGCAATTCGCCGAGCCCCAACTGGCGGCGCAGCTACAGCAGGCGTCCACCAAAGGGTACAAACGTCGCTATCGAAAATACGACTGGTCATTGAATGACGGTTCAGACGCCGATATCTTTTCAGAGTCGAACCGCTAGGGACTGCTGCTCGACGCTAACGCGCACAGCATCGCGATCCTGGTTTCCGCCACAGCTCGCGATATCCGGATGCGCTTGATCGGGCCATGAGTCTCCGGCTACTCCAGGGCCGGCTGCGAGTGTTCCGCAAGACTTTTTGACCCAAAGGAAGGAGGGTTCGTATGTATCGTTTCACGTGGCTGTTGCTGCTGCTCACAGCCAGCACCTTCGCAGCGGCAGAAGGCATTGATGGCGTTTGGAGCACCGAGGAAGGCGACTCGGGCGGGCACCTGGAAGTGAGAATAGGTCCCTGTGAATCCGACGCAACGAAAACCTGCGGAGTCATTGCGGCAGCATTCTCAAAAGACGGAATCGAGCCCGACTACGAACACCTTGGGAAGCTGATGATCAGGGACATGCGGTCCGACGACGGGGTTTCGTTCTCCGGCGGCACAATCTGGCATCCCGAAAAGGACAAGATTTACAGGTCGAAGCTGAAGGTGAAAGGCAACGATCTCAAGGTCGATGGATGCATTGCATTTATTTGTATCGGGCAGAACTGGAGGCGCGTCAACGAGACATAGAGGCCAAGGGCGTACTAGTTTAACACCGTAAAGGAACTGGATTTCAGTGCGCGCATCTGGCGCATCGTGTTCTGGTCCCTCGCCGCCTTCTCTTCTACGTTGGCCCGCGTGTAACAGACCTTGCGTGTGAAATTACTGCCTTCGCGTTTCTCACGACGACAAATCACCTCGTCCTCCGACCCGATGTCGGCAGCAGCGACCGGCTCAGTCCCGGCGGCAGTCGTGCCTTCACTCGAGAGCGCTTCGGGCGGCGACGACGCGCATGCCGTCATGGCAAAGGTGAAAGCCAGAAGCGCAATTCGTTCGACCATCTCGCCTCCCCGCATCGTTTGTTGCACGCAAAGCAACGACGCGCGACATACACGATACTCGACCAAACCCGCCGCAGCCATCGTTCCACCTGCGTCTTGCCCGGCGGGTGGGTCATCGCTGCGCTGAAGAACGAGAGACGGCACTCGCGGCGACAGGTGATGTCAGACGACAGCACGCAGGACAGATAGTGGCCCCTGACCAAGACAACCGAGGATCACACCTTGCTTAATAGATACTGGCCTGGTTTTCTGGTGCTGATGCTGTGCCCGGTCACAGCCCCGGTACTTGCCAGCGACATACCCCGTTTCGCCGAAGTCGTTATCGATGTCGGGTTGAACGTCACACAGCGACCGCTGATTGCGCGCCTGGACGACTCCGATGACATTCACCTGGTCATTGCCGGCGAAGATGAAGACTTCGATCGGCGGGTCCTGGTCTTCGCCGTTAGCGGCGACGCAACACCCGGCGCACGCCTTGTGGCTGACCTGCAGCCGGAGAGTACCGAGCTCGCCTTCGACGTCGGGCGCGTTGGCCGCAAGGATATACTCCTCTTTCTGCGGCCCGGTGAGATCCTGCGCTACGATCTCGACAGCCGCTCGCTCAGGAAATGGCGCGACGCCAGTTCCTATTTCCGTCAGCAGCGGGATGGGGCGATTTCACAACTCGACTTTCTCACTGACCTCGATACTGACGGCTACGACGATCTTCGATTGCCGGACTTCGACGGCTACCGCGTAAGCCTGCAGCAAGCCGGTGGGCGCTTCGGCGACGAGAGCCTGCTTAAGCAGAGCGTTCTGATGAAGCTCAGCGAGGGGGACGTGACGTTTTCCGCCCGGGACCTCTTTACCGGCGACATGAACTTCGACGAGCTTCCCGACCTGCTCTACTGGAGCGGCGATACCATCGGTTTCTATGCGCAGGACCCCGCTGCGCAATATGCGAGCGACCCGGTCGAAAGGGCATCAGGGCTCGGCGTGCTGTCGAAGGAAGAAATCCAGCGACTGGAGGACAATCGTGGCTCTGTCGATCTCAATGGCCTGACGGAGCGCGACATCGAATCAATCACTGATCTCAACGGAGACGGCATCCCGGACCTCATTGCCGAGGCCGCCTACAGCGAAGGGGTATTCGATCGCAGCAACGAGTTCAGCCTGCACCTCGGTCGCGCCGGCGATGGCAAGGTCGAGTTCCTGCCACAGGAAGATGCGCTTATTGCATCTGAAGGTCTGCAGTTTGACCTGATCGAGACAGACATCAACGGCGACGGGAAACAGGACCTTGTCGTGCGCAAGGCAAAGCTGTCCTTCGGACGCGTGATCCGCGCGCTGATCGCCGGTTCTGTCGGCGTCGAGATTCACTTCCACAGGATGACCGACGACGATCGCTACGAAGAGGCAGCCAATTTCGTCGCCAAGACCAAGGTAAGGTTCAGTCGCTCGACGGGTCAGGTCGATATTCCGGCGATCGAGGTGGCAGACTTCGACGGCGATGGGCTGCAGGATCTCGTGGTACAGACGGATCGTAGCCGCCTGTCGTACTATCACGGCGAGCCGACTGAGACGCTGTTCGCCAAGACCCCGTCGGCCCTCGCGGTTGTTCTGCCGCGAAACGGTGAACTTGTCGACACTGACGATATCAACGGTGATGGTCGGGCAGACATCGTGCTGCGCTATGACGAGTCTGACGCTGACGGGCTGAAGCAAACTGTCCGACTCTTGCTGTCGCAACCAGCGGACTAGCCTCGCCGGCTTCGGGCGCCGCGTAGCAGTGTTGCTCAGGTTGCCCCAATGGACCGGCGATCATGCGCACGGTTCGCGTCGATCAATTAGGGAGCAATCGGGATCTCGACGGGCTCAAGGTCGAGCTTGCCCCGTTCGCGGTTGATGTGTACGAAGTATTGCTCGAGGATTTCCCTGCCTCGCGGGTCCTCAAGAATGCCTGCAATCGCGAAGCGCAGGTCAAGCGCAGGATCACTAAAGCGACGTTCAGAGACAGCCTTTCCCAGGGTTGCGATTGCAGCATCCGGCTCGCCCCGAAACCACCGCAACATACCTTCGCTCTGGGATGAGTCCGCGGTGTAGCGATGGATGCCTTCCTCTCTTCGACGTTCAACGACCTCGCTCCAGCACCTTAGGAGCTCGTCCTCAGCGATCTGTCGCCCCAGTCGCTTGTAGGCAACCATGACGATGTCATGAGGAAAACCGGGAATCTCGCAAGCGGACAGCCCTCTCTCGTTCGGGAAAGCGGGCACGATCTTGTCCGCAATGATGCCCCACTCCCCCGCCATCGCGGCGAAATAGACTGTCGCAGTGTGTACGGTCGGATCCTGTACACCTGAATCGATAATGCCGATAAGCTGCTGGAGCGGCAGTTCAGGCGCACCCTGAAACGCCATCGCTGCCGCCATGATAATAGGCGATCCCGCTAGTGAAGCCTCGTCGTAGGCGCGGAGATTCAGGTACTCAAACCCTAACATGAGCATCACCTGCTGTACGCCGGGAGTCTCCTCGAGCACGGACTCATACAACCTGATGCCATTGGCCCAGTTCCCCGACGCGACCTCATAGAAGGCCTCGATCCGTTTGGCAGAAAAGAGCCCTTTCTCGTCGGGCAAGGCTCGCGCGGCCTCCTCGACAATTCTACGCGCCTCCTCCATCTTGCCAACTTCGACGTAGAGTCCGAGCAAGTTCGATCGAACAGCGCCCGATGCAGGGTCCAACTCGAGCTCGTCCTCCAGCACTGCTATGGCTTCTTGCAGGCGACGCATACTACGTAGCAACAACGCATAGTTGTTAAGGCCGATGTTTGGCTGAATCTCGGCCGCCCTCTGGTACGCCGCCTCCGCAGCATCGAACTCCCCACCGTACTGGTAGTACAGTGCGAGCGCCAACCAGCCCTTGGGATCGTCGGGTGCAAGCTCGCGACCGCGCTTCAGGAAGGGCCACGCCTCCTCGAGCGCTTCCTTTGCCCTGCGAGTCCCTGAACCACCCGGCGCGTCCGAGTTCAGCATCAGTATCGTGGCCAGCCCGATGTACGCGGGCGCGTATTCGGGATCGATATTGATAGCCTCGCGATACAATACGGCTGCACTTTCGAGTGCATCGGTAGAGTAGCTCGACGACGCTTCCCGGGCCTGAAGCACAAGGTCGAATGCGGTAATGTCGCCACGCTCTACGGCCAGTTGCGCAGCCCCGGCGCCGACGAACAACTCCATTGCCTCGAGTATGCGCTTCGCAACGTCGTCCTGGATCGCAAACACGTCGTCGAGCCTGCGGTCGTAGGTCTCAGACCAGAGGTAGAAGCCGTCCTCGGCGCGGACCAGCTGCGCGGTGATTCGCAGGTTTTCACCGGACTTTCTGACCGAGCCATCCAGCACGTGCGCCACGCCAAGCACGCTCGCGATCTCAGGCACGCTCTTGCCCGAGTCCTTGAACGAAAACGCCGAGGTGCGGCTCGCGACCTTGAGGCCGTCCACTTTCGCCAGCACGTTCATGATTTCTTCGGACAAGCCGTCCGAAAAATACGCCTGGTCGCCCGTGTCGGACATATCTGCGAAAGGCAGCACGGCAATGGACGGTGGCTCTTCGGCAGCGGGAAGCGCGACCGTAGGCGCGGAAGCATCGCGAAACAGCCCCGCGGCCACAATACCAACGACAACGACCATGGCACCAAGCAGCGCGAAATCGACGACCTGCAGCCGCGGCTGTGGCGTATCGGCAGAGGCGCTGCTTGTCGTCGTAACGCCATCCGGCGTGACCTCGAAGGCCCAGGCCAGGAGCAGCGCGAGCGGAAAGCCCGCCAGCACGAACACGATAAAGGCGTTGTTGAACCACGCGGGCAGGTTGAGCCCACTGCCGAACTCAGCGATGACCTGGACCAGGCCCCAGCCGACGGCAATATAGGCACTGCCGACGCGAATCACCTTGCGTCGCTTCAGCTCCTTGAGGAACAAGATCATCCGGGCTCCGGCTATCGCAACGTATCTATTGCTAGCGCGTTTCTACAAGGGTGCGAACATACTACACGTTGGCGCGGGAAAACGAGGGGTAGCAGGTCCTTTGCCGCGAGTTGCCGGCACGCGTATTGCCGCGCATCTCGCGCAGCGCACGAGACGCAAATGTGAGTGCTCAAGGCCATGTTCGGGCGCCGGCTATAATTGCGCCTTCAAACACTTTCGGCGTGCCTTCCTGACATGAGCACTGCGGATCCTCACAGGCAACATCAACTGGTTTCAGGTGCCATGGTGCTTGCGTGTTTGTGCCTCTGCGGCTGCAGCCCAGGAGAAGAGCCCGAATCGCTTTCCAATGGGCGCACCCTGCCGCCGGACTTCCGGGCGGACCGGCTCCCTGCGCTCGAAGACTATCTTGCCGACGAGGAACTACCGTCGGGCGAGTGGCGGGAAGAGAACGGCGCGAGAGTCTGTGACGGCTACCTGACCCGCTTCGCAGACCAGGACTTCTGTGCGGCCGAGGTACCCGAGGATTGGGTACCGTTCGAGTTCGACGGGCAGCAGTTCTACCTGCAGCCGCTGAGCGAACGCCAGAACTAGCGAAACCGCCTGCAGGGCGGCGAGCGATTGGAATCGCTGTGTTTCAACAATGACGAAAGGCCCGACATCGTCCTGACACCGGGCCTCGCCGTCGAGTCCTCTCGCTACTGCCGTTTCCGCACGCGCTCCGCCGACCGATCATGGCGGGCATTTACTCGCTCACCCTTGGCATCGAGGCGCCCGTTCGCGTGGCTGCCGCGACGGTCCAGTCGCTGATTGGCTCGATCACCGCGCTGGTCGAGGCGTGCATTGACGCGGTCGCCTTTATTGTCCAGCCGACTGTCGATGCGATTGCCCTTGCGATCGAGGTGCCCGGCAAGATCATCCCGGCCGGCCTCCGCGGCGCGCTCTGAACGAACGTCGAGACGATCGTTGATCCGGTCGCCCTGCGCGTCCTTGCGACTATCGTAGCGGTCACCGCGCTCGTCGAGCCGGGTGTCGATACGGTCACCCCGCTCGTCCGTTCGGTTTTCGATGCGATCACCTCGGTGGTCGAGACGCCCTTCGATATGGTCTCCGCGCGCCTCGATCCTGTCGGCGACGGTATCGGATTCCATCTCGTCCGCCACGGCGGTCGCAAGCGTAGAAGTTGACATAATGACAATGCCGATTGCTGCTGCGAGTTTCATGCTGCGTGCTCCCTGCTGATGAATGACTGTCTTCCCTTCCCTAACGGCTGAGCCTCCATTCGGTTGACCGTCAGCAACAAAAAAGCCCCGGCCAGCGCATTGGCTGACCGGGGCTCTAGACAGGCTATACGCGGCTTACGACGCTGTCAGATCAACCACCGCCGCGCCTGGCGCGCAATTGGCGACGCTCTTCATGCCGTTGGAGCAGCCTGACGATGACTTGTAGACCTGGCTCGTGCCGATCACCTGGCCGTTGGTTGCATTCAGGCAGAAGTTGTAGCCGCCGGACTTCGTCTGCTTTTTCTCGAAGCGTTTCGGGTCCTGCGAGTTCTTCTGCACGGACTTGATGCCGTTAACCGCACTGGCGCGCTTCTCGTAGCCTTCGCTGCTCAGGATGTTCTGGCCGTTGGCCGCCTTCAGCCTGAAGCGAAACTCGCCTCTTTTGTCTTTGTAGAGTTCGAACTTACCGGGCATTGCTTATTCTCCTTTGGATAGTTCCCGTGATGGCGCGGCGGCGCGATCACTTGACGATAAACGTGACTTTCATTGTGACTCGGTACTCTGCGACGGCGTCGCCCTTGACGACGACCTTCTGCTCCTTGACCCAGGCACCCTCGATGCTCTTGACCGTCTTGGCAATCTTGCGGATGCCTTTCTCAATGGCCGCCTCGAAGCTCTTGGACGAGCCTGCGGTGATTTCGATGTGTTTGGCTACACTCATGCGTTGTCTCCCTGGTGTTTATCCGTCCTGCAACAAGACAGGCAGGCGGCACTTGTGAATCAGGAATTCGGTCGTGCCGCCGAAAATCTTCTGGTGCCAGCGGCGCTTGCTATAGGCGCCGGCGACGAGCAGGTTCGCACCTCGTTCGCGGCAGGTCGACACGAGTTCCTTCTCGACATCTCTGCCGCGCGTTGCTACGCGGTCGGCCTTGATGCCATAGAACTTCAGGTACTGGGCCAGCTGCGTCGACTTGGGTCCCGGATGGTCTTCGCGACCACTGGTCACGATCGTGACTTTTTCGGCTGCTGCCAGCAGCGGCAGGGTCGACGCAACCACGCGGGTTGCCTCGTCACTCTGGTTCCACGCAATGCAGATCCGCGTGCCGACCGTGCGGCGACCGGACTGCGGCAGCATCAGCACGGGGCGACCGGACTGGAGTATCGCCGAGTTGAGGAACATGTCGGCGACGCCGCCGCGCTTCTCGGGACGGCTGACAACAATCAGGTCGGTGAGCGGACCGAGGATACCCATGAGTTTATCGGGCGAGCCGACCTTCTCGGACCAGAGGGCACCCGGACTGGGACGCGCCCGCCGAATCATCTCGAAGCCCTCCCCGGCGGCAATCTGCTCGAACAGTGCGCGGGCAGCGGCGGGCGCCCGCTTCGTGCTCTTCTTGCGCCAGGCGGCCTCGGCGAAACCGGGCGATAACGTCGTATCGGAATGGCGGTGCGGACGCATGTGACAACCGCTGACGCTGGCGCCCAGCCGGCGGGCGATGACGAAGGCGCTGCTCAGGGCGCGCGCGGCCTCAGGCCGGTCGGCCACCGGCACGAAAACGACTCGCATCGTAGAACTTCCCCAGAATTTTTAATGATTATGTCGCATGCACTTTAGCAGATGGCGTCACTGGCAATAACCCCTGAATTTCAGGCTCTGGAGAAGCGGTCAACGCGGTCACTCGTGACCGGCGTCACAGTTTGCGAAGCTCGTGAACAGCGCTGTGACAGCGGCCTAGGCGGGACGCTCCGGGCAGGGCTAGAGTGCGGTTTTTAGCTGATGCGTGCCTGGCAATGATCGCCGTCCGTCATCAACGCTGCGCCTGCCTGGCGCTGGCCGTCCTGTTGTGTCTGCCGCTTTCCGCGCCGCGCGCGTGGGAGCTGGAAATGGCGCCTGTCACAGTCGCGGACACCTTCGTGAGCCCGACGTGGACGCAGGTCGACTTCCTGAACCCTTTCCCCGAGCCACCCCTGGTGTTCATCCTGCCAACCAGCGATGGCGGAGATCCTGCGACGCTGCGCATCCGAAACGTCACGTCGACAGGTTTCGAAGTCGTGGTGACTGAAGCATCGGGGACGGATGGCCCGCACGTAGCCATGCCGACGGCCTACCTCGCGATTGAGCCCGGCGTGCACGAGTTCCCCGACGGCTCCCGGGTTGCCGCCATCCGGCGGACAACGGCGACCACGGTCAGCCGCTTCCTCGGAACCAGCTGGGACACGGTCGGCCTGCCGTCAGGGTTCGCTGGTGCACCGGCCGTGCTCGCGAGCATCCAGACCACACGCAGCGAATCGGCGAATCCGCCGGGCACTCCCTCAGTGCCATTCCTCGAGGCGGCCGTGCAGAACGTCTCGGCCTCATCGCTGCAGGTTGCGCTCGAGCGTGCCGAGTCGACCAACGGAAGTGTTACCAGCGCCGAAGACATCGGCATCCTCGCCGTCGAATCGGGGCTTGAACTCGGCTTCATCGATCGATTCAACTCGGCCGTCGAACTAAAGGCAACGGCCTCGGGACGGACGGTCCGCGGCTGGGATAACGGCTGCTTTGGCGTCGCCTACCCCACCGCGTTCGCGGCGACGCCGATTGTCGTCGCGTCAATGAACACCCGCGCCGGCAACAACGGCGGTTGGCTACGCCGCTGCAGCAGCTCGGCGGCAGCCGTCGGACTGACCGTGGATGAGGATATCGACGCCGACGGAGAGCGCAGTCACACGGGTGAGGCGGCAGGCGTTGTCGCTGCCAGCCGTGCGTTCCACGCTCGCTTCGCAGTGGACGTCAGCATCAGCAAGCGCGTGCGCGCGGTCAGCGACCCGGTAAACGGCACCTCCAATCCGAAATCGATTCCGTCAGCGACCGTGGAGTTTTCCATCGACGTTGCCAATGAAGGCATGCTGTCCCCGGACGCGAATACGCTCAGCATCACCGATGACATTCCCCCTAACCTGTCGCTCTGCGTGAGTGCGGTGTGCTACCCGGGCGGGCCGGTGATCCTCGACACGGCGGGGTCACCCGTGGACCCGGGCATCAGCCTCCTGGCGGTCGACTACTCGAACGATGGCGGTTTGAGCTACGGCTATACCCCGGTCGCAGACGGCGATGGCTTCGACAGCAGCGTCGATGCCGTGAGGATTACGCTTGGCGGGACTTTTGCCGGAATCGCAGCAGGCGGCACGCCGTCATTCCAGCTGCGACTCGCCGCCCGCGTCGACTAGGGCCGCGCTTTCGAAAGCCCCTGTGCGGGCCGCTACAGACGCAGTGCGCCGTCGACTTCAATGCAGCGACCGCTCAGGTAGTCGTTCTCGAAGATGAACTGCACCGCGGACGCAATTTCGTCGGGATCGCCGACGCGACGTGCCGGAACCATCCCGGCGATCCGCTCGCGCGCCTCGGGCTTCATCGACATGACCATCTCCGTACCGATAAAGCCCGGTGCTACGGACGCGGCGCGTATGCCGTGGCGCGCCAGTTCCTTGGCCCATACAACGGCCATGGCCTCGACGCCCGCCTTGGCGGCGCTGTAGTTGGTCTGTCCCATGTTGCCGGCTCGCGATATCGACGAAATGTTGATAATGCAGCCGCCGGCGCCGCCTTCGATCATTTTCGCCGCTGCCTCGCGGCCGCAGAGAAACACCCCGGTCAGGTTGACGTCCATGACGGACTGCCACTGCTCGATGCTCATCTTCTGGACCTGCTCTCCGTCCTTGTACTTGACGAGCATGGCGTCGCGGGTGATTCCGGCGTTATTGACGAGGCCGTCCAGTGCACCGAAGTCAGCAACAATCCCGTCGAAGAGGGCTTCCACCTCGTCCTCACGGGCAACATTGCAGACATAGGTGTTCACAGCCTCGGCACCGGCGTCGAGCGCCGCATCACGACTGGCATCCAGCGCTGCCTGGTCGAGATCGACCAGCGCAAGCTTCGCACAGGCGCGCGCGAGGCGGAGGCCCATTGCCGCACCGAGCCCGCGGCCGCCGCCGGTAATCACAATCGTCTTGCCCTTCAGCTCCATTGCGTCATCCCCATGAATTCATTAGTGATTATTGATTTATAACCGCACGCCGCGCGAGACCGCGCGCCATTATGCCGGCTGTCCTTGCAGCGCACAAAAACTTGGCCGAGCTCGCGAATTGCGTTGCCGCGCCGCATGCCGGAACATCAGCGTGTCGATCGCGTATCCGGGGGGAGAGACGATGACAGACAACCGCAGCGATTCTGTTGATATCAATGAAATGCCGTTCGTGGCGCCCTGTCGCACGCTGGGACTGACGGCGCCCTTCCGCTGGGTGCGGCTGGGCGTACGTGACCTGCTTGCCGCGCCGCAGCAGTCGCTGGCTTACGGCGTCGCCGGCGCAACGCTGATCGGCGTCGTCTCGCTGCTTGCCTGGTTTCGTGGCAGCCAGTGGATCATGTTCGCCATGCTCGGCGGCTTCGTGTTTCTTGCCCCCCTCGCCTGTGTTGGCCTGTATGCGATTAGCGCACAGCTCGAACGCGGCCAGACGCCGTCACTCAGGCGCAGCCTCAAGGCGGCGTTCCGTCGCCACCTCGGCAACGAACTCGTATTCGCCATTGTCCTGCTCGTTATCTTCCTGGTCTGGGCGCGCGCCGCGATCATGGTGACGGTGTTCTTCCCGACCGAGGGCGTGGCGAGCGTCGAGGAGATTGCGGGGTTTCTCGCTTTCGGCTCGGCCGTAGGTGCCGTGTTCGCCGGGGTCACGTTTTCGGCAAGTGCCTTCTCCCTGCCCATGATCATGCACCGCGACGTCGACAGCGTGACGGCCATTGTCACCTCGGTGAACGCCGTCCTGCGCAACAAGTTTCCGATGATCGTCTGGCTCGCGATGATCGTCGCAGGGCTGCTCGTCGGCGTAGCCACGGCGTTCATTGGGCTGATCGTCATTGTGCCCGTGATCGGCTACGGCACCTGGCACGCCTATCTCGAAACGATAGACGCCAGTGCGTTCCCGCGCCATGAGGAAGGCATCACGGCAACGCCGCGCGATCCCCGGTCGGATGCTGCGGGCAGCGGCGAGGTGATAGCCGGCTAGCGACGCCGGGCAGGCCTAATGCGCGCCGAAACGCTCGAGCGCGTAGAAGCTCGCGCCGAGCAGACCCGGGTTGTCGTGCAGAATCAGGCGCGTCGGAATGCGCTCCACGAGCGGCCGAAATCGCCCCTTGCTCTCAAAGCCCGAGCGGAATCGACTCGCCTCGAGCATCTCGGGATAGCGCTTTGCAATGCCCCCCGCAATGAAGACACCGTCCTTCGCGCTCAGCGTTAGCGCAAGATCACCGGCAAACTGTCCGAGCACCTCGAAGAACACCTGCACCGCCTCGACGGCTCGCGCATCGCTGCCGTCCTGCGCTTTGTGAAAGATCTCTGCTGCCGTTGGCGATGGCCGCTGCTCGCCGTGAATCGTCGTCAGCGCCCAGTAGAGGTTTTCGAGTCCCGGACCCGACACCAGCCGCTCAAAGGAGACGCGGCTGTAACGACCGCGCAGCGCCTTGAGAATCTCGATCTGCACCTGCGTCTCCGGCGCAAAACCGCTATGGCTGCCTTCGCCGGGAATGGGCAGGAATACGCCGTTGCGCTTCTTGAACCCGACGGCGCCGAGCCCGGTCCCGGGACCGGTTATCGCCACCGAGAAATCCTCTCCGTCGAGCGGCCGGGCGTCGGGCAGACCGATCTTCTGCGTATCGTCGTCGGCAAGCGCCGGCACGGACCAGGCGATCGATTCGAAGTCGTTGATGAGCGCAACGTCGTCAATGCCGAAAACGTCGGCGAGTTCGGCGGCGCTGATGACCCAGTGATTGTTCGTGAACGTGACCGTGCCGTCGACGATTGGGCCTGCGGCTGCGAGACAGATGACGTCCGGCGCGCCGGCGCCCACGCTATCGAGGTAGTGACGTATTGCGTCGATCGCTGTATCGAAGTCGGCGCACTGGAGGGTGTGCTCTTCGCGGTAGCCCGGCGTGGCGCCAGCGAGCGCAAAGCGCGCGTTGGTACCGCCGATGTCGCCGATCAGGTGGCTAGCATCCATGTTACCTGCCGTGGTGTAGCGTGCCGAAATGCTCTCACACGCCGAGGCGGCTTGCATCCTTGGCCAACTCACGAATCGCGGCGAAATCGCGTGCCGCCAGCCGGTCGGCCGGCGCGAGCCACGAGCCGCCGACGCAGCTGACGTTGGCGAGCGCGAGATAGTCACCGGCATTACCCGGCGAGACACCGCCAGTCGGCATGAAGCTGAGCTCAGGTAGCGGCGCGCCAACGGCCTTCAGGTACGCCGCACCGCCCGCGAGTTCGGCAGGAAAGAACTTCTGTAGCGTAATGCCGGACTCGTAGAGCGCCAGCATCTCCGTCGCGGTTGCGGCGCCGGGAATGAAAGGCAAGGATGCATCTGCTGCAGCGGCGAGGAGGCCTGGCGTACTGCCGGGACTCACGCCGAATCGAGCGCCAGCAGACGCAACCGTCGCGCACTGCAGGGGCGTGCGCAGGCTGCCGGCACCGACAATCATGTCGGGTACGCGGGCAGCGACCGCCTCGATCGCAGCGAGGCCGGCATCGGTCCGGAGCGTAATCTCGATGGCGCGGAGTCCACCTTCGATCAGCGCCTCGGCGAGCGGCACCGCGGTCTCCACGTCATCGACAACGACCACGGGTACCACGCGTATGCCCTCGAGCAGCTCCTCTGCCTTCATCGCGGTCAGCCTCAGAAGATCGACGCGCCCGCTTCCGCGGCGCCGGCCTGGGTGCGGAACATCGTGAACAGCTCGCGGCCCATGCCGGAGCGATTGGCGGCGAGGTCCACGGCAACGGCATCACGTGCCGTCACGTCGTCGTCAGCGTGTACCTCGAGGATGCCTTCACCGCTGTCGATGACGATACGGTCGCCGTCGCGAATCTTGCCGATCACGCCGCCGCAGACGGACTCCGGGGTAACCTGGATCGCCGCCAGCACCTTGCCCGAGGCGCCGGACATGCGGCCATCGGTCAGGAGCGCCACGCGAAAACCGCGGTTCTGCAGCACGCCAAGGTACGGCGTCAGTTTGTGCAGCTCCGGCATGCCGTTGGCACGCGGCCCCTGGCAGGACAGGACGGCGACGAAGTCTCGCTCGAGCTCGCCGTCGTTGAAGGCCGCCACGAAGGCCTCCTGGGTATGGAATACGCGAGCCTCAGCGTCTATCGAACGATGCTCTGCCTTGACGGCGGACACCTTGACGATTGCCCGGCCGACGTTGCCCTCGACGAGGCGTATGCCACCCTCGCTGTCGAAAGGCTCGGCGACGCCGCGCACGATCTCGCGATCCAGTGTCGCCCGCTGCGCATCACGCCAGGCGAGCTTGCCGTCTTCGAGCAAGGGCTCGACGAGGAAACGCGACAGGCCTTCGCCGAGGATCGTCGTAACGTCTTCGTGCAAGAGGCCAGCGTCGAGCAGCTCGCGCATGACGAGACCGAGTCCACCCGCCGCATGAAAGTGGTTCACGTCCGCGGAGCCATTCGGATAGACGCGTGCCAGGAGCGGCACGGCGTGCGACAGCTCGGCGAAATCACTCCAGTCGATGACGACGCCGGCCGCCTGCGCAATGGCCACGAGATGCATCGTGTGGTTCGTCGAGCCGCCCGTTGCGAGCAAGCCGATGACGCCGTTGATAACAGCTTTCTCGTCGATCACCTTGCCTGCCGGTGTGTAGCCGTCACCGCCATGGGTGTTCGCAAGCACAACGCGCACGGCCTCGGCCGTCAGGTAGCGGCGTAGGGACGCGCCCGGGTTTACGAAAGACCCGCCCGGCAGCTGCATGCCCATGAACTCCATGAGCATCTGGTTCGAGTTCGCCGTGCCGTAGAACGTGCAGGTGCCGGGTGCGTGATACGCGGCCGACTCACTGGCCAACAGCTCCTCGCGACCGACTTCGCCTGCCGCGTAGCGCTCGCGCACCCGCGCCTTTTCTTTGTTCGACAAGCCGCTGACCATTGGCCCGGCCGGCACGAAGACCACCGGCAGGTGCCCGAACGACAGGGCGCCGATCATGAGCCCCGGAACAATCTTGTCGCAGATGCCGAGACACAGCGCGGCGTCGAACATGTTGTGCGACAGCGCAACCGCCGTCGACAACGCAATGACGTCGCGGCTGAACAGCGACAGGTCCATGCCGTCCTGCCCCTGCGTGACGCCGTCGCACATGGCCGGGACGCCGCCGGCGAACTGCGCTACGGCGCCGAGCTCGCGAGCCGCATCGCGAATCTGCTGCGGATAGGCTTCGAAGGGCTGGTGTGCACTCAGCATGTCGTTGTAGGCCGAGACCATCGCAATGTTCGGCACCTCGTCACCCGTAAGGCGCTGCTTGTCGACAGGCCCGGAGGCGGCCATGCCGTGGGCAAGGTTCGAGCAGGACAGTGATCCACGAGCGCGTCCGTCGTCGGCCGCGCGGGCAATGCGCTCGAGGTAGGCGCGGCGCGACTCGCGGCTTCGGTCGATGACGCGCCCGGTCACTCGGGAAAGCACGGGATTCATGATGTCGTTACCTCGCGCTCAGGGCGCCCAGTAGATGTTCACCGGCGCACGCTTTTGCATGAGTAGCCGGGATACGGGCAGGTCGCTGTCCGGCCTGGCTGCGGATTCGAGCACCCGGCGCTTTTCGTCGCCAAACACGAGCAGCACGATCTCGTCGCTTCGCGACAGGGCCGACAGGGTCAGGCTGAGCCGGGTGTAGGGACTCGCGGCGGTCTCCACCGGCAACCACAGCACCGGGTTGTCGGCATCGAGGCCCGCCTCGAGATTCTCGGCGTCAGGGAACAGCGACGCGAAGTGCCCGTCCTCGCCCATGCCGAGCAGCGCACACGCAAACGGAAACGGCAGCTGGCGCACGGCCTGGTCGAGCTCGAAGGCGCGATCCGCCGGCGTGCTGTCCGCGGCATACACCGGCAACAGGCTCGCCGCGGCAGCGTGCCCTGTCAGAAGCGTTTCGCGCACGAGCTTCTCGTTGCTGTCGTCATTGTCCGGCGGAACCCAACGGTCGTCGCTCAGGACCACGCTGACGTCGCTCCACTCGAGATCGATACCAGAGAGCATGCGGAAGGTCACACCGGGCGTCGTGCCGCCACTGACCACGATCGATGCCTTGTACTGCGCCTCGAGGCGCCGGTTGAGAAGTGCGGCAAGCGCCTGCGCCGCAGCGCCGGACGCGTTGTCGCGGGATTTGAATTCCTGGAAAAGCATGGTTCAGGTCTCCGGGTGCCAGGCTCGGTCATCGCGGTCGAGCAGCAGCGACGACGCGCTGGGCCCCCACGAACCGGCAACGTAGGTTTCGACTTTCTGTTTGGCTTCCGCCCAGCCAGCGATGATGCCGTCGATCCAGCGCCACGCGGCTTCGACCTCATCGCGGCGCATGAACAGCGCCGGGTTGCCGCGCAGCACCTCGATCAACAGCCGCTCGTAGGCATCCGGGTAGCGGATGCCGAAGGTTTCCTCGAAGCTCAGGTCGAGTGAAACCTGGCGCAGCTCGAAGCCACCGGGCCCCGGCTCTTTGGCCATGACCGACAGCGTCACTCCTTCATCAGGCTGCAGTCGGATCGTCAGGCGATTGGCCTGCACGTTGTAGGCCTGCTCCGTGAAGATCGAGTGCGGCACGTCGTTGAACTGCACGACGATCTCGGAGTGCTTCTGCGGCAGTCGTTTGCCGGATCGAACGTAGAACGGCACGCCGGACCATCGCCAGTTCTCGACTTCGAGCTTGAGCGCGACGAAGGTCTCGGTTGCACTCTCGGCGCCGCCCAGTTCCTCGAGATAGCCGGGCACGGTTTCACCGTTGATCGCCCCGCTCGAGTACTGCGCGCGCACGGTATTGGTTCTGACCAACTCGGCATCGATCGGTTTGAGCGCCCTCAGCACCTTGATCTTCTCGTCGCGGACGGAGTCGTGATCGAGGCTGGACGGCGGCTCCATCGCGACGAGGCAGACAAGCTGCATCAAGTGGTTCTGCACCATGTCACGCAGGGTGCCGATGCGATCGTAGAATTCGACGCGATTACCGACGCCGAGGTCCTCGGCAACCGTAATCTGCACATGATCGATAGAGCCCCGACGCCAGAGCGGCTCGAACAGCGAATTGGCAAAGCGCAGCGCAAGCAGGTTTTGCACCGTTTCCTTGCCTAGGTAGTGGTCGATGCGAAAGATCTGGTTCTCGCTGTAGCACGCGCCGATAGCGTCATTGATATCGCGCGCCGATTCGTAGTCACGCCCCACCGGCTTCTCGAGCACGATGCGGCTTCGCGGTGTGATCAGGCCGTTGTGACGGAGACCCGCGGCGAAATCGCCGAACAGACTGGGGGCCGTCGCGAGATAGGCAATGCGGACCCGGTCCTCGTGGCCGCTGAGGAGTTCGACCAGACCCTGCCATTCGTCGTGCGCCTGGGCGTCGGCCTGCACGAAGTGAATGCGCGCCGAGAAGGTCGCCCACATGGCGTCGTCGAACTCACCCTCCTCGAGATTGTCGGCGAGGGCCTCGCGGACGCGCTCCAGGTACTCGCCGCGATCGAGATCGCCGCGGCTGGCCGCAATGATGCGGCTGTCAGCAGGTATCTGACCGTCGCGATCGCGGTGATAGAGCGCGGGCAGCAGCTTGCGCATGGACAAGTCGCCGGTACCGCCAAAAATGACCAGGTCGAAGCTCTCGACCGGTACGAGTTCTGCCATGGTGGCTCCCCTAACCTCTCTGAAAGTTTACTACTTTTCTGCCCGAAAACCGAAAATCATGTGGAAAAAAGCCGCCCCATTTTGTAGTTTTGCTACATGCTGTCGCGTATCGAGCAATCGCTTAACGACCTGAGCCGCACGGAGCGCAAAGTCGGTGAGTGGGTCATCGCCCACCCCCGGCGCGCAGCCGAGGCAACGCTCAAGGAGGTTGCGGACGCGACCGGCGCCTCGGAACCCACCGTCGTGCGCTTCTGTCGATCGCTGGGACTTGCGGGCTTTCGCGAGTTGACGCGACGCCTGACTGCGGCGATGAGCCAGCCTGCAAGCTATGTTCATTCCGATGTCACCGCTGACGATGACACGGCCGACGCCGTGGGCAAGGTGCTCGACGCGTCCATCCACGCCCTGGTCGAACTCCGCGGCGAGCTCCCGGGCATGCCGCTGGTCGACGCGGTGCATGCCATGGCCTCGGCACGGCAGCTGTTGTTCGCGGGCTTTGGCGCGTCGGGCGTCGTAGCCACGGACGCATGGCAAAAGTTCTTCCGACTCGGTATCCCGGGATCGGCGTTTATCGACGCCCAGGGACTCATCCAGGCGGCCGCTGTTGCGGCGCCCGGCGACGTCCTGGTGCTCATCTCGCACACCGGGGAATGGCCGGACTTGCTCAGGGCGGCCCGGCTGGCCCGCGAACGCGGTGCCTCCGTAATCGCGCTGACGCGACCGCAGTCGGGGCTCGCGGCAGCCGCGGACCTGGTACTGCCCTGCGAGGTCGTCGAAGACACCAGCGTATACACCCCGCTCAGCTCGCGCCTTGCGCAGCTCGCGCTGCTCGACGCACTGTACACGGCGCTTGCGCTCGAGCGCGGCGACGACGCGGTCGAGCGGCTGTACCGCGCCAAGCGCGCCCTCGCAGGCCTTGCCCCGGAAGCCGACGCCGCGCCGTAGCCCGGGGGCCGCCATTCGCGTTACAAACCCTTACGAATGAAGTGGGGCCGTCTTCGATGCGGATGGCCGCTTTGTGGTAGAAACGTGTGGTGTTGCCAGTCGTAAGCATCGACGACGCATGAAAGTCGCGAATCCAACATCGCGCGATATCGCCGAAATCGCCGGCGTGTCGCAGGCCACCGTATCGCGTGCCTTGCGCAACAGTCCGCTGGTGCGCAAGGAGACGCGCGATCGTATTCAGGAAATCGCGAAGGAACTCAACTACTTCGTTAACCGGAATGCAGCCGGCCTGCGCACGCATCAAAGCAACACCCTTGCCTTGCTGCTGTTCGACGAAACCGGCGGGGCCGACGCACAGATCAACCCGTTCTTCCTGTCGATGCTGGGCTACATTTCGCGCGCCGCCGCTCGCCGTGGCTACGACGTACTTATCTCGCTGCAGCAGCTGAGCGACGAGTGGCATGTCGAGTACCAGGCCAGCCATCGCGCTGACGGACTGATCCTGCTCGGCTACGGCGATTACCTGACCTATCGCGCCAAGCTGACCGCGCTGACCGAGGCCAACACCCGTTACGTCATCTGGGGCCCCGTGCTCGAAGACCACGCGGGCCTGACGATCGGCTGCGACAATCTCAACGGCGGCCTGCAGGCCACGCGTCATCTGCTCGAACTCGGCCGGCACCGTATTGCCTTCATTGGCCAGACATCGGCGCGCAGCCCCGAGTTTTCGGCGCGCTACGAGGGCTACCTCAAAGCGCTCACTGATGCCGGTATCGAACCCCTCCCGGAGCTCAAGATCGACGCCGACAACCTCGAGGAACTCGGCTACCAGGCCGCCGAATCCCTGTTGCAGCAGGACCGGGATTTCGACGCCTTGTTTGCCGTGACCGACGTCATCGCCATTGGCGCCATGCGCGCGCTGCAGGATGCCGGCAAGCGCGTTCCGGAGGACGTGGCCGTCGTCGGCTTCGACGACATGCCGCTGGCCTCGCACGTTACGCCAGCGCTGACCACGGTGCGGCAGGATATTCGGCTCGCGGCCGACGGCCTCGTCGACACGATCGTCGGCCTCATTGAGGACACGTCGGTCCAGTCGACGCTGATGGCGCCAAAGCTCGTCGTACGCCAGTCCTGCGGGGCTCGCCAGCATTAGCGATCCAGGCCTGCCTTTAGCCGATCAAGCTCCTCGATCAGCTGAACGTTGTTGACCGGCCCGTCGAAGACGAGCACGCGGACACCGTGCGGCGACACCTCCAGTGACAGTGACGGATCGTCGCTACGCAAACGCAGCGTCTCGTTGCTTAGTGCGTCTCGCCATTCCCCTACCGACAGCCAGCGCGCAATGCCGATCTCGGCGGCGCTGTCACCCTTGTTGAGCAACACCAGCGCCGTCTGCGCAATGCCCTCATCCTGGTAGACGCGCAGGAAGGCGGCCGTATCGGCGCCGAACTCGACGTTGACCTGCAGCCCGCGCTGCAATGCCACGCTTTCCTGCCGCACCTCGGCGATGGCCTTGAGCGCGCTGTGGATCCGGTGCCGCTTGGCGCGATCGATGTTCTCCTGGCCGAAGTAGTCGCGGTTGCCCGCGTGCTGGTCCGTCCCGCGGCGGAAGCCGATCTCGGAGCCGTAGTACACGACGGGAATACCGCGACTCGTAAACAGCCAGTTGTGTGCGTCGACGAAGCCGTCGTCATCCGCGCTGATCCGCGCCATGTCGTGGTTGTCGTAGAAAGTCAGGAGCTCGTAGGGGTTCTCGTAGACACCGCTCTCGAGGTGCAGCGCCGACAGCAGGCGATCGTAGCCCTCGTCGTCCGCGAACACGGCTGACATGGCCTCCTGACCAGGAAAATCGAGCACGCGGATCGCGCCGTTCTCTGGACGCGTGTACGCGGCGATTTCTTCCGCGGAGTACGAGAAGGCCTCGGCGAACATGAAGTAGTCGGGACTGTGCTCACGGATACGGGCAGCGAACGTCTGCCAGAACTCGATCGGCATATGCTTGATCGTGTCTATGCGAAACGCGGCTGCCCCCTGGTCGAGCCACTGGGTATACGCGTCTACAAAATAGTCGAGGACGTCCGGATTAGACGGGTCGAGATCCGAGAGCTCGGCGAGGTCCGGCTCGCGACTGTAGAACGCATGCAGCGGATTGGCGGGATCGAGTTCGGTGGGGTGCAGGTTTTGATGATCCGCTATAAGCGTGCCGTCGCGATCGTAGATCTCGCCGAACTTGGGCTGGTCTTCGGGCATCGTGAAGGCCGGCGAGCCATGGTTACAGACGACATCGAGGATCGTCTTCAGCCCGTAGCGCTGCTCGAGTTCGCGTGACAGGTCGGCAAAGGCCAGGCCTGGCGAGACGAGGTGCTCATCCTCGACGAAGAAGTTGACGCCCCAATAACCGTGATAGCCGGTCTTGCCGCGGTCGGTAAAGAGTCCCTCCCCGGGACGCAGCCCACCGGTAAACGCCTCGTCCGGGTTGTCGACGATCGGGGTCATCCAGATGGCCGTAAAGCCCATGTCGGCAATGTAGCCGGCATTGTCGAGCACGCCCCGGAAATCGCCGCCGAGATAGCCGATGTTCGCAGGGCGCTCGCCCTCGAGCTGGATAGGTCGGTCGAAGGTGCCGCGCTCCGTGCCGCCCTGGTCCTCGTAATTGTTGCCGAGATCCCCGTCGACGAAACGATCCGTCAGTACGAAATAGATAGCCTCGCTCGCAAACGGCAGCGAGGTGCCAACGTAGCTGCTCTGTACGGGCGGCATCGCCACGTCGATATCGGGCGCAGGTGGCGGCGTGCTGCAGGCTGCCGAGAGGAAAGCGGCGGACAGGAATGTGTATCTCGGTTTCATTGCTGCGGCTCCGCATCCTTGTCGACGAGCAGGGTCGAGAGGCCCGCAACGACCATCAGGCAGCCGCCGATCACGAGACCGTAGATGGCCTCGAGCCCGAAGAATACGCGCAGCACGAGTCCAAGCACGCTCGCCGCGACGAGCTGCGGAATGACGATGAAGAAATTGAAGATGCCCATATAAATGCCCATCTTGTGCGCCGGCAGATTGTTTGACAGCAGCGCGTACGGCAGCGACAGAATCGACGCCCAGGCAATGCCTACGCCGACCATCGACACGAGCAGCAGCTTCGGGTCCTTGACGAAGAGAAAGCTCACGAGACCGACTCCACCGAGCGTGAGATTGATGAGATGGCTCAGGCGACAGCCGAGGCGATTCGCAACGAACGGGATCGCAATGGCCGCGAGCGCTGCGAAGCCGTTATAGGCGGCGAACAGGACGCCGACCCAGTCGGCGCCGTTGTTGTAGGCCGCGGATTCCACGTCCGTTGAACCGAAATGGTGGCTCGCGACGGCGGCTGTGCCGTAGATCCACATGGCAAACAGCGCGAACCACGAGAAGAACTGCACGACGGCGAGCTGGCGCATCACCTTCGGCATATGAAAGAGATCGTGCATGATCTCGTAGAACGGGTTCGTCGTAGTGCCCCGGCTGCGCATGCCGGCCGCCACGAGCTGGAACACGCCGAAGCAGGCCGCGCCACCGGCAAGAATGAAGAGCTGCTTGTCGAGACCGAAGTTCACGATTGCGATCCAGCCCAACAGTCCGGCGACCAGCCAGGCGATGCCGCCGTTGCGATAGGCCGAGGCAGGACGCAGTGATTCATCGTAGGCGGTATGTTCGGGTGGCCGCATGGCGTCGAAGCGTGCAAGTTCCTCCGGCGAATACTCGCGAGTCGTCAGCACGGTCCACATGACGGCAATGAAGAAGGCGGCACCGCCAATGTAAAACGACAGCTTTACCGATTCCGGGATAACGCCCGGCGGCGCCGTGTTCGCGACATCAAACCAGTTCGTCATGATGTAGGGCAGCGCGGATGCCACGACGGCGCCGATGCCGATGAAGAAGGTTTGCGCGGCAAAGCCCGTCGTGCGCTGACGCTCGGGCAGCATGTCGCCGACGAACGCGCGGAAGGGCTCCATCGAAATGTTGATGCTGGCGTCCATGATCCAGAGCATCCCCGCGGCAATCCACAGCGCCGGCGAGTTCGGCATCATGAACAGCGCGAGCGACGCGAACACTGCGCCGATCGCAAAGTACGGTCGACGGCGCCCGAAGCGGTTCCAGGTCCGGTCACTCATGTAGCCGATGATCGGCTGCACAATGAGGCCCGTCAGCGGCGCCGCGACCCAGAGGATCGGAATATCGTCAATATCGGCGCCGAGGGTCTGGAAGATCCGGCTCACGTTCGCGTTCTGCAACGCAAAGCCCATCTGGATTCCGAGGAAGCCGAAACACATGTTCCAGATCTGTACGAACTTGAGCGCGGGTTTGCGCGTATTGGTCATTCTTCTTGCCCTCCGGGGCGGAACCGTATCGCTGTGCCACCCCCACTGGCCAGCGCCAGATCGAGCGTGTCGGTATTCCGGTAACGGGCCGTCGTTACGGCGAGGTCGTAGGGATTCCTGCGATAGTCGGCGTCCGGGCCGTCAGCGAAGCGTTCGGCAATCCACTCGCCCGGCTCGAGGAAATCCAGCCGGATCGACAGGCGGCGCGAACTGCCGTCCGTAATGGCGCCGAGATACCAGTCACTGCTATTGCGATCCTTGCGCGCGATAACCGCGTAGCCGCCAACCTCGCCGGCGAGCGCCCGGCTGTCCTCCCAGTCCGTCGGGACTGCCTTGATGAAGCGCAGCGCGTCAGGCTGTTTCGCATAGTTCTCCGGCAGGTCCGCAACCATCTGCACAGGGCTGTAAAGGACAACGTACAGCGCGAGCTGCCGCGCGAGTGTCGATTGCACCTGGCGCTCGACGCCATCGGCTATGAAGGCGAGCTCGACGATGCCCGGCGTGTAGTCCATCGGGCCGGCGAGCATCCGCGTGAACACCAGCATGGGCTCGTGGTCCGGCGGATTCGGTAGAGCCCAGGCGTTGAACTCCATGCCGCGCGAGCCTTCCCGGGTCAGCCAGTTCGGGTAGGTCCGCCTCAGCCCCGTGTCCTTGACGGGCTCGTGCGTGTTGATGGCAATGCGTCGCTCTGCCGCCGCCTCCAGGACGCGCTGGTAGTGCTGAACCGCCCACTGGCCGTCATGCCACTCGAGCTGTTGCTCGCCACCGGCGTCGATGCGCTTCATCGTCTTCGCGGGGCCGACGTAGCCGGTCTTGACCGTATGTACGCCGAGGTCAGCGTAGCGGTCGAAGGCAGCCGCCATCTCGAGCTCGTAGGCCGACGCGTGACCGCCGGTCTCGTGGTGACCAATCAATCGGACGCCCCTCTCTTTGGCGTAGGCAGCGACCGCGTCGAGGTCGAAGTCTTCGGTTGCCTCGATCCAGGAGAACTGGGCGTTTTCGACCCAGTCACCCTGCCAGCCACGGTTCCAGCCTTCGATGAGCACGCCGGCGAACCCGTGCTCTGCCGCGAAATCGATGTAGCGCTTCGCCTCGGCGGTCGTTGCGCCGTGACGGTCGCCCTCCTCCCAGGTCTTGTCGCCGCGGTGCATGGCCCACCAGATACCGACGTACTTGCCCGGCTCCACCCAGGACACGTCACCGAGTCGGTTGGGCTCGTTGAGGTTCAGGATCAGCGTCGAGTCGACGAGTCCGGCTGCGGTGTCCGCCACCTGGATCGTGCGCCACGGTGTCTCGAAGGGCACGCTCACGAGGGCACGGTACCCCTCGGCTGCGGGCCTCAGGAAAGTACGAAAGATGCTGTCAACGTCGAACTCGAGGCTGAATGCCGGGTAGTCGACCAGGGCCGCCTCGTGGATGGAGAGATGCACACCCGCATCCAGCCTGAGCGTCAGCGGCGTCGATACCTTGTCGAGCACCCCGACCGGCGACTCGGCGTAGAGATGCTCGTAACGAGGCTCGGCATCCGCCGGTTGTGAAAAGGCCCGCGCATCGCGGCTTACCCGAAACTCGGTGTCTTCCCCGACGATCTGCTCTTTGGAATACCCGGGCTGCTGAGGTACCTCGTAGCGAAAGCCGATACCGTCGTCGAAGACACGGAATCGCAGGTTGAGCAGGCGGTCGGGCGCGCTGGTCGACAGGCGGAGCAGGAGTTCATTGTGTGCGTCGCGGACGAGCCGGCGTTCGCCCCATGGCTGTTCCCACGTCGTGTCCACCGAGCTCCGTTCGACGCTGTCGATCGAAAACCCGGTGACAAGGTCGAGACGTGAGGCGAAATAGAGACCCAGGGAGGAGGGTTCGACGACCGTGGCGCCGTCGAGGCGCACTTCGTAGTACGGTCGCCCTGCCTCGCCAAGTCCGGCCAGGAGCACGAGTCGGCCGTTCGGGGACGCGACGCGTTCGGCCGAGGCAGTCGTCTCTGCACTCGCCGACGCGACAGCGCTCAGTGCCGCCGCAAGGACGACAGCTCGCAGAATGGCCACTCGAACCCCCCGGAACAGCACGAACTGCGCACGGCAAAGGCGCAGCGCTTTGGAACTAAGATGTTGATTTTGTTGTAGAGCAACGTCGGGGAGTCTAGCAACTTGCTCCGCCGCGCCGGCGATGAATACGTATTCAATCGGGCCGCCGCTGTAGTACGCCGACGACCGCCTCAATAGAATGTTTGCGGCGATCACACTGCGTCCGGGGGGACCATGGCTGCATCCTTGCGCCTCACTCTACTACTCCTGCTCTGGCTGGCCCTGCCCGCCGCTGCCGACTTCGGTAACTACGAGACGCACCGGCTGGATGGCGACACGCTCGTGATCACCACGACGCGGGGCACGCTCGAACTGTCGGCGATCGATGATGCCGCGTTCGAGATCCACTACATCGAGCCTGGCGTCCGCCAACTGCCGTCGTTTGCCCTCGCTGATGCGACGGAACAGCCGTCGACGGCACTTGCCGAGACGGCCGCATCGATCGAGTTCTCGGTGCCCGGCCTGACGGCGGTCATCGACAAGGCGCCGGTTCGCATTCGCTACCTTGCCAACGACAAGCCGCTGTTCGAAGAGGAGCACGGCTACTTCGCCTACGACACAACTCGCGGTTTTCGCTTCGCCCTCGATGACGGCGAAAAGATCATGGGCGGCGGCGAGCGGGTGCTGGGTATGGACCGTCGCGGACACCGTATGCCGCTCTACAACAAGGCGAGCTACGGCTACGAGACCGAAGCGCTGCAGATGTACTACAGCCTGCCCGCCATCGTCTCGAGCGACCGGTACATGATTGTCTTCGACAACTCGGCGAACGGCTGGCTCGACGTTGGCCGCACCGAAGACGACGTCATGAGCTTCGAAGCCGTCGGCGGACGAACCGCCTATCTTGCCATCGCCGGCAGCAGCCATCGCGAGCTGATCCGAAACTACGTCGACGTCACGGGACGCCAACCACTGCCGCCCCGCTGGGCCTTCGGCAACTTCGCATCGCGCTTCGGCTACCACAGCGAAGCAGAGACCCGCGATGTCGTGCGCCGGTTTCAGCGCCACAAGATTCCGCTCGATGCAGTCATCCTCGACATTTACTGGTTCGGTCCGGACATCAAGGGCCACATGGGTAACCTCGACTGGGATCGCAACGCCTGGCCCACAGCGGAAGACATGATCGCCGACTTCGCCGCCGAGGGCGTCCAGACGATCGCAATCACCGAACCGTTTATCCTGTCCACATCGACTCGCTGGGACGATGCCGTCGCCAACGACGCGCTCGCGCGAACGCCAACCGGCGAACCACGACGCTTCGACTTTTACTTCGGCAACACGGGTCTCGTCGATGTATTCGATAAGAACGCACGTCGCTGGTTCTGGGAGCCCTACCAGGCCCTCTTCGAGCAGGGCACTGCAGGCACCTGGGGCGACCTTGGCGAACCGGAGGTGCACCCGGCGGACTCGCTGCATTACCTGAGCGATGCCAGGCTCTGGGCGACGGGTGACGAGGTCCACAACGCCTACGGCCATGAGTGGGCGCGCATGGTTTACGAGAAGCAGCGTAAGGCGTGGCCTTCGCAACGCCCTGTCATCCTGATGCGATCGGGTTTCCCGGGCAGCCAGCGTTACGGCATGATCCCGTGGACGGGCGACGTCAATCGCTCCTGGGGCGGCCTGAAACCACAGGTCGAGCTGTCGCTGACCATGGGCCTGCTCGGGCTGGGCTACACGCACTCCGATCTCGGCGGATTCGCCGGCGGTGAGGTCTTCGATGCCGAGCTCTACCTGCGCTGGCTCCTGTATGGCGTATTCCAGCCTGTCTACCGGCCGCACGCGCAGGAGCACATTGCCGCCGAGCCCGTGTTCCACGATCGCGAAACACGCCGGCTTGCCCGTGAGTTCATCGAGCTGCGCTACCGCCTCCTGCCCTATATCTACACGCTCGCGTTCGAGAACGCGCTGACGGGGATGCCGATGATGCGGCCGCTGTTCTTCGAGGACGAATCGGACCCGGACCTGATCGATCGCACCGATGCCTACCTGTGGGGTGATGCCCTGTTCGTCCATCCGGTCACGGAACCCGGTGTCACGGGCGTCGACGTGACGCCGCCGGCCGGCACCTGGTTCAGCTTCTGGGACGGCACCCGCTACGAGGGCGGACGGACGCACCGTTTTCCCGTCAGCATCGATACGATCCCCGTGCTGGTCAGGGCCGGCGCATTCATTCCGATGGCGGACCTCGTTCAGACGACCCGCGATTACTCCAGCGAATCGTTGACCCTGCATTACTTCGACGATCGCACGGTAAGCGAGGCGCACTCGACGATGTATGAGGATGACGGTCAGGACCCGGACAGCGTCGACGAGGGCACTTATGAACGTCTCGAGTGGACCGCGCGCCGGGACGGCGAGCGTCTCGAACTCGGCCTCGAACGTCAGGGCGGAGCGTATTCGGGCATGCCGGCATCGCGCGAGCTGACCATTGTCGTGCACAACCTTGGCGGCGCACCATCAAGCGTGCAATTTGCGGGCGAGGACGTGTCGCTGTCGCGGCGCCTGCCTCGACGGGGCCATGGCGCCTCCTTTGACAACGGCGTACTGACCGTCCGCGTAGGCTGGGACCACGCGCCTGCCGTGCTCAGCATCGAAGGCGCGAGCCGATGAGCAGGCGGTTTTCAGTCAAGCGCGTGTTCGCGATGTTCGCCGCTGTGTGTGTCATCGCGTGTGCACCATCGTCCGACGAGGACGCTGCGAGCCCCCTCGTTGCAAGCACTGCAGGAGTTGCGCCCGTGGGCAAACCCGTCGTGTACCAGGTATTCACGCGCCTGTTCGGCAACAAGAACACGACCAACAAGCCGTGGGGGACGATCGAGGAGAACGGTGTCGGCAAATTCTCGGATTTCGACGCGACGGCTCTTGAGAGCATCCGTGCGCTCGGCACGACGCACATCTGGTACACCGGCATCCCGCAGCACGCCGTGATTCGCGATTACACGGAGTACGGAATCGCGCTCGACGACCCCGACGTCGTCAAGGGGCGCGCCGGCTCGCCCTACGCCGTCACGGACTATTACACCGTGAATCCCGACCTTGCTGATGACCCGTCCGCGCGACTCGAGGAGTTCACGTCACTCATCGAACGTACGCACGCCCAGGACATGAAGGTCGTCATCGACATTGTGCCCAATCATGTTGCGCGAAACTACGCGTCGCTTGCCCGTCCCGAGGGTATCGAGGACTTCGGCGCCAGTGACGATACGTCGGTTGAATGGCGCCGCGACAACAACTTCTACTACGTCGTGGGCCAGGATTTTCGCGTTCCCGACTCGCCGCCGGGCTACGCCCCGCTCGGCGGGGAGGCGCATCCGCTGGCCGACGGCCATTTCGACGAATCGCCAGCCAAGTGGACCGGCAACGGTGCGCGTGCCGCTCAGCCTGCCTTCACGGACTGGTACGAAACCGTCAAGGTCAACTATGGCGTACGGCCCGACGGCAGCTACGCCTTCGACACGCTGCCGGAGGAAGCCCGCGAGTGGAGTATTGAACGGCATGCCGAGTTCTGGGCGGATAAATCCGTCCCGGACAGCTGGACGAAGTTCCGCGATATCGCCCTGTACTGGACGGCGCTCGGCGTCGACGGCTTCCGCTACGATATGGCGGAAATGGTGCCGGTCGAGTTCTGGAGCTACCTGAACTCCTCGATCAAGGCGGCAAACCCGGATGCGTTCCTGCTCGCCGAGGTCTACAACCCGGCGCTCTATCGTGACTACCTGTTTCTCGGCCGCATGGACTACCTGTACGACAAGGTCGGCTTCTACGACACGCTGAAGCGCATCATGCAGGACGGCAGCGGGACCGACGCACTCGTAACCGCGCACGCCGAGGTCCTCGATATCGAGCAGCACATGCTGCATTTCCTCGAGAACCACGACGAGCAGCGCATTGCGAGCGCCGCGTTTGCCGGCAACGCCGAAAGAGGCAAGCCGGCCATGGTTGTCTCCGCCTTGATCAGCCGTTCGCCCACCATGCTCTACTTCGGCCAGGACGTCCGCGAACCCGGCGACGGCAATCCCGGCTTCGGCGCGGAAACCCGTACGACAATCTTCGACTACTGGGGCGTGCCTGCACACCAGCGCTACATGAACGAAGGCGCCTTCGATGGTGGCCAGTCGACGCCCGGTGAACTCGCGCTTCGGGGGTTCTATGAACGCCTGATGTCGTTCAGCGCCACGAGTCCCGCGCTCAACGGCGACTACGCCGACCTTACGGCGCACAACCTGGCGCTGGATACAGGCTTCGACGACGGTCTGTTGGCGTTCGCGAGATGGTCCGCTGATGAGCGGCTTTTTATCATTAGCAATTTCAGCGACCGTCCGGTCGACTCGCTCGACGTCTACCTGCCCGCTGACCTCGCCGATGCCATGGCCTTGCTACCCGGGCGCCATGCGCTCGACGAGCAGCTGGAAGGCACCGGGGGTAGCGAACTCGTTATCGACGCGGACGGCGCCCGCTTCACGGTAAGGCTAGACGCCCTCGGCTCGGCCGTGCTTCGCACCGGGCCCGAGCGCTAGCCAGGCGCTTGCGGACCGGGCGACACTGGCTACAGTTGCAGTGACCAGGGCGTGGCCGGCAACCACGCAACCGACGATACACAGGCGCCGCGGCGCCACTGGAGAGACTCATGAACAGAAACCCGGTTGGCTGGTTCGAGATCTACACGAACGATCTCGAGCGCGCGAGAGCCTTCTACGAAGCGATGCTCGGCGTCACGCTCGAGCCACTGCCGAGCAATGAACTCAGCATGTACTCGTTCCCGATGAACCCGGAAACGCACGGCTCCTCCGGTGCCCTTGCGCATGTCGACGGCGTTGAGGCAGGCAACAACAGCACAATGGTGTACTTCTCGGTCGAGGACTGCGCCGTGGAGGGTGATCGCATCCAGTCGGCGGGCGGCGAACTCGTTCGCGAGAAGACGTCGATCGGCGACTACGGCTTCGTCGTTATTGGCACGGACACCGAAGGCAATCGCTTCGGGCTGCACTCTATGCGTTGATCTCAGGCGGCTTCCTGACGCAGCGTGCGCAACTGCTCACGGTGCGGCGGGAAGTTCAGCGCGCAGCCCGTGAGGTAGCGCTCGATACCCTTCAGGTCGTACTTGTGCGCCAGCTCGTTGCCCGGGCGTACCTGCTCCCGGGTCGGATAGATGCCCTTGCCCGCGAGCAGGCAATTCCACGACAGGCTCGGGAAATACGCATCGAGGTTCTGGCGCTCCAGCTCGTCGGTAATGTTCTTGCCCGATACCCAGGCCGTGAGGATTTCCCTGAGCGACCGCGAGATACGTTCGTTGCTGCCGTTGTCGACCCAGTATGGCGTATCCGTGCGCGTGCTGATGCGGTAGTGGCAGACGATATAGTCGCGGACCGCGTCGAAACGCTTGCTGATACGGTTGTTGAAATCACCCCGGTACTGATCGGTGAAGTTGCCGTTGTTGACCGCTTCGATGAAGCGGACGACGGTCTCCTGCACCATGTCCAGCGCCGTCGCTTCGAGCGGCTCGATGAAGCCCTGCGACAGACCGACCGCCAGGCAGTTCTTCACCCAGTGCTCACGCACCCGTCCAACCTTGAAGTTGAGGTGCCGGGCTTCGACGTCGCTCTCGCCAAGACCGAGATGGTCGCGGAACTCGCGCTCGGCCGAATCCTTGTCGGTGTAGCGCGAGCTATAGACATAGCCGTTACCGAAGCGCGAGGTCAGCGGTATCTTCCACGCCCAGCCGTTGTTCAGCGCAGTCGACACCGTCTGAGGCTCGGGGTTGTCGTCCGGGGCCGTCGGGAAGACGACGGCCGAGTCGTTGAAGAGAACGTCCGAGCAACTTTCGAACGGTACGCCGAGCGTCTGCTGCAGGAGCTGGCTGCGGAAGCCGGTCGAGTCGACGTAGAAGTCGGCCTTGATCGTCTCCTCCGTGTCGGTCTTCAGGTAATCGATGTTGCCGCTCTCATCCAGCACGGCCTCGGTCACCGTCGCCTGCCGGTATTTCACACCGCGGCGCGCCGCCCAGCGCTGCAGGAAGCGGCCCAGCAGTCCCGAGTTGAAGTGGTAGCCGTAGTTCATCTCGAACGGGAAGTTCGGCGGTGCCACGGGGGCCTGTCGCTGCTTGGCGAGGTACCAGGCCAGGAAGAACTGGCTGGGGTGGCCATCAAGATCGACGCCCTGGCGCCTGAGGAAGCTGTTGTGGAAGAACGCCGGTACCGAGAACTCGTCCGGCTGGCACAGGAAGGGATGGAAATACTCTTCGTAGCCGGCGCGGTCAGCCCAGTTCCGGAACGTGATGCCGACCTTGTAGGTAGCCTCACACTGCTCCATCCAGTCGGATTCCTCGACGCCAATGACGTTCATGAACTCGCGGAGCGGCGGCGTCGAACCCTCGCCCACACCAATGATGCCAATGTTCGGGGACTCGACGAGCGTAATGTCGAAGCCCTGGTGCTTCCAGTGCTCGGCCATGAGGTTGGCGGCGATCCAGCCTGCGGTGCCACCACCCAGTATCACGATCTTGTTCATGTTCTGGCGCATAGTCGAAAGTGCTCAACAGGATTTGCAAAGACAGAGAAGCCGCCCGGTGAGTATCCCTCGCCGGGCGGCCTGAGTGAGTGGGGTTCCGGCGCGTTTGCAGCGCCGGAACCCCATGCTCGAGGGTCGTTCGTCCCTAGTAGATGTAGTTGAGGCCAAAGTAGTACTGGCGTCCGAAGGTCCTGAATTCTCCAAGGGCCCCGTCGACACCGTACTCAACGATATTCGCTTCGTCGGTCAGATTGTTCCCCGACAGGACGAGACTCAGCCCGTTGTTGAACTCATACGACACCTGGGCATCTACGACCTGATACTCCTTCGCCAGGACAGGCGTGAAGGCCCCGGGTATCGGAATGTTCTGCACGAAGTCGTCGCGGAAACGCGTATTCACGTTCGCACTCCAGCCCCGGAAGTCCCAGAACAGCGTCGCGCTCCAGACATTCTCCGACAGACCAGGCAGCGGCAGATTCTGGCCCGAGAAAACACCGCCGGCAACCGACGTTTCTGACTCGGTGTAGGAGTAGCTTGCCGTCGCGCCGAAGCCACGCCAGAACTCGCTACGGAGATTCGAAAGCGTCTTGGTAGCCGCCAGCTCGATACCGCGTATGTAGCCACCGTTGTCGTTGTTGAGGAAGGTCTCGTAGACGCCAGCCTCCGTTGCCGGCGGTGGAATCTCGATGCCGAGCTCGGAGAAGTCGAGGCCGGTCAGCTGCACCGGGCCTTCGACGAGCGAGTTGATGTCCTTCCAGAAGATGGCAGCCGTGAAGGCGCCGCCGTCGTCAAAGTAGTGCTCGTAGGACAGGTCGAGCTGGTCGGCGCGGAACGGATCGAGGAACGGTGAACCCTTGGTCCAGACGTTGTAGACACTGTTGCCCTCACCGCTGAACCAGGAACCGGCGCCACCCTTGAGCTGGCCGACCGGCGGCCGGCCCATGACCCTTGCCGCTGCGAAACGAACAATGTCTTTGTCCGACAATTCGAAAGCGAGGTTGAGTGACGGCAGCGTATCTGAATACGTAGGACCGTAGGACAACAGATCGAGGAAGTCGTTAGTGTCACCAACGCTGTCCGTGATCGGTATACCGTTGCCGCCACCGACGTTCTGGAAACCGGTCGTGGTCAGGTCGGTTTCGACATGGCGCACACCGATGTTGCCTCGAACCGGGATGTTGCCAATGTTGAAGTCCATGTTGAACATCAGGTAGAAGGCCTGCGTCTCCTCTTTGACGACCGCGGATTCAATGTAGGTCCACTCGCGACCATTGTTGATCAGCTTGCCGCCGTTGAAGTTGCCCGCACCGAAGATGTTCGTAGCCAGTGCGCCGAGATCGGTGACGCGAAGGTGATCAGGCACACCCGGCTGGGACACGACTTCGGTAAAGCCGGCGACAGACTGCGGCTGGCAGACGATGTCCGAGGTGTTGTCCTCGCACCAGCCGTCTGCCGTTGGATCCGTCCGGAACTGGCCGGAGCGCGAACCGTAGAGGAAGGCACCCCTGTCAGCACCGAACTCGCGATCGGCAAGACGGGTACCGACCTCGAAGCTGTTGATGAAACCCCAGTCGACATCCTGGCGGAAATCCAGCTGCAACGCCTCGATTTCGTCCGTGTAGGTGTGCGGATACTCCTCGTAGCGCGACAGGAACATCTCGTCCGTATTGGTCATGTCGATGCCAGAGAACGTTGCCGCCGGTACGCCCGAGCCGTTCAGCGCGTAGGTGATGGACTGGCCCGGCGTTTCCTGGTAGAGCTGTTCGCCCGTACCGGGATCTGTCGTGAACTGGTAGGAGTGCATGGACACGATGCGGTCGCGGCGGGTCTTCTCGCCTTCGCTCCGATACCAGTCAAAGGTCAAGGTCCCGGTGTCAGTGACGTCGTACTGCAGGTTGATGCCGTAGGTGTCCGCGTCGGCCGTTGTCGTCTGGTCTTCGGTGCGAGCCTCGATCCAGGGATGCGCCTGGTCGGCCGTCGCGTAGTTCACCGCGCTGATCGTTGCGCTCGTTACGACGCCGTTGGAAACCGTAGCGCCGTTCACGTTGGTGTTCGAGGCACTCTCGGCGAGCCCGCCAACCGTGATGCCCTGGCGGTCATCGCCACGCTCGAACTCTGTGCGGAAGAAATCGACCGAAGCCTTGAGCCGGTCTGTCGGCTGCCAGGTGGCGGCCACGAGGTAACCGATGCGCTCATCGGTACCGGTTCCGGACTGCCACTGAAACGCACGGGAGCGGGCGTCGGGGTTGCCGTCGCCATTGTAGTCGACGTCCTGGTTGTAACCCAGCTGGCCGTCTGCACCGCTGCGCGAGAACAGGAAGACGTTGGGCTGCTCGAGGTAGGACACGCCGGCGGCTACGCCGAGAGTATCTTCCGCGAACTTGCCCGTGTACGACAGGTTGATGCGGCCGCCCATGCGGTCACCGCCGAAGTCCTCTGCGGCGTCATTCGACGACAGGCGCATGTTGAGGAGGACGTTGTGATCCTTGGCGGTCTTGAGGGGGTCGATCGTCTTGAGGTCGACGATGCCGGCGACACCACCTTCGAGCTGCGTCGCTTTCGGCGACTTGTAGACAGCTGCCTGGGTGATCAACTCTGCCGGATACTGGTCAAACGAGGTCCAGCGCGTGCCCTCCGAGTAGCCAGCCGTAGAAGCCTGCTCGCGACCGTTCAGCGTGGTCTGGATGAAGTCGCCGTTCATACCGCGAATATTGAGCTGCGCGGACTGGCCCGAGTCGCGAATCGTGGTCACACCGGGAACGCGGCCCAGGGCGTCGGCAATCGACTGATCCGGCAGCTGGCCGAGCGCGCCGGCGTCCACGAAATCGGCGACGGAGTCTGCCATCCGCTTGGAATCGACGGCGCCGAGGATACTCTGGCGAACACCGATCGTTACGATTTCCTCGATCACCTCGGTATCCGCGTCGTCCTGGGCGAGAGCAACGGCCGGCGCCATGGAACCCCCGGTCAGCGCGGCGGCAACCGCCAGCGATACGACGTTGCGCTGCCCGAGCGCAGTCAGCTGTTTAGTTTCATCCGAAACAGATTGCGCGGAAGTGCGCTGCCTTTTGACCATCTGGATTCCCCCCCGCTTGGTCGCTAGATACAGATAGATACAGATTGTTCGTCGATACTAAAAACGGTTGCGCAACACAGCAATGCAATGCATACGTATTCATCTCGTGAATACGTATGCATCGACTAGGCCGTCGGCGTCGCCGCTGCTAGCTTTTCGCTGGGAGAAGTCCGGGGGGACTGCTCGCGGGGTAGTGCGGCAACGCGCTACCCCGCTCCCGTCAACCACGGGGCTTCAAGAGCACGAGGGGGATCAGGTGCCGCATGCCGCGGGCGCCCGACAACGTACATACCGAAACCACAGCCTGCCGCTTGCGCAGCGTCCCGCGCGGGACGCTCGGGCGAAGCGGCGGGTGTCGATCCTGCCCGGAATCCCACGAATACGATAGACGGGACACAACGCATGGCCAGCAACGCGGAACACATCGCAAACGCATCTCACCAGGTGCTGAAGCCTGAACGGCGGGCCGGCGTCAGCCTGCATATCACGTCACTGCCGGGACGCTGCGGCATCGGCGAGATTGGTCGCGAAGCCCGGCGCTTCATCGACACGCTGCGACGCATGGAGCTCTCCGTCTGGCAGTTCCTGCCGCTAGGTCCCACGGCCTATGGCGATTCGCCCTACCAGCCCCTGTCGAGCTTCGCCGGCAACGAAATGCTCATCGATACGGAGGCACTGATCGACGCCGGTTACCTCGATGCGGCAGAAGCCGGCGAACTGTCGACGCTGCCCGAGCGATTCGTGGACTACGGCGCGCTGATCCCTGTAAAGAAACGCTTGCTCGCCCTGGCCGCTTCGCGCTTCGAAGAGGTGGCCGACGCCGAGACGCTCGCCGATTTCGATGCGTTCGTCGCCACGCACGACGAGGCCTGGCTGCACGACTACGCGCTGTTCCGGGTCTTGAAGTCACGGCACGGGGGTCGTCCGTGGCCGGAATGGCAAGCGGAGTACGTCCACCGGGACGCCAGCGCCCTGGCCGAGCTCGGCCGGACCGCCGAGGCCGATATCCGCAAGTTCAAGATTGAACAGTACTGGTTTCACACACAGTGGCAGGTCTTAAGGGCCTATGCCCACGCCAAGGGCGTCGAACTGTTCGGCGACCTGCCCATCTACCTGGCGCTCGACAGCGCCGACGCCTGGGCGAACCGGGACATCATCCGGGTCGACCATGACGGCCGGCCCGACGCGGTAGCGGGCGTCCCTCCCGACTATTTCTCGGAAGACGGCCAGCTTTGGGGTAACCCGCTGTACGACTGGGCAAGGCATGCCGCCGACGGCTACCGCTGGTGGATCGAGCGCATGCGGGCCACCGCCGACCTTGCCGATCTCGTCCGTATCGACCATTTCCGTGGGTTCGAGGCCTATTGGGCGATTCCGGCAGACGCTACCACGGCCCGCCACGGCCAGTGGGAACAGGGACCGAACGGCGCGATCTTTGACGCAATGCAAACCGCTCTCGGCAACCTGCCGATCGTTGCCGAGGATCTCGGCGTCATTACGCCCGCAGTCGAGGCGCTCAGAGACGATCACGACATGCCGGGCATGGTCGTCCTGCAGTTCGACGTGACCGACCCGGCGTTCCGCCTGGAAGAGGTGCGGGAAAACGCCGTCTGCTATACGGGCACACACGACAATGACACCACGATCGGCTGGTTCCGCGGCAGCCCGAACGACATGCGCTCATCCGAGGAAATCCGGCAGACGCAGGAAGCTGCCCTCGGCCTGACGGGCGGCTCGGCGGAGTCGATCCACACCGATCTGATTCGCGCTGCCTTCGCCACGCCCGCCCTCCTCGCGGTCGCACCGATGCAGGATTTCTTGGGCCTCGGCTCCGAGGCCCGCATCAATACCCCGGGCACATCGGCAAATAACTGGCGCTGGCGGGTTCTCGACACCCAATTGACCGACGAACTCTGCGACAATGTGGCGGACATGGTGCGGAGTTCGGGCCGCGCAATCTGAGGTGAGGCGTTTTGCCGCCGGCGCGCCTCGTCTGACAGCCCGAGGCCGCTCCGATACAACAATACCCACAACGGGAGCGCCGCCGCATGCCTATCGCCGCCGCCGTGCAAGACGCACGCTACGTCAGCCGCCTGACCAGGAACACGCTCGCCCTGATACTTGCCGGCGGTCAGGGCTCACGGCTGCGAGAGCTTACGAGCTGGCGGGCCAAGCCTGCCCTGTACTTCGGCGGCAAGTTCCGCATCATCGATTTCCCCCTGTCTAACTGCGTGAACTCGGGGATCCGCCGCATGGGCGTGCTGACGCAGTACAAGGCGCATTCGCTGATTCGCCACCTCGTGCAGGGCTGGTCCTGGCTGCAGTCGTCGCAGCAGGAGTTCGTCGACATCCTGCCCGCATCGCAGCGGGTCGGCGGCGAATGGTATCGGGGCACGGCGGACGCGGTGTACCAGAACCTCGACATTATCCGCACCCACGCGCCCAACTACGTGCTGATACTCGCGGGCGACCATGTCTACAAGATGGATTACGGCCACTTCCTCGCCGCGCATGACGAATTCGACGCCGACATGACCGTTTCCTGCGTCGAAGTGCCGCTCGCCGAGGCGGCCGGGGCGCTCGGCGTCATGAAAGTCGACGAGACCGGTCGCGTGCTCGAGTTCCAGGAGAAGCCCGAGAACCCGGCGCCGTTGCCGAACAACCCGGACCTCTGCCTTGCGTCGATGGGCAACTACATCTTCAACACCGAGTTCCTCTACGAGCAGTGCATCAAGGACGCCGACACCCCCGATACGCAGCATGACTTCGGCCGTAACGTGATTCCGCGGATCATCAAGGACTATCGCGTCTACGCCTACCCGTTCCGCGATCCCGACAGCGGCAAGCAGGCCTACTGGCGCGACGTCGGTACTCTCGACGCCTACTGGGAGGCCAACATGGAGCTGGTCTCCGTGACGCCGCAGCTCAACATGTACGACATGGACTGGCCGATCTACACGGCCCAGCTGCAGTCGCCGCCCGCGAAGTTCGTTTTCGACGAGCACGATCGACGCGGCGAGGCCATCCAGTCGATGGTTTCGGGTGGCTGCGTCGTGTCGGGCGCCAACGTGCGCGGGTCGCTGCTGTTCTCGCGCACGAGCGTGCACTCCTACAGCCGGGTCGCTGATTCCGTCATCCTGCCGGATGTCGATATTGGTGAAGGCTGCGACATCCGCCGCGCGATCATCGACCGCGGCACCATCCTGCCTTCCGGCACGCAGGTCGGCGTCGATCACGACGAGGACCGCGAGCGCGGCTTCCGGGTTACCGACAATGGCGTCACGCTCGTTACGCCCGACATGCTCGGCCAGTTCCTGCACTACACGCGCTAGCGCGCCAGGGCGGACGACGATCGACAGGCGGCACGTCATCTTCCTCGCGTCAGAAAACGGCGCGTTGCCAGGCGGTAAGGTTGGCGGCGTCGCCGACGTCATCCGTGACCTGCCGCCGGCCGTTGCCGCCGAGGGCTATGACGTCAGCGTCGTAACGCCGTCCTACGGTGTGTTTCATTCACTCGATGGCGCGAAACGCACCGGCAGCGTCACGGCAAAGTTTCGCGGCAAGGAGCAGCGAGTGGACGTCTACGAACTGCCGGGGCGCGATATCAAGCAGGTGGTGCTGGACCACCCCGAGTTTACGCCTGACGCACCGGGACAGATCTATCACGACGACGGCGCGGCGCGCCCGTTCGCAACGGACGCGACGAAGTTCGCGTTCCTTGGCGCCGCGGCGGCAGCGTGGATCGAGTCGCTGCCGGAAGCACCGTCCGTCGTGCACCTGAATGACTGGCACGCCGCCTTCTACTTTCTTGAGCGCGACTACGGGCCGAAGGCAGACGCACTCGGCGGAATACGCACCGTGTTCTCGATACACAACCTTGCCTACCAGGGGCAGCGACCGTTCAAGGGTGATGAATCCTCGCTCGCCACCTGGTTCCCGGATCGCGAGGCGGAGCGCGAGGTGCTCGCGGATCCGGGCGCGCCGGACGCACTGAACCCGATGGCCTTCGCGATTCGCAGCGCCGACTACGTGAGCACCGTCTCCCCGAGCTACGCCCGTGAGATCTGCCAGTCCAGCGACCCTGGCCGCGGCTTCTACGGCGGTGAAGGCCTCGAGAGCGACCTCCGTCGTGTCGCCGCCGACGACCGGCTGGGCGGTATCCTCAACGGCATCGACTACCCGAGCACACATCCGCCGCGGCCGGGCTGGCAGCGGCTGATCAGCCTCATGCGAACCCAGGTCGACGACTGGCTGGAAAGAGACCCGGCCAATGCCACGCACCAGCTTGCCAGCGAGCGCATCGCGACGTTGCCAGGCAGGCGGCCTTTGCACGTCATGACCAGTATCGGCCGACTCGTGCAGCAGAAGACCAGCCTGATGCTGGAACCCGCCGCCGGCAAGCCCACGGCGCTCGATGCGATTCTCGACGCCGTCGGCAAGCACGGGGTCCTGCTGCTCGTTGGCAGCGGGGAAGCCGAGATGGAAGCGCAGGTGTTTGAGGTTGCGAAGCGGCATGCCAATCTCGTGTTCCTCAATGGCTACTCCGAAACGCTCGCCGCGCCGCTCTACCGCGGCGGCGACCTGTTCCTGATGCCGTCGAGCTTCGAGCCCTGCGGCATTAGCCAGCTACTTGCCATGCGCGAGGGCCAGCCCTGCGTCGTGCACGGCGTTGGCGGCCTTGCCGATACCGTGGTGGACGGTGAGACCGGCTTCGTGTTCCGCGGCAAGAACCCGTCCGAACAGGCTGAGGCCTTCGTCACTACGGTCGAGAACGCCCTCGAACTCAGGGCCGAGCGGCCCGTCAGCTGGGCCGGTATCGTGCAGCGCGCCGAGCGGCAGCGCTATGACTGGAGCACGGCCGCGCGCCAGTATATTGAGCAGGTCTATGAGCCTCATTGACGACGACGCGAGGAAGCTCGCCGACGCGTACGCCGCTATCGTCGACGGCCGGCACAGCGACCCGTTCGGCATACTCGGCGTGCACAAGGTCGGTCGCGCGCGCGTCGTGCGAACGTTCCAGCCCTACGCGAGCCGGGTCGAGCTCGTCGATGCGTCGGGTGTGCACATGGGGGAACTCACGCGCGTCCATCCCTACGGCCTGTTCGTCGCCGAGATGCCGGCGAACAAGCGACGCTACCTCTTCCGGCTGACCTACACGGACGGCCGCACGGAACTCGCCGAAGACCCCTATCGCTTCGGCGCGACGCTCGGCGACCTCGACCTTTACCTTCTGGGCGAAGGATCCGACAAGCAGATCTACGAGAAGCTCGGCGCCAAGATCAAGCTGATCTCGGGCATTCGCGGCACCCGGTTTTCCGTGTGGGCACCCAACGCATCGCGGGTCAGCGTCGTCGGCGACTTCAACCGCTGGGACGGTCGAGTGCATCCGATGCGCCTGCACCCGGCCAATGGCATCTGGGAGATCTTCATTCCCGGCGTTGGCCACGGCGACCGCTACAAGTTCGAACTGCTCGACCGGAACGGCAACCTGTTGCCGCTGAAGGCGGACCCCTACGGCCGCCTGCACGAGCCGCCGCCCGGGAATGCCTCGATCGTTTACGCGAGCCGCTACCAGTGGCGAGACAGCGCCTGGATGGACGCTCGGCACGATGCCGAACGGCTGGATCGACCGATCAGCATTTACGAAGTGCACCTTGGCTCCTGGCGTCGCAACGCCGACGAACACAATCGTTATCTCACTTATCGCGAGCTGGCCGACGAGCTCGTTCCATACGTCAAGGACATGGGCTACACGCACATCGAGCTGTTGCCCGTGACGGAGCACCCGTTCGACGGCTCCTGGGGCTACCAGCCGATTGGCCTCTTCGCCCCGACGCAGCGTTTCGGCAGCCCCGATGACTTTCGTGCTTTCATCGACGCCTGCCACCGCGCCGGCATCAGCGTCATTGTCGACTGGGTACCCGCGCATTTTCCTCGCGACGAGCATGGACTGCGACACTTCGACGGCACGGCCCTTTACGAGCACGAGGACCCGCGCAAGGGGGAGCACGCCGACTGGGGCACGCTGATCTTCAACTTCGGCCGCCGGGAAGTCGCCAACTACCTGATCGGTAGTGCGCTGTTCTGGATCGACGAGTTTCACATCGATGGCATACGCGTCGACGCCGTCGCCTCGATGCTGTATCTCGACTATTCGCGCGAGGACGGGGAGTGGGTCACGAACGAGTACGGTGGCAACGAGAATCTCGAGGCCGTCGAGTTCCTGAAGCGCTGCAACACCGAAGTGCATGCGCACGGGGCCGTGTCCTACGCCGAGGAGTCAACGGCCTGGCCTGCCGTGTCGCGGCCGGTCGAGAACGGCGGACTCGGCTTTACCTTCAAATGGAACATGGGCTGGATGAACGATACGCTCGTCTACATGAGCGAGGACAGCATTCATCGCAAGTACCACCACGACAAGATGACCTTCGGTCTCGTCTACGCCTTCAACGAGAACTTCGTGCTGCCGCTGTCGCACGACGAAGTCGTACACGGCAAGCGCTCGCTCCTCGGCCGTATGCCGGGCGACGACTGGCAGCGCTTCGCCAATCTCCGGGCCTACTACAGCGCAATGTATACCCACCCGGGCAAGAAGCTTTTGTTCATGGGCAGCGAGCTCGCCCAGTACGCCGAGTGGAACCATGATCGCTCGCTGGACTGGCACTTGCTCGACTACGAACCACACGCCGGCGTTCGGCGGCTCGTTCGCGACCTCAACCACTTCTACCGGACGACGCCGCCGCTCTACGAACTGGACTTCTCCGCGGAAGGCTTCGAGTGGATCGACTGGGAGGATCGCGACAACAGCATCCTCGCCTGGCTTCGTCGCGACCGTCACGGCGGATTCGTTATTTCGGTCACGAACTTTACGCCTGTCGTAAGGCAGGATTATCGACTCGGCGTGCCCGAGGACGGCAAGTACCGGGAGTTACTCAATACGGATGACCTCCGCTACGGCGGCAGCGGCGTCACGAACCCGGACATACACACGAGCACGGCGGGTGCTCACGGCAGGCCGTTTTCGGTCGGCGTGACACTGCCGCCGCTCGCAACGATTATTATTGGCGGCGTACGATGATGCGCCTGGTTGGGGGGACCAACCCTGGAGACGGACATGGCTAGACGTTCCGAAAGAACCGCCGGTAGCGGCGATATCGAGCTTCTGCAGGCACCCGACCTGCCCATGGATGCGGACGCGATCCTCAAGGACTTCACCCATTACTTCGGCCGCATGCTCGGCAGGCGCACGATTCGGACACGCTCGCCGTTTCTCTACCAGGCAGTCGTGTACGCCGCGCGCGATCGGCTCATGGAACGCTGGGGCCACACCAGCACGGCGCTGGAACGCAACGACAACCGGCGGACTTCGTATCTGTCGCTCGAGTTCCTGATGGGGCGCCTGCTGCAGAACGCCCTGATCAGCCTCGGCATCGAAGGCGAGACCGGTGAAGCCCTGAGCCGCCTTGGTATCAAGCTCGAAGAGGTCTACGAGCGGGAGATGGACACCGGTCTCGGCAACGGCGGCCTCGGCCGTCTTGCGGCCTGCTTTCTCGACAGCTGCGCCACGCTCGCCCTGCCCGTTATGGGCTACGGTATCCGCTACCAGTACGGCATGTTCCACCAGCGCGTTGTCGACGGCTTTCAGGTCGAGGAACCCGACGCCTGGCTACTCGAGGGCTTTCCGTGGGAGATCGAACGTATCGAGTTCGCGCAGACCGTGAAGTTCGGCGGCTACTCGACAACGTACACCGATGCGCGCGGCAACGTGCACTACACCTGGGAAAGCACCGAAGACGTGCTGGCGATTCCCTTCGATATACCGGTGCCGGGCTACCGCAACGAGATCGTTAACACCCTGAGGCTCTGGTCCGCGGCCGCGACGGACGCGTTCGATCTCGGCGAGTTCAACCAGGGCAGCTACGCTGACGCCGTCGCCTCGAAGAACGAGGCCGAGAACATCACGATGATCCTGTACCCCAACGCCGACTCCGAGAATGGCCAGGAGCTACGACTGCGTCAGCAGTACTTCCTTGCGTCGGCGAGCCTGCAGGACGCGATTCGGTACTACTGCGCCGAGTACGGCAACGACTTCAGCAACTTCGCCGAGAAGAACTGCGTGCAGCTCAACGACACGCATCCGGCCGTCGCCGTGGCCGAGCTCATGCGACTCCTCATGGACGTGCACTACCTGACCTGGGACGAGGCGTGGAAGATCACGACGAGTACGATGGCCTACACGAACCACACGCTCTTGCCCGAGGCGCTCGAAACATGGCCCGTATCTATGTTCCGTCGCCTGCTGCCACGGATTCTCGACATCATCTACGAGATCAACGCTCGTTTCATTACCGAGATCAGCCAGCGCTTCCCCGGCGACAACCAGCGCATTACGCGCATGTCGCTGATCCAGGAAGGCAGCGAGCCGATGATCCGCATGGCTTACCTTGCCATCGTCGGCAGTTTCTCGGTAAACGGAGTCGCTGAGCTGCACTCGAAACTCCTGACCGAAGGCCTGTTCCGCGACTTCGCCGAGTTCTGGCCGCACAAATTCAACAACAAGACCAACGGTGTCACCCAGCGTCGCTGGCTCAAGGCCTCCAACCCGGGACTCGCTGCGCTGATTACGAGCAAGATCGGCGACGGCTGGGTAACGAACCTTGACGAACTCAAAGGACTCGAAGCCCATATAGACGACGAGCAGTTCCGCTACGACTGGCGGCAGATCAAGCTGCGCAACAAGGCGAAACTCGCCCGTAAGCTGTTTGATCAAACCGGCATCGAGGTGCCGGCAACGATGCTCTTCGACGTTCAGGTCAAACGCATCCACGAGTACAAGCGACAGCTCCTGAACGTCCTGCACGCCGTGCACATGTACGACCGGATTCGCCGCGGCGACGGTGAAGACCTGATGCCACGAGCGATCATCATTGGCGGCAAGGCGGCGCCAGGTTACGTCATGGCCAAGGGCATCATCAAGGCCATCAACAACGTCGCACGGGTCATCAACAGTGATCCGGCCATGGAGGATCGGCTACGCCTGGTCTTCTATCCCGATTACAACGTCTCGGCGATGGAAGTCATTTGCCCGGCGGCCGATTTGTCCGAGCAGATCTCCACGGCCGGCAAGGAGGCATCGGGCACCGGCAACATGAAGTTCATGATGAACGGCGCGGTCACGATTGGCACGCTCGACGGCGCGAACGTCGAGATTCGCGAGGCCGTTGGCGCGGAGAATTTCTTCCTGTTCGGGCTGACGGTCGACGAGATTCGTGACCTTCGGCATCACTACGACCCGAACGGCATCATCGACGCCGATCCGGACCTCGCCCGCGTCATGGACCTGCTCGAATCGGGCCACTTCTGCCGATTTGAGCCCGGCGTTTTGGACATGGTCGTGCGATCGATCCGCGAACCGGCCGATCCCTGGATGACCGCGGCGGACTTCCGCAGCTTTGCCGACGCGCAGGACGCTGCCGGCAAGGCCTATCGCGACATCGAACACTGGACGCGCCTGAGCATCCTCAATACCGCCTGTTCCGGACGCTTCTCGACGGATCGGACCATGCGCGACTACGACCGCGATATCTGGAAACTGGATCCGATCAAGCTCTTAACGTGATCCTGCCGGGCAACGCCGTTTCGCTGGGTGCCGTCGTCCACAGCGACGGCGTCAACTTCGCTGTCGCATCGAGCACGGCGACGTTCATCGAGCTTTGCCTGTTCGACGCAGCGGGTAACCAGACCATGTCGTATCGCCTGCCCGGCAAGACCGGCGACATCCATCACGGGTTTCTCCCGGGTTGTCGCACAGGACAGCAGTATGGATTCCGGGCGCACGGTGCCTGGAATCCGGACCGCGGCTTGAGGCACAACCCGGCAAAGCTGCTGCTTGACCCCTACGCAAGGCAGCTGGCCGGCCAGTTTGCCTGGCACCATGCGGTGTTCGACAACGAGGGCGATGAGGCTCCCGACGAACTCAATATTGCTGACAGCGCACCTTACGTCCCCCGGAGCGTCGTCGTTGACATCCTGTCGCCGGCGGAACGCGGGCCGGCCATTCCCTGGGCGGATTCGGTCTTTTACGAAACCAACGTTCGCGGCTACACAATGCTGCACCCCGCCATCGACGAGGCACATCGCGGCACCTTCGCGGGCATGCGTCACAGCGCCGTCCTCGAGCATCTCAAGGCGCTGGGTGTAACGAGCATCGAGCTCATGCCCGTGCAGGCCTATATCGACGAGTTGCACCTGCATCGCCTTGGGCTCAGGAACTTCTGGGGTTACAACACCGTTGCCTTCATGGCACCGATGCCGCGGCTCGCAGGCGATGCGCCCATTGCCGAGTTTCGCGACATGGTCAGGGCAATACACGATGCCGGCATGGAGGTCATTCTCGACGTTGCGTTTAATCACACGGGTGAGGGCGGCCATCGGGGACCCACGCTGTCCTTTCGCGGCCTCGATAACCTGGGCTACTACCGGACGCTCCCCGACGACCCGACGCACTACATCAACGATACCGGCACCGGCAACACGATCGATGCCGACAACGCCATCGTGCAGCGCCTGATCGTCGACAGTCTCAAATACTGGGTCACGACCATGGGCGTCGATGGTTTCCGTTTCGACCTTGCTCCCATTCTCGGCCGTCACGCGACTGGCTTCAGCGCGACGCACCCGCTGCTCGAGGCCATCAGCACCGATCCGTTACTCAGCCAGGTGAAGCTCATTGCCGAACCGTGGGATGCGGGACCCGGCGGCTACCAGCTTGGTCACTTTCCGCCGAGCTGGGCAGAATGGAACGACCGCTTTCGCGACGGTGTCAGGCGCTTCTGGCGCGGTGATCCCGGCATGGCAGGTGAATTCGCCCGCCGCCTGCACGGCTCAGCCGACGTGTTCGACTGCAACGGCCGAACGACCACCTCGAGCATCAACTTCATAACCGCGCACGACGGTTTCACGCTGAATGATCTCGTGAGCTACGAGCAGCGCCATAACGAGGCGAACGGCGAAGAGAACCGTGACGGCCATACACACAACTTCAGCATGAACTACGGCACCGAAGGCCCGAGCGACGACCCTGATGTGATTGCCCGTCGTCGCCGGCACCGGCTCAACCTGCTGGCGACAGTGCTGTTCTCACAGGGCGCACCGATGCTGTTAGCCGGCGATGAATTCGGCAACAGCCAGGGCGGCAATAACAACGCCTATGCCCAGGACAACGAGACGGGCTGGCTCGACTGGTCCAAATTCGGCGACGATCCCGCGTTTCTCGAGGCCGTAAAGGCGATGATTCGATTGCGGCGGAAACACTCGCTGTTGCGAGTCGACCGCTACATACACGAGGGCGTCGACACGAGCGACGGACGTGTAACGATAGACTGGCTCAACCCTGACGGGGAGGTAATGCAGTCGCACGAGTGGACCGAGGGTCGGTCGAAGCTGGTATTACTCGAGCTTGCCGGTCAGACCCGGACGCAGCTCGCCGTTGTGGTAAACGGCGCGGACGAGGATATCGAATTCGACCTGCCTGACGCCGGCGACTGGACGCTCGAATTCAGCACAGCGACGTCGAGCCGCCTCGCAAAGGCGCCGGCGTTCAGCGCCGCCGGGCAATCCGTATCACTGCTCGCGTCGACAGGATCGGGATCAGCGGGCGACCGCGAAGGTACCACCCAGTGAGGCTCGCGTGACGCACTCGCAATCGAGGCGCCCGACTTCGCGTTCACAATAGCTCACAAGACCCGCCGGACACTGCCGGGGACGTTGGGCTTTGCGCTTGCTGATAATTCGTTCGCGTTCTTCCACGCGACTCCAGTCTCCACTTTGGAGCGCTTCCGCTTCGAGCTCTTCCAGAGACTGCATCGGCGCACAGCCGATCATTAATCCAAAGACGCCCAGGCACCATACGATCTTCATCTCTCCCTCCACGCACTGCTCGTTTCACAACCCTCTGCACATGGCTTATCAAGCTCATGCGATGGCGGCTGTGAACCGCAACACACTTCACCGGGCGCTCGCGACGCGGCCTGGTCCGGGAAGACGGACGCAACAACATGCAATAGCGATTTACACTGTGTTTCGACCGCGGTGTGGCAAGAAAGTTACAACGCAACCCGATTTCCCGCTTTGTGAAACGCATCACACGATTTCTGTGGCGCCGCCGCGGCCCGGTGTTACAACGCGCTTTCGAACGCGCGGTTTAGCGGCCATTAGCGCTTCTTCAATAATTATTGCGAATACAAATTTTCGGTATAATTAGCGCGCATCTGACAGCCGAGCTAATACTGTGACCGAGGATCCCTGGCACTACCCTCGTGGCGAACTCGCGCAACACATCCTGCAGGCGCTGACCGTCGTGGACCTGATCGCGATTTTCGCACCGCGCCGCAAGGGCAAAACCTGGTTTGTGCTTCGTGACCTCTCGCCGGCGTCGGTCAAGCGACGCTATGTCCCGGTCTACGCATCGCTGTGGCGCACACCGGACAAGCCGCACCTCGCCGTCACCGAAGCGCTCAGGCTAGCCAGTGAGATGCTCAAGCGAAAACGGGTGCCGTGGCGGGACTACCTGTCACGGCTTTCGTCGGTCTCCGTCAACGTTGCCGGCATTGGCGGCGGTAGCCTCGGCCTGACCAGGAAAGCCGAGGCGTCCGACGAAGCGCTGACCCTCATGGGCAAGCTGCTGGACGACGTGGTCAACGCCGCGGAGAAACGCGACCGCCGTGTCCTGCTGCTGCTCGACGAGGCCCAGCATCTCGCAACCAGCAGCGCGTTCGATGCGACGACCAAGTCCCTGAGAACGGCGATTGAAGGCATTCGCGCAACGCGACCCGGATCGCTCAAGGCGGTGTTTACCGGTTCCTCGAGAACCGACCTCGCCGTCCTGCTCGAACACCGTAACGCCGCGTTCTACCGGTCCTTCGATCGCCAGGAACTGCCCGACCTCAGCCGGGACTACACGGACTTCGTCTCGGCACAGCTCGAGCGCCTGGGTCGCGTTCGCGTGGATCGCGACGCGCTGTGGGAGGTATTCGATGACCTGCACCGGTCGCCGTATTTCATGCAGGAGGTGATTCGCGAACTCATGCTGAAGCGCGCCGGGTCCCTCGACGAGGCTCACGAAACGGTCGCCCGCAACATCCGTGACAACCCCGAAATCTCGGCACGCTGGTCACAGCTCAATGCACTGGAGCAGGCGCTGTTCGCCCGCACCAGGATTGCGGCGCCCTACTACAGCAGTGAGGCACTCGAGACGCTGGCAGCCGACAGCGGCCGCGAGTCGGTCACCAGCGGCCAGGTGCAGAATGCGCTCCGGCAACTGACCCGGCGAGGCTACATTGGTGCGACGGACAGACGCGGCGAGTATCGCATCGAAGACACGGAGCTTATGACCTGGCTGGAACTCCGGGGCAAGGTAGACTGACGGCGCTGGCAGCGGACGGGGAGACACTGATGAACACGCTCGACGTGCGGGAATCGACGCCGGATGACGCAAGCGCGATCGACGCGCTCTATCCCGCGGCGTTTCCGGATGAAGACCTGCTGCCCCTCGTACGGGCATTGCTCGCCGACCCCGATGTCGTGTTGTCGCTGGTGGCCACGGTCGATGGCGAGCTCGCCGGCCACTGCCTGTTCACGCGGTGCGCAGTCGGCGACACGCAGGCTGCGCTGCTGGGTCCGCTCGCCGTCGCGCCTGCCCGGCAGAGGCAGGGAGCAGGCAGTGCGCTGGTCAACAGAGGCCTGGAGCGCCTGCAGAACGGCGGCGTTTCAATCGTTCTCGTCCTCGGCGATCCCCACTATTACAGCCGCTTCGGCTTCGCCGCCGACGCACGTGTCGAGCCGCCGTTTCCGCTGCCAGCGGAGTGGCGCGAGGCATGGCAGTCCGTCACGACCGCTGCTCCGGCACCGGCCGGCAAGCTGGCCGTGCCGGCGCCGTGGCAGCAGCCGGACTTGTGGCTGCCCTGAAACACTGAACGGGAGCGACGCCATGGAGATCGATCGCAAGACTGAGAAAGCCGTCAAAGCCTACATCCGTAAACTGCCGCCGGAACTCAAGAGTCGCTACGGCGGTTCGGGGAACGGGCCGTACACGAGCGCGCAGGTCGAGCGGACGATCACCGATCTTGGGCTGTCCACCGAGCACATTGACTATGCGCTCTTGCTATTCGTTGAGGGCGAGGCCGCCGAAGCGATACTGGAATCGAAGCCGGAGGTCGCGAACGGCTTGTTCAACATGCTCCACAAGTTATCCGACTCAGGTTTTGCGGACGGCACGGCCGCCCCCGATCACTGGGCCGGACTCGGAGGACTCGCGGACTTCGCCGGCGGCGGCGACGGAGGTGACGGGGGCGGCGACTAGCCGCAGTCCTGCCAGACCGGCTACAGGGGCAAGGCGGTCGTGTACTTGACGCGCTTGAGAACGAAGGTCGAGCTCGCCGAGCGCACGGCCGGGTGCGCGAGAATTCGGGTGTTCAGGAAATCAGTGTAGGCCTCCATGTCGGGTACGACGACATGCAGGACATAGTCGCGCTCGCCCGATACCGAGAAACACTCGGTCACGGCGTCGAGTCGTCGCACGTGCTCCTCGAAGGCGCGACGGTTCTCGTCCGTGTGCTCGGTCATTGCGACGGCGAGCTGCACCTCGATATTGAACCCTGCGCGTCGCGGTTCGAGTACCGCGACCTGCCGTTCGATCAGGCCCAGCGCCTCGAAGTCACGTATGCGCCGCGCAACCGAGCTGCGTGACAGCCCGGCCTCGTCGGCAAGCTCCGACTGGCTGCGGGTAGCGTCCCGCTGCAGCGCGGCAAGCAGTCGGCGATCGGCGCGGTCCAATTGAATGGTCGTTTTGCTCATAATATGACTAATTATGCACTTTTTGTAGCGCATATTCGCCTTATACCGCCTTCTATGGGCACTTCGTGCGCCCTTTCGGGTGCAAAATGCTGGTTGCGGCGTCAGACCGACGCCATCGAACATCTTCGGAGAAGAACATGACTGACCAGATCAATCCCATGGGTCTCGACGGCTTCGAGTTCGTGGAATTCGCGGCGCCCGATCCTGCCGTGCTCGAGCAGACCTTCGAGCTCCTCGGCTTTCAGCGCGTAGCGCGGCATCGCTCGAAGGACGTCTCCCTGTACCGCCAGGGCGATATCAACTTCATCCTCAATAATGAACCCGGCAGTCACGCCTTCTACTTCGCCCAGGAGCACGGGCCGGCGCCCTGCGGCATGGCGTTCCGCGTCAAGGATGCTCACAAGGCTTACGAGCGCGCCCTCGAGCTCGGCGCGCAGCCTGTCGATTTGCCGACGGGACCAATGGAACTCCGGCTGCCCGCGATCAAGGGTATCGGTGGCGCGCCGCTGTACCTGATCGACCGCTACAAAGAAGGCAGCACGATTTACGACATCGACTTCGAATGGGAGGACGGCGTCGACCGGCACCCTGAAGGCTGCGGCTTCCACACGCTCGACCACCTGACGCATAACGTCTATCGCGGTCGCATGCAGTTCTGGGCCGAGTTCTATGAGCGCCTGTTCAACTTCCGCGAGATTCGCTACTTCGATATCAAGGGCGAGTACACGGGCCTGTTCTCGAAGGCCATGACGGCGCCCGACAACAAGATCCGCATCCCGCTGAACGAGGAGGCCTCCCAGGGCACGGGACAGATCGAGGAGTTCCTGATGGCCTTCAACGGCGAAGGCATTCAGCACATTGCCCTCGCCTGTGATGACCTCTATGCCTGCTGGGATCGCCTGAAGGCACGCGGCATCGAGTTCATGACGCCGCCACCCGACGCCTACTACGAGATGCTCGAAGAGCGCCTGCCAGGGCACGGCGAGCCGATCGAGGAAATGCAGACGCGAGGAATCCTTGTCGACGGCAGTACCGAGGACGGGGACCCGCGCTTGCTGCTGCAGATCTTTTCGAACAACATGGTCGGGCCGACGTTCTTCGAGTTCATCCAGCGCAAACGCGACGAGGGTTTCGGCGAAGGCAATTTCAAGGCCCTGTTCGAGTCGATCGAGCGCGACCAGGTCGCGCGCGGCGTCGTTGCTGCCGAAGCGTAAGGAACCGTCATGGAACTCAAGCGTATTCACCACGTTGCGTATCGCTGCAAGGACGCAAAGGAAACCGTCGAGTTCTACCAGAGGGTCCTGAACATGGACTTCACGGTGGCCTTCGCGGAGGACCAGGTGCCGTCGACGAAGGAGCCGGATCCTTATATGCACGTCTTCCTCGACGCCGGCATGGGCAACGTCCTGGCGTTCTTCGAGCTGCCGACGAAGACCGAGATGGACCGCGACCGGAATACGCCGGAGTGGGTGCAGCACATCGCGTTCGAAGTGGAGAACTACGACGAGCTGCTTGCCGCCAAGGCGCATATCGAGGAGCTCGGCATCGACGTGCTCGGGCCGACCAACCACGGCATCTTCCAGTCGATCTACTTCTTCGATCCGAACGGTCACCGACTCGAACTGGTCGCCAACACCGGTACCGAGGAGCAGCTCGACGAGCTCAAGCGCGTCGCCCCCGACATGCTCGAGGAATGGAGCCGCACCAAGAAAGCACCACGGCACGCAGCCTGGCTGCATGAGCTCGAGTTCACCGGAGGAAGCGCCGAATGAAGCTTGCGTCTTTGAAGCACGGCAGGGACGGCCGGCTCGTCGTCGTCTCCGACTCACTCGAGCGCTACCTTGTCGCAGACACCGTCGCGCCGACGCTGCAGGCCGCGCTGGATGACTGGGACAATGCGGCTCCCGGGCTCGAGGAGCTCGCCGGCCGCGTCGACACTGAGGGCGAGGCCTTCGACCCGGCCGCCTGCAGCGCGCCACTGCCGCGCGCCTACCAGTGGGCCGACGGCAGCGCCTACGTCAATCACGTCGAACTCGTCCGCAAGGCGCGTGGTGCGGAAATGCCCGAGAGCTTCTGGACCGATCCCCTCATGTACCAGGGGGGCTCCGATGCGTTCATTGGGCCACACGACCCGGTGCTGGCTGCCGATGAGGCGTGGGGCATCGACTTCGAAGCCGAAGTCACGGTCATCACCGGCGACGTGCCTATGGGCGTATCGGCCGACGACGCGCTCGACTACATTCGACTCGTGACGATCGTGAATGATGTCTCGCTCAGGAACCTGATCCCGGGCGAACTCGCCAAGGGCTTCGGCTTCTTCCAGTCCAAGCCGTCGAGCGCGTTTGCGCCGGTGGCCGTTACGCCGGCAACGCTCGGCAGCGCGTGGCAAGGCGGCAAGCTCAGGCTGCCCCTCATGTCGACGCTCAACGGCACTGCATTCGGCAAGCCGGACGCCGGCGTCGATATGACCTTCGATTTCGGCCAGCTTATCGCCCATGCCGCAAAGACACGGCCGCTGTCTGCCGGCGCCATCATTGGCTCAGGCACGATCTCGAACAAGCTGGACGGTGGTCCCGGCAAGACGATAGCGGACGGCGGCGTGGGCTATTCCTGCCTCGCCGAGCTGCGCACGATCGAGACAATCGAGCACGGCAAGCCGCAGACGCCGTTCATGCAATTCGGCGACCACATACGCATCGAGATGCTCGACGAGCAGGGCGCGTCGATTTTCGGCGCGATCGACCAGGTCGTCGAGCGCTACGAAGGGCCCTGAGTGAGTCTGACGCTCTACAGCTACTGGCGGTCGACGGCCGCCTATCGCGTGCGGATTGCGCTCAATCTCAAGGGTCTCGAGCACACGATCGTGCCGGTGGATCTCGTCACAGGTGAGCACCGCTCCGGCGACTACGCCCGGCTCAACCCGCAGCGGCTCGTGCCGTATCTCGTCGACGGCGAGACCGGGATTGCCCAGTCGCTGGCCATACTCGAATACCTCGATGAGGCCTATCCGGAGGTACCGCTTATTCCGGGCGGCGCGGCCGTCGGCGCGCGCGTACGCTCTTTTGCAACAGCCATCGCCTGCGACATTCATCCGCTCAACAACCTGCGCGTGCTGCGTTATCTGAAAGGGCCGCTGGAGCAGGACCAGGCAGCGGTCGACGCGTGGTACGCGCACTGGATCCACGAGGGATTCTCGGCACTCGAACAGCTGGCAGATGAGCCGTTTTGCTGCGGCGACAGCGTCACCGCCGCCGACGTCTTTCTTGTCGCACAGATGTACAACGCGCGTCGCTTCCAGGTCGACGTCCGTGACTTTCCAACACTCGTTGCCATTGACGCCCGCTGCCGCGAAATGGACGCCTTCCGCGACGCCGCACCCGAGAACCAGGCGGACGCCAGCTAGGTCGAACCGCGGCCACGCGATGCGCTACCATGCCCCGGGTATGCCCCGCACCGCTTCGTTTCTTGTTCTTGTCGCCGCCCTGTCCTCGCCCGCGACCGCTGGCGCCGGCATGCTCGACTTCATCCGCAACTACGACCTCAACGACTACGCGCTCGGTATTGCCATTACGGTGTCACAGTCGCCCTACACGGCCGGCTCCAGCTCCGTACTGCCCTACCCGTTTCTGACGAGCTTCAACAACCCCGCGTTCACACGCGACTGGCTCCTGCTCTTCGACGACGCAGGAACGGGCTTCCGATTTGTCAGCAAGGCCGGCTGGGAGATCGGCGCCGTCGGCCGACTCGATCCCGGGGGATTCGGACAGGATGTCGGCAACGAGTTCTTCGAGCTCCGCGAACGTGAATGGACGGTCAATGCAGGCGGCTATGTCGGCTGGCGCGGCTGGCCCGTGCACTTTCAGCTCCGGGCCTTTACCGAAATCCTCGGTCGGCATGATGGCAGCACCGGCGAGTTCGCCGTATCGCTGCCACTGTCGAGGGACTGGGGCTTCCTGATACCCAGCGCCGAACTCGTTTACCAGAACGCCGCGCATAACGACTACTACTTCGGGGTCACGCCGCCCGAGTCGAGCGGGACGCGGCCCATCTATGCAGCCGGGGCGGATACCAATGTTCGCGTGAGGCTGCGTGCCGGGTATCGCATCTCCGACAAATGGCTGCTGACGGGCTTTGTGGCCATGGAGTCGCTGGGCGACGAGATTCGCAACAGCCCCATCGTGGATCGGAATCGTGTCTACTCCTACAACGTAGGCCTTGCCTACAACGCCGACATCTTCAATCCGCGGGATTTCGCCTATGCGGATGCCGACGAGAACAGGGTCGAAGTCCGCGTTGGCGCCTTCTACAACAATATCGACACCGAGCTGCAGCTGTTCGGCAATGACGGCATCCCCGGCGATATCCTCGACTTCGAAAGCGATGCCGGTGGTTCGACCGCCCAGTGGGTACCGGAGATCGACGTGTTCGTCCGGCTGGGCGACTACCACCGGCTCGAGTTCGGTTACTTCGAGGTCGGCCGGGAAGCGACGGCCGTCAGCCTGATACCGCGCAGGATCGGCAACGTTACGCTGCCCGCAAACGAGTCGTTCACGGTCGCCAGCAGCCTGCGGTCCCTGCGTGCCATGTATTCCTACTCGTTCATGCGCGACCCGCAGAAAGAGCTCGGGCTGTCGGGTGGCCTGCAAAGCGCCAACTTCCGCATCGACATCGAAACGCCGGATGGACAAACGGATCGGCTCGACGGCGAGGCCGTGTTGCCGGCAATAGGCGCGCACGGCTCGCTCAGTTTCGGCCAGAAGTCGCGGCTCGCGGCGAGACTGCAGCTGTTTCGCAGTGCTTTCGATGGCTACGACGGCTTTGTTGCCTATGGCACGATCGACTGGTCGCGCGAGGTCAGCGAGGGCATCCGGCTGGGCCTCGCCTACAACGCCTATATCGTGAGCCTCGAATCGACGAGAGACGCGTTCGAAGGCACGTACCGCACCGTGCATCACGGACCCTCACTGTTCCTGTCGGCTGGATTCTAGTCGGCGGCGACCGTTGCCGAATCGTCGATCCGGGCTTAGGATTGCGGGTTCGCAAGGCACGGGGAGGCATCGGCCATCAACAAGCGAATCGTTATTCTCGGCGGCGGCACAGCCGGCTGGATCACCGCGAACGCGCTGATTCACCGCTGGGGCAAACAGGGTTTCGAAATCAGTCTCGTCGAGTCGCCGGACATCGGCACTGTCGGTGTTGGCGAGGGTTCGACACCAAGACTCAAGCACTTCTTCGATGAAATTGGCATTACTGAATCCGAGTGGATGCCGAAGTGCAATGCAACGTACAAGAACGGCATTACGTTCGCCGACTGGTCGATACGGCCTGGCCACAATCGCTATTTCCACCCCTTCCCGTCGACGATCGACCAGCACACGACAACAGCGTTCTACCTGAGCACCTTCGCGCGTCGCCAGGGCGCCGACATTCACGCCCACCCGGACCGCTTCTTTCTGTCGGCGCGACTCGCCGAAGAGCGGCTCGGTCCGTTACCGACCGAGAACTTTCCGTTTTTTGTTGAGTACGGCTACCACTTCGACGCCTTCCTGCTGGGTGAATACCTGAAGGACATCGCGACCGGCCGAGGCGTTCGGCATGTCGCGGCGCGAGTAACGAGCGTCAATCAGTCTGCCGATGGCTACATTACCGGACTCGAAACCGATGCCGGCGAGACGCTGGAGGGAGATTTCTTCGTCGATTGCTCGGGTTTCCGCGGCGCCCTGATCCAGGAAACGCTGGAGGTACCGTTCCTGTCGTTCAAGGAGAACCTCTTCAACGACTCGGCCGTCGTCATACCCACCGAGCAAGGCGAACGCATCAGCACGCAAACCCTGTCAACCGCGCTCAGGTTCGGCTGGGCCTGGGAAATACCGCTGACCCACCGGGTTGGCAACGGCTATGTTTACAGTGGGGATTACTGCACCGCCGATGACGCCGAGACCGAGCTACGCCAGACCCTCGGACTGCTCGACAGCGACGTCGAGGCCCGTCACCTGAAGATGAAAGTTGGCCGCGTCGACGAGCATTGGCACAAGAACTGCCTCGCCGTCGGCCTGTCGCAGGGCTTTATCGAGCCGCTCGAAGCGACTGCACTCAATCTCGTCTGCAACACCGTCGACGACTTCATGGAGAGCTGGGAGGCGGACCACTTCTCCGACCAGGGTCGGGAAGCCTATAACTTGCGCGCCGCGAAACGCTTCGAAGGAATCCGGGACTACATTGTCGCCCACTACATCATGAACACCCGTGAGGACACCGAGTACTGGCTTGCGAATAGCGCCAACCCGAATATCTCGGACACGCTGAAGCAAATTATCGACATCTGGAAGAGCGGCAAGATCCTGGGCCAGGAACTACAGGACCAAGACATCGAGACCGGCTACACCGCGTCGTCCTGGAGCTGTTTGTTCGCCGGCTACGGCTTCTACCCGCCGCTGCGCGAGACGCCGATTGCCGACCAGGCGCGCGCGCAGCTCGACTTCGACAGTGTCGACGATTTCATCCGACGCAGCGCGATGAACTTCCGCACGCAGCGCGAACTGCTGGAGTTCGACGAGGCAGCCTGAGCGACGCGCTGAAGGCTGTCATGTCGACGGCCTACGGCGCCGCTAATACCTGCTCGTCAACGAAATCGACCAGCGCCGACACGAGCCGCGGTTCGACAGGCAATTCCGGGTCAGAGTACGAGGCCATCTGCCGGACGGTGTTGCCGGAGACGGATTTGAGAACGTGGTTCATACCATCGATGACCACATACCTGCTGTCAGGCTTGGCCTGCTTGAGGTAGTCACCGTCGCTGACGGGCACCTGCAGATCGGTCGTGCCGTAAACCAGCAGGGTGGGCACGCTGATCTCGCGCATCACTTCCGCAGGATCGTAGCGAAACCAGGAAATCAGGTAGGGCTGGACGGAAGGCCGGAACAGCGCGTCGAGCTCGCGCGGCGTATCCGGCACTACCTCGCCGTCTAGCAGGCTCGCGACGATCGCCTCGATTTGCTGCGCCATGACGACCGGCATGCGCGCGTTCGCCTGCTCGACGATCACGTCGGACGCCCTGCGGCCCGGCCCGGCCAGACAGGCAACGCCGGCGACATCCTGGCCGCGAGCGGCAAGCAATCCGATCAGCGCGCCCTCACTGTGCCCAACGACGAAACGCGGTAGGTCCAGCCGCGTTTCGAGGTATGCGAGCCACTGCGCCGCATCGTCAACGAAAGTCTCGAAGCGAACATCCGCTTCGCTGATCGAACGTGTGGCACTGCCACCAATGAGCCGCTTGTCGAAGCGCAGCGAGGCAATTCCAGCCTCCGCAAGTGCTTCGGCAAGGTACCGGAGGCTGTTGCTTTTGCCGGGCAATCCCTGCACGTTGCCGTCGCGGTCCGTCGGCCCGGAACCGGCGATGAGTAGCGCGACCGCCCGCGGCGCGTCGGGCACCAGCAAGGTGCCGGCCAGAGGTCCGTTGTCCGTATCCAGCCGAATCTCCTCGGCAGCAGCAAGGCCGGTAAGGAACAGCAGGGCCATCGCGCTGAGCTTGGCCAGTGTCCTACGGGATTGCGTCATTTATCGTCCTCGACGACCACGGCGGTACCAACGGCGAGCATCTAGGCCGCACCTACCATCATGACAGACATCGTGAATCGCGTCGCGACGACGGCGTTGCCGCCGAGTTGAGCCGCCTCCTTGCACATCCGGTCGAGGCTCGGCTCCCGGCTTTCGGCGATCAGCTTCGCGCACTCATGAACCTGACCGCCAACGACGGTCCGTAAGCCCGCAATGATGTCCCGGCCAATGTGCCGCGCCCGTACGGTGTTGCCGCGCACCAGCCCGAGCGTCCGCACAATGCGCTTTCCCGGAATACTCTCACTCGTCACGACGATCATCGCAATATCTCCACGTCTTTGTATTTGTCAGTCCGCGATTCGCGCAGCCGCCGACGCAGCTCCGCGACGAACAGTAGCGCAAGCCCGAGGTAAGGCAAGGCAATCGCCAGCTTCATGCCCGCCGATACGCTATCGTCGGCGAGAAAAGCGCTCACGGCTATCAGCCCGAAGATCACGACGCCGACAAGCAGCAGGCCCCATCCGAATAGGGAGAGCATCAGGTTGCCGGGCGATTGAAAGGCCTCGCGGAAGCGGTCGTCGCCGAATTCCTGGCCGTCCGCCCTGTTGTTGCCTTTCGATGCGGATCAGACCGTCCCGCCTTCGTCGGCGTCGAGGCGCCGAGTCGCTGCAACACCGAACGCGCCTGCGACGAGCAGAAGGAACAGGCCTGGGCCCGCTGCCTGATTCGAGATATCCGCTACGCTTACGTCGCTGAAATCGAACGGCCGGAGCTCGTCGAATGTCTCCAAGGGCAGGCGGTTCCGAGACACGACGGATGGACCAACCGCCTCCGCAAGCTCATGCAGGGACTGTTGCACCTGGGCCTGGAAGCGGTGCTGTCGGCCGAGGTCGGCGCCGGCACTCAGGTGCAACAGCCGCTGCGCGATCACGGCCGGGGACAGGTACTGGGCCCAGCGAACGGTTCTGTCGCGACCGGACCGCGCTGAATCGTAAGCCTCGATAGTCGCCTGGGTATTCTCTCGAGCCGCCTCGTTCGACAGAAACGCTGCACGAAGAAACGACGGCAGCTCGTCGTCGCCAACGCTGAGTTCCGGGTGATCCATGAGAAAACCCTCTGTGACCTTGGCGAGATTACGGTTGGTGTCAGCCTGCGCCGTGCGAATCTCCGACAGGAAAGCGAGCCTCGAAGGCGTCGGATACAAGGCCTCCGTCAGCGTTGCTATGCTGGCTGGCAAGGCGAGCGTAAACACCAGCCACGCGCCGACCAGCGCTCCTGCTGTCGCCGTCGCAGATCGAAAGCGCGCGACGCAGAAAGCGATGAAAGCAAGCCAGAAGGCGAGATAAAGGGCGCTGATACCGAACCAGATTGCGAGACGGGAGAAGCGATCACCGCCGTCATCGTTGGCGAGCGCGAGCACGAGCATAAGGATCGCCGCGAACGCCCAAAGCAAACCGTTGCGAAACAACAGCCGCGTCCAGACCAGCTCGCGCAGACGGACCGGCGCTGCGCGCAGCATCCCGAGCGAGCCGCGTGAGCGGTCGCCGGCGAGGACGTCGAAGGACACGGCGATCATCAGGAGCGGCAACACCACGATGACTACCGTGGCAACATCGAAAGCGCTGGACGACAGCGTCGTCGGGTTGTCGAATTGGTAGCGTCCGAAAACGCTGGACTGATTACGCCAGTTCGAAATTTCGGCCATGGCCGGATGCAGGTCCGCGTGGCCCACTGCGAAATCCGCCAGCGATGCAGGCGGCAGGATGGCAGGGAACAGGATGTTCATCGGGTTGGCGTCGTATGGCTCCGGTTCAAGCGTACCGGCTTCGATACCGGCAAGCTGGGCACGAAACTCGCCGAGCGCCTCCTCAGCCTGCATCTTGAAGGCGTCGAGCTCGTCGATCCGGGCGTCCCGCCAGCGATCGCCGCTCCAGCCGGCGTAGAGCAGCGTCAGAAGAAGGACAAAGAGTGCCGACAGGGCCGGTCCGCGGCGCAGGAACGTCAGGTTCTCCTGATACAAGAGCGCCGTGTTCATACAGCGCGCTCCTCGCCGACGACGGCACGTTGCACGCCCCAATAGGCGAGAGCGATCGAGGCCATCACCCAGCCGAGCAGCAGGGCAAGGTCGACGGCGTAGCGGCCAGCGAGCTGCGACAGACGCGGCACCTCGTAATCGAAATCCTCGAATTGCGCCCATAACGCTCCGTCGGCCGTGTATGAGTAGCCGGCGGAGCCGCCGTTGACCATGAAATCTTCGTTCAGGAGCTGCACCATCTCCCGCCGATGCATTTCCGCTGCGCTTGCAAAATGGCGCTGGTGTACGCGATCGGTCCCTGCAATACCGCGGGATAATGCCGAAGCGGCAATTGTTGGCGTAAGGAGGGACACGGATCTGAGAAACGATTCCTGGCCCTCGTAGCGCTCGTCAAGATCGTCGTAAAACGCGTCGAAAAGCGGCTCTGAAATATGCTCACTGGCCTGGAGCGTGTAGGCGCTGAACGCGATTGGCAGGTCATCGACGCTCGCAACACCGTAGCGTTCCAGGGCCTCCTGCTCGACCTCTGCCTGCAGGGCCGCGTCGTCCCAGTAAGCAGCCGACGCCGCCCTGAGGCGCCCTGTCGACTCCCACGCGTCCGGCTGCGGGTGAATACTCGTGGCAACGTCAGCGCCGAGCCTCGGCAAGACGATCGCCATGAGCGCCCACAGGCACGAAAGGGCGAGAAAGGCCGCCTGCCGACGACGGAACAGCGACGAAACGGCAATCGCCAGAGCCACGAAGACTACGAGATAGGCCGCAAGCATCAGGTACAAGCTAACGGCTCGTGCGACGGCGTCGGGCGTAATGCTGGAGGGTGCAACGAACGCCGAGAGCAGAATCACGGGGATGAAAAGCGCTGTGTACGCTCGGAGCGTCATTCGCAAACCCGCCCGGATCTTGCCCTTGAAAAAGGCCCGGGTATCGACGCCGCTGGCAAGGAGTTGTCGGAGTGTCCTGTCCTCGCGTTCGCCGGCTATGCTGTCGAATAACATGACGAATACGAGCAACGGCGCGACGATCAGTACGACCACGGCCGGCGTCAGCTGCAGGTAACGGCTCAGTTCACCGCCATCTTCAGCACGCCGGAATACTGCGGGGTCCTGGTAATGCGCCTCCATCCAGATCGCAAGACCGGCGAAGTCGCTGGTCCCCGGATCGAGTAGCGCAAGGGGCGAAGCTGGACGAAACGCGTAGCGCGAGAAATGGGCAGCAGAATGTGGATTGCGCTCACCCTGGTTCATCCACACGGAGCGATCCGTCTCGATCGCAGCCGCTTTTTCCTTGTGGAATACCCGCTCGCGCTGAAGCCCGGTAAACAGGCTCGCAACGACGAGTACCGATACTGCAATCATGAGCAGCCTGAGCAATCGATCACGCTTCAGGATCGCGATGTCCTTGCCTGCAAGTGCTCTGCTCATGCTGCAATCCCCTCGCCGCTCCCGTCCGCGCTGTGCAGGTGTTCGAGGTAGATGGATTCAATCTCCTTTGCGTCGAGTTCCGACGCATTGAGAAGATTGACGAGGCGGCCTCGCATCATGATCCCGATCTGGTCACCGATTTCCTTGGCGCGGAAGATGTCGTGTGTGGCCATAAGCACGGCGCTGCCGTCATCGCGAAGTCGGCCGATCATGGCACCCAGGCTATTGGCAGCTGACGGATCCAGACCCGACAGTGGTTCATCGAGCAACAACGTCTTCGCCTGCCGCGCCATCGCGATCGCGAGGCCGACCTTCTGTCGCATGCCCTTGGAATAAGTGCCGGCCGCGCGATGCCAGGCGTCCTCAGGCAGTCCCGCCTGGTCAAGCAAGGCCGTAAGCTCGTCGGCGTTACGCCTTCCGCCTGCAAGCTTGTCAAAGAAAGCAAGGTTCTCGACCCCGCTCAGTTTTTCATAAAGGGCCACCGACTCCGGCAGGTAGGCCAGTTTACGCCGCGCCTCGATCGGTGCTGTGGCCACATTTACACCCTCGACGAGGGCAGTCCCTGTGTCCGGCTTGAGGAATCCGAGGAACAGGTTGATCGTGGTCGTCTTGCCCGCTCCGTTTGCCCCGAGCAGGCATATCACCTGTCCTTTCGAGACCGCCAGGTCGAGGCCGGAGAGTGCAACCTTCTCGCCGAAGCGCTTGCCGAGACTCTGCGCCTCGAGGGCGTGTTGTTCTGTCATGCTGGATTGCTCCCTGGAGAAATCGCGATGTCTTGTAAGGTGTCTTCGCCTGCGACATGCGCGTCGACGTCAACAGCGCCAACTCGCCATCGCATAGAAACGGCGACGTAAACGTGACGAAGTCGGAACGCTAGCAGCGACGCTACCGAGCTAGGAACGCAGTGCCTCGCACCGCTACGTCGTCATCGCGGGTATCAGGGGGACCCGCGGGCGTCAAAGCGCCGGACGGAGACCGGCTCGACCGTGGATTGGCTACGGGACCGGGGCGTTGCGGCAGAAGAAACCCGCAGGACAGGGCACGCACTCACCGGTATTGCCGCGTCGCGATCAAGCTGAATACAGACAGAACAGTGTTCGTCCGCACCGGCCTCGTGATCCAGCTGATGGTCGGCGAAAACGAACTGCGACCACAGCAGCGCCGCGAGAATTAACCCCTTGAAGACGGATGCGCAGAATAGAGGTCGTGACGGTATCGCAGACACGGCGTGAGTAGTCGTTATTGGTCGGTGTCTCCATGCTTATAGCGGATGGTCAGCGGCTTCGCAATAACGATTGGCTATGCGCAGGGCCATGACATCGACAGCTTTTGCGCTATCGTAGTAAGAGGGACTGCCGTCTGACCGGAGTTGATCATGCAACTGACACGACGTGCCTTCGCACTGGCCATTGGCGCGACCGTACTCGTTCCAATGGCCAGCCGAGCGGAGGCCCCGTTTCGATCACGGCTTCATGTTCCTCGCTATGGTCCGGCTATGGCTACTGACGGCAACACAGCAATACTGTCTGGTGGCGCGCCGATCGGTGCGGAGAACCGGGCTGATCATGTCTATTCCAGCCTGCTAAGCCTTGTTGAGGGCATCGATCCTGCGTCGCTCCAGCAGCAGTTCCTCGCCAACGGCATTTATCCACGCGCGAATCACGCCTCCGTCTGGTTGAACCAGCAGCTCTGGTTGCTCGGCGGAAGGACGCGGATTGCCGCAGAGCCCAGGCTTGCGTACGAAACCGAGCGGATCGACCTCGAGACACAGGCAATCTGGCGTGGCCCGGATCTACCAACGGGCCTGATCCACCTCTGTGCCGTCGTGTACGGACAAAGCGTTTTCGTGTTTGGTGGTATCTACCGGCAGGCGGAGTCGAACGAGAGCTCGGTTAGTGACCGGGTGTACGAATGCGCGCCGCCCTACGATCGTTGGCGCCAGCGTTCGCCCATGCCGATCGGGCTGGGCAACTGTGGTGCCGCCGTAGTGGGTAACCGCGTGTTCCTGGTTGGTGGCTATGACAGGGTCAAAGCGCATGCCGTTACCCAGGTGTATGACCTGAGGCAGGATTCCTGGAGCGAAGGGCCCCCTCCGCCCATCCCGCTAAGTGCGCATGCCGCGGCGGCGGTAGATCGACGAATCTACACGTTCGGAGACTACCAGAACCAGTCGAGCCTTTTTGGGCTTGATATCGATTCGGGTGAGTGGCGAGCACTGCAACTGCCTTTCACGCCGCGCCGGCATGTTCGCGCCGTGACGGTGGATGACAAGGTGGTTGTTGCTGGCGGCAACCAGACTTCGTATGCACCGGCCGTGGACGCGGTCGAGTCGTTTCCCGTCGGGGCGCTGGACGATGCTTTTGAGCCGTCTGCAGGATCTGCCTAACGCATAGGGCGACAGCGGCCTGCAGCCTTTGTCGATATATCCTCACGTAGAACGACAAACGCTCCGCAACTATGTATCGATCCAGGATGACTCATCACGGGGTACAGACAGGCCTAGCGCGAAAACAAAGTGCCGGAGTGTTGACTGTATGCCGCCGTTTGGCTGATATTTCACCTGCACGCTTCCGCCGCAACAATCCTCGATAATCATGCCCATCGCAGAAACTTCCGGCGGAGTTCGGCCAGGAGCGGCGCCGGGTCGTGGAAGGCAGGTAGTGCGTACACGTGCTTGTGGCGGTATGGCGCGAAGAAATCCTTGAGCGAGTGTTCACTCGACGTCGCATAGCGCTTCAGCGTGTACAGCTCCGAAGCATTATGCATCCAGAGCATGCCAGGCTCGTAGCGCCAATCGTTTGACGACGTACCTTCAACGTAATCCTCGAGAAGGATCTGACTGATGTTGATGCCTGCAAAGGTGAATAGCCTCTGATACAGCACCGGACGCGGATTAATCTCGATCAGCTTGTAGGTTCCATCACGATCGTCCAACTTGACCTCGACGGCCGAAAAGCCTCGAAATCCGAGGTGTCGAAGGAGGCGGAGACAGCTCTCCTTGATTTCCTCGATATGCGGAATCGTCTTAATGACAGATGCCACTCCGTATTCGTTGTCCTGACGGACCTTCTGTAGAAAGACGTCTGCAATTACGTTGCCATCGGCATCGAGGCAAGAGTCGTACAGGAAGAGATTGCTTTCGGGACCCGGAATGATCTCCGAGACCATAACATCGAGACTTCGTTGCTCGCATTGCCCGTACCAGTACGCAAGCTCGCGGGAGTCATTGATGACATGGACCTTCCGGGCAAACGCGGCGAAGAATGCGGGCGTCTGGTGTGGCTTTATTATGCAGGGATACGCAACTTCGTTCTCGATGGCCCGAAGGTCTTCAATTGAGATTGGGGTTTCGATACGTGGCGCCGGGACGTCGATCTCGTTTGCCCGTTCATAGAGGAGGTTCTTGTTGACTACGTGACGCAGCTTCGACCATGGCAACGCATGGCAGGCGTAGAAAGCCGACAGAGCTTCAAGATTCTTCGATGTGAACAGTACGACCGGGTCGTTCACCGGAATAATGAAAGCGCCGCTCCATTCCGCGCCTTTCTCGAGGAAGAAGTCCAGTAGCCCGGTTTCTGATGCCGGCGAGAACTCGACCAGGAATGACTCATCGGGAATGCTCGAAGCTGACGCGATGTCGTTGGGCTTCGTAGTGACGTGAATGACGTGAAATCCAGCTTCACCGCACTCCCGGATCACGCCGTAGGCCACCACGCCGGTTCCGAGAACGATGACCCGTCGCTTCAAGTGTTGTCCCGCATCCTGATGTCTCGACCAGCATCATGCACTTGCTGACGGTGGCTAGTCCAGCCGCGCGTTCTCAACTAACGAGCAAGCGGTGGTCGTTATGTAATCCTGACTCACGGCGTCGTTCGAAGCTCGACGAAAGGGCGAAGCCTGCGGCGCACATGTGCCCGTGTAGGCCACTCGCAGAGAGAAGCAGCCTTTCTCTTCGAGGGGCTACTACCGGTTATGCGCAGCGGCAGCCTCGGTGGCATTCTACCCATCACCGGCAAACGGAAAAGGCCACCCATGGGGTGGCCTTTTTGGTTTGGTGGTGATGGGTGGAACTGACACTAATCACACTTTCAGCCCATAAACCTTGCAGTTACAGGGCCTCCCGCCTACGGTGTGTACCACTTAGTTGTACCACACGCTGGAGTCCACCGTTGCCAGAGTATCTCAAGAAACGAGGCAATCGCTACTACGTAAGAGTGCCTGTTCCCAAGCCGCTATGGCCATCACTCGGTCGCGACATTGTACGCACCACCGGCACCTCTGATCTACAAGAGGCTCGCCGCCGACGCTTCGCGATCATCGCTGATATTCAGGCCGAGATTCAGCGAGCAGAGAATGCCGACCCCGCCACACGTACTTGGCTGGAGCAGCAAGCAGCAGCGATACGCAAGTCTGTATCACGCGGGGAGATGGACGAGCAGTTAGCCTCGGACATCATCGGCCAGTTACGCGACAAGCATCTGAAGGCTCGCGGCAAGTCTTCGGACGGCAACCTGTCCGACGACGACGAGTCACACCTAAGCGCAATCACTCGACTCGCCATCGATCCCGAGTTCATCCCGGTGTCTGGGCTGATCGAGCAGTACCTTGAAGAGAAGCGTCCAGTGCTCCGTGCGAGCACCGTTGACGGCAAGCAGCGACTGCTGGATGCCTTCTCAGAATGGGTCGGGCCGGATACGGACATCAACGATGTCAGTCGCAAGGTGACAGGCAACTACGTGAGCACGGTCCTCGTGTCGAACGGTAAGAACGTCAAGACGAACCAAGACACCATCACTGGACTGAGCACGTTCTGGACATGGGCCATCAGGCGTGGCTCTTACGATCACGCCAACCCGTGGACGGGGCTCGGGCAGACATTAGGCACCAGCACTCGTGGCTCCTCGAAGACGCAGCCTCGACGTTGGACTGACGAGGAGTTGGTGAAGCTATTTGAGACCATCCCCGCCGGACCGAAGTACTACCTGCGCGAGATGTGCGCCCTCGCCCTGTACACCGGAGCACGGCAGAACGAACTGGCCGAGCTTGAGGTCCCTGATATCAACCTATCCCAGCGGACCATCCATATCGGAGAGGCCAAGACACAGTCGTCAGTGAGAGACATACCTATCCACCCCAAGCTGCTGCCAGTCATCAAGAGCCTGATTGGCAAGCGCAAGAAGGGGTTCCTGTTCGAGACCTTCAAGCCAGCGGGCAGTGACAAGAAGCGTGGCCACGAGTTCAGCAAGAGGTTCGCCTATTGGCGAAACAAGGCGTTTCCTGAGAGCGTCCACAAGGCGAACGACCATGGGCACAAGCGGTCAGTGGTGAACTTCCACTCCTTCCGCCGTGCCTTCATCAACGCCTGTGAGCTTGCCGGTATACCAGAACCAACGACCAAGCAGATCGTCGGGCACGCCAAACAATCGTTGACCTATGGCACCTACTCTGCGGGCGTGGACTTGGTGCTGCTCAGGGACGCGATAAAGAAGGTAAGCTTTGGACAGGTCGACCAGCTAATCAAGCGGTAGGTATCAGGTATGTCCGACGACAATCTCGACATTCCAAACTGGGCTACCACGGTTTTTGGGGTCGGCCCAGACGGTAAGAAACACACAATGTTCACTCAGCTTAGCGCCGCTGGTGACATCACCGCGTTGCTGCAGTCCTTCATCGATCTTTCGATAACACTGACGAAACAGATGGGAATCGAAATCCCTGAGCTTCTGGCTGAACTTCACGATCCCGGTGAAGACCCCGACGTCAAGGACAAAAAGCTCCGCGACAGGATCGACTCGCTGGTCGACGGACCGGATGCCGAGCTGTTCCGGCGAGCCGGGCCCGACTTGGTCTACCTGTACATGTCGACCACGGTTGCGCAGAACGCGATCAAACGCGGCGAAACTGAGAGAGGCGCTTTTCTCGCCGTTATTGCTGCTGAAATAGCGTTCCATATCTCCCTTCGCGAATTTCAGCCCGCCATCGTCGCCGGTTACAAGCAGGCAGTCTTGGCTCCGGCGAAGAGAAGAGAGTGGTACCCAGACCTAATCAAAGCCGCCGAGCGGCTCAGAAAGAACGGTGTTCCAGACAAGAAAATCGTTGGCAAGCTCCTTGACCAGTTTCCGAGTAAGTCACGGTCGACACTGTACCGCGTCCTCAATGAGGAAGGCTTCTTCAAATAGGAACCGGTTTTTCCCATTTGGGTTTTAGGAAAAAATCCTATTGGGGATACAAGACAACCTGTCGCTAATCTTCTTTCCGTCGCCCTATGGGCATCATTCAGACGGGAGAAGATAGATGGAACTGGCATATCGCGGAAACGCCCATAACGGTAGGCGGCGGACCAACATGGACGCACCTGCCCTCCTCAACCCCTTCGGACTGAAGGACGGCGTACTGGTACATGTCGACGAGGTTCCGCGCGGCCTCGCGTGCGGCTGTGTCTGCCCGGGCTGCGGTGGCAGATTGGTAGCCCGAAAAGGCATGGTGATGGCTCATCACTTCGCGCACGCTAAGGGTGAGGACTGCGCCGTAGGCTATGAAACGGCCCTTCACATTGCGGCGAAAGACGCTCTGATGGAGCATCGACAAATCACCCTACCGCCTGTAGAGGTGAAATTCACAAGTTACCGCGCACCTATGGTGCTCCCTTACCCACGTACGGTGAGCTTGGAGTCAGTTGTACTGGAGAAGCGACTGGGCTCTATTGTTCCTGACGTACTGGCCAGAGTAGACGGCGAAGAGCTGCTAATCGAAATCAAGGTCACACACGCTGTTGACGATGAAAAACTTGAGAAGATTCGTGCCCTGAACATTTCGACTATTGAGATCGATCTGTCTGATTTGGATCGATGCCTGCCCCTGATCGACTTAAAGAGGCATGTTATTGATGAATCACCAAGAAAGACGTGGTTGCACAACACGGCCGCACAACATCAGCACGATCAACTCCTATCGCTTAGCCGTCATATGGAGCGAGTCAATCGAGGCATGGCAGGCCATATCGATGGCTGCCCGCTCCCTGCCCGTGTGTGGAAGGGTAAACCTTACGCGAACATCATCGATGACTGCATGGCTTGCAGATACGCTTTGGCGATTGGGCCTGGGATAAGCTCGATCAATTGCGCAGCGTTCGACCCAAAAGTACGAAGACTAATTGACGACATCGACGCGCGTGATGTCTGACTCGTTATTGACCTCCGACCAAGGATTTGATCAGTGCCTCAGCTTGCTTGTACCGCAACCTGATGAGCGTCATGGCAACCTCGCCCACATCTTCGTACAGATTGTCCGCATACTCATGAAGATCGAGGCTGGGATCGTACTGCTTCGATTCAACAAAGCTCTCTATCCGTTTGGCGCGGCCTTCTGCGTGCTCAGGTGCCGCCTTGTCCATTAAGAACTCACGCCACGGTCGCTGTTGCTTCTCGTTGTTGCAGTCTTTACAGCAAGGGACGACGTTGCCCCAAGCATGTAGGCCGAGGTTCGCCTTATTCATTGGGATCAGGTGGTCTTGTGACAGAGTCCTTACAGTGATGTCCACACCGCAGAAGCAGCAAGCATGGTCAAAGTAGTCCAGTAGTTCCTGTTTCTGAGCCACGCGTGGGCCGAATTTTTCGAAACCCCGCGCCTCGTCATAGAACTTTCCTACGTCCTGTAGAAATATCCTAATTGCACTATTCGCTATGTCTGATTTTGATCGAGGCATTGATCACTAAGTCTCTGATTTCAAAATGACTCTCGCGACGACCGTAGAGCCGGCAGTCCGTCAATCGAGTGGGACAACCATCATATCTGGGAGTAGACTACCACTTACACGCCTGCACCGGAGAAGGACATGCGTTCTGAAAAATGGGCTGAGATTCATCAGGCGATAACGACTCTTGAAGAAGAGACTAATGGACTACTGACCTATCTTAGCGACCTGAAAGACGACAAAGAACAGTCTTTCGACGTTTCTGCAGACATACCCGGTACAGACGGATCAACCTCCGATGCTGCAGCCCGCATCTTGTCGATCAGCGGGGTGATTGGCAGCATCGAGCTGGACGAAAAGAGCGACCTTGTTCCAAGCGGGCACTTGCAGCAGATGCTAAAGGCAGTCAGTACTGCGACGAGCCACATTCAAGCGCTATCTTCGCACCTTCGCTCTCAGTTCACTGATGCCAACTCGCTGCTGACTTTCGACTACGGCAATTTTCACGGTCAAACGTCGAAAGGACAGAGCGTTAACTGTCATCCGCAGTTCAAGAATCTATATGACGGTGTAGAGGCACTCCTCGCAGCCTTCCTCGGCATTGCCCCTGTTGTTTCCGAGTCGTCGGGTGACTTTCAGGCCGCCGCGAAGACTTTCTCACAGCTGCTCGAAAAGGTTACGAAAGATCGAGATGAGGTTCGAAAAACTCTCAAAGACCTTAAGGACATCGCGAATCAAACAGAGCGTCTGCGAGCCACAACGGAAAGCGCGTCGACCGAAGTTAACCGACTGAAAGACAATAGTGCCAACGACCAGCAGACGATCAGCGAGTATCTCGCCGAGGCGACCGAACGACGAGAGAAGATCGAAACCGTTCACGCGAGTGCTTCTCAGCTTGAGTCTGCGGTTACTGAGTACGATGACACCTTCCAGAGTTTTCAGCGGCAGCTTGATACGCGTGACGAAAGATTCAAAGACGGCACTCAGAAACTCGACAAACTTATCGCGAAGTTCGATGAGCAAGAAGAGTCCTTTGACGCGTTGATCAAGAAGTCGGAGGACATGCTGAAGTCAGCGACTGTTGCCGGACTTGCTGCTCACTTCGGTACGATCAGAGAAGAACTAACTACCGAGCTAAACAAGGCCCGAAAGTCTTTCTATTTCGGCATTGGAATCTTGGTTATTTCCGCACTTCCGCTGCTTGCACTCGTGCTCATGCCTATCTTCGAAATCTTCTATCCGGGACTCGCTGAGCGCTCTCCGGAAGCTGCTGACGGACTCTATTATCTTGGTCAGGTCATCGCGCGAATCATCATCTTGCTTCCGGCTGCATGGTTCGTGAGGTTCGCATCAAGAAGGCACTCGTCGCTCTTCAAGTTGAGAGAAGATTATGCCTACAAGTACTCGATGGCAGTTTCCGTAGACGGGTTCAAGAAGCAAGCGCCTGACTACGAGAGCGAAATAGCTGCGGTTGTTTTCGAAGAACTTGCATTCAACCCAGCGGACAACATGTCAGACCACTCGAAAAAGGGAGACGAGTCACCCAGCAAGCTAATGAACATGTTTCAAAACATGGTCACTAAGGGCATGGACAAGATGGAGAAATAGTCGCAAGAAACTCAGCTGCTATATGTAGCTGAACCCCCAGTGTCTCGTCCGACGAAATTGACGTATATAGTCATGGATGGTTCTTCAGTCTCGTAGATATACCGTTCAACCTTTGTCGAGTTTTCGTCAATAGCTTTGATTGGATAGTGCTCTACGTACAGTACTTCCATGATATCGAGATCCCCTGACACGCTGGGCAACACGATGCGGTCGCCGGGAGACGGTACACTCGCCAAATGAAACGTACCACGCGCAGTTCCGTTATCTACGTCAACCCCTTCGAAGATTCGCGCTTGAATAGTCATACCGATCAATATTTGATCATCGCAAGATTCGTCACTGGCTCCTACCTACCGAGTGCCTGCTTCCGGTGCCACTCAAAGTACAGCTGATTGCCTTCTTTCCAAGCATCACAACGCCTGCCTTCGAGCTGGCGGACAGCGGTTTCGAGATCCCGCGTCTGCGGTTTCTTTGAGTTCAAACGTATCGCGCCATCATCTATATACAGATACCTCTTCTCATACAGATCGTCGCAACCAAACCTACACATCGGGGCAACGATGTTCTGATAATCCTTGCGCTCCTCTAAGGTGCACTCCGACCGCTTCTTGATGTGGGCCGTTATCAGGAATGCGACGGGATAGGTCTTTCCGCATATACAGCACTGCCCACTGCTCTTCTTCCCGAACAGCATCTGCCGCAGAAATCCTTGCTCCTTCCGCCGGACAGTCTGTGAGGCCTCATCGAGTGTCGCTTCCCCTTCCAACGTGTCGATGTACTCTGCCTCAGTAACGTCTGGGAAGTACACGGAACTCTCTAAATCAAAGTGCTCCAAGATGGCGGCAGACTTCTCCTCGTCCAGCACGTTGAAACCCTGAATGACATTGTTCTCTTTGTATCCTGCAACAAGATTAAGCTCTCGCACGGGAATCTCATGGTTCGTGATCTCGTCAAGGAAGTAGACATACTCCCACGTAGAGCCATCTTCCTTGCGGTTCCATAGGTGCTCAGCGAGTGGCTCCGAGTGGACTTTGTGAGTCGTCACACCTGATGCGACGATCTGTCCTTGACGGGCGAAGAGCGTAACGTCTCCGACCTCCATGCGATTCCACTTGGTTGCGTTCTGGCCCACCTTGCCCGGCGTTACGCCCCAAGTGGGGATACGTTCGTCCTCATACAGATTAGACAGCAGCTGCCGGTCAGCATCACCAAGAAATGTAGCCATATCAGCAAGGGGTACCGGGGACTCAATTGTGTCGACGTAGTGCTTGTGAGATGCAGCATCCCCGGCTGGTTGCAGAACGACAGCGGTCATGGGTTTACTCCTTATCGCTTTGTCGCGTTACCTTTAGACGCCTCTACCGTGTACCTCTCGGCATTCTTCTCGATCTTGCTTGCGATTGCCCCCTCGATGTCGACCTCCAGCTTGTCTGCCAAACGCAGCGCGTAGATCAGGACATCGGCCAGCTCGTCTGTGGCCGCTGAAATCTGATCCGCATCAAGAGACTCCCGCCGCGATTGTTCCTGCGTTAGCCACTGGAAAACTTCAAGTAACTCGCCTGCTTCACCTGCGAGCGCCATGCTGAGGTTTTTGGGGCTGTGAAACTGATCCCAATCGCGCTCTGCAGCGAACGCCGCCAGATCAACTTGGATTTTTTTGATGTCCATTGAGTAGGTTTCTCCGGGCCAAAATGCTCATTCCTAACTGTTACTCGCAGTGGTGGAAATAGTCTTGCTTGGCTTCATTGAACTGAGCGAACTCGCTGCTATTCATAACGCAGTCGTCGCTCGCCTCACACCTTTCGCCAGCCTCAATCGTCTTCTTCAACCCCTCACAGTCTGCCGATAATTTGATCACGGCGTCCGGGATACTGCCGGGGTCAGTAAGGTCGATCCCCTTACCTACGAGGTACAAATAGCCAACAAATCCAGCGATGATCATTAAGACAAGCATCAGCAGCGCTGCGAACAGGTTGCCAATGTAGTCCCTTATTGTTTGCTTCGGCACTGAGCCTTTGGCATCACTCATGACTCCTCGCAGTGCCTACGGTATAGCTCTTCCTTCGCCTTGAAGGCGGCGTACTCATCACGGGTGAACACGCAGTCATCGCTGCGTTCACACTCGCGGTCGAATGTGATGTCGACTTCGAGTTGCCTACAGTCAATCTCCTCACGTCCTGTCTCGACCTCACCTCTAAAGGCGGACGTAAGGTTGTCCCAACCGAACACGATCATGCCGCCGAAAATAACGAACCAACTTATGATGAACACGGACAGGAGCGTCCGGCCAAGATTGGCTAACTGATGACGCCACCACGAGTCACTCATAATCAAACTCCGTGTCATCTTCCTCGGGCGGTTCGTGCAGGCGCTCGTAGTTCTTGGCTCCGATGCGCGATAGCTCAGATAGTGTGGCGATTCCGACTATCAGCAGGAACCAGACTGAGACAGTGGCCCAAGTAGGCAGCAGATACGATGCGAGAGCCATAACGCCAACTATGGCCACCATGTAGAACCACAATCTGTTCGAGGCGGGCATCCTAATCTCAGTACCGCGCAAGAACCACGTCACTACGGCGAAGACAACGAAGACTGAGAGTTCGCGAGGCCAGTCTTCCCAAATTCGCTCTGCCTTCTCTATGCCGGTGTCGGCAAGGAAGCTGAAGCCGAGCGCAATGGCCGACAATATTAGCCAAGCCCAGAAGAACCCCTTTACCTCTTCCCACCCCTCTTTCAGGGTTACATATGAAATGTTCCTGAAGAACAGCTCAGTCTCTTTCTGCTCCTTCTCTTCCATTTTCTTGAGACTTAGCATCGGCTACTGAACCTCGCTGCGCTAATCATCGCCGGTCACTTCAGCAACGCCGTGATCAGAGACCCAATAGCGGCTCCGACAAGTCCCGCGACGATAGTCGCGACGCCAAGCCCGCGCTTCCAGCGATCTTCTCGGTCAGAGTTTATAGATTTGGCGTACGTGACCGCGAGGTTGGCATGCCGTTCATCATCAAAGCTATCCGGTGGAACGGGCTTCGGTATCTGCAGCTCGCCGGGCGTGAGCGTCTTGTCCTCCAATGCCTTGAGATCGTGCTTACTCAGCTTTTTCATTGTTTCCTGCATGGCTGAGGCATCAACCCCTACATCTTGCAGAGCCTTGGTAACGGATACCGTAGCCGGATAGGTCTTCAGCGTCAGTTTCCCCGCCTTGCCCTGAGCAACAGCACCTTCAAGTTCTACCCTCACATCTTTCCGCAGCTTCGCCATGCGGCCATCATATCAAGCAACGCCATAACTCGATGATCCGTATAGATACTCAGCTATCGTCGAGGCCATCAGAGCTGTAGCGTCAGGGCATGAAGTTGACCTTAGAGATCACCGTCTGCTCACCCGACGAGTACCTGTGTGTTCTGGAACTACTGGACGAGGCTGCGGATAGCGGTAAGCTGGACTTCAAGTTCACCGCGAAGCCAGCGTTGAGTTCAATCGAAGCACTGGCCGAACACGCTATGAAGGACAAGGGCAAACACCCGTGGACCTCCTGATCCTGCTGTTGATCATCGGACTCGTGATCTATGTGATCGCGAAGCTGTTCTCAAAGCTCGCGAAGCTGGGCAAGCGTCGTCAGCTCTACCAGTCTCGCTCTCGGCTCTTCACGGCTGCCGAGCGCTCCTTCTTAGGCGTGCTCGATCAGGCTTGCGGAGAGCGATACCGAGTGTTCGGAAAAGTAAGGGTCGCCGACATTCTCCGCACCGTGAAGGGTCTATCCAACAGCGACCGGCAGAGTGCCTTCAACCGCATCTCTGGTAAGCACGTGGACTTCGTCTTGTGTGACCCCAAGACCTTGGAGTTCAAAGCTGTTGTCGAACTAAACGACAGCAGCCACAAGCGAAGCAAGCGTGCTGAGCGGGATGCGTTCCTGAGGGATGCGTTCGAGCAGGCCGGCCTGCCGTACATCGAGGTTCCGGCTCAGCGGTCGTATACGGTTGAGACCGTGAGGTCGCATCTGCGGGAGCTGGAAGTTCAACCTGAAGCTGACCTCAAGGCGGGCCCGGAAGGCCGGATTGAGCCGCGTATAGGCGCTTGATAGGCGGCGGCGGAGTGGCCGTGTAGACAACGGGAGGCAGAGATCTGGTCAGCTTGCGATTCACTTCCAGCTCGCGCCATGCCTGACTTTCAGCGAATTCCGCGCATCTCCCCGCCTCTATTGGAGAAGCCTCGCACCTTTCGTGTCGCGGATTTGGCCTGCTGAGGCCCGGACAAAAATGCTGCGAAAATCCGAGCAGCCATCTATACGTATATCGTCCTCTTCGCCCCCCGTGGCCCCTGCTGATACGCGTACACAAGCCATCGTCCCCGTAAATGCATGAGGGCCTCGCCCCTACCTGCATCCGCGCCACGCGCTGACGTTTCGGTGGGCTTGGAGTCACCTGCCCGCCAACTGCCCGCACCTAATCGCGGGCCGGTGGATGCCTCAGGGGTATCATCCCAGCAGCGGGGAGACGATGTCTGACATTGACACCATCCCAATAGATATAGGGCCTATGGGTCATCAGATGTACCACTCAGTACCATTCTGGGCCGCTGGCAGCGCACCTGAGCGCGCAGCAGGCGAACTCCCAGCCGAGCAGCAGCGACCGCAGTTCTGATTCGCGGCCCGTACGCGGCCACACAGGCCGAGCGGTGAGATTGCCGTGCGGGGTCGCGCCAAAGGTGGATACGCAAGCGTCTGATTCGCAGTCGCGCCGATGTGTCGTCCGCGCCCTTCCGCCTATACGTTTTGGACATGTTAGTGGGGTCACAGGTAAAGGCTGCATACGCGTCGAAGCTATCGACAGGGGGCCACCCTGAGCAGCGGGGAAAAATAGGGGGCCACCTCAAGCAGCGAGGAAACCGGCCTTACGGTTCATGTCGAGACCATCGACACGAGCCACGCCGCCATCACACCGATGGCCCCTTTTTGGACATGAAAGTCCGCCCACCTGCAATCAACTGAATAGCCGTCTCCTTTCGGCGTACCGGCCTGTGGCTGGTGCGGAGTAGCTACCGCACTGGCCCAGCCAACTTGTGTACGCCGTAGGAGCAATCAATCGAAAGGAGCAACACCATGACAACAAGACCACCACCGACTCACTGCCGCTCGTGCGGCTGCGAGCTTATCGGGGGGTCAACCCTCAAGCCCGACAAGAAGTACGCCAGCGGAGTGAACCCCGACTGCGTTGAGTGTGGCCGAGAGCGACGTCGCGCTCGACGTGCAGCTCGTGAAGCGAAGCTCACCGACGCCGAGTGGGAAGAACAACAGACTCGCAAGCGTGAATCGCAGAGGCGCTACAAGGCGAAAAACAAAGCGAAGCTCGCTGCGCAGCGCCGACGCTCAAAGCTGAAGAGCAAGGCCGTCTCGTTGCTGAATCTACAAGCGGCCCTGCAGTTCGCCCTCGAAGTCCGTGGAGAAGACACCGACGTCGGCCTCGGAGACAAGATACGCAGCCGCGAGAAAGAAGCATGGACCGACGTTGGCCACGATCTATACGCCCAGCGTTGGCCGCGAGAGACGTTAGCGATATACAAACAGCATCCGCATCTTGAGATGTACAAGATTGCGGGGGATCGAGCGTCCATTTCCGGTCTCTCGAAGTTCGGCCGTATCGAGAGTCAGCTGGAGAAAGTCGAGGCCGAGCTGTCGCAGATACCGGAGGACGTGATGGCCGAAGCGTCGCGGCCGCAAGCCAAACGAAAGTCACCGACGCCCGCGCTCCCACCGAGCGCAGAGCGTTGGGCCGGGCGGCAGCCTTTACCGACTCCGACCACGCCTGACCTGCCGGAGCCTGATCCTGACCGCGAGCGCCGTATCGAGGCCGCTGGTGATAAAGCCGTGGCAGATGCACGAGAGCGGGGTGTGTTCCAGAACAAGCAGCTGGACGCGATTCGCGCGGCGGCGACAAGTAAGGCATACGCAGAGACGGAGTTCGACCGCGAGAACGATCATACGTCTGGCAGCAACGACTTCGGAGCATCGGGACGTCGCATGCAACGCGGGCAGGACGACGCTGAGGCTAAACGTCTCGCGAAGAACAAGCGCCAGCGAGAGCGCCGAGCGGCGAAGAAGGCTGAGGCGGAGAAGGCAGAGCGCCGTCGCAAGCAGAAGCGTGACTCCGCACGAAGGCGTAGGGCCGCCGGTCGCAAGACCTGACCCTGTAGACACGGATAAGGATGCTCAAGCCAGCGACCACTCCCCAAGTAGGTAGACGTAACTGGTTGGTATCGCTCACTTTTCTCGACCAGCGGCGCTGGCCCGCCCATCTACCCGGACTATATGGAGAGACCGAGCACGCGCCCGGTTCTCACATCAACCCACGAGCAGGAGGCTTGCAATGAGAAGAGACCGACGCTGTAGCCATCTGGCAAGCGCACAGGCGAAACGCCGCGACGTAGACCGCCATGCAGGCGGACAACGCGATGGCGTTGAGTACATCACTGCTCGCGAAGGAGCGAGGGTGATGAGAGTGGGCAGCATCCACTCAGGAAGTTCAGTACATGAGCGTCCGAAGACGACGCACGAGACCATACGTGATCTGGAAAGAGATGCCAGCCACGTTCAACGAAAACTAAAGGAGATCAAACGTGGGTGACACATACCGCATCCAGTTCGACGAGAGTGGCGAGATCGCAGAAGACCCGGCCACCGAGATCGAGACCAAAGAACAGTTCGAGGCCAAAGGCGTGCCGACAGGCGGCGCTCAGTTGGGCCACAACCATTTTCTGGGCGACCAGAAAACCCAGCGCGTTCAGGTGGGCGCGGAGTTGCGCGACTCGCAACGCTACGACGACCTCGTAGAACGCACGGACAGGTACAACGACGAGGCAGAGCGTATCGCTCACCTTGAAGCTGCTGGCCGTCCTATCCCGCAGAGTACCCGTGAGCACATGCTCCGCGAGTATCAGGACATCTACATCACTTGGCGCGGCTTCGGTATCGACATCGAAAGCGCCTGACCCAATCGCGGGATGGGACGCTGGTCGTCACTTCCTTGAGTGCCAGCGCCCGCGACCCAGAGAGTTGCCGTCTGCTCCTTTGATCATGACAGGCGGCGGCTCTCACCTCTCCGCCTTTCCTTTCGGTGGACAACGCCATGCCTGCCCCAGTTGGCCGCTGGGGTGTGGCTGGCACCTATCTGATCCACCACGAAAGGCGCTCACCTAACCGAAAGGAAATCCAATGAGTTCACACATCAACAAAGTCCGTGATGCGGCTGTTGACGCGTGCATGCCCGCAGCGCGTCTCGGTGTCTTCATGGCAATCGCGAGGTCGGCCAACAGCTCGACCGGGATCGCTTGGCCGACACAGGAGACCATCGGCGAGCGCGTCCAACTACAACCACGCGCGGTTCGTCGTCACATCAATCGTCTGATCGAGGACGGCTGGATCACCGTCGTGCGTAAGGCACAAGGCGGCGAAGGTCGCGCTGGTGTGCCCAACATGTACAAGCTGAAAGTCCCTTCAGAGGCTGACGAGAAGAAGCCAGACGAGGACGCACAGGAGACCTCGAAGTCACCCGCAAGGGTCGTCCCGATGACTGCGAGTCGCCCCCAAGAGAGGCGCTCGTTTCCATTGCAGGGTGACTCTGGGTTCGACATCGAAGAGGCCATGAACGCGGTCGGCGAGCCGGAGGACTTCTGACCAAGCGGTCGCCACGTGCCGGTAGGTCACACGACCAAGCGGTCACTACGTGCCGGTAGGTCACGACCAAAGGGTCATTTCGTGCTGACCAAAGGGTCTTTTTGAACGACCAAGCGGTCACTACGTGCCGCCTAACCCGTATAACCCGTTTTAACCCTATAAGTAGAACTTACAGGTAGAGCTGAGACCCGGTACCCGGGATACACCAACCACCGACGTCCGCCTGAGAGGCGAACTGACAAGGAGAACTGAAAGTGACTCTGGCCACCGTGTCAGAGGAGAGGACGCGAGAGTCATTCGACCTTCGTGTATGGAGGAAGGCATCCAAGGCCAAGTGGAACGCAACTGCTCGCGCTCAGAAGCGAGGTGGTGTTTGTGAACTGACCACGGTCTGGATCGCAACTGAGTTCGAGAAACTCACGTGTTCACAGACGGGACTACCACTGTCCCTTGACCCCGACCCCGAGCGACTTAACCCGTGGTCGCCCTCACTGGGTCGTGTGGATCACAAGAACCCGAACTACACGACCGACAACACCCGCATTGTCGCGAACGTCATCAACCGCATGCAGTCCGCCGCGAGCGAGCAAGACTTGCTGCTCGTGTGTATGGCGCTGTTGAAGAAGCGAGACCTGATCTGAGAGAAGACCATGAGACAGACGACCACCCAAGTCGAGGCCAGCGAATGAAAGCCTCCAAGTTCTGCACCGACTGCGGGGCACGCATCGGACTACTGACTGAGCCGCCCCTGTGTGACTCATGCCGAGAGCCGGAGCTTGCAGTCCCCTTACCGTCTCCCGAGCCGGAACGCTCACCGGAGCACCCTGCGAGGGTCGTGCAGTTGAACATCAAGGGGCCGTGCAAGTTCTGCGGTGAGTTCACTAAGGCCGAGAGCCTCGCTGACCTGTTCTGCTCCGACCCGTGTCGTGAGTACCACGAGCGCCGCAAGGCAGCCCGGGACGCGAAGCCGGGAGATGACTACTACAACCCCCTAAACGACGTGCAACGCGCCAACCACAAGAGCGCCCTGCGCAAGCGATACCGAAATCGAACCTAACCCCAACGAAGGAACCCACCCATGAGCACCCGTACATTCACCTTGCTGGATGGCGTAACTGCCAACACGACCGGCGCGAACACAAACCTCCTGCTGGCTCGCAACGAGCACCTCGTTCAGATCGTTGCCACCAGCTCCCCGAACGCCACCTGCGTGATCGAAGGCAGCCTTGACGGCTCCAACTGGTCAACGCTGGCCACAAAGACGTCCCCTGAACTGTTCAGCGTCGTCGGCGTCCCGTACATCCGCGCCAGCATCTCAAGCTACGTCGCTGGTACGTGGACTGTGAAGGCGCAGCAGAGCGTCGCCTAACCCCCTCCCCAACCAAAGGAACCCAACCATGAGCAAGTCAAAGTTCAACCCACCGGGCGACGTGAAGACCGACCAGACGGTCGGCAACGTCCGCACGGTCACGACCGTGATCGACGGGAACACCGTCACGTTCACAGAGAACCTTGTCACCGGCAGGATCGTAGAGACGAAAGGCGGACCGGTGGAGGAGCAGTCATGAGCCTGCATCTCGTGTCGGACGAGGCTCTTGCCCTGCGCAAGTCGAACCTCGAAGCCGTGTTGGCCCGTAAAGGTCACTCACCGGCCAACTACACCGGGCAACTTGACGCCATCAACGCTGAGCTTGAGCGCCGTGTCGAAGACGGCAGTCCTGACATCGACGACAGCGTGACCGTAGAGACCCAATCGTAAGACCAGCCCTTCATAGGAGATAAAGATGACCTCCACGATTGGTCGCCCGCGTGTTCCAAAGTTGAACGGCTACACGCGTGCTTACTATGAAAAGCAGTTGCGGAGAAACGAGTCGAAGCAAGACACCGTCCGTAGGAAGCACGGCCCCGGAGATTCGCGTCTGAAGAAGATGGCTGCGACGGCTGAGAAGTACCGTGAGTGCATCCGTGAGCTTGAAGAGATGGAGAAGACGTGGACAGCGGATCGAGCCGCACCCGGACAAGAGAACCCGAGCCCAAAGAGACTGCCTGCACACTGTCATATGACGGTGTACGGCGTCGGCATGGAACTGGGTGGTGAGATTATCGTCCAGTCCCCTGCCATCCCGCCCTCTGACGACCCGTTGTACCTGATGGCGACGCGCCACAGAGACGAGTGGCTACAGCCGAGACGCGGGATAGGCTTCACCTACACCGGCCCGCTCATCGCGCCCGAGGAGGATGACGATGGGTAAACGTAGACACAACGGCCCAGATGACCCGACGCACCCAACCATCCCGTGGCTGCGCTGGTGCAACACATGCGAACGCTATAGGGACAACTCGAACAACCCAGAAGACCGCATGTTCGACCCTTACCTCGACCGGGAGTGCCTCGTATGCACGCGCAAGAAGGAGCGAATTGCTGAAGGTCTCTGCACTCCCGAGAACAGCAAGGTCGGCGCGAGTCGGTCGGCGTACCGTCGCCGTACGGACGTACAGGTGACACGAGAAATGGCGCTTGCTGAGTACAGGGCCAATCTCATAAAGAACCTGAGAGCCAACGGTGTGAAGGAGTGGCAGTTGTACGACTTGGTCAAGCCCCGCGTCGCAGCCAAGCGAGCAGAGTTAGGCTTCCCTGACTGAGTGAACGAAACAAGAAGGGTTGCGCAGAGTCACCCAAAAAGCAGCGTTAGACGTGTACCACTGATGTGTACCATCAGCGCGCCTCCCAGAACGCAAGAAGCCCCAGAACTTATTGATTTACTTGAAGTTCTGAGGCTTCCTGTGAAGCTGGTGGTGATGGGTGGAATTGAACCACCGACCTGCGGGTTATGAGTCCGCCGCTCTAACCATCTGAGCTACATCACCAAGTTGTTCGTCGTGAGATTGTTACATCCCACCCATCCCACAAGGGTGGAATGGATTCGAATCGGCTCAGGCCGATTCTCACCCCCTTCGGGGGCGGCTCCGCTGTCGCTCCGCCGTCAAGACGCTGGCGCGTCTTTCTGAACCACCGACCTGCGGGTTATGAGTCCGCCGCTCTAAACATCTGAGCTACATCACCGAATTCGGTGCCAGGGAGTCGGTCGCTCCCGGAAGGGGTCGGAATTGTCCGGTTCCCGTTCGAGCCTGTCAAGGACTCTGCCCTGCCCCGACACTCCCCTATAATGCCGTTTCCGACTACCCACCAACCCGCTAAATGTTTGACAATATTGAGATTCCGCTCGACGAACTGCCTTCGTTGGCGCGCCTCGACTGGCAGCCGCTCGAGCCTGCCTACCGATCGCGCCTGATCGTCGACCGACTGATCACGATCGCCTTCATGGCAGCAGGACTCGTGTTCCTCGCGGCTGTGGTGAAGATCCCCCAGCCGGCAATCGTGGCGCTCGGAGCGGGGGCGATGCTTGCGGCCGTCATCATGCTCATCTGGCCCTTCGTCGCCCTGCCCCGCATGGGCTACGTCGTTCGCGACAAGGATCTTGTCTTCCGGAACGGCGTCCTGTTCCGACAGGTCACCGCTGTGCCCTATAACCGTATCCAGCACGTCGAGACGAGCAGCTCGCCGCTGGACCGGCGCTTCACGCTCGCGACGCTCAAGGTCTACACGGCCGGCGGGAGCGGCAGCGATCTCAAGATCGATGGCCTCGGCGCCGAACGCGCCGAACAACTGCGTGGACTCGTGCTCGACAAGGCCGGAGCCAGTATTGAATCCGACTGAGGCCGATGCCTGGCAGCGCAGCTCGCCACTCGCGATCCTGTTCTTCCTCGGCAAGATTGTCGCCGGCCTCGCGAAAAACGCGGCGCAGCTGATCGCGCCGGTGGCCGCCTTTCTCGTGGCCTTTCCCGGCACCATGCAGACCAAGGTAGCGCTTGCAGCCACCGCCTTTGCGGTCCTTACAGCGGTGACGTCGCTGCTGCGCTACTGGTTCTTTCGCTTTCGGGTCACAGACGACGCCGTGCTGATCCGCGAGGGAGTGATCAACAAGAAGCAGCTCGACATTACCTTCAGCAGAATCCAGGGCGTCAACAGTGAGCAGAGTTTCGTCTTTCGCTGGTTCGACCTGGTGACGCTGTCCTTCGACACGGCCGGTAGTGCCGGTAGCGAGGGCGAGTTGCCGGCGGTAAAGACCGACTTTGCGGCAGCACTCACCGAGCGCATCGGTCGCGTGCGCCGCGAGCCGGACGAGCGCGGTGCAGACGAGACGCCCGCGTCTCCGCCCGCGCTCCTAGAACTGGACTGGCGCGACATGATCCGCATCGGGCTCGCGGACCGACGCGCTTTTGTGTTTCTCGCGTTGATTACGCCGTTCTTCGAGCAGCTCAGCGAGGAATTCGGCCAGGCTATAGCCAACGCAATCGAGGATGTCGCTGCCGACGTCGCCGCCATGGGCACGACAATCGCAGCCACCATTCTCGGCACGATCGTGCTGGGCATTGTCGTACTGCTCGTCACCGGTTCGATCGTTGCGGCCTTCCTGCGCTATCACAACTTCAGGCTGACGATGGTCGACGATCGCCTGCGCTCGCGCGGGGGACTCCTGACCCGCCATGAGGCCAGCATGGAGAAGGGCAAGGTACAGGTCGCGCGTGTTAGCCAGGGACTCGTGATGCGCTGGTCGAGGCGAATCAGCATAGTGCTGAAACAGGCCTCGAGCCGAACACGACAGGACAGCAAGAGTTTCAAGATTCCTGCTGCGCCGCCCGGCTTCCAGACGGGGTTCCTCGATCGCGTGTTCACACCGGAGGCTCGCGGTATCGACCTCGACTTCGAAAGCACGGCATACGAACAGGTTGATCCGCGTTTCCTCAGACCGCGGCTGCTCTATGTCGGCATGCTGCCGCCGCTGATTGCGAGCGCAGCGTTATGGCCCTATGCCGGCATGGGCATCCTCGTCGTGTTCGCATGGCTGCCCGTCTGGGGTATCGTCCAGTATCGAGTGTGGCGTCGACTGGCATGGAGCGTCTCGGCCGACGCGCTGATCAGGCGCAAGGGCTTCCTGGGCACTGATCTCGACGTCTTCCTGCTGCGCAAGGTGCAACGCGTAGCCGTCACGCAGTCGCCTTACCAGCGGCGCGCCGGGCTTGCGAGCATCCGGTTTTTCCTGGCCTCAGGCAGTGTCCGCATCCCCTACCTCGACAAGACGCGCGCCGACGCGCTCTCTGACTATGTGCTTTACAAGGTAGAGTCGAGTACCCGGAGCTGGCACTAGGCATCGACAGGGCTGTACCTTGAGTCTCATCTTCATCATCGAAATCCTCGGCACCGCCGCGTTTGCGATATCGGGCGCGCTTGCCGCATCACGCAACAACATGGATATTTTCGGCTTCTGTGTGATGGCGCTGATGCCGGCTGTGGGTGGCGGCACGCTGCGTGACCTCATCCTCGACCGAACGCCTGTGTTCTGGGTGGCGAGCCCGTGGTACGTCGGCGTTGCGCTGCTGGCCGCACTGGTCGTGTACTTCAGGACCTTTCGACCCGGCGGGCGCATGCGCCTCCTGGTATGGATGGACGCGATTGGACTGGCGCTGTTCGCGACGCTTGGCACCGAGGTCAGCCTGCAATACGGCGCCGGCCCCCTCGTTTCGATCATGCTGGGCGTCACCACGGGTGTCGCCGGTGGCATGATCCGTGACGTCATCTGCAACGAGATCCCGCTCGTCCTGACGGGTGAGATCTACGCGACCGCCGCCTTCGCGGCGAGCGCTACGTTCGTCGTAGCGAATCTTTTTGGCGTGCCGCGCGACTTCGCGCTCGCGCTGGCGGTCGGGGTGGGTTTCGCGGTTCGCGCCACCGCGATCGTCTACAACCTGTCGCTACCCGCCTTCAAGGGCCACGACGACTAGACCGATTGGAGCAGCGGTAGCTTCAGACGTTGAAGCGAAAGTGCATGACGTCGCCTTCCTGGACAATGTACTCCTTGCCCTCGAGACGCAGGCGGCCGGCTTCCTTCGCACCGTGTTCGCCGTTGCCGGCAATGTAGTCGTCGTAACCGATGACTTCGGCGCGGATAAAACCCTTCTCGAAGTCTGTGTGGATCTCGCCAGCAGCCTGTGGCGCCGTTGCAGCGATCTTTGTTGTCCACGCGCGAACCTCTTTGGGCCCGGCCGTAAAGTAGGTCTGCAGACCGAGCAGCGCGTAGCCGCCGCGAATGACGCGATTGAGCCCCGGCTCGTCGAAACCGAGATCCTCGAGGAACACTGCCTTGTCTTCGTCGTCGAGTACGGCGATCTCTGCCTCGATGGCTGCGCAAATCGCGACCACCTCCGCGCCCTCGCCGGCTGCGTATTCACGCACGCGATCGAGGTGCGGGTTGGTCTCGAAGCCATCTTCGTTGACGTTGGCAATGTACATGACCGGCTTGGCGGTAATGAGGTGCAGCGAATTCAGAATGTCCGCTTCGGGCTCGTTGAGTTCGAGTGCGCGGACCGCGAGGCCCTCATCGAGATGCGCCTTGATCTTCTTGAGCGTGTCGCGAACGAACAGGGCTTCTTTCTGCGCCGTCTTGGCGTGCTTCTCCGCCTTGACCAATTGCTTTTCGACCGACTCGAGGTCCGCCAGCGCAAGCTCGGTGTTAATCGTTTCGATGTCGTCGATCGGGTCGATACGGCCGGCAACGTGCGTCACGTCGTCGTCCTCGAAACAGCGCACGACGTGGGCTATCGCCTTGGTCTCACGGATATTGGCAAGGAACTGGTTGCCGAGGCCCTCACCCTTGGAAGCACCTGCGACGAGACCTGCAATATCCACGAACTCCATTGTCGTCGGAATGACCTTCGCCGGGTTCACGATCGCCGCGAGCGCGTCGAGTCGGGGATCCGGCACCGGCACGACGCCGACATTCGGCTCGATGGTACAAAACGGGTAGTTCTCCGCCGCGATTTCCGCCGCGGTGAGCGCGTTGAAGAGCGTCGACTTGCCAACGTTGGGCAAACCCACGATGCCACAGGTAATCGCCATTACTGATTGTCCGATTGGGTATGCAGCTTCTTCATTGCTGCGTTCAGGTCGCTATCGACCCACGTTTCCAGCGCGCGCATAGCGTCGTCGATGTTACGTTCGATTGCCGTCTCGACGTCGGCGCTGCCCTTCTTGAGTACGTATCCCGATACCTTGTCTTTCTCTCCCGGGTGCCCGACGCCAAGCCGCAGCCGGACAAAGTTCGGCCCGCAGTGCTTGGCCACATCGCGAATTCCGTTGTGGCCGCCGTGACCACCGCCGACCTTGAGGCGTACCTTGCCGGGCGGCAGATCGATCTCGTCATGGGCGACGAGCAGGTCGCCAACGCCTATCCGGTAGTAGTCGATGGCACCGCGCACAGGTCCGCCGGAGAGGTTCATGTAGCTCTGCGGCTTGATCAGCCAGACATCCTCGCCGCCGATCTGCGTCTTCGCGAGCTCCGCGTCGAATTTCTTTTCGTAGCGAAAGCTGCCGCCGAAACGGCGGGCAACGGCATCAACGAACCAGAACCCGGCGTTGTGCAGGGTTCGCTCGTAGCGGTCCTCGGGGTTGCCAAGTCCCGCAATGGCCTTGAGTTGATTCTTCATCGGGTCGGGATCGTAAACGAAAAGGCCGCCCCGGTGGGACGGCCTCGATGCTTACAGGCAGCGCAAGCGGCTAGTCTTCCGATGACTGCTCGTCGTCGCCGCTGGCCTCGGCAGCCTCGTCGGCTGCTTCTTCCGTGACCTCGTCCTCCTCGACCGGGCGGGCCTTGATCTTGTGGATCGACACGACGCCATGGTCGTGCTCGGGACCCTGCGCAAGCTCGGGAATGACCACGCCTTCCGGCAGCTTGAGGTCGGAGAGATGAATCATCTCGTCCATGCCAAGGTTCGAGACATCAACCTCGATGAACTCTGGCAGATGCTTCGGCAGGCAGGTCACTTCGACGTCGACCATCAGGTGCGATACGGCGCCGCCTTCCATCTTGACGCCCGGTGCAACGTCTTCGCCGATGAAGTGCAGCGGCACGTTCATGCGGATTTCCTCGTCCTCGACGATGCGCTGCAGGTCCATGTGCATAATCACGTTACGCGCAGGGTGGCGCTGCAGATCCTTGAGAATCGCAGCCTGTGACTTTTCGCCAACCTTGATGTTGAGTACGCTCGAGTAGAACGATTCGTTTTCGAGCTGGCGCAGCACCTTGTTGTGATCGAAGGTGAGCGAGCGCGGCGGACGGCCGGCACCATAGATGATTGCGGGAACCTTCCCTTCACGACGCAGGCGGCGGCTCGCACCTTTCCCCTGGTCTTCACGGATTTCCGCAATCAGATCGAATTCTTCAGCCATGAAGATCTCCCGTATCTGATTGAAAGTTAACGATATTTAAACCCACCGGATCGCGACCAATCGCAGGCGGGAGGCGGAATATAGCGCATAGGGCCCTGTGCTACCAGCGAATTGGCAGGGCCGGAAGACAGAGTTGGTGGCCGTGGCGCCATTGCTGGCCGGGGCAGCGGCACCGCGCCCCCGGCGGAATCGAGTGTCCTCTCAGCGCCCGGCGCTCAGTCGACGTACAGCGACGACACCGATTCCTCGTCCGAAATCCGGCGCATCGTCTCGGCCAGCAACTCGGCCGTCGACAGCTGGCGGATCTTGTCACAGGCCCGGGCTTCCTCATTGAGCGGGATCGTATCCGTTACGACCATCTCGTCGAGTGCCGAATCGGTAATGCGCGACACGGCAGGGCCGGACAGCACCGGGTGCGTGATATAGGCCGCCACCGTCGCGGCACCCTCCGCCTTGAGGGCACCTGCCGCGTGGCAGAGCGTCCCTGCCGTGTCGACCATGTCGTCGATGAGCACGCAGTTCTTGTCCTGGACCTCACCGATAATGTTCATGACCTCGGACTGGTTCGCGCGCGCCCGCCGCTTATCGATGATCACGAGGTCGGCATCGTCGAGTCGCTTGGCGAGTGCCCTCGCCCGCACGACGCCGCCGACGTCCGGCGAGACCACGACCATGTCGTTGTATTTCTGCTTCCAGACATCGCCCAACAGGAGCGGCGACGCGTAGACGTTGTCGACCGCAATATCGAAAAAACCCTGGATCTGGTCGGCATGCAGGTCGACCGTCAGCACGCGATCGACGCCGGCCGTTGCAATCATCTTCGCGACAAGCTTGGCCGTAATCGGCACTCGCGAGGCGCGCGGCCGGCGGTCCTGGCGCGCATAGCCGAAGTACGGGATCACGGCCGTTATCCGCGCCGCCGACGCCCGGCGGACGGCGTCCACCATGATGAGGAGCTCCATCAGATTCTCGGATGCCGGCGGGCAGGTCGGCTGGATGATGAAGGTCTCACGACCGCGAATGTTTTCGAGGATCTCGACGTTGATCTCGCCGTCCGAGAAGCGGCCTACATGGGCACGAGCGAGCGGGATTCTCAGGAAGCGCGCGATATCGTGGGCCAGCTCCGGATGCGCGTTCCCGGAGAATACGGCCATGCTGGCGAGATCCATCGTTCCCCCTCTCGTGCAGGATGGCTGGGGCGGCAGGATTCGAACCTGCGCATCACGGGATCAAAACCCGTTGCCTTACCGCTTGGCTACGCCCCATTCGGTTGTACCAACTGCGCTCATGCGCGGTCGCAATTGTGCGGGCCGGTCTCTGGGGTGTCAACGCGGCGGCGGGAAGGCCCAGCGGTCGATCACCAGCGTGACGCGCGTCGCGCCATTGATTGCGGTCAGGCGCCCGGGCATCACCTGGCCGGCTGCCTGTCGATAGCGACTCACGACGACGCTCCAGCCGCCCTGCTCGAGCGTGTCGAGCTGCCCTTTAGCGTTCAGCGAAGTCGCCGCCGGTCGCGACGGGTCAGGAATGCCGAGCGCCCAGTAGCGCAGGCTGTCGAGCGGCACCTGCCAGCCGTAACGGCGCTCCAGGTCGGCCTCCGGGTCTTCGAAGCGAGTAATCTGCCCGTCCTTGTCGGTGAAGCGCAGTTCGTCACCCTCGCCTTCGAGCATAACCGTGCCGATGCCGAGTGGACCGCTCATGACGGCCTCGAAATCGCCGGCCTCTTGCCGGTAGCGGAGCTTGCCGTTGAAGCCGTCGGCCGAGTTTCGGACAGCTATACGGCCGTTGAATGTCCAGGACTCGAGGTTCGACAGCACGTCGCGACGCGCATCCCAGGTCGATATATCCGGCAGGTCTGCGGAGGGCGGCTGGGACGCACACGCCGACAGCAACACGGCCGCGGCGAGAACGGCCAGACTCCGGGCTTTACTCCGCGTCCGCGAAGAATCGCTTGCGCACATCCTTCAGGAACTCGCTGTCCGGCTGTCGTTCCTCCGCTGACTCGAGCAGCTCCAGCGCCTCCTCATGGCGTTCGAGCACGGCGAGGACCTCGACGATATGCGCGGCAACCTCGGCGTCGGCGAAGAGCTCGTACGCCTGCTCGAGGTAGCCGAGGGCTTCATCATGGCGGCCGAGCTTGTGCAGCACCCAGCCCCAGCTGTCGATGATCGCCGGCGACTCCGGCTCGAGCGTGATCGCTTTCTCGATGAGCACGTAAGCCTCCTCGTAGCGATCCGTCCGATCCGCGAGCGTGTAGCCATACGCGTTGAGAGTCAGGGCGCTTTCGGGAAACGTCGACAGCGCGTCTTCGTAGGTACCCAGCGCGTCGTCGATTCGGCCCATGCGCAGGAGCACGTCAGCCTTGCCGAGCGTCGCGCTCTCATCTGCGCTGCGGAAGCCCAGGTAGCGGTCGTATTCCGTGAGCGATTCGTCGTAGCGTTCCAGCGACGACAGGAGCTGGGCGCGAGACAGGGTAATATCGACGGCCGCCTCCGGGTTGAAGCGCGCGAACTCATCGAGCTTCTGCAGGGCGTAGTTCGGGTCGTCCTGCTCGAAGGCGATCAGGGCACTGCCGCGGCGGCGGGCCGCCAGCGCGTACTGGCCGCGATCGACCTGCATGTAAAGGTTGATCGCATCGTCGAACTCTTCACGCGAGTCGGCGATCCGCGCAAGGTAGTACGCCGCTTCGGTGCGGAAACGCGATCCCATCAGGTCCTCGAAATCCTCCCGGGCCGAATCGAGGTGGCCAAGGCGGAAATTAATCATCGCCATGAGGCGGAGCGCCTCGTCGTTGCCGGGCTGCTCCAGCATGACCTGGTTGACCTGGCTCAGCGCATCCTCGTCCCGGCCGACCGACATCATCATGACCGCAAGCTCGATGCGCGCCGACGGGTCCGCGTCCGGGTCGTCGCCAACCAGTCGCGCGACATAATCAATCGCCTCGTCTTCCTCGCCGTTCAACAGCAGCGCCCGCGCATACAAGAGATGCGGCCGCGTCCAGTCGGGATCCAGCTCGATCGCCCGCGTGACCCGCTCGATCGCGTAGTCGTTGTCTTCCGCAGCCAGCGCCATGACAGCCGCCGAATAGTGGGCCTTGGCCGAATCCTTGTAGGGCTTCGTCAGGGCGCGCATGAGGCGGTCGCCCTCCTTGACGTCTTCCTCGAGCAGCACGCTGATCAGGAGCAGCAGGCGATCCTCGGCCGCCTCCCCGCTGACGAGTTTCTTGAACGCCTGTCGGGAGGCGCGGAAGTTGCCAAGCCGGAGATTGAGGCGCGCAATGTAGAGGGCTGGCTGTTCGGCGCCGTCAGTCAGCTCGGACCAGCGCTTCGCTGCCGCCAGTGCGTCTTCGTTGAAGCCATAGATAAAGCCGACCTCGGTGGCCTGCTGGGCGATCTCGACGTCATCGCTGAGCTCGGCGGCCTTGCGGTATTCCTCGGCCGCAAGCCGGTAATCCTGAGCGTCGATCGCGGCCTCCGCCGCGATGAGATGACCGGCAAGGTCGCTGACGTCGTCGGCGAGGGCCAGAGGACTTACGGCAATAAGGAGAAATACAGGCAGTACGGCCCGTCGCACGAGGGTATAGAAGTGTTTCATACTGACATCTGGCCGTCCGTGTAGCCGGTAGCCCGGGGCTTTCCTTGAAAATAGTTTATCCACAGACAAGGAAGTCGCGGTTCAGTTCGCTTATCATACCGGGGCTTTTGGAAGACCTGACGGACCGGTGCCCGCTGCAACCGCCAACCTGCTGATATGCCGCTGAAAATCCTTGGCCTGAACCATAACACGGCCCCCCTGGAAATTCGCGAAAGGATCGTCTTTGCCGGCCCGGAAATTAACCGTGCATTGGACGAGGTCCGCGCGCTCGACGGTATCGACGAGGCGGTACTGCTGTCGACGTGCAACCGCACCGAGTTCTATCTCATGGCCGACGACCAGGGCTCGGAATCACTGAAGTCCTGGCTGACCGACTCGCGCAAGATCGATGACGGCTTCGGCGACAGCCTGTTCTCGCTAGAGGAAGCCGAAGCGATCCGGCACATTTTCCGGGTCGCCTGCGGGCTGGATTCGATGGTGCTCGGAGAGCCGCAAATCCTCGGCCAGCTAAAGGACGCGTGGCGCGACGCGAAAGAGTCGGGCGCACTCGGCACCGACCTCGGGCGCCTGATGCAACACACCTTCTCGGTGGCGAAGAAGGTACGTACCGACACGGAGATCGGCTCCAGCCCGGTCTCGGTGGCCTACGCCTCGGTTCATCTCGCGCAACAGTTCTTCTCTAACTTCAAGAAGCGCACGGCGATCCTCGTCGGCGCTGGCGTGACGATCGACCTCGTCGCGAAACACCTCAATCGCAAGGACATCGGTCGGATCTTCATTGCCAACCGCAACCTCGACCGTGCGCGCAACCTTGCCAAGGAGCATGGCGGTTATGCTCTACCGTTGTCCGAACTCGATGGCTCCCTGCGGGAAGCGGACATCCTGATTACGTCGACGGCGAGCCCCGAGCCCATCGTTGGCTACGACGGCATGAAAGCCGCAATCAAGGCGCGTAGATCGTCACCGATGTTTGCCTGCGACATTGCCGTACCGCGCGATATCCACCCGAACGTCGGCAAACTCGACGACGTGTATCTCTACACGATCGACGATCTCGACAAGGTCGTGCTCGAAGGCCAGGGGAATCGCGAGGCCGCTGTTAACGACGCCAACCGTATCCTCGACGACGAGATTCGGCGTTACCTGAGCGTGCAGCGTGCTCGGCAGAGCGTGCCGACGATCAATGCCCTGCGCGAACACGCGGACAGCGTCCGCGACGAGGTTCTCGCCGGCGCACAGCGGCGGCTGGCCAACGGCGCCGACGGCCAGGAAGTACTAGAGTACGCTACAGCCGCCATGCTCAAGAAACTGCTGCACACGCCAAGCGTGCGGCTGCGCCAGGCGGCGCAGTCGGACGACGAGGACCTCGTCAAGGCCGCCCGCGAGCTGTTCGGCCTGTCGGAGTAAGTACCGTGAAGGAGTCCATCCGGCACAAGCTGGACAGCGTGCGCGACCGTTTCGAGGAGCTGGCAGGGCTCCTCGCCGATCCCGACGTCATCAGCCAGCAGGACCAGTTCCGCGACTATTCGAAGGAGTACTCTCGCCTCGAACCCGTCGTGAAGCTGTTCGCCGAATGGGACGGCATTGGCGGCGACATAGCCGCCGCCGAGGAAATGGCTGCCGACGGGGACGCTGACGTTCGCGCCATGGGCGAAGAAGAACTCGCCACCCTGGGCGAGCGCCGCGACGCCTTGCTGCTCGAGCTGCAGAGGTCACTGATACCGCCTGACCCGCACGACGACGCCAACGTCTACCTCGAGATTCGCGCCGGGACCGGCGGCGACGAGGCGGCCATCTTTGCCGGCGACCTGTTCCGCATGTACTCGCGCTACGCCGAGACGATGGGTTGGCAGGTGGAGATTCTCACTGCCCGCGAGGGCGAGCACGGTGGCTACAAGGAGATCATCAGCCGCGTCACGGGCTCAGGCATCTACGCCAAGCTCAAGTTCGAGTCGGGTGCACATCGCGTGCAGCGAGTACCCGCTACCGAGAGCCAGGGCCGCATCCATACGTCGGCGTGCACCGTCGCCGTGCTGCCCGAACCCGACGAGGTCGAGGCTGTCGACGTCAACCAGGCGGATCTCCGCGTGGACACCTACCGCGCATCGGGCGCCGGCGGACAGCACGTCAACAAGACCGACTCGGCGGTCCGCATTACGCATTTGCCTACGGGCATCGTCGTCGAGTGCCAGGACGAGCGCTCGCAGCACAAGAACCGGGCGCGGGCAATGTCCCTGTTACAGGCCCGGCTTCTTGATGCCCAGGTGGCGGAGCAGGAGAGCGAGCAGGCCGCGCAGCGCAAGCTCCTCGTGGGCTCGGGGGATCGTTCCGAGCGCATACGCACCTACAACTATCCGCAGGGACGCGTCACCGACCACCGCATCAACCTCACGCTGTACAAGCTCGACGAGGTAATGGCCGGCGGGGTCGAGCAGGTGATCGATCCGTTGATCAACGAGTACCAGGCCGACCAGCTCGCTGCGCTGGCGGACTAGCGCAGTCGCGGCTTCAAAGCCGCTCCTACAAGGCACTGTTCCGATGCCGGAACGTATCTGCTGTAGGAGCGGCTCTCGAGCCGCGAATGGTTTGCAGGCGGTAAGTGCATCGCAGTCGCGGCTTTAAAGCCGCTCCTACAAGGCACTGTTCAGATGCCGGAACGCTTCTGCTGTAGGAGCGGCTCTCGAGCCGCGAATGGTTCGCAGGTGGTGAGTACGCCGCGGTCGCGGCTTCAAAGCCGCTACTACAAGGCGCTGTTCCGATGCCGGAACGTATCTGCTGTAGGAGCGGCTCTCGAGCCGCGAATAAGATGTGGGCGGTGCGTGCGTCGCAGTCGCGGCTACAAAGCGGCTCCTACAGGGCGCCGTTCAGACGCCGAGGCGTTTCTACAGCGTGCGATTCACAGTCCGTCCGGGCGCCTCGCCGCCGCGCGACAGTACGATCGTCAGCGTGCACAGCACGCCGCTTGCCGCGATCGCCGGCAAGAGCCCGAACTGGCTCGCCGCGGCACCCACAACGAGTCCACCGAGCGATGTGCCGCCCATCGCTATGATGGCCCAGAAGCTGCCGACGCGGCCGCGCATCTCGTCGTCGATGTTAGCCTGGATCAGGATCTGCGAACCAATGGCGCAGGTCGTCAGGATGGCGCCCAGCAAGCTGACGAGCACGAGCGCAACGAGGAAGTCGGTCGACACGCCAAGCACAACGATCAGGAGGCCGGACACCAGCACGCCGAGGCGCACGGTCCGTACTGTTACCCAGCGATGGCTCCGCGCGAGGAACAGGCCGGCGACGACCGCCCCGCCGCCAATCGCCGAGGTCATTGACGCCAGCGCCGACGCACCCCGCTCGTAGACCACGTCGACCAGCGCCGGCAGCATTTCAAGACCGCCGCGCCCGAACATGGCGCCAGCCAGCGCGGCGAACAGCAGCGAACGGATCGTTGCGTGACCGGCGACGTAGCGCGCGCCATCGACGAGCTCCGCCCAGGGGTGCTTGCGCTTGCCGGTCGTCCCCGACGGATTCAGCTTGACGACGACCATGGCGGCAATCAGCGCAAGGTAGCTCAAGCCATTCAGGGTAAACGCCGTCGCGACGCCGAAGACGGCAATGACCGGACCTGCCAGTGCCGGACCGATAAAGCGCGACAGGTTGAATGCCACCGACGTGAGCGCAATGGCGCTCTCGAGCTGCGGCTTGGGCACGAGGTTTGGCACGATCGCAAGACGTACCGGCACGTGGGCGCCGTCGAGTATGCCCTGCATGAGCGACAGGAGTGCCAGCACGCGAATGTCCATGTAGCCAAGCGATGTCAGGAGGCCAAGCACCAGCATGTTGAGCATGCTGCAGGAGTTGACGAGGATCGACGTTGCGCGGCGATCGAACCGATCGGCCAGCACTCCGAATATCGGGCCGAAGATGACGGCTGGGGCAAACTGCGTAAACGCGACGACTCCGACCCACAGTTCAGACAGCGAGAGCTGCCAGGCATACCAGCCGAGTGCGACGCGATAGATCCACAGACCATGCAGCGAGACGGTGTTGCCGGCAAGATAGATCGCGTAGTTCCTGTGCCGGAGTGCCGATTCAGGCATTCGGGCGTCCGTGCTTGTCGCAGGCCAGGAGCGCTTGTTCGAGTTCGAACACGTGCTCGTCATGAATGCCGTGTTCTCGCAGCGAGACCGCGAGTTCGAGCACGTAATCGCGATTGTGGCCGCTCTCTCCGCTCGACTGATGAATTTGGGCCACCATTGCGTCAAGCGGTGCGTGGCCAAGGAATGCATGGTTGTCGTCAGGAGCTAGGTAGGTGAGTCCGCGCGTCGTGCCGGCTTCGAACTGGATATCCACCTCGAGACGCTCGTAGCCGTTCTTTTCCCGGTAATCGAGATGCACCAGCACCTGGGCGTCTACCAGGAAGGCGCGCCCGCGACAGCGCTCGCCTGCCGCCTCAACGAGCGTCAGGACCCGGCCGGGCGCATCCGCGCGACCGCGATGATCGTGCGAGCCCTGCCAGAACCGCCGCGCGTAGCCAACAAGATGCGCGGGGCGCGCATCCAGGTACGGAAAATCCTGCCGCCAGATCAGGGACCCGTACCCGAACACCCAGGCCGGGGTACCGATAGTAGGTTCAGCGTTCCAGGGCTTGTCCATGCGCCTACGGTAGCAAAGTCATAGGTCTACCCGCAGCCGATCCCGCTTGATCGCAGCCTCCATCGTCTACGCAAATTATCGTATGGCGTCGCCATGCGCTTTGTACGAGGGTGGCAGCATCGAATCACGTTGACGACCTATGGAGCACGCCCACCACTGCTGCCACGAGCAGACGGTAGCCTTTCCGAAGCCCGGGAGACGACTCATTGTGACCGCGTCGGCCTTCGTGGCACTGCTCGCGCTGTCGTTGCTGCCTCCGTTCGCGGCGCTCAACGAGCGCCTGCTCGATTACCTCGGTATCGTCTGGTGGGCAGTGCTCGCCGGGCTCGTGATCGGCGGCATCATCGACTACTTCATTCCGGACGGGTTCATCGTCCGCTTCCTCGGCGGTCGCAGCCTCAAGAGCCTGCCGAACGCCGTCGTCGCCGGGCTGCTGATGTCGGCCTGCTCGCACGGCATCCTCGCCATCGCCATGCAGCTCTACAAGAAAGGAGCCAGCGTGCCGGCGGTCATCACGTTTCTCATGGCCTCACCCTGGGCCAACCTGCCAATGACCGTATTGCTTTTCGGCTTCTTCGGCTGGGCGGCGCTGTACTTCGTCCTCGGCGCCATGCTCATCGCACTCGTCACCGGACTGGCCTACACCCTGCTCGATCGTCTCGGCTGGATCGAGGGACCGTCCCCGGAGGCCAACCCCGAGTCAGTCAGCTGGGACCGCGTCAGACACTTCGATGCCAAAGAGGCCGCTCGCGGCGTGGCGGCTGGCAGTGTATCGCTGGCCAACATGGTGCTCTGGTGGATCCTTATCGGGATTATGGCAGCCTCACTGATTGGCGCTTACGTCCCCGATGCCTGGTTCACACAGTTTCTCGGCCCGCATCTCCTCGGCCTCGTGCTGACCATGGTCGTCGCCACCGTACTCGAGGTGTGCAGCGAGGGCACATCGCCACTGGCCTTCGAGATCTATAGCAAGACCGGCGCGCTCGGCAATCCCTTCGCCTTCCTTGTGGCCGGCGTCGCTACCGACTACACGGAGATCGGCCTGCTCTGGTCGACAATCGGGCCCCGGACAGCGCTCTGGCTGCCGGTCATCACAGTGCCGCAGATTCTGCTGCTCGCCTGGTGCCTGAATATGCTCTAGCGCCTTCGCGTCAGCAGTCTGTTCTATAATTGTCGGCAGTTTTCATTTTCGGGCTCGCCGTGAATACAGTTCTGATGCCAGCCGTTCGTCGGGCGGCGGGGCTTATGCTCGCCAGCGTCTCCTTGATGTTGGCGATGCCGGCATTCCCGCAGAGCAGTTCGCCTATTCCTGTCGTCTCGGGCAACGTTACGGTCTCCCAGGAGCAGATAGAGACGGCGATCGCCGCGATAGAGGCTCGCGACGGCCTCGATGACGAAACCCGCAGCAGCGTCATCGAGACGCTGCGTGACGCCCAGGCGCAGATCCAGAACGCCGCGTCTCACGTTGCAGCAACCGCTGAATACGCCGGTGCCCTGACGAACGCGCCGACGGAGACTGCGAGACTGAGAGAATTGCTCGCCGCTCCACCGCCGGCAGCACCGACGCCTGACTCGCTCGGGATCGACGAGAGCACACCTCTTGCCGAGCTCGAACAGTCCCTCGCCCGAACGCGTGCCTCGCTGTCCAGTGCGGAGACTGCGCTGTCTGATCTCGAGAAACAGATCAACGCCGAACAGGATCGCCCTGCCCAGGCCCGGCAACGCATCGAGGAACTGCGCGCATCGCGTGCGGAGCTCGAACAGATCGCCGGCACCGATCCTGCGCCCGGCGAAAACGCACTGCTCGGCGAAGCCCGCGTACTCGCCGCCAGAACGAGCATCGGGGCGCAGACGGCGGAGATCGGACGCCTGGAGGAGGAACTGTCCAGCCACTCTGTTCGGCTCGAACTCCTTCGAGCGCAGCGCGACATGCAGGCTCGCCAGGTCGCTGACGAACGACGTAGCGCCGCCGTGCTGCAGGTCGCGGTCAATGCCGCGAGGCAGAACGATGCACTGCGATTGCTCTCCGAGGCTGCACTCACGGAACTGTCCGTCGCGGACAAGCACCCGGCCGTGCAGGCGATCGCGGCAGAGACAGTCGCCTTCGGCTCGGAGCTTCCAACCGTCGTCGCCGATATCGAGCGCGTCACCGCCCAGCTCGACGACGTCGCGGCGCAGTCGCGAGAGATCGAGCAGGCGCTCACCGTTTCGCGCCAGCGCCTTGAGGTCGGCGGGATCAGCCAGGCCATCGGCCGGCTATTCCTCGAAGAGAAGCGCAACCTGCCGCAGGTGTCGCAGCACCGGCAGCGTGTCCGCGAACGTCGCAGGCTCCTCGCCGATATCGGCCTGGCGCAGGTTCGCATCGAGGAGGAGCGCCGTGCCCTGACCCCGATCGGCACGCGCGTCGAGACGATCATGAGCGAGGTCGCCGCGGACGACACGGACGCAGCGGAGCTGGAAGCTATTCAAGCCGACGTGCAGCGACTGCTTGCTGACCGTCGCGAATTGCTCGTGCAGATGGCGCGCACCTATACCACATACCTGCGCGCGCTGAGCGATATCGACATCGCGGAGAAGCGCCTGCTCAAGGTTGCTGAAGAGTACAAGACCTTCCTCGACCAGCATCTCCTCTGGACTCCGAACGCGCCGGTTATCAATGCCCAGACGATCAAGGACACGGGGCCGGCCACCGCATGGATGCTGTCGCCTGCGTCCTGGCTCGACGCGGCAGAGGACTTTGCGAATACGACACCAATGCACCCGGTTGTCCTCGGGCTGGTGCTCGTCTTCCTCGCGACCTATGTGCTCATTCATCGCAGGCTGCGCCGGTCAATGAAGGCGATCAACGAGAAGGTTGGACGGCTGTCGACCGACTCGATTCTGTTGACCCTCCAGGCACTCGGCCTTTCCGCGGTATTCGCGCTGCCGGTGCCGCTCGCCCTCGGCACGATCGGCTGGGTGCTGCGCAACGCGCCCGATTCAGCAGCGTTCTCGCAGGCCGTCGCGGTCGCACTGGCCGGCACCGCACCCTTTCTTTATAACGTCAGGCTGCTACGCGTCCTGGCCGGTCCAGCGGGCGTGCTGCGTGTCCACTTCAACTGGCGCGACGACGGACTGCCCAAGATTCGCCAGCAGCTGGACTTCCTGATTGCCTTCGGCGTACCGATCGTATTCGTGACCATACTTGCCTACCTGTCGCCCGAGCCGGCGGACCGCGACAGCGTCGGCCGACTCGCCTTCGTCGCGCTGATGGTCGTGTTCGGTCTCTTCTTCTACCGCCTCGCCGACCCTCGCTCGGGCCTCGTAAAGGACTACTACGACCGCTACCCGGACCGCTGGCACAGCCGACTGAAGTGGCTCTGGTACCTGCTCGAGATCGGGACTCCAGCCGCACTGGCCATCCTCGCGTTGCTGGGCTTTCTGTACACGGCCGTGACGCTGACCGGACAGTTTGTCGACACCGTGTGGCTCGCACTCTCGATCGTCCTGATCAATCTCGTCGTCCTGCGCTGGCTGTCGCTCACGAAGCGCAAGCTCGCGCTGCAACGCGCGCTCGAGGCCCGCGAGGCGCGACTCGCCGAGCTCGCCGAGGAACACAAGGCAGAAGGAGCCGAGCACGAGGGTCAAGACGGACCACCCATTCCGGAACGCAAACCGGTCGATCTCGACGACGTCGATCAGCAGACGCGGCGGCTGCTGCAGTCCGGACTGTTCGTGCTCGGGGTTCTCGGCACCTGGGGCATCTGGTCTGACGTACTGCCCGCGCTTGGTGTACTCGAAGAGGTCACGCTCTGGAGCGAGACGGTCACCGTCAACGGCCAGACGGTCGTGAAACCCACAACTCTCGCCGACTTGCTGCTCGCGTTGGTTGTTCTTGCCGTAACCTGGGTCGCATCCCGCAACCTCCCCGGCCTGATGGAGATCGCGATCCTGCAGCGCCTCGACCTCCAGCCCGGCAGCCGCTACACGATCAACACGCTGCTGCGCTACGTGGTGGTCACGGTCGGCGTCATCGTCGTGCTGAACATCATCGGCTGGAGCTGGTCGCGTATCCAGTGGCTTGTCGCGGCACTCAGCGTCGGCCTTGGCTTCGGCCTGCAGGAGATCGTGGCCAACTTCATCTCGGGACTGATCATCCTCTTCGAGCGACCGGTCCGGGTTGGCGACACGGTGACGGTGGGTAACCTCACGGGATCCGTATCCAAGGTGCGAATCCGCGCAACCACGATCACCGACTGGGACCGGAAAGAGATCATCGTGCCGAACAAGGCCTTCATAACGGACCAGGTCATCAACTGGACGCTGTCCGACCCGATCACCCGCGTCGTCGTCGACGTCGGCATCTCTTACGGTTCGGACGTCGTGCTCGCCCGCAAGGTTATGGAAGACACGCTCAGCACTCAGCCGCTGATCCTCGATGAGCCGCCGCCGTCCGTGTATTTCCTTGGTTTCGGCGACAGCTCACTCAACTTCAGGCTCTATGTCTACGCCCGCCAGCTCGGCGATCGACTGCCGCTTATGCACGCCGTACACGAGGACATACTGACGGCGCTGCGCGCCAACGGCATCGAGATCCCGTTCCCGCAGCGCGACCTGCATGTCCGCTCAGTCGATAAGGATGTGAGCTGGCGCGTTGGCGACGACGCGCCGGAGCGTTCAGAAGACTGAGGCGTTGGGGCTATGCCGCTATCGAGTCAGCAAGTTTGAAGGCCACGTAGCCACAGTAGAGCGCAAGTACGAAAGCGGCCTCCCATCGCTGGATGCCGGGTTTTCTGAGGAAGAAAAACAGCACAACAGACGTGACCAGGAACAGGTACGGCACTTCCAGACGCAGCATGCCAATATCGAAGTTGAGCGGCGCAATCACGGCGGCGGCGCCGATGGGCACCAGGGTATCGAAGACATTGCTGCCGACCAGGTTGCCCACCGAGAGTCGGTGATATCCCTTCAGCACCGAGGCGATCGAGATCGTCAGCTCCGGCAGGCTGCTGCCGAGTCCGATCAGCACAATCGCAACCACGGCTTCGCTGAGACCAAAACGCTCCGCAACGGCAACCGCGGCAGACACCGTTAGTTCCGCGCTTGCGACCACAATCACCAGCCCTATCGCGAGGAATACGATGGCGCGAAGCAGGCTCATGCTCGACGCCTCGGCGTCACCGCCGTTGCCGTTGACTTCCCGCATGAGGGCAACGAGGTAGAGCCCGTAGGCCAACAGCAGGATGCCGCCCTCGAGCGCAGTCACCCGTCCGTCGTATCCAAAGACCGCAACCAGGAGCAGGGAACCCAGCAGTACGCCGCCGTGGCGAAACACCGTGCGACGCTTGAGTGTCAGGGTAGACAACAGGCCGGCGACACCAAGAACAAAGCCGATCTGCCCCAGTGAGCTGCCGAGTGCACTGCCGACGACAACATCCGAGTAGTCGCCGCCTGCGAGGTTCTTGAACCCGGCGTCGACCGCGATAGCCAGCTCCGGCAGGTCACTGCCGATCGACAGGATGACGACGCCCACGATGAACTCGCGCACGCCATAGCGCTTGGCAATAAAGACAGCGCCGCTGATGGTCAGCTCAGTACCTATCCAGAGTCCGGCGAGGCCGGCAATCAACAGTCCCAGGTCCAAGTGGCGTCTCGTGCTAGGTCACGTCGAAGGCGTCGTTGACGACGCAAGGTAGCTCCGGTCTGGAGCGGGTGAAGGGAATCGAACCCTCATTCTCAGCTTGGGAAGCTGATGTTCTACCATTGAACTACACCCGCTTTTCAGGGAGTTGCGTCTCACTTGGGCTCGACTGAGCATAAAAGTGAAAGCACTCGGATTCTAAGCAATACTGGGGTCTGTAGAGAAGAAGTAGCCAAGCCAAATCGAAGCCGCCGTCCGGCCCTATCTCTTTCTAGGTTTGTACGGATCCGGCGTACCCAACGCAATCGGTGGCTCTTCTTCCAGCGTTGCCCGGAACTCCGCGATCTTCTCGAACATGACCGGTAGCAGCCAGGTGGCTTCGGAGGACATATTGTATTCCTCTTTTGGGTCAGTCGTCAGATTGTAGACGCGCGGAACATTCAGAGGCTTTGGTTCGCTGTTCATGTTATCGAGTTCGATCAGGTGCATCTTCCAGTTGCGCCACTTATACCCGTATACATCATCATTGTTGTAGACAATGAAGCCTTCGCGGTTAGATTTTTCCTGCTCGCCAACGAAGAAGTCGAACTGATCGACGCCGTCAATAATCCGGTCACCGGGCACGTCGTATCCAGCCACTCGCCCAAGCGTTGGCAACAAGTCGACCACGTGCACGATCTCATTGCTGACCCCGCCTGCCGATATCCTGCCCGGCCAGCGCGCAAGGAAAGGAGCGCGCAGTGAGCCTTCCCAAGCAGTGAAGTAGTTACCGCGCCACGGTCCTGCTGTCCCGTGCCACGGGTAGAAGTATTCCGGACCATTGTCGCTGAACCAGATTACAAGGGTATCGTCCCTAATCCCCAACTCGTCAATGGCATCGAGTATCTGGCCGGCCCTGTGATCGATCTCTGCCAGCACATCCGCGTAGTGCCCGTTGCCGGTTCGGCCGTCGAAGTCAGGGTGCGGCAATGTCGGCAAATGCGGCTGAGTAAAGGGGACAAAGGCAAAGAATGGCTCTTCCGCGTCAACACTGCGCCGCATGAAGTCGATGGCACGGTCGGCCAGATTCGAATCAATCGCACGCCGTGACGCCACGTTGTAGGGCTTCACGTCCTGCGGAATCTCTCCACTGCGCGCCTCAACGATCATGGGCTGCGTAGCAACGTCCGGGTCGTACCCCTGTTGGGACGAATACTCCGATTCATCGGTCGTGTTCGCGACGCCATACCACTCGTCGAAGCCCTGGTCCGTGGGGAAGCGCCCAGGTATGTCTCCAATATGCCACTTGCCGAACATCCCGGTCCTGTACCCTGCGTCCGAGAACAGTTCCGCCATCGTGACCTCCCAGTTCGTCAGGCCATACAAGACCCCCCAGACCACCCTCGTTGTCCCTGAGCGGATGGGGCGACGACCGGTCATGAAGGCCGAACGTGTGGGTGTACACTGCGGCTCCACGTTGAAGTTCTGGAGCTTGAGACCCTGAGCAGCGAGCTCGTCCAGCCTTGGTGTAGCGGCTCCACGCAGTTCACCGCCACCATAAACGCCAAGCTCTCCCCAGCCCAGGTTATCGACCATCATTACGACAACGTTTGGCTTTTCCTCCGCCAGCGCCCAGGGTGCCAGGAGCATGACCAGTACGATCGATAAAGGTCTCTTATGCATTTCACGATCTCCGTCGCTGTATCCCTGTTTGCAGGTAGATCATGCCAACATCATTGCGAATACTCGACTTTTGCCTGTTCGAAAAGTGAGAGCAAAACTGAGCATACTCAGAAGCCCTGCTGGACTCAGTTGGTTATTCTCGCGTGATCTAACTCATTGAAACCGGCGGTCACAGGACCACGGAAATCAAGCGGTTATTGATGTGGCCAGCTCAGCGACTCCGATTGGGAAGCTGATGTTCTACCATTGCGCTGATTCCGTATATTGACGATTCGGTCTGAGTTGTACAGTCATGTCCTGAATCGTCGGAAAATGGGTGGTTTCCGTGCTCGTCGAGCGCTTCGGTAAAAGCCGAGGTTTGTGACCGCGCGACTGACCCTGAACCCGCGTGAGATTCTTGTCCTGGCACGGCAGCGGGTGAACGTTGGCCGGGTGTAACGATCCCCCCCCCGCAAGAGGTTTCGAATGAACTCCACCCTTCTTCGCATCGCTGCCGCTACGGCAGCGTCTGTGCTCGTCTTCGGAACTGCCAAGGCGGGCCCCGTTTACCAGCCACCCGGCTCCAACCTGACCTTCGGCGATGTTACCCATGGCCTCCGGGTGCAGTCGGCGTCGAGTAACCCTGCTGCTGCTGCTGCGGATCGTGCTCGGGCGCAAGGCGCGTCGAATCGCGGCCTCGTGTTCTCGGCAGCCGCTGGCATCGAATATGGCAACGTGCAGGAGCTGTTTGACCTCTACGACGAGATTACAGGTGCCTACGGGCCCAGCGAGCCGGGTGTGCCGCCAGGACCGGGACAGTCGCCGGATCCGGACAACGGCATCGACATCGGCCGAATCATTGACGAAATCGATCCGGACCTGGGGGCGACGATCGACGCGGTCGCCGAGGAACTGAGTTCGCAGGCCTCCATTCTTGGGATTATTGCGGCCGAGGGCTACGCCCGCGCCTGGGTATCGGCCGATGTTCCGGTTGTGCTGAACGGCAAGCTCTGGGGCGGCACGTGGACAACAGGTCTCAACTGGTCCGGTTCGTCGAAGGCCTTTGGAGTCACGGTACCACTCGAATTCGATGTCAACGAAGCGCTCGACGAACTCAACCGGGCACTCGGCGACTTCATCAATGAGGTAGTGCCCAACCCGCCTCCCGAGATTGCACTTAGCCCGGACGTGTTGCTGAACATCGACCCCAATACCCGCAACGTTATCGTCCTGCTCGATACCGACAGCTCCCTGATTACCAAGGCCACGCAGACGACCGAGCTGAACCTCGGGTACAGCCGCGAATCCTTTACAAACGGCTCGGGAAGTCTCTTCCTTGGTGCAGAAGCCAAGGTTTACCTGATGCGCCTGTCGCGTTTTGCGGCGCGCTTCGGTGATATCACCGACTCGGAAGAGCTGTTCGACGCCATCGACAACGCCGACTTCCGAAATGATAACGGCGTCGGCATGGACCTGGGCGCGCTGTGGGTGGCAGACAACTACCAGCTGGGCGTCCAGTGGACGAACATCAACGAGCCGGAGTTCCAGTACCCCGAGATCGACATCGAACCGTTTCGGGATACTCAGATCATCGAAGCTATACAGCGCGACCAGATTTTCACGATGGAAAGCCAGGTCAAGTTCGAAGGCTCCGTTTTCACAAGCAACCGCCGCTGGTCAGCACACCTGGGCTTCGATGCCAACGCCGTTGAGGACGCGCTCGGCGATGACTACCAGTGGGCAACCGTGAGCGCCGCCTGGACGCGCCCGGACAGCTTCTGGCTGCCGAATGTGCGATTCGGCTGGCGGCAGAACCTGGCAGGCACCGAGCTGGGCTACCTCAGCGTTGGAGCCACGATGTTCCGCTACATCAACATTGACCTGTCGTCGGCACTGGAGACCGTCAGAATCAACGGTACGGAGCTGCCGCAGGGCGTGATGGGCAGCATCGGCTTCCACGTCAACTGGTAGCGAAACTTTGAGCGTCAGCGCTCATCGGCCTGGTGTCCGAATGCGACGGGTACTGTTCTTGCTGCCCGCTCTAATAGTGGGCAACCTGCCTCTGACTGTACTGGCCCAGGGAGCAGAACCTTTCGAGCCGACTGTGCATTGGGCCTATGCCTCGTTCTTCGGGACCGGCTGGTACAAGATCAACGACCAACGCAGCGGTTTCATAATGCGCGCGCCGTTTCGCTGGACCTTCGGCGAAGCGGAGATCGACGAAGAGGGAAATCGGCAGGTTGCGTACACGCTTCGGCTGCCGTTTACGCTCGGCCTGTCACGACTCGACTTCGAGGATCTCCTGGGCACTCTCGATTTGAACAACCTTGCGACGGCCAGCGCCAACGCAAGCATTGACGCCGGCATTCCGGTTACACGGCACTTCCACATTCGTCCTGCAGCGGAGGTCGGCTACAGTACGATCATCGATGAAAGCGACTGGGCCTACACGTATCGTGCCGATATCAAGGCACGGAGGAGCTTTGAGGCGGGAAAGCTCGACTGGGCATTAATCTTCAACTACGGCATCGTCGGCTACGAGCCGAATCGTGGCGAATCGGACGAGTTCGAATTCGCAGCCGCTGGCCTCGAATTCGGCTACCCGGTCAACTGGTTCAGCTCGGGCGAATCGCAGACCATGTTGCACTGGACCGTGAGCTACACGGACTTCCTTGATGATATCGAAGTGCGTGATGGCACCGAGGAGTTCGACTCGGTAGCCAACTACTGGCAGGTCGGCATAGCCCTCGGCAGGCGCGACAAGCCGGTCAGTATCTGGCGCCTGAACTTCGACCGACTCGGTCTTGCCTACAACTTCAGTACGACAGGCGAACTCAGAGGCGTCAAGTTCGTGTTCCGTTCGCTCTACGAGCTGTGATCCGGCCTGGCAATGACGGTCGTGTGAGCTCAGTGTCGACAAACGGTGAGCACAGCTAAACGTCAGGCGACTGTGACTCTCTTGGAGTAGCCGAGAGAAGCCCTTGTCGAAGAGCGGCAGATTGCTGTTCAGACCCCTCCCGTAAAGTACCGCGGCTCTCTCGCAGCCCGCCTGAGGCTCGCCGACCCTGTCGGCAAATGCCGTACAATCATCGCCGGCTCAAACGCCGAGCCCCCTACCGTTGATAGTGCAGGAGCCCGCCGCATGACATACAAGCCTACCGTCTCGACGCTGGTCAGCCAGTGTATTCGAATCACCCTGGCAGTCGGTCTTGCCGCCGCGGCGAGCGCTGTGATGGCAGAGGCCGCAAACACCAAAGCAGGGCCGGATGACGCGAGCACATCAATGGCCAGTGACAGCAGCGCACTGCCGCGGCGGGAACTGCCGGTCGATACTACCGAGACTCGCGAAGCCGACGTTCGAATCCGCGGTGAACGCGTGCCTTACCGTGTGACGATCGGCACACAGCCGGTCTATGGCGATGACGATCAGGCTATTGCCGCCCTGCACTACACCTACTACGAGCGACGCGACGTCGACGACAAGGAAAACCGCCCGCTGTTTATTTCGTTCAACGGCGGTCCCGGCTCAGGCTCGCTGTGGATGCACCTCGGCTACACGAGTCCAAAAGTCCTCATGATCGATGACGAGGGTTACCCCGTGCAGCCGTACGGCGTACGCGACAACCCGCACTCGATTCTCGATGTTGCCGACATCGTGTACGTAAACCCGGTCAACACGGGCTTCTCCCGCATCCTCGATGACGAAGTGGATCGCGAGACGTTCTTTGGCATTGATGCCGACATCAAGTACCTCGCCGGATGGATCGACGTGTTCGTCTCTCGCATTGGGCGCTGGCGCTCACCGAAGTACCTGATCGGCGAAAGCTACGGGACGACGCGTGTCTCCGGGCTTGCCGCCGCGCTGCAGAACAACCACTGGATGTACTTAAACGGCGTCATCCTCGTATCGCCGACCGGGCTTGGCCTCATGGCGGAAGGCCCGTTGCCGCGTTCGTCCGTGTTGAAGCTCCCGTACTACGCCGCAGCCGCGCACTATCACGGCCAGCTCGAACCGTCGCTGCAGGAGAAAGGACTCATGGAACTCCTCGCGGAGGTCGAGGCATTTACGATCGATGAATACCTGCCGTTTGCCGCAAAGGGCGGCTTCATCGATGACGCCGATCGGCAGCGCATCGCGGCTGAGGTTGCTCGCTACTCGGGGCTCTCCCAGAGCTTTGTACTCGACTACAACCTTGCGGTGCCGGCGTCGGCCTTCTGGAAGGAGCTCCTCCGCGACGAGGGCTACACGATCGGCAGGCTGGACTCGCGCTACCTTGGCGTCGATGGCGTGAACGCCGGCGAGTCATACGACTATCCGCCCGAGCTGATCTCCTGGAACCACGCCTTCGCCCCGGCCATCAACTCGTACCTCAGGGACGAGCTCGGTTTCGAAACCGACCTGCAGTACTACCTGTTCGGCCCGGTACGACCGTGGGAAAACGACGACACAGATGTTGCCGAGGAGCTGCGGCAGGCCATGGCCCAGAACCCGTTCATGAAAGTAATGGTGCAGTCGGGCTACTACGACGGCGCGACCGATTACTTCTCGGCGAAGTATGTCCTCTGGAACCTCGATCGCAGCGGACGCTTCCGTGATCGCCTGCGCTTCGAAGGCTACGAGAGCGGCCACATGATGTACCTGCGTGCCGTGGACCTCGAGGTGTCGAACCAGCACATTCGTGAATTCATCGAGCAGACGACGCCGGGCGAAGGGATTCCGGCAAGTTACGGTACGGTAAGAAAGCGCTGAGTCGACCGTTTGCGGTCAGGGACTCGGGCGAATCCGGCTAGGCAGCAAGGCGCCTGAGCGCATCAACGAGCACGGCCATATCGTCCGCGCTCGTGAAAACCTGCGGCGTAATGCGGACGCAGGCGCCACCGTCGAGTCCTTTGCGAATCACGGTGAAGAGCCCGAACTCGGTCTCGAGCCGCTGCTGCAGGGCGATCGCGTCCTCTACCGAGGACTGGCCCCTTAGCCGAAACGACGCAATGCCGGTCCATGAGGCCTCGTCGCGCCCGCCGAGGAGCTCGATGTGCGCCATGCGCTCCGCCTCGCTCGTCCACAGGGAACGCAGGTAGCGGAGCCGCGCCTCCTTGTTGGCCGGACCGACCGCCTCGTGAAAATCGAGCGCGGCCGGGATCGCGAGCGTTGCCGCGAAGTTGCCCGTCCCCGAGTGGATGCGCGAGTGCACGCCACGATCCTCGCCGTCGCTCTCGCCGGGGTGCAGCGCGACCCTGTCGAGGGTGCCGCGGCGCATGTACAGCGCGCCCGTGCCAAGCGGCGCTCCGATCCATTTGTGCAGGTTGAACGCCGCCCAGTCGACATCGAGCTCGTCAACGCGGTAGTCGAGCAGCCCCCAGGACTGGGCCGCATCGCAAGCGACGTCGATATCGCGTCGACGGGCCTCGGCCATGATCCGGGCAACCGGCACCACGAGACCGTGCTGGTTGGAGACATGCGTCAGGAGTGCCAGGCGAAGGCCTGGGTTTGCCTCGAAGGCGCGGACGTATATGTCCAGGATCTCGTCCTGGTCTGCACGCTCGGGCATGACCAGTTCGATGGCGCGAACACCTCGCCCCTGCCGCAGCCAGCGCATATGCGTCTTGAAGGCCGGGTAGTCGATGTCCGCGATCAGCACAGCGTCGCCGGGCTCGAGGCGGCGATACTGTCGAATCAGGCTCTGGATGCCTTCGGTCGCGTTGCGCGTAATGACAATCTCATCGGCGTGAGCGCCGAGCGCCGCGGCGATACGTTCGGTTGCCCGCTGCTGATCCTCGGCGAACAGCCTGCGCGCGTAGTAGGAGTTCTCGACGTTAACGCGACCAATCGCATCGACGTACTCGGACTGCACAGGCTTCGCCATCTTGCTCCAGTAGCCGTGCTCGAGATTCAGGATCGACTCGCCCTGCTCGTAGTAGCTGCCGATCTCGCGCCAGAAGGCCTCGTCGCGGGCAAGGTCGCCCGGCGAGCGGGACGGCGGCGGGACCGGGAGGGCAAAGGCTGCCGCGGGAACAGCGGCAGCCATCGTGCCGGCCGCGATGCCCTGCAGGAAAGATCGCCGAGACCGGTCCATCACGATTACCTCCGTTCCTGCCGCAACGCTTGCATGCCTTCAGTCTAGCCCAAGGACCTCAGAACCCGAAAAAGTCGAGTGGCCCAGTCGATGACGCCACGGCAGGAGATTGCTACATTCGCGACATGACGCGACTCAAGGCCAGCATCGCAGGCACCAATGGCACACGGCCAGACCGGCGACTCCAGACGAGTATCTCCCGACGGCAGTCGAATCGGGGCCGACTCTCATTCGTCGGTCAATGCGCCTTGCTGGTTTCCGGCCTACTCGCCGCACTTGCCTGTATTCCTGGCCACGCCGAGGCGTCTGCCGAGGCAGAGATCGGTAGCCGGCCGAACGCCGGTGGCCCGGCCGAAGTTGTCACTGTGCGCCTCGGACTCATCGACATTGTCGAGGTCGACGACCGCCGCCAGCAGTTCAGCATCGATGCCTACGTCGAGGTGTCATGGACGGATCCTCGGCTGGTAAGCAGCTCGCCAAACCGCACTGAGATTCGCTCGCTGTCCGCTGCCGACATCTGGACCCCGCGGCTTCTTGTTCTCAATGACCGCGGCCTCGACGCTCTCTTGCCGGACGTGGTCACGGTCGACCACTCAGGCAACGTCACACTTCGCCAGCGGCTGGCTGGGTCGCTGGCGGCCGACCTCGAGTTGCAGGACTTTCCGTTCGACACGCAGGATCTTCGTATCGACATTGTCTCCTACCTGTATTCGCCGGAAGAGCTCGTGTTTGCCGAGGACAGCAACATCATCGCGCAGACCGACAGTTTTCGCAGCAAAGGCTGGTGGTTTGGAGCGCTTGCGCCGGAGTTTTCCGTCTTTCGCATCGAGGAAAGCGGCGCCGGGACATCCCTCTTGCGCTTCACGGTCCAGGCGGAACGCAAGTCGCTGTTCTACATCCTGACGCTGGCCATGCCGATGACGCTGATCCTGTTCCTCGCCTGGCTCGTGCACTGGTTGCCGCCAACCGTGATCCCGCCGCGGATCGCCATGTCGAGCGCGACTGTTTTCTCGCTGATTGCACTTGGCGTGAGCGTCAGACTGACGCTGCCCGCAATCGACTACCTGACGCGAGCCGACCGTTTCGTCGTTTTCGCGACCCTGCTTCTTGCCGTATCGCTCGCAACGACAGTACTGGCGTCGACGTGGGCCAGCACGGACAAACTGGACGCGGCAAACCGACTGTCACGGCGGATGCGAGTCCTGTTTCCGATTGCCTACGCTGCGATTATCGGACTAACCCTGCTCGCTTAGCACTGCAGCGCGGAGCGAATCGCGTCAACCAGCGCTTTCGGGCGACGCCGACGACCGATCGACAGGACAGCGCCCGTACGGCAAATCCTCACCGCCCGGGTAAGGCTCCTCAGGAAAGGGCTGCCCCTCGGCAACGAAATCGACCGCGCTATCGAGAAAGCTGTCGAGCCAGTACATGTCTTCCCCGGGGTGATCGTAGCGCGAGAACATCGAGTGAGGCACACCGTCTTCGTAGACACAGCCCGTGGTCTTGCCGTTGTCCATGTGCGCGTACAAGAGCTGCGCGATGCGCTCATTGCTGACGGAATTGTCGTGCTCGACGGCAATGATCTGCATATCAATATCAAGCGGCCGCGCATTGATCTCGCGACGCGTCCAGTGCGCGAGACGTTTCATACCGGCGACATGCCGCACCTCGAAACGACAGTAGCCGGCCTTGCCCTGCTCACGCTTCTTGACGCAGGGCTCCGCCGAACCAAATGGCGTTGCGCTGAGTTGATTGACGAACGGGACAGCGCCGATGCCGGCAACGGCCGCATTGACGACGGTGCCACCGGCAATATCGAAAAAAGGTGCGACAACCAGGCTGCGGTCATAGAGGTCACGGGCATGCAGATTGATGAACAGGCTGGCAGCGCCGCCGCCGGAAAGCCCCATCAGGACGTGGTCACCGTCCGCGTACTCGATGATGCCGTTGATCCGCTCCGCGAAAGTCTCGTAGCGTTCTCGCCACGTCCAGGGACCGGGTTGCCCGTCCGGGCGGTCGCTGTTCACGTCCGGGTAGTCACGGCCGTGACCCGGTAGCAGCGGGATCAGTGAACGAAAGCCCCGCGCGGCCAACAGCTCCGCGAGCTCGAAGTACTGCTGCGGGCAGGCGGAGAAGCCATGCAGTAACACGACCGTACCCTGGTACGCGACATCCGTGGCTGCCTCGACGAGCCGCGGCGTGCAATCCGACTGCAGCGTCTCGCTCGACACCGAATCAACGTACTCCTGCCAACGCGACGCGAACACCTCGGGGCGCGACTGGTCAACGCCAGGCTCGGCCAGCGGCGGCAGGCTTACCTGCTCCGAACTGCAGGCACCAACGATGCCGAGCGCTACGCACACAATTGTCGTGGCATTACGGTGAATCGCGGGACTCCCTCGCACTTTACGCCGGGCTGACGGTCTGTAGTCCTACAGCCTGTCGGGACATAATAGACGCGCTGCGCTGGGCTGTCGCGCACGAGGCTCTGCTCACTCTGGCGCCTGCGGCAGGCATGCGGTATACCGACCCTTGCGATCAACGGACGACGCCACGCTATGCAACTGCTTCAGGAACTCAAACGCCGCAAAGTCTATCGGGTAGGGATTGCCTACCTTGCGGCCTCATGGGTTGCGCTTCAGCTCGCCGACGTCGTACTCGAGAACCTCGAGCTGCCTGGCTGGGCGTTCAAGGCACTGCTCGCCATCATCGTGATTGGCTTTCCCGTTGCGCTGGCACTGGCCTGGGCCTTCGAGCTGACGCCCGATGGTCTCCGGCGGGATGCGGCGCCCGACGAGTCGCAGGCGCCGCCTCCGGCCAACGCGGGCCAGTACATCCAGCTTGCGATTACGGCGATGCTGGCGATTGCCGTCGGCGTGCTGGTGGTGGACAAGTTCCGCTCCGAAGCGGATGCACCGGGCACTCCGGTCGCCGCCGTCGAGCGTTCCGTCGTGGTACTGCCGTTCGAGAACCTGAGCGCGAAAGACGAGGACGTGTTCTTCGTCGACGGCATGCATGACTACCTCCTGACCCAGCTGCACAGCCTGCAGTCGCTCGAGAAGGTCATTGCGCGGCGCACCGCCCTAACCTATCGCGATACCCGCAAACCGCTCGTCGACATTGCTGCGGAACTGGGCGTCGCCACGGTACTGACGGGTGGATTCCAGCGCGCCGGCGACAACGTCCGGATCAACATGCAGCTGATACGGGCCGACACCGGTAAATCTCTGTGGGCGAACAGCTGGGATCGCCGACTGACGCTCGAGAACGTGCTCGCGACGCAGGCCGACATTGCGCTCGAGGTCGTCGAGGCACTGCAGGGCGCGCTTACACAACAGGACCGCGACCAGCTCGCGAAACGCCCGACAGACATCCCGGAGGCGTGGGAAAGCTATACGGCGGGGCGCTCGAGCCTGGCGCGCCGCACCATCGCGGGCCTCCGGGCCGCGCTGGAAGACTTCGAACGTGCGGTGGAACTGGACCCGGACTTTGTCCTTGCCTGGGTCGGTGTTGCCGACGCGTACTCATTGCTGTCCAACTACGACGAGACCGGCGTGGACCCATCCGCACCCGAGCGCCGCCGGGCGATCGACCGCGCGCTTGCCCTCGACCCGACCTCAGGCGAAGCACTCACGGCGCTGGCCGAACTCCGCTCCGACCAGGGCGATGACGTGGCGGCGGCGGAGTACTTTCAGCAGGCGATCATCCAGGCGCCGCACTACCCCACGGCCAGGCACTGGTACGCCCTGCTATTGGCAGAGGAAGGCCGCGTCGACCAGGCGATCAGCCAGATTCGGACCGCACGCAGCCTGGACCAAAAGGCGGCAATCCTTGCCGTGGCCGAAGCCGGCATCCTCATCGACGCCGGTGACTACGAGGCCGCCGAACGTACAGTGAACGAAGGCATCGCTGACAATCCCGACTTTCGCAACCTCTATACCTTCAAGGCCCAGCTGCTGAGTCTTAAGGGTCGTTTCGACGAGTCGCTGCGCTGGCAGGATGAGGCGGTTCGCCTCGATCCGTCGTCGTTCGGCGCCCGGATCAGTCAGTGCGCAATGCAGTCGGACCTTGCACTGACCGATATGGCGCAGGCTTGCCTTGATGCGGTGATGAACGACTTCCCGGATCAGCTTTTCCCCGGGCTTTCGGTTGTCGACCTCGTGATCGACGTTCAGCGTGGCGCCATCAATGACTACCTGGTCCCGATCGAGGCGCTCGAGGGAGCACCGGAAGACGCGCAGCTCGGCATGGCATTGGCGTACTACCTTGCCGAAGAAATCGACGGCGCCGAAGCACTCGTGAACGCCGTACGGCCGGACCTGTTCGCTTCACCACCAAACCCCATAGCCCCGGAGGACATCACGAATGCGCTGCTCGCGGCAGGCATCCTCGAGGCCCGGGGCGAACTGCAGCGGGCACGCGAGGTTCTCGACGCAGTGGGCGAAACACTGGCGGAGTCTCCAAGCGATATTCCCGGCGCCAAATTCACGCCCATTATCCGGGCGCTCGGTCGGGGCGACTACGAGGGCGCCACAGCGGCCATGCACGCGGCTCGTGAATCCGGCCAGCTGCAGGCCTGGTGGATCTTTCTGACGCCGATCTTCGAACAGGATATGCAGAACGTAGGGTTTGCGGCAGCGTTTGCCGATTTGACCGACGAGATCACGCGCCAGCGCGAGTCGTACCTGGCCAATCCCGACATCGCGCCGCTCTAGGGCTGCCTGGCCACCCGCCGGACGATCGCCGCGCCCGGCTTGTAAGCCGAACATTCGGTTTTACGCGGTCGCGCCGTCCGCCCGCGGCGCAAGCCGCTGATAGATGCGGGTAACGAGTTCCTCGGCGACGAGCATGACGACAACGACGGCGATGAAGACGACGACGCCATGCAACGGACCGCCGAACGTGATTGCGTCGCCAAACGCCAAATCAATCGCACCCAGCATCACGAACTTCGACCCGAACAGGATGAGCCAGGCCGTGAAATAGCGCAGCACCCTGCTCATTGATCCCGGCCGTGCATTGAAGAACGCGGCGACCCGGTGTTCCAGGGCCAGCGTCGCCTTCAGCAGCACCTGCAGCAGCAACGCGGCAAAGATCGACAGGGTAAAGGAGTCGACGGTGACGTTGGGCGAGTACTCATCAAAGAGATTCAGTACCGTCAGGTCGATCAGTATTGCCATCAGGTAGCGGACGAATAGTCGCTGCCTGTTCGACGGTACTTCGGTCAGGGCGACGCCCTGTACTTCTTCGGTCATTGCGTGGTCTCGGCCGAGCGGTCAGCGGCGACTGTATACGGCGTCGTACGCTGCGACAAACGACAGAGTGGGTTCGCTACTCGATCATCTCGAGCAGCTTGCTGACGGCATCCAGTACAACTTCCGGCTCCGCATCCGGGATCATGTGGTCACTGTTCGCGGCCGTCATGGCGACCGTCCGCCCGGTCAGGTCGGCGAGCTCCGGCGCCAGGCGGAAGTGCAAGTCGTTGTAGATTCGAAAGCCGTCCTCGCTGACACCCGAAAGGCGCATGCGCTCGTGATCGAGAGCCCGCGTCACCACCACGACCGGCATGTCAGGTGGCAACAGCGGCGCTGACTCCACTTCGAACTGGCTGGTCCAGACGTCATGGCCGCGATTGTCGAGAAACCACTGCATGATGTCCTCGACTTTCTGCCAGTCGTCCAGCGTCATCTCGTCTTTCATTGCCCGGAGCCAGCGCACGTGCGGACTGTCGATGAGGACGAGGCCGGCAACGCGCTCTGGACGATGGCCCGTGAAGTAGCGCGCGACGAAGCCACCGTAGGAGAAACCGACGATGAGCAGCGGCGAGTCCGTGCCGACGAGCTCGAGGAACGCCGCCAGTTCGGCGGCATAGTCGCTGACCGACTGCACCTCGCCCGGCTTAAGCGGCTCGCTGTTGCCGTAGGCCGCGCGCTCGTACGCACAAACGCGATGCCGGGCGGCGAGATCGGGAATGACCTTCGCAAAAGCCTCTTCGTTCGAAATCCCGGACGGCGCTTCGAGAATCAGCGTCGGCTGCCCGTCACCAGCGCAGAAATAGCTCAGGCTGCGGTCGTCGAAGCTGAAGCTGCCGCGCGTGAGTGAATCCCGGTCCGCCGGAGAGCAGCCGACCAAACAAGCGAGGGCAAACAGGATCGATCTTCCGAGCACGAACCGCGCCATTGAGAGCTGGTGACGGCATGACCGTAGCACCGATTGTGGACTGCAGCACCGCTCGCCCACCAATGGCACAGAATATTAGTATTTGGTAAATTAGTATTCTATAATGTTCTTCCTCGATCAGGAATCTCACCATGGACAGAACAATGACACTCGAGCACGCCGTCGAAGCCTTCGCAGGCCTGATGGTTCTTGCATCCGTCGCGCTGACGGTCTTTGTCCACCCGGCCTTTGTCTGGCTGACCGTTTTCGTTGGCGTCAACCTGTTCCAGCAGGCCTTCACCGGCTTCTGCCCGGCGGCCATCGTCTTCGAGAGGGTGTTCGGCCTGAAACCGGCGCATGACCGTGCTACGTAGGCGCTGACTGGACGACTAGCGGCTGCTGCCGAGACCTCCGGTCGCGCTACCTGGCTGTAGCTGGCGCACACCGATGAGTAGCAGTGCCGAGAGGTTCATCAGGAAGGCATAGATCACGCTCGGTACCGCAAAGGAGGCGACGCCGAGCAGGCTCACGGCAACCGTAATGCCGAGCGCGCTATTCTGGATACCGCACTCGACGGCAAGTGCCACGCGCCCATCCGTTGGCAGTCGGCCAAGCGCCCCCATGCCAAGCCCGGTCGTCATCGTCAAAAGGTTGAGCAGCAGGATCGCGGGACCCACGGCCGAGAAGTGTTCCGTAATGCTCGGCCACTGTGTGAGGAACGTGGCCAGCACGATCACGAAAAACACGACGGTAGCCACCTTGCCGATCAGGCGCGCGAAGCCGTCCGTCACCCAGCCCGCCTGGCTCAGGAAGATACCTGCACCAACAGGCACGAGCGTGACGAGGAACAGCCCGCCAATGGCCTGCCCGACCGGGAAGCCCACCGCGATCGACTGGCCCATGAAGTGTTCCAGCGAGAAGCCGACGATGAACGGCACGGTGAGGAACGACAGCAGGCTCGTACAGGCCGTCAGCGTAATCGACAGGCAGGTGTCGCCGCGCGACAGGTCCGTAATCATTGCGGCGCTGACGCCACCGGGACAGGCCGCGAGAATCATGAGCCCGACGGCCGTCTCCGCGGACAGGTCGAACAGCCGGATGATCACGAACGCGGTCAGCGGCAGCAGCACGACCTGGGCAAGCAGGCCAAGGCCGACGGCCACGGGCCGCGCGAAGACGCGGCGGAAATCGGCGACGCTGAGCTTGAGGCCCAGCGCGAACATGATGAACGCGAGTCCGAGCGGCAAGAGCTTCGCAATCAGCGGCATCATGTGACGAGCTCCACGGCGAGCAGCGCGCCGAGGACCGTTTGCAGCAACGCGGTGCGGCCGAGCTGCGCGTTCATTGCGGGACCGTCCGCCGCCCGGTCGAAGCTGACCGCAATCCAGACGGCCAGCGGCAGCGACAGCCAGGCGAGGCCAACGCCGCGCCAGCCGAGCGCGGCGACGAGCAGCGGGTACGGTGCGAGCAGGAGCACGCCGTAGAGCCACGCTGCTGCCGTTGGCGATAGCCGGCCAGCCAGCGTTCGCCGCCCGGCGGCGAGATCCGCCTCGCGATCACGAACGTTGTTAACGAGCAGAACGGCGGCCGCCGGGCTACCGATCGCCGCGCCAGCAACGAGCACGCCCCAATGCGGCAAAGCCTGCATTTGCAGGAAGTAGCTGCCCGCGAGCGCCACGACGCCAAAGAATGCGATGACGTAGAGCTCCGCCCACGGCCCGTAGGACAACGGCCGCGGTCCGGACGAATAGGCGTAGCCGGCCGCAAGTGACGCAAGCCCGACGGCGAGAATGACCACGCCCCCTTCGACGACGAGATAGACGCCGGCCATGAGCGCCAGCAGGAAGCTCACTTTCGCTGCGCGCCGTACGTCCCGGGCGGATGCGAGCCCGGCCCCGGTCAAGCGCAGCGGCCCGAGCCGGTCTGGCCCGTCCGCGCCGCGCTCGCCGTCGGCAGCGTCGTTGAAGAGGTTCGTGCCGACCTGGATCAGCACGGCACAGCCAAGCGTTGCAGCGAACACAAGTGCATTGACGGCCGCAGCTTCGGACCAGGCCAACATTGCTCCGACGATTACCGGTACGGCTGCCATCGTGAGCGTCCGCGGCCGGGCACCGATCAGCCAAAGCTCGAGCTGCCGTCGGATACGGCCTTGCGTAGCGTCCCGGAGGGTGTCGTCGACGGAGGAACTCAAGCGACCGGCCTCAAAACTCGTAGTCGAAGGTGACGAGGAACTCGCGCGGCCGCCCATACACGCGTTCGACGTAGGACGCCGCCGTCTCAAAGGCCGAGTTGCCCGCGACGAGATAGGTTTCGTCGAGCAAATTCCGCGATGCGAGCGCAAGGCGCCAGCCCCCGTCAGCGGCCAGCAGCTCGACCGACGCATTGACGAGGTGGTAGGCAGGCTGGCTTATCTCGACGCTGTTGATCGCGTCGTTGAACTGTTCGTCCTGCCAGGACCAGTCGACGCGGGTCGTGAGACGCCCGAGCGTGCCGAGCTCTACGCCGTACGCCGCTCCCGCAGCAACGCTCCACTCCGGCGCGTTGACCAGGCGATTATCGAGCGCAACACCGGAGTCCTGCGCCGACTGCGTCAGGCTGCGATAGCGCCCGTCGATGTGGCCGGCGGACAGGTTGACCTCCCACGCATCGGCGGGCAGCCACGACATCTCGACCTCGCCGCCGCGGACGCGCGCCCTGCCCGCATTGACGGTCAGCGGATTGAAGGACTCGCGGACGATGATCTGCAGGTCGTCGTAGTCTGCATCGAAAACCGCCATGTTGAAGCGCAGGCGCCTGCCAAGGGCGTAGGCCTTGAGCCCTGCCTCGACACTGTTGACGGTTTCGGGTCGGTAGGAGCTTGGCAAACGATCCGGCGTCGGGCCAACGAAGCGCTGGTCGAAGCCCCCGCTTTTGAAGCCGGTCGTGTAGGTCAGGTAGCCCATGACCGCGTCGGCGAACTGGTAGCTCAGATCGATCGAGAAATCGGTATTGCCGAACTCGAGCCGGCTCCGCGTGAAATCGAGCAGCCGCTCGCCCGCCGCAAGCGGACCTGTGGGTGCAAGGTAGAAGCCCGCGAAGTTCGGCCACGTTGGCGGGAACAGGCCGGGCTCGGAACCCGCGGACGCATCGCCGAGCGAGAACTGATCGGGCGTGTAGTCCTTGCGGTCCTCGGTGTGGCGCCCGCCGACAGAGATAGCGAAGCGATCCGTCACGTCGACGCTCACATGCGCGTAGGCGGCATAGGAACGATTCGCGTAGAAACCGCCGCTCTGGATCGCGCCGGTCGGCACCGTGACATCAACGAGATTGAAGCCCGACTCATCGAAGTAGAACAAGCCGACGAGGCTTTCGCTGCGGCCGCCGCGGCTCGAGTAGCGAAACTTGAGCTCCTGGCTGAACTGCTCGTGGTCATAGTCGTCGCGCGTGGCGAAGATGTTCGCCGGGGTGTTGTCGCCATCGCGTGACGACAGCATCGACATCGTGCGAAAGCCCGTGGTCGATTCGATACCCGCCCGGTCGCTGATGTCCCAGTTGATATCGAGCGCCGCACCGGCGCTTTCGAGCGTAGAGACGACCGGGAAGGACGCCTCCGAGACGAACGGGCCCGGCACGGCGTCGGCACCGAAACAGCCCGGCGCGTTGCCATCGGCCACGCCCGGCGGCGGGAACGTTGGCGGTCCGCCTGCCGGTGAGCCGTCGAACCCGGGGTTGACGTTGATCGAGGTGCAGCTCGGCAGCACGGCGTTGCCGAAAGTACCGAAGGCCTGCCCGCCATTGACCCCACCCGAGACCGTCGGTGCGCCGTTCTCGTCGATCCGGGTGTAGTCGACGACGAGGAACGTGTCGAGCGTGTCGCTCACGTCCCAGGCCGCGGAGCCGCGCACGGCCCAGCGATCCCGGTCGCCGGTGCGGACGCCGTCGATCGTCCGTTCGACATAGCCGTCGCGGGAGATCCGGTTGATCGCTATGCCGGCCGCGGCGTCCTCGCCCAGCCCAACGTTCGACTTCAGCATGAGCTCGGCGAGATTGTCGTTGCCCACTCGCACGCGCAGGCGATTGGTGGTTTCGCCAGGGGTCGGCCGGCTGCTGTGGACCTTGATTGCGCCACCGATCGAGTTGCGACCGAACAGGGTGCCCTGCGGACCGCGCAGCACCTCGACGCGATCGATATCGACGAGATCGAGTACATTGCCTGGCGAACGACCAAGGTAGACGCCGTCCAGATAGAGCGCAACGCCCGGGTCGGTGACGGGCGTGTAGTCCGCCTGGCCAATGCCGCGAATAAAGATCTGGCCGACGGAACTCGAGCCCGAGGACGGGGCTGCCTTGTCGTACTGCAGGTTCGGGACGACCGCGCCGAGCTGGTCGAGTGAGCGGATTTGCCGCGCCTCGAGTTCGACGCCGCCAAATGCCGTGATGGAAACCGGTACGGCCTGCAGGCTCTCCTCGCGCCGGCGCGCCGTCACGATGATTTCCTCGATCAGGGTTGCCTCGCTGGCCCCGGCGACGGGCTCCGACCCGTTTTCGGCGCGGACCTCGGCCGCTGCGGCAACCGCCAGGACCGCCGCAGCAACAGGCAGTGTTGTTTTGCTCACCCACTCCCCTTCGGATTCCTACGGAAGGCTCGACGCAGTCCTCGTGAGGCCGATTGACGCTGCGGCCGAACCGCCGTCGACAAAGCCCGCACCGGACGGCACGTCTGCCCCGATCATACGTCATGGCAACGCCACCACCAGTTTCGGAAACCCCTGATGTGGCAACGGTTTGGACCAAGGTCAGCGCCGGCGGGCGGCGCGCTACCATAGGGGTTTCAGGCAGAGGTCGGCTGGCGGTGGACAACGGGATCATCGAGACGGATGCAGTGGTCGTTGGCGCGGGGCCCTGCGGCCTGTTCCAGGTATTCGAGCTGGGTCTCCTCGGCATCCATGCGCACGTGGTCGACTCGATGCGCGTCGTCGGCGGCCAGTGCGCCGAGCTCTACCCCGACAAGCCCATCTACGACATTCCCGGTATCCCGGAATGCTCCGGCCAGGAACTCGTCGACAACCTCATGACCCAGATTGCGCCGTTCGATCCGGTCTTCCACCTTGGCGAGGAAGTTGCCCGCGTTGGCGCCGACGGCGACGAGGTTTTCGACGTCGAAACCGCGGCTGGCACGCGTTTTCGGACCCGCACCGTGTTCCTCGCCGGCGGCGTCGGTTCGTTCCAGCCCCGCAAGATGCGCCTCGATGGCATCGACCGCCACGAGGGCCGGTCGCTCTTCTACCGGGTCCGGGACGCCGAGGCGTTCAGGGGCCGGCGCGTTGTCGTCCTTGGCGGCGGCGACTCGGCGCTCGACTGGACCCTCGCGCTGGCGCCGATTGCCGCCTCGCTGACGATTGTCCATCGACGACCCGAGTACCGGGCTGTCCCGGCATCCGTATCGCAGATGAAGGAACTGGCGACCCGCGGCGAGCTGACCGAGTTGATCGGCAAGGTCACGGCATATGCCGAAGAGGACGGTGCCATCTCAGGCATTACGGTCACCACCGGGGATGGGCCCTTAGAGCTTGCCTGCGACGCGCTGCTGGTTTTCTGGGGGCTCGCGCCGAAGCTCGGGCCTATTGCCGACTGGGGCCTCGACATCAACCGCAAGACCGTCAACGTAGACACCGAGCGCTTCGAAACCAATATCCCGGGCATCTACGCCATTGGCGATATCAGTCACTACCCGGGCAAGAAGAAGTTGATCCTGTGTGGCTTTCACGAGGCCGCGCTGGCGGCCTTCGCGGCAAAAGAACGCCTCGAGCCGGGCAGGAAAGCACACCTCCAGTACACGACCACGAGCCCGATCATGCACGAGCGGCTGGGGGTCGCGGACAAGCACTGATTCGGACCCGGTGCACAGCATCGGTGCGACGCTGTCGACACCGGCCCTGTGGTGGTGCGATGCTCCTCGAAGGGTGGCAACACTTGCCTTAGCCACCGCGGACGACGGTACAATTCCGCGTGGCACGACTCTTGCTCCGACGCTCACGGACAGCACTCTTCTGTCACGTCGCCTACGGAAACCGATACAGATGAACTCCAAACGACGGGTATCGCTGCGCGAGCTCCGAACGTTCTGCGTTGCCGCGGAGCAGTCGAGCTTTCGTGACACGGCGCTGGCGCTGTTCATTACGCCGTCGGCAGTCAGTCACCAGATCAAGAGCCTCGAGGAAGCGCTCAACGTGCAGCTTTTTGAGCGGCTGACGCGTTCGATCGAGCTCACGGCGGCAGGCCATGCCCTGTTCGACGACGTCAGTCCGCTGATCGCCGAGCTCGACGCCGTTGTCGAGCGGCATGTCCGCGGCGCGGCACGATCTGTCCTCAGGATCTCGGTGCAGCCCTTCTTCGCCAACGAGCTGATCGTGCCCGAGCTCGCCGACTTCACGGATCAGAATCCTGACATCGACATCAAGCTCGAAACGAGCGATGAATCGCTCGAGAAGCACTCTGCGGCAGCCGACGTCTCCATCCGGATCTTCCGGAAGCCGCCGGACACGCTGGTGGCGCACCGCCTGTTCGCGCTGCGCCTCGTACCGGCAGCCTCACCGGAGCTGGCCGGGAAACTCGGCAAGAAAGGCAAGGCAAACGGCAACGAGTTTCCCCGCATCGTGCACGAGAGCCGGCCGAACGCATGGCGCGAGTGGGAGCAATCCTCCGGCAGGTCGCTGCCACTGGTATCGCGGCTGGTGCGGCTCGACTCGATGGCAGCCGTGGCCCGCGCCGCCGAGCAAGGTGTCGGCGCCGCGCTGGTGCCGCGCATTCTCAGTGAGGGGCGCTTCGAACAAAAGTCGCTCGTGACGCTGTTCCCCGAGGAGCTCGAAACCCGCGACGCGTATTACCTTGTCTATCGGCGCGAGGATCGCCACAACGCGGCGATTCGCCGTTTCGCCGACTGGGTGTTACAGAAATTCGACGACGCGAGATGATTTTTTTTCACTCGCGCGGGGAATTTATTTCGTTTGCCGAGTTCGGCCCTCTGCCCCTACTCTGACCCTGAGGCGACGTTATTGCGCACGAGCGCGTGATGACTCTCACAGCGACCCACCGCCTCCCCCCCCCGGCGGTGGGTCGCATCCTCGCCTCTCCCCTCAGTCCCTGACGACCGACACGTCGCCGGCCAGCGATGACCTGACGATCTTGCGTATCCTGAGCGCGAGCTCCTTGAAGAGATTGCGCGCCGGTGCCCCGGGACGCCAGACCAGCGCGTGATTGCGAAACATCGGCAGACCCTGGATATCGGTGATGCGTAACTCGTCGCGGTCGCGAATCTCCGAGCGCACGTACAGCGCCGGCAGGAACGCGACACCCATGCTCATGACGACCATTTGCCGCAGTGTGTCGAGACTCGTGCCCTCGTAGTCGCGCAGGAGTTCTGCCCCGAGCCGGTCGCACAGCTCGGAGATCTGCTGGTGAAACAGGTGATGCTCACCGATCGTCAGCACCTGCTCGCCGACGAGGTCGGAGCGGTTGATGCGGCGCTTGGCCGCGAGTCGGTGGTCGCTCGCGACCGCGAGTTTCAGCGGCTCGCGGAACAGGGGCATCACCACAAGGTCGCGCGACACGATCGGCTCGGTGGTCAGGATCACGTCGTGCTTGGCCTGCTTCAGGTCCTCCTCGAGATCGATCGGCGGCGCTTCGCGCACATAGAGCTTGAGCCCTGCGTACTGGGCGTGGATTGCGGGCAGGATCGTCGGCAACAGGTACGGTCCGAGCGTCGGCGTCACGCCAAGCCGGTAGGTCCCGGTAAACCCCGTCGTAATCGTCGCAGCCCGGTCCGTAAGTCCCTGAACTTCCTCGAGCATTCGCCGGGCGCTGGGCAGGAGCTCGCGACCTGCGCTCGAGAGCCAGGTTCCCGTTCGCGAACGCTCGAAGAGCTTGAGGTCGAGGGACTTCTCCAGCGACGCGATCTGCGCCGTCAGGGTCGGCTGGCTCACATTCAGCCGATCGGCGGCACGCCGAAAACTCCCGGCGTCCGCAACCGCGGCGAAATAGCGCACCTGGCGCAGTGTAAAGGGATCCGGATTGGCCAAAGGCCCAGGCTCCTACTAGTGATAGCTAAAAACTATCACAAACTCTCGATTTGTTTCTATTTGTAATCACTCGCCGGCCGTTAGGCTGATTCCACGGTGGAAAACGACGCGAGTGTCATGCCGTCCCGCGCCACCTCCGGGCCAGGAAAGCCCAATCTGATCAATACGTTAGACGACAGAAACAGACGATAGAAACAGGAGCAGTAGTCATGGATAAAGTCCTCGCCGGCATTGCCGCCTTTCAAAAAGACGCCTACGCCGCCCGGCAGCCGCTATTTGCCGAACTCGCAAATGGCCAGAGCCCTGAAGTCCTGTTTATTACCTGTGCCGACTCGCGAATCGATCCTGGACTCGTCACGCAGACCGAGCCGGGTGACCTCTTTGTCTGCCGCAACGCCGGCAACATTGTCCCGCCGCACGGCAAGCTCGCCGATGGCACCTCGGCCTCGGTCGAATACGCCGTTGCCGTCCTTGGCGTCCAGCATATCGTCGTCTGCGGCCACACTGACTGCGGCGCCATGAAGGGTGCGCTCAACCCGGACAGCCTCACTGACCTGCCGCAGGTTCACGACTGGATCGACTGCTCACGCGCCGCCGTCGAGGCAGTGCGCGCGAAGCACGGCCAGGCCGGTATCGAGGAACTCGACGCCGTCATCGAGCAGAACGTCCTCCTGCAGCTCGACCACCTGCGGACCCACCCTGCCGTTGCGGCGCGGATTGCCGCCGGCGACATCGAGTTGCATGGCTGGGTCTACGACATCGAGCACGGTGACATTACCGCTTACGACAAGGACCAGGACGCCTTCGTATCGCTGATCGATCGCGAAACCCGCGTTGCCGCCGGCGCCGCGGCCTGAGCCAACTGTACTGCTGAATACACTCCCGTAAGGAGTCATCCCATGTTCAAGTTTGACCTGAGTAACCTGCGCGGCGACATCTATGGCGGCCTGACCGCCGGGGTTGTCGCGCTGCCTCTGGCCCTCGCCTTCGGTGAGGCGTCGGGCGCCGGTCCGATGGCCGGTGTCTACGGCGCCATCTTTGTCGGCTTCTTCGCCTCGCTGTTCGGTGGCACGGGCGCACAGATCTCCGGCCCGACCGGCCCGATGATCGTCGTCTTCGCCGGCGTCTTCTCGGCGCTCTCCGGCGATCTCGGCCTGATCTTCGCAACCGTAATCCTCGCCGGCATCCTGCAGATCGTCTTCGGGGTGCTGAAGCTCGGCCAGTACATACGACTCGTGCCCTACCCGGTCGTGTCCGGGTTCATGAGCGGCATCGGCTGTATCATCATTGCGCTACAGACCGCGCGACTGTTCGGCCATGAGCCCGAGGGCGGCGGCACCGTGCCGGCGCTGCTCGAGATCCCGACCGCGGTCATGGATCCGAACTGGGGCGCGCTGCTCATTGGCGCCCTGGCGCTCGGAATCGTGTTCAAGTGGCCGAAGAACTGGGGCCGGATCGTGCCAGCGCCGCTCGCCGCGCTTGTGGTCTGCACGCTCATCAGCCTCGCCATACCGAACGTGCCGATCCTTGGCGATATCCCGACGGGCCTGCCCTCGTTCATTGTGCCGACGATCAACGCGAGCGCAGCACTGATCGTGCTCGAAGCAGCGTTCATACTCGCGCTGCTCGGTTCGATCGACAGCCTGCTCACGTCGCTGGTAGCCGACAACATGACGCGTACCCGGCATAACTCGGACAAGGAACTCGTCGGTCAGGGCATCGGAAACATCGTGGCCGGTTTCTTTGGCGGCATCCCGGGCGCGGGCGCGACCATGCGTACGGTCGTCAACATCCGAACGGGTGGACTGACCCGCATTGCCGGTATGCTGCACGGGGCCCTCCTGTTCGCGACGATCGTGGTCCTCGCGCCGCTGGCCGAGATGATTCCGCACGCCGTGCTGGCCGGTATCCTCGTCAAGGTCGGCTACGACATCATCGACTTCGCCTACCTGAAGCGCGCCCACCAGGGCCCGCGCTGGGACCTTGCACTAATGGTCCTGGTCCTGGGCCTGACGGTGTTCGTCGACCTGATTACCGCGGTAGCCGCGGGCGTCGTCCTTGCCTCGCTGGCTTTCGTCAAGCAGATGGCAGATCTCCAGCTTAAGAAGTTCGGTGGCCAACTGCCGGAGATTCCGGGCGAGACCAGCCCGGAAGAAGCAGCGTTGCTGCAGCGCGCGAAAGGACAGATCACGGTCTTCGACTTTGGCGGTCCCTTGAGCTTCGGCGCAGCAGCCGACGTCGGTCACCACGTTCGTGAACGCGTCAAGAACTCGTCGTCGGCCATTGTCCTCGACTTCACGCGAGTGCCCTTTGTCGACGTGTCGGCGGCGCGCGCCGTCGAGACGATCGGCTCCGACGCAAAGCACGCCGACAAGCGGGTGTTCATGTGCGGCATGAACGACGAGGTCAAGCAGGTCCTCAAGGGGCTCGGCGTCGACAAGTCACTGCCTAAGAACACCTACTTTGCGACCCGTCTCGAGGCGCTCGACGCGGCGGTGGACTGGGTCGACGGGCAGGGCCACGATTCGGCATCGAACGGCACGGTCGGCGGAACGCCGGCTGCCACACCGTCCTGAGGGGGGGACACGTCGGGTCGGCGCTACGCTGACCCTGCGATGGCAAATCGGACGGCCGGGCATTCTGCCCGGCCGTTTCCGTTTCGGGCGCGCCTAGCTGTCGCGCGACGGCTCCGGGGGCGCCTTGAATGACTGTGCAATCGAGAGTTTCCGCAAGGTAGCGCGTCGCTTGCGGTTGTGCGCGCCCATGCGTGAGAGCACATCAGCGAGAAATCGCGTCGTCTCGACGATGTGCGGCCCCTTGTTGAGCATGACGCATTCGGCGCGCTGACTGGCCGCCGCGTCGGTCACTTCGGCACGCGACGGCGCGCCGGTCTTGGCGAGACCCTCGAGTACCTGGGTTGCCCAGATAACCGGCACGTGTGCTGCCTCACAGACCCACAGGATCTCCTCCTGCACCTCGGAGAGCCGCTCGAATCCGACCTCGACCGCGAGGTCGCCCCGCGCCACCATGACACCCACCGGCGGTGAACGCAGCGACGCCAGCAATATACTCGGCAGATTCTCGAGCGCCTGGCGATTCTCGATTTTGAGGACCACGCCGATATGCTGACCGTCAAGCCGGGTCAGTTGCTCCTCGAGCAGCAGCACGTCCTCAGGACGCCGCAGGAACGACAAGGCGACCATGTCAGCCCAGGAAACGACAGCCTCGAGATCACGGATGTCCTTCCTTGTGAGGGCGTCGATATCGAGGTTTGTTTCGGGGAAATTGATTCCCTTGCCGGCCTTGAGCCGGCTGCCCTCCGGCGCGGTGTGGGTGACATCGATGAGCATCTCGTCGCCGTCGTTGCAGGAGACGATCCCGCCGATCCTGCCGTCATCAAACCAGACAGGTTCGCCCTCGGCGACGAGATCAAACGCCTCGGAAAGCGTGCAGTGAATACGTGCCGGCTCGATGTGCTCACCATCGCGCAGAGCCGGCCTGCCCGCCTCGGGCGCGCGCTTGAGGATCAGCGCATCACCCGGGTCGAGGAGCAGAGGTTCCGACACTTCCGGCAGCTCGCCGACCGTCGCCTCACCGATGGCATCGCCGCCGCGGCGGATACGCATCGACATCCCGGTCGTCAGGTAGGTTGTCTTCTCGATCTCGGCAACGAGACCGTTTTCAGTGCGGCCGACAACTTCAATGCGTCGCTTGCGGCCACGCGCGTCGCGCAGCACGAGCTGATCGCCAACATCGAGCATTTCGACAGCGCCGGGTCCGAGCGGCACGACCGCTGGATCGTTATTCATGTCCGAGCTCTGGATCAGCACGCGTGCCGGCCTGAGAAGACGACCGAAGGCATCGCGCTGCGGACGGTACTTGCGTATACGGCCGACAGGCCTGATCGGTCCGGTCCTTACCTTCGGGCCAGCCAGGTCCGCCTGAATCAGGCAGGACAGGCCCGTAGTGCCTTCGGCCTTACGCAGGTTGTCGACCATGGCCTGCCACGCCTCCGGCGAATCGTGGGCGCAATTGATGCGCATGATGTTCATGCCGGCCCTAAGCAGATCCTCGATGAGCCGCGGATCGCTGGCCGCCTCGGTAGGCATCGTCACCATGATCCGCACGGCGCGATTGTCACTCTCAGGACCCAACAGCGCCGTCGCGTTGTCACGCAGCAGCAGCGGGCCGTTCTGGAGATCCGCCGGCTCATCAGCGTGGCCAGTGTGCGGAATGCCCTTCAGCAGCTCGAGCATGTAGATGACGTGGTCGAGACTCGCGAGGGTATGGGGCTCGATAACACCGAGCGACGACAGACCGATCGACATAAGATCTTTCTGCAGCGACCGGATGTCGTGCCTGCGGACGCTCAGGTAGTGAATAAGATTACGCGCGCTCGGCCGGTTGCAGGGCTCGATCAGGGCCAGTGCGTCAGCATGCGCTGCTTCCGCGGCCAGTGCTTCCTGTCGAAGCCTGTAGAGCTTCGGTAGCAAGCGGTCGAAGAGAGCGTCATTGGGCATCCTGATCGTTGCGTCGTCTCGCGTCTTGACTCGCTGCGCCCGTTGCGATGAGTGACGCTATCGTGACGCCGCGAGGGCGCGCTCGAGATCAGCGATCAGATCGTCCTGGTCCTCGATGCCGACCGACAGGCGAATCAGCTGGTCGCTGATGCCGAGCTCGGCTCGTGCCTCGGGCGGCACCGACGCATGCGTCATGATGGCCGGGTGCTCGATCAGGCTCTCGACGCCGCCGAGACTCTCGGCCAGCGCGAACACCCGCGTCGTCTCGAGGAAGCGACGGGCATTGTCGATCGTGCCCTCGAGGAAAAACGTCACGATGCCGCCGCCGGCCCGCATTTGCCGCGACGCCAGGTCGTGCTGTGGGTGCGATTCGAGCCCGGGATAGATCACCCGGTCCACGCCTGGCTGTGCCTCGAGCCACTCGGCAATCGCCTGCGCGCTCCTGACGTGGCGCTCCATACGGACATCGAGCGTCTTGACCCCGCGCAGGGCAAGGAAACTGTCGAACGGACCAGAAACGGCGCCGATCGAGTTCTGCAGGTAGGCGAGGCGCTCGGCGAGATCCTCACGCGCCGTCACGGCGACGCCACCAATCATGTCGGAGTGGCCGTTCAGGTACTTGGTGACCGAGTGCATGACGATATCCGCACCGAGCTCAATCGGTCGCTGCAGGTACGGCGTGGCGAAGGTGTTGTCCACGGCGAGCAGCAGCTCGTGCTCGCGCGTGATTTCGGACAGGCCCGCAAGGTCGACAATCTTCAGCAGCGGATTGCTCGGACTCTCGGTCCAGACCAGCCGGGTCTCGGGGCGAATGGCCGCCCGCACCGTCTCGAGATCGGTCATGTCGACGAAACTGAAATCGAGATTGGCACTCTCGCGCCTGACGCCGTTGAACAGTCGGCGTGAACCACCGTACAGGTCATCGAGGGCAATGACGTGGCTGCCCGACGGCAGCAGGTCGAGGATCGTCGCGATCGTGGCCATGCCCGACGCGAAGGCGAAACCGTGTGTACCCGACTCGAGATCGGCGATACAGCGCTCCCACGCCATCCGCGTCGGGTTCTGCGTTCGCGAGTACTCGTAGCCCTGGTGCTCGCCGGGGCTCGACTGCACGTAGGTCGAGGTCGCGTAGATCGGCGGCATGATCGCGCCGGTCGACGGGTCAGGCGACTGGCCCGCGTGAATCGCGCGGGTCGCAAAGGCAAGCTTGTCGTCGTTGCTCATTGTCGTGTTCTCACATCTGCCGGCGAAGGTAGTTGAGCACATCCGATCGCGTGATGAGACCCAGGAAGTCCTCGCCGTTCATGATGGCTGCGTAGGGCTGCACGTGCAGCATGGCAACCAGGTTGTTGATGGACGTGTCCATGTCGAGCTTGATGAACGCCGTTTCCATCGCGTCCGCCACGGGCGCTTTCATGAGCTCCGGCCGGCCGAATACGTACTGAATAATCGTGTCTTCGGTGATGACGCCGACGAGGCGGCCCTCATCCATCACCGGAAGCTGCGAGAAACCAGCGTTGCGCAGACGATTGTGCGCCGTGGTGACAATGTCCGTCGGGCCCACCGTAATGGTCGCGCGTTCGCCGTGCGGTCGACCTATCAGGTCGCGCAGATCACCGTGGGATTCTCGCGTAATGAAACCCTGGTCCTCCATCCAGAAGTCGTTGTAGAGCTTCGAGAGATACTTGTTGCCCGTGTCACAGGCGAAGCTCACCACGGTCTTCGGCTCGGTCTGCTCGCGGCAGTACCTGAGCGCCGCGGCGAGCAGCGTTCCAGACGACGAGCCGGCAAGGAGACCTTCCTTGCGCAAGAGCTCGCGCGCCGTTGCGAACGACTCGGCGTCGCTGATGGCGTAGGCCTTTGTCACCTTGCTGAAGTCGGCGATCGACGGGATGAAGTCTTCGCCAATGCCCTCGACGAGCCAGCTGCCGCCTTCGTGGAGTTCGCCCTTGTTGATGTAGTCGGTCAGTACGGAGCCCTCGGGATCTGCCAGCACGAGATCGACGTGCGGCGCGTGCTCGGCAAGGTAGCGCCCGAGGCCTGAGACCGTGCCGCTCGAGCCTACGCCGAGGACGATCGCGTCGAGCTTGCCGTCGAGCTCCTCCACGATCTCGGGTCCGGTGGTCCGCTCATGGGCAAGCGGGTTGTCGGGGTTGCCGAACTGGTTGATGAAATAGGCGCCGGACTCCTCGGCAATACGCTTGCCGAGGTCCTGGTAGTACTCGGGGTGGCCACGGGCTACGTCGGAGCGGGTCAGAACCACCTCGGCGCCCATGGCGCGCAGATTGAAGATCTTCTCCTGGCTCATCTTGTCCGGCAGGACGAGCACCAGCTTGTAGCCCTTCTGCGCGGCGACCAGCGCAAGACCCAGCCCCGTGTTGCCCGCGGTGGCCTCGACGATCGTATCGCCGGGCTTGATGTCACCGCGTTTCTCGGCCTCCTCGATCATGGAGATGCCTATGCGATCCTTGATCGAACCGCCAGGGTTCATGAGTTCGAGCTTCAGGAGCAGCCGACAAGGGCCCGTATCTATGCGCTGTACCTCGAGCATCGGCGTGTGGCCTACCATGTCGAGAACGTTGGAAAAAACAGCCATAGCGCTTATGGTTTCAGGCGAAAGTGCCGCGACTGTACACAATGACCGAGCCAAGGGAAATCCGCACAATCATCGATCTCGTCACCGAACGCCTCGGTCCGGTCAGCGATACGCCGCGTCTCGAGGCCGATTTGCTCGTCTCGAGGGCCATCAACATGCCGCGGAGCTACCTGTTTGCGCACCCCGAGGACGAGCTCGACGACTTTGCCTTCGACCGGCTCATGAGCGAGGTCGACCGTCGGCTGGACGGCGAACCGCTGGCGTATATATCGGGCATGAAAGAGTTCTGGTCACTCGAACTAATGGTGACCCCGGATACGCTCGTACCGCGGCCGGAGACCGAACTGCTGGTCGAACTCGCGTTGAAGGAGATTCCGCTGCACGAACACACGGCCGTGCTCGATCTCGGTACGGGCTCCGGTGCCATCGCCTGCGCCATCGCCTGGTCACGACGCATGGCGCACGTCACGGGTGTCGATATCAGCGATGCCGCGGTGGCCGTTGCTGACCAGAACGCGCGCCAGCTCGATCTCGACAACCTGCGCTTCGTGACCGGCTCCTGGATCGAGCCCGTGCGCGATCTCCGCTACCCGGTCGTCGTCAGCAACCCGCCCTATGTTGCCGAAGACGACGAGGCGCTAAGCGCGCTGAAGCGCGAGCCGCGCGGTGCGCTCGTCGCCCCCGGCGACGAGCTGTCCTGTATCCGCGAGCTTGCCGAGTGCGTGCCGGACGTTCTTGCCGCCGACGGCGTGTTCCTGGTCGAGCACGGCGCAACCCAGGCCGAGGCGGTCGCGGCGCTGCTGGCCGACTCGGGCTGGCACGAGATCGAGAACATTCAGGACTACGCCGGGCTGCCGCGCATCACGCGGGCGCGACGCGGCGGCCCGGCTGTGATACAAACCGGGCCCGAATCCAATGACGCGGCAGACAGCCCGGACGAGACGAGATGAGATGATTACGATCAAGACCAACCACGGCGATATCACGGTAGAACTCTTCGATGAGAAGGCCCCGATATCGACCGAGAACTTTCGCCAGTACATTATGGACGGCTTTTACAACGACACGATATTCCATCGCGTCATCCCGAACTTCATGATCCAGGGCGGCGGTTTCGACGCCGACATGTCGCAGAAGGCGACCCGTGACCCGATCAAGAACGAGGCGGACAACGGCGTCAGCAACAAGCGCGGCACGCTCGCGATGGCCCGCACCTCCGTCGTCGACAGCGCGACGGCACAGTTCTTCATCAACCTGCGCGACAACGACTTCCTCGACCACGGCGGCCGGGATTTCGGCTACGCCGTCTTCGGCGAGGTCAGCGAGGGCATGGACGTTGTCGACAAGATTGCAGGTGTTGCCACGGGCAACAGCGGCGGCCACCAGGATGTACCGGTCGAGGCCGTCGTCATCACCGAGGTCACGATCGACTGATCGTGCCGAGCGGAGGGTGAACGCGCCGGCCGATCCAGCACAGAACCGCGCAGCGCGGCACCTTGCGCTGCCGCAGATTTCCGCGGACGGCCAGGCGCGCATTGCGCGCGGCAAGGTGCTCCTGATCGGTGCCGGCGGCATCGGTAACGCCGCGGCGGCCTACCTCGTCGCGGCAGGCGTTGGCGAACTCGTCGTCGCCGATTTCGACCGCGTCGATGACAGCAACCTCGGCCGCCAGTTCCTGTTCGGGCCGGGCGACGTCGGCAGGCAGAAGACTGACGTGCTCCGGGAGCAGCTCGGCAGCATCAACCCGGACGTAAGCATAGCGACGGAAACGCGTCGCGTCGGCGCCGACAATATCGATGAGTTGCTCGCGAGCGTGGATCTCGTGCTCGACGGCTCCGACAACTTTGCGACCCGCTTCGTCGTCTCCGACGGCGCCGTCCGCCAGAAGATGCCGCTCGTGGTCGGCAGCGCCATCCGCCTTGAAGGACAGGTCGCGGTGTTCGGTCCCGACTACGAAAACGGCGCCAGCTATCGCTGTGCGTACAGCGAGGGCGACGAGTCGCTCGACAGCTGCGCCGGCAACGGCGTGTTGTCGCCGGTGCCCGGCGTGGTCGGCACGCTAATGGCCGTCGAAGCCCTCAAGCTCCTGGCAGGACTGCCTGTCGAACGCGACCGGCTCCTGCTCTTTGACGCCGCGACGCTCGAGTTCCGGACGCTCCGCGTGGCCAAGCGCGCAGACTGTCCCGCATGCCGTTAACCTCGTCCGCCCGACGACGTCTGCTGGGCCTCACAGAGGCCGCGGCCGTGCTCACAGCCCTGTTCAGTGTTGCGACGATCCTCGACGATCGGCACCAGTACCTGGAGCTGTTCTCGCATTTCCGGCTGCAGTATTTCGTTGCCGCGGTGCTCCTCGCCATCGTCCTCGGCCTGGCCCGGCGCTGGCGCATGGCGCTGCTCATGCTGCTGGCCTCGCTGCTCAACGTGAGCTACGTCCTGCCATGGCATGCAGGCAACGTTGCGGTCGCAGGTGCGACTGGACTGACGCTCCTGCACAGCAACATCCTCTACAGCAACGAAGACGTCTCAGAGCTACTTGGGGCGATCGAGCGAGAAATGCCCCACATCGTTGTCGTGCAGGAACTGACGACCGTCCATGCCGACGCGCTGACCGCCCTGTCGGATTCATATCCGCACCAGGTCGTGCAGCCCGGGATCGGCGCCGCCGGCATTGGCGTCTATTCGTCGCTGCCGTTCATGGCGAGCGAGCTTATCGAGACGCCGCCGCTGGGGTTGCCGTCGATCATCGTCGAGGTCGAGTACGACGGCGCAGCATTGACCGTCCTGACGTCACACCCTGTGCCCCCGATCGGCAACAGTGCATACGCCAGTCGTAACGCACAGCTCGCCTATCTCGCATCACGCGCCGCGGTGATTGAAGGCTCGGTCGTCCTGATCGGCGATCTCAATATCAGCATGTGGGCGGCGCACTACCGCGCCCTCAAGCGCGATTCGAAGCTCGTCAACGCGCGCCACGGTCACGGCGTGTTACCCACCTGGCCAACGTTCCTGCCGATCGCCATGATCCCGATCGACCATGCGCTGATCTCGACTGACCTTGTGGCGCCGTCGGTGCGTACGCTGTCATCGGTCGGGTCCGATCACCTGCCCCTGCTCGTTGAGATCGCGCGACGGGACGCAACGAGCTATCGCAAGGTCGTTCCGCAGTCGGCGGACGCGCGTTAGGTCTATTCGCCGCGGGACCGCTGCTTCAGCGGTCGGCTACACCGCGTATCGCGCCTTCGATGAGCGTAAGCGCTGCCTCGCGGCTCACGCCGTCCGGGTCGAGGTTGAAGGCGGGCGTGGACGCTATCCCCAACGCGGCGGTCTTCGGGTTCTCGAACATGAGCCTTATGGCCGCGGCGAGTTCCTCGCTCGTCGGGCCGTCGTCGACGGCAAGATCGTGACCCGGCACTTCGGCCGGATCGAGCACGTCCATGTCGATATGGACGTAGATGACATCGACCCTGTCGGCAAGGCCGTCGATCTGCGTTCTCAGGCCCGGCGACAGTTCGCGCATGTCCTCTACCGAAAACTGCTGCACCGCGTATTCCTCGAATCGCTCGGCCTCGAGCGGATCGAGATCGCGCACACCGCCCCAGACAATGTGTTCCATCGGCAGCGGCTCGTCGAGCCCGGCCGTCCTGCGCAGGTTGTGCAGCGCATGACCCGCCGCCACGGCGACGGGCATCCCGCCCAGCATGCCGGACAGCGTCGTCTCCGGCGTATTGAAATCGCCGTGCGCATCGATGAAGACGAGCCCGACGCGTCGCGGGTTGCCCGCTTCGTCGTACTTCAGGCCGGCGAGCATTCCCAGTAGGTCGTTGCAGTTCGCCTGGAGTCCGACCGTGACCTCAGCCGTGTTCCGGCCTTCGCGAACCGCAGCCGCAAAGTTTGCATTCGCCAGCGCCATTCGGTGCCACTCGCCGTACTGCGCTTCCTGCTCGACATTAAGGCGAACATCCTGCACGGGTCGTACGAGTTCGCCGCCCCATTCGGCGATCTGTCGCTCGAGACCTGCGGCGTGGATGTAGTCCGGGTTCGTCGACAGCTCCGGTACGTTGCGCTGCCCACCGTAGGGGTTCTTGATGACGTCGACCGTAACGGCCGCCTCGGCGTTCGTGGCCAGCGCGGCGGAGAAGACAGTCGCCAGGAGCAGTGCGTTCAGGTTCATACGTGCTTCCTCCGGCAACGACGGCCTAGCGGACTATTTCACCGTCGCGATAACGGACCCTGCCGCCGAGGATCGTCATGACGACCTTCGTGTCGAGCAGCGCGCCATCCGGCACCTCGAGGACGTTTTGCGACAGCACCGCGATGTCGGCGAGCTTGCCCGGCGTAATCGAGCCCTTGATGTCCTCTTCGAAGGCGGCGATTGCGTTGCCCATCGTGTAGGAATACAGGGCTCGATCGCGGGGATAAGCCTCCTCGGGAAAGAAGGTCGTGCCGTCCGGCAGTTCTCGCGTCACCGAGCAGTGAAAACTGCCGATCGGGCTGATCTCGTCAACGGGCGGATCAGTGCCGTTGGTCGGGACGAGGCCGGCCTCGGCAAGCGTATTGAAAATGTAGCCGCGCTCGCGGGCGCGCTCCTCGCCGAGCCGCTCCGTGACCCAGGGTCCATCGGAGCAGGCGAAGATTCCCTGCACGGCCGGAATCACGCCGAGCTCCACGGTTCGCGCAATGTCGTCAGGGTGAATGACCTGGGCATGCTCGATGCGCCAGCGCAGGTCGGTCTTCTCCGGATGCTTCGCGAACTCGGCCGCGTAGATGTCGAGGAGCTCCCGGTACGCCCGGTCGCCGATGCCCTGGATCGCCATCTGGTAGTCGTACTGCATCGCAAGCCTCGCCGAGGCTTCGATCTCCTCCAGTGGCACGACGTTCAGGCCGACGCTCTCCGGCATGTCGGTATACGGTTCCAGCAGCCAGCCGCCATGCGTGCCCAGCGCCCCGTCCAGTACCTTTTCACCGATCGTCCGCACCGTGAGGAAATTGTTGCCGTAACCGACCATGCGGTAGTCGCCGAGACGATCGGCCATGTCGGCCGCCTGTTCCTCGAACGCCATGTACAGCCGCACGGGCAGGTTGCCCTCCTCGGCCATGACCTTGAGAAGGTCCACTTCGGCGAAGGTCGTGCCGAGGTCCTGGAACGACGTGATGCCGTGCCGCAGTGACTCTTCACCGGCGAGCGTGATCATGCGGCGCAGCTCGGCCTCGGCAACGCCCGCAGGGCGTCGACCCTGGTGGCCGGAATACGCCATGCGGAATACATCCTGCGCAGCTTCGCGCATCATGCCCGTTGCCTCGCCATCGGCGTCGACGACGATTTCACCGCCCGGCGGAGGCTCGGTACTGCCGTCGACCTCAACGAGCCGCATGGCGTAGTCGTTGACGAAGACCGCGTGGCCGCTCGTGTGGATGAGCATGACCGGATGATCAGGCGTCGCGGCACTGAGCGAGTCGTGCACGGGGAGCCCCTCGACGAGTTCGCTTTCCCGGGTTTCCCACTTGTCCTGGTGCCAGCCGCGGCCGATGATCCACTCGCCGGCCGGCGTCTCGGCTGCGGCTTCTGCCACCATCGCGACGATCTCCGCAAAGCTCTTCGCGTAGCGGAAGTCGAGGGTCAACAGCGAACCGCCGAAGCTCGTGTAGTGCCCGTGCCCTTCAATGAAACCCGGGATGACCATCTGCCCGTCGAGATCGATGAGCTCAGTCGTCTCGGCGCGGTATTGGAGCATCGCCTTGGTCGAGCCTACATCGAGGATGCGGTCGCCTGAGATCGCCACGGCCTCAGCTCGGGGCAGGGATTCTTCGACAGTGACTACGTCCGCATTGATTAGCAATAGGTCCGCTACGGGGCCTTGCGGCTCATTGTTGGGTGCCTCGCAGCCGCCTAAGAACGCGACCAGCAGGAGTACATTCATGTGGTTTCTCATCATCGTCAGCATACTACGCGATAAGTCCCGGACAAGTTCGCCGGCCCCCGGGATCGATCATCGAAAACCCGAGCTGCATTTGCGGTTGCAAATCGCTATCGAATCGCGAAGGATGCCCGCCATCATGCTTCGTATTGCAATCACATCCGTCCTTGTCCTGCTCGTCGCCGGCTGTACCAGCCTGCGCCCGGACTTCGAGACACCCACGGTCACGGTCAAGTCATTACGGGCCGTACCCAGTGACGGGGCCTTCCCCGACTTCGAGATCGTCCTGAGGGTCGTCAATCCGAATGCCTACCAGCTCAAACTTGCGGGCGTCGCCTACACGATCAGCCTTGCCGGGCGCGACGTTGTGACCGGGGTAGGCAGCGACCTGCCCGCAATTGCCGCCTACGGCGAGGGCGACGTCACGCTGAATGCGTCTGCAGATTTATTCGCAGGCCTGAGCGTGCTGAAGGACATCGTGACGACAGGCAACGACTCGGTGGCCTATGAGTTCGAGGCCAAGCTCGACCCGGGCGTCCTGAGCCCGGCAATTCGCATTCGCGATACCGGTACGCTCTCGCTCGGCACGCGGCCGTAGTGCGATAGTCGTTATTTGATCCGGCAGTAGGTGCCGGTGCAGCGCACTTCTGAGGCAGCTTTCGATACGAGCGGCCGCTCGATAAAGAGCGAGTCGCTTTTCTCCAATCGGCCACAAGGAGCCGTTCGTTTACGTCGTTGCTGCCGACTTTTCATCGACCAGCACGCCGCGCTTACGAAGGTCGCCAATTAGTTGGTCGAGCGACTCGAAGAAAGAGTTTGGTTCCAAATAGGACGCTTCGTTTATCGACGTTGATATCGCATCGACAAACATCGGATGGTTAGTGTCGCCGACTTCTAGATGGTACTCGCCCGAGTCAACTGTCTTGAAAAACCAAAGAAAGCGCGTCTTGGTGACTGGTTTGTCGAATATCGGGACAAGTGGCCGACCGTCTTCATCGAAGAACCAGAAGACAAGACTCAGTACGTCGATTCCTTCGCATTGAGCAACCGCTTCGGCCCGCGACTCTGTGATTCGTACTCCGCCATCTTCAGAAAAAATTAGCACCATGAGCAATAAAGTCAGTCAATCACGAACGGCGGCAAAGGGTCAATGGGAGAAATTATAGCCTGAACCTGGCGACCGTCTCAGTTCGGCCAGGAGCAGACGTTCGCATCATCACTTGGGTGGCTTGTAGAAAGGGTCTCGTGGCGCACCAAATCCGACGTTGGCTGCTGGATACCAGACCCCGCGTAGCTGTATTGGACCGATGTTTGGTACGACATTTGTTTGGTCAAGGTCGTCAATCGAAATACCGGAAGCGATCTGAATTTCGGTAGCTTTCTCGCACCATTTGACCTGTTCCCGTATCAAGGAAACTGCGTCTTCTTGGGAGTAAGCGGTTACGCCAATACCAATCGGAAGATTCGGATCGCGTGGAAAGCTGATCCAGTACGTTTCAAGCTTCGGGTCGGGCTGCATCACTATTCGAATCGGGCTAGTCTTGCGGCGGCGGCAAGGGGCGGCTTTGGGTCAGTAGGCGAAATTATAGCGCGGTCCTGGCGACCGTCGCCTTCCGGCCACTAGCGGTCATTCGCAATCTGACTTGTCAAAGCGAACATCGGTCAGGTGCACACCATTCTGGTCATTAACTCGATATTCGACGAACCCTGCTTTCGACTCGAAAAAACCGACAAGCTGGGGATGCGAGCAGATTTGCGGACGGGCGTTTTCGTAAATGAAATCCTGAAAATCGGAAGCGTCAGTGTCGTCGACGGAAAGCTCCATCAGTGTGAATTGATACTGAACACCCTCTCCAACGGCTAACACTCTATCAAGTCGCGCTCCGTTGCCAATATCTTTCGGGGTACCTTGGTTCAGTGAGAAAATCGCGGCTGCTCGTTTCTGTTTCTCGCTAGGCTCTATGAAGCTTAAGTTGCCCGATCCAGTCATCATCCCGACAGCCAAGAAGCCAACAACCAAGATTAGAGCAGCAACTATTAGTGTGATGTAGCTTGAGTTGATGGGTTTAATTCCGTTTATTCGAGAGGCTGCCTTTGGCCACAAGCAGAAATCATACATCAATCAGCCTTGCCGGCTCAGAACGGCCAGAAGCGGTCCAACGCCGATCAGTCTCCAATGCTCGAATTACCAAATCTGCTCGCTCCAATCGCGATCCTCGATGCCCTTGTAATGCCCCGCAATTGAGCGCGAAATAAAAACGACCCACGTTGAAGCGGCCACTATCCAACAACACCAGAATAGAAGGCTACCCAAGATTTGAAGTGCTTCTATTTCGAGAAAAATTCCAGAGAACATCAAAGGACCAGCGATAAACAATCCTGCCAATATGCCGACGATGAAAACAATCCAAGACTTTGGTTTGTCTCTCGGCAAGAACGGTTTCTTTGAGGCGTTTTGATTCAATGTCAGGCTTCCAGTGCCGCTGAATCGTATGGTTTTGCGACCGGTTGTAATGGGTCAACAGGAGAAGATTCTAGCAATTCCTAGCGACCGTCTCAGTTCGGCCATAGGCAGCCGCTCAGCGATGCCACGGCAACACGAAACTAAGCAGTCTGCTAATCGGTCCGGGCCAGTTCGAAGATACGAACTCGTGAAGTCTTCGCAAGCTGTCTGACGCTATCTCCGATTCGTCCTTTGGACCGACCCAGAATCGACTGTTGTCTCCAAACGGCTCCCACACAATGAACGTGGCCCCTTCAAAGGCAAGCTCTGCGTGAACTTCGTTGCCGGACTCAAACATCTTTCGCTGCCGCGTCACCTGCACGCCCGGACACTTTGCGAAGAAGCGACTGACCGACGCAGACGACGGAAAAAAGAGATTCGAAATCTCAAACCCGGTCATTTGATCGGCGTCATTAAGCAGCGGATAGGTCTTCACGGCGATATCTTCGAACGGCTGCTACGGGTCAGTAGGAGTCATCCTACCTCAAAACACCTGGATGGCAGCTTGCGGCCATGAGCAGCCGTTGACGCTTTGTCCTGCATTTAGTTCGGGAAACATGGATCGGCTTCGCCGAAACTCCAACGGCGAGAAACGTGGGCGATCCGTTCGTTGTCATCAAACTTGATCCCCAGATTATCAAACCAGACACAGCCTTCTTTTTCGAAAGGTTCCAACTCCGACCTTTGATGAAGAAAAGCGGTTACTTCGGCTTTGGTTGCTGTCGGCTTCGATGCTGGTATCAGCGCCAATGCGTCGGTTAGTGCTGCCTGTTCCCAGCGCAACTGGTCATCGTGATAGGTGAAGGTTATTGCACTGTCGATTGTCCAGTACACCCACCAAGCATTCGAAACGACAAGAAGCAATCCAAGTATCAGGGCTGTCCAACCTGTGGCAGTTCGCGGACGCATTCGTGAACCTCAAGCGAGTAAGTTTGGTGTGAAAATGACCGGCTGCTTTGGGTCACTAACAGCCTCCCATCCTAGCGGGGAAGCAGCCGCTGCAGCGGCTGTTTTCGGGACGGTAGCAGCCGGAGAGTGCCGTCAGGCTGCGTCGGCCCGCCCCGGGTCATAGCCCAGATTCGGCGCGAGCCAGCGCTCAGCCTCGGCGATTGTCATGCCCTTGCGGGCCGCGTAGGACTCGAGCTGGTCACGGTCGATCTTCCCGACCGAGAAGTAGCGTGCCTCGGGATGCGAGAAGTAGAAGCCGCTGACCGCCGCCGTCGGGAACATGGCGAAACTGTCGGTAAGGCTCAGGCCGATCTGTTTCTCGACGTCGAGCAACTGCCAGAGCTTCGCCTTCTCCGTGTGATCCGGGCAGGCCGGGTAGCCCGGTGCCGGACGTATGCCGCGGTAGGCTTCGGCAATCAGCTCGGCGTTGGAGAGTTGCTCTTCCGCTGCGTAAGCCCAGAGCTCGCGGCGTACGCGCTCATGAAAGTACTCGGCCATGGCTTCGGCAAGCCGGTCGGCCAGCGCCTTGAGCATGATTGCACTGTAGTCGTCGTGTTCCGCTTCGAAGCGCGCGACATGTTCGTCGATGCCGATACCGGCCGTTACGGCGAAGGCGCCCAGGTAGTCCTGCCGGCCGCTCGCTTGTGGCGCGACGTAGTCGGCCAGACACCATTGTGCCTGCCCTTCCGGCTTGGCGCGCTGCTGGCGGAGCTGGCACAGGCGCAGCTCGCCCTCACCCGAGTTGACGAGTATGTCGTCCGAGCCGTCGGAGTTCGCCGGGAAGAAGCCAAGTACGCCGCGCGCGGTCAGCCAGCGCTCGTCGATAATCGTCTCGAGCATCGCCTCGGCATCGCGGAACAGGTTCGTCGCGGCCTCGCCGACAATCTCGTCACTCAGGATCGCCGGGAACTTGCCGTGGAATTCCCAGGCATTGAAGAACGGCATCCAGTCGATGTACTCGCGCAACTCGGAAAGCTCGACGTCATCGTAGACGCGGGCGCCCGTAAAGCTCGGCGCCGGCGGCTCGTAGCTCGCCCAGTCGAGCTGTTCGCGACGCTCGCGCGCCGTAACGATCGGAAGCTGCGGCTTCAGACGGCTCTTGCCGGCGTGCTGCTCACGGCGACGACGATTGTCCTCCCGGTTCCTCTTTACGAGCTCGTCGCGCGTTGCCGTCTCGACCAGCGCCTGGGCGACACCGACCGAGCGCGACGCATCCTTGACGTAGATGACGGGCCCTTTGTAGCAAGGCTCGATCTTGACCGCGGTGTGCGCCGGCGAGGTCGTCGCACCGCCGATCAACAGCGGCAGATCGAAGCCCGTGCGCTGCATCTCGGAGGCAACGTGCACCATCTCGTCGAGCGAGGGCGTAATGAGACCGGACAGGCCGATCATCTCGGCCTTCTCGCGCCGCGCCGCTTCGAGAATGTTCTCGCAGCTCACCATGACGCCGAGATCAACGACCTCGAAGTTATTGCATTGGAGCACGACGCCGACGATGTTCTTGCCGATGTCGTGCACGTCGCCCTTCACCGTGGCGAGTACGATCTTGCCGTTCGAACTTGCGTCGCCGTCCTTCTCGTCCTCGATGAACGGCACGAGATGGCCGACGGCCTTCTTCATGACGCGTGCGGATTTCACGACCTGCGGCAGGAACATCTTGCCGGCGCCGAACAGGTCGCCGACGACGTTCATGCCGGCCATGAGTGGCCCCTCGATAACATCGAGCGGCCGCGACGTGTTGCAGCGGGCCTCTTCGGTATCGCCGATAACGAACTCATCGATGCCGTTGACGAGCGCGTGCTCGAGGCGTTTCTCGACAGGCAGCTCGCGCCACGCCAAGTCGCGCACGCGGGCCTTGCCGCTGCCCGCCTCGTCCTTGTAGACGGCCGCAATGTCGAGCAGGCGTTCGGTCGCGTCGTCGCGACGGTTGAGTACGACATCCTCGACGGCATCACGCAGGTCGGCCGGCAGGTCCTCGTAGATTGCGAGCTGCCCGGCGTTGACGATGCCCATGTCCATGCCGGCACGAATCGCGTGATACAGGAACACCGAGTGGATCGCCTCGCGCACGACGTTGTTGCCGCGGAAGGAGAACGACACGTTGCTGACCCCGCCCGACACGAGCGCGTGCGGCAGCGTTGCCTTTATACGCCGCGTCGCCTCGATGAAATCGAGGCCGTAGGCAGCGTGTTCCTCGATGCCGGTTGCGATCGCGAAGATGTTCGGATCGAAGATGATGTCGGCCGGGTCGAAGCCGACAACCTCGGTGAGAATCCGGTAGGACCGCGCGCAAATGTCGACCTTGCGATCGACCGTGTCGGCCTGCCCGTCTTCGTCGAAGGCCATGACGATCACGGCGGCGCCATAGGCACGCACGAGCCTGGCCTGCTCGATGAACAGGTCCTCGCCTTCCTTCAGGCTGATCGAGTTGACGACCGCCTTGCCCTGCACGCACTTGAGGCCGGCCTCGATGACGCTCCACTTCGACGAGTCGATCATGATCGGCAGCCGCGCCACGTCGGGCTCGCCCGCGACGAGGTTCAGGAAGGTCACCATGGCCGCCTCGGAGTCGAGCATGCCCTCGTCCATGTTGACGTCGATGACCTGCGCGCCGTTTTCTACCTGCTGGCGCGCCACCGAAACGGCCTCGGCGTAGTCATCCGCCTCGATCAGCTTGCGAAAGCGCGCCGAGCCCGTCACGTTGCAGCGCTCGCCGACGTTGACGAACAGGTCATCAGGGCCAACGTTGAGCGGCTCGAGCCCCGACAGGCGCAGCTTCGGCGAAATCTCGGGTACGGCGCGCGGCGGCACGTCGGCGACGGCATCCCGGATTGCACGGATGTGATCGGGACGCGTACCGCAGCAACCGCCGACGAGGTTGAGGAAGCCCGCGTCGGCAAACTCGCGGATCACCGCGGCCATGTCGTCGGGCGTCTCGTCGTACTCACCGAATTCGTTCGGCAGGCCGGCGTTGGGATGGGCACTGACGCGCGTATCGGCCACGCGCGCGAGCTCGGCGACGTACGGCCTTAGCTCCCTGGCGCCGAGCGCGCAGTTCAGTCCAATCATGAACGGCTCGATGTGGCGCACCGAGTTCCAGAACGCCTCGGTGGTCTGCCCGGAGAGCGTGCGTCCCGAGGCGTCGGTAATCGTGCCCGAGATCATGACCGGCAGCGTCTCGCCGGTTTCCTCGAACGCCGCCGACACGGCGCGAATCGCCGCTTTCGCGTTGAGCGTGTCGAAAATCGTTTCGATCATGAGGAAGTCGACGCCGCCGGCAATCAGCGCCTTTGCCGCCTCGAGATAGGTCTCGAACAACCCGTCGAACGTGATGTTGCGCAGACCCGGATCGTTCACGTCCGGTGAAATCGACGCGGTGCGATTGGTCGGCCCGAGCACACCGGCCACGTAGCGCGGAATGCCCGTGGCGGTGGCCACGCTGTCCGCCGTCGCGCGGGCAAGCTCTGCTGCGCGCTGGTTCAGCTCGAAGACCAGCGACTCCATGCCGTAGTCGGCCATCGATGGCGCATTCGAGTTGAAGGTGTTGGTCTCGATGATCTCGGCGCCTGCCTCGAGAAAGGACTCATGGATTTCTCGAATCACGGATGGCCGCGTGATCGTCAGCAGGTCGTTGTTGCCCTTGAGATCCTGAGACCAGTCGCGGAAACGCTCGCCGCGATAGTCTTCCTCGGTCAGCCCGTAGCCCTGGATCATTGTGCCCATGGCGCCATCGAGGATGACGATGCGATCGTCGAGCGCGTTGAAGAGCGCGTCTATGCGTGCTTGCCGGTCAGTCATATCGAAGAGCCTCAGGCTGCTGCCTGGTCGGGACGTACACCCAGCGCATGGCAGATCGCGTAGGTCAGCGCGTATCGGTTCAGGGTGTAAAAATGAAATTCGCTGACCCCCTCGCGCTGCAGCGCCTGGGCCTGCTCGATCGCAACGCTCGCGGCAATCAGCTGCCGGGTCTCGGCGTCGTCGTCGAGACCCTCGAAGCGCTCGGCAAGCCAGTCCGGCACCGAGGCTCCGCAGCTTGCGGCGAAGCGCTTGAGTTGTGGAAAGCGCGTGATCGGCAGGATGCCGGGCACGATTTGTGACTCGATGCCGCGCGCTGCGCAGCGGTCGCGGAAACGCAGGTAGACGTCGACGTCGAAGAAGAACTGGGTAATTGCCCGGTTTGCGCCCGCGTCGAGCTTGCGCTTGAGGTTTTCGATATCGGTGTCGGCGTCCGGCGCTTCCGGATGCACCTCGGGATAAGCACCCACCGAAATATCGAAGTCCGCCACCCCGGCCAGGCACTCGACCAGTTCGGACGCGTAGCGAAAGCCATCCTTTGGCGGCTGGTAGTCAGGCTCGTCTTTCGGCAGGTCACCCCGCAGCGCAACGATATGCCGAATCCCGAGGTCCCAGTACTCCCGGGCAATCTCTTCGATTTCGCCGCGCGAGGCGCCTATGCAGGTGAGGTGCGGCGCCGCGGTCAGCGACGTCTCGCGAACGATGTGCTCGACGGCGTCATGGGTGCGCTCGCGCGTCGAGCCATCGGCACCGTAGGTGACCGAAACGAAACGCGGCGCCAGCGGCTCGAGATTGTCGATCGACTCGAACAGCGTTGACTGCATCTTCTCGGTGCTCGGCGGAAAGAACTCGAAAGAGACTTCGATGTCGTGCGGTGCAGAATTCATGGTGTATTCCGTTCAGGCAGCCGCCGACGTTGACGGCTGTGGAGTAAGGACGGCGACGAGCCAGCTCGGTTCGGATTCCGGGACTCGCCGCGGCGGGGCAACCCGTAAGGAAGCAGCACGGCACCAGTCGGCGAGCCGCACGTCGATGTCGTGACTGTGCGGCGAGTCGATACTGCCGAGAACGACGAGGCGGCCATTTGGACGCAGAAGGCGGGCTGCCTCGGCGAGCGTGCGATCGGGTTCATCGGCATCGCCAAGGACGTCATCGAGGAGGACCGTGTCGAACGAGTCGTCCTCGAAGGGCAGCCGATACATCGACCCCTGCCGCACGGTGCAGTTGGGAATGCCGGCCAGGAGCAGATCGGCACGCGCCCGGCGACGCGCGTCGGGATTGATATCGACGCCGACCGCCCGACGGGCGCGTGACGCGAGGAGCTTCAAGATGCGCCCTTCACCGCTGCCAATGTCGAGCAGATCACCGAGCGGAGTCGATACCGTCAGCTCGACGAGCAGGCGGTACAACGCCCGGTCGGCGGCGCTGACCGGCAGCGCCGGCGCCTCACCGCGGAGCGCGCGGAGCGCGTCGCGATCCGCCTCGAACTGGGGCTCGTCCGACGGCAGCAGCGCAAGCAATCGGCGCTGCTCAGCGGCACGGGTCCCCTCGGTCGCCGTGCGGTAGTAAACGAACTGCCCGTCGCGAAAGCGTTCGATCAGGCCAGCGTCGGCGAGCGCCTTCAGGTGTTGCGACACGCGCGGCTGGCTCAGGCCCGTGACGCTCCGTAGTTCGGTGACGGTACCCTCACCGAGACACAAGAGCGCGAACAGGCGCAGCCGCACGGGGTCGGCAAGCACCTTGAACTGGTCCAGCAGGCGTTCGGTTGCGGGATTCATAAAGATATAGAGATTTCTTTATATTTAGACCCGATAGACTACCACGAGACGCCGGCGGTGAGAACCGCCAGCGTCGCGGTCAGCGAATGGATGCTGGTCTACGGCAGGCTAGCGGCCGTTCTCGAAGCCTTCGAATGCCGATACCAGCGACGCCGCGCTGTCGTCCCGCAGTGCGGCGCAGAGCTCGATGCTCTCAATGGTCTGCGCAAGCGGCCGTTGGTAGCCCGGCAGCCTGTCGCCACGTTCCTCGATGAACGCCTGCCATTCCGTGGCGCGCTGCGTCGAGCAGAATGCACCGAGCGACGGCAACACCTGCGCGCGGAAGGTCTCGGGTATCTCGTTGATGACCACGGCCTCGTTAGCGCGGAGCCACTGGTAGGTCGCCTCGGTCGTTGCCGCACGCACCATCTGGCGAAACACGACGCCAAGAAATTCCGTTCCCTTGAAGTCACCGCTCAGGAGCACGTCCTGCAGGCGGGCCACAAGCTCCGGATCCTCGACGCGCGCCAGCGCACCGGTGGCCGCGTTGCGGAACTGTGGATCGGCCGAATTGCGCGCAGCGTCTACCAGCTTGTCGAAAAACGGCGCGCCGAGGTCCTGGACGCCCACCGACAGGACGGTCTCGAGCTGCCCGGGCGGCACGGCCGCAGGATCCGGTTCGCCATCGAGCCCGATGAACGCCGCGGCCCTCTCTGCGAGCGGCGCACGGATCGCTGCATCCCGCGCCATGACAATCATGAAGCGCTGCAGGCGCTGGTACAGCAGTTCGTCCTCGATATTGCTGCTGCCCTCGAGGCTCGCGAAACGCGGCCCTGCAATCGCGGCGAAGGCAGGCCATACGCGCGCCTGTTCGGCCGCCGGGACAATATCGAGGATCAGTTCGAGCTTGCCTGTCGCGGCGTCGGCAACGTCCCACGCCGGATGGTTGACGAGCATCGCCATACCGGCGACGTAGTTGTCGGCCGAAATGCGCCCGGCGCGAAACGCGGCGTCGAGGCTGTCGACGAGGACGAGCGCCTCGGTGGCGGGCAGTGCCGCGCTTTCGGCGATCAGGGTTGCCCACGCCGCATCGTCCAGCGCGAATCGATAGTAGCCGGCACCATCGGCGTTCGGGTGTACCCAGCTCGGGCATTCGTCGCCGGCCAGTTCGATCGTCTCCTCGACGTCGCTAAGCAGCGAACAGCTGCTCTCGGCGCCGTCGGCGTAGCCGAGGTTGAGGCAGACCGGCAGCTGCCAGCGGGTTGCATCCGCGTCGATCGACGAGCCAAGCGGGGCGTAGCGCGACTGGCGCAGCGTAATCTCCGGCGAAGCGCCCTCTGTGCAGCTGACCGCAACGTCGAGCAGCGGCACACCGGGCTGACTGATGAACGATCGGAATGCGCCCTCGATCTCCCGCCGATCCGACCCCTCTGCCAGCGATGCAATGAAGTCGTCTGCGTCCGCAACGCCGTCGGCATGCCGCTGCATGTGCAGCCGCACGCCAGCCTGGAACTCGTCCTCACCGGCATAGCGCTCGAGCATCGCCAGTACGCCGCCGCCTTTCTGATAGGTAATGCCGTCAAAGGCCCCGGCGATCTTGTCATTGTCGTCGATGGTTTCGCGTATCTGCCGCGCCGCGGCCAGCGAATCGCTGTTCATCGCGCCCAGCGCGCCCTTCAGCGTCTCCCGATCGAACTCACCCTCGGGCCAGTAGACGTCGGACGCCTTGTACATCGCCCAGGTCGCGAACGATTCGTTGAGCCATAGATCGGTCCACCATTTTGGCGTTACGAGGTTGCCGAACCACATGTGTGACAGCTCGTGCGCGTGCACCGAGGTATAGGCGCGGCGCTGATCGATAGGCGAGGACTCGTCCATGATCAGCAGGAACTCGTCGTAGGTGATCGCGCCGACGTTTTCCATAGCGCCGCCGAAACTCTCGGGCATCGCAATCAGGTCGAGCTTGCGATAGGGGTATGGCGAGCCGAAGTATTCCTCGAGCACAGTCAGGATACCGGCAGTGTTCTCGAGCGCGTAGTCGACGCGGTCCGCAAGCCCGCGCGCGACGATGGCACGCAGCCTGAGCGGCCGGTCTCGCACCGAGTTCGGCGGGATATCACCGTGATCGACAACCTCGTACGGGCCAACCGCAAACGCCAACAGGTAGGTCGGCAGCGGTCGCGTCGTTTCGAACACGTGACGCATCATGCCATCGCCGAGGTCCGTCGTTTCGACAAGGGGCGTTGTCGTCACGACGACGTCGTCAGTGCGGGCCGTTATCTCGATGTCGAAGGGCACCTTGAAGCCCGGCTCGTCGAAACCCGGAAAAGCCTGTCGCGCGGCGATCGGCTGGAACTGCGAGGCGATGTAAAAGAGCCCGTCGCGCTCGACGCGGAACAGCGAGTTGCTCGAGGTATTGAACGCGGCGCTGTATTCGAAGCGCAGGCTGGCAGGACCCGCCGCGAGCGGCTCCGCAAGACTTACCTTCGCAACGCCGGAGGCGAGCACTTCCTCGTAGCTTGCGCTAACCTCGCTACCGTCCGCTGTCGTCGCCGTCAGCGCCGAAACCTCGAGGCCCTTGCCGTGCAGCCAGATGGTATTCGTCGCCGCAGAGAGCTCGATATCGATTTCGGTGACGCCGGAGAAACGCTCCAGCGAAGGATCAATACTGAACGCAAGGCGATAGCGAAGCGGGACGACGTCCCTCCCGAGCTCGGCGCGCGGCGCTTCGGCGGTCTCAACGGCGGGCGCCGCCGGCTGGTCCTTGCCGTCCGAACAGGCGGCGATGCCAGCCAATGACAGGACGACGAGGCATGCTCTAAGGGTATTCAACATGGTTTTCTCCCTGGACAGGCACTGTCCGGGCAGGGGTCACTCGGTGTCCTGCCAGTATAGGTGAGTATGGTTACGGCCGCCGGACCGGGGCGCTACTGCAGCGACTCAGGCCCGCTAACGACGTTGTCAGCAAAAAGTTTCGACACGTCGACCTCGTCGAACTCGCGTCGGCGTCCACAGTACTCGCAGGTAATAAGAATGCTGCCCTGCTCATCGAGCGCTGCCTTGGTTTCCTCGGGACCGAGCATGCGCAGGACGTCCTCGACGCGCCGCTTGCTGCAGCGACAGCGGAACATGACGGGCTTCTGATCGAAGACGCGCACGTCGTCTTCGTTGAAGAACTTGCGGATCAGGTCGATCCCGGAGGCCTCCGAAAAATCGTCTGTCGTCAGCGTCCCGGCGAGGAGTCCCAGCCGGTTCCAGTCGTCAACGTCGATAGGCTGACCCGGCATCTGCTGCAGCAGGATCCCGCCCGATACATCGTCATTGCAGGCGAGCACGACATGGCTCGGAACCTGCACCGAGCGTGCGAAGTAGTTTTCGAGACTCGCCGAAAGCGAGTCGCTCGAGACCTCGACGATCCCCTGGTACGGACGCTCGCCCGAATCGACCGTAATCGCACAGTGCGCCTTCTTCATCAGGCCGCCGAAGTCGCTTGCCGTTACGTCAGCCGCCGACGTCGCCATACCCCGCAGCTCGAGCTTGCTCGTGCACTGCATGACGAGCATGCGGAGATCGCCGGCACCCTGGATCTGCATGGTGACGGCACCGTCGAACTTGAGGCTCTGCGCAATCAGTCCCGTCGCCGCCGCGGCGTGGCCCAGCGTTTCCCGAATCACGGGCACATAGTCATGGTCGCGGAGCATACGGCGCCACGCACGAGAGAGGTGAATGATCTCGCCGCGGACGGGAATCGACTCGAAGACGAAAGGAACGACGTGATCGGCAAACATGCGCAGCGCTGAGTGGCTCTAGCTGGACAGCTTTTTCTTCAGCAGCTCGTTGACCGCTCCCGGGTTGGCCTTGCCGCCCGTCGCCTTCATGACCTGGCCGACGAAGAAGCCGATGAGCTTGTCCTTGCCCGCGCGGAATTCTTCGACCTGCGACGGGTTGTTGGCAATAATCTCGTCGACGATGGCCTCGATCGCCGAGGTATCCGTAATCTGCCTGAGCCCCTGTGCGTCGATGATCTCGTCGGCGCTACCTTCACCAGACCACATGGCGTCGAACACCTGCTTGGCGATCTTGCCCGATATCGTGTTGTCGTGAATGCGCTCGATGAGCCCGGCAAGTGCCGCCGCATCGATGCGACTCGCCGCTATGGCTAGCCCATCCCGGTTCAGCGCCCCCGACAGGTCGCCAATCACCCAGTTAGCAACGACCTGAGCTTTCGCCGAAGTCGCCGCCGCGGTCGCTTCGAAATAGTCAGCCAGCGGCCGACTCATCGTCAGGATCGCTGCGTCTTCGGCCCTTAAGGCGTAGTCCGCTACGAAGCGCTCAGCCTTGGCATCCGGCAATTCCGGCAGGGTCTCGCGAACGGCCTCGATATAGTCGTCGTCGATGACGACGGGCAACAGGTCGGGGTCCGGGAAGTAGCGGTAGTCGTTGGCCTCTTCCTTCGAGCGCATCGAGCGCGTCTCATCCTTGTCGGAGTCATACAGGCGGGTCTCCTGTACGACCTCGCCGCCGTCTTCGATCAGGTCGATCTGCCGCTCGACTTCGAAGTTGATGGCTTTCTCGACGAAGCGGAACGAGTTCAGGTTCTTGAGCTCGGCGCGCGTACCGAGCGCCTCCTGGCCTTTCGGTCGCACCGAGACGTTGGCGTCACAGCGGAACGAACCTTCCTGCATGTTGCCGTCGGAAATGCCGAGGTAGCGCACGAGCGTATGAATCTTGCGCATGTAGGCGACGGCCTCTTTCGCGGAACGAAGATCGGGCTCCGAGACGATCTCGAGCAGCGGCGTTCCGGCGCGGTTCAGGTCGATCCCGGTCGAGCCGGACAGGCCCTCGTGGATCGACTTACCCGCGTCCTCCTCGAGGTGCGCGCGGGTAATGCCGATACGCTTGTGGCTGCCATCCTCGAGATCGATCACGAGTTCGCCGTGCTCGACGATCGGCAGCTCGTACTGGCTGATCTGATAGCCTTTCGGCAGGTCGGGATAGAAGTAGTTCTTGCGGGCGAACACCGACCGCCGCGCCACCGTTGCGTTGACGGCGAGCCCGAACGCCGTCGCCATGCGGACGACCGCTTCGTTCACGACCGGCAGCACGCCCGGGTAGCCGAGATCGACGAGGCAGGCCTGGGTATTCGGTTCGGCGCCGTACGCCGTCGAGGCGCCGGAGAAGATCTTCGACTGCGTGGCGAGCTGCGCGTGAATCTCGAGCCCGATGACGACTTCCCACTGGCCGCTCATTGGAAATCCGCCGGGCAGCGCGTCTGCCAGTCGGTATCCTGCTGGTAGCTGTGGGCCGCGTTGAGGATCACCTGCTCACCGAAGTGCGGCCCGACCAGATGCAGGCCAACCGGCAGGCCGTCGACGAAGCCACAGGGGACGGACAGGGCAGGCAGGCCCGCGAGATTCGCGCCGATCGTGTAGATGTCGTTCAGGTACATCGTGATCGGGTCGTCGGTCTTGTCGCCAAGTTTGAAGGCCGGGGTAGGCGCAGTCGGGCCGGCTATGACGTCGACGTCTGCAAATGCCTTCCTGAAGTCGGCCGCAATCAGCTGGCGGACTTTTTGCGCCTGCAGATAGTAGGCGTCGTAGTAGCCGGCCGACAGGACATAGGTCCCGGTCAGGACGCGGCGCTTGACCTCGGCACCGAAGCCCTCGCCGCGGCTCTTGCAGTAAAGGTCGAGGAGATCCTCGGGGTTGTCGGCGCGATGCCCGAAACGCACGCCGTCGAAACGTGACAGGTTCGATGAGCACTCTGCCGGCGCGACGACGTAGTAGGTAGGCACCGACAGGTCGATGTTCGGCAGGTCAATATCGACGAGCGTGGCGCCCTTTGCCTCGAGCGTCGCGATCGCCTCGCGAACCGCAACGCCGGTCGCGTCGTCGAGACCTGCGTCGAAATGCTGCCGCACTACCCCGACGCGCAGCGACGACAGGTCGGCATCGAGGTCGGCGAAGTAATCGGGCACCGGGTGATCGATCGAGGTCGAGTCACGCTCGTCGAAGCCCGCCATCGCGCCGAGGACCAGTGCCGCATCGGCAACGCTGCGGGTGACCACACCAGCCTGGTCGAGACTCGACGCAAAGGCAATCATGCCGTAGCGCGATACCCGTCCGTAGGTCGGTTTGATACCGACCGTGTTGGTCAGCGCCGCGGGCTGGCGTATCGAACCACCCGTGTCCGTGCCCGTTGCAGCCGGCGTCAGTCGGCCTGCAACGGCAGCCGAAGAGCCTCCGGACGAACCGCCCGGGGAACGCTCCAGGTCCCACGGGTTCTTAACCGGGCCGAAGTAGCTCGTCTCATTGGACGAACCCATCGCAAACTCGTCCATGTTGGACTTGCCGAGCATGATCATGCCGGCCGCCTCGAGGCGATCGACGACGGTGGCGTCGTAAGGCGAAATGAACTCCTCGAGCATGCGTGAGCCGCAGGTCGTTCTCACGCCGCGCGTGCAGAAGATGTCCTTGTGCACGATCGGCAGGCCATCCAGCGGTCGCGCGGCGCCGGCGGCGCGACGCTCGTCGGCGGCCTTCGCCGCGGCCAGCGCCTCGTCGCCCGTGACGGTAATCACCGCATTCAGGTCCGCGTTGTGCCCGGCGATGCGCTCGAGCAGCGCCGTCGTCACGTCGACAGCGCTGAAGTCGCCCGCCTCGAGGCCGGCCTTGAGCTCGGCCAGTGTCAGCGTATGCAGGGAGGTATCAGTCATCGATCGATCCAGGAGCGGCCGCCGGCGTCATTCTATGACTTGCGGCACGAGGTAGAGGCCATCGTCGACCGCAGGCGCGTTTTCCTGCAGGTGGTCGCGCTCGTTGACCTCGGTCACGGCGTCGGCCCTGAGCCGCTGCGTCGCATTCAGGGGATGCGCCATCGGCGTGACGCCATCGGTCGGCGCCTGGGAGAGTTGGTCGACGAAATCCACAATGCGGGACAGCTTGTCGGCCATTTCAGCAATGTCGTCATCGGCAACATGCAGGCGAGCCAGCATGGCAATGTGCCGAACCTGGTCTTTATCGAGTGACACGGCGTTTTCCGGGGTAAAACCTGAGGGTATCGAGGCGCCCATGAAAGGCGCGCGCGCAATGATACACGGCGCCTTGTGCAATGTCCCGGGCGTTGCTAGATTACCGTGTTTACTTCGCTCTGGCCCCGCCACAACATGCTCAAGAACATCCTGGGTTATTTTTCGAATGACCTGTCGATCGACCTTGGAACCGCCAATACCCTGATTTATTCCCGAGGTCATGGCATCGTCCTCGACGAACCCTCGGTGGTTGCTATCAGGGAAGACAGCGGTCGCGGCGGCAGGATCGTCGAGGCCGTCGGCGCCGAGGCCAAGAGCATGCTCGGCCGCACACCCGGCAACATCACGGCAATCCGTCCCCTGAAAGACGGCGTCATCGCTGACTTCACGGTCACCGAGAAGATGCTGCAGCACTTTATTCGCAAGGCGCACGGCAGCCAGTACTTTCGGCCCAGCCCACGTGTCCTGATTTGCGTGCCCTACGGTTCGACCCAGGTCGAGCGGCGCGCGATTCGCGAATCCGCCGAAGGCGCCGGAGCGCGCAAGGTCCACCTGATCGACGAGCCCATGGCGGCGGCGATCGGTGCCGGCATGCCGGTCCACGAGGCCCGCGGCTCGATGGTGCTCGACATTGGCGGTGGCACGTCCGAAGTGGCGGTCATATCCCTCAACGGCATCGTCTACGCCGCCTCGGTGCGCATCGGCGGCGATCGCTTCGACGAGGCCATTACCAACTACGTCCGTCGCAACTACGGCATCCTGATCGGCGAGGCGACCGCCGAGCGTATCAAGCACGAGATCGGCTCGGCGTTTCCGGGACAGGAAGTCCTCGAGATTTCTGTCAAGGGCCGCAACCTGTCGGAAGGCGTGCCGCGAAGCTTCACGCTGAACTCCAACGAAATCCTCGAAGCTCTGCAGGAGCCCCTGCAGGGTATCGTCGGCGCCGTCAAGGAAGCACTCGAACAGACGCCACCCGAACTGGGCGCAGACGTCGCCGAACGCGGCATTGTCCTGACCGGCGGCGGCGCCATGCTGCGCGACCTGGACAAGCTGCTCATGGAGGAGACGGGGCTGCCCGTCGTAATTGCCGACGAGCCCCTGACCTGCGTGGCCCGCGGCGGCGGCCGCGTCATCGAGCTGATCGACGAACACGGACCGGCCGTCTTCGGGCTCGAATAAAGCCCGCTACCAGCACTGCGGCTAAGGGACTCATGGTCACGGGACGCAGCAACGGCAACAACTCCGCCCGCGTATCCGGCGTCGGCCTCAAGGCCGTCGCGCTGATCGTGCTGTCCATCGCCGTGATGTTTGCGGACACACGCGCCAACCACCTCGACGCCGTGCGCAAGACCATCAGCGCTGCCGTCTACCCCTTGCGGGTAGTCGTCGACGCGCCGGCGCGCCTGTTCGAATACGCGGCCGAAACCACGGTCAGCCGTGACGATCTCGCCCGCGAGAATCGCCGGCTCAAGAACGAGCGCCTCCTGATCGACGCCGAGCTGCAAACGCTCACGGCGCTCGAAGCCGAGAACGCCCGGCTGCGTGAGCTGCTCGACGCGCGGGCGCGAATCTCGAGCGCCGTGCGCGTTGCCGAGATCATGGCCGTGGACGCCAATCCCTACCGTCACAGCCTCGTCATTGACCACGGCACGGCCGATGGCGCCTACGACGGTCAGGCCATCATTGACGCCGACGGCGTCGTCGGCCAGATCATCGCAACCGGCCTGAAATCGTCCGAAGCCGTGCTGATCAGTGACCCGGGCCATGCCATCCCCGTTGAGGTCAATCGTAACGGCTTGCGGACGATCGCCTTCGGCACCGGCGAGATCAACGTACTCGACCTGCCCTTTCTGCCGAATAACGCCGACATCGAGCGCGGCGACCTGCTCGTCACGTCGGGGCTAGGCGGCAAGTTCCCCCCGGGCTACCCGGTCGCCGTCGTCGAATCGGTCACGCGCATCCCGCAGGAGCCCTTCGCGGCGGTGCGCGCGACGCCGGTGGCAACCCTCAACCAGGTGCGCGAGATCCTGCTAGTCGAAGCCGCGGCCGTGACCGCCGAGGCCGGCGATGAGTAGTCGCGAGCAGGCGCGACTCCCGGTCGTCATCTCTATCATCCTGGCACTCATGATGACGATGGTGCCGCTGCCGGGCTGGCTCGACACCTACCGCCCCGACTGGGTGGCGCTGGTGCTGATTTTCTGGACCATGATGCTGCCGCAGCAGTACAGCGTCGGCACGGCCTGGCTTGCCGGACTCGTACTCGACGTGGCGCAGGGCACCATGCTCGGCCAGCATGCCCTGGCGCTCGTCGCCATCATCTACCTGACCTCGCGCTTCCACCTGCTCATGCGCGTCTTCCCGATGTCGCAGCTGACGCTGACCGTGTTTGCGCTGCTGGCTATCTACCAGTTCCTGCTGTTCTGGATCAACGGCGTCACCGGTGTTGCAGCGCCGGCGGCCAGTTACTGGGGCCCCGTGATAACCGGTACGCTGTTCTGGCCCCTCGTGACAGGTATCCTGTCGGGACTGCGGTTCAGGAACCTCGCGCGCAGCTGACATGGACCTGCTCTCCCCGATCAAGGATCACCACTCGGAGCGGCGACTGTTTATCGCCCGGGTCATCCTGTCGGTCGTTTTCGTCCTGCTGCTGCTAGGTATCGTCGTCGCACGTCTCGTCCAGCTGCAGGTGGTCAACTACGAGTACTTTGCCGAGCGCTCGCAGGGCAACCGCGTACGCATCGAGCCGGTGCCGCCGATTCGCGGCCTCGTCCTCGACCGGCGCGGCAGGGTTCTCGCCGAGAACTTTCCGGCCTACCAGCTGGAACTCGTACCGGAACAGGTCGAGGATATCGAGACAACGCTTACGCGCCTCGCTGCCCTCGAGCTGATCGACGCCGAGGCCATTCCCGATATCCGTACGGCGGCCCGGCAGGGGCCGCGCTTCAAACCAGTGACGCTGAACCCTCGCCTGACCGACGCCGAGATCGCGAGCTTTGCGGTCGAGCGACCGCGCTTCCCGGGCGTCGACTTCCGTCCGCGGCTGGTCCGCTACTACCCGCACGGCCCCGCCGTTGCCCACGCCGTCGGCTACGTCAGTGCGCTGACTACCGATGATTTGAGCCGCGTCGACGCGTCGCGCTACGCGGGTACGTCGCAGGGCGGCAAGACCGGTGTCGAATCACAGTACGAGTTCGAGCTGCACGGCTATGCCGGTTATCGCCATCTCGTGACCAACGCTCGCGGGCGCCAGATATCGACGGACACGAGCGATGTCCTCGGCACGCTCCCGTCTGACGAGCCGCCGGCGCCCGGCGACAACGTCTACACGACGATTGACCTCGACCTGCAGCTGCTCGCGACGGAGCTGCTCGCCGAACGGCGCGGTGCGGTGGTGGCCATGGACCCGTGGAGCGGCGACATTCTGGCGCTGGTCAGCGCACCGTCGTTTGACCCGAACCAGTTTGCGCTCGGCATGTCGACCAGCGACTACAACGACCTGATTCGAAACCCGGAGAACCCGCTCTTTAACCGTGCCGTCGTTGGTGTCTACCCGCCGGGTTCGACGATCAAGCCGATGCTCGCACTCGCGGCGCTCGAGACCGGCGCGACGAACCTGACGCGCAAGAGCATGTGCCGGGGCTGGTTCAGCCTGCCGAATAACACCCATCGCTATCGCGACTGGAAACCGGAAGGGCACGGGCCGGTCGACATCCACGACGCGATCGAGCAGTCCTGCGACGTGTACTTCTACGAGATCGCCAACGACATTGGCATCGACAACATGCACCACTACCTCGACCAGTTCGGGCTCGGCACGAAAACCAACGTCGACCTGCCGCGTGAGAGCCAGGGCCTCGTGCCCTCGACGAGCTGGAAAGCCGAGCGCTTTGCGGGACGCGAGCGTTCCGAGCGGCGCTGGTACGACGGCGAAACGGTCATTGCGTCGATCGGCCAGGGCTACATGCTCGCAACGCCGCTTCAGCTCGCCAGCGCCGCGGCCACAATGGCAACGCGCGGCAAGCGCTTTAAGCCGCGTCTCGTTGCGGCCTTCGAGAACCCCCTGTCCGGCCAGCGCCGTCTCCTCGACACGCGCGAAGTCGGCAACGTCGACATAGACAACGAGTTCTACTGGGACACGACGATCCAGGCTATGCAGGGCGTGCTGCAGGGGGTCCGCGGCACCGCGCGGGCGGCCGGCATGGATGCACCGTACACGGTTGCCGGCAAGAGTGGCACCGCACAGGTCTTCAGCGTTGCGCAGGAAGAAGAGTACAACGAGGAAGAGATAGAGGAGCGGCTGCGGGATCACGCTCTCTTTATCGCGTTTGCGCCGATCGAGGATCCGCGGATCGCGGTGGCTGTCATCGTCGAGAACGGTTCCAGCGGCAGCCGGGTCGCCGCACCGATTGCCCGGGCGATGATCGACAGGTACCTCGGGGTCGACGATGCGCCTTAGCGAGACCCAGCGGCTGATTGCCGGCTCGGTAGAGCCGCTCGGCGGTTTCTCGCGCCTGCTCGGTCGGCTGCACATCGACGGCCCGCTGTTCGGCGCCGTCCTGCTCATTGCCGCATTCGGTCTTGTGGTGCTGTACAGCGCCGTCGGCGAGAGCATGCGGCTATGGACCAACCAGCTCGTGCGACTGCTCGTCGCCATCGTCGCCATGCTGGTCATGGCGCAGTTTCACCCGGCGTTTCTGCGCCGCTGGACGCCGTGGGGCTTCCTCGGCGGGCTCGTTCTGCTTGCGCTCGTGCTGGTCGTCGGCGACGTCGGCCAGGGCGCGCGCCGCTGGCTCGACGTTGGTATTCGCTTCCAGCCATCCGAAATCATGAAGCTCGCTGTACCCATGATGGCGGCGTGGTACCTGCATGACCGGCAAATCCCGCCATCCCTGCGCGACCTTGCCATTCTTGCCCTGATCATCGTCGTACCGACGGTCATGATTGCCAAGCAGCCGGACCTCGGTACGTCGCTGCTGATCGCCGCGTCCGGCGTGATCGTCATTATCCTGGCCGGCCTGTCGATACGCTTCATGCTGGGCATGGCAGTGCTCGCGGTACCCGGGGCGCTCGTACTCTGGCAGTTCATGCAGGATTACCAGAAGCAGCGCGTTCTGACCCTGTTCGATCCGGACAGCGATCCGCTGGGCGCCGGCTACAACATCATCCAGTCGAAGATCGCGATAGGTTCGGGCGGCCTGTTCGGCAAGGGCTGGACCAACGGCTCCCAGGCGCAACTCGAATTCCTGCCGGAGCGCGACACCGATTTCATCTTCGCCGTCGTGGCCGAAGAACTCGGCCTGTTCGGCGCGCTTACGCTGCTCTGCCTGTACATGTTCGTCGTCGGCCGCGGCCTGTACATTGCATCGATGGCGCAGGACACGTACTCACGACTGCTCGCGGGCTCGATCAGCCTGACGTTCTTCGTCTACGTGTTCGTCAACACGGCCATGGTGACAGGCCTGATCCCCGTTGTCGGTGTGCCGCTTCCGCTCGTGAGCTTCGGCGGTACATCAATGGTGACGCTCCTTGCGGGATTCGGTATTCTCATGGCCATTCATTCCCACCGGAAACTCTTACCGCGCTAATGAAGGCACTCCGCGCTCTGGGCATAGCGCTACTCGTCTTCGGCACGGTCCCCGCATTTGCGGTCGACACGAGCGCCGACAACGTGCAGGCATTCATCGACCAGATGGTCGAGCGGCATGGCTTCGACCGTGCTGCACTCGTTGCGACGCTCGACGCAGCCGAACGCAAGCAGAGCATTCTCGACGCAATCAGCCGTCCGGCGGAGAAGACGCTGACGTGGGGTGAGTATCGCGACATCTTTATCACCGACAAGCGCATTGCCGCAGGCGCCGACTTCTGGCGCGAGCATGAGGCGGCACTTACGGCGGTCGCGGACGATACCGGCGTCCCCATGGAGATCCTCGTCGGGATTATCGGCGTCGAGACCTACTTCGGCCGCATCACGGGCAACTATCGCGTGCTCGATGCCTTGTCGACGCTCGCCTTCCACTACCCGCCCCGCTCGCCTTTTTTTACGAAAGAGCTCGAAGCCTTCCTGCTCCTCACCCGCGCAGAAGGCCTCGAGGCCACCGTGCCGACAGGTTCCTACGCAGGCGCCATGGGCAGGCCGCAATTCATGCCATCGAGCTACCGTGCCTACGCGGTCGACTCGTCAGGGGACGGCCAGCGGGATATCTGGAACAACTGGAGCGACGTGGCCGGCAGTATTGCCAACTACTTCCTCAAGCACCGCTGGCAACCGGGTGAGGACGTTGCCGCGCGCGCGACGCTGACAGCACGCTTCAAGGGGCCGGTGCCGAAAACGACGCTGAAGCCGTCGGCAAGCGTCGGTGAGCTCAGCGACTTGGGCGTCATGTTCGCGACCGAGCTTCCGCTCGATGCGACGAGCCAGCTGTTCGAACTCGAAGGTGCGGACGGTACCGAGCACTGGGTCGGCTTTCACAACTTCTACGTGATAACCCGCTACAACCGCAGCGTGATGTATGCGCTCGCCGTGCACCAGCTCGGCCAGGCGATCGCAGCCCGCGTCGCTGCCGACGCCCGCGCCGATGCGAGCTAGGCGAACGCGGAGCGCGGTCGGCCTTGTTGCCGCACTGACGATACTCGCGTCCTGCAGTGGCGTAGTCCAGGATGGGCCGCCGTCGCGCGCCGATCGCACAACGCCCGTCTCACCGGGTCGGACACCTGCACCGGAACCACTCAGCCGCTATGGCAACGGCCCCGAGTACGAGGTACTCGGCAAGCGCTACCGGGTCATGCCGTCGGCAAGCGGGTTTAGCGAGCGCGGCGTAGCCTCATGGTACGGCAGCAAGTTTCACGGCCGCCTGACATCGAATCGCGAGGTCTACGACATGTATGCCATGACGGCGGCGCACAAGACGCTGCCGCTGCCGACCTGGGTCGAAGTCCGCAATCTGCGCAACAACCGCTCCGTCGTCGTGCGGGTCAACGATCGCGGCCCCTTCGTTCACAACCGTGTGATCGACCTGTCCTACGCGGCCGCGCGCGAACTCGCGATGCTGGACGACGGCACGAGCCTCGTCGAAATCCGCGCGCTGAACTTCGACGCGCCAACGGGCGACCGGCCGGTGCGAGCCGTTACGCCGGCGGCACCGCCTGCTGCGGGCAAGCGCGCCGGCAACGATATCTACGTCCAGGTCGGCGCGTTCGGCAGCAGGGACAACGCGGAACGACGCCGTGCCCTGCTGCGGCAGAATGACATCGGCACTGTGGAAATCCGCGTCGACGACTCCCGCTCCCCGGCGCTGTACCGCGTCCATATTGGCCCTGTTAAGGACGTCTTCGAGTACGACCGCATCGTCGACGAGCTGGCGGGCATCGGTATCAACGACCCGTACCTCGTCACTCGCTAATCGCGAGCAAGGCAGCGCCGCTGCCGCTACAATACGCGGCCTTTGCTGCAACCATGATGTCCCCGATGCGTTTTCTCTCTGCCGTAGTTGTCGTTTCCGCCCTGCTGTTCGCGTCTGCCGCAAGCGCCCAGGACCGCCCGGTACCCTCGGCGCCCGTAATCGGCGCCAAGAGCTACCTCGTCATCGACGCCACCACAGGCTCCACGCTCGCGGAGCTCGATGCCGACGCGAGCCTCGCGCCCGCCAGCCTTACCAAGCTCATGACGGCCTACGTCGTGTTCGATGCGCTCGCGAAGGAGCAGATTCGCCTCGAGGACAGGGTTACGGTCAGCGAGAAGGCCTGGCGCATGGGCGGCTCGAGGATGTTCATCGAGGTCGGCAAGGATGTCAGCGTCGAGAATCTCCTCCTTGGCATGATCGTCCAATCGGGCAATGACGCCAGCGTGGCACTGGCCGAGCACCTTGCCGGGTCTGAGTCCGTGTTCGCCGAGCTGATGAACCAGTACAGCGCCAGGCTCGGCATGCACGCGTCGAACTGGGTCAACGCCACGGGCTGGCCGGCGGACAACCACTACACAACGGCGCGTGACCTCGCGACGCTCGCGCGCGCCATCGTGCGGGACTTCCCGGAGTACTATCGCTGGTACTCGGTGAAGGAATTCACCTGGAACGACATCACGCAGCCGAACCGCAATACGCTGCTCTGGCGCGACGAGTCTGTGGACGGCATGAAGACCGGACATACCGAGGATGCCGGTTACTGCCTCGTCTCCTCTGCCGAGCGCAACGACATGCGCATCGTGGCGGTCGTGCTCGGCACTGCCAGCGAGAATGCACGGACCACGGGCAGCCAGGCGCTCTTGAACTACGCCTTCCGGTTTTTCGAAACCCGCCTCTTGTTTCAGGGCGGAGTCGCCATTACTTCTGCGAGAGTGTGGAAATCCGCGAACGAGATGACGCCGCTGGGCGTTGCGGACGACCTGTTTATCACGGTGCCGCGCGGCGCCTATGACCAACTCGAGTCTTCCGTGGATCTGCCCGCCACGCTGGTTGCGCCGGTAGGCGCGGGCGAGCGGCTGGCCGAACTCATCGTGACCCTCGGCAGCGACGAAGTGCTGCGGGTCCCCGTCCAGGCACTCGAGGAGAACCCGACGGGTTCGATGTGGCAGCGACTGCGTGACAGCGTCTCACTCTGGTTCGAATAGCGATGACAGAAGAAACCCTGCTCGAATTCCCCTGCGAGTTCCCGATCAAGATGATGGGGCGTGACGCGGACGGCTTCCGCGAAACGGTCAGGGAGCTCGTAGAAAAACACACGGGCCCGCTCGACGACGATTTGGTGCAGGCCTCCGTGAGCGCCAATGGCAACTTCGTGTCGGTGACCGTAACGGTGACCGCAACGAGCCGCGAGCAACTCGACGATATCTATCGAGAGGTCTCGGCCCACGAAGCGGTCATCATGGCGCTCTAGCGCCGTGGATCAGCCATTGATCGTGCGCCAGCGCGGGCTCGTCGACTATGAGCCCCTTTGGCGTGAAATGCAGTCGTTTACCGACGAGCGCACGGCGGACACGGACGATGAGCTCTGGTTCACCGAGCACCCGCCCGTATTCACGCTTGGCGTTGGCGCGGCACGTGAGCACTTGCTGGCACCCGGCGATATCCCGGTCGTGCAGATCGATCGAGGCGGCCAGGTGACCTACCACGGTCCGGGCCAGCTCATGGTGTATCCGCTCATCGACCTGCGCCGCCGCAAGCTCGGTGTTCGCGACCTCGTCACGGCACTCGAACAGAGCGTCGTCGACTTGCTCGGCGGGTTCGATATCGACGCACACGCGAAAAAGGACGCGCCGGGCGTTTACGTCGACGCCGTCAAGGTAGCAAGTGTCGGCCTGCGCATACGGCGCGGTGCCAGCTTTCACGGCATGGCGCTTAACGTCGATGTCGATCTCGAGCCCTTCGGCCGGATCAACCCTTGTGGCTATGCCGGTCTCGAGCTTACCGACCTCAAGCGACTGGGTGCCGGCGAGAACCTGGTCGAGACCAGCGAGCGCCTGTTACCGCATTTCGCCCGCCACGTCGGCATTGCCGACGGCGCGATTCGCCGCCTCTAGTCGCGAGCCGTGTCACCTGCCGGGCTCACCTCGGCGTTCAGCGCGGCCAGGCGCTCAGGCGTGCCCGCATCGGCCCACCGTCCCTCGTAAAGCGACGCGCCCAGTTCACCGCGATCCGCAGCGGCCCGCAACAGCGGCGCGAGAGGCGCCCGTCCCGGCTCGAGATTATTGAAAAAGTCCGGCGCATAGCTCGCGACGCCGCTGAACGTGAACGGCGGTGCTGCCGAATTGTCGAGCTTGCCATGGTCGATACCGAAGTCGCCGCGTTCGCGAAACGACGGCTTCGGCACGAGTACGAGATGGCCGAGCTCGTCCTCTTGGGGCATCGGGCAGGGGAAGAGCATATCGGTATAGATGTCGGCGTTCACGACGAGAAACGGTTCGCGACCAAGCAGCGGCAGCGCTCGCTGGATACCCCCTGCCGTTTCGAGGATGTTCTCGCCCTCGTCGCTGTAGAGCACGTCGAGCCCGAAACGGCTGCCCGCACCAATGCGTTCGATGATCTGTGCACCCAGCCAGCCAAGGTTGATCACGACAGTCTTCACGCCGGCGGCGGCGAGACGATCGAGATGGCGCTCGATGAGACTCCGGCCGGCAACCTCGACCAGCGGTTTGGGCAGTGTGTCAGTAATGGGTCTGAGGCGCTCACCGCGCCCCGCTGCGAGCAGCATCGCCATCATGTCGACGTGTCGAGCCCGGGCAGAATCGTTGACTGAACCAGCTCGACGAGAAAACCGAGCTCCGGGAAATCGTCGCCAACGACCAGCACGTAGTCGAGCGTACGCGGAATGTCCTTGAGGTAGCCCGGTTTGCCGTCACGATGATTGAGGCGCGCGAAAATACCGGCGGCCTTCAGGTGACGCTGCACGCCCATGAGCGCAAAGTCGCGGAGAAACGCATCGCGGCTGCGGGATAACTTGAGATCGGGGGACAGGAGGTCGCGAAACTCGAGGGCCCACGCGTCGACGCGCTCCCGGGGCCAGCTGATGTAGCAGTCCTTGAGCAGCGAGACGAGGTCATAGGTCAGCGGTCCCTCGACGGCATCCTGGAAATCGAGCACGCCCGGATTATTTTCCGCGCTTACCATGAGGTTACGCGAGTGGTAATCCCGGTGAACGAACACCTGGGGCTGGTCAAGCGCAGCGTTGATAAGCCGGTTCGACAGAGCCTGCCAGTGCTTCTCAGCTGTCGCACTCCACTGGTAGCCGAGATGCGTCTCGCAGAGCCAGTCGTGGAACAGAGCGAGTTCGCGTTCGACGAAAGGCGCATCGAAAGGCGGCAACTGGTCTTGTACGACCATACCCTGCTCCTGCATGCGCGCGAGGGCCCCCATGGCGTCCGCGTAGCGACTGTCGGCATTGTCAGGACGCGCCTCGAGGTCGTCGAGGTACAAGAGGTCACCCAGGTCAGTCATCAGTATGAAGCCGGACGCAAGGTCGGACGCAAGGATCTCCGGCACGTTGATACCGAAGCCCTCGAGCCACGTGGCAACGCGAACAAAGGGCAGACAGTCCTCCCGGTCCGGAGGTGCATCCATTGCAATGTAGGTCTTGCCGCCGCTTGCAACGCGGAAGTAGCGGCGAAAGCTGGCGTCGCCGGAGGCCGGTTCCAAAGCAAAGTCGGCCAGCGCAGGCAGACTGCCGAGCCATTGTTCCAGTTCGTCCTGACGTGGGTCAGCGTTGTCGATGCCGGTCACCGTTCCTGACGCGCAAGTGACAGCGAAGGTATCACTTCGCAATGCCTGTTAACATCGCGCGTGTCCCTATCCTGACGCGACCCGCGGTACGCCGCCCTGCCTGAAGCGACCTTGTCCTACCGCCAATCGACAGCCTCGACCGTTCTGCTCTGGCTGGTACTGCCATTCTCGCCGACGCTGCTGTTCGCACAGGACGAAATCCCGGCCTGCACGACGTCGTTTGGCGACCGTATGGACCTCGGTGAAGCCCTTCTCACGGCGCCGTCCACGGACGACGACACGACCATCGAGTTTCTGACCGGCTCGCTCGAGGCACGGCTCGGCGAGGACGCCGGAGCTGAGCTTCGCGGCGGCGTCATTCTGCGCCAGGGATCGCGTCTTGCGGGCGCCGAATCCGCCGACATCGACCCGCTGACGAAGTCGCTGTACCTCGACGGCAACGTCCGCTACGAAGACCCGGCAACCCAGATCTTGAGTTCGCGGGCCGAGTTCAGTTACGACGCCGGCCTCGTCAAGTTCACAGGCGCCGAGTTCTCGCTCGGGGCCGCACTGGCTCGCGGCAGCGCAGACGCGCTCGAGGTTAACCAGGAAGGTCGTCTCGAGCTCGACGGCGTCAGTTACACGACCTGCCCGCCCGGCTCGGAGGACTGGCTGCTGCTTGCCGATTCCATCGACCTCGATACCCAGACAGGGATCGGCACGGCGCGAGGCATCAAGATGCGTTTCAAGGGCATACCGATACTGTATGCCCCGTATTTGTCTTTCCCCATTAGCGATGCCCGAAAGTCCGGCATCCTGACGCCCGAGATCGGCAGCTCGGCGCGAAGTGGCAGCGAGATACGCCTGCCCGTGTACTGGAATATCGCGCCGAACTACGACATGACCTTCAGTCCGCGCTACCTCGGCCGACGCGGCGTGCAGCTCGGCACCGAGTTCCGCTACCTGACGAAGCGAAACTCGGGCGCCGCCTACGTCGAGTACCTGCCGGATGACGACGTCGTCGGCGAGGATCGTTATCTCGGACGCCTTAACCATCGCACCGAGTTCAGCCGGCAATGGCTGAACAGGATCGACTTCGTACAGGTATCGGACAGCCAGTACTTCGAAGACCTGGGCGGCAGCCTCAGCACGACCGCCCTGACCCACCTGAACCGAACGCTGAGTTTCGACTATTTCAGCCGGCACGTGCGCTTTACGGGCCAGGTGCAGGATTGGCAGACCATCGACGATGCCATCGTGCCCGAAGACGATCCCTATCGTCGGGTACCGCAACTCGTGTTCGAAGGTCTTTGGCCGCTGAGCCGCTCCGGCATCAACTTCGGCGTTGACGCCGAGGTCGTCAACTTCGATCGCGAGGTGGGCGTCACGGGCTGGCGCGTCAACGCCGTACCGGAACTTGCCTGGCGCCTCAACGGTCCAGGCTGGTTCGTCACCCCCGCTGTCGCGTTCGACTACGCGGCCTACGAGCTCAGCAATACCGAACCCGGCGCCGACACGGCGCCCACCCGGTCCGTACCGATCTCGAGCCTCGACCTCGGTCTCGTCCTGGAGCGGACGGTTCGACGGGGCGAATGGCTCGCGACGGTAGAGCCCCGCGTGTTGTACGTGAACATCCCGTTCCGCGATCAATCAGCACTGCCCGTTTTCGACACGATCACGCCTGATCTCAACCTGATCCAGTTATTCCGCAAGGACCGCTTTCTCGGACCGGACCGCGTCGGCGATACCGAGCAGGTCAGCGTCGGCGTAACGACACACATCTTAAGACTCGACTCGGGCCGTGAAATCCTGTCGGCAACGATTGGCCAGAACCGATACCTCTCTGATCGTAGCGTCGTGCTGCCGGGAACCAACGCCGACACGACGGAGAGCTCTGACTACATTGCCGAGATTCGCTTTCGCGCGTGGAAGAACATCAACTTCGACTTCGCCCACCAGTGGGGCACGAACGGCCGCGGCACGCAGCGCTCCCAGGCACGCCTGCAGTACCGACCTGCGAGCAACCGAATCCTCAACTTCGCGTACCGCTTCCGCCGGGAGGCGCTCGAACAGGGTGACGTATCCTTCTCCTGGCCGGTTGCGCGCCGCTGGAACCTCGTCGGTCGCTACAACTACTCGTTCCGCGACCGAGAGGCGCTCGAACAATTCTTCGGCGTCGAGTATGAGTCCTGCTGCTGGGGCGTCCGTGCCGTGACCCGGCGCTTCATCTCCCGCCGCGACGGAACTCGCGATACCTCGATTGGTCTGCAGCTCATATTTAAGGGAATGGCGAGCGTCGGTACGGCCGCCGACCGCCTGCTGGAACGTGGTATTCTTGGCTACTCTGCTGATATCCAATAGCAAATCATGTTGAAAATCAAAAACATGGCGGCGACGCTGCTCGTCGCTGCGGCGCCCCTGTCGCTCGCGGAAGACCTCTCCGAGACCGGCGTATTCATTGACGGCATTGCCGCCGTCGTGAACGAGGGCGTGGTGATGCGCAGCGAGTTACGCGACGAAACCGCCGTCATCATCCGCACTGCTGAAGCCGAGGGCATACCGCTACCCCCCGCCGACATCCTGCGTGAGCAGGTCCTCGAGCGCCTGATCATCAAGGAAATCCAGCTCCAGCGTGCCGACCGCATCGGGCTGTCAGTCTCTGACCAGATTCTGAACAACTTCATGCAGAACATTGCCGTCGAGAACGGGATTTCCTTCTCCGAGATTCCCCAGTGGGTGGCGTCGCAAGGCGTCGATTACGACCAGTTCCGTCGCACCCTGCGCGATGACGTCACCCTTGACCAGCTGCGACGCATTGACGTCGGCCAGCGGATCAACGTCACCCGGCGCGAACTCGAACAGTGCAAGATCGATCTCGAAACCAACGTCGTGGCGAACTCGCAGTACAACCTGTCGCACATCCTGATTCCGTTACCCAACGCAGCAACGGCTGCCCAGATCGAAACCGTGCGCGGACTCGCAGACTCTGTGTACCAACAGATCGAAGACGGCGCCGACTTCCGGCAAATGGCCATTCGCTACTCGCAGGGTCCGACGGCGCTCGAAGGCGGCTCACTGGGCTGGCGGCCGGGCGAACAGGTGCCGAGTATCTTCACTGACGTGCTCGGTCCGATGCGCGCCGGCGACGTGTCGGAACCGTTCCGGACCTCGGGCGCCTTTCACATCATCAAGGTCGACGACATGCGCGGTGCGATTGAGCGCAGCACCATTGACCAGACGCTGACGCGGCACATCCTTGTGCAGCCCAACGAGATCATCGACAGTCAGACGGCCAAGCAGAAGGTCAGCGACGCGCTCGAGGACATCCAGGAGGGCGCCGACTTTGCCGAGGTTGCCCGGCTCGTATCCGACGACCCGACAACGGGACCGCTAGGTGGCGACCTTGGCTGGACGGGTCCGGGGACCTTCGTGCCGGAGTTCGAGGCCGTCGTCAAAAGCCTCAAGATCGGCGAGATTTCGGAGCCGTTCGAATCACCCTTCGGCTGGCATATCGTCCAGCTGCTCGACACCCGCGAGTACGACAACACGGACGACCTGAAGGAACAGAACTGCGACATCCGCATCCGCAACGGCAAGCTCGAGGATGAGACACAGCTCTGGATTCGCAGGCTCCGCGACGAGGCCTTCGTCAACGTACTGATGTGAAGAGGCGGCCGCCGTGGCTTCAGCCGCACCGCTAATCGTGACGGCCGGCGAACCCGCCGGCGTGGGCCCCGAGCTGTGCCTGAAGCTCGCCATGCATCGGACCGGCACGCCGTTCGCTGTCGTCGCCGACCCCCGGCAGCTTGAGGCACTGGCGTCACGTCTCGGCTACAGCGTTCGTGTCACTGAAGTCTCTCTTGACCCGAAGGACTGGCCCGAGCGCAAGGCCGACGAACTTTACACAGTGCCCTTGCGCTATCCCGTCGGCGTTCTGCCGGGCGCACCGAATCCGGCCAATTCGCACACGCAGCTTGAAGGGCTCGACGTCGCCGCAAGGGCAGTCATGGACGGCCATTACGCGGCGCTCGTAACAGCGCCTCTGCAAAAGAGCGCAATCATCGATGCCGGCGTCGAGTTCTCGGGCCATACGGAGTACCTCGCCGGGCTGTGTGCCGCACCGCTCCCGGTCATGCTGCTCGTCGCCGGTTCACTCCGGGTTGCGCTCGCTACGACGCATCTGCCGCTGCGTGACGTTGCCGATGCGATCAACCAGGACGGCCTCGAGTCCGTCATCAGGGTGCTCGATGAGGGTCTTAAGGAACGCTTCGGGATCACCGCGCCACGAATTGCCGTCTGCGGTCTCAATCCGCATGCCGGCGAAGGTGGTCATCTTGGCCACGAGGACCGGGACGTCATCCAGCCGGTGATCGAGAAGCTCGCCGCCGCCGGCCTGTCGGTTACCGGCCCGGTGCCAGCCGATACGGCCTTCCGGCCGGACGACGACAGCGTTGACGCGACGCTCGCGATGTATCACGACCAGGGACTGCCCGTCCTCAAGTACGCAAGCTTCGGCCACGCCGTCAACGTAACCCTCGGACTCAGCTTCGTCCGGACCTCGGTGGACCACGGCACAGCGCTCGACATAGCAGGGCAAGGCCTTGCCGACGCCGGCAGCCTGCTTGCCGCCTTCGATCTTGCCCTGGAGCTCGGAGCGCGGTGAGCAAGCACCGCGCACGCAAGCGCTTCGGCCAGCACTTTCTCATTGATGCCGGCGTTATCGATGCGATCCTCAGGGCCGTGTCGCCGGGCAAGGGCGATACGATCATTGAGATCGGACCCGGCCAGGGCGCGCTGACCGCGCCGCTGGTACGCACCGGCTGCACGCTGCATCTGGTCGAACTCGACCGTGACCTCGTCGCCGAACTCAAGGCGCGTTACGCGGACTCGACCAACGTGACCGTGCACGAGGCCGATGCGCTGCGGTTCGACTTCGCCGCACTCGGCAACGAGCTGCGCATCGTCGGCAACCTGCCCTACAACATCTCGACGCCGCTGCTCTTTCACCTGCTGGAACAGCACGATGCAATCACCGACATGCATTTCATGCTGCAGAAGGAGGTCGTCGACCGCATAGCTGCCGCTCCGGGCAGCAAAACCTACGGGCGACTCAGCGTCATGCTGCAGTCCTCGCTGGAAGCAGAGGCCCTGTTCGACATTGGCCCTTCTGCCTTCGATCCGCCGCCGGCGGTCGACTCGGCCGTTGTCCGGCTGTACCCGAAAGCGCCGTCGGCCCCGCGCGCGTCGAATCCCGCGACCTTTCGTGCGCTGGTTGCTGCGGGCTTCGCACAGCGGCGCAAGACCCTGCGCAATGCGCTGCGCGAGCACGTCGATACGGCAACGCTGGAAACAGCCGGCATCGACCCGGGCGCGCGCGCCGAAACGATCCCTGTGGAAGACTGGATTCGCCTCGCCGACCTTGTCGCTAACGGGGATTGAGCCTCGTACCGAGGCATCGGCTAAAATGGGCGGGACGAGTGAAAGGACCAAGGCCATGGAAGACCCGGGCAACGCAATCTGTATCGACGTATCGACCGTCTATGTCGATCACCAGTCAGAGCCGGACGCTGACCGCTACGTCTTTGCTTACACGATCACGATTCGCAATGACGGCAGCATTGCCGCGCGCCTCAAGAGCCGGCACTGGGTGATCACAGACGCGAACGGCAAGGTCCAGGAAGTCAGCGGTGACGGTGTCGTTGGCGAGCAGCCCTACCTGAAGCCCGGCGAGGAGTTCCAGTATTCGAGTGGCGCGGTACTGGAGACGCCGGTGGGCGCAATGCAGGGCATCTATCGCATGGAGGCGGACGACGGCCTGAACTTCGACGCGTCCATTCCAGTGTTCACGCTCGCCGTACCGGGCATGCTGAACTAGACCCGGCTGGCGCGAGGGACACGGCAATGGCCATCTTCGCGATCGGCGACCTGCAGGGCTGCTATGACCCGTTCATGCGGCTACTCGACAGGGTGCGCTTCGACCCGGCGAAAGACACACTGTGGCTCACCGGCGATCTCGTCAATCGCGGACCGAAGTCCCTGAAGACGCTGCGCTTCGTTCGCTCACTCGGTGACAGCGCTATCAGCGTTCTCGGCAACCATGATCTCCACCTCCTGGCGCTTGCGTCGGAGAGCATCAGCTACAGCAAGCGGTTTTCGACGCTGGAGAAAATTCTCAATGCGCCGGATCGCGACGAACTCGTGGACTGGCTCCGCCAGAGGCCAATGGCGCATTACGACAAGCGAATCGATACGCTCCTGGTGCATGCCGGTACCTACCCGACGTGGTCGGCCTCGAAGACGCTGGCCCGAGCCGCCGAAGTCGAGGCTGTGCTCAGAAGCAAGCGTTATCAGCGCTTTCTCGCCGACATGTACGGCAACACGCCGTGGAAATGGAGCAGCGACCTCAGTGGTACGAAGCGGCTCAGGTTCATCGTCAACACCCTGACGCGGATGCGCATGATCACGGCGACGGGGCGGTTGAACTTCTCCCATTCGGGCTCGCCGTTCAACGCCCGCAAGGGGCTCGTTCCGTGGTTCGACTACGAGCATCATGGCTGGGGAACTACGCGAATCGTTTTCGGTCACTGGTCAGCACTGGGGCTGGTTGCCCTGCCAACTCTGCTTGCACTCGACACAGGGTGCGTCTGGGGCCGGCAGCTGACAGCCGTCCGCATCGACCGGAAGGTCTACCGGATTTACCAGGTCGATGGACAACAGCCGCAATCAACGCGCGCGACGGGCAAGCCGGGACGATGAGCGAAGCATCACTCAAAGCGTTTGACTTCAAGGGCTGGATCGATGCGCACCGCGAGGAACTCAAGCCGCCGGTGTGCAACCAGCAGGTCTTTACGGATGACGACTTCATCGTCATGGTGGTAGGCGGGCCCAACGAGCGCGACGACTACCACCTCGACGAGGGGCCGGAGTTCTTCTACCAGCTGGAAGGCGACATGGTCCTGCGGACGATACAGGATGGCCAGCGGGTCGACGTGCCAATACGCGCCGGCGAGGTATTGATGCTGCCGCCGCGGGTACCACATTCGCCGCAGCGTGCCGCTGACTCGATCGGGCTGGTCGTCGAGCGCAGGCGACTCGCCCATGAACTCGACGGCTTCATGTGGTTCTGCGACAGCTGTGGTAACAAGCTCTACGAGGAATATCTCTTCATCGACGACATCGTCACGCAGTTACCGCCCGTGTTCGAGCGCTTCTACAGCGACGAAGCGAAGCGGACCTGCGACCGCTGCGGCACAATCAAGCCGCCGCGCTGAACGGATGACAGGACTGGGAATGACGACACGCTACGAAGACAGCCGCGAATTCGCGACGCGAATGGACAACGAGGACACGCTCCGCGCGTTTCGCTCGACCTTCAACTTCCCGGATGTGCGAAACGGCTACGAGCCCGTTTACCTCTGCGGCAACTCGCTGGGCCTGCAGCCCAAGTCGGCGCGCGCGCTGGTCGAAAAGGAACTCGACAACTGGGCACGACTCGCCGTCGACGGGCACTTTCAGCCGCCGAGGCCCTGGACTCACTATCACGAGGGCTGCGTGGACGGGTTTGTTGCGCTGACGGGCGCGAAAGCCAAGGAAGTGACCGCCATGAATACGCTGACGGTCAACCTGCACATCCTCATGGCGAGTTTCTACCGGCCGACGCCGGAGCGCTACAAGATCGTCATCGAATCCAAAGCCTTTCCATCGGACCGCTACGCCGCCGCCTCCCAGCTGCGCCTGCACGGCTTCGACCCTGACGACGGCGTCATCGACTGGCACCCGCGCGACGACGAGGTGCTGTATCTCGAGGACCTCGAGGCGCTGCTTGACGAGCAGGGGGACAGCATCGCCCTGCTGCTGTTGCCCGGCGTGCAGTATTACAGCGGCCAGGTGCTCGATATGCAGGCGATCTCTGAACTGGGCCGCCGTCACGGAATCGTCGTTGGTCTCGACCTTGCGCATGCTATCGGCAACGTGGAGCTGTCGCTTTCCGAGTGGGCGCCGGATTTCGCATGCTGGTGCACCTACAAGTACCTGAACGCCGGGCCCGGCGCCATTGCCGGCGCCTTCGTCGCGGAGCGGCATCTTGCGCCGGACAACCTGGAGCAGCTGCACGGCTGGTGGGGTAACAACCCCGCCACACGATTCCGGATGGCGCGGGAGTTCGATCCTGCGCCAGGCGCCGACGTCTTCCAGATGAGCAACCCGCCAATCCTGTCACTCGCACCGGTTGTCGCCTCGCTCGAGATGTTCCTCGAGGCCGGGCCGGCCAGCCTGCGCGCCAAGTCAGCCGAGCTGACGGCCTACCTCGACTGGCTGCTCTCGGAGCGGTTCAGCGGTCGCATCCGGACGATCACGCCGGCCGGGGCACGGGGTGCCCAGCTGTCGCTCGTCGTATCCGCAGACGGCATACGTCCGCGCGCTGTCTTCGACGCGCTTGTCGAACGCAACGTCACCGGAGACTGGCGTGAACCTGACGTGATTCGTGTCGCGCCGGCGCCGCTGTACAACAGCTTCAGCGACGTCTACGAGTTCGTCGAGCGGCTCGACGCCGTATTGCGGGACCTCAAAGCCGCGGCATGAGCCAGGCCGTCAATATCCTTGGTGCCGGTCAGTGCGGCACGCTGCTCGCCATCATGCTCGCGCGCCAGGGCTTTCTGCCAACGATCTATGAGCGTCACGATGATCCTCGTGTCGTCGATGCCGAGGCCGGTCGCTCGATCAACCTTGCATTGGCAGCACGCGGTATCAACGCGCTGCGGCAGGCCGGCATCTTCGAGCTCGTCGAGCCGTTGCTCGTGCCAATGCGCGGCCGCATGGTCCATCACGTCGATGGCAGCACCGAGTTCCTCAAGTACGGTGCCGGCGCCGACGAGGAGATTTACTCGGTCACGCGCATAGGCCTCAACCGGCTGCTGCTCGACGTGGCGGAAAAGGCCGGGAACATTGGCCTCCGCTTCGAGCAACGCGCCATCGGCTACGACGCGCCGGACAGGACCGTGCACATGCGCGACCTTACCGACGACAGCCTGTACCAGATTCGCGCCGCGCCACTGTTTGCCGCGGACGGTGCCGGCTCGATTATCCGCCGCTCTTTCGACGGCTCCGATACCTTCGGCGGCGTGGAAAGCCTTTTGCGCCATGGCTACAAGGAGCTCGAGATTCCGGCGGGCCCGGGCGGTCGCTATCAGCTCGAGGCTGACGCGCTGCATATCTGGCCGCGTGGCGGCTTCATGCTCATTGCCCTGCCGAATCCCGGCGGCGACTTTACGCTGACCCTGTTCCTGCCGAACAAGGGCGAGAAGAGCTTCGAGTCATTGCAAACACCCGATGCCGTCGAGGCCTTCTTCGAGGCGGAGTTTCCCGACGCAGCAGCGATGATCCCGAATCTCGCAGAGGACTTCCTGGAACGCCCCCTCGGCATACTCGGCACGGTTCGCTGCCGCCACTGGCACGAGCGCGGCAACGTGCTCCTGATTGGCGACGCGGCGCACGCCGTCGTGCCTTTCCACGGCCAGGGCATGAACCTCGCCTTCGAGGACTGTGTACTGCTGTCGAAGATCGTCAGCGAGCGCGGACCGGACTGGCCAACCGTGTTCTCGCTGTACGAGTCGGAACAGCTTGCCAACGCCAACGCAATCGCCGACATGGCGCTCGACAACTACATCGAAATGCGTGACACGGTGCGTGACCCGAAGTTCGCGCTCAGGAAGGCCCTGTCCTTCGAACTCGAGCGGCGGCTGCCCGAGTATTTCATCCCGCGCTACTCGATGGTCATGTTTCACGCCGACATCCCGTATCTCGTGGCGCAGAAACGCGGCGAAATACAGAAGGCGCTGCTGGAGGAATTCACCGAGCATGTCGATTCGCTCGAGGGCGTCGACATACAGGCCGCATCCCGCGCCGCCATCGAGCGGCTGCCCCCGCTCGCGGCTATCCGGACCGATCTAGCTGTTTGAAGGTATAGCCGACCGCGTGCCGGTCGTCGGCCGGGTGGCTGGTCGCCGAGGTTTCCACCCAGTCGACCGGGTCGAAAGCAGGAAACGTGGTGTCACCGTCGACATCCGCATCCACCTCGGTGAGGTAGATGCGGCTGGCCTGGTCGAGAAACGCCCGGTAGATTGCACCGCCGCCGATTACCATGATCTCGGCCTCATCCGACAGAAGCTCGAGTGCTGCCTCAGGCGAAGCCACGACAGTCGCCCCCTCGAGGCCGAGGCCTTCGGTTCGTGAAATCACGACGTTGTGCCGACCCGGCAGGGGTCGGCCGATGGAGTCCCAGGTCTTTCTGCCCATGACGACGGGCTTGCCCATCGTCAGGCGCTTGAACTCCTTGAGATCGTTCGGCAGGCGCCACGGCAGCTCGCCGTCGCGACCGATGACGCCGTTTCGCGCGGCGGCAACCACGAGCGTAATGCGCATATGTCAGACGGCCACCTTGGCCGGAATGTGCGGATGCGACTCGTAGTTGAGGATCTCGAAGTCCTCGAAACGATAGTCGAAGATGCTGTCGGGCTTCCGCCGGATTGCCAGCGTCGGCAGCGGCAGCGGCTCGCGCGTCAGCTGCTCGTCCGCCTGCTCGAGATGATTCAGGTACAGGTGGCAGTCGCCGCCCGTCCAGATGAATTCGCCAACGCCGAGACCGGTCTGCTGCGCGAGCATGTGGGTCAGCAGGGAGTAGGACGCAATGTTGAACGGCACGCCAAGGAAGATATCGCAACTGCGCTGGTACAGCTGGCAGGACACCTTGCCGTCGGCAACGTAGAACTGAAACAGGCAGTGACACGGCGGCAGTGCCATGTTGCCAATCTCGGCGACGTTCCAGGCGCACACGATGATGCGACGTGAATCCGGGGTTTCGCGGAGCTGACGAACCACCTCACTGATCTGGTCGACCTGTCTGCCATCCGGCGTCGGCCAGCTGCGCCACTGCACGCCGTAGACCGGCCCGAGCTCACCGTTCTCGTCGGCCCATTCGTCCCAGATCGACACGCCGTTGTCGCGCAGGTAGCGAACATTGCTGTCGCCGGACAGGAACCAGAGGAGCTCATGGATGATCGAGCGGGTGTGAAGTTTCTTGGTCGTGACGAGCGGAAAACCGGCCGCCAGGTCAAAGCGCATCTGGTGGCCGAATACGCTGAGCGTCCCTGTGCCCGTACGGTCTTCCTTGCGGGCGCCCGTCTCGCGGACGCGGCGCATCAGGTCGTGGTACTCATGCATGTGTGTTGGCTTCCTTTCGATCGCCGGGCTCAGGCTGCCGACGGTAGGCGAGTACCAGCATAACGATACCCATGATGATCATTGGCGTTGACAGGATCTGGCCCATCGTAACCCAGTCGAACGCAAGGTAGCCGAGGTCGGCGTCCGGCACCCGGTAGAACTCGATGATGAAACGGAACAGTCCGTAGAAGAGCAGGAACATGCCCGACACCGCCATACGCGGTCTCGGCTTTGCCGAAAACAGCCACAAGATCACGAACAGGACGAAGCCCTCGAGCAGGGCTTCGTAGAGCTGCGAGGCATGCAGCACCTGGTCGCCCACCTTGAAGCCCCACGGCACGTCCGTTGGTTTGCCCCATAGCTCACCGTTGATGAAGTTGCCGATACGGCCGAAACCGAGGCCCAGCGGTACGAGCGGCGCCACGAAGTCGGTAATGGTCCAGATATTGTGCCCGAGCTTACGAGCGAACAGGCCCATGGCGGTAATCACGCCGATCAGACCGCCGTGGAAGGACATGCCGCCTTCCCAGATTTTTACGGGATACAGCGGATCATCGAGGAACTCGTCGATGCCGTAGAACAGCACGTAGCCCAGTCGACCGCCCAGAATGACGCCGAGCATGGCGTAGAAAATGAGATCGTCGACCTGCTCCTGGCTCACCGGCGAGTCGGCGCGTACGGCGCGCAGGCGCGCCAGCCACCAGGCGAAAAGAAAGCCGACGACATACATCATGCCGTACCAACGGACCTTCAGAAAACCGATCTCGAAGATGATCGGGTCAATTTCCGGATAGGTAAACATGGCTCGGGCCGAGCGAAAACGAAGCCGGTATCATAGTGAGTTTGCTGTCGTGGTTACAGAGCCCGGAGACGAGAAAACCATGCAAAACCGCCTCGCCGACGAAACGAGCCCCTATCTCCGCCAGCACAAGGACAACCCGGTGCACTGGTACCCGTGGGGCGAGGCTGCCTTCGAGGAAGCGCGGCAGAGCAACCGGCCGATCCTGCTGTCGGTTGGCTACTCGGCGTGTCACTGGTGCCACGTCATGGCGCACGAGTCTTTCGAAGACGACAGCACGGCCCGGGTCATGAACGAGCTGTTCGTCAACGTCAAAGTGGATCGCGAAGAACGGCCCGATATCGACAAGATCTACCAGACGGCACACCAGCTCATTACCCAGCGCGCCGGCGGCTGGCCGCTGACGATGTTCATCGACCCTGACGACCAGCGGCCGTTCTTCGGCGGCACCTATTTTCCGAAAGAAGCGAAGTACGGCATGCCGGGCTTCGTCGAGCTGCTCGAGAGCGTTTCCCGTTACTACGCAGAACAGCGCGACGACGCCAGGGCACAGGGCGCGAAAATCGTAGAGGTATTCGACCAGCTCGCACCGCCGCCTGCGACCGGCGTTGCGCTGACCGCCGCGCCCCTGGCAGGCGCGCGCGCCGTACTTGGCGAGAATTTCGACCGCGACTACGGTGGCTTCGGCAGTGCGCCGAAGTTTCCCCACCCGGTGACGATCAACTTCCTCTTGCGTCGCTGGCGCGACAGCGCCAACGCGGAGGAGCCGGACGTCGAGGCCCTGTTCATGGCCACGCTCACGCTGAAGCGCATGGCCGACGGGGGCATCTTCGACCACATCGGCGGCGGCTTCTATCGCTACTCGGTCGACAAGTACTGGCAGATTCCGCACTTCGAGAAGATGCTCTACGACAACGGCCCCTTGATTGCGCTCTACGCCGACGCATGGCTCGCGACCGGCGAAGCATCGTTCCGCGACACGGCCATGCTGACGGCCGACTGGATGCTGGGCGACATGCTGTCGCCCGACGGCGGCTTCTACTCGGCGCGGGATGCCGATTCCGAAGGCCACGAAGGCAAGTACTACGTCTGGACGCCCACAGAGGTCGAGGCGCTGCTCGACCCCGCTGACTACCCATTGGTGGCGCAGTACTATGGCCTCGACGAGGCCGCCAACTTCGAGGGCCAGTGGCACCTTTGCCTGCGCGCACCGTTCGATGACGCTGCCAAGGCCGCCGGCCTCACGAAACAGGATGCCCGCGACGCGCTCGAACGGTCTCGCGAAATCCTGCGGCAGGCGCGCGACGCCCGCGTGCCGCCGGACCTGGACGACAAGGAGCTGACGTCGTGGAACGCGCTGGCGATCCGCGGCTTTGCCATTGCCGGGCGGGCACTCGAATGTGAGGACCTCGTCGACGCGGCAGGCAGGGCCATCGGCTTTGTTCGTGAACGGCTCTGGCAGAACGGCAGGCTCTACGCGAGCTACAAGGACGGCCGCGCCCGCTTCAATGCGTACCTTGACGACCACGTCTTCCTGATCGACGCAATCCTCGAGTTCCTGCAGGTGCGCTGGGACTCGTCGCTGCTGGGTTTCGCTCTCGAGCTCGCCGATCGGGTGCTCGACGGTTTCGCAGATCCGGAGGGGGGTTCTACTTTACGTCGAACGACCACGAAGCGCTGATGCACCGCAGCAAACCGATCGCCGACGACGCCCTGCCGTCAGGCAACGGCGTGGCCGCATTCGTGCTGCAGCGGCTCGGCTTCCTGCTCGGTGACACCCGCTATCTCGATGCCGCGGAGGCGACGCTCAGAAGTGCATGGCGCGCGATGGAAGACTACCCGCACGGACACGTCATGCTGCTGACCGCACTCGAAGAGCATCTCGAGCACACCGAGATCGTTGTCATTCGCGGCGAAGCGGACGAGATATCCCAGTGGCAGCAGTCGGCAGCGAAAATCTATTCACCACGACGCCTGGTTTTTGCGATCCCGGCAGACGCAACCGACCTGCCCGGCGCGCTTGCGGATCGACGCGCCGAAGCCGGCACCACGCTTGCCTACCGCTGCGTCGGTACGCACTGCGAACTGCCCGTCACGAGCTTCGAGGCCCTGGCACTCAGCATGCGCGGTGAGTGAGCACGCGACCAGCTGCAGCGCGCGACGGCAGCGTTCTCGAGTCCACAGACGGCTCTCGAAACCACGGAAGACGCTGCGTCAGCGCGGGGACGCCGGTCGATAGCGCAGACTCAGCAGGAACGATACATCGGGCGACGACGTCACCTTGATGTCCTCGCCAACGGCAAGGCTGAGCTCGTAGTTATTCCCGATTCGGATGTTGCCACCCACTGTCAGGATAGCAGCGGCCTCGCCGAGCGCTTCGATATCGGATTCGTGCGTGGCCGAACGAACGAGCAGCTGCGCACGCAAATCGATGGCGGGCGTCGCCCGAAAGCCCAGCCCTGCTGCAGCGTGGGCGATCCAGTTGCGCTGCTGCAGAGGCAGAACGGCGCCCTCGTCCATCCACGTTGCGTGCACTCGATAATAGCTGCTCCATCGCGACCCGGCGCTTCGCACGTCGCCGGCAAGGCCCGCGCTCATGGTCACGGCGTCGCTGCCCGTGAACTTCGTCGCGTCGCCGGTTGGCAGCGTCACGCCGAAACGAAGCGCCCGACGGTGACGATCCGATCGCCCGAGGCGCCAGCCAGCGGTCAGCCGAACATCGCCGAGACCTTGCTCGCTCTCGCGAAAATTGAAAACAAGGCCGTCGGCGTTGCGGTAGCTGAACTCGAGCAGGTCGGTGCCCCGAACCGTGCGGCTGCCGCCCGGCAGCCCGAAGGTGTCGTGCCACGCGTCGATGAACTGGTCCAGTTCGCCCGGCGAGTGCCAGAGGTAGGGGATTTCGACGCCGAGTTCGAGATCGTCGCTGACGGCATAGCGCAGCCGGAACTCGGCCCGCGTCGTCTCGCCGTCGAACACCAGCGCCTCGCTTCCCGAGCGCTCCGCGATGGCATGACTCGACGTCATGGCAACCAGGCTCCAGGCAACGCTGCCTTCAGGCAATAGCTCGGCGCCCTCGGTGCTATCGACAAAATTATAGATGCCCGAGACCGGCGCGTTGTCCTGATCCTCGAGGGCCGACGCAAGACAGGTTGCCGCAGGCAGCAAAACAAGGGCACACAGGCTGGTCAGGAGCTTCAGGGGCAACATGCGTCGGCGCGGTCTGTTGGTTCAGGCGGCGCCAGTATACGGAGCCACAATCAGAAAAGTGTGACGAGTTAGTACGCTGTCATCACCTTTCCGGTCGAAGGTGTGACGCCCGTCGCATCGGCACCCTCAAAACTGACGGGCACCGACTCGAGCTGCATGCCGCTGTTCTTCAGGACCACGAAATGCAGGTGCGGCCCGGTCGAGAACCCGGTATTGCCCGACTCGGCAATGAACTCGCCTCGACGGACCCGCTGTCCGGGCCGCACGCGGATCGAATTCCAGTTTAGATGGGCGTACACCGCGTAGGTCCCGTCGTCGTGGAGAATCTGCACGTGGTTGGCGCTGGCACCATGGCGGCTCGTGTCGAGACCGCCGCGAAAATTCTTGGTCGCCACCGCGAAAACGACGCCGTCCCGCGCGGCGAAAATATCCGTGCCGATAGGCATGCCGAAGTCGACGGCGTACCTCGAGTCCAGCGTCGTATGCGTAGCGGTATCCGGGTACGCCTGCGTGACGCGGTAGCCGCTCGCCAGCGCGTACGGCAGGCGATAGGGACGAGGTGGCCGGTGTAACGCATCCGGACTGCCGGCAACGTACTCGTACACGTAGTCGATGCGCGGGACCGCATCGCGCGTAACGCGCTCGAGCGTCAGCAGCGTGCCGCTGGCGCGTGCCGGCAAGGTCCAGCGCAAATCGCGTTCCGGCGCCGGGTAGACGTAACCGCTGACCTGCGTGAACTCGACCATGAGCTCGACCGGCGCGTGGAATTCATTGCTCGCTACGAGGCGCAGACCCTCTGGCCGCTCCTCGTGGCGAATCCGGACGACAGGCTCGGAGATCCCGCGCTCGAGATCGCGGGTTTCCGCATTCCGGCCGTCGGGCGGCGGCCGGTCGCTGAAGATGACGTTGCCGTCATCGTCGGTATAGCGATACAGGGTATCGGCCGCGAGCCCGACGCTCGCGACGCACAAGAGGAGCGCTGCGAAGCTAGTCCGCACGCCTCGCTGTCGCCACGGGGGCGCCGAAGTCCTTGCGCGCCCAGCCGCCGTTGCTGCGGTGGACCTCGTAGGCCGGCCAGTACTGGTTGTCGAGCTTCAGCGTAATGACGTCGACCGAGCCGTTCCAGGTAACCGTCTTGATCCGCACCGACGCCTGGTCCTGCTTGCCGGCAACGACCTCGACGAAGGTGTCGAGATCCGGCGTCGGTGTCTCGTCAACGGCAACGACGCGACGCCCGGCGTACAGCCCGTAGCGGGTTGCCGGTGAGCCGTAGCTGAAGAACGCAACATACACACCGCTCGGCTCGATGCCGCGCTGCGCCGCCATTGCACGATGCGGGTTCTGCAGTAACGCGCCGGCCCAGGCAACCACGCGGTCGATGCCGCGACCGTCGAGCGCCACGGTTTCGAGCGGAACGTCGAGCACCTCGCCATTGCGCCACAGGGTAACGGTGACGGCCGGCTTGCGCGTGGCGCGCTCGACTTCCCGGTACGAGGTTACGACGGCGCCGTCGACCGCGAGGACGATATCGCCGTTCTCGAGGACGCTGGCAGCCGGCGTCCCGGCCACGAGCCGCGACACAGATAGTGCCCGGCGTTTCAGCGGGTCGTTGGCCTCGAGACGATCCAGCCAGTCTTCGCTCAGGCCAAGGTTGCGGGCCGCGAACAGCGGCGTGTAAACGAACTCGGCCTCGAGCGAGTAGAACGGCTGTCCGCTCCTGACGGTATCGAGGAATTCGACAATGAGATCACTCGGGATGCCACGGTTGAACTGCGCGGACTCGTTACCCGACTGCACCATGAAGCTCGACCACGTCGACAGCACCCTGCCCCGCTTGTCGACCAGTACGCCGTCGAAGTCATCCGGCGCATTGACAAGATTAATCACTTCGATGTTGGCATCGCGGAACCGTAGCGTCCGCGACAGCGGCAGCACCATCGGGTCGATGGACGCCACCTTGCTTTCCTGGCGGGTCAGCTGGTGATCGCCCTTCTTGCCGACGACAAGCAGCTCATCGCCAACGCGCACGCGCTCGGTGCTGAAAGTCGCCGCGCGAACCGGCGTGTCACCAATCTGCGCCGGGTCGTACGAGACGACCGCAAGGTTGTGGAATGGGTGCAGCTGCTCGACGGTCGCCGGCACCTCGAGGGAGCCTGCAAAGGTTATCGAAACATCACCGAGGGCAACCGGCACGGTGTTGCGGTCGACGAGTACCAGCCCTGCCTCGGCGTCGACGATGAGGCCGGTACCGTAGTAGTGCCGATCAGCGACACCGGACACCGTGTAGGGCAGATCGAAGGTAACGACGACGAGCGACGGCGCGATCGCACGCACACGCGGATCGTCGTAGCGGTTGAACTCGGTACTACCGGCGACGAGCGGCTCGGCAGCCGGTCCGGAAGACAGTTCGCGGCACGGCCAGATGCCGGTCCCGTCGTTGCGACTGCAGCGTCGCACCGGGAACCACACGCGGTCCATCTCGAAGGCACGGACGATACTGTTCTGCGGGTTGTCGATCGTCACGTAGCGCATCTGCGCCCGGGAACCCGTTGCGAGCGTGTCCAGTACGGCTTCGAAGTCATCGAGAGTGCGAATGCGTTCGCCGCCGAACTCGGTAATCACGGCACCGCGCGGAATCGCGGCGCGCGACAGAAGATAGCCTGGGTTTGCGACGTAGACGCCCTCGACCGGCAGGTTGTAGTGACGGGCCTGCTGGTAGGACAGTTCGTTGACGGTGGCGTCGCCGAACTCGATGAACTCGCTCGGCGTAATGGCATGTAGATCGCTGACGGCGATAGCATGTTCGATGCGGCGGCCGCCGCGCTCGAGCTCGAGCGTCACGGTGCTGCCGACGTGGTCGTCGAGCACCGCAGCCAGCGGCACGAACTCGGTAACGAGGTCGCCGTTGACGCGAACGAGGATATCCCCGACCGCAAGCTTGCCGTCGGCGGGCGAGCCGGGAATGACCTGCTCCACGACGAGCATCCCGGTCTGGTCCGGCTGTGCCGAACGGGCTGCGCGCTCCGACGCTTCGGTCAATCCGAGACGGGCAAGCTCGTCATAGGGCTTGCGCTGGAACATGGTCATCAGCGTGCCGCGTGTTACCGGTTCACCGGCCCGGATCAGCTCAAGCGCGCGCTCGATACGGTCGAGCGGCAGGAAGAAACTCGATGCCGCAGAGTTATTCGCCCCGGCGTTCAGCGCCACGACCTCGCCATCGATGTTGACGACCGGCGAACCCGACGAACCGCCGGACGTCCCTGATGCTGCCTGCAGGTAGAAGGTATTGAAGTCGTTGTATTTGCCGCGCCCGTAGTCGGGTGCCTTGCGGTCGAGCCGCGCTATCGTCCCGGCGAGGATCGACAGCTGCTCGCCCGCATCATTGCCGACAACGCGGATCTCGCGGCCGATGCCCGCCTCGTCCGGTGCGAGCGGCAGCTCGGACGGTTCGATGTAGCGCAGGGAACCCGGGTCATAGCGAAAGAAGCCGAAGTCGTGCACCGGATCGCGATACACCGGCGTCAGCCGCACTTCCTCGTTGTTGCGAAACACGGCTTCCGCGACGACGGGGCCCGGTGTCACGACGTGGCGATTGGTCAGGATCAGACCGAGTTCGCGATCGACGACAAACCCGGTCGCCTGGCTCGACGAATTCCACTCGGTATCGAACGCGCGCGTGCTATCGACGCGAATCGAGACGACGCCCGACGAGATGCGATCGAGGGTGTCGACCCACGCCTGGTCCTCGGCCGCGGCGAGCACCGGTTGAGTGACGACGAGCGGCAGGGCCGCGAGAATACTGCGTAGTTTCATGCTCTGACTCGTAGAGGCGCAGAGGGCGCCAAATTTCTGATCGGAGCTATAGGGACTAGGCCCGGCCCCGTCGGTTCCATCGTACCGTGAAAGGGCTGGCAATCGCGGCGGTGTTTGACGATATCCCTGCGCCTCAGGCGGCACTGGCCTCGCTGTCGTCGTCCTCCGCGGGCTGGAAGCGCAGGTCAAGCTGGCGTGCCGCCTTGACGTCGTCGAGGCGCCGCACCGGCATCGTGTAGGGCGCTTCCTTGTAGCGTGTACCCTTCTGCCGCGCGTCATTGACGATGCGAATCATCGCGTCGACAAAGCCATCCAGCGTCTCCTTGCTCTCGGTCTCCGTCGGCTCGATGAGCAGGCATTCGGGAACGAGCAGCGGGAAATAGGTTGTCGGCGCATGGAAGTTCTCGTCGAGCAGCGCTTTGGCAATGTCCACTGCCGTGAGCTCGAACTCGCGTGCCTCGTGCTTCAGGGTCACGATGAACTCATGGCTGGCGCGACGCGTCGGGAAGGCGAGCTCGAAGCCGGCCTCGCGCAGGCGGACCTGCAGGTAGTTCGCGTTGAGCGTTGCGTATTCACCAATACGACGCATGCCTTCACGCCCGACCAGTCGCATATAGATGTAGGCGCGAATATTAACGCCGGCATTGCCCATGAAGCCCGACAGGCGGCCAATGGTCTGCGGCAAGTCTTTCTCATCGGCCCAGTCGTAGTACGTGCCGGACTCGGTCTCGACCTGTTTGACGACCGGCACGGGCAGGAACGGCAGCAGGCGTTCGCCCACCCCGACGGCGCCGGAGCCCGGTCCACCGCCACCGTGCGGTGTTGAAAAGGTCTTGTGGAGATTCATGTGAATGACGTCGAAATCCATGTCGCCCGGCCGGACCTTGCCGAGGATCGCGTTGAGGTTGGCTCCGTCGTAGTAAAGGAGTCCGCCGGCGTCGTGCACGAGCTCGGCGACTTCCTTGATACGCCGCTCGAAGACGCCGAGCGTCGACGGGTTGGTCAGCATGATGCCGGCGGTCTTCGGACCGAGGACTTCCTTCAGCGCATCGATATCGACATCGCCTTCGGGGCCCGTGGGGATTTCGCGTACCACGCAGCCGCACATATTGGCAGTCGCCGGGTTGGTGCCATGCGCAGCGTCGGGAACAATGATTTCCCGGCGCTCCGTGTCGCCCCGCGCATCGTGGTAGGCGCGGATCATGGCGACACCAGCGAGTTCACCCTGTGCACCCGCCATAGGCGTCAGCGAAACACCTTTCATTCCGGTGACGTCCTTGAGCATCTCCTGCAGCTCGAACATGCACTCGAGGTAGCCCTGGCCATGCTCGACCGGCGCGTACGGGTGCCGCGCCAGGAAGCCCGGCAGCAGCGCGAGCGTGTTACAGGCGCGCGGGTTGTACTTCATCGTGCAGGAGCCCAGCGGGTAAAAATGCGTATCGATCGCGAAGTTCTTCTGCGACAGGCGCGTGAAGTGTCGCACGACCTGTAGTTCGGACGCTTCAGGCAGACCCGGCGTGTCGTTCCGCAGGAGCGCTGCCGGCAGGTCGACGCCGGCTTCGTCCAGCGGCGCCTGGGCGAACGCGCGCCGGCCGCTGCGGGACTTCTCGAAGATTAGCTTGTCGTAGATGCTTGGTTTGGACACGGGGGACTCCTGGTTATTCCTCGACCTCGATCCCGAGCGCGCGGAAGGCAGCCGCGTAGTCAGGTTCGGTGGTCAGTTCTTCGATTTGCTGGGTGTGGACGACGGTGTTGTTCTCGTCGAGGACGACGACAGCCCGCGAGAACATACCCGCAAGCGGGCCATCGGTGATCAGTACGCCGTAGTTCTCGCCGAAACCGCCGTGACGGATAGCGGACAAGCCGACCACACCGGCAAGCTCGTGTTCGCGGGCAAAGCGCTCGTGGGTGAACGGCAGGTCGTAGGAGATCATGAGCATCGCAAGGTCGTCGATCTCGCGGCCCATGCGGTCGAACTCACGTACCGACCTCGCGCAGACCTCGCGCTCGATGCTTACGAAGATGTTCATGATCTTGCGCATGCCCATCCAGTTGCTGAGCGACACGTTCGCAAGCTTCGTGTCGACGAGATTGATGTCGGGCGCGAAGCTGCCGACGACCGGCAGGTCGCCGTAGGTCTGGAAGCTGATGTCGCCGTAGCGGACGGTTGCCATGTCTCAGGCCGCCATCACCCGGGACAGGACATCGGCGTAGCGTTCGATATCGGCCGCTGTCTTGGTTTCCGTTGCACAGACGAGCAGCCCGTTGCCGAGCTCGGGGAACAGCGCGCTGGTATCGAAGCCACCCTGGACTCCCTCGGCGGCAAGGGCGTCGAGCACGGGCGCTACGGGGCGATCGAGCCTCAGCAGGGTTTCGTGGAAACTCGCCGTCGGGAACGCGCGCTCGACGCCATCAATAGCCGTCAGCGCATCGACCAGCGTCGACGTATTGCGGACGGACGACAGGGCGACGCGCCGCAGACCCTCGGAACCCAGGAGCGACATGTAGATCGTCGCAGCCGTAACCATCAGGCCCTGGTTCGTGCAGATGTTCGACGTCGCCTTGGTGCGACGAATGTGCTGCTCGCGCGCCTGCAGCGTCAGCGCGAAACCCGGCCGGCCATCGAGGTCCGTCGTGCGGCCGACAATACGTCCGGGCATCTGCCGGACGTGCTTCTGCTTGGTCGTCATGAAGCCGAAGTAGGGACCGCCTGAGGACAGCGGAACGCCGAGGGGCTGGCCTTCGCCACAGGCAATGTCGGCACCTTCGGCACCCCACTGCCCCGGAGGCTTGAGCAGCGCCAGCGAGGTCGGATTCACGATCGCAATCACGAATGCACCGCGGGCGTGAGCCCAGTCCGTCAGGCGATCGACCTCTTCGAGAGTGCCGAGGAACGTCGGCTGCTGGATGACGACGGCCACGGGTGTTTCATTATCGTCGAGCTTGGCGAAATCCAGCGTGCCGCTCGCGGTATCGTGCGGCAGGTACTCGAAGTCGAGCCCCTGGGTGCCGGCAATCGCCTTCGCAACCTTGCGGTAGACCGGGTTGACGCCGGGTGCGAGCAGTACGCGATGGCTCTTCGCCTTGCGATTGCTGCGCACGGCCATGAGCGAGGCCTCGGCCAGTGACGACGCACCGTCGTATAGCGACGCGTTGCTGACGTCGAGCCCGGTCAGCTCGGTCACCATCGTCTGGTATTCGTAGATGGTCTGCAGCGTGCCCTGGCTCGCTTCGGCCTGGTACGGCGTATAGGCGCTGTAGAACTCGCCGCGCGTCGTCAGCTCCCAGACGGCACTCGGGATGTGGTGCTCGTAGGCACCGGCGCCGATGAAGCAGAGGTTGCCGGAATCCTTCGCGGCCCGCTCACGCATGAGCCGGCTGACTTCCATTTCGGTCAGCGCGTCGGGCACGCCGTCGAGTGAGTCGATAACGAGGTCCTTCGGAATCTCGTCGAACAGCTCATCAATGCTCTTGGCGCCAATGGCTGCGAGCATCTCGCGGGTATCGTCTTCGGTATGAGGGATAAAGGGCATGTGCGTCGTTACCTGTCAGTTCAATCCCGACCGGCCGGAGACGGCCGGCACGTTGGCTAGTCGTCCAGCTCGTCGAGCAGGGCCTGGTAGGCGTCCGGCGACATAAGCGTCGCGTCGTCGAGGTTGTCCGGACGAATCTTCACGATCCAGCCGTCACCGTACGGATCGCCGTTGATCTTCTCGGGGTCGTCGGACAGCTCGTCGTTGACTTCGACGACCTCGCCCGCAACGGGCGCGTAGACGTCGGACGCGGCCTTGACCGATTCGACAACGGCCATTTCGCCGCCGGCATCGAGTTCCTGGCCGGTTTCCGGCAGTTCAACGTACACAAGGTCGCCGAGCGCCGCCTGCGCATGATCGGTAATACCGACGGTGACGGTGCCGTCTTCTTCGCGGCGCAGCCATTCGTGCTCGTCGGTGTACTCGAGGTCCCCGGGTAATTCACTCATCACCTTCTCCCAGTGTGTGTTCGATTGCTGAGTTAGCCAATGTCGATCCGCACCTTGCCGTGCCGAACAAACGGCGTCGGCACAATGCGAACCTTGAGTCGCTTGCCGCGAATCTCTACTTCCGCGGTGTCATAGTCGCCGGCCGGCACGCGCGCGAGCGCAATCGAGCGTTCGAGCGTCGGTGCAAAGCCACCGGAGGTCGTCTCGCCTTCGCCAACTCCGTCGACAACGATGCGCTGCCCGGCACGGAGCACGCCCTTGTCTTCGAGCAGCAGGCCGACGAAGCGGCGACGGGACGGGTCGGCGTGCTGCGTCATTAGCGCGTCACGGCCGATGAAATCACGATCGGCCGGCTCGAACGCGACCGTCCAGTCGAGGCCAGCCTCCAGCGGCGAGATCGTCTCGTCCATGTCATTACCGTACAGGTTCATCGCGGCTTCGAGACGCAGGGTATCGCGCGCCGCGAGACCGCAGGGCGCGACGCCTGCGGCGAGCAGGGCGTCCCAGGCGGCCGCCGCCTCGGCGACAGGCATGACGATCTCGAAGCCGTCTTCACCCGTGTAACCCGTCCGGGCAATGAACCAGTCGCCGGCTTCGAGGCCAAAAAACGGCTTGAGTTCCATCGCCTGTGCCCGCCAGTCCGCCGGCAGGATGCCCGCGGCCGCCTCGCGAGCCGTCGGCCCTTGCACAGCCAGCATGGCGAGCTCCTGGCGTTCGGTCACCGTCACGGCGACGTCAGCCGCCTGGCTCGTGATCCAGGCGAGGTCCTTGTCGCGCGTCGCGGCGTTGACGACCATGCGATAGCGATCCGGCGCGAGGAAGTAGACGATCAGGTCGTCGATGACGCCGCCCGTCTCGTTGAGCATGCAGCTGTACAGGGCCTTGCCCGGGAGCTTGAGCCGTGCGACGTCGTTCGCGAGCAGGCGGCGCAGGAAGTCGTGCGCTCCGCTGCCGGTCACGTCCACGATCGTCATGTGCGAGACATCGAAGACGCCCGCGGCGCTGCGGACGGCGTGGTGCTCTTCCTTCTGGGAGCCGTAGTTGAGCGGCATGTCCCAGCCGCCAAAGTCGACCATGCGTGCGCCGGCCGCGACGTGCCGGTCGTAAAGCGCGGTGCGTAGTCCCTTGCTGGCTGTCATGGAATCTCCGGACTGTCGAGCGTCGTGCCAAGGCTGGGCGCAGAGAAACTCTGCTACCCCTCTGTCCTTGGTGACCTGAGAGATCAGTGACGGGCTGTCACGTTCCCCTTCGGTGGGCCGATGCGCGGCCGCTCTCCAGAGCCAATCAGCAACCACAGTCCTTTTGCCTGAGCGTTTCCGGGCACGTTGCGCCTTCGGCGCCCTGCGCTGGGCAGGGTCTCTTCTGGGGCTGCTGTCGATTGAGCGGCGATGATAGCCCAGCCCAGTCCCGGGTTGCCAGCCGTGATACGTCCAGCAACAATGCCGCGTCCACCGCCACTGGAACCCGCGGGATGAAATACGCCGCTCTTCTGCTCTTTTTGCTGTCGTTTGTCGCGCATGAGGCGGCGGCAGCGACTGTCGATGCCGAGTTCGAGGCCCTGCTCCACGAGGCCTGGGAGTGGCGCCTTGCTGAGAATCCCGTCTTCGCCTCACGCCTCGGTGACAAGCGCTACAACCGCGACTGGCGGGACTCGAGCCTCGCAGCGATCGAGGCGCGGCACGCCGCCGAGCGTGGCTTCCTGCGACGGCTGCTTGCAATCGACAGCGCTGCGCTCGGCGACGACAACCGGCTGAACTATGAGCTGTTCCGGCGTGATCTGACGGAATCCGTCGAAAGCCACCAATTCAAGGACTACCTGTTGCCGTTCAGCCAGCGCGGCGGTATCCAGAGCCTTGACGGCGTCGCGAACTTCGTCAGCCTGGCCACGACCGGCGACTACGAGGACTGGCTGGCCCGGCTGGGCAAGCTCAATACGGTCGTTGAACAGCAAATCGCGCTGGCGGAGGCGGGCATCGAGCAGGGCTACGTCCTGCCTCGCGTGCTGATGGAGCGGCTGCCCCGGCAAATCGACACGCAAATCGTCGATGACCCGGCCGACAGTCCGTTTTTCAAGGTGTTCGCGTCGCTCCCGGAGTCGATCAGCGCCAGTGATCGCGAGGTCCTGCGCGCCGACGCTCTCGAGACGATCGACACGGTGGTCGTGCCGGCCTACCGGCGCCTGGCAGCGTGGTTCGCCGAGATCTACCTGCCCGCAACGCGGGACAGCGTCGGCCTGTCCGCACTGCCGAACGGCAGCTCCTGGTATGAGTCACTGGCGCGGAGCTACACGACGACCCCGATGACGCCGGATGAGATACACCGGGTCGGGCTCGACGAGGTCAGCCGAATTCGCGGCGAGATGCAGGCCTTGATCGACGAGGTTGGCTTCGACGGCGGCTTCGAGGCCTTTCTCGAGTTCCTGCGGTCCGATCCGCAGTTCTACTTCGACAACCCGGACGACCTGTTGACGGCTTACCTCGCCACCTGCAAGCGGATCGACCCGGAGCTCGTGAAGCTGTTCGGCAAACTGCCGCGCACACCTTACGGCATCAAGCCGATCCCCGACGCGATCGCGCCGGATACCACCACGGCGTACTACTCGCGCCCCGCCGCCGACGGCACGCGCGCGGGTACCTACTGGGTCAACCTTTACAAGCCCGAGGTCAGGCCAAAGTACGAGATCGAGGTTCTGTCGGTGCACGAGGCAATGCCGGGTCATCACCTGCAGCTGGCCCTGCAGCAGGAGCTTGGCGACATGCCGAATTTCCGGCGCTACGCCGGGTTCACGGCGTTCGTCGAAGGCTGGGGGCTCTACAGTGAGAGCCTCGGCTACGACCTGGGCCTGTACAAAGACCCGTATTCCCGCTTCGGGGCGCTGACCTATGATATGTGGCGCGCGGTGCGGCTCGTCGTCGATACCGGCCTGCACTACAAGGGCTGGACCCGGGAACAGGCCATCGACTTCTTCAAGGCCAACGCGGCGAAGACCGAGCAGGATATCGTGAACGAGATCGACCGTTACCTCGTGATGCCCGGCCAGGCACTGGCCTACAAGATCGGCCAGCTCAGGATTCTCGAGCTGCGTCGCACCGCCGAGGAACGGCTCGGTGAGCGCTTCGATATTCGCGCCTTCCACGACGAGCTGCTCGGCGCCGGTGCCCTGCCCCTCGACCTGCTCGAAGCCCGCATGGATACCTGGATAACGGAATCGCTATAGCCCGAATCCGGGCTGGCCGTTGTCGCGCGGGAACATCTCGCGCGCGCGCCGCGCGCGTTCGGGAGGCGTCGCGGCGCTGTCGTACTCGCGATCGATCGTGTCGAGACGACCCTTGATGCCGATGCCATTGGCGATCTGGATATTGAGTCCGGGGCGCGCGTTCATCTCGAGGATCAGAGGCCCGCGATTACGATCGATCACCATGTCGACGCCGAGATAACCGAGACCCGTCACCTCGTAGCCGCGCGCCGAGGACTCGAGAATCGTGTCCCAGTCGGGAATCTCCAGTCCCGCGATCAACGCACCCGTGTCAGGGTGCTCGTCCACGACATCGTTATGGTGCACGCCGCGCAGCGTCTTGCCGGTGCTCATATCGACACCGGCACCAACCGCGCCCTGGTGCAGGTTGGCTTTGCCATCGGACTCTCGGGTCGGCAGTCGCACCATGGCCATTGCCGGATAGCCTCGATAGACGATGACGCGCACGTCGGGCACGCCCTGGTAGCTCAAGTCGGCGAATACCGGGTCGAAGCGTACGCAGTACTCGATGATGGCCTTGTCGCGACCGCCGCTCAGGCTGTACTGACCACCGACAATGTTCGACAGGTGATACTCGAGCTCGTCGAGCTGGATGATGACGCCACTGGCCTGGCGGAACGCGTCGCGCTTGCGCTTGCTGCGTCCCGTAATCACGAGGATCCCGTCGCCACCGCTGCCCTGCGCCGGCTTGACGACAAAACTCTCCAGCGGCTCGACGAGCTCGGCGAGGCCGCGAATGTCGCCCTGGTTTTCGATGACGCCGTAAAGATCCGGGACGGCCATACCGGCCTCGAGCGCGAGGCGCTTGGTCAGCACCTTGTCGTCGACGCGCGGATACAGGCGCCGTGGATTCAGGCGCATGATGAACTCGGCGTTGCGCTCGTTGAGGCCGAGTACGCCAGCCGCTTTCAGGCGTTTTGCCGTGCCGGTCATCGCCTAGCCACTCAACGCCTTGAAGCGGCCCAGTTCGAGCAGGCGGTAGCCAGTGTAGCGTCCGGCAAGCAGAACGAGCGCCAGAACGACGAGCAACAGCTCGGGGAACGTAAAAATCAGGTGCTCCAGCCACGAAAGGCCCATGGCAATGTAGGCGAATACCGCGACAACCAGGCTGCCCATCGCGGCGCGCAGCGCATCGATCGGGCCGCGCTCTTCCCAGACGATGGACATGCGCTCGATCGTCATTGCAATGATGACCATCGGGAATAGCGCAACCGAGATGCCACGCTCCATGTCGAGTCGGTCGGAAAGAATGCTCACGAACAGCATCAGCAGCACGACGACGATCAACACGGCGCTGAGCCTCGGCACCAGCAACAGCCGCAATCGCTCTAGAAAGAAGCGGATCGAGAGGCCGAGTGCGATCAGCACGGTAAACAATACGATCCCCCAGAGGAGCTGGGTCTCGCGAAACGCAAGCGCAATCAGCACGGGCATGAAGGTACCGAATGCATCAATGCCGACAAGGTTACGCATCAGGACCATGATCAGCGCGCCAATCGGTACCATGAGCAAGACGCTGTAGACCGCCTGGGTACGGATTGGCAGGCTGTAGAGCGACATGTCGGGAAAGGGCGAGCCCACCTGGTCGCGCTGGATTTCGGCAATCGCGACCGCATCGATGTAGGACTCCTGCACCGCGAAGTCGACCTCGAGGTCACTGCCGCCCTCGATGCGAGCGAGGGGCTCGTTGCCGCGCCACCAGACGAGGAAACGCTCCGGCAGCGTTTCGGCGCCACTGCGGGGATCGAAGTAGCGCCAGGTGTCGCCGTCGTGCACCTCGAGCCAGGAGACCGGCTGCGTATTGCGCTGGCGACCGGCCAGCGGAAAGCCATGCACGACCCGGGCCGGAATGCGCGCCGCCGCGAGGACCATCGTAACGGTATCGACAAACTCTGCCTCGCTGCCTACATCGGACAAGAGGAGTTCGACGTTTGCATCGGGGGATCGATCGTTGAAGCGGCTCAGGAGTTCCGTCGTAAAGGACGCGGTGTCGGCCGACTGTTCCCGTACATCCGCAACGATGACGTCAGTAGCCGTGCGATAGGGCTCCTCGATGACCGGCAGCGGCGGAAACGGCGGCGTCGTGTCTGCCGAGCGTGCCGAACGATCTTCGTACACCGTGATCCGGTAGTAGATAGTCTGCGGGCCTTCGGCCCGACGCACGGCCCATTGCGCCTCGCGTCCGCCCGTCGCGTAGTTGAGGCTAAAGCCGAAGCCGCGCGATACGTGGTTCTCGTTGAGTACACGAAATCCCGGCGTCAGCGTCGGCACGTGCTGATAGACCTTGATCGAGCCTCGTCCGCCGGTAAACGACACGGCAGATTCGATCGTCCACACGGGCGTCTCCGCGTCCACGGTCAGCGGAAAACCAATGACGCGCCATTGGTAAAAGAAGATCGCCAGACCGGTTACGGTCAGAATCGACGCGAGGACATAGACGTACCGGTCCGTCATCGCATTCCCCCAGGGAGTTTCGTGTTATCGCGAGCGCCGGGTGTCGCCGAGCGCAACCTCGACGGCCTGGTGACGAACCGGGCCGCTACGGTTGAAGAGCTGCATCCCGGCGCGGCGCAGGCCCCCAATCACCGCGGAGTCTGAAGCAAACAGCGCGTTGAGACCAGTCAGAAGCCGGATCATGCCCGCATTGGCACCTCGCCGGCGACGCTCGTAGCGCCTGAGAACAGGCCGGTCCGCAGGATACTCACCGGCATCGAGCGCCTCGCGAATGACGCCGACCAACTCGTCGACATCGGCAAAGCCAAGGTTTACGCCCTGTCCGGCCAGCGGATGCACGGCATGCGCCGCGTCACCAACCAGTGCGAGCCCGGCTTCGACATAGCGACTGGCGTGGCTTGCTGCCAGCGGGAACGCGCCGCGCGGACCCTCGACCGTCAGGCGGCCCAGCGCCTGATCGGAGACGCGCGTGAGCGTCACGCCGAGTTCCTCGTCGCTCATGGCAAGCGCCGCCTCGACCTCGGCAGGTGTCGTCGACCAGACGATGGACACGCGACCGTCCTCAAGCGGCAACAGACCGATCGGGCCCGTCGTCAGGAATCGCTGCCATGCTGTGTGGTTGTGGGGCTGCTCCGGTCGTACGTGAGTTACGAGCGCCGTCTGCGCGTAGTCGTGCCGGGCCGTATCGATACCGGCTGCCTCGCGCACCAGCGAACGCCCGCCGTCGGCCCCGATCAGCAAATCCGTCTCGACGATGCCGCTGCCAAGCTGCAGCCGCCAACCCGCGTCTCGCCGCTCGATGACGTCGATCGAGGTGTCGAAGTCCATCAATACCTGGGTACCGAGGAGGGCATCGTAAAGACCCGCCCGCACGAGTTCGTTTTCGACAATGAAACCCAGTTCACCGCGCGCAAACTCCGCCGCATCGAAGACGACGGTCGAGGCACCGCCCGGCGAAGCGCCGGCGTCCCAGACCTGCATACGATCATAGGCACAGGCGCGCCGGCTCCGGATCGAGTCCCACGCGCCCGCGGCCTCGAGCAGATCGACCGAGGCCGGTGCAAGAGCCGCTACGCGCAGCCCGACCGGGCCGTCAGGATCGAACAGGGGCGCCGGACCTGCATCGATGACCCGGATCTTGACCCGGTCGTCGGCGGCTAACAGTGCCGCGAGGCCGAGCCCGGTCATGCCCCCGCCGGCAATCGTGATGTCGAGGATGTTCTTCATTCGATCGGCATGCCTCGTGAGAGTCGCGGCAGGCGACCCGCGAGACCCATCGTGTGCCGCGCGAAGGTGCGACGAACGCCCGGCACAAGGTCGAAACCGAGCATGCCGACGTTGCGCAGTGTCCTGACCGCGCGACGCTCGCTGCCGAACAGCTTCACGAGACCGTCGGTAAAGGCGACGAGCTTCTGCTGATCGGGCTTGCGCCAGTTAGCATAGGCTTCGAGCATGTGCCGATTGCCGAGCGCTGCGCCATCGCCAAGGGCATCCGCAATGCAGTCACATAAGGCCGCGACGTCGCGCATGCCCAGGTTGAATCCCTGCGCGGCAACAGGGTGCAGTCCATGCGCTGCATTGCCGACGAGCACAGCGCCGGGCGCGGTCAATCTTAGCGCCCGTGACAGCCCGAGCGGATAGGAAGACCGTCTGCCAATGCGGGAAAAGTCACCGAGTCGGGTGCCGAATGCCTCACGCAGCGACGCTGTGAATGCCGCGTCGTCGAGCTCGAGCAGGGCCTCGGCGGCGCTCGTTTCGAGAATCCAGACGAAGGCCGTTCGGCCATTGTTGATCGGCAACATGGCAATCGGCCCGGATTCCGTGAAGCGCTCGTAGGCCCGGCCTTCGTTCGGCAGCTCGGTGAGCAGGTTGCCGATCAGCGCTGTCTGTCCATAGTCCTCAACCACCGCCCCGATTCCGAGCATGTCGCGGACACTGGATCGCGCCCCGTCGGCGACTACGAGCAATGCTGTGGTAAACACGTCGTCGTCGCCATCGGCCGTTTGCACGCGCACTGCGCGCTGGCCGTCAACCGTATCGACGCCGACGATCCTCGCAGGCGCGTGCAGCGTCACGTTGGACGCCGCATCGAGTGCCTCGGCAAGCACGCCGCCAAGCACGCGGTTGATGCACACATAGCCGAGCGCCTCCACGCCCTGCTCTGCCGCATCGATATGCGCGAATCCAAAACGCCCTTTGTCGGAGACATGGATACTCTGGATCGGCGTGGATGCCGCGACGATCTTCGGCCACAGCCCCATGGCTTCGAAACTCCTCTGCGTACTCCGCGACAATGCCGTGGAACGCTCGTCGAAACTCGGGTGCTGAGTCGTCGTTGCCCGCGCGTTCGCCTCGACGACACCAATGCGCAAACCCAGGGGCTCGAGCGCAACCGCGAGGCTGCTACCGACCATGCCGCCGCCGGCAATCAGGATGTCGTAGTGTTCGTGTTCGACTGTCATGCGCTATTCATCAACGCCTCGATGGCGTCCGGTTCCTTGACGAGGCCCTTCGACAAGACATCCGGGCCTTTGTTCGTCACCGCAACGTCATCCTCGATCCGAATGCCGATATTGCGCCAGCGCGCCGGGACCTTGCGCGAGGAAGGGATATAGATGCCCGGCTCGACCGTCGTCACCATGCCGTTTTCGAGCAGTCGCCACTCGTCGGAGACCTTGTAGTCACCGACGTCGTGCACGTCCATGCCGAGCCAGTGGCCCGTGCGGTGCATGAAAAACTCACGGTAAGCGCCATCACGAATCAGCCGCGGCAGCGTGCCCTCGAGGAGACCCAGCTTCTTCAGGCCCCGCGTGATCACCCGCACGGCAGCATCGTGCGGCTCGTTCCACGCATTGTCCTTGACCGTCTTGTCGATCGCGGCGAGCTGAGCCTCGAGCACGATCTCGTAGACAGCACGCTGCTCCGGGCTGAATCTTCCGTTCACCGGGAAGGTTCGCGTAATGTCCGATGCGTAGTAGTCGAGTTCACAACCGGCGTCGATCAACAGCAGATCGCCGTCCCTGAGCTCGGCCGCGTTGTCGGTGTAGTGCAAGACGCAGCCGTTGGCGCCGCCGCCGACGATCGGGCTGTAGGACGCCCACGCGTTATTGCATCGGAACTCGTGGCGGAATTCAGCCTCGATCTCGTACTCGAAGCGCCCGGGACGTGTCGCTCGCATCGCTCGCTGGTGTGCGGCGACCGCAACCTTGGCTGATCGCCGCATCGCGGCAATCTCGGAGCGACTCTTGTAGAGGCGCATGTCATGCAGCAGGTGGTCGAGCGCAACGTATTCATGCGGTGTATGAATGCCACGCGACGCACGGCCGCGAAGCGAGTTGACCCACTCGGTGATGCGCACATCGAACTCGGGGTACAGGCCCATCTGGTAGTAGACCCGGGGACAGGTCTCCATGATGCCCGGCAGAATGTCGTCGATGTCGTCGATCGGGAAGGCATCGTCGGCGCCGTAGTCCTCGACGGCACCCTCCGGACCGGCTCGCTGGCCGTCCCACAGTTCCTTGTTACGATCCCGATCGCGCACGAACAGGAGGTACTCGCCGTTGTCACGGCCCGGGGCCAGAACGGCAACGGCGTCGGGCTCGGCGAAGCCGGTGAGATAGTAGAAGTCGCTGTCCTGACGATACCGATACTCGAGATCGCGGCTGCGGCGCGCGACCGGCGCCGACGGCAGAATCGCAATCCCGTCGGGGCCGACCATACGCATCAGCTGCTTGCGGCGGCGAGCAAATTCGAGAGCTTTCATGAACGTCGGTATTTCTGTCTAGTGGACGGTCGACGGGTTGTTGCCGCCGCGCTCCCTGATCTCGGCAAGCTCTTCGTAAGCGAGCTGGGCAGCAACGCGCGCGTACTCGACGAGTTCGCTGTAGGCCTGTTCGCTTTCTTCCAGGTCGTCATCATCATCGAAAGCAGCCCGCGTCATCTGCAGCAGATCCTTGATGATGTCGGCAAGCGGCTCGGCGGCCAGGCGCTCTTTCAAATCGTCGCCGTGCGGGGCCGACACCAGGCCATGCAGGAAGCCTTCACACCAGTGCGCGAGCGCCGTAGCCCGCTCGGCAGGCCCGTGCTCGTCATCCGGCAGCAGCAGCTGGAAAGCCGACTGGCGCTCATCGAGCTGCCGGTGAGTGAACTCGTACAGTTCGTTGAGCGTTTCACTGCACTCTGCAGCGAGCGCGTTGGCCGGGTCGGTATCGACGAGAACCTGCCGCAGCCAGTCAAGGCCGCCGTCGACGCCAGCCACGGCGAGGCGGCTGGTCAGTAGCCCGTGGGACTGCGCCGCGTCCCAGCTTGCTCCCGCACGTCTGAGCGCTGCGTCTATCTTCGCGTGATCAAGTATGTCTGGCATGTTGCGAGGGCCTCCTGAAGCGCGGAATGATCCCATGCTTTCCGGGTAATCGCTATGTCAGCGCTGCTCGTCGACGTTTGATTCTGCCCGAGCGCGTGACTATATTGGCCGGATGTCAGACCAGTCCAACAACAGCTTCGAAACCGAATTGCGGCGCCTCGAGAGTCGAGTCGACGCTCTCGTCAAGGTTTGCGACCAGCTGCAGGACGAGAACAAGTCCCTCAAGCAGCGCCAGGACGTGCTGACCGCCGAGCGCGCCACCCTGTTACAGAAGAACGAACAGGTTCGGGCCCGCGTCGAAGCCATGATCGGTCGTCTCAAGGCGATGGAGCAGGGATCCTGATCCACACAGCGGCGGGGCGCGCCACACGAGGCCCCGGGAGCCAGCAATGAACGAACCGTTTACCCAAGTCAGCGTGCGCATACTCGACAAGGAGTACCAGGTCGCCTGTCCGGCATCCGAACGCACCGAGCTGCTCGACTGCGCCGAGATGCTCAACGAGCGCATGCGTGAAATTCAGAATACGGGACGAGTGGTCGGCCTTGACCGCATTGCGGTAATGGCGGCGCTGAATATGGCCAACGACCTGCTGCGTGCCCAGGCTCGCGACCGGGAGCTCGACGGTGACGTGAGCGACCGGCTGCGGACCATTGCAGACCGCGTGGACTCTGCGCTTGGTGAAGCACAGCAACTCAGCCTGTGACGCGGTAAACTCTCGGTTCTGGCGCCTCCTGCGGTGTTCGAATACGTACCTGGATACCTTTCGACCCTAAATACCCACCTTGGGGCCGTGTTCTGTCGATAGCATTTGAGCAGGGCCGATTCGTCGGTAAGCCTGTTGCGATCACGGCTGGCCCCACCTGTTGCTCTGGTTCGAGAGCGACGGTCCGTAACGGCACAGGCGGGAGGCGCCTTCTTAATTCTCTTCTCGTTGCATAGCGCCTGAGCCATGCAAGACATCTTTCGCAGGCAAAGTCTCGACGCGCGCCGAGCGCTATCGGAGAGCTATCGGGCGACCGCATCGGCCGCCGTCTGTCGGCAGCTGATACGAAGTCGTCGCTTCCAGAGAGCGAACACGATCGGCGTCTATCTTTCCAGTGCGGACGAAGTCAGTCTCGACTCCCTGATATCGATCGCGTGGGCTGCGGGCAAGAGAGTATTTGCGCCGCGAATAACGCGGCAACACGAGATGGCGTTCTGCCTGCTGCAACCGGATTCGTCGCTCGCGAGAAATCGCTTCGGAATCTGGGAGCCGACGAACGCTCCGATTATTGCGGTCCAACGCATCGATTGGGTCATTGTGCCCGTCGCTGCTTTCGATGACGCATTGCACCGGATCGGGATGGGCGGCGGTTTCTACGACCGTGCCTTCGCGTTCAAAAGGACACGCCACCGCACGTTGCCGCCGGTACTTACGGGTGTCGCCTACGAATGTCAGCGGTGTGCGGCATTCGCGCCAAACCCATGGGATATAGGGGTTTCCGACGTTGTTACAGAGAGCGGAAGCGCGCACAGACGAGCATAGCGACGCAACTGAACGGCGCCGGCAACCGTGCATTTGGCGGTCGCTCTGGCAAGCGTAAGGCCGTCGCCGCTCGCAATGCTGATTTGAGTTCTTCGCTCGTTCCAAGATCGAACAGGACACGTTACTGCCGGTCTGCACGACGCCGGTTTTTTCTGTTCTCGAGCACTAGAAAGCAACGCGCGAAAACGTCACGTTTTTGAGTTTGTGACGCACTTCTCCTACAACACTGTTCTCGCTGGATTTTTAGCATTTGTTGCGTATACTCAACGCCGGGTACCCGACACGGAGAGAACCATGGCTACCAAGAAAGCTAGTAAGAAGAAGGCTTCAAAACGCAAAGTCACAAAGAAGAAAGTGACGAAACGCGTTGCGAAGAAACCGGCTCGCAAGAAAGCAGCCGCGAAGAAGCGCACGACCAAGAAGAAGGTCGCTAAGCGTAAGACGAAGAAGAAGGTCGCAAAACGTAAGACCAAGAAGAAAGTCGCCAAGAAAAAGGCGAAGAAGAAAGTAGCGAAGAAGAAGAAGGTCACCAAACGGAAGACCAAGAAGAAAGCAGCGAAGAAAAAGAAGGTCACGAAGCGTAAGACCAAGAAGAAAGCTGCCAAGAAAAAGAAGGTCACCAAACGGAAGACCAAAAAGAAAGCTGCTAAGAAAAAAGCCAAGAAGAAAGTAGCGAAGAAAAAGAAGGTCACGAAGCGCAAGACCAAGAAGAAAGCGGCCAAGAAAAAGACCGCCAAGCGCTCGACCAGGAAGAAAGCGTCTACGCGCAGGAAGCGCTAGCTCCTACTAGCCTGCTCCCGGGCTGCTGAATTCAGCGGCAACGCCGGGGACATACAGGCCATGAAGTGCCCGCTCTTGAGCGGGCACTTCTCGTTTGGGGACTCGGTCATGGTAGTTCTCTTGCCGATCGTTTAAGCTCGCCCCGCTTGGGGATTGGACCGCTCCGCTGCGGTTAGCGCTATGAGTTCCGACAACAAACGGGCAGCTGCCGAGGCTGCGCTAGATTTCATCGAACCCGGCACGGCGCTCGGCGTCGGCACCGGGTCGACGGTCAATTTTCTGATCGAGATGCTGCCGCGGGTTCGCGAGCGGATCGATATCGTTGTGTCCAGCTCGCGTGCAACGACCGCGCTGCTCGAGGGGCAGGGTTTCACGGTGACTACGCTGAACGAAGCCGGCGGTCGCCTCGACACCTACATTGACGGTGCTGACGAGAGCAACAAGCGCCTGCAGCTCATCAAGGGCGGCGGCGGTGCACTCACGCGAGAGAAGATTCTCGCGGGCGCCTCGAGGCGGTTTGTCTGCATCGTCGACGAGAGCAAGCTCGTCGGGTTGCTCGGCACTTTCCCGTTGCCGGTCGAGGTGCTGCCGATGGCCCAGGAGTTTGTTAGTCGACGCCTGTTAAAGCTCCGCGCACAGCCGGTGTGGCGCGAGGGCTTCGTTACCGACAACGGCAACCACATCCTCGACGTCAGGGACCTCGACATCAGCAATCCCATCGAGATGGAAAACCGGCTCAACCAGATTCCGGGCGTGGTCACCGTCGGGCTGTTCGCCCAGCGCAGTGCCGATGTACTGCTGATTGGTGGGGACACCGGCGTTCGGGAAATGCGGGTCTAACGCCCGGCTGCGTACTAATTCGCCGACGGTGCGGTCGCGGCTTGAAAGCCGCTCCTACAAGGCGTTTGTCCAGCGTCGAACCGAAGGCTCGATCCTCGGGGCTCTGCCCCGCCGGCGCTTGGCGCCGGCGTCCAAAACGCTGACGCGTTTTGTCGAACGAAGGTTCATTCCTGGGAACCTCCAGCCAAAAAAAGGGCCCCGTTGGGGCCCTTTTATTTGGCTGGGGGACCAGGATTCGAACCTGGGTTGACGGAGTCAGAGTCCGTAGTCCTACCGCTAGACGATCCCCCAAATAATGGGTGACGTGGATCTTTAGCGCTTCGAGTACTGCGTAGCGCGACGCGCCTTGCGCAGACCAACCTTCTTGCGCTCGACTTCGCGGGCATCGCGGGTCACGAAACCGGCTTTGCGCAGCGGCGAGCGCAGCGACTCGTCGTACTCCATCAGCGCGCGCGTGAGGCCGTGACGAATGGCGCCAGCCTGGCCGGTTGTGCCGCCGCCGATGACGGTCGCCGTAACGTCGAACTTGCCGACGAGGTTGGCGAGCTCGAGCGGCTGGCGAACGATCATCTGGGCCGTCTTGCGGCCGAAGAACGTCTCCAGGTCGCGGTTGTTTACCTTGATCGCGCCGGTGCCGGGACGAATAAACACGCGTGCCGTCGATGTCTTGCGGCGGCCAGTGCCGTAGAAATGGGTATCAGTCATAGTCCTGTAATCCTCTCGCCCGTTACGCGTTGACGTCGAGCGGGATCGGCTGTTGCGCCGTGTGAGTGTGTTCGGGTCCTGCAAAGACACGCAGCTTCGACAGCATCTTCCGGCCTAGCGGTCCACGCGGCATCATGCCCTTCACGGCGTACTCGATAGCCCGCTCGGGATGCTCGTCCAGGAGCTTTTCCAGGGACGTCGACTTGAGATTGCCGATGTAGCCCGTGTGCCGGTGGTACATCTTGTCCTTCAGCTTGTTGCCCGTGACGCGAACTTTTTCCGCGTTGATGACAACAATGTAGTCGCCCGTGTCGACGTGCGGCGTGTATTCAGGCTTGTGCTTGCCCCGCAGGCGACGGGCAATTTCCGTCGACAGGCGGCCGAGCGTCTTGCCGGTCGCATCCACCACGTACCAGTCGCGGCGCACCTCTGCAGGCTTTGCAGAAAAGGTCTTCATGATCAGTATTTCCGTAAGGAACAGGTTGTTAGCCCGGTAGGCCGCCGCTGGCAGCGTCTGGCACCGGTGTAGCGCCGGCCGTGGCTCTTCCGGGCGCGCGGACGGGCGAAAGGCGCGAGATTCTACTTGGAACCCTCTGCCAATGCAAACACCGGTGAAGGCCGGGTGCGACCGGTGGGTGCACCCTATTAGAACTGAAAAATCAGCTGCTTAGGCTGGCCGACGCAGCCATGGGATAGCGCCGGGTGGCTCAGAAGCGGTATTCCAGCGATACACCCGTTTGCGTGTCGGTTTTCTCGGTGTCCACCGGCACATCGGTGTTACTGCGAATCGTGTACGACGCCACGAGCGACAGTGCGCCGATGAGCTGCGCGGAAATGGCCGATTTCGACTCGAAGAACGTGTTCACGTCGCCCGACTCGATCGTGAATTCCTGGGTGAACGTGGAGTTCTCGCTAATCGCGAACGCGTAGTCGAGGCCCGCAAACAAGATCGTTTCGTCCGTGTCGATGTCCAGCTGGTCCGTCGACTGCCGGGCACCAGCACCGATCTCGGCGTTCAGCGTGTGCCGCTCGTTTTCAAGGATGCGACGACCGTAACCGAGCGTCTGCGAGAACTGGGTGTCGAAGGCGCCGAAACGGTCCTTGCGCCAGTTCAGGCGCCCGAAGAAAAAGTCCTTGTCGGTCAGGTCCCAGCGGCTGCGCCAGCGGGCCGTGTAGTACTCGGCGTTGGTGACGTTGTTTTCCGACGAGGTGAAGGCCTGGCCGCTGGCACTGTGCTCCCAGCGTCCGACAACGTACGCGGCTGATGCCTGGGTATCGAGACTGGTCGTTTCGGTGTTACCGGTCGTGGCAAGGTAGCCGAATGACACGGTGCCAGACAGTGGATCGTCGCCCTCTTCCTCTTCTTCCGCGGCAAATACGGGCAGCGTGAATACCAGCAGTAGCACGGCAAGCAGCAGATTGCGGTCAGGCATGATGAAACCCCTTGTTCGAATGTTTGTCGTTTCGATGACTCGAGCGGCGCGGAGTATGCCGATCAATTGGCGACTCGGCCACCCGTTTCGTCAACTATTGTCTTCATCCCCGGTATAATTACGGCATGGAAACGAGAAAACTGACGCCGCTCGACCGTCTGTTGTCGAGCGCGAATAACGCACTGCGGACAGTTGCAGCACCGGCCGGAGACGCTACCCGGCCCTATCCGGCCGAGTCGGTCGGCGAGGCCGAGCTCAATGACGAACAGCGCCGCCACGCCGCCGGTTTGATGCGCGTTAACCATGCGGGAGAGGTCGCTGCGCAGGCGCTCTACCAGGGCCACGCGGCGGTTGCCCGTGACCAGGGCATCGAGGCTCAGATCAAGGAAGCCGCGGTCGAGGAGTTCGATCACCTTGCCTGGTGCGAGCGCCGACTGCGTGAGCTCGGCGAGATGCCGAGCCGCCTGAGCCCGCTGTGGTACGCCGGTTCATTCGCTATAGGCGCCGCCAGCGGAATCCTCGGTGATCGCTGGAGCTTAGGCTTCATCGCCGAGACAGAGCGCCAGGTCTGCGAACACCTCGACAGTCATCTTGAAGGGCTGCCCGAACAGGACGAACGCAGCCGGGCTGTCGTTCGACAGATGCGGGACGAAGAAGAGGTGCACGGCGAACATGCTCGAGAAGCCGGCGCCGCCGAGCTGCCGGCGGTTGTTCAGCGACTCATGCGGCTGACGGCCCGGGTAATGACCGGGACGGCCTACAGGATTTAGGGAGCCCTGCCTCTGCAGGCAAGGATCCGAGAAAAAACACAGACTTAGCTTGCTCTGCTAATAAAAAAGGTTTAAAAGAGAGGCGCTTGAGCGATTAGGGGCCCGATTCATGCAAACGACTGCCAAAACACTGAGCGATGTACCGGCGATTAACCGTTTTTTGAGTTATTGCCGGGTTCGCACCGTTCCGTCAAAAACCGTCATGATTCACGCCGGCGATCTGCCCGACGTGCTCTATTACATCGTCGACGGATCCGTCGAAGTCATGATCGAGGACGAAGACGGCAATGAAATGGTGCTGGCCTATCTCAACAAGGGACAGTTCTTCGGTGAGATGGGTCTCTTCTATGAGCAGCCGACCCGGAGCGCCTGGGTAAGGACGCGCACCGAGTGCGAGATTGCCGAAATGACCTATCCCCGTTTCCGGCAAATCGCCAGCGAGAGCCCGGGGCTCGTCTTCGAACTGGCGACGCAGCTGGCGACCCGCCTCGACCGCACCAACCGGAAGCTCGGCGATCTCGCGTTCGTCGACGTGACGGGCCGCGTTGCCCACGCCATCATGGACCTGTGCAACGAACCCGACGCGATGACCCATCCCGACGGCATGCAGATCAAGGTCAGCCGCCAGGAACTCAGCCGGCTCGTGGGTTGCTCTCGCGAGATGGCGGGACGCGTACTGAAAGTGCTCGAAGAACAGGGCCTCGTGTCCGCGAGCGGCAAGACGATCGTCGTCTACGGCGCCCGGCCGAACCGCAAACTCTGATTCCCGGAACAGCGCCCGGCCCTCATCGAGGCCGGGTGCTGGTGCCGTATCACGCCTTCTCGATTTCGGCGCGCATTGCGCTGATCGTCGCGGCGTAGTCGTCGCTACCGAAGATCGCCGACCCTGCAACGAAAGTGTCGGCACCCGCCGACGCAGTCTCACCGATATTGCCGACCTTGACGCCGCCGTCGATCTCGAGCCGAATCTCCCGACCGCTTGCATCAATACGCTCCCGCGCGAGGCGAAGCTTGTCCAGCGCCGCCGGGATGAATGTCTGACCGCCGAAACCCGGATTGACCGACATGATCAGGATCATGTCGACCTTGTCGATCACATGGTCCAGCCAGTCGAGCGGCGTAGCGGGATTGAACACGAGACCCGCCTTCACATCGTGCTCATGGATCAGGCCAAGCGTCCGATCGATATGCCGGCTCGCTTCGGGATGGAACGTAATGTAGCTGGCCCCCGCCTTGGCGAAATCCGGCACGATGCGATCGACGGGTTCTATCATCAGGTGCACGTCGATTGGCGCTGTGACCCCGTAGCTCCTCAGCGCATCGCAAACGAGGGGTCCAATCGTCAGGTTCGGTACGTAGTGGTTGTCCATGACGTCGAAATGCACGATGTCAGCACCGGCGTCGAGCACCGCGTCAACTTCTTCACCGAGGCGTGCAAAGTCCGCGGACAGGATCGAGGGGGCAATCAAGGGTTGCAAGGCTCAGGCTCCGGATGGTCGAGCCGAGACTGTACCGCAATCCGGCGAGCGCCGTAGCGCCTCTGCCTCAGCGGATCGAGCGCCGCGTCTTGAGCAGTTCGTAGGCTTCGCGAACTTCCCTGGTCCGCTTCTCGGCCGCGGCCAGTTCGTCTGCGGCCGGTCCCTTTGCCGCAATCTTGTCTGGGTGGTTGCGATTCATCAGCCGGCGATAGGCGAGCTTGATGTCGTCGTTGCTGGCGTCGGGTGCGATGCCGAGGGTAGCGTACGCCGCGCTGACGCGGCCTTTGTCGGCGTTGCCCGCCGGCGACTGGCGAAAGCCCTTTTGCGCGCGCAGCATCGCCTCGATCTGCGCGAGATCGACACGACCAATCTCGAGCTCCGAACAAATGTCCCAGACCAGCGCCCGTTCGCCCGTGCTCATGCGCGGTTTGGAGAGGCCAACCTCGAGGAGCAGGCGTACAAACAGCAGGCGGTGTTCGGGGCGTCGCAGCGCGGCCCGGCGCTGCCGTCGAACAGTAGACAGTAGCGGGAAATCACGGCGCTTGCCGTCTTCGAAATCGTTGATCGCACGGCGTGCCGCGGCGGGCCCGAGGTTCAGGCGGTGCATGACGGAACGCGCCGCGCGGATTTCGTCCTCGCTGACGCGCCCGTCCGCCTTTGCGAGATGCCCCATGACCTGGAACAGCACTTCCGGAAAGCCTTTCGGCACAGTACCCGGGCGCTCCCCGGCATCGCGAAAGGCTCGGAATCGACTTGCAAAGCCGCGATCGAACTGGTGCCCAAGCACCAGCCCCAGCAGCGCGAAGCCAGGCTTCAGCGTCGCCGCGCCAAGTAGCGTGCCGATGACCTTGCCCCAGTACATTCGCTTCCTTCGAGTGTTGATGCGCGTATCCTAACGGTTGCCTTCGGGCAATGCGCGCTTGCCAGCGAGGGAGCTTCTGGTAATGATCGCGCCTGAACTGCCGATCCACCGTGAGACCCATGCCAGACGCCCTGTTCGAATCCTCTATTCCGGAACTGCCGCTCCTGGGACGCGGCAAGGTCCGCGATATCTACGGTGTCGATGACAACCACCTGCTCATCGTCACGACCGACCGGCTCTCGGCCTATGACGTCATCCTGCCTGACCCGATACCCGGTAAGGGCGAGCTGCTGACCCGCATTTCGCTGTTCTGGTTCCACCGCATGGGCGATGTGATCGATAACCAGCTCACCGAACTCACGGTGGACGACGTGCTTGGCGACAGCGCGCTGTGTGATGAACTGCGGACACGCTCGCTCGTGGTGAAGCGACTCAAGCCGCTGCCAGTGGAGGCCGTGGTCCGTGGCTACCTGATCGGCTCGGGCTGGCGCGACTATCTCGACACCGGTGCCGTCTGCGGCATCGACTTGCCGGAAGGACTCACCCAGGCGGAACAATTGCCGGCCCCGCTGTTTACACCGGCGAGCAAGGCGGACGTCGGCGAGCACGACGAGAACATCAGCTATGCCGACGTCGAGGACCTGGTCGGCGAGCGCCTCGCGGAACAGGTGCACAACGCAAGCATGGAGATCTACCAACGTGCCCGTGACCATGCCGCGGCCCGCGGCATCATTATTGCCGACACCAAGTTCGAGTTCGGCGTCGATGCGGAAGGCAAGCTGTACCTGATCGACGAAGTGCTGACGCCCGACTCGTCACGGTTCTGGCCGGCCGCGAGCTACCGCACGGGCATCAGCCCGCCAAGTTTCGACAAGCAGTTCGTGCGCGACTACCTCGACACGCTCGACTGGGACAAAACGGCACCCGGCCCGCACCTGCCGGAGGCGATCGGCCTCAAGACGGCGGAGAAATACCAGGAGGCGTACCGGCTGCTGACTCAGCCCGCCGCCTGACCGCGCGCCCACGCCTCGATCCTGCCGTGTAGCTCGGCAAGTCCGTCCGTCAGCGCCGCCGGACCGGGCTGCAGGATGATGGCGGATTTGATCTCGTAGACATCGCCACTCCGGACGGCCGGTACGGCGTCCCAGCCGCTCCGCTCGGCGACGCGTTGCGGGCGAAACTTCTTGCCACACCAGGAGCCGAACACAATATCCGGCCGGCGGTGAATGACTTCGCCCGGTTCTGCGATGATACGGTGCTTGCCGAGGGACTCCGCAGCCAGCTCCGGGAAAACATCGTCGCCGCCGGCTATTGCAACGAGCTCGGACACCCAGCGAATACCGCTGATGAGTGGCTCGTCCCACTCCTCGAAGTACACACGCGGCCGGCGCTCGAGACGCGCCGCCGACTCGCGGATGGTATCGAGGCCCGCCTCGAGACTTGCGACGTAAGCCTCAGTCTTCTCCTGCGCCCCGACCAGCGCACCAACCGTGCGGATCATGCGAAAGATCCCGTCGACGGAACGGTGGTTAAACACGTGCACGTCAACACCGCGGCGAACGAGCTCCGCGGCAATGTCTGCCTGCAGATCCGAGAAGCCGAGGACGAGGTCAGGCTCGAGTTCGAGGATGCGATCGATCTTGGCGCTCGTGAACGCTGAGACCTTCGGCTTTTCCTTGCGCGCACGCGGTGGGCGCACGGTGAACCCCGAAATGCCGACGATACGGTCGTCCTCTCCCAGCGCGTACAGCGTCTCGGTCGTTTCCTCGGTCATGCAGACGATACGTTCGGCGTAGCCCGATCTCTGCGGCATCTCGTCTCCCGTTGGCGGCGCGCCAGTCTGGGCGAATTCGTGATCGATATCCAGAGACAGTCGCGACGCACAGGGTACAATCCAGCCATGGTGGCGAAAGGCGAAACTCTGCGCTTGTCCGTCGATGAACTCCTCGATCGTGTCGTCTGGGGCGACATGCTCGAGCGTTACGGTCTGCCGGGTCGCATCCTCGCGGCGCTGCTGCGCTATTTGTACGCGGTACTTCGCGACTTCTTTTCAGGGCAGCTCACACTGCGCGCCATGAGCCTTGTCTACTCGACGCTCATGTCGATTGTGCCGTTGCTCGCGTTCAGCTTTTCGGTGCTCAAGGGATTCGGCGTTCATCGTACCTACGAGGAGCAGCTCTTCCGCTTTTTCGAGCCCTTCGGCGACAAGGGCGTCGAGTGGACGAACCAGCTCATCACGCTCGTCAACAACGTCAACGGCCGCGTGCTGGGAACGATCGGCCTCGCCTTCTTCATGTATACGGCAATATCGATGGTTGCCAAGATCGAGGAAAGCTTCAACTACGTCTGGTACGTCAACAAGCGGCAGAACTTTGCCCGTCGCTTCACCGAGTACGTTTTTGTCCTGTTGATTGGCCCGGTTATGGTCGTGATGGCTCTGGGTCTCCTGACGACGCTGCAGAACGAGGCACTGGTGCAGTGGCTCATGGCAAACCAGCTGCTCGGTCCGGTCATGGTCCAGCTCGGCGAACTGACGCCCTACTTCATGATCATGGCGGTGTTTTCCTTCCTGTACGTGTTCATGCCGAACACCAAGGTCAGGCTGCCGTCTGCGATTGTCGGCGGCTTTGCCGCGGGCATCATGTGGGCCACGCTCAGCGCGGTATTCGCCACCTTCGTCATCAACTCCAGTGCTCGCGAGGCCGTGTACGCAGGCTTTGCGATCCCGATCGCCGCATTGCTCTGGCTCTATCTCAACTGGCTGATCCTCCTGATCGGCGCGCAGATCGCTTTCTACGTCCAGAACCCGGCCTACCTGCGACCCGGACGCCAGGAACCGAGGCTGTCCAATTCGATGCGTGAGCGACTGGCGCTCAACATCATGTACATGGTGGGCGAGGCTTTCCGCGATCCACACGACGGCATCGGGCTACAGCAGATCGCCGACCGGCTCGGCATCCCGTCGCTGGCGATTGCGCCGACGGCGCAGCGGCTGGAGGCGGCAGGACTCCTGATACTGACGGAAAAGGAGCAACTGCAGCCGGGACGCGACATAGCGCGGATTCACCTCGACGAGATTCTTGCCGTCGTTCGACGCGAGGGCATCACAGGATCACAGGAGATGCCCGACTGGACGGGACCGGTCGAGCATCTGGGCGAACAGCTCGATGCCGCGGTCAACGGCACGGTTGGCGGCAAGACGCTCGCTGACCTCCTGGACGCCGACGCTCAACCGGACCAGATGCCCGACTAGGCGCCCGCAATCATCATTTCGCCGACGAGGAGCGAACCGCAGCGAATGCCGCCGCGCAGGTCGCGATCGTCGCCGATACGTTCGACGCGTTGGTACAGGTCGCGGAGGTTGCCGGCAATCGTGACCTCATGAACCGGGAAACGAATCTCGCCGTTTTCCACCCAGTGACCCGCCGCGCCGCGTGAGTAGTCACCGGTAACGGTGTTGACGCCCTGTCCGATGAGCTCCTCGACGATGAGCCCGGTGCCCATCTCGCTGATGAGGGACTCCAGGTTGCCGGCGTTGGCCGAGACGACGAGGTTCTGCGGCCCGCCCGCATTCGCGGTGCTCTCCAGCCCGAGGCGTCGCGCCGAATAGCTCGACAGCACGTAGTCGGCAATACGACCCTCATCGATGATTTCCCGGTCCCAGGTGCCTACGCCCTCGGAATCGTAGGCTGCACTCGCCATTGCGCGCGGGATATGCGGCCGCTCGCTGACGCTGACGAAATCAGGGAACAGGGATTCGCCTTTCGCACCCAGCAGGAACGAAGCCTTGCGGTACTGCGCGCCGCCCATCAGGCCACCGATCGCGTGGCCGACAAACCCGCGCGCCAGTTCGGGAACGAACAGGACCGGTGCACTGCGTGTCGAGAGCTTTTCGGCGCCGAGTCGCGCCAGCGTGCGCCGCGCCGCTTCCTCGCCGACGGCAGACGCACTGGCGAGCTCATCGGCGGTACGCGCCGCCGTGTAGTAGTAGTCGCGCTGCATGGCACCGTCGAGATCGGCCAGCAGCACGCAGGTGATACTGTGGCTGGTTTTCGCGAACTGGCCGAAGAAGCCGTGCGTATTGCCGTAGGCGCGGATGCCCCGGTTACTCGCTACCGTTGCGCCTTCCGAGTTATTGATGCGCTTGTCGACACCCCGGCCGGCCGCTTCGCACTCGATCGCGAGTTCGACCGCCGCCTCCGCATCGAGGTGCCATGGGTGGTCGAGATCGAGATCAATTGGGCTTGACGCCATGAGCGCCGCGTCGGCAAGCCCGCTGTGCTCGTCCTCCGCCGTATACCTTGCGAACGACGCCGCCTTCCTGACGACGTCGCGTATCGCCTCGGCGCTGAGCTCGGAAGTACTCGCGCTGCCTTTCCGCTGCGCCTTGTAAACCGTGACGCCAATGCCCCGGTCGTTGGTGTATTCGAGGTTCTCGACCTCGCCGAGACGCGCCGTTGCCGAAAGGCCGGTATCGAGACTCGCCGCGGCCTCGGCCTGGTCAACGCCAAGCTTGCTGGCCTCATCGAGAGCAATGCGGATGACCGCCTCGAGATCCGGTCCGGCGGCAGCGGGACGCGATGTGACGTCGTTCATAAAGCCTCGTGCTTGCTGGGGCGAATAGCGTCCCCGTGGTAGACTCCCCGGCCCTTAAGCCGCGGGCGACAGCGAGGTAGCTTAGCCGGTGCTTGATGCAAAACCCAGCAAAAGCGCACTGAAGCGCGCGGACCAGGACCTCAAGCGATTGGGCGAGGCGCTGATTGCGCTGAAGCCGTCCGACCTTGATGCCCTGCCCCTCGACGAGCGCCTCAAGGATGCGGTGCTGGCGGCAAAAGGCATGCGAGCACACGGCGCTTTGCGGCGACAGCGACAGCTGATCGCCAAACTGCTGCGGCAGTCCGAGGCGGACGCGATTGTCCGCGCGCTGGATCGCTTGCAGGGTGACAGTCTTGCCGCCAAGCGGCGCTTCAGGCGTGCAGAAGCATGGCGGGATCGCCTTGTCGCGGAAGGTGCCGACGTCGTCGACGAATGCGTCGAGGCGACCGGCGTTGACGAAGCGTCGCTCTGCGCACTGCTCGGTGATCTGTCACCATCGCGCAGCGAACGCAGTATCAAGACGGCACGCCGCGAGTTGTTCAGGATCGTGCACGCGGCGCTGGAAACAGCAGAAGGAATCGAAAGGGAATGAGCAAACGCGTTGGCATCATCATGGGCTCGAAGTCCGACTGGGACACGATGCGCCATTCATGCGAGACACTCGACGCGCTCGGCGTCGAGTATGAAGTTCGCGTCGTGTCCGCCCACCGGACGCCAGACCTGCTCTTCGACTACGCCGACACTGCGCTCGAGCGCGGCCTCAAGGTCATCATTGCCGGCGCGGGCGGCGCCGCACACCTGCCGGGGATGGCGGCAGCCAAGACCCGGGTCCCTGTGCTTGGCGTACCCGTGCAATCAAAAGCCCTGAGCGGCCAGGATTCGCTGCTGTCCATTGTGCAGATGCCCGCGGGCGTCCCGGTCGGAACCCTGGCTATCGGCCGGGCCGGCGCGATTAACGCCGCTTTGCTCGCCGCTGCGATGCTCGCCGATTCGGACCCTGCCGTGGCATCCGCGCTCGACGACTATCGAAGCGCTCAGACAGAACGGGTACTCGACAACCCTGACCCATCGGCCTGAGCCCGTGCGCATCGGCATCATTGGCGGCGGCCAGCTCGGTCTCATGCTTGGCGAGGCCGGCAAGGCGCTCGGCATCGATTGCGAGTTTCTCGACCCTTCACCACAGCCGCCGGCGGCCGCGGCGGGCCCGGTGACGACTGCGGCGTTCGACAATAGAGACGCCATTCTGCGCCTTGCCGCACGCTGCGACGCACTGACCTACGAATTCGAGAACGTACCCGTCTCGGCCCTCGAGCCGCTGGCACACGACTACCCCGTCTTTCCACCACCCGCCGCTTTGGCCCGTGCACAGGACCGGATGTCGGAGAAAGAGCTGTTCGAGTCGCTCGATATAGCGCTACCTGGCTGGCACGCGGTCGACTCGCGCGACGATCTCGATGCGGCGGCGAAAAAGCTGGGTTTGCCGCTCGTGCTTAAGACGCGGCGACTCGGCTACGACGGCAAGGGACAGGCAGTCGTTCGCGGCGCGGACGACCTCGACCACGCGTGGAACTCGCTCAGCGGCAGCCCACTCATTGCCGAAGCTTTTGTGCCCTTCGACTTCGAGGTGTCAGCCATTGCCACTCGTAGCCTTAGCGGCAGCATCGAGCGCTATCCGCTGACACACAACATCCACGAAGGCGGTATTCTTCGCTACTCGCGCGCACCAGTCGTCTCGCCCGAGCTCGATGCACAGGCGGACGTCGCTATTCGACGGATGCTCGAGGAACTCGACTACGTCGGCACGCTCGCACTCGAGCTCTTCGTCAGCGACGGCCGGCTGCTGGCCAATGAGTTCGCACCTCGAGTGCACAACTCGGGGCACTGGACGATCGAGGGTGCGGAAACCAGTCAGTTCGCCAATCACCTCGTCGCGGTCGCCGGCGACGAACCCCGGCCTGCCGGCGTCGCGCAGCATGCTGGCATGCTGAACCTCATTGGCGAGATACCCGCTGCGGCGCGCGAGATCGACCGTCCGGGGACGACCTTGCATGACTATGGCAAATCGGCGCGCCCGGGCCGCAAGCTCGGGCACATTACGATCGTCGCGAACACGGCTCTGGAGCGCGACCGGATGCTGCGGGAGATCGGCGATTCTGTGACGGGGTCCACACCCGACTTCGGGACTGCTCTATAGCCGTCTGCCCGGAAAAGCGGGTAAACTCTTGACAAAACGCAAGCCTACAGTTTGGCCTTAAACACCCGGATCGATGTCTTACCTAGAACACTTTAACCTGAAAGAGCAGCCGTTCCGGCTGACGCCCGATCCGGACTTCCTGTACTGGAGCAAGCAACATGCTCGGGCGAAGGCCTACATGGAGTCGACGATCTGGCTTGCAGACGGGTTCGTCGTTATCACCGGTGACATTGGCTCAGGGAAGACAACGCTACTTCACTCGTTCCTTTCGGAACTCGATGATGAGGTTGTCTACGCCATGGTCTCGCAAACCCAGCTTAACGATCGCGAGTTCTTGCAGGCAATTCTGGTTGAATTCGGCTTCAAGCCCTTCGGCAAGGAAAAAGTCGAACTACTCGACATCTTGAACACTTTCCTGATCGAGCAATACGCGGCCGGAAAGAAGGTTCTCCTGATTGTGGATGAAGCACAGAATCTCTCCCGCAAGGTGCTCGAGGAAGTGCGTATGCTCTCCGGGATCGAGACTCGCAAGGAGAAGGTGCTAAGGATTATTCTCGCCGGGCAGCCGGAACTTCGCCAGAAACTAGATTCGCCTCGAATGAAGCAGCTCGTACAACGCGTACGCCTGCGGTTTCACCTTGGACCGCTAAACGCTTCTGACATGCGCGACTACATTGAGCATCGCCTGGCAGTTGCCGGACGGACGGAGGGTGACCTGTTCGATAGCGAGAGTTATGACTTCATCCATAGGTACTCTGGCGGCGTTCCAAGACTCATCAATACGCTTTGCGACTCATCGCTCCTGTGCGCTTTCGCGGACGAGAAAGACACGGTTACCGTTGAAGACGTAATGAGCGCTATCAATGAGCTCGATTGGGACAAGCACGAAAACGGGTCAGGCGTCTTTCCCGAGTTGAAGAAAGAAAATGCGGCGCCAGCAATCTCCACAACCTTTCTCACCCGACTCGAGCTACGCCATAACGGCGAAACCGTTTCCGAGCAGAGCTTCCCCACGGGACGGGCGATTATCGGCCGCAGTCCGGATAACGACGTCTACGTCAACAGTCGCTTCGTCAGCCGTCACCATGCCCAATTAGTGACAGACGACAACGGTGCGACGATCGAGGATCTCAACAGTACCAATGGAATCTTCGTCAACGAAAAACAGGTTAAGTCTTATCGACTGCAACATGGCGACGTCGTTACCCTCGGCGTTCACGAACTCGTCTACTACGACCTTCGCTTAGACCGTGTCGTCGGGGACGACGAAGCCTCCGCCTTCGGCAACTAAGCAACTGTTCACTGCTCGTGCCGCACAGGACGCTTGTTGCGTCTGGCGTCACGACGCTTCAGAAGTACGGCCAGACCACCGGCTATGCAGCCGAATCCCGTTGCGAAGCATACAAAGGGCCATAAGCCGTAGTTCACGTACATACCGCCTAACAGGGAGACCACTCCGGCCGAGAGGTAGAAGTACGGGAGAGATTCGTACACCGGCTTGGCAATCCACATGCGGTGAGGCCCATGACAGACGGCCGCTCATTGTTACTGCGCACCCGACGGGGGTCCAGTCCGAAATGCGCCAGCGGCGCTTGCAGCCAGGCTGTCGTCCCGGAACTAGACCAATAAAGTCAGCAGCTTAGCGCCGCGGTCGCCCGCCGCGCCTTAGACTCAGGCCAGCCTGAAGAGCCTCAGGATGCGCGCAAGAATCGAGTCAGACATGCCGTCGACATCGAGATCCGGGTCGCCCTGGCGATTACGCAGGCCCTCGACAAAGGCGAGGCCGTCCTGGTCGAGATCGTTTTCGGTAATGGTGTTGTCGAATGCCATGTCCGCCTTCCAAGTCAATGCGTTGACGACGGTAGCGCAGCCGACGAGGCGATGCAGTGAGGCACCGCACAGCATGCACTGAGACGTCGACGGCTTTGTTGTTATGTCAAAGCTGCAGGTGACGGTTCAGCTCGTGCCGCCGACCGTCAGCTCGTCGATCTTGAGCGACGGCTGGCCAACCCCAACGGGCACCGACTGGCCTTCCTTGCCGCAGGTGCCGACGCCCGTATCGAGCGCAAGGTCGCTGCCGACCATAGAGATCTTCGTCAACGCCTCCGGGCCATCGCCGATCAGCATGGCGCCCTTGACCGGCGTCGTAACCTTGCCGCCTTCGATCAGGTAGGCCTCGCTCGCCGAGAAAACGAACTTGCCGGACGTGATGTCGACCTGGCCGCCACCGAAGTTCGGCGCATACAGACCCTTGTCGACGGACGCGATGATCTCGCCGGGATCGTGGGGGCCGGCGAGCATATAGGTGTTGGTCATGCGCGGCATCGGTATGTGCGCGAAGGACTCGCGGCGGCCATTCCCGGTTGGCGCCACTCCCATGAGCCGGGCGTTGAGCTTGTCCTGCATGTAACCGCGAAGTACGCCGTCCTCGACGAGGACGTTGTAGCTGCCCGGCGTACCCTCGTCGTCGACGGACAGCGAGCCGCGTCGTTGACTCATTGTGCCGTCGTCCACGATCGTGCACAGCGGCGAGGCGACCTGCTCGCCGACACGGCCGCTAAAGGCAGACGTTCCCTTGCGATTGAAATCGCCTTCCAGCCCATGGCCAACGGCTTCGTGCAGGAGCACACCCGGCCAGCCGGGACCGAGCACAACCGGCATCGTACCGGCCGGCGCAGGCACTGCCTCCAGCTGCACGAGCGCCTGACGCACGGCCTCGCGCGCGTACTCGAGCGGCCGGTCGCCTTCGAGGAAATAGCCGAGATCGGAGCGGGCGCCGCCACCGGCGTAACCCTGTTCGCGTCGCCCCTCGTGTTCGAGGATTACCGTGACGTTGAACCGCACGAGCGGGCGAACATCCGCGGCGAACGTGCCGTCGGACGCGGCGATGAGCACGAGATCCTGGCTACCCGACAGACTCAGGATGACCTGTTCCACGCGGGGGTCCATTGCGCGGGTTGCCGCGTCGATACGCGCGAGCAGCGCGGTTTTTTCCTCGTCGCTGATACTCGTTACCGGGTCGAGCGCCGGGTACAGCGGCGTCACTGACCGACGCTGCCAGGCCGCGACAGCGCCCTGTTCGCCCGCACGTGCGATGGCTCGTGCCGCTCCGGCGGCGCGGTCGAGTGCAGGCATGACGAGCTCTTCGGAATACGCAAAGCCGGTTTTTTCGCCGCTGACGGCCCGGACCCCGACACCCTGGTCGTGGCTGAAGCTGCCTTCGCGGATGACGCCGTCCTCCAGCGACCAGCTCTCGTGACGACTCACCTGGAAATACAGGTCGGCATAGTCAACAGCGCCGGACAGCACGCTACCCAGCGCGAGCTCCAGGTGCTTCTCGTCGAGCCCGGCCGGCCCGAGTACCTGGTCCATCACTGTATCAACGGCGGGCGCTTCGACGGTATTCACGTTTGTGTCCATAGTGTCCTTTCAGTCAGCTGACGCGGTGGCAAGACGCCGATTATCGAGCGCCGGAAACTCCCGCCGCAGGCGCTCGACACGATCGGGGTCGATGTCGGCGACCGCAACGCCTTCGCCCTCCTCGATCTCGGCGATCACATTTCCCCAGGGATCGACGATCAACGAGTGGCCGAAGGTCGAACGCTCGTCCGCGTGCGTGCCAGTCTGTCCCGGCGCAATGACGTAGGCAAGGTTCTCGACGGCTCGGGCGCGAAGCAAGGTATGCCAGTGTGCCCGACCGGTGGTCTCGGTAAAGGCGGACGGCACGGTGAATACCGTCGCTCCGGCCTCGACCAGTTTCCGGTACAGCTCCGGGAAACGCAGATCGTAGCAGACGCTGAGGCCGACCGTACCGAGTGGCGTATTGACTACGATGGGCTCGTCGCCCGGGTACATGCTGCGGGATTCTCGATAGGACTCGTCGCTGTCCGAAAGGTCCACGTCGAAGAGGTGAATCTTCCGGTAGATATCACGTCGACGGCCCGTAGCATCGATGACAATGCAGGCGCCATAGACTCGCTCGGGGTCCGGCGACCGTAGCGGCAGGCTGCCGGCCACGATCCACAGCCCATGGCGGCGCGCTGCCGCTGCAAGAAAATCCTGGATCGGACCTTCCCCGGGTTCCTCGGCGATTTCAAGCTTGTCACGCGAGCGCCGCGCCATGAGTGCGAAGTTCTCCGGGAGCACGGCAAGGGTCGCCCCCTGGGCACTCGCCTCGCCAAGCAGCCGCTCGGTCGTTGCGAGATTCGCGTCAACGTCGTCACGACTCGATAGCTGGAGTACCGCTGCTCTCGGTGTCTTCACGTGGTCATCGCTCACTGTCACTCTCCGTTCGGCTCTGCTTCCGTGACGCAGTTGGCGAGTTCGCTCGTCGACGCGAAGCGCTCGGTATCGGCCTGCTCGATAACCGGATCATCCCACGGACCCTCGATCGAGTAGTAGACCTGCCCCATCTCCTGCAGCGGCTTCTTGAATATCTGCGAGAAGATCAACACGGCCACCGCAGCCTGCGGACCGGCGGCGGCCGCTGCGGCTACGGGCAGGACATTGCCCACGTTCGCACCGATAAGCGCGGTCTGTTCGTAGTCGCGATTGACGAGGCTGGCGCGGCCGATGATGGCGATGTCGGCGGCCGGGGCCTCGAGCGACAGGTTACACGTGTAGGTTTCGCCGTCATCGAGGCGAAAGCTGCCCTCGATCTTGTCAAAGCCGAAACCCTTTTCGAAGACATCGGTGAAATCGAGGGACAGCCGCCGCGGCAGCGCGACGATACTCATGAGCCCGAGCACGCGGCCCGCACCTGGTTCGACTTCGTTGAGCTGGCCGGCGCCCATGCGCAGCTCGACCTCGCCGTCGAGCGTAGGCAGGAAGTCGTCACCCGGCCCGCCGGACCAGTCGAGGTCGAGAATCGCGCTCATGTCATTGCCCACAAGCCCGGGCGAGTAGCCGAGGCGTCCGAGCGTCGTCTGCACGTCGGTGCTGGTCAGGGTCGCCGTCACCGTGGTCCTCGAGCCGCGCGGATCGTCCTCATTGGCGAGCCAGGAGCCCGTCGCCACGATCTCAAAGCTGTCGTCGACCGCGACGATCTTGGAGCTCTCGAGGCCCTCCCCCGTGCGCAGGATGTCGGCCTCGAGCGCACCAAAAAAACGATCGCCAATGGCGAACTCTCGCGCACGCACCGAAAGCGCCGGCAGGCTGCGCGGATCGGTCGACGGGCCGTCATCGGGAATCGCCGTCGGGTCGCCGGGCAAGACCAGACGCTCCATATCGAGAACGACCGGCCGCTCGCCGAGCAGGTCGTAAGGCACGAAGACAGAGCCATCGATGTCCGCGCCCTCGAACTGCACGAGCCAGTCCCGCGCACTGCGGTCGAGCCTCAGCCGGTGATCGACGAGATGCTGGCCAAGGAGCCTCAGGTTGGTCACCTCGAGATCGATGGAACGGAGCCGCGACAGCACGTTGTCGTTGCCGCCGCCGCGATAGGTCTCCCGGTCACCCAGCGCCAGCCAGTCCTCGAGCACAATGTCGCTGGCCCTGCCGCGGACGTGCAGCCCACGCGTTTCTGCTGGCGGAGGCGGCGCATCGCCGAGCGACAGCACGCCGCGATCGAGGTCCCAGACGCCGTTGTCGTCGCGCTCGAACGAGAGTTGCCAGCGCAGGTCGTCATCGATCCCGCCGCTGCTCGCGATACTTAATCCGCCGCTGCCCACCGCTATCTGGCCGGCGAAGGGCAGCGGTTCCTCCGCGGTCTTGGCGAACGGTTCCGGCAGCTCGATCGCGAATCCGATGAGGTCGCTGGAAGCCTCGATCGTCAGGACCTGGCCCGGCTGGCCTTGCCCGGCCCGCGGGAACAGGATGCTCGCCGTGAACTCGCTCTCGCCGCTCATGAACTCGCCGATGGGCAGGCCGAAACCACCGACGACGCCTTCTTCGGTAATGGTGCCGACCGCATTCAGGACGAGGCCGAAACCGCTGAGTTCCGGCGGCGCAGGCATCAGGTCGAAGGACACGGGCTGGCCGGCGAACGTGCCGGCAAGCGCCTCGCTCGAAATCGTGTCCCGTTCTACCGTGACGAAACCCGTAACGTCGGTTATCGGCCGTTTAAGCCCCGGCAACTCGACGCTACCGCCCTGCGACTCGACCCGTGCAGTGACAGCGAAGTCGCGTGCTCGCTTCAGGGGCACCTCCAGGTCGAGCGCCAGCGAGGCAGGGCCATCGACGCCAATAACGTCGAGCTGACCTGCGAAAAACTGCGACAGGGGGCTGTCACTTGCGTATTGGCGCATGCTCTCCAGCGTGCCCGTTGCTAGTCCCTCGATCGTCAGGACGGGCTGGCGCAGATCGGCAATCTCCACCTTTGCGTCGACGATGCGATTGCCGACTGTCGTCGAGCGGTTCCTGGTCGTATACAGACGGGCACCGTCGAGCACAGCGTCGACATCCCCGAGTACAGCCTCCGGCCACTTGGGCAGGTATTTGAAGCGCGCCTCGCGGACGTTGGCCTCGAGCAGAAAGCGACCTTCCCCGTTGTCGAACGGAAACGCATCGAGCGGCCCGCGGAGCACGGCGCGACCGCGCTGAAGTTGGCCGCCGAGCAGCGCATCCTGGAACCACTGGTAGAGCTTCGGTTTCAGGAACTCGTCGGGAATGTAGCGTTTGACGGCGGCTATGTCGGTCACACTGAAAGTAGCCGACAGATCGATCTCGGGAGCACTGTCCGGCAGCAGGACGAGCTCGATATTGCTGTTGGTAGACATATCGGCGTTACGCAGCACGATACTGTCGCTCAGGAGAGTGATGCGATTCGCGCCCTGGCGCCAGATCAGGGTGCCGTATACGTCGTCGAGGGGCACCGGCACGCTCAGGTACTCCGGCAGCAAGAGCATGACATCCACCGAGTCGATGTCCGCCAGGCCGCCGGAACGGTCGGCGCGTATCTTGCCGGACAGGTTGCGAACGCCGGGCAGCGAACCTACCGCATCGACACCGCCGTTTTCGATCGCCGCGCTAACCGCGAAATCGGGCGACTCGGCATCGACGCCGTCGACGCGGATGTTCAGCTCACGAAAGATCCCTTCTGGCGCATAGTCGATGGCGAGTTGCCGCGAGCGTTCATCGAGCCACGGCAGAGCAATCTCGAAATCCGCAACATTGAGATAGTCAGCACGCAGGTCGAGACTGCTGACGGCATCGTCGTCGTTCTTGCTGATTTCGAGGCGCAGCGAGGAGCGTGGCCAGCTGCCATGACGGCTCTTCAGCATGAAGTCATCGAGCGCAACGAGCCAGCCGCCTTCGGTATAGCGATACTCGAGCCGCCCGGAACCGTCCGTCGGCCGGTCCTCGGACCCTACGGCGCGCAGATTCGCAAACTCGAAGCTGGCGACGGCCTCGTCGACATGATCGACATCGAAGCGCAGCGACAGGTCGACGTCGAGCACGCCATCGGCAACGGGCGTAATAACGTCATCGACCAGCGCCGTGAGTCCCGTCAGGACGAGGTCGCGACCGTTGATCGAAATATCCCAGACACCGGACCCATCGCCCTCGGCGGCCAACTGGGTGGCGCCGATCTCGAGCTGCCGGCCAAGGCTGTCCGGCAGGCGTACGACGCTATCGATGGCGATACGCTGCGCGTCGCGGCTGACGTTGATGCGGGAGACGTCGACAGTCGTCGGCCGCTGGTCACCGATGCGCAACAGCTGCAGGCGGACGTCTTCGCCCACGACTTCAATGCTGCCGCCGGGGGCCTGTCGCCCCTGGTTGAGGGACAGGAGCTCGTCGACCGTTGTGCCCTGGACCCACCAGCGTCCGTCGGCTCGCTCACGGACCTCGATGGCCGTCTCCCGGACCAGCACGCGGTCGATCGTTACGGTGCGCTCGCGCAGGAGCCTTAGCAATGCCACCCCTACCGAGACTTCCTCGGCAGCGAGCAGCCTCGTGTTGTTGGTCGGCCGGATGAGCTCGGCGTCGTAGAAATTGAGTTCCGGACCCGAGAGGCCCCAGCGCGCATCCATGCCGGAAAACTCGACGCGCATGCCGATGGCATCGCCCGCCCAGACCTTGAGCTCGTCCTGGTACTCGGGCAGCTTCGGCAACAACAGCCGGAACAGGCCGACCGCGACGGCAAGCAGGATAACGAATGCGGCGCCTGTATACGCTAGGAACTTAAGCAGGCGCCTGACAAGGTTCTTCATGAAACAGCCGGGTGTGGGTCTTCTACATCAGGACAACGTCGAACTGGTCCTGCAGATACAGGGATTCGGTCTGCAGGCCGATCGACTTGCCGGTCTGCTCGGCGAGCTCCGCGAGCGCAGGCGCCTGCTCGTCGAGCAAGAGCTCGATCACGTCCTGGTGAGCGAGTACCAGCAATTCCTCGAAATCGAACTGCCGGGCCTGGCGAATGATCTCGCGGAAGATCTCGAAACAGACCGATTCACTCGTCAGCACGAATCCCCGTCCTCCACAGCTTGGACAATCCTCGGCAAGGATATGTTGCAGGCTTTCGCGAGTCCGTTTTCGGGTCATTTCAACCAGGCCGAGCGGGGATACCGGCGTCACCTGGTGGCGCGCATGATCGCGCGCCAGCGCCTGCTCCAGCGCAGACAGGACGTTTACGCGATGGTCCTCTTCTTCCATATCGATGAAATCGATGATGATGATCCCGCCGAGGTTGCGAATCCTGAGTTGCCGTGCAATCGCGACGGCCGCCTCGAGATTCGTCCGGTAGATCGTCTCTTCGAGGTTGCGATGACCCACGTAGCCACCCGTGTTCACGTCGACAGTCGTCATGGCCTCGGTCTGGTCAAAGATCAGATAGCCGCCCGACTTGAGGGGAATGCTGCGCTCGAGTGCCCGCTTGATCTCGTCCTCGATGCCGTGCAGGTCGAAGATCGGACGTCGCCGCCGGTACAGCTCCAGCATGTCTTCAATATCGGGCAGGAAGGTCGTCGCGAAGGCTCTCATTTCCTCGAAATCATCAGCAGAGTCGACGAGGATATGATCGACCTCAGTCGTGACCATGTCGCGCAGAACCCTGAGCGGCAGCGACAGATCCTCGTGTATCAGGCTTTTTACCCCGGTGTCCCTGCACCGCTCCTGAATGACCTGCCACAACTTGTCGAGGTAGCGAAGATCATCAGCGAGCGCCTTTCGGTCGGCGCCCTCGGCGACGGTGCGCACAATGGCACCGCAGTCGAGCTCGCGCTCGGCCAACAGCTCCTCGACCAGCGTGCGCAGGCGCTCGCGCTCGTCTTCGTCCTCGATGCGCGCCGACACGCCGACGGTCTCGCCGCGCGGCAGCAGCACAAGATGCCGCGATGGCAGCGTAATGAACGTGGTCAGGCGCGCGCCCTTGTTGCCGAGCGGGTCCTTGACGACCTGCACCAGGAGTTCATCACCTTCTCGTACGAGCTCGCGAATGGACGGCAGTTCGTCCTCCGACTGCTCGCTCTTGCCGTTGCCGCGGGTGATATCCGACGCATGCAGGAACGCGGTCCGCTCCAGGCCGATATCGACAAAGGCTGCCTGCATGCCGGGTAGCACACGGGATATCCTGCCCTTGTAGACATTGCTGATGACGCCTCGGCGCGCCGTGCGCTCTACGTACACTTCCTGCAGGATGCCGTTCTCGAGCAGCGCGGCGCGAACCTCGCCCGAGGTCACATTGATGAGGATCTCTTCCTTGGACTGGTCGTCACTCACGGCTGCCCTCGCAGCCAGCCGGTGACAGGCACGCCAGCCGCGGCAAGGAGAGCCGCGGTCTCGTACACCGGTAGTCCGACAACGCCACTGTAACTGCCTTCGATTCGACGCACGAAAACGCCCCCAAGTCCCTGAATTCCATATGCCCCGGCCTTGTCGCAGGGCTCTCCACTGTGCCAGTAATCGAGCGCTTCGTCGCGACTTATTTCGCGAAATTCGACCCTCGTCCGCGACATCGCCTCGGTGACCGTGGCGGCATGCCATACCGCCACCCCGGTCAGCACCTCGTGTTCGCGATCCGACAAGCCGAGGAGCATGTCGATCGCATCGGCCTCATCGACCGGCTTGCCGAAGGCCACACCGTCGACGACAACCGCCGTGTCGGCAGCGAGCACGACTCGCCCGGGGGCGGCAGCGGCCCTCGCCTTCGCGATCGCAAGCCTCATTACGAGGCTCTCCGCGCTCTCGCCGGGGAGCGGAGTCTCGTCGACATCGACGCCACCCGCCTCGAAGTCGAGACCCAGAGCGTCGAGGATTTCCCGTCGTCGCGGCGACGACGAGGCCAGGTACAGGAGAGGCGATGTCATGGAGTTCTTCAGGCGCGATGATACGGGTGACCGGCATTGAGCGACCACGCACGGTAGAGCTGTTCGACACACAGTACCCGCGCAAGGCCATGCGGCAAGGTGAGGTCGGACAGGGACCAGCAAAAATCGGCGCGGGCACGAACGGCATCGTTGACGCCATCGGGCCCACCGATCACAAAGCACAGGTTGCGGCCGTCGAGTTGCCAGTCGGCCAGGCGATCGGCAAGCGCCTTGCTGGACAGGGACTTGCCGCGTTCATCGAGGAGCACGAGGAAATCGTCGCGGGATCGATCGAGGATCATTGCGCTTTCGTCGTCGCGAGCGCGCGGCCCCTGGTTGCTGCGGGTTCGCTTGCCGGGGGCGAGCGCGTCGATGCGAAAGCGCCAGTCGGGCGGCAGGCGTGTCGCATAGCCTGAAACGGCGTCGTCAACCCACCGGGGCTGCCGGTCGCCGACAGCCAGGATTCGGAAATGCACGGTCGCGCGGGCTTAGTGTTCGGACGCGGCGGCGTCTTCCGTCGCACCCAGCGACCAGAGCTTCTCCAGGTTATAGAACTCCCGCACTTTGGGCAGCATGACGTGCACGAGCGCGTCTTCAAGGTCGAGGAGGACCCATTCTCCGCCCTCTTCTCCCTCGACGCCGATAGGACGGTGGCCAGCCTCCTTGGCTTTTTCAGCGACATTGTCGACCAGCGCCTGTACGTGCCGGTTCGAGGTACCGCTGGCGACGATCATGTAGTCGGTGACGGTCGTCATGTCCCGGACGTCCAGCTTGACGATGTCATTGGCCTTGATGTCGTCGAGCGCATCGACGACGAGATCACTTAGTTGCTCACTATTCATGGGCGTTGTGCTTTCTCCTTAACAACAAACAAAACGACGGCTGTCTCCTTTGCCGGCCTACCCGGCGTTCATCTTTCCTTCTTCGTAACACTTGAGTTCCTGTATGACGGCAATGACGGAATCCGGCATCAGGAAGCGCGGATTGCGACCGATTGCGATCAACTCGCGAATATCGGTCGACGCGATCTCCAGCTGGGTAACGGCGTGTATGTGTACACGCCCTGCCTCGCTGGCGTGCAGGTCTTCGACGCGATGCGTCCCCCGTGCCTCGAGCAACTCGCCGAGCGGACCGTAGTCCGGCGCTCGCCAGCCGGGGCGGTGCGCCACAACGATATGGGCAAGATCGAGGATTCGTTCCCACTGGTGCCAGCCCGTCAGGTTCAGGAAGGCATCCATACCCAGTATGAGACCCAGCGAACGACCGGGAAATTCCCTGCGTAGTGAGTCGAGGGTATCAACGGAATATGACGGTCCGTCGCGCCGCACTTCGCGGTCGTCGACGACGAATCCTTGCTGCCCCGCCGTCGCTGCCGACACCATGGCGAGACGCTGCTCTGCGCTCGCAAACGTTGTGCCGCGATGCGGCGGGTCGCCGCAGGGAATGAAGCAGACTTCACCAAAATCGAGTGCCTGCAGCATTTCGAAGGCGGTGCGGAGGTGGCCGTAGTGTACGGGGTCGAAGGTACCGCCGAACACGCCAAGGGGCTTCAAGAGACGCTCGCCCCGACGCGGCGTTCGTTCACGCAGCCTTCACCGCTTGGCCGGCAATGCCAATGACAATGCCGGTCAATGCCTGCCAGGGATCACCCGCTGCCTGTCCCTTTGCCATGGCATCTGCGTCACCGAGGCGCTTGAGCAGGTCGTACGTGCTTGCGAGTGATTGCCGACCCAGTGCCGCCCGGACGAGACCCTGCCGGTTGCGCCAGACACCGCACTTCTGCATTTCGCGCGCGAGGTCGCCGCGCTGCCGGGCTGCTTCCCCGAGACGCGCCAGCGTGCGTACCTCGCGGGTCAGCGACCAGACGGCCAGCACCGGTGCGACGCCTTCGGCAGCGATTCCCTCGAGAATCCGAACGGCGCGCAGCGCATCGCCAGCCAGCGCTGCATCGGCGAGCTTGTAGACGTCATAGCGACTGCTGTTGCCGACAGCGTTGCTGACGTCGTCGGCGCTTACCGGCCCCTCGCCGAGCAACAGCCTGAGCTTCTCGACCTCCTGGCTCGCGGCAAGCAGGTTGCCTTCGACCCGGTCAGCAATCATGAGGACGGCATCACGCTCCGGCTCGAGACCGGCCGCTTTCATACGGTTCGCGATCCAGTGCGGCAGCTCACGCTGCTCGATTGGCCAGACCGGCAGGAAGACGCCCGCCTTGTCCAGCGCCTTGACCCACTTCGATGAGCTGCCCGAGCGATCAAGCTTCGGGCCCGTAACGATCAGTAGAATGTCCGGGTGCAGGTTATCAACGAGGTCGGCAATTGCCGCGCTGCCCTTCACACCTGGCTTGCCGGTCGGCAGGACGAGCTCGATGATGCGGCGCTCGGAAAACAAGGACAGGCTCATGCTCGAGTCGCGAAGCAGTGCCCAGTCGAAGCCCGTGGTCGCCACGAACAGGTCTCGCGTTGCGAAGCCTTCGCGGCGGGCGGCGGCACGGATGGCGTCGAGGGCCTCGGCCACGAGCAGGTGCTCATCGCCAGTCACGAGGTAGGAGGGAGCGAGACCCTGTCGAAGGTAGGTCGACAGCTGGTTCGCCTGGATCTTCACGCAGTCAGAATTCGCAGCATACGCCGCTGATCATACGCCACCCGGCAGGGATGACAAAGCCGCTGCAGCGCCTTCAGGCATCGACCTGGACGTCAATCGCCTCGCCCTCGAGCAGCACCGGGATACCGTCGGACACGGGATACCCCAGTTTGCCGTCATCGGTCAGCAGCGCCTCGGACAGTGGCTCGGTCAGGGGGTGACCGTCGCGGTTGCGGACTTCGCCACGCTCAATCGCGGCATTGAGCTCCGCCAGCGACTCGCGGCGCATCAGCGACAGGCCCTTGTGGGTAATCGGGCAGCGCAGGATCGAAAGTAGCGACTTGTTCATGGACGGAAAACTACCACGCGAGGGCGCTTCCCGGAAGGCGCCTACAGCGCCCGGAACCACGTGGCCAGGTCGTCGTTGCCCGCCGCTTCCGCCGCCTCGATGGCGCGCGGCAGGGAGGCACGATGCGGACGAAACGCCTCGCTGGCATGACGGCACCGCAGCACCAGCTTCATCGCGGCCGGATACTCGCCGGCAGCCAGCAGAACATCGAAATAGTCCTGCGCGAGCTTCAATGCCGGGTAGCTGTTATCCCAGCCGAGCATGCGCTCGAAAAACCACGGCCACGCGTCGCCGGGATACGGGTCCTTCTCGGCGAGCCACTGCCGCAGATGGCCCAGTGCACCATCGACGTTGCCGCGGCTTGCGAAGCCGTAGGCATGATTGAGAACGCCGGTACGCGATGCCTCGAGGTCGGCAATGACCTTTTCGGGCTCGGGTTCGATTGGCGCCTCGATATCGACCTCAGCGAAAAAATCATACGGGCGGATCACGCCACCGATGACCGAGAATATGGAGAAGCTCAGGTACACGTTGGCAATGATCCCGGGCACAGACCCCTGGCCAAAGAAGCTCGAGTACAGGAGCCCGGTCAGGAGCAGGGCCGCCGGAATTGCCCAGTACGATGTCCGGACGCGGCCGATCAGGCCCACAACCGTTACCGGGTTCAGACTCGCGAGGGGACTTTGCGTTATCGCGAGCACCGCCAGCGCGGCCGGCAGGGTCGCGGCAAGCGCCACACCGGCGACCACGACACCGGTTTCGCCGGCCGCGGAGTAGGCCGCCCACAAGAGCGCCAGCGAGAGTCCATAGTGAACGAGCGGGAACAGCGACCAGGCGTTACCGACGAAAGAGAAGCTCTCGATGTCAGGCGGGTTCGGATCGACGCCCTTCGCCCGCGCCTCGAGCAGGAGCATCTGGTATCGAATCGTCGCCGGCAGCACGACGACCGCGAGCCACAGGCCGAAGGCCCCCGCCCTGACCGCGAGGAGGTTGAGGAGTGCAAACGTCGTGATCGTCACGAACGGCGCGAGATGTGTCAGCGGGTAGAAGAACTCGTGGACGAAGTCAGCGGGCTTCACGGCGGCTCTCGTCGGCGGTGTCGCTCGCGGGGACCGGGTCGTAGCCGGAGCCGCCCCACGGATGGCAACGCGCGATACGCCGGATGGCAAGCCAGCCACCGCGAAGGACACCATGGGTTTCCAGTGCCTCGATGGCGTAGGCCGAACAGGTGGGCTCGTAGCGGCAGTTGCCGCCGAGCCAGGGCGAAATGGCGACCTGGTACAGGCGCACGAGCGCAATGAGGGGCGCCGCCAACAAGCGCCGCGGCGCCATTACGCCGCCTCGTTGGCGTCCGACGCGAAGCCGCGAATGGCGTCGAGCATGGCCGAGAGGCCGTTGCTGCGCGTCGGACTCAGGTGCCCGTCGAGTCCCAGCGCCTGAACGAAATCCGGCGGTGTCGCGAGGATATCGGCCGGCTTCTGGTCGCTGTAGATGCGCAATAACAGCGCGATTAGACCGGAAACGATAGCGGCGTCACTGATCGCGCGGAAGCGAATTCGCTCACCGGCATCCTCGGCGACGAACCAGACCTGAGACTGGCAGCCCGGTATACGATTTGCCTCGACGCGATCCTCTGCAGGCAGGTCCGGCAGTTTGCGGCCCATGTCGATCAGGTACTGGTACCGGTCCATCCAGTCCTCGAAGAACGCGAACTCCTCGATGAGCTCCGCTTGTGCTTTTTCGACACTGTTCATCCTGCGCTCCTTCGCCACGTGGTGCCCGAGGCGCCATCCTCGATCTGGATGCCGGCCTTGAAAAGTTCGTCCCTGATTTCGTCAGCGCGGCCGAAGTTCTTTTCCCTGCGCGCCGTCTCCCGCTCGGCGATCAGGGCCTCGACAGCAGCAGCCGGGTAGGTATCGTCATCGGTACCGGCGAACCACGCTTCCGGATCTTCATTGAGAAAACCCATCAGGGCGCCCGCCGCATACATTGAGGCAGCAAGTCTTGTCCGTTCGTCCGGGTCGCCGGTCTTGTTGAGTTCGCGGGCCAGCTCGAAGAAGGCGGCCATGGCCCGCGGCGTATTGAGGTCGTCTTCCAGCGCAACGACAAGATCCGCGGGCGGTTCAGCCGCCGCAATGGCTGCGTCGGGCACGTCGATGCCGCGCACGGCGCCGTACAGGCGGTCGAGCATTTTTCGCGCCGCTGCGAGGGTCTCGTCCGACCAGTCGAGCGGCTGTCGATAGTGTGCCGACAGCAAGGCGAGGCGGATCACCTCGCCCGGGTAGGTGTCGATCAGGTCGTGCACAAGCACAACATTGCCGAGCGACTTCGACATCTTTTCCTGGTTCATGCTCAGGAAGCCGTTGTGCAGCCAGTATCGTGCAAACGGCGCACCGTCGTGCGCGCAGCACGACTGGGCGATCTCGTTCTCATGATGCGGGAACACGAGGTCCTGGCCGCCCGCATGAATATCGATGGTCTTACCAAGGTGCTTCTCGGCCATTGCCGAGCACTCGATGTGCCAGCCGGGCCGACCACGGCCCCAGGGCGAGTCCCAGCCCGGCAGTTCGGGCGTGGACGGCTTCCACAGGACGAAGTCCTGCGGTGCTCGCTTGTAGGGTGCCACCTCGACCCGCGATCCGGCGATCATCTCGCGGAGGTCGCGCTTTGACAGTGCACCGTAGTCGTCGTACTGCTCGACGTCGAACAGGACGTGCCCATCGGCCTCGTAGGCGTAGCCCTTCGCAATCAGCGTTTCGATCATGGCGATCATCTCGGCGATATGCTCGGTCGCCCGGGGTTCGATGGTCGGCGGCTTGACGCCCAGCACACCCATGTCGTCGTTGTAGGCCTTGATGAACCGCTCGGTTATCTCGTTGATGGATTTGCCGGAGTCGATCGCCGCCTGGTTGATCTTGTCGTCGACGTCGGTGATGTTGCGCGCAAAGGTCAGCGTGTAGCGACGGCTGAGGACGCGCGCGAGAAGATCGAACACGACGGCAGGGCGCGCGTTGCCGATGTGGGCGTAGTTGTAGACGGTCGGTCCGCACAGGTACATCGTCACCCGCCCGTCTTCGAGCGGCACGAAATCGACTTTCCTGGCCTGACGGGTGTCGTGAAAGCGTATGGGGGGAGTCTCGGTCATGGGCGAGGTGTGACCCGGAGTGCGGTAAAAAGTGCCCATGATACCAACATTGCTGGCGGCGACGATGCCCTGTATCCTGCGCGGCCCGGTCGGAACGAGTACGGAGCCATGACCGACAGCAGCGTAAACTTCAAGGCACGCGAGAGCATCGAGCAGGTCGAGGAAGGCCACGATCTTGCGCCCAAGTTCGACGACCGCGGCCTGATCACGGTCGTGACGACCGACGCCGACAGCGGGGAGCTGTTAATGCAGGGCTTCATGAACGCCGAGGCGCTCGCCCTTACGATTGCCACTGGCGAGGCACACTACTTCAGCCGCAGCCGACAGGTGCTCTGGCACAAGGGCAAGACCAGCGGCTTCGTGCAGAAGGTCCGTGAGCTTCTCGTAGATGACGACCAGGACTGCATCTGGCTGCGCGTCGACGTCGAGGGCGGCGCCAGCTGCCACGTCGGCTATCGCAGCTGCTTCTATCGGCGCGTGCCCACGGGCGGTGAGTTTCGTTCTGTCGTAACCGACGGCAACATCGATCTCGTGTTCACCGATACCGAAAAGGTGTTCGACCCGGTAGAGGTCTACGGCGACGCGCCGAACCCGACCAAGCTCTGAGACCGGAATCCACCCGCACCACGTCGCGCTGGAAGCGCATCGGCCCAGGCAGCAGGTCTATCGCTCCGCGCCATCCGCGAGGTGCAAGCAGCGAAGCCGTTTCAGGCCATGCCGTTCGCAGGGCCCGAAAGCCTGCTCAGCCCGCGAGCCGGTACACGGGCGCTCCCCCAGCGGAAACAAGTCCGCGCCCCAGCAACCACTCGAATGCATCGCTCGCGTCGTCAGCGAACCAGGCCGCCGTCGAACCCAGGCGAAAACTGTAACCCCAGGCATCCATGTCGCGCATCAGGCGAGCGCGGCCTACCCCCGGCAAGTCGTCGGCAAGCAGCACCTGCAGGTAGCAGACTGCCGACTCCTCGAGATCGTCGCCGCCGGCATCCGTGTGCAGGACGTCGCGACGCTCAGGATCCATGCAGATAACGTGGCAGGCTTCATGCAGCACGGAATGTACAGGTGTATCGGGACGCGCATGAATACGGGCACCAACGACGCCTGCCTCACGTTCACCCCAGTAGCTGCCGGGAATGGGTTCGCCCGTCGCACCCGGAACGAAGGTGAGCCCGAAGCGCCCGAGCAAGGCGGCGACGGCGGCTTCGCCGACGTCGGCCACGGTGAGCACAGCGGGCGCCGACATCGAGCTACAGCGTCGACACCTGCGTCAGGATGATCCTGACCATGTCGTCGACGATGGCATCACGCAGGGTCGCTTCCTCTCGCGCCTTGCCGAGCACCCGGGTCTCGTCATAGATGTAGTCGCGCGTGAGCGTAAGCTCCTGCTGCGGCAGCAGGGATTTGCCATCTGCCACCAGGGCGTACTCGATCGTGTAGAACACTTCGAACTCGGCGGGCGTATTGCGTGCCGACACGGACAGGACGCGCTGGCCGGTCTGATCAAACAGCACCGAGAAAACGGCCGTGGCGGCGTCGGGCGAGTCGACGATCGTGACGCCGGCGTTCAACAGGCGCTCGCGAAGGCCAAGATAGAGCTGGCTATAGGGATCGACAGCGTCAATGTAGGTGCGCTCCATCTGCTCGGGCACGGCAACGGCCCCCTGTAGCTGGAACCCGCAGCCGGCGAGGAGCGCCGCCGCGAGCGTAAGCGCGATGACGCGGTGCATACTCAGACGACGATGTTCACTAGGCGACCCGGCACGACGATGGTCTTCTTGACGGGCTTGCCCTCGACGAAGCGCTGGACGTTCGGATCCCCAAGAGCGGCATCACCGACCGCGTCCCGATCCGCATCCGCCGACACCGAAATCCGGCCGCGCAGCTTGCCGTTTACCTGCACGACGATTTCCACGGTATCGATCTCGAGCGCGGACTCATCGACGACCGGCCACGGCGTATCGATCAACGCCGTGTCGTGGCCGAGCGCCTCCCAGAGCGAATGACAGATATGTGGCGCCATCGGAGACAGCATCAGCACGGCGGCCTCGAGCGCCTCCCTGACAACGGCCCTGCCCTGCCCGGAACCATCGTCGAATCGCGTAATTGCGTTGAGCAGCTCCATGACGGCGGCGACGGCCGTATTGAACGAATGCCGGCGACCGATATCGTCGGTGATTTTCGCAATGGTCTGGTGGGTCTTGCGACGCAGCTCTTTCTGCTCATCGCCGAGCGACGCCGCGTCGAGCGATGGGGCCTCACCGTCCTCGACATGGTCCATGACGGCGCCCCAGAAGCGTTTCAGGAAGCGGAAGGAGCCGGCGACGCCGTCGTCCGACCACTCGAGCGCCTGTTCCGGCGGCGCGGCGAACATCATGAACAGCCGCACCGTGTCGGCGCCGTACTCCTCGATCAGCTCCTGCGGGTCGACCGTATTGCCCTTGGCTTTCGACATCTTGGCGCCGTCTTTCAGCACCATGCCCTGGGTCAGCAGGTTCGTGAACGGCTCGTCTGCGGATGACAGGCCCTCGTCGCGCATGAGCTTCTGGTAGAAGCGCGCGTACAAGAGGTGCAGGATCGCATGTTCGACACCGCCCGTGTACTGATCGACCGGCAGCCAGTACTCCGCACGCTCGTCGAGCATCCGGGTGTCGTTGTCCGGACAGGCATAGCGCGCGAAATACCACGACGACTCGACGAAGGTATCGAAGGTGTCGGTTTCGCGGCGCGCCGGCTTGCCGCAGGCCGGACAGGGTGTTTCGAAGAACTCGGGCATATCGCGCAGCGGGGATCCCGTACCCGTGAACTCGACGTCCTCCGGCAACACCACCGGCAGGTCGTCTTCGGGCACCGGTACGGCACCGCAGTCGTCACAGTAGATGATCGGGATTGGCGTTCCCCAGTAGCGCTGCCGCGACACGCCCCAGTCCCGCAGGCGATAGTTTACCTGCCGTCGGCCGCGACCGGTCTGCTCGAAATGATCGGCGATCGCCTCGAAGGCCGCAGCCGAGTCGAGACCGTCATAGTCGCCCGAGTTGACGAGCACGCCCTTGTCGACGAACACCGCTTCGTTGATGTCGATCTCGCTGCCATCGGCTGGCGCAATGACCTGGCGAATCGGCAGCTCGTGTTTCTTCGCGAACTCCCAGTCGCGCGCGTCGTGGCCCGGCACGGCCATGACGGCACCGGTGCCGTAGCCCATAAGGACGAAGTTGGCCACCCACAGCGGCACGTCCTCGCCCGTCAGCGGGTGCGTCGCGCTGATGCCGAGCGGCATGCCCTTCTTCTCCATCGTCTCGAGCGTCGCTTCCTGGGCATCCGTTTGCTTGCACTCCTCGATGAAGGCAGCCAGCTCGGGGCTGTCGGCGGCGGCGCGGGCTGCCAGCGGGTGCTCGGCGGCAACCGCCATGTAGGTAACGCCGTAGAGCGTGTCGGGCCGCGTCGTGTAGACGACCAGCGGCTCGTCTTCGCCGTCGACCTCGAAGGAGAGTTCGACCCCTTCCGAACGGCCGATCCAGTTGCGCTGCATCGTCCGGACAGACTCGGGCCAGCCTTCTAGCGTGTCGAGGCATTCGAGGAGCTCGTCGGCATACGCCGTGATCTTCATGAACCACTGCGGGATTTCCCGGCGCTCGACCAGTGCACCCGAACGCCAGCCGCGCCCATCGATCACCTGTTCGTTCGCCAGTACGGTCTGGTCGACCGGGTCCCAGTTGACGACGGAGTTCTTCCGGTAGACGAGGCCCTTGTCGAACAGCTTCGTGAACAGCCACTGCTCCCACCGGTAATACTCGGGACGGCAGGTCGTGACTTCGCGGGTCCAGTCGTAGGCATAACCGAGGCGCTTGAGCTGCCCGCGCATGTAGTCGATGTTCTGGTAGGTCCACTCGGCCGGCGGCACGCCGCGCTGGATTGCCGCGTTCTCGGCCGGCATGCCGAACGCGTCCCACCCCATCGGCTGCAGGACGTGGCGGCCCTGCATGCGCTGGTAGCGCGCAAACACGTCGCTGATCGTGAACACCCGGACATGCCCCATATGCAGCTTGCCGCTGGGGTACGGGAACATCGTCAGGCAGTAGAACTTCTCCCTGTCGTCGCGCTCCTGGACTTCGAAGCAGCGACTGGATTCCCAGTGTTCCTGGGCGCGTTGCTCGACGTCTGCCGGGCTGTATGGCGTGCTCATTGCGGGTGGAAACTACGTGCGGTTAACGAAGGGCGAAAGCGTACCGCAAGCCGCGGAGCGGCGCAGCCCGGAAATCAGGAGCGGCCGTTGATCCGGTACCAGGCGAGGACGAGCATGAGCACGGACAAGAGCAGGATCGGCGCGTTCCCCCAGCCGACGTAGGGCGTAGCCCCGGTACGCGGCTGGACGCGGTGACTCAGGATGACCGGCTCGAAACGAGTGCCTCGCTCGACCAGCCTGCCCTTGTGATCAATGAAGGCGCTGATTCCCGTGCTGGTCGCGCGGACGGTGTCGCGCTCGGCCTCGATCGAACGCAGGCGGGCGATCTGCAGGTGTTGCATCGGGGCAATCGAGTCGCCGAACCAGGCATCATTGCTGACATTGATGAGCAGCTCCGCCTCCGGGAGCGCATACAGTTGCTCGGCGCCATAGGCGTCCTCATAGCAGATAGCGGCCGCCAGCGGAGTGTCGCCGTTGTGTACGAGCAGGTCCTGCACGTCATCCCCGGGGGACAGGCTGGTCCGTGGGATGAACTTCATGTCGAAATGCTCGCGCAGGAACGCCGGCAGCGGAAAGTACTCGCCGTACGGCACGAGATGACGCTTGCGGTAGCTCTGTCGCTCGCCCCTGCCGACGAGGAACAGGCTGTTGTAGGTCCGGCGCTCGCCGCGAACCGATTGCCGCTCGAGGATGCCGAAAATGATCGACTGGTTTCGCTCGCGCGCATCGGCTGTGAGGCGCTCGATATAGGGACGCTCGAGATCGTCGGCCGAGGGAATCGCTACCTCGGGCCACACAACGATATCGCTGTCGGCCGCCTTGAGCGTTTCGTTGCGGTAGAAGCGGAGCGTCGGCTCGCGCATTTCGGGCAGCCACTTCTGGTCCTGCGAAATGCCCGCCTGGATCAGCGTTGCCTTGAGCGGCTCCCCCCTGGGCTCGGTCCAGTCGATCGCGAGCAGGCCGCCGCCAAGCAAATACGGCAGCACCGCAACAAGCACTGCGGACGCCCTCGCGCGGCCGCTCGTCATGAGTGCAACGAGGGCGGCCGTTGCTGACAAGAGCGCGGCGAACGATGCGCCGTAGACACCGAATACCGGCGCCCAGCCCGCGAGCCAGGAATCCGACTGCGCATACCCCACAGCAAGCCAGGGGAAACCCGTAAACAGCCAGCCGCGCGCCCACTCCACGAGAATCCACGCCGACGGCGCTACGCCAAGCAGCAACCAGGGCTCCCCATAGGACAGTCGCGCAATCATGAAGCCGGTCAGCGCAAGGTAGACCGACATGATCGTGACGAGGAACAGCATCAGGAAGATGGCGACGAACCACGGCGCGCCACCGAAGCCCGTCACCGAAATATAGATCCAGTAGGTGCCCGACAGGAACGCGCCGGCACCGAACCAGAAGCCATGTGCCGCCGCATCCCGCGGCGAGGCCGTATGGAACACGTACAGGAGCGGGATCAAGACGACGATCACGAGCAACGATAGCCCGAGCGGTGCGAAGCCTGCGGTAAACAGGAGGCCCAGGCCGAATGCGAGCGCGCGACTCAGCCCGGGTCGATCTGCAGGCAGCTGCAGGAAAGACCCTCGTAGTTCCACGCTGTCAGGTGTCCTGTCGCTGTACCTGTAGGGTATCGATGCGGCGCTTGTCGGCCTTGGTCACCGCGAACTCGAAGCCGTCGAAATCAATGCGCTCGCCGCGACGCGGCAGTCGACCCAGCTCGTGCATGACCAGTCCGCCGATCGTGTCGTACTCCTCGTCGCTGAGCTCGCATTCGAAGAACTCGTTGAAATCGTCGATGCGCGTCAACGCGCGAACCGCGAAGCAGGGACGACCATCCTTGTCGCCATCGGGCCGGATGAACTCGGCCTCCTCCGGATCGTGTTCGTCGTCGATTTCGCCAACAATTTCCTCCAGCACATCCTCGATCGTCAAGAGGCCGGCGACGCCGCCATACTCATCAACGACGATCGCCATGTGGTTGTGACTGGAACGAAACTCCTTGAGGAGGGCATTGAGGCGTTTCGACTCCGGAATGACCACGGCGCTTCGGAGGAGTCGGCGCAGCGATATGTCCTTCGCGGCGTCGCTGCCGAAATAGCGCAACAGGTCCTTGGCAAGCAGCACGCCGAGGACCTCGTCGCGGTCCTCGCCAATGACGGGAAAACGCGAATGCCCGGACTCGACAATGGTCTTGAGGATATCGTCGAACGGCTCGTCGATGTCGATAACGACCATCTGCGAGCGCGGAATCATGACGTCGCGCACCTGGGTCTCCGATACCTCCAGGACACCAACAAGCATGCTCTTCTCGTCGGCGTCGAGGTCGACCTCGGACTGTTCCAGGATGTTCTGTATGTCGTCGCGGCCCCAGGGATCGCCGCTGAGGGCACGCCTCAGGCGCGCGATCAGTCCGGTGCTCCCAGTGCCGCTCGTACTTGGCGGTTTGTCGTTCATTAAACCCGGGTTACAAGGGTGCCGGCCCGATGCCGGCAGGCCTTCATTGTAGCGGAAGATTCGCCGAGAAGTTTAGGCCTCGCGGGCCTGGTACGGGTCCGGAATCCCGAAGCCCCTGAGTACCGCCGTCTCGAGGTCCTCCATCGCCTCGGCATCATGGTCGTCGATATGATCGTAGCCTGCCAGGTGTAGCGCCCCATGCACGACCAGGTGCGCCCAGTGCGCCTCGAGGGGCTTGTGCTGCTCGGTTGCCTCGGCGGCGACGATCTCGGGACAAAGCACGACGTCGCCAAGCAGCGCCGGCGCGCCCGGCGGCAATGCGTGAGCGTCGCCGCCCGGGAACGACAGCACATTGGTGGGCCGGTCCTTGCCGCGGAAGTCGCGATTCAGGCGTCGCATCTCCTCGGTGGCCACGAGGCTGACCGACACCTCGGTGTCACGCTCGAAGGACAGCGACGCCGCAAGAAGGGCCGCCGTTATCCAGGTTTCGATCGTCTCGGCGCGGGGAAGCTCGCCAGCATCGTCGAGGTCGGTCGAGACCTCGACCCTGAGCTTGCCGCCAGGCTGCCCGCTCAATCCTCTTCTGCGCGCTCGTACGCCCGCACAATGCGCTTGACGAGCGGATGCCTGACGACGTCCTTGGGCGTGAAGTACGAGAAGCCGATCCCGTCGACACGCTCCAGGATGTCGATGGCGTTGCGCAGGCCCGAACGCTGCCCTGACGGCAGGTCAATCTGCGTGACGTCGCCGGTCACGACGGCGCGTGAACCAAAGCCGATACGCGTCAGGAACATCTTCATCTGCTCGACACTCGTGTTTTGCGCCTCGTCGAGCAGCACGAACGATTCGTTGAGCGATCGCCCGCGCATGAAAGCGAGCGGCGCAATTTCGATGATGTTGCGTTCCATGAGCTTCATGACCTGCTCGGTACCGAGCATGTCGTAGAGCGCGTCGTACATCGGCCGCAGGTAAGGGTCAACTTTCTGCGACATATCACCTGGCAAAAAGCCCAGGCGTTCACCAGCCTCGACGGCAGGTCGAACAAGCACAATCCGGCGAACCTCTTCGTTGTCGAGCGCCTCGACGGCGGCCGCCACAGCAAGGTAGGTCTTGCCCGTCCCCGCCGGCCCGATACCGAACGCAAGGTCGTGGTCGCGAATGCTTTTGATATAGCCCGTCTGGTTCAGGCCTCGCGGCCGAATCATCTTGCGACGCGTCTGGATCGTCAGTTCGTCCGCGTTGAGGTCGTGTTCGTCCGCGAACGGCTCGTCGTCCATGACGGTTTCGGCAAGCAGCATGTGGACGCGCTGCGGATCCAGGCGCTCGCGGTCCGTCATCTGGAACAGCGACTCGATGACGCTGCTGCCGATCTCCGTCGCACCAGGCTGACCCGACAGGCGAAACCGATTGCCGCGGCTGGCGATCTCGATGCCGAGGCGGTCTTCGATTTGCTTCAGGTGTTCATCGAACTGGCCGCACAGATTGGCCAGGCGGTCGTTATCGGCGGGCTCTAGAACCACGTCCCGGGAGACTTGTACAGCGCTCAACAGTGGCGTACCGGACAGGCAGGAAACAAGATCAAAGGGTACCCCGGCCGGACGGGCAAGGAAAGCCAGCGTTGGTCGCTGTAGCGGGCCCTCGCGGCCGGCACTGGACACCGGTGCAAGACGTCGCACGACGCCGCGAGTCATATAGCCGCCAGCGTTTGCCTCGCGCAAAAAAAAACACCCGCAGCGAACTGCGGGTGTTTCTTCAGGGGCAGTGGCTGATCGCTTAGCCAGCAGGACAGGCCTGCCTACCCCCGATAAGCGTAGATCAAATCCGGCTCAGCTTAGAAGTTGAACTGGAAGGATGCTACGAATACGCGGCTGATGTCGTATACGGTCGGGAACGTGTTGTTGTTACCCGGAGCCGTACCGGCGGCCGTGTAGACCGGAGCGGTCTCGCCCGTTGCGTTGAGGATGCTGCCACGGATCTGGATGTCATCCGTAACGAACCACGTTGCACCGAGGTCGAGGTAGTTAACCGCGTCCAGGCTGGTTTCAACTTCTTCAGCCGGGTTGTCGTTATCAACCTCGCCGAAGAAACGCCATGTTGCGTTGAAGTCAACCGACCAGGGCGATACCCAGGTGCCGACGACGCGATGACGATACTCCGGTGCCGGCGGACGGCACTGCGTGCCGAACTTGCCCGAGCACTCAACCGCGTCACCACCTTCGAACGGCACCTCGTCGAGCGCCTGAAGGAACGTAGACGCGTAGTCGATGCGGAACGAGTGGCTGCCGACGTCAAAGTCATACAGGACCTGGAGGTCGACGCCTGACGTTTCGAGCGTGGCAATGTTGATGTTGGTCTGCTGGAAACCAACACCCGGCTCACCGGCAAGCAGACCACCGTTCGTCGGGCTACGCGTGATCAGGCTGCAGAAGGTCTCGCTACCCGTTGCCAGGCAGTTGTCGAGAATCGTCTGTGCTTCGATACCGGCCGAGATGGCGTCATCCACCTGAATGTCGAAGTAGTCGAGGCTGACCGACAGCGACGGCGCCCAGTTCGGCGTGTAGACGAAACCGAAGGTGACCGTGTCGGCCGTTTCCGGCTCGAGCAGCGGGTTACCGCCCGTGATCGACTGCGTCTGGCCAGAGATCACGTCCGGGATGTTTCCGAACTGTGCTTCCGTTACGCCCGTGCGAGCACATTCTGCGAACGTGGCACGCGGAGCGGCCGTGGAGCAGGGATCCGACGTGTTCTCACCCTGGGAGTTTACGCCCTGGTTGAGGTCCGGCAGGCCGGTGTTCTGGCCCGTGTACAGCTCGATGACGTTCGGTGCACGAACAGCACGCTGGAACTGTGCACGCAGGCGAAGATCGTCGATCGGCGCCCATGCCAGAGACAGACCGTAGGCGTTGGCGTCGAAGTCGTTCGTCGTCTGGTTGCCTTCAGCCTTGTAGTCGGAATAACGGTACTGGCCACGAAGCGTGAGCTCCTGGATGCCCGTAATACCGGATGCGATCGGCAGTTCGGCTTCTGCGTAGAATTCCGACACGTCGATCGTACCTTCGACCGGCAGCGTGGCGCCGCCAACACCCGTGAAGCCGCCACCCGGCGTCTGCAGGATGATGTCCGGCTGCTGGCCGAGGCTGTCATTGCGGAACTCGAGTCCGGCGAGGACGCCGAGGCCACCGTCAGCCCACGGCAGCGAAACGCCGTACTCACCGAGGTTCGCCTGGATGTCGCCACCGAATACGAACTGACCCGTATTACCGTTGCGCACACCGGGGCCGCCGATGAAGTCAAGCATTTCCTGCGTTACGAGCGACTCGCCGTTCGGGCCGCGCTGGAAGATGTTGTACGGTACGCAGCCACCCGACGGGTCCGTGCAGACGATGTTGCCGTCGGCGTCGGTCGTAGCGAGGAACGCCTGCTGTACGCGTGAGACAACGAAGTCTTCCGTTGCGATCGACTGGTTCCGCGTCTCGGAAGACTGCACGAAAGCCTGCCAGTTCCAGATGTCGTCTGCGAACGAGCCGCGGAGACCTGCAACGACGCGCCATGCGCTGTTCTCGAGACGCGAGTTACGGTTGCCGCCCTCGACGTTACGATGCGAGGCAAAGACGCTGTTCTTGACGACGCCGTTGGCGATGTCGTCAGCCGAGCAGTCATAGACTTCCGCCCACTGGATGTCGCCCGGAACCGCCTGGTTCAGGTACGGGTTATCACAGTTCAGGCTCCAGAAACCAAACGACGCGGTCGGCGCGATCTGCGCATCACTGAAGTTGTTGAAGTACGTGAAATCAGCGAATGCTTCAACGTTGTCCGTAATGTCGTAGTAGGCCTTCGCCGTCAGGTTGTAACGCTCCGACGGACGCTGGAAGTAGTTCAGCGCACCGAAGTTGAACGTCGTCGTCGGGCTGCTGATGAACGGCACGAGTTCGCCGCTCTCAAGCTGGAACACATCGTCGCCATCGCCGAAGTTGGCAAAGCGGCGGAAGTTCGACGAACCGATGCAACCGAAGCCCTGGAACGCCGTGGCGGCGCCACTCTGACCGAGGCTGCAGGCACCCTCAACGCGGTCTGAGCCGAGGATCTCCTGCCGGTCTTCGTAAGAAGCGAAGATCGTCGCGTTACCACGGCCGTCCGGTGCGTTGACACCGAGCTTGACGTAAACGAGCGCTTCCTCACCGTCCGTCACACTGCCGGGAACGGGCTGTTCTGCGGCGCGCAGGACGTTGGCATAGAAGTCATCGTTGTTGCGTGCGGTCGAGACGCCGTACTGACCGCCGACTTCAACACCTTCGAAGTCACGCTGCAGTACGAAGTTAACAACACCGCCGACAGCGTCAGAACCGTATACGGCCGAAGCGCCACCGGTCAGGATGTCGACACGCTCGATCATCTGCAGCGGGATCATGTCGACGTTAGCGGCAGCCGTCACGGACGAACCGTAGGGCAGGCGCTTGCCGTCAACCAGAACCAGAGTACGAACCGAGCCGAGACCACGAAGGTTCAGCGTTGCCGTACCGGTTGCGCCGTTGGAGACCTCAGAGGCCTGGCCGGCGAAGACCTGCGGCAGAACGTTGATGAAGTCCTCGATGCGGACGTTACCGCGCATCATGCCTTCTTCGCCGGTCACACTCAGTACGGGCGTTGCCGCGGCGAGGTTAGGGTTCGCGGTGAGGCGTGAACCCGTAGTTACGACCTCCTCGAGAACTTCGTCGTCGTCGCTTTGGGCATTTGCCGCCATCGGGGCAAGGCCCGTCAGCGCAAGTGCGGCGACCGATGCAAAGCTGTACTGGCTTAGCGGCCGCCACGCGCCCTGTGCGCGACGTGCTTGGGTGGGTTTCATGGATTAACTCCTTATGCTGTTTAGTAGGGCCCTAGTGAAATCCCGCTGCACAAATCGCCCGGTCGAACCGGTTGACCCTGCGTCGCTGTCGCTGTGTGTCGTTTTTTTACGACGGCTTTCGGCATTTCGGGTGCACGGAGTGTCGCAAACAGCTGCGTTGATTGCAACAAATTGACACATGTTGGCTTCTTGCAACACAGCACCTTGGGGCCGCGCTCATGATTAGCCTCGTCGCAACCAGCACCCGGTGTTAGGAAATTATTATTTTTCAATAACTTAATCGGCGAAAACTGGCGATACACCGGAAACGCTTTTGGTCCGAAAACCCGCCCGCACGAACCGACGCGAACACGCGAATCGGGCCGACTTAGACGCATCCGTTATATGAAAACAACACTTTTCAGGCACTGTGCGCCGAATGGCACAAATGTGTTGTGAAAACCGCAGCACCCTCGTCACAGTGAGTGAAATGCAACGCCGGGGGCTCGTTGCGAACGGGCCCGGGGCTGACCGCCTGCCGGCGGATCAGGCGGCGCGGTCGGAAACGAGCCGGCCGCGCAGTGAATTCGGCAGCGCCTCGGTGATGACGACGTCGACGAACTGGCCGATGAGCGTGGGATCGGCGTCAAAGTTGACCCAGCGCATATTCTCGGTACGCCCCGCCAGCTGCCGCGCATCCTTTTTCGACGGGCGCTCGACCAGCACCCGCTGGGTCGTACCGACCATGCCACGGCTGATCGCCATTGCCTGCTGGTTGATGCGCTCCTGAAGGATCTGAAGCCGCTGCTTCTTGACCTCGAGCGGCGTCGCGTCTGCGAGACTCGCCGCCGGCGTCCCGGGCCTTGCGCTGTAGACAAAGCTGAACGACTGGTCGAAGCCGACCTCGGCAACGAGGTTCATGAGCGCCTCGAAGTCGGCGTCGGTCTCTCCGGGGAAACCAATGATGAAGTCGGACGAGAGGGAAATATCCGGGCGCACCGCGCGAAGCTTGCGAATCCTGTTCTTGTACTCGAGCACGGTGTGGCCTCGCTTCATGGCGGCGAGAATCCGGTCAGAGCCGTGCTGCACGGGGAGATGCAGGTAGTTGGCGAGCTCGGGCACCTCGGCGTATGCCTCGATCAGGCTGTCCGTGAACTCCACGGGGTGCGAGGTCGTAAAGCGGATGCGGTCGATACCGTCAACGGCGGCCACGTAGTAGATCAGCGTCGCGAGATCGGCGATCGACCCGTCGTGCATGGGGCCGCGGTAGGCGTTGACGTTCTGGCCCAGCAGGTTGATCTCCCGTACGCCCTGCTCGGCAAGCTGCACAACCTCGGCGATAACGTCGTCGAGCGGCCGGCTGATCTCCTCACCGCGGGTATAGGGCACTACGCAGAAGCTGCAGTACTTGCTGCAACCCTCCATGACCGACACGAACGCCGTCGGACCCTCGGCACGCGGTTCCGGCAGCCGGTCAAACTTCTCGATCTCGGGAAACGAAATATCGACAACCGGGGCACGCTTTGCCTTCGAGTCCTCGAGCATCTCCGGCAGCCGGTGCAGCGTCTGCGGACCGAACACGAGATCGACGAACGGCGCCCGCTTCGTTATCCCGGCGCCCTCCTGGCTCGCAACGCACCCGCCGACGCCAATGACGAGATCAGGGTTCCGCTCTTTTAGTGCGCGCCAGCGTCCGAGCTCCGAGAAGACTTTTTCCTGGGCCTTTTCACGGATCGAGCAGGTGTTGACGAGCAAGAGGTCCGCGTCGTCGAGTGTTTCGGTCAGCTCGTAACCATGTGACGCATTGAGCACGTCCGCCATCTTCTCCGAGTCGTACTCGTTCATCTGGCAGCCCATCGTCTTGATGTAGAGCTTCTTCGGCATACACGCCTCCTCGATCAGCCCGGCATTGTAACCGATCGCCTGACGCTATCGGATGAAGCCCAGGCTCTCGAGCTTGACGATCACGCGGTGCGCCGCGAGGTCAGGCGAGATCTCGGTGGTGTCGATCACCATTTCGGCATTCTCAGGCGCCTCGTAGGGATCACTGATGCCGGTGAACTCCTTGATGATGCCGGCGCGCGCCTTGGCGTAAAGCCCCTTGCGGTCGCGCTCCTCACAAACCTCGAGCGGCGTTGCCACATGAATCTCGATGAAGCCGCCGACCGGTTCGATCGTTTCGCGCACGATGCGCCGGGTCGCTGCATACGGTGCGATTGGCGCGCAGATCGCGATGCCACCGTTCTTCGTGATTTCGCTCGCCACGTAACCGATGCGGCGAATGTTGAGATCGCGATGCTCTTTCGAAAAGCCGAGCTCGCTCGAGAGGTTCTTGCGCACGATGTCGCCGTCGAGGAGGCTGATGTTGCGGCCGCCGATTTCCATGAGCTTGCTCATGAGGGCATTCGCAATCGTCGACTTGCCCGAGCCGGACAGGCCCGTAAAGAACACCGTGAAGCCCTGGCGATGCCGCGGCGGGTGCGTGCGGCGCAGCTCCTCGACCACGTCGGGGAACGAGAACCAGTCGGGAATCTCGAGGCCCTCGGCAAGACGACGGCGAAGCTCGGTACCGGAAATGTTCAGCACCTTGTCGTCGTCGGTCGTCTCATCGACGGCGACGTACTGTGCACGGTTCTCGGCGTAGACCATCATCCGGAACGGCACCATCGAGATATCGAGTTCTTCTTCGTGTTCCTTGAGGAGTTCCTGGGCGTCGTAGGGACCGTAGAAGTCGTTGCCCTGTGAGTCCTTGCCGGGACCCGCATGATCACGCCCGACAATGAGGTGCGTGCAGCCGTAGTTCTTGCGGATGATCGCGTGCCACATGGCCTCGCGCGGACCACCCATGCGCATGGCGAGCGGCAACAGGCTCAGCATCGTCGTCTGGTCCGGGTAGCGCTTCAGAATGTGCTCGTAGCAGCGTACGCGCGTGTAGTGGTCGACGTCGCCGGGCTTGGTCATACCGACAACCGGGTGAATCAGGAGGTTGGCCTCAACATCGCGCGCCGCACGGAACGACAGCTCCTGGTGCGCACGGTGCATCGGGTTGCGCGTCTGGAAGGCGACAACCTTGCGCCAGCCGAGTTTCTCGAAGCGGTCGCGCAGCTCCTGCGGTCCGTCGCGCAGGTGCTTGAAGTCGTAGTGCATCGGTCGCTCGATGCCGTGCAGGCGCCCACCGATGTAGACCGGGTGCGCAATGTTGTTGAGGTAGTGCACGGCAGGGTGCGCCTCGTCGGTCGTGCCGTAGACGCCTTCGGCTTCACGGGATTTGTCGGGCCGGTAGATATCGGCAACGTCGATTACCGCGATGATCACGCCCTCGAGATCACGCAGGGCGACCTTTTGCCCGACCGCGATCGTTGCGGCGAATTCCTCGCTCACGTCCAGCGTGATCGGTATCGGCCAAAGCACGCCCGATTCGAGACGCATGCCGTCGACGACGGCGTCGTAGTCTCCCTCGGTGAGAAAGCCCTCCAGCGGCGAGAACGCGCCGTTCAATATCAACTCGATGTCGCAGATCTGCCGATCGGTCAGATCCCAGGACGGGTAGTCTCGTGCCGCCTGTTTCTCCGCGGCTGCCGCCTCGTCGTCGAGGTATAGATTTTTTAGTTCGCCGCCGTGCGGCTCTTTGAATGCGCCCATGTCAGTCTTCTCTTTCCTTAACGTTAAATTATGTTCACTGCCTTCTCCCGTGAAAACGCCGGTCGGCTCGCTCAGGAGCCGACCGGCGTCGGTCGGGAGATAGCTTGCGCCGAAACCACAACAGGCTTCGACTGCTATGTTGATGAGTCAGTATTCTCGGTTCGGTCCCTTGTCAGAACGGAATGTCGTCGTCGAAGTCGTCCGGGCCGGGTTGCCGCGGTGGTGCGCTGCCACCCGGGCCGGGATCGCCGCCGGCGCTGGGGCCACCGCCCATGCCACTGCCGCCGCGGCCACCGAGCATCTGCATTTCGTCGGCGATGACCTCGGTCGTGTAGCGATCGTTACCGTCGCGGTCCTGCCACTTGCGCGTGCGCAGCTTGCCCTCGATATAGACCTGCGAGCCCTTACGGAGGTACTCGGCGGCTATCTCGGCAAGGCGATTGAACATGGCCACCTTGTGCCACTCGGTGCGTTCCTTCTGCTCGCCGCTCTGCTTGTCCTTCCAGGTCTCGCTCGTGGCCAGCGACAGGTTAGTGACTGCGCCGCCGCTCGGCATGTAGCGGGTTTCCGGATCCGCGCCGAGATTGCCGACGAGAATGACTTTATTGATTCCGCGGGCCATGAGGCCTCCTGTATTTCGCGTTCCTGGTGGCCGGCACTGTGGGCGCCGGGGGATCGTATTGTAGACGCTGACCGCGCTTTTGCCAGCCGCTTTCCCGGGGAAACCGCCGGATTTACGGGTCCGCGACGGCGGCGGACTCGTCGCTCGATGCGCCCACTCCCGTGATCGCGAGCCAGGTCAGTGCAAGTATTGCCGCGAACACGAAGATCATCGTGGGGCCAGCGGCGAGAAAACGTCCGCCCAGCACACCGCCAATGAAGATGCCGAGAAACTGCGCGGTCGCAAACACGCCCAGCGACGCACCGCGCTCGGCCTCGCCCGCCTTTTTCGACAACCGTGCCGGCAACCCGGCCTCGAGAAAATTGAAACCGCCGAAAAACAGCGCGAGGGCAACGACGACGATGACGGTCGAGAAACCCGCAAAGGCAAAGACGAGCTCGGCGGCAATAATCAGGACAATTGCAAACCTCAGGTTGGCGGTCTTGCCCTGCCGGTCGTCGCGCATGGTCAGGGGCACGGTAATCAGCAGCGACACGAACAGCGCGCCCAGGTAGATGATCCAGTGTTCGCGGAGACTCAGCCCCAGCCGATCCGTGAACAGAATCGGCAGCGCAACGAAGCTTGCGGTCAGGATGGCGTGCAGGATGAACACGTACAGATCGAGACGCAGCAGGTCGGGTTTGAGCGCCGGGCGAATCGAATAACTGGCGCGCGCGACAGGCTGCTCCACTTTCGGCAGCAGCGTGACAAGGCCGGCGGCCGCGAGCGACGCCGCAGCAGCAACCCAGAACACCCCGTCGATGCCGGCCGACGCCGCTATGGCGGGGCCCGCGATGACCGCGACCATGAACGAGACGCCGAAGCCAATGCCGTACACGGCCATAGAGCGGGTCCGAACGGATTCGCGCGTCGCATCGGCCAGGTAGGCGACGAGCGCTGCCGAAATCGCGCCGGCACCCTGCAGTAGACGCCCGGCAATGACGCCATAGATCGTGTCACTCATGGCCGCAATGGCACTGCCGGCGGCGAGCAACAGCAGCGCACTGATGATCACGGGCGCACGGCCGATGCGATCCGACAGCGCACCGAGCGGAATCTGCATGCCGGCCTGGGTCAGGCCGTAAGCGCCCACGGCAAGGCCAATGAGCAGCGGCGTCGCATCATCGAAGGTGCGGGCGTAGATGCTCAGGACGGGCAGCAGCGAGAACACCCCAAACATGCGCAGCATGGCGATCAGCGCCGCGAGGAAGACGACGCGCTTCTCGGTGGCGTTGAAGCCGCCGAAAAAGCCGCCCTGTTGCTCGGTCGCGGCGTCAGCCATGTGCGATGGCTCGACGGCTGCTCCGCACGGTGTTTAGCGGGATATCCTGGACCATTTGATCAATGCTGTGTGAGCGCTCGCGGTGGGCTGTATCCGGTTGTAACGGGCTTTGAGTGCCCCCGGGCGGCCGCGTATATTAGCAGGTTGTCTACCCGTCACCTCCCCCGGTTTCCGAAAGCATGAAGTCGATCGGCATTCGCGGCGCACGCACGCATAACCTCCGCAACATCGATCTCGATCTCCCGCGGGACGAGCTTATCGTGTTTACGGGCCTGTCGGGTTCGGGCAAATCGTCGCTCGCCTTCGATACGATCTACGCCGAGGGCCAGCGGCGCTACGTCGAATCGCTGTCGGCCTACGCCCGCCAGTTCCTGTCGATGATGGAAAAGCCGGACGTCGACCATATCGACGGCCTGTCGCCGGCCATTTCGATCGAGCAGAAGTCGACGTCGCACAACCCCCGCTCGACGGTCGGCACGGTCACCGAGATCTACGATTACCTGAGGCTCCTGTACGCACGGGCCGGCACCCCGCGTTGCCCGGACCACGACACCACGCTCGAGGCGCAAACGGTGAGCCAGATGGTCGACCAGGTACTGGCGCTGCCGGAAGGCTCCAAGCTGATGCTGCTGGCCCCGGTCATCGACAATCGCAAGGGCGAGCACGTGCAGCTGATGGCCGACCTGATTGCGCAGGGCTTCGTCCGCGCGCGCATCAATGGCGAAATCTATGAGCTCGACCAGCCGCCCTCGCTGGATCTGCGCAAGAAGCACACGATCGAGGCGGTCGTCGATCGCTTCAAGGTCAAGGCGGACCTGAAGCTGCGGCTGGCCGAGTCGTTCGAAACCGCGCTGAAACTAGCCGACGGCGTCGCACGCATCGTCTGGATGGACGAGCCGGATGCGGCGGAGCTGCTGTTCTCGGATCGCTTCGCCTGCAACATCTGCGGCTACAGCCTGACCGAACTCGAACCGAGACTGTTCTCGTTCAACAACCCGAACGGCGCCTGTCCGACCTGCGACGGTCTCGGCGTCAAGCAGTTCTTCGACCCGGATCGCGTCGTCGTCAACCCGTCGCTGTCGCTGGCGGGCGGTGCCATCCGCGGCTGGGACCGGCGCACGACCTATTACTACCAAATGATCCAGAGCCTGGCGGACCACTACGACTTCGATATCGAAGCACCGTTCGAGTCGCTGCCAGCGAAGCTCCAGAAGATCATTCTCTATGGCAGCGGCAAGACCCGCATCGAATTCAACTACGCGAACTCGCGCGGCCTCGAGATCAAGAAGAAGCATCGCTTCGAAGGCGTGATTCCGAATCTCGAACGCCGCTATCGCGAGACCGAGTCGAGCGCCGTGCGCGAGGAGCTCTCGAAGTACCTCAACACCCAGGCCTGCCCCGACTGCGGTGGCACACGCCTCAACCGCGCGGCGCGCAACGTATTCGTCGACGACCTGTCGCTGCCGGAAGTCACGCGCATGTCGGTGGGTGACGCCCGCGCGTTCTTCGAGAACCTCAAGCTCGAAGGCTGGCGTAAGACCATCGCCGACAAGATCGTGAAGGAAATCGGCGACCGGCTCGGCTTCCTGTCGGACGTCGGTCTCGATTACCTGTCGCTCGACCGCAGCGCCGACACGCTCTCGGGCGGCGAAGCGCAGCGCATTCGTCTTGCAAGCCAGATCGGCTCCGGGCTCGTCGGGGTCATGTATATCCTCGACGAACCGTCGATCGGCCTGCACCAGCGCGACAACCAACGACTGCTCGGCACGCTCGAACACCTGCGCAACATCGGCAACACGGTCATCGTCGTCGAGCACGATGAAGACGCGATCCGGGCGGCCGACTTCGTCGTCGACCTGGGTCCGGGTGCCGGTGTCCACGGCGGCCGCGTCGTCGCCGCCGGTACGCCGCAGGAGATCCAGAAAGATCCGCAGTCGCTGACCGGGCAGTACCTTTCCGGCAAGCGCCGCATCGACGTTCCCGACGAGCGGCATGCCCCCGACGGGCGCACGATCGTCGTGAAGGGCGCCACGGGCAACAACCTGAAATCCGTGGATGCGAGCATCCCCATTGGGCTCATGACCTGCATTACCGGCGTCTCGGGCTCTGGCAAGTCCACGCTGATCAATGACACGTTGTACAAGTCGGTTGCCGAGCGCCTCAATCGCGCCAGCCATAACCCGGCGCCGCACAAGACGATCGAAGGCCTCGACGATATCGATCGCGTCATCGACATTAGCCAGAGCCCGATCGGGCGCACGCCGCGCTCGAACCCGGCCACCTACAGCGGACTGTTCACGCCGATTCGCGAGCTGTTCGCGGGGACGCAGGAAGCCCGCTCACGTGGCTATATGCCGGGCCGCTTCAGCTTCAACGTCAAGGGTGGCCGCTGCGAAGCCTGCCAGGGCGACGGCGTGATCAAGGTAGAGATGCACTTCCTGCCCGATGTCTATGTGCCCTGCGATGTCTGCCAGGGCCAGCGCTACAACCGTGAAACGCTGGAAGTTCGCTACAAGGGCAAGAACATCCATGAGGTCCTCGAAATGACCGTCGAGGATGCCAATGAGTTCTTCCGCAACGTGCCCGTCGTCGCCAAGAAGCTGCAGACGCTAATGGACGTCGGCCTGTCGTATATCCGCCTCGGCCAGAACGCCACAACCCTGTCGGGCGGCGAAGCGCAGCGGGTCAAGCTGGCCCGCGAGCTCTCGAAGCGCGATACGGGCAGCACGCTGTACATCCTCGACGAACCTACGACGGGCCTGCACTTCCACGACATCGAGCAGCTGCTGGCCGTATTGCATCGCCTGCGCGACAAGGGCAACACGGTCGTCGTCATCGAGCACAACCTCGATGTCATCAAGACCGCTGACTGGATCGTCGACCTGGGGCCCGAAGGCGGTGACGGCGGCGGCACCATCGTCGCGAGCGGCACGCCCGAAGACGTGGCGGCAACAGCCGGGTCGTTTACGGGCGAGTTCCTGAAACCGCTGCTCAAAGTACCGACCAAGAAACGCAAGGCGGCCGGGTAAGACCACGGCCCGGGCGATAGCGGGCCTTCTAGCGCAGTCGCGGCACGACAGCTTCGCTTATGCCTCGCGTCGAAAGGCGGCGTCGAGTGCCGCGGCAAACCTCACCGCTGACCCCGGATCGACGCGAAAGTACAGCGACGGCTCATTGAGCTCCAGCTCCATCAACAGGTAGTCGCCTGCCCTGCTGCGCACAAAGTCGGCACGCGCATAGACGGGCTCCCGGTCGAGGACACGGAGCACCTGGTCCGCTGCCTGCCGCAGCAGAGCATCAGCGGTTGCAAGGTTGATATCGGCACCGTGCTCCTCCTGCGAGCGGAAATCCCCGGCGCGCGGCGTCTTGAGGATGGCGTGACTGTAGTCGCCGCCGAAATAGAACAGCGAGTACTCCCCCTCCGTCTGGATGGCATCAACAAAGGGCTGGACAAAAAACGGACGACTCGCGAAGACCGCGGCCATATCGGCCGACTGTGTCGCGGCGCTCGCCATGGTGATGACATAGGTATGGTCGGCGTTCGCGCCCACCTGCGGCTTGATGACGACGCGCTCGGTATCGAAGGCACGGAAGGCCTCCTTGAGCACCTCGCCCTGCCAGAACTCATGCCAGCGACTCGGCACGATGTTGACGCCGCGCGACTCGAGCTCGCACAGATAGGTCTTGTCGAGATTCCAGCGCACCGTGTCGAGCGGGTTGACCAGCAGCGCCCTCGACGCCTCGATGGCAGCGAGAACCTCGACGTAGGCATCCGGATCGTCCTGGTAGTCCCACGGCGTGCAGATGTAGACGAGATTGAAGGCATCCCAGTCGACCTCTGCCTGACGCCATGGCACGAACTCGACCGACCAACCCAGCGCGTTCATGGCGGGCACGCTCATTGCCGCATCGCTCACGAAGTCGGAGAGGCTATCCATGGTGAGGTAGGCACAGCGGAGCTGGCCGTCAGCGGCCGTGTTATGCGTGTCGGCGTTCAAGAGCGTCAGTAGTGTGGCGGCCGCTCATCCGCTGCCGGGACGGCCTCGGCTGACTCGCCCAGAGACTGCAGGCGCCCTACCAGCGCCTCGACGCGCTGCTCCAGCTGCATGATGCGCGCCTGCTGGTTCGTGACGACGTCATTCAGCTCGGTGAGCATCTGGTCCTGGTAGGCAAGCCTGATCTCGAGATCTTCGAAGCGCTGTTCCGACACGGTGATTTCCCTCGACTCCCGGCGCTGATGCTACCGCATCCCGCTCCCCTACCGTGTATCCTTCCGCTCCGCACCCGGTACTGAGGACGAGGCGATGTCCCTGGTTCGTTTCGAGGACGTAGGCCTCGAATTCGGCGAACAGAGAATCCTGAACGACGCCGAGCTCGTGATCGAGCCCGGTGAGCGCGTGTGCCTGATCGGTCGCAACGGGGCCGGAAAATCGACGACCTTCCGGTTGATTGCCGGCGATATCGAACCCGATCGCGGCGAGATTATCCGCAAGTCCGACCTTGTGGTTGCCGAACTCGGCCAGGCGTTGCCCGACGCCATGGGCGAAAGCGTGCGCGACTTCGTACGCTCCGGCCTCGCCGAGGTGGAGCGCCTGCTCGACGATTACCGGTCACTGTCATCGCAGACGCTCGACAAGGCCGGCATGCTCGACCTCGAAGCGCTGCACGCGCGAATCGACGCGCGCGACGGCTGGCACATCGAGCAGCGCGTCGACGCGATCGTTACCGACCTCAACCTGCCTGCCGACAAGCGCATGGACCAGCTGTCCGGCGGCTGGCGGCGTCGCGTCGCGCTCGCGAAAGCGCTGGTGCAGAAGCCCGACCTGCTCTTGCTCGATGAACCGACCAATCACCTCGACATTGCGACCATCCAGTGGCTCGAAGACCGCGTCTACGCCTGGCCCGGCTCGGTGCTGTTCATTACGCACGACCGCGCCTTCCTGAAGAAACTCGCCACGCGCATCGTCGAAATCGACCGCGGTAGCCTCGTAAGCTGGCCCGGGGACTACGACAAGTACCTCAAGCGCAAGGAGAAGGCCCTCGAGGACGAGGCGGTAGCGAATGCCCGCTTCGACAAGAAACTCGCCGAGGAAGAAATCTGGATTCGCCAGGGCATCAAGGCAAGGCGAACCCGCAACGAGGGGCGAGCGCGCGCCCTTAAGCGCATGCGCGAAAAGCGCGAGGAGCGCGTTTCGATCGAGCACAAGGCGCGCATCCATATCGAGGAAGCGGAACAGTCCGGGCGCAAGGTCATTCGCGCCCGCAACCTGTCCTACAGCTACGGCGACGAGCGCGTCATCGAGAACTTCTCGATCAAGATCATGCGCGGCGACCGCATCGGGCTGATCGGCAACAACGGCGTCGGCAAGACGACGCTGCTACGGCTGTTGCTCGGTCAACTCGAGCCCGCAACGGGTACGCTCAAACTTGGAACCAACCTCGAGATCGGCTACTTCGACCAGCTGCGCCAATCGCTCGAGCTCGAGAAATCGGTGGCCTACAACGTCGGTGAAGGCCGCACCTATATCCCGCTGAACGGCAAGGACCGCCACGTCGTCGGCTACCTCAAGGGCTTCCTGTTCAGCCCGAAGCGCGCAATGACCCCTGTCAAGGCACTGTCGGGCGGCGAGCGCAATCGGGTCATCCTCGCCAAGCTGTTTACCCGGCCGGCCAACCTGCTCGTGCTCGACGAGCCGACCAACGATCTCGACATCGAGACCCTCGAGGTGCTCGAAGAACGGCTCTGCGAGTACCAGGGCACGCTGATCGTCGTCAGCCATGACCGGAGCTTCCTCGACAACGTCGTGACCAGCACGGTCGTTTTCGAGGACGGCGGCAAGATTGAAGAGTACGTCGGCGGCTACTCCGACTGGGTGCGACAGGGTCGCGCGCTTGCCGACAAGGAGAGCCCGTACGCGGCGGAGGCGAAAGCAGCGCGCGAAAAGCAGCGGCGTGAGAACCGCAAGCCGGCCAAGCTCAGCTACAAGGACCAGCGCGAGCTCGACCAGCTGCCGGGAGAAATCGAGGCGCTGGAGCAATCGATCAGCGAACTCCAGGCGCGCGTGGCAGCGCCTGACTTCTATACCGGGGACGCCGAGTCCGTACAGGCAGGGCTTGCCGAACTTGCCGAGGCCGAGGCCAGGCTCGAGGATCGCATCGAGCGCTGGGGCGAGCTCGAGTCGATGAAGGAACAGCTGGGCGGCTAGCCCGGAGACCCCTGAAGCACGTAGACCCACGCACGCACCGTTCCGCCGTCGGCAAGCAACACCGCGGTTTCGGTCCGGCGGTACTCGACGCCCTCGAAATCATCCAGCCGGTCCCAATGCGCGTCGAGTTCGTCCGAGCTGAACAACTGGCCCTGGACCTCCTCGCCGTCGTCACGCAAGACGAGGCCGGGATAGCCGAGGGCCGCGCCCCAGCCTTCGGGATTCAGGTCGCCGCGAACGCGCGCCGCCTGCCAGCTCCCGTCGAGATCGCCGAGCATGTGCGCATTGCTGCCACCGGGCTGAAGGGAGCCATAGACAAATAACCTCTGCACGGCTCAGGTTCCTGCGTCGAGAAACCGTCGGTAGAGGCGCGCCGATTCTGACGGCCGCTCGAGCATTGGCAAATGCCCGGCCTCATCGATCACGATGGCGGTTGCCGTTGGTACAAGCACTTTCATGACGTCGACCGTTGCCACATCGATAAGCCTGTCGTGCCTGCCCCAGAGGATGAAGATCGGCATCTCGAGCGTCGGCAATATCGTTTCGAGACCGGACGCCCTATCGTCCCTGAGCTGTTGCCAGACCCTGCCCTTGATATCTGCATTGGCAATCGACCGCGCCGCAAGGTAACCGGCGACCGGCCAGGGTATGAAAGGCGCTTCGTACGACGCGTGCTCGATCAGCGCGTCGAACTCGGCCCGGGTTGTCGGGATGAGAATCGCTTCGCGCTGGTCTTCTGCTCCGACGGTCATGCCCGGCAGCGTAATGCCCGAGTTAGTGACGAAGCCGAGCGACAGCAGCGACGCCGGATGCTGTCCCGCGTAGTAGCCCGCAATATGTCCGCCCATGGAATGCCCGACGAGATGAAACGGCCCGAGTTCGAGGGCGCGGGCGAAGGTCGCAAGAAAACGCGCCTGCGCCGGCACGGAGTAGTCACCCTCGAGATCCCGTGACGTTTCGCCGAATCCCGGCAGGTCCGGGACGACAACGCGATAGTCCTCGCTCAGGAAGCGGGCAAAGCGTACCCAGTTGTCCTTGTCACCACCGAAACCGTGAACGAGCAGCACAACCTCGCCGTCAATGGGCCCACCCACAAGATACGGCCAGGTCTCACCATCGATGTTGATGGCATCGGCCGTGAGGCCGGACCGGGAGCGCTCTGCCGAGATCGCAACGCCGGCAACCTCTGCCGGAAACAGGGTCCCTGCCGTTGCCACCAAGACAACCAGCGCCAGCAGAACCAGGAAGAACTTACGCATTAGCCGTTGCTCCATGTTGCGGTCTCACGAGGTAATAGCACTCATCGGCGAGCGGCGCATCGTCCGGGTAGTCGGTAACGACGAAACCTGCTGCGCGGTAACAGCCCAGCGCCGCCGGGTTGTCCCGGTAGACGAATAGCGAGAACTCCGCAGCATCGAGGTAGCGCGGCGCGTCCGTAAGCAAGGCTCTCAGTAGCGCGCCGCCGAAACCCTGCCCCCGATGCGCCGGGTTGACAACCAGGCGGGCCAGGTTAATCCGCCCGTAGCGCAGGTAGAACTGCCCGAACGCAAGCAGCGTCGCATCCCGCCTCAGGACCCGCGACGCCATGTCGCCAAGGCGGCAATCCTCGATGAAGGAGGCGCGATCGAAGGGGAAGCGAAACGACGGGCCGGCCCAGCGATCGACCGCATCGCTTGAATCGAACCAGGTCATGAGTTCGTCGACATCGATGTCGGCAGGTTCAGACAGGATCAGGCCGTCCACGGCTGCCTACACGTCGGGCATCGTTTCCGCAAAATACCGGTCAAAAGCCCGGTGCAGCGTATCCGGGCTCGTGCCGATGGCATCGAGCGCACGGTTGAGCTGCTGCATTTCGGCGAATTCGCGGCGCCCGTCGGCGGCGATGACCTTGAGAGCCATGACCGCAATGTCCTCTTTCTCCGAATCGGCGAGCGTCTGGCCGAGCTTGGCAAGCTCGACACCGAGCTCCGGCGTGTCCGCCATCTCCGTTACGGCACGCGTGAGGAGATCCAGCGACTCCGCGCCTTCGATGGCGAAGTGCAGCTGGATCAGCTCGATCATCTTCGCCGACTCCTCGGGCTCGATGCGACCGCTGCCCTTGGCAACGAAAATCAAGAGCGCCGCAACAACGAAGCGGGAGTCGTAGACCTTGACCCCATCCTTCGTTTCGACGACCAGCTCCGAACCGCTGAGTCGCGAACTCTTTATCGTATCGCTCATGGCAGCAACCGGTCAGCGGGTTTCGTAGCGCTCGCGCATCAGCGCAACCGAGCGAGTGATGAGCTGCTCCAGCACCGCCTCGTCGACGTCGGACAGCCGCTTGATATACAGGCAGGACTTGCCCGTCTTGTAGGTGCCGAGCTTTTTCATCAGCGGTTCGAGGTCCTTGAACCCGGACATGAGGTAGATCGTCATGTTTTGCTTGCGCGGTGAGTAGCCCGTCAGCAGCCAGTCGCCGGAACGTCCGCTGGCGTAGACGTAGTGATAGCTGCCATAGCCGACAATACTCGGTCCCCACATCTTCGCACGCGCACCGGTCGCGCGGCGCATCATGGCCGCAATTGTCTTCGCATCCTTGCGCTTCTGAGGGTCGTCCACCGCGGCAAGAAACGCCGTCACGCTTGCCGCCGTGGGCCTGGTCTTCAGTTCGGCCATCAACTGCTCCGCTGATCCCCTACCCGTCGATCATACGCTGGGCGTCCCGCAAATTCAGTGGCTGGTGCCGTAGAGCCTGTCGCCGGCATCGCCGAGCCCCGGGACAATGTACTTCAGCTCATTGAGATGGTCATCGACGGCTGCCGTGAAGACCGTCACATCCGGGTGCGCCTCGTCCACCGCCGCGAGCCCCTCCGGGCAGGTGACGATGCAAACGACAACAATATTGGTTGCGCCTTCATCCTTGAGCAGGTCGATTGCGGCAACGGTTGACCCGCCGGTCGCTACCATTGGATCAATAACGATACAGGTCCCGCCTTTCACCTGGTGCGGCAACTTGTCGTAGTAACTCACCGGTTTTTTCGTTTCTTCGTCGCGATACATGCCGACGAAGCCGACGCGTGCTGTTGGCAACAGGTCGAGGATACCGTCGAGCATGCCAACCCCGGCCCGCAGGATCGGGATGACGACGATGTCCGTCGCGATCTTGCGGCAGGTTGCCTCTGCCACGGGCGTCTTGACGACGACCTCAGCCGTCTCGACATTCTTGAGTGCCTCGTAACACAGGAACTGGGTGATCTCGGTCGCAAGTTCGCGGAAGCGCTTGTGTCCGGTTTCCTCATTGCGAATGATCGCTAGCTTGTGCTGGACACACGGGTGTTTGACGTGTTCGTGCATGCGGCGCCTCCGTTGTTGTCGTTCTTGTGGTCGACGGGCAGCGTCCCGTCAGCGGCCTACAAACCGCAGTACCGGTCGCCCGGCATCGATGATCACGGTACCGAATTTCCCCGACAGCTCATAGACCCCGTCATCATAGACCGAGAGATCGTCAATGCGACCGAGGCCGAGCGACGCGACCAGCGCTTCGGGATCGGCGGCGCGGTCATCATCGGCACGGGCAACCAGCTCGCAGTCGGCAAATTCGAGCACGGCCGGGCGAATGCAGGCTTTCTCGGCAGGCCGCGGTGGCTCGTAGAAGGCGTGTGCCGCTTCGAGTTCGACGTCGAGATCGAGGGACAGCAAAGAGCCCTGCATCCTCCAGGCGAGCACGTAGGACGACTCGAGCGCGATGTCCCGGAATTCGCGCAAGGCACGCCAGCTCGTTGCATCCTGCTTCGCGCTCATCACGTCGACTTCTCCCAGGGCAGGGTCTCCCGGTTTTCGGTACCCTGCCCCGGCGTCACGAACAGCATGCTCGTCGGCGCGTGCGGACGCGCGGTGTGCCAGCGGCCCCGCGGCACCAGCACGAACTGCCCGGGTTCGCTGAGCCGAAGGCTGGACTCACCGTCGGGCGTCGCGAGGATCATGTCCGTGTCCCCGTCGAGCAGGTACACGAACTCATCCCCCGCCGGGTGCATTTCCCAAGTCGGCCAGGCTGCGTCGAAGCGAAACGTCGAGACAAGCGCGCTGCCCGCGAAATCTCCGAACTGTGAATCGATGTCCTGCCAGACCGTGTCGGTCACGGCCACGGTCTGACCCGACAGGTCTGGCCCGAGCACGACGAAATGCTCGCTGAGTCGTTTCGCGTCAGCCATTGTCGCCGGTCACTCCGTGGCCCAGCGCTCGAAGAAAACCGTCCTTGTCTCGGGGCGAGACGAGGAGTTGACGGCGCTTGCCGTAGCGAATGCGAAGACGATCGAGGGATAGCGCAGGCGAGCTTACGAGGCTCCGCGTCGGCTCGACCGCAGTAATGCTGTCGAGCGGTACGCGCCACCGAACGGGGCCTGCCCTGACGGTGAGGAAGTCGCGATCGACGTCGTAGTACGTGAAGCGCAACAACGCCCCGATAAACACGATCGTAATGAGCAGGATAGCGACGGGGATCAGGATATCGACCGTCCTTGCCTCGGTCACGACCGCGACCGAAATGACATACACCTGCAGTGCAACGACCGCAACGAAGGACAGTGGCAACCATGCGTCCACTTTCGAAGGAAATCGCTTGGCCGTCATAGGCTGCTCAGGAAAACGTCTTGCCGACCCAGAACCCTATCCAGTGTGACAGGAACACGACCAGCACCGCAATGGCGAGGTGCTCGGCAAGAACGGCCAGGACGTTTGCTCCCTGCGATCGCGCCAGCTGGAAGCTCAGGACCGCAATGACGAACAGCCCCCAGGCTACCGACGTGTATACGGCCGCCCCGAGTGGCAGAAACAACAGCGGCACGGCGAAGCTCAGCGCAAACACGAACTTGGTGACGAAGGTTGCCACGGTTGCGGCCCACACCCTCGAAGAATCGGCATCGGGGTTTGCCTCTTCGGCAAGGTGGATGCCGAGGGCGTCGGACATCGCGTCAGCGACGGCGATAACGAGGATTCCCCCGAGCACGGCAGGCAGCGACTCGGTGCCGGCCTTTAGCCCGACAACGAGACCGAGGGTCGTGATGACGCCGGACGTGGCGCCGAAAAACAGCCCGGTGCGGGCACCGTCTTTATTGACCGCGGCGCTCATCGACCGGTGCACTATCGAGCTCGAAGCTGAAGAGCAGCGTCTCCTCGTCGCGATCTATGCTGAGCTTTTCCTCGAGGGAGAAGCCGAGTTTCTCGACGACGTGGATTGACGCCACGTTGCGTGGCGATACGAGTGCCTTGACGACCTTAAGACCAAACACCACGGCCGCAACGACCAGCACCTGGCGGGACGCCTCGCTTGCGTACCCCTCGCCGCGAAAAGCGGGCAGGACCGCGTAGCCCAGGTCGGGGTCGTCGAGGAAATCGCGGCGGAACAAGCCGCAAATCCCGATGTTGGCCGCATCCGTCTTGCGGACAATGCGATACGGACCGTAGCCGTAGTGCTCGTACAGCGTCAGCGTGCCTTCCCGAATCGCGGTCCGGGCCTCTTCGTCCGTACGGATACCACGGTCGCTGACGAAGTGAATAAAGGTCGGGTCATTCCAGACATCGAGCAGCAGCCTCGCATCGTCTTCCGAGATGCGCTCGAGACGGAGTCTCGGAGTCTCGAACAGCCCGCTGTGTGGATGGTTCGCTGCTGACATGCCGACCCTCCCGCTCACGAAGGGTCAGTATCTCGGCGCGCGGCGGCGCAAGCAAGCCTCAGCCGAGACGGCGGATGCCGATCGCCGCGCGGATTTCCTCGAGATACGGCACGGCGACTTCGCGGGCACGCTCGGCGCCGCGCATGAGCTCGGACTCGACATCGCCCGGCGCCGCCAGCAGGCGTTCGTATTCATCGCGCGCCGGTGCAAGGTGGTCGTTGATGTACTCGAAGAGTCGCTGCTTCATTTCGCCCCAGGCAATACCGTCGGCATAGGCCTCGGCCACCGCGGCAGTTTCTGCCTCGGTAGCGAACGCCTTGTAGATGTCGAAGAGCGTGCTGTCGCTGGTGTCCTTCGGCTCACCCGGCTCAAGACTGTTGGTCTTGATCTTCATGATGAGCTTTCTGAGTCGTTTCTCCGGCGCAAACAACGGGATCGTGTTGTTATAGCTTTTCGACATCTTGCGGCCGTCGAGACCCGCGAGCACGGCCGTCGACTCGCCGATAACGGGCTCGGGGAGCACCAGCACATTGCCGTAGTGATGATTGAAACGCTGGGCAATATCGCGCGCCATTTCGACATGCTGTTTCTGGTCGCGTCCGACCGGCACCCGGTTCGCCTTGAACATGAGGATATCGGCGGCCATCAAAATCGGGTAGCTGTACTGCGCCATCGTGACGCCCTTGTCGGGATCACCCGAGCCCCGCTCGGTATTGGCCTGCACCGATGCCTTGTAGGAATGCGCACGGTTCATCAGGCCCTTTGCCGTCATGCCGTGCAGGATCCACGTGAGCTCGGGAATCTCGGGGATGTCCGATTGCCGGTAGAAGACGGCGTTGGTCGTATCGAGGCCGAGCGCCAGCCAGGATGCGGCGATCTCGAGCGTCGACTGGCTGATCTTCTCCGGATCCTCGTTCTTCGCGAGTGAGTGGTAGTCGGCAAGGAAGTAGTAGTTCGCCTTACCGGCATCCTTGCTCGCGGCAATACCCGGACGGATTGCGCCGACGTAGTTGCCAATGTGCGGCGTACCCGTCGTCGTGATGCCGGTCAGGTAGATATCGGTCGTCATGCGCCTCGCACCGTCGCCTAGTAGCCTGCGGCCTGACCGTCCTTGCGGACCTCGGAGGCGCCGTAGTACACGCCCTGGTCTTCGTCGAACAGGATCGCCTGGTAGCCGCCGAAGATACCGTTGCTCGGCCCGAGCGTGTGCCCGCGTTTCTCGAGCTCGGCGCGCACCTCGGCGCTGAAACCGTCTTCGAGATGGACCGTGCCGCCGTCATCCATGCGGCTGCCGCTGGGCTGCGAGGATCCCGTGTGATTGATGCGCGCTGCGTCGCCGGCCTCCTGCAGGTTCATGCCGAAATCGACCATGTTGACGATGATCTGCGCATGACCCTGCGGCTGCATCGAGCCACCCATCAGGCCGAAACTCATGAGCGGCTTGCCGTCTTTCATGACGAACGCCGGGATGATCGTATGGAAGGGTCGCTTGCCGGGCTCGACAACGTTGGCGTGGCCGTCGGTCAGGCTGAACGAATTGGCACGATCCTGCAGCATGAAGCCCAGGTCACCCGGGGTCATGCCGGAGCCCATACCGCGATAGTTGCTCTGGATCAGTGAGATCATGTTGCCGTCGGCGTCAGCAACCGTCATGTAGATCGTATCGCCATCCTCGAGGATGCGCTCGCCGGACGGCAGCGATGTCGAAGCGCGCTCTGCGTCGATCAGCGGACGACGTTCGTCAGCGTAGGCCTTGCTCACGAGCTGGTCGACCGGTACGTCGACGAAGTTCATGTCGGCGTAGAAGCGCGCGCGATCCTCGAAGGCGAGCTTCTTGGCTTCTACGAAGGTGTGGATGTAGTCGGCCGAGCCGAAACCCATGCTCGCAATGTCGTAACCTTCGAGGATGTTGAGAATCTGCAGCGCCGCAATGCCCTGGCCGTTCGGCGGCAGCTCGTAAACATCCCAGCCGCGATAGTTGGTCGATACGGGCGTCACCCACTCCGACTCGTGCGCCGCCAGGTCACCGTAGCGCAGCAGGCCGCCCTGTTCCTGCATGTAGGCGTCGATTCGCCGCGCAATGTCGCCCTTGTAGAACGCATCGCGGCCGCCGTCAGCGATTTGCCGATAGGTGCTTGCGAGGCGCGGGTTCCTGAACATCTCGCCCTTTTTCGGCGGTCGCCCGTCAGGCATCCAGGTGTCGGCGAAACCCGGGTACTCGGCATAGCGAGCCTCGCTGCGCTCGAGGTAGTAGGCAATCACCTCGGAAACCGGGAAGCCGTTTTCCGCGTATTCAATCGCCGGTCGCAGCAGGTCGCTCATGGGCAAACGGCCGTAGCGCTCGTGCAGTTCGAACCAGCCGTCGACGGCGCCGGGCACCGACACGGGCAGCGGCCCGAAAGGTGGCACGGCGTCAATGCCGTTGTCACGGAAATACTGGACCGTCATGAGTTCGGGCGCCCGGCCGGACGCGTTCAGCCCGGCGAGCTCCTGCTTGTCCGCGTCCCAGACGATCGCGAACAGATCCCCGCCGATGCCGCAGCCGGTCGGCTCCATCAAGCCCAGCGTCGCGTTGGCCGCTATCGCAGCGTCGACGGCGCTGCCGCCTGCCTTGAGGATATCGAGGGCAACCTGGGTTGCCAGCGGCTGGCTCGTTGCCGCCATACCGTGCGGTGCGATCACCTCGGAGCGCGAGGCGTGATCGGCTCCCGGGCCGACCCGATCGTAGCCAGGCAGGGTTTCAGTCATGGCAGGGCCTCCGCAAAAGAGTCCGGCGGCCGCCAGAAGCGCCGCAATCCTTGGTGGTGTCATCGTGTCGTCCGGGACGGTCAGGGGCCCGCAATAATGCCTAGTTTGCCCGTGAAATGAAATTTCGCAGGGCGAGCGGCCCGCGTGTCGCTCCCGGTCGCCCGCGGCGGTATCATTAAGCCCATGAACCACGACTATTCCGATTCGAATCCCGAACTCGGCCGCCTGTACGCCGCCCACCTGGACACCGTGTTCGAGCGCTATGATGCCGCCCTCGATCGCGTAGGCGCCTCACACGCGGTGATTTTCTCGGGCTCGGTCCATGTTGCCTTTCTCGACGACCTGCACTACCCGTTCCGGGCGAATCCGCACTTCGTCGCATGGCTGCCGCTCACCGATGTGCCCTTGTCCTACATTGTGTACACACCGGGCACCAAGCCCGAGCTGATCTTTTTCCAGCCGCACGACTACTGGCATACCGTTCCGCCCGAGCCAGACGGCTACTGGACACGCTGCTTCGATATTCGCGTCATCCACGACATCGCGGATGCTGCGAAGCACCTGCCCGAGGCACGCCAGAAGTGCGTCTTCCTGGGCGAGCTCGATGATCCCGCCCACGCCTTCGGAATCGAGCGAATCAACCCGGAATCCCTGATCAACATCCTGCACTACGCGCGCGGGATCAAGACCAACTACGAACTCGAGTGCATGCGTCTGGCGTCGCAGCGCGCCGTACTGGGCCATCGCGCGGCCGAGCATGCCTTCCGCGACGGCGCCTCTGAATTCGACATTCACCAGGCCTACTGCAAGGCCACCAACCTTGCCGACAACGAGCTGCCGTACAACAACATCGTTGCGCTCAATCGCAACGCGGCGACCCTGCACCACACCGTACTTAACAAGGAAGCGCCCGGCGTCGTGCGCTCGTTTTTAATTGATGCCGGCGCGCAGGTGCATGGCTACGCGGCCGACATCACGCGCACGTATTCCTTTGACGATGCGGAGTTCACCGATCTCGTGCTTCGCATGGACGCGCTGCAACGCGACATCGTCAAGGACATCCGACCTGGCGTGGATTACCGAACCCTGCATATCAACACGCATCGGCACATTGCCGAGCTGTTGATCGATGTCGAGGTGGTCTCAGGCAACGTGGACACGCTGATTTCGACAGGCGTGACCTCGGCGTTCTATCCGCACGGCCTTGGCCATCTGCTCGGCGTGCAGGTCCACGACGTCGGTGGCTTCCTCGAAGACGATACCGGGAAGACGATCGACCCACCGAGTGGGCACCCTTTCCTTCGCCTGACTCGCGTACTCGAGGAAGACATGGTCCTCACGGTGGAACCCGGCATCTACATTATCGATATGCTGCTGCGCGAACTCCGCGGCACGGATGCCGAGGCACACGTCAACTGGAAGCGCGTCGACGAACTCCGGCCGTTTGGCGGCATTCGTATCGAGGACAACGTCAGGGTTACAGCCACCGGCACCGAGAACTTCACGCGGAAGGCGTTCGCCGCCGCAGCCTGAGGCACTTGCGCCACTTTCGCGCAGCCAGCCGGGCGCTGTGCGCTGAAATGGTGCATCCGCAAGAAGCGCTACGGCGCCGCCTAAACGGCTTGATTGCAAGTCACTGAAAAGAAAGCAATAAAAATTGCACTCCAGCCGGTGCCACGTTGGCACGGATTCTGCTTTGCTATGGGTGCAAGTGGCTATGGCAGGTTCCGGTTTTCGCCAGCGATAGCCTCCCACCAGCGGCCCGCTTTCTTTCCCCCCCCAGAGAGCGGGCCGTTCTTTATCCCAAGCGACCTCGTTTGAGTGCCCCCCAGAGAGCGGGCCGTTCTTTATCCCAAGCGACCTCGTTTGAGTGCCCCCCAGAGAGCGGGCCGTTCTTTATCCCAAGCGACCTCGTTTGAGTGCCCCCCAGAGAGCGGGCCGTTCTTTATCCCAAGCGACCTCGTTTGAGTGCCCCCCAGAGAGCGGGCCGTTCTTTATCCCAAGCGACCTCGTTTGAGTGCCCCCCAGAGAGCGGGCCGTTCTTTAACCACAGTGACCTCGTTTGAATGCCCCCCAAGGAAGCGGGCCGTTGTTTCAGTCGAGACAACGGGGCGCGAGGCAGCGATACTGTAGCCAAACAAGCGACAGTGCCTTCGCGATGGACAAGTTCGACAGCATGCGTGCCTTCACCCGGGTCGTTGAGCTCCGCGGCTTCGCGGCAGCCGCCCGTGAGATGGGGCTGTCTCGCTCTGTGGTCAACAAGTCGGTCATTCGCCTCGAGAACGAGCTCGGCACTGAGCTCCTTACCCGCAGCACGCGCAAGGTGACACCGACCGAGACCGGACTCGCGTTCTACGATCGGTGTATACAGATTCTTGGCGATCTCGACGAGGCGATGACCTCGGTGAGAGAGCTGAACGATTCGCCGACCGGAAAGCTCAGGATCAACGCGCCGATGTCCTTCGGCACCTTGCACCTCGCCCCGCTGATCGGCGAGTTCATGAATCGCTACCCTGATGTGCGCGTCGAGCTCGTGCTCAATGATCGCTTTGTCGATCCGATCGAGGAGGGATTCGACATTACGATGCGCATCGCCGAGCCACAGTACGTGACGAGCCTCATAACCCGTGAGATCGTTCCCGCGAATCGCGCGCTGTGCGCATCCCCGGATTACCTGACCCGCGCCGGCGAACCCTCGTCGCCGCAGGAATTGAAGAATCACCGCTGCCTGCAGTACGGCTACTCCGGCTCGGTGAGCCAATGGCGACTGCGCGGTCCCGACGGCGAGCAGGGGTGGCCGATCAGCTGCAGCCTGTGGTCGAACAACGGGGAGGTTCTCAAGAGTGCCGCCGCGGCGGACCAGGGAATCGCACTACTGCCGACGTTCATCGTTGGCGAGGCACTGCAGGCGGGAACCCTTAGGACCGTGCTGCCCGACTACGAGCCGCCGCCGATCGTGCTGAGTGCCATGTACCCACGGCATCGTCACCTGTCGGCCAAGGTGCGTCTGTTCATCGAGCTGCTCGAGCAGCGTTTCAGCGGTCGCCCGTACTGGGATCTCGTGCAGTAGCGGCCGGGAACAAGGTCGCGCTAGCCCGCCCCACCGGTCTGCGCCTTCTGCGACTTCAGCTGCCGCTTGACGCGCGCACCCTTTCTTTCCAGCAGGGGACGCACCCACTTGCCGAGCCGCGGCATCAGGTACATGACCGTCGTCAACACGCCGCTCATCGTGGGCATCGACTGCTCACGCTGCTGATTGCCGCACAGGTCGAGGACGGTCTGCGCCACCTCCTCGGCCGTGCTGAGCGGCTGCGAGAAGGTAAGGTCCGACACGGCATCGATGTCCGTCATGATGAAACCGGTATCGATCGGGCCGGGCGATACGACCGCGAACTTGATGTTCGTGTCCGCGAGCTCGTCGGCAATCGCATAGGTAAACGCCCGCAGGCCGGCCTTGGTCGCCGCGTAGGTCGCAGAGCCCGGGATCGGCGCCCGGCCCGCCAGCGAGCCGACGTTGATAACGGCGCCGCCACCCGCTTCCTCCAGATAGGGCAATGCGAGTCGGGTAAGCACAACCGGCGCCTTGAGGTTGACGTCGACCATCGTCGCGAGATCCGTAGCCGATACCTCCCGAACCGGTCCGCGGCTGTGATAGCCGGCGTTATTGACGAGTACGTCGATACGCCCGAACTCGAAGTGCGCTTTCTTGAACAGATTCTGCGCGGCCTCTTCGTCGCGGACGTCCATGGCCACGATTTCGACGCGGGTCTTATCGCGCAGCTCCGCCGCGACGGACTCGAGCGTCTTTTTCGTTCGGGCAACGAGAACGAGATTGGCGCCGGCGTCAGCAAACAGCCTCGCAGTTGCTGCACCCACGCCTTCCGAGCCACCAGTGACGATGACGGTCTTGTCTTTGAAAATCATGCGCGCATGGTAAGCGAAGCCGCGAGACGCGCGCCAGCGGCAATTCTAGAAGCCAATGTAGCCGCGGAGCTTGCGCCAGAACGACGACTCCCAGCCGTACACCTCGAGTTGCTCGGGATCGAGCTTCGGCTTCGGTACTTCGGTCGGCCGGGGCGGCTCGGCGCCCGCCTTCGCGTCCTCGGGCCTCAGCTCGAAGGCACCCGTGCCGCCATCGGCGGGCTCGGTCAGACCATCGACCTTGAGGCTCAGGTACGGCAATACCTCGTCGTCCACGATATCGTCGTGGAAGACAGCGTCCGGATCGAATGCGTCCTTGCCGAGAATGACGCAATCGTCGAATGCCTTGTCCCTGGCATTGCCCAAAACACAATTCCTGAAGAATTACCTAGAGTTACCTTAGTCATGCCCACGATCGACCGCTGTGAGCGCTCTCACACAATCGAATTCGCGATTTAGCGTCAGAGATTGTCGCAGTCCGTTCGACCCTGCATCCGGTTTTTCTCGATTTATTAGCCAGTTACGTCGATACGGCTTGCCGCCTCGATGTAACGTTTTGTTTTTGAGGGCGTTACCGTCTGCGAGGGGAGTAGACTAGCTGGCTACGTTGCTCTCACGGTCCATTTGTCATGAATTCCCGCCGCCGCTCCCTGTTCCTTGCCGCCGCGATAGTGCTGTTCGCCGCCGGCTGCGAGGCCGAAAAACCGCAGACAAGCCGCGGGGCCTGGGGCAGCGCCCCCAAAGTCATGACCTCGATCGTCGAGCTCAAGCCGCTCGTCGACGAAATCGAGGCGCTCGGGACAGCACGCGCCAACGAGTCGATCAGCATCCGGCCGAGGATCGCAAGCATCGTCACGCGGGTCGCCTTCGTCGAGGGCCAGGTCGTCGAGGCGGGTGACCTGCTCGTCGAACTCGAAAGCAGCGAGATCGAAGCGGGGCTGGCACTCGCCCGCGCAACGCTCGATGAAAGCCGCAGTCTCTACAACCGCAGTAAGTCGCTCGAAAGCCGGCAGGCGATCTCGGCATCCGATCTCGAACAGCTCCTCGCCCGGGTCAAGATCAACGAGGCCCAGGTCCAGGCGGCGCGTGCGCGACTCGACAACACCCGCATTCGCGCACCCTTTGCGGGCCGCGTCGGTCTGCGCAGCGTCAGTCCGGGCTCGTTCGTCAATACCGACACCGAAATCACCACCCTCGACGACGTCAGCACGATCAAACTCGACTTCTCCGTGCCGGAGACCTTCGTCACGGTTGTCGCCGAGGGCATGCAGATCCTGGCCCAGAGCGTTGTCTACCCGGAACGCGTGTTCGAGGGCAGGGTAACGAGCGTCGACACTCGCCTCGACCCGGTATCGCGCTCTGTACAAGTTCGGGCAGTGCTACCCAACGGCGACGATCTGCTAAAGCCCGGCATGTTCATGACGGTCGGCCTCAAGAAAGACCGCGGTGATGTGCTGATCGTGCCGGAACAGTCGATCGTTCCCGAAGGTAGCCGCCAGTTTGTCTACGTCGTTACCGACGGCGTTGCCGAGAAGCGCACCGTGCTGCTCGGGCGCCGCATTCCGGGCTACGTGGTCATCGAGGACGGCGTGTCCGCGGGCGAGGAAGTCGTTACCGAGGGTACCAACAAGGTACGCGACGGCTCGCCGGTCGAGCAGCTTCCGTCACAGGCATCGATGCTGAGCCTGTCGAGCGGAGCGTAAGCCATGATGATCTCCGACGTATCGGTCCGGCGGCCGGTCTTTGCGGCCGTCATTTCGCTGATCCTCGTCATTGTCGGCTTCATGGCAATGCAGTCGATGTCGATTCGCGAGTACCCTGACATCGAGCGACCCATCGTCTCGATTTCGACAGACTATCGCGGCGCCGCCTCCGACATCGTCGAGCGCCGGGTGACGCAGGTACTCGAAGACCAGCTTGCGGGCATCTCGGGGATTACCAAGATCGCCTCACGCAGCTTCGACGAGCGCTCGTCGATCACACTGGAATTCAGCCAGGAAACGGACATCGATGCAGCCGCCAACGACGTCCGCGATCGCGTCGGTCGTGTTGGCAGCCTGTTGCCCGACGAGGCGGATCCGCCCGAAGTTTCCAAGCAGGACGGTGACTCGCAGGCCACTATGTGGGTCAACGTGTCGAGCAGTACGCGCTCGATCATGGAGGTTTCGGACTTCGCCGACCGTTACATCGTCGACGCACTGTCGGTCGTCGAGGGCGTTGCCTACGTGCGCGGCAGCGGCAGCCGGCGGCCCGCGATGCGGATATGGGTAGACCCCAAACGACTGGCCGCTCGCAATCTCACCGTGACCGACGTCGAGGATGCGCTTCGCCGTGAGAACGTGCAGATTCCATCCGGACGCCTCGAATCGTCAACGCGTGAATTCACGCTGCGGACGGACACGGGTTTCCAGACACTCGAGGACTTCCGCCGGCTCGTCCTGACACAGGGCGCGGACGGCTATCTCGTCCGGCTCGGCGAAGTAGCCGACATTGAGCTTGCACCAGAAAACGTCCGCAGCTTTTCACGGACGGACGGCGTCTCCGGCCTTGGTCTCGGCATCGTGCCGCAATCCGGTGCCAACATGCTCGAGGTCAATCGCAAGGTCGAGGAGCGCGTCAGGGAGCTGAACGCCTCTGTACCTGCCGATATCGAAGTATCGGTCAACATGGATTTCGCCATCTTCATTCGGGCATCGCTCGTCGAGGTCGCCAAGGCACTTGGGCTGGCGCTGTTCCTCGTGCTGGTCGTCATCTATGGCTTCATCGGCACGATGCGCGCCACGATCATCCCGGCCGTGACAATCCCGATCTCGATCATTGCTGCGTTCATCGTCATGGCGGCCATGGGCTTCTCGATCAACACGCTCACGCTGCTGGGCTTCGTTCTTGCGATCGGACTCGTCGTCGACGACGCGATCGTTGTGCTCGAGAACATTGCTCGCCGCATCGAAAATGGTGAACCTACGTTGCTTGCGGCAACCAACGGCGGCCGCGAGATCGGCTTCGCCGTCATTGCGACGACGCTCGTCCTGATTGCGGTCATCCTTCCCGTCTCTTTCATGCCTGGCAATATTGGCGCGGTCTTCGGCGAGTTCGGCATTTCGCTCGCCGCCGCGGTCGCGTTCTCGAGCCTTATCGCGCTGACGCTCGTGCCGATGCTCACGACCAAGCTGTTTCACGACAACCGCCTGCACCGCAGCGCGCTGACGCATTTCGTGAACCGCCTGTTCCACACGCTGGCCAATACGTACGAACGGAGCTTGCGTAAGGTCGTCCGCTTCCCGATTACGGTGCTTGCATCCGTTCTCGCCCTGTTCGGCCTGAGCCTTTGGCTCGCAAGCTCGATCCCGACCGAGTACATGCCGCGCGAAGACCGTGCTTTCGCCATGCTTCGGCTGACAGCACCGGACGGTGCGAGTCTCGACTACACTTTCAAGTACATTCAGGATGCCGAGCGCATTGTGCTTGCCGACCAGGAAAAAGGCGACGTGCTGCGGGCGCTGTCGCGGTCCGGGAGCTGGGGCGGCGGGGCCGACGTCAACACCGGCATGGTGCTGGCGCCACTGGAAATCTGGAGCAAGCGTGATCGCTCAGCCAACGAGATCGTTGCGGGCTGGAACCGCCAGCTGCAGGACCTGCCCGGCGTGCAGGCATTCGCCTTCGCACCGGGTGCCTGGAGCCTCGGTCAGAGCAGCCGGCCGCTGCAGATTGTCCTGGGGGGCACGAGTTACGAGGAACTCGCCGAGTGGCGCGATATCGTCATGGCCGAGGCGCGGAACCTGCCGGGGCTGTCGAACCTGCAGTCCGACTATCGCGAACGCAAGCCCAAGATCGACGTATCAATCGATCGCGACCGGGCGGCGGACCTTGGTGTCTCCCTGTCGAATGTCGGTCGCACCCTCGAAACGATACTCGGCTCGCGGGTCGTGACCACGTTCATCGATCGCGGCGAGGAGTACAACGTGATCCTGCAGGGCGCCGATGAGCGACGCCAGACCCCGAGCGACCTCGAGACGATCTACGTCCGCTCCGAACGTTCGAGTCAGCTCGTCCCGCTTTCCAACCTTGTGACGCTCAGGGAAACCGCAGGGCCGGTGGACCTCAGGCGCTTCGACCGCATGCGCTCGGTCACGATCTCGGGCAGCATCAACCCGGGCTACTCGCTGGGTGAGGCCATTGCCGATATCGAAGCGATTGTTGCCACCAACCTCCCGGAGTCAGCTCGCCTCAACTACGACGGCGAGTCACGCGACTTCAAGAAGACAGGCTCGGCGATTTACCTGACCTTTGTACTATCGCTGGTCATCGCCTATCTCGTCCTTGCTGCCCAGTTCGAGAGCTTCCGCCACCCGCTGATCATCATGACCACGGTGCCCCTGGCGCTGACCGGCGCGATCTTCGGACTCAAGGTTTTCGGGGCAACGATCAACGTCTTCAGCCAGATTGGGGTCATCATGCTGATCGGTCTGGCCGCGAAGAACGGCATCCTGATCGTGGAGTTTGCGAACCAGCTTCGCGACAGGGGCATGGAGTTCGGCGACGCGGTCGTCGAAGCTGCGAAGACGCGCCTGCGTCCTGTCCTGATGACGAGCCTGTGCACGGCCTTCGGCGCAATCCCGCTGGTCATGGCCACCGGTGCCGGCGCCGTGTCGCGACAGTCGATCGGCGCCGTTGTGTTTTTTGGTGTGACGTTCTCGATGTTCCTGACGCTTGCGGTAGTCCCTACGGCGTACCATGTGTTCGCGCGCAACACGAAGTCGCCGGAATACGTCGCGCGGATGATCGAAAGGCTGCGGCGAAGCGAAGCGACCGCAGGGGAGCGTGCCTAGGCGATCTGCTGTGCCCTAGCCCGGCTGCAGGGCCAGCCACGCCCTGGCTTTTTGCCGACCAAGCCGAATTAACGGATCGGCCTTGTCGAAATCCATAGTGCCGCAGATGTTGCGCGGCACCTCGATGATATGGTCGGGCGGATAAACAGCCAGCTTGGTACGCGCAATGGCGCCTTGCATGGCGTCGAAGGCCTGGCTACCGACATCGTACATGCCGAGGTTGCGGTCGACGCTGTTGAAGGACTCCTGCATCTCACTGATGAACTTCTGTAGGTGACGCTGCAAGCCTGAGCTACCACCCTCCTCGTCTTCCTTGCGCTTCTTTTTCGTTCCCAGTGCCGAGGCCGGATCCTCGACCGGGGGACCGGCAAGGCTGACTGCGAAGATTGCGTCGGTAGCATCGTTGAACGTAGGCGCAATCGGCACGGGGTTCAGCACGCCACCGTCGATCAGGAAGGAATCGCGATACTTGACCGGCGTCAGCAGGAACGGCAGCGATCCTGAGGCGCGGATGGCGTAGAACAGCGAGCCCGAGTTCAGCCACACCTCTTTCTGGCGCTTGATGTCGGTGGCCACGGCCGTAAAGGGCAGCGCCAGGTCTTCGATCCTGAGGTCACCGACGAGATCGGTTAGCGTTTCGATCACACGATCGCCCTTCAGCAGACCGTGGCGCTCCCACGCCAGATCCAGCAGCTTGACGAGCGCAACGTTGTCGATTGCCCGGACCCACTCCTCGAACTCGTCCAGCTTGCCGGCCGCGTAGACACCGCCAACCAGTGCGCCGATCGAGCAGCCGGCGATCGCACCAATCGTGTAACCGTTCTCTTCGAGCTCGCGGATAACGCCGATCTGCGTCAGCCCGCGCGCGCCGCCGCTGCCAAGGACCAGCGAGAGCGTCTTTCCCGGGTTTGTGCCTTCACTCATGCGCCTTGCCCCTGATGCGATGCTGCTGGCTGAGGAGAATAGCATTGCTGAGCGAGTAGAAAACGCTCGCTGCAGGCACCGTCGGCGCAAAATGGGTAGTGCGCGCTTTACCCTGCGCCCGGTGTCTGAAACACTCTTCCCGTCGTCTGTGTGACATAGGGCACCAGGCGCTTGGGCAAACATTCCTTAAGAGGTATCGAGCATGAACCGTTCGACAGCGGAAATCTGCACGCTTACGGCCGCCGCAATGGCAGCATTCCTTTTTCTTCCTGCGATCGCCAGTGCCGACAGCGGCTTCTACATTGGCGGCAGCGCCGGGGGAGCGACGATTGAGGTAGATGTCGGTCAAGATCCGGACTTTCCGGAGCTGCCAACGTCTATTGACGAGGACGACACAGCCTGGAAGGTCTTCGCGGGTTACAACTTCGACCTGCCGGTGATTGATCTCGGCATCGAAGGTGGCTACGTGAATTTCGGCAAGCCGGAAGTCGAGCTTGGTTTCGACCTCGGTCAGCTCGAGCTCGACACGACGGGTTTCAACCTCTGGGGCGTAGCGGGGATAGACGTAGGCCCGGTCGATCTTTTCGCGAAGCTCGGCTACGTGTTCTGGGACGTCGAAGTAAGTGCACCTGCCTTCCCCGAGCTCGGTTCCGAGAGCGACGATGGCTCGGACATCGGCTATGGCCTGGGCGCCGCTTTCAACCTCGGCTCTCTCTCGATTCGCGGTGAATACGAGATCTATGATCTCGACGACGCGGACCTGTCGATGCTGTCGATCGGTCTTGCGTACCGCTTCTGAGCGACGCACGCGCCGAGAAACCCGATTCACAATCGGGCAGGCAACAAAAAAGCCGGGCACTGCCCGGCTTTTTTTACGCGTTCAGCAAGGACTACTCCTCGACGACGGCTTCCTCTGCTGCTAGCTCGGTGAGCATGACGATCGCCATTGGCGCTGCGTCACCCGGGCGCGGGCCCGTCTTGAGGATACGCAAGTAGCCGCCCGGGCGCTCCTTGAAGCGCGGGCCGATTTCCGAGAAGAGCTTACCTACGACCTCCTTGTCACGCAGGCGATCGAAGGCGAGACGGCGGTTTGCAACGCTGTCTTCCTTGGCGAGCGTAATCAGCGGCTCGACGACGCGCCGGAGTTCCTTTGCCTTCGGCAGCGTGGTCTTGATCGTCTCGTGCTTCAGCATCGACGCCGCCATGTTGCGGAACATGGCCTTGCGATGCGAGCTGTTGCGGCCGAGCTTGCGGCCGGATTTTCTATGACGCATGTCAGTGTCCTGGAGTAAGTCCTACAGTGCGAGTTCGTGATCCGGGCGCAGGCTTGCCGGCGGCCAGTTGTCGAGTCGCATGCCGAGGCCGAGACCGTGCCCTTCGAGCACTTCCTTGATCTCGGTCAGGGATTTCTTGCCGAGGTTCGGCGTGCGCAGCAGTTCGACCTCGGTACGCTGCACGAGATCACCGATGTACATGATGTTCTCGGCCTTGAGGCAGTTTGCCGACCGAACCGTCAGCTCGAGCTCGTCGACCGGACGCAGCAGGATCGGATCGACCTGGTTCTCGGCCTGTGCAGCAACGCTCTCGTCCTGGCCCTGCAGGTCGACGAAGACCGACAGCTGGTCCTTGAGGATGCTGCCAGCGCGACGGATGGCTTCTTCCGGGTCGATCGTGCCGTTTGTCTCAATCTCGATAATCAGCTTGTCGAGGTCAGTGCGCTGCTCGACGCGAGCCGCTTCAACCGTGTAGGTGACGCGCTGGATCGGGCTGAACGAGGCATCGAGCTGCAGGCGGCCGATCGGGCCGGACTGCTCTTCGAAGGTCGGACGCTGCGTGGCCGGACGGTAGCCGCGGCCTCGCTCGACGCGCAGCAACATGTTGAGTTCGCCGGCGCTCGTCAGGTTTGCAATGACGTGGTCCGGGTTCATGATCTCGACGTCGTGGTCAAGCTGGATGTCGCCTGCCGTGACCGGGCCGGGGCCCTTCTTAGAGACGCGCAGCTCGGCGCTGTCACGCGTGTTCATGTTGACCGCGACCTGCTTCAAGTTCAGCAGAATCTCGACGACGTCTTCCTGCACGCCTTCGATGCTCGTGTACTCGTGGAGCACGCCCTCGATTTCCGCTTCCGTGATCGCTGCGCCCGGCATGGACGACAACAGGATGCGGCGCAGGGCGTTGCCCAGCGTGTGGCCGAAGCCACGCTCGAACGGCTCAATGGTTACCTTCGCGAGCAGATCGTTGACCGGCGCTACCTTGACGACGCGCGGTTTCAAGAATTCGGTTACAGATTCCTGCATGGGGTACTACCCTCCTGACTACTTGGAGTACAGCTCGACGACGAGGTTTTCGTTGATGTCCGGGAGGATGTCCTCGCGGTCCGGCAACGACTTCAGAGTTCCCGCCATCTTTTTCGCGTCAACGTCGACCCACTCCGGCAGACCGACCTGGTTGGCGATTTCAAGTGCGCTTTGGATGCGCAGCTGCTTCTTCGCCTTCTCGCGAATGCTGATTGCATCGCCGGCACTGACCTGCGCCGACGGGATGTTAACGACCTTGCCGTTAACTTCGATGCTCTTGTGGCTGACGAGCTGACGGGCCTCTGCACGCGTTGCGGCAAAGCCCATGCGATACACGACGTTGTCGAGGCGACCCTCGAGCAGACGCAGCAGGTTCTCACCCGTCGAGCCCTTGAGCTGTGCGGCGCGCTTGTAGTAGTTCCGGAACTGACGCTCCAGTACACCGTACATGCGGCGCAGCTTCTGCTTCTCGCGAAGCTGCAGGCCATAGTCCGACAGGCGCGGCCGACGCTGTGCGGCTCCGCCCGGCGGTACTTCCAGCCGGCACTTCGACTCGAGGGGGCGTACCCCGCTCTTCAGAAACAGGTCCGTCCCTTCGCGGCGGGACAGTTTGCACTTTGGTCCTAAATATCTTGCCATCTCTAAGCCTCTATACGCGACGCTTCTTAGGCGGGCGACAGCCGTTGTGAGGAATCGGCGTTACGTCCTCAATGTGTTGAATACGAAAACCGAGCGCGTTCAGCGCACGAACAGCGGACTCACGACCCGGGCCCGGACCACGCACCTTGACGTCCAGGTTCTTCACACCGTAATCGAGCGCCGTGCGACCCGCCTTCTCGGAGGCGACCTGCGCTGCGAACGGCGTCGACTTACGCGAGCCGCGGAATCCGCAGCCACCCGCCGTCGCCCAGCTCAGGGCATTGCCCTGACGATCGGTGATCGTGATGATCGTGTTGTTGAAGGAAGCATGGATGTGGGCAATCGCGTCCACGACATGCTTTTTCACCTTCCTCTTCTTGGTCTCTGCCATCTTTCAGTTCCGTTTAGAAATCGATTAGCGCTTGATCGGACGGCGCGGGCCCTTGCGGGTTCGGGCATTGGTCCGCGTGCGCTGGCCGCGCAGCGGCAGGCCACGGCGATGACGGATGCCGCGGTAGCAACCGAGGTCCATCAGGCGCTTGATGTTCATTGACGTTTCGCGGCGCAGGTCACCCTCGACCGTGAAGTTCGCCACTGCAGTACGCAGCTTTGCGACTTCCGGCTCGGCCAGGTCCTTGACCTTGGTGTCGCCTGCAATGCCGGCCGCCTCGCAAATCTGCTTCGCACTGGTGTTGCCGATGCCGTAGATCGACGTCAGTGCGATGACGATATGCTTGTTCAGCGGAATGTTGATGCCTGCTATACGTGCCACTAGCGTATTCCTTTTGTTAGCCCTGACGCTGCTTGTGTCGGGCGTCAGTGCAGATCACGCGCACAACACCGTTGCGGCGAATGACCTTGCAGTTTCTGCAAATTTTCTTAACCGATGCTCTTACTTTCATGAGCCTACTCCAGTAAACGCCGATCGCGATCAGCGCGTCTGGCCACTCCTGCCGTAGTTACGGAGGTTGGCCTTTTGCATCATGCCCTCGTACTGCTGGCTCATCATGTGCGCCTGCAGCTGCGACATGAAGTCCATCGTTACGACGACGAGAATCAACAGGGACGTGCCACCAAGGTTGAACGGCATGCTCGGGAAGAACATGCGGGCAATCTCGGGCAGCAGGCACACGCCTGCAATATAGATGGCGCCCCAAAACGTAAGACGCGTCAGCACGCGGTCGAGGTAATCGGCCGTCTGCGCGCCCGGGCGAATCCCCGGCAGGAAAGCGCCCGCCTTCTTCAGATTGTCCGCGGTGTCCTTCGAGTTGTACATCAACGCGGTGTAGAAGAAGCAGAAGAAAATGATGAGTGCGCCGTACAGCAGCACGTACACGGGCTGACCGGGGCCAAGGTTGGCACCAATGACCTGCAGCGACCGCTGGATCGCGTTCGGCTCAACGGCAGACGAACCGAAGAACTGTGCAACCGTTGCCGGGAACATCAGGATGCTCGAGGCAAAGATCGGCGGAATAACACCCGACATGTTGATCTTGAACGGCAGGTGCGTGCTCTGCGCAGCAAACATCTTGCGGCCCTGCTGGCGGCGCGCGTAGTTGACCGTGATGCGTCGCTGCGCGCGCTCCATGTAGACCACAAAGATAATCGCGCCAATACCGACGATCAGCATGAAGATGGCAGTCGCCGGCGACATTTCGCCGCTCGACACCAGACGCGCCGTAGAGCCGATGGCTGACGGGATGCCGGCAACAATGCCTGCAAGAATGATCATCGATATGCCGTTGCCGACGCCGCGCTCGGTGATCTGCTCGCCAAGCCACATCAGGAACATGGTCCCGGTTACCAGCGTAATGCACGCCGTGATCAGGAAGCTTGTGCCCGGGTTGACGACCAGCGTCCCCTGGCTCTGCAGCCACGATGCCGCCGCTACTGACTGGAACGATGCGAGCAGCACGGTGCCGTAGCGCGTGTACTTGATGATCTCGCGGCGACCCTGCTCGCCCTCCTTACGGAGCTGCTGCAGGCTCGGGACAATATGACTCGCCATCTGCATGATGATGGACGCCGAGATATACGGCATGATGCCGAGCGCAAAGATACCGAAACGACCCAGCGCACCGCCCGAGAACATGTTGAAGATGTCCAGGAGCCCACTCGCCTGCTGATCAAAGAACTCAGCGAGCGCAGCGGGATCGACGCCGGGCACCGGGATGAAGGTGCCGACGCGGAACACGATCAGCGCACCGATGAGAAACAGGATACGAGCCTTGAGCTCGGCCAGTTTGCTCGCCGATTTCGCCAGATCTGCCGGATTTTGTCGGGGCTGTTTTGCCACTGTACTGTCCGTTACGCCTCGATGCTGCCGCCAGCCTTCTCGATCGCCTCACGAGCACCCTTGGTGACCGCGATACCCTTGAGCTTGACTGCCTTCTCGAGCTTGCCCGAGAGAATGACCTTTACCTTTTCGACTTTCGCCGGAACCAGCGACAGCTTCTTCAGCACGTCGAGGTCAATAACGTCCGCCTCCGGTATAGCCAGCTCGTGGAGACGCAGCTCCGCCGTGCGGCTTGCCATCCGCGAGTTAAAGCCCACCTTCGGCAGGCGACGCTGCAACGGCATCTGGCCGCCTTCGAAGCCGACCTTGTGATAGCCGCCGGAACGGGCGTGCTGGCCCTTCTGGCCGCGACCGGAGGTCTTGCCCTGGCCAGCCGCATGGCCGCGTCCGAGGCGCTTGCCAACTTTCTTGGCGCCCTTGCCGGGCGACAGCTCATTGAGTCGCATGTCAGGCTTCCTCTACTGACAGGAGGTACGAGACACGGTTGATCATGCCCCGGTTCTCGGGCGTGTCGATGACCGTCACTGTCTGGTTGATCTTGCGCAGACCAAGACCTGCAACGCAGGCCTGGTGGCTCTTGAGCCGGCCGTACTTGCTCTTGACCAGCTTCACTTTGAGTTCTTTGGGCTTCGCCATGATCGTGTCTCTTACGAATTCCTTACCGGACCGGGCCTCAGGCCACGATCTCCTTTACCTTCTTGCCGCGCTTTGCGGCGATCGCCTGCGGCGAGTGAATCTCCGACAGCGCCTTGATCGTCGCGCGAACCACGTTGATCGGATTCCGCGAGCCGTAGCTCTTGGCGAGAACGTTGCGAACGCCAGCCGCCTCGAACACGGCACGCATCGCGCCACCTGCGATGACGCCGGTACCGTCCGACGCGGGCTGCATGTAGACGCGCGTCGCGCCGTGGCGCCCCTTGATTGCATACTGCAGCGTGTCGTTGTTGAGGTTGACGTTGATCATGTTCTTGCGAGCGGCCTGCATCGCCTTCTGGATCGCGATCGGCACCTCACGCGCCTTGCCATAGCCGAAGCCGACCTGGCCCTGACCGTCGCCGACGACCGTCAGCGCGGTGAACCCGAACTGGCGACCACCCTTTACGACCTTGGCAACGCGGTTAACGGTTACCAGCTTCTCGATGAGATCGTCGCCCGACTGTGATTGTTCGTTTCTAGCCATAATCTGGTCCTGGCAGCGAAGGAAAGCTGCCCAATTCCTTTCCTAAAACTTGAGGCCCGCTTCGCGAGCTGCGTCTGCCAGCGCCTTCACGCGGCCGTGGTAACGAAAACCGGAGCGATCGAACGCAACCGTGTCGATGCCCGCCGCCTTGGCCTTCTCGGCGATGCGCGCACCCACAATGGCGGCTGCCTCGACGTTGCCGCCGAATTTCATGCCCTTGCGGACCTCGCCTTCCAGCGTCGATGCAGCGGCCAGCACGGTGCCACTGTCCGGTGCAATCACCTGCGCGTAAATGTGCCGCGGCGTTCGGTGAATGCTCAGTCGATTCACCTCGAGCTCGCGGATCTTCGCGCGACCCTTGCGGGCGCGGCGAATGCGGTTCTGTTTCTTGTCCAGCTTCATAGCGATTAGCTCTACAAAAATTACTTCTTCTTCGCTTCCTTCATCACTACGCGCTCGTCGGCGTAGCGGACACCCTTGCCCTTGTAGGGCTCGGGCGGACGGTAGCGGCGGATTTCGGCGGCCACCTGGCCAACCTTTTGTTTATCGGCACCCGAAACGACAATCTCGGTCTGGCTCGGCGTTACTACCGAAATGCCTTCGGGCACCTCGTAGACCACCGGGTGTGAAAAGCCGAGCGTCAGGTTGAGCTTGTTGCCCTGTGCCTGCGCGCGATAGCCGACGCCGACGAGCTCGAGCTTGCGCTCGAAGCCCTCGGATACGCCGTGAGCCATATTCGCGAGCAGGGCGCGCATCGTGCCGGCAATCGCCGTCGAAAAGCGCGAACCGGAACGCGGGCTGACCTGCAGCGCGTTGTCTTCGTGGACAAGCTCGACCTCGTTGTTGAGCTCGAGGCTGAGCGATCCCTTGCCACCCTTCAGCGTGACGGTGTTTCCAGCCTGGCTGAATTCGACGCCCTTCGGCAGCTCAACCGGCGCTTTTGCAATTCTGGACATAGTCTTTATCTCTCAGCGGTTATGCGCGTTAGGAAACGACGCAAATAACCTCACCACCAATACCTTTTTCGCGCGCCTGTGCATCGCTCATGACGCCCGCGGAGGTCGACACGATGGCAACACCGAGGCCGCCGAGTACCCGCGGCAGCTTGTCCTTGCCGCGATACACACGCAGGCCCGGACGGCTCGCACGCTCGATGCGCTCGATAACCGGACGGCCTTCGAAGTACTTGAGCTCGATGCTCAGGGAGCGCTCGGCACCCTCACCATCCAGAGCGAAGTCCACAATGTAGCCCTCGTCCTTCAGGACGCGAGCCACGGCTTCCTTGGCACGTGACGCAGGCATCGAGACGCTGACCTTGCGCGCTTTCTGCCCGTTGCGGATGCGCGTCAGCATATCGGCAATAGGATCCGTCATCGTCATTACAGGTCTCCTTTACCAGCTGGCTTTGGTCAGCCCGGGAATCTCGCCGTTCATGGCGGCTTCACGGAGCTTGTTGCGACCGAGGCCGAACTTGCGATACACGCCGTGCGGACGACCCGTGATCGAGCAGCGCTTGCGCTGGCGCGACGGGCTCGCATCGCGAGGCATTGCGTTGAGCTTCGCGACTGCAACGGCACGCTCGTCATCGGTGCTGTTGACGTTACGGATGATTGCCTTGAGCTCTGCGCGCTTCTTCGCGTACTTCGCGACCAGCTTCGTGCGCTTGAGCTCGCGCTGAATCATGCTTTTCTTGGCCATATCTCTAATGTCCGTTATTTCTTGAAAGGAAAGTCGAACGCTTCGAGCAGCGCGCGGCCTTCTTCCGGGTTACGCGCCGTGGTTGTGATCGTGATGTCCATACCACGCAGCGCGTCGATTTCGTCGTAGTTGATTTCCGGGAAGATAATCTGCTCGGAAACACCCATACTGTAGTTGCCCTGCTTGTCGAACGACTTCGGGTTCAGACCACGGAAGTCGCGAATACGCGGGATCGCAATGTTGACGAGGCGATCGAGGAACTCGTACATGCGTTCGCGACGCAGCGTCACCTTGCACCCGATCGGGAAGCCTTCGCGGATCTTGAAGCCGGCGACCGACTTGCGCGCCACGCGCGTCACCGGACGCTGACCGGAGATCTTCTCCATGTCACCGCGGGCGTGCTCCAGCACCTTCTTGTCAGCCAGCGCCTCACCAACGCCCATGTTGAGCGTAATCTTGGTGATCTTCGGCACTTCCATGACATTGCCGAGGCCGAGCTTCTCCTTGAGCTGACCGCGAAGTTCCGCCTTGTACTTTTCCTGTAATCGAGCCATTGCCAAACTCTCTTTGACAGAGCCGCCCTAACGTGGCGACTGCCTGTGCGTAATCCTAGATGTCTACCCGTTCGCCGCTCTGCTTGAACACGCGAACCTTGTTACCGCTATCGTCCATCTCGAAGCCAACCCGCTCGCCCTTCTTGGACTTCGGGTTGAAGACCAGGACGTTCGAAATGTCGAGGGGCATTTCCTTGTCACGAATACCGCCGGGCTCACCCACCTGCGGGTTGGCCTTGATGTGCTTTTTCGCCACATTGATACCTTCAACGAGGACGCGATCGTCAGCGAGTACCTGGATTACGGTACCCCGCCGACCCTTGTCCTTGCCGGTCTGGACGATGACTTCGTCGCCTTTCCTGATCTTTCTCATGTCGTTTCCCGTAAGCCCCGCGTGCCTTAAAGCACTTCGGGAGCCAGCGAAATAATCTTCATAAACTGCTGGTTACGCAGCTCGCGCGTAACCGGGCCGAAAATTCGCGTACCGATCGGCTCGAGGCGCGAGTTCAAGAGAACAGCCGCGTTGCCGTCAAAGCGAATCAGCGAACCGTCCTTGCGGCGTACGCCCTTGCGGGTGCGAACGACGACAGCGTTGTACACCTCGCCCTTCTTGACCTTGCCACGCGGGATCGCGTCCTTGACGCTGACCTTGATGACGTCGCCGACGCCGGCGTAGCGGCGCTTCGAGCCGCCCAGCACCTTGATGCACTGAACACGACGGGCACCCGAGTTGTCTGCCGCGTCCAAAACTGTCTGCATCTGAATCATGACTGCTTCCTAAAGAATCCGTGCGTCGACTCAGCGGTCGGCTGCACGCTCAACAATGTTGACGACCGACCACGACTTGTTCTTCGAGATCGGGCGGCCTTCCGAGATCGCAACGCGATCGCCCGGCTTGCACGTGTTCTCGGCATCGTGCGCGAGGACCTTTGTCGTACGACGGATGTACTTGCCGTACACCGGATGCTTCACGAGACGCTCGATGGCGACCGAGACGGTCTTGTCCATCTTGTCGCTGACGACCCGACCGACGACGGTACGCTTTACTTTCTTCTCTTCACTCATGCTTCTTCACCCGCCGAACGCTGCTTTTCGCTCAGCACAGTCTTGACCCGCGCAATTGCCTTGCGCACGCGACCGTGTTCGGTGTGCTGCGCGAGCTCACCGGTCGCCTTCTGCATGCGCAGGTTGAACTGCTCGCGGCGCAGCTCGACGAGCTCCGCGTTGAGTTCTTCAACCGTCTTGTTTCGAAGTTCGCTAGCTTCCATCACATCACCTGCCGCGAGACGAACGTGGTCGAGAACGGCAGCTTTGCAGCCGCCAGGCGGAACGCCTCACGTGCCACTTCCTCGGAAACGCCTTCCATCTCATAGAGAATGCGACCCGGCTGGATCTGGCATACCCAGTACTCGACGTTACCCTTACCCTTACCCTGACGTACTTCCAGGGGCTTCTTCGTGATCGGCTTGTCCGGGAACACGCGGATCCAGATCTTGCCGCCACGCTTGATGTAGCGCGTCATCGCACGGCGAGCTGCCTCAATCTGGCGCGCGGTCATGCGGCCACGGCCGGTCGCCTTCAGCGCGAATTCGCCGAAAGACACGGTGCTGCCGCGCTGCGCCAGACCGCGGTTGCGGCCCTTCATCTGCTTGCGAAATTTTGTTCGTTTTGGCTGTAGCATTGTCGTTCCTCAGTCGTCACGCGGTTTAGCCGCGCGCTGCTGCTGCCTCCGCCTCAGGGGCCTGTGCCGGCTCGGGGCGATCAAAAACCTCACCCTTGAAGATCCAGACCTTCACGCCAATCACGCCGTAGGTCGTCTGCGCCTCGGCAAAGCCGTAGTCGATGTCTGCGCGCAGCGTGTGCAGCGGCACACGACCCTCGCGATACCACTCTGAACGCGCAATCTCCGCGCCGTTCAGGCGACCGCCAACCTTGACCTTGATGCCCTCGGCACCGACGCGCATCGTGTTCGTTACGGCGCGCTTCATGGCGCGACGGAACATGACGCGACGCTCGAGCTGCTGGGCAATACCCTCGGCGACGAGCTGTGCATCGAGCTCCGGCTTGCGAACCTCGTTGATGTTGATGCGCACATCGTTGATGTGCATGCCAACCATCTTCGCAACGCCAAGGCGAAGCTTCTCGATGTCCTCACCCTTCTTGCCAATAACGATGCCCGGGCGTGCCGTGTGGATCGTGATATTGACCTTCTTGGACGGACGCTCGATCGTGATACGGCTTACCGACGCATCCTTGAGCTTGGTCTTGATGAAGCTGCGGAGATCGTGATCCGTCTTGACGTACTCCGGAAACGTTGCCGAATCCGCGTACCACTTGGAGCTCCAGTCCTTGACGATGCCAAGGCGGATGCCTGTCGGATGTACTTTCTGACCCATAGTTCTTCCTACTCGTCGGCAACGCGGATGGTGATGTGGCTGTTCCGCTTGATAATCCGAGCGCCGCGCCCTTTGGCACGTGCCCGGTAGCGGCGAAACGTCGGTGCCTCGTTCACTTCGATCGTGGCAACCTTCAGCTCGTCAATATCCGCACCGTGATTGTGTTCGGCGTTCGCAATGGCCGACTCGAGGACCTTCTTGACGATCCGCGCGCTCTTCTTCGGCGTAAACGTCAGCGTCCGCAGCGCCTCGTCAACAGACTTGCCGCGGATGATGTCCGCAACCAACCGGCACTTCTGCGGGCTAATGCGTGCATAACGGAGTGTCGCAGCTACTTGCATGTTACAGACTCCCTTCGCCCTACTTCGTCTTCCGGTCACCGGAGTGACCGCGGAATGTCCGCGTCAGCGCGAACTCACCGAGCTTGTGGCCGACCATGTTTTCCGAAATCAGGATCGGCACATGCTGGCGGCCGTTGTGCACGGCAATCGTCAGTCCAACCATGTCAGGCAGGACCATCGAACGACGCGACCAGGTCTTGATGGGCCGGCGGTCGTTATTCTTCGCGGCTTCAGCAACCTTCTTTGCAAGGTGCGTATCGACGAAGGGGCCTTTTCTTACACTACGTGGCATGAGGTCTCTTCCTTACTCAGCGGCGCTTGTTACGACGACGAACGATCATGCCGTCGGTCCGCTTGTTCTTGCGCGTCTTGGCGCCCTTGGTCGGCGTGCCCCACGGGCTCACCGGATGGCGACCGCCCGAGGTGCGGCCCTCGCCGCCGCCGTGCGGGTGATCGACGGGGTTCATGGCTACGCCGCGAACCGTCGGGCGAACACCGCGCCAGCGCTTGGCGCCGGCCTTGCCGAGCTTGCGCAGGTTGTGTTCGCCGTGACCGACCTCGCCAACGGTGGCGCGGCAGTCGATGTGGATCTTGCGCATCTCACCCGAGCGCAGCCGCAGCGTTGCGTACATGCCCTCGCGCGCAGCGAGCTGTGCGGATGCACCGGCTGAGCGAACGAGCTGGCCGCCCTTGCCCGGCTTCATCTCGATGTTGTGTACGACCGTACCGACGGGAATCGCGCGCAGCGGCAGGGCGTTGCCCGGCTTGATCGGCGCGTCTTCGCCGCTGACGATCGGCGCACCTGCAGCCACGCCCTTGGGCGCGAGAATGTAGCGGCGCTCACCGTCGGCGTACTTGATGAGCGCAAGGTGTGCGCTGCGGTTCGGATCGTACTCGAGACGCTCGACAACGCCGGGTACACCGTCCTTGTCGCGCTTGAAGTCGATGATGCGGTAGCGCTGCTTGTGACCGCCACCCTGGTGACGGACCGTAATACGGCCGTTGTTGTTGCGACCGCCCTTCGAGCTCTTCTTGTCGAGCAGCGCCGAGTGAGGCTTGCCCTTGTGAAGATTCGGCGTCTTGACCGCAACGACGAAGCGGCGTCCGGCTGAGGTCGGCTTGGCTTTGTGCAGTGACATGATCCTAAACCCTATTCAGCGCCAAGGAAGTCGATCTGGCTGCCCTCAGCCAGCTTCACGTAGGCTTTCTTCCAATCCGAGCGCCGGCCCATCGTGCGGCCGAAGCGCTTCGTCTTGCCCTTGACGTTGACGACGGACACGCCGTCGACCTTGACGTCGAAGAGCATCTCGACGGCTTTCTTGATCTCACCCTTGGAGGCATCGGTGCGGACCTTGAACACGACCTGGTTGCCACTCTCAGCGGCGATCGCGCTCTTTTCCGACAGATGCGGCCCCTGGATGACCGTCATCAGGCGTTCCTGGTGATAGGCCTGGCTCATGACAGGCGCTCCTCGATTAGCTTGAGCGCCGGCAGTGTCACCAGCACCTTTTCAAAACGGATCAACACGACCGGGTCCATCGACGCAACATCGCAAACGCCAACGTGAGGCAGGTTGCGCGCGGCGAGAAAGAGCTTCTCGTCGAAGGCCTCGTTGAGGATCAGGACATCGCTCAGATCCATCGACTTGAGCTTTTCCGCAAGAAGGCGCGTCTTGGGCGCCTCGACCGAAAGCTCTTCGACGATCACGAGGCGGTCCTGACGGACGAGCTCGGAGAAGACCGACCGCAAGGCGGCACGGTACATCTTCTTGTTGACCTTCTGGCTGTGGTCACGCGGCTTGGCAGCGAACGCACGGCCACCGCCAACCCAGATCGGACTGCGGATCGTACCGGCGCGGGCGCGGCCCGTACCCTTCTGGCGCCATGGCTTGATGCCGCCGCCGCGCACTTCCGAGCGCGTCTTCTGCGCCTTGGTGCCGGCACGCGCGCCGGCGAGGTAAGCCGTGACCACCTGGTGGACCAACGCTTCGTTGAAGTCGGCGCCGAAGGCAGCCTCTGCGACATCAACCGAACCGCTGCCAGCAAGTTTGAGTTTCATAGCCATCGTTTAGCTCCCCGCCTTTGCTTTCACAGCAGGGCGAACGATGACGCGACCGCCCTTGTGCCCGGGCACCGCACCCTTGATCAGGATGAGGTTGCGCTCGGCATCGACGCGAACCACTTCGAGGTTCTGCACCGTGCGGCGGACGTTGCCCATGTGGCCGGACATCTTTTTGCCCTTGAAGACGCGTCCGGGCGTCTGGTTCTGGCCGATCGAACCCGGCGCGCGGTGCGCGAGCGAGTTGCCGTGCGTGGCGTCCTGGGTACGGAAGTTGTGCCGCTTGACCGTGCCAGCGTAGCCCTTACCAATGGACGTACCGACGACGTCGACGATCTGGCCGGCCTCGAACAGGTCGACCTTGAGCTCACCGCCGGCCTCGAGCTCGTCGCCTTCGCCGTCGGCAAGGCGGAACTCAGTCATTAAGTCGCCGGCTTCAACCTTCGCCTTGGCGAAGTGGCCGGCTTGAGGCTTGGACACGCGAGACGGCTTCGCGCTGCCGGCAGTTACCTGCAGGGCGCGGTATCCGTCCGATTCCACGGTCTTCACCTGTGTGATTCGGTTTGGCTGTGCCTCGATCACGGTGACGGGGATAGAAACGCCGTCCTCCGTGAAGACACGTGTCATGCCGCATTTGCGGCCAACAAGACCCATCGTCATCTTCACAACTCCGCGTCAACTACGATTGGCTGACGCAATCTCAATACACGTTTTCTGCGGCACCACTACGGTTGGCGGTACCTGATTCATTCGTTTCGCGTTTCCCTTAGACACGCGAAAGGGCCAGCCGATACGAAGCGTGCTTCGTGACTCGTTGGCTGACCCTGATTCCGGCAGGAGCAGTCCATCTCCAACCGGCGAGCCCGGGATTTGCCGTGTCGCCCTCGGTTTCCTGGCGACCGAAAAATAAACGCCACAAAGCAGCTGCCCTGTGACGCCTGTGCCGAACGATGGCCGACTCCCGGCCCGGCCATATCCAGCGAGCCCGCAATTATAGCCCCAAATCACGGCCCCGCAAGGCCTTTGGCGAACTTTTTTGCGGTTTCTTTCAGCCCGGATGCGCCCTGATCGGTAGCACCGAAGGAGCGGCTCTACAGCCGCGATGCAATGCCGGGCCTTGGGTGGCGGTCGAACCGCCGGCCGATGCCCCAAGGGCCGTCAGCCATTACCACCTGCGGAATGCCGCCGCAGGCTGGATCAATCCCTAGTTCAGCTTGATCTGGACGTCGACACCAGCCGGCAGCTCGAGCTTCATCAGTGCATCAACGGTCTTGTCCGTCGGATCGACGATATCCATCAGGCGCTTGTGCGTCCGGATCTCGTACTGGTCGCGAGCGTCCTTGTTGACGTGCGGCGAAATCAGCACCGTGTACCGCTCCTTCTTCATGGGCAGCGGGATCGGGCCCTTGACCGTCGCGCCGGTGCGCTTGGCCGTGTCGACGATTTCGCGCGCCGAGTTGTCGATCAGGCGATGATCGAACGCCTTGAGGCGAATGCGAATATTCTGGTTTGCAGTCACAGTCTTTCCTTTTTTCAGTGTCCGGCCCGGCAAGCGCCGGACTCCGATTCGTTTACCTGCCCGCTACGCCAGTGTGATGCAGCCGGCTGTGGCCGGGGTGCTCCTGACCGGAAATAAAGCGCAGCGAAGCGAGCCATTCCGGGCAGGAGTGCGCCGGCCGCAGCCGACGCCCCGTATGCCGTTTGTCTTACTCGATAATCTTCGCTACAACACCCGCACCAACGGTACGACCACCTTCGCGGATCGCAAACCGCAGGCCGTCTTCCATCGCAATCGGGGCAATCAGCTCAACCACCATCTGCACGTTGTCGCCCGGCATCACCATCTCCGTGCCTTCCGGCAGCTCAACAGCACCCGTTACGTCCGTCGTGCGGAAGTAAAACTGCGGACGATAACCCTTGAAGAACGGCGTGTGACGACCACCCTCGTCCTTCGTCAGGATGTAAACCTCCGCCTCGAACTTCGTGTGCGGCGTGATCGATCCCGGCTTCGCCAGTACCTGGCCACGCTCGACTTCCTCACGCTTCGTGCCACGCAGCAGCACACCCACGTTGTCGCCCGCCATGCCCTGGTCCAGAAGCTTGCGGAACATCTCGACACCCGTGCACGTCGTCTTCTCCGTGTCCTTGATGCCAACAATCTCGATCTCGTCGCCAACGTTGATCACGCCGCGCTCGATACGACCCGTCACTACCGTGCCGCGACCCGAAATCGAGAACACGTCTTCAACCGGCATCAGGAAGTCGCCATCCACCGCACGCTCCGGCTCCGGAATGTAGCTGTCCATCGCCTCAACGAGCTTCATGACCGACGGAACACCAATGTCCGAACCGTCGCCCTCAAACGCCTTCAGCGCCGAGCCCGTTACGATCGGCGTGTCGTCGCCCGGGAACTCGTACGTCGACAGGAGATCGCGGACCTCCATCTCGACCAGCTCCAACAGCTCCTCGTCGTCAACCTGGTCAGCCTTGTTCAGGTACACCACGATGTACGGAACACCTACCTGGCGCGCCAGAAGGATGTGCTCGCGCGTCTGCGGCATCGGACCGTCCGCCGCCGAGCAAACCAGGATCGCACCGTCCATCTGCGCCGCACCCGTGATCATGTTCTTCACGTAGTCAGCGTGGCCCGGACAGTCAACGTGAGCGTAGTGACGGTTGTCACTCTCGTACTCAACGTGCGCCGTCGCAATCGTAATACCGCGCTCGCGCTCTTCCGGGGCATTGTCAATCTGGTCGTAGGCCTGAACTTCACCACCGTGCTTCTCGGCCATTACCTTCGTCAGCGCCGCCGTCAGCGTCGTCTTGCCGTGGTCAACGTGGCCAATCGTGCCTACATTTACGTGCGGCTTTGTGCGTTCAAATTTTTCTTTCGACATGTCTCTAATCTCTAGACTGGTTTGTCAGGCAATCAGCTCGCCTTCCTCATAACGATATCCGCAACGTTCTGCGGCACTTCCGAATACTTCTCGAATTCCATCGAGTACACCGCGCGCCCCTGGCTCATCGAACGCAGGTCGGTCGCGTAGCCGAACATCTCGGCCAGCGGCACCTCGGCGCGAATGACCTTGCCGGACGGCGACTCGTCCATGCCCTGCGGCAGGCCACGCCGGCGGTTCAGGTCTCCCATTACGTCGCCCATGTAATCCTCGGGCGTGACGACTTCGACCTTCATGATCGGTTCGAGCAATACCGGGCTGGCTTTGCCGGCGCCTTCGCGGAAGCCCATCGAGCCCGCGATCTTGAAGGCCATCTCGCTCGAGTCGACGTCGTGATACGAGCCGTCGAAGAGCGTTACCTTGGCGTCTACGACGGGGTAACCGGCAATGACGCCGTTCTCCATCTGTTCCTGGATGCCCTTGTCGACTGCCGGGATGTATTCCCGCGGCACGACACCGCCAACAATCTCGTTGACGAACTCGTAGCCTTCGCCCTCGCCCATCGGCTCGATGCGCAGGAATACGTGAGCGTACTGGCCGCGACCGCCCGACTGACGCACGAACTTGGATTCCTGCTCGACCGTCGAGCGTATGGTCTCGCGATAGGCAACCTGCGGCTTGCCGACGTTCGCCTCTACCCTGAACTCGCGCTTCATGCGATCGACGATGATGTCGAGGTGCAGCTCGCCCATGCCCGAGATAATCGTCTGGCCCGACTCCTCGTCGGTATGAACGCGGAACGACGGGTCTTCCTTGGCGAGCTTCTGCAGCGCCACGCCCATCTTCTCCTGGTCCGCCTTGGTGCGCGGCTCGACTGCCACCGAGATCACGGGCTCCGGGAACTCCATCCGCTCGAGCGTAATGACCGCGTTCGTGGCGCAGAGCGTGTCGCCCGTCGTCACATCCTTGAGGCCGACAGCGGCGGCAATATCGCCGGCGCGGACTTCCTTGATTTCCTTACGGTCGTTCGAGTGCATCTGCAGAATGCGGCCGATGCGCTCCTTCTTGCTCTTGATCGGGTTGTAGATCGTATCGCCCGACGACAGCACGCCCGAGTACACCCGGAAGAACGTCAGGTTGCCGACGAAGGGATCCGTCGCAATCTTGAACGCCAGCGCCGAAAACGGCTCTTCGTCATCAGGGTGGCGTTCACCCTCTTCGCCGTCGTCGAGGATGCCCTTGATGGCCGGTACGTCGATCGGCGCCGGCATGTAGTCGATGACGGCATCGAGCAGCGCCTGCACGCCCTTGTTCTTGAAGGCCGACCCGCACATCGTGACGACGATCTCGCCGGACAGGGTGCGCTCGCGCAACCCGCGGCGAATCTCATCATCGTCGAGCGTGCCGTTCTCGAGGAACTTGTCCAAGAGCGCCTCGTCACCCTCGGCAGCCGCCTCGACCATTTTCTCGCGCCACGCCTCGGCGTCGGCCCTCAGTTCATCGGGAATCTCGCGGGCCTCGTAGCTCGTGCCCATATTGCTTTCATCCCAGTAGATCGCCTGCATGCGAATCAGGTCGATGACGCCGGCGAAGTTCTCCTCGGCACCGATCGGCAGTTGAACCGGCACAGGGTTTGCGCCGAGTCGCTCGCGCACCTGGTCAACGACGCGCAGGAAGTTGGCGCCGGCGCGATCCATCTTGTTGACGAAGATCATGCGCGGCACGGAATACTTGTTGCCCTGACGCCAGACCGTCTCGGTCTGCGGCTCGACGCCACCCACCGAACACAGCACGGTAATGGCGCCATCGAGCACCCTGAGGCTGCGCTCTACCTCGATCGTGAAGTCGACGTGGCCCGGGGTATCAATGATATTGATGCGATGCTCGTCAAACTGCTTGTCCATGCCCTGCCAGAAGCAGGTGGTCGCAGCCGACGTAATCGTGATGCCGCGCTCCTGTTCCTGCTCCATCCAGTCCATGACGGCCGCGCCGTCGTGGACCTCACCGATCTTGTGGGAAACACCGGTGTAAAACAGGATGCGCTCGGTCGTGGTGGTCTTGCCCGCGTCAATATGGGCCATGATGCCGATATTGCGATAGCGCTCGATGGGCGTTGAACGGGCCACGACAGGAAACTCGTTAAGGGGTAAGCGACCGGAAGGCGCTTACCAGCGGTAGTGAGAGAACGCCTTGTTGGCTTCCGCCATACGGTGCGTGTCTTCTTTCTTCTTGACGGCGGTGCCGCGGTTCTCGGCAGCGTCCATCAGTTCGTGGGCCAGGCGGTGTGCCATGGACTTCTCGCTGCGACGGCGCGCCGCATCGATCACCCAGCGCATCGCCAGCGTCTGGCGACGCTGCGGCCGTACTTCGACCGGTACCTGGTAGGTGGCACCACCGACACGCCGCGACTTCACCTCGACGACCGGCTTGACGTTTTCCAGCGCCTGCTCGAGCAGCTCGAGGGCCGCTGCGTCTTCCTTGCTCTCGCGCTCAGAGATGCGATCCAGCGCACCGTACACAATGCGCTCGGCAACCGACTTCTTACCGTCGTTCATGATCATGTTCATGAACTTCGCAAGAAGCTCACTTCCGTACTTGGGATCAGGAAGAATCGTGCGCTTCGGCGCCTGGGATCGTCTGGACATCTAGGTTATCTCTTTAAGCTCTCGATCGTGCTCCGCACGGCGCCTGCCGCTGCCGGAACACCGTGTCTGTTATCAGGACTTGGGACGCTTGGTACCGTACTTCGAGCGACCCTGCTTACGGTCCGATACGCCGGCGCAATCGAGCGTGCCGCGTACCGTGTGGTAGCGGACACCCGGGAGGTCCTTTACGCGACCGCCGCGAATCAGCACAACCGAGTGCTCCTGCAGGTTGTGACCCTCGCCGCCAATGTAGCTCGTGACTTCGAAGCCATTGGTCAGGCGAACACGCGCGACCTTGCGCATGGCCGAGTTCGGCTTCTTCGGTGTCGTCGTGTACACGCGAGTACAAACGCCACGCTTCTGCGGCGAGGCTTCAAGCGCCGGAACGGTGCTCTTGGCACGCTTCGACGAGCGCGGCTTGCGGACTAGCTGGTTGATTGTGGCCATAGGCCCCTGTCTCTTCTCAAGAATGTTGCGTTGTGTTCCGTCGTGGAACGATTAATCGTCGACGCTTTAAAACGCGCGCACCCGGCCGCTGTGCCTTCAGGGGCGCAGGTGCCGGGTGTTTCGAGCGTCGCCTCGGCGGCCGTTATCGGCTCGTGTTGGCGGCGGATCGCCCGCATTGTGAGGGGTTGGCGTGAAACCAGCCCCGCGTCATGAGGGCGCGCATTGTAGGGACGCGGCAACGACCGTGTCAAGCGGCGCCACCGGGCATCGCCCGGCGGCGCCTAAGCCATTGATTTTAGGCGTCGGCTTGCGCCTCCTCGCCAGCGTCTGCTGATGCCTCGGCTGCCTCCGGTACGTCCTCCCCGGTGACCTCCTCGGCATTCTGGGACTCCTCGAGCTCTTTGAGCTGCTCGGCAAGATCCTGCTCGCGCGTCCGGCGCCGCTCGGCGTGATGCGCGAAGCCGGTTCCGGCCGGGATCAGGCGTCCGACGATGACGTTTTCCTTCAGGCCGCGCAAATCGTCCTTGAGACCACGGACCGCTGCCTCGGTGAGGACGCGGGTGGTTTCCTGGAACGAGGCTGCCGAGATGAACGACTCGGTGGCCAGCGATGCCTTGGTGATACCCAGGAGGACGGCTTCGATCGTCGGTGCCTCCTTGCCCTGCGCTTCGAGCTGCTCGCTGACCTCGTAGAAACGGGCCCGGTCGATCTGCTCGCCACGCAGGTAGGTGCTCTCACCCGGCGTCGCAATATTCACCTTGCGCAGCATCTGGCGAATGATCACCTCGATGTGCTTGTCGTTGATCTTCACACCCTGCAGGCGGTAGACGTCCTGGATCTCACGGACGAGGTAGTCAGCCAACTCGGCGACGCCCTGCAGGCGCAGGATGTCATGCGGGTTCGGCTCACCGTCGGCGATGACTTCGCCGCGCTCGACCTGCTCACCCTCGAAGACGTTCAGGTGACGCCACTTCGGAATCAGCTCCTCGTGACTCTCGCCCGACTCGTCGGTAATGACGAGACGACGCTTGCCCTTGGTTTCCTTGCCGAAGCTGACCGTACCCGTGTGCTCGGCCATGATGGCCGGGTCCTTGGGCTTGCGTGCCTCGAACAGGTCGGCAACGCGCGGCAGACCACCCGTAATGTCGCGAGTCTTCGACGACTCCTGCGGGATGCGGGCAATAACGTCACCCACCGCTACTTCGGCGCCGTCCGACATGCTGATGATGGCGCCGACCGGCAGCGCGTACACCGCCGGAATCTCGGTGTTGGCGAAGGTTACGTCGTTGCCGTCCTCGTCGACGAGACGGGCTACCGGACGAAGGTCCTTGCCCGCGCCGCCGCGGCTCTTCGGATCGAGTACGACGATCGAGGTCAGGCCGGTGAACTCATCGACCTGTTCGGCCACGGTCACACCGTCAATGAAGTCCTCGAACTTGATGCGACCCGCCACCTCGGTGATAACCGGGTGGGTGTGCGGATCCCAGTTCGCAACGATCTGACCCTGCTTGACCTCGTCACCGTCGTTGACCGTGATCGTGGCGCCGTAGGGAACCTTGTAGCGCTCACGCTCGCGACCGAGCTCGTTGATGACCGAGATTTCACCGGAACGCGAGACCGCGACGAGGTAGCCCTTGTGATGCGCAACCGTCTTGATGTTGTTGAGCTTCACAACGCCGTTCGACTTGATCTCGATGTTGTTGACGGCAGCGGAACGCGACGCGGCACCACCAATGTGGAAGGTCCGCATCGTCAGCTGCGTGCCCGGCTCACCGATCGACTGCGCCGCAATTACACCGACGGCCTCGCCAATGTTGATGCGGTGCCCGCGAGCAAGGTCGCGACCGTAGCACTGTGCGCAGACGCCGTAGCGAACGTCACAGGTGATCGGAGAGCGGACGACAACGTGGTCGATCGAGTGATCTTCGAGTTTCTGCACGGCCGCTTCATCGAGCAGCGTACCGGCGTCGAACGCGACCTTGTCGGTTCCCGGAATGAGCACGGCTTCGGCCAGCACGCGGCCAAGTACACGCTCGCGGAGCGGCTCGACGACGTCACCACCCTCAACGAGGGGCGCCATCGAGATGCCGTTCTTGGTACCGCAGTCGGTCTCCGTGACCACGAGGTCCTGCGCCACGTCGACCAGACGACGGGTCAGGTAACCCGAGTTGGCCGTCTTGAGGGCCGTGTCGGCGAGACCCTTACGGGCACCGTGCGTCGAGATGAAGTACTGCAGAACGTCGAGGCCTTCGCGGAAGTTGGCCGTGATCGGCGTCTCGATGATCGAGCCGTCCGGCTTGGCCATGAGACCACGCATGCCGGCCAGCTGGCGAATCTGCGCCGCCGAGCCACGAGCACCGGAGTCGGCCATCATGTAGATCGAGTTGAACGACTCCTGGTCGACCTTCTCGCCCTTGGCCGTCTCGACCTTTTCCGTGCCGAGCTTGTCCATCATGGCCTTCGCCACCTGGTCGTTCGTACGCGACCAGATATCGACAACCTTGTTGTAGCGCTCGCCATCAGTAACGAGACCGGAAGCGTACTGCTCCTGGATCTCCTTCACCTCGGCTTCCGCGACGGACAGGATCTCTTCCTTGTTCTCCGGCACGACCATGTCGTTGACGCCAATCGAGATACCGGCACGCGTTGCGAGACGGAAGCCCGTGTACATCAGGCGGTCAGCGAAGACGACCGTCTTCTTGAGGCCGAGCTGGCGATAGCAGGCGTTGATGACGTTGGAAATGGCCTTCTTGGTCATGGCCCGGTTGACGAGGTCGAATGACAGGCCGTGCGGCAGGATCTCCGACAGGAGCGCGCGACCGACCGTCGTGTCGACGACCTTCTTGACGCGAACCATCTCGCCCTCTTCATTGAGTTCGGAGACGGGTGCGCGCACCTTGACCTCGGCCTGCAGCTCGACGGCACCGTTTTCGAACGCGCGACGCGCTTCGTCGATGCTCGAGAACAGCATGCCCTCGCCCTTCGCGTTGATACGCGTCCGGGTCATGTAATACAGACCCAGGACAACGTCCTGCGACGGCACGATGATCGGGTCGCCGTTAGCCGGTGACAGGATGTTGTTCGACGACATCATGAGCGCGCGCGCTTCGAGCTGAGCCTCGAGCGACAGCGGCACGTGCACGGCCATCTGGTCGCCATCGAAGTCGGCGTTGAACGCGGTGCAGACGAGCGGGTGCAGCTGGATCGCCTTACCCTCGATCAGCACGGGCTCGAACGCCTGGATGCCGAGGCGGTGCAGCGTCGGTGCGCGGTTCAGCATCACCGGGTGCTCGCGGATCACCTCTTCGAGGATATCCCAGACCTCGGGACCTTCGCGCTCGACGAGGCGCTTGGCCGCCTTGATCGTCGTGGCTTCACCGCGCAGCTGCAGCTTCGAGAAGATGAACGGCTTGAACAGCTCCAGCGCCATCTTCTTCGGCAGGCCGCACTGGTGCAGCTTGAGCGTCGGGCCAACGACGATGACCGAACGGCCCGAGTAGTCGACACGCTTGCCGAGCAGGTTCTGGCGGAATCGACCCTGCTTGCCCTTGATCATGTCGGCGAGCGACTTCAGCGGACGCTTGTTCGTGCCCGTGATGGCGCGACCGCGACGGCCGTTGTCGAGCAGCGCGTCGACCGATTCCTGCAGCATACGCTTCTCGTTGCGCACGATGATGTCGGGCGCATTGAGCTCGAGCAGGCGGCGCAGGCGGTTGTTGCGGTTGATCACGCGGCGGTACAGGTCGTTCAGGTCCGACGTGGCGAAGCGGCCGCCATCAAGTGGCACCAGCGGACGCAGGTCCGGCGGCAGCACGGGCAGAACCGTCAGCACCATCCACTCGGGCTTGTTGCCCGACTCGATGAACGATTCCAGCAGCTTGAGCCGCTTGGACAGGCGCTTGATCTTGGTTTCCGAACGCGTGCCGTCGATGTCTTCACGCACCTGCAGGACTTCGCGCTGCAGGTCGATCGTCATCAGCATTTCGCGAACGGCCTCGGCACCCATGCGGGCGTCGAACTCATCGCCGTACTGCTCGAGTGCGTCGAGGTACATCTCGTCGGTCAGGAGCTGGCCGCGCTCGAGCTCGGTCATGCCGGGCTCGACGACGACAAAGGCTTCGAAGTACAGAACGCGCTCGATTTCGCGCAGCGTCATGTCGAGCATGAGACCGATGCGGCTCGGCAGCGACTTCAGGAACCAGATGTGGGCAACGGGGCTCGCAAGCTCGATGTGCGCCATGCGCTCACGGCGTACCTTGGTCTGCGTAACCTCGACGCCGCACTTCTCGCAAACGACGCCACGGTGCTTCAGGCGCTTGTACTTGCCGCACAGGCACTCGTAGTCCTTGATCGGGCCAAAGATCTTGGCGCAGAACAGGCCGTCGCGCTCCGGCTTGAACGTACGGTAGTTGATCGTCTCGGGCTTCTTGACCTCACCGAAGGACCACGAGCGGATCATGTCGGGAGAGGCCAGACCGATGCGGATCGCATCGAAGTCGTCGACCGGGTTCTGGTACTTAAACAGCTTCAAGAGATCTTTCATTATTCAGTCTCCAGCTCGATGTTGATGCCCAGCGAGCGAATTTCCTTGACGAGTACGTTGAAGGATTCCGGCATACCGGCGTCCATCTCATGTTCACCGTCAACGATGTTCTTGTACATCTTGGTGCGACCCTGAACGTCGTCCGACTTGACCGTCAGCATCTCCTGCAGGGTGTAGGCAGCGCCGTAGGCTTCGAGCGCCCAGACCTCCATCTCACCGAAGCGCTGGCCGCCGAACTGCGCCTTGCCACCCAGCGGCTGCTGCGTGACGAGGCTGTACGGTCCAGTCGAGCGAGCGTGCATCTTGTCGTCAACGAGGTGGTTGAGCTTCAGCATGTACATGTAGCCAACCGTCACGTCGCGGTCGAACTGGTCGCCCGTGCGGCCGTCGAACAAGGTCGACTGACCCGTCTCGCCAAGATCGGCAAGCTCGAGCAGACCCTTGATCTCCGCCTCGGTGGCGCCGTCGAAGACTGGCGTCGCCGTCGGCACGCCGCGCGTCAGGTTGCTGGCAAGTTCGAGCACTTCCGTATCGGACAGGCCCTTGATGTCCTCGATCGTACCGCCAGTCTTGTTGTAGACCGCTTCGAGGAACTGGCGAACTTTCGCCGTCGACTCCTGCGCCTTGAGCATGGCGTCGATCTTCTTGCCGAGACCCTTCGCCGCCCAGCCGAGATGCGTTTCGAGCACCTGCCCTACGTTCATACGAGAGGGCACCCCTAGCGGGTTCAGCACGATATCGACCGGCGAACCGTCTTCGAGATACGGCATGTCTTCGACCGGTACGATCGTTGAGATCACACCCTTGTTACCGTGCCGGCCGGCCATCTTGTCACCCGGCTGGATGCGGCGCTTGACGGCCAGGTAGACCTTGACCATCTTGAGCACGCCCGGGGCAAGGTCGTCGCCCGCGGTGATCTTCACGCGCTTCTCTTCGTAGCGGCGGTCGAACTCCTCGCGCTGCGACTTCAGGCGATCCGACGCCTGCTGCAGCTGCTCGGCGGCCTCGTCGTTCTTGAGGCGAATCTCGAACCACTTCTCACGCGGCACTTCGTCAAGGTAGGCCTTGGTGATCTTGCTGCCCGACTTGAGCTTGTTCGGACCACCCTGGGCTACCTTGCCGGTCAGCATGCGCTCGACGCGCTCGTAGATGTCTTCCTCAAGGATCCGGAGCGTGTCGTCGAGGTCCTTGCGGACACTCTCGAGCTCGGACTTCTCGATAGACAGCGCGCGTGCGTCCTTCTCGACGCCGTCACGCGTGAACACGCGAACGTCGATGACCGTGCCATCCATGCCGGGCGGCACGCGCAGCGAGGTGTCCTTCACGTCGGACGCCTTCTCACCGAAGATCGCGCGCAGGAGCTTCTCTTCCGGCGTCAGCTGGGTCTCGCCCTTCGGCGTAACCTTGCCGACGAGGATGTCGCCCGCCTTCACCTCGGCGCCGATGAACGCAATACCCGACTCGTCGAGCTTCGCGAGCGCGGCATCACCAACGTTCGGGATATCGGAAGTGATGTCCTCCGGTCCGAGCTTGGTGTCACGTGCTACGCACTGCAGCTCTTCGATGTGGATGGTCGTGAAGCGATCTTCCTGCACGACGCGTTCGGAGATGAGGATCGAGTCCTCGAAGTTGTAGCCGTTCCACGGCATGAACGCGACCAGCAGGTTCTGGCCCAGCGCCAGCTCACCCATGTCGGTCGACGGGCCATCGGCAAGCACATCGCCGCGAGCTATCTGGTTGCCGGCCTTCACGAGCGGCCGCTGGTTGATGCAGGTGTTCTGGTTGGAACGCGTGTACTTGGTCAGGTTGTAGATGTCGACGCCCGACTCTGACGCATCGGTCTCGTCGTCATTCACACGCACGACGATGCGCGAGGCATCGACCGAGTCGACGACCCCGCCGCGGCGTGCGACAACCGTAACGCCCGAGTCGACCGCAACGGCACGCTCGATACCCGTGCCGACGAGCGGCGCTTCGGCGCGCAGCGTCGGTACCGCCTGGCGCTGCATGTTCGAACCCATGAGTGCACGGTTGGCGTCGTCATGCTCAAGGAACGGAATCAGCGCCGCGGCGACCGATACGATCTGACGCGGACTGACGTCCATGTAGTCGATGTCCTCGGCGTTCGACAGCGTGAACTCGTTCTTGTGACGTACGGACACGAGGTCCTCGACGAAACGGCCGTTCTTGTCCAGCTCCGAGTTGGCCTGGGCAATCACGTATTGCGCTTCCTCGATCGCGGACAGGTACTCGATCTGGTCGGTGGCCTTGCCGTTCGTCACCTTGCGGTACGGCGTCTCGAGGAAACCGTACTCGTTGGTGCGGGCGTAGACAGCCAGCGAGTTGATGAGGCCGATGTTCGGCCCTTCCGGCGTCTCGATCGGGCACACCCGGCCGTAGTGCGTCGGGTGCACGTCGCGCACCTCGAAGCCCGCACGCTCACGCGTCAGGCCGCCCGGGCCAAGCGCCGATACGCGGCGTTTGTGCGTGACTTCTGACAGCGGGTTGTTCTGATCCATGAACTGGGACAGCTGGCTCGAGCCGAAGAATTCCTTCACGGCGGCCGCAACCGGCTTCGCGTTGATCATCTCCTGCGGCATCAGGCCCTCGGTTTCAGCCTGGGTCAGGCGCTCCTTGACGGCGCGCTCGACGCGGACGAGACCAACGCGGAACGCGTTTTCGGCCATTTCGCCGACGCTGCGTACGCGGCGGTTGCCGAGATGGTCGATGTCGTCAACCGTGCCATAGCCATTGCGGATATCGATGAGTGTCTTCAGGACGTCGAGAATGTCGTCCTTCTCGAGGACACCGTCGCCTTCCGACGTATCGCGACCGACGCGGCGGTTGAACTTCATGCGGCCAACGGCTGAGAGGTCGTAGCGTTCCGGGTTGAAGAACAGGTTCTGGAACAGGTTCTCGGCAGCCTCCTTGGTCGGCGGCTCGCCCGGACGCATCATCCGGTAGATCTCGACGAGGGCCTCGAGGCGCGTCGTCGACGGATCGATGTTGAGCGTGTTCGAGATAAACGGCCCGCGATCGAGATCGTTCACGTACAGCGTCCGGATGTGCTCGACGCCGGCCTCGACGAGCGCCGCGATCAGCTCTTCGGTCAGCTCAGCGTTGGCGGCTGCGAGGAGTTCACCGGTCTCGGTATCGACGATGTCGTGGGCAAGGATCTTGCCCTGCAGGTACTCTGCCGGCACTTCGAGACGGTCGATCTTGGACTTGTCCATGTCGCGCACGTGCTTCGCCGTAATGCGGCGGCCTTCCTCGACGATGACCTTGCGACCGAGCTTGATGTCGAAGGCAGCCGTCTCGCCACGCAGGCGTTCCGGTACAAGCCCCATCTCGAGCTTGTCGGCCGACAGGTAGAAATCGTTGGTGTCGAAGAACAGGTCGAGCATTTCTTCGTTGCTCATGTCGAGCGCACGGAGAATGATCGTGACCGGCAGCTTGCGACGGCGGTCAATACGCGCGAACACGCTGTCCTTGGGATCGAACTCGAAGTCGAGCCAGGAACCACGGTACGGAATGACCCGGGCCGAGAACAGGAGCTTGCCGGAGCTGTGCGTCTTGCCCTTGTCGTGATCGAAGAACACGCCGGGTGAACGATGCAGCTGCGAGACGATAACGCGCTCGGTGCCATTGATGACGAAGGTGCCGTGGTCGGTCATCAGCGGCATTTCGCCGAGGTAGACCTCCTGCTCGCGAATGTCCTTGACCGGCTTCGGCGTTCCGCTCGCTTCCTTGTCGTAAATGACCAGGCGAACCTTGACGCGAATTGGCGCCGCGTATGTCAGGCCGCGCATCTGGCATTCCTTGACGTCGAAGACGGGATCGCCAAGACGGTAGCTCACGTACTCGAGGGCAGCATTTCCCGAATAGCTGACGATCGGGAAGACCGACTGGAACGCGGCGTGCAGGCCGAGCTCATCGCGTTCTTCGACCGACTTGTCCGTCTGCAGGAACTTCTTGTACGAGTCGACCTGGATCGACAGCAGGTACGGAACATCGAGAATCGTCGGACGCTTGCCGAAGTTCTTGCGGATGCGCTTCTTTTCAGTAAACGAATATGCCATTCGGGTTTACCCTCGTGTGATAGGACGGCACCGGATATGCCCTGTCCTAACGTTCAAAATTCTGGTCTGTAACGTTTGTTCCCGGGAACGACGCCGGGCCGATCGCCCTGTTCGGACTTCGGCCAGGAACAAAAGTTACAGACGCGGGAAAGCAGCCAGCCGGAATCCGACTGACTGCTTGCCCGACGTAAAGACCGTGCGGTCTTCGGAACGATGCAGAAGCAACAAGTGCTTACTTGAGCTCGACTGAGGCGCCGGCTTCTTCAAGCTGCTTCTTGATCTCTTCTGCTTCGTCCTTGGTCGCTGCTTCCTTGATCGTGGAAGGTGCGCCTTCGACGGCGTCCTTGGCTTCCTTGAGGCCAAGACCCGTGATCGTGCGAACCGCCTTGATCACGGCAACCTTGTTGCCGCCGAAGCTTGCGAGAACGACGTCGAATTCGTCCTTCTCGGCAGCAGCTTCACCAGCGTCGCCAGCAGCGGCCGGACCAGCAGCAACCGCAACCGGTGCTGCAGCGGATACGCCCCACTCGTCTTCGAGCATCTTGACGAGCTCGACGACTTCCATGATGGGCTTGGCGCTCAGTTCTTTGAGCAGGTCTTCGTTTGACATTGCCATTTGAGTGTTTCCTCTAAAATTTACTTACCTGATGTCAGGTGAACCAGTATCAGGCCGCTTCCTGTTCGCCACGTGCACTCATCGTCCGTGCAAGCATGGCGGCAGGTTCGGCCAACGTCCGTGCCAGTTGACCCATCGGGGCCGTCATCACGCCGAGCAGCATCGCGCGCGCCTGATCCAGCGTCGGCAGGTCTGCCAACTTCGATAGATCACTTGCGGGCAAAAGCTGTCCGCCGGCTGACAACGAAACCGCCTGCAGAGCGTCATGCTCCTTGGCGAATCCCTTGATCACCCTGGCAGCGGCACCTGGATCGTCCGTGGCGAACGCAAGCAGCAGCGGGCCTTTGAGTGTGTCTTGCATGCACTCAAAGTCGGTGCCTTCGATGGCGCGACAAGCCAGCGTGTTCTTTACAACACGCAGGTACACGCCAGCGTTACGCGCTTCTGCACGCAACTCCGTCATCTCTGCAACCGTGAGTCCGCGATATTCGGCCGCTACAGCCGATGTCGCTTCCCCGGCAACCGCGCTCACCTCTGCAACAAGAGCTTTCTTGTCTTCGAGTCTCAGTGCCATTTATTACTCCTGGCCTACGGTTACTTCCAATAGACAGTTGAGGGTGAAACACCCCGTCCTGCCCTCCTTGTCGGATGGGCAACCGTCGCCAGCATCTACTGACTCAGGTAACACCATCTGCGCAGGCAGTCATTAAGATCGGCGGTCAGGCCGGTCACCTGCGGTCTTCGACGATTGCCGCGTCCATGCGGCGATACTGCCGACACGCTGTTGCCAGCGCGCCGGCGAGTTCAATCAGGCGTCGACAGACGCCCGGTCCACGGAGACACCGGGTCCCATCGTGGAAGAAACGGTCAACTTCTTGACGTACTGGCCCTTCGATGAGGCCGGCTTCGACTTCTTGAGGTCGGCAAGCAGTACATCAAGGTTTTCCCGGAGTGCGCTGACTTCGAAGTCCGCGCGCCCAATCGGGCAGTGAATGATGCCGGCCTTGTCGGTGCGGTAGCGCACCTGACCTGCTTTGGCATTCTTCACGGCACCCTCAACGTCAGCCGTCACCGTACCCACCTTCGGGTTCGGCATCAGGCCGCGCGGGCCAAGGATCTGCCCGAGCTGGCCGACGACGCGCATGGCATCCGGCGTCGCGATGACAACGTCGAAGTCGAGCTGGCCACCCTTGACGGTCTCGGCCAGATCGTCGAAACCGACGATGTCGGCGCCGGCTGCCTTCGCCTTGTCAGCGTTTTCGCCCTGCGCGAACACGGCAACGCGAACGGTCTTGCCGGTGCCGTTAGGCAGCACGGTGGAACCGCGTACGACCTGGTCCGACTTGCGGGGGTCAACGCCGAGGTTTACCGAGACGTCGACGCTCTCGGGGAAGCGTGCGGTTGCAAGCTCCTTGACGAGTTCGAGTGCCTCGTCGATGACGTAGGCCTTGGTTGCGTCGACCTTTTCGAGGGCGACTTTCTTGCGCTTGCTCATGCCCATCAGTTCACTCCCTCGACGTCGAGGCCCATGCTGCGGGCCGTCCCAGCGACGGTCCGAACGGCAGCGTCCATATCGGCCGCCGTGAGGTCCGGCATTTTCGTCGTTGCAATCTCTTCGAGCTGGGCGCGGGTGACCTTGCCCACTTTCTGCGTGTTCGGAGTGCCCGAACCCTTGGCAACGCCCGCCGCCTTGCGCAGAAGAACCGCCGCGGGCGGCGTCTTCGAAATAAACGTGAAGCTGCGGTCGCTGTAGACCGTAATCACGACCGGGATCGGCAGGCCCGGCTCAACGCTCTGGGTCTGCGCGTTGAACGCCTTGCAGAACTCCATGATGTTGACGCCGTGCTGACCGAGCGCAGGTCCAACGGGCGGCGACGGGTTCGCCTGTCCGGCCGGTACCTGCAGCTTGATGTATGAAGCTACTTTCTTAGCCACGAGTTTTTCCTCTCGAGTTCAAACGGCGAGCACCAAGCTCACCTCCTCGTCCGGTTGTCCAAAACCCGCCGAAACGGGTTTACGGTGTTGCTCAGCTTTTCTCGACCTGGCTGAAATCCAGCTCGACAGGGGTTGAGCGCCCCAGAATCTGTACCGCGACCTGCAGTCGCGACTTTTCGTAGTTGACTGACTCGACGACTCCGGAGAAATCGTTGAACGGCCCGTCGATCACGCGAACGACTTCGCCCGGCTCGAAGAGTACTTTCGGCCGCGGCTTGTCGACGCCCTCCTGCACACGCTGCAGGATGTTGTTCGCTTCCTGCTCCGTGATCGGCGCAGGCCGGTCGCTGGAGCCGCCAATGAAGCCAAGCACCTTGGGCACTTCCTTGACGAGGTGCCAGGTCTCGTCATCCATCTCCATGTTGACGAGTACATAGCCGGGGAAGAACTTGCGCTCGCTTCGGCGCTTCTGACCCTCGCGCATCTCGACGACCTCTTCGGTCGGCACGAGAATCTCGCCAAACTTGTCTTCCAGACCAAACCGCTCGATGCGCTCTTCGAGTGCCGACTTAACGCGGTGCTCGAAGTTCGAGTAGGCGTGCACGATGTACCAGCGCTTTGACATCTCAGACTCTTCCCGTCGTCGCCGCGATCAGCCGACCAGCTGGCGCGTCACCCACAGCAGTCCGGAGTCGAGACCCCAGAAGAACAGCGCCATTACCAGCGCAAAGACGAAGACAGCAATAGCCGTCTGCGTTGTCTCCTGGCGGGTCGGCCAGACAACCTTGCGAATCTCGACGCGCGAGCCCTGGATGAACTGCCAGAGTCGCTTGCCCTGGGCACTCGTCATGGCTACGGCAATGCCGACACCCGTACCGCCAAGCACCATCAGCACCCGCAGGGGCAGCGCAACACCGGCGCTCTCGTAGAAGTAGTAGGCGTAGATACCGCCAACGAGGATAGCCGCCGACAGGATCAGCTTGATCGTGTCGAGAATGCCGCTCTCGGCCGCTTCCGGTTTTGTACTCGCTGCACTCATGTGCCAATCCAATCGTTCGCTTGCCAGCAAAACTGGCAGGCCAGGAGGGAATCGAACCCCCAACCTGCGGTTTTGGAGACCGCCGCTCTGCCAATTGAGCTACTGGCCTATATTCGTTTCACGGCGAGGTGTCGTCGACTTCGCCGTGGTCCGTTCCGACTGCGCTGGCATCAAGCTACGCACGATGCAGCCGGCTGTGGCCGGGGTGCTCCTGACCGGAAATAAAGCGCAGCGAAGCGAGCCAGTCCGGGCAGGAGTGCGCCGGCCGCAGCCGGCGTCCCGTTTGCCGTTTGTCTTACTCGATGATCTTCGCCACAACCCCGGCACCAACGGTACGACCACCTTCGCGGATCGCAAACCGCAGGCCGTCTTCCATCGCAATCGGGGCAATCAGCTCAACCACCATCTGCACGTTGTCGCCCGGCATCACCATCTCCGTGCCTTCCGGCAGCTCAACAGCACCCGTTACGTCCGTCGTGCGGAAGTAAAACTGCGGACGATAACCCTTGAAGAACGGCGTGTGACGACCACCCTCGTCCTTCGTCAGGATGTAAACCTCCGCCTCGAACTTCGTGTGCGGCGTGATCGATCCCGGCTTCGCCAGTACCTGGCCACGCTCGACTTCCTCACGCTTCGTGCCACGCAGCAGCACACCCACGTTGTCGCCCGCCATGCCCTGGTCCAGAAGCTTGCGGAACATCTCGACACCCGTGCACGTCGTCTTCTCCGTGTCCTTGATGCCAACAATCTCGATCTCGTCGCCAACGTTGATCACGCCGCGCTCGATACGACCCGTCACTACCGTGCCGCGACCCGAAATCGAGAACACGTCTTCAACCGGCATCAGGAAGTCGCCATCCACCGCACGCTCCGGCTCCGGAATGTAGCTGTCCATCGCCTCAACGAGCTTCATGACCGACGGAACACCAATGTCCGAACCGTCGCCCTCAAACGCCTTCAGCGCCGAGCCCGTTACGATCGGCGTGTCGTCGCCCGGGAACTCGTACGTCGACAGGAGATCGCGGACCTCCATCTCGACCAGCTCCAACAGCTCCTCGTCGTCAACCTGGTCAGCCTTGTTCAGGTACACCACGATGTACGGAACACCTACCTGGCGCGCCAGAAGGATGTGCTCGCGCGTCTGCGGCATCGGACCGTCCGCCGCCGAGCAAACCAGGATCGCACCGTCCATCTGCGCCGCACCCGTGATCATGTTCTTCACGTAGTCAGCGTGGCCCGGACAGTCAACGTGAGCGTAGTGACGGTTGTCACTCTCGTACTCAACGTGCGCCGTCGCAATCGTAATACCGCGCTCGCGCTCTTCCGGGGCATTGTCAATCTGGTCGTAGGCCTGAACTTCACCACCGTGCTTCTCGGCCATTACCTTCGTCAGCGCCGCCGTCAGCGTCGTCTTGCCGTGGTCAACGTGGCCAATCGTGCCTACATTTACGTGCGGCTTTGTGCGTTCAAACTTCTCTTTAGACATCGGTCGTTCCTGAGTTATCGAGTTTCCAAATCGGATCCAGTGTCCGTGGCGGGCGTCGGCGTACCGTCGCCCGTGCGTATCGTGCGTTGACAGCAGATGGAGCCCACACCGGGATTTGAACCCGGGGCCTCTTCCTTACCAAGGAAGTGCTCTACCCCTGAGCTATGTGGGCTAAGTTCGCTTCTGCCTCGCTCAAGCTGATGGAGCGGGTGATGGGAATCGAACCCACATCATCAGCTTGGAAGGCTGAGGTTCTACCATTGAACTACACCCGCCGTTCAGCTTGTGCTGCCTTCGTTCAGCCCCGGCAAACCTGCTACGCCGAAACCGGTCAATCTCTTTGTCTGACAGCACTGGGCCTCGATTGAGTGCCATTGAACTACACCCGCCGTTCAGCTTGTGCTGCCTTCAAAATCGCTTTGCACGGCCCTTTTCTTGAACGTGCAAAAATCCTGACAGTCCTTTATCGATCAAACCGTCCGGATTCAGTAATCTGTTTTTCCTGCGCCTGCCGGGCACCGACCCGGTGGATTTCCTGCTTCGTGTCCCGCGGACCGTGGCAATGCCGATGCTGCTATACTTGCCGCTCCCTCCGAGCCATTAAGAAGAGGCTGGTGGAGGGGGTAGGATTCGAACCTACGTAGGCATAGCCAGCAGATTTACAGTCTGCCCTCGTTGACCGCTTGAGTACCCCTCCGCGGACACAAGCCGGCTATTGTCTAATCGGCACTGCCGACTGTCAATATCCCAAGACCTGTGTTTGACCTCTCCCGTGGCGGTTTGCCCGGAGAAACGACCTGCCAGGTACTCCGTCAGGAGGCCCCGGAGCCCGCGGGGGCGCAATGATATGGTGCCAGGACGCCGAATAGCAACGCTTTTTTCCCGGGCCGGCCGGTCCGTGCTCAGTCGCCGGGCTGCCAGGCCCAGTGCCAGGGCTCGTAGATGATGCCCCAGGGATTGTCACGCGGGTAACTCATGCGAAACCCGAACCGACCGGAGTTGTCGCTGAGCCACGCAAACCCTTGAGATTGCTCGAATTCCTCGGTTAACGGCCGTGAGCCAGGGCTCGCGACGTCGATAGCCCGTCCCGTGTGGTGCTCACTGAAGCCGGGTGCGGCGTTGACCTTCAGGATCTCGCCAATTTCCTGCCCTGCGTTGAGCTTCTTGCGAATCAGCCGCGCCTGGTAGTCGAAGGAACGAAAGCCCGAGACGAGCAGCAGCGTCACTCCGTCGCCCAACGCGGCGCCGGTCATACGCCGCCAGGCGGCGTGTGCCCCGGGGTCCAGCTCCACCATGCGCCCGATGAGATTCGGGCCGGCGTCGACGAGCTCGGCTGCCTCCTCGAAGCTCGGCAGGCCGCTCGAGCGGCCGTAATCCTCGGGGATACCGAGTTCTTTGTGCAGATCGCGTAGCATACGGGCGCGGATTGTCCCACAACTGTGGGCAGCGGAGAACGACGCCGATGGCGAAAGACACAGTTTTTACCGGCGAGCATTGGGAGGGTGAACCCTTTCGCTTCAATGCCGACGTGGCGAGCGTCTTCCCGGATATGCTGCGCCGCTCGATCCCGGGCTATGAAGCGTCACTCGAGGCCATCGGCTCGCTGGCCGCTCGCTACGTCACTGACGACTCGGCCTGCTACGACCTTGGGTGCTCACTGGGCGCCGCAACGCTCGCGATGCGCCAGGGTATTCGCGCAAAGGGCACCCGGCTCGTGGCGGTCGATAACTCCGCCGCTATGATCGAACGCTGCCGTGACATTGTGGCCCGCGACACGGCAAACGAGCCCGACCGGCCCCCGGTTGAGATTGTCGAGGCCGACATCCGCGACGTCGCTATCAGCGATGCGTCAATGGTCGTGTTGAACTACACGCTGCAGTTTCTCGAGCAGAGCGACCGCGATGCCCTTGTCACCCGGATTGCCGACGGTCTCCGGCCCGGCGGGCTACTCGTGCTGGGCGAGAAAGTCGTGGACGAGAACCCGCACATGGAGTCGCTGCTCGTCGACCTCTATCTCGAGCACAAGCGGCGCAACAACTACAGCGCGCTGGAGATCGCCCGCAAGCGGGCGGCCCTCGAAAACGTACTCGTCCCGGAGACCGTGAGCGCCCACCGTGCCCGGCTCGAGGCGGCAGGTTTCAGGGACATTGCCGTGTGGTTCCGCTATTTCAACTTTGTCTCGATCGTCGCGATCCGGTCGTGATTGGCGCGCCTGAAGCCGCGGCGCGGCAGCTTGCCGCCCTTGGCCTCGACGCCTGGGCACCGGTTGCAACGTCCGCCATCGAGTCGCGATTCAGGGCGAGCGCGCATGGCGACTTCGAGCGCTGGAGCCGCGCACTCGACGCCGTTAGAGAGGCCGGCGACGACGAGCAGGCACTCCGCGGCGCTCTCATGGAGCTCGCGCCATGGCGCAAGGGACCATTCGTGTGCGGCCCCGTCACGATCGATGCAGAATGGCGGAGTGATCGGAAATGGCAGCGCGTCGCCGAAGTCATCGAACCGCTCGACGGGCGCCATGTCCTCGACGTCGGCTGCGGCAACGGTTATTACGCACTCCGCATGCATGACAGCGGCGCAGCGTCGGTCACCGGCATCGATCCGACGATCCTGTTCCTCTTGCAGTTTGAGGCGGTAAGGCAGTTCGTCGATGTAGCAAACGTTGTGCTCCTGCCGCTGCGCCTAGAGGAACTGCCGCTACCGGCCCGAGCCTTCGATACCGTGTTCTCGATGGGCGTGCTTTACCACCGCCGTTCGCCGATTGACCACCTTGCCGAGTTGCGCCAGACGCTCCGGCCGGGCGGGCAGCTGGTGCTAGAAACCTTGTTCCTGCCGGGCGACGAGGCGCAATCCAGGACGCCGCCGTCGCGCTACGCCCGCATGCGTAACGTCTGGCATCTGCCGACAGTCGCGGAGCTGCTCGTCTGGCTCAGCCGTACAGGCTTTCGCGACGCCTCTGTGCGCGACACGGCGGTTACGACCCGCGATGAACAGCGCGCCACCGACTGGATGTCCTTCGAGTCGCTCGACCACGCACTCGACCCGGACGACCCGCAGGTGACCGTGGAGGGCTGGCCACGCCCGCGCCGCGTGGTGGTAACGGCGCAGGCCCCGTAACCCGGACTTGATTTTGCTGCCGGATATTCGTTAGTTTCTGTTGCGACCGAAATGAACGAAGGGTCCGTGAGCATGAAACTGACGCCACCCGTTGAACAGTACGTCCTGCACTGGGGCGAAATGGGCACGCGCTGGGGCACCAACCGCACCGTGGCGCAAATCCAGGCGCTTCTGTATTTGTCGCCGGAGCCACTCCGCGCTGACCAGATCTGCGACCTGCTGTCGGTCGCCCGCTCCAACGTCAGCACGAGCATCCGCGAGCTGCAGAGTTACGGGCTCGTGCGTATGACGCATGTGCTTGGCGATCGTCGCGACTACTTCGAGTCTATCCACGACGTCTGGGAGCTCTTCCGCGTCATCATCGAGCAGCGCAAGCAGCGCGAGCTCAACCCGACGCTGTCGATGTTGAAGCGCTGTGCCGAAGAGGTCGATAGCGACAGCGAGACGGACCCGGTGACGGCCGAGCGCATCCGCAACATGCTCGAGTTCGTCGAGACCGCCAGCGACTGGTACGAGGATATGAGCGAAGTGCCAAGCTCGACCCTGACTCGCATCATGAAGCTGGGTCGAGGCATCACCTCGCTGGTCAGCAAACCGGCCCGCAAGAAAGCGAGCTGACGCGTCAGCCGCAGTCGGCGGCCGGCTGTTCCTCGACGTTTTCGAGCTGTCGATAGAACCACGTGGCGCCGGTCTCGGTTGCCGTCTTGCCGCCACCGTACACAGCGTTGGCCGTGCGCAGGAAATACCCGCCAGGCTCGTAGGTACCTGTCCTTACCTTGCCCTCGACGCATTCGCTCACGGTGTCGCTGCCGCTCACGAGGTAGCCTTCCCGCGCGGTCGCGAGCGAGCGCCACCCGCCGGCAGCTTCACTTGTCGTGCGCTGCAGCCAGGTTCGCGCCCCGCTGCCCGGATCGAAGCGCAGCTCGCGTACGCTGACGCCTGGCGCAAGCTCGGTCCAGTCCGCCGTGACACCGTCGTTGATAATGGGCGCACGAATCAGGGCCGAGGACGGCTCGGCGCTCATGAACCACAGGACACGCGCACCACTCGCGCTGGACAGCCGGAAGCCGAAACCTCCTGATGGCAGGTAGGCGTAGCCGCCGGGAATCAGCTTGAAGTCGCCCACCATGAGTTCACCGGCAATCACATAGATCTCGAGGGCGGCGTCGGGTACGCCACCGCTCGTTCCCTTCCACTCGGCCGGCAGGTCGATCCGATAGCGGCCGGTGCGTGACGCATAGTCCTCCGCGTAACGCTTGGCACGAACGCCAGGCAGGGTTGCCATGAAGGTGTCGGGCAACTCGTCAGTTTCGACGAACGCCGGGTACGGCAGAGTGGGCGTCGACGCCGGGCAGGCAGCAAGCAATATGCAGAGACTGGCAATCGGGACGGCGCGCATTGTGATCAACCTCGTCATGGATTCATTGCATTGTGCTGAAGACGCCGGCATGAAAAAAGCCGCCCAGAAAACTGGGCGGCTCAGTAGGCGGAAGGCTGCTCAGACGGACAAACGACTGTTGTCGAAGAACCCCTACTTCAGTGTTGCGATTTCCCGATCCCCGCTGTGTCAGCGAACGAACCACTTCCTCGAATGCCCGGAGTCGTTAACTGCGTAACGCTCCTTGAAGGCGACGTGTTGAGAGGTATCACGAGGCACCCGCATTCGAGTCATGCATCCGGCATGGTGAGTCTTTCGCATTGCCTTGAGCATCTCATCTCCGTGCGTACCGGGTAGGTACGCGGGCGATGCTACTACATCTGGTATATAAAAGCGAAGCGATCACAAGATATGCACGAAGTATCAAAAAATACGACGGCGAGTCGCATTTCGGTTAGTCTCAGCCGCGATCGAACAGGGAAAAGACAACATGCAGGCTCGGGATGACGCGACATTGCCTGGCCGAAGCACGCACCAGGTTGTCGGCCTGTTGCTCGGTCCACTCGTCGCGACGGGCATGCTGCTCGCCGGCGGCCCCGCCGACCTTGGTACAACGGGCTGGTACACGGCCGCCATTGGTGTCCTCATGGCAATCTGGTGGGCAACCGAGGCGGTGCCGATCGCCGTGACCGCCTTCTTGCCGATCGTCCTCTTCCCGACTTTCGGCATCGCGTCCATCCAGGACACCGTGACGCCCTACTCCAACAAGGTCATCTATCTTTTCCTTGGCGGCTTCATCGTGGCCTTTGCCATGCAGCGCTGGAACCTGCATCGGCGTATCGCGCTGAACGTGCTACGGGTTGCAGGCGCTCACGGTCGTTCGCTGGTCGGCGGCTTCATGCTCGCGAGTGCCCTGCTCAGCATGTGGGTTATGAATACGTCGACCACCATGATGCTGCTGCCTATTGCTGTATCGATAATTGCCGTTGTCGAGAATACGCACGGCGAGTTCGATGACGGCAAGCGCGATGACTTTCGCCACGCCCTGCTACTTGGCGTCGCATACGGGGCTACGATCGGTGGCATCTCGACCCTCGTCGGCACGGCGCCAAACGCCATGCTGGCAGCGTTTCTCGACGACAACTACGGTACAAGCATCGACTTCGCACGCTGGATGCTTGTTGGCATCCCCGTCAGCGTAGTCATGCTGCCGCTGGCGTGGCTGATCCTGACGAGGTTTGCCTTCAACGTTGACTTCAGCACCTCGGGCGAAGGCCGCGACGCGCTGGAACGGATGCGAGTCGACATGGGACGCGTAACCACGCCCGAACGCCGGGTTGCGATTGTTTTCGGCCTGATGGCCGCGCTCTGGGTGGGGCGGCCCGTGCTCACGACGTTTCCCGCTTTCGCCGCACTCGATGACTCGATGATCGCGATGGGTGGCGCGATCCTGCTGTTCCTGGTGCCGAGCGGGGATGCGAAAGACCCGCTCCTGTTGCGCTGGCAGTATGCGGAGCAGCTGCCGTGGAGCGTCCTGATTCTGTTTGGCGGTGGGCTCAGTCTGGCCGGCGCCGTGCAGCGGACCGGCCTTGCCGAGTGGCTTGGCACGAGCCTGCAGACGATTGGTACGCTTCCGCTTATTGCGATCGTCGTCGTCATTGCCAGCATGATCATCTTCCTGACCGAGCTGACGAGCAACATCGCAACGACCGCAACGTTCCTGCCCGTAGTGGGCGCCATTGCGATCGAGGCAGGTTACGATCCGATCGTGCTGACGGTACCCGTCACCCTTGCCGCAAGCTGCGCCTTCATGCTGCCGGTGGCCACACCACCGAACGCCATCGTCTTCGGCTCGGGCATCCTGTCGATACCGCGAATGGCGAGAGCGGGATTCCTGATCAACCTGGTCGCCATTGTCGTCGTGTCCGTGGTCGCCGTTACGCTTGCGCCCGCCTTTCTCGCTGGCTGACTGCCGCGTCGCCCAGGAGACCGGACCGCTCCGCTTCGAGCCTGAGTAGCGCAGCCTTCGTATCGATACCGCCGCCGAAACCGGTCAGGTCGCCGCTCTTGCCGATGACGCGGTGGCAGGGCACGAAAATCGGCAGCGGGTTGCGACCATTGGCAGCGCCGACCGCCCTGACCGCACGCGGCCGGCCAATGCGCTCCGCGATGTCGGCGTAGGACGCGGTTTCGCCGTACGGAATGCGCGTGAGTTCCTCGAGGACGGCCACCTGGAAATCGGTACCGGAGAGCTTCAGGGGCAGGTCGAAATCGGTGCGCTCGCCGGCGAAGTACTCCTTGAGCTGGCGCCTGGCATCCGCGAACGGGTGCTCGTTGAAGATCCAGTCCGCCTCCGGATCACGCCGCAGCCGTCCGCGGGGGAAACCGAGGTAATGCAGTTCGTCCGCATTGCCGGCCAGGAGCAGGTCGCCAATCGGCGAAGACACATAGCAGTAGTACATCGTCAGTCTCCTTCTGCCGCGTGCCGCCAGAGCAGCAGCGCCGCATAGGCGCGCCAGGGCCGGCAGGCCTCGGCGCGCAGGCTTACGTCGCGGGGTCGGGGTCGCGTCGACCCGTTGCCCAGCGCTTTCAGAATTCCGAGATCCGACGCCGGAAAGGCATCGGGGTCCTTCATGGCTCGCATAAGCACGTACTGGCAGGTCCAATCGCCGATGCCGCGTATCGCGAGCATGCTGTCGACGAAGGCTTCGCGATCGCCAGCCGGATCGACGTCGAGCTGCCGCGACGCGACAGCGCTCGCCACGCGCCGGATCGTTGCGGCGCGAGCTGACGTAATACCGAGGTTTTCCAGGCGCGCGCGAACGAGTCGTTCAGGCCGCGGGAACACCCTGTTAAGCCCATCGAACAGTCCCAGCTCGGGCGGCAGGCCGTCACCGTAGCGTTCGGCAATGCGGCCGGCCAGCGTCGTGGCCGCGCGAACCGACACCTGCTGACCGAGGATCGCTCGCACAATGTGTTCGAACGGGTTAACCGAACCCGGCACGCGTACGGCAGGATAGCGCTCGACAAGGACCTCGAGCAGCGGGTCGCCCGCAAAGGCCGCGTGAATCTCGCGGATCGGCGCGTCGACGTCGAACAGGTCGCGCAGGTGTTGCACGGCCGGCATGAGTAACGCGGGCGTCGCACCGTGCAGACGAACCTCGAGCTCACCGCAGGCATCGTTGACCTCGGCAACGACCGGCGTGCCATCGACCTCGAGTACTCGCCGGTAGGTAGCGCCATCGACGCTCTCGACGCCCGGCAGCGCGCGAAGCCGAAAGAATTCGAGCAGCACCTGCCAGTCGTAAGGTTCGTGATACGGCAGGCTCAGAGCGAGCGCATCGGCCTTGCCGCCCGCCTTGCTCAGTTTGCGCAACTCGCGAGGCGTGCGACCCCAGGTCTTGCGCATGGCGTCGTTGAAGCGGCGCGTACTGCCGAAGCCGGCTGCCACGGCAATATCGCCCATCGACAGACCGGTCTGGTCGATCAGGTTCTTCGCGAAATGCAGACGCTGTGTGTGCGCAATGGCCTGCGGGCTTGCGCCGACGTGCTGCTGGAACAGCCGACGCAGGTGCCGGTCCGTGACGCCGAGACGTTCGGCGAGGGCAGGCACTCCGTCGCGCTCGAGCGCGCCTTCACTGATGAGCCTCAAGCCACGCCGAACTGTCGTCGACGTGCCACGCCAGGCCGGACTGCCGGGCGCGCACTCGGGGCGGCAGCGCAGGCACGGCCGATACCCCGCCTCGCCCGCCGCGGCAGCGGTATCAAAGAACTCGACGTTCTCGCGTTTCGGCGTAACGGCCGGGCAGACAGGGCGGCAGTAAATGCCTGTCGTCCGAACGGCGACGAAGAAGCGCCCGTCGAAGCGGGCATCGCGGGCCAGTCGCGCGCGTTCGAAGTGAGATACCGTGGACATGCATCGAGTATACGCGCTGCCCCCTCGCAAACTAGCCAGATTCGGACCTGTACCGACAAATAAAAAAAGGCGCCGCAATGCGGCGCCTCAGCTGGGCGGGGGAGGCCCTACGGGGGCCGGACAGAGGAGTTGACGTCCGGCGCCTGTATCTTGCCTAGGCGAGCATGCTGCGCAGCATCCACGCGTTCTTCTCGTGAATCTGCATGCGCTGCGTCAGGAGGTCTGCCGTCGGTTCATCGCTCGCGGCCTCGGCGGCCGGGAACGCTTCGCGTGCGGTTCGTGCGACGGCCTCCTGGCCCTTGACGAGTTCGCGGATCATTTCCTCGGCCGACTCCTCGCCAGTGCCCTCATCGATGCTCGAGAGCGCAGAGTAAGCCGCATAGGAACCCGGCGCCTTTACGCCAAGTGCACGGATCCGCTCGGCGATCTCATCGACAGCCGTCGCGAGCTCGGTGTAGTGCCCCTCGAACATCAGGTGCAGCGTGTTGAACAGCGGCCCTTCGACGTTCCAGTGATAGTTGTGCGTCTTGAGGTACAGCGTGTAGGTATCGGCCAGGAGCTTCGACAAACCCGAAGCGATTTTCTGACGGTCTTCTTTGTTGATGCCAATATCGAGATCCATGGTGCGCTCCTTATTCGTTGGGCTCTATTGTAGGCGCCAACGTATGTAATATAAAATGTTTTATTAAGATAACAATGTGCTGTTTATTCGATTATGGTCAGCAGACTGCCGACAACGCGGCAACTCCGGTATTTTGTGGCGCTCGCCGAGCACGGTCACTTCGGTCGCGCGGCCGAGGCATCGTTCGTCTCGCAGTCCGCCTTCAGCAACGCGATTCGTGAGCTCGAGTCCGTACTCGACGCCCAGCTGGTCGATCGTACCAACAGGAACGTGACAATTACTGCCGTTGGTCAGCAGGTTGCTGTCCAGGCGCGACTCTGCCTGCAGGAAATCCAGACGCTGGTCGAGATGGCCGGCGGCCAGCAGCAGCCGCTGACGGGCGAGCTCAGGCTTGGCGTCATTCCGACAATCGCCCCGTTCGTGCTGCCGAAAGCCCTGCCGCGGCTGCGCAAGGCCTACCCGGAACTCAAACTCTTCCTTATCGAGGACCAGACTCACCGCATCGTGGAACGACTGATGGACGGCGAGCTTGACGTGCTGCTGCTGGCGCTGCCCTGGGAAATGCGCGGCGTCGACGAGCTGCCGCTGTTTCGCGATCGGTTCTGTCTTGCTTACCGGGAAGGCACCGGGCGGGTCGACCCTGACCACTACCGTTTCAGCCGCCTCGACTCGGACAGCGTGCTCTTGCTCGAGGATGGCCATTGCCTGCGCGATCACGCGCTTACCGCGTGCAAACTCAGAAACAGCGAGAAGATCCGGAGCTTCGCCGCGTCGAGCCTCTTGACGCTCGTCGAGATGATCGACGCCGATCTCGGGGTCAGCTTCCTGCCGGAAATGGCGCAGGGCTCGGCGCTGTTGCGCAACACGCGCGTCAAGCTGCAGCCGCTCGATGCGTCGAGCTACCGGACGATTGGCCTGGCCTGGCGCAAGGGCTCGCGCCGCGTCGAAGAGTTCGAACTTCTCGGGAGCTTCCTCGGCGACAATCGCTGAGAGAGCCTCGCACCTATTCGGTACCGGCGCTTACCGTGTCGTCACCAGCCGTCCATACGCGGTAGCGGAGTTCGAAACCTTCGGGCAAATAAACGACGACGGGCAGGCGGCTGTTGTATCGCACGAGCGCATCATCGATCGCGGCCCGGACGAAGCGCCTTTCCTTTTTGCCCTCCGGGCACGCCATCAGGGTACTCATCGGTCCGCTGACGCTGGGCACGACGTAGTAGCCATAGCCCCACCCGCTCACGGTCTTCTTCTCCAGCGCTGCGCCGTAGCGATGCTGGTTGCAGTCGACCTCGAGCTCCTTGCCGACAATGAGCTCCAGCCTTGCGCTGTCCTCATCATCGAGTGCGGGCAGTCGCACGACGAAGCGCGTCATGCCTTCTTCGGCGGTCGGGAATGGATCGAGATCGCCGGGCGCGGCCGTGGCGCAGGCGGCCAGCATTGTCAGCAAGCCGATACCAAGTCGTCTGGTCATGAACACTCCCGTCGTTGTCGCTGGTGCGAGCATAGCACCCGCCGACGGTGTGCCTCAGCTCTGGCTGCGGCGGAAGCGGTGAGAATCGAGAACGATCGGCGTGCTGCGGTACTCGGGTGCCTCGGCAGCCTCACCAACAAAGTGTCCCTGCGCCATGTCGACTCCGAGCTCGGCGAGCAGCGTCAGGGTCTCGGCGTCCTGCACGTACTCGGCCACCGTCAGCATGCCCGCTTCCTGTCCCACCTCGGCAATGAGTCGGATCATCTTCTGGTCGACGGCGTTCTTCGGCAGGTCGCGAACGAAGGTGCCGTCGATCTTCAGATAGTCGAACTTGAGCTGCTGCAGATAGCCGAAAGAGCTGTAGCCCGTACCGAAGTCGTCGAGCGCAAACGCCACGCCGAGCTCGCGCAACGTGTTGATCTGCCGGTCAACGTGCAGCGGACGTCGAATCGCAAGGCTCTCTGTGATCTCGAAGATAATCTTGTTCGGCGGCACCGAGTGATCCCGGAACGTGTCGCGAACGAAGCTCGTCAGATTATCGTTTTCGAACGCGTGCGCCGACAGGTTGATCGCCAGCCGCAATCCCGGCGACGTCGCGGCGAAGCGCTGGTAGGCCTTCGCTGCGTTCCTGATAACCCAGCAGTCGATCTCGCTCATGAGCCCGAAACGGGCTGCCGACGGCAGGAAAGCGTCGGGCGCAATCGCGTCGCCAGACTCGGACATCAGGCGTATCAGCACCTCGTGGTGCGCGGTCTCCCCCGTATCCACGCGATTGATCGGCTGGAAACGCAGTTCGAAACGATCCTCGTCGAGCGCCTCGCGCAGGCTGTTGACCCAGCCAACGTCAGCGCTTTTCGCCTCGTCGGCAATCTCGCGGGCGTCGAAAACGCTGTAGCGATTGCGACCGGCGAGCTTGGCCTCGCGACAGGCAAGGTCGGCCTGCTGGATCAGGTCGTCGTGATAGAGGTTGTCGTTGCTGATCACGGTCACGCCGATACTGCAGTGGGCGTAGAACACGCGACCGTCCTCGACGTGTGCCATGCGACGCATGCTCGTCAGGATGCGCTCGGCCGTTTCCTCCGATGCGTCCTGGTCGACCTGCTGCACGAGCACCACGAACTCGTCACCGCCGAAGCGGGCCACAACGTCATGTTCGGTGACGCAGCGGCGCAGCTCGTCGGCCACCTTGCAGATGAGGCGATCGCCTGCGGGGTGGCCGCAGGCGTCATTTATGTACTTGAACTGGTCGAGGTCGATGAACAGCAGCGCACTTTCATGACCCTTGCGCATGACCTTGACGGACTCGTGTTTCAGGGCCTCGACGAAGCGGCGACGATTGAAAAGCCCCGTGAGGCTGTCGTGGTTGGCTAGCTCGCGGAGCCGGGCATCGCGATCCGACAACGCGGCCACGGTGGTCTGTAGCGCGTCGACGACGTCGGAGATCTCCCGGTGCACGGCCGGCTTGAAGTTCACGTCCATGTCGCCGAGCGCAATATCCCGGATCGGCTGTTCGAGATCCGACACGGACTGCAGCGCCTTCCGCAGCACATGGCGACCGTAGAAGCCCAGCACCGCAAGCAGGACGAGCAACACGATGACGGCGTCACGCATGTTGCTCAACAGGCCGTCGTGGAACACCTCGAAGTCGAGGTCGAGGCCAATGAAGCCGACCAGCTCGACCTCGGCGGTGCTTTCTTCGGCGAGCGGGTCGTCACCAAACAGGAAGTCCTCGGGAAGCGACTCGTTCCATACCGGCGCGAGAATACGAAAGCGCCGCGCGTCGACGATGCCGCCCTTCATGATGAAGGGCGTATCCGCGGCAACCACGGCAGTCGCATCATCGAGCTGATCCGCCGTGAGCGCTTCGAGGGGCGGCATCGTGGTGTTTTCGGCATCCTCGGCGCCGACGGCGAACATGACGTCGCCAGCTGCATCGTAGTAAGTGACCCGCTGAATCTCGGGGTAGCGATCTACGTAGCTCTCGAGGCGGATTGCCGCTTCGCCATCGTCAGACAGGTACAGCGGCGCCGCGAGCTCGTTGATCTCGTTGGTCCACTGCATGGCCCAGCGCGTGTAGTTGTCCTTAAGAACCCACTGCCCGCCCCAGTACAGGCCGGCAACCGCGAGCGACCCGGCCAGCGCCGCGCTGACGAGCTGGATCGTCAGGATCTCGTTGACGAGACCGCGTTTGCCGGTACCCCGGAGTGCACGCCAGCGCTCGGCGAGCTGGTCCAGGATACCCTTGCTATAGCTAAGGACTGCGTTCATCGAGCGTCGGCAACCGCCGATTGCGATACCGTGACACTGATCTCCCGCAGGCCCGACAGGCGCGGAAGCTCCGACAGCGCACCCGCGCGAATCTGCTCGAGCACGTCGGCAACCACCGTTGCGATATCCGTTGCCACCGTGGACAGGCTGATCGCTGCGCCGAGGCGCAGCATCGCGTCGTTCGGTACCGCGAGATGCACGCGATTACGCTCCGACGTCTCGGAGATCTCGCGCAGTGCCCGCGCACTCAGCACACGGTTGTCCGGGAACAGCCAGAAGCCATCGATATCGCGGCTCATGCGCCGGAAGGCATAGATCGTTTCCTGGTCCGAGTTCGTCGTCTTGATGACGAGCTCGATGCCGAGCTTTTCGCTGGCCGCTTCCGCCTCGGCGATCAGGTCGTCATGGCCTTCTCCGATGATCATGCCGATGCGTTTGAGTCCGGGGTTGACCTCGCGCCAGGCGGCAAGCTGTGAATCGAGCGGGCCGTAGGCGGCGACGCCGCGCACGCGTTCGCTTTCGGCAATGAACTCGTGGTGATTGAAGACCTGGCAGTACACGACGGGTACGTTGGCCATCGACACGGCCGAGCGCGCCGCGCGCAGGCCAATCGCCACGACGGCACCGTTGCCCCGGTCGTTGATGCTGCGCATGACGCTATCGGCCGACACGGCCTCGCCGGCAAGTTCGTAAACCTCGGCATCCGCGTGCAGCTTGGTCAGCTCGTTGGCGACGTCCGTATAGGCCGGCTGCCGGCTCGACAGGACGATCGCAATCGGGGGCGGTGCCTCCACCGGCAGCGGGATCAGCGTGGACGGCTCGCGGGCCGGCGCAATCGGAATCTCCGCGAGCGGCGTCTCCGGTATCGCGGGCTCGATCAGCGACCCGTCGGGCTGCTCGGCGATCGGCGCAACACTACATGCACCCAGCAGCAGGGCTGCCAGTGGTGCCAGCGCTCGAAGCGCGAATCCTGTTGGTGAACGTCGCATCGGTTCATCCCTGTCGTTGGCACAGGCGCCCATCCGCTGGACGCATACCTTCACACGCGTGGTATAGCAAAAGCGGACGCGCAATGCCGTGTCGGCCACCACATTCGGCAGCGGACCCTGATCACACGGTCATTTACACGCTTTGGGAGTCGCCGTAGTTCCAGCTTATGTTAAGAAAACCACGGTTTTTCGCGGTTTTCGGCGAGCAGGCAGGGAGGTCTAGAGCGCCGCGACGACGCGCTCGATCTCGTCGTCGGTATTGAAATAATGCACCGAGGCGCGCACGAGAGCGTCGAGCCCGCGCTCCGAGAAATCGAGCTGCGCAGACAGCCGGTTCGTCACCGAGACATTGATGCCGGCCTCGCCGAGACGCTCTGCCGTCGCTTCGGCCGACTCGCCGCGCTTCACAAAGGTCACAATGCCGGAGAGCCGTGAGCCCCGATCGTGCACGACGACGTCCGGCACGCTCGACAGCGCGTCGCGAAAGGACGCCGCCAGCGTCGTCACGCGTTCTTCGATAGCGGGCAGGCCCAGCTCGAGCGCGTAGCTGACCGCGCGTGCGAGGCCGACTCGGCCCGCCACGAAACTCTCCCAGGTTTCGAAGCGCATTGCGCCGCTGCGAAAACGATACTCCATGGGTGCAATCCAGTCCGCGGCACGCATGTCGACGAACACCGGGTCGAGCGAGTCGACGACGCGATCGGACACGTACAGGAAGCCACTGCCGCGCGGGCCGCGCAGGAACTTCCGACCGGTGCCCGACAGGATGTCGCAGCCGAGCTTCGTCACGTCGAGATCGATCTGGCCCGCCGACTGGCAGGCGTCGAGCAGGTACAGGACATCGTGCCGGCGAGCGATCGCCCCCACCTCAACGGCCGGGTTGACGAGCCCACCCTGCGTCGGCACATGCGTTAAGGCAATCAGCCTCGTGTCCGGACGCACGAGCGATTCCAGCGCCGCCACGTCGACCTGGCCGTCCGGATCGGACGGCGCAATGTCGATGTGGATCTTCTTGCGCTCGGCCATCTGCAAGAGCGCAAGGAAGTTCGACGAGTACTCGCTGCCGTGGGTAATGACGCGATCGCCAGGCGCGAAGGGAATGCTGTAGAACGCCATGTCCCACGCCCGCGTTGCGTTCTCTACCCAGGCGATCTCTCCGGGCGTTGCGCTCAGCAGGGACGCCATCCCGGTGTAGAAGGCGGCGCTGGCCTCGGCGGCTCGCGCTTCGGCCTCGTAGCCGCCGATCTCGCGCTCGAGCGCCAGGTGTTCGATGACCGCGTTGTAGACCGGCGTCGGCATGAGCGACGCGCCGGCGTTATTGAAATGTAGGACACGCTCCGACGCCGGCGTGTCCCGGCGAACCGCGGCTACATCTATCCCCGCCATCAGCCAGCGGCTTCGAGCTTCGCCTCGATCCAGCGATCGATCTTGTCTTCGAGCACGAACAGCGGCAGCGCGCCCGTCATGAGCACCTGCGAGTGGAACTCGCGCACGTCGAAGTCGTCGCCCAGCGCTTCCTCTGCCCGCGTCCTGAGTTCGCGGATCTTGAGCTGGCCGATCTTGTAGGCCAGCGCCTGCGACGGGATGGCAATGTAGCGCTCCACTTCGGCGATCACGTCGGTGTCCGCCATTGGCGAGTTGCTCTTCATCCAGTCGATCGCGTCCTGCCGCGACCAGCCGAGCGCGTGCATGCCCGTGTCGACGACGAGACGGTTCGCACGCCAGATGTCGAAGATCAACCAACCGAGGTACTGGTACGGGTCCTCGTACATGCCGAGCTCGGGGCCGAGCGATTCGGCATAGAGTCCCCAGCCCTCGATGTACGCCGTGTACGCATTGAACTTGCGAAACTCCGGCATATCGTCGAGCTCCCAGCTCAGCATGACCTGGAAGTGGTGTCCCGGGTTTGCTTCGTGCAGCGACAGCGCTTCCATCGTGTAGCTCGGGCGCGCGGCGAGGTCGTAGGTGTTGACGTAGAAGATGCCGGGTCGGGCTCCATCGGGCGTGCCCGGGAAGTACTGCGCGGCCGCCATCGACTGCGCGCGGAACTCCTCGACCGCGCGGAGCACGTAGTCTGACTCGGGGACCGTTTCGAAGATCTGCGGCAGCGCCGGATCAATCCGGTCGCGCAGCGCTTCGTAGCCTTCCATGAGTTCCTCGGCCGTCTCGAAGTAGAACTTCGGATCGGTGCGCAGGTACTCGAAGAACGCCTGCATGTCGCCTTCGAAACCGACGCGCTCCTTGACCTTCTCCATCTCGGCAAAGATGCGCTCGGCCTCGCGCTTGCCGATCTCGTGGATTTCTTCGGGCGTGTAATCCGTCGTAGTCGTTTCGCGGACCAGCCAGCGATAGAGCTCCTTGCCGCCCGGCACATCGCCCTGCCCGATCGTCTCGCGCGTCTCGGGGAGATACTCATCGCGAATGAAGTCGCGCAGCTTGGCGTACGCCGGCACAAGGACGTCCTCGATATGTGCACGATACGCTTCGGTCAGGCGCTCGCGATCCTCGGCCGCGATTTCCTCGGGCATGTTCTTGACCGGCTGCCAGAACGCGGACTGCTCCGCGGCCCCGACGATCTGTGCATCGAGCTGCGGCAACGTCCGCTCCATGAGAACGCGCGGCTGTACGACGCCGCTCTCGATACCTTCCCGCATACGGGCAATGGACAGGTCGACATGCTCGACGAAGCCGGTCGAGCGCTTGATCCAGTTGTCATAGTCTTCGGCCGTGCGAAACGGCTGCGCGTTGGCGCCCGAGCCCAGTAGCACGAGGAAGTTCGGCACGCTGAAGAACTGGCTGACCGGCGTCAGCAGCTGCATCTGGTTCAGCCCGAGCTCGTGCCGCTCGATCGCCTGCTCACGGTCCAGTTTGAAGATCTCGTAGTGGGATCGCTCGGCGGCGTTCAGGCCGCTCGGATCGATGGCCCTGATGCGCTCGAGGTAGCTGCGATTCCGTTGGTAGTCCGTTTCGAGATACTCGTCAGACAGAATGTCCTCGGGAAACCACTGGTCGTTGAAGCGCATGTCACCGCGGAACGTCGCGAACGGCGGATTCGAGCGGAGGAAGTCCTCGTCGAATTCGGCATAGAGCGAGTCGAGGGCGGCGGACGCATCCTCGGCGGTTGCCGGCGTCGTCGCGTCGGCCAGAGAGTCGGCAGCAACCTCTTCGGTGTCAGGGGCCTTACTGCAAGCGGTGATCGCAAGCAGCGTAAGAAAGCAGAGTGGAGCGAGCCGTTTCATGGTTGATCCCGGTAGCGGACAGAGCCCGGTGATTAGAGCTAATAAGGGGTCGAACCGCAATCTCAACTGTGCGACTTACTTGGCCTTCGCGGTATGCCACGGTTGGGGGTGCGGGACGCGATCCTGAGCTCCCATTTTGTTGCGGCGGCCTCTCGATAGAGTAGCGCAGCGGTCGGGGAGTCTGTATTCCAGAGCCCCTCTGAGGAGGTCGCAAGTTGACCTCTCTACACTAATCGGGCTTCTTACATGTGCTGATACCAAACAGCGCGTATGGCGGGCACCATCCGCTGAACCCGGTTGCCAGTGGAATAACGCCGAGCCACCCCCAGGCGGTCTGTGGCCCGACAAACACGAGGCTGATTATGCCCAGCCCGGCAAGCACGCGAACAATGCGTTCGACGTTGTGAACATTCTGCGTCATTTCTCGTTCCGGTAGTACGATGGTCCGGATAGTCTATCAAGATCGAGGGGTTGAACCGCCACCTTGACCAGGCCTGTCGCTGCGTCGAGCTCGATGACACACCGTACCGCGCCAATCCCGGGGTACCTGGCTCGCACCAAACAGAGAAGGCCCTCCATTCGGAGGGCCTTCTCTGTTTGGTGCCGGCACCAGGAGTCGAACCACAACCTTGACCAAGACAATCGCAACATCGAGTCAAGTGACACACCGTGCAGTGCCACTCCCGGGATTCCTGGCTCGCACCAAACAGAGAAGGCCCTCCGAATGGAGGGCCTTCTCTGTTTGGTGCCGGCACCAGGAGTCGAACCCGGGACCTACTGATTACAAATCAGTTGCTCTACCAGCTGAGCTATGCCGGCTATCGTCTGAAACTTTGTCGCCGCCATCCATGGCTTCGCTACGCGGTTCTCCAACCGCCGGCCGCGACCTCCTGTCGCGGCGTTCGCCGGGCCGAAGCCGTGCTTCGGCTGTTGCCGGCTCACCCAGCTGAGCTATGCCGGCTATCGTCTGAAACTTTGTCGCCGCCATCCATGGCTTCGCTACGCGGTTCTCCAACCGCCGGCCGCGACCTCCTGTCGCGGCGTTCGCCGGGCCGAAGCCGTGCTTCGGCTGTTGCCGGCTCACCCAGCTGAGCTACGCCGGCTGATCGATTCGCGCGCATTATTCGCCGAGACCCCCTTTAGCACAAGGGCAACCATCAATCCGGGCAGCTCGACACCTCCCTCATGCGGACCTTTTCCTCACCATAGCGCTCCACCATCGCGCCTGCGCCGCGACCTGGTGGCAGCACTACGTCGACAAAATAATAGACTCCGTCGGCCATGCGCGGCGTGATCTCGGCCGCGTAGCCCTTCGCTTTCGCCTGCGCTTCGACGCGCTCGGCGCCATCGCGGTTGCCGAAGACGCCCAGCGAGATCTTGAGGCCTTCGTCGTCGGTCGTGACGAGGTAGGCCTCGGGGATGCCGCCGTCGCGAAGCGCTGCGACCGTTTGGTCACCTTCGGCCTTGTTGGCGATATTGCGAATCTGCACCCAGTGGCCGACGAAGATCTGGCCGGTTTCCATGCGGCTTGCCGTCGTCATGCCCTCGGACTGGTACTGCGACTCGGCGCCGTCGGAGTCTTCGCTCGAGCGGAATGGCCCGAGCGTGACACAGCTGCGGCCAACGGCCGCGGCGAGTTCGATGACGGGCTCTTCTTCCTGCGTTTCTTCGGCGACGGCGGGCGCATCGCTGTCGGCGACTGCCGCCTCCGCGTCCTCCGGCGCCTCCTCGCTGTCCACTTCAACCTCCGGCTCGGTCGTTACGAGCGCTGGCCCGAGATCGGCTTCGTTGAGTATCGCGACGCCGGGCTCCGGCTCATCGTCCTGGAACATCCCCCACAGGAAATACAGGACGTTGGCGAGCACCAGGGCCAGCAGGATGTTTCTCATCGCTCGTGTTCCAGAATGTGCAGCAGTCCCTGCAGCACGAGGTGTGGACGGTGATGCGTCGTATCCGCATCGAACGCGGCAAGCATGGCCGAGGCATCGCCACCGGTCAAGACAAGCACCGGGTCGTAAGCCGCTGATTGCAGTACCTTAATCGCATGCTCCACGGCGCCCGCAATCGCGCTCGAGGCACCCAGCATAACGCCCTCCTCTGTGCTCGCACCGAAACAGTCGAGGCCTTGGGGAATTGTCCAGCTACCGCCGACGGCCGGTATGTCGCTGGTTTCCCGAGTCAGCGCAGCCGCCATGAGCCCGAAGCCCGCAAGAATCTGCCCGCCGAGGTGTTGCCCCTGGTCATCGATGGCGTCGATCGTGACCGCCGTGCCGGCGTCGACAACGAGCACCGGCCCGCCGAACTCGGCGTACGCCGCGATCATCGCCACCCAGCGGTCCACGCCCATCTGTCGCGGATCCGGATAGGCGTTCATGACGCCCCAGCCCGACGACTCGCTGCGTGCAAAGCGCACCTCGCAGCCGCAGTGCGACGACAGCACGCCCGACAGCCGGGTCGCGAGGGACTGGCCAGCGACGTTGCTCACGAACACGGTGTCGACGTCGTGCGGCAGGCGCGTCGTGAGACTCGCCACGCCCGTCGAGTGGACGTGGGCCATGTCGACATTGCCGGTATCGATGACGGCGCCGTTGTCACCAATACCCCACTTGAGACGGGTATTGCCGGCATCGATCAACAGCGCTCTCACCGCTTTGCATCCGCAAGGTTGACGACGCCCGACGATACCGCCACCTGGCCAGCTGCCGTGTCGAGCCGGAGCGCACCGCTGTCGTCGACGCCTGCCGCTATGCCTTCGAGCACAGACGCCGGTGACTCGATGCGAAGTCGCCGGCCGCGCAGCCAGTCGGCCGACGACCACGCCTCCTTGTAGGCGGCAAAGCCCAGGGTCTCGTAGGTTGCAAAGGCGCTGAACATGCGGTTGCTCATCGCGGCGGCGAGCGCGTTGCGACTGGTCGCAGGCCCCGGCAGGTCGGCAAGCGCAACGGCGCGCTGCGCCCAGCGCGAACTGTCGGCGACATCAATACGTTCGTCTTTCGAGAGATTGATACCAATGCCGGCAATCACGACGACTCCGGCGGCGTCGACGCGCGTCTCGGTCAGGAGTCCGCCGAGCTTGCCGTCCTCGGCAACGAGATCGTTCGGCCATTTGAGGCCCACGCCGTGGTGACCACAGTCCGCGAGCGCCTCGATAGCCGCGACGCCGAGCGCCAGCGTCAGCGCGGAGAGATCGCTGCGCGTCGACGTAAAGGTGTAGGCGTGTGACTGATACAAACCACTGCCGGACGGCGATACCCACTCTCGCCCTTGCCGGCCGCGGCCGGCCGTCTGCTCGTCGGCAATCGCGACGCGGAGCTGTCCCGCGGGCGGCGCTTCCGACGTTGCAAGGTAGGCATTGGTCGACGCCGTGCTCGCGAAGAGCTCGAGTGAATGCAGTGCTGAGCGGGTAGCAGCGTCGAGTCGCTCGACGATCTTTACGTCGTCAGGCGCCGCCATTGCGAGCCCGCGGCTTGAAGAGCATCACCTTGGGATTGCGGTTCTCGGTGCCGCCACGCATGCGCTCGATGTTGGAGCGGTGGCAGTAGACGATCAGTACAAGCATGAAGACGGCAAAGGAGAACAGCGCAACAGCCTCCGGCCATTGCGTGACAAACACCCAGACCGGCAGCGCGGAAACCGTGACCATTGTCGACAGACCAACATAGCCGGTGAGCACGAGGACCAGCACGAACACGCCGAGCAGGAGCGGCAAGGCTGTCGGTGTCAGCACCAGCAGCGTGCCGATCAGCGTTGCCATGCCTTTGCCGCCGCGGAAGCGGTGATAAACCGGCCAGACGTGACCGACGACAGCCGCGGCGGCACAGGCCACCGCAAGCCAGTCGCGCGACACGACCGGGTCGATACCAACCCCCGGTATGTTGAGTCCCGGGACTACACCCGCCGACAGGATGCCCTTGCCCACGTCGATCAAAATGACGCCCAGCGCAAAAGACACGCCCTGGGTGCGCAGCGCGTTGGTGCCGCCGGCATTGCCGCTGCCCATTTCGCGAATATCGACGCCGCCGCGAAAATAGCCGACGATCAGCGAGCCCATCAGGGAGCCCAGCAGATAGCTAATGAGGAATTTTAGGCCGAGTTCGAGCATGGTGGGTGTTTTGCGGCGAATCCGCGCGGCATTGTAGCATCGCGACTCGAGCCGCTTGGCGCTTCTCCATGACCCTTTCTGTCCCTCTCCTGATCAACCCGAGCGCGCGCCGCGGCGGCGCCAGATCGCGCGCCGAGCGCATCGTGGAGGTCTTCCGGGCGGCAGGGGTTACGCCAGAGCTTTGGTTCAGCGACGGTCCCGGCGACATCGAGGCCAAGGTTCGCGATGCGGTCGGCCACGGCCATCGCTCGGTCATCGTTGCTGGCGGCGACGGCACGCTGCACGAAGCCGTCAACGGCCTGATGCAGGCCGGCGGCGACGCTGCGCTCGGCATCCTGCCAATCGGTTCCGGCAACGACTTCTGCAAGGGTGCCGGCATCGATCGCGACTGGCGGATAGCCGCACGAGACCTTGCCGCGCGCCTTGCCGAGAACGTCGCAGCGCGGCGCGTCGATCTCGGCCGCTGCAACGCGCGCTACTTCGCCAATGGCGTCGGCATCGGCTTCGACGCGCTGGTCACAAAGGCCGCCAAGAGCATTCGCCTGCCGCTTGGCGACTTCGTCTACGTCATTGGCGTCCTGCGCGTTCTGGCCGGCGGCTTCACGACGCCGGAGCTCGCAATTCGTGCCAACGGCTTCGACTACGACGGCCGCGCAACGCTCGCCAATTTCGCCAACGGCGCCTTCCTCGGCGGCAAGTTCGTGATTGCGCCCGACGCCAAGGTGGACGACGGCCAGCTCGACCTCGTCGTTGCGACGGCAGTCAGCCGGACTCGCATCCTGTCCCTGCTGCCGGCGCTCACCGAGGGCACGCACCTTGGGGAACCCGAGGTCAACCATTGCCACGTCACGCGCGTGACGCTGACGAGCGCGGAGCCCGTGTACTCCCACATTGACGGCGAACTGCAGCCGCCCGCCTCGCGCTTCGAGATCGAGTGCCTGCCAGGCGCGCTAGCGCTTCGCTGAGCGCCGGATCGAACCCAGGTAGATCGCGACGAGCGCGATCGCGGCACCCGCTGTCTCGAGCGGCGTCATGGGTCGGCCGAAGAACAGGATGTCCCAGGCGAAGCTCAGCGTCGGCTGCAGCAACAGCGACAGCCCGGCCTCAGTGGGTGAGACCTCGGGCAGGCTGCTCGCGATGAGCAGCCAGCCGATGCAGTGCGAGAGGATGCCGTAGCCCACGAGCCACGACAGGTCCGTCACATTCGTGACCGCGAGCGAATCCCCTTCGATGACGGCCGTCACGCCAAGAATGGCCGCCGTCGCCAGCGACACGACCGCCACTTCGGGGGTTGGCAGGCGGTGCCTCGCGCCGGTACGCGACGCCCTGAGTGACAGCATGTATCCCGCGTAGCACACCGCGGTCAGCAGGCCGAAGATCACACCCCACTGGTAGTCACTGCTGAGCGAGGCGAAATCAAAGCCGATGATCATGACGAGACCGACAAGCGCGAGCGGTACCGTCACGAGCTGCGCCGGCGTCGGCGCCTCGCGCAGCAGGAAGGCGCCGGCAAGCATCATGATGAATACCTGGAAGTTCGCGAGCAGCGTAGACAGTCCCGGCCCGATGTACTGGATGCTGCGATGCCAAAACCAGAGATCGAGTGCGAAAAAGGCCGATGCCAGCCCGAGCATCCACCATGCCCGCCGGCTGAGCGCAATCCGCTTGCCACCCACCGCCAGGTATAGCGCGAGGGCGACGCCGCCGATCAGTACACGATAGAAGCCGCTGGTCGTCGGCGATACCGAGACCAGCTTGACCCAGACCGGTGACAGGCTGATCAGCGCAGCACCGACGAAGAGGCGCAGCCGGGGACTCATGAGAAAACCGATCCCGGCGTCAGCTGCCGAGGAACTGCCTTCGGAAGCCGAGCGCTGTGTCGTCGGCGTCGCCTGCAAGCGTCAGCCAGATCGTATCTGCCGGCGCGGGCTCGAAGACGAGTTCGCTGTGACGCAGCTCGTCGCCGCGGAAGAAGTCCACGGCGACGCGGTCGCGCACGCGATAGCGCTTGAGCACCGTATCGAGAGACGCGGCCGTCACGCGGAGGCCACCGATCGCAACGAGTTCGTCACCGGCCGCGAGTCCCGCCAGCTCGGCGGGGCTGTCGTTGGCGACCGCGGTCACCTGTGTACGCCCGCCCTGCTCGCTCAGAGCAGCGCCGAACCCAACGGCGGAAAGCGGCTCGGCCGGCTTGCCACCCTTGTCGCTCTGCCCGGCGGCGGCGCGGTAGTGGACCTCGATGCCGTGACGTGCGAGCAGCGCATCGAGCGGCAACTCTCCCGTGCCGCGCACGGCGGCTTCGAAAAAGTCATCGAGGCGCAGTCCGGAGACCTCGTTACAGACGGCCTCGAACTCGCGCTCCTCGAGGCCACGCTCGGTTTCGCCGAAGCGCCGCCAGCACTCGCCCATGACGTCGTCGAGCGCAATGCGGCCCTCGGTTTCGATGCGCAACTTGAGATCGAGCGCGAGCGCAATCAGCGCGCCCTTGGCGTAGTAGCTGACAATCGCGTTGCCCGCGTTGGCATCCTGCTTGTAGAACTTCGTCCAGGCATCAAAGCTCGAGGCCTCTACTGACTGGCGTTTGCGGCCGGCGCCGCGGCGCACTCGCGTCATGACGCGGGCGACGAGTTCGAGGTAGCTTTCCGCACCGATGAGCCCGGCACGGAGCAGGTTCAGGTCGTCGTAAAACGAGGTGATGCCCTCGAAGACCCAGAGGAGACCCGTGTGCGACTCCTCTGTCAGGTCATACGGCCAGAACTTCGCCGGGCGCATGCGTTTGACATTCCAGAGGTGGAAGTACTCGTGACTGACCAGGCCCAAGAAGTTGCGGTAGTCCTCCGACACGCCCTCCTCGCCTTTGACCGGCAGGCAATGCCGACTGATAACGTTGGCCGATGACCAGGCGTGTTCCAGTCCGCCATAGCCGTCGCCCTTGACGTTGATCAGGAAGACGTAGCGGTCGAGATCAACCGGCGGCGGCAGCATGTCCATGTGCGACGCGCAAACCCGCTCGAGATCGTGGCACAACCGCGAAATATCGACGTTGTGCCGACCGCGCAGCGCGACGACGTGCGGTATTTGCCGCACCTCGAACTCGCCGATGACGAGCTCGCCCATTTCGACAGGGTGATCGATGAGCTCCGCGTAGCACGACGCCTCGTAGGTACCAAAGTCGTACAGCGACGCGTCACCCCGCTCCATCGAGGTAACAACACGCCAACCCTTGCCGTAGGGCTTGTCGGGGCACTCAATTTTTACTGTGCACGGCGTGTTGCAGTGGCCGACGGCCTCCAGGAACACGCAGGCTCCGTTGAAGAATCCGTGATTGGTGTCGAGGTGTGCGCCTCGCACGCTCTCATCCCAGGCGTAGATCTCGGCAATGACGGTTAGCGGCCGGTCGACGGCCGCCGCCCGCCAGCTCGTTTTGTCGAGCTTCTCGAGGTCGACGCTGCGACCGTCGGCCGCCGCGCGAATCGACACGATGTGCCGCGCGTAGTCGCGAATCATGTAGCTGCCGGGTATCCACGTCGGCAGGCGGAACACCTGGCCGTCCGGGTCCGGGTTGTCGACGGTCAGCTGCACCTCGAAGAGATGCGCCGCCGGGTTGACCGGCTTGATCGAATAGCGGATCGGTAACACTACGCCTGTCCTTTCCGTCGGCTGTCGCCGCCGAGCATAGGCTCCGTAAGCTTGAGCGTCAGGCATTTCGCCGAGCCGCCGGCCTTGAGGAACTCGGAGAGTTCGATTTCGTTTACCTCGAAACCGGCCAGCATGAGTCGCGCCTGCAGTGCGCGGCTCGCCTTATGCAGGAACACCTGGTCACCGACGTTGACCGCGTTACAGGCAAAGTTACCGGCGTCGAGCGTGTCGACGATGATGCGCTTGTGCGGCGGGACCCGCGATTCGATCGCAATGCGCGACTCATAGTCGAAGGCCGGCGGGTGATACATCAGGAAGCCGTCTACGAGCGGACAGAAGCAGGTGTCGATGTGATAGAAGCGCTCGTCGGTCAGGCGAATCGACACAACCTCTAGATCGAAGAACCGCGCGATCTCTTTGTGCGCTTCAATCTCCGTGCGAAAACCGTAGCCGGTCCACAGCCAGGGGCCGCCGCGATCGCGCAGGCAGTCACCTGCACCCTCGAAACCGATCTTCTCGTCGAGATCGAGGAGCTCGAACCCTGCGTCGCGGAACCATGCCTTGAAGTGCGGTTCCTCGGGCCGCCGCTCCTCCGGCATGAAGTGACTGGCAATGGCCTTGTCGCCGTAGACGGCGCCGGCATTGGCGGTGAAGACCATGTCTGGCAACTTCGGCTGCGGCTCGATGATCTCGATGTCGGCAACCGTTGCGATGCTGTCGCGCAGCTTCGCCCACTGGGCTTTCGCGCGGTCGAGATTCAGTGACTCGTCCTGGCCTGCCATCCACGGATTGATGACGTAGTCCACGGTGAAGTAGTCCGGCGGACACATCAGGATCTTGTCTGTGCTGCTCATGAGGCGGAGGACTTCAGGCTTGAATCGTCGAGTAAGGGCAGGTGCACCTCGGCAAGCATACACCTGACCGAACCGCCTGACGTCGCCTCTATGGTGCTAATGTCCGCCACGGCGAACCGATCGATGCCGCTTTCGAGTTCGGCCCGCTGCTCCGGGCGGAGGCTGTCGGCGGCCTGGCGGGACAGCGCGAGTACGCGGGCGCCATCGCCCGCCCGCAGCTCGAGCATGTTGCCGGCGAAGCGCTCGAGCTGGTCGAGGTCGAGCTCGATGATCCGGCGCCCGCCTGCCTCGAGGTGCGACACGACGGCCTCGCGCTGCGCCGCATCGCGAATCGTCCCAAGGCAGATCACGGCGAACGCTTCGCCGAGCGCCATCAGGACATTGGTGTGATAGATCGGTGTACCGTCTCGATCGACCGCGTCGAACGCGACGACGTCGTAGTCGAGTTTCTGCGCAAACTCGCCCAGCGGATCGAGGTGTGTCCGCGATGACAGGCAGGCATAGGCTACGTGGTTCGTCCGGTCGAGGACGAGGCTGCCAGTGCCTTCGAGAAAACGGCCATCGTCTTCGTGCGACGAAAGATCGACGACCTCGCCTACCCGGAAGCCGTGCACGTCATGCAGCGTGTCGAGCACATCGCTTCGGCGCTCGGTTCGGCGGTTGGGCGCTTCCATCGGATACAGCACGACGCGACCGTCGGCGTGAAAGCTGATCCAGTTGTTGGGGAAGACGCTATCCGGCGTGTGCGGTTCAAGCGTGTCGTCGACAACGACCACGTTGACGCCCGCCTGTTCCAGCGCCTTCACGACCGCCTCGAACTCATCCGCGGCGCGCGCCTGCTGGACCGCGGGCGGTGCCGACACGTCGTCCATGAAGGCATTGCTCTCCGCCGTCAGCTCGTTCCGCTCAAACCGCGTCGGCCGAATCATCAGAACGGTCGAGGCTAGCTGGGATTCGGCAAGGGTCATGGCGGCGGCGTGGTCTAACGGTGCCAAGAGATTGCGACCGGATGCGGCCGAAATCAAGTCATGCCGGCGGCTCAGACGCGCGCAGACGGTCGTTCGCTAACGGCCTTGTACCAGCGCGCAAGATGCTCCAGCGATTCATCGGGCACGAGCTTGCCGCGGCGCGCAAAATCGACAAACACCAGCGCCGAAATATCCGCCACCGAGTAGCGCTCGCCGGCGATGAACATCGTCTCCGCGAGGCGCTTGTCGAGGGTCTCGAAAAACCTGAGAACGCGCGCCCGGCCGCGGTCAACGAGCGCCGGGATCTGCTCGTAGCCCTCGGGACCGGGCAGTGCCCGGCCCTTGAGGCCGGGGACGGCGTTGCGAAACGCCTCGGCCATCGCCAGCAGCCCCTGCTGCTCGACCTTCTGGTTCCAGCCGAGCACCTCGCCACGCTCCGCGGGTGTCTGCCCAAAAAGCGGCGGCTCCGGGTAGGCGGCGTCGAGATACGCCGATATCCCCATTACCTCGGTCAGGCAGCTGCCGTCATCCAGCTCGAGCACGGGGACCGTGCAATCAGGATTCAGTGCGCGGAAGGTCTCGCCGAACTGCTCCCCCGACGACAGATCGACCTCCACGGTATCGACGTCGATGCCTTTTTCGGCGATGAATATCCGGACCCGCCGCGGGCTGGGCGCCGTCTTGCAGTCATACAGTTTCACGATCGTCTCCTCGACGGCGCGCACGGCGCACCGTGTCGCGGTTTTGTTCGAACAAAAGGGACTTCGCATCGGCGTCGGTGGCCTCGGTCCGCTTCCAGTCACGGCCAAGGTCGATCCCGCGGCGCACGGCCGGACGCTGCTTCAGGGCGTCGTACCAGCGCTTCAGATGCGGGAAGTTGTCGATGTCGTTGCCGAGCCGCCGGTACGGTCGAACCCACGGAAACGCGGCAATGTCGGCGATCGAGTAGTCGCCGGCGAGATAGTCCTGGTCCGACAGCTGCTCGTCCATGACCGCCAGCAGGCGATCGTACTCGTTGCCATAGCGCTTCTCGGCGTACGGCACGGGCTCCTCGAGGTAGCTCTTGAAATGGCTCAGCTGACCGGCCATCGGGCCGAGGCCTGCGGCCTGCCAGAACAGCCACTGCAGGACATTGAAGCGCGCGGCGGGCTCGGTCGGCAGCAGCTTGCCGGCTTTCTCGGCAAGGTAGACAAGGATAGCGCCGCCCTCGAACACGGACAGGCCCGTATCGGTATCGACGATCGCCGGCATGCGGTTGTTCGGACTGATCGCGAGGAATGCCGCGTTGAACTGATCGCCGGCGCCAATGTCCACGGGAATCGTGCGGTAGTCGAGCCCGCACTCCTCGAGCATGATGGAGATCTTGTGACCGTTCGGCGTCGGCCAGTAATACAGTTCGATCATCGTGCCGCCGTCTCCGGGCAGTGCGGGGCGGTATAGGATACCCTGACGCGCCGTACGCCCTGTAGCCCCCACGACACGCGAAACAGCATGGACGACAGAACCCGCAACAACACGATCAAGGCGGCCGACGGCCGCAGCATAACGCTCCGGACCTGGGGCCCGACCGGCGGTGAAGCAAAGGCAGTCATCCAGGTGCTGCACGGGCTCGGCGAGCACAGCGCTCGCTACGAGCGCTTTGCGACGGTCGCCGCCGAGCGCGGCATCGCGGTCGTTGCCCATGACCACCGCGGGCACGGGCCCGATGCCGCGCGCCGCGGCGCCTTCGGCCCTGAGAAGGGATGGTCGCTGCTCGAAGCGGACGCGCTGGCGGTTCGCGATCACATTGCCGCGGCATACCCGGACACGCCGGTCGTCCTGCTCGGTCACAGCATGGGCTCGTTCCTCGCGCAGACCTTCGCCATGCACTACGGTGCGCGTCTCGACGGTCTCATCCTGTCGGCGTCAACCTGGCCGTCGAAGCTTCAGCTACTGCCAGGGCGAATCGCCGCCTCGCTGGCGGCACTCCGCGTTGGCCGCAACGGCCACAGCGAGCTCCTGGACACGCTCGGGTTCGGCGGCTTCAACCGACCTTTCGAACCGGCCCGTACGCCGATGGACTGGTTGTCACGGGATCCGGACGAGGTCGACAAGTACGTTGACGACCCGCTGTGTGGCGGTCCCTTCAGCGCCGGGCTCTGGTGCGATTTCCTGGGCGGCATGCTCGGCATAGCCGGCGATTCGGCTATCCATCGCATTCCCTCGGACCTGCCGATCCTGATCACCGGCGGCACCGACGATCCGGTCGGCGGCGAAAAGGGCATGGGCGCACTCATGCTGCATTACGCACAGACAATGCACTCCCGGCTGACGCTCAAGATGTACGACGGCGCGCGTCACGAGCTTCTCAACGAGACCAATCGCGACGAGGTCATGGCCGACTGGCTGGACTGGACGACGAGGACGACCGGGGCCCGGTAGCCGGCGCCAATAGCGGTTCAAAACGACGAAAACGTCGTTGTCAGGATTGCGAGCGCTTGCTGTCGTTGCGACGCGGCAGCCAGGCCGGGAAGTGGAACGACAGGTAGGTGCGGTAAATGGCCTGCAGTTCCTCGATACGCTGCTGGCTGATCCTGCCCTCCCGGCGCACGGCGTCCGCAAAGGTGAGATCCCCCATTTGCACGTAAAAGCCGATGATGGCCGGCAGGTCGGGCAGCGCGGGCAACACGAAGTAGCGGTTGAAGATCTCGGTCACGATGTGGGTCATTGCCCGCTGCGCACGCTTGTGACTCTCGGGCAGGTTGGTACGCACGCGCGGCAGGATCCTGAGCGTCTCCTCCGTGTCCTTCCAGTACAGGGCGCCGGTGCGGACGATGAAGTCCGATACGGCCGTCCAGTCTTCCGGTGGGGCCTCGATCTCGGCGGTAGCGAGGTGGTCGACGAAGTTATTGATCCACTCCGCCGCAAGATCGTGCATGAGGTCGTCAAGGCCAATATAGATGCGGTATGCGGAGCCCCGTGACACGCCTGCCGCTTCGAATATGTCGCTGAATCGCAGGCTGTCGACCCTCGATTCGGACAGCATCCGTTCGGCGGTCGCCAGGAGCTTGCGGCGATTCGCCCTGCCTCGTGCCCTGAGCCGCGGAATACGCTCCTCGGAACGCATCAGCTGGCCGGCAGCGCCGGACTTTGTCTCCCCCATTGGTCTTCCATGCTGGTCGTACGCGCGGCAAATGTGCAACTCCTGTCCGGTATTGTCAATGCTGGGCGCCGCCTGACGAGCTGCGACGCGGTGCGGGGTGACAAGCCTCCCGGTCTTGCGTACAACGTCGGCTACCGCGCCCGACGCGGCATTTACCAGTCATCGAGAGGCACAGATCCATGCAGGCGACATTCGACTTCAGCGGCAAAACGGTCTTCATCTTCGGCGGTACCAGCGGCATCAATCTCGGCATCGCGAAGTGCTTCGCCGCCGCCGGCGCAGAAGTAGCCGTCGCCAGCCGGTCCCAGGAGAAGGTCGACGCCGCCGTTGCGGCCCTGTCGGAACTGGGCCCCACCGCCAGCGGTTACGCACTCGATGTTCGCGACGCGGACGCCGTTGCGGCCGCGCTGACTGATTTCGCCGACAAGTCCGGCGACCTTGATGTCCTCGTCTCGGGTGCCGCAGGCAACTTCCCGGCACTGGCCACACAGATGTCGCCGAACGCGTTCAAGTCCGTTGTCGACATCGACCTGCTGGGTACCTATCACGTCCTCCGCGCTGGCTTCCCATTCCTGAAGAAGCCCGGCGCGTCCGTCGTCAACATTTCCGCACCGCAGGCCTTTATTGCGATGCCGCTGCAGAGTCATGTCTGCGCGGCAAAAGCCGGCGTTGACATGCTCACGCGGACGCTTGCACTGGAATGGGGTGGCGCCGGCATTCGCGTCAACAGCATTGCGCCGGGCCCGATCGACGAAACCGAAGGCATGGCACGACTGGCGCCGACCGATGAGGCCCGCGAAGCCTGCCGCAAGACCGTGCCGATGCAACGCTTTGGTTCTGTCACCGAGATCGGTAACGCGGCCATGTTCCTGTCCTCCGATGCGGCCGAGTACGTCAGCGGCGTTGTCCTGCCGGTCGACGGCGGCTGGGCCGTTGCGGGTGCCGGCAGCGCAGCGCTTGCGGCGGCACTCATGCCCTGAGCGCCCGGTCACGGCGGCGTGACCCGTAAACGCGCGAAGGGTTCAGCCTCGTCGCGCGCAAAACACGCCAATATTCAAAGCTCGTCTATGCCCGTCGGCATATAGCCGATCCATTGCCCGTATCTGCAACCAATTCCCCGCCTTGCTCATCTAAGCATTAAGTGGGCTGGAAAGGACTGTGCACCACGACAGTCGCCGAGAGACTTTCTGCTCACGCTTTGGGCAAACATTTCTGGCGTTAGGCCAAGCGGAAGGAGAGGGGTAATGAAAGCGAACGTAGTCAAAGCGGCATCCGCCGTCGTGCTCGGTGCAAGTCTCATGATGTCAGCGATCGCGGCGCCGCCCGGCAACGACGGCGACCTGGTCGTCCGCGTCTATTACGGCGATCTCAACATCGAATCGGCAGCCGGTGCGAAGGTTTTGTACGGCCGCATCCAGAAAGCGATCGGGCAGGCCTGCGGACTGGATGAAGCCGATACGATGCGCACTATCAGTCATCGTATCGATGCACAGGCGTGCTACGAGAAAGAACTTGGCGAAGCGCTGAGCAAGATCGACAGCGCAGCGCTCAAGGAAATTCACACGGGTTAATCGGTCTGGAGGCTCGTGTGAATGGCCGTGCCCGGAGACGGGTGCGGCTTTTTCTTGGGCGAGTGTTTCGCGGTGGGTTGCCTGACGGTGTGTTACAACGTGCACCGTCCTGCATTCAGCCGATACCCCCGAGAGGCGATCTGCCGTGCCCATTATCAATCCGGATAACGATGTTGCCGTCATGGCCGCGCTCTTCGTCATTGCCGGCGCTTCGTTCCTTGCCGAAAAGACCCGGGTAGGCGCCCACCTGACCGGTGCGGTCATCGCCATCCTTGCCGCCATCGCGGCGGCAAACCTCGGGATCATTCCGCATGCCGCGCCCGCCTACGATTTCGTCTTCAGCTTTTTCGTGCCGGTCCTGATCCCGTTGTTCCTGTTTCGCGCCAATCTCAGGCGCATGTTGTTCGAGACCGGCCGCATGACGCTTGCCTTCCTGATTGCGAGCGCGGGAACCGTTCTGGGGGTACTCGTCGCGGTTGCCCTGCTCGACCTGGGTGCACTCGCCCCGGCCGCCGAGATTGATCCGGCCCGGCGCGAGGCAGGTATCGCGGGGCTGTTCGCCGCCACTTACATTGGCGGCTCGGTCAACTACGCTGCGCTCGGCGAAATCACGAACCTGCGTTCCGATCCGTCGTTTTTCTCGGCGGCTACCGCAACCGACAACCTGTTCAGCGCCGTGTTTCTCGGCGTCCTTGCGCTGTTGCCCGGCTGGAACTGGCTCGCTCGCCGCTTCGCCGATCACGGGCAAACCGAAGCACCCGACGACGCGCACGACGCCACCCCGATCAGCGCCATGAGCCTGACGCTCGCCATTGCGGCTTCCCTGAGCTTTGTGGCCGTTGGCGACCTCATCACAGGATGGCTCGGCACACCGAGCCTTCGCTACGCGATCATTACGGGGCTTGTCGTCACGGCCGCCACGGTCGCGCCCGCGTGGATGGAACGCCTCGCCGGCGCCTTCGAAACGGGCGTAAGTCTCGCCTTCGTGTTCTTCGCCGCCATTGCCGCCGGTGCCAACATCGAGGCAATGATCAGGATTGCGCCGCTGCTCGTAGTACTCGTCGTGATCCTCCTGAGCGTGCACCTGGTCGTGCTGCTCGGCCTCGGTCGTCTGGCCGGACTGACGATTCCCGAGCTCGTCACGGCGTCGAACGCGTCAGTGCTGGGCGCAACCACTGCACCAGCCCTCGCAGCGGCGCGCGGCTGGCATGACCTCGTCACGCCGGGTGTCCTTGCGGGCGTGCTTGGCTACGCCATGGGCACCTTCGTCGGGACCGCGCTGTTTCACCTTCTCGGCCAGTAATGCGCTTGACGTTGTATCGAAGTTGATCCACCGGCGGCCCGGGACCTAATCCCAGGCGCATTCGCGCACCGAGAAACGCAGGCAAAAAAAACCCCGCTCGAATGAGCGGGGTTTTCCTCAAACCTGTCGCAACAGGTTTAGAAGACCGCGCGGGCGCGCAGGTACCAGGTTCCACCATTGAAGCCGAACGGGCTGGCTTCGGAGTAGAGCTGGCCGAGGCTACCGGCAAACGGGTTCTCGTCGACGTAGGTGTCGAAGAGGTTGTCGATACCCACGACGAGATCGAAGTTGTCGTTGACCATGTAGGTCACGGCAGCGTCGACCAGGAACGTGGCACCAATGTTCGGTACCCCGTTACCCGTGTCGTTCCACGAGCCATAGTAGTTACCGCGCAGCAAGGTGTTGAATTTGCCGACGCTGTGACGCCAGGAGAGCACACCGCGGGTGTTCGGCAGCAGCTCCTCGAGCGCTTCGACGCGATCTTCGTCGATCGGGTTAACCGTACCGACGTCGTCCACCTTGGTTTCGTTGTAGTTGATGGCAAGCGTGATATCTGACTCGCCGCTACCCAGTCCGAATGCCCAGGTGCCGACGATATCAACGCCGGTCGTCGTCGTGCTGAAGCTGTTCGAGAAGAAGCGGAACTCGGACAGGTCATCGAGGCCGATGAAGTCCTGGCGGTCGATGACGCCGTTGGCATCAAGGTCCGTCAGCGCTTCCGACACCGTCGTGTACGCAGGCGGAACCGTGCCCGCGTTGGTACCGGCGAAGTTCAGCGCATCGAGGAAGTCGACGTTGGCGCCGAGTGCGACACGGTCCTTCACTTCGATGTTGTAGTAGTCGATCGTCCAGGTCGTTGGACCGGCGTCGAAGGCTACACCCAGCGTGAAGTTGGTCGCTTCCTCGGGCCCGAGCGTCGGACGCCCGTTACCCTGGCTCTCGATGAAGTCGGCAGCGAGCTGACCGGCAGCCGACGACAGCGGCAGCGTGCCCTGGTCGACGAGTACGCCGTTGACGTTCTGCGTCGTCACGTTCGTGATGTTCGCCTGGCCGGCCGTCGGGGCGTGGAAGCCCGTCGAGACGGAGCCGCGAATGCGGAACGTGTCAGTGACGCGGAACAGACCGGCAAGCTTGCCGTCAGTGGTGTCACCGAAGTCTTCACCGTAGTCCTCATAGCGAACGGCCGCTGCGAGCGTCAGCCGGTCGGTAATGTCCGCTTCGACGTCGACGTAGAACGCGTTGCTGTCCTGGTCGGCCGATTCGCTTCTCGGGAAGCCACCGAAACCGTTCGAGCTCGACGAGAAGCCCTGGTCGGCGAGCACGCCGAGTGCAAAGGACGCGTCGTCGCCCGCGAAGAGATTGAACTCCTCCTTGCGGTACTGGTAGCCGAACGCAACGTTGAGGTCAGACGCCATGCCAACATCGAAACCGTAGGCAAAATCGGCGTTGAAGACCGTCTCGACCTGCTCCTGTCCGCCAGGGACGAAATCACGCGGCGTAGCCGGGCCGAGCGAGGCGTTGATCGTGTTGCGGATGAAGTAGTCGGTGCGGTTCGAACCCTGCTGGCCGCTGACGTCGTAGTTCAGGCCATTGCCGAAGTTCAGCGTACCGCGTAGGCCCACAACCAGCGACATGTCCTCGTTGTCACCGCCGAACCGCGGCACGAAGCCGGCCGGGATGGTCTCGACAAACGAGAAGCAGTTCTCGGAGGCCGTTACCTGGGCGAGGATGTTCGCGTCCGGGATGACGCCGTTGAGCGGGATACCATCCGGGCAGGACGTACCGCCGTCGAGGTCACCGACGAGGATAGACGGTACGCCGCCATCCGTGACTTCGATACCGGTCACAGGATCAACGGTCGGTCCGCGATACACGCCGCCGCGCTGCTGACCCGTCGTCGGGCCGACAACGTTACGGTAGAAGAAGCCGCCGGTTACGGTCCGCTGGCCGAAGTTACCGAAAAGGTACGCTTCTGCCGCTTCGCTGAACTCATAGGCCGAGTTGACGAAGAACTTGAAGTCGTCCTCGACGTCCGGCTGGCCCCAGTACTGCGGCACTTCGCTCGTGTAGGTGTTGATGGCCTGGAAGTCGCGAACCGGCGTGTAGCCGCCGTCAATGGCTGCCTGTACGTCGTCACGAACGACCGAGCGAATGGTGCCCTCAACGTCGCGCAACTCAGCGGTCATGTTGATGAAGCCGGAGTTACCGAGCGGCAGGCCGGCGTTGGCCGCGAGCAGGAAGTTGTTGCCGTCAGATTCGTAGGTGGAGCCGTAGTTGGCCTGGATCTCGAAACCTTCGGCAGCGTCGCGCAGCACGAAGTTGATCACGCCGGCGATTGCGTCCGAGCCGTACTGGGCCGACGCGCCGTCGCGCAGGACTTCAACCTGCTTCAGGGCCAGCGAAGGAATCGCGGAAATGTCGACGCCCTGGGCGCCGTCCGAAATACCGCCGCCAAGGAAGGAAATGACCGAACCACGATGCCGGCGCTTGCCGTTGACGAGGACGAGTACCTGGTCGGGCGACAGTCCGCGCAGGTTCGGCGGACGAACGATCGTCGCCGCGTCGCTGATCGGCTGGGTGTTGATGTCGAACGACGGCACACTCGTGCGCAGCAGTTCCTGGATGTCGGTCGACGAGTTCTGGCGGAATTCCGGTCCGCCGATGACGTCGATCGCGACCGGCGAATCACTCGCCGTACGCTCTTCGCGGCGGGTACCCGTGGTCACGATTTCCTCGATCGCATCGGAACCGCTCTCCTGCGCCACGGCCTGTTGCGACACTGCAACAAGTCCAGGCAGCGCAAGGGCCAGCAGTACCCCCGTTCTGATGTTGTATTTGGTATCCACAGTTTCTCCTCAGTGCTCAGGTTACCCGTATTAACCGGACCGTTCGACGTGGCCGACGTTCAATCCGATTGACTGCTTCGCAGACGAGCGCCCACATTAAGCCCGTTTTGTTGTCGAAATGCAACAAAGAGCCCGGGGCTTAATATTGTCGTTTCGCAAAAAGGTGTCAACTGTTTCAACGGATACGGCCACGATGCGGCGGCCGCGTAGAGGATCTTCTCGCCGGCAGGGCTGCCGGGCATCGAGACAACCCGGGCGTCAGCTTTGGCTGTGGGTGGGGCTCATAAGGCGCGGCGCGTCAGTTCGAAGCGGCAGCAGTCGCCGCCAGCCGCCATGCAGGCGGTCTCCCGGGCGCGGTAGTCGTCGGCGACGAGTTGGCGATACAGGCGTTCGAACACCGCGGCGTGCCAGTCACAGACGGGCCGCTCGGCCTCTTCGCCGCGCACGACAGGGTTGTCCGCTATTTCGAAGACGGGCGGCTCGGCCGAGACCACCCGGAAAGCGCCGGATCCGGCAAACGTCCAGGCATGCCGGTTGATGGCGCCCGCCAGCATGGTCGCGGCGAGCCTTGCGGGCAAAAGGCGCAGGATGCGCTGGGCAACCATGGGAATCCGGTGGGCGAGGATGTAGTCGCCGGTAGCAAGTCCTGCCCGGCGTGACAGATCGGCTGCGAGGCCTGGCTCATGACGCCGAAGGGCCTGGTGCAGGCGGGCCACGGGCGCCTCGTCGATCATCGCGCTGCCGTCAGGCAGTTCGTCAATGGCCGCACGTTCGAGCAGCGCTTCGCGACCGCGCACGCCAAGCCGGGCGTCGAGCACGGGTACCAGCTGCAGGATTGCGTTAGGGCCTATGCGTGCCTGCGCCCGCGCCGCCATGACTAGTGTGCCGTTTCTGTCGTCCGCGTCGCGGCGTCGTCGAGCTGCTGGTCGCCGCCACCGCAGGCCTTGATCGCCTCGACCGGGATCGCAACCTCGGCCGCCTTGTGGGCGCGCTTCCTGGCAGCGCGGTCCTGCGCGGACTCCCAGTCGTCGAGCTGGGCCTGCGCGATCTTCTTCGTGTCGTCAAACTGGAAGTCGACCGTTTTCTTGGTCTGCGGCCCCCAGTAACCAACCTTGCCAAGATCGTAGAAGGTGCGCTGGAAGCCCGCCTTCAGGAACGCCTTCAGGCAACCGAGCAGGTAACGACGCCGGAATCCGGTGCCGCGCCAAGGATAATGGAACAAGGCCTTTTGCATATAGAAGCGCCGGTAGTTCTTCATGACGCCGTCGAGCAGCTCACCGCGCTCCATTGCGGCCGGCTTCATGATGGGCGTGACGAAGTTGTACTTCGAGAAGTCGAAAACCTCGACCTTGTCACCCAGCTCCTGGAACAGCGGCGTGAACGGCCATGGCGTGTACATGGCCCAATTCGCGAGGTCAGGCTGCCAGTCCCAGGCCATCTGATAGGTCTGCTCGAGCGTCTCGGGCGTCTCGTTGTCGAGACCGACAATGAACTGCGCCTCCACGAAGATGTCGGCATTGCGTAAGAGCTCGATGGCGCGACGGTTATCGTCGACGCGGGTTTCCTTGTTGAAGGTGTCGAGCTTGAGCTGCGTTGCGGCCTCGGTCCCGAGCGATACGTGCACGAGGCCTGCCTTGCGATACAGCGGCAGCAGTTTCTCGTCTCGCAGAATATCCGTCACCCGCGTGTTGATGCCCCACTTCACGCGATCCGGCAGGTCGCGCGCGATGAGTTCCTCGCAGAACGCAACGAACTTCTTGCGGTGGATGGTCGGTTCCTCGTCGGCAAGAATGAAGAAGCCGACATCGTGCTCATTGACGAGCGTTTCGATTTCGTCGACGACCTTCTTCGGATCACGAATCCGGTAGTCGCGCCAGAACTTCCACTGCGAACAGAACGAACAGGTAAACGGGCAGCCCCGCGCCATATTGGGGATGGCGACACGCACGCCAAGCGGCACGTAGATGTACTTCTCCCACTCGAGCAGCGACCAGTCCGGCGTGATCGCATCGAAGTCCTTGACCGTCGGTGCCGACGGCGTGGCGATGATCTGCTCGCCGTCGCGGAAGGCAAGCCCCTTCACGGTGTGCCGTTCTTCGGCCCAGTTGTCGCCGCTGTAGGCGCGGACGAGATTGACGAGGACCTCTTCGCCTTCGCCACGAACGACGACGTCGACCGCGTCGGACTCGGACAGCACCTGCTTGTACATAAACGTGGCGTGGACGCCGCCAATGATCCTGAGCGCCCCGGGTGCTGCCTCACCCGCAATCTCGAGCACGCGCTCTGCCGTGTAGATCGAGGGTGTGATTGCCGTGGTGCCGACAATGTCCGGCTCGAGCTCGGCAATGTGCGTACGCAGGTCTTCGTCGGAGAGATGGTTGGTCATGGCATCGACGAAATGAACGTCGTCGTAGCCCGCGTTCTTCAACGCGCCGCTCAGGTAGGCAACCCATGCCGGCGGCCAGTTACCGGCAATCTCGGCGCCGCCGGAATGGTAGTTAGGATGAATCAGCAGGATGCGCATGCGTCGTTCCGTTTGCTAGTGAATTCGGCGACCACCGAGGTCGAAGAACCTCGGCAGCCTGAGTGCAGAGCTCGTCAGGTAGTCGGCACCGAGCGGACCCTTCAGGCCCTCGCACTCGCCCTGCAGATGGCCGTACACGGCAATGCGCAGGTCGGCGCCGAGCTCTAGGCGCGCACAATCACAAATCGCCTGTACCGCGCGCTGCTGTTCGCAGCTCAGGGAAGGCGTACCGGCAACGAGCACGAGGCCCGCCGGTGACGCGGCCGCCAGCTGACGAACGAATTCGACCCTGTTCGCTGGCAACGACTGCGAGGCAAAGAAACCCGCGGACTCGAGCATCGTTGTGGCGAGTGCGGCACGCAGGTAGTGCGGTTCGCCGGGCAGGGGAAGCACGAGAACATGCTCCGCCATGTTCGGCCAGGCAATATCTTGACGCGGCTCCCGAACCTGCCGCAGCGCTGAGAGCGCCAGTGCGTAGCCGATCGCGATTTCAGCCTCGAAGCACTCGTCATCGCGCCACAGCTCACGGAAGCGGGTCATGAGCTGCTCGCAGTAGCAAACCATGACGTCTGTGCGATCAGCCACCTGTTCGAGCACCGCGCGGAAGCGAGCCGCGTTGCCGCGGACCAGGTCGAGGGCAACGTCGCGGGTTACGCAGCCCGACGCGTTGCAGGCCTCGCAAGGCTCTGACAGGTGCAGGCGCTCAGGTATCTTCTCCCGGTTGCGGTACAGGCGCAGGTTCCAGTCGCCGAACACTCGCGCATCGGCGGGTCCCGCCGACAGCACCTCGAGATCGGAATGCCGTGAATCCCGGCCGATCGTCGTGAACAGCGGCGCAACGGCCTCTTCCGGGCCCTCGATCCATTGAAAAAAATGGCCCTCTTCGTAGAACAGCGCGCCGGTTACACGTCTGAGGCGATTGCGCCGGCGGGCGCCCTTTACGAGATCGAAGAGCTCCGGTGCGCCGAATGGCACCGTCGCTTTACTTCGATAGAGCATGGCAACCAGGTTCTGTGCGGTAGCTTGCTGTGTAGCCATCGAATCCCCGTCGTCACGAGTTGCTCGCGCGCCTTGTCAGAGGCAGTTATAAGCCGAGAGAGCTCTTGATGAGCTTCGTCGGATCGTTTGTTGCCGGGGATAAGAGAGTGCCAAAGCCCCTGCTTTGGGGCTGTACGAAGATATACCTAGGGTAACTTCAAGCGCTTGCACGGCGCGTTCGTGACGCCTGCCAGCTGACCGCAATCGTGCTATTCGCTCCAGCGGTAACGAAACTGTAAGCCCCACCAGCGCGGTCGGCCGTAGGACAAGAGCGAGTACCCAAACGAGCTGACGTCGATCGCGTAGGTAACGAACTCCTCGTCGCCAAGATTCTCGACGAAGACATTGGCATCCCAGCGCCCGGAGGGCGCAATGTAGCCGACACTCGCGTTGAACACGGCGTAGGCCTCCGCCAGTGCCGTCGGATGATTAATCGTATTGAAGTACTGCTCGCCCACGTAGAACCCGTCCAGCTGCAGCGTCATGCTGCCCGCCCTGAGCGGCCAGCTCTTCCGCAGCATCGCATTCAGCGTCAGCTCCGGCGCCTGGCTCATCTGCTGCTCGGCCTCGCGGCCCGACGGCAATGGGACATTGTCGACCGTCGCTTCGAGGAATGCGGCACCAAACCCCAGTTCCCAGCCGCTGCCAGGCCGCGCCGTCAGCTCGAGTTCACCGCCGTAGGCTTCGGCGGGCCGGTTGAGAAGATAGGTCGTAAAGCCCGAGAAGGTGAAGGCCTGCTTGTCGTCGTAGTCGTAGTAGAAGGCAGCAGCGCTCAGCAGGAGACGCTGGTCGAAGGACATCGACTTGTAGCCGATTTCGTAGTTCGTCAGGATTTCCTCGTCGTAGATCATTTCTTCGGCGAACAACAGGCCATCGAGCGGCGCATTGAATCCGCCCGCCTTGTGGCCGCGAGTGATCCCCGCATAGGCAATGGCGTTTTCGCCCAGCCATTCGAGCTGCAGCTTGCCGGCCCAGTTGTCTTCATCGCGCTCAGTCAACCCGCCGACCGTCTCCGCGGTGAAACCGCCAATATCGCTGACGACACCGCTGCCAGGGAACACGAAGAAGCCGACGCAGCCCGTGCCGACACAGGCAGGCTGGTATTCGAAGTCCTTGCTCTCATTGGTCCAGCGCGCCCCCGCGACCAGTCGCCAGCTGTCCGCGAATGCGTACTCGATCTGGCCAAAGATTGCGCTGGAGCGGGTCGACAGCGAGTAGGTGTTCAGCTGGTTGGCATCGAAGGCGGGTGAGCCGAAGACGTTGCCGTAGTCGCCATCGATGTCGAGGTAATACAGACCCGCCGTCCAGGTCAGCACGTCGCTGGTCCCGGTCAGGCGCAATTCCTGGGAAAACTGCCTCGCGTCCTGGTCGGTCTCGAAGAACGCCAGCGGATTCGGCGAACCATCCGAGTCCTCGCCATAGCGCTTGTCGATCTCCGTCAGATCAGTAATCGACGTAAACGCGAGCGTGTCGTTCGCCCAATCGAAGAACACCGTTGCCGCAAGCAACTCCCGGTCCAGGACGCCCACCTGGTCGTACTCGCCTGCCTGCGGATCGCCATCGTCGTCGCGGTAGCCAAGCGGATCGCAGCCCGGGCAGGAACCCAGGCCGAAGAAATCGGCGTTGACGTCGTCGGGCAGGTAGGCGCCAAGACCGTCGGTACCGGGCACGGAGGCTCGCTGCTGAAAGGCGCCCGTGACAGGGTCGTTGTCCCGCGCGGCAGCGAGCTTGACGCGCAGGTTCGCCTGCTCGCCGAGTTCGACGCCAAGCTGCGCGCGAATCGCCTGGTGGTCAACACCACGCACGTCGGGACCGCCGCGATTGTCGATGTAGCCGTCAGCGGTATGGGACAACACGGACAGCCTGCCACTGACACTGTCGCTGATCGGACCACCGACGCCCGCCTCGAGACGCAGCATATTGAAGTCGCCTACGGTGAGATCGGCATATGCATCGAATTCTTGCCCGGGCCGACGCGTCAGGTAGTGGAGAAGTCCACCCGTCGCATTGCGCCCGAACAGCGTGCCCTGCGGCCCACGCAGGACTTCCACTCCCTCGAGATCGAAGAGCTGGAAGCCGACGCCGCCCAGCGCACTCACGTAGACCTCGTCGACGTAGACCGCAGTTGGTCCTTCATGGTGATCGGTGAAGTCGTTTTGCCCGACGCCGCGGATCGCAAACAGCATGACCGTAGGGTCCCCCGAGAAGGAGGCCGCCTGGAGTCCCGGCGTCTGGTTTGCGATGTCTTCGCTGGCGCGCATCCTGAGCTGCCGCAGACGCTCCTGGTCGAAGGCCGTAATCGAGATGCCCACGTCGAGCAGCGGCTGCTCGCGTTTCTGGGCAACGACGACGATTTCTTCAATGGTGGCGGTGACCTCCTCGGTCGCAGCAAGTACGGGCAAGGCAAGCCCTGCCAGCGGGAGGAGGAGTTGATACGAGCGACGAACAGCGGGCATAAGCACCTCCCGTCGGTATCGAAGCGCTGCGTTTCACAGCGCTTTATAGAGTCTTGTTATTGTTTTCCCTGCAGGGCGTAAACCTCACAGGCCCCCCTGTTATACCGGTGCTGCCGGCGTGGCGCCAGTCGCCGAACGCCGTGAACCGGCGCGTCAGGCGGTACGAAAACGCTCGATACCTAGTTTCTTCATCTTCGAACGCAGCGTGCTTGCCGGTACGCCCAGCGCTTCCGCCGCGCCGTCAGAACCGGCAATCCTGCCGTCGGTTCGGTCGAGGACGGTGAGGATGTAGGTCCGCTCCATGTCGGCAAGGTCGGCGTCTTCGCGAATCTTGAGTTCCACGTAGCCGTCCTGTGCCTGCCGCTGGCGGTAAAGCGGCTCATCGAGATCGAGCACGTCCCTGTCGGCGCAGGAAATCAGCGCGCGTTCGATGGCACTTTCCAACTCGCGAATATTCCCCGGCCAATCGTATGCTTCCAGTTGCTTCAGGAAACGCGCCGAGATCGCGGACACGTCGCGATTGAGCCGCTCGGCGTGCTTGTGCACGAAATGCTCGGCAAGCAGCGATACATCGCCCTTGCGATCGCGCAGGGCAGGCAGGCGGATCGGGAAACTGCTGATCCGGAAGTAGAGGTCCGCACGAAACTCGCCGGCCTTGATCCGTTCCGGCAGGTTACGGTTGGTAGCCGCCACGAGCCTGACGTTCGCGTGCTGCGTTTTGGTTCCGCCGAGGCGCTGGAACTCACCGGTTTGCAGCACGCGAAGAAGCTTCGCCTGCAGGTCCAGCGGCAGCTCGCCAATCTCGTCGAGAAAAATTGTGCCGCCTTCCGCAAGTTCGAATCGGCCCATGCGCCGCGAGTCCGCCCCCGTAAAGGCGCCCTTCTCATGGCCGAACAGCTCGCTTTCGATCAGGCTGCCGGGTAACGCCGGGCAGTTGACGCTAACCATAGGCCCATCAGCTCGCGCACTGAGCTTGTGGATCGCCCGTGCAATCAGCTCCTTGCCCGTCCCGGTTTCACCGAGCACAAGCACCGGCACGTCGGTAGGTGCCACTTTCTCGACAGCACGCAGGCAGCGCTTGAGCTCCCGGTCTTCGCCAATGATGCCGCTGAATCCCGACGCGAGCTTGACCTCCTCTCTGAGGTACAGGTTCTCCGCCTGGAGCTGGTCCTTCAGGTCAGTCACCTCGCTCATGGCGCACTGGCGCGCCAGCGCGCTTGTGAGCGCGTCACAGGCAAGCGTGAAATCGGTAATCATCTCTTCCGGCCAACGACGCCTGGTTCCGCGCGTGCTGAACTGGCAGGTTCCCGTCAGCTTGCCGTCGACGCTGAGCGGCACCATGAGCAGCGACTGGTAACCGAGCCGTCGAAAGAGCTTTTCGTCGTCCGATTTGTCGACGGGGAACGCGTCGATGTCCTCGACGACGACCTGCCGGCCGGCCAGTAGCTGCTCGACGGCCCAGGGAATTTTCCAGGTCTCAATGCCGTTTGGCGTGGGCCCGCCCTCGGCGCGCGACCAGGCGGTTGACGCCTTGAGCGTAGCCTTGTCACCGGAGAACCAGCGGATGACGATCTCGTCGATACCGCAGTGCTCGCCAATCTGGCCGAAGCCTTCGACGATTGCCGCGTCCACGGCGGTTGCCTCTGCGTTGAGCAGGCGCGCTGAGAAACCGGCAAGCAGCTCATGGAACCCGGCGTGTCGACGCAAGGCATCCTCGGCGGCCTTGCGGTCGCTGATGTCATGCATCGTGACGGCGAGGCACGCCGGATTGTCGGCCGTAGCGGGAAGGCACTCACCGCGTTCGGAGACGAATCGAATGCTGCCGTCAGGCCAGACGACACGGTGATCGAGTGCGAAGGCATCGCCGTTGTTGATAGCGCGTTGAATCGCACCGTCGACGCTCTTGCGATCGTCCGGATGCACTCGCTCGAGGAACTCGTCGTAGTTTCCGGTGACCTCGGCGGGAGAGAGTTTCAACAGCCGGAACAGCTGGTCCGACCACCACATCGACCCTGTCTTGAGGTTCCACTCCCAGTTGCCGAGCGCGGCAATCTGCTGGGCGTTCGCGAGACGTCCCTGCAGGCGGTGTACGTGCTCGGCATGACGGACCATTTCGGTTTCGCGGGCACGCCGGGCCTGCCAGCGCACCACGATCGCGAAGCAAGCCGTTATCAGCAAGGCGTACATTGCATAGGCCCAGACCGTCGCCCATGGGGCCTGCAGCACCGTGAACGCCAGCGCCGATTCGGTCTCGCTCCAGACCCCGTTGTTGTTTACGGCGCGAACGCGAAAGACGTAGTCACCGGCCGGCAGGTTGGCGTAGCTCACCTGGCGTCGCTTGCCGGCGTCGACCCACTCAGGGTCTGCATTATCGAGGCGATACTGGTAGCGGGAATACTCCGGCGCCGCGAAGTCCAGCGCGGCAAATTCGAGTCCAATGACGTTCTGGTCGTGGCGAAACTCGACAGGCGCACCGTCCTGCCGGTAGGCCGCCGGATCAAGGGTTTCGTTGAGTACGGACACGCGCGTGATCGCAACGTCGGGCGGCGGCCCGCCGGCGTTTATCCATGCGGGCTGGAAGGCATTGAAGCCCTTCATGCCGCCGAAGAAGAGCTCGCCATTGTTCGCCCGGAAGCCCGCATTCAGGTTGAAGTCGTCCCCTTGCAGGCCGTGGCTGGTGTCGAAATTACGGAAGGTCATTGACGCAGTATCCACCTGGGACAGGCCGCGGCCGGTACTTAACCAGAGCCGGCCCGCTGCATCCCACTGGCCGCTGTAGATCGTCGCATCTGGCAGGCCGTCCTTTTCCGTGTAGCGTTCGAAGACAGCGCGCCCGGCCGAACGGTCTGCCTGCCGCCAGACGTGCAGCCCGCCGCCCTTGACGCCGATCCACAGATCACCGGCACGATTCTCGGTGATCATCGTAATGCCATTATCGACGAGGCCACGGTCATCGGCAGGATCCGCGGTGTAGCGCGTGACTTCCTTCGTGACCGGGTCGAGGTAGTTCAGCCCGGAGGCGTAAGTGCCGGCCCAAAGCCCGCCATTCGCTTCCTGGTGGAGAACGAGGATCCGGTCGCTGCTGAGCGTGTTCGGGTCATCGGGATCGTGGCGGTACTGCGTAAAGCGCTCGCCGTCGAAGTAGCTCAGGCCGCCGCCGAAGGTTGCGATCCAGATTCCGCCGTCCTTGTCCTCGACGATCCTGGCGATCGTATTGCTGCTGAGCGACTGTGGATCGTCCGGGTCGTGAACGAAATGATCGATGCGGCCGGTTTCGCCGTCGATGCGGTTCAATCCGTCGGCGCGCGTGCCAGCCCAGAGATTGCCGGCACGATCATAGTGAAGCGCCATGACCCAGTCGCTCGACAGCGAGTCCGGATTGTCGGGTTCTTGGCGCAGCTTCTCGAAGTTGCCGCTCGCGCGGTCGAGGATGTTAATGCCGCCGCCGAACGTGCCGACGACGATGTTGCCAGCCGCATCCTCCGCAAAGGCCGTTGTCGTATTCGCCGCGAGGCTGGTCGGCTCATTGCTCGACTCGTGGTAATGGCGCATGAGCCGTGTCGCCGGGTTCCAGCGACTCACGCCGGCGTAGCTACCTACCCAGAGCACGCCGGCGCGGTCCTGGTAGATCGACATGACCGTGTCATGCGGCAGGCTCAAGGGGTCGGACGAGTCGCTCAGGTAGGGTTCGAATCGACGCCTCGCCGCATTCCAGGCATTCAGGCCATTGACCGTGCCGACCCACAAGACCCCGGAGCGATCCTCGAACAGCGCGTTGATGCGGTCGGCACTGATGCTGAAAGGATCCTCTTCGCTGGCAACGAAACGTTCGAACTCGCCGGACAGACCGTCGATGCGGTTCAGACCTGCCGAGGTTCCGATCCAGAGATTGTCCTGACGGTCCACGACCAACGCCCGGACCTCGTCGTTCGTGATGGACGTCGGATCGGCAGGGTCGTGGAAAAACCGTTCAAAGGCGTTGCTGCCGGGCGCCAGCCGGTTGAGGCCGCGCGTCGTCGCAACCCACAGGGCGCCGATCTGATCCTCAGCGATATCCCACACATGGTCGTCGCTCAGGCTGCCGGGTACCGAGGCATTGTGGCGAAAGTGCTCGAAGCGTCCGGTTGTTGCATCAAAGCGCGCCAGTCCGGCGCCATCGGTCCCGATCCAGAGCGTGCCATGGCTGTCTTCGAAGAGGGTACGCACGCGGTCGCTTTCGAGCGAACCCGGATCACCGTCGGCGCGGAAGGTCGTAAAGCGTTCCGTCGTCGCGTCGTAACTCGACAGTCCGCCGGCGTCCGTTGCAACCCACAGCGTGCCATCGTCGGCCAGCAACAGCGCGCGAATCGCTTCGTCGGCGAGCGTGCCCGCTGCTTCATCGGACGGGGCGTGCACGCGGAAGTCATAGCCATCGAAACGGTTCAGTCCATCCTGGGTGCCGAACCACATGAAGCCGTCGGTGTCCTGCGCAATCGCGTAGACCATGGACTGGGACAGGCCATCGCGTTGGTCGAGGTGCTGGAAGCGCGGTCGCTGATGGTCGGCAGATGCCGTCGAAGCGCTGACCAGTAATCCGAACAGCGCGGCACCACGCCACCACGCCTGGTTACACATCCCCCTGACCACCCTCGACACCTATTCCTGCTCCACCCACTCACTGATTTTCAGGTCGCTGTCGTTGAACAGGATGCCGTCATTGAACAGGATGCCGTCATTGAACAGTATGCCGTCGTTGAACAGGATTCCATCGTTGAACAGGATTCCATCATTGAACAGGATGCCGTCGTTGAACAGGATGCCCCCGCTCCAGAGGTAGCCAGTGTCGGTAAGGTAGCTACCGTCCCAAGCGGGCTGCTTGATGCCTTCGAGGTAGAAGTTGCCGGCCCCGTCCTGTCGTGCCAGGCCCTGGAAATGCGACGTACCGGACAGGTCGGCGTCGATGTCCAGCCCGCGGTTCGCGCAGCCCTGTTTGCCGGTGGCCACGGCCGCCTCGACATTGATCATGCCGGCGCCCTGCTGGAAGACACTGTAGGCGAGCGACCCGGTGCCCGTAACGGCCTGCCTTGCCGTAGCCAACAACCGACACTTGACCATGTCGGGCGTCAGCCAGGGTCGCGCATCGAGCAGCAGCGCAACGGCGCCCGTAACCACCGCGGTCGACTGGGACGTGCCTGACATCGTGTAGTACGCATCGCCATCGTGATAATCAGGATAGCCAACCGCGATCTTGTTGCTTTGCTCCATCAGGCCGCGGATATGTCCGCCCGGCGCAACGACATCGGGCTTGACGAACGCCTCATGGGTCGGCCCTGCCGACGAGAACGACGCGAGCGTGTCGTCGGTCCAATCGTCCGGCGTTACACTGTCAGACAAGGCCCCAACCGTGATGAGGTAAGGCACGTTGCCGGGTACGCCAACGGTCATAGGCTCGGGCCCCGTATTGCCGGCGGAGGCCACGACGACGAGACCTTCGCGCCACGCCGCCATCACGGCCTGGTTCAAAGGGTCATCCCAGTACCAGGAGCGTGGTTCGGCGCTGAACGACAGGTTGACGACGCGAATATTGTGGTCGGCGCGTCGACTGACTACCCAGTCGAGCGCACGAATAACGTCCGCGTAACTGCCGACACCGTCCTCATCGAAGGCCTTGACCGCAACGAGATCCACATCCGGCGCAATGCCGTTGAACTCGCTGTCCTTGTGTCGGCTCGACAGCAGTACGCTCGCAATATGCGTGCCGTGGCCGTTCTTGTCGCTGTTGAACTTGCCATCACGGACCTTGTTCTTGATGGCGTCATAGTGAGCGACGATACGTTCGCGCCCGTCCGCGTCCAGCCGCAGATAGTCGGCGCGCCCGCCGTTGGCCCAGATCCCGGTGTCGATGATGGCGACGCCGACGCCCTTGCCGGTGATGCCCTGCCAGTGCAGCGCGTCCGCCCCGGTCTGGCTCGCCACGTAGGTCCGCTTCGCCTCGAGGTCGCTGTCGCCTTCATAGAGCGCAAACGGCGGCAGCGGGTACTCGAATGAGCACTTCTTGTCGAAGAACAGACGAATCTCGTAGTCAGCGGCCTTGCCACCCCTGTCGTCGAAGCGGAGGTCGAAGTAACGACTCTCGCCCGGCGCGAGGCGACGATCTGTCGCGGGTTTCGACGTGAAGCTGAGGCTTGCGTTGATGCCCTCCCGCTGGCCACTCCACAGCGTCCTGCCGTTGAAGCTCACCCGCTCCAGCTCGTCGTTCTGCTTCGGCCAGAACAGGTTCGCGCCCACGAGGGTCAGGTAGTCGGCATCGAGATTCGTTACGAGCCAGCGAACGCTGTCACCGGAAAACTCGAGCTCGGAGTTCGCCTTCATGCGGCACGACGTGCGGGCTGCAGACCGGGCACTCAGCATAGCGTCGGCCTGAACCACGCCGTCCGCGTAAACGCGCCGAATACCGGGCGCTGCCTCGAGCGACGCGCGCTGCTCCGTCGTGAGCATTGCACCGACCGCATTGATCAGTGCGAGTTCGTGCGTGACGTTGCCACCGACGTCCACCACCGAGAATCGCGCGGAATCGAGCGAGGTTGCCTGGACAATGTAGCGAGAAGACTCGGGCTGCCCGGAACCTGCCGTCGCGAGGTACAAGCCCCCCGCAATAGCCAGAACACAGGTAAGCGCAAGCGACGGCAAGGCTTTCATAAGCACTCCGCAAGGCATCGGGTTAAGAGGCTGGTTTGTTCAGGGGGCAGGAAGCCCGTGGCCCGGCTGGAATCCAGGGCCAGTGAGAAGCGAGGCTGTGTTGTTGCTCGTCTCAGGTCCAAATCCTTTGGACGCGTCAGGATTGCGAGCAGGAATATACCGAACCTGTGTTTTGTTAAAAGCCGGTTGACGCGCATGGGGCCGGCGCGATCGCACTGCGCCGGTGGGCCGACGCGACTCCAGGTCGAAAACTGACGCTACAGGAAATCCTTATCTGGTCGTTCTATTTCATATGCAGGTTACCAGATACCGGCACTTGCTAACTTCGCCCATATATAGACTTCGCCATTCCAAACCTAGACGCCTGATAATTCGCACAAACTTTTTTCCCACGGTTCGCAACTCCGGCCGGTTTCCTGCCGAATTTGCGCAACGTGGACCATCAAGGCGCACCGGCCCTGGATGGATGCGCCCGGGGCCGACCCTAGTCGATGCTGAGCTGTGAACGGTGATAGCGAAGGACGATATCAGGGTCCGGCGACAGGTGGGTCCCGGGCACGTCCTTACCCGGATACTCGAGTGTCGACAGTACGTGCCGCATGCTCTCGAGCCGGGCCTTCTTCTTGTCGTTCGCCTTCACGATAATCCACGGCGCATACGACGTATGCGTGCGGCTGAACATCTCGTTCTTGTAACGCGTGTAGGTGCCCCAGTTCTCCTGGGCCTGCTCGTCGACCGGTGAGATCTTCCACTGCTTGAGTGGATCGACGCGCCGCGACTCAAAGCGATACTCCTGCACTTCCTTCGAGATCGAGAACCAGAATTTGACGAGCTCGAGGTTGTCTTCGTACAGCATGTGCTCGAACTCGGGGACCTGCTGCATGAAAACGCGATACTGCGGTTCCGTGCAGAAGCCCATGACCGGTTCGACAACCGCCCGGTTGTACCAGCTGCGATCGAAGAACACGATCTCGCCGGGATTCGGCAGCTGCTCGACGTAGCGCTGGAAGTACCACTGGCCCTTTTGCAGCTCGGTCGGTTTCGGCAGAGCCACGACGCGGGCGGTCCGCGGGTTCAGGTGCTCGATAAAGCGGCGGATGCTGCCGCCCTTGCCCGCCGCGTCACGACCCTCAAAGATGATGGCGACGCGCCGGCCCTCGAGCTGGACCGCGCGCTGCAGTTTCACAAGCTCGATCTGCAGCTTTTCGAGCTCCTGCTCGTAGCGCAGCTTGACCAGCGCTTTCTTGACGTTGACGTTCTTCGTGTTGAGCAGCTGCAGCAGTCCCTTCTTGGTATTGACGCTCGCAAGGTCCTCCCGCGTCAGTGGCACGGTCTTCTTCAGGGTCTTGCCGACGATCTTTTCTTCCTGCGTCAGCGCGGTCCCGGACGGACTCTGTTTCAGGGTAGCAACCGCCTGCGTACCGTTGCTCTTGGCCTTGGGCTCGGCCTTTTTGCCGGCTCCCGAGCTGTCTGTGTCCGTTACCCGTTCCTCTGCTACGCCGTCTGCCATGAATCTGCTCCACCAGGTTAGTGCCAAGACAGGCAACGTGGTCCGATCCGAACACGTTGCCAGCCTTCCGATTCTAGGCAGCGGCCCCGCGTGCCGCCTGCGTACTTCCACCTACGCGGATGCGCAATAGCCGCTGAAATGCAGTGTATGGGGCGGACACGAATCACAGAAACGGCAACGCGGACAACGCGTCGGGCGCGAGTTCTGGCTAGATGCTCTCGACGGCAGGTCGGCCGCCGGACAGCGCCGCCACCGTATCGTCCTCCATACGCCGCGCGAGCTCACGGTCGATACCCATCGAATCAATCATGCTGTCGAGGACGCGGCGCTGACGCCTGCTGATGTGGCCGTCCTCCAGCGCTGCCCGAATCGCCGAATCATAGACCTGCAGTTTCCGGAAGTTCTCGTACTCTGGCGTGTCGAGCGTATTCGGCATTGCCGTGTCAGACAGGCGCGCGGCTGCCCGCTGGATCGGATCGAGGAAGAATACGAGCGCGCCGGTCGCGAGCACGCCGAACACCGTGCCGAGCTGCTGAGAGAGATAGTTGCCGGCAAGTTCGGAGATGACGAAAAAGGTGGCGACAAAGGCAGCCGCGACCGTGCCGCGCTTCAGCGTGCGCTTGATCCGCAGGTCGATGTCGAACAACTGAACCCGCAGGACGCCGTAAGCCACGAGCGGCACATACAGCATCACGGCCAGCTGATAGCACAGCGGCAAGAGCGTCGAGAAGACCGACTTGCCGGCCACGATCTCCTCGTAGGTCACGCTGACGAGGCCGTAGTAGACCAGCAGCGAGAAACCGAAGGACACGGTCCAGAGGACGTCACGCACACCGAACGCCAGCGTGAACGCGCGTGCCCTCGCCCGCTCAGCGTCGTCGGTTGCCGTGTACCAGGTGTGCAGGGCCGCCGCGAATCCCCAGGCGAGCACGATGACGATGACCAGATAGAAAGGCACGTTCAGGCGCTCGCGCAGCGCCTCCGACATGAACAGGATCGCTACGGCGAAACCGAGTCCGCCAAAGAGGATCAGCCGACTTACGATCGGCTTCCGGAGCGGCCGCACCAGCGGCGAGCTCAGGGTCATACCCAGGAACGGCAGGTACACCGCGATTAGTACCCAGTCCGATACCTGGTGCATCACCTGCGGGACGGTGGGCATGCCCGCGGCCTCGAGCGCGGGATTCACGTACAGGAGATTGTTGTGGCTCGTGATCACCGCGAAACCGTCGACGAGCAGCATGACAGCCAGTAGGCGGGCGCCCCGCGTTGGCGGCGCAACCACGAGGACATACAGCGCAAAGCCCCAGGCAATAAGCGCCGCCGGGATTCCCATCCACTCTACGATCATTCAGGACAGACTAACGTGACTCGGCTCCCCGGCGATTCTATACCGATCGGGAGCGAAAGCTGCTGCCCAAGTGTCGGTAGCGGGAAGCGCAAGCCCCGGAGGTGTCGAGTCCTTCTGCCGGCGACCCTAGTCGCTGTCGAGCAGCGCAGGCAGGGCGCGATCGAGTAATCGGCCGAGCTTGAGCCCGGCTTCGCCGACGCCGCTTTCGTCCGGGTTGGCGCCCGGGACGGACGCCCGGGCGAACAACGTGAACTCACGTCCGGCAGCCCCTGCACCCGGCAGGCAGACGTGCGCGAGCACTACCAGCTCCGAGGTCCCGCGCGTCTCGCTGGGCCCCCAGCCCACCTTCTGATAGACACGCCAGCGGCCATCGGTCCGCGCGTCGAGCACCGCCTTGGCGTCAATGTTGGCGGCCGGTTCGAGCGCACGCGCCAGGGACTGCGGCAGGAAAGTGGAGATACCGGCAAGCATGCCGCCCACCCCGGAAACGCCCGCGGCACGCCCGCCGAAAAACAGCGTCTCGATATCACTCGTCTCGAGATTGGGATGGCGCGTTGCCGCTTCGCGGTCGTGACTCGCAAGCCGCTTGAGCCACTCGGTTTGCGCGAGCGCGGTCATGGCCTTGTTGCCATCGGTCCCGCAGTGCTCGCAGCGGTACGTGAGGTAGCCGGGGTCGTCACTTGCCTTTGCGTACACGGGCGGCGTATAGGTCACAGCGCCGTCGGCAGATATGAACTCGTTCGACCGGGGGGTGAAGACCTCGGTCCCGTAGGCACCGCGAAATCGAACGTCGTCGTTAGCAAGCCGGAGCCATTCGTCGTGGAACAGCGAGGTGGCGTAGTCGCGCCCTGCGACATTCAGCAAGTAGGTAGCGATCCTGTTCGAGTTGCCGTCAGCCTGCCCCGACGGCGCATAGCTGTTGATGCTCGTGATGAGGTCGCGCAGGCGTACGTCACCAACCGCGGCATCCGCGCCGATACCGTGCTGCCGCAGCGTGGCTACGGCCGCAGTGAATGCCTGGATCTTCGACGAACTCCAGGGTTCGTACAGGCGATCGTGGCTGGCCTCGTTGGCGAGATAGCGGTAGGCGAGCGCAGTCGGTTCGTGACGGAAGTCGATGACCGTAATCCAGCCGTCGGCCGATGGCACGTCGAAGAAGCGCCAGTCGGCAGCAATACGGCGTTCCCATCCGGGCTCCCTGTAGTCGACTTCACTTGCGGAGCGATAGCCATCGCTGTCCGGCTGAACGTCGAGCGGACACGAGAGAGCAAGCTCATCGAGATCGGCGGGCAACAGCGGCGGCGGCAGCAGGGTCGTTTCGAGATAGCGGAGACCCGGGTTGTCCTCCGGTGCTAGCGAGGCCCTTTCCTCGCCCGTCGTTTCCTTGCCGCAGGCAGCGAGGCAGGTGACAAAGAGGATAGAAAAAAGAATGCGCATAGTGCCGCTCGACTCAGTCGGACCACGAAACCACAGTCTGTGTTGACGTTCTGCAGGGCACGGAGACACCCCCGCCGCAGCTCCACTATAACCGCCGCTGCCGAAAAAGCGGCACCGTGGCAGCGGACCGTTACAATACCGGGATCGGAGTCGTCACAGGCGTTCCTGTAGACGCAGGCAAAGCACTATGACCGAAGAAGAACAAGAACTATTGACTCTCGGCTGGCGAGAGTGGGTCGGCCTGCCCGATCTCGGGATCACGGCGATCAAGGCGAAAGTCGATACGGGCGCACGGACCTCGGCGTTACACGCGTTCGGCCTGCGCGCTTACACCGAAGACGGTCGGGATCGGGTGGAATTCAGCATGCACCCGATCCAGAAAGACGTCGACACGGTCGTCACCTGCCACGCGGATATCGTCGACAGCCGAGTTGTCACCGATTCCGGCGGACACAAGGAAGAGCGCTACGTAATCGAGACCACGCTGGCGATCGGTCGCTTCACCTGGCCGATCGAAGCGACGCTAACATCGCGCGACGACATGCTGTTTCGCATGCTGCTGGGCCGGACTGCCATGAATCATCGGGCACGCGTTGACCCGGCGCGCTCCTATCTCGTGGGCAAGAAGAAGAAACAGGCATGAAAACCAGGAACAGAGCCATCGAGATTGGCGACGCCATCATCAAACCGGGTCAGCGTGCGGCCGTTAACCTGCCCGTCGCGGACCTCTATACGGCAACGTCACTCAGCATGCCCGTCAAGGTCATTTGCGGGCGCTACACGGGCCCCATCATGTTCGTATCGGCTGCCGTGCATGGCGACGAGCTCAACGGGGTCGAGATTATCCGTCGCTTGCTCAAGCTCAAGGCATTGCGATCGCTACGCGGCACGCTGCTCGCCGTGCCGATTGTCAACGTGCACGGCTTCCTCGACCAGTCTCGCTACCTGCCTGACCGGCGAGACTTGAACCGGTCCTTTCCGGGCAGCGCGAAAGGCTCGATTGCGGCGCGGCTCGCGAATACCTTCATGCAGCAGATCGTCTCCAAGGCGGAACTCGGCATCGACCTGCATACCGGCGCAATCAACCGCTCCAACCTGCCGCAGATCCGGGCCAATCTCGATGATGGCCGGACGCTGGACATTGCAAAGGCGTTTGGTGCTCCCGTCATCGTTGACTCGAACCTGCGCGACGGCTCCCTGAGGGAATGCGCGCACGACCGTGGTATGCCCGTCCTGGTGTATGAAGCCGGCGAAGCCTTGCGCTTTGATGAAACCAGCATCCGCGCTGGCATTCGTGGCATTCTCGCGGTAATGCGCCACATCGGCATGCTCCCCGAGACCAAGAAGCGCAAGGTGGTCACACCGATCGTCGCGCGCTCGACGCAGTGGGTGCGCGCCAGCACCAGCGGTATCGTCAGTGGCAAGGCGAAGCTCGGCAGCCGGGTGAGCAAGGGTCAGAAACTTGCAACGATCAGTGATCCGCTGGGCGAGGATGAAGAGAGCATCGTCGCGCCCTTTGAGGGCATAGTGATCGGGCGTAGCAACCTGCCGCTGGCGCACGAAGGTGACGCCCTGTTTAACCTGAGTTCGTTCGCGGACGTGCCGAAGGCGGCGGACGTCGTCGAGACCTTTGCGTCAGCCAATGAGGCCAAGATCTGACGGCCCGGAGGTATCGCCCGGGCCGGTAAAACGAGATGCCAAGATGAAGATCGCCGTACTATCAACCAACAAGAACCTCTACTCAACGAGCCGCCTCATCGAAGCCGGCACCGAGCGTGGTCATGACATGTCCGTCATCAACCACAAGCAGTGCTACATGAACATCACGAGCCACAACCCGAGCATCCATATCAAGGGCGAGAAGATAGAGGGCGTCGACGCGATTATCCCGCGGATCGGCGCATCGATATCGTTCTACGGTACGGCCGTTGTACGCCAGTTCGAGATGATGGGCGTCTACTCGGTCAACGAATCCGTCGCCATTACCCGCTCCCGTGACAAGCTTCGGGCATCACAGCTGCTTGCGAGGCGTGGCATCGGTTTACCGGTCACGGGCTTTGCCAACTCCCCGGGCGACACCGAGGACCTGCTGAGGATTACGGGCGGCGCACCCGTGGTCATCAAGCTGCTTGAAGGCACGCAGGGCGTTGGCGTCGTTCTTGCCGAAACCAAGAAGGCAGCCGAGAGTGTCATCGAAGCGTTCCGCGGCCTGAAGGCGGACTTCATGGTGCAGGAGTTCATCAAGGAGGCCGGTGGCGCGGACATACGCTGCTTCGTCATTGGTGACAAGGTTGTTGCCGCCATGCTCCGGCAGGGGAAGGAAGGCGAATTCCGCTCGAACCTGCATCGCGGTGGCTCCGCGCGTCTCATCAAGATCACACCCGAGGAACGCTCAACCGCGGTGCGCTCGGCAAAAGTCATGGGACTGAACGTTGCCGGCGTCGACATTCTGCGGTCGAATCACGGCCCCGTGGTCATGGAAGTGAACTCGAGCCCCGGTCTCGAGGGCATCGAAACGGCAACGAAAAAAGACGTTGCCGGCATGATCATCGAGTTCATCGAGAAGAACGCGAAAAAGGGCAAGACGCGAACCCGCGGCCGCGGCTAGCCGGGCGCGACGCAAAGGTGATGCGGGGGAAATGACCCGTCTTGGCGACTCGTCGGCAACGATCGCCCGGAAGACGTAGTGCTACCTGACGATCGTTACCGCGCAAGACGCCGAGTTGACGACGGCGTGGCTGACGCTGCCGAGGATGGCGCGCTTAAGGGCGCTCTTGCCGTGCGAGCCCATGACGATGAGATCGACATCATGCTCGGCGGCGTAGCGGCAGATGTCATCGGCAGGATGGCCCCAGATCTGCACGATCTGTGCACTGCCGTTGACGTCACCAACCGCGTCGCTGGTCTCGGCCAGTTCGTCGCGCGCGGCACGGTCCTCCATTGCGCTCTTCACTGCCTCGACGGTGCCTGCGTCTCCGCTCATGTCGCGGCCGCCGGCCGTGGCGTTCCAGGCGTCGGCGACGACGGATTGCTGATCGAGCACCAGCAATACAGTGACTCTCGCACCCAGTGACCGTGCGAGATCGCCGGCGAACTGGGCAGCCTTGAGTGAATGCTCAGAGCCGTCGGTAGGCACCAATATGTGGTTGACGTCCGTCATCGATAACACCCCACGTTGATCCGTCTGTTCCTTGCGAGAAGCAAGACTAGCACGCGGACGACACAGCAGCTTCGATGTGGCTTTGGGTGCACCACGACAAATACGAATCGACCCGAGATGCCTGTGACGCTACCGGCCCGCCGTCATGGCAGGGCTGTTTATCGAGCCGGCTGGACACGTCCCGACAGGATTGCTGACGGTGCCGCTGCGGCAGGTATCCTCGCTGAGTATCGACATGCTGCCCCGCATCGCTTTGCGATAGAATGGGCCACGCGGCGCAGCACGCGCTGCATCTGTCGGCTTTTCACACCCGCGCTGAACTAGGAGACCCTTCCTGTGAGAAATGGACCGTCGATACTCGCTTCTTGCCTTGCAGTGATCGCTGTCAGCGGCTGCGACCTGGGTACGAGAACCGAGGGCATCGTTCATCTGCCGGAAGGCGACCCGGAACGGGGCAAGGCGCATTTCATAGAACTCGGCTGCGTCAACTGCCATAGCGTCGTCGGCGCCGAGCTTCCGGAACGCGACGGGCCGGTTCGCGTAGTGCTCGGCAGCAGCGGCCGGGTCAAGTCCTACGGCGACCTCGTCACCTCGGTCGTCAATCCCTCACACAAGCTGTCGCGTCGCTACCGTGAAGACGAGGTCTCCGCCGACGGCGAATCGCTCATGGCGGTGTACAACGACGTGATGACGGTGAGCCAGCTGACGGACCTCGTCGCGTTCCTGCAGCAGCACTATCAGCGGATCAAGCGACCGCGTTACCAGTACCGGCGCTACGATGAGAAAGTGCCCAGCGCCGAGCGTACTCGCGCAAAAGACGGCGAGTAGCGCCGGCCTTGCCAGCGGCGCGTGGTCGTCCCGCTTCCTGCGGGGTGCGGCTGACAGGGAGAGGGCCTTGCGCTGGAGCCGCAACAGTCGAGCACTCGCCAGGCGAAGAAAAAGCCGGCCCGTGATCAGAGCCGGCTCTCGCGCCCTTGAGCACGCCCGATAGAATCAGGCCGTTCCCGCACCAAGGGCGCTCGTGTCTGCGCGACCTTTCGAGAACGCCGGCAGCCTGAGCGCAAACTTACCGGGGCCGAGCAGCGCGCTGGCGACGCTGGTCGCGACGAGGAAAGCCGGGTATTCCCAGCCACCGTTGGCATTGCTGAACACCCAGCCCGCACCGAAGTGAACGTACCAGGCGCCGAGCAGGATCGGCAGCAGGCCGAGAACAACCGGCCGGACCGCAATGCCTGCAATCAGCAGGATACCGCCAGCAAATTCAGCGACGGTAACAAGGTAGGCGAGCGCACCCAGAAAGCCTACGGACTCGAAGAAGCCCGCGGTACCGGGCAGGGTGAATACCAGGACCTTAAGCAGGCCGTGGGCGAGGAACATTACGCCCAGCGCCAGGCGCAGAATCGCGGCGGCATATTGAACGTTGTTGTCGCGGATCGTCGTGGTCATCGTTTTCTCCAGTAGCAGTGACAGGTTTGATCAGTCGCGCGTAGTTTGACTAGTGCCTTTGAATGAATAAATATGCCTATGGAAACAACATTGTTTACTGAATTGCACCAATAAGGACTCGATGAGCAAGATCGAAGACCTTGAGACGTTTGTTGCGGTCGTCGACAGCGGCAGCTTCACACGGGCGGCGGACCGGCTGGGGATTGCGAGATCTGCAGTCAGCAGACGCATCTCGGGGCTCGAAGAACGGTTGGGCGTCTCCCTGCTGACGCGCACCACGCGCAGGATCAGCCTGACGGATACCGGGCGCGGCTTCTTCGAACGTGGTACCCGAATTCTCGCCGACCTCGAGGAGGCAGAGTCGGCCGCAGCACAGTCGCACGGTGAACTCCGGGGCAAGCTCTCGGTGGCGTTGCCACTGTCATTCGGCTTGCGGCACATGGCCGGGCCGATCGCGGAGTTCGCTCGCCGGCACCCGAAGGTCGAATTCGATCTCGATCTCAATGACCGGCGTGTCGACCTGATCGAAGAGGGTCACGACCTTGCGCTCAGAATCGGCCAGCTGCGCGACTCGAGCCTGATCGCGCGCAGACTCTTTGACGCGCGTACCGCGGTGGTCGCTTCCCCCGACTACCTCGGTGCCAATGGCATACCCGAACGCCCGGAGGACCTCGCGGGACATCAGTGCCTTGTCTACAGCAACCTGCCGGACCCGCTGAGATGGGTCTGCCACGATGGATCGGGTACGCGAATCGAGGTCAGCGTCAACGCTGCGATGCGCGCGTCCAGCGGCGATTTCGTCTGCGAACAGGCCGTTGCCGGCCACGGGATCGCGATGCAACCCACGTTTATTGCCGGCGACGCCATTCGTCGCGGCGAACTCGTGAGCATCCTCAACGACTTCGACTGGCCGGTGACGCCGGCCTATGCCGTCTATCCGCCAACACGTCATCTCTCCTACCGCGTGCGGGCGTTCATCGATTTTCTTGTCGAGGTCTTCGACGGTACCCCGTCGTGGGACCTGGCAACATAGTCGCATGATGAGGGGAGCGCCCCGGCACCCCGCGCTATCGGGCTAGAATACTCAGGCGCCGCTGCAGGCGTCGACAACGGAGAATAACAATGCACAACGCAGGCAAACCTCTCGGGCTGATCGCCGCGCTGGTACTCGGTGTCTTCGTATCCGGGCTCGCACACGGTGCGGACAACATGGCTCGCGAGGTCCGCCGCGGCATGGAGCTGTGGGACGTGCCGGGCATGGCCGTGGCCACTGTGACTACGGACACGGTCGAGTTCAGCGAAGGATTCGGTTCGACGGCGCTCGATGGCGGCAATGCGGTCAATGAGCACACGCTGTTCGCGATTGCCTCGACGACCAAGGCGATGGTTGCTGCGGGCCTGTTGATGCTTGCCGATGACGGCAAGCTCTCGCTCGACGACCTCGTTATTGATCACGTGCCCGAACTGCACTTCAGTGCAATGGCGCTCGATCAACAGGTGACGATCCGCGACCTCCTTGCGCATCGGACCGGCCTGCCGTCAACCGACATCTGGACCTTCCTGATGCAGATTCCGCTCGACGAGCAGATCGCGCTGATCAGGAACGTCGAGCCAGCGGCGGCACCGCGCACGCGCCTGATTTACCAGAACACGATGTACGAACTGGCAGGTCTTATCATCGAGCGTGTATCGGGCCAGCGCTGGGACCGCTTCCTCACGGAGCGCCTCTGGCACCCGATCGGTATGCGCGAAACCTATGGCGCGCGCGGGCAGATCCCCGACGACGCTCAGCACGTGCTGCCGCACGACGAGCTTGACGGCACGATCAAACAGGTCGACTGGGACTTCGATGCTGATCTTGCCGATGCGGCCGGTTCTGCCTGGTCATCAGCGCACGACATGAGTCTCTGGGCGCGCTTCCTCCTGAACGATGGCGTCACGGACAGTGGCGAACAGCTGTTGTCCGACGACGCCATCGCCGCCATGTTCGAGCCGACCAACCTCGCCAGTAGCGACGACTTTTACCCGACGACGGAACTCACGACGCCGAACTGGCGCAGCTATGGCCTCGGCTGGTTTCAGCAAGACTTCCAGGGTCGCAAGATCGACTTCCATACCGGCAGCCTGTCTGGCCTTATCGCACTGGTCGGACTGGACCGGGCCAACGGCCGGGGCATCGTTGTGCTCGGCAATCGCGACCACGCGGAAATGCGTCATGCCCTGCTCTGGCATTCGATGGACGCTACCCCGGCGCGAAACAAGCGCGACTGGAATCAGGAGATCGCCGACCTCTACGCTCGCCGCGACGAAGAAGCGGCGGCGCGAGACGCCGAAACCGACGCGTTGCGACTCGAAGGCACCCGGCCTGCACTGCCGATCGCGGACTACATCGGCAGCTACGAACACCCGGCGTACGGTGCGTTCGAGGTCTCTGCAGGCGACGACGGGCTGGAGCTCGCGATCGGCGCGACCGGCTTTGCGCTGCAGCACTGGCACCTGGATACCTTCTCGATGACCCACGACGAATGGGATTGGCGCGTCTTCATCCACTTCGCCATTGACGAGAACGGACGCGTAGGCGGGCTCTCCGCCTTCGGCGAGGACTTTGCGCGGAAACCATCGGCTGCGGAAGCCGAGTAGCGCAGGCGGATGGCAAGCTTCGGGTATGGACGCCGAACAAGAAGCTGGCTAGCGGCAACCCTGTTGCTGCTTGCAGCACTCGCTGCGAGCGCGGATACCGATCGTCGGCCCAATATCTTGCTCATCGTCGCCGACGATCTCGGCTACGCCGATCTGGGTGCGTACGGTAGCGACATCCGCACACCCAACATTGATGCACTTGCCGAGCGCGGCATGCTGTTTACCCGTTTTCATACCGCACCCATGTGCGCCCCAACGCGGGCGATGCTGCTGTCGGGCAACAACAACCACGTTGCCGGTATGGCGGGGCAGTCTCGACGGGGCATTGCCGGTGTTCCATTTCCCGGCTACGAAGCCAGCCTGTCCGATCGCATAGCACCCCTGCCCCGCGTACTCCGGGACGCCGGCTACCAGACCTACACGGTCGGCAAATGGCACCTTGGTACGGAGGCCGCAACGAGCCCGACTGCCGCGGGCTTTGATCGCTCGTTTAACCTGCTGCAAGGCGGCGGCAATCATTGGGACAGCATCGGCTTCGAAAACGGACCGACGACCTACTGGGCAGACGGCGACTTCACGGAATACCCGAATGGCGAGTACTCGACAACCGTGTACACGGATCGCCTGATCGGGTTTATCGAAGCCGGCCGCGAGAACGGGCAGCCGTTTTTCGCCTTCGCCGCGTACACGTCTCCGCACTGGCCGCTGCAGGTGCCCGACGACTATCTTGATCGCTATGCCGGGCAGTACGACGAGGGATACGACAAGCTTCGCGAACGAAACTTCGAGAACCTGAGGGCCGCAGGCATTGTGACCGAGGCGTCGACGCTACCGCCGCGGAACCCCGCCATTAGGCCGTGGACGTCGTTGAGTCGCGAGGAGCAGCGCCGGGAATCGCGCAAGATGGAACTCTACGCCGCAATGGTAGAGAACCTTGATGAGCATGTCGGTCGGCTTGTCACCTACCTCGAAGATGCCGGTCTTTACGACAACACGCTCATCGTATTCATGTCCGATAACGGCGCTGCCGGGGAAGACTTTTACAACCGCGGCCCTTTCGTCGACTACGTGCGTGAACACTATGACAATGCCTACGACAAGATGGGCACCCGTGAGTCCTTCGTCTCGTACGACTACGAGTGGGCCGAAGCCGGCAGCGCGCCATTCTCACGGACCAAGACCTACACGCGCGAAGGTGGCATCGTTGCGCCGATGATCGTGGCAGGTGCCAGCGTCACGCCAGCGGACACGATCCATCGAAGCTACGTCACGGTCATGGATATTGCGCCAACCTTTATCGAGCTGGCCCATGCAGACTATCCTCGTGACGCTGCGTTTCGACCCATGCTGGGGGAAAGCCTCACGGCCGTATTTTCGGGACAAACCAACGAGGTCCACAGCGACGACTACGTAACGACGCTCTACCACCGGGGTCGCGCCTTCCTGCGCCAGGGACCCTGGAAGATAGTCACGCTCGAGAGGCCGTTCGACGAGTCAGACTTTGAGCTCTATAACGTCGAGGAGGATCCCGGGGAAACCCGAAATCTCGCGCAGGCCGAACCGGAAAGGTACGAGGCATTAATCAAGCTGTGGCGAACGGAACGTCAACGCCTCGGGATCGTATTACCGCAGGACCTTTGAGGTGACCAAGCAGAACGCCTGATTATCTGGGCGTATTTCATGATCGTAAAGCAGAGCGCTATGTTGTGGCGGATACTCGACGAGAGGCCGCTATGCTCCGGTCAACGGACACTCGAACACTGAACTTTCGAGGTGCCGTTTTTGACCCAAAGCGGACGATTGTTGCTAATGAGTTAAAGACGCGGCGAGCTTCTTCTCCCGGCTGGGTCATCAGTGTTAGTTTGACGGTAACGCGTAATGCTTACCCTTGGATTTGGGAATCTTTGCTATGAATCAAGAAGCTCCTCCAGCTAAGAGCTTTTTGCCCATTTGGGTCTGGGTGATCGTGCTTGCGCAGATCTTGCTGGTGTCTTTCTTCTCGGTCGGAACGGCCATGAATCCGGCGAATTTTATACCGGACGTCTCCGAACTCAATTACGTCACACAACTCTATGTCACGAGAAATGTAACGGTTGTTCTAGGGATTGTCGGTGCGCTATTGCTGAGGTCCCACAAGGGCCTTCTCGTAGTTCTTGTAATCAGGCTACTGACAGACGTAGCGGATGTAATCACCGTGTATGCCCTCGATGTAGAAGTAATCAAGTCCAGTGTACCCATGGTAGTTCTACTGTTGATTGTTCCTGCTCTAGTGGCTAGCGGCTACTTGTGGAAGAGAATTGGCAAGAGCGTATAAGACCAAAATCAGCAGACCATAGGCACTTGGCGACAGGCGGCGTCCGCTTCTGGCCGTACTGAGACTCTCGGGCAGATCAAGAAAAGCAGTCTCTCAGCGGCTTTTTTCGGGAACAGCGGACGTTCGGCCCCAGGCGCCAACTCGCCAGGAAATGCGGATTGAATCTCCAGGATTTAGTGCGACGCCGGGCTGACTACGGTTGCACCGATCGTTACGGTGTCAACCAGTCCCTGAGTTGACCGCAACATTGCGACCAACGTCATGCCGTCGGTTGCTCGTCACGCGAGGCGCGGCACAGCGTCCAGAACCTCGGGCAAAGCCGCAACGTACTGTTCGACGTGCTCGAGCTTGCCGGCACTCACCCGGGACCACGTAGTGTAGTCCTGGTAAACACGGCGGATCAGCACGTTGCGTTCCGCCATTGCCGCCCGGAACCTGTTCGCATCGATATTGCCGAGGTTCACGAAGACGAAACTCGTAGCTGACGGTGCAGCCGTCAGTTCGTGCGCCTTGACCGCATCCATGATCATTTCCCGGGCCTCGACGATCTTGTTCCGCGAGTAGGCAAGAAACTGCGGGTCCTCGAAGCACGCGAGCGCGCCGGCGACGCCCGCCTGGTTGAGTTCATAGTTGTGGCTGCTGAAGCGGCGGAGCTTCTCGGTCGTTTCAGGTGTCGCCATCATGTAGCCCATGCGCATACCTGCCATGCCGTAGATCTTGGAAAACGTGCGGGCGACGACTACGTCGTGGCCCGCCCGAACCAGATCGATCATCGAGTTCCCGTCGGGGTCACTCGTGATCTCGTTGTAGGCTTCATCGACCAGCACCGTGCACTTCTCGCTCGCCTTCAGGCAAAACGCCCGCAGCGCCGAGGGGTCCAGCATCATCCCGGTTGGATTATTCGGGTTACAGATCTGCACCATGGACACGTCAGGCGTAATCGCCGCATACAGCGCGTCAAGGTCGATGCCGAGGTCGGGGGTCTTTGGCGTGCGTTTGAGTTCGCCGCCCTGGCGCAGGGCGAAACGGGTGGTCGTATCCCAGAACAGGTCAGGCCCCAGGATCTTGCCTTCCGTCAGCATTGCGCTCGCAAGACTCCGGAGAGCGCCACTGGACCCGGCGCTCAGCGAAATCTGCTCAGCCGGAATCTGGAAGCGCTCGGCAATGACAGAGGTGAGCTCGGTCACCGACGGGCCGACGTAGTATGCGCCCTTGTTGATTGCCTCCGTCATGGCCTTGATCGCCTTGGGGCTTGGGCCGTAGGCATTTTCGTTGGCATCCAGCTTCGCAACGCCGGCGGCAGGGCCATAGAGCATGCTGGCCCAGGCGGGGGTGGCGGCGGTGAGTGACAATACGGCGGCGGACCCGCCAAGAAACGACCGTCTGGTTAGCATTGTGATTCCCCGTTGTTTCTGGATTGCCGCGCTGTCAGACCGCGGTCAGGTATTCATTGAAGATCATGGCCGAAACCAGTAGCAGGTATACACCAAAAGCCCTTCTCAAGTGCAGTTCGCTCAAGGTATGGGCAAGTCTTGCACCGAGCGGCGCCGTGAACACTGACACGAGCGCAATAGCCGCAAAGGCCGGCAGGTTCACGTAACCCACCGAACCCGGCGGCAAGCCGCTCTCGCCGAGACCCATCAGCGCGAAGCCGAGGGCGCCCGGCACGGCAATGAGAAAACCTATGCCCGCCGCGGTTCCGACGGCCTGGTGGACGGGCCGGCCGCAGACCACCATCGTGACGACGAAGGGTGTGCCACCGCCAATGCCGAGCAGGGCCGAGAAACCGGCGAGGCCCGATGCGAGTACGGCACGTCTCGCGCCGGTCGGCAGGGTGTAGTAGTTCTCCCTCGCGACGACGAACTTTGGCCGCAGGAAATAGATCGCATAGATCAGCACGCCGACGGCAAAAGTGATGAGCAAGGTCTGGGTCTCCACGGCCGCCGCGATGAACAGGCCTCCCACAACACCCAGCACGATCCACGGCGCCCACTCCTTGAGAATCTCGAAGTCTGCCGAGCCGCGCTTGTTGTGCGCCTGCACCGACCGTATTGACGACACGATGATCGTTGCGAGTGACGTCCCGACAGCGACGTACAAGTCGCTGCCGCCACTGTCGAGCAGCGCGTCGAAGGCCAGCAGCAGCGCAGGCACGACAACAAAACCGCCGCCGACACCGAAGAGACCGGCCGAAAGTCCCGCAACCCCCCCGGCAGCGAGCAGTGCTACCAGCAAGGGCAGCAAATCTGGCAGAGGCGGGAGGCTCATTTCATTGTGGGAACTCAGCGGAACTGACTAGTGGATTCAAGTCTTGTGCCAAGCAACGGTGACGGCGAAACAACGCTTTACGCTGGATACGCCAGCCTCTATGCACTCTTCCGGTGCATAGAGTCGACGTCGATGACAACTTATGGGGCATTGCTTTGCGGGCCCCTATTACCCGCGTTGCGGACGGGACTTCACATCAAGGGTGGACGGCGGTGCCAAATCCAAGCGGCTGCGGAAGGCCGCAGCTCAGGGGCTCTACCCTGACTTCAGGTGCCTAGCGCTGGTAAACCACCCTGCCGCCAACGAAGGTCATCGTGACCGCGACGTCCTTGAGTTGCCGCGGATCGATGGTCAAGAGATCGTCTGACAGCACAACGAAATCCGCGAGCTTGCCGACCGTAAGCGAGCCCTTGATATCTTCTTCGTAGCCGGCGTAAGCCGTGTTCAAGGTGTACGCGCGGATGGCCTCCTCGATGGTCAGGCGTTCCGTCGGGAACCACCCGCCCTCGGGCTGCCCCGACAGCGTCATTCGCGTAACCGCTGCATAAAGGCCCAGCATCGGGTTCAGGTAGTAACGTGAGGCGTTGGTGCCGGGTGAGTCCGAGCCGAAACTGATGACGGCGCCGGAGTCCCACAAACGGCGGAACGCATAGGCACCGCGGGAACGCTCGCGGCCGATGCGTTCCTCCATCCAGCGCATGTCGTCGGAGGTGTGAAACGGCTGCATTTCGGCGACGATGCCGAGCTCGCCGGCCCGCTCGATGTCGCGATCGGTCATGACCTGTGCGTGCACGAGCCGGAAGCGCCGGTCGCGCTCGCCGTTCTTCTCGGTGATTCGCTCGAGCATGTCGAGCAGATAGCCGTTCGCCTCATCACCGATCGCATGTACGGTCAGCTGAATGCCGTTGGCGTCGGCTTCGAGCGCGAGGCGCTCGAGCCGGCTTTGCATCTCCTCAGGATTGTCCGGGCTGCGCTCGAACGGGAACATGATGTCGCGCCAGATGCCTCGACTGTCCGGGTTGTGCGTGTACGGCTCGTAGAATCGCGCCGAACTGTTGCCCATGATGCCGTCTATCCACGCTTTGGTTGCGCCGAAACGGATCCAGTCGTCACCGAAACCCACCTTGATGCCGAGGTCTGCCATCGAGGTCCATCGATCGAGTGGGGGCCGAACCCTTACGCGCGCGGTCATTGCGCCGGTATCGCGAAGCTCGCGATAGATATCCACGTAGATCGGATCCGATGTGATGTCGCAGTAGCTCGTCACACCAACGCTCGCCATGGTGCGCCATGCCTCTAGCGTTTCGGCAACGCGCTGCTCGCGAGACGGCGCCGGTATCAGCTCAGCAAACAGCGCACGGACGTTGTCGCGTACCAGCACGGTGGATTCGACGTTGGCAATGATGGGGTTGAACAGGGCGCCGGTTGGCACTCCGCGCTGGTCTCGCGCAACAATAATGCCGTCAGGGTCCGGCGTGTCCCTGCTGATTCCCGCCCGCTCGAGGGCGGCGCCGTTCGCGAGGTACACCTTGCGGTCGAAGCGACGAACCAGCACGGGTCGATCGGCTGTAAACGGGTCGATCATCGCTCGATTAGGCAGGAAGAAATTCCCGTAGCCGTCGTCGCTGTCCACACGACGTCCCGCCGCAGCAACATCGCCTTCGGCCCAGGTCTCGTAAGCCGACCAGTCTCCGCCGGTAATCCAGGTCCCCGGTGCGTAACGGGCGTCCACATCGCGTATGCGTGCAACGAAACTGGCGGTATCGGAAACGTCGAGCAGGTTCAGGCCGTAAAGCAGCTGCCCGGTTGATTCGAAGTGCACGTGGTTGTCGTAGAAACCGGGCGTTACGAGCGCGCCGTCCAGGTTGATGACTTGTGTATCGGGGCCGATGTGCTCATCCACACCGCGCTCGTCGCCAACATAGATGAAGCGCCCGTCGAGCACCGCGAGCGCCTCCGCCTGTGGGTTGGCGTCGTCGACGGTCCACAGCTTGCCGTTTCGCACCACGAGATCGGCGTGCTGCGCCGGCGCCGCGGCCGCAAGCATCGTCAGCGTCAGCAGTCCGAAACGAAGGACTGCGAGGCGCCGGCCGGTGAAGTCAGGGAGTCTGGAGGGCATATCTTTATTCCGGTGCAGCCGGGCGCATTTCGTGATCCCGGACATCGATCGACGACCGATCGAGTCGAAGGTCAAGACTACCAGCTGCTGACAAAGAGGGTCGCGACGCCCTGACCGATGAATGACCTGGCTACCGCACTAGTAAAGAGACCGGTGATCATCCCGGCGATCGCGGCGTTGGAAAGAGCGGACTAATCTCCGCATCGAGCCTGAGCCCGGTTCCTGAGCCCGGCTTCGCCGAGAGTGAGACCGGCGTCTCAGACTCCGTAAGGCGTTGAATATACGGTGATTGGGCGCAGTGGCCTGGACGAACACCATGCTCCTGAAGAAAATGCTTGAATCGCCGTCGACCTCTCCTAACCTGGTGATCTTCGACCCGTTCCAGTCGATTGACCGCGAGGCACTCGTCCGGGAAGTCGTCGGGCTTGCGAACGCCCGGGTGGAAGGACCGCGCAGCATCCTGTTTGGTGTCAACCCGGGCGCCCTGAACGGCAACAAGGTCGTGGGCATATCCGAGGATGTCATCGGCGACCTGAAGCGTGCTCACCGCCTCGTCTCAAATCTCGTCGAGCCCGTACTCGACCTCGCCTTCATTTTCGACCAGGTCAACGGCAAGCTTGTCGGCGCGCTCGAGATCGACGGCTGCGAGTTTGGCCCCTACTTTCTCGCGCAAGATCTGTCTGACGCGTGCCGCCGCGGCGCCTGCTGGATCCGCAATGGCCTCGAAGTCGTCGAGGTCGATCGACGCACGCTACTGAACGGCGATGCCGCGCCGGCCCGAGACGACGGAGAAGCCTTGGCGTCCTATTCGCCGGAGGACGTGAAGTTCTCGGTCGGCTTCAACGACGATCCCGACTGCGAGTTCATCGAGGTCGACGTGCCCGACACCTCGGATCCGCCGTTCGCTGAAGACGGAGAGATCAGCGAGAAAACCAGGACCTCGTTCACGCAGGCACTCAAGGAAACGGTCGGCACGGTCACGACCCGGATTATGAACCTCGGTCAGTCGAAATCAGACAATCCCGAAGATGCCGGCAAGGAGATCGCCGAGGCAGCGCGCCGGCACTATTTCTATGAAGAACGCGCGGTCAAGGTGGATCTCTCCATCTGCAACGAGAGCGATCTCGATATCAAGGATCTGAGCGTCCAGCTCGGCTTCCCGAAACTGCCCGGCCTCGACGTCGCCGATCGCATTTACACGAGCCCGTTCGACAAACGCTCCGAGGCGGAGGTCAAGCAGCTGCGCTATCCTGACGTCGAGCGCCGGGACGATCGGACGATCATACGTACGATGTTGGGCTTCCTCCCGGCCGGGAGCACGCAAACACTGCTCGCGACGCCCCTGCGCCTCGCCGTCGGTCCCGAGGCGCTGGGCAGAAAGGTGGCAATGCAATACGTACTGCGCGGTCCGGACGGCAAGCGCGTTTGCGACGGCAAACTAAAGATCCGCTTCGGAAAGCTGCCAGAGGGTGGCGATGACGGCGCCGGGCTGACTTACAGCCGAAGCCTCGACGACGAGTAGCGACACGCGCTTGTAATCGACCCAGGACTCAAAGCGCGGCGACCAAGAAAGGCCCTGACCGAAATCTATCAGGGTTCTCTCAACCAGAAGCCTGGCGATCTCCTACTCTCACAGGAGGTTGAGCGGCTAGGCACAGCACTGCTTTGCCAGGCGGCGAACGCCCGAGCCCTACCGGGCGAGAGCCGGACCCGAAGCGCGGCGAAGGGACCCAGACGAAACAGTTACCAGTCGGTTCCCGGATCGGCGGTAAGACGCGCCGGATATTCATCAGCGGTCGCAGTCTCTTCGCGGTCGGGATTCCGGTTTACGCCAGACTATAGTTCAGTGCCATAGCGTCGTTGCGTAGGACATGGTGTTGCTACTCGCATTCTGTTGACTCGAGCAAACCGACAAGAGCGACTCACCGACCGAACCGTAGTACGCCGAAGACGCCCCAGTGATCGCCGTCGACGACGAGAGAGTCGAGCTCGTAGTCAATATCGCCATAGCGTATCCCGAGGGTTCCGAACTCGAAGGCATACTCGAGTTGCGCGAGCCAACCCACGGCATCGTCGAACTCGTATCGGCCGAGCTCATCGTCTTTGAACTCGACCGAGCCATGGTGCATCGCGCCGCCACCGAGACGCCACCGGTCGAGCTCGGCGAAGACGACGAGCTCGGTGGCGAGCCGGCTGAACTGGCCTGCATCGCCGACCATGTCTTTGAACAGGCCCCAGTGCAATTCCGCTCCGAGACTATAACGTGGTAGCCGAGCGCCCGCGCCGATGAAATAGTAGCCGCCTCTGCCAGCCTTGACGTCGAGGTCGACGGTCTCACCGGCGAGCAGGCTGCCTGACGGATAGGTCACCTGGTAGGTCGCGATCGTGTCGCCGCCGGTCATGAAGCCGATGCCGGCAAGCAATTCGGTCGTGATGGCCGGTTGCTCCAGGTCAGGCGGCTCTTCGGCGTGGCCGAACAGCGGCCAAGCGAATAAAACCAGCCAGCACCAGGCGGTGCGAAGTTTCATCGGCGCGGCGCCCTGACCAGCATGCGAACAGCGACCCCGGCGTGGTCCGACGGCCACAGGCCGCTCACCGTCTTGTCGGCCGGCTTGTCGCCCAGAACGTCGGCGCGTACGAAGCGCAGAAAGCGATGTCAGCAACAACAGCGTGGACAATGCGGCAAGAAGCTTTGTGCCCCCTCTCATAATTCTCTCCTCGTAATTCTGTGGCAGTACAGCCAGGCCCTCGGTCCCGCCGCCCGGCAGGTGCACTATGACTCGCGGGGAGGAGGGTGCGTGGCTTCGCACGTCCGGCTCTCAGCCGATCCGCGCCTTCTGCACGTAATTCAGTGTTAGTGCGGTCGCCGTGCGCGGTCTCAACTAGGTGGTTGTACCTAGCCGGTGGAGGCATCCTGGTTGCGCATAGGCAGTCGAAGGAGTTGTTCGATCGATACGAGGACGACAAGTACGAGCGACTGGTACAGCAGCTCATCGGTCCAACTGAAGAAGGAGGGCCATGCCGAGGGCTCCGCTGGCAAGCCCGTACTTAAGGGCGTCGAGCGCACAGGCTTGTGAGATCCTGGAATAGCCATCGTGCAGCGTAGGCTGCTGACTGCGATGAGTACGCGGCGGCGGCGCCGGAGTAGGCGCCACACGCGAGCAATTGTGGACCAACCGCTGCAGCGCCAGCCGTCGCGTGCCCTAGTCCATAAAGCGCGTCGGAGGCGTTGGTGTCGAATATTGCCGCTATCGTTAACGCAGTGAAGGGCCCCACACCAAACATGAGCGTGGGGCAAAAAAAAAGCCCTGATCGCAGTGATCAGGGCTTTCTTATATAGAAGCCTGGCGGTGTCCTACTCTCACAGGAGGGTGAGCGCCGGTCGCCGCAGGGCGGCGAGGCAAAGCACTGCTTTGCCAGGCGGCGAACGACCGAGCCCTACCGGGCGAGGGCCGGACCCTGAGCGCAGCGAGGGGCCCCACACATAAAACAAGCGTGGGGGCTCATAAAAGAAAAGCCCTGATCAGAGTGATCAGGGCTTTCCACGTGTAGAAGCCTGGCGGTGTCCTACTCTCACATGGGGAGACCCCACACTACCATCGGCGCTGAGCGTTTTCACTGCTGAGTTCGGCATGGAATCAGGTGGTTCCCACTCGCTATTGCCGCCAGGCAAACCGGTTGAGCGCTCGCTTACGCGAACACTCGAATGAATAACAATCTGGATTCTTTCTGACGATGTGTCGCATACGACATGCCGTACGCCAAAGTGTTTTGGCGTTATATGGCCAAGCCTCACGTGCAATTAGTACTGGTTAGCTTCATCCATTACTGAACTTCCACACCCAGCCTATCAACCTCGTAGTCTTCGAGGGCACTACAGGGACCTCAAGGGTCCAGGGAAATCTTATCTTGAAGGGGGCTTCCCGCTTAGATGCTTTCAGCGGTTATCCCGTCCGTATATAGCTACCCGGCAATGCCACTGGCGTGACAACCGGAACACCAGAGATACGTCCACTCCGGTCCTCTCGTACTAGGAGCAGCTCTTCTCAAATTTCCAACGCCCACGGCAGATAGGGACCGAACTGTCTCACGACGTTCTAAACCCAGCTCGCGTACCACTTTAAATGGCGAACAGCCATACCCTTGGGACCTGCTACAGCCCCAGGATGTGATGAGCCGACATCGAGGTGCCAAACTCCTCCGTCGATGTGGACTCTTGGGAGGAATCAGCCTGTTATCCCCGGCGTACCTTTTATCCGTTGAGCGATGGCCCTTCCATACAGAACCACCGGATCACTAAGACCGGCTTTCGCCCCTGCTCGACGTGTATGTCTCGCAGTCAAGCACTCTTATGCCTTTGCACGCAACGTACGATGTCCGACCGTACTGAGAGTACCTTTGCGCTCCTCCGTTACTCTTTGGGAGGAGACCGCCCCAGTCAAACTACCCACCATACGCGGTCCCCGACCCGGATAACGGGCCTAGGTTAGAACTCCAAACATGCCAGGGTGGTATTTCAAGGTTGGCTCCACGCAGACTGGCGTCCACGCTTCAAAGCCTCCCACCTATCCTACACAAGCATGTTCAAAATTCAGCGTAAAGCTGTAGTAAAGGTGCACGGGGTCTTTCCGTCTAGCCGCGGGTACACTGCATCTTCACAGCGATTTCAATTTCACTGAGTCTCTGGTGGAGACAGTGTGGCCATCGTTACGCCATTCGTGCAGGTCGGAACTTACCCGACAAGGAATTTCGCTACCTTAGGACCGTTATAGTTACGGCCGCCGTTTACCGGGGCTTCGATCAAGAGCTTCGTCCGAAGACTAACCCCATCAATTAACCTTCCGGCACCGGGCAGGCGTCACACCCTATACGTCCACTTTCGTGTTTGCAGAGTGCTGTGTTTTTAGTAAACAGTCGCAGCCACCTGGTCACTGCAACCCCCGCTAGCTTAGAGAGCAAGTCTCATCACCGGCAGGGGCGTACCTTCTCCCGAAGTTACGGTACCAATTTGCCTAGTTCCTTCACCAGAGTTTTCTCAAGCGCCTTAGGATTCTCTCCCCACCCACCTGTGTCGGTTTACGGTACGGTTCTTTGTTACCTGAAGCTTAGAAGATTTTCCTGGAAGCATGGCATCAACCACTTCCCGGTACATAGACCGGTGGTCTCGTATCTCGACATAAAGAGCCCGGATTTGCCTAAGCTCTCTGCCTACATACTTTCCCCGGGACAACCAACGCCCGGTAGATCTAGCCTTCTCCGTCCCTCCATCGCAGTAACAAAAAGTACTGGAATATTAACCAGTTTCCCATCGACTACACCTTTCGGTCTCGCCTTAGGGGCCGACTCACCCTGCGCCGATTAACGTTGCGCAGGAAACCTTGGGCTTTCGGCGTGCGGGTTTTTCACCCGCATTATCGTTACTCATGTCAGCATTCGCACTTCTGATACCTCCAGCATGCCTCACGACACACCTTCACAGGCTTACAGAACGCTCCTCTACCATGCATACAAGTATGCATCCGCAGCTTCGGTGTACAGCTTGAGCCCCGGTAAATCTTCCGCGCGGGCCGACTAGACCAGTGAGCTATTACGCTTTCTTTAAAGGGTGGCTGCTTCTAAGCCAACCTCCTGGCTGTCTGTGCCTTCCCACTTCGTTTCCCACTTAGCTGTAACTTTGGGACCTTAGCTGGCGGTCTGGGTTGTTTCCCTTTCCACGACGGACGTTAGCACCCGCCGTGTGTCTCCCGTGATTGAACTTCGGGGTATTCGGAGTTTGCATCGGTTTGGTAAGCCGGGATGGCCCCCTAGCCGAAACAGTGCTCTACCCCCCCGAGTTAGACACGAGGCGCTACCTAAATAGCTTTCGAGGAGAACCAGCTATCTCCGGACTTGATTAGCCTTTCACTCCTATCCACAGCTCATCCGATAATTTTTCAACATTACCCGGTTCGGGCCTCCAGCAGGTATTACCCTGCCTTCACCCTGGCCATGGATAGATCGTCCGGTTTCGGGTCTGCTCCCAGCTACTAAATCGCCCTATTCAGACTCGGTTTCCCTACGCCTTCCCTACTTGGTTAAGCTTGCAACTGAAAACAACTCGCTGACCCATTATACAAAAGGTACGCAGTCACCCATCTTCAAGCCATCTCTGATGGCCTTCAGCCGAAATGGCTTGAAGATGGGCTCCCACTGCTTGTACGCACACGGTTTCAGGTTCTATTTCACTCCCCTCTCCGGGGTTCTTTTCGCCTTTCCCTCACGGTACTAGTTCACTATCGGTCAGTAAGGAGTATTTAGCCTTGGAGGATGGTCCCCCCATGTTCAGTCAAAGTTTCACGTGCTCCGACCTACTCTTTGTTGCTCCTCAAACGCGCCTTTCGTGTACGGGGCTATCACCGTCTATGGCCGAACTTTCCAGATCGTTCCACTAGGGTTGTTTGATTGATGGCAACTGGGCTGGTCCCCGTTCGCTCGCCGCTACTTAGGGAATCTCGGTTGATTTCTATTCCTACGGTTACTTAGATGTTTCAGTTCACCGCGTTCGCCTCCTACACCTATGTATTCAGTGCAGGATACTCAGCAAGCTGAGTGGGTTTCCCCATTCGGAAATCCCCGGGTGAGCTTGTTTGTCAGCTAACCGGGGCTTATCGCAGACTACCACGTCCTTCATCGCCTCTTACTGCCTAGGCATCCACCATGTGCGCTTAGTCGCTTGACCATATAACCCAAAAAACTCTGGCTTGGTCTTTTTCCGCCTGGCTGCGTTGCAGACCTTCTGCTCCGTCGGTCACGTACCTGAGTACGCTCCCTCCGTCGCAAAGCTCTGCGCCTTGCCAGTCGAAAAAATCCCTGCGCCAGAGTGTGCTTATCGACATCGGAATGTTTAAAACACACTCTTGGGATAGGACGAAGGCTTTGCTGCTTCCTTTTGTGCTACAGCTCCCTCTCCGTCCATGCCATACCGAGGTATGGCCGTGTCATTTACGACATGTGCAAATGCGACACATTAAGTTTGCTAGTACTCAACGGAAAATCGAGTACTAACCCGCTTAAGTTGTCAGAAAGAAGTCCAAATTGTTAAAGAGCAAAACGGCAGGCCGAGCCTGCCGTCGAAAACGTGTCAATCAGTGAAGGGTCACCAAAAATGGTGGAGCCAGGCGGGATCGAACCGCCGACCTCCTGCGTGCAAAGCAGGCGCTCTCCCAGCTGAGCTATGGCCCCATTTAAGTGGTGGGTCTGGGAAGATTTGAACTTCCGACCTCACCCTTATCAGGGGTGCGCTCTAACCAACTGAGCTACAGACCCAAAGTCACGTATGCCTGAACATCGCGGAACTCAGAGTCCAGGATCTTCACTGATTCAGATAACTTGTGAGGATGCTCGCGCCTGTATGGTCAGGCTTTCTCTTTAAAGGAGGTGATCCAGCCGCACGTTCCCGTACGGCTACCTTGTTACGACTTCACCCCAGTCATTAGCCACACCGTGGTAAGCGCCCTCCCGAGGGTTAAGCTACCTACTTCTGGTGCAACCAACTTCCATGGTGTGACGGGCGGTGTGTACAAGACCCGGGAACGTATTCACCGCGACATTCTGATTCGCGATTACTAGCGATTCCGACTTCATGGAGTCGAGTTGCAGACTCCAATCCGGACTACGAGAGGCTTTAAGGGATTTGCGCACCATTGCTGGTTGGCGGCCCTCTGTACCCCCCATTGTAGCACGTGTGTAGCCCTGCCCATAAGGGCCATGATGACTTGACGTCGTCCCCACCTTCCTCCGGTTTGTCACCGGCAGTCTCCCTAGAGTTCCCGACCGAATCGCTGGCAACTAGGGACAAGGGTTGCGCTCGTTGCGGGACTTAACCCAACATCTCACGACACGAGCTGACGACAGCCATGCAGCACCTGTATCTCGGTTCCCGAAGGCACCAATCCATCTCTGGAAAGTTCCGAGTATGTCAAGGGCAGGTAAGGTTCTTCGCGTTGCATCGAATTAAACCACATGCTCCACCGCTTGTGCGGGTCCCCGTCAATTCCTTTGAGTTTTACCGTTGCCGGCGTACTCCCCAGGCGGAGAACTTAACGCGTTAGCTGCGACACCGAAGGCCAAATGCCCCCGACATCTAGTTCTCATCGTTTACGGCGTGGACTACCAGGGTATCTAATCCTGTTTGCTCCCCACGCTTTCGCACCTCAGCGTCAGTATTGGCCCAGGAAGTCGCCTTCGCCACTGGTGTTCCTTCCGATATCTACGCATTTCACCGCTACACCGGAAATTCCACTTCCCTCTACCATACTCTAGCTCTGCAGTATCGAATGCAATTCCCAGGTTAAGCCCGGGGCTTTCACATCCGACTTACAAAGCCGCCTACGCGCGCTTTACGCCCAGTAATTCCGATTAACGCTCGCACCCTCCGTATTACCGCGGCTGCTGGCACGGAGTTAGCCGGTGCTTCTTCTGTAGGTAACGTCAAGACTCGGAGGTATTAACTCCAGGCTTTTCTTCTCTACTGAAAGTGCTTTACAACCCGCAGGCCTTCTTCACACACGCGGCATTGCTGGATCAGGCTTGCGCCCATTGTCCAATATTCCCCACTGCTGCCTCCCGTAGGAGTCTGGGCCGTGTCTCAGTCCCAGTGTGGCTGATCGTCCTCTCAGACCAGCTACGGATCGTCGCCTTGGTGAGCCTTTACCTCACCAACTAGCTAATCCGACTTAGGCTCATCCAATAGCGTGAGGTCCGAAGATCCCCCACTTTCCACCGTAGTGCGTATGCGGTATTAGCTCGAGTTTCCCCGAGTTGTCCCCCACTACTGGGCAGATTCCTAAGTGTTACTCACCCGTCCGCCACTCGACGCCTGGAAGCAAGCTTCCATCGTTTCCGTTCGACTTGCATGTGTTAGGCATGCCGCCAGCGTTCAATCTGAGCCAGGATCAAACTCTTCAGTTCAAAAGTTTGAGCTTTGGCGTAATTACTAAACTGACAGTTTAGGTTCTTACGCTTGGTTTGCCTTCGCATTCCAAACGCAAGCACCCACACAAATTATCTGAATGACTTGTTAAAGAGCATCCCCTGTCGTCGCTTGAGCCGCCGTCCCGCCATCGTCGAATCCCGGCTTGCGGGGTTCGTGGTGGGGTGGCTGGCGTTTGCCAGGGGCAGACCATCAAGTATACAGGCCGAGCGGGACTGAAAGCCAGCCCTGTGGCCGCATCAGTATCTGTCTTGGGGGTCTGCTGAGGGACACCGTTCCCTCAGAGAGCGGCGCATTATAGCGACGGAATCGGGGCCGTCAACACTTTGTTGAAAGTTTTTTTACAGGCGTCTCATCCGCCGGATTTCCGGGGCTCCTGGCCTCTCGCCGTGCCAGCCCATTGAGGGGTTTTCCCCGGAGAAAAGACCCTGTTGGGCGCTCTTGTCGCCCGTCGAGGGCCTCGCAGCAGGCCTCGGCCGAATACGCCAGCCTCGCCGCCTCGCCAGGGAATCCCGGGGCGCATTGCGCAATGCCTCGCCGTCGTATGCGGCGATTTCGTTTCGCTTCCCGATCAGCGCAGTGCCCGGTCGCCATCGCTGGCGAAATCCAGCCCTATATAGAGAGTGCCCGCGCAGTCCTTACGACTATACGGCGGCCCGGCACACAGGCGACGGCCGCCAATGGCCTCACCACGCACGCGTCACGGTTACGTGCGTCGCTAGCCGGCAGGCGCCGGCCTCGACGCGGCCCACTCCTGGTATTCCGCCGACTGCACGAAGCGGGCCAGGCTCTTATCCTTGCCGAGCGCTTCAGGACCGAGGTCGTAGCCGAACTGCGTCGCAAGTACCGACACGGACTCCACCGCCCCGGCAAAATCGTTGCCCGCCGCCCGGGCACGCAGCGCCGCCCACCACGCGAGCTCCAGTCCGGCTTCGAGCTCCAGCGCCTTGTTGGCGCGGCGCACGGCCTCGTCGACGTCACTCATGACCAGCGCCGTCGAACTCAGGCGCGCCTCGTACACGGCATCTTCAACACCAAGCCGGGTCGCCAGCGCGTCCAGCGACGTGCGGGCATCCTCGTAGCGGCGCGTCGGAAAGAAATAGTCGAGGAGCAGGTTGGTGTACAGAGGGTCCTCGGGATAAAAGCCCGCCATTGCCTTCAGCGCGGTACGCAGCTGGCGCCGGGCGCGGCGTTGCTTGGTCGCCTTGACGCCGCCGTGAACCAGCACGCGCTGGCGCGCCAGCGACTCGTCCATGCCACCGACAATCTCGAAGAAGCGATCGACCTGGAAGTCACGCAGGGCCTTCAGGCTCTCGGTGAGCTGGAACATGTCGGACTCGCTCAGGTTCTGCTTGTCGACGAGCTTGCGCACCGCCTGCTTGCTGGGCTGAGCCATGACCAGCGACGTACCGACGCCATCAGAGAAGCGCTCGCCCCAGTAGAAATCCGTCCAGTCCACGATGACAAGGTTGTCGTTGCGGTCGAGCGAAAGCTCGTACTCGTGATAGGCAAACTGGAAGTTCTCGAGGTCGTAGCGCACAACGGCAAGCCCCTGGTTACCGCGCGATCTAAAACCGAGGAGCGTCGCGCGGACCGGGCTCTGCTGCCGTCCCTTGACCTGCATCTCGACGGTTGCAGGCAGCCAGTTCTCGAAGCCTTCGCGAAACTGCTTCTTGACCCGCTGGTCAATGAGGCGCAGCCCGAAGATACGTTCGAGCATATCCTCTTCGTCGATCGCCCCGGCTACCAGTGCAAAGGAGCCGGCGTTCACGGCGTCAACCACGGCCTCGATACCGCCGCGCATCGCTTCGCGCTGTTCGTTGTCCCGTGCAATGGCCGCATCGCGGTCCGCATCCTGTGCACCGGCAGCGAACGTCGTCATCAGGAGCCCCAGCCCGAGCGCTGCCCGCGCCAACACCATCCGTCCCGTCTTCAAATGCCTGTCCTTCGTCAATTCACGCTGACGCGGGCGAAGCGTCGCCGCCCGACCTGGTAAACGCCGGTCGACCCGGCACTGATTTCGAGCCCGCGGTCCTCGATTCGTTCCCCGTCGATTCGAACGGCGCCCTGCTTGATCATACGGAACGCCTCGGACGTGCTGCTGACGAGACCGGCACGCTTCAACAGGTGAGCAATGCCGACCTGCCCGTCCTCGGCGTCGACGCTGACTTCAGGCATGTCCTCGGGCAGCGCACCCTTCTGGAACTGCGCGACGAAGGCAGCTTGCGCGGCCTCGGCCGCTTGTCTGCCGTGGAAACGATCAACGATCTCACGGCCGAGCTCGAACTTGGCGTCGCGCGGGTTCATACCATCCGCCACGGCCTTCTTCAGTGCCGCAATATCGTCGAGCGAGCGAAAGCTCAAAACTTCGAAGTAGCGCCACATCAACTCATCGGAAATCGACATGAGCTTGCCGAACATCTCTTCGGGCGCATCCGTAATCCCAATATAGTTGCCGAGCGACTTGGACATCTTCTGCACGCCATCGAGGCCCTCGAGCAGCGGCGTTGTCATGACGACCTGCGGCTCCTGCTCGAAGTCCTGCTGCAGCTGCCGGCCCACGAGGAGATTGAACTTCTGGTCCGTGCCGCCCAGTTCTACATCCGCCTTTAGCGCCACCGAGTCATAGCCCTGTACGAGCGGATAGAGAAACTCGTGAATGCTGATTGGCTGGCCGTTCGTGTAGCGCTTGTTAAAGTCATCACGTTCGAGCATTCGCGCGACGGTGTGCCGCGCCGCAAGCTTGATCATGCCGGCCGCGCCCAGCTCGTTGACCCAGGTCGAGTTGAATGCAACCCGCGTCCGGTCCTTATCGAGAATCTTGAAGATCTGCGCCTCGTAGGTCTCCGCGTTGGCCTTGATCTCCTCGGGCGTCAGCGGAGGGCGCGTGGCGTTCTTCCCGGACGGATCACCAATCATCCCGGTGAAGTCGCCAATCAGGAATACGACATCATGACCGAGCTCCTGGAACTGGCGCATCTTGTTGATAAGGACCGTATGCCCGATGTGCAGGTCCGGCGCGGTAGGGTCGAAGCCTGCCTTGACGATCAGCGGGCGGCCTTTCTTGAGCTTTGCCTCGAGTCCGCCGTCCGGCAGTACCTCGTCGGTGCCGCGTCGAAGCTCTGCCAGTGTCTCGTCAATCGTACTCATGCCTGCCGTGCCCGGGGTTAGGGAAAAACGCGAACTGTAGCATCCTCGCGGTGCTTCAGGGGGTCCGCAGGGCGGGAATTGCTGCGCCCGAAGACCCTGCCGCGACCACGTCCAGCTTTTAGCTTTAACACCATGACTTACAACAGGTTTCTTTTGACCTGACATAAACCGTTGGTTACAGTACCGGCAACTCGCAGCCAGGAAGTGCCGACTTGCCTCGTCCCGTCTCTCCGCTACTCCATGACTACAAGTTAGCGAGCGTCGGCACACCGAAGAATTCGCGTGCGCCCCAGTGGTTTGCCCTGGGCCTGGTTGTCCCCCTCGTTGCCGTCATCGGCTTCTCCCTCCTGACCGAATCACCGGAACCGAAAGCCTTACCGCAGGATGCCGGCATGTCGGCCACGACAGCACCGGTCGCACCCGCCGACGTGCCAACGGAACCGGTACTGCCACCAGCCGTCGTGGCTGCCGAGGAGCCGGCAGCGCCACCCGAGCCCGAGTACCAGACGCTCAAGCTCACCATCCAGAAAGGTGACACGCTCGACGGCCTGTTCCGGAAGAACCGGCTGAACATCGGGCACCTTGCAGCCATTGCGAAGCTCGAGGAGGCCCGCCAGCGATTTCGCCGGCTGAAGCCCGGCGACACCTTCGAGATTCGCCACGATGGCGGTGACCTGATCAGCCTGTATTCCAAGCTCGACCTGACGAGTGCCCTGTCGATCGAGCGTGGCGCCGACGGCTTTGCCGCCGAGATCGTTGAGCGCCCCGTCGAAACGCGTATGCGCAAGGCCTACGGGGCCATCGAATCGTCGCTGTTCGAGGCGGGCGCCGATGCGGGTCTCACGGATCGCACGGTCATGAACGTCGCAGGCATCTTCGCCTGGGACGTGGATTTCGTGCTCGACATCCGGGTGGGCGACAACTTCTACGTCCTGTTCGAGGAAATCTGGCAGGACGGTGAATACGTGACGGACGGCGAGATAGTCGCGGCCGAGTTCAACAACAACGGCCGGACGCATCGCGCGATCCGCTTCATCGACGATACGGGTCGCTCCGACTACTTCACGCCCGAGGGCCTGAGCGTTCGTAAGGCATTCATGCGCGCCCCGGTCGACTTCACGCGTATCAGCTCGAACTTCAATCCTCGCCGCCGGCACCCGATCCTGAACACGATCCGCGCGCATCGCGGCGTCGACTATGCAGCGCCGAGAGGAACGCCAATCAAGGCCGCCGGCGACGGCAAGGTCATATTCCGTGGCACCAAGTCGGGCTACGGCAAGACCGTGATCCTGCAGCACGGCGGTAATATCACGACCCTTTACGCGCACATGTCGAACTTCGCCGCGAAGGCACCGCTGGGCTCGAGGGTCATCCAGGGCCAGACGATCGGCTTCGTCGGCGCAACCGGTCTCGCAACGGCAAATCACCTGCACTATGAGTATCGGCTGAACGGCGTACATCGTAATCCGCGGACCGTCGCGCTGCCGCAGGCCGACCCGATCGCCGACAGGTATCGTGACGCCTTCCGCGCCAAGGCCGCGCCCATTCTCGAAGAACTCGAGCAGTTCAAGCGTACCCAGCTTGCGACGACCGCCTTTCAGGCGAATTGACGCACGGTGCCTGCCGATCTTTACGTTGGCCTGATCTCGGGCACGAGTGTTGATGGGATCGACGCCGTGCTCGCCTCCTTCGGCGACCGCTCGGTCGAACTGCTGGCGGCGGAAACACTGCCCTACCCGGACGCCCTCAGCGCCGAGCTCAAGGCTGCCATACAGGATCCGCACAGCCTCGGCCTCGATGAACTTGGCGCCCTCGATGCCGGTGTTGGCCGCGCGTTTGCCGATGCCGTCGTCACCCTGCTCGATGAGGCCGGTCATGCGGCCGAAGACATCGAGGCGGTCGGCAGTCACGGCCAGACACTTCGCCACCGTCCGGATGCGACGCCGCCGTTTACGCTGCAGGTTGGCGACCCGACGCAGATTGTCGCCCAGACCCGTATTCCCACCGTGGCGGACTTCCGCCGCCAGGACCTTGCGCTTGGCGGCCAGGGCGCGCCGCTCGTGCCGCCGTTTCACGACTGGCTGTTCGGCGAGGAAGGCGTGGTCACGATCGTTGCAAACATTGGCGGTATCGCCAACATCACGGTGCTGGGTGGCAACGGCCTGTTGGCAGGATTCGACACTGGACCCGGTAACACGCTAATGGACGGCTGGGTTCGCCAGCACTCCGGCGCACCGTTCGACCGTGACGGCGACTGGGCAAGCACAGGCACCGTTAATCACGAGCTGCTCAACGCGCTGCTCGGCGACGAGTATTTCGCCCGGGCGGCGCCGAAGAGTACGGGCTTCGAACACTTCAACCTCGAGTGGCTCGCCGGCCTGATGCCGGACGGCCTTGACCCCGAGGACGTCATGGCGACGCTGCTGGAACTGACGGTGGTCAGCCTGTCGGAGGCGGTCACGGCCAATGCCGTCGCCGAGAAGCTCTACGTCTGCGGCGGCGGCGCACACAACAAGGCCCTGATGCAGCGCCTCGACGAACTCCTGCCGGCCGTGGAGGTCCGAACCACGGATAGCCACGGACTCGGGCCGGACTGGGTCGAGGCTGCGGCCTTCGCCTGGCTGGCGCGCGAACGCCTTGCCGGGCGCGCCGGCAACCGCCCCGCTGTCACGGGGGCCAGCCGGCCCATCCCGCTCGGCGCCCTGTACCTGCCCTGATCGCCGGACCGCCCTCGGGATAGTGTGATCCATCGCCGGACACGGCGCAGGGCATTGCTATACTGAAGGGCTCACTCACACGGAATCGAACGTGGACACGCCGACGCTGCCACCTGCGGATCTCTACATCAATCGCGAGCTCAGCATGCTCGAGTTCAACAAGCGCGTGCTCGAACTCGCCGAGGATGAAGAGACGCCGCTCCTCGAGAGGCTCCGGTTCCTGTGTATCACCTGCACAAACCTTGATGAATTCTTCGAGATCCGGGTCGCGGCACTCAAGCAGCGCATGGAGATCGGCGCGCTCGCCCAGGGCCCGGAGCAGCTGCCGGCGCAGCGGGTGTTCGAGGTACTCCGACATCGCATGCTCGGCGTCGTCGAACGCCAGTATGCGCTCCTGAACGAGGTGATGTTCCCGCGGCTCGCCGAGGCAGGCGTACCGTTCCTGCGCAGCGAAGAGTGGAACGAAGACCAGCAGAAATGGCTGGAAGACTACTTCCACGAGCAGGTCGTCCCGGTGCTGACGCCGCTGACTTTCGACCCGTCGCGCCCCTTCCCGCAGGTCCTGAACAAGAGCCTGAACTTCATTGTGCGCCTGCGTGGCCGCGACGCCTACGGGCGCATGCGTCACCGCGGTATGGTGCAGGCGCCGCGCTCGCTGCCGCGCATCATCAAGCTGCCGGAGCACCTGAGCGAACCCGACACGCACAGCTACGTGTTCCTGTCATCGATCATCCGGGTTCATGTCGAAAGCCTGTTCCCGGGGCTCGGCGTCGATGGCTGTTACCAGTTCCGCGTCACGCGGAACTCCAACCTGTACGTCGACGAGGAAGAGGTCAGCGACCTGGTTCGCGCGCTTGAGGGCGAACTCGAGGCGAGCCGGTACGGGGCAGCCGTTCGTATCGAGGTCGGTCACGAGTGCCCGGAAGATCTTCAGCAGTTCCTGCTGGGTCACTTCGGCCTGAGCGAATCGGACATGTACCTCGTGGAGGGACCGGTCAACCTCAATCGCCTCGCGACGGTCTGCGACCTCGATGATCGGCCTGAACTCCTGTACCCGCCGTTCACCCAGGGTCAGCCCCGGTCCCTGACGTCAGGCGCCAACGTGTTCGATACGCTGAAGCGCAAGACCAACGTCCTGATGTACCACCCCTTTCACGCGTTCTCGCCGGTCATCGACTTCATAAAGTCGGCAGCGGTCGATCGCGACGTGCTGGCGCTCAAGATTACGCTTTACCGGACGGGCGCCAAGAGCCCTATTGTCGACCACCTGGTCGCCGCGGCGCGCGCCGGCAAAGAGGTCACCGTCATCATCGAACTCATGGCGCGCTTCGACGAGGCCGCCAACATTTCGCTCGCGAACCGGCTACAGGAAGCCGGCGCGCACGTGGTCTACGGGCTGGTCGGCTACAAGACCCACTCCAAGATGACGCTGGTCGTACGCCGCGAAGGGGACAAACTCAAGCGCTACGTGCACCTCGGCACGGGTAACTATCACCACAGCACGTCGCGGCTCTACACGGACTACGGCTACCTGAGCAGCGACCCCAAGCTCGGCGAGGACGTGCACAAGGTCTTCATGCAGCTGACGAGCCTGACAGAGGCTCGCGATCTCAAGCTGATGCTGACCTCGCCGTTCAACCTCTTCGACGCTGTCATTGCGAAGATCGAGCGCGAGACCGAGCACGCCCGCGCCGGCCGCGACGCGCGGATCATCGCCAAGGTGAATTCGCTCAACGAACCGAACGTCGTCAACGCGCTCTACGACGCGTCGCAGGCGGGCGTCCGCATCGACCTGATCGTTCGCGGCATCTGCTCACTGCGCCCGGGCGTACTGGGCCTGTCGGACAACATCACCGTGCGATCGATTCTCGGCCGCTTCCTCGAGCATTCCCGCGTCTACTATTTCCAGAACGGCGGCGACGAGGAAGTCTACTGTGCGAGTGCCGACTGGATGGAGCGCAACCTGCTGAGGCGCAATGAGTCGTGCTTCCCGATCGTGGACGAGGTCCTCAAGACGAAGATCAAAGCCGACCTCGAGCTCTATCTTGCCGACAACTCCTACGCCTGGCGGCTTTACGGTGACGGCCACTATGAGCGCCTGTCACCGGACGACAGCGAGCGCATCTCTGCGCAGGAGTCATTCCTGGAACGCCTCGCCTTGCCGAACTGACCGACGCCTAGTCGTACCTGAGCTTGTAGCCGACGTCCTCGAGATAGCGTCGTTCGCGCTTGAGATCCGCTTCGGTCAGCGGATTGGCATCCAGCCACGCGCGGTCGAACGTCAGGTGCAGCTGATCCTTCTTCACCTCGATGGTCGGCACAGGCACGTCGCTTCCGGCCCGGCTGCGGTTCAGCAGCACGCTCAGCCTTAGCAGGATGGCCAGCCTTAGCGCTGGCTCACGCCAGTCGCGCGGCAGATTCTTCTGGAAACGCAGCTTGATGGAGTGTCGCTGACTACCGATCAGGAAAGCCATGAATCGCTGCTCGGCACGCGGGAATCCCGGCATGTCCGCGTGTTCTGCCACGTAGGCGCCGTGCCGCTGGTATCCGTCGTGGGAAATATCGAGACCGATCTCATGCAGTCGCGCCGACCAGTCGAGAATGCTGGCGGCAAGATCGCTCTTGAGACGCCAGGCCTTGGCACATTGCTTACGGAGCTCGTTGGCTAGGCCGGCAACCCGGCCGGACTGCTCCTTGTCGACGTTGTAGCGATCCTCCATGGCGCGCACGGTGCGCTCGCGCGCGTCCTCATGACGCATGCGACCGAGCAGGTCGTACAGGAGGCCTTCGCGGAGCGCCCCGTCGGAGACGCCGAGCGAGCTTATCCGCAAACCATCGAGCAACTCGGCAAGTATCGATAGGCCGCCCGGCCAGACCTGCGCGCGGCGGGTACTGAGTCCCGACAGGGATACTTCGTCGATGTGACCGAATGCGGTCACCTTGCGAATGAGCTCCTCGACGGCGGCCAGATCGAGCTTGCCGTCGTCGCATAGGCCGAGCTCCGTTGCGACTCGCTCGGTCGACAGTATCGTGCCCGAGGTACCGATGGCCTCGACGGCGTCCTGCTTGCGGAAATACTGCTTGATCGGCCGGAGTTCGAGCCGGGCCGCCGTGCGCGCCTTCGCAAAGGCCTTCGCGGTGATCTTGCCATCCGGGAAGAAGCGCTCTGTCATCGACACGCAGCCGAGATGCAGACTCTCCAGGGACTGTGCCCGAGCGCCTTCCCCGAGGATCAGCTCGGTGCTTCCGCCGCCGATGTCCATGACGAGCCGCCAGCCATCGTTGGGCGGCAGACTCTGGGTCACGCCGAGATAGATTAGCCGCGCTTCCTCGCGTCCGGAGATGACGTCAATCGGATGTCCCAGCGCCCGCTCGGCCTCGGCCATGAACTTGCTGTCCTCGCGCGCGCGGCGGATCGTGCTGGTGCCGGCCGCACGGACACTGGATGCGTGCATGTCGCGCAGGCGTTCGCCGAAGCGGGACAGGCAGTCGAGCGCGCGAAGCCGCGCCGCTCGAGACAGGTCACCCTTTTGCGAAAGCCCCTCGGCGAGGCGCACGGTCTCGCGCAGTCGGTCGATTATGATGAGCTGACCGTGGCGGAGCTCGCCAACAATCATGTGAAAGCTGTTCGATCCCAGGTCGACGGCGGCGATGACCGCTTCGGAAGCCTGCCGGTCCGGCTGGTCGTTCGGACTGTCCGTGGAAACGCTATCCGGCCTTGCAGACAGGGCGCTGGCTCCGCTAGACGGTAAAGGAGGATCCGCAGCCGCAGGTGGTGGTCGCGTTCGGGTTACGAATCACGAACTGGGCACCGGAAAGATCTTCCTGGTAGTCGATCTCGGCCCCCATCAGGTATTGCACACTCATTGGGTCGACGACCAGCGTGACGCCCTGGTTCACGACCTGGCTGTCGCCGTCCTCGAGTGTCTCGTCGAATGTAAAGCCGTATTGAAATCCGGAGCAACCGCCACCCGAGATGTACACGCGAAGCTTGAGGTCCGGGTTGTCCTCGTCGCGCAGTAGCTCGCTGACCTTGGTTGCGGCCGCGTCGGTGAACACCAGCGGTGCCGGGGGCATAGACTGCATGTTTTCGGTGGACATAAAGCTTCCTCGACTTGTTTGTGCCGACCTCAGGCCTCCGAGGGCATGGCGGCAGTCTCATCGATTTTGGCGGTCTGTTCGAGCAGCGGCACCTGGCCTTCCGGCTGGTGAACCAGCTTACCGTTGATCTCGGCACCAATCGCCATTTCGATCAGATTGTAATACACATTCCCGACGACGCGCGCGGTTGCACCAAGAATCACACGCTTATTGGCAAATACGTCGCCCTTGACGATGCCTTCGAGCAGCACGTGCGGCACGGTCACCCCACCATCTATGGTGCCGCCTTCGGCGAGACTCAAGGATGCCTCGCTGTCCGGGTCAGCCGTAACGTTGCCGTGAATGACGCCGTCGACGTGGCAGCCGCCCTTGAAGTGCAGGTCGCCCTTGATCTGCGTATCAATGGCGACAATCGTATTGGCAATGTTGTGCCGGTTGTTCTTGCGTCCAAACATGCTGCTAGCTCCGTGAATGGCAGGCCGGTCGCGTCACCCTAAATGGGACGACCAGCTGAAAATCTCCTCGATACTCGCGATCGAACGCGTTCGAGACTGGACGGATACCGTGACCTCCTCGGGCATGAAGCCATCCGGAAGCACCACTTCACGGTCGAAATCCTGGAAATAGCGAAACGAAAATACCCACGAGCCGTCGGCGTCGGCGGGCAGGAGGTCCCGGTAGCTGTAACTCCTCGGCTCGCCGTTTTCGGTGCCCGTGATCGTGATCAGCACGTCGCCGGACACCTTGCGGTCGTGTTTCATTGCCTGCACGAGCACGAGACGGATGTTCCAGCTCCGCTCGCGGTCGGCACGGCTCAGCCTTAAGTCCTGCACCCGGAGGCCGGCATTGCCGTCAGCCGGGGAGACTATACCGCGGTAAAACGCGATCGCGTCCTGCTGCTCCTGGATTTTTGCCTGCAGGTCGACCAGGCTCGCCTCGACGTCGTCATAGGCCGTACTTTCGATCTCGGCCTCGGTTTCGAGCATGACAATCTGCTCATTGAGCCGCTTGATCTCGGCCTCGAGCCCGCTGATCGTCGCGCGGAAGTCGTTGCGCTCGGACACCGCATCCACAATGTTGTAGCCGGCCTGGATTCGCCCGAACTCGAATACGAGATAGACGACGGCGAGCACCAGCCCGCCCAAGACGAGGCGCATGGCCAGGTTTGTGTCCTTGCCGGTAGATTGCATCGTGCGATTTGCCCAGAGCGCGGTATTACCGCGTAAAGACGTTATGCTACGCGGAGGGGCGAAGCAACAGAAGTGCGCCAGGTCACGTTTGCGGCACGCCGACAGGCTGGCTCCAACTGTTGCCATCGGGCAAACTCTGGCCCGGGCCAGCCGCGAGCGTCGACGCGAATCTTGCAAATGTACCTTTGGATCAAAGCTTTACACGTAGCCTTCATGGTTACGTGGTTCGCCGGGCTTTTCTACCTGCCGCGGCTCTTTATCTACCACGCCATGACTGAGGACGAACTCAGCCTGGAGCGCTTTGTGGTCATGGAGCGCCGGCTCTTCGCCATCATGACCCTGGGCGCCATCGTGACGCTGGCGTTCGGCCTCTGGCTGCTGGTCCTGAACAGCGCTCTTCTTGGCATCGGCTGGTTCCACACCAAGCTGGCGCTGCTGGCGGGCCTTGCGGTCTATCACTATCGCTGTCTCGTCTGGATGCGGCGACTGAAGGCGCGGGACATGCCGCCTGACACACGATGGCTGCGCTGGTTCAACGAAATCCCGGTCGTCTTCCTGCTCGGGATCATTCTGCTCGCCGTCGCGAAACCCTACTAGGGCCCGTTGGCACTATCTGGCTGATCCGCTTCAGCGGCGCGGATGTCCTTGTCGAACACCGCTCGCCATCGCTTCGGCCACCAACGGGGACGCGGCGGCAGGCCCTCCGGATAGACCGACGGGCCGAGCTCGTGCAGGGCGCGCGCGTACACGCGGCGCTTGAAATAGATCACTTCGTTGACGGGTCGCCAGAAATCGACCCAGCGCACCCTATCGAATTCGGGCTTGTCGCCGCGGTCGAAGCGAATGCGTTCCTCATCGGTATTCAATCTCAAGAGGAACCAGCGCTGCTTCTGGCCGATGCATAGCGGCGTCGATTTCTTGCGGACGAAGCGGTCAGGCAGACGATACCGTAACCAGTCACGGGTTACGGCCAGGAGCTCTACGTCGTCGGGCAACAGGCCGACTTCCTCGTGCAGCTCGCGGTACATCGCTTCCTCGGCACCCTCGTCGACCAGCATGCCCCCCTGCGGGAACTGCCATCCCTTCGCGCCAACGCGACCGCCGAGCAAGAGCTTGCCGTCTTCGTTCGCGAGGATGATGCCGACGTTGGCCCGGAAGCCTTCCTCGTCAATCCAGTCGTTGCTCATCGCAACCGATACAAATCTCAACTGGCGTCGAGGTTACCATCATGCGCATCGCTTGTGCGCTGACGAGGCTTTGATTTAGCCTCGGCAGCTCGCCCGGGCCCGCACGCTGGAGAGCCGCCGAGCACCGTGAACCCGACCCGACCAGTCCTGTTGTTTCTCTGCCTTGCCGGTCTCGCGATGGTTGCCATCGTCATTGCCATCGTCTCGGGCAGCGCCGGACTCGGCATTGCCGGGAGCCTCGAGGCGCTCACGGGCAACGCGCCCGACACCGCGCGGGAACTCGTCCTCGAGCTTCGCCTGCCGCGGGCGCTGACAGCCTTTGCGGTCGGCGGTCTACTCGCCATTGCCGGTGTGTTGATGCAGGTGCTGCTGCGCAACCCGCTTGCCGAACCCTACATCCTGGGCAGCTCGGGCGGAGCCGCCGTCTTCGCACTCATTGCGATCCTGCTCGGGCTGCCGGGTCTTTTCGTTGACGCCGCGGCGTTCTCCGGCGCCATGGTCGCGACGCTGATTGTCTTCGCCGTCGCACACGGCACCGGCAGCTGGACGCCAACGCGACTGCTGCTCACCGGCATTGTGCTCGCCGCGGGCTTCGGCGCCGCGACGACGCTGCTGCTTGCGCTGAGCCCGGATCGTGCGCTCCGCGGCATGCTGTTCTGGCTAATGGGTGACCTGAGCTTCGCCTACGAGCCGGCGCAGAGCCTGGTCGTACTTGCACTGGTCGGCACCACCGCGCTCCTGCTGTCGAGACACCTCAACGTACTCGCCCGCGGCGAACTGCAGGCAAGCATTGTCGGCCTGCCGGTCCGGGAACTGCGCTACGGCATCTTCGTCATTGCCTCGCTGGCCACGGCGATCGCCGTGACGACGGTCGGCGTCATCGGATTCGTAGGCCTGATCGTGCCCCACCTCATTCGGCTGATCGTCGGTAGCGACCACCGCATCGTCATTCCCGCATCGGCACTGGCCGGGGGCACGCTGCTCGTGTTAGCCGACACGCTGGCGCGCACGGTGCTCGCACCGCGGCAGCTGCCGGTCGGTGCATTGACCGCCGCGGTCGGCGTACCGCTGTTCCTTATCCTGATGGCGCGGAGCCCGCGATACCGCTGAAGCGCCGTGATTGGCTAGAATGCCGGCACAGCAATTGGAAGAATAAAGAGAGGATCACCATGCCGGGTCGACTCATTGCCCGGGCCGCACTTGCAGGCCTCGGACTGCTGGCACTTGCGCCGGCCACTTACGCCGACGACAAACTCGCCAGCATCCCGCTTCGTTCCATCGGCCCGGCCCTGATATCAGGACGCATCGCCGACTTCGCCTTTCACCCGGATCACTCGCACGTGTACTACGCCGCGATCGCCTCGGGGGGTCTCTGGAAAACGAGCAATAACGGCACGACCTGGACGCCGCTGTTCGACAAGCAAGGCTCCTACGCTCTGGGCGTCGTCGAGCTCGATCCGAACGATCCGCAGGTCGTATGGGTTGGCACCGGTGAGAACAACGCCCAGCGCAGCGTCGCGTTCGGCGACGGCGTCTACAAATCAGTGGACGGCGGCACGACGTGGCGCAACATGGGTCTCGAGGACTCGGGGCACATCAGCCAGATCTGGATCGACCCGAACGACTCGGACACGGTGCTGGTCGCAGCACAAGGTCCGCTGTGGAGTCCGGGTGGCGATCGCGGCCTGTACAAGACGACCGACGGTGGCGAAAACTGGGAAGCTATCCTGACCGTCGACGAGAACACGGGCATCAACGAGTTCGTCGTCGATCCGGACGACAGCGATCGCATCGTGGCGTCGAGTTACCAGCGCCGCCGGCATGTCTGGACGCTCATCAACGGCGGCCCGGGCAGCGGCATTCACCGAACCAGCGACGGCGGACAGACGTGGACCAAGATCGAGGCCGGCCTGCCGAAAGACAACATGGGGCGCATTGGCCTTGCCGGCGTGCCGGGACATGCTGACCGCATCTACGCCATCGTCGAGGCCAATAAGGAAGAACGCGGGATCTACCACTCCGCGGACTTCGGCCTCAACTGGGAAAAGCGCTCCGATCACGCGACCACGAGCGCCATGTACTACAACGAGATCATCGTCGACCCCGGAAACCCGGAGCGCATCTACTCGGTCGATACGTTTACCCAGATCAGCAACGACGGCGGACGCAACTGGGCACCGCTGGGTTTCGAGCACCGCCACGTCGACGACCATGCGCTCTGGATCGACCCTGACGACAGCGCCCACCTCGTCATCGGTGGCGACGGCGGCATCTACGAAAGCTACGACACGGGCGCCAACTGGCGCTGGATCGCGAACCTGCCCATCGCACAGTTCTATCGCATCCAGCCGGACTACGCCGAGCCGTTCTACAACGTCTGCGGCGGCACGCAGGACAACAACTCGCTGTGTGGCCCATCACGCACCACGTATCGCCACGGCATCACCAACGACGACTGGACCCTGGTGCTGTTCGGCGACGGCTACGAGGCAGCCTTCGATCCTGAAGACCCGAACATCATTTACACCCAGTACCAGTACGGCGGCCTCGCCCGCTACGACAAGCGGACGGGTGAGCGCGTCTTCATTGCGCCACATCCCGGGCAGGACGAGAACAACTACAAATGGAACTGGAACACTCCGATTATCGTTAGCCCGCATAGCAGCAGGCGTATCTACTACGCCGCCGAGAAGCTGTTCCGCTCCGATGATCGCGGCAACACCTGGCGGGCCGTCAGTCCGGACCTCACGCGCCAGCTCGACCGAAATGCGCTCGACGTCATGGACCGGGTATGGAGTGTCGACGCCATTGCCAAGAACGACTCGACCTCTTTCTACGGCGCAGCCATAGCGCTCTCGGAAAGCTCGCTCGTCGAAGGCCTGATCTACGTCGGCACCGATGACGGCGTCATGAACGTCACCGAGGACAATGGCGAGAACTGGCGTCGCACCGACTCCTTCCGCGGTGTCCCCGACATGTCCCTGATCGAGGACGTCGTCGCCTCGCTGCACGACCCCGACGTTGCGTACGCAACCATCGACAATCACAAGCGCGGCGATCACCAGCCCTACGTGCTGCGTACCGACGATCGAGGCAAGAGCTGGAAGCTGATTTCATCCAACCTGCCCGAACGCGGCAGCGCACACACGATCGTCGAAGACCACGTCGACCCGGACCTCCTGTTCGTCGGTACCGAGTTCGGCGTGTTCTTTACGAATGACGGCGGCAAATCGTGGCAACAGCTCAAGAACGGCATGCCGACGATTGCCGTGCGTGATCTCGAAATCCAGCGGCGAGAAACCGATCTCGTTGTGGGCACCTTCGGTCGAGGCGTCTACATCATCGATGACTACTCGCCGCTCCGGACCTCCCCGTCGGATCTCGATACGGCGCATCTGTTTGCTGTTCGTAACCCGTGGCTGTACGTGGAGCGCGACCGCTTCGGCGTTGGCCAGAAAGGCTTCCTCGGCGCGGATTTCTTCGCGGCCGACAACCCGCCCTTTGGTGCCGTATTTACCTACTGGCTCGAGGAGGATCTCGAGAGCAGCGGTACGCAACGCCGCAAGGCGGAGATCGAGGCCGAGAAGGAAGGAGACGACACGCCGTACCCGGACTGGGAGTCGCTGCGCGCCGAGGACCGCGAGGACGATCCGGCCATCCTGTTGATCGTTCGCGACAGCAACGGCGATCTCGTCAGGCAGGTCGCTGGCGAAACGGCCGCCGGTCTGCATCGCACGGCGTGGGACTTGAGGCTGCCGCCCGTCGACCCGGTCAGGCTCAAGCCTCCGGCGTTCCAGGTGCCGTGGAATACGGGACCGGTCGGCGCGCTCGTCGCCCCGGGCAACTACACGGTCACGCTGGCCAGGCGCGCACAGGGTGAGTTGACGGAGCTGGCCGGTCCGGAGCGCTTCACGGTGCGATCCCTGCCGCAGAGCCCCGAAACGAGTACCGCGCCTGTCGAGGTACTGGCCTTCCAGCAAAAGGCCGGGGAACTCTACCGCGCAGTCAAAGGTGCCGAGGCCCATGTTGCCGAACTGCAAGCCCGGATCGATCACCTGAAGGCCGCCATTCCGATGACCCCGGCGGCGAGCGAAGGCGACGAGCAGGACCTGCGGGCCTACGAGGCGCGCCTAGACGACATTGCGGTTGCATTATCCGGCGACAGCACGATCGCCTCGCGCGATGAGCCCGTCCCATGGTCGATCGCGACGCGCGCCGGCGCGGTCTACAGCTTGCTGCTGAACGTGCGCTCGGACGTGCCGGGTATGTACGAGGAGTCCTACGCGATAGCAGCGGCGGCGTTCGGCGACGCGCTCGCCCGCCTCAAGAGCGTCAGCAGCGATATCGAGCGTCTCGAAAACCGTCTCGAGGCACTCGGCGCACCGTATACGCCGGGTCGCGTTCCGGACTGGCAGGAGGAATAGCGGGCTAGCGCCAGCGGGCGCGCTCTGCGAGCAGCCGCGCTTCCTCGAAGCGCCAGCCAACCGCGGCAAGCGCATAAGCCGCCTCGTCGTCGCCGACAGCGTCGGCGAGCGCGGCCTCGGCAAAGCGCTGCCGGTTCTCCGGTCGAGCCAGCCAGGCGACGAGCTCGCGACCCGACTCGGGGTAGCGTGCGTGGCGTGCGAGGCCAACGCCGAAGCCGTTGCGGTACACGATGGCCGGGCGCACGGAGCGCGGCGGAGCGTTATCCGCCGCCCGGAGATCGCGTGTCGTGACGATACCGACATCGCAGCTGCCCTCCACGACGGCATCGATGACCCGCTTGCCCGTGGGCAATGGCGCACGCGCAAGGTTCTGCTGCCACTGGCGGGCGATGATCTCGGCGGGCCGTTCGCCGTGTTCGACAATCAGCCCCGCAATGAGCGCCTGCGTGTCAGGCGACTCGCTGCTGACCACGCAGACCCGACCCTCGTAGGCCGGCTCCGTCAGAGACTTGAGAGAGCGCGGATCGAGATCGTCCGCCGATGCGCCGAGCACTATCACGAAAACCGTCGTTGCCGGCACGAACCATTGTCCGTCCGGGTCACGGAACGTGACCGGCATGGCGCCGAGACCGACGCCGTCGTCGAGCATGCGCAAGGCACCATCGTCGCCGGCCGCCCAGATGTCACCGACGTTGTCGGTGACGAGTACGTCGGCCGGCGGAGCGCCACGATTCGACATGACGTCGTCGAGATTCTTCGCGCGGTCCGCCTCGCGAATCGTCACCGGGATGCCGGACGCCTCCGTAAACGCAGCGAATACCGGTCGCAGAGCAGCCTCGCCAGGCTGGTCGACGTAAACAACGACGGGCTCGGGGCGCGGTGTGGCCTCTTCGGGTGGGCTGTCGGTGCCGCAGCCTGCACAGGCCATGGCCAGTGCAGCGGCCACTACGTTGATTGCCGACCTCATGCGGCTTCTACCCGGGTCTGGTTCCGGCCCGCTGCCTTCGCCTGGTAGAGCGCCACGTCGGCGCGTGCGATCAGCGCTTCGCCTTCGGTCTTGAGATCGCTGCCGTCATCGGCCGGCAGCACCGAGGCAATACCGATAGACGTTGTCATGGCGACCGTTTCGCCGTTCGGCAGATCGATGGGTTCCGCAGCAATGCTTGCGCGGATGCGCTCGGCCAGCAGTTCGGCCGAGCTGGTGTCGGTATCGGGCATCAGCACGACGAACTCCTCGCCTCCGTAGCGTGCCGCGACATCGCTTTTCCTTACCTGTGACTCGATGCGGTGGGCGAGTTCGGCAAGCACTGCGTCGCCCGCAGCATGTCCCCAGGTGTCGTTGACGCGCTTGAAATGATCGATGTCGAGCATCAGGCAGACGATTCTCGTCCGGTCACGTCGCGCCCGCGCCAGCTCCTCCTTGAGACGCAGGACGAGGTAGCGACGGTTGTGCCAGCCCGTCAGGACGTCGGTAAAACCGGAGCGCAACAGGCGCGCACGATTGACTGCATTCTCGATACAGAACGACGCGATCAGGCCAAGGTGCGCAAGAAAGTCACTCGCCATATCGCGACTGAAGCGATCCGGGTCGTCGCTGCCGAAGTTCAGTGAGCCGATCAGCTCACCCCGGTGCCGGAGCGGAATCATCGCAACGCTGCCGCTCTCGCCGATGCCGGGCAGGATCAGCTGGTGGTCGCAGCCCCGGTACGGTCCCAGCCATGGCTTGCGCAGGGCCACGTATTGCGGTGCGAGGCCCGTAAGCGTCTCGACGAGCATAAGACCGTCGAGCTCGTCGGCGGCGGCGCCAGCCGCCAGCAGCAGGTGACGAATATCGTGGTCCGGATCACGAATAACGACGCTCGCGGCGGTAAGCTGGTAGCTGTCCCTGAGACCCGGCCCCAGCTCGGCGAACAGCGCCCTCAGGTCAGGCGCATTGAGCAGCCGGAGCTCGCGCTCCTGGCTCTTCTGCATCTTGTCCTCGTTGCGCTTGACCTGTGCGGTTAGCCGCCGAAGCTCGCTCCTTGCCGCCTCGAGTTCTGTCGCTGGATCGGGTACGTCGCTCACGCTCTTGTTCGTCCGCGGTGTCTACAGGCAGGGTTCTACCAGATCACGACCGCGGCCGCCCGCATCCCGGTCGCAGTTCGAGCCGCGTCAACCACGCAGTTCGAAATACGCCCGGCCTTTTTCCATCAGGTCGACGAAGCCCTGCTCATCACCCGCCGCCACGAGTTCGTGAATGCGCCCGGCCGCCTCCGACAACGCCTTGAGCGGCTCACGGCCGTAGCGGTTCAGGTGCTGGATCTCGAAATACAGGCGCGGATTGTCGCGGGCGACGGCCTCTGACACGAGCAGCTGGGAGTCGAAGGTCGTTGACGACATTTGCGCAAGATGCGGCGCCGCCTCGCCACTCTCGGCAAGGGCCGTGAAAAAGGCAATGTTGAGCGCGTGCGAAAGCCCCAGCACATACGCGATCAGGCGGTCGTGATCCTCGAGCGACATGTCGAGGCGCTCTGCCATGGTCGAGCGGAACAGATCCTTGGCCGCGTCGGTCGCTTCGGGGCAGCCGGCATCGCAAAAAATCAGGTGGCGACCGGACAACAGCCGCGTATCGGGGCCGAACATGGGGTGCACCGATGTGACCCGGCAGCCCGCCTCGCGGAGTTCGCTAATGCCGTCGATCAGCGGACTCTTCAGGGAGCCAATATCGAAAATGAGACCCTTGGGCTTGAGTACGGCGAGCTGCAGCAGGATACGTCCCGACGCCGCGAGCGGCGCCGCAACGACAATCACATCAAAATCGAGACCGGCGTCCGTCCAGTTGCGGAAGTGATTGGGCCCGTCGTCGGCGGAAGGATCCGCCGTCGTGGTTGCGAAGCCCTGGCTCCTGAAGAAGTCGACGAACCAGCGACCCATCTTGCCGGAACCCCCGATAACCAGGACGCTCCGGCCATCACCCTGGCCTTCCGCCTGCACGCGGTCCCGCTCCTGGCTCGCAAGCGAGGTCTCGATAAGCTGCGTCAGGATGGACTCGGCGAGCTCGGGATCGAGACCGAGCGCCTCTGCCTGGCTGCGCCCCATGTCGATGACTTCCTTCTCGCGGGCGTAGTCCCGGGTGGCCGTGCCGCTCGTGAGCTTGCTGCGGCCAATCTCGCCGACGATCTCCTGACGTGCCGCAATGAGTTCGACGAGCTGCCGATCGATGTCGGAGAGCTTGCCGCGTAGTGCCTTGAGGTTCATGGGGTGGTACCGCTGCCGGACGATTCCCCTTGTACCGCAGACTACTGGCATTGAGAAGCCACGCTCCGGAATCCGTGAGCGCGGCTTTACTACAGCAGGGATCAGCTGCCGCCCTGGCGACGCCGGTGCCGGCGCGGGCGGTCATCGTCGTCATAGCGATAACCCCGTTCGTCGCGAAACTCCCGCCAGTATCGATCGTGGCGGAAGTGCCGTGGCGGACGATACGCCTGGCGCCAGAGCACCTTGCGCTCATAGACCCGATAGACCTTCCACCATGGGAGGTAAGGGTTGTGCCTCACCGCGGATCGCCGATACCAGTGGCGGAACCGCCGATCGTCGCGCAGCCAGCGCGGCATGTGCTTCGACCTGAGCGGCGCCGGGTGGTAATGCACGCCCGGATGCCGGTCGTAGCTATGGCGAGCGTGCTTGCCGTGCGCGTTTGCGGTACCCGCGGCGAGCGCGGCAGCCAGGGTCATCGTGATGAGCAGGGCCGTCTTCGTTTTCATGGCCTTCCCTCTTTCTGGTGAGACGCCACCAGACTAGGAACGCAGCCGTGAACTCAGGCTTAACAGGAATCGGCGTGCCGCCGGCTGAAACTGAACCGCGGATGAAGCTGCCTTGCCGAGCTCCTGTTGAAGCGCGTATCGTGCCCGGACCCAGCGGCACATGCCCCTGTACATTGCGGAGAGACGATGAAGACACGCGCAGCCATTGCCGTCGAAGCCGGCAAACCCCTGGTCATCGAGGAGCTCGATCTCGACGGCCCCCGCTACGGCGAGGTCCTGATCCGCAACGTCGCGAGCGGCGTCTGTCACACCGACGCGTTTACGCTGTCTGGCGACGACCCGGAAGGTCTGTTTCCGTCGGTGCTCGGCCACGAGGGTGGCGCCGTCGTCGAGGAGATCGGCGAAGGCGTGACCAGCGTGCGCCCTGGCGATCACGTCATACCGCTCTATACGCCGGAGTGCGGCCAGTGCAGCTTCTGCCGCTCGGGCAAGACCAACCTTTGCCAGGAGATTCGCGTCACCCAGGGCCAAGGCGTCATGCCCGACGGCACCTCGCGCTTCTCGCTCAACGGCAAGCCGGTCCACCACTTCATGGGCACCTCCACCTTCAGTCATTACACGGTGCTGCCCGAAATCTCGGTTGCGAAGATCGATGCAGCGGCGCCGCTCGAAAAGGTATGCCTGCTCGGCTGCGGCATCACGACGGGTATTGGCGCGGTCCTCAACACGGCCAAGGTCGAACCGGGCAGTACGGTCGCCGTGTTCGGACTCGGCGGCGTCGGTCTGTCCGCGATCCAGGGCGCCGTCATGGCAAAGGCCGGCCGCATCATTGCCGTCGACGTCAACTCGGACAAGTTCGAACTCGCCACCCAGCTCGGCGCAACCGACACGGTCAACCCGACGGACTACGACGACCCGATTACCGACGTGATCATCGAGATGACCGGTGGCGGCGTCGACTATTCGTTCGAGTGCGTGGGTAACGTCGACCTCATGCGGTCGGCGCTCGAGTGCTGTCACAAGGGCTGGGGCGAATCGATCATCATTGGCGTGGCCGGTGCCGGCAAGGAGATCTCGACGCGGCCATTCCAGCTCGTGACCGGTCGAGTCTGGCGCGGCTCGGCCTTCGGCGGCTGCAAGGGGCGCAGTGAACTGCCGGGCATGGTGGACCAGTACATGCGAGGCGACATCAAGATCGATGAGTTCATCACCTATACGATGCCGCTCGGGGACATCAACCGGGCTTTCGACCTGATGCACGAAGGCAAGAGCATTCGTTCGGTCATTCATTTCGACAGCTGATCCAGCAGTACCTGCCAGGCATGAAGACACGCGTTACGCGCCGCGTCGCCGTCGCGACAACATCGACGCTCGCCGCTGAGGCCGCCATGGAAGTGCAGGCGGCCGGCGGTAATGCGGTCGACTGCGCGCTTGCGGCATCGCTCCTGACGATGAACACCGAGCCCGGCGTCTGCGCACTGGCCGGCGGTGCCTACGTCACGGTGTGGGGGCCCGGTCTCGAGCCTGTCACGATCGATGGCAACGTTGCCGTGCCGGGCAAGGGCCTCGAGCCGGAGGCGCGCAAGCTCGGGACAACGCGCATCACGATGGACTACGGCGGCGGCATCGACACATTGGTTGGCGTTGGCGCCGTTGGCGTCCCGGGATCGCCTGCGGCTCTCGAGAGCGCATGGCGGCGGTTCGGGCAGGCGCGCTGGCAGGACCTGTTTGCGCCGTCGATCCGCGCAACCCGGGACGGATTCCCGTTGTCCTCGGCCTGTCACTATTACCTGGGCTACAGCGGCGAGCTCGTTTTCGGACGCAGCGACGACGGCTACAACGCTCTGCACACCGATCGCCAACTCAAGCCGCGCGGCAGCCTCGTGGTCGTGCCGCACCTCGCGGATTCGCTTGCCGCTATCGCCGAGGACGGCGCCCGCCTCTTTTATGAGGGCGAGCTTGCCCGCCGCATGGTCGACCACGTGCGCGCCGGGGATGGCATGCTGACGATGGCGGATCTCGAGACCTACGAAGCGATCGAACGGCCGTCGCTCGTGGCTCGCCTAGGCAACTGGCAGATTGCGAGCAACCCGCCACCCGCGGTGGGCGGCAGCGTGCTGACCGCCATGCTCGATGCGTTCGCACGCACCGGGCACAACGACTGGAGCCGTGATGCCGTCGGCGATCTCATCGGCATCCAGCACGCCTGCCTCGACTTCCGCCGCAGTGAACTCGACCTGGCCGACGACGTCGGCAGTGCCGCGGCACGGCTCCTCGTGGCCGCGCGGGACGGCGCGCTGCTCAATCGCTACACGTCAGCGTCGACCGTGCACACATCGGCCGTCGACGACTCGGGTCTCGGCTGCGCCGTGACGGCGTCATCGGGCTATGGCTCCGGGGAGATGCCACCCGGCACGGGGCTCTGGCTCAACAACTGCATAGGCGAGCTCGAACTGAATCGCCGCGGTCTCGATGCCGGCCCCGTTGGTGCACGACTGCCGTCGAACATGTCACCGTCCGTGTGCCGGCGCATCGACAGTGAAAGCCACGACGTCATGGCGGTCGGTTCGCCAGGGGCGGATCGCATCACGACGGCCATGGCGCAGGCGCTGATCAATCGCTTCAAGTTTCACTGGCCGATTGCCGACGCGATCGCCCATCCACGCCTGCACGTCGACACGAGCGGCAAACACGACCGGCTCATGACCGAGCCCGGGCTCGATGTGCCGGAGGTGGCCCTGCCCGTGCGTGCCTTCGATAGCCCGAACATGTACTTCGGCGGCGTGGCCGCCGCGCTGATGACGTCGAATGCCAGCGGTGAGCCGGAATTCAGCGTAGCCGCTGATCCTCGTCGCGAGGGCGCCACCGCCGTGAGCGACGCTGACTGACGTCGTCAGGGCGGTTTGTTACCCTCCGCGCATCCAGTGATCCTGCCAGCGCCATGCACAACCTGATCGAAGAAGTGTCGCTCACCTGCCCGTTCTGCAATGAGAGCATCAGCGTGCTCGTTGACGGCTCGGCAGGGAGCCAATCCTACATCGAGGACTGCGAGGTTTGCTGTCGTCCCATGCTGATCAGCTTCGAGGCGACGTCCTCGGGGATCGATGCGGTTCGGGCCGAGCGCGGTGACTAGGACCGCCAGTCTCCTGTCGGCGCTGCTGCTCGTAGCCAGCTCTGCGCTGGCCGAGATCACGCTTACCGAAGGCACGAATATTTCGGTCGACGTTCGCGCAGATGGCCGTCACGTTATCGATCTGATCGGCGGACTATGGCTCGTACCACCCGGTGGCGGTGATGCCACCCGCCTGCCGAACGACCTGCACCCGGCGCGAGGCCCGCGCTTCGATCGCACGGGCCAACGCATCGTGTACGTTGCCGAACAGGGGCAGTCGACCGAGCTTTGGGTGTATGACATCGAGCGGCAGGCGGCGAGGCCCATTGCCATCGACGCCGGTTCCTACGACTACGAGCAGCCGGACTGGCACCCGGACGGCGAGCGCGTGGTCTTCACCGCGGCGAGCAAAGGGCGCGGCCTCGATCTCTGGGAGGTCGACGTCGCGACGGGACTGCGCTGGCGCCTCACACACACCGAGGGCGATCACCTGTGGCCCACCTGGTCCGATGATGGCCGGGATCTCGTCTTCATTCGTCGCCGCGGCGATCTGCACGAACTCGTCCTGCGCCCGCTCGGCGAACCCGAGGAAGTACTGCTCGAGACGGAGGAGGCACTGTCCGCGCCGTCGATCCGGCCGGACGGCTCCCTCGTCACGGTCATTCGCCACGCCGCGAACGGCCTCAGCATCGACATGGTCATCCTGTCCTCGCCGCGCCTCGTGCGCACCCTCGTCGAAGACGACGACATCTTTCTCTCGAGAGTCGCATGGCGAGATCGCTTGAGCTTCTCGTACACGGCCAACGGCAGAATCCGGCAGCGGCCTTTTGATGCGTGGCGCGCGAAGGACCTTGGTTTTCGCGCACGCATCCCGTCGCCGTCACTCGCACCGGCGACGACTGTTAGCGCCCGTGCGCTGGATAGCGTCGACAGGCCAGCGCGGCCGCTCATACTCCGCGCGGCGCGTCTCTTCGACGGCGTGACACCCGGCTACCGAACGAACGTCGACATTGTCATTGCCAGGGGGATCATCGAGGCCATCGAACCGGCGGGGCAGCGCGAGGGAGCCGGGATTGTCGATGTCGGCGACATTACCGTTGTTCCGGGCCTCGTCGACATCCAGGCGGAGCTGCCGCCCGACGTCACACCGCGCGATGGCGCGCGCCTTTTGAGTTTCGGGGTAACGACGGTCGTTGCAGCGGACCCGCGTGCCGGCGAACTCAACCGCCAGTGGTCGAGTGCCGCAACCCCGGGACCGCGCGTTCTCGAAGCCAGACAACTCGACAACACGACTGCTGATCAAGAGCCGCCGCCGTGGGTGTTCGTCCTGACCGGCGATCGCAGCACCGGGGAGTCGCTCAAAGCGGCGAGCCTGCGCTGGCAGGCAGCCGGGGTTCCCGTTCTTGCCGGCAACTGGCAGGTCGGTCTCGGCGCGAGCGCGAATCTCGTCATGGGCGGCAAATCGCTACCCCTCTCGCCTGCCGGCCGTCGCTACGCCGATCTCAACCTTACCAACGGCCAGAGCGCGGTGACCCTGGTGTCGACGCTCGCGCATGTCGACACGCGCGGATTCGACGGGCTGCTCGAGAGCCGGCAGGCCCGCGGCCTTGCTGTCGACCGCGGCGCGGTCCGACGCCTGCCGTCGCGCGCAACCCTTGTGCCGGGTCAGTCGCAGGTCGTGCTGGGCAGCTCGGGGAATGGTCTGCCGCCCGGCGTCGCCCAGCAAGCCGAGCTGCTGGCGCTCGTCGAGGCAGGGCTGACGCCGGCGGATGCCCTGCGAGCCGCCACCATCGACGCTGCCACTCTGCTGGGTCTGGGCCTGAAGCTCGGCCGGGTGTCGGTCGGTGCAGAGGCAGACCTGCTGCTCGTCGCGGGCGACCCGCTCGGTCGCATCGACGATGTCCGGAATGTCGTCGGCGTGGTCCGAAACGGGCGCTTCATGAGCCTCGGACGACTGCTCGACTATGCCGACGATCGTTGACTGTCGGAAATTTTTACGGATTATGACCAAACTGCTGTTGCAGCGTTACGACACCCGGCATCCGGCCAATGCGGGTTCGATACGAAACCGTCATGGAGATCGCGTTTATGGTCCGTTCGGACAAAGCGAAGGGTTTTCAGGCGTTTGCCGGGTATAGCTTGGAGGCGCTTGATAATGCGTCACCGCATTTCGTCGGAATTCTTTACAAAAGCTCTCGAGAACTGGTCCGGCTGTTGGTCGTCGCAGACGTAAACCATTGAAACGGACATTCAGAGGAACACTTGGCACAGCTCTTGCTTTGTAAGTTCTGCCCAAGCGAAGTGTAACTGCGCTCGGCCGTGCATACCGGGTACGACAGGATTTAGACGCCAGAAGAACAATAACTACAAAAACAACAAGATCCAGATCCAATAATAAAAATAGTATCTGTGCCCAACGTCCGAATTTGCAGTTACCTCTTTTAAAAAAAAGAGAGAATTGGCCCCGCCGCTCACGCCGCGGGGCCTTTTATTTTCCGGGGCTCTGGAAACGCCTTCGTCGCTCGGTCACGATGGGCAAATCGCTACCTCGCGGTAACCGGCCGGGTACGGTCGAGAATGCCGCTCTGACACGGAAGGGATGGAGATTCCGATGAACGGGCGACGACAATCCAGGTGGCCACGCTTGATTGCGTGGCTGCTTCTCGCGTTGGCAATCGCAGGCTGCGATCGCCAACGCGATGACTTCAGCGAAGCCGATATCGCCGGCCTGCACGACCGCATGCAGCGCGGCGAGCTCAGTTCCGAAGCCCTGACCCGCTGGTACGTCGAACGCATCGAAGCGATCGATCGCAATGGGCCGGGTCTCAGCTCGGTGATCGAGGTGAATCCGGACGCGCTGACAATCGCACGTGCGCTCGACGAGGAATGGCTGGCCTCGGGACCTCGCGGGCCGCTGCACGGCATCCCGGTTCTGCTCAAGGCGAATATAGATACTGCTGATCGTATGAAGACGACCGCAGGCTCACTGGCGCTGTCTGAACACACGCCGTCGGAAGACGCCTTTATCGTCCAGCGGCTGCGCGATGCCGGCGCGGTTATTCTCGGCAAGACCAACCTGAGTGAGTGGGCCAATTTCAGGTCGACACGCAGCTCGAGCGGCTGGAGCAGCCTCGGCGGCCAGACTCGGAATCCCTACGATACGGCACGCACGCCCTGCGGCTCGTCGAGTGGCTCAGGCGTCGCCGTGGCTGCCAATCTCGCCGTTGTGGCCGTTGGCACTGAAACGGACGGCTCGGTCGTCTGCCCGTCGTCCACCAACGGCATCGTCGGCATCAAGCCGACGCTCGGCCTCATCAGCCGCGGCGGCATCATCCCCATAGCGCACAGCCAGGACACCGCAGGTCCGATGGCGCGCAGCGTGCGCGACGCCGCCCTGCTGCTCACGGCAATGACCGGCCGCGACACCGACGATCCGGCATCCGCCGACATGCCGGATGACCTTGCCTACGACTACACGACCAATCTTGCCGCCGATGCACTCGATGGCAAGCGCATTGGCGTCATCCGCAATTACTCCGGCGCCGGTGAGCACCCGGAGGTCGAGCGCGTTCTCAACGCGTCGATTGCAGCACTGGAGGCCGCCGGCGCCGAGATCATCGACGGCATAGAGCTCGACACGCAGGCCGCACGTGGCTACGAGCGCAGCGTCTTGCTGTACGAGTTTCGCAACGATCTCGGTGAATACCTCGACGCGACCGCGGCACCCCTGCGCACCCTGGCCGAGCTGATCGCCTTCAACGAGGCCAATGCAGACGAGGTGATGCCCTTGTTCGGCCAGGAGCTCTTCCTCGCGGCAGAGGCGAAGAGCGACCTCGCGAGCGACGAGTACCAGACCGCGCTCGCCGAGAGCAAGCGCATCATGCGAACCGCCCTCGACAAGGCCATGGAAGACAACGCGCTGGATGCACTGATTGCACCCAGCAACGGGCCTGCGTGGATGATCGACTCCATTAACGGCGACTCGTTCGCTGTCGGCAGCAGCAGCTACGCTGCGGTCTCGGGCTACCCGAACATTACGGTCCCCGCCGGTTTCGCCGCGCACCTGCCGCTTGGCATCTCGTTCATAGGCCGGCCGTGGACGGAGCCTTCGTTGATCGGCATTGCCTACGCCTTCGAGCAGGCGACCGAGGCACGTCGTCCGCCGCCGCTCTGAGTCGCCGTCCCGGCCTCTGAAAGTGCGACGCCGGCCACGGCACCGGCGCGGCAACTGATGTTGAATCAAGGGCTTGTCTCTGCCTTGTTGCCGCATCGATGTTCCGCAAGATTCGTATCTTCGTCCTTCTGCTCGTCCTGTTCGTCGTCGCCGTAGACGCCTGGCTGACGCGCGCCTACAGCACGGACTGGAAGGACAGCCTGTACGTGGGCATCTACCCGATCAACGCGGACGAGAGCGAGGTCGTGGAGCAGTATCTCGAGCAACTCGAGCACCGCCACTTCGAGTCGATTGAGCGCTTTCTTGCCAGCGAGCTCGAGCGCTACGGCAAGGATCTCAAGCAACCCGTGCGGATCGTGCTGGGCGAGAGAGTCTACGAGCAGCCGCCGGCACTCGGCCCGGAACCCAACCTGCTCGATATCATGCTCTGGTCGATGCGCATGCGCCTCTGGGCCGGCAGCGCCACCGAAGGCAAAGAACGCTACCGCCCCGACGTGCGCATCTTCCTGCGCTATCACAGTACGGATAACCCGGTGCCACTCGAGAACTCGGTCGGCATCGAGAAGGGCATGTTCGGCATCGTCAACGCTTACGCCAGCCGGCGGCTCGCCGAACAGAACAATGTCATTATCGCGCACGAGTTCCTGCATACGCTCGGCGCAACCGACAAGTACGAACCGGGCACGGGCCAGCCGCTCGTGCCCATGGGCATTGCCGAACCGGACCGGTCGCCGCTCTACCCGCAGCGCATCGCCGAGATCATGGGCGGCCGGATAGCCATGTCGCCCGAGGAAGCGATCATCCCCAAGAGCCTCGACTACGTGACGATCGGTCCCCTGACCGCCGCCGAGATTCGACTGGCCGACTAGCGATCCTCGACCACGCTGCGCTACGCTCGCAGGATGCCGGCGACCAATAACCAGCGTCTAAGCGTTTCCGGGCTGCGGGTCGAGGTTGCTGGCCGCACGCTCGTCGACGACTTCGACTTCGAGCTCGACGCCGGCGAAACCGTCGCACTGCTTGGCAAGAACGGCGCGGGCAAGACGCTGCTGCTGCACACGCTTGCTGGACTCCGTGAGGCCGCTGGTGGCGAGATTCACCTGTCCGGCGAGCCGCTTGCTGCCTTGCCAAGGCGTACCCTTGCCCGCCGTCTCGCGCTGCTGCCACAGGGCAGCGACGACGTGTTTCCGGCCACGGTACTCGAGACCGTGCTAATCGGCCGTCATCCCCACATCGATCTCATGGGTTGGGAGAGCGACGCCGATCTCGGTATTGCCCGCGACGCATTGGCGGCGGTGGACCTGCTCGACCTCGAAGGGCGCGACGTGCTGACGCTATCGGGCGGTGAACGCCAGCGGCTTGCGATTGCGCAATGCCTGACGCAGGACGCAACGATGATGCTGCTCGATGAACCGACCAATCACCTCGACCCGCATCACCAGGTTGACGTACTCGAGTTACTCAAGGCGCAGGCGGACGATGGCCGGGCCGTGCTGATGGCCTTGCACGACGTTAATTACGCGGCACACTTTACGGATCGCTGTGTGCTTCTGTACGGCAACGGCGAGTATGACGTCGGTGACACCGGCGCGATTCTCGACGCCGATCGCCTCGAACGGCTCTACGGCACCGCTATTGATGCCGTGCCCTTCAACGGCAAGCGGGTCTTCGTCCCTGCCTTCAGGTAACCGAGCCCCTCAGGATTCCGAGATAGTGCGCGTGCAGGTCCGGCGTGGCGGCCAGTACGGAACGGGTGTCCAGCGTCGGCTGCTCGCCGTTCAGGTCCGTGAATACGCCACCAGCCTCCGAGACGATAACGGCCAGCCCGGCAATGTCGAGGATGTTCACGTCAGACTCGATGACCGCTTCGATCTTGCCGGCGGCAAGCAGGTGGTAGTGATAGAAGTCACCGTAACCTCGCGTACGGTCGGCGCGCGCGAGAATTTCCCCGAGACCGGCCCAGCCGCCGGCGGTTTCAGCCAGTGACCGCAAGTTGCCGGTCGACACCGCTGCGCGGTCCGGGTCAGTGATCTCGCTGACCGCAAGACGCTCATCGTTCAGCCACGCACCGCGGCCTTTTTCGGCCCAGGCAAGCTCACCCATCATCGTCCCACTCGACACCCCGAGCACGAGCTCACCCGCCCGCATCAGCGCAATCTGCGTCGAGAAGAAAGGGTACTGCCGAACGAACCCCTTGGTGCCGTCGATCGGGTCGACCAGCCACAGGTGTTCGGCGTCAGCCTGGCGCTTGCCGGTTTCCTCACCGAAGAAGCCATGGTCGGGAAAGGCCGCGAGAATTGTTTCGCGGATCGCCTCTTCGCATTCAACGTCGGCACGGGTTACGGGCGTGAGATCAGCCTTGGTCGTGACCTCGAGATTGCTGCGGTAGTAGCGCCTGCTGATAGCGGCCGCTTTCTGGGCAGCATCGAGCGCAACGCGCAGGTGGTCGGATGGAGCCGGGGCAGGCGTCATAGTTGTGATCGGGGCAGAAGGAAAAGCGCGAATCCTGGCGCAACTATCGCCGTTGGCGGTGCGTTCTACAAGCTCGTTGCGGCCCTGCTTGACACCCGTTCTTGCGGCACCTACTGTGTCGCGCACATCAGGTGAACCCGAGCCGGCAGGTTCGGGTGAACGGGAAGCTGGTGACACTTCGTCGAGAAGTACATTCCAGCGCTGCCCCCGCAACGGTGATCGAGCCAAACCCTGACGAGCGCGGATTGTCATCCGCGTAGCCACTGTGACGCCTGCCGGCGTCGCGGGAAGGCGTCAGGACCGGCGTTAGCCACTCGTCAGCCCGGAGACCGGCCCGATGTTCACGCGAACAGCGCGGCGGGCGCGGATTCGAGCGTGCCGATAACGGCCATGCCGACATCTCTCCTCCCGACGCGAATGTTCGCTCTGCTAACGCAATTACTGCGTGCGGGCGGCACGCCAGCGGGAGACGACATGACGCCACGAGTGATGATCCTGGGTGCATTCCTTGCCCCGGCCCTTTCCTTTGCAGCGGACACCGTTGCGGTCGAGACCATCGTAGTAACGGCTACGCGGACCGAGACCCCGATCTCCGATCTTGCCGTGCCGGTCACGGTGATTACGCGCGACGACATCGAGCTCTCGCTTGCGTCCGACCTCTCCGAGCTGCTGCGCTTCGAAGCCGGGCTCGATATCGGCCGTACGGGTGGACCCGGACAGCAGACCTCGGTGTTCACACGCGGCACCGAGAGTAACCACACCCTCGTCCTCGTCGACGGCGTGCGGATCAACCCGGGCACCATTGGCGGCGCGGCGTTGCAGAACATCGCGCCGGAGGTCATCGAACGCGTCGAGATCGTCAAGGGCGCGCGCTCGGCCCTGTACGGCTCGGACGCCATTGGCGGCGTCATCAACATCATTACGCGCAAGACCGAGCAGAGCTTCGCCGAGGGTGCGCTCGGGGGCGGCAGTTTCAACACGCGGTCGGCCAACTTCGCCGGCGGCATGAAGGGCGAGAACGGCGACTTTGGCGTGACGCTCAATTACTCCGACACCGACGGCTTCTCACCGCGCGTCGAATCCGATATCGATCGCGGCTACGACAACCTGTCGGTGAACCTGTACGGCTCGCGGTCGTTTGGTGCCAACGAGCTGTCGATCCGCCACTGGCGCGCCGAGGGCACCGTCGAGTACCTCGATTTCTTCCTGTCCCCGGTTGCGCAGGACTACCTCAATTCGTCAACGGCGCTGCAGTGGGACAGGGACGTTGGCGACGCCGGTCGAAGCCAGCTCATCCTGTCCTACATCGAGGATGACATCGAGCAGCAGCAATCGCCCGACTTCGTCGGCTCAACGCGCACGAGCCTCGACTGGCAGTATTCGCAGGCCTTCGCTCAGCACACCTTGACGGGTGGCGTCTACCTGATGGAGGAAGACGCGAGTGCCGAGTCCTTCGGCTCTGGCTTCGCCGAGAAGACGCAGGTCAATGCGGTGTTCCTTCAGGACCAGCTGCGCATTGATCGCCACAGCGCTTTCCTTGCCGTGCGCTACACGGACCACGAGACGTTTGGCCGTGCAACGACGTGGAACGCCGAGTACGCGTTCGACGTCAACTCCGCCTGGACCCTGAATGCCGGTCTCGGTACCGCCTTCCGCGCGCCGGACGCGACCGACCGATTCGGCTTCGGTGGCAACCCTGGCCTCGACGCCGAACACTCCGAGCAAGCCCAGGCGGGTGTTACCTTCCGGCCTGCCGGCCGTCACGAGATCCGTCTCGAGCTCTACGCCAACGACATCAACGACCTGATCGACTTCGACTTCGAGACCTTCACACTGGAGAACATTGCCGAAGCGCGCATTCGGGGCGGCGAGCTGAGCTACTCGTACATCGGCGACTCATTCACGCTGCGCGGCAGCCTCGTCAACCAGAGTGCCGAAGACCGGGCGACGGGCCAGCGTCTCTTGCGCCGCGCCGACGAAAGCCTGACGCTCAACTACACTCAGAATATCGGCCGGCACCGTGTGGGCGTATCGGCGCTGCTCTCCGGCGACCGCGTCGACTTCGGCGGCGCTGAACTCGACAGCTATGCGTTGATCAACCTGACGGCCGAGTTTGCGCTGGGCGAGCGACTGACGGTTAATGCACGAATCGAAAATCTGACCGACGAGGACTACCAGACGGCGGCCAACTTCCGGATGCAGGAACGCTCCGGCTTCATTGAGCTACGCTTCCGGGGACGCTAGGAGATCACCATGGGCAATCGACTGACCAAAATCTACACCCGTACGGGCGACGACGGCACAACGGGACTCGGCGACGGCAGCCGCGTTGCAAAAGACGATCCGCGCGTCGAAGCCTACGGCACGGTTGACGAGGCCAACAGCGCCATCGGCGTTGTGCTCGCCGAAGACAGTGTTCGCGACGACATCCGATCGATCCTGACGGACGTCCAGCATGACCTGTTCGAGCTTGGCGGCGAGCTCTGCATCCCCGGCCACGCTGCGATTACGACCGCCTACATAGACCGGCTCGAGACCGCGCTCGACACGCTCAACGAGAACCTGCCGGTGCTGAAGGACTTTATCCTGCCCGGCGGCGGGCGCGCGGCCGCGCAGGCACACCTTGCCCGCACCATCGTCCGCCGCGCAGAGCGGCGCGTGCAGTCACTGGCGCATGCCACGGACGTGCGACCCGAGGTGCTGCGCTACCTCAATCGGCTCTCTGATCTGCTGTTCGTCATTGCGCGAACGGTCGCACGCGACGAATCGGGTCAGGAGGTACTCTGGAATCGCGAGCGGAGCGCATAAAAGTCCGCTTCTGCCTGTGAAGGCGTAACGCAGCAACGGCACCTTCTGGACTGCGTTAGTTGCCTTGCGCGAGCCCGCGGCGAGTGCGGTAGGCGTTGCTATAGCTCACGATCTTGCGGGTGGACAGCCGGTCGCCGTTCTTGAACTCACCCTGTCGGGCGCTGACTTCAAGCATGGCCTCGCCGATCGCAAGGGCCTTCACGGCCACGCCGGCGGGCGCAAACAACGCGTAGAGCGCCTGTTGGCCGAGGTGCGCCTCTTCGGCCGTCGGTCCAATGTAATCAGGCCGGTACGCAATGACGCGAATGGACGAACCTTCAGCCAGCGCAAACAGCGTCTTTTCTGCCCGTGCTTTCTCCCGCGCCCAGTGTGCCGACGAGTCTTCTGAAATGTCACTCGAGCTGATGTAGTGAATGGACGCGTCAGGTAGCTCACTGCTGCCAAGCCAGGTCTCAAGAAACGCGGCAGGAAAGTCGACATGGATGAGACCGTAGGTCTCGTCGTCGACTTTCAGCGCACTAATGCCAATTGCCCAGTAGACCGCCTCGATGTCGGTGAACAGCTCCGCAATCGCCGCGTAGTCGAGGTAGTCCATGTGCGTCGTCGCGATCACCTTGCCCGCCTCGATGCCCTCCTCCATGCGCGGCGTGATCCGCCGCGTAATTACATGGATCGTCTCGATGTCGGGATCGCCGAGAGCCGCCTTGAGAATGCCGTCACCGGCCGTCCCGCTGGCACCGAAAATTGCCACCGTTCGCGGCGACCGGGGATTCTCCGCGGGCGCAATGACCTCGTCAGCGCCCAGGTTTATCGCGACCGACAGGACGTAGAACGCGGCAAACAAGGCGAGCGGAACGAGCATGAGTGTGCGCGGTCGGGGCAGCTTCATGCCTCGAGTATTCGCCGGGCAGACCGAAGTTACAAGTGTCCGATACGCGTAGCGCGGCGCTTTCCCGCCCGCCGTAAATCCCTGTTTTTCCTGCTACTTCATAAGTATTCAAGCGAATTCAGCTCTGCCCAAAGCGGACACAGGGCGCGAATCGCATTCTCCAGGTGTCCGCGGCTTGAGACTCAGACGACCGCGGCAAACGTTCGAGACACAGGAGACGGAACAGTGGAGACGATATTTCGTAGTAGCAGGCGGACAGGCTCAGGCCAGTACGCCATCATGATTGTGGCCCTGTTGGGCCTCACGGGCTTCGCCGGCTGCGGCGGAGGAGGTGGTGGCGGCGGCACAGGGACGTCTCCACCGACGCCGCCGCCACCGCCGGCTGCCACGATCGATGACGAGCTCAGGAACGTCATCGCAGCCAACGCCCTGACGGGCGACCCGACCACCGGGCGCAACCTGCCCTCGATCGACGAACCCCTGGCACAGCTCGGCAAGCTCCTCTTCTTCAGCAAGAGCCTGAGCGGGGATATGGATACCGCCTGTGCGTCCTGCCACCACCCGTCGCTCGGCGGCGGCGATGGCCTTGCGTTGCCGGTGGGCGTCGGCACGGAGGACCCTGACGTGGTTGGCCCGGGTCGCCGTCGCAGCGACGACCTGCCGAACGTCGGCCGACACTCGCAGAGCGTTTTCAACGTCGGGCTATACGACGATGGGCTGTTCTGGGACCTCCGTATCGAGAGCGTCAGCAAGGAAGCCGGCCAGAACGGCACCGCATCAGGCATACGCACACCCGAAACCTCCTTGAACGACGCCGATACGAGCGTGCCGGTCGGCAGCACCCTTCCCGCCGCACAGGCGCGAATTCCGGTGACGACGGTCGACGAGATGCGCGGCAGCCTCTTGCCGGGGGCAGACCCCGAGACTGTTCGACAGCGGATCGCTGCGCGTATTGGCGACTACGGCGACGGTGCCGGCGAGCTGGCGAACAACAACTGGCTGGCAGAGTTCCAGGCCGCCTTTCAGAGCGCCGCGCCCGCCGTGGACCTGGTGACGTTCGACAACATTGCGCTCGCAATCGGCGAATACCAGCGCTCGCTCACTTTTGTCGACACGCCCTGGAAGGACTACGTCGAGGGCAACGACGACGCAATCAGCGACGGCGCCAAGCAGGGCGCGCTGTTGTTTTTCCGCGATGCGGACGCCGGCGGGCTCGGCTGTGCCGCGTGCCACAGCGGTGACTTTTTCACGGACGAACGGCTGTCGATCGTCGGCTTTCCCCAGACCGGCCCGGGCAAGGGTGACGGCCTCAACGGCGACAGGGATTTCGGCCGCGAGCAACAGACCGGCAACTCGCAGGACCGCTTCATGTTCCGTACGCCGACGCTCCTGAACATTACCGCGACCGCACCGTACGGCCACACGGGCGTGTTCGACGTCGAACGAGCCGCGCAACACTATTTCCAGCCGGAGCTGACGTTCGATGCGGCGCTGCCGGATGGCCGCGTCTGCGGCGTGCCCCAGTTCGAGAACAACCCTGCCTGCGACACGCTGTACCCGAACACCACAGTGAACAGTCGCGAAGCCCTGCAGCAGGCGATCCAGCAGCGCGCGATTGACGCGAGCCGGACCTTCGCGGACCTGACCGACAAGCCAACCGGAGACGGCAGGCGCCTGCTCGACTTTCTCGAGACGCTGACCGATCCGTGCACGCTCGATCGCGCCTGCCTTGCACCGTGGATACCGGACACCGCCGAGGCGCCCGACGACAACCAGCTGAACGCGGTCGATGCGGAGGGAAACTTGCTGTAGCGCGACGCGCTCTCAGGTGGACCGTGTTGGACCGTTGGGAGGACCGCTACTCGAAAGGGTTGCGGTCCTGCCCTTACCGGAAGCTGGCAGGCGGCGCTGGACTAGCAGCCACTCGAATCAGGTAGCGCAACGTTGAGCGTATCGGGCGTCAGTGTGTAAGCGCCGTCTGACGTCAGGCCGATGAACGGCACGAGGATGAGCAGACCGCCGATGATATCCGCAACGCCGTACCCCGACAGCCGTCGGCTGACGAGACCGGTTGCCGCTGAGTCGCCGCACTTTGCCATGACGCTGTGCGCCTTGCCCGTCGACAGATCGACGGACTGGGTGCCGGTGCCTATCATGTTGCCGTCGACGAACACCTCGGCGTTCTGCGTTGACGGAATGATCTGGATCGATTTGGTGGTCGGCGCGCTAAAGGAACAGCCAGCAAGGGCTGCAACAGCAACAGCGGCGACAAGGCGGGACATCACTCGTGGCATGGCGACCTCGTTGTTTACGTCAGACGAGCAGGACTGCTGGCAATATCTCAGGAATCATGAATCAAGACAATTAGGCCGCAGCGTCAGGCGCGACTAACGACCACCGAGGTAATCGTCGAGCCCCGACAGGTCCATTGCTGCCCGCTTGTTGCAGGCGAGAGACGGCGGAATGTAGCGATCGAATTCTGTCGCGCCAAACTGCCTCGACCGCATCTGCAGACTGCAGTTATCGCTGATCTTGAGCTCGGTGTCGCCGTAGACGTTGACGTAGACGTCGTTGTCCGGCGCGGCATACTGCCCCGGCGACGACGGTCCAGGAGCCCACGCATCGTTGCGGCGTCCTGGGGCAAACTCCCCTGCTGCACCGGGCGCCATCAGCGCAGCAAATTCCTCGTCACTCAGCTTGTCGAGCATTTCGCGCGCCACGCCGAGCACATCGACCGGCGACGCCGGCAGGTCCGCGTGCTCCGCCTCCGCGGTACCTGGCTCCGACATGTCTTGTAGTGCGTCACTCGCCACGGACTCGTCGGGCACATCGGGCTCCGGGGGCAAGGACACAGGCTCGAGCTCTGACGCCGCAACAGGGGCCGGGTCCCGGTATTCGAGTCTCAGCAGTAAGTCATCGCGCGCCGGCGCGTGATCTGCGGGGCGGATCAGTGCACTCATCCCGACCAGCAGCACAGCGGTGACCAACGTTGCCGCCGAGTAGGCAAGCAGGTAGGTCAGAAGCGCCGGCCGACGATGCTGTCGATCGAGGACTTCGAATCCAGCGGCAGTCCCCGCGTCGCGGAGCGCCTCGCTACCGTCTGCCGTTGCCGGGTCGCGTTGAGACATGGCACCCAGTGTAGCGCAGGAAAGCACGAGGGCCTTTTGAACCCGATGCTCGCCGCAGACGGATCACGCCGGAACGATGTCGCAGTAGACGAAGCCCTCTCGTTCAACGCTGTCGCCAATGCCGACGGCAATGCGCTCTGAGAAATCGGGCGACGCATAAACGAAGGTATGAAACTCGCCGTTCTCACCGCAGTGGTCCGCACCGTCGGGCAGCGACGCCAGCAGCGCGCCGTCGAAGGCTCGACCGGCAAACCCGGCCGGGCATTGGCGCGGGTCGACGCAGGTCAGGACGGCTTCGATTCCAGCATCGATTATCGACCTCGCCAGCGTGGCCGTATCCATCCCCCAGATGGGGAAGACGGGCTCTATACCGATCGCCTTCATCTGTGCTTCGCGATAGGCGCGAATGTCCTCGAGGAACAGATCGCCGAAGGCGACAACGTCAAACTCGTCTCGCATCGCATCAAGCGCCGCCCCCATAGCGGCCTCGTAGTCGGCGTTGGAGCAGGGCCACGGCAGCTCGACGGACGTCAGGGGCAGGCCAGCGGCTTCGGCCTGGCGCGCCACCAGTTCGCGGCGGACCGCGTGCATTGCGACTCGACCTGCAGCGGTATTAAAGCTCGTCAGGAGCCCGACGACCTCGACATCAGGATCGAGCCTCAGAGTTCGGAGGGTCCATGCGGAATCCTTGCCCGAACTCCATGACAACAGGACACGGCGTTTACCGGTCATGCGCTGCCGGTGACGATGACGAGAACGAATCGGTCGAACAAGGACCGGTCATCACAGCCGGCTTCGGGCGTCGTCGATCACGTCGCAGAGCACCTCGCCTGCGCTAATGAGCCGGGTGCTGGCACGCGCAAGATGATCGGATTCAACGCGCAGCAGATTGTCGAGGCGCGTCGCCGGCAGGGCCTCGAAGCGTTGCCATTCGTCGAGCGCATCGGATCGCCCTCCGCCGAGGATCGCGTCGGGCGCACGCGCCAGCACGGCCTCGACGTCGACGGCGGGTGCAAGCTCGCTCAGGTCCTCGAAAATATTGCGAGCGCCGCAAACCTCGAGCATCTCACTGATGAAGTGATCGCCATTGATCGTGTACAGCGGCCGCTCCGAAATCTGGTAGAACACGCGCACGCTTTGCCGCGCCGCATAGCGCTGCCTGAGCGCGTCGATGCCATCCTCGAACTGCTGCGCTTCGCGTGCGGCCGCCGTCGCGTTTCCGGTCATCTGGCCAATCGTCTCGAGGGTCTCGGCAATGCTCGCCAGCGTACTGGTATCCAGCGGAACGACGTCGAGCCCCGAGGCGCGCAGTTCATCGACTGTACTGGCGGGCATGCCGTTTGCCCAGGCCAGCACGACGTCCGGCCGCAGCAATCGCAGCTGTTCCTGATCGACCCCGAACGCGTCGCCAACGATCGGCAGCGCCGCGGCTTCGGGCGGATAGTCGGTGTAGGCGCTTACGCCTACCAGCGTCTCTCCGGCGCCGGCAGCGAAGACGAGCTCGGCGAGATGCGGGGCAAGGGTAACGACGCGTTGTGCTGTCGCAGATTCCGGCGCCTCCGTCGAACCGGCGCCCGGGTCTCCGCCACACGCGGACAGCAGTACGGCGAGAAGCCCGCCGGCCAGCGTCGGCCGCGTCAAATTGTCCAGCCGTAGAGGGTCAGCGCAGCAATGATCACGGCCCAGATCATCAGCAGCCTGAAGACGAGCTTGTTCGCGGCCATAGCGCCGCGAACACCGCGTGCGTTGATGTCTTCATCCGGCACGTCGACGAGGGCAAGTGCGCCGACACCCACTCGCGCCAGTAGCTCCTCGTTGGCATCGGCCAATGTCTCGGGCGGAGACTCGGGCCGGGCCCGCCAGGCGGCGAACGCCGCATCGAAGTGACCTGCGATCGCGTAGCCAACCGCCGTGAGGCTCGCAGGAATAAAAGCAAGCCAGCCGTGCAGGGTCGTACTCGCGTCGCGCAGGGCATGGATATGCCCGGGCTCGTCGCCCGCGCGGTTCTCGTTGAAGACCGCTCGCCGGCGCACGAGGTCAGTGACGCGGTATACCCATGCGCCGAGAGGCCCGAGCACCATGAACCAGAAGATCACGGCGAACAGCCGGTTGTTTGCCTGTACGCACACCGCGGATTCGACACAGTGCACGCGCGCGAGGGGTTCGGGCGGCACATCGTCCTCAACCAGCGCGGTCGCCGACTGGCGAATGCGTTCCTCGTCGTTAGCCTCAAGTGCCTCGCAGTATTCGCTGACGTCTTCGCCGATGTCGCCCGGCCCGAGCGAGAAGAACAGGACAACGATGGCGAGCGCAAGATACGGAAAGCCCAGCAGCGCATCGCCCAGCAACAGCATGACAACCAACACGGGCAGGCTTAGTACAACCACGAGCAGTATGACCGGCACGAGCGCTGGCCACTCCGGGGCCCTGCCGGCGAGTTCGAAGCCCTTATCGATGACCCGATCCAGCCAGCGCAGCCGGCGCCAATGAAAGATCTGCGTTGCCAGCCGTTCGATGGCAATACCAATAAGTAAGGCAATGAGGTTCATGCTTGCGTGCCGGGTCGACGGCTAGCTGATCGAGAGCAGTCCATCATACAGCCGCTGCCAATCGAAAGCAGGACCCGGGTCGGTCTTGCGGCCTGGCGCAACATCCGAGTGCGCCGCAATCCTGCGCGCAGTAATGGCCGGGTAGGCGTTGAGGATCGCGGTGACGACCGCCAGCAGCGAAGTGTATTGCGCATCCGTGTAGGGCTCGTCGTCGGTGCCTTCAAGCTCAATGCCAATGGCGAAGTCGTTGAGGCGCGTGCGCCCTGCCAACGCCGAGATTCCGGCGTGCCAGGCACGCTCGTTGAGCGGGACGAATTGCGTCAGCGCGCCATGCCGGTCGATCAGCAGGTGAGACGATACCTCGAGGCCGCGGATTTCCTCGAAGTAGGGGTGCGCACCGACGTCGAGTTCGTTGCGAAACAGCGCCTCGATCGCCCCGGTTCCGAACTCGCCGGGTGGCAGCGAGATCCCGTGCAGGACAATTGCCGATACGATTTCACCGTCAGGGCGGGCATCACGGTTCGGGCTCGGGCACTGCACGGCAGGACGCACGAGCCCGCTTTGTACGTCCACCTCAACGGTATTCTCTGGCATGGTGTCCATCCCTGAAGCATAAACACCTTGCACGCAGAATGGGTACCCGACTCTATCTCGACCGCTCGCTCGCCGACGGCATGACGCTCGAACTCGACGGCGACGAGGCTCAGTACCTCGGCCGCGCGCTGCGTCTTCGCACGGGCGATGTGATTCACATATTCAACGCGGAGCATGGCGAATTCACGGCCACGCTCGACGCCTTTTCGAAGCGCAGCGTCACGCTTCTGATCGGCCCCCAGGTGCTCGAGCCCGGCGCCACGCCCCCGGAATCCCCACTCGTGCTGCACCTCGTTCAGGGAATATCCCGCGGCGAGCGCATGGATACGGTCATACAAAAAACCACGGAGCTTGGTGTCACGCGGATAACCCCGGTACTTACCGCACACGGACAGGTCCGCCTCGACGACAAGCGCGCCGGGAGCCGGCGCGCTCACTGGGAGCGCATTGCAATCAGCGCCGCTGAGCAGAGCGGGCGGCTATGCCCGCCCGCGATCGACCAGCCCGTGGCATTGAACGACTGGTTTGGCGCCAATCGCGAAGCAGACAGGACGCGCCTCATCCTCGACCCCGGCAGCAACGAGGCCCTGGCCTCGGTTGCGCCGCCAACCAACGGGATGTGCCTGTTGGTTGGCCCGGAAGGCGGGTTCAGCGAGAAAGAGCTGGGTGATGCCGACGTCGTCGGATTCCGGCGCATAGGCCTCGGGCCCCGAGTTCTGCGCACCGAGACTGCAGGCATTGCCGCGGTGCTGCTGGCGCAGGCCCGCTTCGGCGACCTCAACGCCTGAGCTGGCGCGGATCCCTCACCGATTCGCGGGCTAGGCCTCGACCGACTCCGAGACGAGCATTGACTCGAGCTTTTCGAGGTCGGGAATGAGCGGGAACTCGTTGATCATTTTCACCCGGCACAGCACGGGCTCGTCCTCGCTCCAGCTGTCGCTCGAGTCGAGCTTGAGTACGTCGCGATTCACGCGGACGAGCTGGGGGAAACCCTGGGTGAGCATGCCGTAGTAACCGGTCTTCAGCTGGCCGGTGCTCGCCGAGAACACGACGATGCGAGTGCGGCCTGTGGCGGGCGGCACCGCCTTGCCCAACGCGCCCTCGAACGACACGACCGGCAGCGGCCGACCGTTCCAGCTGACGTTGCCGAGCATCCAGAAATGCGCACCGGGTGCCTTGTCGGGCTTCGAGAAGCGCACGACCTCGGCGACGCAGGCACGCGGCACGATCAGGCGATCCTCGGCCAGCGGAATCAGGAGGCTGTATAACTCTTCGGTATCCGCAGTCATTGCAGCGTAATCCCCCGGTCCTCGAGCTGGCTCCGTATCGCATCGAGCAGCTGCGCATCCTGGTACGGCTTGCCGAGGTAATCGTTGACGCCGAGCTCGATGGCGCGTGCGCGGTGCTTATCCCCGACGCGCGACGTAATCATGATGATGGGCACGTCGGACACACGATCGTCGTTGCGGACGTGCGAGGCAAACTCATAGCCGTCCATGCGCGGCATCTCGATGTCGAGCAGGATGATGTCCGGCTTGACGTCGCCGATGACGCTGATCGCATCGAGGCCGTCCTTCGCCGTGACGACCCGCATGCCGCTCCGCTGCAGGAAGCGCTCGGTGACGCGGCGAACCGTAATCGAGTCGTCGACAACGAGCGCGAGCGGCTTGTCGTCGGCAGGCTCCGGAGCGGCGGGCTTGATCTCGACCACGGGCGCGCCCGTGCGGACCAGCGCATTGATGTCGAGAATCAGCACGATGCGGCCATCACCGAGAATCGTCGCACCGCTGATGCCGCGGATCCCCGCGAGCTGCGGCCCGAGCGTCTTCACGACGATCTCGCGGCTGGCGAGCATTTCGTCGGTCAGCAGCGCAGCCGAGTACTCGCCGGCACGCACGAGGATGACGGGAACAAAGGCTTCGTCATCCGGCAGCTTGGCCACCTGACCGTCGAGGTAGAGGCCGAGATGGCGGAACTTGTAGGTTTGTTCACCGTACTGGTAACTGGGCTCGGACTGCTCGAGCAGCGCTTCGAGCTCGGCGCGCGGAATTCGTGCCACACCTTCGACCGACGGCAGCGGCAGCGCGTAGACTTCTTCGCCGGTCCTGACGATGAGCGCCTGGGTAATCGCCAGGGTAAACGGCAGGCGCACCGTGAAGTTCGTCCCCTGTGCCGTGACGGACGAGATCCTGAGCGAGCCGCCCAGTTTCTTGACCTCGTTGGCGACAACGTCCATACCCACGCCGCGACCGGCCGATTGCGTCACCGTGCCGGCCGTCGAGAAGCCCGGCTTCAGGATCAGGTCCATGATCTCTTCATCGGTGACCTGCTGATCGGGCTCGAGTAACTCGAGCTCGTACGCCTTGCGACGAATCTTGTCGACGTCGAGACCGCAGCCGTCATCGGCCACGTCAATGACCATTTCCGATCCTTCGCGATGCAGCCGAATTGTGATCTGGCCCGCTGGTGGCTTGCCGATGGCCTGGCGCTCGTCGGCTGTCTCGATGCCATGAATGACGGCGTTGCGCAGCATGTGTTCGAAAGGCGGCAGCATCTTGTCGAGGACCTGCCGGTCGAGCTCACCGGCCGCACCCTCGACGGCGAGTTCGGCACGCTTGCCGGACTCGGTCGCCGCCTGGCGAACGAGGCGCGTCAGGCGCGGAACGTGGCGCTCGAAGGGCACCATGCGCGTACGCATCAGGCCGTCCTGAAGCTCCGCGGTGACGCGTGACTGCTGCACGAGCAGGCTGTCCGCCTCGGTCGTCAGCGAGCGCAGCATATCCTTCAGGCTGTCCATGTCGTTGGCAGACTCGGCCAGCGCCCGCGACAGCTGCTGCAGGTTCGAGTAGCGATCCAGCTCGAGCGGATCAAAGTCGCGCGCAACCAGCGTGTCCTGGTGCCCGTGCATGATCTGCGCCTCGGTTTCGATCTCGAGCTTGCGCAGCTGGTCCCTGAGCCGCGTCACCGTCTGTTCGAGCTCCTCGACGTGGAATTCGAAAGCATTGACCTGCTGGTTCAGCCGCGAGTGATAGATGCTGATCTCGCCGGCTGCATTGAGCAGATCCTCGAGCAGCTCGGCATCAATCCGTGCGAATTCGGGCCGTGTGTCGGTGCGCTGCAGTCCGCGTCGTTCCGCGGCCGCCTTGTCGCGACCAAGGTCCGGGCCGACATCGATCGTACGGGTCTCCGGTCGCGCAATGACCGGCGGCGCCGGCTCGGGCACAGCGGGTTCCGGCTCGGGCGGAGTGACCGGCGGCTCGGGTGGTGCAGCCGGAAGCTCCTCGGCTGCCGGCGGCGGCTCTACGTCCGGCTCCTCCAATTCTTCCACGATCGCCGGCGGCAGTTCGGCTTCAGGTTCGGCCGCCGGCTCGTCGAGCGCTGCGCTGTCGTCGGGCTCGACCGACTCAGCGGTCGGGGTCGGCGGAATCTCGGCCAGTTCATCGGCCAGCGGCGAATCGACAATCACCATGCTGACAATTTCTTCCGGCTCCGCACTGAACTCGACGGGCGCGGCCTCCTCGGCCTCGGGCTCGACCGGCTCGGGCTCCGCTCCGACCTCGGACTCCTCGGCAAACTCGAAGCCCGCGGTCGCGTTGCGAATGCGTTGCTCGAGTTCCTTGCTGGCAGGCACTGCCTTGCCGGACATGACCAGGTCGCGCATGCGATGCAACTCGTCGACAGCGAGCTGCAGAACGTCGTCCACGGCCGGCGACGCCTCGATACGACCGTCTTCGACGGCGCCGAGGAGCGTCTCGACCTCGTGGCTGAGATCCCCCATGGAGACGATTCCGGCCATGCGGGCGCCGCCTTTCAGCGTGTGCAGGTGACGCTTGAGCTCCTCGAGCGACGCGCTCTGCGCCTTGTCCTTCGACCACTCGCCGAGGGCCTTGTCCGCCGACTCGAGCAGCTCGGCCGATTCCTCGGTGAATATTGCAGCTATCTCGGCGTCATATTCCGGGACGGGCTGGTGTTCAGGCTCTGCAGGCGGTGGCGGTGCCTCGGCGGAAACCGGCTCCGGTGTTGCGATATCGGGCTCCGGCTGGAGCTCCGCCACGGTGCCCCGGGGCACGACTGCGTCGGTCAGCGACTGGATGTGCTGAACGAGCTCCGAGTAATCCTCGCGACCATCGGTCGGCTGGTTGATCTCCGACACGATACGCGCGATGGCTTTCGCAGCCGTATGCAGCACCTTGATGCCGTCGCGTTCGAATCCCGCATCGTTGTCATGCACGCGACGGACATAGCGATTCAGCGCCCCGGCCACGACCACACCACGTTCGACATTCGCCATGTTGGCGCTGCCGTGCAGTGTATGGCAGGCCCGGTACAGCTGGTCGGTAACCTGGTACGGCGGACCCTGTTCGGTGCAGGCCTTGATGTAATCCGTGATGACCTTGAGATGCCCGGCCGTCTCCTTCGAGAAGATGTCGAGCAGGACGGGGTCCATTTCGAGCGCGGCGTCGTCCGCGGTGTCCTCGTCGTCGCGCTCGATCGTCAGTACTTCAGCGTTGGGGTCACCCTCCGCAAAGGCGTTCGCGCGCGCCATCAGGAGCGCAATATCGGCCTCCGGACGCGTTCCCGCTTCGAGCTGCTCGATGAGCTCGGGCACCGCCTCGGCCGCGGCGCCGATGAACTGCACCATCGGCGGCGTCCGCGTCAGCGTCCTGTTGATGAGCCGGTTCAGCAGGTTCTCGACCGACCAGCAGTACTCGCCAATGCGCTCGGCGCCCACCATCCGGCCGCTGCCCTTGAGCGTGTGGAAGGAGCGCCGCACGGTAATGAGGGTCTCCATGTCATCGGGCGAGTCCTGCCAGGCAGGCAGGTTCTTCCGGATTGACGCAACTTCTTCCTTGGCCTCCTCGATGAACAGTTCGAGGAGCTCGGGATCCATGTGTTCTGCATCCGGCGCCACGACGGGGAGCGGTATGACCGCCGTCGCCTTGTGTCCCGGCTCGGCGGTGGCTTCGCTCGACTCCTGGTCGACGCGCGCCTGGATGTCGGCCTGCGCCATCTTCATGGTCTCTTCGACGGCGGGCGACGCCTCTTCTTCGCTCAGGCGCTCCAGCACGTCGCGCAGCACATCGAGACAGGTCTCGGCGTTATCGAGCATGTACCACGGCTCGCTGCGACCGGCCTTGACCGTTTCCATGTAGTACTCGATCGCGACGATCGCGTCCGCCAGCCGGTCCGTTTCCTTCTGCGTCAGGCGCGTCGGCCCGCCGCTCTTCAGCATGACGACAATCAGGTTGCCAATGCGCTCGACGATCTCCATGGCCCGCGTCTTGTTGAGCATCAGCAGCCCGGCCTTGATGCCGCGCACAAGCGAAGGAATTGCATCGAGGCCCTGCGAAGGTGCGTTCGACGTCAGGCTCTGGCTAACGGTTTCCTTGATGCGCGCGAGGTTGATGATGCACTCGCGCATCACCGACTCGGCAACCTGCCTGAAATCCGCCGCCTCGTCCTCGGGCATGTCCGGCTCGGGCGACGCCGGCTCGCGCGGCACCGTCAGTTTGATCAGCTGCTGGTCGAGTCGGTCCTCGACTCTCAGCAGCGTGGACGCAATATCAAGTATGACCTGCTCGTCGCTGACGCCGCCTTTCTCGACAACGTTCTTCAGGCGATCGATCTCACCGTCAACGTCGCTACGCAGCTCACCGAGCCCCAGTACGCCCAGCGTGTCGCTGATCTTCTTCAGCATCTCGAGCTGGGGCACGAGCTCGCTGGCGTTGTTCATGCCCGTGCGAACGAAGATGTCCAGCACGTCCTTGACCGAGGCAAGGTCTTCCTTGATAGCCCCGGCGACGGTCTTCATCAGGTTGACGCTGGGCGCAGCCAGCTCTTCGCGCGCAATCTCTACCTGTGCGTCGCCCGGCAGAAGCTCCGACAGGTTGAACGCGGCGCGAATCTCGCTGATACGCGGACCGGTCGTGCTCGACCGGGCAACGTAGTACAGCAGGTTGTTCATGAGGTCATCGACCGGGTATTTGTCGAATGCGGCAATACCCTCGTCGATCGTGTTCTTGATTTGCCGGTCCGCCTGGCCCAGCAGGCGCTTGAGCGCAACCGAGGTTTCGAGGCCACCATCTTTCAGCGCCTCGAGCACACCGCCGGCCACGCGCCACAGCTGGTACATGTCATCACGGGTCGAGGCGTTCTCGAGCGCGGCCGCGACGCGCGACAGCGTCTCGAGGTGACGGCCACTTTCCTTGCCGCCCTTGATCCAGCCAAGCAAGGCCAGCTGGAACTTCGGCCGCAGGCGACGGGAGACGAGCACTGGATCCTCACCGCTGCCCTCGCGGACCCCGGCCGCGCCTTCGGAGCGCGCCGGTGCGAGGTTGAGCAGCAGGAGCGTGCCTTCCGATAAAAGCGGTTCGCCGCGCGCCGCGCGAAGATCGTTGAGCAGCGGCAGCAGGACGAGTGCAATATCGCGACCGCCGCCGAGCAGGCGCTCGATGTAGAGCGGCAGCTGCACCATGGCGCGCGTCAGAGCGTCAAGCCCGTCTTCACGTCCTTTGCCTTCGCGCAGCGTCGCAAGGTACTTGCAGGCCTGCTCCATTTCCTCGACCAGGAGCGCAGCGCCGTAGGTCTCGGTAATGAGCAACGCCCCGCGGACCTGGTGCAGGAGCTCACCGGCGCGTACCAGCGCCTTGGCACCGCCGCGCCCATCGACACAGTCCTCGAGCGCAAGATGCGCATTCTTGATCGTGTCCATGAGCTCGGCGGACACGATCGCCAGTGCGCGCACCGGGTTATCGATCTCGGGTGCGAGCGCCTGCTCCTGGATGCCGGTCTCCGCGGACATGGATCAGCGTGCGCAGGCCCTAGCCTGCCTTGACCTGCCTCGGGTCGGGTGTCGGCTGAGGCGCGGGCTGGTCCACCGGCGGCGCGTCGGCCATGTTCGGGGCACGAGTCACCATTGTGCCGCCCTGCATGACGTCCTGCGGCAGCGTGAAGCCCTCGACGCTCTTCCTGAGCTGCGAGGCGAATTCCGAGAGTTTGGAAATAGCGGCGGCCGTTGCCGTCGTCGCCTTGCCGGTTTGCTCGCTGATCTCCTTCAAGCGCGTCGTTCGACGCGTCACGTCGGCCGCGGAACCCGCCTGCTGCCGTGCCGAGCCCGAGATGTTCTGTACGAGACTCGCGATCTGGTTCGAGACCTGCTCGATCTCGTCGAGTGCCGCACCGGCGTTCTCGGCAAGCAGTGCACCGCCGACCACGTCGGTCGTGCTGCGCTCCATCGAGACGACGGCCTCCTTGGTATCCGCCTGAATCGTGCTGACGAGTACCTCGATCTGCTTGGTCGCATTGGTCGAACGCTCGGCGAGGCGCTGTACCTCGTCGGCAACGACGGCGAAACCGCGCCCTGCCTCACCGGCCATCGACGCCTGGATCGAGGCGTTCAATGCGAGGATGTTGGTCTGCTCGGCAATATCATTGATCAGCTCGACGATGTTGCCGATCTCCTGTGAGCTTTCGCCAAGTCGCTTGATGCGCTTCGACGTCTCCTGGATCGTCTCGCGGATCGTGTTCATACCGTCGATCGTGCGGCGCACGGCCTCGCCGCCCTTGTGCGCCACCTCGACCGAGTGGCGTGCAACGTCGGAGGAGCGCTCGGCATTACCGGACACTTCCTCGATCGATCCTGCCATCGATACGATCGACTCGGTGGCTGCGTTGATTTCCTGCGTCTGCGTGTCGGCGGCGCGGGCCATGTGCGCTGCCGTGTTCTCGGTTTGCTTCGACGCCGTGTCGACCATGATGGCGGTTTCGCGCACGGTCGTGACGAGCTTGCGCAGCTCCTCGATCGCGAAGTTGAAGGAGTCGGCAATCGTGCCCGTGATGTCCTCGGTGACGGTTGCCTCGACCGTCAGGTCGCCGTCAGCGAGGCTGCCCATTTCATCGAGCAGCCTGAGAATGGCCTGCTGGTTACGCTCGTTTTGCTCTGCCTGCACCTGCGCCACACTCTCGAAGGAACCGAGCTTGCTGTTCAGGACGAGCATTGCGATGACCAGCGCCAGGGCAACGCCAATCAGGAGCAGTGGCAGAAGCGGATTGTTGAGCGGTGCGGGCAGGCCACCACCGGCCGACTGACCGACGCCTGCATCGAGCAATCGCGCCGCGGCACCCGCCACCTGCGCCTGCGCTGCCGCCAGGCCCGACAGCGAATCACCGCCGCCCGCGAGCGTCGCATGTGCGATTTCCATGCCGCCGATCAGCGCAGCGAATGGCTCGACGACCTGTTCGCGACCGGCATCATTCAGCGGTGAGATATCCAGCGAGGTTGGCCCACCGGCCAGCCCGCTCGTCATGTCGCGCAGCCAGGCGACGTGTTCGCCGATCGCTGCCGTTTCTCCGGCAACGTCGTTGCGCAGCAGAATGCGGTAGGCCGTCCGGTCGATCGTCGCAAGGCGCATGGCGCTCTCTTCGATGATCGACGTGGCGCCGGAGCGATCGAGAAGCTGGTCGGCAATCACGCGGGCCTCGATCGCAGCCTCACGCAGTGCGGCACTGCCTAGCGCTGCCTGTTCGACAGTCTCACGATTCGATGTCAGCGCCTGCGCGCCCGCGACCAGGGCGTCCCAGTCGCCATCGCGCCCGCCAGCCGCCGCCCCGGCTGATCGCCTCAGGCTCGTGAGTCGCTGCTGGCTCCGGACGAGACGGTCGAAGGCGCCGTCCTCGCCCGCCAGCGCATCCTGCGTCTGCCCGGGAATGGCCTGCGCCAGGGTTGCAAGCTCGGTAGCCTCCGAGCCGGCGCCGCTGTTGAACCAGACCAGCGCGGCGGCGGCAATCAGGAGCGCCGCACTCGCCAGTGCGACGGAGCGGAAGGTCGTGGATGTCTTATTGGATTTAGCCATAGCGTGACTCTGTCAATGCGTCCTGGCCGCCGTTGCCGGGACGCGCCCGGCGCTGGGGCTACTCATTCGCCGCCTGCAGGAAAAGATTGCTCTCGACGAGGTCGAAGAGACTGAACACGGGCCATTTTTCCTCGCCGCGCTCGTAGGCACCGGCAAGGTAGCGCTCGCAGCGGACGACCGTTTCCGGCACCTGGTCGATGTACTCACGCTCACTGAAGCGGCGGAAGCCGAGCACTTCGTCGACAACGAGCCCGGCCGGCACCTCGCGGTGGTTGACCGAGATGACGCGCGTCGTTCGCCTGAGCGTCGTTCGCCCGCTGCCCAGCATGAGCTTCAGGTCGATCAGCGGCAGCAGGTGGCCGCGAAGGTTGGCAATGCCGAGCAACCAGCGGCGGGCGCCGGGGACTCGCGTCATGCCCTCGGGCAGCATCAGCACCTCGCGGACCTCGTCGCGCGCCGACACGAACTGCTCCTCACCGATCCGGAAACCGATACCGGTCCACTCGCGGCTCGAGATGTCGGCGTGGCCGCTCTGCGCACTGCGGCTGCGCCGTTCGATCTCCTTCAGCAGTTCGAACGGCTGCTCGACGAGTTTTGCGAGACTGCTCGCCATTCAGGCTGCCATCACCGAGTTGATCTTGGCGACGAGGTCCTTTTCGGCGACCGGCTTGACGATGTACTCGACCGCGCCTTGCCGCATCCCCCAGATCTTGTCGGTCTCCTGGTCCTTGCTGGTCACCATGATGACCGGGATGTTGGCGGTCTGCGGGTCCCTCGTGAGCCGCCGCGTTGCCTGGAAACCGTTCATGCCCGGCATGACGACGTCCATGAGAATGCAGTCGGGAAGACTGTTCTTCGCGACGTTGATCCCGTCCTCGCCGCTGTCGGCGACGATCGTATCGAAGCCGTTCTTCTCGAGCATGCCCTGGAACAGGTGCAGCTCGGTCGGCGAATCGTCAATGATAAGAACAACGGCCATTTATCTATCCTTCCTGCGGCGTCTGCGTTCCCGTGTCACGGCATTACGCGATCTGGTTCGAGATCGCACCAAGCAGTTCGTCCTTGGTGAACGGTTTGGTCAGGTATTGTTCCGAGCCGACAATCCGGCCCCGCGCACGGTCAAATAGTCCGTCCTTGCTGGAGAGCATGATGACGGGCGTTTGCTTGAAGAGCTTGTTGTGCTTGATCAGCGAACAGGTCTCATAGCCATCGAGCCGCGGCATCATGATGTCTACGAAGATCAGGTCGGGCTGGTGATCGGCGATTTTCGACAGCGCATCGAAACCGTCGATGGCCGTGTACACCTGGCAGCCTTCCTTTGTCAGCAGGGTTTCCGCAGTGCGGCGTATGGTTTTGCTGTCGTCTACGACCAGGATCTTGAGTCCGTTCAGACTGCGAGACGCGCTATTCGACACGTAGATTCCTCAAGCTTGCTACCGGAGAGCGCCCTCGCCTCTGATCAGGCATGAGTACTGTCCGAATTCCCCCAACAGGTCACCCATTCCCGGCGTGTGTGCCCCCGACGCCTTGTATAAAGGGGCTGCCGTACCGTGGATAGAGCCTTGTACCATATTGACATAAGTCCTGCTACGACGCCTCCCCGGGCAGTGAAAACCGGTGACAAATCCGGGGTTTGTCTGTCCCGGGCGGCTCTTTGTCCATGACGGGCCGAGGCCCTTCTGGCAACGCTCGCCGCAGTTCTTATCGGTCTGGGCGCACTGTATAGTGGCGCCCCCTGCCAAAACGTCTACGTAATCCACAAAAATGACCGCAGCTGCCCGCAAAGTCGGCATCATCATGGATCCCATTGATGCCATTACCCCGAAAAAAGACAGTTCTCTCGCCATGCTGCTCGAGGCGTCGCGCCGCGACAACGAGATCTACTACTTCGAACAAAAAGACCTGAGGCTCGCCAACGGCGAGGCGACTGGCGATGCAGCACACCTCACTGTGCGGGACGACAACGACGACTGGTTCGAACTGGGCGAGCGGCAGACGCTACGGCTCGGCGATCTCGATGTCATTCTCATGCGCAAGGACCCGCCTTTCGACATGGAGTACATCTACACGACGTATATCCTCGACCGGGCCGCGCTGGCCGGGGCGCTGGTCGTCAATGCGCCAAACGCGCTGCGCGCCATCAACGAGAAGGCCTACACGGCCTGGTTTCCGGAACTCACCCCGACGACGCTGATTACCCGCTCGATGGACGACATGCGGGCGTTTCTCGCCGAACACGGCGAGGCGGTCGTCAAACCTCTCGACGGCATGGGCGGCAAATCGATATTCGTCATCCGGGCCGGGGACAATAACGCCAACGTGATCTTCGAGACGCTCACGGAAAACGGCAGTCGTTTCGCCATGGCACAGCGCTTCATCCCCGAGATCAGTGAAGGCGACAAGCGCATCCTGCTTATCGACGGCGAGGCGGTGCCCTATGCGCTGGCGCGCATTCCACCCGCCGATGACAACCGCGGCAACCTCGTCATGGGTGCCAAGGGCAAGGCGCAGACCTTGTCCGCACGTGACCGGGAAATCGCCGGAACGGTCGGCCCGATCCTCAAGGAACACGGGGTCGTATTCGCCGGCATTGATGTGATTGGCGACTACCTGACCGAAATCAACGTGACCAGCCCGACCGGTATTCGCGAACTCGACGCGAGTTTTGACCTGAACATTGCCGGCCTCATGTTCGACGCCATCGAGTCGCACCTATCTGCCCGCGAGTGACGCAGGTCGCATTTCCGGCGTCCGCCGACGGCTAGACTAAGTTCTCGGAAAGCCGCTTTAAGCGCTTGCTTTCATTGAGTCAAATAGCCGACTATTGGACATAATTCGCGGCGAGAACGCATGAGCACCCCGACTCTGACTGGCAACTCCTTCGACGAGTACCGGCTGATTGCGCCGCCGGCGACCGACCGGTTGCCGGCCATGCTGTTTCTCGCGGCACTCTTGCACGGCGTGCTGATCCTGGGCGTCACATTCAACCCGTCATTGACCGATCAGTTCACGGAGGCCATCTCGCTCGAGGTCACGATCGTCGCCGACCCCGACGACCTGATCGAACGCCCCGACCGCGCCGAGTACCTCGCACAGACCAGCCAGCTTGGCGGTGGCAACACTACCAGCGACGTACGACCGTCCGCGCCCATGGAGAGCGTATCGCCGATCGACAATCTCGGCGACCCGGATGGCAACAGCCTGCTCGATACGGCAACGCACGACCGGGCGGCTGACCAGTTCGTTACTACGCGCGACGACAGCTTCGACGTCACCGATGCACCGCGCAACGATCCCAGGACGGATACCAGCACCGCGATCGCCCTCGAACGCGGCGCCGAAAACACGATGCCCTTGCCGCAGGAAGACCGCGCCACCTTTGAGATTCACGACGACGACCCGCGCGAGCTCATCGTTAGTGCCGACACGAGCGAGGCGTCAATCGCCGCCTATCTCGATAGCTGGAAACGTCGTATCGAGCTTGTCGGCGCCGAATATTTCCCGGAGCTCGGCCCGCTCGAAGGACTCACCGGGAGTCCGACACTCGAAGTCAGCATTGACGCAACGGGCCAGCTCGCCGAGGTCGTCATCCGCAAATCGAGCGGATCTACCGTGCTGGACCGCGCCGCGCTCGACATCCTGCGCCGGGCGTCCCCGTTCGACCCGTTCCCTGCCGAGGTACGCGCCGACTACGACAGCGTGCGTTTCGCCTATAAGTGGCTGTTTTCCGGCCAGGATATCCCGGCGGCTGCCAGCCTCTCCTCGCCCTGACGGGAAACCACCCTGCCGCGGCCGGTTGTGCCTCGCGGTGCATGGGCGGATACTGGGTTTATGGAGACGACCCGTTCGCTCACCAGCCAGTTACTCATCGCCATGCCGGGTATGCAAGACCCGAACTTCGCGAGCACCGTCACGCTGATTTGCGAGCATAACGACGAGGGCGCGCTCGGCATCGTCATCAATCGCCCGCTCGATCTGAAACTCGGCGGCCTGCTCGAGCAGCTCGAGATCGGTTCCGACGACGAGACACTCAACAACATGCCCGTCATGGCCGGTGGTCCTGTCGGCCTCGAACGCGGTTTCGTTATTCATAACGCCAGCGAGGACTACGAGAACTCGCTGAACGTGTCGAGTGACATCAAGCTCACGGTGTCGCGTGACGTCATCGACGCCATCGCGAATGGCGACGGACCCGACAAGACGCTCATCGCGCTCGGCTACGCAGGATGGGAAGGCGGCCAGCTCGAGACCGAAATCCTCGCCAACTCGTGGATCAACGTACCGGCGACGCCCGAGCTGCTGTTCGACACGCCCTTCGAAGAGCGCTGGAAGGAAGCGGCCGTCAGCCTCGGTATCGATCTCGCTCGCATCGGGCCCGACGCCGGCCACGCCTGACGGCCTTGCCTCGCACGATCATCGCTTTCGACTTCGGGCTCTCGCGCATCGGCGTTGCGGTCGGCCAGGACATTACGGGGAGCGCCAGTCCGCTCGGCGTCGTCGCCAACAACAACGGCCAGGTGGATTTCGACGCGATTGACCATCTCGTCAGGGAGTGGCAGCCCGATACGCTCGTCGTCGGACTACCGCTCAGCGCCGATGGCAGCGACAGCCCGATGCTGGCACCCGTGCGCGGTTTTATCCGCCGACTCGGCCGCTATTCTTTGCCCGTCGAGACGGCCGACGAACGCTACTCCTCCCGGGAGGCCGAGCGCGCACTCAAGGACGCGCGGGCCGACGGCCGGCGCGGTCGCATCGAGAAGGCCGACGTCGATGCCACGGCGGCCGTACTGATTGCCGAACGCTATCTCGCCCTGAAATCGTGATTTCTGCGGGCGCGGGCCGTACACTCCCGTGCCCATGTCCACGCCCGAACCCCTGCCGACCAGCGACCACGGTGCCACACAGCTCGCACCGAACGGTGGCCTCCGGCATCTGCTGACGCTATCGGGCCTGGGCGCGGACCTCCTGACAGGCATTCTTGACGATGCGGAGCGATTCCTCACGGCGCCCGGCGAGACGCCGGTACGGAGCCGCGCGCTCGAGGGCCGCACGATCGGCAACCTGTTTTTCGAGCCGAGTACGCGCACACGGGCTTCCTTCGACCTGGCCGGACGCCGCCTCGGCGCCGACGTATTGAATCTCGACGTCAACACCTCGTCGCGCAAGAAGGGCGAGTCGATCCTCGACACGATCTACACGCTGCAGGCCATGTCGGTGGATTTCATGATCGTGCGCGACGCGAGCGCGAACGTACCGGCCTACATTGCGCGGCATGTCGAGGATCACGTGAGCATCCTGAACGCAGGCGAAGCAGACGTCTCGCACCCCACGCAGGGCCTGCTCGACGCCTTCACGATCCGCAGGCACAAGCCGGATCTTGCCAATCTTGCCGTCGTCATTGTCGGCGACATCCGTCACTCCCGTGTCGCTCGCTCGGCAGCCGAAGCATTGACGACCCTTGGCGTCGGCGAGCTCCGCCTGGTCTCGCCAGCTGCAATGGCGCCCGCTGCGGGAACCTTTGCGGGAGCTCGCGTGCTCGACGATCTCGACGCGGGCATTCGCGACGCCGACGTCGTCATGGCGCTCAGGATTCAGCGCGAGCGCATCGGCAACCTCGACGGCATCCCGGGTATCGACGAGTACTTTGCGCGGTATGGCGTCAGCGAAGAACGGATGATGCGTGCGAAACCCGATGCAATCGTCATGCACCCCGGCCCGATGAACCGGGGCATCGAAATCGAATCCTCGCTCGCAGACAGCGCACGCTCGGTGATCACGGAGCAGGTCAGAAACGGCGTCGCCGTACGCATGGCCGTGCTCGAGCGCGTTAACCGAACGGTGCACGGCGGGTGAAGCAGCAACAATGATCACCGAAGCTCAGGCGCACGCGCAACGCAACCGCAACACCATTGTCGTCGAGGACGGCGAAATCCTGTCGCGCGAGGAATACCCGGGACAGCAGTTCATCATGCGCATTCGTGCGCCGCGCTGTGCGGCCCGCGCCGAAGCCGGCAGCTTCGTGCACCTGACCTGTGACGAGGCGCTGCCGATGCGCCGGCCCATGTCGATCATGCGCGCGGGCGACGACTGGATCGAGATTCTCTACAAGGCCGTTGGCCAGGGACTGACGCTGTTGTCACACAAGCGCCCCGGCGACGTGATCAGCGTACTGGGCCCCATTGGCAAACCGTTTACGCTCGACCCGACGCGGCCGAACGCTCTCCTGATCGGCGGCGGCGTTGGCATACCGCCAATGGTGTTCCTTGCCGACGCCATGCGCCACGACGAGCGCTTTCGGCCCGTCGCAATCCTCGGCTCGGAAATCCCGTTTCCATTCGAACGCTCGGCCTCGGCGCTGCCGTTTGCCGGCGTCGACGATGACACAGACAGCACGATGCCGCTGCTCGAGGAGTGGGGTATCCCCACCCGGCTGACCTCGCTGCAGGGCTACGATGACTGCTTCAACGGCTACGTCACCGACCTTGCCCGTCGCTGGCTAACGAGCGTCGACGACACTACGCGCGACGCAACGATGATCTACACCTGCGGCCCAACGCCCATGCTCAAGGCGGTTGCTGCGCTGGCCCGGGAGTTCGATGTGGCCTGCGAGGTATCGCTGGAAGAATATATGGCCTGCGCGGTAGGCGGCTGCGCAGGCTGCGCCGTGCGCGTCGTGTTGCCTGGCGGTCCCGCGATGCAGCGGGTCTGCGTCGATGGCCCGGTTTTCGACGCACGTATTGTCGACTGGGACGCGCACCCGTAAGGCGGCACCGACGGCCTTCTGTGAACCTCAAACGCTGATTTCTCGAGCGGGCGCCAGCATTCGCGCCCACCGTATACCAACCTCCGTGGAGACCCTTATGAGACTGCTTCTTCTTTCCCTGGCCCTGGTACTCGTGCTGCCTGCCTACGCAGGCGACATCGAGGACAAGCTCAACGCGGCGCTGGCAGCCGAATCGCGGCCTGAAGCCGATCGCGAGCGCGACCGTAATCGTCAGCCGCTCGCAACGCTTCAGTTCTTTGGCCTCGAAGACGACATGCGCGTTCTCGAACTGCTGCCGGGTGGCGGCTGGTACACGCGGCTGCTTGCACCCGTGCTCGCCGACAACGGCCAACTCTACGTAGCGCTCGGCACCGGCCGCATCGAACGCTCCGTACTCACCGAACCCGGTTTCGACAAGGTGGAGGTCATCGAGACCCCGGCGAACATCCGCCGTGAGCCCGGCGATCGTTATTACTCAACCGATGCGTTCAGCTTCGATGTTGACGATCTCGACATGGTGCTGACCTTCCGCAACGTGCACAACTTCGGGGAAGCAGGCCGCATGACCATGCATGAGGCTGCTTTCGCTGCGCTGAAGTCCGGTGGCGTGTACGGCATTGTCGATCACACCCGCCGGCACATGGAGGGAGAAACGCCCGAAAATCGTCGCCGCATCGACCCGGTGCTCGTGATCAAGGAAGCGCAGGCCGCCGGCTTCGAGTTTGTCGACTATACGAACATTCACTACCGCGCCGACGACGAACTCGAGTACGAGGTGGGTCGCCGCTCGGTGAGCGGCAACACCGACCGCTTCACTTTCCTGTTCAGGAAGCCCTGACGCAGACGCCCTGCCCCGCACCCACGCGGCATGGCGGACTAGACCCAGCGACGCACCGTGCGGCGATAGTCGTCGTACGGTGCGCCAAACCGAGCCGAGAGCGCTCGCTCCTCGGGCAGGATCTGGAACCGGGTCATATAGGCGACGAACCCCGGCAGGACGAGCAGGGCCGGCAGACTCGCAAGAAACAGTCCCCAGGCGACGAGCACCAGTACCAGCGCCACGTACATCGGGTTGCGCGTGTATCGAAAGATGTCGCTCGTAACGACAGACGAGGCGGCGTCGGGCGTCGACGGATTGACGGTCGTCTCGTGGCGGCGGAATACGAGGACGCCGCGCACCCCTACCGCGAGAGCAGCGGTAAACGCGAGTGCCGCAATGATGTCCTGCCCCGGCACGCGGAAGCCGTGTCCCGGCACGAGCCCTTTGACAACCCACATCGCCGCCGCGGACAGCAGCAGCACGAGCACGGGAGGGACCTTGAGTTCGAGCGAGCTCAAGGACTCGCGCTGTCGGCCCCGCCGATGTCGATGATGACCTTGCCGCGCGCGCGGTGAGTCTCGAGATAGCCGATTGCGTCGCTGACCTCGTCGAGCGGGTAGCTGCGATCGATCTCGGACGTGATACGACCGTCGGCGAGCATCTCGCCCAGCGTAGCCATGTCGTCACCGCGCATTGTCGCGAACAGCGTAAGGAGTTCCTCGTCGACGAACAGGGACGTCCACTTGGCCTGCAACGGTCGTAAAAACGGCGCAATCCAGTTTCCCTTCGGGCCACCGACGATCACGTAGCGGCCGCCCGGGTTCAGGAGCGCGTGGTTCTTCGCCGGTGAGAAGTTGCCAACCATGTCGACGATGACGTCGTAACGGTCATCCCGGGCCGTGTAGTCCTCGGCCTTGTAGTCGATGACTCGGTCGGCGCCGAGCGCCTTGACCATGTCGACGTTGCGCGTGCTGCAAACACCCGTAATGTCGGCCCCCGTTGCGCTGGCCATCTGCACCGCAAACGTGCCCACGCCGCCCGAGGCGCCGTTGATCAGGACCCGCTCCCCGGCCTCGAGCTTGCCGAGGTCGCGAAGGGCCTGCAGCGCCGTCGTCGCGGCAATACCGATCGACGCTGCCTCTTCAAAACCGACATTCGCCGGCTTCTTCGCGATCGCACCTGATTCACGCACGGTCAGGTACTCGGCGAATGCCCCATTGGCACCACCGAAGACCGCATCACCCACAGCAAACTTCGTAACAGCGTCGCCCGTCGCTTCAACGACTCCGGCGAAATCGACACCGACGCGGGGATCGTCAGGCGCACCAATACCAGCCATGAGCCGCAGCACGTAGGGCGAGCCGCGCATGAAATGGTAGTCGAGCGGATTGGCCGCAGCGGCAACGACCCGGACGAGGACTTCGTTCTCAGCCGGCGTTGGTTTTTCAACATCCTCGACCGTCAGCACGTCGGAAGCGCCGTAGCAACGCGCCCGCGCAGCCCGCATGGTCATCACACCCGCCTCGACCACGGCCGGTGCCTCGCAGCCGCTGTTATAGCTCAGCGTCAGCGCCAGACCACCAATTGCCACCATGACTACCCCCAGCACGCCGAGCATTATCTTGTAGCGCAGCTTCATCGTTACCGCCTCTTCGACTTGTTGAACACCGACGGACAGACCGTCGCCCGCCCGCTTCACGAAGTATAAGTGACCTTTGCCAAACTCGTGCGCCTCGCGAATGCCCGCGCGGCACTTCCAGGACGTCCCGGCAGGCCAGTGACGACGGCCATACCGGGGTCTTGCCTCGGCAATGTCGATGGCGCCAGGCCAGGTCGGTCTGACCAGGATTGCGGTCCGCTGCGCTATTCTTGTCGACCATACGCTTTCGCCCGCTCCATAAGACCTGACCGCTGCCAGAGATATCCGATGTTTGATCCCCTTATGATCGTGCTCGCCCTCGTCTGCGGTCTCGTCGCGCGCAGTATCGGGCTGCCCGCCCTCGTGGGCTTCCTCGCTGCGGGCTTTCTCCTGCACGAGCTCGGCGGCACGGAGGGCTACCTGCTGACGCAGCTCGCCGAGATGGGCGTCACGCTGCTCCTGTTCTCGATTGGCCTGAAGCTGAAGCCGGCCGAGTTGATCGAGCCCAAGGTCTGGGGGACGACGGGCATCCAGCTTACCGTGTGCGTACTGGCAATTGCGCCCCTGCTCGTCGTGCTGCTCGCCATCCTGCCGGGATCCGCGACGATCGACTGGACGCAGGCGCTGCTCTTGGGTTTTGCCCTGTCGTTCTCGAGTACGGTCTTCGCCATCCAGGTCCTGCAGGGACGCGGCGAAATGGCGTCGCGACACGCGAGCCTCGCGATCGGTGTATTACTCATGCAGGACATTGCCGCAGTGCTCTACATAGGCGCCAGCACGGGCAAGGTTCCTGAGTGGACGGCGCTCGGCCTCTTGCTGCTGATACCGGCGCGCAAGACGATCCTTCGCCTCCTGGTTCTAAGCGGGCATGGCGAACTCCTGACACTGTTCGGACTTGCGCTCGCGATTCTCGGCGCCCAGCTGTTCGAGCTCGTTGGCGTCAAGGGCGACCTCGGCGCACTGATACTGGGTGCGCTCCTCGCCGGCGACCCCAAGGCCAAGGAGCTCGCCAAGAGCCTGCTGGAGTTCAAGAACCTGTTTCTCGTCGGCTTCTTCGTGACGATCGGGCTCGATGGATGGCCGGAGGCGGAGCTCATTGCCATCGCCGTGATCATCGGACTCCTTGCCCCTCTCAAGGCGCCGCTGTATTTCTGGCTCATGACCCGCTTTCGCGCAGAGCCGCGCGTGGCTTTCCTCTCCTCCGCCGCCCTGTCCAACCACAGCGAGTTCGGCCTGATCGTCGTTGCCATTGCCGCCGAACGCGCCTTTATCGATACGCAGTGGTCTGCCGCGCTGTCGCTGTCGATCGCAATCAGCTTCTTCGTATCCTCGGTCATCAATACGCAGAGCCATAACCTTCACTCCCGCTGGCGTTCGGCGCTCAGTCGTTTCAGGAGTCCGGCCCTCGAGCAGCAGCGGCCGGATACCCGCGGCGTTCGAGCCATCGTGCTTGGAATGGGCAGTATTGGCGCTGGTGCCTACGACGCGCTCCGCGAGCGATTCGGCGGCACCGTGCTCGGTGTTGACGAGAACGAGAAAACAGTAGCCAGGCACAAAGAAGCCGGGCGACGCGTCGTCGAAGCGGACACGACGGACCTCGATTTCTGGGCGAACGTCAGGCTCGATGAGGTCGAGCAGATCATGGTGGCGCTCACCAAGCACGAGGAAAACAAGCTGGTGGGCAAGGGGCTGCGCGAGCTGGGTTACACGGGCCACATTACGGCAATCGTGCGTTTCGGCGACCAGGCGGAAGAGCTTTCGCGCTTCGGCATCGAGAGCTTCGATCTCTACAGCGAGGCGGGCCGTGGATTCGCGGAACACGCCGAGACGTCCCGACGGGCCGCCGCGGCGCGCGGCTCGACCCTGACGCCGCGAACCGATTAGCGGTCGGGCGTCGTGTGCCGCCCACTGTCCCGCTGCGCGACCACACCGAAGGCCCAGCCCGTCACCGTGCCTGCAACGAGGGCGAGCCACGTCGCCGCGCCGAGGTCTACTGCTACTACGGCGGCCAGTGCGGCAATACCCGCCGGCAATATGGCCGATGCCCGGCGGCGTTTGAACCGCTCTTCAGCGTCCTGACGCGCCTCAAGCCTGTCCCGTCGCACCTCGAGATCCTTTCGCGCAGGATGGAGCAGTGCATCGGCAACCTTCGCCGCATCGTCCCTCGACATCATGATGTGTTTCCCTCGAATACTTTGCATGACTTGCGGTCAGACAGTGCCGCACGCTCGTTGCTGACAGCACAAGCCTACAGCGGCAATGCCGCCGGTGCACGTTCGTGATGTGTCCGAAGCCCGAACGGGCGACGGCGCCAGCGCGCGGTCAGGGCTAGCCGCCGAAGTTGACCTTTGCTTCGAGGTTGGCGCGGGAATCGGCGTGGTTCATTGCCTCCTCCAGCGTAATGACGCCATCCTTGTAGAGGCCCAGCAGCGCATCGTCGAAGGTCTGCATGCCCTGTTCGCCCGAGTCGCGGTGTGCCTCTTTCACGTCAGCGATCTCACCCTTCATGATGAGGTCCTTGACGTGCGGCGTGTTGAGCATGAGCTCCACCGCCGCGACGCGCTTGCCGTTGCGGCCACGCACGAGGCGCTGCGACAGGATCGCCCTCAAGTAGTGGGCGAGATCCATGAATACCTGCGAATGCTGTTCCTGCGGGAACATGTTGATGATGCGATCGAGCGTCTCCGCCGCGTTGTTCGAGTGCAGCGTCGACAGCACGAGGTGACCCGTACCCGCCATATCGAGCGCCGCCTGCATAGCCTCACGGTCGCGAATCTCACCAATCTGAATCACGTCGGGCGCAGCGCGAACGGCAGACATCAGGGCGCGATGGTAGGACTTCGTATCGAGACCGACTTCGCGCTGGTTGACGATCGACTGCTTGTTCGGGTGCAGGAATTCAATCGGATCCTCGATCGTGATGATGTGCGACGACGTCTTTTCGTTGCGATGGTTGACCATGGCCGCGAGCGTGGTCGACTTACCGGCACCCGTTGCACCGACCATCAGGATCAGGCCACGACGCAACATGACCAGCTCCTTGATCTGATCCGGCATGCCGAGATCATCGAGCGTCGGCAGCTCGTTGGTAATGTATCGGAGCACCATGCCGACGTTGCCGCGCTGGTGAAAGACGTTGACGCGAAAACGACCCAGGCCCTTCTCGGAGATGGCGAAGTCGATTTCGAGCTCTTCCTTGAACTGCTCCATCTGCTCTTCGGTCATGAGCTCGAGAGCAGCCTGCCGAACCATTTTCGGCGTCATCTCGAGCTTGTTCACCGGCATGATCTTGCCTTCGATCTTGATCTTGGCCGGTGCGAACGGTGCGAAGAAGAGGTCCGAGGCCTTCTTCTCGACCATGAGCTTGAAAAGCGGCTTTACGTTCATGCGCTACGAATCCCTGTAGCAGACTAGAAAGTCTGCGCGGTGTCCTCTTCCATGATGCGAAGCGACTCGGACTGCTGGTCGGCAATCGCCGAGTCTCGCTTCGACTCCAGTTTGACGCGCAGCCTGAGCTCGTTCTTGGAGTCGGCGTTGCGCATGGCTTCCTCGTAGGAAATCGTGCCTTCTTCGTACAGGTAGAAGAGCGACTGGTCGAAGGTCTGCATGCCGAGGCGTGTCGACTTCGCCATGATCTCCTTGATCTGCCCGACTTCGCCCTTGAAGATCAGGTCGGCAATGAGCGGCGTATTCAGCAGGATCTCCATGGCCGCGATACGACCGACGCCGCCCTCGCGGGGGATCAGGCGCTGCGAAATAATTGCCCGCGCGTTCAGCGACAGGTCCATCAGGAGCTGCTGGCGCCGCTCCTCCGGGAAGAAGTTAATAATGCGGTCTAGCGCCTGGTTGGCGCTGTTGGCATGCAGGGTCGCAAGGCAGAGGTGGCCGGTCTCGGCGAACTGGATCGCATACTCCATCGTCTCCTTGTCACGAATCTCACCAATCAGGATCACGTCAGGCGCCTGTCGCAGCGTGTTTCTGAGCGCGGCGTGCCAGCTTTCGGTGTCCAGTCCTACCTCACGCTGGGTGATGACGCAGCCCTTGTGCGGGTGCACGTACTCGACCGGGTCCTCGATCGAAACGATGTGCCCGCGGCTGTTTTCGTTGCGGTGCCCGATCATGGCCGCCAGCGTCGTCGACTTACCGGAGCCGGTGCCGCCGACGACGAGACAGATGCCGCGCTTGTTCATGACGACGTCTTTCAGGATCGGCGGCAGCTCGAGCTCGTGCAGCGTCGGGATCTCGGTCGTAATCGTACGCAGCACGGCGCCGACGTAGCCCTGCTGGATGAAGGCGCTGACGCGGAAACGGCCGATGCCCTGGGGCGCGATCGCGAAGTTGCACTCCTTGGTCGCGTCGAATTCCTTGATCTGTTTGTCGTTCATGATCGCGCGGACCATCATGGCGCTCTGGTCCCCGGTCAGGGCAGAATCCGTCGCCTTGTGAATCGTGCCATCGACCTTGATCGCCGGCGGGAAGCCACGCGTAATGAAGAGGTCCGAGCCGTTGCGCTCGATCATCTTCTTCAACAGGTTCTGGATCAGGCGTACCGCTTGTTCACGTTCCATTCTCGAACTCTCTCAAGCCGGGCTCAAGGACCACGGCGCTTAGAAGTTTTCCTTGTTGACAGCGCGGAAGCGCGCCTCTTCCTTGTTGATCAGGCCCTTGGTCAACAGCTCGGCCAGATTCTGGTCGAGTGTCTGCATGCCCGAGCCCTGGCCGGTCTGGATCGCCGAGTACATCTGCGCGATCTTGCCTTCACGAATCAGGTTCCGGATGGCGGGCGTGCCAACCATGATTTCGTGCGCCGCGATACGGCCTCCGCCGTTTTTCTTCAAGAGCGTTTGCGAAATCACCGAACGCAGCGACTCCGAGAGCATCGCGCGGACCATGTCTTTCTCGGCGGCAGGGAAGACGTCGACGATACGGTCGATCGTCTTGGCGGCCGAGCTCGTGTGCAGCGTGCCGAACACGAGGTGGCCGGTTTCGGCGGCCGTCAGCGCAAGGCGAATCGTCTCGAGGTCGCGCAGCTCGCCGACGAGAATCACATCCGGGTCCTCACGCAGTGCCGAACGCAGCGCCTCGTTGAAGCCGAGCGTGTCACGATGGACTTCGCGCTGGTTGACGAGACTCTTCTTCGACTCGTGCACAAACTCAATCGGGTCCTCGATCGTAAGAATATGATCGGGCTTGTTCTCGTTGATGTAGTCGACCATCGCAGCCAGCGTCGTACTCTTGCCGGAGCCGGTCGGGCCGGTCACGAGCACGATGCCGCGAGGGTGCATCGCCAGGTCCTTGAAGATCGCCGGCGCCCCGAGGTCGTCGAGCGTGAGGATTTCCGAGGGAATCGTCCGGAACACGGCGGCCGAGCCGCGGTTCTGGTTGTAAGCGTTGACGCGGAAGCGCGCCAGCTTCGGAATCTCGAAAGAGAAGTCGGTCTCGAGGAACTCTTCGTAGTCCTTGCGCTGCTTGTCATTCATGATGTCGTACACCATGCTATTGACGTCCTTGTGGGTCAGCGCCGGCATGTTGATTCGCTTGATGTCACCATCGACGCGAATCATCGGCGGCACGCCACCGGACAAGTGCAGGTCGGACGCGTTGTTCTTCACCGAGAACGACAAGAGCTGGGCAACGTCGACGGCCATGATTCTCCCTCAGTAGTGGACCACCGGACTTACCATAACCCGGTGCCATTTTGAGCCTAGTATAGCGAAGCACCCGGACCAAAACGTGATTGGAGTCACGGAAAACCTCGCAATAATCAGTGATTTGCTGAAACAGGCGGCTCTGGACGCCGGGCGTGACCCGGGCGCCGTCAGACTCGTTGCGGTCAGCAAGAAACACCCCTTGTCCGCGATCCTCGCGGCCGCCGAAGCCGGACATCGCGACTTTGGCGAGAACTTCGTCCAGGAAGGCGTCGACAAGATCATCGATGCCGGCCGCGACGACCTGGTATGGCACTTCATTGGCCACCTGCAGAGCAATAAAACACGCGACGCTGCCAATTACTTCGACTGGGTTCACACCATCGACAGAATCAAGATTGCCCGCCGCCTGTCGGCGCAGCGGCCGGCCGACAAAGCGCCGCTCAAGGTCTGCATCCAGGTAAATGTCGATGACGAGGCATCGAAGTCGGGAGTCGCACCGGACGATGCGATCGACCTTGCCCGGGACGTGGCTTCCCTGCCCGGCCTCGAGCTACGCGGCTTCATGTGCATCCCGCGAGCCACCGAGGACCCGGACGAGCAGACCGCCGCCTTTGCCCGAATGCGGGAGTTGCTTGAGACCGCGAACGAGCGCGGGCTGTCGCTCGACACGCTGTCGATGGGCATGTCCGGCGACTACCGGGCGGCAGTGGCCGAAGGTGCTACCCTCGTCCGGATCGGAACCGCGGTATTCGGGCCTCGCCCCGTCGACCCGGCGGCTCAGGCAGAACTGTAGGCAGGATTCCCAATGAGCGACAACAACCGTGATTTTGCGGGACGCGTTGCCTTTATCGGCGGCGGCAACATGGCACGCGCCATTATCCTCGGCATGCTCGGCAACGGCGTCGAGCCCGGCGCGCTCACGGTCAGCGAGCCGGACAGGGCACGTCGCGCTGCGCTCGAGAACGATTTGCCGGGCGTGAACGTCACGGCCGATAACGACGCCGCGGCAGCCGATGGCGAGACGCTCGTTCTCGCCGTCAAGCCGCAGATCATGGCGGACGTATGCAAGGCTCTACGGCCGGCCATCGAAACGCACCGGCCGCTTATAGTGTCGATTGCCGCCGGTACGACCAGCAAGGATATCGATGACTGGTGCGGCGGCGGCCTCGCCGTCGTCCGCGCCATGCCGAACCAGCCTGCCCTGCTCGGTATGGGCGTTACCGGCATCGTCGGCAATGAACGCGCCGGTGACGCGGAACTCGACCGCGCTGAAGCAATACTTGGCGCGACGGGGTCTGTGGTCCGTGTCGGCAGTGAGGCGGACATCAACGTCGTAACCGCCGTTTCCGGCAGCGGTCCGGCTTACTTCTTCCTGCTAATCGACGTGCTGGCCGAGACGGGCGGCCGGCTCGGCCTCGACGCGTCGACTGCACGCACCCTCGCGGTCGAGACGGCGCGCGGTGCCGCCGAAGTCGCGCGACGCAGCGAGGACGACATGAAAGAGTTGATCAGCCGCGTGCGGTCTCCGGGCGGCACAACCGCGGCGGCGCTCGACAGCCTCGACGCAGCGGACGTTCGTGGTATCTTCGATCGTGCGGTGACGGCGGCCCGGGACCGGGCAGCGGAACTCGCGCATTCCCCTGGTTGATCGCACGAACGGAATCTTCAGCATGGCACCTGGCGCGCTCGCTGCCCTCGTCTTCATCATCAACTCCTTTGCGCAGCTGTACCTTCTCGTACTGCTGCTGCGCCTGTTGATGCCGTGGATGGGCGCGAACTATCACAACCCGATTTCGCAGGCGATCCTGAAGCTGACGTCACCCCTGGTGATTCCGGTGCGCAGGCTCCTGCCGCCGGTCGGCAAACTCGATACGGCGACGCTCGTCGTCGCCTATGGCGTCCAGTACCTGACAATCCTCGTCATTGCCGTCATCAGTCGCTGGTCGCCGGGTATCGTGCCCATTGCGGTGACGGCCGGCATCAACCTGCTGCTGCTGCTCTTGAGGCTGTTCGTATTTGCCGTGTTCCTGCGCGTGATCCTGAGCTGGGTGAGCCCGGGATCCTATAACCCTGCGGTTGCCATTCTCGACGCGTTGACTGAGCCGGTCTTGAGGCCGTTCCGCCGCATGCTGCCATCGTTCGGCGGCATCGACCTGTCGCCGGTGTTTGCGATCATCTTGCTGAGCGCGGCGGCCATCTTCGTCAGCAACTTCAAGATGCTGCCCGTCTAGCGATCCCGCGAGCTGAGCGAATACCTGCGAGGAATGGGTGTATAGTCGTAGACCGTCGTCCAGACGCCCGACAGGCGGAGGGTGGACGACGAGGAGGAGGGTATGAAAACCACGCTTACACTGTGCGTCATTGCACTTGCGGCGGTGCTGTCCGGCTGCGGCGGACCGGGCGCAAACGCGGAAATCCCGCAAGCGGAGGCCGCCGGCGAAACCAATAAGGACATTGGCGATTTCGTCGTGCATTTCAGCGCGCTGTCCACGGATCAGATACCGCCCGATATCGCCAAGACCTACGACATCGTGCGCAGCAAGAATCGCGCAATGCTGAACGTCTCGGTCGTTCGCAAGGCGGACGATACGTCGGTGCCGGCCACGCTCGACGTCAAGACCGTCAACCTCACCGGTCAACTCAAGAACGTCACGATGCGTCGTATCAACGAGCAAGACGCGATCTACTACATCGGGGAAACCGCCGTCGCCAATCGCGAAACGCTGATCTTCACGATCGACGTAACGCCGGAAGGGGCAGTGGCGCCGTCCGAAGTACGCTTCAAGCGGCAGTTCTACACCGATTAGTCGCAACGACGGGCGACGGCATTTACCGTTACGACGCGGCCGGAATTACCGGTCGTGAAGGCCTCAAGCTTGCGCCAAGAAAAACCCTATAAAAAAAGGCTGAAACGCCTTACACCCCGGGAAAACATGTGCTATCGTCGCGCTGCTTTCGCGACGGGCCCTGCCCGTCTTTTGTTTTTTCAGGAGTTAGTTTTTCATGGCCGCAAACACCAAAAAGCCACCGACCAAGTCAGAAATCTACGCAAAGATCGTTGAGGATACCGGGCTGACCCGCAAGGACGTTGCAGCAGTCTTCGAATCGCTCAACGGCCAGATCAAGAAGAACCTCGGCGGGCGTGGCGCACCGGGCCTGTTCACCATTCCGGGCCTGCTCAAGCTGCGCGTCGTCAAGAAGCCGGCCACGAAGGCTCGCAAGGGCATTAACCCGTTCACGGGTGAAGAGATGATGTTCAAGGCGAAGCCGGCATCGAAGACGGTGAAGGCGACGGTCCTGAAGGGCCTCAAGGACATGGTCTAAGCCTGACAAGGTAACAAGACCTTTGGGAAGCCGGACTCATCGAGTCCGGCTTTTTTTTGCCCTCATCTTTCGCGGATCAGGACGCCGTATGGTCGGTGACGAACGCCGTCACGACCTTGCGAAGGTCGGTGAGCCTGCCATGAAAGAAATGCTCGGCATCGGGCAACACCACCAGCTCAGGACCCGGCGCCAGCGTATTCACCCACGCAATCGTCTCTTCGACGCTGACGAGTTCGTCGGCATCGCCCTGCAGGATCAGCCAGGGGCAGTCGGGCTGTGCCGTCGGGTCACTCGCAAAGCGTGACACCGCCGGCGCTATCGTTACGAGACCGTCGAAGCGCTCTCGCTGCGCCGCCTTGATCGACATGGCAGCGCCGAAGGAAAAGCCGCTGATCCAGAGCGGCAGGCCCGGATAGCGCCCGCCGAGGAAGGCCGCAGCCGCGAGCGCATCATCGACCTCACCACGCCCTTCGTCCCACTCCCCCTCGCTTTCCTCGGTGCCGCGGAAGTTGAAGCGCAGCGCAACAAACCCCAGGCGTGCAAAACTGCGCGCCAGCGTGTGCGCAACCTTGTTGTGCAACGTCCCGCCATGCTGCGGGTGGGGGTGGCAAACCACGGCAGCCGCCGCAGGCTCTGCGTCGCGCGGCAGATCAATAATGGCCTCGAGCTGGCCGACAGGGCCATCGATGATCGCAGGCTCGATGAGTGGCGCTCCTGACATGACGTAATCCGTGAACCACCCGGTAAGGGCTGGCGAGACTCGCAGACGTACCGCCGCATTGCAACCGACGGCTGTCTCCACCGCGGTCGATCAAGTAAAATACTGAGCTTCAACGTTTTTCGCCGGCACGAGACGATGCTGGAACGAGGCGATGTCGTGAACAAACGAATAGAGCTCGAAGCCCGCTACTGCGCCCATAACTACCACCCGCTGCCGGTCGTACTGACGCGCGGCGAAGGCGTATTTCTCTGGGACGATGCAGGCAAGAAGTACCTCGACATGATGTCCGCGTACTCGGCAGTCAGCCACGGCCACGCGCATCCACGGCTCGTCGAACTCGTGCAGAAGCAGGTTGCTGAGCTCAACATCGTATCGCGGGCGTTTCATACCGACCGCCTCGGGCCGTTCCTCGAGCGCGCCTGCGAGCTGACCGGCCTCGACATGGCGCTGCCGATGAATACCGGCGCCGAAGCAGTGGAGACCGCCATCAAGGCAGCCCGCAAGTGGGCGTACACGGTCAAGGGCGTAGCCGACGACCAGGCCGAGATTCTTGCGTGCACCGGCAACTTCCACGGCCGGACCATCGCGATCATCGCCATGTCCGACGAACCCCAGTACCAGCAAGGCTTCGGGCCATTCCCGCCGGGCTTTCGCCACGTCGAATACGGCAGCCTCGAGTCCCTCGAAGCGGCCATTACGCCGAACACGGCGGCGTTCATCGTCGAGCCCATCCAGGGTGAAGGCGGCATCATCATGCCGCCCGAGGGCTACGTGAAGGGAGCGGCGGAGCTCTGCAGGCAACACAATGTGCTGTTCATCGCTGACGAGATCCAGACCGGCCTCGGCCGCACGGGCAAGCTCCTCGCCTGCCAGCACGAAGATGTCCTGCCGGATGGCCTCATCCTCGGCAAGGCGCTCGGCGGCGGCGTCCTGCCCGTGTCGATGTTCCTCGCTCGCCGCGAAGTCATGGATGTCTTCAGGCCCGGTGACCATGGCAGCACCTTTGGCGGGAATCCGCTCGGCGCAGCCGTCGGCCTCGAGGCACTGAACATCCTCGTGGACGATCGCCTCGCGGAAAACAGCGCGGAAATGGGCGCGTACCTGAAGCGCGAACTCGAACAGATCGAAACGCCGCTGATCCGGGAAGTCCGCGGCAAAGGGCTCTTCATCGGCATCGAGATCGATCCGGCGTTGGGCAGCGCGCGCGCTATTTGCGAAGCGCTAATGGAGCGTGGCCTTCTGAGCAAGGAAACCCACGAAACCGTGGTCCGCCTGGCGCCTCCACTCATCATCAACAAAGCCGAGATCGACTGGGCTGTCACGCAAATCCGCGAGGTTCTCGCCGAGATGGACTCATTGCGCCTCGCTTCGTGAGCAGCATCAGGCAGCGTTCCGCCTGATGCCCGGCCAGTCGCCAGCCGCACTGCTCTTCTGCCTGGCTGCACTGCTTGCCGGCCTGGCAATCGGCTGGCTCCTGCGGGGGCGCCGCAGCAATGCGGAAAAGTCGGCGATCAACAGCGGCTGGCAGACCGAACTCGAAGCGCGCACGACCGAGCACCAGCGTCTCGCCGATCAGAACACGCGCCTGATGGAGCAGGTCAACCAACTGCAGCTCTCGTCGCGGCAGGGGGCGACCCGGGCCCAGGAACAGGCCGCGGCGCTCGAGGCCGCCGAGGAGAGTCGCGATGAGCTCGCCCGCGAAATCCGGAGCATCCGCAGCAACCTCGAGAACCTCGTCTCGGAAAAGCACCGCCTGAGCAACGACCTGTCAGCGCGTCGTGCCGCCGAGGCGACCGCCGAAGCCGAACTCTCGACAAAGAACCAGCGCATCGACAAGCTGTCTGGCGAACTCCGCAAGTGGCAGGATCGCCTGCCGCCGCTCGTCGACCGCTTCAGGGAGAAGGCCGCCGAAGTCGATCGCCTCGAAGCGGAACTCGACGCCGCAAGGGCGCGTGTAGCGGAGCTCGAACTCGGCGTGGACATGGCGGAGACGCGCGTCGGCCTGATGATGGCCGACGCGCTACTCGACGATACGAACGCGAGCAACGAGGCACTCGGGAGCGCCGAGCCGGACGATGCAGCACCTGTCGATGCGCCGGCGGAGGTTGAGGCACCGCTCGACGACGACGCCGAGCCGGAAGTCGTCAACGGCAAGCAGGCCTTCGGCGGGCTGCGGGACGATCTCAAGGCCATCAAGGGCATCGGCCCTGCGATCGAGAAGACGCTCAATGAGCTCGGCATCTTTCGCTACGCGCAGGTTGCGGACATGAGCCGATGCGACATCGAACGCATTGGCAACCGCCTCAAGGGCTTCAAGGGCCGCATCGAGCGCGAAGACTGGATGGGCCAGGCACGTGCACTGGCACAAGAGAAACTCACCGCAACGGAACACTAGCGCGTGACCGATAGCCAGTTCGTGGCCATCGTGGCCTGTTTACTCCTGTTCTCGGTGTTGATCATGTCGATGCTGCCGAGGCCTGGGAATGTGCCCATCGACGCCACCGTCGTCGATCGGCACCTGGAACTCGTTCGGCGCGGTGACGTCATCGCGCTGAGCGGAGACGTTGTGGACGACGCGCATCGCGCAACTCTCGCTGCCGCGCTGACATCGCGTTTCCCGGGCCTTACGCTCGCGATGACCCTGCAAACCCGCGAAGCAGACTCCCCGGACGATCAGTGGCGAGCCCTCACGCTGGCAAGCATCGACCTCTTGGCGCAGACCGCGTCTGCGACGCTCAGGCTGTCAGCCGACGGGCTCACGATCGACGGTCTCGCCGCGGGACAGGAGGCCCTGGCACGGCGCGTCGACGACGTGGCGGCACTCGGTGGACCGGACTTCGTCGTCGAGATCAATACCGAAGTCGTGGAACTCATCGAGGAGGCCGCCGCCTGCCGCGCCATGTTCGCATCGATTATCGGTGACCCGGTGCGCTTTGTGTGGGGGACGGCCGAGCTCCGACCGCTGGCGTATCCCCTGCTCGAGCGCTACGCCGAGTTTGCCCTTGATTGCCCGTCGCACACGCTGTCGATCATCGGGCACACCGATGCGCGCGGCGACGCCGAGTACAACCTCGAGCTCAGCCTCGAACGGGCCGACGCAGTGGCGGCGTTCCTCGAGTCGAGGGGCGTTGAGCTGGAGCGTCTCGTGACGCGCGGCGCCGGATCGCTTGAACCGATCGCCGACAACTCGACGATTGGCGGCCGCAGCCGCAATCGCCGTATCGAGATCGAATTGCTGGAGCCGCTCAGGTGAGGAGTTCGAGCTAGCTGTCTTCGCCCGGCCCGCGCGCCGAATAAACCTTGATCTCGAACAAGAGCGTTGCGTTGGGCGGGATCGTGGCGCCGGCCCCACGAGCGCCGTAGCCCAGTTCCGGCGCGATCTTCAGCAGGCGCTTTTCGCCGAGCAGCATGCACTCGACGCCCTGGTCCCAACCGCGAATAACGCGCTTCGCGCCCAGCGGGAATTCGAAGCGCTGGTCGCGATCGACCGAGCTGTCGAACTTCGTGCCCTTGCCTCCTTCGGCATTGGGATCGAATAGCCAGCCCGTGTAGTCGACGACGACCGTGTCGCCTGCGACAACCCGCCGACCGTAGCCGCGCTGCAGCAGGGTCGCATCGAGCCCCGGGGTAATCTCGACCGTCTCGCCAACGTCAAACGCTGGCGGTGTGCAGTCACCGACAACCCGGTCTGCATCGCCGGCCGCAGTATCGGCACTGTCACCGCCACCGCAGGCCGCAATCGTGGCGAGGATTGATAATAGGGTTACAGCAGGAAATCGCATCGCGGGCTCTCCGGTGATTCAGCAACGACCGTCGCAGGCGTGTTAGCGCCCACCGCTTCGGGTAGTACCTGATTCACTGTTCGCGTTCAAGCCTCGCCAGCGAGGATCAGCTGGTTGACTCGCTGCACGTAGGCCGCCGGGTTGTCCAGCTGCGCGCCCTCGGCAAGCAGCGCCTGGTCGAGCAGCACGTGCGCGAGCGACTCGAAGCGGCCGTCGTCGGTCTCAGCATCCAGCCGCGCGACCAAGGGGTGCTCGACGTTGATTTCCAATACCGGTTTGTCGTCTTCGGGTAGCGGCTGCCCGCTGGCCTCGAGCATGCGCTTGAGCTGCGGGCTCAGCGCGTTTTCACTCGTCACGAGACAGGCCGGCGAGTCGACGAGCCGCTGGCTGACGTTCACTGTGTCAACGCGGCCGCTCAGCACCTTTCTGAGCTTCTTGAGAAACGGCTTGTGTTCCTCCTCCGCCTGCTCTGCGGTCATGCTACCGCTGTCCGGCAGTTCGACATTGGCGCTCGCCGCATCGACCAGGGACTTGCCGTCGAACTCGCCGATAGCATCGACGAGCCACGGATCGATCCGGTCGGTCAGCAGCAAGACTTCAACACCCTGCGCGCGAAGTTTCTCGAGGTGCGGACTCGCGAGCGCTGTCGCATGATTCTCGGCGAGAACATAGTAAATCTTGTCCTGTCCGTCGGCCGCCCGCTCGAGGTAGTCATCGAGCGACTGGTCCTGCTGCGGCTCGCCCGTATGAGTCGTTGCAAACCGGAGCAGCTGCCTGAGCTTGTCCCGGTTCGCGTGATCCTCGACGATGCCCTCCTTGAGCACGGCACCGAACTGCTTCCAGAAGGCAGCATAGTCCTCACCCTTGGCAAGTTTGCCCAGCATATCCAGTACCCGCTTGGTCAGCGCGCTGCGCATCGACGAGAGTTCCGGGTTCTGTTGCAGCAGCTCACGCGATACGTTGAGCGGCAGGTCCGACGAATCGACGACGCCCTTTACGAAACGCAGGTAGAGCGGCAGGAACTGCTCGGCGTCGTCCATGATGAAGACGCGCTGCACGTAGAGCTTTAGTCCGCGCGGCGCCTCGCGGTTCCAGAGGTCGAACGGGGCATTCGCCGGGATATACAGTAGGCTCGTGTATTCGCGCTTGCCTTCTACGCGATTGTGGCTCCAGGTCAGCGGGTCGGCGAAATCGTGCGACAGGTGCTTGTAGAACTCCTTGTACTCGTCGTCGCTCACGTCAGTGCGCGATCGCGTCCATAGCGCCGTGGCCGAGTTGACCTCGCGCGGCTCGTCGATGTCGCTGCCCTCGAGCGTGACGGGGAAAGCAATGTGGTCGGAGTATTTCCGGATCAGGGATTCGACGCGGTAGGACTCGGCGAACTCGCCTTCCTGAGGCTTGAGATGCAGCGTCACCGTCGTGCCGCGCGAGGCGCGCTCGATCGGCTCGACCGAAAACTCACCCTCGCCGTCCGAGCTCCAGCGCACGGCCCCGTCGGCTGCAAGGCCGGCGTGGCGTGATTCGACCGTTACCTTGTCTGCAACGATGAAGGCGGAGTAGAAACCGACGCCGAATTGGCCGATCAGCTGGGCGTCCTTGCGCGCATCGCCCGTCATCTGGCCAAGAAACTCGGCGGTACCGGACCTGGCGATCGTGCCGAGATTGTCGATCACGTCATCGTGGCTCATGCCGATGCCGTTGTCAGAGATGCTGATCGTGCGAGCGTCCTTGTCGACGGAGACGCGGATACCGAGATCGGGGTCGTCTCCGGTCAGCTCGGGCGTCGACAGCGCCTCGAAACGCAGCTTGTCGAGCGCATCAGATGCATTGGATACGAGCTCGCGGAGAAAGATCTCCTTGTTACTGTACAGCGAGTGGATCATCAGCTTCAGAAGCTGACGAACCTCGGTTTGAAATGGCCGGCTCTCGGCCGCTACGGTCTCCGCCACGGGCAGGGCTCCATCTTTCTGTGGATGGAGGCGCAGATTGGGGCGGCGCCCGGCATTTCAAGCCGAGCGAGTGAGGTCTGTGCGAGCACCGCGAACCTGGATCACAGGGTCGAATGGGGGATGGCAACCTGCACGGGCAGATGAGCGATAGAGGAGTCGGGGCCCTTGAGCCTGAGACCTCGCCGGTACCGGCGGCGTCAGCTGGCGACGGGTGTCGGCGCAGTTACCCGGTAGTAGAGGAAGATGACGAACAGCATCGTTATTGTTGCGGCGCCGAACGCCGGCTCCTTGACGGTCATCCACAGTGCGCCGCAGGCGGTTGGAACGGCAAGCGTTACGCGCAGCACCTTGCCGATAATCTTGCGTACCGCTTCCGCCTTGAGGCGCAGTGCGCCAAGGTAGTCGTCGAGGTTATCCCAATAGAGCAGCAGTATTTCCATCGGACTACCGCACTATCGACAGCATCGGGCCGCCGACGTCGGCGTCGCCACTGGACATCTCGGCATCGTCCATGGCCGCCGTGTTGGTTTCCTTGGCGCGGGCGATCGCCTGGTGGAACAACTCCCAACGCTGCCGTGCCGACTCATTCTTGAGTGATGCAGCGGGTGAATCCGTTTCAGAGCGCTTTCCTGACATGTTCTCGCACAGTCATACAATCCATGTGGAATCGACTATAGGCAGCCCGTGTATCGGCCTCCGTGAGGTGGTTCACAGCTTCATTTCGCCGTGAGCACATTCCGCTCGCAATTGAGAAAAACCAGAACCAGTACCGCTTTTTGTCGAGGCTTGTGTCGCCCATTTGTCGCGGCGGGAACGCGGTTCGCGGCAGCCTTGGCACGAGGCCTCGTCCACAACGAAAAACGCCGCGGATCACAACCCGCGGCGTTCACCATAATTAAGCTTAAGGGTGACCCTAGTCTTCGTCGGTCTCCGCATCCCAGCTGCGGCGAACCTCTTCGGTCCAGTTGCGATAGCCCTTCCAGGTGTACAGGGAAGGATCGATCCCGGAGCGACGTCCGCGCGGCGCCGGTGCCTTCGATATCCAGTGCCTGTACTGCTGCCAGCCGTCAGCGTCGTTCGCTGCCTGTTCGGCATCGCTGACGTTCTGCGCCTTGTCGGTATTCGACCCGGCTTCCGAGCCGAAATCGTCTACCCAGCGAAGGTGTTTGCTCTCTGGCATCACGCTGCCCTCAATCCCTGAGCGGCTACTGTACGAAGGCAGGCGTAAAAATCACAGGAACTGCATCACAATGCAGACCGGCACTTTTCACATATTAATCAATATGTTATGCCCGTTTTTTACTTAATCGAATTGGCCCGTAGCGGAAACTCGACGCCGGTTTAACAATAAGACCCTAGCTCGTCACCTCGTAGCAGGGACGATAGCTGTCCGCCTCGATCTTCATGCGTCCATCGGCAACGAAGTCGGACAGGAGGCCATCGAGCAGCGACATGATCTCCGGTGACGCGCTGATCTGGAACGGCCCATGCTCCTCGATTGCGAGCGCCGTATCTGCACGAACGTTGCCGGATACGATGCCGGAGAACGCCCGCCTCAGGTTCGCCGCGAGCTCATGCTTGGGCAGCGTATCCCGAAGATCGAGCGCACTCATCGAATCGTGAGTCGCCTTGAAGGGAATCTGGAACTCTGTGTCGATGCGCAGACGCCAGTTGTAGTAATAGGCGTCGCCGAATCGGCGGCGATAGTCCCGCACATCCGAGAGCCCTTCCTGCATTGCGCGGGCGACAGCCTCGGGATCATCAATGATGATGCGGTACCGGGCCTGGGCGTCAGGACCGAGCGTCTTGCCGACGAACTCGTCGATCTGGCGGAAGTAGCGTTCTGCCGACGCCGGACCAGTCATGACCATCGGCATAGGCTGCTCGGCGTTATCCGGGTTCAGCAGTACGCCGAGCAAGTAGAGAATCTCCTCAGCGGTACCAACGCCGCCCGGGAAGACAATGATGCCGTGCCCGACGCGCACGAACGCTTCGAGACGCTTCTCCATGTCCGGCATGATCACGAGCGAGTTGACGATCGGGTTGGGCGACTCGGCGGCGATGATCCCGGGCTCCGTAATGCCGATGTAGCGGCCGTTGCGAATCCGCTGCTTGGCATGGCCGATGGTCGCGCCCTTCATCGGGCCCTTCATGGCGCCCGGGCCGCAGCCTGTGCAGACGTTGAGCGAACGTAAGCCCAGTTCGTAGCCGACACGCTTCGTGTAATCGTACTCGTGTCGACTGATCGCATGCCCGCCCCAGCAGACGACCAGGTTGACGTCAGCCGGCAGCGTCAAGAGCCCTGCATTTCGCGCAATGTGGAAGACTGCGTTGGTGATGCCGTCGGGCCGGTCGAGGTCGAAGCGCGGATCACCGAAGATCTCGTTGCGCGTGAATACGATGTCGCGGAGCGTCGCCGACATGTGCTCGCGAATGCCGCGGATCATCTCGCCATCGACGAAGGCGTGGGCCGGGGCGTTGTCCAGGAGCAGCTTCAGGCCGCGGTCCTGCTGCAGGAAGCGGATCGAGAAATCCTTGTAGGTCTCGAGGACCGCCCGCGCATCATCCGTGTGGCTGCCGGAATTGAGTACAGCCAGCATGCACTGGCGCAGCAGCGGGTACAGGCCGCCCTCCCCGGAGTCGCGGAGCTGTTCGACCTCCATCTGCGACAGCACCTCGAGGCTGCCCTCGGGCCACATCTCGGCGTCCAGGGATTTCCCGGAGTCGACGTACAGCGGCGCGCGCGCCGAGTCGTCTTTCATGGTCTTGCCTCTACGGAATCAGGGGACGATCTGGATCGGCGTGTTTTCGCCGGTCATCAGCCAGATGTCGATCATGTCCGAGTTGGAGACGGCAATGCAGCCGTTGGTCCAGTCCTGGGTACGGTAATAGGCCTCGGAATACGTTGGGTCGTTGGGCTGGCCATGGATCATTATAGCGCTCCCGGGATCGACCCCGAGCGCCCGTGCCTCGCGGCGGTCGCCCGCGTTCGGGTAGGAAATGTGGATCGACAGGAAGTAGTTGCTGTCGGGGTTCTTCGCGTCGAGCAGGTAGCGTCCCTCCGGCGTCCGGAAGTCGCCTTCCTTGACCTTGTCCCCCACCGGTACGATACCGAGCGCAATGTCGAAACTCTTCAGCGACTCGCCACCCTGCATCAGATGCAGCCGGCGCGCGCCTTTTTCGACCAGCACGAAGTCCGCCATGGGGAAACCACCCGTGCTCGTTGCCGGTCCCGGCATGCCGAGGCTGGCAAACAGGAGTGCTGCAAGAAGCTGCCGCAAGTGACTGTCTCCATTACGATTGGCGTCCAGATTAGCAGAGTATGGCGACGAAAAAAAAGACGCGCTTCTCATACGCTGCGCCCGATGATAAAGCCGATGGCGAAACCGATGCCGCCCGCGACGAGCGTATAGGCGGGCAGGTAGCGAAACAGCTCGGTCGGCGTCGTAGCACCGTCAAACAAGCCGTTTAGGTTCACGGCGTAGGCGTAGTGCAGGTAGACGGCCAGGCCCAGCGCGGGAATGGCGAACCCTGCCGTGCCGAGCGGCAGCCGGTAGCCGCTGCCCGTCCAGTCGCCGGCGCCCCGCCACAGGGTCAAAAGCGAAAGCGCGAGCAGCACCGCGAGCGGCAGCAGGTTGCGCAGGAGCCACGGCCCACCACCCTGAACGTCGCTGAACCACCATGCGGCGAGCCCTATCGTGAGGAGCACCGGCAGCAGCTTTAGGAAGACACGTGTCGCAGGCATCAGGCAGCGCCCGGCGCCTTGAGCACCGGGAAACGCAGCTCGGTGCCCGGCCGGACGCTGTCGAGGTCGAGACCCGGGTTGTACTGCCGGAACAGCCAGACCGGCACGTCGTAGCGGCGCAGCGCGAGAATCCAGACCGACTCGCCGGGCTTGACGGTATGCGCGACGACGCCGGCAATGACGTTGCGACGGAAGAAGCGGTCCTGCTCGGCGCGATGCCAGGCGACGCGGCGGCTTTCGAAGGTGTCGATATCGATGTCGGCGAACTCGAGGGTAAGCCGCTGGCCAACCTCGACCGGTGTGCGGAAGGCGAGCCCATTGATGTCGCGCAGGCGCTGCGTCTTGATGCCGAGCCAGTCCGCGTAGTGTCCCAGCGTCTCGAGGGGCTGCACCTCGATGCTCAGGTTTTCGGCGACCGAATAATCGCTCGGATCAGACAGTAGCGCCGTTTCGGAAGGACTCGTGGCGGCGGTCGGATCCTCCGCCAGCGTCTCGGGCTCCGCCTCGGCAATCGTGTAGCTCGCCGGCGGCATCAGCGACGCGATGACGGCTGCCTCGACCGCCGCGTTCACGGTAGCGGGTGGCGCATCCGGCTGCGGCATTGGGCCTGCGGCGGGCAGGCGAATCTGCTGGCCGACGCGGATACGACTTGCGCTTCTGAGCTGATTAAGCGCAACCAGGGTCGACACCCGAGTGTCATAGGCGTCCGCAATTTCCGACAGCGTGTCGCCGCGACGCACCGTGTGGAACAGGTCCGGCAACTGCTCGCTGTGGATGCGATCGCCGTCGAGCAGCGCGATGAGTTCCGCCGGATCGCCGTTCAATGCCTCTTCGGGGAAGCGCAGCGTGTAGCCCGTCGGTACGCGCTTGCTGCCCTGCCAGATCGTCGGTTGCAGCGCGAGGTTGTGTCGCGCGACGAGCCCGGGGGTTACGCCGAGCGCTGCAACGACGTCGTTGACCGCGACGTAGCCGGGCATCTCGACGGTCCTGTAGTCCACGGGTGCGTCGAGCACCAGTCCCGGGAAATACTCGTCGCGATTCTGGTCCACGCGGCTGGCCGCGAGAAACGCGACGTAGAAGTTGCGCGATGCGAAGCCGAAGGTGCGGCCCCGGTATTGCCGGAGAATATCGACGTAGGCCGTATCGCCGAACTGACGCATCGCCCGGCGGACGCCGGCGAGACCGTGATTGTAGGCTGTAATGGCCATAGGCCAGTTGCCGGCAATCGAATAGTTGTAAGCCAGCAGTCGCGCTGCGGCCGTCGTCGCTGCCCACGGGTCGTTGCGCTCGTCGAGGATATGGTCGACCTCGAGAAAACGGCGACCGGTGCTGCGCGTGAACTGCCAGATGCCGGAGGCACCGACGTGGGAGCGGGCGTCGGGGTTGTACGACGATTCGACGTGCGGCAGGGCGACGAGCTGCAGCGGGACACCGTGCGCCCGGAACTCCGCCTCGACATAGTCGCGCCAGCGTCCCGACCGCTCGAGGCCTTCGCGGAACCGGTCTGACAGGCCCTGCTGGTAGCGGATACGGCCGACAGCCGCGCGCAAGGTGTCATTGCTGACGCCTTCCGGCCAGAGCGCAAGCACGCGCGCCTCTTCGGCCGACAGGTTTTCGCGCTTGCCGGTGGCAAGCGACGTGAGCACCGTCTTGATGGCATCGCGCCGTTTCTGGACGCGGCGTTTGCGCTCGCCGCGCGGCGTCGTCGACGGCATGTCGATGCGCTCGTAGACCACCGCCAGGTTGCGCGCGTCGTGCAACACGCCCTCGTTGGTCGAGTAGCGCGTGAAGATCGATTCCCAGAACGCAACATCGCGCTCGAGCTCCGGGGGCAGCGGCAGCTCGTTGCCCAGTGCCGGCAGGGCCGCGAACGTAACGAAGAGTAATAAAGTGCGTGCGTTGATTGTCTTTTACCGGTAGGTTCCGCTTCAATTACGGACTGCGTTTGTTAGCGTACAGTTCACAGAAAAATCAGTGGATTCCGCGTAACTTGTAGAAATGCTAATAAGCTTACCGACAAGCAGCAAATTTAAGCGAACGGACAGTTTTTTGCCTGCCCTTTTCGCGGTCATTACCGGGTTGCTGGCTCTGCCAGCGTGGGGCGGAGAGGTACCGCTCGAGCCGCAGGGCGCCGACGACGACGTGGCCGACGAGGCCCCTGTCGAAGGGGCCGCAAGCGCGCCCGAGGCGGTCGAGGGCGTCTGGCCGGTCATCCAGCCGCATATCCCGCTCAGCAGCGCGGTAGCCGAGGCCGGCATTGCGAAGCCCCTGTGGCTGCTCGGCGAGGAAATCGTGCCCGGCGAGAGCGCGCAGCTCTCATGGAAGGCGACCGAGCTGTTCGAGGGCGTAGCGGTGACGACGCCCGTGCTTGCGGTGAACGGCGCGCGGCCGGGACCCATCCTGTGCCTGACGGCCGCTGTGCACGGCGACGAACTCAATGGCATCGAGATGGTGCGCCGGGTTATGCACGACCTCGACGCAGAGAAGCTTCGCGGTGCCATCATTGGTGTGCCCATCGTCAACGTGCAGGGCTTTCGCCGCGGCTCGCGCTACCTGCCCGACCGCCGCGACCTCAACCGCTACTTTCCCGGCAACGCTCGCGGCAGCGCCGCGTCCCGCATAGCGCACTCGTTCTTCACCAAGATCGTGATGCAGTGCGACGCGCTCGTCGACCTACACACGGGCTCGCAGCACCGCTCCAACCTGCCGCAGATTCGCGCCGACCTGCGCGATCCGGACGTGGTCACGCTGACGCAGGGCCTGGGCGGCATGGTCATCCTGCACAGCACACCGGCCGCGGGCACGCTGCGCGGCGCGGCCACGGCCGTCGGGATTCCGACCGTGACGCTCGAGGCTGGGGGTCCGTCGGTGCTCGATCCCCTGGTCGTGCGACAGGGCGTCACGGGCATCCAGACCCTGATCAGTGAACTTTCCATGCAGCGGCGCCGATCCATCTGGGGCGATCCCGAGCCGGTCTACTACCGCTCGACCTGGGTACGCGCCGACTCGGGCGGCATCCTGTTTGCCGACGTCAGCCTTGGCAGCACCGTGCGCAAGGGCGAAGTACTCGGCACCATTACCGACCCGGTGAGCAACGCCCGCACGGAACTGCGCGCGCCCTACTCGGGCCGCATACTGGGCATGGCCCGCAACCAGGTCGTGATGCCCGGCAACGCGACCTTCCATCTCGGTATCGAGTCTGACGACAACCCCGAGGACCTTGCCGACTACCCGTCCATGCCCGACACCGCCACGACCGCCGACTACGTCGACGGGATGTCTGAATAGACCCCAGGCTTTACGCCGCGGCGCGGCCTACTTAAAGTCCGCGGGCATGGCAGCCCCCGAACGCAAATCACTCGCGACCTACTGGCAGCCGCGCTACTGGCCAATCTGGTTCGGCATGGCGCTGCTCCGGCTCGTGTGTGCACTGCCGCATCGCCTCGCCCTTGCCACCGGCCGCGGCATCGGCCGCTTCGCCGGGGCGCTCGCCGGTTCGCGCCGCGCCATCGTGCGACGCAACATCGAACTCTGCTTCCCGGAGTTTTCGAGCGATGAGCGCAATGCGCTCGCGCGACGGCACTTCGAGGCGCTGGGCATGTCGCTCGTGGAGATGGGCTGGGGTCGGTGGGCGTCGATCAGCCACCTCGACCGGGTGACGACACTCAAGGGAATCGAGCACCTGCGAGCCGCGACCGACGCCGGCAAGGGGGTTATCCTGCTATCGGCTCACTTCACGACGCTCGAGATTACCGGGCGCATTCTCGCGCTCAACTCGCCGCCTTTCGATGCGGTCTACCGTCGAAATAGCAGTGATTTCATTACCGAGTTACAGCGCACCGGGCGCGAGATGTCAGCAGACGATACGATCGAGAAGCGCGACATCAAGCGCATGGTCAGAAGCCTGCGCAACGGTCGACCCGTGTGGTACGCACCGGACCAAAGCTACGGCCTCAAGGGCTCCGAGGTCATCGAGTTCTTCGGTGTACCGTCGATGCACACCACCGCCACGTCGACGCTCGCAAGGCTCGGCAAGGCCATCACGCTGCCGTATTTTCCGCGACGCCTGCCGAATGGCCAGTACGAGATCGAGATCTTTCCGCCACTCGAGAACTTCCCGAGCGACGACCCGGTCGCTGACACGCGGCAATACGTCGCGGCCCTCGAGGCACATATTCGAACCTGCCCCGAGCAGTACTTCTGGATTCACAAGAAGTTCAAGAACCTGCCCGAAGGCTATCCGGACTATTACGCCGACCTGGATGCGTTGAAGTAACCCTCGAGTAACGCCTCCCAGTCCGACTCGACGAAATGGAGTCGCGGGTCGAGCGTCTTGACCTTGATGAGCGAACGGTGCAAACGCCTCAGCGTATCCTGCTGCCAGGTACCGGGCTGGCGCAGTCGGCCCTTGTCGAAATCGAGCATCCAGAGCTGCTTCTCATCGTCGATCTGCAGGTTGTAGGCATTCATGTCGGCGTGGAAGACGCCGTGACTGTGAAATTCATAGATGGCCTCGCCCAGTGCCGACCAGAAGTCTGGGTCCTGCTCGTCCTTGATGAATACCGACAGCGACTTGACGCCTGGCAGGCGCACCGTAATCAGGTCCGCCGTGTAGAAGGGCCCGTAGCGCCGGTAGCGGGCGGCCGCCGGTCGCGGTACACGCAGCCCGAAGTCGACGAGCTTCTTCAGGAGCCGCCACTCGCGAAACGAGCGCACCTCGTCCTCACCGGAGTAGACGTACAGGTCGCGGACGAATTTGCCGACTAGGCCACCGCGCAAATAGTGTCGTAGCACGAATTGCCGCGGCACATTGCCAACGAAAGCGGTGTTGCCACGGCCGCCCGAACGGAGTTCTCCGCCCACAGCTTCGGCGTGCGGCCAGCCCTGCGGCCGGAAGCGCTCGTCGCTGATCTGGTTGATGACAGCGCGATCATATAGCATGGCGCCGTTGCGCGTTCTTTCGACGGTTTCCGTCAAGGTTTCCGTTCCCAGGGCTTTGAATTCAGACCCGGCCGAGATGCCTAGTGCCTGACACAGTGTGCCTCGTTCGCTTGTCCGCGATCGGCGATACCTGCCATGCGCTCGCCGTCGTGCGCAACCTTAAGGACAACTGGCCCGACACGAAACTCACGTGGATTATCGGCAGGACCGAGGCGAGCCTGCTCGGCGACATTGCGGGCGTTGAGTTTATCATTTTCGACAAGCGGCAAGGTCTCGGTGCCTACCGCCAGGTTATCGATACCGTCGGCCGACGGCGCTTCGATATGCTGCTGTGCATGCACGCGTCGATGCGCGTCAACTGGCTGTACGCAACGCTCCCGGCAGATCGCAAGATCGGTTTCGATCATGCCCGGGCAAAGGACTTCCAGTGGCTGGTCAGCAATGAGCGCATCCCGGCCGTCGACGGAGAACACGCGCTCGACGCAATGATGGGTTTCGCGCACTACGCGGGCACGCAACGCCTGCCGGTCCGCTGGGACATACCCCTGCCCGAGGCCGCCCGGGCCTACGCCCGCCGGCACGCGGACAGCGACACGGTCGTCGTGAGTCCGGTCAGCACGCAGCGCTTCCGCAACTATCGCAACTGGCCGCTCGAGCGGTTCGAGGCCGTCGTCGACTACCTGACGCGTCACTGCAAGCTCAAGGTCGTCGTCACGGGCGGGGGCACCGCGCTCGAGCACGAATACGCGGCGTCGCTCGCCAGGATGCCCGCCGTGAGCAATCTCGTCGGCAAGAGCAGCCTCAAGGAACTCGTAGCCGTCTTCGAACGCGCGCGCCTCGTCATCTGTCCGGACTCGGGACCTGCGCACATGGCCACGGCGGTCGGCACACCGGTACTCGGCCTGTATGCCACCTCCAACCCAGAGCGCACGGGTCCGTATCGCCATCGCGAGTGGACCGTGAATCGTTATCCCGACGCAGCGGAGCGATTTCTCGGCAAACGCGTCGACGAGCTGGCCTGGGGCGAGCGCGTGCGGCACCCGGATGCGATGAACCTGATAACGGTCGACGACGTCGTCGCGAAGATCGAGGCCTTCAGGCAGGCGTAGACGCCGCGACGGTACGAATACCCTCGAGGACCGAAGTTGGCGCAATGTCGCGCAGGCAGCGCAGATGCGTGAGCGGGCATTCGCGCTCGAAGCAGGGGCTGCATTCCAGATCGAGGTTGTAGATCGTCTTCGCACTCGTCAGTGGCGGCGTAAACGCCGGCGACGACGAACCGTAGATGCCGTGTACATGCGTGCCTACTGCCGCCGCAATGTGCATCAATCCGGAGTCGTTGCTGACGGCCTGCTCGCCAATCGCCAGGAGATCGATGGCATCGGCGAGCGCAGTGCGCCCACAAAGGTTGATCGCCGCGCTACCGGCTGCAATTGCCGCGCCGGCAGGCTCGTCCCTGGCAGAACCAAGCACCCAGACGGCGTAGCCGCTGGCATCCAGCGCGGCCGCAAGCCCGGTGAAATGCTCGAGCGGCCAGCACTTGGCCGGGCCGTACTCCGCGCCCGGCATTAGCGTCACGACGGGCCGCGTCGTATCGAGCCCGAGTTCAGCGGTCAGCACAGCCTGGCGATCGGCACTGACCGTCAGCACAGGGTCCGGAAGCGCCACGGGCAGCGGTTCACCGAAGTCGAGACCCAGCGCCACGAAGCGCTTAACCGTCTGGTCGAGCACCCGGCGGTCGAACGGGCGCATGTCATTCACGAGCCAGTAGCGCATTTCGCCGCGGTACCCGGTGCGCACGGGAATCCCGGCGAAAAACGGCACGAGCGAAGCTTTCAGCGACCGCGGCAACACGATCGCCCGGTCGTAGCGTCCCAGTCCGCGTGCCGCTTCGAGCCGCGTACCCAGCCCGACCTCACCGTGCGCCGTGTCGAGCGCAATGCCTTGTCGCACTTCGGGCATACGCTCGACGATGGGCAGCGACCACGCCGGCGCCAACACGTCGATCGCCCGGTCTGGCTGGCGCGACTTCAGTAGCCGGAACAGTGACTGTGCCATGACCATGTCGCCCACCCAGGAAGGGCCGACAACCAGCACGCTGTCCTCGTGGGCCCGGCTCATCGCCGCTTTACTAGTCGCCGCCCAGCTGGGCGAGGTAGGCGGGGACACCGTCTTCGACAGGCCGGAACTCGACGTCGCAGCCGCTACCGCGCAGTGCGGTCAGGTCGGCCTGGGTGTAGCTCTGGTAGGCCCCCTTGAGATGCTCGGGAAAGGGGACGTAGCGAATGGCACCGCGGTCATGATGGGCAATGACGGCGTTCGCGACGTCATTGAAGGTCTGCGCCCTGCCCGTACCCGTGTTGAAGATGCCGGAGGCGTCGGGATGCTCGAGGAACCAGATGTTGACGTCGCAGCAATCGTCGACGTATACGAAGTCCCGGAGCTGCTCGCCATCGTCGTAGCCGCCCGAGCCACTGAACAAGCGCAGCTCGCCGTCGGCGATCAGCTGGTTGTTGAAGTGGAACGCAACGCTCGCCATGCTGCCCTTGTGCTGCTCGCGGGGCCCGTAGACGTTGAAGTAGCGCAGGCCAACGACCTGGCTGGCGTCGGCTGGCACGACCCGGCGGACGTAGCGGTCGAACTGCAGCTTCGAGTAGCCATACACGTTCAGCGGCTTTTCGTTCGCGGGCGCCTCGGTGAACGCCGTCGACGCCCCGTAGACGGCTGCCGAGGATGCGTAGATGTAGGGCACCGCGTGCTCGAGGCAGTGGTGCAGCAGCACCTGCGAGTAGCCATAGTTGTTCCGCATCATGTAGCGGCCATCCCACTCGGTCGTCTCCGAGCAGGCTCCCTGGTGCAGAACGCCCTTGAGACCACGGGCGAAGCCCGGGTCGGCAAGGCGCTCGAGGAATTCGTCCTTGTCGAGATAGTCGGCAATATCGAGATCGCCGATATTCACGAACTTGTGACCGTCCTTGAGGTCGTCGACGACAACCACGTTGTCGTAACCGCGATCGATCAGTCGCCGCACGAGATTACTGCCAATAAAGCCGGCGCCGCCGGTCACGATGAGCATGTGATCATTCCTCTTCGCGAATCAGGAAATACTTCGCGCCGCAGTACGGACACTTCGCCTCGCCCGTCGCCTCGATCGGCAGGTACACCTTGGGGTGAGAATTCCACAGGTACATGCCGGGCATGGGGCAGGATAACGGGAGGTCCCTGGGCCTGACTTCGTAACGATGCTGTGCGTTCGCAGCGATCAGGTCCTGATCGACCGTTCCAGTCCGTCTGCTCACCTGAGGCTTCCTTCCGCGGCGGGGGCGCCCGATTATACGCGTCGCCGCTTGCCGCCGTCAGCCATCGCCAAGGTGCCTGAGCCAGGCAGCGCGAACAACACGAACGCCCGCAGCCACCGCCGGACGCGGCAGTAGCGCGGGCTCGTCATTGAGTGAGAGCCGGTGCTGGTGACGGCGAAAATCGCGGTATACATCCTGCAGCCGGTTTGCGATCGGAGCCTCGAGGATCGCCTGGTCGCGCAGGGCATCGAGCTGCCGGATGTTATCGGTATGCTCGAGGAGGGCCGGCACCCGCGCCGCCTCGTGCAACACGAGGTACTGCACAAGGAACTCGATATCGCCGAGTCCGCCTTCGCCATGCTTGAGATCGAACAGCTCAGGCGTGCTGCGATCAAGTTCCGAGCGCATCTTGCGGCGCATCGACACGACATCCTCACGCAGGCGATCCCGGCGGACCGCGTTCGCGAGAATTTCACGACGTATGGTCGCAAAGCGCCGGCCGATCGCATCGCTGCCTGCCACGGCACGGGCCCTGAGCAGCGCCTGGTGTTCCCAGGTCCAGGCGTCATGAGCCTGGTAGCGCTCGAAGGCATCAACGGTCGTAACGAGAAGTCCCTTGCGTCCACTGGGCCGCAGGCGGGTGTCGATCTCGTAGAGCACGCCGGAGCGCGTCTGGATCGTCAGGAAGTGGATCAGCCGGCGTGCGAGTCGGCCGAAAAAAACCGCGTTGTCGAGCGGACGATCGCCGGTAGTTTGCTGCTCTGTACCCCGTGAATCGTTCAGAAACACAATATCGAGATCGGAGCCGTAAGAGAGCTCGAGGCCACCGAGCTTGCCATAGGCGACGATGCCGAAGCCGGCGGTCACTGTACGCCCGTCCTCGTCGAATGCCGGCACGCCGTGCCTCGACGTCAGTTCCTCCCATGCGATCCCGAGAGCTGCATCCAGCACGGCCTCCGCCAGCCACGTCAGGGTATCGCTGACTTTCATGAGCGGCAGCGTGCCGTTGAAATCCGCCACGGCGATTCGAAACATGGTTGCCCGCTGGTACTGCACGAGCGCCTCGAGCATCGCCTCGACGTCGTCGGCCGGCTCGTCAGCGAGGCGCGCTCTCAGCGCTGAATCGAGATCGTGTCGCGACAGGCCTTCTCCGGACACGCGCGGGTCGAGCAACTCGTCGAGCAACACCGGGTAACTCGCGAGCTCATCGGCGATGTAGCGGCTCTGGCTACAGAGCTCGACCAGCCGGGCCGCTGCTTCCGGGTTCTCGATCAGCAGCGACAGGTAGGCGCTGCGACGCAGCACGGCGCTGACAATACCCAGCACCCGGTCGAGCGTCGTCGCCGGATCGTCCGTGGCCAGCACATGCGTAAGCAGTGAGGGCATCAAATGATCGAGCCGCCGCTGTGCCGCCTTGTCGGCACGCGCCGTCGCCGGATCGCTGCGGAATGCCTCGAGCCGCGCCGCCGCCTCGTCGAGTGCGCGATCAGCGCGCGGGAAGGCCTCGTCGATTGCGTCCCGGTCAGCGGGCGCCCGCCAGAGCTGCGCAAAGGGACCGTCTTCCCCCGCAGGCGGTTCGGCGTTGCCGAAGGCAATACCGGCGAAGTACTCGCGAACCACGGCCCGCGCCTCGGCGAGGCGTGCCTCGAGCTGCGGCCAGTCGTCGACACCGAGCGCAAAACAGAGGCGCGCGCGGTCAACAGCATCGCCGGGGATATCGTGAGTCTGGCGATCGCGAATACCCTGGACGACGTTTTCGACCCGGCGCAGGAGCACGTAGGCGTCCTCGAGACGCCGGCAGTCGTCGGCGGACAGCGCCCGGTCGTCAGCCAGCCGTGGCAACGCATCCAGAAGAGACGGCGTTGCAAGCGCCGGCCTGGATCCGGCACGAATCAGCTGCAGCGACTGCACGATGAATTCGATCTCGCGAATTCCGCCAGGCCCGAGCTTGAGATTGTCGGCGAGTTCACGACGCTCCACCTCGGCCGTGATCATCGCGTGCATGTCACGCAGGGATTCAAACACCCCGTAGTCGAGGTATTGCCGGTATACGAAAGGTGTAATCAGGCGGTCAAACAGCGCCTCGCGAACCGCGTCGCTGACGGCAGGCCCGACTACCGCCGCCTTGATGTAGGCGTAGCGCTCCCAGGTCCGGCCGTGCGCGAGCAGGTAGTTCTCGAGTGCAGCGAAGCTCGATACGGGCGGCCCGCTGTCGCCGAAGGGTCTCAGCCGGGTGTCGACACGGAACACGAAGCCGTCGGCCGTCGTTTCGTCGATCAGGCTCACGATCTGCTGCGACAGGCGGGTAACCCAGGTCTCCGCGGTCACCGACTTCCGACCATCGCTCTGTCCGTCGCCTGAGTACAGGAACACGATGTCGATATCAGACGAGAAGTTGAGCTCGCCGCCGCCGAGCTTGCCCATGCCGAGTATCACAAAAGGCACGGGCTCACCGCTGGCCGCCAGCAGGCGACCGAAGCGGCGCTCGACCTGTCGGGACCCGAGCCGCGTCGCCACATCGAGCATGACGCTCGCGAAGTGCGACCAGTCGGCCAGGTTGTCGCGAAAACGTTCGGGCGACTCGAGTTCGCGGGCAATCACCGCCGTCAGGTAGCGGTCCCGGTAGCGACGCAGCTCGCGCTTCGCCGAATCAATATCGGCGTCCTCGAGCGAGGTCGCGAAACGCTCGAGGTCGTCCTGCGCCGGCACGGCCAGCGGATCGCTGCCCCTGGCCGCAAATGCCGGCCACTGTGACAGCAGGGTCTTGCCGGCAAATTCGCTGGCCGCGGCAAGCGCGACCAGCCGCGGTGAGAGGGCGGATTCACCGTGGCGCGCGGCGAACTGATCCGCCCAGTCGGCAACCGCTCCCCTTAATGCTGCGGGCAGGCCGGCGGTGAGCTTGTCGGCAACAGCGCTCATCGCAGGGAGTCTACCGGTACACTACGGCGCGAATACAGCAGGCACCCACACGGAACTCATGGCAGCCAGGTTACTCATCGTCTATCACAGCCAGTCCGGAACAACCTCGAAGATGGCCGATGCCGTCGTGGACGGCGCCCGCGACCCCATGCTGGAAGCGGTCGAGGTTCGCGTTCTCGACGCGCTGGACGCAACCGCGGACGACCTCCTGTGGTGCGACGGCTTCATCCTGGGAACACCCGAGAACTTCGGCTACATGAGCGGTGCGCTGAAGCTGTTTCTCGACCGGGTCTTCTACACGGTCGTCGACAAGGTTGATGGCAAACCCTACGCGCTGTTTGTGCGCGCCGGCAATGACGGCAGCGGTGCCATCAGCAGCGTGACGCGAATACTGACGGGACTCAAAGTCCGGGAGGTGCAGCCACCCGTGTTGATCGCCGGCGACTTCGACAGCGATCGACTCGACGACTGCCGTGAACTCGGACTGACGCTTGCAGCTGGCCTCGAGGCCGGCGTGTTCTAGTTGCCGTCGATCAGATCGTCGAGCTTCTCGAGCACGTCGTCGATCGGCTGCGGCCTGCCGATACCGTGGCCCTGCGCGTAGTTGACGCCGAGCTCCTGGACCCGTTCCCGGGTCACGTCCGTTTCGACGTACTCGGCGACGGTCTTAAGCTCCATGACGCGGGCAACCTGGGTGATCGCCGCCACCATCGACTCGGAGATCCGGTTCTCGGCGATATCGCGGATGAAGCTGCCGTCGATCTTCAGGACGTCAACCCGGAAATTCTTGAGATACGCGAAGGAGCTCAGGCCGGCGCCGAAATCGTCGAGCGAAATCGTACAGCCGCGCTCATGCAGCGCATCAATGAGTGCCTGGGCCTTGGTCAGGTTGGACACGGCTGCAGACTCGGTCACCTCGAAGCCCAGGCAGCTTGCGTCGAGCGCGTTGTCGGCAAGTTCGGAATCGATGAATTCGAGAATGTCGTCGTCACTCAGCGACTGGCCGGACAGGTTGATCGAGAATATGGCGCCCTGGCCTTCGATCGTCGCCTTGTGCTCGGCGATGCGGCGAATCGTCCGGGAGATCACCCAGCGATCGATCTGTGGCATCAGGTTGTAACGCTCCGCCGCCGAGAACAGCGAGTCCGATGAAATCGCCTCGCCCTCTCCGTCGCGCATGCGCAGGAGGACCTCGTAGCGCGGCCGCGTGTCATCGACTGCCAGTGACTCCACGGGCTGCGCGAGCAGGGTGAAGCCATCCTCATCGATGGTCTGCTGGATTTGCGCGACGAGATACATGTCGTCCTGCCGGCGGATCAGGCTTTGGTCCGTATCATCGAAGACTTCGATGCGATCACGGCCATGATCCTTCGCCGACTCACAGGCGAGACGCGCGCTGGTCAGCGCCTTGGCCTCGCTGCCCTGCCGGCGACTGCACTCGGCGATACCGACGCTCATCGTCACCTGCAGTGACTTGTCGCCCTCGAGGTAGCGCAGCGTTGATCCCGCCGCGCGAATCTCCTGCGCGAGTGCGTGCGCCTCCTCGCTCGAGGCATGCGTCATGAGGATGCAGAAGTCGTCACCGGTAAGCCGCGACAACACGGCGCTCTTCGGCAACAGGTTCTCGACGAGGCGCGCGAAGCTCATGATGACGTCGTCGCCCGCCGAGCGACCGAACGTGTCGTTGACGAGCTGCAGGTTATCGAGATCGAGATAAATCAGCTGGTGGTGATCCGTATCGGACTCGAGGTCACCGTAGGACTCGGTAAGCTGGGCCTCGAAGCCTTCACGACTCATGAGGCCGGTCATCGCGTCGAACGACCGCTCGATGACGTATTCAACCTTGCGCACAATGTGCGACATGAAGCGGCGGTGCTGGCTTACGAACGGCTGATTGTTAATGCGACCGAGCTGGGCGAGCACACCCTCGACGTTGCCAGCCTTGTCGACCAGCGGGCAGACCAGCGTCTGGTAGCCCTGCTCCTCGGTGCTCTCCGAACCTTCCACCGCCGGAATCTCGAACACGACCGGCGAGCGGCGGCCCTCGAGCCGCGGCAGGATCTGCTCGACGAGGTAGCGGTCCATGACCTTGCGGTTGACGTTCTTCCACGATGAATGCGTCGCGCTGATCCGGATGCGCTTCGACGGGATCAAGAGGACGCTGTAGGCAATCTGCAGGAACCGTCCGCTCTTGCCGACCAGGCTGGCGAGCCCCGAGTGGCTGCGCGAGGTCCCGTGCACCTGCTCGTCCATTTCGTAGACCAGCGCCAGCTCGCGTTCGACACCGGCGAGCTGGTCAGTGGCTTCGTGGAGTTCGTGCTCGACAATGAGCGACTCGGCGACAACCTCGAGGGCCGGGCCAAGAATTGTCTTCAGCGTCGACGGATTGAACCACGACGACTTCGCGGCGTTTTTCGAGAAGACCAGTACGAGATGACCGAGGAGCGTATTGCCACCGTCCTTGAGGCCAACGACGAAGACGGTACGCCCCGACTTCAGCGTGCGTCGCAGCGAATCGTCACTCGCCTCGGCGAGGACCTCGGGCGGCAGCTCCGCGATGAAGCTGTCAACCTCGTAGTCATCGGCGCCGTCGCTGCTCCATTGGCAGGCACGGGCAGCATCGTAGAAGCTGAAGGCCTGGGCGCGCGGGACGAGCGATTGAAGGAGCGCCCGCGCTTTGCCAATGTGTTTGCTGGTACCGAGTGTGAGGCGTTCGGCGGCCAAAGTGCGCTCCGGGGGTTCGTGCAAAAAGCAGCTTGCCACCAGACGCCGAATCTTGCTGTGAGCCACGTCTCACGGAGTCGGGAATGGCTCGGTTTTGCGGCCAATCTGCCTCGATATCGGACGCAGACGGGCCGTTAGTCGCATGCTGCGCCGCCGCGGTGCGCCGCGGCTAGGCGAGCGCTTCGAGCCAGTCGTCGTCCGAGCCTTCGTTGACGCCCTCGAAAAGGGGCGTCGACAGGTAGCGTTCGCCGGTATCGGGCAGCATCGACAGGATCACACTGCCAGGCTCTGCCCGGCCGGCCACCGCCAGTGCCGTCGCCAGCGTTGCGCCACCCGAGATTCCCGTAAAGATGCCCTCTTCGTGGGCAAGCGCCCGGGCAACGTCCACGGCGCGCTCATCCGTGACCGTGTCGAGTTCGTCGAAAATCTCGCGGTCGAGGACGTCCGGAACAAAATCCGGTGTCCAGCCCTGGATCTTGTGCGGATGCCACTCGGCGCCGGCCAGCAAAGCAGCACCGGCAGGTTCGCTCGCAACGATCCTGAGATCCGGGCGCGCCGCCTTGAGGGTGCGTCCTGCGCCCGACATCGTTCCGCCCGTGCCCCAGCCGGTGACCCAGTAGTCGAGACGCCTCCCGGCGAAGTCCTCGAGAATCTCGGGACCCGTCGTGCTCGCGTGATAGTCAGGGTTGGCCTCGTTCTCGAACTGCCGGGCGAGGAACCAGCCGTGTTGCTCGGCAAGCTCCCTGGCACGGCGCACCATGCCGCTGCCGCGCTCGGCAGCCGGCGTGAGGATGACCTTGGCGCCGAGACCGCGCATGATTTTGCGACGCTCGACCGAGAAGGACTCTGCCATCGTCGCAACAAAAGGGTGTCCCTTGGCAGCGCACACCATCGCAAGCGCAATCCCGGTATTGCCCGACGTCGCCTCAATCACGGTTTGCCCGGGCTTCAGCGTGCCGCGCTGCTCGGCATCGTTGATGACGGCGAATGCGAGTCGGTCCTTGACCGAGGCCATCGGGTTGAACGACTCGACCTTGACGTAGACCGTGACGCCGTCGGGTGCGAGGCGATTGAGCCGCACGATGGGCGTGCGACCAATGGTTTCGAGAATATTGTTGTAGATCATTGTTGTTACCTCTTGGCTTCGTTGCACCCTGCTCGAGATGCAGGGTCGGCGGACGACCACGCGTCTCTGCCGGCGCGACGCGATCTCTCCTGCCGCGCCCACGTCGAACTCCAAGCGTAGTCGACCCGGGCGCCGTCCGCCGTGGCGTCGCGCGACTATATCGACGGTATCAGACGCTCGAAAAGACACGGTCATTCTTCACTTATGCCGTTGTGTTATATGGCAACAGGCCGCATTCTTCCGGGCGCCGGCAGGGCCGCAGGAAACGATTCCGGGCCACGCTTGTCACAATTCGAGAGTCCAGGGGCCGGCCACACGCGGGGGAGCGTGCGCAAATCATGAAACTACAACAGCTGAAATACCTGCTGGCGATCGCCGATAACGGCCTCAACATAACGGCTGCCGCCGAGCGGCTGTACACCTCGCAGCCCGGCGTCAGCAAACAACTCAAGCTCCTCGAGGAAGAACTCGGGCTGCAGCTATTCACACGCAAAGGCAAGAGTCTCGGTGGTGTCACGCCGGCCGGCCAGAAAGTCATCGACCGCGCCCGCATCATCATGCAGGAGGTCGACAACATCCGCTCGCTGGCCTCGGATTTCTATCACGAGGAAGAAGGCACGCTGTCGATTGCAACCACGCACACGCAGGCGCGCTACGTGCTGCCCGGCATCATCAAGGAATTCCGGGACCGCTACCCGCGCGTCAACCTTGCGCTGCACCAGGGCACCTCGGAGCAGATAGCCGACATGGTGTCCGCCAACGAGATCGATTTCGCCATAGCCACGGGCTCGCGCGAGTTGTTCAGTGAATTCCTGCTCGTGCCGAGTTATCACTGGGATCGAAAGGTGCTGGTACCGAGGAATCACGACCTCAGCAAACTCGAGCGCAAGCTGACGCTCGAAGACCTCGCAAACTTCCCGCTCGTCACCTACGTCTTCAGCTTCGGCGGCCAGTCGTCCCTGAAACGCGCGTTTGCCGACGAGGGACTCGAACCGGACGTCGTGTTCACCGCGCGCGACGCCGACGTCATCAAGACCTACGTTCGCATGGGGCTTGGCGTCGGTATTGTCGCGAGCATGGCGGAAGACCAGGAAGACCGGAAAGACCTCGTATCGATCGACGCCGAGGGCCTGTTCCCACGCAGCACGACCTGGATCGGCTTCCGCAAGGACGCGCTGCTACGGCGCTATATGCTGGACTTCGTACAGCTGTTCGCCCCGCATATCTCGACCGAACAGCTCGAGAGCACTCGACATGCCCGCACACAAAAGGACATCGACGAGCTGTTTGACCCGGAGTCGCTACCGGTGCGCGGCGCATCCGGTGAGGACGTTAACGCCGCCGCCTGAGGCCTGCTACTTGCAGCGTCAGTGGACGCGAATGCCACCGTGGCGCTTGCGTATCTGTTGGTCGACGTATTTCAGCCCGCCGAGGAAGCCGCCAACCAAGGCCACGAACAGGGCACCCAGCGACCAGGTCAGCGGCACCGAGTTGGCGTAGCGCTTGGCGCGACTGTTCAGCGCGGTGACCTGTGCATCGAGTTCCTCGACGCTCGCATCGCGCGTCGCAACGTCTTCCTCGAGCACGCGAATGCGCTGGTTGAGGGAGTCGATCTCGGCGGCCGGATCTTCGAACGCGGCCCGCGTCTCTGCGAGCTCGGCAGTCAGCCGCTCGACCTCGGCTCGAGTCTCGGCCACGATCAGGCGCGCAGGCTTTTCGTCGACGATATACGCAGACCGCACATAGCCTTCGGTGCCGTCGGCAAGGCGAATCTGCGTCGCCAGGCGCTCGCGCAGCAGCACCTCGAAAGCGTCCCCGGACACCAGTGTCCGAATGGCGCTGCCACTGAAGTCGGGCGACGCATAGACGTTGAGGCGCAGCTCGTCGGTGACGTAGGCGGTTTGCGCGGCCAGTACACCCGGCAGGCAAAAGGCGAGTAGCCAGAGTTTTCGCATCGTTTGGACAGGATTTCGGAGCACGGCGCGAGTGTACACCACGGAGCCGCGTGCCCTCAGCCGCGATCGTTGAGCCAGCGAATCAGTGCCTCCTGCACCTCTTCGCCGTAGCCGCGATGGATGTCCTCATAGTTGTGCAGGATCGCCAGCGCGTAACGGCGGCCACTCTTGGCCTGCAGGTAGCCGGCGATTGCGGCAACGTGGTCGAGCGAACCGGTCTTGAGGTGCGCCCGCCCGTCGAGTTCGCGGCCGTCGAGCCGGTCCCGCAGCGTGCCGTCGAGCCCGGACAGCGCCATCGACGCAAGGTACTCGGGCATGAAATGCTGGCGCCAGGCCCATGACAGGAGCGTCACCATGTCCCGCGCGCTGACCCGCGCCTCGCGGGACAGCCCGGCGCCGTTCCTGATAGCCAGCGAATCGAGCTCGAGCCCGTTCGCCTCGAGCCAGTCCGAAATCACCTGTCGCCCGCCGGCCTCGGTGCCGGGCGGTCCGTTGACCTCGGCCGCAATGGTGTAGAGCAGCTGCCGCGCCATGACGTTATTGCTGTATTTGTTCACGCGGGCGATCGCCTCGCCGAGCGGCAATGAACGGAAGCTGAGGATCGGCTCGACGTCGGCAGGCACGGTCCGCTGCGCATAGCTGCCGGTAATGCGGCCGCCGTTGGCGCGCCACATGGCAGAAAACAGGCCGTAGGCATAGGCCACGTGATCGAGTGCGGTCCGGTCGAGCGCATACCGCCGGCAGCCGGCCGGGAAGCGGCCGCTGAAGGTCATCGTATCGACGCTGTCGTTGGCGTTGACGGCAATGCCGCGCTGGAAGCCGCGGCACGGTCCTGCCTTGAGTGACAGCCGGTTGTCGACGTCGATATTCGCGATCGGCGGGTCCACCTCGATGCGCACGGTGCCGTTCTTGTGCTCCGGCGTGAACCAGTAGCGCACGACCTTGAAGTTCATGAGCAGCGCGTTGGGCGCAACGTTGTACGCCCTGAGCGGCTGCTGGTCGAAAGCACCAGGGTCGTAGGGGCCTACGTCAAAATAGCTGTCGTCGATCAGGATATCGCCATCGATCGTATCGAGCCCGGTTCGCCGGAGATCCCTGACCAGCTGCCAGACGCGCTCGGTGACGAGGAACGGATCGCCGTTGCCGCGCAACAGGAGATCGCCGTCCAGCCGGCCGTCGACGACGGGCCCGAGAGCGTAGGCCTCGGTCGTCCATCGGTAGGCAGGGCCCAAAAGGTCGAGCGCAGCGAGCGTTGTCATGAGCTTGAGCGTCGACGCCGGATTGCGCGCCTCGTCGGCGAGCCAGTCCACGACAACTTCGCCGGTTTCGACGTCGGCCACGAAGACCGACAGGCTGTCGCTCGGTACTTCTCGAATCGACAGTACGGAACGCACCGGCTCGGGTAGCGTCGGCTCGGTGACAGGGGCGGCGAGCGACGACAGTGGCAGACACAGCCAGGCGACCGGCAGTGCGTGGCGGAGACTAGTCACTGGCCGTCCGGCCAGGCGTCGTATCGTCGTGGCTGCTTTGCGTCGTATCGTCAGGTCCGGCATCGTCGTCCAGGGTTTCCTCCAGGGCACGTGTCGCAGCGCGATGAATCACAGCGGTCGCTGCAACGATCGCGACAAGCGCGATGGCGGCGATCCACCAGCGACCGTCAGCGGGAACCGCGTCGCCATCGAGCAACTGGCCGATGTCGCGTGCGAGCGTGCCAAGGTATACGTACATCACCACTGCGGGCAACATGCCGACCAGCGTCGCAGCACCGTAGGTACGGAAGCGAACCCGGGTCAGGCCGTACATGTAGTTCAACAGGTTGAACGGGATGAGGAGTGCGAGCCGGGTCAGCAGCACGATCGTGAAGGCGCGCTGGTCGAGCGCGCGGTCAATGGCGACCAGGCGGCGGTTGCCGGCAATGCGCTGTTCGATCCACTCGCGGAGCAGCGTCCGCCCCGCAACGAAGCCTGTCAGGGCAGCAAGCGTAATGCCGATAGCACCAATAGGAATGCCGCGTTCCAGCCCGAACATCAGGCCGGCCAGCATCATCGGGACCCAACCCGGCGTCATGGCCAGACCGGCGAACGCCGCAGCGACGAGGTACAGCAGCGCACCGCGAGCCGGGTTTTCCGCCGTCCACGTAACAAGTCTGTCGAGGTACTCGGCTATCGAGATCTGCGGCAGGACGAGCAACAGGGCCGCAATCACGATCAGGATGACGAGTTTCGGCCAGTGCCGCTGCAGCGCGCCGCTCATGCCTTCGGCCGCCGTATCTTGTAGGCACGAAGCCGATCCGCCAGCGTCGTCGGTCGCACCCCGAGTCGCTCGGCGGCGCCCCCTTTGCCGGAGACCCGCCAGCCGCTGGCCTCGAGCGCACGGATCGTATTCTGGCGTGCGAATTCGCGAATTTCCTTCTCGGTCATGATGGTCGACTCGTTGTCGCCACCATTCACAGGTAGCGACCTCCTCGGCGGCAGCTCAGGCATCGACAGCTCAAGCCTGAGCTGTGTCCCCGGTGACAGGATCACGGCGCGCTCGATGACATTCTTCAATTCTCGCACGTTACCGGGCCAGCTGTAGTCCTCGAGCTTGCGCGCCTGCGCCTGGCTGAGCCGGAGCAGCTCACGGCCGAAATCGCGACAGGTCTGTTCGAGGAAATGCTGGGCGAGCGGAACGATATCCTCGCGACGTTCGCGCAGTGGCGGGACCTCGACCGGGAACACGCTAAGTCGGTAGAACAGGTCCTCGCGAAACCGCCCCGCAACAATTTCCGCCTCGAGGTTGCGGTTGGTCGCGGCAATCACCCGGACGTCGACCGAGCGCGTCACGTCGTCGCCGACGCGCTCGAACTCGCCCTCCTGCAACACGCGCAGGAGTTTGCCCTGCAGCTCCAGCGGAATCTCACCCACCTCGTCGAGGAACAGCGTGCCGCCATCGGCGAGCTGGAATCGTCCGACCCGGTCCCGCTGCGCGCCGGTAAAGGCGCCGCGCACGTGTCCGAAGAACTCGCTTTCAAACAGCTCCTTGGGTATCGACGCGCAGTTAACCTTGACCAGCGGACCGTCGGCCCGTGGGCTCTGCGCATGGATGGCGTGCGCTACGAGCTCCTTGCCTGTGCCGGACTCGCCCATGACGAGCACACTTGCCGGCGTATTCGCCACGGCCTCGACGCGAGACAACATCCCCTTGAGCGCCGGACTGTTGCCCACGATGCGCCCGAAGTTCATCGCAACGTTGACTTCCTCACGCAGATAGTCGCGCTCACGTTCGAGCTCCGAACGCAGCGCCGCGTTCTCGAGGAGCGCCTGCCGAAGCTTCTGTTCAGCACGCTTGCGCTCGGTCACGTCCTTCGACGCCACGAGCAGTCGATCCACCTTGCCACGCTGGTCACGGTGCGAGATCGCCGACATGATGATGTCGAGCGTGCGGCCTTCCCGCGTCACCATTTGCCGCTCAATGTTGTTGAAGTCGCCGCGCGCCACGACTTCCTTGATATTGATATCCCGGAACCGCTCCTGGTCAGCGGCGGAATAGAAGTCGATTACCGGACGTCCGAGAACGTCCTCGCGCTCGAAACCGAGCTTGGTCAGCCAGTGATCGCTGACGGTCAGAATCCGGCCGTCGGCATCCAGCGTGTGGAGCATGGCTGGCATGCGGCGATAGATCGTGCGGTAGTGAAAGTCCGCGCGCGCCTCTTCTCCGACCTCGACATAGAGCGCAATAGTCGACAGGTAGGCCCCGCTCTTGTCCGACTCGACGATCGCGTTGGTTGTGCAATCGACGACCTCGCCGTCCCGCGCCACGAAGCTCACCCGCTTGTGTTCGAGTCGTCCGGTTCGCTTCAGGGCCGGACGAAACTCCTCGACCACACAGCGCGCGGAGCCCTCGGTCATGAACTCGACGGGATCGCGACCGATCATCTCGTCCCGGGTGTAGCCGAGCCGCGCGACAAACAGGTCATTGACGTCCAGGTAGAGCCCGCGCTCCGAGATGGACGTCGCCATGACCGGCGCCTTACGAAACAGCCATTGGTAGTCATCACGCTGCTGCATGGGCGCATGATATACGAGATTCCGTAAGACGCAGTAACGGAATTTCGTAATTCACGAGATTTCGTTAGCCAGAAACGAGCCCAAACGCCTGTATTTGCGGCATTTTCAAGTTGGCACGAACCCTGCAAAAGCGTTGGCAGTTTAGATACTCCAACCATTCAGGTGACTCCAATGAGAAAGCTCAACGTAGAAAATGGACTTGCGGTGCTCGGGGCCATCGTCGTACTTGTCGGCGTAGTGTTCGCCGCCGAGGACGCGCTGGCGGGCAGCGCTCCACTTAAGCACGCCGACGCCGTTCGTCTGCCGTCGCGAATCGTCAGCACAGAAAATGCCGAGCGCCAGGCCAGCATGGCGGCCGAAGCGGCCGCTGCCGTCGAAAAGGCCGTGCAGCTCGACCTTGATATACGGCTTCGCGACACAATGTCTGTAGCCGACGGCAGTTAAGCCCGGGCAAGACGGCCCGGGCTGTCCACGTCACGGCGTGGATTGCCCTCGTCAAGACGAACAGGCCTGGATCCCCCCCTTCAGATCCTCGCCGGTTCGTACCGGCTTTGGCTGGCCTCCCCCCTTGGCCGGCAAAGCGGGCCGAAAGGCCCGGCGGCATCCCCCGTGCCGCTTTGACTCGGCGCCGGAGCGTCATCCGTGTCGGATAGACCCGCTGGATCTCAGTTTTCAGCACTCCGGCGCCATTTTTTCTCACACCCGGCCGTGGCACGGCACGGCTAGCGACCCTCCTGATTGCCCGTGACGCGCGAGCGGTGGCGTTCGGCCGCATTGGCGCGACTGCCATGGTTCATCGTGCTAATGGACTCGCGCACCTTGCGGAGCCAGTGCCGGGCCCACGCAAACTCGATGCTCAGAATCGCGAGGCCGATCGGGATGACGACGAGCCCGGGGCCGGGCGCAACGAGCATAATCACACCGAGCAACAGCACCGTCACGCCGACGAGAGCAACGACCAGGCGCCGGGCAGCCTTGTAGGTCAGGTCAATGGTCTTTCGGATCATGCTGCGTCCCCGCGAGTCGGCCGGCAGCCCCGGCGCGTTGCGATGTCCGGCTTGCCAGGGTTAGCCTTCGAATCATGGCCAGACCGATTACCCTACTGATCGCGGCAGGCATACTGCTGCTGCCGTGCACGCTGCCCGCCGATGATCCCGGCGCGCTCGCGCTGTCGGTCCGGACGGCACCCGTCGTCATCGAACCCCTGCCCGCATCGAGGCGAGAACGCCGCTTGCCCGACCTTGAAATCGAAGCGTCGATCGAGGCCCGCTGTGACGACGGCGAGATCGTCTCGCTCCTGCTCAGCACGGCCGACACGCGTCGCCAGCTCGAACCGCCCGTCGATGGTACGACCGTCACGACGACACTCCGGGTATCCGCACGCCAGTTGCCACCGCTCGTGGTTCGCGACTTTTGCGAAACGGACGGCAAGGTCGAGGCGCCGATGCGGGTCAAGCGGGACTTCGTCGCCGTCCACGCCAGTTTGCGTTGCGCCGTCGGCGATGCCGAAACGATGACAACGGCCACAAGCATGCTCGATCTCACGCTCGAATGCCGGCTGCCCGAGACGGCAACCGGTCAGGAGCCGTCGCCGAGCGCATCTCGCAGGAAGTCGAGCGTAACGACCCAGGAGCGATCGGTCAGCTCGGCGTCGTAGTTGCGGTCGCTGGGGCTTGCGAAGCCGTGCGTCGCGTCCTCGTAAACCTCAAGCGTGATGGTCTTGTCGAGGTCCTGCATGGCCGATTCGAAGGAGCGGACGTCCGCGAGCCGGACCGCCTTGTCGTTGCTGCCGAAAAAGCCGAGAACCGGCGCCTTGATTGGTGCGAGGCGCTCCGGGTTGTCGGAAACCTGTCCGTAATACACGACCGCTGCGTCGAGGCTGCCCGGAAACAGGTGTGCTGCGTTCAACGCCCAGCCACCGCCGAACCCGAAACCAACGACTGCCAGTGACGGCGCACCCGCCGTGCTGAGCACGAAATCGAGCGCCTGCTCGAGGTTCTCCTCGGCCGCTTCCTGGTCGGTGACGACCCGGCGCATGAGTTCGGCCGCCTGGCCAACGTCGCCCGCTGTGTCGCCGTAGAAAAGATCGGCGGCCAGAACAATGTAGCCCTGTGCAGCAAGGCGGTCCGACAACTCGCGTATGTCGTCATTGAGACCCCAGCGCTCGTGCAACAGCAGCACGGCCGGCAGTGGCTCGACCATGTCCGAAGGAAAGGCGAAGTGCCCGTAGACGAGCTCATCGTCTACCTCCGCATACGGCAACGTATCGGAGATGACCGCGCGACCCTCGCCGTCGCCCTCGGGCGCATCCGTTACCGGGCTCGACGGCTGGTTCGCAGCAGGGCTCAAGGCAGGCTCAGCCGGTTCCGGCTTTTTCTCGCAGGCGACAAGCATGAACGCAGCCAGCAGGGCGGCGCACGAACGGACGAACAGCCTGGTATCAGGGTGGGAGCTAGGGAGCATTGACAAGGTATCCGCGGTTTTTCGGGCAGTGTAGTCGAAATAGCGCCAACGTCGAAGCCGTCGTTCGCGCCTATTCGTCGTCATCCCAGTCGACGAGCTTGCTCTTGTCGACCTTCTGCCACTGGGCATCGCTTTTCCTTATGTAATACCGCACCTTGGCGATGACGTAGAGCACGATGATGGCGATCAGCAGCAGGACCGACCAGAAATTTGCTGCCATGGTCAGGCGAAGAGCGAATGCATGGATGACATCTCTGTAGCTTACCATTGCTGCAATGTCTGACCTTGACGAACCCCGGGGACTGCTGCGTCGCATCAGCGCCTTCGTCGCGACATCGCTACGCGACCATGACGAAGACCTGACGCGGATTCCGGTGCCGCGTGCCCTGGGGCTCCTCGCAATTCCGATGATGCTCGAAATGGCAATGGAAGCGATCTTCGCCGTTGTCGATATTGCCTTTGTGTCACGTCTTGGCACGGATGCCGTTGCCGCCGTTGGCATTACCGAAGCCCTACTGACCGTGCTGTACTCGCTCGCCATCGGCCTAGGCCTTGCCGTCACGGCCATGGTGTCCCGCCGCATCGGTGCCGGCGACCGGGACGAAGCGGCTGCGGTCACCGGGCAGGCACTGCTGCTGGCACTCGCCATATCGATCGTGATCGGTGTGGCCGGCTACCTCTACGCCGGCGAGCTGCTCGAGCTCATGGGTGCGTCGGCCGGCGTAGTCGAAACCGGGACGGGCTTTGCCGCCGTATTGCTCGGCGGCTCGGCGAGCATTACCTACCTTTTCCTGCTCAATGCAGCCTTCCGCGGCGCGGGTGACGCCGCCATGGCGCTCAGATCGCTCTGGCTCGCCAACGGCATCAACATTGTCCTCGATCCCTGCCTGATTTTCGGCCTGGGACCGTTTCCCGAACTGGGCGTAACGGGCGCGGCGGTTGCCACGACGATCGGCCGTGGTACCGGCGTTCTCTACCAGCTCTACTTCCTCATGAACGGCCGCGGCCGCCTCGAATTCGCGCTACGTCACCTGCGGCTCGTACCGTCGCTGATGCTGCGCCTGATGGCGATCTCGGCCGGTGGCATCGGCCAGTTCCTCGTCGCCACGGCAAGCTGGATCGGAGTCATGCGGATCGTCGCCTTCTACGGCAGTGCGCCGGTCGCCGCGTACACGATCGCGATTCGCATGATCGAGTTCGTGCTACTGCCCGCCTGGGGTCTCGGCAACGCCGCTGCGACGATGGTTGGCCAGAACCTCGGCGCAGATCTGCCGGCGCGCGCCGAGGAGAGCGCGTGGAAAGCGGGCCGCTACAACACGGTCTTCATGGCCATCATCGGTGCACTGACCTTCCTGTTCGCCCGCGACATCACAATGCTGTTCTCGAGTGACGTGGAAGTGATCCGCTACGGAACAAGCTGCCTCAAGATCCTTGGCGTCGGCTACCCGGCGTACGCCATGGGGATGGTCATGGCGCAGGCCCTGAACGGCGCAGGGGATACGATCACACCGACAACCATGAACCTTGTTGCCTTCTGGCTCGTGCAGATTCCGTTGGCCTACGCGCTCGCCGAACCCCTGGGTCTTGGCCCGAACGGTGTCTTCACGGCGATCGTCGTCGGCGAGAGCCTGCTCACGGTCATGGCGGTCGCTGTGTTCGCGAGCGGGCGCTGGAAGACACGCCGCGTCTGAGAACCCGTCGTTTGCGTCATACTCGTGGCGCCTGCCGTTGAGGTATGTTCCTGATCATGTCGTCACCACCGCTCGTTGAAATCGCCAACGCACGCCTGTGCCGCGGCCAGACGGTCGTCTTCGACGACCTCGACCTCAAGGTCGACCAAGGCGAGCATTTGGCCATCCTCGGACCCAACGGCGCCGGCAAGTCGACCCTGATAAAAGCGCTCAACCGGGAACTCTATCCGGCGGCCCGCGAGGACACGGTGTTCAGGATACTTGGCCGTGACAGCTGGAATGTCTGGGCGCTGCGGCGCCAGCTCGGCTTCGTGTCGGCCGAGCTGCAGCAGCGCTACCGCCCGGGTTCCAGCGTTCGCGACGTCGTGCTGTCCGGCTTCCTGTCGAGCATCGGCGTGCACGGCGTCGCCGCCGCCGGGCTCACGGACGCGGATCGCCAGGCGGCGGACGCGGCACTCGCCGATATGGGACTCGAGCACCTCGCCGAGCGGCCATTCGGCAAGCTGTCGACTGGCCAGCAGCGGCTCACCCTGCTCGCGCGTGCCCTCGTGCATCGCCCGCATACGCTGATCCTCGACGAGCCTACGCAGGGCCTCGATTTCGGCACTTCCTTCGAGATCATGCGACGAATCCGCGGCCTTGCCCGCGCGGGTGTCAGCCTGTTCCTCGTGACCCATCACCTGGACGAGATACCGCCCGAGATCGGACGCATCGTGCTTATCCGGGGCGGCCGGATCCTGGCCGATGGCACAGCGGACGAGGTCCTGTCCGACCGCACGCTGAGCGAGGCGTTCGCGACATCGATCCGCGTGCAGAAGCTCGACGGCCGCTATTTCGCACTGCCGAAGGAGCCTTGAGGCAAGTCATTGAAAAAACTGTGATCGATTACGCGGTGAAACCCGACCCGTGCGATTATGTTGAACCTATGCGCCACACCTCTGCTGCTACTTTGCTGATCCTCTTCGCGACGCCGCTTCCGGCTGCACCTGCGAGCACCGGGATCGTAAGCACGGGTCCGGCAACGATCCTGTTTGCTGTCGCGTTGGCGCTGTTCGCCGGTCTCTTGCTCAGGAAGGCCACCGGTCGCGTCGTGCAGGCTGTCGTCCACAAGCTCGGCGACATCCGCATACGTCGCGCGCTGGAGAAGCACGGCAACAATGTCATGCACGACTTCATCGTACCGGGCGCCTACGGCGGTCTGGCGCGAGTAGATCACGCCGTGCTGACCAGCGGCGGCATTCTTTGCATTCGCACGGTGCATTGCCACGGCGTTGTTTTCGGCAGCAAGGAAGACGCCCAGTGGACCAACGTCGACGGCATCAGCCGCCGGCGGTTCCTGAACCCGCTCATCCAGAACGAAGGCCGCCGTCGCGCACTCGGCAATATCGTGCCGGACGTGCCTGTTGCGAACCTCGTTGTGTTTACGGGCAAGGTCGAGTTTCCGTCGCCGCTGCCCGATAACGTCATCCGCGTCGACCAGCTCAAGAGCTTCGTGCAGAAGTACGTGTTCGGGCCGAGCAAGGTCGAGGACTGGGATGCCGCGTGGATGTCCGTGCAGTCGGCCGCCCTCACCGACGACGCCACGCGCCGCGACTTCAACGCCCAGCTCGGCTTCTCCTAAGGCATCGGCCAATTGATCTATACTGCCGGCTGTCGTTCGGCAGATAGGGGGCCGCATGGACGAGCCGCAAACCCTGATCAGCTCACCCGCAGGCGTTCTTGCCACGCTGTGTCTTGTCGCTGCCGGATTCTTCCTGCTGGCCGAACGCAGCCGCCTCAGGTTTTTTGATTACGTCCCGCCGCTGATCTTCATCTACGCAACGCCGGTGCTGCTCAACAATTTCGGCGTCATCCCTGCCAAGTCTCCCGTCTACGGCGGTCTCAGCAGCTACGTGCTGCCGGCCTTCATTGTGATGATGTTGATCAAGGTCAATGTGCCAGCCGTCGTCCGCGTCATGGGCAAGGGTGTGCTCGTCATGCTGATGGGGACCGCGGGCGTTGTCGTCGGCGCCGTCGTCGCCTACCTTGCCGTCAATCGCTGGCTGCCCGACGACGCGTGGCGCGGCTACGGCGCACTTGCCGGCAGCTGGATCGGCGGTACGGCCAACCTGCTTGCGACGAGCGAAATCCTCGAGACCCCGGAGGAACAGGTCGGACTTGCCGTGCTCGCTGATAACCTCGTGTACGTCGTGTGGCTGCCGATCCTGCTCATGTCACGCAACTACGCCGAGCAGTTCAATCGCTGGGCAAAGGTGCCTGCCGAACGCGTCGCCGACATGGAAGCCGCCGCCGAGCTGCACATCGAAGCCGATCGCGCACCCGCAATGACCGAATACCTGTACCTTGCCGCGGTGGTTGCGACGGTAACGTGGATGGGACACGCGCTGGCGCCCGGCATCTCGACGGCAATCGCTGAACACACACCGTTCGCCGATGTGTTCGGCGAGACCACCGTGCGTATCCTGCTCGTGACGACCGTGGCGCTCATCCTTTCGACAACACCGGTGTCGACACTGCCGAACACGACGGCGCTGGGCACGATGCTGGTTTACGTGTTTGTTGCGGGCATGGGCGCGCGCGCGTCGATTGCCGGCCTCGCCAGCGCCCCCGCCTTCGTAGCGGGCGCCTTCATCTGGATCGCTATTCATGGCGCGTTCTGCCTCGCGGGCGCGCGGCTGTTCCGGGTGGACGTCCACAGCGTCGCGATTGCCTCGGCCGCCAATATTGGCGCGGCCGCATCGGCGCCCATCGTTGCTGCGCATCACCGGCCGAGCCTCGTGCCCGTGTCTATCCTGATGGCACTGCTCGGCTACGCGCTCGGCAACTACCTCGCTCCGCTCGCCGGTAACCTGGCGCGCATTGCTGCCGGACAGTAGCCGGGGTAGCGCTCGTGGACAGGACGCGACGTCTTGTTGCTGTCACAGCCGGCAGCGTCGCCGGCGTAGTGGTGCTGGTGGCGGGCATCACTGCGCTGCTCTGGCAGCAGCGCGCCACTCTCGACGACATACCTATCCCTGCGGTGGCCGGCGAATCGCGGCCGGCTGATGCTGTGGTCGCAACCTGGTTCGGCACCTCCACGCTGTTGTTTGATGACGGCGAGACCCAGATCCTCATCGACGGTTTTGTCAGTCGCCCTGCCGTTACCCGGCAACTGCTCGGCAGGCCCGTGGAAAGCGACGCGGCAGCCATCAATCGCTTCATGCTCGACAACCGGCTCGACCGGTTGGCGGCCATCATTCCGGCACACACCCACATTGACCATGCTTTTGACATTGCCGCCATTGCCAATCGCAGCAAGGCGTCCATTGTCGGCTCACCGTCGGCCGTCCTGATCGGCCGCGGCGGCGATGTGCCCGGCGACCAGCTGGTCTCGGTTGGCAGTCGCACGGAGTTCACCTTCGGCGAGTTCACGGTGACGCTGATACCGTCCCGCCACGCTCCGTATGGCTGGAGCGGCTCCGTCCCCCGTGACGGCCCGATTCTCGCCCCGTTCGACCAGCCGAGCCCGGCGAATCGCTACCGGGCCGGGCTGTCGTTCTCGATCGTTATTACCCACCCGCAGGGCACAGCCGTGGTGCAGGCGAGTGCCGGCTTCATTCCGGGTGCGTTGAACGGCGTCAGCGCGGACGTCGTCTTCCTCGGCTCCGGCATGCTCGAAGCCCTCGGTCGCGAGTATGCCGAGGATTACTGGCTTGAGCTGGTGACGACGACAGGCGCCAGCCGCGTGCTGCCGATCCACTTCGACGACTTCTCGAAACCGTTCGGCGAAACGGTGCTAATGCCGCGCTTCATTGATGATTTCCGCGAGAGCGCCGAGTGGCTCGTCGAGTTTCGCTCGGTGTGGGATCGCGATGCGCGCCTGGAGCTGCCCCGTTTCGGCGAGGCCATCGTGCTTTACGCCGGCGGCGAAGACTCGACGGGCACCTGATCCAGCAGGCTGTCGAGCGTCAGGCTGCCGTCAATCAGCGAGCGCTTCTGCCGCTTGCTCAGGCGCTTGACACGCGCCTCGGCGCTCGAAGCGCGGCTGCGATCCCCGACAGGGGTCGCGAACACCAGCGTCAGCGGCGTACGACCGCGGACATAGCGGGCGCCACGCACCCCGGTCGTGTGTTCCTCGAGGCGTCGATCGACGTCGGTGGATATCCCTGTGTACAGGCTGCCGTCGGCACACTCGACGATGTAGAGAAAGTACGAGGCCGACACTCAGGCGTGGCCGCCTTCCAGCGCGTCGCCGAGCACGCGAAACAGGCCGGACTCAATAGCCGACAGGTTGTCGGCGGTCTCGGCAAAGGTCAGCACGATGTCACGCTCACCGTTGAGCTCCCCGGCTGCCTCGTGCAGCACGAGGGTCAGTACATTGCCGACAATCTGTGCCGATTCCAGGAGATTGTGGCCGCCGAACTGGTTTTCGTTGACCTCGATATAGATCGACTCCTCGAACTCGTCGTCGACCGTCTTCATCAGCAGCAGGTAGTCTTCGATCTCGCTTTCCGCCGACGTCCGGGCGAAGAACAGCATCGTCGCGTTGTCGCGAACGTCGAAAGCGACCGTGTCGTAGTAGCGGCTGTGTGTCACGACTCCCCCCCTCTGTATCCGTCCCTAGTCTACCCTACGCGACCTCGGCGGACGCTCGCGGCCGCTCCCCGTCGAGTTCGGCCAGCGCCCGATCCTTCCGGCCCCACATGGCGCTGATCCAGCGATGCACGTCGCGGCGAAAGTCACGGTCGTTCGCGTAGTCCCCGTTCGCGAGGCCCGGCTCGATCTCGACGCGATCCACGGTCGCAACGAGATCCACCCGATCGCCGCAGCACATGCCCCAGAAAGTCGGCGCGCCGTTGGGGTAATACAGCGTCACGTCGAGCACGGCATCGAACAACTCACCCATGGACGACAGGGCGATCGCGATTCCCCCGGCGCGCGGCGGCATCAGGTACCGGTAGGGCGACTCGCGACGATCGCGTTTCTCTTCGCTGAAACGCGTACCCTCGATGAAATTGATCACCGACGTCGGCGTGTTCCGAAACTTCTCGCAGGCCTTGCGGGTTGCCTCGAGGTCGCGCCCCTTCTTCTCCGGGTGCTTTGCGAGGTAGGACGCCGAGTAGCGCTTCATGAATGGCATGTCCATGGCCCACCAGGCCACGCCGAGCAGCGGGAACCAGATCAGCTGCTGCTTGATGAAGAACTTGAGGAACGGGATGCGGCGATTGAAGATCGCCTGCAGCACAACAATATCGACCCAGGTCTGGTGATTCGACACGACGAGGTACCACGCATCACGGCGCAGTTCCGCGAGCCCCTGGGCACGCCAGCCCGCCGAGCCGCTGCCCGTCAGAATAAGGGTATTGATCGATATCCACTGCTCACCGATCCACATCAGGGCGCGCGTAATCGGCCGGCGCACGGCCTCGAGTGGCACGAGGAGCTTGACCACGGCGAGCAGGAACAACGGTATGAACGCGACGATCGTATTCACGGTCAGGAGGCCGAATACGAGGACGCCGCGGACTTGTCGGAGCAGAGCGTTCATCGGGGCATGATTCTAGCGCGCCGCCTGCAACAAAACCCCCTTTGTCGAATGCCTGAGTCATCGCTATGCTGTGGCTAACGCAGCACGAGACCACACCATGGGCCAGGAACGACTGAAGGCACTGCTTTCCGAACTCCACGACGAACTCCACCAGGTCGGCGAGATCGACCCCGATACGCGCAAGATCCTTGCCGATCTCAACGACGACATCGAGGAACTGGCGAGCGTTCCGGCCACCGAGCGAGCCAAGGAACTCGAGACCCGCTTTGCGGCCGAGCATCCCGTGCTCGAGCGCATCGCCCGCGAGATTGCCGACGTGCTCGGCAAGATGGGAATCTAGCCGGACGCCTGGTCGCGGGAAGCCGGCGTCATCCAGACGTTCTCGCGAAACGTCGCCACACCGGCGTCGCGAAATTTCGGCGGCATGTTCGCCGTATCGTCGTAGCACTCGACGCAGTCGAGTCCGGGAAAGCAGCGCTCCAGTTCATCGTCACTGATCACGAACGGTGGACCCTCGGCGACGTCGGCCGCGTAGTCGACCGTGATGACGCACTGCAGTGCCCCTGGTGCAAGTCGCGCGAGTGTATGTGCCGCGTAACGGGCGCGCAGCGAGGCTGGCAGGGCAACCAGCGCACCGCGATCGAAGTGCCCGTCGAAGCCTGTCTCGGTAAACGCAAAGTAGTCGCCCACGGCGATGCGAACAGGCACGTCCCGCGCCACGTAGACAGGCAGGTCGCCGCTCTCGTCGATGTCGTAGTCGAGCGCCTGCTCCCTGAAAAACGCCTCGACGGCCAGCGGTGACAGTTCGACGCCCGTAACACGGTTGCCGCGGGCGGCAAGCCAGGCCAGGTCCAGCGCCTTGCCGCACAGCGGCACAAGCACGTGGCGGCCGCTGGCAGTCCAGTGACGCTGCAGCCGTTCGTTGCCGCGGGGCTCGTGCCAGCCGGTCCTGCCCTCTTGCCAACGCGCCAGCCAATGTGCGGTTTGCGCTGTGTCCTCGTTGGTCATGGCGCCGAGTTTACCGGCAGCAGGCTGGCCGTTACCATGCGCCCTCGATTGGCGCGGCGGGATGCACATGGCGGTCCGGATTGACGGTAAGGAAATGGCGGCAGCGCTGCGCGAGCGCGTGACCGCCGAGACGGCAGCGCTTGCGAGCGATCACGGCATCGTGCCGGGCCTTGCCGTCGTGATCATCGGCGAGGACCCCGCAAGCCAGGTGTACGTCCGCAACAAGGGGCGCGCAGCACAAGCTTGCGGTTTCCGCTCCATTACGCACAGGCTGGCTGACGACATCAGCCAGGACGAGGTGCTCGCGCTCGTGGCCGACCTCAACGCCGACGCGAGCGTTCACGGCATCCTCGTGCAGCTGCCCCTGCCTGACCACCTCGACGCAACGCTGATTACGCAGGCGATCGCACCGGGCAAGGACGTCGACGGTTTTCACTACGTCAACATTGGCAAGCTGAATGCCGGCGCGACACGCGACGCCTTCGTACCCTGCACCCCTGCAGGCTGCATGCTGATGATCGAGGACCAGCTCGGTGCGGACCTCTCCGGCAAAACGGCCGTCGTTATCGGCCGATCCAATATTGTCGGCAAACCGATGGCAGCGCTGCTGCTCGCCGCCAATGCGACCGTCACGATTGCTCACAGCCGCACTCCCGACCTGCCTGCCGTTGCGCGTGGCGCGGACATCCTGGTTGCGGCGGTGGGTCGCCCGAACATGGTCGAGGCCAGCTGGATCAAGCCAGGAGCCGTCGTCATCGACGTGGGGATCAACCGCATCGAGGTCGAGGAAGGCGGCGAGACGCGTTCGCGACTGACGGGCGACGTCGACTACGACGGCGCCATCGAGATTGCCGCCGCCGTCACCCCTGTTCCGGGGGGCGTCGGCCCAATGACGATTGCGATGCTGATGTCGAACGCACTTCGGGCCGCGCGCCTTGCCCACGGCATCGATGCCTGACCCGAACCGGGAAATGCTCGCCTGTCGGGACGGGTTCAGGACCATCTGGCTTGCCGACGCGGATACGGTCCGCATCATCGACCAGCGTAAGCTGCCACACGACTACGTAGTGACGGACCTTACGACCTGGCAAGACGGTTACGCCGCCATTGCGGATATGCTGGTCCGTGGCGCGCCGTTAATCGGCGCGACCGCGGCCTACAGCCTGTATCTCGCCGCTCACACTGGCGGCCGCGCCGCGTTCGATCGCGCCGCCCGTGACTTGCCTGAATCGCGCCCTACCGCCGTCAACCTTGCATGGGCCACGTCACGGATCGTGAAAGCAGCGGAAGGGCTGGACGACGTAGCGCTCAGTGCACGCGTGCTCGAGGAGGCGGCCCGAATTGCCGATGAAGATGTCGACATCTCACTCGGCATCGGCCGCCACGGACTCGAGCTGATTCGCGGCATCGCGCGCGACAAGCCGGGTGAGGCGGTCAATATCCTGACGCATTGCAACGCGGGTGCGCTCGCGACGCTCAACTACGGTACGGCCACGGCACCGGTCTATCTTGCGCACGAGGAAGGCATACCCGTCCATGTCTGGGTCGACGAAACGCGGCCACGCAACCAGGGCTCGCAGCTTACGGCCTATGAGCTGGCACACAACGGTGTGCCGCACACGCTGATTGTGGATAACGTCGGCGGTCACCTGATGCAGCACGGCCTCGTCGACCTCGTCATTACCGGCACTGACCGGACGACCCGCAGCGGCGATGTCGCCAACAAGATCGGCACTTACCTGAAAGCGCTGGCCGCTGAGGACAACGGCGTGCCGTTCTACGTCGCCCTGCCCTCAACGACGATTGACTGGTCCATCGACGATGGTCTCAACGACATCCCCATCGAACAGCGCGACGCGACCGAGGTTACAGACGTCTATGGCGTTAGCGGCGGCGACCGCTGCACGGTGCGGACAATCGGCAGCGACACGCCGGCCGCGAACTACGCCTTCGATGTAACGCCTGCGCGCCTCGTCACGGGCCTGATCACCGAACGCGGTATTGCGCCCGCCAGCCGCGCGGGCCTCGAAGCCCTGTTCCCCGACCTGGCGGCCTGACGCCTGGCTTTCGGATAGAGGGTACGGTGAGTATCGACGAAGGCTATATCAAGTACGAGAGCCACTGGAGCGAAGGGCCGCCGCCCGACACAGCCGCCGCTGCCGAACTCGAGCGGTGGCGACGCCCATTGCACGACGCCGGGCTGATCGGTCACGATGCCGAACACGACGTCGGCTACGGCAACCTGAGCATCAGAACCGGTTCCGGACCGGCGTTCATTATCACGGGAACCCAGACCGGGCACCTCGACACCACCGGGCCGGAACACTATGCGCTCGTCACACGCACCGACATTGACAGCAACCGGGTGTGGTCGACGGGCCAGGTGAGGGCATCGTCCGAGGCCATGACCCACGCCGCCGTGTACGCGCTATCCGCAACCATTGCCGCCGTTGTGCACGTTCACAGCAGGGCGCTCTGGAATACCTATCGGTACGTGCTGCCGACGACCGAGCCTGCCGTAGCCTACGGTACGCCGGCGATGGCAGCAGAGTTTTCCCGGCTGTGGCGGACAGGCAGCTTTCGCGAGCAGGGGCTGGCGGTCATGGCGGGCCACGACGATGGCATCCTGAGTTTCGGCGCATCACTGGAGGAAGCGGCAGCACGCATCCTGACGCTGGCGGGCGCCGACGCCGGCTAGCGGGGTCGAGAATAATGTGTTTCCCCGGGCGTGCTAGGCCGGGTCCTTGTCGAGGTCGAGGTGCTTCGCGAAAAACGCGAGGCTGCGCTGCCAGGCGAGTTCGGCGGCTTCCTCGTCATAGCGAGGCGTCGTGTCGTTGTGAAAGCCGTGACTCGCGCCCTCGTATTCGTACTGTTCGTACACCTTGCCGGCCTCGTCGAGCCCGGCCTTGAATGCCGGCCAGCCTGCGTTGACGCGCTCGTCGAGCTCACCGTGATGAATCATTAGCGGTGCAACAATACTCGCCGCATCGCTGGCCTCGGGATGGCGACCATAGAAGGCAACGCCTGCACCAAGGTCATGGCGCTCTACGGCCAGCCGCATGACGACACCACCGCCGAAGCAGAAGCCCGTAATGCCGATCTTGCCTGAGCTATCCGGGTGGTCGCGGACAAAGTCGAGCGCCGCAGAGAAATCCTCGACCATCTCGCGACGGTCGCGCTCGCGTTGCAGCGTACGACCATCGTCGTCGTTACCCGGGTAGCCACCGAGCGGGAACAGCGCATCGGGCGCAAAGGCGATGAACCCCGCGACCGCAAGGCGGCGCGTAACGTCCTCGATATAGGGATTCAGGCCGCGGTTCTCATGGACGACGACCACCGCGGGCAGTCGATGATCAATGACCTTCGGGCGCGCGAAGTAGCCCTGCATGACACCGGCGCCCTTCGGCGACGCGTATTTCTTGTAGCTCGTGTCGATCGACGGGTCGTCAGGAGCGACCTGGTTGGCCTGCGCATAGTTCGGCGCAAGCGAGGCCAGCACGGCCGACGCCGTTACGCCTGCCGCTGTAAAGGCGGCCGCACGCTCGAGGAACTCGCGGCGGGACAGCGCACCGTGCACGTAGCCGTCGAAAAGCTTCAGTAGCCTCGGGTCATAATCGCTGAGCTTGTTCATCGCCGGTCCTCGTCGTCCTGTGAGAGCACGCGAGTGTAGCAGGCAGTTTGCGATGCCGGCGCGCCGGTGGTCCCTGCCGCCGTTGCGGGAAGACCGGGGTACTATCAGCGCAAGTCCGGATGTCACTGCCATGCTGCTTACCGAACGACTACGCCTTCGCCCGTTTCGCCTCGACGACGCCGCCTGCGTGCAGCGACTTGCCGGGGCACGCGAGATTGCCGACACGACGGAGAATGTTCCGCACCCGTATGAAGACGGCATGGCGGAGGCATGGATTGCGTCGCTTGCGGCCGCGCGCGACGCCGGGGACGGCGTGACGTATGCCATTGAGCGGCGCGAGGACACCGCGCTGATCGGGGCAATCAGCCTGAAACTGGAACAGGCCAGCGGCCGCCTCGGCTACTGGATTGGCACGCCGTACTGGAATCGCGGCTATGCGACCGAGGCAGCAATCGCCGTGATCAACGCCGGCTTCCGCGAGCTCTGCCTGGATAGCGTTCGGGCAACGCACCTGACACGAAACCCGGCGTCAGGTCGCGTTATGCAGAAAGCCGGCATGCGCTTGGAGCACACCGCGAAACGGGCGACGACGAAGCGGGGTCGCCTCGAAGATCTAGCGTGGTATGCGATCCTGCGCGACGAGTGGGCCGGCTAGCCCCTGACCCTCGACGCGGGCCTAGAAGTCGACTTTGATGATCACCGCGGGCTCGATCAGGTCGAGCGGCAGCGGGCCCGGGTCGAGTACGACCTGCTCATGAGCCTCGGCCACGGGGTCATAGCCCAGGCGGAACGGCGGCTGCTGCGCGGCCAGGCCCCGTTTCTCAACGAGTGCCTCGAACTCGTCTTCGAGCTGCTGCTGCATTTCGAAATCGCGGAGGATCTTGCGCAACAGGGGGTCGCTCAGGATGCGGCCACCCTCTTCCTCGTCGGCCGCCTTGCCGAGTACAACGATTTCGTCCATAGACGCACCGTCGTCGACAACCGCTGACGCAACGGTCGTGGACAGCAGGTCGAGACCCAGTTGCTCGGCCCTCGCGCTGGCGGCGATCAGGAGCGCTGCAGCCAGTAGCGACAGCACCACCCAGGCACGCGGAAGCAGCGCGCCGGCAGGGTCATCGTTGGAAAATGGAGCGGGGAATTCGTCTCTTACGCGGGCCATGTGGCCTCCTCGAGTATCACCCGGCCAGTCCGGATACGCCCCATTGCGAACCCGGATACTGGCCGTAACTGAGCAGAGGGAGACGAGACTATTCCACAGGTCTCGACTACGAAAAATCCGTTTTCTCTATCTAATATGCTCGGTTTTATCGAAGTTAAGCAAGCCTCCGAGACGGCGCGCCGACAGTCCAGCCCGCAGGCGGCGGACGGCGGTCATTTGGACGCGTCTGCTTTCCATAAAGACAAGTTACCTTGACATCTTGGCTTCGATATGGAAAGGTACCTTTACATCCCAAGAAGGGTACCCAACATGCGCCTGACACACACCAACCGCCGTTTTCTTTCACGACTGCTCGTCGCAGCGCTCGTCGCGGGACTCTCGGGAATCGCGGCAAGACACATGATCAGCGAGAACATCGTGACTGGCCCCTGGATCTGGCCCGTCGCCCTCGTCCCGGGGCTCGCCATGTTCGGAATCTTCTATGCCTACGGCATGCTTATCCTCGAGCAGGATGACGAGTTCATTCGCATGCTGCTCATTCGCCAGCTCGTGATCGGCACCGGCATTGCGCTGTCATTCGCTGCCGTGTGGGGTTGGCTCGAGAAGTTCGAGCTCGTCGAGCACCTGCACCTGTATTACGTCGTCGTGGCGTGGCTGCTGGGGTTCGCTCTGGGCGGCGTGGTCAATCGTATTACCCACGGCGCCTGGGGTGAGATGTCTTGAAGAACCGGCTCAAGGTACTTCGCGCCGAGCACAACTGGAGCCAGCAGGAACTGGCCCGCCGCCTCGAGGTGTCAAGGCAGAGCGTCAACGCCATCGAGACGGGCCGCTACGACCCGTCTCTGCCGCTGGCATTTCGTATTGCGGATGTCTTCGATCTGCCGATCGAGCAGATATTCTCGCGCGACTAGAGCCTGTTGGCCCTAGTCCGATACGCTGACCGTGCCTGCAACCTGTTCGTAGGACGTACCGCCGGAGCCGGCGTCGACAATGGTCAGGTTGCCCGCCACGTCATAGACGCTGATCGAACCTGAACCGTCGTCGATCCAGACGTCACCCGTGACGCCGCGAATCTTGAGACTGCCCGAGCCATCCGTCACCTTGACGTTGCCCGTTGCGCCCTCGATGTTGAGCGATCCCGAACCGTCGTCAACAAGGACGTCCCCGGCATTCCTGACGGACAGCGAGCCCGAGCCGTCGTCAACGCGGACGTTGGCGCGGGTGTCCTCGATCTCGATCGAGCCGGAGCCATCGTCGACGACAAGGTCGATGCCCTGCGGCAACGTGACTTCGAGTGCCACGGCGCCCTGGGTATCGCCCATCCAGCCGTCAGGGAAGTCGGCAATCAGCACGGCTTCGTCGCCGCGACGATCGAGCTCGAGCCTGAGCCGCTTCGCGATGAAGCGCTCGGCTTCCTCGCCGCGAGCGCCTTTGACAAGGACGACCGCGTCAACGCTGATCTGGCGGCTGCTGTCGCTGCCCCGGACATCGAGGCTGCCGGCGCCGGCGTCGATCGACAGCATTGCGATGCCGTCTGCATCAAGCTCGAGCTGCCGCTGCTCCTGGTAGTCGTAGTCACCCCAGTCAGCGCAGGTAACGCCAGGCACGGCGACCAGCGCAGTCAGCGCAAGACGCCAACTTGCGGGCACAATCTTCTGCATGGAACTCTCCCCGGTTTCTTGTGTTTGCTACCCGGGTTTGATGCACCTTGCCTTCGATTGGTTGCAATCAGGACGGCAGAGCCGACCTCGCCACAGTTCCTAGCGCAAGGGCCGGCGGAAAACCCGGCGTCGCGCTTCGAGATCGCCGTTCGAATACCAGGTGCCCTGCAGCATGACGCCATGGACCCGACGGGTATTGCGGATATCGTTCAGCGGATTATCGTCCAGCAGCACGAGGTCGGCATCGCGGCCCGGCTCGATCGTGCCGGTGTTCATGCCGAGAAAGTCGGCGACCGCCGTCGTCCCGGCTGCCAGCGCCTCGAAGGCCGACAGACCGGACTCGACATACAGCTCGAGCTCGTGATGTGCCGAGAAGCCCGGTACGTTGAACACCTGCGGTGCATCCGAGCCCAGCAGCAGCCGGCCCGTCTGCGCGTGCAGGTTGCGGATTAGTGAGCGACGCAGCGCAATCGCCTTTTCGACGAGATCGATGTCGTAGTCGCGCTCGCTGATTGTGTCCGTCTTCGCCGCGAGCCAGTTGCTAACGGTGGACTCCGGCATGTACTGCATGTCGCTCCGCGCCGCGAGCTCTGCCGCCGGCGTCGCGTCGACTCTCTGCTCGACGAGCGTCTGGGTTGGTACGGTCCACGTACCTGCGGCCGCGGTTGCATCCACGAGCGTGGCGATACGAGAGGGATCGACGAGATCTGCCAGCAGGACACCAAAAAACCCGCCGTAGCCGCCGGCCCCGGGAGAGTTCGGCGGCAGCATTGCCGAGAGGTAGCCGTCGAGATGATCGATGCTCGCCATGCCGGCGGCCAGCGCCGCCTCGACGCCGACCGATGACGGAACGTGGCCCGCCACGGGCATGCCGAGGCGAGCAGCCGTCGCGGTGATGGCGACGAATTCGTCTTCCTCGAGTCCCGGGTGAATCTTGATGAAGTCATAGCCCGCGGCAAACTGCGCCTCCACCTGTCGTTGGCCGTCCTCCTTGCCGCTGACCGAGTTGCCGTTCAGTGAGGGGCCCGAGGTTACGAGGCGAGGGCCAAAGCGCTGCTGTTCGGCAAGTGCCGCTCGTAGGCCGAGATGCGACGGCTGACCCAGCATGCCGCGAATGAGCGTGACGCCATTGACCGCAAACAGAGTCAGTACCCGATCGAGATTCGCCGAACCAACCGCGGGCACATGGGCGTGCATTTCACCGAGACCCGGGATCAGGTAGCGATCGGTACCGTCGATGATGAGCATGCCGTCCGGCACCGGCACTGTGTCGACGGGACCCACGACGGCGATTCGCCCGTCTTCGACAATGACCGTGTGCGCGTCGAGCACGACCTCGCGCGTCATAGGCACGACATTGACGTTGACGATTGCGGTTCCGGCGTGCGCCGACGCCGATGCGAGCAACACCGCTACGAGCGTCAATCGCAGCATGCAGTCCAGTCCGGCTTTGCTTCCATGAAACGCTTGGAACAATACGGCCCGCTACGGTTCCTTGTGGCCCGCAGACTGGCTTCCGGTCATCGCCATGGCCATGGCCGCGGTGTCGTCGGCGACATTGCCCCCGCACACGATAGCCGCGACCCGCTTGCCGACCAACAACGCGGCACGCGCCTTGATAGCCGCGATCGTCAATGCCGCTGCCCCTTCGACGAGGATCCCGAGGTCATCGTTGAGCTCGCGCATCGCAAGGGCTATCTCGAACTCAGGCACGAGGACGAACTCGTCGGCGAGCATCGCTACCGGGTCGAAGGTGATTGCGTCGGCTTCGACACCGCCGGCCGTGCCGTCGGACAGGGTCGGCGAGTCCTCGAGTTCGAGCACCCGACCGGCAGCGACCGAATGCGCCATCACCGCGGATGCCGCCGGCTGCACGGCAAGGACGTACATATCGGGCCGCCGCGACTTCATCACGGCGGCGACGCCCGAAAGCAGTCCGCCACCGCCAACGGCAATAACAACGACATCGGTATCCGGCAGTTCGTCGGCGAGCTCCACACCGAGCGACCCTTGCCCGGCGATCACCTCCGGGTCGTTGTAGGGTGACAGGTAGAACATGCCGTGTGTCTCCGCGTAGTCGCGGGCATGGAGCTCGGTATCGAGACCGTCGCTGCCGTAGAGTTCGACGGCTGCGCCGTACTGCCGTATCGCATCGAGCTTGACGCTCGACACCTTTTCCGGGACGAAGACGATGCCCGTGACACCGACCTCCTGCATGGCCCGCGCGACCGCCGCACCGTGATTACCGCTCGAGGCCACGACCACGCCTGCCTTCTGCCGGGCCTCGTCGAGCGTCAGCAACCGATTCAGTGCGCCGCGGTACTTGAACGAGCCCGTATGCTGTCGATTCTCGAGCTTTAGCCAGATGTCGACGCCGAGATCATCCGACAGGCGGTCGTAGCGTAAGAGCGGCGTCCGGACGACCCGCCCCTCGAGGCGCTTCGCCGCCGCCGCTGCGGCCACGCTGATGGTTTCTACGCTCAGCAAACTCCTGCTCCCCGGGTTTTCCTAGCGTTCGAGACTATAGGTAAGGTCGACCCCGGACTCGGTCAGGCTCGACGTCGCGCGTACGCCGAACCCACGCTTGAGGTCATAGCGTACGCTGAATATGTTCTGCCGGTCGAAAACACCAATGCCGTAGCTCACGAATACCCGAGGCGCTATGTAGGTACCGAAGTCGATGGCGCCAACGCCATTCTCGAGATTGAAGTCGTTGCCGGTGACCAGCAGGGTCAATGCGCGCTCCTCCGTGGTTTCCGGGTAGGTGTAGGCCTTGACCACAGGCTTGCTCAACGCGCCCTCGATGCGCACGCCCGCCCGCTTCACCTCGGAGTTGCCAAAGATGTCGCGCGTGGCACGAATATCGAGCAGCGGATCGTTCGCGGGCACGCCCGGGAAGCGGATCGAACCCTCGGAGATCGTCAGTACCTGGCCGAGGGCCTGTACGGTACCGTCAATCGAGTACCGACCACGCCCTGTCGGGATCGGCTCGCCGGTCCACTCGAAGTCGGCTTCACCCGCCAGTTTCGCGCGCGCCACATCGAGACGCAGCTCGACATCGTTACCAATCCCGAGGCTAACATTGCCATGGAACGCCAGGCGCGATTGCGGTTGACCACCGTCGGGATCAGCCATAGGCAACTCGCCGCTGATGATGACGACGTCCTCGCTCTCGACGACGGGCACCGGCGGCAGGCTGACCGGCGTGATACGAGCCACCGGTATTGCGACGCTGCCGTTGAGGTCGAGGCGCCTGTCTGCATAGTCGAGTGCAAGGTCGAGGTTCGCTGCAGCGCTGATTTCCGGCAGATTGATGAGAGCGAGGTCCTCGCCGCGAATCGACAGGTGCACGCCCTTGCTCATATCCCTGCCCTCGCGCGCCTCGGTCCGGATACTCGCGACGCCATCACCGGCCCGGAAACGTCCTTGTGCCGACAGGCGACCCTGCTCGTCAAATTCGCCGTCGAGGTTGATATCCCGCACGGCAAGTCCCAGCGGGAAATAGTCGAGCGCGCCGTTCAGAAGGGCGGCTTTCCCCGTCAGGACCGGCGCGTCCATGCGTCCTTCGAGCACGAGGTCGGCACTGAGGCTGCCCTCTGCACGCTCGATGTCGGGCAGGAACGCGGCGAAGACATCAATGTCATCGACGCGCGCCTCGAGCCGTCCCGTAATTGGACTACTCGCCGGATTCAGCACGTCTGCCACGCGAAACTCGCCGTTGAGAAAGCCGCCGGCGGCCAACGGCAGCGACAGGCGACTGGCGAGAATACGGCCATCGACCATGTCGAAGGCGAGCTCTCCCTCTCCCGTTTCGAAGTCGAGGCTGTAGAAGCGCTTGCTGATGACGCGTCCGGGCGAAAACGTCAGCACGGCACGCGCCGAAGGACGACGATCGGCCTCTCTATCGACGGCCAGCGTCCCGGAGACGGCCTGTGTAAATCCGAGTCCCGTCGGGTAGAAGAGGTTAATGTCTTCCATACGAACGTTGTCGGCCTCGAGGGCGAGCTGCTGGCGACGACGGTCGTAGCGGGCCTCACCGCACAGGGAGCCTGCAGCGTCGCCACGCAGGCAGAAGGGTTCCATCACGATGCCTCCGTCAGCGGCCGCAATGCGGACGGGTTCGTCGAGGCGCACGGTGCTGCCGTCGACCGCAACGAACTCGACGTTGTCGAGCTGGCCCTCCCAGCTGCTGTCGGCGACGGGCCCGCCCCAAAGGTCGATGGCGACGCGGTGGCCAAGCGGAGCGAATCTGAGCGACAGCGCCTGCCGGCGCTCGGCAATACCCGCCTCGACGGCAATGTCCTCGATGACCCGGTTGCCCGCGCTGATGCGCGCGAGCGTTGCGACGATGCTGGTCGCGTCGTCGGCAACGGGTCTTGCGTCGATTGCGATACCTTCTGCCGCAGCACCCCGGAACGACAGGCGCTCACTCGACGCCTCGCCGGTCACCCTCGGTAGCCGACCGGCCAGCGATACGTTGCCACTCGCCACCACGTCTCCGGCAATATCCGCCGCGTAGTCGCCCAGCGAACGGCTGTGCAGGCGGAAATCGAGTCCGCGAGTCGCGTACAGCTCCCCGTCGAGCCGGAGTTCGGACCCGCCGTGGCGGAGTTCGAGAGCGTCGGCGCGAAAGGCAAGGCTTGCAAGCTCGAACGTGCCGCCGCCCGCAAGCGTCTTGCCGAGGATGGTGCCCTCGAGCCTGTCGACCGTGACAGCGACGCTGCCGGGGCCGTCAGCGCTCTGGGCGCTGATACTTGCGCTCAGGGTACCCGGCAAGGCGGGATACAGCGCCGCCGTACGAAGGTCTTCGAGCATAAGCTCTGCCTCGTAGCCCGGTGTGTCCGCCCAGGCCACGCTGCCGGCGCCGGCAATCCGGCCACCGAGCACGGAACCCTCATCGATAAGGAACTCGGCGCCGCTCCGCGTCCCGTTCGCGCTCAGACCAAGACGCCCCTCCACAACGTCCGGCGCGGACAGCAACAATCCTGCGGTCAGCGTCCAGGCTTCACTGGTACCGCGAATCGATGCGCTGCCCTCGCGGCTTTCTACCTGCGCCTCCGCCCCCGTCGGCGGCCACGCGAGCGATTGCCAGGACAGCGTGGCGTCGAAGGAACCGCTGTCGAAGGCATGACGCCCCTCGAAGCCCACCGCGGCTGCCGAGCCCGTATCGCGGAGCAAGGCGTCGCTGATGGTCACGCCGTCCGTCGACGCCGTGAGCGCCAGCGTTCCCGTGTACTCGCTGCCGGCCGGCCACGCGCGGGTCAATGCAACGGGCGCCAGTCGCGGTAGATCGACCGTCCCCTTGAACTCGCCGGCGGCGTTCAGCGTCCCGCTCGCATCAATAACGAACCCCGGGTGCGTCAATCGCAGCGAATCGAGCACAACGCGCTGCATCGAGCCCGTGGCGCGGGCCGCCAGCGCAACGTCCTCATCGAGTGCGGCCGTTGTGAGCGCGGTCTGTACCTCGACCTCGAACGCCTCGGTCTTGCCGGCCGTCCGGACTTCGATGCCCGACAGCGAAAGGTCACCGGCCGCCAAGTGCGGCAGCGTGGCCAGGAGGTCCCAACGCGGCGTCGAAAGCAGTCCCGTCAGCGACCCGTCGACGGCGAGCGAAAGCGACTGCTCCGTGACGCTCAGTCTTGCTTCACGCAGGCTGCCGGCCAGCTCGGCAACGAATCCGAGCGGCTCGTCCCTGCCGCTTAGCGCCGGCTCGATACCTGCCTCGAGTCTGAGCTCAACGGCGTTGGGGGCCGCAAGGTCAAGCCGCCCGGACAGCGATGCGTCGTATGCCGTCGCCGCAACGACCAGCTCCTCGATGTCGATATCACTACCCCAGCGAGCGGCCAGCGTTATGGTCTCGAGGCCAAGGAGCGACGCCACGGCCGAGTCCGACTCGCGCCGGTCGATGCGCAAACCGTCGACCTCGGCGGCCGCAATGTCGATGACCAGCGGCAGCGCCAAGGACTGGGGATCGGGCAAGGCGCGACGCTGCTCGCCGTCCGCCGCTGGTCCGGCGACCGGCAGAGTAACCACGAGTTCGCTGACATGGACGTTGCTGAGCCTGAGACCGGGCGAGAAGAAACGCGGCTGCACCGAGAAGCGGGCGTCGCGGGCCGTCACGTTCACTTCACCGTCGATGACCAGCGCGGTCAGCGCCAGCCCCTTGACGAGGCTGCCGTCCGCGGCGGCGTACGTGAGCGAGTAGCCCGCGGCGCCGGCGGCGCGGTCGAGTAACCAGAGGCTGCCCCTCTCGGTGCCGAGCACAGCCATGAGCGCCGCGAAAGTCACCACAGCGATAAGAAGCGGCAGCACAAGCCAGGGGCGAAGGATCCTCACAACAACGGCGACCCGATCGTGAAGTGCACACGCCATGGCCGTCCCGTGAAGTCCAGCGCCTGGGCTACGTCAAGTCGAACAGGACCGGCAAAGGAATACCAGCGGATGCCGAGGCCGGCGCCTCGCTTGAGCTCCGGGTCTGACCAATCGTTGAAGGCGTTGCCAATATCGGCGAAGACCGCTGCCGACCAGTTGCGAAACACGCGCGTCTCGAACTCGACGCTTGCGGTCAGGATATTGTTGCTGCCGATGTTGTTGTTGCTGAGCTGCTCGAATCCATAGCCGCGAACACTCGTGCTGCCGCCGGCGCGAAACCGGTAGAAGTTCGGCAGGCGAGTCACTGACAGTTCGAGCGGCTCACCCTCGATATCGAGAATCACCTGCTCGACGTCGGCATCGCTGTAGCCAACTTCGCCGCGAACAAGCACCCGGCTACGTTTGCCGACGCGGTAGGTGCGATGCGAATTGAGATAGGCCTGCGTAAAACCCGTCGTGCCCTCGAGTGTGTAGACCGAGGTAAACAGCCAGAGCGCCTCGCGCCCGCCGACCGCATCGAAACCTCGACCGGACACATCGACGCGACGCAGGTCGACGCCGACCGAGGCGGCGCTGTCGCGACCGCGCGCGACGGCAGCAATGGAGCCGGGTTGCCCGCCGCTTGCCCCCTCGACCTCGAAGGCCTCGTACTGATTGCGACTGGTCACGACCTGACCGAACAAGGTGGTCAGAATCTGTCGGTCGCCGGCGTCCTGGTTGCGCACATACAGCTGGCCGAACCTGAGGTTGAACTCGTCAACGTTGCCGTTCGCGATGGGTATGAAACCCTTGTCTTCGTCGTTGCGCTTGACCTCGAGATCGCGGTTTTCCTGGCGGAACGTGCCGTCGGCGGTCCAGTAGCGCTGCCTGAGTCCACGCCGTGGTATGCGGTACGCCGTCCTGAGTGCCAGCTGTTCATCCGTTTCGCGCCAGCCGATGCCGGCCTCGATACGATCGCCGCGACCGGACATGGGCTGGCGGGTGAAGTTCGTCTGCAGGCGCAGGCCGGTATCGCTGCCGAAGCCGATGGAGCCCTGGTAGCGGTTGCGATACTCGGTGACGAGTCGCAGCTGGATATCGATCGACGGCGGGTCGGTCTCGGGATTCCGGATCTCGTTGATCTCGACGTCGGTGAAGTATCCCGACTGCTGCAGGTCCAGCCGGAGGCGTTCGACGAGCGTCTTGCGATAGGGCTCTCCCGGTTCGAAACGCGGCAGCACCTCGAGCACCCCTGGCCTCAGGACATGTTCACCAAAGTCGGTGCGTCCCATGACCCAGCGCGGGCCGCTGTCCATGATCAATACCAGGTCGGCGCTGTTGGCAATGAGATCCAGCGCGATCTCTGACGTGCTGTACGCTGCGTCGAAGAAACCCGCCTCGCGCGCAACGCGCAGGCCCTCGGTTTTGAGCGCCTCCCAGGCCGCCTGATCGAGCACCGTGCCCGGCGTGAGAGCATCGCCCGCCCGCCAGTCCATGAGCGACCGTCTCTCACTGCCCGGCCCGCTAACCTCGATTCGGGATTGCCGGATACGCACGGGTTCGCCGGCGTCGATCCTGAGCTCGAGCGTGTGGTTGCCTTCGGCAGACGTCGTGACGCGTGCATCAATGCTCGGCGCGTAGTAGCCGAAAGGTCTGAGCGCAGCGTATGCATCAAGCGTGCCGCGCTCGATGATCTCTGCGCGGGTTGTAGCCGACAGCGTCTCGCGCTGGCCCAGCGACCGGGTCCCGATGTGAGCCAGCACGTTGTCTCGTAAGGGGTCGTCGAGACCGCGCACCTCGACCCGCAGTGGATTCGCACCTGCGGTGGACGCCATCGCGACAAAGGCAACAACAGGCAGCAGTAATCGACAAGGGTGCTTCAACGCGTTTCCCGGGGACCCGGCAGAGACTCGACAGGATGGTAGCGGATTTCAGCAGTGGGACTGACAGCAGTAGCGCCGGCCCGCGGCGCACCGGTAGCCGGTTTGCCATGCAGGCGGGGCCAGCAAGGACTCTCGAACTCGCGCGCCTCAGGCGAACCGGCGGTGACCACTGCCGTTTGGCGGCCACCACGGCGCTCGGGTTCCAGTGACAGCACAGCAGCGGCCCGGGGACGCCGGAAACGAGATTGACGATGATGGCGGGCGCGATCCGGTCGCGCTCAGCCTCGACGCCTGCGGCCGCAACCCATTCAGCACGGCCCGCGCCGAACCCGTCGTCGCTCAACGCCCCCCGGGGCTGACCGGATAACTGGCCATGATGATCCGGACCGCGGCGTCGATGTTCTTCTCGAGCTTCGCGATAACGGCGTCGGTGACGCGACCGGTCAGACGACCCTCCCAAACCAGCTTGTTGCTGGCCGCATCAACAATGTCGATGTGCAGGGTACCCTCTGTGAACTGGTCGATCTGGGTTTCGTAACCGCCGTAGCCGCCCCAGGTGTCGTAGAACGGGTCACGCCAGCCGTAGTAGGCGCGACCGGTCGGCACGCTGCGTGAGCGAATGCGCTCCTGCGTATTGATATAGAAGTTGACGAGCAGGTCGGGATTTTCGGCGTAAGCGATCCCGCGCTTGTCGAACTCCTGGGAGATCGCCACCTTGAGGTAGCTCGTTACGAGCGTCTCGTAGGTCGGCTCATTCGTCGCGATGCTGCTGACGAAGCCGAAACTCCTGTAGGCATTGAAATCCGCGGTTGGGTCCTGGTTGCTTACTGGTGCCGGTCCTGACGCACAGGCAGCCATCGATGCGGCGACAATGGCGAGGACGACGATACGGAACGACGATGGCTGCATGACCTGAAAACTCCCTTGTCGGTGTGCGCACCTGGCAGAACGGCGACGACTACTCGTCCGGGCGTATGGATTCGAGCTCTTCGACGACGTGTTCGCCCCAGCGCCGGGCCCAGCGGCTAACCTCGGCCCACGTCGTGGCTGCGGCAGACCTTGCGTTATTGCGCTGTGATCCTGCGACGCCCGGACCAATTGCACGATAGACCAACGTCCCGCTGACCGCATCGCGCAGCTCGACGACGAGCGTTACGGCGCTGACATCGCCCAGGTAAAGCTCGCCGGCGCCGACGCGCTCGGGTGGCACGGTCGCGGTGATGCCGAGGAGGCGCGCTTCGACGTTCAGGGTATCCCTTCCGCCGGGCTCGCCGGAAGACCAGCCCTGTGCGAGCTCGATCTGCTCTCGCATGACGCTCGTCACCGTCTCGATGAGTTCGTCGAGCGACGCGCCGCCGAGCCAGAGCTCCGCTGTGGTCTCGGCATTGACCGGCAGAAACTCAAAGCGCACCGACTGCATCGAGACGGCACGGTAACTGTCGAGTGAAATGCCGGGCCGAATCCAGGCATCCGTGAAACTGCGGCTGTCGACGGCCTCGAGACCGTCATAGGAGAACTCGGGCCCGGTAACGGCCGGGGCGGCCGGCGGCCCTCCGGCGCACGCGGCTAGCGAGATCATCGACAGGGTTGTCAGCACGCGGCGCAGCACGTTTCTCCTTCTCGTCCACACGACGCGCTCGGGTGTCGAACAGAGACGTGATGGGTGTCGCGGATCATCGTTGCCGCACCCGTTGCTGTCAACAAAAGCGCTGACGCTACGATGGCCGCTGTCAGTCGCTATACTTGCCCGCATGAGGTTGCATCGCCTGCTGCTGATCACCTTCCTGGTCACCGCATCTCCGGTCCACGCCGACTGGCGGGAATCGGCGTCCGGAAAGGTGGAGGAACGCGCCGCTATTGCGGTCGAACGCATGCAGACACGTCTCGAGCGTTCCCGACGGTATTACGACGATGCGTACGCCTACGCGATATTCCCCGGCATCACACGCGCCGGCTTCGGCTTCGGCGGCGCCTACGGCAAAGGCGTCGTCATCGAAGGCGATGCCATCATCGGCAAGGCGAGCTACTGGCAGTTCACCTCCGGCATCCAGGCGGGCGCCAAGAACTTCGCCCTGGCGCTGTTCTTCAAGGACCAGGCAGCCCTCGAAGCCTTCAAGGCGAGCGACATCCAGTTCATGGGCCAGGCAGGTGTCGACCTCGCAACGGTCGCGGTCAACGGGACGCCCACGTATAGCGACGGAGTCGCCGTCATTGCGCTGCCGAATCTGGGCCTCATGGCCGAGTTCACGATATCCGGCGCAAAGATCAACTTCCGACCGGAAGACGCTGCCAACGACTGACCGGGGGCGGCGCGGTACCTGCCCTTTTCGGCCCATTTCCGGGCGTCCGCGGTGGCGCGATTTAACATACTCTGCCGGGTCGCCAAAAGCCGACACTGCTTCGTTGACACTGCCGGAGCCGCTGTGCACTCTCGGCTCGACCCGATGAAAAAGGCACACCTGTCGTGAGGCAGGGTCGCAAAGCCACCGGTCCCCGTTCCCCGGGGATAGCGGAGCCGCCAGACTGACAGCACTTGCCGCTGTTCCCGTCAGACCGGTGCGCCTTGTTTCTATGGCAGCTCTATTGCACCGGAGACCACGAATGACATCTGCCCGCCTGCGCGACACCGGACGCTTCCGCCACCTGCCGTCCAAGTCATCGGTTACGGCCGAGCCCGAGACGACCGAAGCGCTCCTCGAAATACTCGACCCGCGCAACCGGCATGCCAAACCGCTGCGGCCGGGCGGCGCACGATCGTCGGCGACCGACTGCCACACGAGTTCGATGGGGACATCGATCAGCACGGGTGGCCTCGATCGTATTGTCAACATCGACCACCAGAGGATGACCGTAACGGCGCTTGCGGGCGTCAGGCTCGACGCGCTCAATCGTGCGCTCGCCGAGGAAGGCCTGGAACTGGTCGGCGCTTTCGAGCTGACCGGCCGGACGCTTGGCGGCGCAATCGCGGCTCCCTGCTTCGGCCCCTGTATCGGCAACCAGGGCGGCTACCTGTCGACATCGGTCGTCAGCCTCAAACTCGCACTCCCGAATGGCAAGTTGCTGAACGTGACGCCGCAGCAGAAGAACCTCCTTGGCGCGATCCGCATGAGCTACGGGCTGCTAGGCGTCATCGTCGAGGCGACCCTCAAGGTGCGGGCGCAAACCGCGTTCAAAACGGATCACCGCCGGGTCACGATCGGCGACTTTGCGAACGCCGCCGGCTCGCTTGCCGACGCGAACGTTGGCCTGCAGTTCTACCTGCTGCCCCACAAGGACCGCGCGTACCTCGATATTCGCCGCTACGCGGAACACTCGAGCGCAGGCGCAAAGACGCCGTGGGCCATCAAGGACTGGGGAGAAAGCACGGTGCTGCCCCGCGTCTTCAATTCCCTGCACAAGGTCATGCCGATCCGCGGCGTGCGCTTCGGCCTGATCGACAGCATCAGCGCCGCTACCCACGACATCGTCAACACGCGCTTCACACAGAGCGGCAGCAACGCCACGTCGGTGTCGGGTAAGTACCGGGCACTCGGCAGCGGTCGCCTGCACTACTCGACGTGGAGTTTCCCGGCGAGTGACTTCGGCGTCGTACTGCGCGCCTACCGGGAATTCTGTGAAGAGTCATGGCGCGAACACGGCTACCGCTGTGACCTGCCGGCTATGGGGTACCGGATTCCGCGCGACCCGAGCGCGCTCCTGTCGCCGTCATACGACGAGACGATGGTGGCACTGCAGACCATGTCGACCGTGGAACGCGGCTGGGAAGACTTCGTTATCGACCTGGCCGAGTTCGCCGAGCACTGGGGTGGCACACCCATGTTCAACCTGACCCGATCCGCCTCCGTCGATCACGCGCGGCAGGTCTACGGTCCGCGGCGCGACATGTTCAACCGGATTCGTCGCCAGCTCGACCCGGATAATCGACTCCTGAACCCCTTCCTGGCCCAGTACTTCCTGTAGCGACAGCGACCGCGGCGGCGGACTCTCGCCGCAATGCATCCATTTCGTGCTGTCGTGCATCTAAGAACTGTGTGTCGGAAATACCGGTGCACAGAGCGCCAGGCGGCGCGACGCAGATCGCGCACATGCCCGGGGCCACAATGGGAGGTCAGGCATAACCCACTGATTTAGCGAAATATTAGCGGTGACCTTGAGATTTTGAGAAACCGTCGTTGCGCGTTACAGATTTGGTGTTATACTTGACTACAACACTAGTTAACCAAACCGGGTCGAACCCATGCAGCTCACCAAGCTCCTGACAGTCAGTATTGCGCTCGGCAGCGCCTCCGTACTCCCCGGCTGCGGCGTCGGCGAGGCCAGCGTCCCGGAAGCGGCAGACGTTGCCGACGCGACGCCCGTCCCCGTCGAGACGGTGTTCGCCGAGCGTGGCGCAATCGTTGCGACCTACGAGGCAGCCGCCACGCTGGAAAGCGACGAAGATGCTCCGGTGACGGCCAAGGCTGCGGGCGACGTTGTAGAGATTCTCGTTGAAGAGGGCGACATCGTTACGGCAGGGACCGTGCTCGCCCGCCTCGACGGCGAGCGTCTTCGACTGACGATGGTATCGGCCAAGGCGGAGCTCGACCGGGTACAGAGCGAATTCAATCGCCTGCGCGACCTGCATGAGCGCAAACTCGTCAGCGCGGCCATGTACGAGGGACTGCGCTACGATCTTGATGCGCTCGAAGCGAGCTACAAGCTCGCGAAACTCAACTACAGCTACTCGGCGGTACGCGCGCCAATCGACGGCATCGTCACGACGCGCGACATCAAGCTCGGGCAGAACGTCGCTGTCGGCGACGTCACTTTCCGCATCACGAACCGCGAGCGACTCGAGGCCGAGCTGAAGATTCCGCAGACCGAGCTCGCCAAGTTCGGCGTTGGCCACACGGCGACCCTGCACGTGGATTCGATGCCGGGCACGCTGTTCGAGGCCGAGATTGCGCGCATTAGCCCGACGATCGACACGCAAACCGGCACCTTTCGCGCGACCGCTATCATCGACAACGCCGATGGCTATCTCGCACCCGGCATGTTCGCGCGCTTCACGATCGCCTATGAAAAACACGACGACGTCCTGATCGTCCCCTCGGAGGCCATCGTCGTCGAGGACGACCTCACGACCGTCTACGTCGTCTCCGACGGCGCGGTCGACAAGCGAGCCGTTCGCACCGGCATCAGCGCAGACGGTCGCATCGAAGTACTCAGTGGACTCAAAGACCGCGACGAAATCGTGGTGGTCGGACAGGCTTCACTTCGCGAAGGCAGCAAGGTCCTCGCCCAGGCGGCAACGGACAGCTTTATCGGATAGGCCCTTGATCCGGGTCGGTACCCACCACCGGCCCGGATCATTTTTTAAAGAATACGGCCTGACGCCGGTCCCGAAACCGGCAAAGAGCATAGGGGAAATTGTATGACGCCGTTCAGGTTTGGCCTTCCGGCCGCGTTCCTGTTCCTGCTGGTCGCCTGCGGCGAACAGTCCCAGGTTGCGGACAAGAGCGACGACGAAGAAGAAGAAACACCACCCGTACCGGTCGAAATTACGCAGCCTGAACGCGGCGACATTTTTGCCGTTTACACGGGAACGGCGCCTATCGAGGCGTTCGCCGAAGCCGAAGTCATCGCCAAGGTCGAGGGCGAAGTCCGCGCCATCAACGTCGAGGAAGGTGAACTCGTCACGGCCGGGCAAGTGCTCGCACAGCTCGACGGCGATCGCCTGCGGCTCGAACTCAACGAGTCCGCCGCGAGATTGAGGAAGCTGCAGCGCGATTTCGAACGCAACCAGGACCTGCGCGAGAAGGACCTGATCAGCGTCGGGGACTTCGAGCAGATCAAGTACGACATGGAAGCGCTCGAGGCGTCCTACAACCTTGCGAAGCTCGAGCTCGATTACACCTACATCCGTGCGCCGATTGACGGCGTGGTCTCGGAGCGCATGGTCAAGCTCGGCAATACGATCAGCAACGGTCAAAGCGTGTTCCGCGTAACGAGCCTCGACCCCCTCGTCGCCTATATGTTTGTGCCTGAGCGTGAATACCGCAGCATCAAGGCTGGCCAGCCTGTCAGCATCGCTATTGACGCCCTGCCTGACGAGCGGATTTCCGCCAGCGTCACGCGCGTCAGCCCAATCGTCGACCCTGATACCGGCACCTTCAAGATCACGGTCGAGATTCCCGGCGAGTCCGGGCGACTCAAGCCCGGCATGTTCGGTCGCATGGCCATCATCTTCGACCAGCACGAGAACGCGCTGAAGATTCCGCGCACGGCCCTCCTCGAAGATGCCGCGGGGACCAGTGTCTTCGTCGTCGAAGACGAGGTCGCAAAACGGCGATTCGTTACAACGGGCTACGCAGAACGCGGCATGGTCGAGATCCTCGACGGGCTCGGCGATGACGACACGATCGTCACGGTCGGTCAGCTCGGCCTCAAGGAGGACTCAAAGGTGCAGGTAATCAACGCCGACGATGCCGATGCCCTGCCGGACGAGGTCGCCGAAGACCCGGATACTGACATCCGCACGGCCGACGTGGGAGAGGAATAGTTATGCGCCGCCTCATCGAAATCGCCACGGGACGCCGCGTTACGATCGTTATGTTCGTCGTCGCGGTCGGCCTGTTCGGCATGGTCTCATTGTCGCGGCTGGCGCTGAACCTGCTGCCCGACATCTCCTACCCGACGCTGACGATCAGGGCCGAGCTGACGGGCGCGGCGCCAATGGAGGTGGAGAACCTCCTGACCAAGCCCATCGAGGAGGCTGTCGGCGTCATCCGCAACGTACGCGTCGTGCGCTCGGTGTCGCGCTCGGGACAGGCCGACGTTACGCTCGAGTTCCTGTGGGGTACGGACATGGACATTGCGGGCGTCGACGTCCGCGAGAAACTCGACATCCTCGAGCTGCCCCTGGAAGCGCGCCGACCGTTGCTCCTGCGCTTCGACCCGTCGACCGAACCGATCATGCGCCTCGGTCTCCTGTACGGCGAGGATGCCGCCACGCCCGGCAACTCGGAGGCCGCGCTCAAGTCCCTGCGGCGGCTCGCAGAGGATCGCATCAAGAATGATCTCGAAGCCGAGGAAGGCACGGCGGCCGTCAAGGTCAGCGGCGGGCTGGAAGACGAGATCCAGATTCGGGTCGATCAACAGAAGATCGCCCAGCTCGGTATTTCGATCGGCGAAATCTCGCAGCGCATCAGCGCCGAGAACGTCAATCTGTCGGGCGGGCGTCTCGAGGAAGGCAGCCAGCGTTTCCTCGTCCGCACGCTGAACGAGTTCCAGTCGGTACAGGAATTCCGCGACGCCATCGTGGCCTACGTAGGCAACCGGCCTGTCTACCTCCGCGACATCGCAACGGTCGAGCGCGGCTACAAGGAGCGTGAGGCGATCACGCGCGTTGAAGGCCGGGAGTCGGTCGAACTCGCCGTCTACAAGGAGGGCGACGCCAACACCGTACAGGTTGCGAAGCGCGTCGAGGCGGCGCTCGAGCGCGTTCGCGAGACGCTGCCGGAAGACATTGAACTGATCAAGATCTACGACCAGTCGCGCTTCATCTCCTCGGCCGTCGACGACGTCAAGAGCGCCGCAATTCTAGGTGGCCTGATTGCCATCATCGTGCTCTACGGCTTCCTGCGCGACGCGCGTGCGACGACGATTATTGGCGTCGCTATTCCGGTATCGGTCATCGGCACGTTCCTCTTGATGTACATCAACGGGGTATCGCTCAACATCATGTCGCTCGGCGGTATAGCACTTGCCGTGGGCATGCTCGTCGACAACTCGATCGTGGTGCTCGAGAACATTGTGCGCAAGAAAGAGCGCGGCGAGGGCCTGCTCGAAGCGGCACGTAATGGCACCAGCGAGGTTGCCGGCGCCGTGTTCGCCGCGACGCTGACGACCATTGCCGTGTTCTTCCCGATGGTCTTTATCTCGGGCATTGCCGGGCAGCTGTTCCGCGACCAGGCGCTGACGGTGACCTTTGCACTGATCTTCTCGTTGATCGTGGCACTGACTCTGATCCCGATGCTGGCCTCGCTCGGCGCCGGGCCGCGGTATGCGATCGGCAGCGCTGAGCCCACCCCGGAACCCAGGACGCGTGTGGGCCGTTTCTTCGGCGCCATTGCCCGTCTGCTCGGCAAGATCATTACCTTCTTCGCGGTCTGGACCGTCAAGATCAGCGGCTGGATCTTCAAGGGCACAGGTTTCGTACTGCGCTATCTGCTATTGCCGACATCGTGGCTGTTCCAGCGCCTGTACAAGGCGATTGCCAGCGTGTATCCGGCCATCCTCGCCTGGTCACTCAGGCATCGCGCCGTCGTCGTGTTGCTGGCCGTGGGGATATTCGCAGGCACCATGTCGCTCATTCCCCGCCTTGGCACCGAGCTCATCCCGCAGCTGTCGCAGGGTGAGTTCAACGTCGATATCCGGTTGGCGCCCGGCGCCACGCTCGAGGAGACCGATCGCGCCATCCAGGCAACGCAGCGCGCCGCTGCCGACCTCGACGCCATTGCTCTCGACTTCTCCGTGGCCGGCACGGGTAACCGGCTGGACGCCAACCCGGTCGACGCCGGCGACAACACCGGCACGCTCAGCATTGCGCTCGAGCGCGGCTCGCCGCGCGAAGCCGAGGATGCCGTCATGGATACCCTGCGCGCAGAGCTCGGCCGGCTGCCGGGCGTGCAGTATGAGTTCAGCCGGCCGTCGCTCATGTCGTTCGCCAGCCCGCTGCAGGTCGAGATTTCCGGCTACGACCTCGAGGGCCTGGAGCGCGTCGGCAAACAGGTGGCCGAGGCGATGACCGCCTCGACGCGCTTCACCGACATCAGGACGTCGGTCGAGCGCGGCAACCCCGAAATCCAGATTGCCTTCGACCAGGAGCGCGCGGCCAAGCTCGGACTCACGGTTCGGGACATTGCCGACAGCGTCGTGTCGAATGTGCGCGGTGACGTCGCCACTCGCTATACCTGGCGTGACAAGAAGATCGACGTCCTCGTCAAGAGCGTCGACACGCGTTCGTCCAGCATTGATGAGGTGCGCCGCCTGATCGTCAACCCGGCGTCAGAGCGCCCGGTAACGCTCGACGCCGTCGCTGACATTTCGATTGCGCGTGGCCCGGCAGAAATTCGCCGCGTCGCGCAGGAACGGGTTGCCGTCATTACGGCCGGTATTGCCTACGGCGATCTCGGCACGGCCGCCGCCGAAGCGCAGCAGATCATCGATCGCACACCGATGCCGGCAGGCATTACGGCCATGGTGTCAGGGCAGAGCGAGGAAATGCAGGAGTCATTCCGCTCCATGCAGTTCGCGCTCGCCCTTGCCGTGTTCCTCGTGTACCTCGTCATGGCCTCGCAGTTCGAATCTCTGATTCATCCCTTCGTGATCCTGTTCACGATACCGCTCGCCCTCGTAGGTGCCGTGTGGGCGCTGTTCCTGACCGGTACGACGATCAACATTGTCGCCTTCATTGGCGTCATCATGCTGGCCGGGATTGTCGTCAATAACGCTATTGTGCTCGTCGACCTGATCAACCAGCTTCGCGCGCAGGGCAAGGCGCGCATGGACGCGATCATGGAAGCCGGCGAGGCGCGTCTCAGACCGATTCTCATGACGACGCTGACGACGGCGCTCGGCCTGTTACCGATGGCGCTGGGCTTCGGCGAAGGCGCCGAGGTCCGGACACCAATGGCCATTACGGTGATTGGCGGCCTCGTCGTGTCGACGGCACTGACGCTGGTGGTCATACCGGTCGTCTACTCGCTCCTCGACCGCAAACGCTGGGCAGAAGCCCCGGCGCCTGCACCGGCAACCTGAGGCCCGACGCATGAAGCACACTGCCCTTGCGCTGCAACGCCCCGTCACGACCGTCGTCGTCTTCGTTGCACTCGCGCTGGTCGGCCTCCTGGCGTCGCGCCTCCTGCCGCTCGAGAAGTTTCCCGATATCGAGTTTCCGGGGATCTTCATCCAGATTCCCTATGAAGGTTCGACGCCGGAAGAAATCGAGCGCCGCATTACGCGCCCGGTCGAGGAGGCACTGGCTACACTGTCGGGCGTCGAGCGCATGTACTCGACGTCACGCGAAGACCAGACCGAGATCTTCCTGCAGTTCGGCTGGGACCAGTCGATGGGCGCCAAGGGCATCGAGGCACGTGCCAAGGTCGACAGCATTCGCCACCAGCTTCCTGACGACATACGCCGCGTGTTCATCTTCACCGGTTCGCTGGGGGACCAGCCCATCCTCGCACTCAGGATCTCCAGCGACCGGGACCTCGGCGAGAGTTACGACATGCTCGACCGACTGCTCAAACGACGCATCGAGCGCATTGAAGGTGTATCGCGCGTCGAGCTGCAGGGTGTCGACCCGCGCGAAATCCGGATACTGCTCGACCCTGCCAAGCTGGCCGCGTACGGCGTCGATATCGAAGACCTCAACAGCCTGCTCCAGCGCAGCAATTTTGCCGTTAGCGCCGGCAAGCTGACCGCGGGACAGCAGCGGCTCAGCGTGCGCCCGACCGGTGAATTCGGCTCGATCGAGGAGATCCGCAACCTGACGATCGACGCCAGCGGCCTCAGACTGCGCGACGTCGCCGAGGTCGATCTCAGGACGCCCGAACGCAACTACGGACGGCACCTCGACGGTTCCTACGCGATTGGCCTGGAGGTCAGCAAGGCCACCGGCTCCAATCTCGTCGAGGTCTCCGACAAGGTCCTGGCCGAGATCGAGGAGATAGGCAAGCTGCCACAGATGCGCGGCATCAGTATCTTCCCGCTCGACGACCAGGGTGAAGCGGTTCGGGGGTCGCTGTCTGATTTGTTGAACGCCGGCCTCGTCGGTGGCCTGCTCGCCATCGTTGTGCTGTTCCTGTTCCTGCGCCAGCTGTCGACGACGCTGATCGTTACGGCGTCCGTACCGTTCTCGCTATTGATTACCCTCGGTGCCATGTACTTCGCCGGGCTGTCGCTCAACATCCTGTCCATGATGGGCCTGATGCTTGCGGTCGGCATGCTCGTCGACAACGCCGTCGTCGTCACCGAGAGCATCTTCCGTCACCGCGCCATGGATCCCGATAACCCTCGGCGCGCGACGTTGGCGGGCGTCAAGGAAGTTGGCCTCGCTATCATTGCCGGGACAGCGACCACGATCATCGTGTTTGCGCCCGTCATGTTCGGCGAGCGCAACGACCTCACCGTATTCCTCACGCATGTCGCAATTACGATCTTTGTTGCACTGATCGCCTCGCTATTGATTGCGCAAACGCTCGTGCCGATGCTCGCCGAGCGCGTCAAGCTGCCGGAAAAAGGCAACAACGGTCGGCTGATGGCCGGCCTGACGCGCGGCTACACGGCGAGCCTGCACTGGATTATCCGCAGGCCCTGGACGACATTCCTCGGAATCGTCCTGATTTGCGTCATCGGCGTGTTGCCACTCGCGCTGCAGCTCGTCAAGTTCGATGCCTTCCCGGACGACGTCGGCCGCCGGCTCTTCATGAACTACCACATTGAAGGTTCCCACCCTGTTGAAAGGACCGAGGAAGCCGTCAACAGGATCGAGGAATACCTGTTCGAGAACCGCGAAGCCTTCAATATTCGCTCGGTATACAGCTACTACAATCAGACGATCGCGCAGACCACGATCCTGCTGACCGAAGAGGAAGACGCAACGGCGTCAACGACCGAGATCGTCAAGCGTATCGAAGAGAACCTGCCCATCCTCGCCATTGGCAAGCCGAGCTTCGGCTTCGATTCGCAGGGCGGCGGTGACGGCGGCTTCAGCATCCAGATCTCCGGCGACTCGACCGAGGTGCTCAACAACATGAGCTTCGAAGTTGCCCGCGTCCTGTCATCCGTCGAAGGTCTGAAGGACCTGCGCAGCGACGCCGAAGTTGGCGACAAGGAGATTCGCGTCATCGTTGACCGCGATCGCGCAGCGGCGCAGGGACTCACCGCCGATCGCGTTGCGCGCTCTGTCGCCACGGCCATGCGCGGCCAGAACCTCCGCGAGTTCCGCGGCGATGCCGGTGAAGTCGAGGTGCGGATTGCCTTCCGCGAAACCGAGTCGCAAAGCCTCGAGCAGCTTGCGGACCTGCCGCTCTTTAGCGTGGACGGCACACGAGTAGCACTCGGTACGATTGCGCGACTCGAGATCGGTAACGCACCGGACGCGATCCAGCGCACGGACCGGCAGACGGCAGTGATTCTTTCGGCCAACCTCGAGGACGATTTCACGTTGGACGACGTCAAGCCGGATGTCGAAAAACTCATGGAGCAGATCGATCTACCGCCAGGCTACAGCTGGAAGTTCGGCCGCGGCTTCGAGCGCCAGGACGACGCGCAGGCAATGATGTTCACGAACATCCTGCTGGGCGTTGCCTGCATCTTCCTCGTCATGGCGGCGCTGTTTGAATCGATGCTGCTACCGTTCTCGATCATTCTCGGGTCGATCGTGTTTTCGATTTTCGGGGTATTCCTGTTCTTCGCCGCAACCGGCACGACGTTCTCGTTCATGGCCTCGATCGGCATCATGATCCTGATTGGCGTTGTCGTGAATAACGGCATCGTGCTCGTCGATCACATCAATAACCTGCGGGTCGACGGCGCGACGCGTACAGACGCCATCATCGAGGCCGGGCGTGACCGGCTCAGGCCGATCCTCATGACGGTCGCAACGACGATCGTGGGCCTTACGCCGCTTGCACTCGGCACGACGCAGGTCGGTGGCGACGGCCCACCCTACTTCCCGATGGCTAGAGCCATTATTGGCGGACTCGCATTCTCGACGGTCGTCTCGCTGCTTGTCGTACCGGCGCTGTATATCTACTTCGACAATCTCGCCGCGTGGTCGCGCCGCGTCATGCGGACTGCGCGTCGGGTTCGTGGCCCGGCGCCGGATGCCGCCGGCACCGTCGCGACCAACTAGCCGGGGACCACGCTACCATTCGAACAGTGGTCCTGCCTGACGCGGGACTGCCGTCGAATGACTGCTCCAAAGCCACCTGGACCACGGTCTGCTGACTTGGGAAAACACTGACTGTGAGCGTCGCGACAGAGGGTGCTTTGCTGCTACTATCGCGCCGCTTCGCGTTTTTCACCTTTACCGCTTGGGAGATATTGATGAGAACGCTACTCTGCACGACCCTTATCCTGCTGGCGACATCGACGCATGCGCAAAGCCCGAAGGCGCCGGCAATGAACTACGACTACCTTGAGGTGCGTTTCGTCGATGTCGACGTGGCGGGCGGCGACGGCCTCGTCCTCGGCGGATCGCTCGAACTCGATCAGAACTGGTTTGTGCTGGGCGGCATCTCGTTGGTCAATTTCGACGGCGACGTCGATTCCACGAATCTCGCCATCGGCGGTGGGTACGTCATCCCGTGGCAGCAGGACTGGGATATTGTGCTCAGCGCACAGTTCCTCCACACCGACGTCGACACGCCCTTCGGTGGCGACGACGACAGCGGCCTGGGACTCTCGGGCGGTCTGCGCGGCTTTATCGTGCCAAAGTTCGAGGTACGCGGTTCGGTCAACCACACGACCGTGGGCGACAGCGACACGTTCATCGAGATTGCCGGGGACTATTACTTCACGCCGCAATTCGCGGCAGGACTGAGCACGACGCTCGCGGGTGACGTCGATACGCTGTCGATCGGCGCACGCTGGTTCTTCCGCTAGGTGGGGCTTGTCCCCGCGGCGGATCGTGTACAGTCAGGCATCTTTCGCGAAATCAGGTGCCCGACATGTCTGAGGTCCATCACTGGCTGCAGCGCTGCCTCGCCGTTGCGCTCCTCGCCACGCTGCCACTCCTCAACACCGGCTGCGCCACCGACAGCTACGCTGCACAGGGAGCGGCCAAGGGCGCCGGCACCGGCGCCCTTGCCGGCGCCGTTGGTGCGGCGGCAACGGCACTCATCTTTGGCGGTAACGTCGGCGATGCGGCTGCACGCGGTGCCGTCTATGGCGGCGCGAGCGGCGCTGTCGTAGGCGGGCTGTCCGGCGCCGAAGCCGACCGACGCGTTGCCGAGCAGGAACGGCTCGAGTACGAACGCCGCGTCGAGGCTTTCCGAAAGGAGATCGGCAACGACGCCTTCAACGGCTTCGTCGCGCTCGCGGAATGCAAACATGAGATTGCTATCGCGAACGCGCGCGAGGCCCAGCGGTCCGACAAGCGCGACTATGCACTGGCCGGGCTGTGGGTCGAGGCGCTGACCGCGGCGGATCGAGACGGCGCGGGTGCCGTGGAGCCGCTGCTCACGGACATCGTCGAGCGCGACAGCGACGTCAAGGATGAGGCGGACGCGGCGGCCCGGCTAAACGATGGGCTTGTGCGCATGAGTGAGATTCGCAAGCAGCATGACCTGCCGCTTGCCTGCAGCTAGCCGGCGGGCCGTTTCGACAGGGGTTTCACTCGGCGCCGGACGCCTCGAGCCGGATCCCGTGTAGCAGAAACTCGCGACCGGCCTCCTTACCCGTCGCGAAGATCACCAGACCGTCGATCGTCGACAGGTCCATCTCGCGAGTTGCCGGCGCTCTACGTATCTCGTCCAGGTCGATGCGTAGCCTGTGACGACCGGAGGCCAGCTCGTAGCGTCCATTGAATCGATCGGAATAATCCTGGTTGTGCTGCCGATCGTGCACACGGATCGTGACCGGCAATACCTCGCTGCCGGTGTTCTCAATATCGACGACGATTGCCTCGTACCCTTCCCAGTTCGGCCAGGGGTCGTTGAAGGCAATGCCTGGCCATTGCGCCTGGCCAAGCAGGATTGCCGCGGCAACGTCGCCGGTGAGGTCGTCCTTCTGTCGCGTGAGCCGGCCGTCCTGAACGTTGCAGAAGAGCGTGGAGAACGGCGATTCGAAGCGCACGAGATCCGGCAATGCCGCGGCTCGATGCAAATAGGCAGCCGAGACCGTCGCGAGCGGCATTAGCGGTAGCGCGATCGCTGCAATGCCGATGGCGATCGTCGCGAAACGCGGCCCACGACCGTACGGGAAGCGGCCGGACAGCCCCGCCGCGAGACACAACGCCCCTGTGCCAGCCATGAGGTCGGCAACAAGGTCTCTCGCGGAGGCGTCGCGCGCGGTCGGTATTTGCAGCAGTTCACTGGCGACAGCAATTAACGCAACGCTGCCCAGTGCAACAAAGTACCGTTTGCTGCCTGCCCATTCAGCCGGGGTCGCAAACAGGAAACTGACCGCCAAGAGGCCAAACAGGGGAACGTGGGTCGCGTCGTAGAAGGTACGAAGCCAGAGGCCCCCGCGAGGCGGCGTGATGAGGTGAAAGGCCATGAGCAGGACCAGCGCCCCCAGGCCAAGCAATACCTTGCGGGCGTTCACCGGCTGGCGCTACTCGGCCGGCAGCAGCGTAATCGTCAGCGCCTTGTGTGCCTCAACGGCATCGCGCGTGTAGAGCAGCGGGAAGTACTCATCCTTTGCCCAACCCTCGAGCAGGTTGTCGTAGAACGGCGAGCGCGGGTCTCCGGACTGGCCCGGTGCGTTGGTCATGCGCGCCGCGTCCCAGTTGCCGACATCGATGACCTGGCGGTAGGACGCGCCTCCGTCGACGGTCAGGGCGTCGTCGTTCGACCAGGTATTGTTGGTCGTCCGGTTGCTGCCGCCTCGCGCATAGGTCGCGACCCGCATGGCCTCGGCGAGCTCACCGTTGGCAAGGCCCAGCAACGGGTGTTCGAAACTCGTTCGATGAATCGCCCCCCACTGCCAGGTAGACGGATCGTCACCGAGGGTCGAAGTCACATCGGCATAAGCCGCCCCGAGTGTCGTTGCCAGCAATTCGCCGTGCTCGGCATTGCCGAGCAGGCGAAGCAGTACCCGATTGTCGAAACCGTCGAACAGTGAAGGGTCCTCGGGCGACAGCCATTCCGCCAGCGCAGGACGAAGATGCCGTTCGAGCCACACCATGTACAACGCGGCGTTAGCGGACTCGGGTCCGAGGTATCCGTCCCACGCACGCAGCATGTCGGCCGCATCGGTATCGATCGAGTCCGGCAAGAGCCCGATCAGCCTGACGGCGAACAGGGACTGGTAGTCGGTCTGCAGCGCTGCCGAATCCCCTGGCGTGTGCGCGTCCTGCTCGGCCAGCACTGCCCACAGCCGGTCGTAGCGCCAGGGCTCAGACCATTCGAAGCCGATGGGATAGTCCTCGATCGGGTATCCCGCCGGCAGGTTCATCGAGTTCGCGCTGCCCGTGTAGCCGCGTTCCGGGTTGTACTCGACCGGCAGCACGTCCATGTCGAAGAAGCCGTCCCACTCGTAGCGGCCGTCGCCCGGAACGGGCAACAATCCATCCCAGTTCGGCCTATTGGGAAACAGCCCGGCGGGCTTGTAGCCGATGTTGCCGTCGACGTCGGCATAGACCTGGTTTTCCGACGGTGCCCCCCAGCGGTTCAGCGCGCCGAGAAACTCGCGCCAGTTCTGCGCGCGCATGTACTCGACGCTGCCGAAATACGGCGCCATGCCTGGCTCCAACCAGCCGGCGCGAACCGCGTAGGCGTGTGCGCCGTTCTCATAGATGACAGGTCCGTGCCGCGTGTAGCGAAGCGTAATGTCGACGTCGGCAGCGTCACGAACCGGGATGGTTTCCCTGATCGTCCGGAAGCGTTCCCAGTCATCGCCGTAACCGTAGCGATCCGCATCACGCTGATAGACATAGAGGTCTTCCTGGTCGATCGGAAAGATCGTCAACCCGAAGGCAATACGCTCGTTGTGCCCTATCGAGATACCGGGCAGGGCCGGCTCACCTGCACCAATCACGTTCATGCCGGGCGCAACCAGGTGTGCGATATACCGCAGCGACGGGACCGCGTGGGACCGATGCGGATCGTCGGCAAGCAGGGGCCGTCCCGTTGCTGTGCGCGATGGCGCCACAGCCCAGTTGTTACTGCCGGCGCCGACGCCGTCGATCGGCAGCGGCGCCGATGCCGTCGCAAGGGCAGACTCGAACGACACGCCCGCTCTTGCCAGCGAGTATGTCTCGAGGACGTCGGCCGGCACATCGCAGGGATCAAGCCCATCCGGCAGCGTCGTCGTCCACGCGGGCTCGAGAGGCTTCCAGTTGCCTGCGTCTTCGAGGCTCCTGAGGCACGCAATGCGCGCGCGCCGCACCTCATTCGGCACGTTGCGCAAGAGGCCGTGGCTGCGAATACGCACGACATCGGCGGCCTCCCAGCGTGACGGTGTGTAGTCGAGGAGCAGGAACTCCGGCGGTAACAGTTCCGGGTTGGCTTCTGTCAGCTCGATATAGGCATTGATGCCCGCCGTGAAGGCTTCGGCAATGCGCTTGGCATCCGACCCGTAGGCAAGCCACTCACGGTACATATCCCCGCGATACAGGAACAGGCGATTGGCCCGGTCCTGCTCGACGTAGTCCTCACCGAACGCCTCCGACAAGAGACCAAGACCGCGACGGCGCCAGAGATCGATCTGCCAGAGGCGATCGCGTGCCGCGTTGAAGCCCTGCACGAAGAACGCGTCGTAGTGCGTTCCAGCATAGATGTGCGGGACGCCCCATTCGTCGACGATGATCTCCGCCGGCGATTCGAGACCCTCCACGCGATAGCGTTGATCAGCGAGGCCCGTCCCCCACGATACGATGCCTAGACCAAGAACCAGTATGCTGAACGTTCGCATTCGAAGCCTTCCCGAAAGCCGCGACCGGGATCGATTATCGACGATCGCTCTGCCTCGAACCAGAGCAGTCTTCGACCGCGTTGCGCGTGTTCAGATCTCGCTACTCGAGAGCCTGAAAATCAAACGCACGACCTTCAGCGCGCAGCTCGGCCACGGTCTTGCCGTCGCAGTCGGCAAGGTTCTCGGCCTCGACCCGGCCATCCGGCCTGACGATAACGAGCACCGGGTTCGAGGTCAGCGACTTGTACAGGACCCCGCCGTCCTCGAGGCGACCGCTGACATAGAACACGAACTGGTCCCAGGGCTGGATCTCGGCCGGATCATTGACCGAGCAGACGAGGACGTCGGGTCGCCCGGCGAAAACTCCGGCAACCGCGTTGCTCGCGAGGAACGCTATCGAAGCGAAGACGGGTAGCGCCGGGCGGCGCCAGGACGGGTTGCTATGCATGGCGAACCTGCGCGTGACGGGTGGCTCCTCAGTGTACTCGAGACGGACAAGGCTGTTCCGGCTTCACCGGGCAGTCCCGACCACGGCAATGGCAGACCGTGGCCGGGATCGCCGGTGGGCGGCGCCAGGCCGCCGTCGGGGGAGTATCGAGGAGCTTGTCGACGCAGTCCTTGCGCTCACGCCGACTCGCACCGCTTTCGCCTCCGGGTCGCCGCGTTGAGCAGCAGGACGCCAAGGAGCGCGACGAGGAACGCCGTACCGGATGCCCCGCCACCGCTGCTTACGGCAAGCGGCGTCACCGCAGACGGCGGCAGGTCGCGATCAGCGTCCTCGAGCGGCAGGCCAACGAGTTCGATCGACTCCTCGGGGCCCACGGCGGCGAGATAACGCCCCGTGTCGGCATCGTAAAGCTCGAGCAGGAGATCGTAAAACCCGGCCGGATAGCCCTGCAGCAGCTCGGTAACGAGCACATAGTCGTCGGTACTCGTCGCACCGAACAGCGTGAAGTCATCGCTAACGGCGTACTCGTTCCAGGGGCCACCCTCATAGCTCAGGTAGGCAACCGCGTAGACGTCGGCGACCGAATAGATCGTGTCGGCGTCGAACAGCACATCGATGCCGTAGGAATAGCCGTCGCGATCAGTATCGTTGAACAGCTCGACGTCCACCGCGTAGAACCAGAAGTCACCGAAGATGCTGTTCTGCAGCGCCACGCCAACACCCGGCGGCGCAATCGACGCTTCGCTCTTGTCGACACCCGTCTTGAGCGCAGCATGGCTGTCGGTCGTGGCGCTCGCGAAGTCGCCGGACTCGCGGGCGCTGCCGTCGGACTTCTTCGTCAGTGTCAGGCGTTCTTCGTCGGCTATAGCGGCGCTCGCCACGCTCGCAATGGCGAGCGTCGCACCGGTAAAGACGGCAACCGCTGCGACGCGCAGTACGAACGGCATTCCGCGTTGGCGATGATGGGTCTTCAGCATGTCCCTGTCCTCGATTGGGGTTTCTTCAGGGTCTATTCCAACAGGGTGTGCATGAATTCAGACTGAACCGCTATTGCTGTAAACGGCCGGGGACGTTCATGATTCAGGCTCTGTTCAGCTACCGGGCCCGGATGTGGCAACTGCATCGCTGCCCAACGCCTCCGGCAAGGCGATGGCTTTTCTTGCGCTCGGGGTTTCGGCAGGCCTCGGGCTGGACCTGTGTGCCAAGGCGATCCTCGTCGAGTACTCGCTCAACCAGTTCGTGCTGCTGCGCAGCGCGATCGGGCTTGGCATGTTCCTGGTGCTCGCACCGCGGCTCGGCGGCTTTGGCAGTCTTCATACGCGACGCTGGGGCTGGCACCTCGTGCGGACGCTGCTCGCCGCCGGCTCGATGTACGGCTTCTTTTTCGGCCTGTCGGAGATGCCGCTCGTAAACGTTCTGACACTGGCCTTTACAGCGCCGCTGATGGTGACTGCGCTGTCGGTTCCGATGCTCGGTGAGCACGTCGGCTGGCGTCGCTGGACCGCCGTCGTCATCGGGTTCGCCGGTGTCCTGCTGATGGTGCGACCGGGGGTCGAGGGATTCTCGATGGCCTCGCTCGTCGTGCTGTTCGCCGGTTTCTGCTACGCGTTGCTCGCCGTGACGGCGCGCAAGCTCGCAGACACCGAGTCGAGCTACGCGCTTTCGGTCTACGTAATTCTCGGACCGCTGCTGTCAGCGGCCGCGTTCGCCGGCGGCGACAACTGGACCACGCCGGACGTCATGGGGTGGGTCCTGTTTACCGCAGCGGGTGCCTGCTCGGTGCTCGCATGGATCGGTATTGTCGGTGCCTACCGACGCGCCCCGCCGGCCACGCTCGCGCCGTTCGAGTACACGGCTATCGTTGCCGGCACGCTTGCCGGCTTCCTGATCTGGAATGAGCGACCGGACCGGTGGGTAATCCTCGGCGCGCTGGTTATAACGTCGTCGGGCCTGTTCGTTGCCTATCGGGAAATCGGCCGGTCGTTTTCAGGCAGCTACCTGAGAACGAAGACCGCAGGCATAACCGCCGGCGTTCGACGCCGGCTCGGAAGAACGCAATAAGCGTGGTGTCGGCTAGTCGGCGTCGGGAACGTCGCCGCGCTTCAGGCCCGCGATCTGCGCCGGGGTTGCCTGCAGGGCCTCGGCAACGCCGTTGAAAAAGTCAATCTCGAGTGGGCTGACGACGGCATCGCTGCGGAATACGTCGGCAAGCGCGTCGACGACTTCCCCAACCTGCTCGTCCGACAACTTCTTGCGTACGCTGGCGAGGTACTTGCGGAGCGAAGCCTCGGCATAGAGCTCATCGCGAGCGGCTACGCGGATATCGGCCGCGCTGAAGTCTTCACCGCAGTGCGCCTTGAGAATCTGCTGGATGCGCTCGACCTCGGCATGCTGGATGTTGATGTCGGCGTCGGCAGCACGCGCCAGCGTCATCAGGAGAACCTCCTTGAAGAGCTCGTTTTGTGCATCCGAATCGAGCTCGGAGCCGCCGAAGATCTTGAGTACGTTGCCGAGGTCTGCAATAGCCATGAATCTCTCTCTTTGTCGTTATTGATCTGGGTTGGGCCGCACTGCAGCGAACGCCGAGTATACACGCCGGAGCGCCGGCATTACCCCCCGGATGCGTATCCCGCCGGGGCTTACGCGCGCATCCTCTGCGCGCGACCGTAGGTCAGCGTACGCCACAGCCACTCGGCCGGTCCGAACCTGAATCTCCTGAGCCACCAGGGACTTACGACGATTTGCAGCACAAGGACGGCGATCACGACCAGCATCTGGCCCCTGCGGTCGAGGCTGCCGTACAGACCGAGCGCATAGCCGTAGAACAGGCTGGTCATGATCAGCGACTGCAGGAGGTAGCTCGTGAGCGCCATGCGCCCGACGGCCTCGAGCCGCGCCGTGATAGAGCGCGCAATGCCGCGCTTCGCAACCAGCATCACGACGCCAATGTGGCCGAAGGCGACCAGTATGCTGCCGACATAGTTGAGCACCGACCCGTAGCGAAGATTGATAACCGGATCGAAACCGGTGGCGAAAGACAGCCAGGCGCTGGATATCGTGAGCGGCAGGCCGATTCCGTAACCTGCAAGGATCATGCGCCGATAAACAGAGTCCGGACGGTTCGCCGACAAGAGCCCCGTGCGCATCATGGCCATGCCCAACAGCATCAAGCCACCGACGCGCCAGACAATAAAGAACGGGACCGCGGTGAGCAGCATGGGCAGGCTGTGCTCGATCCGGTATTGCACGGCGTCGGCATAACTGCCGGTGTGCGCCCGAAGCTCCTCGGCGAGGTCGTCGACCGACGGCATGAGAAGGGGCCGTGTGTTCTGCCACTCCTCGTAGCGCGCCGCGGCGTCGGGTGACAGCGACTCACCGGCCGCCAGCGACGCTTCGAGCGCCGGCACTTCGGCAAGCAGTGTCTCGAAGTGGAAGGAATACGCATAGCTGATGAGCAGCGGGACGGGCAGCAAGATGCAGGCGATCGCGACCAGCAGTCGGACCGGAAGCCGTCGGGCGAAGTACACGACGAAACTCACGATCGCGTAATAGCTCAGGATGTCGCCGAGCCAGACAAACACCAGGTGCAGAAGCCCGATGGCCAGCAGCCAGAACTGGCGGCGGAAGTAGAAAGGGCCGAAGTCGGCGCCGCGCGCCTCGGCTCGCTCCATCATGAGAATGATCCCGGCACCGAAGAGCATCGCAAAGATGCTCATGAACTTCTGGTCGAACACGACGTGGCTCATTATCCAGATGCCGAGGTTGAACGGATCGCCGCCGCCCATCTGGAAAGGATTCGTATAGGCCGCGAGCGGCATCGCGAAGGCATAGACGTTCATGACCAGAATGCCGAGGATCGCAACGCCGCGCAGCAGGTCGAGGCTGGTCAGCCGCTCCGCTGCAGCTACCGGGGATGGGATGTTTTCGGGGGGTCGCCGTGCTGGATCAGACGTCGCCATAGGAATGTCGGGACGTGCCTGGCGGCAGGTTTCGCCGCTTGCGGCCGGCTAGGATAGCGCATCAAATGTGACAATTAAACCGCCGATTTTCATGAAGAATTTCCTTGGCAAACGCCGGCAATACAGAGATACTTCAACGCGGGCAAACAACTTGAAAGGAGGTGATCCATGTCTAGTGAGATTCTCGAGGTGTCGATCGCGACGCAAGGTCTTGACCGGATAATGGAACATCTTTCCCTTATCCCCTGACCCCACGCCGACACTAATCTCACGGAAGGCCGCGCAAGCGGCCTTTCTTATTTCTGCAGTCCGCGAAGCCGATCAGGGCCGGTCAATGTCCCGACGGTGAATCCTGATCGAGGATCCGTGCCAGCGCGTCGACAAGCTCATCGATTTCATCCGTCGTGTTGTAATGGACGGGGCCCACCCTGACGGCGCCGCCCGACTCGAGAATACCGAGTGCACCGGCAGGCTCGATGGCGTAGTTGTGCCCGCTCCACACGAAGATGTTCTCGTCGCCCAGGGCCTTCGCTATGGTCGCCGGCGCGTGTCGCTCGTGCCGGAATACGACGGTGGGCACGCGCCGGTGCATCGCGTCGGCATCAGTGATACCCAGCACCGTTACGCCGGGAAGGCTATTGAGGCCGTCGATAAGATGCTTCGACAGCTCGATCTCGTAACCGACGAGCAGCTCTATCCCGGCGCATAGCTCCTGGCGGCGACCGCCGGACGCGCCCGCCATCTCCCGGCCGACCCAGGCGAAGTAATCCACCGCCGCGGCAGTTCCGGCCATGCCCTCGTGGCTCTGCGTGCCTGGCGCGAAGCTCCACGGCAGGCTGTCCGGCGCGGGCCGCACCTTGTACGGCTCGAGCTGCTCCAGTACCTCCCGTCGACCATAGAGTATTCCCTGGTGCGGCCCGAAGAACTTGTAGGCCGAGCAAGCCAGGAAATCACAGCCTATGGCTCGCACGTCGGTTACAACGTGCGGTGCCGACTGCACCGCGTCGATATAGGTCCAAGCGCCAATGTCGCGCGCCTTCTGACACATTGTCTCGATGTCGTTGAGCGTACCAAGCAGATTGCTTGCGCCGCCGACGCACACAAGCCGCGTGCGATCGGACAACACGGCATCCAGCGCGTCGACATCGAATTCGAAGGTGTCGGTGTTGAACGGCAGCCAGCGAACGACGAGATCGTGATCGCGCGCCATGAGGACCCATGGCTGCACGTTGGCATCGTGATCCATCCTCGACAGGACGATCTCGTCGCCGGGCTTGAAATGTCGCCCCAGTGAACGCGCCACGTGCAGCGTCAGCGAGGTCATGTTCTGGCCAAAGATGATCTCATCAGCCGACGCCGCGTTGAGGAAATCCCGCATCGCCTCGTGGGCGCCCTCGACGACCGCATCGGCCGCTCGGGAACTGGCAAAGGTGCCACCAAGGTTGGCGTTCGCCTCGACCAGGCAGTCCCGCATCCGGTCCGCGACAGACAGGGGCACCTGCGTGCCGGCAGGGTTATCGAAGTAGATGCGCCGGACGCCATTGTCGGTCAGATCGAGCGACGGGAACCGGGCGCGGATCTTGGCAAGGTCGATAGTCATTGCAGGGGCTCGAATGCGTTCAGTAAGGCGGGCGTGCTAGTCCTGCGCCTTGCCGCCCCATTTCTCGCGGTGCGCGTCCTCGGCCTGCTGAATGACCCGCTTGTGGCGCCGTGTCAGGAGCAGAGAGTTGGGGTCGCAAACCTCGGCCTTGATGAGCCCGAGGTCACTGGCCGCATCGAAGAGGCTGGGATACCAGCGTTCCCAGTTCGGCAGCACCTCTTCGACTTTTTCGCGGAGACTCATGGCCCGGAATGTAACCGAGACCCGTGGCGCATACAATCGACCGCGTCCAGCGAGCGGAAGAAAAGCCAGCGATGGCTTTTTCCGCTGCCCGTTAGTCCTCCAGGATGTTGAGGCCAAACAGAACGAGCGCGAGCAGCATGCCGCCGCCAATCAACATATACGTTGACGGCAAGGCATCGACGGGCAGCGTCGACACGTTGACGGGCAAGGCATCAAGCAAGGTGCCGAGATTACCTATCAGCTCCGCCAGCGGCCCGGCCGCAATCGTCGAACCGAGGAAGACGGCAAGCGGCATCGTAAGCCGTCGTGCCCATGTCCGTCGCCGAAGACGCCGGACGACGCGACTGCTGAAACCGTCGTCAGCTATCGGCGCGGATGCGAACAGCGCTTCCAACGCAAGATCGTCGTTGTCCTTGAGATGGTCAGCCATGTGAATAATGTTCGAGTTCAAAGTCGGACCGGATCTTTTCCTTGCTGCGGTGAATCAGTGACTTGATCGTGCCCACGGGCATGTCGGTCGCGTCGCTGATTTCGCGGTGGGAAAGCCCGCAGGCGTAGGCCATCACCATGATGGCGCGCTCGTTGGGTTCCAGTACCGCCAGCAGCTTGTCGAGATCGGTTACCTCCTCGTTAGTCTTAGTGTAGCCAGTGCCCACCGCGTCCGCATCTTCACGCACGTCGCGAAGAATCTCCGCGTAGCGCTTCGAGCGCCGCTTCGACTGCAGGAAAGTCGTATACGCAACCTTCAGGAGCCAGCCGATGAACGTGCCCTTGCCTGAAAACGTGCCGATCTTGTCCCAGGCGTGAATAAACGCGTCCTGAGCGAGATCGTCGGCGAGCGTCATGTCGCCGGCCAGCTTGCAGAGAAAGTTCCTGACCTGCGACTGGTGGCGGCGAATGAGCTCGCCGAACGCCGCCGTGTCTTTCATGCTGACGACGCGCGCGACGAGATCGAGATCCTGTGCGTCCATTATGAATGGGCCGCCCTCCGATCAGGCTGCGCTGTCTTCCTTGCGGCTGATGAAATACCACAGGACCAGGTAGGCCGCACCAATACAGAAGGGAAACGCCGCACCGGCCAGCGTGCCGCGCAGCGCGTCGGGCTCCGGAACCGCGAAGCCGATCAGGACAAGCGCGAGCGCAAGGCTCATCCATATGACACCGAGGCGCAGGTCCTTGTGCTTCTGTGGCCTCGGCGCGCCGAGCCGGTCAATCACTTCCGGCGATAGCTCGACGCCCTTGTCGAGGGCGTTGCGAATCGTCATTTGCGTTTCGGAACGCGTCCGGTAACGAAACCAGAACAACGCAATGAATACGACGGCAATCGACACGAACATGACGATCGGGATCATTTCTTCGACCACTGGGAAAACCTCCTGGTGCAAATTCGGGCGGCGTTATGCCATTTCGAACTATAGATGCCTGTCGCAGGCCGTTTGGATGCAAAACGCAGAATATTGAATTTATTCGCTTTTTTTCGTGGCAAGGTCGCAGGTCAACGATAGCGCGGGCGCTGCGTTGTATAAAGACCCCCGCATTTCCCGAGGTCCCCGCCCTTGCACAACAGAGACGAGAACGCCGCCATCGCTGCCAATCGCTTCGGTCTCGGTGCACGCCCCGGTGACCTTGAGCCGCTCGTTCGGCACGCCACCGCACCGCGTGACTGGCTCCTTCTGCAGGCGAGACAGGGCCCGGGACTGCCGGCCGACCTGAAGAAGCTACCCGACACGCCATCGATCGCGGCAGAGCTGCGCAGCCTGCGCATCGCTGATCGTGGGCGCAGGAAATCGGCTGCGCCGTCCGAAGCAGACATCAAGCAATACGGCAAGGCGGTGCGTAGCCACTACATCGAGCAGAGCCACGCCCGCTACCGGGCCGCGGCGACAACCGATAGACCGTTCGCCGAGCGGCTCGTGCATTTCTGGGCCAACCATTTCGCCGTATCGGTCGACAAGCAGCCGCTGCCGGCGCTTGCGGGCGCCTACGAGACCGAAGCCATTCGCCCCCACACGAGCGGCAACTTCGCGGATCTTCTACTCGCGGCAGTGGCGCACCCGGCCATGCTCATGTATCTCGACAACGCGCGCTCGATCGGGCCCAACTCACGGCTGGGGCAACGAGCCAGCCGGCGCACAACAAAGCGCTCGGTAGGGCTCAACGAAAACCTGGCGCGCGAGATCCTCGAGTTGCACACACTCGGCGTCGGCGGCGGCTACGATCAGGACGACGTCGTCGCCCTGGCCAAGGTCATTACGGGCTGGTCGATCGGTGGCGCTGGCGAGCGCGGGCGGTTCGCGGAAGGGGAGCCCGGCCGCTTCGAGTTCCGCGAGAACATCCACGAGCCGGGCACAAAGACCGTTCTCGGTCGGCGCTATGCGGACGACGGCTACCAGCAAGGCGTTGCGGTACTCAAGGACCTGGCCGTCCACCCGTCGACCGCGTCGCACCTTGCGGAAAAACTGGCGCGGCACTTCGTCGGCGACCAGCCGCCCCCGCCGCTGGTCGACCGGCTGGCGACAGCCTGGCTCGACAACAGTGCGGAGCTCGCACCGGTCTACCAGGCACTTATCGAGTCGCCGGAAGCCTGGTCGCCGGAGCACACGAAGTACAAATCACCGCACGACTTCGTCGTATCGAGTCTGCGCGCCTTCGAACACGTACCGGATGACGCCCGATTTATCGTTGGAGCGCTCGATCTCATGGGCCAGGCAGCCTGGCGTCCCGGCTCGCCCGCCGGCTGGCCTGACACGGCCGACGAATGGGGCGGCGCCGACGCCCTGTACAAGCGTATCGAGTGGAGCAGCACCGTGGCCCGCTTCGTCGGTGATCGAGTCGATCCCGTCGCGCTGGGCGACGCCGTGCTTGGCGCTTCACTGGGCACCTCAACGCGCACATGGATAGCTCGCGCCGAGAGCCGCGAACAGGGGCTCGCGATGTTGTTGGCTTCACCGGACTTTCAGCGGAGATAGGCATGCTCGACAGACGATCGTTCCTTCAGGCCCTTGGCGCCGGCGCCCTGGTGTCGACCTCCCCGGGACTGGCGTTTGCGCGCGGGCGTGATGACGGGCGCTTCGTGCTGGTGCTCTTGCGCGGCGCCGCGGATGGTCTTGCCCTCGCCCCGCCGTTTGCCGATCCTGACTACGCGAGGGTGCGCGGTGAGCTTGCCATCGCGCGGCCCGGGCAAGCTGACGGCGCGCTCGCGCTTGACGGCTTCTTCGGCCTGCACCCGCGGCTCGAGACCGTGCATACGCTCTACCTGAGCGGCGACGCGCTGGTCGTTCACGCGGTCGCGAGTCCGTACCGCGACCGCTCGCACTTCGACGGCCAGGACGTACTCGAGAACGGCGGCAGCAAGGTTGGCGCCATGCGAGACGGCTGGCTCAATCGTGCTTTGCGCCCGCTGGGCGGCGGCCCGGGCGACGAACTCGCGATTGCGCTTGCGCAAAATACGCCGCTCGTGCTGCGCGGCTCGAGCTCGGTCACGAGCTGGGCGCCGTCGCGACTGCCCGATGCCGACGATGACCTCATTGATCGCCTGAGGCTCCTGTACGCGGATGAACCGTTTTTCAGCGAGCGTCTCGAACAGGCTGTCGAGAGCCAGCGTATTGCCGGCAGCATGGAAGACGGCATGGGCAAGCGTCGTCGCGGTGGACGACATCGCCAGCTGGCCGCAAACCTCGACGCGGCAGCGCGATTTCTGGTTGCGCCGGACGGCCCCGGTATTGCAGTGGTCGAGTCGGGCGGCTGGGATACGCATGCCAACCAGGGCGGCGCCAGCGGTGCCCTCGCCAACCAGCTGGGCGCGCTTGACGATGGTCTCGGCAAACTCAAGGCGGGACTTGGCGAACGCTGGCAGGACACAGTCGTTGCCGTCGTCACGGAGTTTGGTCGCACGGTCGCGGTCAACGGTACGCGCGGCACCGACCATGGCACGGGCACGGCGGCGCTGCTGCTCGGTGGCTGCGTTGACGGCGGCAAGGTCATTGCCGACTGGCCAGGCCTCGGGCAACGCGCCCTCTACGACGGCCGCGATCTCAGGCCGACAACCGATTTGCGCCGCGTGTTCAAGTCGGTGCTGACAAACCATTTGGGTGTATCCCTCGCCCATGTCGAACGCGAGGTGTTCCCCGACAGCAGCGCGGCTCCGCCGCTCGAAGGCCTGCTGTCGGCCCAGGCGAATACGTAACCGAATAACCCCGCGCGCGCCCGCTTGCGTTTACAGCGGGCATGACAACGGTATTCGACAGACTCAGGCGCGACCCGCGCTGCTACCAGGTTGCCGTCCTCTCGACGCTGCTTGCTTACGGGATCACATCCCTGGGCTTTGCCATCAGCTGGGCCACAACCGCCGCAGTCTTTGCAACCGCGCAAATGACGCAATGGGCGTTTACGCGTGGCCTCGGCCTGCCGAGATTCGACCCGCTCAGTGCGCTGATCACCTCGCTGTCACTGACGCTGTTGCTGCGCACTGACGTCCTGCTCGTCGCGGCCGCCGCTGCGTTCATCGCTATAGCGAGCAAGTTCATACTGCGCATCAACGACAAGCACCTGTTCAACCCGGCCAACCTTGCGCTCGTGGTGCTCGTCCTGGTCAGCGACAGCGCATGGCTGTCCGGAGGCCAGTGGGGCAGCACGACCGTGTCGGCGTTTCTCTTTGCCTGCCTTGGATTCCTGGTGCTGACGCGCGCGCGCCGTGCCGAGTCAACGCTGGCGTTTCTGGGGGTGTTCTCTGCCCTGCTCGTGGGCCGGGCGCTCTGGCTCGGCGATCCGCTGAGTATTCCGCTGCACCAGCTACAGAGCGGCGCGCTGCTCCTGTTTGCCTTTTTCATGATCTCGGATCCGAAGACGACACCGGATCGCGCATTGGGTCGCGTCCTGCACGGCGCTTTCGTCGCGCTGATCGCGTACCTGATCCAGTTCGTGCTGTATGAACCCCACGGACCCATCTTCGCGCTCGTGCTGTCGGCGCCACTAGTCCCGCTCATCGATCGCCTGTTCTCTGGCAGGCGCTATGCATGGCTGGACGATAACGGCACCGGGACGAGCCTCCACAAAGGAGTTATGACATGAAGTTCTTCATCACTGCGCTTGCGGCCACGCTGACCGTAGTTATCGGCACGACCGCAGAGGCCTTTTGCGGCTTCTATGTTGCCCGTGCCGACACCAGTCTCTTCAACGAGGCATCACAGGTCGTGCTGGTTCGCGACGGCGATCGCACCGTAATCACGATGGCCAACGACTTCCGCGGCGACGTCGAAGACTTTGCAATGGTGATCCCGGTACCGACATTCATCGAACGAGGCCAGATCAATGTTGCGGAGCGCGCGCTGATCGAACACCTCGACGCGTACACGGCGCCGAGGCTCGTCGAGTACTTCGATCCCGATCCCTGCATGCGCTACGAGATGATGGACCGCGCAATGGAGAGCAACCTGCCGTCGGCCGTCGTTCAGGGGGAAGCCAAGCAACGGCGTGCCGTGTCGCTGGGCGTCCGTATTGAGGCAAGCTACGCGGTCGGTGAATACGACATTCTCATCCTCTCGGCCGAAGAGAGCGACGGCCTCGTGCAGTGGCTTTCTGAAAACGACTACCGTATCCCCGACGGGGCCGAGCGCGTCGTTGGCAGCTACCTGAAGCAGGGCATGCGCTTCTTCGTCGCGAAGGTGAATCTTGATCGCCACGATACGAGCGGCTTCTCCTATCTCCGGCCTATCCAGGTTGCCTACGAGAGCCCCAAGTTCATGCTGCCGATTCGCCTCGGCACGCTCAACGCCTCCGGCAGCCAGGAACTGTACGTGTACGCGCTCACCCGGACCGGACGCATCGAGACGACCAATTACCGAACCGTCCGCCTGCCGAGCAATGTCGACGTTCCCGAGTTCGTCCAGGATGAGTTCGGCGATTTCTATCGCGCCATGTTCGAGCGCCAGACGAAGGCCAATGGCAACCGCGCGGTGTTTCTCGAATACGCGTGGGACATGGCCTGGTGTGATCCCTGTGCGGCAGATCCGCTGGGCGCTGACGAGCTCAGGCAGCTCGGCGTATTCTGGCTACCGCGCGGCTCTGCCCCTGGCCGTACCTCGCCCGCTCAGGACGTGTTCGTCACCCGGCTGCACGTCCGTTACGACCAGGCGCATTTCCCCGAGGATCTCGTGTTCCAGGAAACCGGCGACCGACAGAATTTTCAGGGTCGCTACATTGTCCGGCATCCCTTCAAGGGCAAGGCAAGCTGCGACATCAGCGCCTACGAGGACGGCGTTCGCAAGCGCCAGGAAGAGGAAGCAAAGGCACTGGCCAACCTGACCGGCTGGGACGTCGACGCGATACGCGACAAGATCAGCTTTGTCGGCAATGACGTCGACGAGCCGTGGTGGAAACGGCTCTGGCAATAGTCAGGACGAGCGATACAGCGCGATGAGTTCTTGCTCTCGCTCCATGGTCAGACCCGCCCGGAGTTCAGCCGTGCGTTCTTCGGGCTGGGTCTGCCACCAGGCGAGCAGGTCCCGGATAGTCTCGCGCACCGGGCGATTGTGGAGGCCGGCGGCGCGCGCCCGCTCCCCGCTTACGCTCGACACGTTGGCAAACTCACCGGACTTCGGATGCCACACGGGCAGCGACAGGTCGTTGGCTTCGATAAAGGCCTCGTCGACCCAGACCGGGTCGATCTCCGCTGCCGTTACGGCCTGGCAGTCCTCGAGGAACTGGCCGAAGCTGTAGCTGCCGCGCGGCGTTACGGTGTTGAAGATGCCGGCCGTGCGCTGCTCGACACAGTCGACCGTGAAGTTGGCAAGATCGCGCACGTCGATGATCTGGGTCATGTGATCGGGGCCACCCGGCCATAGCATCTCGCCGCCCTTACTCGCCCGAACCGGCCAGTAGCTGAAGCGATCGGTGTGATCGCCAGGACCACAAATATAGGTCGGGCGCAGGATCGTCAGCCGGTCCTCGCCCAGCGCGCTCATTGCCCGCTTTTCACACAGGACCTTGAGCGGACCATAGGTCTCGCCCGTCACCTCCTCGACGGTTTCGTCCTCGATCGTGCCCAGCGGTGAGTCCTCGTCCATGGGCTCGGCAAAGGTGGCATAGACCGAGATCGTCGAGATGAACAGGTAGTGCTCGGCGCTGTCGGCGAGCAGGCTGGCCGAGTTCTCGACGTGGCGCGGTACATAGCCGGAGTTGTCGATCACGACGTCCCAGCGTCGACCCTTGAGACCATCAAGATCGCCACCGCGGTCACCCTTGATCGTCTCGAGGTCGGGAAACAGCGCGTTGTTCGTGCGACCGCGATTGAACAGCGTCACCGAGTGACCGCGACGCAGTGCTTCGCGGACCATGTGCGGACCAATGAAGCCCGTGCCGCCAAGAATGAGCACGTTGAGGGGCCGGCCGGCGCCGGCTGACCTGTCGCCGTGACTGTCGGCGAGCGCTCTGCCGCCGAGCAGACCGCTGGCTGCGACCGTGCCGCCCAAAACGGACGCCTTGATGAATTCACGACGGTTCGCTTTCACGGGAGTCTCCTTGGTTCTTGCTTGTTATTGTGTCGGCCCGATGCTTACTTCCGCTGCGCGGCAGCGAGAGGACACGGCTAACGGTAGTTGCCGAGGATCTTTCTCAAGCCATCGGCGCCCGGATTGAGCGTGTCCATGGGCAGGTCCGAGAGCGGGCGCTCTGTATTGCCCATCAGGTCGTGCATTTCCTCCCGCGCCTTGTCGAGATACAGGAGGCCCGTCACGATCTCGCCTTCGTTGAAGCGCTGTCGAAGGTACTTGAAGGCAGACGCTCGGCTCGCCGGGTCGTACTCCTCGTCGACCTTTCTCAGGATGATCCGGCTGCCGTCATGGAGTTCGACCGGCATGGCCTCGCCGTCGTCGTAGGCGGCCCGGATTTCCTCGGCCGGCGGGACGAAGTCCATTTCGGTAACGTGATGATAGTTCTTGCGCGTGTGCGCATAGCTCTTGGTCGAGCCTTCGTGATCGTTGAACGTCACGCATGGACTGATGACGTCGACAAGAGCGAAACCGTCATGGCGCAGCGCGCCCTGGATCAGGGGCACGAGCTGCTCCTTGTCGCCCGAGAAACCGCGCGCAATGTAGGTGGCCCCGAGACTGAGTGCCATGCTGACGGGATCGATCGGCTCCTGCTGGTTGGGCAGGCCCTTCTTGGGTTTGCTGCCAATGTCCGCCGATGCCGAGAACTGGCCCTTGGTCAGGCCGTATACGCCGTTGTTCTCGATGATGTAGCACATGTTCAGGTTACGACGGATCGCGTGCACGAACTGGCCGACGCCGATCGACAGCGAATCGCCGTCGCCTGACACGCCGATGTACAAGAGATCGCGGTTGGCCATATTCGCGCCCGTCGTGACGGACGGCATCCGCCCGTGCACCGAGTTGAAACCGTGAGACTCACTGGCGAAATAGGCGGGCGTCTTCGACGAGCAGCCTATGCCGCTCATTTTCGCGAGCTTGTGGGGTTCGATATCGAGCTCGAAGACAGCCTGGATGATGGCTGCCGTGACCGAGTCGTGGCCGCAGCCTGCGCACAGCGTCGACGCGGCGCCCTCGTAGTCGCGGGTGGTCAGCCCGAGGGCATTGCGCTTGAGGCTCGGGTGCGCAACTCTCGGTTTGGCGATGTAGCTCATGGCGCCTCCTGGCGTGTCGCCTTGCCCTTGGCAGTCTCGCGCGCGGGCGTCTCGGCCGCCGCTTTCGCGATCTCTCGCCTGATCGCATCGACGACGAAGCCGGCGTTGATCGGCATACCGTTATAGTGCAGGACTGACACGAGCTTCTTAGGATCGCCGTCGGCGTCGAGCATCAGGAGCGAGCGCAGCTGTGCGTCGCGGTTCTGCTCGACAACGTAGACGACGTCGTGCTGCGCAATGAAGTCCTTGACCGTGTCCGGGAACGGGAAGGCTCGCGGCCGGCAGTAGTTGAGACCGATATTGTCGGCCGCGAGTCGGTCAAGCGCTTCGATACACGCGCTGTTGCCGCTGCCGATCGTGAGAACTGCCGCCTTGTTGAATCGCGAGTAACGAATATCCGCCTCGGGTACGATCTGCCGCGCCGTCTCCCACTTGACGAGCAGGCGGTCGACAACTTCCTGGTAGGCGGTCGAGTCCTCGGTGTAGGCGCCATGCTTGGTATGCCCGGAGCCACGCGTGAAGTACGAGCCCTTTGGGTGCACGCCGGGCAGCGTCCGGTACGGTATGCCGTCGCCATCGACGTCGAGATAGCGATGGAACTTGTCGATATTCTCGAGCTCTTCCTCGCCCAGTACCTTGCCGCGATCGTGAACGTAGTTCTCGTCCCACTGGAACTCGCGCACCATCCAGTCGTTCATGCCAATATCGAGATCCGACATGACGATGACCGGCGTCTGCAGCCGCTCGGCCAGATCGAAGCCGTTGATTGCCGAGTAGAAGCACTCCTCGGGATCGGCGGGGAACAGCAGTACGTGCTTGGTATCGCCGTGCGAGGCGTAGGCCGACGAGAGGATGTCCGACTGCTGCGTACGCGTCGGCATCCCGGTCGACGGCCCCGTACGCTGCACATTGAAGATGACCGAGGGAATCTCGGCGTAGTAGGCAAAGCCGATGAACTCACTCATCAACGACACGCCCGGCCCGCTCGTAGGCGTGAAGGCACGCGCACCGTTCCAGGCGGCGCCCAGCACCATGCCGATTGCTGCCAGCTCGTCTTCGGCCTGGATAATCGCGTAGGTGCGCTTACCCGTCTCGGGATCGACGCGCAGCTCGGAGCAGAACGAGCGAAACGCATCCATCAACGACGTCGACGGCGTAATGGGATACCAGGCCCCTACCGTCGCACCGGCGTAGACGCAGCCGAGACCGGCCGCCGTGTTGCCGTCGATGACGATGTGCCCGTCGGTCTTGTCGAGTGCTTCCACCTTGCACGGCAGGGGACAACCGAACTGCTCGGTGGCGTAGTCGTAGCCCAGCCGGATCGCCTTCATGTTTGCATCGATCAGATGCGTCTTGTCGCCAAAGGTCTCCTCGAGCAGACCGGTGATAATCTCGAGGTCGAGATCGAGCAGCGCCGCCAGCGCTCCGACATACGCTATGTTCTTCATGAGAATACGCGCGCGCACGCCATCGAAGTTCTCGTTACAGAGCTTCGACAGGGGAATACCGAAAACGTGGATGTCCTCGCGATTCAAGAGCTCAGAACGCGGCCACGTCGAGTCGTAGATGAGCCAGCCCCCGGGCTCGACTTCCGCCATGTCCTTCGCGTAGGTCTGCGCGTTCATCGCTACCATTATGTCCACACGGTTCGAGCGCGACTGGTAGCCGTCTGCCGTAACCCGCACCTCGTACCAGGTCGGCAGCCCCTGGATGTTCGACGGGAAGTAATTCTTGCCCACGACCGGCACGCCCATGCGAAAGATGGCCTTGCGCAAGAGGCCGTTCGCGCTCGCCGACCCGGTTCCGTTGACCGTACCGATCTTGATGACGACGTCGTTGATATCAGCCATTCAGGGATTTCTCAGGCAGCGCTGGTGCCGGGCCACTTGGCGCGGTCCTCGGCTTCATCGGCCGCATAGGGCAACAGGACTTTCGACTTCTGCATGTCCCAGGCGCCGGTTGGACAACGCTCGGCACACAGGCTGCAGTGCACGCACAGGTCCTCGTCCTTGACCATGACGCGATCGGTCTGCGGCAGCCCTGCTGAAACGTAGAGTGCCTGCTCGGTATTTTCTGCCGGGGCCTTGAGCCGCGTGCGAAGATCCGCTTCGTCGCCGTTCTCGGTAATCGTCAGGCAGTTGGTCGGACAAATATCGACGCAGGCATCGCACTCGATGCACAGCTTTGCCGTAAACACGGTCTGAATGTCGCAGTTCAGGCAACGCTCGACTTCCTTGGTCACCTGCTCCGCCGTGAAGCCGAGCTCGACCTCGATATCGAGGTTCTTGAACCGCTCCTTCAAGTCGACGTGCGGCATGAGCCGGCGGGCGGACGGGTTGTAGTCGTTCGAGAAACTCCACTCGTGCATGCCCATCTTCTGACTGGTCAGGTTGACGCCGCGCGGCAGCCGCTCCTTGATATCCTCGCCCTGGCAATGCTTGTGGATCGAGATGGCCGCCTCGTGACCGTGCGCCACGGCCCAGATGATGTTCTTCGGCCCGAAGGCCGAGTCGCCGCCGAAGAACACGCCGTCGCGCGTGCACATCATCGTCGTCTCATCGACGACCGGGCAGTCCCAGTCATTGAACTCAATGCCGATGTCGCGCTCGATCCAGGGGAACGCATTGTCCTGCCCGATGGCAAGAATGACGTCGTCGCAGGGGATCGTGACCTCGTCGACGGCGGTACCACGATCGATGCGGCCGTTCTCATCGACGTTGTACTCCATGACGTCGAAGCGCATGCCGACAAGCTTGCCGTCCTCGATGACGAAGGCTTTCGGCGAGTGGTTGACGACAATGTCGACGTTCTCTTCCTCGGCGTCCTCGAGCTCCCAGTCGGACGCCTTGAAGAAGCCACGAGGCTTCCTCGCCATGACCTTGACGTTCTTCGCACCCAGTCTCAGGGAGGACCGGCAGCAGTCCATGGCCGTATTGCCGACACCGATAATCAGGACGTTCTCACCAATCGAATCGATGTGCTCGAAGGCCACCGACGTCAGCCAGTCGATACCGATGTGGATGTTCGGTGAATCGTAGCGCCCCGGGATATCGAGATTCTTTCCACGCGGCGCGCCGGTGCCCACGAACACGGCATCGTACTCGCCGGCATCGAGCAGCGTCTTCATGCTGTCGATCGGGTGGCCGAGCCTGAGATCGACGTCCATATCGAGGATGTAGCCGATCTCTTCGTCGAGCACGTCTGGCGGGAGGCGGAAGCGCGGGATGTTGGTGCGCATGAGGCCGCCGGTCGTCTCGAGCGCCTCGAAGATCGTGACCTCGTAACCCAGCGGCGCCAGGTCGTTCGCAACAGTCAGCGACGCACAGCCGGCACCGATAAGGGCTACTTTCTTGCCGTTCTTCTCGCGGGGCGCTTTCGGCAGGCGATCCGTTATGTCATCGCGATGATCCGCCGCGACGCGCTTGAGACGACAGATAGCGACCGGCTTGTCCTCGACGCGGCCGCGGCGACAGGCTGGTTCGCAAGGCCGATCGCAGACCCTCCCAAGGATGCCCGGGAACACGTTCGACTCACGGTTCTCCATGTAGGCATCGCTGAAGCGACCCTGGGCAATCAGGCGTATGTATTCAGGAACGTCGGTGTGTGCAGGGCACGCCCACTGACAGTCGACTACTTTGTGGAAGTAATCCGGGTTGGCAGTGTCAGTCGGTTTCATCCACTCCGCGAACCGGCGCCGTTTCAGCGGCAAACCGATCCAGGTAAATCCCGTGCCATGAGGGCGCTAGCATAGCGAGATCGACCGGAAAGTAAACTGTTTTCGCTTGTCCGGCTCGCGCTATCGCGCACGCGAGAAATGCAGGCGCTCGCCCGGTATCGAACCCGTCAGCTTGCCGTCGTCGTAAACGAGTTGTCCGTTGACGAAGGTCTTGTCGATGGTCGTTGTGAACTCATGGCCCTCGAAGGGTGACCACTGGCACTTGGCAAAGAGGTTGTCGGCCGTGACGCGCGTGGGCCGTGCCGTGTCGACGACGACGAGGTCGGCATACCAGCCCTCGCGTACGTAACCTCGCTCCTCGACGCCGAAGATATCGGCCGGCGCGTGGCAAGCCCGATCGACGAGCAGCTCGAGGGAAATGTCGCCGCGGGCAACGAGATCGAATAGTGCAGGCACAACGTGCTGTACGAGCGGCAGCCCGGCCGGTGCAAGGAAGTAGCTGTTGTCTTTCTCGTCGGCCGTGTGCGGCGCATGGTCGGTGGCAATAATGTCGATGCGCGAATCGTTCAGGGCCCTGATCAGTGCCTCGCGGTCTTCGCGACGCTTGATCGCCGGATTGCACTTGATCTTGGTGCCGAGCTCCTCGTAACGCGATTCGTCGAACCACAGGTGATGCACACAGACCTCGGCCGTGATCCGCTTCTCGCTGCGGTGCTTCGGCTCGAACAAGTCCATCTCGATCTCGGTCGTCAGGTGCAGCACGTTCAGGAGCGCATCGTGCTTTTTCGCCAGCGTGGTCGCCAGCGTCGATGACTTCAGGCATGCCTCCGCCGAACGAATTAGCGGGTGCTCACTCATCGGCACGTCGTCACCGTACTTCGCACGCGCCGCCTTTTCGGCCGCACGAATCATGGGCGTGTCTTCACAATGCGTATCAACGACTATCGGTGCGTGCTCGAATAACAGCTCGAGCGCCTCCGGGTCGTCGACCAGCATGTCGCCGGTTGATGCGCCCATGAAGGCCTTGATGCCACAGGCCTCGTCGATCTCGAGCGCCTTGATTTCCTCGACGTTGCTGTTGGTGGCGCCCAGGTAGAAACCGTAGTTGGCGGTGCAGCGACCCGCGGCATTGGCGTACTTGTCGGCAAGCGCCGCTCGCGTCGTGGTCTGTGGACTGACGTTCGGCATGTCCATGAAGCTCGTGATACCGCCGGCGACGGCCGCGGCCGACTCGGTAGCCTGGTCGCCCTTGTAGGTCAGGCCCGGCTCGCGAAAGTGCACCTGGTCATCGATCATGCCGGGCATCAACACCGCCCCATCGATATCGAAGACCTGCGTGGCGCCATCGGCATCGATGGAAGCCGCGATCTTGTCGATGCGCTGGCCGTCGATCAGCACGTCGCATTCGCTGACCGTACCTTCGTTAACGAGACGGGCGTTCTTGATCAGTTGCTTGCTCATGAGTCTGCGCATGCTGTCGAGGGAGCGGCAGTATACCAACCGCCTCTTACTCGCTGCTGAAATTGCCGTCCGCCACCGCGTGTGCGATAACCGCGTAATGCCGAAAGCTATTGACTCCAAGGCATCCGGCGTCGACTACGTCCAGCGTATTCGCAGAGCCAGGGTGTACGACGTCGCGATCCGCTCGCCGCTCGAACGCGCAGCGTCGCTGTCGAAACGCCTGGACAACGACATCTGGCTCAAGCGGGAAGACCTGCAGCCCGTGTTCTCTTTCAAGCTCCGTGGCGCCTACAACAAGCTCGCCCACCTCTCCGCGAGCGAACGGGCGCGGGGCGTCATCTGCAGCTCTGCGGGCAACCACGCGCAGGGAGTCGCCTTGGCCGCGAGCAAGCTCGGCGTCAATGCCGTTGTCGTCATGCCGGTAACGACGCCGTCGATCAAGGTCGATGCCGTCCGTGCGCTTGATGCGGAGGTTGTCCTCTACGGCGATGCCTACGACGACGCCTATGTCCACGCAAAGCAGCTCGCGGCCGACCATGGCTATGTGTTCATTCACCCATTCGACGACCCCGACGTCATTGCAGGCCAGGGGACGATCGGCGCTGAGATACTCGAGCAGTGTGCGACGCCGCCAGCAGCAATCTTCGTACCGATCGGCGGCGGCGGGCTAGCCGCCGGTATTGCTGCCTGGGTCAAGGCGGTGGCCCCGGAAGCTCGAATCATTGGCGTCGAGCCGGAGGACTCGGCGGCCATGGAGGCGTCACTCGCCGCCGGCGAGCCCGTAGCGCTCGACCACGTCGGTATCTTCGCCGATGGCGTTGCGGTACGGCGCGTCGGCGACGAGACCTACAGGCTCTGCGCCGCACTCGTCGACGAGATCATTACGGTCACGACCGATGAAATCTGCGCCGCAATCCGCGACATCTTCGAGGAAACGCGGTCGATCGTCGAACCTGCCGGCGGGCTCGCCATAGCCGGCCTGAAAAAGCACATTGCTGGCGGCGACGTGCGCGGCCAGTCCTTCGTCACGCTTAACTGCGGCGCCAACGTCAACTTCGACCGCCTCCGGCATATCGCCGAACGCGCCGCGACCGGGGACCGCAGCGAGATGCTCCTCGCTGCCGAGATACCCGAGCGCCCCGGCAGCTTCCGGGACTTCTGCGAAGTCGTCGGGCGACGCGGCATTACCGAGTTCAATTACCGCTATGCGCCGGGCACGACAGCGCATATTTTCGCAGGCGTACAGCTCCGGCGCGGTGCCGACGAGCAGCGCGAACTACTCGAGGCCCTGCGCGAATCCGGCTACCCCGTCGTCGACCTCACCGACAATGAAATGGCGAAACTCCACGTACGCCACATGGTAGGCGGAAGATCGAAAGAGCTCGGCAACGAACGACTCTTCCGCTTCGAGTTTCCGGAGCGGCCAGGGGCACTACTCGACTTTCTCGATGCGGTCGGCAACGACTGGAACATCACGCTGTTCCACTATCGTAATCACGGCTCCGACTACGGCCGGGTACTCGCCGGTATTGATGTCCCGGACCAGGAACGGGACAACCTCGAGGCGCACCTGGATGCGCTCGGCTACGCGCATTACGAAGAAAGCGATAACCCGGCCTACGCGCTGTTCCTGACCTAGCCGACGGTCGCGTGCATCAGCACCGGCCTGCTAGTCGCGGAACGACGCGTCGATCCTGTCGAGCTTGCGGAGGAGTCCCGGCCAGACCAGCGCGCCGCCGAGTCCACGCGTAACCTGTTCGGCCTGCTGCTGAATGCCGGCGACAATGGGTGCGGGGACCTCGACCGTCTCCTTCCCTGCCCCCTCGGCCATGAGCTGGATCTGGCAGGCTGTCTCCAGCAGGTACATCAGCAAGAACGCATCAGCGACGGTCTCGCCCGTCGTCAGCAGTCCGTGATTGCGGAGGATCATTGCCCGGCTCTCGCCAAGGTCGGCGACGAGGCGCGGCTTCTCTTCGTCGGACAGAGCAACGCCTTCGTAGTCGTGATACGCAAGCGAGGCATAGGGAAACAGGGACGTCTGTGACAGCGGCCGAAGCCCGTCTTTCAGGGCCGATACGGCAACGCCAGCCTTGGAGTGCGTATGCAGCACGCAACCCGCATCGTGGCGCGCGGCGTGCACGGCGCTGTGAATCACGAAGCCGGCCGGGTTGATCTCGAAATCGGACGCCATGACCTTGTTGCCGTCGAGATCTACCTTGACGAGACTCGAGGCGGTCATCTCCTCGAACATGAGCCCGTAGGCATTGATCAGGAAGTGGTCGTCAGGCCCGGGCACGCGTGCCGATACGTGCGTGAAGACGAGATCGTCCCAGCCATGGTGCGCTATCAGCCGGTAGCAGGCGGCAAGATTGACACGCAGCTCCCATTCTTCGGGACTCACCAGGCTATGAACGGTTGGCAGGGAACTCATGGCACACCTCGTAACGGCAGGAATCGGACATCGTTCCTCACCGAGTGTAGCGGACGCCAGCAACTTGTGTAGATTAGGGACAGCGACCGCGCCGGAGGCAGGATCATGCAACGCGTATTCCTATTGCTAGCAACACTCGTCATTACCAGCAGCGATGCGTGGGGACAGGCCGCTCAGGATGCACGCTTCGGCGTTGGTCTCGAGGCAGGCGGCGTCGGTTTTTCGCGGAACGACGTTCGGATACCCGGCAACACGGGCACCGAGTTCGATATGACCGGGCTTACGGGCTCCGGCCCGGACTTCTTTGCCCGGATCGACGGGCACTGGAACATCAACGAAAAACACGGCTTGCGCGTCGTCTTGGCACCGCTCGAGGTCGCAGGGTCCGGGGATCTGGAACAGGCAACCGCGTTCGCCGGTGAGAACTTCCCGGCCGGCACGACCGACGCAACTTTCAAGTTCAGCACCTACAAGTTCACCTACCGATACACCTTCGCCAACCGCGGCGCCTGGCAGTGGCGTGTCGGTTTCACTGGCGTCGTGCGTGACGCCAATGTGGAACTTCGCCAGGGCGAGCTCGTGGCAAACGACGACAACGTCGGTTTCGTACCGACGCTGCACCTGTCTGCCGACTATCGCCTTGCGAAGCGCTGGATGTTTCGCTTCGACTTCGACGGCCTTGCCGGCGGGCCCGGGCGGCTGTTCGACATTGGCCTGAAGCTGGACTACGAACTCAACGACAACTGGCAGATTGGTGGTGGCTATCGCACGCTCGAAGGTGGCGTCGACACCGACGACGTCTATAACTTCGCCTGGCTGCACTACGCCGTGCTCGATATTCGCTACCGCTTCTGAAAAAGCCCGGGAGAGCCAGTTACTCTCGACCCGCCGCGGCACTTATTCCGAAAAATTCGCAACGAAATCCGGCGCTGCTGCATCCAAGCAGCAGAGAGGTAAGAGATACCAGGATGACGTTGCGGTCGCGGCTCCACTGCCGACCGGCGGCAGCATTCGTCCGCCGGGTACGGCTGAAGCAAACTATTAATCCCTTATGCTGGTTTGTTTCATTTCTGGCGGTGGCACTTGCCACCGCCTTTTTTCTACCAGCGGTCCAGCACCGCCGCCGCTACGTCGAGGCTGCGCCCGGGTTTTGCCGGGAACGCCCCGTCCCGTCGATCGCGGTGGCCGAAGAAACCCTGCTGCATCGTGCCGAGCAGGCGCTCGCTCATAAAGCGACTGCGAGCGCCGTAGACGTGGCGGTCGCCGTCCGGGGCCTGGGCGGTGACATGAAAGCGCAGCGGCGCAAGCAGCGACAGGGACCGCCGGGCGCGCGTCATGGCGACGTATAAAAGGCGGCGCTCCTCCTCGATTCTTGCAGCATCGCCGGTCGCAAACTCGGAGGGAAAGTTACCGTCGGTCACGTTGAGTACCAGAACATTGTCCCACTCCTGCCCTTTCGCCGAGTGGATCGTCGACAGGACCAGGTAATCCTCATCGAGCAGGGGATCGCCGGACTGATCGCCGCTCTTCGACGGCGGATCAAGGGTCAGTTCGGTCAGGAAGCGTTCGCGCGTCGGGAACCGGGCGGCGATCTGCTCGAGTTGTTCGAGATCCGCCTCGCGGGTCTCCGGGTTGTCGTGCAGACGCTCGAGCGGGCCCCGGTACCACTGCCGCGCCGCCGTTAGCTGAACCTGCCAACCCGCGTCGTCGAGACGCGCCTCGCCGAGCGTGCGCATCAGTTCGACGAGCGGCTGCCAGTCCGCGGCGGCTGCCGCCGGCGGCTTGAAGTCGTCGAGTCTTGCGAGCTCGAAGCCGTTGCTCGCAAGACGCTCGAAGCAGCGCTCGGCGTTACGCGGCCCCATGCCGGGCAGCAGCTTGAGGACCCGGAACGCCGCGACATCGTTGCGGGGATTCTCCGCCCACTTCAGGATCGCGAGGAGGTCCTTGACGTGTGCCGCCTCGAGGAACTTGAGCCCGCCATACTTCACATAGGGAATATTGCGCCGCACGAGTTCGAGCTCCAGCCGATCGGCGTGGTGCGAACTCCTGAACAGCACGGCCTGGCGTTTGAGTTCGATACCCGCCTCGCGGCTGGCGAGTACGTTCGTGACGACATACAGTGCCTCGGCCTCGCCATCCTCGACCGTGACGTACTGCGGTTGGTCGCCGGGACGGTCGGTCGCGAACAGGTTCTTCTTGTACTGGCGCTCGCTTTCGGCAATCAGGCAGTTCGCCGTATCGAGGATCGCCTGCGTCGAGCGATAGTTCTCCTCGAGAGTGATGACCGCTGCCGTCGGCAGGAACTGGTCAGGAAAACCGAGAATGTTGTCGATCTCGGCTGCGCGAAAGGAGTAGATCGACTGCGCATCGTCGCCGACCACGGTCAGGCCCCTCCCGTCAGGGCGAATCGCTCTCAGGATGGATGCCTGCAGCCGGTTGGTGTCCTGGTACTCGTCGACAAGAATGTGATCGAAGCCGTCGCTGATGCTCTCGGCGAAATCGGGCTCGGCGACGAGGTACTGCCAGTACAGCAGGAGATCGTCGTAGTCGAGCAGCTGCTTCGACTGTTTGCGCCTGACGTAGTTGCGATACAGCTCGCGAAGCTCGGTCTCCCACTCGGCGCACCAGGGATACGCGTCCTCGAGCGTCTTCGCAAGATCGTCACCCGTATTGACCGTGCGGGAATAGATCGCAAGGCAGGTGTCCTTCTTCGGGAAGCGCCGCCGCGATGACGACAGCGCCAGCGACTGCCGTACGACGTCCATAACGTCCGCCGCATCGCCGCGATCGAGCACGGAGAAGCCCGGATCCAGACCGAGGTTGCCTGCAAACTGCCGGAGCAGGCGGTTGCCGACCGAATGGAAGGTGCCCGACCACGGCAGGCGAACGGCGGCTCCGCCCGAGCGCCCCGACTGCCGCGTTGCCTTGCGGACAATGCCGTCCACGCGCCGGGCCATGGTCTCGGCCGCCCGCCGCGTGAAGGTCAGCAGCAGGATGCGTTCGGGGCTCGCGCCCGACATGACGAGATGGGCCACCCGGTGTGCCAGCGTCATCGTCTTGCCAGTACCGGCGCCGGCAATGACGAGCAGCGGACCCGACGCCAGGCCGCCGTCGGCGCCAGGCTCGCCGAACTCGGCGGCCATGCGCTGCGCCGGGTTCAACAGGTCGAGGTAGTGCTCCTCCTTGCTTTCTGCGGTTGCCGCCACGGGCCAGGTACCTGCATATATATCCAGTACTGGATAAATTTACACTGATTCGTGCAGGAAGTCGCGCACATGGCCGGCCAGCGCCGCCGGGGCCTCGAAATGCAGCATGTGGCCAGCCTTCGGCACGATCACGCGGCGGCGGTTCGGGAACGGCAGGTCGAAGTCGAACCGGCCGTCTTGAGGATGCCCCGCCTCGAGCATGCGACTTGCTTCCCCCGCGACGAGGAGGACAGGTGCCGTAACGGCATTCCAGCAGGCTTCCGCCTCGGCGCGCCGGTAGAGCACGGCATTGGGCAGGCGATGCCGCGGGTCTGCCCTGAGCACCACCTCTCCGTCGCGCTCCGTCGCCCAGGCCTCGGCGACGAAACGCGCTTCGGCGCGTCCCATCGCAGGGCTCCGCGCGCGTATCCGCTCGGCGAGCGCGGCGTAGTCCGGGTAGCTCGAAAAAGCCTGTGTCTCGCGCTCGCGTTCGATCCAGCGACGATAGCGACGCGGTGCGTCTGCCGGATCGCTCTCGATAAGACCGAAGCCTTCGACGTTGACAAAGGCGCGGACGCGCTCGGGAAACGCGCCGGCAAAGAGGCCGACGACATTGCCGCCCATGCTGTGACCCAGCAGGTCAACGGGCGCATTGGGTGCGTAATGGTCGACCAGTGCGGCAAGGTCTGCGACGTAATCGGGAAACCAGTAAGTGCTCGCGCGGCCCGATTCGCCGAAACCCCGCCAGTCCGGCGCGATAAGGTGCCAGTCCGAGGCACCGTCGGCCGCGAGCTCGTCGGCGAGGAACTGGAAGCTCCGGCCGCAGTCGCCCCAGCCGTGCAGGCAGATGAGCAATCGCGAGTCCGGATCACCCCAGCTGTGCACGGCGTAGTCGATGCCGCGGATGTCGAGCCGCTGCATCCGCGACGGCTGCCGCGGTTCGTAAGTCGCTTCGTTGCCTGACACGTTGACGTCCGAATTGAGTGGCCGGGGCTAAACGCGCGGTATAACACGCTTTTTTTGTCCGCGCTGGTTAGAATGGCGGTCAAACGACAAGACACGGACGAAAGTAACGGGCATGACCGGCGACATCGCAATTGTTCTAGGGATTCTTGCGATATCGCTCATCCTCTTCGTCAGCGAGATCATCCGCATGGATCTCGTCGCCCTGCTCGTCCTTGGCGCGCTTGCCATTACGGGCCTCGTCACCGCTGACGAAGCGTTCGCCGGCTTTTCCAACAGTGCCGTCATTACGGTCTGGGCCATGTTCATCCTGAGCGAGGGCCTCACGCGCACCGGCATTGCCGACATCATCGGCCGCCAGGTCATGCGCATTGCTGGCCGGCGGGAAATCTCGATGATCCTCGTGATCATGGTGACCGGCGCCGTCCTGTCCGCTTTCATGAACAACATAGGCGTCGCCGCGCTGATGCTGCCGGTCGTCGTCGATGTCGCGCGTAGGACGCGGATTCCCGCCTCGCGCCTCCTGATGCCGCTCGCCTACTCGACGCTCCTCGGCGGCCTCATGACGCTGATCGGCACGCCGCCGAACCTGCTCATCAGCGAGTCGATGGCGCGCGCGGGCGCCGAACCGTTCAAGCTCTTCGACTTCACGCCCATTGGCTCCGGCGTCCTGTTCGTGGGTGTCCTGTTCGTTGCCGTGTTCGGCCGCCTGATGCTGCCGGTCAAGAAGGCCGAGCGCGACAAGGGCATGAGTCAGCGCTCCTTGAGGAGTCGCTACAAACTGCAGGAACGCACGTTCATGATGCGCGTCCCGTACAACTCCGTGCTGGTGGGCAAGACGCTGGCCGAGAGCCGCATCGGCCAGTCGACCGGACTCATCATTCTTGCCGTCGTCCGCGACGGTCGCAACGAGCCGCTGCCGGGACGGCAGACCGTGCTGCGCGGCGGCGACGGCCTGCTCGTTCAGGGCCGCGTCGACCAGTTCCGTGAGCTCCGCCGCTGGAGCGACCTCGTCATCGAGCGCGAGGCGCCCGTTCTGAAATCCATGGTTGCCGAAAAGGTGAGCTACGCCATCGTTACGCTCAAGGGGCAGAGCTCGGTCGTCGGCGAACTCGTCCGGGATGCAGGCTTCAGAACCCGCTATGACGTTGCGGTCGTCGGCCTCGAGCGGCGTGACGGCTTTCGACTGACCAACCTTGCGTTTGTGCCGCTGCGTGCCGGCGACCGGGTGCTGCTGCAGGGAGAACTCGACGCCGTCGAAAAGCTCGAAAAAGGCGAGGATTTTGACAACGTCGAGATTCTCGACGCCGAAACCCTGACGACGCTGTACCCAGGTGACGATCGCCTGTTCGTCGTACGCCTGCCGAAGGACAGTGAACTCGTCGACGTGACGCTCGCAAAAAGCCGCCTCGCCGACGTCTTCGACTTCCGCGTCGTCGCGATCTTCCGCGACGGCAAGCTCCAGGTAATGCCTCGCGGTGCCGAGGTCCTTAAACCCGGCGACCTGCTACTCATCGAGGGCCAGCCCGAAGACCTCGACGTGCTGCGTGGTTTCCAGGAACTCCGGATCGACACCCGTGTACCCGCGAATCTCGGCAGCCTCGATTCCGAACGCCTGACCCTGATGGACGCGACGCTCGACCCTCGCTCGCGACTCGCCGGCAAGACCGTGGGCGAGCTCAACTTCCGCGAACGTTACGGCATCGAACTTGCGGGCATCGAGCGTGAGGGCGACGCCGTGACGAGCGATCTCGCAACCGAGCGCCTGCAGGTGGGCGACGCGCTGCTCCTGCTCGGGCCGCGCGATCGGCTACAGCTCCTCGAATCCGACTCCGACTTCCTGATGCTGACGCCGCTGGGCCAGGAGCCACCCGACACGCGGCGGGCGCCGCTCGCAGCCGCGATCATGCTCGGCGTGGTCTTGAGCGTGATGCTCGGCTATGCGCCAATAGCCGTCGCCGCTGTCGTCGGCAGCACGATCATGGTGTTGACGGGCTGCCTGACAATGGAGCACGCCTACCGGGCTATCGACTGGCGTGCGATCTTCCTGATTGCCGGGATGCTGCCCCTCGGCACGGCCATGCAGGAGACCGGCGCCGCAACCTTCCTCGCGGGCCAGGTCATGGCGCTGCTCGGTGACGCAGGCCCCTGGCCGGTCATCATGGGCCTGTACATCCTGACCGCGACGGCAACGATGATCATTCCGACGGCGGCGCTGGTCGTCCTGATGTCACCGATTGTCATGTCCGCCATGGGGGACCTCGGCCTCGACCCGAACACGGCAATGATGGCCGTCGCCATGGCCGCGTCGGCGAGCTTCACGAGCCCGATTTCGCACCCGGCGAACATCCTCGTCATGGGTCCCGGCGGCTATCGCTTCGTCGACTATCTCAAGGTCGGCGTCCCGCTGACGCTGGTTGTCTTCGTGACTGTCATGGGGCTCCTGCCGATACTCTGGCCGCTGACGCCGGTGCAGTAGCTCAGGATGCGATCCCGCGACTGTTGCCGCGCCGCGGGCTCGGGTACCCTGCGCCTCCGCTGATCGTTTGGCAGAAATCGCAACATGTCACAGCAAGTCGTTATCGTCGGTGCCGGTCACGGGGGTGGTCACACCGCCGCAGTCCTGAAACAGAAGAACTACCCGGGAAGTATCGTCCTCGTCGGCGAGGAATCGTGGTTGCCTTACCAGCGGCCGCCGCTCTCGAAGAAGTTCCTCGCGGGCGAATTACCGGCCGAGCGTCTGTACGTGAAGCCGGCGGCGTTCTTCGACGATCCTGCCTTTGACCTGCGCCTCGACACGCGAGTGACCGCCATCGATCGGGACCGGAAGCTCGCGAAGACCGCAGCAGGCGAGGAACTGCCGTACGAGGCCCTCGTTATCGCCACGGGCTCTCGCGTTCGCAGACTCGAAGCGCCCGGCAGCGAACTGGCCGGCATTCACTACCTGCGCAATATTGACGATGTCGACGCCATTCGCCGCGACCTCGACGACGCTACGCGCGTCGTGATTGTCGGCGCCGGCTACATTGGGCTCGAGGTCGCCGCGGTGGCGCGGCAGGCCGGCAAGGACGTCTCAGTCATCGAACTCGCCGACCGGGTCATGAGCCGGGTCGTGTCACCCGAGGTGTCAGCGTTCTACGCGGCCGAGCACGAGAAGGCCGGCGTCGAACTCAGGCTCGGTACCGGGCTAAAGGGCTTCGTCGGCGACGGTGGCCGGGTCAATGGCGTCGAGACGGCGGACGGCGACGTGGTGCCCGCCGACCTCGTTGTTGTTGGCGTCGGCATCCTGCCGAATACCGAACTCGCGGAGGCAGCAGGCCTTGCCACCGACGACGGCATCGTCGTCGACGAATACTGCCGCAGCGAGGACCCGCACATCTACGCCATTGGCGACTGCACGGCCCATCCCAGTCGCGTCTACGCCCGCCAGCTCAGGCTCGAGTCCGTGCAGAACGCGCTCGAACAGGGACGCGTCGCTGCAACCAATATTGCCGGCGGCAACGAAACCTATGACGAGGTGCCCTGGTTCTGGTCGGACCAGTACGATCTCAAGCTGCAGATTGCCGGCCTGTCGACGGGCTACGACCAGGCAATCGTTCGCGGTGATCCCCGGGGGCGCTCCTTCAGCTGTGCCTATCTGGGCAACGGCCGCCTGCTAGCTGTCGACGCCGTGAACGCCCCGCGGGATTTCGTGCAGGCGAAGGCGCTCATCGCAGCGGGAGCCACGCCGGACCCGGTTAGACTCGCCGACCCGACGATCCAGCTCAAAGACGTTTAGCTTATAGCCCGTCGGCCGCGAGTTCTGCGTCAGGAGCGGCGGGCAGCTCGATAAGCAGCCGGCCATCGACGGCGACGGGGCCCGAGCGGGCCGAGTAGGCCCTTGCGGTCAGTGTTTCGGTCGCTTCGGTTTCGAGGCCTGCAAACTCGCCGCTGGCGCCCGCTACCTCGGCCGTGCCGAGCGCTCCGGGACCGCTGGTCGTGTTGCCGCGCCATTGCCCCTTCCAGTTCTTGCTCGAACTCCACTGGGCCGGCACGACAACGCTGCGCAGGTAGTCGAAGTAGTTTTCGCGCTGGCCGATCATGAGACTGCCGCGTCCCGGCAGATAGATGTGCCAGGCGCTGTCCACGAACGCCTGCCCGCTGAGCAGGCGCGTATCCTCTGACCGCGACGCAAACTTGATGCCGATCCCTGCCGGCACGTTGCGAACGTCATTGAGGACCGCAACCTGGACCTCGGTGTTGCGTATCGTCGGTTCCCACAGCTGCAGTACCGCCTGCGGATTCGGACTGACGCGGGAATCACCGTCGTTGGTATACACGACCGCGTCTTCGGCAACGGCCGAGTAGTTGAGGACGACAAGGTCGTTGTCGCCAACCTCGACCGCCGACACAACCGGTGCGCGCACGAACGGGTTCGCGATCAGGAACATGACCGCAACCACTGCCCCCGCAATGAGTCCTCCGATGAGCGCAAGCGCGTACTTCATTCGGCAGGCTCCCCGAGCGAAACGAGCGCGGTCTCGAGTTCGATACGACCCTGGATGCCCTCCTCACTGTTGCCGGCAATGAAACGCTCGGTCAGCGCACCGCCGAGCTTCGAGAACTCACGCGTCCCGTGCCGGAGCCTGCCTGCACGCACGCCGTTGGCGTCAACTGACGGACTCATCGTTGCATAGGCGGAGCCGCGAGCCGGGAGGTGTATCACCCACTCAATGACAGGACCAAGCTCGGCGCTGTTGGCCGCGACGCGACTGGCAACGCCGATAACCGCGTCCCGCTCGTTGCGGATCTTGTAGAGATCGGCACCGATGTTCTCGAACGCAGGGTCGGAAGGCCACGCTACCTCGGCCGGGAAGGCGCGGCCTTCGCGCGTAACGAAGATCCGGTCCATGGGAATACTGATATGAAAGCGCTCGACGTTGCCGCCGTTCGCCCGCACCTCGATAATCGAGTTTTCGCGCTGCTGATCCACGACGGGTATTGCATAGAGCGCTCCTGTGACGCCCGCTATGCCGAGGATGAGGCCAGCTATGAAAGTCTTGAACACGTGGGCCTTGCCCGCTATCGCCGCTAAGTCAGGGCAAGTTTAGTTAAATGCTGCGGTACCTCACACCGCCTCGGTGCCGTTTTGTGACGGGCCGCACATGCATCAGGCCCGATTTGCGACTCTTCGCAACCGGACGAGCGAAATCAACGGCTTATCCCGCCTCTTTGCAGAGGGTGCGGGCGTTCAGGGGCAGCCGGGGCCGCTCGCATAGTAGCGATCGAGGTACTCGTCGAGACTCAGCTCATCAGCCGCCTCGATCGCTCGCTGGCGCTCGATCGATTCCCGCGCTTCGTTCTCGAGCATCAGAAGCCTCTCACCCGAGAGCGGCTCCAACGCGCCGAAATACTCCCTGTGCGTATTGGCGAGGCCGAGTACGTAGTCGAAGTAGCCGTCCGACCCGCTCGTCAGTTCATCAAGCAGGCGCGCCGACGGGGTCTCACCCGGCTCCTCCACCCGGCGCCGCATGGCATCAACCGCGGCCGAGTAATCCGAACCGCCTTCGCCAGCATCGATCAGCGCGGCAACGGCCTTCACCTTGTCAATCATCTCCCTGCCCCAGTCCGTTACGGTCATGGGGCCGATCTGGCGCGAGAGCTTAAGACCAGGGCGTCGTCCCTCTTTCGCAACCAGCGACTGGTTGTGCGTGGCGCGAGCAAGATCCTCGTCATCGAGCGGCGGACTCTCCTCGAGCAGGCAGTACACGAGGAACGCTTCGATGAAGCGCATTGTGTTCTGGTTGATGCCGGCCGGGTCAAACATGCCAATGTCGAGTGACCGTATCTCGACGTACTCGATCCCGCCGCGCTGCAGCGCCGCCGTCGGCCGCTCGCCGGAGCGCGCCACACGTTTCGGTCGTACCGAGCTGTAGTACTCGTTCTCGATCTGCAGCACGTTGGCGTTGAGCTGGCGGCGCTCACCATCCACCTTGACGCCAATCTCGCAGTAGCGCGGCTCGACCGTATTGATTGCGGCCGTCAGCGCGGCGACGTATTCATCGATACTGTTCAGCGACAGCTTGATGCCGGCCTGAGTCTTGTTGCTGTAGCCGAGATCACTCATCCTGAGCGACGTTGCGTAGGGCGCATACAGCGTATCCTCACGCAGGCTAGACATCTCGAGTGCCGCTGCCGCCTCGAAGGAACGGCACACTGCCGGCGATGCGCCGAAGAGATACAGCACGAGCCAACCGAAGCGCCGGAAGTTCCGCACCAGACCCAGGTACTGCTCCGAGCGGAAGTCGTCCGTACTGCCAGCCGCGCCGACGGCATCCCGGTACAGCGGCCAGAAGGACACGGGCAGCGAATAGTTGTAGTGCACGCCGGCTATCGTCTGCATGGCGCGACCGTAGCGATAGCCGAGACCGCGACGATAGATCGTCTTCATGCGCCCGACGTTGGAGCTTCCGTATTGCGCGAGCGGTATCTCGGTGTTTTCCGGCACCCGGCAGGGCATGCTGGCCGGCCACAGGGATTCGTCGCCGAGCGCAGCGTAGGTGAACTGGTGAATGTCCGAGAGATCCTTTAGCGCCTCCCACGTCGACGCATACGCCGGCGTCACGAACTCGAGCAGCGCCTCGGAGAAATCGGTCGTGATGAAGCGGTTGGTCAGCGCCGACCCGAGCGTAATCGGGTGCGGCGTCAGCGCCAGCGTACCGTCCGGCGCGATCCTCAAGGCTTCCTTCTCGACGCCCTTACGCCCCCCTGCGAGCGCCCCGGCGTCGGCAGATTCGATGCGCGCCAGGCGCTTTGCGAAAGTGGTGCTCACGGGTTCGTGTCGCCTGGGCTCGGGTAATCCTTGCCGGGAGCGGTTGACCACCCCGGCGCCGGCCGCCTTTTTACCACATGGCCCGGCCCGGTATCGAAAAAATCAATGACTTAAGCCGCGGTCGCAGGAATCGACGGACACCTTGTCAGCGATTCGGTTTATGCTGTTCATACACAGTTCGTCGTCGAGGTACCTACGGTGAGCACCACGATCAAGGCCGCGTCCACGGCAACCCTGCTGCTTGCGGGCCTCCTCGCAAGCGCCGACGCCAGTGCCCTGCGCTGCGGCAACAAGATCGTCCGCGACGGCATGCATGAGGCGCAGGTCGTCGCCATCTGCGGCGAGCCGACGACGCGTCGCGATATCGGCCGTACGCTCAGGGGCCAACAGGTTCGCCCGCTGCCGGGCGGCGCACGGTACCCGACCGATCGATTCATCTACCCGGGTATTCCGACCGAGGTTGTCGTCAGTGAGTACATTTACAACTTCGGTCCCCGGCGACTGATGCGCCGGCTCATCTTCGAAGGTGGCGTGCTGATCGAGATCGAAACAATCGGCTACGGCTACCTCGAAAAGAAATAGCGACAGAGAGCACTGTTACGACCCGGGAAAGACGTTACTATCCGCGCTTCCCAGACGCAGACGGCCGGAGTACGGCGACATGAACGAGAAGCGCCTCAGACGCATTCGTGACAAGAGCAATGGTCCGGTCACGCTGATCAACACCGGCTGCAAGATCAGCGGTGTCATCTCCGGCACCGGCGACTACCAGATCAGCGGCACGGTCGACGGCGACTGCGAGCTCGAGGGCACGGTCACGATCCACGAGGAAGGCCACTGGGGCGGCACGGTCCGTGCCGGACATGTGGTCATCGCCGGGCATGTTGACGGCGACATCATTGCCGAGGGCCACGTCGAGATCGCCGGTACGGCGCGCATATCGGGCACGGTGACAGGCGGCGCCATTGCCGTCGCCGAAGGCGCGGTCGTCGAGGGCAGAATGCGCACGACGACACAGGACGAACCGGAGACCTTCGTCGAGAAACGCGCCGGCTGACTATGTCAAAACGCCGCGCCCCCCGCGGCGAGTGCTAAACTCAGTACAGGTTGGCTGTACTTCCCCCGAAACGTTGGGGGTTGTTCGGTCCTGAATCCGCAACAAAAACAACAAGGTACCGCGGCTGCCGCGAGGCAGAACAGGGCGGAAACGACACAATGCGTAGCGCAAGGCTACCTAGAATTCTGCTTTACGCGGCGGCAGTAGCGGCCGCTGTCACGGCGCTGATGCTGTCGCTGTTCTTCCTGCAGTCGCGTTGGCTGGCCACCGAAATCACGACGACGAGCACGGTCGAACATGAAGCCTTCCTCGCCGAGAGCTTCGAGCGCCGTGCGCGTGCCGACCTGCACAGTATTGCCGATGATCTGATCGACAAGGGACCGACCCTCGATCTTGCTGCCATAGAGTCCGTGCTTGCCGACGCCATCGAGAGCCGCGCGTCTCTCGACGGACTCGTTTACGAGCGCAGCGACGGCAGGTCCGTCAGCGCCGGTACCTTCCCGGCCACGGATGTCGCTGATGGCGTACGTTGGCTGAACGACTACCTCCTGCTCGATTATGCGGTCGAGACCAGGCCCGCCGGATCTATCCGCGGCGCTTTCAACCTCGACGAATTGCGCTACGAATCGGCGTTGTTTCGATCGCGTTTGGCCGAAGAAGCTGCTCGCACCCGGCGCCAGGGCTTTGCGCTGATCGCGGCGGCAGCCGCCGCCGCGCTCCTGCTTTGCGGGGGACTGGTCCTGGTGCTGACGAAAAACACGCACCGACGGATCCTTGAGTTGAAGACCCAGGCAGAGAAGCTGCGCGACGCCGACTTCGGCGAGCGCCTGCCGGAAACGCGCGGTGACGACCTGGGCGACCTTGCCAGTGTTTTTAACGACATGCGGGATCGCCTGCGTCAAACGACGATCTCCCGCGACTACGTCGACAGCATTGTTGCGAGCATGAACGAGGCGCTGATCGTTACGGCCGAAGACGGCACGATCAAGCGCATCAATCGCGCCGCGAACCAACTCCTCGGCTACGAGGCCGGTGAGCTTGCCGGCACCTCGATAGACTTCGTGGTCGATCTTGCAAAGAGCAAGTCACTGCACAGCGCACCCCCGTCCGGTGTGCCGCGTGACGCACACCTCAAGAGCAAGTTCGGCGAGTCGATCCCCGTTTCATATACCTGCTCACTGCTGGAGGGCAGTGGATCGGAGAGCGGGGACCGGATTTACGCGGCGCAGAACACGACGGAGCGCCGCCGCGCCGAGCGGCGTATTCGCTACCTGGCACGGATCGACGCGCTGACCAAGATCCCGAACCGGATGCAGTTCCAGCACCTCCTGCAGCGCGCCATTGCCCGTGGGCGCCGGAACAACCGACCGATATTTCTCTTCTATATCGACATCGATCGCTTCAAGGAGATCAACGATACCTTCGGGCACGTCGCGGGCGATACGACGCTCGAGACCGTGGCCGACCGGCTCCGCGAGGCCACTCCCGACAGCTCGGTCATTGGCAGGCTTGCGGGCGACGAGTTCGCGCTGATGCTGGACGAGGTGCCGGGTGACTGCGAGGAGCGCGCCGACGTCGCGGCAATGGCCGAGAAGATTCTGGCCCGCCTTGCAGATCCACTGTTTGTGCAGGGGCATGAAGTCTTCATGACCGCGAGCCTCGGTATTGCCTGTTGCCCGCGTGATGCGAGCAATGTGATCGACCTGATTCGAAACGCTGACGCGGCGCTCTACCAGGCCAAGAAATCAGGCGGCAACCAGTTCGTGTTCTACGCACCGGAAATGAGCGACGCCAAGGTGGAGCGACTCATGACCAAGAGCAAGCTCAAGCGCGCGTTCGAGCGCGACGAGCTGCTCGTGCATTACCAGCCAAAATACAATCTGGAAACCGGTGAGGTGTTCGGCGCCGAGGCGCTGGTTCGCTGGGAGCTGCCCGAGCGCGGCCTGATCCTGCCTTCGGACTTTATTCCTATTGCGGAAGAGACCACGCTCATTTTCGAGATCGGTGAATGGGTGCTCGACAAGGTGTGTGAAGACATCCGTTACTGGCTCAGAACCGTGGGCTCTCCTGGTCGTGTCTCGGTCAACCTGTCGCTCAGGCAGCTGCGCCAGCCGAACTTCACGAAGCGTATCGGCGCGACGCTCAGGAGTTACGAACTGTCGCCGACCTTGCTCGAGCTCGAGATTACTGAAACGACGCTCATGGAAGACCCGGAGCGTACGATCAAGCTTCTTGACCAGCTGTATGGCCTCGGACTTCACCTTGCCATCGATGATTTCGGCACGGGCTACTCATCGCTAAGTGCCCTGCAACAATTCCCGATCAGCACGCTCAAGATCGACAAGTCCTTCGTACGCCACGCGGCTGACAATACTGACGATGCGACGCTGGTCAGCACCATCGTGCAGATGGGCAAGAACCTCAACATGGATGTCGTTGCCGAAGGCGTCGAAACCGAGGCTCAGCTTGCATTCCTGCAGACCACCGGGTGCCACTATGCGCAGGGACTTCTGTTCGGCGACCCGATGAGCGCAGACAGTTTTCTCGAGCTCCTGTCGGCGCAGGCGGACGGTACGGATCAGTACCGCACGCTGTTCTCGGCGTAGCGCCCGGAGCACTGGTTTTCTCCGGTTTCAGGACATAACCATAGCCGCAAGCTGCTGAATTCCAAGCTGGTTTCACGGCCTGTAAATCTCGTGTTTAAATACGGCCGCAGGCACGTTGCGTTGCCTGCCCGAATTCCCAGTTTATTGGACGAAAACGAATGACCCGATCGACTACCCTTTTGCTCGGCGCCCTTTTCTTAGCGGCTGCCGCCCCGTCGTTCGCCTGCGACTACCCGCAGCGACCCGCGATCCCGGATGGTACCGAAGCCAGCAAGGACGAGATGCTGAGCGCATCGTCCGACGTCAAGGCCTACCTCGCGAGTGTCGACGAATACCTGAACTGCATCGAGTCTGCCGAGCAGGAGGCGATCGAGGCGATGGACTCGCCGAGCGACGAGGAAGTCAGGCGCCGCAGCGAAATGCTGAACAAACGTTTCGACGCGGCCAACGAGGAAAAGGCGCTGGTCGGTGAAATGTTCAATCAACAGGTGCGCGCCTATAACGCCAAGCGCAAGGCGAACAGCGAGTAACGGCTACCAGCGGTAGCGGGAGAAGTTATCGGGGTTAGCCCAGTGCTCGGCGTTGTTCCATTCGCGCGGTCGGTTTGCGACGCGCGGATCCAGAACGTAGCAAAGCCCGTCTTCGGACGGGCTTTTTCGTGGCTCGAGACCGAACGCCAGGAGCTCGTTGCGGTGCATTGTCCGGTCGGCCAGTGACAACGCAATGCACTCGGCATGCACGTCGCGCAGGCGAGCGATGACCGGCGCAAGCTCTTGAACGACGTAACCCGGCGGCGGCGCCAGGAGCGCTGCGTCAACGCGAAGCTCGGCGGGGATGTCGTCGACGTTCAGCACGGCGCCGTCATAGGCGGCGCTACGCCCGCTGTCGTTATCGATGTTGCCGAGCAGCAGGAAGCTTGCCTCGGCCTTGCCGAGACAGTCGAGCAGCAGGCTGACCCTGGGTCGCACGCGCATGGCCTCAGAGGCGGTCGATTTCACGCTTCAGATCGAACTTGTTCTCGGTAATGATGCGTTCGAGTACGCGCACCCGTTCCTCGATAGCGTCGAGCTGTGCCGTGACGTCCGTCGCGGCCGAGTCGTCGACCTTCCGGTGCTTGTTCTTTTCGGTAATCCAGTGCATGACCACGCCCGTGACGCAGGCGATCAGCACGACGAAGACTATACCGGTTGATGACATGGACTATTCCTCGTGAGTTTGGTCTGGTGTCAGCGTTCGAGGTCCCTGAACTCTTTGTCCAGCGAATAACGTGACGACGTAATGTACTTCTCGAGTCGTGCCAGCCTGCGATCGAGCGCCTGGAATCGCCGGCGTGCGTCACTCATGGCCTGCGCGGGCGACGACCGCATCGTCTGGCGAAACCCTTCATCGTAGCCCGGCTGCGGCTTGGGCGAGGGTGAAGACGGTATCAGCACGACCGCCGCAAGGTAAGACACGATGGCGAACGGTGGCGCCATGAACAGCGCGATGACCGCGAGGAAACGTGTAACCGCAAGGTTGAAGCCGAAGTAGTCCGACAGACCTCCGCAGACACCCCCGAGGACCCGTTTGTCGGCGCTGCGATGGAAACGGCGGGACTCCGCATCGTCATAGCTGTTCATGAATGCCTCCAGTAATCAGAGCGGCGTCGCCAGAAATCATACTCCGACGCACGGCCCGAGTAGATCAGGGGTTTCTCGCGGATCAACACGGCGGCAAGCACATAGACCAGCGCGGTCAGCCAGAAAAACAGCAGGAGGCACACCACGGCGACCGCGCGTACGGCGCCGAGTCGCAGGTTGAAGCGGTCGGCGATGCCTGCGCAAACACCGAAGATCCAGCCGTTCTCTCGATCGCGATAGAAACCGCGCAGCGGACCGTAGTCGATGTTCCAGGTATGTCGCGTCATTTTTCCCTCCAGCTCGGGTGGTCGTCATCGAGAATTCTCTCGAGCGTATGAATGCGGTCTTCGAGCCGCTCTGACAGCGCCCACATGTCTTCGAGCATCTGCTCGTCATCGCGCGAAATCTCGCGCGACTGTTTCCACCGTGTCACGAAGTGCAGCACGATGAATAAGGGCAGCGCGATCGTCAGGAACAGGATGACCGCTAGCGAAAACAGGCTGCTGATCACGAGCCCTCCTGGTGACCATCATGATGCTCACCTTTGACGCGCGCCTTGAGTTCATCGAACTCCTTTTTCACCGACTCCTCGGCTTCGAGGCTCGCGAACTCGTGGTTCAGGTCTTTCGGCAGGCCCATGTCATAGGCCTCGATCCGACCTTCGACATCGTCGATACGCTGCGTGTATGCCTCGAAGCGAACCATCGCGTCGTCGATCTTGTAGTCGTGGATGCGCTTGCGTGCCGCCAGCCGGCTGTTGGCCGTCTTGTGACGCGCGAGCAGCGCCTTCTGGCGCCCCTTGGCATCGTTGAGCTTGCTTTCGAGCCGCGCGATATCGTCGTTGAGCTTGGTCAGCCCGTCGTCGACGGCAACGTAGTCGTTCCTTACCGCTTCGGCAGCCGCGGTGACGCGGGACTTCTCGACCAGCGCCGCCTTGGCCAGGTCATCGCGCCCCTTGCGCATCGCAAGCTCGGCCTTGTTATCCCAGTCGTGGACTTCCTTCTCGAGGCCCTCGAGCTTGCGGTTCAGGTCTTTCTTGTCGGCGATAGAGCGCGCCGCCGCCGAGCGAACCTCGACCAGTGTGTCTTCCATCTCCTGGATCATCAGACGGACGATCTTCTCGGGATCCTCGGCCTTGTCGAGTATCGCGTTGATGTTGGAATTCACGATGTCGGAGAATCTCGTGAAAATGCCCATGGCGTAGTCCTCTAGATTGGTGGGTTTCACTCGGTAATTTGCAGGGATCGTGCCAGCCACGAGGAATTACCTTAAGTCATTGATTTTAAAGCGAACTATTGCTTGACTACGGACACAGCTGTCCTCTAATTTTCGTCTTATTGACCATTTTTTAACAGTTTCTGCTATTTATTAGTAAGATCTACTAATGGCAGAGCCTCGCGACAATCCCACCATTATTGGCGAGGCGCCGGTCTTCCTCGAGATGCTCGAGCATGTCTCCCGGGTTGCACCATTGTCCAAGCCCGTTCTGGTCGTCGGCGAGCGGGGCACCGGCAAGGAGCTGATCGCGTCGCGGCTGCACTTCCTGTCGAATCGCTGGGAGAGCCGGCTCATCAAGGTCAACTGTGCAGCCCTGACCGAGTCCATCCTCGAGTCCGAGCTGTTCGGCCACGAAGCCGGCGCCTTTACGGGGGCACTCAAGGCCCATGTCGGCCACTTCGAGCGTGCCGATGGTGGCACCCTGGTGCTCGACGAACTCGCGACAATTTCGCTACGCATGCAGGAGAAGATCCTGCGTGTGATCGAGTACGGCGAGATACAGCGCGTTGGCGGCAATGACAGCATTACGGTAGACGTGCGCATCGTGGGCTCGACGAACGCCAACCTTCCGGAGCTCGCGCGTGGCGGTCGCTTTCGTGAGGACTTGCTCGATCGACTCGCGTTCGACGTTGTCACGATTCCGCCGCTGCGCGAACGCACCGAGGACATCCTGCCGCTCGCCCATGCCTTTGGCGTCAACATGGCTGCCGAGCTTCGTCACGAACTGTTCGCCGGTTTTTCCCCGCGCGCAGCGTCCGCGCTCCTGAAGTACGACTGGCCCGGCAACGTCAGGGAACTCAAGAATGCCATCGAGCGATCGGTCTACCGCGGTGAAGACCCTGACGCCGCTATCACATCTATCGCGTTCGACCCCTTCGATTCTCCGTTCCAGCCCGGCGCAACGGCTGGCAGCCCGTCCCGGCGACGTGACAAGTCGGACCGCCCATCGCGACCGCCGCTGTTACCAACGGACCTCAATGCGCGTCTCGACGACACCGAAAAAAGCCTCGTCGAGGCTGCGCTCGACAAGGCCAGGTTCAATCAGAAGACGGCGGCCGACCTGCTGGGGCTGTCCTACCACCAGCTGCGCGGCAAGCTAAAGAAGCACGGTATTCGCGTAAAGGAGCTGCGCCATCAGGACTCGTCGCGGTAGCGGCGAACGTAAACGGCAGCCGCCGTGAACAATGCGCACACTACGATGCCCAGCCACAGCGACGGGCTCGCCAGGAACTTGCCGACGTTGATGACGCCGAGCACGCTCACCATGTCGGTCGACAGCTGAACGCGGTCGCCGTCGAAAATCGTCTCGGGATCGACGTCACCGAACAAGGGCATCTTGCCGCTGCGCACGAAGATCGCATCGGCGAAGTAACGAGTACCGAGTACCATGCGCTCGAGCATGGGAACCACGACGATCGGCAGGAACGCGACCAGTAGCGGCGAGCGCTTGGTGAACGCCGAGACGAACAGGAACCAGCCGAGGAACGGCGACAGCCAGAGCGGCACGGCAAGGAGAAATATCAGGGTCGACCCCCAGATATCGAACAGCGCTCCGACGTCCCACAAGAGATGACCAGGGCTGCCGCCACGCGCGCTTACCCAGCCGCTCAAGATGACCAGGTTGACGAGCTGGGTAGCGACCACGGCCACAAGCGTCACCAGCGGGATGGCCACGGCCGCGACAATCAGCTTCGAGATGACCGTTTCGGTATCCGTGATCGGCAATGAGCGCCAGAACAGGATGCTCTTGTCCTTGCGCTCGGCATACAGCGAATCCAGGCAATAGAAGATTGTCAGCACCCACATCGTGAGCGTAAACAACAGCGTCACGCCGCTCAGCGCGCCAATCAGCATGGCGCGACGTTCCGCATCACCCACGTTGGACGCGCCGACAATGCCCATGTCCACGACTTCGCGGAAGTTGTCGCCGATGACGAGACCGGTCGCGCCCATCAGGACCATGACGACGCCAATGGCTGCCGGCGTCACCCAGATCGAACGGTGCTCCCAGAACTCGCGCTGGATCAGTGCCACCTGGTTCGCAATCACGTCATAGCCCCCTTGACCTTGGCAACAAACAGATCGGCGACCGACGGTACACGCAGGTCACCGAGCGCCTCGAGGCGACCGCGATCGGCATCCTCGAAGGTCATGACCCGCTTTCCGAACACCTCGCGCTCGTACAGCGGGCTGAGCTGCCGCGCCGCCTCGGCGTTGTCGCCGCTGGTCATCAGCTCGAGGTAATGCTCGGAGAGAGTCTCCATCGGCGCGTCGAGCAACAGCCGGCCGTCATGTATGAACATGATGTCCGTCAGGATGTTCTCGATCTCCTCGACCTGGTGCGTCGTGATCAGGATTGTGCGCTCGCCGTCGAAATAGTCAGAGAGCAGGTTTGCGTAGAAGTCCTTGCGAAACAGAATATCGAGGCCAAGTGTCGGTTCGTCGAGTATGAGCAGCTTCGCGTCGATGGCCGTGATAATCGACAGGTGCAGCTGAGTCACCATGCCTTTTGACAGTTCACGCACCTTCGACGTCTTGCGAATCTTGGTTCTTGCAAGCAGCTCCTCTACCCGTGACCGCGAGAAATTCGGGTGGGTGGCCGCGACGAAGTCGAGAAGCTGCGACACCTTGATCCAGCGAGGCAGCACGGCGACGTCGGCAATGAAACAGATGTTCCGCATCAGCTCCTTGCGTTGCCGGAACGGGTCGTAGCCGAGGACAGACAGTTCACCCTCACAGTCGGTGAGGCCAAGCACAGCCTTGAGAAGCGTGGTCTTGCCGGCACCGTTGGGGCCGAAAAGCCCGAGAATCTTGCCCTTTTCGATGCTGAAGCTGACGTTGTCGACGGCCGTGAAGCTGCCGAAGCGCTTGGTTACACCGGAGGCAGTCACGAGTTCAGTCATTGCCCGTCTCCCTTTGCTTCGCTGCTGGGTCGCCGGACAACAGCGCCTCGGCATCGAGACCGAGGCGTTCGATCGTCTCTAGGACGACAGGCCATTCCTTGTCGAGGAAGCGCTGGCGTTCGTCTTTCAAGAGCTGTGTTCTCGCGCCCTCGTTGACGAACATTCCGCGCCCGCGTTTTTTTTCGACGAGCCCTTCGTCCACGAGCTCCTGGTAACCCTTCAGCACGGTCAATGGGTTCAGCCGGTACTCGGCGGCTACGTTGCGCACCGAGGGCAAGGCATCACCGTCGCCGAGTACGCCTTCGAGGATCATCGCCACCACGCGATCGCGTAGCTGGCGATAAATCGGGATGTCATCGCTCCACTTGGGGTCCATCGGTAGTCCGTGTTTCCTGCTGTTATCGGCTGCGAGGCTCATGTTCGAAACAAAAAGAACCGCCGACCCGCTTGCGGGGGCCGGCGGAAGCTGTCCGTCGCTACCCTACTAGCATCAATGACGGAACGAAAACGCTCACAGCGGGCTTCAGTCCTTACCAACACGGCGGCTGCTCTTCCGGATTTCGACGGGATCGCCCGTGCCGGACGACTGCACGGCCAAGGCCGTGACGAGCGGCCGAAATTCGCGGTTGATCGCGAACTCGATTCTGCCGTCGCCCTGCCGTGTGGCTTCCCGGGCATCCGCGAGATCAGCGGACTTTGCCGCAGACTCGCTGGCTATGAGGGCAAGGCCCAGCGAGAACATAACCGTCAGGCTGACGATCTCGTTGAGGTATTGCGCTGCCTTGTCTTTCATAACCGGGCCTCCAGGGCCGCCTTAGTGGTGGGGTGTTGTAGTCAACTATAACACTAAACGAGAATCGTGCAAGCTCGCCGATCGACATTTCCGAACCCCGCCCTGCCGTCCGCCGCGTTTAAAACGCTACGGGACCGCAACGAAACTCATGGAATCAATGGCTTATGAATATTCTGGTGCTCTGCTACCCGACCCGGCAGGCACGCACACGGCTTTCCCGCGGTGCAACACCGTGAGCGAGCTTTGCGCAAAGCGGCCCTTGGCCTATGCTCCAGCCATGAATCAGCCGCTCGACGATACGGCCCTCATGCTGCGCTTCAAGGACGGCGACAGCGGAGCGTTCGAAGAGCTTTACCGGCGTCACAACGACGCCCTGTATCGCTACTTCCTGAGGCTCGGCAGTGACCGGAGCAGCGCCGAGGACCTTTACCAGGAAGCCTGGAGCAAGATCATCAGGTCGCGAGATACCTATCGCCCGACGGCGAAATTCACGACCTTCCTGTACCGCGTCGCGCACAACTGCTTCATCGACCACTGCAGACGCAACAAGCGGTACGCCGCCCATACCGATATCGAACCGGATTCTCAGCCGGATTCCGAAGCCTCGCCGGAGGCGCAAACCGAATCCCTGAAAGCGCGCGAGCGGCTGGAATGCGCGTTGAAAACGCTGCCCGACGAACAACGCGACGCCTTTCTCCTGCACGAAGAGGGCGGGCTCACGGTTGACGAAATCGCAACGGTAACCGGCGCGAACCGGGAGGCGGCGAAGAGTCGGCTGCGCTACGCCGTCAAGAAACTGAAACAGGCACTGGCCGAACCCGAGGTGACCACATGAGCTCGCACAACGGCAACAGGCCGGACGACGTCACGGCGACGGAAGCCATGGACAATGACGTGAGGGCGGCGTACCGCGAGTTCGCGGGCGAGCGCGCACCAGAGTACCTCGACCGTCGCGTCCTTGCCGAGGCGCGGCAAGCCGTCGCCAGCCGACCGCGAGGCACCATTCGCTGGCGGCGTCCACTTGCGTGGGCTGCCGTCATTACGCTGTCGTTTGCGCTCCTGCTCGAGTTCACCCAGGTTGGCCAGGAAGGCCTCAACGGCCAGCCGCCGCTGGTGCCTGAACTCCAGAGGCAACGCCTCGACGATGCCATGGTCGACTCGTTGGCCGACGATGCGCCGCGCGCCGATGAAAACGCCGCGGGCACGTCCCTGCCTGCCATGAAGTCTGCCGAGGAGAAGCGCGAACTCGGCGAGCGTTTCGCAGCACCGGGGGTCCGTTCGGCAGCGCCGGCCGTCGAGGCTGTCGCCGAGCCCGAACCACAGCCCGACATGGAAATCACGGTGCGGAGCGAACGACTGCGGCGAAGCGATGCGCCACAGGCCCTGACCGAAAGCGCGGCAGAACTCGCCAGCGGTTGCACGGCCGCCCAGCGGCAAAGCGTCGAGACCTGGCGGCAGTGCATTACCGGCCTGTTCGAGACCGGCAGCCGCGAGCTTGCCCTCGACGAACTGGAGCGCTTCCGGGAGGCATTCCCGGACGCCGCGCCGCCAGCCGGACTCGCGACCGACTAGTAGCAGCGCGAAACGGTCGCCGATTCGTCCCGTTCCCGGAGCGGACTGCGTTCACGACAGCGGTGTGCGGATCGTTCGGGTTACCCCGGCCCGTTGCCGCGCCCGAAAGTTCGCCCGCGCCAGCGAACGGCAGGCGAGAAACCATGAATCAGGGACCGATCCGGGCTAAAATCGCGGGCCCGCGGCACCGCGGCTAACCCCCACTACTCCAGAGGATTCAGGACCCGCTCATGAAAGCACCCGTTCGCGTCACCATCACCGGCGCCGCCGGCCAGATTGGCTACCAGCTCGCCTTCCGTATCGGCTCCGGGCAAATGCTCGGCGCGGACCAACCCGTAATACTTCAGCTTCTGGAGATACCGCCGGCGCTGCCGGCACTCAACGGCGTTGTCATGGAGCTCGACGACTGCGCGTTCCCGACGCTCGCTGGCGTCGTGGCAACGGATGACCCGAACGTTGCGTTCAAGGACACGGACTACGCCCTGCTCGTCGGCGCGAGGCCGCGCGGTCCCGGCATGGAGCGCAAGGATCTGCTCGAGGCCAATGCCGCCATCTTCTCGGTGCAGGGCAAGGCGATTAACGACCACGCCAGCCGCGACATCAAGGTGCTCGTCGTCGGCAACCCCGCGAATACCAATGCGCTCATCGCCAGCAGCAACGCGCCCGACATCGACAAGGGCCAGTTCACGGCAATGACCCGTCTCGACCACAACCGCGCACTTGCCCAGCTCGCCGCCAAGACCGATGTCCACGTCAACGATATCCGGCAGATGACGATCTGGGGCAATCACTCCGCAACGCAGTACCCGGACATCAGCAAGGTCACGGTCGGGGGCGAGGCCGCATCCGGGCTCGTTGACGAAAGCTGGCTCACGGACAGCTTCATCCCCGTCGTCCAGCAGCGCGGCGCGGCCATCATCGAGGCGCGTGGCGCATCGTCGGCGGCATCCGCGGCATCAGCTGCCATCGACCACATGCACGACTGGGCCCTCGGTACGCCGGACGACGACTGGGTCAGCATGGCCATCCCCGCCGACGGCAGTTACGGCATCAAGCCGGGCATCGTCTATTCGTTCCCGGTGCGCTGCGCCAACGGTCGCTACGAGATCGTCCAGGGACTCGAGATCAGCGACTTCAGTCGCGAACGGATGGACGCGACCGAGACCGAATTGCGCGAAGAACGCAGCGCGATCGAAGCCCTGCTCTAGGTCCCTTAAATTCACCCTGAATCTGCGCGCCGGTCGATGGCAAGCCGGCGCAGCGGGTGATAGGGTTGTGGTTGTTTTTTGACCGCTCCGTTCGCCGCCACCACGGCGAAGTCCGAGTCATCTCACCCTTTACTTCGAGAGGATTACGTCTTGTCCGCATTCGCTGTCAGTCTGTTCTGGTTCGCTCTATTCGTTGGCGGTGGCCTGTACCTCGCCTACCAGCGCGTTGACCTGCGCACGGCCACGTTTGCTACCGGCGCCGCGCTGGTTGCTTACACGCTGTTCGGCAGCGGCGCCTGGTGGTGGCTGATGCTGCTGTGGGCAGGCTTCGGCGCTATGGTCATTCCGAACATGGACGAGATTCGCCGCGAGAAGATCACGCGGCCGCTGCTCGACATCTACCGCACGATGCTGCCGTCGATGTCGGACACCGAGCGTGAGGCGCTCGAAGCCGGCAACGTCTGGTGGGACGGCGAGTTGTTCTCGGGCATGCCGGACTGGGAGCGACTTATGTCGTACCCGGCACCGGAACTCAGCGCCGAGGAACAGGCCTTCGTTGACGGTCCGTGTGAAGAACTCTGCCGCATGCTCGATGACTGGGAGATTTGTCACGAGCTTGCCGATATGCCGAAGGCGGCCTGGGACTTCATGATCGAGCACAAGTTCTTCGCGATGATCATCCCGAAGGAATATGGCGGCCTCGAGTTCTCTGCGTACGCAAACGCCGTTGTCATCCAGAAGCTTGCCAGCCGTAACGCAACCGCGTCGTCGACGGTCGGCGTGCCGAACTCTCTCGGGCCCGCCGAACTCCTCTTGCATTACGGTACCGAGGAGCAGAAGCAGCGCTACCTGCCAGGCCTCGCCGACGGCAGCGAGATTCCCTGCTTCGCACTGACCTCGCCGCAGGCCGGTTCGGACGCCGCGTCGCTGATCGACAGCGGTGTTGTCTGCAAGGGCGAATGGGAAGGCGAGGAGATCGTCGGTATTCGGCTCAACTGGAGCAAGCGTTACATTACGCTCGCGCCCATCGCGACCGTCCTTGGGCTCGCCTTCAAGTTGTATGACCCGGATGGCCTGATCGGCGACCAGGAGGAGTACGGCATCACGGCCGCGCTGATCCCGACGAGCACGAAGGGCGTCGAAATCGGCCGCCGCCACTATCCGCTGACCTCGGCCTTCCAGAACGGTCCAACGTCAGGCAAGGACGTGTTCGTGCCGCTCGATTACATCATTGGTGGACAGGAAATGGCCGGCAAGGGCTGGAAGATGCTCGTCGAGCTGCTGTCCGTTGGCCGCGCGATTACGCTGCCCTCAACATCGGCGGGCGGTGGTCAGGCGGCCACCTACGCAACCGGTGCCTATGCAAAGCTCCGCCGCCAGTTCAACACCTCGATCAGCAACTTCGAGGGTGTCGGCGAGGCGATTGCACGCATTGCCGGCAACACCTACACGATGAACGCCGCCGTCGCTGTCACGGCAGGTGCCATCGACCAGGGCGAGAAGCCCGCGGTGCCCTCGGCGATTCTCAAGTATCACTGCACCGAGCTCGGTCGCGACGTCGCCAACGACGCCATGGACGTGCACGGCGGCAAGGCGATTATGATGGGGCCGAACAACTACCTCGGCCGCGGCTACATGGCAACGCCAATTGCCATTACGGTCGAGGGCGCGAACATCCTGACTCGTAGCCTGATCATCTACGGCCAGGGGGCGATTCGCTGTCACCCGTTCGTGCTGCGCGAACTGCACGCGGCGGGCGATGCCGACCAGGAACGCGGACTCACCGAGTTCGACGACGCCCTGTTCGGCCATATCGGCTACGCAATCAGCAACATGGCGCGTTCGTTCGTCATGGCGTTGACCCACGCCAAGTTCAGCCGTGTGCCGCTAAACACCCCGACGCGCCGCTACTACCAGAACATCAATCGGTACAGCGCTGCGTTCGCGCTGGCTTCGGACTTCGCCATGCTGACGCTCGGCGGCGATCTGAAGAAACGCGAGCTGTTGTCGGCGCGCCTCGGCGACGTCCTGAGCGCCATTTACCTTGCGTCCTGCGTGCTCAAGCACTTCGAGAACCAGGGCCGCCGGGCCAGTGACCTGCCGCTCGTCGAGTGGTCGGTGCGCACGCTCATGTACAACGCCCAGGAAGCGCTGCACGCGTTCCTGCGCAATTTCCCGAACAGGCTCGTTGCAGGCTTCCTGCGAGTGCTGATCTTCCCGCGTGGACGGACGTACTCGGCGCCCGCCGATGAACTCGGCGGCAAGCTCGTTGCCCTGGCAACGACGCCGGGCGAAGCACGCGAGCGGCTGAGTCAGTGGGCCTACACGACGATCGAGCCCGGCAACCCGATTGGTCTCTTGCAGGAGGCACTGGAGCTGTCGGCTGCCATTCTGCCGCTCGAGAAACGTCTCAAGCAGGCGAAGAAGGAAGGCCTGATTCGTGCCGACTACCTTGGCCGGCAGATCGAGGAAGCCCTTGCAGCCGAAGTCATCAGCAAGGATGAGGCGGCAGAGCTTGCGAGCTACCACGAGAAGGTCGCGGCGCTGCTCGACGTCGACGATTTCGATCCGTCGGAGCTCGGCAGGCAGGGCGCCAAACCATCGAAGCCGCAGAAGGCCGCCAAGCGCAAGGCAGCACCGCGGAAGAAGACGGCAGCGCGCAAGAAAGCCTCCTGAGGCTGGTCGTGTCTGAATGCCTGGGGGTCCGCTCTACGAAAAGACGGCGCGCGTAGAGCCGGATCTCGTCGGCGAGTTTGCCGACTGGCTGGATGCACACGTTGTCGACGCGGCCACCTTCGCCGGGGTGGAGTCGGTCGATCACAGCGGCCCTGGCGGTGACGATGGCACAGGTTTCACGTGGCGCTATGTCTTCACTGATGACGAGTCGCTCGACGTTTTTCTCGAGCGCGAGGCTAACGACACCTACCCGGGTGCCCGCCAGACCTTCGGTGAGCGGATCGAACTCGACAACCGCGTCCTGCGCGAAGACGACGCCTACCGGGACGACAGCGCCGCACCGAAGCAGTGTCTGAACTGCGGAGCGGTCCTGCGCGGCCAGTACTGTGGTAACTGCGGGCAGCGCGCGACCAATCGCCTGATCAGCCTTTGGGAGCTCGTGCGCGACGCCTTCGGCGACCTGTTCGAACTCGACTCGAGACTCTGGCGAACGGTGATCCCGCTGCTCGTGCGACCCGGACTCCTGACCCACGACTACCTGTCGGGGCGACGCGCGCGCTACATGCCGCCGTTTCGCATGTATCTCGTCCTGTCACTGGTGTTCTTTGTTGTCGCCTTCTTCAAGCCCAAGGAGGAACTGGCGCTGTTCTTCGTCCCGGAGGAACCTGCCGCCGAAAGCAGCGCGGCGGCACCGCCTGATGCCGAATCGTCGGAAACAGCTGACGCAGCCGCGGCGGACAGGGGCCCGGAGACCGAAAGCGACGAGCTTACTGCCATCCCGGAAGAAGCGCGCGAGACGCTGGAGCAGTTCGGCCTCGATATTGACGACATCAACGAGCGGATCGAGGCCGACGCCCGGGAAGCGGCAGAGGCCGAAGCGGGGGGCCGGGTCAGCGTCGAGGACGGCGGCATCAACGTCGAGCTCACGGACGATGACGGCGAAGAACTGGACGGCAACTGCGAACTCGAGGATTACGACGTCAGTGACCTGCCCGCGTGGCTGCAGGTGCGCCTGTCGAAAGAACGCGCCATTGCGGTCTGCGAGCGCGTCACCGAGGACGGTGACGGTTTCTTCAAGAACGTGATCGACAACATACCCGTAGCACTGTTCATCCTGCTGCCGTTGATGGCCCTTGTGCTCGTCTTTCTCTATCCGCTATCGCGGCGATACTACGTTGAGCACCTGCTGTTCTTCGTGCACTTCCACGCGTTCTTCTTCCTGATGCTTACCCTGCAGGTGCTCTGGGCCCGGCTGGTCGGTGCTGCGAACGGGCCTGATTGGCTGGGCGTGCTGCCGATCGTGGCCACGTCGTTTTATATCCCGGTCTACCTCTTCAAAGCGATGCGCCGGGTGTACGAGCAGGGCTGGTTCGTCACTTTCTTCAAGTTCATCCTGCTAAAGATTGCGTATTCGATCGGCTTTACGCTGATGCTCGGGTTCGCCTTCCTTATTGCCGTTGCAGGCGCCTGAGGCACCGCTCGCCACGACGCGGTATCCTTGGCAAAGTTCTCGAGGAGCCCCCCTTATGCCCACACCCCTACGTCTCGCTGTTCCGCTCGCACTGCTCGTTCTGGCCGGCTGCACCCAGGAGTCCGTTGCACCCGTCAAGACCCGACCGGCGACTGACGCCAAACCAACGAAGACCACCGAACCCAACATTCCCCGCACGCCCTCACCGGAAGGCGCGCGGGTGTATTTCGTGACGCCATCTGACGGCGCAACCGTGTCCAGCCCGGTGACGATCGAATTCGGTATCGAGGGCATGACTGTGGTAACCGCCGGCACCCAGCAGGAGGCCAGCGGTCACCATCATCTGCTCGTGGACGCAGCCCTGCCACCGTTCAATGCACCGATCCCAGCGACCGACAACTACATCCATTTCGGCGACGGCAGCACGTCGACGACGCTGGATCTCGAGCCGGGCGAGCACACGCTGCAGCTGCTGCTCGGCGACCATTTCCACATCCCCCATGAGCCCCCGGTGGCCTCTGAGGTCATACTGATCACCGTCGAATAGGGGTGTTCGCAGGGCCGACACGGTTGTGACGCCCCGCCGACATCACTAGAATTCGCGGGCTAATCCTTATCCGGACCCGGTCCATGTCCCCGACAGGCAAACCAATCGGCATCAGCGGCCTCGCCGCCTACGTCCCGCCATACCGCGTGTGGCTTGAGGACTGGTGTGACTGGACCGGAAATCACTGGCCGAAGATTCGCGAAGTGGTCGGGCGGAGCTTCCGCGTCCGCGGACCCGAACAAAGCGTCTACACCCTGGCGGCAACCGCCGTCATGCGGCTGATCGAGCAGTACGATATCGACCCGAGCCGCGTGAAGTTCCTTGGCCTCGGGACGGAATCGAGCACCGACAACTCCGCCGGCGCCATCATCGTCAAGGGCATGGTCGACCGGGCGCTCATAGCGCGTGGCCTGCCGCCGATATCCCGGCGCTGCGAGGTACCCGAATACAAGCATGCTTGCCTTGGTGGCGTCTACGGCATGAAGGGCGCGATTCGCCACCTTGCGCTGGACGGTGCCGGCAGCCAGGCGATCGTCGTGTGTGCCGATATTGCCGAGTATGCCCGCGGTTCGAGCGGTGAACCGACGCAGGGCGCGGGCGCAGTAGCCATGCTGCTCGAAGAAGAGCCGAAGCTCGCCGTGGCCGACCTCGTCAATTCGGGCTCGGCCTCGGACTACCGCGTCATCGACTTCCGCAAGCCGATGCTGCGCTTCTGCGGACAGGATCGCAGCCAGACGCACCAGGTACAGGACTTTCCCGTATTCAACGGCAAGTACTCGACGACCTGCTACGTCGACGAGACCGTCAACGCGCTGGTCGACATGTACGAGAAGCGCGGCGTGAACGCCTGGCAGTACCTCGATTCGCTGCGGACGCTGTTCATGCACCGGCCGTACCGGCGCATGCCGGAGACCGGCCTCGCGATTGCGTACCTGTTCGCGCTGTCGACGGGCAACGCCGAGGCGCGTGCCGAGCTCGCGTCCTATTGCTATGAGTCGGGCGTTGATCCCGATGCGCTGCTGGAGGAGATGCAGTCGAGTCCCGAGGTTGCGACGCTCGCTGCCCCCGACACGGTCCAGGCAGAGGCCTACCCGCTGACGATGGCGGTGCTGCGCGCGTTCCGGGCATCGCGCCATTTCCGGCGTGAGATCCTCGACAAGCTCGCGCTCGGCAGTGACACGATGCTCGACCTGGGCAATCTCTACACGGCCGCGCTGCCGGCCTGGATGGCGGCCGGCTTCGAACAGGCCTACGAAGAGGACTGCCTGGCGCCGCGCGAGGAAGTGCTGACGATGGGCTACGGCAGCGGCGACGCCGCTGAGGTCATCCCGCTGTACATGGCGGATGAGTGGCGTTCGGCCTCCGAGAAGATACGCTTCGCCGAGGCCATGAGTACGGCCGTCGATCTCGATTTCGAGCAGTACGCGGCGCTACATGACGGTCGCCAGGTCCAGAACCTCGCCTATATCCCGCAGAACGAGTTCGTCATCGACCGCGTCGGCAATGCCGACGAACGCCACTTCAGCGATCTCGGCATCGAGTACTACCGCTACGCCGGCAAATAGGCCGTCTGCGCGAGCCATTGCGACAAGTACGGACGGTCATCCTTCAGTCCGCCTGCTAGCCTTTTCCGTAACGTGTCAGCTTCACCCGACCGTGGCCGAATCACCGCCCGGTGTTACGCATGGACAAGTTCACGAGGAATTACTCCCTTCTGCTCGCTGCCGCAGGACTCTTCCTCCTGTTCTACTTGTTCTACGAGAGCCCGGACGTCAGGCGCCTCAACACGCTGCTCAAGAACGACTCGGTCCTCGCCTCCTACCCCTACCGCTTTCGCGTCACCGGACTCGAGAACGGCGTGGCGACAATGACGACGCCGCGGTCGGCCGAATTCCCGGCCTACCGGGCCCTCGCGATCCTGTACCCGGCGCTCGCGGGCGAAGCGGCCGATTCCGAGGCCATGATCGAGGCGCAAGAGTCGCTCGCCGCCGTCCAGGCCAGGGCGCAGAAAACCGTGGTTGACGCCGAGGGCGTCAATCGCGTCCGCTGGCAGCTGGACGAGAACTGGCTCCGTGGATCCGGCATCAATCCCGACACGCTGTAGCGGCCGGCGGGGGAACGCGTCAGCCGGTATAGCGCCGCAGCACGTCGGCGTGACGCCGCGTCAGCGCCTGCCACTCCAGTTTGAACCAGGGGGTCAGTCGCTCAGGCTGTTCGGCGAATTCGCGATCGAGTTCGGCCGGCGACACGTATCGCGTTGCCGCGATTTCGCTGACGTTCGGCCGCGGCTCGTCGGTTACCCGGCCGAGGAAGACGTGACAGAGTTCGTGCTCTGATCCCGCGTCGCCGAAGGACGCCTGGTAGACGAACTTGTAGACGAACTCGAGCTCCGCGCGAATATTGAGTTCATCGTCAAGGCGACGTTCGCTTGCGAGCTCGATCGATTCGCCGCGACGCGGATGGCTGCAACAGGTGTTGGACCAGAACCCTGGCCACAGGCGCTTGCCGGCGGCACGCTGCTGCAGCAGGAGTTCGCCGTTCTCGTTGAACAGGAAAATCGAAAACGCCCGGTGCAGCTGGCCGTCTCCGTCATGACAGGCTGCCTTCGACAGGAAGCCGGCCTCGTTGTCGTCCCGATCGACGAGGATCAGCTGTTCCGCTTCCGAGGAAACAATGCGGTCAGGGTTGGACATCAGGGGATCGGGTGCTCCAGCCATTCACTGCCAAGTGTCGTGAAGCCGTACGACTCCAATGCCTCGATGACAGTTCCGGGATTTTCCGGGCACAGCGCCACGATGGAGCCGCCACCGCCGCCGCCCGTCAGCTTCGCGCCATAGGCGCCTGCCTGCCGGGCAATATGCACCATTCGCTCGAGCGTCGGCGTCGAGACGCCAATGCCGTTCAGGAGGCCATGGCAGAGGTTCATCGCATCGCCGACCGCGCGATAGTCGGCAGCCTCGAGCGCGTCCGCGCTTGCCAGGGTCAACTGGTCGATACGCTCGAACACGGCGTCGAAATGCGCAGGCGCGCGCAGCCGACGTTCGCGGACGCCCGCCACCTGTTTCGCCGTCAGCCCCGGCTCGTCGCCCCACGCGACAATGACGGGCGGCGCGGCCGCAAGGCGCAAGGGCCGCGTCTCGAGCTCACCCCGGTTCTGGAACAGGAGCGGCTCGGCGTAGGTGGCAAGGGTGTTGTCGACACCCGACGGCGTACCGTGGGCGAGCATCTCGCAGCGAAAAGCGAGCGCGTTGACGGCCGCGTCGTCGAGACCGAGGTCGAAGGTCGACACGAGTGCGCGAATCACCGCCACGGCAAGCGACGCCGACGATCCAAGTCCCATGGCGCGTGGCAGACGGGTGAAGATCGTCAGCTCGAGATTGCGCTCCTCGATATCCAGCGCATCGAGTATCAGCGCCGCGGTGGCGGCAAAGCCGCGGGCCTCCGGCTCACGGATATCGACGATGACGTCGGTATGCCATGCCGGAATCTTGAGGCGCATGCCGTCGCCGCCGACGCGCACTCCAGCTCGCATGGCATCACGTATCGGTAACGCGAGCGCATGACTGCCGTACACCACCGCGTGCTCGCCGAGCAGAATTACCTTGCCGGCAGAGTGTCCGGAAAGCTCGACCTGTTCGGACTCCCGGGCCAGCGCATCGAGTATCTCGCGTGCCTTCCAGTCCTTGATTTCGCCACTGGCGACAAGTCGCCGCACGGCCGTCTCGAAGTGCTCGGCAGGCGCATCGAGCGAGGCAACGACGCTGCGCGCGTGCAGGCGCATATGACCTTCCTGGATACCTGTCGAGGCCAGCGCCCGGATGGCCGCGAAGTTCTGCGCGAGACCGGCGGCCGCCATGAGCTCGGCGAGCTCGGTGGCCGAGCGAACGCCCGTCATCGCAAGGCATAGCGCCGCCTGTGGATTCGCATCGAGAGTTCCGCCGACCGTACCCACCTTGATCGGCAGCTTGATCTCACCGCAGAGCTCGTCATCTTCAAGCCACCAGCGCGTCAGCGACCCGTAGCGGCCGTTCCTTGCGGCGTAGGCGTGCGCGCCCGCCTCGATCGCGCGCCAGTCATTGCCGGTCGCAATAGCGAGCGGGTCGATGCCGTTCATGATGCCCTTGTTGTGCGTTGCCGCCCGGTAGGGATCGGCAGCCGCGATCTCGCTCGCCGTGACGATGCGGCGTGCAACCTCCTTGCCGTCCATCCCGCCGCGGGCGAGCTGGTCGGTGCGGACGCGCATGTGCGCCGTCACCAGCGACTCATCCGCGAGATTCGACAGGATGCGCATCGCGACGCTGCCGCCCGTTAGCTCCGCGAGCCTCGGCGCCATGGCCTCGCACAAGGTGTTAACGAGGTTGGCGCCCATGGCATCGCAGGTGTCCACCTTGAAGTGTACGGTCAGCGCCGTTTGGCCGTCGGCGAGCTCGGTCTTCAGACCCTCGACGGCGGTAACGCCGCCGCCGCGTTTCACGAGTCGTGGATGGACGCGATTTGCCTCGTCGATCAGTTCCGGGGCCTTCGAAGCAATCGCCGCGATCGCCGCGTCGACGTCCGGCACATCCACCAGATGTACCTGGCCGATGAGTCGTGAATCGGTCAGCACGGAGACGAAGCCGCCGTTGTCGCGCGCGAGCTTCGCCGCGTTGCTGAGCGCCGCGACAATCGACGGTTCCTCGACCACCATGGGAACCATGTAGTCGCGGCCGTTCAGAGAGAAGTTCGGCGCTACGGCGAGCGGCAGCGAGAACGTGCCGACGACGTTTTCGATGATCTTGTCGGCCTGGCGGACGCTCAGCAGGGTCCTGCCTTCAGTTAACGCCTCGGCATCATCGTCGGTCAGCCAGCCGTGCTTGACGAGCTGGGCAACGCGTTCCGGAACGTTCAGCCTGTAGAGGCTCTTCAGCCTTGCGTCCATTCGACGGTCAGTCCTTTCACTTCACTGCGGCCACCCAGCGCGACGGGCAGCGGTACGTAACCCTCGTGCCCGGCGCGGTCCACAAAATCCTCCACGGCGCCCGGGCTCGTCCCGAGCACCACACCGGCATCGCCGCCGCCGGCACCGCAGGGTTTGTACACGAGACCCCGTTCGTCTGCCAGTTCGCGCAGTGCCCGGTGCCCCGCGGCGAACACCTCGAGGCCGTATGCAGCGCTGAAGCTGTCCAGCACCTCGGTAAAGCGTGCGGTTGCGTCGAGCGCCGTGCCGGCCTCGCCAGACCCCCATGCATCGGCAGCCTGCTCGGCCGCGGCGACGAGGGTATCCACGATGCCCAGCCGGCCTCGCTCCTCGAGCACGGCGAGCTTCGACGGCGTGCTCACGGGCGTTCCTGACCACAGCACAGCCGCTTCGAGGCCTTCAGGCCAGCCGACGGTGGCAACCTCGACGGCGGTATGATCAAGACGCCGGAAGCTCACGAGACCACCCGCTACGCTCGTTGCCACATCGACGCCGCTGCCCCGGAAGCGCTGCAGCCAGCGATGCGTTTGCTGGGCCACCTCGGCTGCGTCTTCCGGCTTGCCGGCCCATTCGATCAGCGCTGCCACCAGCGCACTCACGAGCGCCGCTGACGAGCCGAGCCCCAACTTGCGCTCTCCATCGCTGAACGAAGAGGTGTCGAGCTCGATCGCAAGACCGGTAGTGCTGCCCATGCGACAACTGAGCCACGACAGGGCGAACAGGCTGAGCGCTCGCTGCGACTCGTCCCAGGATAGGCTGTCGCCGTCGGGCCGGAACCTGTAGAGCCCGTTCTCGTAGCCGAGGGTACTGATCAGCACCTCACCGGTTTCGCGCTCTGCCGGCGCTTCGCTGATCGTCACTACCGCGCGGCGGTCGACCGCTGCCGACATGGCCGGCGCACCGAACAACACCGCGTACTCGCCGGTCAGTACGAGCTTGCCCGGCGCGCTGACGACAAGTCGCCTCACCGAAGCTCCAGCCGGCGCGCACCCTCACCGAGCCCGGTAGTCATCGTGCGGACGACGCCCGGCGTCGCCTCGAGCGCTTGCTCGACCGCAGGACGGCAGCTCGGTTCACAGACCGCCTTGACCTGCGGACCGGCGTCGATCGTGAAGAACACGGGCAGCCCCTCGCCGCGCAGCCGGCGAACCGTTTCCATGCAGGCAATCGTTGCCGCCGACCAGTACACGAGCGGCGGCCGCGAGGTCCACATCACGGAGTGCATCTTCAGGCAGTTGTGCTCCGCCACCTGTGCCAGGCGATCGAAGTCCCGCGCCTCGATGGCGCGACGAGCAACGTCCAGATCGTCGGGCTGCTCATCCACCCAGCGTGCATAAAACGGCGAGGTCTTGCGGCTCAGCTCCATGGCATCGCCGGACGACACCGGTTTCTCCGCTTCGCTCGTAATCGCAACGACGACCTCGAGCGGCCATTCGCCGGGCGCAAGCAGCGGCGCTACTACCACGGCGTCATCGTCGTTGGCGAGTTCGACGAAACCACCGTACAGCGAGCGCGCCGCGGACCCCGAAGCGCGACCTGCAAGATTCGCGAGTGCGGCGCGCGATCGCTCGACGGTATCCGCTGCGTCAGCCGCAACGACACAGGCCGCAAACGCCGACGCCGATGACGCGAGGCCCGCAGCGACGGGGAAGTTCCCGGAGGATTCCACGCGCGCCCGCAGCCGGTCGCTGCCGAGCACGCTGTCGAGACAGCCCGATACGCGCGCCAGCATCGACGGGGCTGGCTTGCCGTTGACGCTCAGGGTGTCGGACTCGAGCGCCCTGTCAAGCTCGACGGACATGTCGGTATACAGGGCGTCGAGGGTTATCGAGATCGAGCCCACGGCCGGCAGGTTGAGCTCGTTATTGCGCTTGCCCCAGTACTTGATCAGTGCAATGTTCGGGTGCGCGCGTGCGGTGCTCCGCATGTAGTCTGTCCGTACTGAGCGTCGGCGAAAGGGCGCACAGTATAGCCCAGCCCGAAGCCGCAAAAATCGTGTAGGCTAGGCGCCCGGTTTGAGGAGCGACGGCGTGTCCGGCAGTTTCGGCGAGCGCATTGACGCCTACACACAACGCGTAGACCTGGCACTCGACAAGGCGCTGCCTGCCGCCAGCGAGCAACCCGAGCGCCTGCACGAAGCAATGCGGTATGCCGTGTTCAACGGCGGCAAGCGCGTACGTCCGCTGCTCACGTATGCCACCGGGGAAAGCCTCGGGGTAGCGCCCGAGCTGCTCGACGCGCCGGGCACGGCAATTGAACTGATCCATGCGTTCTCGCTCGTGCACGATGACCTGCCGGCCATGGATGACGACGACCTCAGGCGCGGCCAGCCCACCGTGCACCGGAAGTTCGACGAAGCAACGGCAATCCTCGCCGCCGACGCGCTGCAACCGCTGGCCTTCCAGGTGCTCGCCGATCTTGCCGGCGCGCCTCACCGTGCGCGCGTCGAACTCGTGCGACTCCTGGCCGGCGCCTGCGGCTCCATCGGCATGACGGGCGGACAGTCGATCGACCTCGACTCCGAGGGCAAGCGCCTGACCCAGCCCGAAGTCGAGCATATGTTCTCACTAAAGACCGGCGCGCTGATTCACGCCGCCGTCGTCTCGGCCTGCCTGCTTGCGACCGAGCTCGACGAGGAGACCTTTCGCTCGCTCGACCGCTTCGCCCGTGGCATCGGCTTAGCCTTCCAGATCAAGGACGACATCCTCGACGTCGAGGGTGAAACCGACGTCATCGGGAAGCCTGCGGGCAGTGACGCTGAACTGGACAAGGCCAGTTACCCGGGGCTGTTCGGCCTCGAGGCCGCCCACGCGCGCTGCGAGGAGCTGCTTGAAGCGAACCTTGCCGAGCTCGACTGTCTCGGCAGCAGTGGCGAGCCGCTGCGCTGGCTCGCGCGATACATCGTGCATCGTGACAACTAGCCGGCGCTCGATACTCCATGTCGACATGGACGCGTTCTACGCCTCGGTAGAGCAGCGCGACAATCCCGAGCATCGCGGCAAGCCCGTGGTCGTCGGCGGCACCGGCAATCGAGGCGTCGTTTGTGCTGCCAGCTACGAGGCACGACGCTTCGGCATTCGTTCGGCCATGCCCATGGCCGAGGCACGCCGCCGCTGCGGTGAACTCATCCAGATCCGGCCACGCTTCGATCGCTACAAGTGCGTGTCCGCCCAGATCTTCGACGTCTTTCGCGAGTTCACACCGCTGGTCGAGGGGCTGTCGCTTGATGAGGCTTTCCTCGACGTGACCGGCAGCCTGAAGCTGTTTGGCAGCGGCGAGTCGATCGGCCGGCACATCAAGACACGCATTGCCGAGACCACCGCACTGACCGCGTCGGTCGGCGTGGCGGAAAACAAGCTCGTCGCAAAGATCGCGTCCGACCTCGACAAGCCCGATGGACTGACCGTCATCCTCGGCGCCGATCGGCAGTACAAGCTCGATCCGCTGCCGGTTGCCGTGATCCCCGGTATAGGCCGTGAAACCCTGAAGCGTCTCGATGGCACCGGCATCAGGACGGTCGGGGACCTTCGGGACGCCGCGCCGCGCGTGCTCGAATCGGTATTCGGCCGCTACGCGGACTCGATGCGGCGGCGTGCCCGCGGCGACGACGACCGCCCCGTTGTGCCGTATCGGGAAGAAAAATCGATCAGCGCCGAGGAGACCTACGACGAGGATCTCGTCGATCCGGAACGGATGCGTACCCGGCTCATCGCGCTGACCGAGCGCACGGCCGGGCGGCTGCGCAAGGCGGGCGTCGTCGCCGGCACGGTACAGGTCAAGATCCGCCGTGCCGACTTTTCGACCTACACACGACAGACGCGCCTTGGCCATCCAAGCAACGGTACCGAGCAGCTCTACGCCGTAGCCCGCGATCTCCTCGGCGGCTGGCTCGCCGAACAGCCGGGAGCGGCAGTGCGACTCCTCGGGGTCGGCGGCAGCCAGCTCGCGCCGGCGGGACAAGCCGACCTCTTCGACGCAGAGGACAGCTCTGTCGACGAAGCACTGGACAGCATCCGCGAGCGCTTCCCGGGCATGGAAATCGGCAGGGCGCGGAGCTTCAGGCGGAATTAGGGTACTATTTGCGGCCGGGCGCTGGTCAGCCCGCGACGACAGAGCGCTGCCGGCCGAGGCGCCGGCCTGGTCAGAATAAGATTATGTATACCAGTTTTTTCGGCCTCAACGAGAAGCCCTTCTCAATCACTCCGGACCCCCGCTACCTGTTCATGAGTGAGCAGCATGGCGAGGCGCTTGCGCACCTCGTTTACGGCGTGACGGAATCCGGCGGCTTCATCCAGCTGACCGGCGAAGTCGGTACCGGCAAGACCACGCTGGTCCGCACCCTGCTTACGAATCGCATGCCTGACCATGCCGACGTTGCCGTGGTGCTGAATCCGCAGCTCTCGGCGCTCGAGTTCCTGGCCACGATCTGCGAGGAGCTCGGCATCGAAACGCCGGGTGAGCCTTACAGCAGCAAGGCGCTGATCGATTGCCTGAACCAGCATCTCCTCGCGGCGCACAGTGAGGGCCGCCGCACGATCCTGATCGTCGATGAGGCGCAGAATCTTGCTCGCGACGTCCTCGAGCAGGTCCGCCTGCTGACCAATCTCGAAACGGCGCGCCAGAAACTCCTGCAAATCATCCTGATCGGGCAACCGGAGCTGCGTGAACTCCTGGCCCGTAACGACCTGCGCCAGCTCGCGCAGCGGATCACGGGGCGCTACCACCTCGAACCTCTGTCACGTGACGAAACGGCGGCTTACATCGAGCATCGCCTGAAGGTTGCCGGGGCAATCGGCGAAGTCTTCGACGCGGGCGGCAAGCGTGAGGTCTATCGCATTTCCGGGGGCGTGCCGCGACTCGTCAATGTCATCTGCGACCGTGCGCTGCTCGGTGCCTATGCCCGTGAATCGCGACGCGTCGGCAAAGGCATCGTGCGACGTGCCGCCAACGAGATCGCCGGCACGAACGTCAAACCGGCATGGCAGCGCTTTCTCTTGCCCGCGGCCGCGCTTGCGACAACGGCTGTCGTCGCGGCAACGCTGTGGCAGCAGCTGCCGTTGACGCCGGCGCCTGCCGTCGTCACGGCCGCAGCGCCAGTAGAAGCTCCGGTGGAAACGCCCGAAGATACACCGCCTCCGGCCGTCGCCGATGCGGCGCCGGCGGCTGAAGTCGATAGCGCCGCGACGATCGTCGCGGTGGCAGAGCCTCTCCCGGCAGCGACGGACGACGACGTCGAGACGCTCGACGAGCAGCTCAGGCTGGCTCGTGACCTGACCTTTGCCGAATCTGCGTGGTCGGGGCTCTTTGCGCTCTGGGGCGAAGACTTCAACGTAGACGGACCGGCGCCCTGTGAGCAGGCGGCGGCACGCGGGCTTGCCTGTTTCAGCCAGCGCGGCAACTGGTCGAGTCTCAGGCAGCTCGACCGCCCGGCCATCCTGACCTTGACCGATAGCGCCGGCGACAGCCACGACATCGTGCTGGCCAAGCTGAACGGTGAGGTTGCCGAGCTCGCGATTGCCGGGGTTGCCGTCAGTCACCCGCTGCCCGATGTCTCCGAGTCCTGGTTCGGTGAGTTCGTCCTGCTGTGGAGGCCGGCGGCGACGGCGGCGCTCAGCCCGGGCACGTCGAGTCCGGCCGTGGCATGGCTGCGGCAAAGTCTGGCCGATATCGACACGCGCTACCGCGCCGAACCGCTGGACTCACCTGACTACGACCCGGGCCTGGCCGCGCGGGTTCGCGATTTCCAGAGAGATCAGCGCATCAGCGTCGACGGCTACGCCGGCCAGCAAACGCAGATCATCATCAACTCGCTGCTGGCCGCCGACGATCGTCCGCGGCTGACAACTGCGCGACTGGCGAGGGACTAGCCTTATGTCGTTCATTCTCGATGCACTGAAGAAGTCGGAGACCGAGCGCCAGGAGCAGGCTACGGCCGAGTTCGCAACGGTCCCGCGGGCCAGCGGCGAGGCGCAGACCCCACGCTGGATGTGGGTCCTGATTGGCCTGCTCGTCGTCAACGTTGTCGTGGTGGCTCTCTTGATGCTGCGCCCGGATCGGGCACCAGCCGTGGCCAGGCAAGAGGCCCCGGGCCCCGCCCCCGTCATGGCGCGCTCGGAAACGGTGGCTCGACAAGCGCCTAGCTTCGCCGAGCGACTCGATGCGACCGAAGTGGAACGGCCGTCCCGGCAGCCCGCGCCTTCGGCACGAACGACGCCTGTCGAAGCGGCGGAACCGTCGCAGCCAGCACCGCGGGCCGCGCCGCCCGTTGTTGCGCCTTCGTCGTCGAACCTGCAGTCCCTGCCGACGCTCAACGAGGTACGTCTCAACAACGGCCTCAACCTGCCGGACCTGAATCTCGACATACACGTCTTCAGCTCGACGCCGGCGGACCGCTTCGTCTTCGTCAATATGACGAAGCTCCGTGAGGGTGACGTACTCGACAGCGGCCCGACCGTGCGGGAGATTACGCCCGACGGGGTAATCCTGTCCTACCAGGGCCAGCAGTTCACGCTGCCGCGGGAATAAGAGGAGCAGACGCCTTGGATACGTCGGACTCACGTCACCTGACCGGTGACCGCCTCGCTCTTGCACTCAAGTCAGGCTTTCACCGCGTCATCGGCGAGCAGGACGAACTCAACCGCATCAACGTCTTCCCGGTACCGGACAGCGACACGGGGACCAACATGAGCCTGACCGTGGGCTCGGCGCTGGGGGTGCTGGACCGTGAGTTCGATCATCTCGGCACGCTGCTCGCGGCGCTGGCCGACGCCCTGCTCGATGGCGCCCGCGGCAACTCCGGTGCGATCCTTGCGCAGTTTTTCCAGGGGCTGTCGGATTCGGCCGGCGAGGTCAGTCGCTTCACGACCTACACCTTCGGCAAGGCTGTCGAAACGGGCAGCGAGTATGCCCACGACGCCATCGCCGAACCGCGCGAGGGCACGATACTCTCCGTCATTGCGGCGTTTGCGGCAGCGACCCGTCGCCAGGCCGTCGAACTCAAGGAGGACAGCTTCAACGTCCTGTTGCCGAATAGCGTCGAGCGACTGCGTCAGGCGCTGGCCGAAACACCAGACCAACTCGAGGTACTGCGCCGTGCCGGCGTCGTTGATGCCGGTGCCAAGGGCTTCGTGGCAATTATCGAAGGCGCAATGGAGTTTCTCGTCGATGGTCGAATGACGCCACGCCCCAAGGTCGCTGCGACCACCGAGGTCATCGACGTTGCTGCCTTCAGCCACGAAGACTCACGGTTTCGCTACTGCACCGAGTGCCTCGTCTCCGGATCGGATATCGACCGGCGCAAGCTCCGCGAGTCACTATCCGAACTCGGTGACTCACTGGTGCTTGCAGGGACGAAACGTAAAGCAAAGGTCCATATTCATGTTGACGAGCCCGACCAGGTATTTCGCATTGCGGGTGAGTACGGCACGGTCAGCGCTGAGAAGGCCGACGACATGCATCGGCAGACTCACAGCAGCCACGATACCGTACGGCAGTTCGGCGTCATTACCGATTCGGCGGCGGATATTGCGGACGAGGACCTGGAGTGCCTTGATATTCATATGGTGCCCTGTCGGATTCACTTTGGAGATCGCAGCTTCATCGACAAGGTGAGCATCACCAGTGAAGAGTTCTTCGCCGAGGTCGAGACGAACCCTGTGCACCCCACCACGTCGCAGCCCGCTCCCGGCGACTTCCGGCGCCAGTTCCAGTTTCTCACCTCGCACTACCCGGACGTGCTCTCGATCAACCTGTCGACGGTGCCGAGTGGCACGCACCAGGCTGCCGTTTCGGCTGCCGAACGACTTGATTCCCCTGGGACTGTGCACGTGGTCGACTCAAAGAATGCCTCGACCGGTGAAGGTCTGCTCGTCGTGCTGGCCGCCGAGTGTGCGGAGGCTGGCCTGTCTCTTGATGCAACCACGGAAATACTTGAACGACAGATCCCGCTTACCCGCACAATGGCGCTGGTCAAGGACCTGAATTTCGCCGTTCGCGGCGGCCGCGTCCCGAGCTACGTCAAACCGATTGCGGACCTCCTGCGACTCACGCCAATCATCCGGACATTCCCGGACGGCAGAGTAACCAACGGCGGCTTTCTCCTCGGGCGGCGCCGACGCCTCAAGCGCTTCGCAAAGCTCGTTGCCGACAACAGCGCGATCGACGGTCCGATGCGGGTTTCGATCGGCCACGCCCTGTGCCCGGAGGACGCGGACGAGCTTGCTACCGCCATGCACGAGGTCCTGCCCGACATCAGCCGCCTGACGATTACCGAGCTCGGCTCCGCGCTCGGCGTGCACGGCGGACCCGGAACGCTGCTCGTCGGCACGATGCCAGACGTTCCGCTGGGCAAGAGCCCCGAGGCATAGGCCTATTGGGGGATTCGCTCGTCCGCGCGTGACTCGTCGCGCCTGACGCCGCCCGGCACCGCAAGCGTTGGCGTGTCCGAATCGGCAAACGCCGGCGCGTACCAGCTCAGCGCCGCGCGCTGCGGGTAGCGGCGTACGGTTTCACCACTCGCACGATTCACCCAGACGGCGTCAAAGCTGCCGCGTGTCGACATGAGGCCGCGCCACATGACGGCAGGGTCATCGAATAACGCCCGGTTGGCATCGAGATAGCTCTGCTGCGCGACGTGTTCCGGCAGCTGCGCCGACACATCCGTGCCGTTGATGATGGCGAGGAACACCGGCGTCACAAGATGTTCGGCAGACACGGTCCGTCCATCGCGTTCCGCACGAAAGCCCCAGCCAACCTGGATTGGCTGACCGGCACGAATGGCCGCAAAGAGAGCCTCCTTCGAGCCTGACACGGGCGCGCCGTCGGTATCGTGCCGATACAGGAGTACCCAGCCGGGCGTCGCCGGGACGGCGCGGCACCAGCGGATGCTCGCGCTCAGATCGGCAGGGAACGCAGAGCCATCGCTGTAGCGACCCTCGATCCGGCCATCGCTGCCGAGCGAGCCCCTCCATTCGACAAAGGCTTCGCGCAACTCGATACCGGCCCCGGCCAGCGGCCGCTGGGTATGCACTGCATCGACCTGGGCAAACACGTTGCCCTCCCAGACGGACAGAATAGCGGCATCGCTCCAGTGAGAGAGGTCACCCTCGCCGTCGTCGTCGAAGTCGAACGTCCAGCCGACGCGAATCGGCTCACCCCTGTTGACGGCGTGCAGCAAGGCTTCCCTGGACCCGGCCGACGGCGCGCCGGCATAGTCCGTCGCGAACAGGAGGCCGTCACAGGTATCAGCGTGCAGCAGCGCCGGCTGAAGCACCAGTATGCCAGCGAGCAGCAGCAGGGGTAGTCGAATCATGCTGCGAGCTTACTGCCGAGGGCAGGTAGGGACCAGATGTCAGGGTCCCGGTGTCATGAGGTTGCTGTCCAGAAACGCAAGCAGCCCCTCGTAGAGTTCCAGCCTGTTCTCGAGACTACCGGCGCCGTGGCCGCTCTGGTCGAGACGAATCCAGCCTGGCTCTGTGCCGGCGTCCTGCAGCGCCTTGCGCATGGCCCTCGCGTGGGCAATCGGTGCCCGCCGGTCTGCATCGCCGTGGATCAGCAGCGTCTCGGCCTGGATCTTGTCGGCATGGTTGACCGGGCTGAACTCAGCGAGCCGGGCAGGATCGGTGCCAAGCACGCGCTGCAGGTAGCCGAGGCCACCCCAGTTCTGTGGAATGTCGCCCTTGCTGAACATGATATTGAGGTCATAGACGCCTACGTACCCGGCCGTGCACGTCAGGAGATCGGGCTCACGCACTGCCAGCATGTAAGCCGCGTAGGCGCCGTAGCTCGCGCCATACGCGCAGACACGAGTCTCGTCGATATCGGGTCGCTGCATGGCCCAGTGCGTTGCGGTCGCAATATCCTCGATCATCTTGCCGCCCCATTCCTGGTAGCCGGCCTTCATGAAGCGGTCGCCGAAATAACCGCTGCCGCGAAAGTTGACCTGCAAGACGGCGTAGCCACGACTCGCGAGCAGCTGGACTTCGTGGTTGAAGCCCCAGGTATCCGCGACCCCGTGGGGACCGCCGTGAGGATGTACGATCAGGGGCGCAGGGCCATCGCCTTCGGGGAGGGTCAGCCGGACGGGCAACTTGAGACCGTCCTCGGTCGTCACGTCGTCGACGATCATCGGCCGCATTTTTCGCGGATCAATCCACGACATGTTGGCCCAGAAGAAGTCCGCCTTGTTCGTGTCGGTATCGAAAATGTAGAACTCACCGGGGTTGGTGTCGCTCGACACGCGAACCATGAGCTCACTGCCGTCGTCTGTTGCACTGACGATATCAACAGCCTGACCGGCGAACGCCTTGGCGAGCTTCTTGTGCGTCGTCTTAATGGAACTGTCGACGGCAGCATAGTGATAGCGCGGCTTGGCGCGCTCCGATTTGCCAACGACGATCTCGCCCGTCGCGGGGTCCTCTATCCAGTCAACGATATCGGCGTCGAGATCGGTAAACAGGGCGTCGTAGGACTTGTTGGCGAAATCGAGGCGGTAGATCGTGTAGAACTGGTCCTCGCCGAAGCGGCCTTTGAGGAACGCGGCGTTACCGGCATCGTTCAGCCCGACCACGATCATCTCATCTGCAAGGTCGAATACTCCCGCGAGACTTTGCCACTCGGCATCCCTGTTTTCGCGATAGGCAGCCTCGGCAAGTCCCGCCTCGTTCTCGTAGGTCACAAAACGGAGGGTGCCATCTCTCGAGACATAGGGATAAGCGTTCCGGAACGGCAGCACCTCGACCGTCTTCTTTTTCCCCGAGTTGACGTTCAGGCGACTAACGGTCGGCAGTTTCTGGCGATTGTCGTACCAGAGCCGGCCGTCCTTCGACCACGGGTACTCGATCACGAGTACGTGCTTGGCTTCGCCTTCGAGCGTATCGACGAGAAAGAAGCTCGACCGGTCGCTCTCCTTGTTGCTGAGCCGTGATCCGGTTCGCGCGTCGGATGCGCGGTATCCTGCGAGGAGCTCACGCCCCGAGCCGTCGTAGTTGATGCCGAAGAGCTCGCCGGTCGCCACGGGCTGGTCCAGACCGTAGACCTCCGCCGCATAGGAGAACACGAGGCGTTCGTCGTTGATCCAGTCTACCGAGTGAATGGCGCTGTCGGCTTCAGGACGAACACCGCCGACGACCTGGTTACTCGCACGATCGATGACCGCCATGACAACCATACCGTTCACCCGCGCCTGCGCAGCCAGCCGCTTGCCCGACGGCGACAGGGCAACGTCGAGGTAGTCACCGTCCTTGACGAAGTACTCGGTCGGCAGGGACTCAGCGTGCGCGGTTAAGGATGCGATCAGCAAGACGACCAGCGCGACGGGTCTGAGCATGGTTGGCTCCATTGTCGGGATGTCCCGCGGGAAAGTAGCAAAACCGCCTCACGAGGTACATATGTTCCCCGGCACTCACTTATGACAAACGTTCCCGGCGACTCGCCGGCCGGCAGCAGCGATCGCTCAGCCTTTCTTGCCGTAGTTCGACAGCGATTTGTCGACGGCAATCGTAACGGCAACGTAGACCGCACCGAAGATGACGAAGCGCAGCCACAGTGGATCGATAAACGGCGTAAACCGAAACACCGTCATTGCGACCGTGGCACCGATGAACCCTGGCAGATACTTGAGCATGTCCTGTCCCCCGGCGCCCGCAATGAGCGCACCGCTTCGAGATCTTAACCGGCCTTGAGTGGATCGCCCACGGGATCCACGAGATCTTCCCCGTCGTTACGCGCGTTATTGACGCGCTTGTCGACCGGCCAGGCCACGAGTGCAGGGCTCTCTGGCGCCCCGGCCGCGATGAGTTCGTTGTCACCCTCGAGCCACGCGGTGGCGAGGCCCGGGTCAAGCACGACGGGCATACGATGATGCAAGGGCTCGATGGCCGCGCTTGCAGACGTCGTAATCAGCGTTGTCGACTCGATGTGTTCGCCCGACGCCTTGTCGGTCCACGACTCCCAGAGGGCGGCGAGCCCGAAAGGCTGATCGCTCTCGGTAGTAATGAAGTACGGCGTCTTTGCCGAGCCGTCGCGGCGCCATTCGTAGAAGCCGTCGGCCAGCACGACGCAGCGGCGGTGCCTGAAGGCGTTGCGGTAGGCCGGTTTCTCCGCCACCGTTTCGGCGCGGGCGTTGATCATGCGGTTGCCGATTGCCGGGTCCTTCGCCCAGAACGGTATCAACCCCCACTTGAGGCTGGCGGCCTCGCGACTGCCGTCCTCGGCGTTGCGAACGGCAACGACATACTGGGTCGGCACTATGTTGTAGCGCGGGTCAACGTCGAGGCTTGCGTCGGCCCCGAACAGGCGAACGGCCGCCTCGGCCGGTGAGTAAAAAGCGAAGCGACCGCACACCTTACTCGCGTATCCCCGTGCCGCGATTCATGAGCATCAGGGAGACGGAGAAAAGAACCACGATAAAAAAGAGCACGATTGCATAGGCGTACACGACGCTGATGTCCGAGCTCCCGAGGATGCCATAGCGGAAGGCGTTGACCATGTAGAGGATCGGGTTTGCCTTCGACACCCCCTGCCAGAAGTCCGGCAGCAGCGAGATCGAGTAGAACACACCGCCGAGGTACGTCAGCGGCGTCAGTACGAAGGTCGGGATCAGCGAGATATCGTCGAATTTCTTCGCGTAGATCGCGTTGATGAAGCCCATCAGCGAAAACACGATGGACGACAGGATGACCATCGACAGCGTAATCAAGGGATGCGCTACCGACAGCTTGGTGAAGAACAGCGCAATGATCGTGACGAGTCCGCCGACCAGGAGCCCCCGGATGACACCACCGGCGACGTGGCCAATGATGATCGCAGCATTCGACATGGGCGAGACCAGCATCTCCTCGACATGCCGCGCGAACTTGGCGCCAAAGAAACTCGATACGACGTTGCCGTACGAGTTGGTGATCACCGACATCATGATGAGACCGGGCGCGATGAACTGCATGTAGTCGATGCCGTCCATTGTGCCGATGCGTCGACCGATCAGGTTGCCGAAAATAATGAAGTACAGCGTCATTGTGATGGCCGGGGGCACAATCGTCTGCACCCAGATTCGCAGGATTCGGACCGTTTCCTTGTGAATCAGCGTCCGGATTGCCGTCAGGTTCAGTGCGACATTCATGCCTCGGCCTCCTCGCGCGCATCCTTGTTCTCGACGAGCCGGATGAAGAGCTCCTCGAGACGGTTCGCCTTGTTGCGCATACTGATGACGCTGATATCACTCCGGTCGAGCGCATCGAACAGGTCGTTGAGACTCTGGCCGCGACTGAGCTCTACCTCGAACTCGAGCTCATTCCTGAGCGTCGCCCGGAAGTCACCGAGCTCCGGCGCCGCGGACAGTGGCTCACCTACGCTCATGACGAAAACCTCACCCTTGAGTTTGCGCAGCACTTCCGTCATGCCCGCATCCTCGATGATCGTGCCCTCGTCGATGATGGCCACGTGGCGGCACAGTGACTCGGCTTCTTCGAGGTAGTGGGTCGTCAGGATGATCGTCGTTCCCGCCGCGTTGATGTCCTGCAGGAACTCCCACATCGAGCGGCGAATCTCGATATCGACGCCGGCCGTCGGCTCGTCGAGTATCAGGAGCCGAGGCTCGTGCACGAGCGCGCGCGCGATCATCAGGCGGCGCTTCATGCCCCCTGACAGGTTGCGCGCCGGCTCCTTGCGCCGGTCCCACAGCCTGAGTGCCCTGAGATACTTCTCGGTGCGTTCCTTCGCCAATGCCGGTGGCAACCCGTAGTAACCCGCCTGGGTAGCGACAATGTTGCCGACCTGTTCCCACAGGTTGAGGTTGACCTCCTGCGGCACCAGGCCAATGCAGGACTTCGCCGCCTCGAGGTCCGTGTCGATATCGTGTCCGAAGACCTCTACCGTTCCACCGGTCTTGTTGACCAGCGACGTGATGATGCCAATGGTCGTGGTCTTTCCGGCGCCATTCGGCCCGAGCAGCGCGCAGAAGTCTCCGGCCTGGACCGACAGGTCGATGCCTTTCAGCGCCTGGTTGCCGTTCGGATAGGTCTTCGTGAGGTTCTTGATGGTCAGGGCATTCATAAGGCGGCGTATTGTACGCATGCCCGTCGATGCTATCGATCCCGCTCTCTCGCATGCCGTGCCGGGGGCGGGCGGTCGGTGATCCGACGGGGCCCGTCATCGCGGCAACGTGCCGCTACTGCCGTGACCTGGCCGGCGCTGGCCGTGAACATCGCTCGCTGCGCGGCGGCGAAGCGACAGGCGCGACGGACGTAAGGGCGCTCGTCTGCTGATGCCACCAGGAGCGTACGCCAGACGTCAGGTTCGTCCGCGAAGCGCGGCACCAGCGGCTGGTCGATGGCGTCGGCCGTTGCAAGCGCGTCCACGAGCGGGCGGGATGCCAGTGCATCGAGCCAACCCGCCGGGGCTCCGGAGAGCAGGCGACCCGCATAACGATTGGTCTCTGCGAGCATCCAGAGGAGCGCAATGGTGGCCGTGACCAGGTCCTGCCGGGCCGACGGCGTACGCACATCGAGGAGATGCCCGCTGCGCCGCCTGACCGGCGCCCAGCCATTTCCCGCGAGCGTGTCCGGCACCAGCAGCAGGAAAGGGACCCGGGCCAGCCGCTGGCGGACGAGTGGTCTCGCCTCGACAAGCAGCTCGCGCAGCCCGGGCGGGCACAGCGACGTTGCGGGACTCGCGGTGGCGAGCGCGAGAAACTCTGAATTCAGCGCCGCTGTGTCGGCAAGCAGGTCGGCTGGCAAGGCCTCGAAGTCCATGGTGTGATCCTCCCGATGGCGTAAATCCCCAAATTGCCGGGTTACTGTATTGTTGCTTATTCGACCAAATATGGACTATATACCGGCCATAATGCGAAATATGGGAATATGTAACCAATTGGAGGAATTATGCGTCTCACCGACGACCGCTATGCCCGAGAGCGAAGCCAGTTCGAACTGGCCCTGAGGATGATCGGGCACGAGGCCCGCACCCGTACGATCAAGACCTGCACCGGCCTGTCTGACGATCGCATCCGCAAACTGTACGCCACCTACTTTCGCGACTCCGGGCGCGGCAGCAAGGTTAAGCGCCGCCGCGGCAAGTCGCCCCAGCAGGTCGGTCGCTTCGTCAAGAACCCGGATTACCAGCTGCAGGCGACCACGCTGCTGTCATTGTTTTGCGCAAGCCTCCTGCTCAGAGTGGACCGCGATCACACGGTGCATGTTGCCTGGCCGCGGCCGGACGTCGAGTTCGGCCATCGTCTGTGCCGTGCCTACGAAACCTACACACTGCTGCACGACAAACCGCTATTGAGCTTCGAATGGGCCTGGAACCTGCTGCTGTCCGCAGGCTACAACGATGAGCTTTATCTCGCCGGCTGCAGGCGCTGCAGCGCTCATTACGTGCAGGACGCCTATGCCATCGACCGCAAGATTTGCCCGTCCTGCGCGTTACAAACGTCGAAGCACCATGTCGCATCCTGACGCCTCGACGCGAGGCAGGTACACTCGCGGGCGCCGTGAACGAGATGCCGCCCACAGAACATCGCAACGTCTTCGCCGGCGCGTTCGTCGACCGCATTGGCGAGCGCCGCAAGGATCCGGACTGGCTCGCCGAGGCGGCTGCCAGCAATGACAGCCTGTTCCTGCCGGTATGGCGACATCGTTGCCTCGTCGAAGGCGAGGACCGTGCGTCGACCCTGCGCCTGCTTCAGCGCAGCGCGCTCGACGTGGACGACGAACCCGAGTGGATCTTCCTCGGCCTGTTTCGCGACCAGCCTGTATTCGCGTTTGCCATTGACGCTGACGAGCCGCCGTACGCCGATCTCGGACGCTACGAGGATTTGCGCGTGCTCGGCACCTTGCTCGCGCCCGACGAGGCGAACCTTGCGGCGCATGCACGTGCCCTGGTGCACTGGCACGAGAGCACATCGTACTGCCCGATCTGCGGTTCGCTGACCCGGCCCGAAGCGGGCGGCAACACGCGCGTCTGCACCAACGTGGACTGCGGCAAGACCCAGTTCCCGCGGGTCGATCCGGCCATCATTGTGCTCGTCTCAGACGGGGATCGCTGCCTGCTCGGCCGGCAGGCGAGCTGGCCCGAAGCACGCTACTCGACGATCGCAGGGTTCGCCGAGCCCGGCGAGTCACTCGAGGATGCCGTCCGGCGCGAAGTCTACGAGGAGACCAATGTGCACGTGGGCGCGGTGCGCTATCACAGCTCGCAACCCTGGCCGTTTCCGGCCGCGCTGATGCTTGGCTTTCATGCCGACGCGACGTCCTCGGAGATACGACTCAACGATCAGGAACTCGAAGACGCGCGCTGGTTTACGCGCAAGGATCTCTACTCCGGGTTTCCCAAGCTGCCGTTTCGCGTGTCGATCGCCCGGCAGCTTATCGATCACTGGCTCGCTGCCGGACGCTGATGTGCCTCGTCATCGTTGCCTGGCAGGTCGTCGACGACTATCCGCTGATCGTTGCGGGTAACCGCGACGAGTTCCACGCACGGCCTACCGCTGCGCTCGGCTGGTGGGCCGATCGTCCTGCCGTCCTGGCCGGACGCGATCTCGAGGCCGGCGGCACCTGGCTAGGCGTCAGCGCAAACGGCCGCTTCGCCACCGTCACGAACTACCGGGATCTCGAGCCGCCGCGAAGCGGGCTCCGCTCACGCGGCGAACTCGTCACGGGCTTCGTCGACGGCACGGATACGGCAGGCCGCTTCGCAGAGCATATCGACGGCAATCGCTACGCCGGTTTCAACCTGTTCGCAAGCGACGGCGAGACGCTCGCGTTCACGAGCAATCGGGACAGCGGGCCGCGCCTGCTCGAGCCCGGCCTCTACGGGCTTGCGAACGCCGAACTCGATGCGCCGTGGCACAAGACCGAGATCAGCCGGCGGCGCTTCGCTGATGCGCTCGCAAGCGGCAAGGTGGATGCCGGCCGGCTTCTCGACCTGCTGGACGACAGAACCCTCGGCCCTGCCGACGACGTCAGCGCGAACGGGCTACCGTTTGCGCGGGCTCACGCGCTGACCGCGCCGTTTATCGTGCAACCGGACTACGGGACCCGCTCATCGACCGTGGTCATGCGCAGCTCCGGTGGCGAGCTCACGATAACCGAGCGGCGTTTCAAAGCGGACGGCAGCGCCGACGGCGAGACCCGCGAACGCATTCAGCTCGCGTAGGCACCGAGGAAGAAACGGCGAATGTCCTCGATCTCCTGCGGACAGACGCCGTGCGCCATCGGGTATTCGTGCCAGTCGACCGAGTAGCCCGCGTTGCGGAGTGCATCGGCCGAGCCCTTACCGAGTGCGATCGGCAGTACCGGGTCCATGAGCCCGTGCGCCATAAAGATCGGCACGCTCTGTGGCTGCGCGACCTCGTCAGCGAAGCGCTGAGGCAGCGCAAGGTAGGTCGACAGCAGGAGGAGACCCGCCAGTGCGTCGGTCCGCCGCAGCCCCGCGTGCATGGCGACTGCTCCGCCCTGCGAGAAGCCGGCCACGACGATTTTGCCGGCCGGGATGCCGCGCTCGATCTCGGCATCGATCATGGCGTCGAGCGTCCGGGCGCTTTCGAGGAGACCGGTCTCGTCGGCGCGGCCGTCGGTATCGAAACTCACGATGTCGTACCAGGCGCGCATGGCCATGCCGCCGTTGATCGTGACGGGCCTTACGGGGGCGTGCGGGAAGACAAATCTGAGCGGCAGTTCGGGTGGCAGACGAAGCTCGGGCACGATGGGCTCGAAATCGTGGCCGTCGGCGCCGAGGCCGTGCAGCCAGAGCACGCTACCAACAGGGTTGGCGCCGGTCTCGATGACAACTGGGTCTGTCATAGTGGGGAGTTCCTGGTTGCGCCCGTGGCTCCGGGCCGGCCGGCAGTCTAGCCCGCAACCGACAAAGAAAAAAAGTCGCTCGGGGGCTTGCATCAGTATGCGCATCAATGTCAATCTATGCGCATATTTATGCAGGTGACTCATGCCCTCCGAGGACCAACAACAGCGCCGAGAGCAGCTTTTCGACCTGCTCCAGACCGGTGCCGCCCGGACCCAACAGGCACTCGTCGACGAGCTCAAGTCGCTCGGCATCAACGCCACGCAGTCCAGCGTCAGCCGTGACCTGAAGGATCTCGGCGCGGTAAAGACGCGCGACGGCTACGCGCTGCCGGCGGCCAACGACAACGGTGACGAGGACGTGGCGAGCGTCGCGGCCCTTGTCCGCGAGCTCAGTGCGGCCGGACCCAACATGCTCGTGATCCGGACCGGCGCGGGCGCCGCACAGCGCGTCGCGCTGGTGCTCGATCGCTGCGACTGGCCGGGCATCGTTGGCAATATTGGCGGCGACGACACGGTGTTCGTCGCGGTCGAGTCGCTGAGTCACCAGCGCCTGCTTCTGCCGCGCTTGAAGCGCGCCTTCGGACTGTCGGGGAACGGCACATGACGACCGAGAACTCATCACCCATCATCCTCGCCTTCTCCGGCGGACTCGATACTTCGTTTTGCGTCCCCTGGCTCAAGGACACTTATGGACGCGACGTCATAACGGCAACGGTCGACACGGGCGGTATCGACGACGCGGCGGCCGCGGCGCTCGAGGAACGCGCGCTCGCGCTCGGTGCCGTAGAGCATGTGCTCGTCGACGCGAAACAGGACTTCTTCGAATCGGTCATTCGTTACCTGATAGCCGGCAACGTCCTGCGCGGTAACGCCTACCCGCTCTGCGTCGGCGCCGAGCGCGGCCTGCAGGCGGAGCGCCTGGCGCGCCTCGCGATCGAGCGCGGCGCGAGCACGGTAGCGCACGGCTGCACGGCGGCCGGCAACGACCAGGTTCGCTTCGAAGTCGCTTTGCGCACCCTCAGTCCGGGTCTCGAGGTCCTTGCGCCGGTGCGCGATAACAGCTGGGTGCGCGAGGAACAGCTGTCGTACCTCGAAACCCGCGGACTGCCGCTGCCGGCGCAGGGCTCCGACTATTCGATCAACCGCGGCCTCTGGGGCATTACGATCGGTGGCCGCGAGACGCTGACCTCGCAGGCCTCGATTCCCGAGTCGGCCTGGGTACTGTCAGCCGACGCCTTCGGCACACCGCTGGAGCCGTCGGACCACGTCCTCGAATTCGCAAACGGCATACCGGCAGCGCTCGACGGCAAGTCCATGTCACCCGTCGAGCTCATCGAAGCACTGGAATCCCTCGCAGGCCAGTACGGGATCGGCCGCGGCATTCACCTGGGCGACACTGTGCTGGGCACGAAGGGCCGGGTTGCGTTCGAAGCGCCCGCCGCGATCGCCCTGATCACGGCGCACCGCGAACTCGAAAAGCTGGTCCTGTCGGCGCAGCAGGCCCGCGTCAAGGACATGCTCGCCGGGCTCTATGGCGACTTCGTGCACGAGGGCAAACAGCTCGACCTTGCCTGCCGCGACATCGAAGCCTTTCTCGAGTCCTCGCAGGCCCGCGTGACGGGGACCGTCTGGTTCACGCTGCGCCCGGGCAACCTGTTTGTCACCGGCACCGAATCGCCGCACTCGCTCTTGGCCGCCACGCGTGGCGTCTATGGCGAGGCGGCGGGTGAGTGGACGCCGGCAGACGCGCTCGGCTACGCGCGAGTCCTGTCGCTGCCCGGCACGCTGCAGACACGCGCCGGCGATGCGCCATGAAGACCGTCGTCGTCGACAAGGTGGCCTCGGTCGCGCAGCACAATAACCTCGGCGACGATATCCGCGTCGCGAGTGACATACCCTGCGAAGAGGGCGTGCTTGTTGCAGCCCGGGTGCTCAACAACAAGTCACGCTACAACCAGCTCGAGCTCACCTCCGGGCGCATGGCAACGGTCACCTCAGGTGACGTTATCGTTGGCGCACTGGGGCACCGCAACGCGCTGCGCGGCTACTCCGGCCGGCTGCCCGAGACCCTGGCGGTCGGCGACACGCTGCAGCTGCTCAACATTGGCGGCGTGCTCGGCATTTGCGACTCGGCCAATCCCGATGTCGGCCCGCCCTTCAACTGCGAAGTCTTAGGCGCCGTGCTGCACTTCCCCTACCTTGGCGAACGCATCGGCGTACCCGCCCGCGCCGGTGCCGAGCCGCTCGGCGATACCGTGTCACTGGAAATGCACGGCGTCCCGGTTATTGCCGTCGCGGGCACCTGCATGGATTCCGGGAAGACGGCGGCATCCTGCGCGGTCGTCAGCCGACTGCGCCATCATGGCAAGACCGTGGCGGCCTGCAAGGCGACGGGCGTGTCGCTCCGGCGGGACATACTCGCCATGCAGGATGCCGGTGCCGACGACGCGATGATCTTCTCAGACCTGGGCGTCGTCACGACGACCGCCAGCAACGGCCCGCCGTTAACGAAAGCGCTGCTGTCGAGGCTTGCGGCAGAGCAGCCTGATGTCATCGTACTCGAACTCGGCGACGGCCTGCTGGGCTCCTACGGCGTCGCGGCCATTCTCGACGATCCGGATATCCGCGAGGCGCTGACCGCCGTACTCCTGTGTGCCAACGACCCTGTCGCAGCGTGGGGCGGGGCGCGCCTCCTGCGTGAGGAACACGGCATCGAACCGGCTGTCGTTACGGGCCCCGCAACGGACAACGCGGTGGGTATCGAGCAGATCGAGGCGCGCTGCCAGCTGCCGGCCATCAACGCGCTGTCCAACGCCGTCGAACTCGGTGACCACATTGCCAAGGCGCTGTGGGGTGACCGGGGATGAGCACAGCCATCAACTCGGTCGTGCTGGGCGCCACCGGCTACGTCGGCGGCGAACTCCTGAGGCTCCTTGCGGGCCACCCGTCCTTCACCCTGAAGGCCGCCGTGTCCGGGAGCAGCGGCGGCGAGCGTATCGCCGACACGTTCCCGCACCTTGGCGCCGCCGTTGGCGAGACCCGCTTCTTGAACGCCGGCGACTGGCTCGACGGCCTGGCCGCTGGTGAGGCACTGGCCGTATTCTCTGCGGCACCGCACGGCGCATCGGCCGCCATGATCGACGAGGTGCTCGACGCCGCCAAACGGGCGGGGACCGGCGACGTCCACGTTGTCGACGCGTCCGCGGACTTTCGTTTTGCCGACCAGGCTGACTACGAATCCATCTATGGCAAGCACGGCGCGCCGGCGCGCCTCGCACAGTTCATGTCCGGCCTGCCGGAACACGTGACCGAGCTCTCGGCGCCGCACGTCGGCAACCCGGGCTGCTTCGCAACGGCGATGCTGCTGGCTATCGTGCCGCTGCTAGACGCCGACATCACGAGCAACCGCTACGTGGCCTGCGGCATCACGGGCAGCACGGGCTCGGGGCGCGCCCCGGTTCCCGGGACGCACCACCCGGTTCGCCACAGCAATCTCTACGCCTACAAGCCGCTCGACCATCGGCACGCTCCCGAAGTCGTATCGCTGGCGGCGCTTGCCACGGGCCGTGAAGCATCGCTCGCTTTTGTGCCACACTCCGGCCCGTTCGCGCGCGGCATCCACATGACCGTGACGACGGAAGCTCGCGAACCGATCGATACGACTACCCTGTCGTCGCTGTTCGAAGAGGCCTACGCCGAGGCCAACTTCGTGCAGCTGGTCGACGGCATGCCGCGCCTCAAGGACGTTGTCGCGAGCAACTACGCCCACATAGGCGTCGCCGCCCGCGGCCGCGAGATTGCTGTGACCACCGTGATCGACAACCTCGTCAAGGGTGCGGCAGGCGGCGCAGTGCAATGGATGAATCGACTTTTTGACCTGCCGGAAACCACCGGCCTCGACACGGTAGCACCTGCATGGACCTGACAACGCTCGACCCTGCCGTACAGGACGACGTGCGCCTGCGCGAAGCGGCGCACTCCCTGCCCGTTTACGGCCAACTGCCCTTCGTGCCGGTCCGCGCCGCCGGCTGTCACCTGTATACCGATGACGGTCGCCGGGTGCTCGATCTCTACGGCGGCCACGCCGTTACCTGTCTTGGCTACGCGCACCCTGCGCTCACCCGGGCGATCGAAGAGCAGGCCCGACGCCTCCTGTTCCAGAGCAACGCCGTGGCACTCGATATCCGTGCCGAGGCCGCCATGAAGCTCGTCAACGCTGCCCCCGACAGCCTGACGCGGGCGTTCTTCGTCAACTCGGGCGCCGAAGCCAACGAGAATGCCCTGCGCATGGCGTTCGTCGCGACGGGCCGCCGCAAGATCCTCTCGGTCACGCACGGCTTTCACGGCCGCACGGCGGCAGCCGCCGCCGTGACCTGGAACAGCGATCGCTGGTACGGCTTTCCGGAAAAGCCTTTCGAGGTGAGCTTTATCCCGCGCAACGATCCCGTTGCCGCTGCCGACATGGTGACCGACGAGGTTGCCGCAGTCATCGTGGAGCCGGTGCAGGGCGTCGCCGGCGCCGTCGACCTGTCGGGCGAGTTCCTGACCGCGCTGCGCGAGGCGACGAGGCGACACGGTGCGCTGCTGATCGCCGACGAAGTCCAGTCCGGTCTCGGTCGTTCGGGTCGCTACTTTGCCTGCGACGTCCACGGCATCGAGCCCGATATCCTGACGGCCGCCAAGTCGCTCGGCGGCGGTGTACCCACGGGCGCGGTCCTGACCAGCGATGCGGTCAGCGCGCACTTCAGTACCGGGGCGCTGGGCACGACGTTTGGCGGCGGGCCGCTGGCAGCGGCCGCGACGGTGACCGTCATCGACACGATCGAGAAAGACGGCCTGCTCGAGAACGTCCGCCAGCGCGAGGCCGAAATTCGAGAAAAGTGCGTCAAGGGGCCCGTCACCAGCATCCAGGGCATGGGTCTCCTCCTGGGTCTCGTCTGCGACCGACCGGCGAAGGAGGTGCGCGACGCTCTGCTCGAGCACGACATCCTGCTCGGTACCAGCGGCGACCCGCACGTGCTGCGCATACTCGCGCCGCTCATACTCGAATCGCATCACGTCGAACGCCTTGCCCAGGCACTCGCCACGATACCGCCCACCGATATCTGAACCTCTGGAACACCGATGAAAGCATTCAACGACCTTGCGGACCTCGACACCGGGGAAATCAACGAGCTCATCGACCTTGCCGGTCGACTGGACCGACAACCCGAACCCGACGCCCTCAAGGGCAAGGTGCTGTCGCTCCTGTTCCTGTCGCCGTCGCTCAGAACGCTCGCGTCGTTCCAGGCCGCAATGACGCGCCTCGGTGGCGGCTCGTTCGTGATCTCCCCTGACATGTCGATCCACGGTCTCGAAACGCGCCCTGGCATCGTCATGGACGGGTCGGCGGCCGAGCACATCCGCGAGGCCGTCCCTGTCATTGCGTCCTACGGCGACGCAATCGGCATCCGCGCCTTCGCCGAGCGCAAGAACCTCGAAACGGACATGGCCGAAACCGAGTTCGCGTCGCTGACGGGCCTCGTCGACAAGCCGTGGATCAATATGGAGTCTGCGATGAATCACCCCTGCCAGAACCTCGCGGACTGGAAAACGCTCGACGATCTCGGCATCAAGGCGAACGGCGGCAAGTTTGTCCTTTCCTGGGCCTACCATCCGAGGGCATTACCGCTCGCCGTGCCCGCATCGACGCTGTACACGGCGGCGCGCCGCGGCATGGATGTCACGGTACTGCGTCCGGAGGGTTTCGAGCTGCCGCAGCCGATCATGGACAAGGCAGCCGCCGCGGCAAGTGCTGCTGGCGGCAGCGTGACCGAGACCGACGACCGGCGCGAAGCCATGGAAGGCGCTCACGTGATCTATGCGAAGTCGTGGTCGTCGACCCGCCACTACGGCGACAAGCCCGGCGATCTCGCCTTGCGCAACGAGCTCATCGACTGGTGCGTCGACGAGCCGTGGTTCGACAACGCCGCGACGGACTGCCGCTTCATGCACTGCCTGCCCGTGCGCCGCGGCGTCGTGGTCGAGGAACGCGTCCTCGACGGTCCGCGCAGCGTCGTCATCCAGGAAGCAAGGAACCGCATGCTCGCGCAAATGGCCGTGCTGCACCGCATGCTCGGGAGCGGCGCATGAGCAACAAACGCGAACGCGCGATCGTCGTATCGGCGCTCAAGCATGCCGCGCCCTACATTCGCCTGTTCAAGCGCAAGGTGTTCGTGCTCAAAGCCGGCGGCGAGGTATTCGCCGACCCGGCAACGACGCATGCGCTGATGGAGCAGGTCGGAATCCTGCACCAGGTCGGCATCCGGGTGGTCCTCGTGCACGGCGGCGGCCCGCAGTCGACCAAGCTGGCGGAGGCACTCGGCGTCGACACGACCTTTGTCGACGGCCGGCGCGTGACCGACGGCGACTCGCTCGACGTGGCAACAATGGTTCTCAACGGTCAAATCAACACGCGCATCCTCGCGGCGTGTCGCGACCTCGGCATACCCGCCGTCGGCATCAGCGGCGTCGATGCCGGCCTCATTCGTGCACATCGGCGGCCGCCCGTCGACCGCGGCGGGGATGAGAAGGTCGACTACGGTTTCGTCGGCGATATCGATGCGGTCGAGGCCGACATCGTCAGGAAACAGCTCGACAACGGCCTCATGCCGGTCATCAGCCCGCTGTCCTGCGACGAATCGGGGACACTGCTCAACATCAACGCGGATACGGTTGCCGCTGCGATCGCCGCCGAGCTCGACGCCGAGAAGCTGATCCTCGTCACGGCGGCGCCCGGCATCCTCGAGGACATCGAGGATCCACAGTCGCTGATCAGCTTCCTCGATCGCGGCAAGCTCGCCGCGCTCATCGAGGCGGGCAGCCTCGCGGACGGCATGCTGCCCAAGGCGGCCGCCATTGACAAAGCGCTCGCCGGCGGCGTGAAGCGCGTGCACATCATTTCCTGGAAAGCGACCGACAGCCTGCTGCTCGAAGTCTTCACCAACGAGGGGCGCGGCACGCTCGTCGTCGACGATATCTCGCTGCTGACGCCAGCCGAGCAGGGCAGCGACGCGTGACGCGGCTTTGGGACAAGGGCCTGCCACTCGACCAGCGCGTGTTGCGCTACACGGCCGGTGAAGACCACATCCTCGACGAACGCCTCGTGCCGTATGACGTGCGCGGCTCGATTGCGCATGCCGAGATGCTCGCGGCGACGGGACTGATTAGCCACGACGACTGCGAAACCCTCTGCCTCGGACTTGCCGAGCTCGAACGTACGCACCGGGCGGGCCAGTGGCAGATCGACCTTGACGACGAAGACGTCCATACGGCGATCGAACGTCGACTGACGGCCGCTGTCGGCGAGGCGGGCGGGCGACTGCATCTCGCGCGGTCGCGCAACGACCAGGTCCTGACGGCGCTCAGGCTGTATCTCCGCGACGTTGCCACGGAACTTGCCGACAAGAGCGGCAGCCTTGTCGCAGCCCTTGACCTGCTCACGGAACGCCAGGGCAGCGTCGCCCTTCCGGGCTATACGCACATGCAGCATGCCATGCCCTCCTCGGTGGCGCTGTGGGCCGGCGGCTTCGCCGAGGGCTTTCGCGATGCGTCCCGCGGGTTTACCTCGACGCTGGCCCGCATTGATCTCAATCCTCTGGGCAGCGCGGCAGGCTACGGCACACCGCTGCCTATCGATCGTGAGCTGACGCGCGAGCGCCTCGACTTCGCGACAACGCAGGAACCCGTGACGGCAGTGCAGCTATCGCGCGGCCGTGCCGAGAGCACCCTGCTCTTCGAGATTACGCTCGTGATGCAGGACCTCGCGCGGCTGGCGAGTGACCTGCTGCTGTTCTATACGCAGGAGTTCTCCTACATCTCGCTGCCGGGAGAGATGACGACCGGCTCATCGATCATGCCGCAGAAGCGGAACCCTGACGTTCTCGAGCTCGTTCGCGGCGCGTCGGCGAGCGCAATGGCCTGCCTCAACGAGTCGCTCGGCATTACCGCCAAGCTGCCGTCCGGCTACCACCGTGACCTGCAGCGACTGAAGCCGCCGCTGTTTCGCGGCATCGACCTTGCGACCGAAACAATCGACATCATGGCGTACCTGCTCGATGGCGTGCGCTTTCTCCCCGACCAAATCCAGCTCGATGACGGCATATACGCAGCCGAGGAGGCGTTCCGTATCGTCCAGGAGGAAGGAATCCCGTTCCGCGAGGCCTACCGGCGAGTCGCCGAGCGCTATGCGGCGGAATAGGCCGTCTCTATAATTGCGGTCCTTTCGCCAACGGATCGATATCATGTCCAGAACCAGCGCTTTTCTTGCTGTCCTTGCCTGCCTGCTTGTCGGCTGCGGGCAAAGCGGCCCTTTGTACATGCCCGGTGATCCCAGCGACATAACCGTGGCGCCGCCGGCCGCCGAGCCGGACGAGAAAGACGCCGACGACCCGACGCCAAGCGACGACAGCTGATGCCCGGGCACGACCTGGTGCTGATCGACGGGTCGTCGTACCTGTTCCGCGCCTACCACGCGCTGCCGAAGCTCACCAACGCCGTGGGCGAGCCGACCGGCGCACTGCACGGCGTCCTGTCGATGATCAACAAGCTCGTGCGCGAGGAAGACCAGGCGCAGGTTGCGGTCGTGTTCGATGCGTCCGGCAAGACCTTTCGCAACGACATGTACGCCGAGTACAAGGCCAACCGACCGCCCATGCCGGACGAACTGCGTTCGCAGATCGAGCCAATCCTCGACGCCGTGCGTGCCATGGGGCTGCCGCTCCTGCGCGTCAAAGGTGTCGAAGCCGACGACGTTATCGGCACGCTGTGCAAACAGGGTGAACGGGACGGCATGAGCGTCCTCGTGTCGACGGGCGACAAGGATCTTGCCCAGCTGGTCAGTGACAAGGTCACGCTCGTCAACACGATGAGTGACAGCCTGCTCGATCGGGACGGCGTCAAGGAGAAGTTCGGCGTCTACCCCGAGCAGATCATCGACTACCTGGCGCTGGTCGGCGATACCTCCGACAACATTCCCGGCGTCCCGAAAGTCGGCGCCAAGACAGCGGCCAAGTGGCTGAACGAGTACGGCAGCGTCGATGGCATCATCGAGAATGCCGACAGCATCAAGGGCAAGGTCGGCGAAAGCCTGCGTGATTCGATTGACCAGCTTCGGTTGTCGCGCGAACTCGTTATCATCAAGACGGACGTCGACCTCGACGAGGGCCCGGCCGATCTCGAGGGCTCCGAACCCGACCTGCCGGCCCTGCGGCAGCTCTACGGTCACTACGAGCTCAAGATGCTTCTGAAGCAGGTCGAGGACGGCGATGTCGAAGCCGCTTCGCCCGAGACCGCAGACTACGAGACGGTGCTGGACTGGCAGTCTTTCGATCGCTGGCTCGACAGGATCAACAAGGCGGAGCTCACCGCCTTCGATACCGAGACGACCAGCCTCGACTATATGCAGGCAGAGCTCGTCGGCCTGTCGCTCGCGGTCGACAGCGGCAGCGCGGCGTACATTCCCGTGGCGCACGACTACCCGGGCGCACCCGAACAGCTGCCGCGCGACGAGGTGCTCGCGAAACTCAAGCCCTGGCTAGAGAGTGAGGACCACGCGAAGGTCGGACATCACCTGAAGTACGACGCCCACGTCCTCAGGCGTTACGACATTGCGCTGGGCGGGATGGCCTTCGATTCGATGCTCGAGTCCTATGTGCTGAACAGCGTCGCTACGCGCCACGACATGGACTCGACGGCGCGTCACTATCTCGGACGCGACACGATCAAGTACGAGGAGGTTGCGGGCAAGGGCGCGAAGCAGCTGACCTTTAACCAGGTGGACCTCGATACTGCGGCGCCCTACGCGGCCGAGGACGCCGCCATTACGCTGGCACTGCACGACACGCTCTGGGAAGGACTGTCGAAAGTGCCGACGCTCAGAAACGTGTACGAAACGATCGAGCAGCCGCTCGTGCCTGTGCTGCTCGAGATGGAGGAAACAGGCGTCCTGCTGGACCGCGAGCTTCTCGCCGTGCAGAGCAAGGAACTCGAGAAGCGCATGCACGAACTCGAGCAGTCTGCACACGAACTCGCGGGCGGCCCGTTCAATCTCGGTTCACCCAAACAGCTGCAGGAGATTCTCTTCGAGCGACTCGAGCTGCCGGTGATCCGCAAGACGCCGAAAGGTCAGCCGTCGACGGCGGAAGACGTGCTTGCCGAGCTGGCACATGACTATGATCTACCGCGCGTCATTATCGACTACCGCAGCGTCTCCAAGCTCAAGAGCACCTACACCGACAAGCTGCCGCAGCAGGTTAACGACGCGACGGGACGCATCCACACCTCCTACCACCAGGCCGTCGCGGCAACAGGCCGTCTGTCGTCGACGGACCCGAACCTGCAGAACATCCCGATTCGCACCGAGGAAGGCCGGCGCATTCGCAAGGCCTTCGTGGCACCGCGCGGCTACCGAATCCTCGCCGCGGACTACTCGCAGATCGAACTCCGGATCATGGCTCACCTCTCGGCAGACGACGGACTCGTCGCCGCCTTTGCCGACGACCAGGACATTCATCGAGCCACGGCAGCCGAGGTCTTTTCGACGCCGCTCGAGGCGGTGTCGCCCGACCAACGGCGTTCGGCAAAAGCCATTAACTTCGGCCTCATGTACGGCATGTCGGCGTTCGGCCTTGCCAAGCAGCTCGACATCAGTCGCACCGAGGCACAGGAATACGTTGACCTGTACTTCGACCGCTACCCGGGTGTGAAAGCGTTCATGGACGGCATCCGCGACACCGCGCGGGAGCAGGGCTACGTCGAGACCGTGTTCGGCCGCCGCCTCTACCTGCCCGAGATCAACGCGCGCAATCCGCAGCGCAGGCAATACGCCGAGCGCAGCGCTATCAATGCCCCGATGCAGGGAACCGCCGCGGACATCATCAAGCGCGCCATGCTGAGCGTCGCGTCGTGGCTCAGCGACGAGGCACCGCCAGCGCGCATGATCATGCAGGTGCATGACGAGCTCGTTTTCGAGGTCCACAAGGATGCGCTCGAGGACGTCGAGGCCAGGGTTATCGGATTGATGGCTGACGCGGCAGAGCTGTCGGTCCCGTTGAAGGTTGACGCCGGTAGCGGCAGCAACTGGGAAGAGGCGCACTAGCCCTGTCAGCCTCCGACATTGCCAAATAACTCAACTACTTACAAGTCTCGGGAACCCGCGGGCTCAGACGCGTTCTAAACGTGGGAGTGCTTTTTCACTTGCCTGTTTACCTCCCTAAACAGGTCCGCTGCCGGTTTCCCCAAGCCGGCTGCTGCTTCTTCACCCCGCGTCGCCCTGCGCCGCGGGGTTCTTTTTGACCCGCGATTCCGCACCTTCCAGCAAGGCGGCCAGCACCTCACGGGCCTCTTCTTCGCCGGCGCGCGTCTGTGCGGAAAACAGCTGCACGCTCGCCGCGTCACCCAGTTCCTTCCGGACGGCGAGCAACGCCGTTGCCGCCTGGCCGCGCTTCAGCTTGTCGGCCTTCGTAAGCAGGATATGCACCGGCAGATCAACGTCTGCCGCGAAGGCCAGCATCTGTCGATCGTAGTCCGTGAGCCGGCGCCGAATGTCGACAACGAGCAGCAGGCCACGAAGACTCTGTCGCTCTCTGAAATAGCCGGCCAGGAGCGTGCCCCAGTGCGCCTGCATGGCCTCCGAAACGCGCGCAAACCCATAGCCCGGCAGGTCGACAAGGCGGCAATTGTTACGCAATGAAAAGAAGTTGACGAGCTGCGTTCGGCCGGGCGTTTTGCTCGTGCGCGCGAACTGCCGCCGGTTGACTATTACGTTGATTGCACTGGATTTTCCGGCGTTCGAGCGGCCTGCCACAGCGACCTCTGCGCCCGTATCAGGCACGAACTGACTGCTGGCATTGGCGCTCTTGATAAATGCGGCGTCCGGGTACTGCGACATGCGGGTGTGCCCCGAGGAACTTGTGTATAATTTGCGGTTCTGTGGAGGGAGCCAGGTGTCGTTGCCGACATCGGGCTTAAGCGACAGTAACGAGGCTCGCCGCCTGCGACAAGACTCGGACGGGAATTCTCCCGAACACTTCAGTCTACAGTTGATCATTCCGCGCTCGCCCGCATGGGGGGCTTGCGCAAAGGACAGTAACGGTTTGGATATGAGCAAGAAGACGTCAATTCTGGTACTCACACTCGCAGCACTGCTGCAGGCACCCGCATTCGCGCAGGACGGTGCGGCCGTCAGTCTCGTCGATGGTGACGCCGAGACCGGCAAGGCACGATCGACGGTATGCGCGGCCTGCCACGGCGCAGCAGGCAACAGTGCAAATCCGCTATGGCCGAATCTCGCGGGGCAGCACGCCAAGTACATCGTGAACCAGCTGTATGCCTTCAAGGAAGGCAAGCGCGTCAACAACCTGATGTCGGCGCAGGCCATGCTGCTCTCAGACGAGGACATGGTGAACCTCGCTGTGTACTACGAAGCCCTGACCCCCGCGACACAGACCGTTGCCGACCCGAGCCTCGTCGAGCGCGGCGAAGCCCTGTACCGCGCCGGCAAGGAAGAGTCCGGCGTTGCTGCCTGCATCTCCTGCCATGGTCCGAAGGGTGTCGGCAACCCGGCGGCACAGTATCCGTCGCTGAGCGGACAGCACGCTGCCTACACCGAGAAGACCCTCAAGGACTATCGTTCGGGCGAACGCCAGTCGGTGGCGGGTAACAACGCCATGAACGAAATTGCGGCGAAACTCACAGACGAAGACATCAAGGCGCTGGCATCCTACGTACAGGGGCTGAATTGAGCGTCGGGCGCCGGCGTTAAACCAACGCGGGCGCCACGGGTCTGAGGCTTGAACGAAAGGTGACAGGGGACAAACCATGTTCGACACACGACATCTGAAACTCGGCGCGGTACTCATCCTCGCCTTAAGCTTCGCCGCCTGCGGCGAATCCGAGGCTCCCGCTCCGGTGAGCGAGACCACGCCTGATGTCGAGGCACCGGGAGCTGTTGCCGAAACGCCGGCCGAGACCGAAGCGCCCGCTGACGAGGTGCAGTCCGTTGTTGAGGAGTCGGCCGCCGAGCCTGAGCCCGAAGAAAAGGCGATCGTGCTGGCACAGTCCGACGCCAAGCCGTCGCAGCAGAAGTTCAAGTATGTCGAGGGCACTCACTTTTCGCGCTTCGTGCCGACGCAGCCGACCGTGGGCGGCCCCGACAAGGTCGAGGTTGCCGAATTTTTCTGGTTCGGCTGCCCGCACTGCTACAGCCTCGAGCCCTACCTGGCGCGATGGGAATCGTCGATACCGCAGGACGTGCGCCTCGTCCGCGTTCCGGTAACCTGGAACCGCGCCGCCGCCATGCACGCGAAGATGTTCTACACGGCCGAATCGCTCGCGGGCTCAGACAAGCTCGAAAACCTGAACGGCCTCATCTCGGCAGCTTTCGAGGAATTCCACCAGCGCGGCAACCGCCTCCTGTCCGAGGCAGCGATGAAGCGCCTTTTCGCCCGCTTCGGCGTCAGTGAGGAAGACTTCGACGCCGCCTGGAATTCATTCGATGTGGACCGTCGTATGCGTATTGCTGAGGACCTGACCACCCGTTACTCGATCGATTCGGTACCGGCCATCGTCGTCAACGGCAAGTTCAAGACCAACGCATCGCAAACCGGCGGCAACGACAAGCTGATCGAGGCGATCGACGAACTCGTCGCGCGGGAAACCGTCCGCTAGTATCGCCTAGCCATTGTCCTCGGCGACAATGCGCATTAGCCCGTCCGCGCCGCGTCGCCAGTAGAGCCGTTTGCTGCGGCCAGCGGCGCCGTCCGGCACCAGCCTGAAGCGCGAAATATAGAGGCCTGAGTTCACCGGGTCTTCGATCACGAGGATATCGGCAATGCCGAAATTCCCGCCCGCGTTTGCGTCCAGCTGTCGTGCACGGAAGCCAAGCCACGCTTCGCGGTCGAGGCCGCGATAGCGGAAGTCCTCCGCATAGAGCTTCGCATAGGCAAGCACGTCGCGCCTCGCCTGCGCCTCTTGCCACGCCAGGAGACGCTGCTCGAACTCGGCAGCAAGTTCCGCCCGCCCCTCACGTGGTGCGTAGCGCATCGATGCGGCAATGACGACAGGCGTTTCGTTTGGCGTAATCGCGGACGACAGTTCGGCAAGATCGGCGTTGGGCAGCGCAAGGCAGCCATCCGTATCGCGCTCCGGCCGCTGGCCGCCGCCGCGCTCTACGCCGTGCAGCCAGATGCCATCGCCGCTGCGACCGGCCTGCCTGTCGAGTACATTGGGATAATCCATCGGGAACGCCGTGATGCCGTACTTCTCGTGCAGGCGCTCGGTATCCAGCTGGCCCGTTATGAAGTACACACCCAGCGGCGTACGCCGGTCCCCGGCCCGTTGCTTGCCCGTGCCATGCTGGCCGATCGACATGTAGTGTTCGCTGGCCTCAAGCCCACCGTCCGGATCGAGACGGTAGGCATACAGCCGGGCGTCGCTGGTATCCGCGACGAGTATTGTTTCCAGCGTCGGTGGCACGGCGACAAGAAAGGCAGGCCAGTCGGGCTCTTTCGAAACGTCAGCGTGGGCACGGAACGCAACAAGTAGCAGCAGGTAACTGCTGAACACGGCACGACGCACGCGCACGCTGTGCCGAATGCCGCCGCGACACATCATGCCAGCGTCGCCCGGGCGCTCGTCATTCGGGAGAACGTCAGCCCTCCAGTCACGCCCGCAGCAAGCTGCAACAGGACCCCTGTCGCAGTGCGCGCACCGCTCAGCGGGTTCACACCGAGTGTCATCTGGACGAGGATGATCAGCACAAGGATCGCGCTGGCCGCGGCTGCGAGACACAGCCAGCGACGCCACGCGGGGCGACGCGTCGCAAGTCGATCGGCAACGAAGAAGCCGAGGCCAAGGGCAACCGCCACGAGCGGCAGGTAAGAGAACGCCATGCCACCGATATCGAACAGCGTCATGGCAGCACGGTCGGCCAAGGGCACGCTGACACCCACGCTTGCGAGTTCGAACAGCACAACCTGGGTCATCGCGATAGTACCGAGAACGTAGGTAATGATGCTTGCGGCAAGCCACGCCTTGGCGAGACGCAACATCAATCGATCTTCCGGGTCATACTCGAACTATACTGCGACTCACGTCAGGAGAAGAACCCTTGCACAGGACGATCCTCGTTTCCTGCTTGCTGTTGCCGCTGGCAGCTATGGCAGGCGACTACGTCATCGACGAGGTCGCCTCCGACCTCGCGCATCCCTGGAGCGTGTCTTTTCTCGACGGTGGTGCCTTCCTGGTCACCGAACGTCCCGGTCGGCTCATCCTGGTTCGAGGTACGGAACGTCAGATCATCGACGGCGTCCCGGAGACCTTCGTCAAGGGTCAGGGCGGCTTCTTCGATATCGTTCTCGACCCGGACTTTGCCAACAACCGCCTGGTTTACCTGGCCTACGCGGAGGGTGGCCGCCGCGCGAATCGAACCGCCGTCATGCGCGCGAGGCTCGACGGCTCGACGCTCGCCGCGAAGCGCGTGATCCTTCGCGTCGAACCTGACAAGGGCACCGCGAACCACTATGGCGGTCGCCTCGCCTTCCTCGCCGACGGTACCTTGCTCATCACGACCGGCGAAGGCTTCAATTACAAGGAGGACGCGCAGAAGCTCGACAGCCAGCTCGGCAAGGTGCTTCGCATCAACCCCGACGGCAGTATCCCGGCGAACAACCCGTTTGCATCGCGCGGCGGCCGCGCGGCAAAAGTATTCACCTACGGGCATCGCAATCCGCAGGGGCTCACGGTTGATCCTCGCGACGGCACGATCTGGCTGCTCGACCACGGGGCCCGCGGCGGTGACGAGGTCAACCGCCTGGAGCCGGGGCTGAACTACGGATGGCCGGCGATCACCTACGGCGTCGACTACAGCGGCGCCAGGATTTCGCCGTACACGGCGCTCGAGGGCATGGAGCAGCCCGTCACCTACTGGGACCCGAGCATTGCGCCCTCGGGACTTGCCCTTTATACAGGCGCCGCGTTCCCGGAATGGCAGGGCAACCTGTTCGTCGGCGCGCTCAAGGACAAGGACGTACGCCGTCTCGTCATCGAGGGCGATGCCGTGACTGCAGAAGAAGTGCTGTTCGAGGAGATCGGCGCGCGCATTCGCGACGTCCGCGTCGGGCCTGACGGCTTCCTCTACATCCTCACTGACGAGAGTCGCGGTCGGCTGCTGCGCGTTCGACCGAACTAGCCGGAGCCTCTAACCGAGGCTCGTGGCGAGCACCGCGAAGATCGCAAGGGGTGCAACGATCCGCAGGAGCCAACGCCAGGTCCTTGCGAGTGCCGCGCTGCCGAACGACAGCTGCTCGTTGATGATCTCAGGCTTGACGCGCCAGCCGACGAATACAGCGATCAGCATGCCGCCAATCGGCATCATCAGGTTGGCCGTAAAGTAGTCGATCAGGTCGAACACGGTTTTGCCTTCGAACACGGCAAAGGCGGACAGCGGCGCAACGTCGCTCCATAGATTGAACGACAGGACCGTGCCGAGACCGATGAACCAGGCGAGGAAGCCGAAGACAACGCAGCCCGTGCGGCGCGACATCCCCCAGCGGTCCTCGGCAAAGGCGATGGTTGGTTCGATCAGCGCAATGATCGACGTGATCGCCGCAAACGCGAGCAGCAGGAAGAACAGCGCACCGAAGATCGAGCCGCCGGGCATCGACGCAAACGCCGTCGGCAGCGTACGGAAGATCAGCCCGGGACCGTCGGCCGGATCGAGGCCGTTGGAGAACACCAGCGGGAAGATCATGAGACCCGCAAGAATCGCGACCAGCGTGTCGGCCAGGGCAATGATCGTGGCGGAGCGGGTCAGCGATATTGATTCGGGCACATAGGCGCCGTAGACCAGCATCAGGCCCATCGCAACGCCAATCGAGAAGAAGGCCTGACCTATCGCAACCAGCACGGTAGTCGCATCGATCTTGCTGAAATCGGTGCTGAAGAGGAAGCTCAAGCCCGCGCCGAAATCACCGGCGACGGCCGCATAGCCAATCATGACCAGCAGCATGACGAACAGCGCTGGCATCAGGACCGACACCGTTCGCTCGATGCCATCGTTGAGGCCGCGGGCGAGAATCAGCATCGCCACACCAATGAAGATCGAATGGTAGACCGTCATTGTCACGGGGTCTTCACGCAGCAGGTCGAACTGCTGGGCAACTTCGCTCGGCGCTACATCGCCGAAGCCGCCCAGCGCCTTGCCAATGTACGCGAGCGTCCAGCCGGCAATGACGCTGTAATAGGTGGCAATCATGAAGCCGGCAATGAGGCCCATCCAGCCGATGATCGACCAGTTTTTCGAGCGGCCCGAGTCCTCGGCGACGGAACGCGCCGCGACGGGCGGACTGTGATGGCCAATCCGACCGATCAGGAGTTCGCCGATCAGGATCGGGATCGCAATGACGAAGACGGCGACCAGGTAGACGAGAACGAAGGCACCACCGCCGCTGACGCCGACGATATAGGGAAACTTCCAGATATTGCCGAGACCAACGGCGGCGCCGATGGCGGCGAGAATAAAGGTCCAGCCCGAGGACCAGGTCTGCCCTGACCCGCCCGAGGAAGAAAGCGCCATTCCTCTGACTCCTTGCGTGTTACCGGATCCGGCCCCCCGTTGGCCCGGAAAGCGAGGCAGTCTACACGAATTGAGCCCAAGGCCCCGGTTGACAACATATATTAGTAATTTATAATATTCAAATAGACCAGTTTACAGGCAGGCATCCATGCAGCCAGCAGACATCAAGGCGTTTTTCGACGAAGCGACCTACACCGTAACCTACGTCGTCCGCGATCCGGGTTCGAAGGCCGCAGCGATCATCGACCCGGTACTCGACTACGACCCGGCATCAGGGCGCACGTCGACCAACTCGGCTGATGCCGTGATCGACCATGTGACATCGAATGACCTCGAGGTCGACTGGATACTCGAGACCCATGTGCACGCGGATCACCTGTCGAGCGCTGCCTATCTTCGCGAGCGACTCGGCGGCCGTATCGGTATTGGCAGCAACGTCGGCACGATCCAGGCGACGTTCGGCAATATCTTCAACATGGACGGCCTGGCGACGGACGGCTCGCAGTTCGATCACCTGTTTGCCGACGACGAGACCTTCACGGTGGGCACGCTCAGCGCTCGCGTCATGCACACGCCTGGCCATACACCTGCCTGCGTCACGTACGTTATCGGCGACGCCGCTTTCGTCGGCGATACGCTGTTCATGCCTGACTTCGGCACGGCGCGCACCGACTTCCCGGGCGGCGACGCGGCGATGCTGTACCGGTCGATTCACCGAATCTTCGACCTGCCGGACTCGACGAGGCTCTTCATGTGCCATGACTACAAGGCGCCTGGCCGCGATGACTACGCGTGGGAAACAACGGTCGCTAAGCAGAAGGCCGGCAACGTGCATGTCAACGAATCGGTCGACGAGGAGGATTTTGTCGAGTTCCGCGAGGGCCGCGATGCGAGCCTCGGCATGCCGGCGCTGATACTGCCGTCGCTGCAGGCCAATATTCGCGCCGGCGAGCTGCCCGAGCCCGAGGCGAACGGCGTGCGCTACTTCAAGATTCCGATCGACGCGCTATAACCCACAGGAAACGAACGCATGGCTGCCTTACTCGCCTGGCCGGGCGCGCTTGTCATCGGCATCAGTCTCGGGCTGTTCGGCTCCGGTGGCTCGGTGCTGACGGTCCCGGTCCTCGTCTACCTCCTTGGCCAGGACGAAAAGACCGCAATCGCGGGCTCCCTGTTCATCGTGGGGACTATTGCCCTGGCCGGCTCGCTGAACTACCTGCGTTCCGGGCTGATTCAGTGGCGCAGCGTACTAACCTTCGGCGTGCCCGGGATGATCGGCACGTGGACCGGCGCGGAACTCTCGGTGTTCCTGAGCGGAACCGTCCAGCTGGCGCTGTTTGCGGTCGTCATGCTCCTCGCCGCGGCGCTGATCCTGAGGCCGGTACGTCTCGATACGAGCGCGCGGGAAGAACGCGCGCTGTGGAAGATCGGCATCGACGGACTCGTCGTTGGCATCGTCACGGGCCTCGTCGGCGTCGGCGGCGGCTTCCTGATCGTACCTGCGCTCGTCCTGCTTGGCGGCCTGTCCATGCACCAGGCCATTGCCACGAGCCTGGTCATCATTGCGCTCAAGTCCTATGCCGGCTTCATCAAGTATCTCGACGTGCTCGACGCGGAAGGCCTTGTGCTCGACTGGCGGGCGCTGACCATCGTCACGGCGCTAGGCATTGCCGGCACGGTGCTTGGCGGCTTCGCGGCAACCCGCCTGCCGCAGCAGCAGCTGCGAAAGGGCTTCGGGGTATTCCTCGTCGCCATGGCCGGCTATATCCTCTTTCGCTCACTCGTGTGAGTCCATTCCACACCACGGGATCATCACTATGAACATTCGCGAAATCGACCAGCACTTCTCGATCGCCGAGCAGGTCTACCTGGCGGACCTCGGGACGCTCGCGGAGCTCGGCTACACTGATGTCGTCTGCAATCGACCGGATGGCGAGGACCCTGGCCAGCCCAGCTTCGCCGAGCTGGAAATGGAGGCGGCCTCGCACGGCCTTAAACTGCACTTCCTCGCCATCGACGGGCCGAACATCGACCCCGGTCATATCCACGGCCTGCGCCAGGTGCTGGACGAGGCCAGCGGCAAGACCGTCGGCTTTTGCCGGACCGGCAATCGCTCCCTGCTGCTCTACTCGCGAGTAGACGCCAATGCGTAGAGTGACGCTGGCGACGGCATTCACCTGCCTCGCCCTGGCGGCCATTGCGGCCGAGCCGGGTATTCCGCCGGAGCAAAGCTACGCAGAACGCGGCGCCGAGATCCTCAAGCCCTTCAAGATGGCCATGAAGAAAGCACTTGTCGAAGGCCTGTCGAGCGGCCCGGCCGAGGCCATCGATGCCTGTCGCGTCGAAGCACCCGCGCTAGCCGCGCAGTTTTCGACCAACGATGTGGTTGTCGGTCGTAGCAGTCACCGACTGCGCAACCCGGCCAACCACGGCCCCGCGTGGATCGAGGACACACTGGCCTATTACGTGGACAACCCCGGCGAGCGGACGCCCGTCGTCGTGACCCTGGACGAGGGCCGTGCTGGCTACATCGAGCCCATCGACACGGCGCCCCTGTGCCTCGCCTGCCACGGCAAGGTTCTGGAACCCTCGGTCCGGGAAACGATCGAGACGCTGTATCCCGATGACGAGGCGACGGGCTTCGACGCGGGTGACCTCAGGGGTGTTTTCTGGGTAGAGTTCCCGCGCTGAACTAACCCCCGGGGAAAACCCCATGCACTGGCAGGAAATTGCCTCAGCGTCCGTCACGCTGTTTCTCGTCCTGGATCCGCTCGGTAACGTGCCGATCTTTAACTCGGTGCTGGCGCGCTGTGAACCGACGCGGCGCGCGCGCATCATTCTGCGCGAGGTGATACTGGCGCTCATCATCCTGATGGGCTTCCTCGTCGCGGGCAACAAGATCCTGGGCTTCCTCGGCCTCAGCCAGTCATCGCTCAGCATAGCGGGCGGCGTGCTCCTGTTCATCATTTCGATGCGCATGATTTTTCCTCCGGGACGTGGCGGCGCCATCGAGGCGGACGGTGACGAGGAACCGTTTCTCGTACCGCTTGCGATCCCGCTGATCGCCGGTCCGTCGACCATTGCCATGCTGTTGCTGCTGTCGTCGAGTGCCCCGGACCGGCTCGGCGAATGGGCGTTTGCGCTGTTCATCGCCTGGGCAGCGACGGCTATCCTGCTGGTGCTGTCGCCGTGGCTCCTCAAGCATCTTGGCGACCGCGGTTCGCGCGCGCTCGAGCGGCTCATGGGCATGATCCTCGTCATCGTGGCAGTGCAGATGTTCCTGAACGGCATCCGCGATTTCGTGACGAGCCTGTAGGGACCTCGGTCGGCCCCAAGGGCCTAACCCGGCGTGTAGTAGGTCGGTGACGACGGTCCTACCGGGAAGCCGAACAGGAACGTCCAGACGAAGAAGAACGTCGACCAGAGCACGATGAACGCAACTGAGTACGGCAGCATCATCGCGATCAGCGTGCCGACGCCGGCCTTGGGCTGGTAACGCGCAACGAAGGCCATGATGAGCCCGAAGTAGCTCATCATTGGCGTAATGATGTTGGTGCTCGAATCACCGATCCGGTACGCCGCCTGGATAACCTCGGGCGCGTAGCCGAGCAGCATCAGCATGGGCACGAAGATCGGCGCCGTGACGGCCCACTGCGCGGAGGCCGAGCCGAGCATGAGGTTGATGAACGCGCAGACGAGGATAAAGAGGAAGAAGACCAGCGGGCCGGTCAGGCCGATGCCCTGAAGGAAATTGGCGCCGGCCACGGCTGTGATCGACCCGAGGTTCGTCCAGCCGAAGAACTTTACGAACTGCGCCGCGAAGAAGACGAGCGCAATATAAAGCCCCAGCGTACTCATGGCGTGCGCCATTGCGTTGATGACATCGCGGTCGCTCTTGATTGTGCCGATCGTTCGACCGTAGACCACGCCGACCATCAGGAAGTAGACGAAGATAATGGCGACGATGCCCTTGAGGAACGGCGACCCGGCAACCGCGCCCGTTTCCTGGTTGCGGAGGATCCCGTCGTCGGGATACACCAGCATCAGCAGCACGCCGGTGAAGATCAGCGTCGCCCACAGCGTATTCCTCAAACCCTTCTTCTCGATGGCCGTCAGCGGGTCCATACGCTCGGACTCTTCATCGTCATCGAGACCTTCGGGCGTACCCTCGTAGGTACCCAGCGACGGCTCGACGACCTTGAGGCTGACGAGGCTGCCAATGGTAGTGATCAGGAAGGTGCTCGCCACCATGAAATACCAGTTGGCGCTGACGTCGACCGTGTACTCGGGATCGATGAGCCGGGCGGCCTCTGTCGTAATACCGGACAGGAGCGGATCGACCGTACCGATCAGGAGGTTTGCGCTATAGCCGCCGGACACGCCGGCAAAGGCCGCGGCGAGGCCCGCGAGCGGGTGTCTCCCCAGCGAGTGAAAAACGACAGCGGCGAGGGGCACGAGAACCACGTAGCCCATCTCCGAGGCCGTGTTCGACAACACGCCCGAGAACACGACGATAACCGTGACGAGGCTCGGCGGTGCGTTGAGCACCATGCCGCGGATCAGCGCGGTGAGCCAGCCCGAGCGCTCGGCAACGCCAACGCCAAGCAGCGCGACCAGTACGGTACCGAGCGGCGCGAACTCCACGAAGTTCCTGACGAGGTTCAGGACGATCATGCGCAGGCCTTCGGCGTTGAGCAGGCTCACGACTTCGATCATGCCGTTGTCGGCGCGGCCCTTGGCACCTGCGGGACGCGGATCCACGACGGCGACGTCGAAGTAACCCAGGATCCCCGACAGGACGACAACGCCGGCCGCGAACAGCGCGAACAACGTCACCGGGTGCGGCAACGCATTGCCAAGCCACTCGACGACGTGGAGGAAACGCGTAATCCGGGATTCGCGCGCGGCGGTCGAGTCAGTCATGGCGGGGGGCACAGTTAAGATCGAGGCGCCCTAGCTAACGGCAAAGCCTGACGTCCGTCAAATCTCCCTTATTCCGTCGGCTTCACGAACACCATGTAGTGTTGCTGAGGCAGGAAGTCTTCGGTCCGCTCCCATTCGAGGCCGATTGCGCTCATCTCACGCCGCGACTGCGCCTCGGTCATCTTGTGCAGGCGCTTGATCCGGAGCTCGCGATCTTCGCCACGGTACTCGATCAGTACCAGGCGCCCACCCGGCTTCAGCGCCTCGGCTATGGCAAGACCCATTTCGCGAGGAAAGGAAAACTCGTGGTAGGCATCGACGAGCAGAACGAGATCCACACCGGCGGACGGCAGGCGAGGGTTCTGCTCGGTGCCGAGCACGGTCTCGACGTTCAGAGGCGCGCCGTCCGCCTTGCGGGCCTCGATGATGTCGAGCATTTCCTGCTGGATGTCGACGGCGATGACCCGGCCCTCGGGCACACGCTCGGCCATCGGGAAGCTGAAGTAACCCGTCCCGGCACCAATGTCGGCCACCACGTGGTCGGGCTCGAGCGGCAGATTGTCAATCAGCCGGTCGGTGCGTTCTTCGCGCTCGCGACCCGGCCGCTCGAGCCAGCCGGCGCCGAGGTGGCCCATGACGTGAGAAATCTCGCGGCCCATATAGACCTTGCCGATGCCATCGCGGCTCGGTGAGCGCTGTGTGTACACTTGCTCTTCGGCAAGTGTCGGAAGCGCAGCCACAAAGAGGGCGAGGAATGCGGGAAACAGTGCGGAAGGTCGGCGCAGCATGGACGTCCTCGACGGGGAATGGAGCGGTAGTGGACCGTTTGCCGGGCGAATAGTGCCATGGCGCTACGCCAGGACAACGGCAGACACCTACAGTCAAGCGGAGACAGCATCATGCGGACGCGATCGCTATTGACCCTGCTCACAGCGCTTGCCGCGACGCCCGCGAACGCGGGTGAGCTCGACTGGCTGGCCGGCTGCTGGCAGTCGTCCGACGGGTCGAGTCGCGAGGTGTGGGTTGTCGACAACGACGATCTACTCGTTGGCTTCAGCGCCACGGCCAGTGACGGCGCTATCGGCTTCCATGAAGTTCTGACGCTGCGCCGGACGCAGACAGGCGAGTGGCGGTACACTGCGCACCCGTCCGGGCAGGCCGTTACCACGTTTACGGCACCCCGGGTCGACGACAACGCTATCGTGTTCGTCAATGCCGGACACGACTACCCGCAGCGAATCAGCTACCGGCGAGCCGGCAATACGCTCATCGCTACGATCTCACTGGCCGACGGGGAGCGCCCCGTACACTTCGAGAAGGACCGCTGCTGAACGAAGGCCGCAGCCAGGATCTACGACACCTGGATCGACGCTCGCCGCCACACCGTGCGTGAGGTTCCCGGCATGTACCGATTGACCAGCACAGGACTCACCCTGTTAACCCTTGCCCTTGTGGCGTGTAGCCCTGATAACGGCGCAGATACCGAAGGAGACCCTGCAGTGCCCGACTCCACCTCCAGCGCTTTCCCTGTCGCTGCCCTCGACGCACCGGTCGCGGAGAAGCGACCCACCGAGATCGAACAGCATGGCGTCAATCGCGTTGATGACTATGCCTGGATGCGCGACGAGGGGTGGCAGGACGTGCTGCGCGATCCGGCGAAGCTCGACGACGATATCCGCGAGCACCTCGACGCCGAAAATCGCTTCTACGACGACAGCACCCGGGATCTCGAGTCCTTGCGCGAGTCGCTGTTTGCCGAAATGCGTGGACGCATCAAGGAAGACGATGCCTCGGTGCCAAGCCCCGATGGCAGGTTCGCCTACTCGGTGCGCTACCGCGAGGGCGGCGAGTACCCGGTGTTCGTACGTACGCCGCGCGCCGGCGGCGAGGAGACAGTGTTGTTTGACGGCGACCTCGAGGGCAACGGCAAGGACTTCTTTCGCATTCGCTCGGTCGAACACAGCCCGGACCACACACTGATCGCCTACGGCGTCGATCGCCTTGGCTCCGAGTACTACGACATCCGGATTCGCACGATCGACTCGGGCGAGGAATTCGCCGAGACGCTGGAATCGACTGACGGCGAAGCGGTGTGGGCCGCGGACTCGAAATCGTTCTACTACGTCGAGCGTGACGATAATCAGCGCCCCAAGCGGGTTCGCCATCACAGTCTCGGCACACCGCAATCCGAGGACACACTGGTCTACGAAGAACCCGACGACAGCTTCTTCCTGGGCGTAGGGAAATCGCAAAGCGGCGACTACATCTTTATCGGCGTCGGCAAAGGCACCTCGAGTGAAGTCCGCTTTCTGCCCGCGGACGCCGCACCGGGCACCGAGCCAACCCTCGTCGCACCGCGCCGTGACAATGAGCTCTATTTCGTCGATCACGCCGGCGATTACTTCTATATCCGCACGAACACCGACGACGCCGTCGATTTCAAGATCATCCGCACGCCTGTCGCAACCCCGGGGCGTGAGCACTGGGAAGACTGGTTGCCGCACGAAGCGGGCACCTACGTCAACGGTACCGTCCTGTTCGAGGATCGCCTGGTCCGACTCGAGCGCAGGAACGCGCTGCCGCGCATTGTCGTATCCGATTACGCGCAGGACGAAGTCTTCGACATCGAGTTCGACGAAGCCGCCTATGCGCTCGACCTGCGTGCGGGCTACGAATTCGCGACGGACACCCTGCGCTTTATCTACGAATCACCGTCGACGCCAGACCAGACCTTCGACTTCGACATGACGAGCCGCGAGCGCACCCTTAGGAAGACCCTCGAGGTCCCGAGCGGGCACGACCCGTCGCGCTACACGGTCGAGCGACTGTTTGTCGAGGCCGACGACGGCGCGGAGATACCCGTGACCGTGCTGCGCCTCGCCTCGACGCCTGTCGACGCCACGGCTGCGCTGCTCCTGTACGGCTACGGCAGCTACGGCGCGACGATGGACGCCTCGTTCAACACGAATATCCTGTCGCTCGTCGATCGCGGCGTTATCTACGCCGTGGCGCACATTCGCGGCGGTTCGGCCAAGGGCCGCCAGTGGTACCTCGACGGCAAGCTCGACAAGAAGAAGAACTCGTTCTCGGACTTCGCTAACGCGGCCGAGACGCTGCAGGAGCGGGGCTACGGCCGTAAGGGCGAGACCGTCATCTACGGCGGCTCGGCCGGCGGCCTGCTCGTCGGCGCCACGCTGAACCTCAGACCGGATCTGTTTGGCGGCGCCATTGCGGCCGTCCCCTTCGTTGACGTGCTCAACACGATATCCGATGCCGAATTGCCGCTGACGCCGCCGGAATGGGTGGAATGGGGCGACCCGATCAACGATCCAGACGCCTATGCGACGATTGCCGCGTACTCGCCGTACGACAATATTCGCACTGACATCGACTACCCACCGCTACTTGCCACGGGCGGGCTCACCGACTATCGCGTGACCTACTGGGAGCCGGCGAAGTGGGTTGCGCGAATGCGTGATGAGGCGTCCGGCGGCCCGTTCTTCCTGAAGATGAACATGGACGCAGGCCACGCCGGCTCGGCAGCGCGCTTCGAACGCCTGAAAGAACGCGCGCATGACTACGCGTTCGCGCTCAAGCTCTTCGGTCTCAGCGAGGCGCAACCCATTAGCCACGACGCCTCATAAAGAAGGCGTGAAGGCGGGGCGCCTACGTGGCTGAAGAAGCCGCGCCCGAAGGGCGCACTGAGGCTACGGCACCTCGCGCCCGTTTCGGGCCTCGAACAGCCGGTACCAGTCTTCGCGTGAATACTCGATGTCGAAGGCACGCACCGCGGTTGCTATGCGCGCCGGTGTCGTCGAGCCGATGATCGGCGCGATACCGGACGGATGCCGCAGTAGCCAGGCAAGCGGGACGAGCCAGCGCTCGACACCGTACGCCGCCGCCTGCCGGTCCAGCTCGCGGTCAATGCGCGCGCGATCATCGGCAGTGAACGTGTTGCCCCAGGCCTCGGTAATACTGCCGGCCAGTGGCGACCATGCCTGCGGCGTCATGCCGCGACGCCGGCAGCTCGACAGCGTACCGTCCGTCAACGCTGCGACGCGATGCAGGTTGATCTCTACCTGGTTGGCGACGAGCGTAACCTGCGCCGCGAGCAGATCGATGTCAGCCGGCGAGAAATTGCTCACGCCGAAGTAGCGGACCTTGCCAGCAGCCGCCAGCGCATCGAAAGCCGCTGCCACTTCGTCAGCATCCATCAGGTAGTCCGGCCGGTGCAGCAACAGCAGATCAAGCCGATCGGTCCCCAGCCGTCGCAGCGAACCTTCGACGCTCGCGACGATGTGGCGCTCTGACAGGTCGTAGCGCTTGGGGCTCCGGGACGCCGGGTCACCACTGAAGCGGACGCCGCATTTGCCAACGAGAAACAGCTCGTCACGAAGTCGGGGCGCACCCGCCAGGACCTCGCCGAACAGGCGCTCGCACGCACCGCCTGCGTAGATATCGGCATGGTCGAACGCCGTGTAGCCGGCGTCGAGCGCCGTGCTGATCGCCGCCTTGCCGCGCGCCCTGCCCTCGGCCGACCCGTCACCGATCAGGCGCATGCAGCCGTAGATCAGCCGCGAGTGCGTGGCGCCATCGCTGCCCACCCTGACGGTCTGCATGCTCATAGCCGGTTTGCGCGTAGTGCTGACAGGCACTAGTCCTCGATGCCGCCCATGAGCAGGTACTTGATCTCGAGGTAGTCATCGAGGCCGTACTTCGAGCCCTCGCGACCCTGGCCCGACTCCTTGATGCCGCCGAAGGGTGCCATCTCGTTCGATACGACGCCTTCGTTGATGCCAACCATGCCGTACTCGAGCGCCTCGGCAACACGCCAGATGCGACCGATGTCCCGCGCATAGAAGTACGCGGCCAGGCCAACGTTGGTGTCATTGGCCTGTCGAACGACCTCCTCCTCGGTAGCGAAACGCATGACCGGCGCAACCGGGCCGAAAATCTCTTCGCGGAATACGCGCATGCCGGCATCCACGTCGACGAGCAGCGTCGGCTCAATGTAATTGGCACCGTTGGCAGCGCGCGCACCGCCTGCGACCACCGTTGCGCCCCTCGCCGTCGCATCCTCGACGAGCTCGAGCACATCGTTCGCCGCAGACTCGCTAATCAGGGGGCCAAGGTCGACCGCATCGTCGCTGCCTTTACCAAGCCTGAGCCCGGCAATGCCCGCGTTGAACTTCTCGACGAAGGCATCGTAGATGCCGTCCTGGACGAAAATACGGTTAGCGCAGACGCAGGTTTGCCCGGCGTTCCTGAACTTCGCCAGCAGCGCTCCCGCGACCGCCTTGTCGAGATCGGCGTCGTCGAAAACAATGAACGGCGCGTTGCCCCCAAGCTCCATCGAGGTCCGCTTGACGGTACCGGCGCACTGGGCCATGAGCAGCTTGCCGACCTCGGTCGAACCCGTGAAGGTCAGCTTGCGCACGACAGGATTCGACGTCAGCTCGGCGCCGATCGCCGCGGTGTGTCCACCGACAATGTTGATGACACCGGGCGGTATACCGACGCGCTGCGCAAGCTCCGCAAGGGCCAGTGCCGACAGCGGCGTCTCGTTAGCCGGCTTGCAGACCACCGTGCAGCCGGCTGCGAGCGCGGGCGCGATCTTGCGGGCCAGCATGGCGTTCGGAAAATTCCATGGCGTGATGCACGCGACGACGCCGACGGGCTCCCGGGTAATGACGATGCGCTTATCGCCGGCAGGTGCCGGTATCGTGTCGCCATAGACGCGCTTCGCCTCCTCGGCAAACCACTCGATGTAGCTGGCACCGTAGGCCACCTCGGCGCGCGCCTCGGCAAGCGGCTTGCCCATCTCTGCCGTGACGATCCGAGCGAGGTCCTCATGGTTCAGGCGACAGAGCTCGTACCAGCGGCGTAATAACGCGGCCCGCTCTTTCGCAGGCACGCGTCGCCATTGCTCGAGCGCGGTCTCGGCCGCCGCAATGGCACGTGCCGTTTCATCCCGGCCGCAACAGGCTACGCTCGCGAGTGTTGTGCCCGTGGCGGGATCGTCGACATCGAAGGTCGTTTTGTCGTCGGCGTCGACCCACTCCCCGCCAATCAGCGCCTGACTGCGGACAAGGCTCGGATCCTCGAGGGCAACGCCGTCGATGCCGGCGGCCACGCGGCTAGCGGGGTACACGAACGGCCGAGGCGACGAAGGTGAACTGCGGGCCGCTAGCCAGTCCCGTCGCCTCGCCGACATCGGCATCGTAGTGTTCAGCGTCTTCCTCGCTGACGGCGACGCGCTCGAGGACACCCTCGAACGTGACCTCTTTGCCGCCCGAATCGGTCGGGATGAAGAAACTGTAGTCCCGGAAGCTGACCCGAACCACGCTGCCCGCGTCTTTCGCAATGAAGAAACAGCCCTTCTTCTGGCATACCTGGCTCACCCTGGCGGTGACGAGAACCGGACTGTCGACGTATCGATCAGCGTCAGCGAGCACCTCGGAAAGTGCCAGCGTCGGCGTCCCGGCGGTCAGGGGCGCGCCGAAGGTCTCGGACTCGGCATCGCTCGCCACGGGCTCGGAGAGGCGTACAACGCCGCCATCGGCAGCAGCCTGAGTGACAAGGAGAACGGTGAGCAGGGCCAGGCTGTGAAATCGCATGGTCGGGTCCTCTCGGGGCAAATCCGGATTCTACCGCGCAGGGCCTGCCCGTGCCGGGTGCTAATCGGGTTACGGATTCGGCTACACTTCCGGCCATGGCTCATCCCCGCGTCCTGATCGATGTTGAACGTATCCGCCAGCCCAACTCCGGGCTCGGCCAGGTCGCGCTACATCTGGTCGGCGAATACCTCAAGAACCCGCCGGATGATTTCGAACCGGTGTTCCTCATGCCTGAAGACAGGCTGGGTCATTTCGACGCGACCTTCGACTACGAAGTGCCCACCTGGAAGCGACGCTACGCGCGCGCTCTGGCGCCCGAATACGACCTGTGGCACATGCTGCATCAGGACGCGAGCTACCTGCCGGGGCCGAAGACGCCCTACATCCTGACGATCAACGACCTCAACTTCCTGTTCGAGAAAAGCGAAGGCAAGGCACAGAAGCGGCTCAGGAAGGTACAGCGGCTCGTCGATGGCGCCGTGGCGCTGACCGTCATCTCCGAGTTCACGGGCAGCGTCGTCCGCGAACACCTGGACGTTGGCGACAAGCCACTGTCCGTTGTGTACATCGGGCTTGGCAACGACCCGTCCGAGCCGGGCACCCGGCCTGACTTTGCGCCCGATGAGCCGTTCCTGTTTAACGTAGGCGTCGTCCGCCGCAAGAAGAACCAGCATGTACTGGTGGACTTTCTCGCCCGCATCGACGACCTGAAGCTCGTGATTGCAGGCAACATCAAGGACGACTACGCCGACGAGATCCAGGACCGCGCCCGCACGCTGGGCATTGCCGATCGACTCATCATGCCCGGTGAAATCGAGGAGGCGCACAAGTCCTGGCTGTTCCGCAACTCGGAAGCTTTTGTCTTCCCGTCGCTCTACGAGGGCTTCGGGCTACCCGTGGCTGAAGCAATGAGCCACGGCAAGCCGACCTTCACCTCGACCCGCAGCAGCCTCCCGGAAGTGGGCGGTGAGGATGTCTTCTACTGGGATGACTTCGACCCGGACGCCATGGCCAGCGTGTTTACCGACGGCATGCGGGCATTTCATGACGATCCAGGGCGCAGCGAACGCCTGCAAAAGCGCGCCGCGAGCTTCTCCTGGGCGAACTGCGTCAGCCAGTACGCAAAGCTATATCGGCAGTACTGGCGGTCCCGCTAGGACGACTCTGCACGAGTCCCGGGCGCTACCAGCTCGCGTGGTCGATCGTGGCCGCCGCCTTCATCTTCGGCGCTTCTTCCCCGAGATATCGGTCGATCAGGTGGTGCGCCAGATAGATCAGCGGCGTCATGAGAATGGCGGCCAGGAACTTGTAGCTGTAGTTGAGCGAGCCCACCGCGAGGAAAAGGTCCGTGCCCCATTGCGCGGGCCCGATGACAAACGCGATATACAGCACCACGAAGCTGTCGACGAATTGCGAAACCAGCGTTGAACCGGTTGCCCTGAGCCAAATGTATCGTTCGCCGGTGATACGTCGCACGCGATGGTAAACCGCCACGTCGAGCAGCTGGCCAATCAGGAAGGCGATGAGAGAGCCGGCGATGACCCAGAGACCCTGGCCGAATATGCCGGCAAACGCAGCCTGCATGTCAGGGATACCCTGGCCCTGATAAGAGCCGACCCACCAGTCTGCGGGTACCGCGCGAATGGCCGCGAAAGCGAAGATAAAGGCGTAGACGATGAACAGGACGGTGAGGTAAGAGATGAAGCGTACGCCGCGCCGACCGTAGTACTCGTTGATAACGTCCGTCATCACAAAGACGAACGGCCAGAGCAACACGCCTGCCGTGAAGTTCAGCGACCCCGTCTGGCCGAACAGCTGCCAGTTGAGGGGCTCGAGGCCCAGCGTCGGCTCGAGTGCGAAGATCTTGATGCCGACAAACTCGGCAAGGATGGCGTTGGTCAGGAAGAAGCCCGCAAGTACGACGAACAGCTTGCCTGACTTGTCGGAATTGAGTTTCACGGCGCTGTTACCGGGTCCAAAGGTTTCGGCAGACTGCCAGCCGGCAGGCGGCAATGCCAGCGGCAGTGACATTCCGATACGTCTGCTATGCTTTTCGCTCACTGAGGGGAAACAATGCGCACGCGAAGCCTGCGATTCTGGGTACTGCTGGCTGCCATCGCGGCGCTCGTCCTCGGCTGGAGCTGGCTACTCGTCAGCGACTTCCGAATGGCGGGTCCGCATATCGAACGCTGGGTAACCAAGAAGACCGGGCGCGAATTAACGATTGGCGGCGGATTCTCGCTGGATCTCGGCAGCACGATAATCATCTCGGTGCGGGACGTTCGCTTTGCCAACGCTGCCTGGGCAGAGCGCGACGCACTCCTCGAACTCGGCCATGCCGAGATCCACCTGGCGCTCGGTTCCCTGCTCAACCCACCGATCATTATCGAACAGGCCTTCATCGACGACGTACGAATCAATCTCGAGGAGCGCGAAGACGGTACGACGAGCTGGGCACTCGAGGAGGATGCCGAGGAAAGCGCTGACGCCGACAACGACGCAGAAGATGCGCCGCTTCTGCTCCTCAACGGGTTGCTGCAGAATCTCGAGCTCGACTACCGGACGCCAACGCGTGCAAAGCCCGTCAGCCTGGTCGTTAGTTCGCTCCGGCAGTCGAAGGATGCCGAGGAGAACCTGACGCTGTCGGCGAACGGCACACTTGGAGAGAGCAGCGTCTCGATTGAGGGCATGGTCGGCACCTGGAACGCCCTGCTCGCCGGCGAGGGCGTTGCCTACGATCTGAAGACCCGCATTGATGAGATCTCGATCGAAAGTGCAGGCACGATCGACAGCCTCACTGCGCCGAACAAGCCAGCGCTTAGCTTCAGCGCCAGCGGGCCGGATATCAACACCCTGCTCGAGGCACTGTCGCTCGAGGCCAGCGGCTCCGGCGACATTTCTCTCGAGGGTTCGCTGGCCGAGACGCCCGACGGCGATATGGGCCTCGACGTGGCTGGCAACGTCGGCCGCATGACCGTAGCGGCGACGGCGCGCTTCGCAAGCCTCGGTGACTTCAGTCACATCGACGCCGACCTCGAGGCGAGCGGTCCCGACCTGAAGCGCGTCCTTGCGATTGCCGGTATAGACTGGATTCAAAGTGCGCCGTTCGACATCGAGGCAGACCTTGTGCGCGACGGTCCACGACTCGACATCACAAACTCGACACTGCGCTACGCTGACACGACGCTGTCGCTTGCGGCTTCGTTGCCCGGATTTCCGGCTGTCGACAACGGCAGCATCGAGGTCGCGATCGAAGGCCCGGACCTGGCACGGCTTCGCGACCTTGTCGGGCTCCCCGGCGTCGCGACGGGACCGTTTTCCGGCAACTTCACGCTTGCCGTCGACGCCGAGCAACGCGAGCGCTTTGAACTGGCTGTGGAAACCACACAGATAAAACTCGGCGGTTCCGGCGAGGTGCTGGGCGGTGATACGTTCGAGGGCACGACAGCCGAAGTCGAACTGGAGGTTAACGACCTGGCGGCGACCCTCGCCGCCTGGCATATCGACATTGGCAATCCGCCAGCCGCAGCGGCGCGCGCCGCCGGCACGATCCGGTACACGGGCAGCGCTATCGAGCTACCCATACCGCTGGTCGTGCGCTACGCCGGGATCGAAGCGACCATGGATGGCACCGTGGAACTCGGCCGCGAGGGCATCGTGGGGAGCAAGCTCGGCTTCGACGTGGCAGGCGACAACCTGCGTCGCGTAACCGATGTATTCACGTCAACGGAATACGTGCCTGACCGGGCCTTCGCGCTCGCCGGCCGATTGGGCGTCGAAAGCGCTCACTTCGCACTGTCGAATCTCAGCGGCACCGTGGGTGACGCACACCTGGCCGGCAGCGCGCGTATCGTCCCGAACGCCGGACTTGCCGGCAGTCGCATCGACTTCAGCGTTGAAGGCGACGACTTCACCGAACTCGTGTCGCACCTGTCTAATGTCGAGGTTGCTGCAGGACCTTACTCGGTGACGGGCGGGGTCGATTTTTCAGCCGAGACGCTCGGCCTCGATGCGGTCACGCTGACGCGACCCGGGGCACGGGTCGCCGCGACCGTCGACATTGGCCTCACGGCAGAGCAACAGACCATTCGCTTCGACGTTGAAGGCAAGGGTGGTGACATTAACCGCCTGTTGCAGAACACCGGCGCCATCGAACTGAGCCCTTTACCTTTCGAGCTCGACGCGAAAGGTCAGAGCACCAACCTCGCGTTCCAGTTCGACTCCCTGAGCGTCGTCGTCGGCGACGCACGATTGAACGCAAGCGGCGGCGTGAATCTCGAGAAGGGCGCGCAACGGAGCGATCTCCGAGTCACCGTTGACGTACCCGACGTCAGCGCGCTGGGCGCAGTCGAAGGCCGTCGCCTCAAGGCGCAGCCCATGAACCTTTCCGCTTCGGTGCGAAGCGAAAACGGGAGTCTGGACATTGGTGACCTCACGGTTCAGACAGCGGAAAGTGACCTTGCCGGACGGGTCCTGTTTACCCCCGGTGACACCCCGCGGCTCGACGTAGACCTTCGCTCGAACACCATCCTGTTCGCACCCTTCCGTGACCCGCCCGAAGTAAAGGACTATGACCCGGAGCCCGACTTCGAAGATGGACGCCTGATCCCGAAGGTGGAGCTGCCGCTCGATTTCATCCGCGGCCACGAGGGCAGCGTCTCGCTTGAAATCGGGCGCTTCATCTTCCGGGAGGCGACGCTGCGCGACGTGATGCTTCAGGGCGAGCTCGTTGATGGTCGGCTGTCGCTGGACGAAATGGCGTTCCTGGCACCGTCCGGTGCGCTCAGGGCGACCGCGGCCCTGGATGCAAGCGCTGACGTCGGCCAGATAGAACTGGAGGCCGTTGCACGCAACCTTGCCTTCGGCCTGTCGCAAAGCAATCGCGACCTCGCGATGACCAACGATCTCGACGTCAATCTAGACGCCAGCGGGAACAGTCTGCGCGAGCTTGCCGCCACGTTGAACGGCATTCTCTACCTAAACGTAAGCGGTGGCCGAATTGCCAATTCGGGCTGGATCCGCGCGATCTACGGCAATCTCCTCGACGAGATTCTGTCGACGATCAACCCTTTTGCCAAGACCGATCCCTTTACCGCGCTCGAGTGCGTCGTCGTGCCTGGCGAGTTCACGAACGGCAGGTTGACCGGGCAACCGGGCTCTTTCGTACGCACAGACAAGGTCAACTTCTCACTCAAGTCCAATATCAACCTCGAGAACGAGCGCATTGATATCGGTATTCGCACAACCCCGCGGCGGATGCTGTCCATCAGTGCGGCCGAGCTCGTGAATCCCTACGTGAAAGTCGTCGGCAAATTGGCGGCACCGACTCTCGCCGTCGACGAAAAGGGCGTGCTAGTCACCGGCGGCGCCGCGGTGGCTACCGGCGGACTCTCGTTGCTCGCTAAAGCGGCCCTCGACCGCCTGTCGAAATCCGGCGACCCCTGCGCGACTGCGCGCGAGAATGCCGTCAAGGCTCTCAGCGACCGCTTCCCCGATCTCGAGCTACCGGAGGCGGACCCCCTGCCGTAAGCCTCAGGCGTCGCGCAGCTCGCGGCGCAGAATCTTGCCGACGGTCGACTTTGGCAGTGCCTCGATGAAATCGACCTGCTTCGGCACCTTGTAGGCGGTGAGCTTGTCCTTGCAGTAGTCCTTGATGGCATCGTCGGTGAGTGCTTCATCGGTTCGCACGACGAACAGCTTGACCGCCTCGCCCGACTTGTCGTCCGGCACGCCAATACAGGCGCACTCGAGCACGCCGTCCATGCCGGCCACGACAGCCTCGATCTCGTTCGGGAAGACGTTGAAGCCCGACACGAGAATCATGTCTTTCTTGCGATCGACAATGCGGAAGAAACCGTCAGGCTCCATGACGGCGACGTCGCCGGTTCGGAAGTAGCCGTCGTCGGTCATGACTTCCGCCGTCGCGTCCTCGCGGCGCCAGTAGCCCTTCATGACCTGCGGCCCCTTGGCACACAGCTCACCCTCTTCGCCCAGCGGCACCTCGTTGCCGGCATCGTCCCTGAGCGAGATGTCCGTGGACGGCCACGGGATACCGATGCTGCTCAGGAAATCCTGCATGCCGAAGGGATTCATGGTCAGGACCGGCGACGTCTCCGACAGGCCGTAGCCTTCCTTGATGTGCTTGCCGGTAATGGCCTTCCACTTGTCGGAAACGGCTTTCTGCACGGGTGCGCCGCCACCGACGGACAGCCTTAGCGTCGAGAAATCGATCTCGTCGAAGCCGGGCGTATGCAGAAGCCCGTTGTACAGCGTGTTGACGCCCGTGAAGACCGTAACCGGCCAGCGCTTCCACTCGGCAACGAACGCAGGCATGTCCGTAGGGTTGGTTATCAACACGGCCGTACCACCGAAGAAGTAGTAGGTAAGCGTGTTCACCATCAACGCGAAGATGTGGTACATCGGGATTGCCGTAATCACGACCTCGTCACCGCGATGAATCCGGTCGCCGGCAAACGCCGCGTACTGCAGGATGTTGGCGACAAGGTTGTCGTGCGTCAGCATTGCGCCTTTGGACAGACCCGTCGTTCCGCCCGTGTACTGAAGAAACAACAAGTCGTCGCCGTTGATCTCGGGCGCCGTGAAATCGAGAGCCTCGCCTTCGGCGACGGCATCGGTAAACCGCAGGATATCGCCAAGTCCCTCGGCTACTGGTGCCTCTGGAATCCCGTTACCGACGAAGTCATCCAGCTGTGCCACGATGACGTTCTTGACCGGTGTGTCAGCGATGATCTGCGCGAGGGTTGGCGTGGATCCCGCGAAGACCACGATCGTGTCGGTATCCGCGTCGTTGAGCTGGTGCTCGAGCTCGCGCGGTGTATACATCGGGTTGATGCTGACCTGCACGGCGCCGCAGCGCATGATCGCCTGCAGCGAGATCGGAAACGCCATCATGTTCGGCAGCATGACCGCAACGCGGTCGCCCTTTTTGATACCGAGCGATGATTGCAGGTACGCGGCAAACGCCCCGGCACGCGCCCAGCATTCGGTAAAGCTCATCGTGCCGCCGAAGCTTGCGTAGGCAGCCCGGTCACCAAACTGTTCGCTGGCCTCGGCCAGCATGTCGACCACGGTCGCGTATCCGCTCGTATCAACGGTTTCCGGAATCGAATCGCCGTAGTGCTGAAGCCAGGGTTTGCTCATGGTTTTCTCCTTGCCGTTTTGCGTCGCCGGGGCTCGGCTTGCTTGGTATTCTTGTGGGCACCGGGTCCCGGGAGTGTAGTCGATGCCTGTACCAGAGCCCAAGCGCAATGGGGTAACGCTATTGCTGCTCTCCGCGCTACTCGCGGCCTGCGTCGCGAAAGAGAATGCCGAGAGCGGGCAGCGCGCCATGCTCGGAGGTGATATCGGCAACGCCGCTATTAGCGGGCTGGATGGCCTGCCCGGCGCGATCACCCTCAGCAACGGTAGCTGGGAGGGTCGGCCGTACGTCGCGGGCGGTAACGCGCGTCCTCGCGCTTCGCTGCTCCCGGAATTCACGGCGCGGGGTGACCTCGACGGTGACGGAACAGACGACAGCGTTGGCGTGCTCGTCGTCGAACTGGGCGGCTCGGGCAGCTTTGTCTACCTTGTCACCGCGCCCGGCGGGAGTGAAGCGGCAAGTCCGGCCCTGCTTCTGGGTGACCGCGTGCGTGTGCGCTCCCTGACCATCGTCGGCACAACGATCGAGCTCGACACCCAGCGCTTCGCCGACGACGACCCGATGTGCTGCCCGTCGCTGGACGCCCGCCAGGTGCTCGTGCTCGAAGACGGCGAACTCCTGGGCGTCGAGACAGAGATCAGCGAGTCGGACGTTCGTCGCCAGTTCGGATTCGTCGTCTGGGGCCACGAAGCGCGGAGCTTCACCCCATGCGGCGCGAGCGAAGCGGCCTGGCTCGTCGATCGCACCACGGACGCTGTCATTGCAGCTCGCTATACCGATTTTGCGGTCGAACCCTATGAAACCGTGTTCATGGATCTCGTTGGCCGCGACGCGCCGGCGCCCGCCGAGGGCTTTGGCAGCGACTATGCCAGCGCCTTCGAGGCAACGTCGGTCCTGCGCGTGGAACGCGAAGGCTGGGGCTGCGGCCTCGATATCGAGGGCCTGGTCTACCGCGCATCGGGCAACGAGCCCGGCTGGCTGCTCGAGATCCGGCCGGGCGGCGGCACGCTGACGCGCCAGGGCAGCGGCGCGCCCGTCGAGCTCACGCTGGTCGCCTACGTCGCTGGCGGTTCGTTCACGTTCTCGAGCGCCGAAGGCGATCTCGAGGCACAGATCGAGCGCCGCGACTGTCGCGATTCGATGTCTGGTGCCTTTGCCTCGCACTCGATCGGTTTCACGTTCGGCGATGCGCGCTACCGCGGCTGCGCCGTGCCGGGCAGTGTCGCCGAACTCTCGGCCGACTAGTCGTCAGGTCTTCCGGAATTCGCGAATGCGAAGCTTGGTTTCGTGGCCGGCGAACACCTGGCCGGCGTTGTCTTCACCTTTCATGTAGCTTCGCTGCCAGCCTTCCTTCGACGCGTCGGATCCCGACTCCTTCAGGGCATCATTGAAGCGAATACGCTCCTCTCGCCACTCGACGTACTGCTGGTAGAGCTTGGCGTTCGTGTTGAGGTTGGTCTGCTTCGCGTCGAACTTGCCGAGGTAGTGGCGTGGGTACGGCATGATCATTGCGATCGGCTCGCCGGCCTCGAAGCGCACCTTATGGCGCTTGCGCGTGAACTGCCAGTTCATCGTGAAGGTAAAGGGCGCCCAGTCCGTCTCGATGATGCCCTCGAGCGGCGCGATGCCGTCCTTCGGTCGATTGGCGGGACCCTTCACCCATAGGTTGTGTGCCTTGGTCGTGCGGAACAGGTAGCCCGGAGAGAATGTAAGGACGCCGTGACCGAAGTGCGACCCGACAAGGTCGGAGGGCTCATCGTCAAAGCGTATGCGGATGGCATCCAGCCCGTCCTTGCCATTCCAGCGCGCCGTGAAGCCAACGGGATTCCGGAGCTCCCATCCCGCCTGGTTGGCGATCGTCAGCGGCAGGCAGCGATAGCCGAAGCGCTCCGGCAGGGCCTCGATCCAGTCACGGCGACGCTCGCCGACGTCGAGTTGCATCGGCGCCTCGACAACTTCGTAGGCAGTGATTTCGAGCTTGTCCTTCATCGAGGCCCCCTGGTGTTGCTACAGCGGCAGCGCGGTCGAGTATTTGTGTTGCCGCAGGGCGATCTGCGACGACGCCTGCGCCACCGAATCGTCGGCAAGTATGGTTTCCATGAGGATGCGCTCGAACTCGCCAACGCTGTGCGTCCGGATGATCAGAGTGTAGTCGTGCGTACCCGTGACCGAGAAGCACTCGAGCACTTCCGGTGTCTTCAGTACCAGCGACTCGAATTGCCGGCGAGTCTCGCTCGCATGGTTGACGAGATTGACCGCAACGAACACGCAAACCGGGAAGCCCACCTTGTCAGGATCAAGCAGCGCTACGCGACGCGTAATGGCGCCGACGTCCTCGAGCTCGGCCAGTCGACGCGATACGGTCGACGGCGACATGGACAGGCGATCGGCCAGCTCCCGTACGGTGGCACGGGCGTCGTCCTGCACCGCCCGCAGCACGGCCACATCACTGTCGCTGAGACGCAAGGAATGATCAATTTGTGTCATTTTCTTATCATTTCTACATTTTCTGTCCCAATCATAGCCACTATAGCGGTTATCTTGAAGCCCTTTTTCCGCGAAACCGGGTATTATTCGTACGTATAGTTTCGGAGCCCCTCATGACCGCCATGCCCGTCGTTTCCCTATCGAGCAAGAATCGCTATGCCGATGCGCCGCGCAACGCCGATTACACGATCGACCAGCGCTGGGATTCCTATACGGCGGACGAGCATGACCGCTGGGACCGGCTGTTCCGAAACCAGGTAAGGATCCTGCCGGGACGTGCCTGCGAGCAGTTCATGCGGGCCGTTGACCAGCTGGAACTGTCGCGCTCGGGTATTCCGAATATGGAGGAGCTCTCGGATCGGCTGGAACCGCTGACGGGTTGGCGCGTGGTGCCGGTAACGGATCTCGTCCCGGACGACATCTTTTTCGATCACCTCGCCAATCGCCGCTTTCCGGCCGGTGCATTCATCCGGCCCGAGGAAGAGTTCGACTACCTTGAGGAACCGGATGTCTTCCACGACATCTTCGGTCACGTGCCGCTGCTCGCGAATCCTGTATTCGCGGACTTCATGGAGGCCTATGGCAAGGGCGGCAATCGCGCACTCGAACTCGGCCAGCTCAAGAATCTCGCACGGCTTTACTGGTACACGGTCGAGTTCGGCCTGATCAGGACAAACGACGGCTTGCGCATCTATGGCGCCGGCATCCTGTCGTCACCGCAGGAAAGCGTCTTCTCGCTCGAAGACGCGTCGCCAAATCGCGTCGGCTTCGATCTTGCGCGGCTGATGCGGACGAAGCACATCATCGATGACTTCCAGCAGACCTACTTCGTCATCGACAGCTTTGAACAGCTCCTTGAAACCTGTTATCAAGACTTTGGCGACATCTACGCGACCGTCAGGGACCAGCCGGACTACGAGGCGCATGAACTTGTCGACGGCGACACGGTCCTTACTCGCGGCAGCCGCGAGTATTTCCTCGCCAAGCGCCGCATCGCCTGAACGCCACCCAAGGCAAACAACAAACGGAGTTCCCATGCCGGATACCCTCTCTGGCGCCGAGCGCGAGCGCCTCGTCGCTACGTCCCCGGGCTGGACGCTCGGCGCGGACGACAAATCGGTGTCGACCACGATCGAGTTCGCCAACTTTGCCGACGCCTGGGGCTTCATGAGTGAGATCGCCATCGAAGCGGACAAGCTCGACCACCATCCCGAATGGAGCAATGTCTACAACCGCGTCGCCATTACGCTGACGACGCATGACGCGGACGGGCTCACGACCCGCGACCAGGCGCTCGCCGACAAGATCGCGGCCGCCCTGGGACGTCGCGGCCAGTCTGCCTGACATGCACGTCGTCGTTACCGGCGCCGCGGGCGCGCTCGGCCGCGAAGTCGTGTCGACTCTGGCTGCCCGCAATCACACCGTCACGGGTCTCGATATCGTTACGTCACTCGACGGCATCGACGGTCTCACGAACGGGATTGGCGATATCGATCTCGGTGACCCCGAGCGGGTGAGCGATGCGATGCATCGCGCTGCGGACGCCTCGGGTCCGATCGACGGCCTCGTCAATATTGCGGGTGGCTTTACCTGGGAGACGATTGCTGACGGCAGCCCGGATACCTGGGACCGGATGTACGGCATGAACGTACGTTCCGCCCTCAATGCCTGCCGCGCAGCATTGCAGCATCTCGCAACGCCCGCGTCGATCGTCAACGTCGGCGCCGGTGCAGCGACGAAGGCTGGTCTCGGCATGGGTGCCTACGCCGCATCCAAAGCCGGCGTACACCGCCTCACCGAGGCGCTTGCCGAGGAACTCAAGGGCAAGGGCGTGCGTGTCAACGCGGTACTGCCGTCGATCATCGATACGCCCGCGAATCGCAAAGACATGCCGGACGCCGACTTCGCGAGCTGGGTCACGGGCGCCGAACTCGCTCATGTCATCGCCTTCCTGCTGTCGGACAACGCCAGCGGTGTCACCGGGGCGCTACTGCCCGTTTCCGGGCGCGTCTGAACTCAGATAAGGGTCAGCTCGATCGCCTTGAGCACGGCGCGGGTCCGATCGCGAACACCCAGTTTCGCGAGAATATTCGACACGTGATTCTTGATCGTGCCCTCGGACTTGTTGAGCGCCGCCGAGATTTCCTTGTTGCTGTAACCGCCCGCCATCAGGCGAATCACCTCGGTCTCGCGCGGCGTCAGCGGCTCGGGCATATCACTGGCCTCGAAGTCCTGCGCCGTTCCTGACAGGCCCTTGAGCAGCGCCTCGGTAATTGCCGGCTGGATCATCGTCTCGCCCGCCGCGACTGACTCGATTGCGCGGATCAGGTTTTCGAGCGACACATCCTTGAGCAGGTAGCCCTTTGCGCCGGCGCGAATGCCGTCGAGTACCTGCTCATGGTCGTCGAAGGTCGTCAGGATAATGACCGGCGTCGACTGGCCGGCGGCCTGCATGGCCAGAATCGCATCAGCCCCGTTCATGCGCGGCATGCGCATGTCCATGAGTACGACGTCAGGCGAGTGCGCCGCGACCAGCTCAACCGCCTCGTCACCGTCGCTCGCCTCGGCAACCACCTCGACCTTGCCGGACAGTTCCAGGAGACCACGCACGCCCTGCCGCACGAGCGTCTGGTCGTCGATGATCGCGACGCGAACAGCCATCTGTCAGGCAGTAGCCGGAATCGTCACGTGCAGCCGCATCGCACCGTCAGGCGCCGAAAGTTCGAGTGTGCCGCGCAGCCGCTCGAGGCGTTCGCGCATCCCGGTAATCCCGTTCCCTTCGACAAACGAGCCCTGCTGCTCGCCGTTATCCCTGATGTCGAGGTGCAAAGCGCCGTCCTCCTGCCACACCCGGATGCGGCTCTGGCTTGCGCCCGAGTGCCGAAGCGTATTCGTCAACGCTTCCTGGATGCAGCGCAGCAGGGATTCGGCAACTTCGAAGTCGGTAATCGACAGCCCCTCCTCGATGTCGAGCTCGATATCGAGATGCGGCACCTTGTCGACGAGCAGGCGCACGGCGCTTGCGAAGTCGACGTCGGCCTCTTCACGCAGGGTGCTGACCGCCTCGCGGACGTCGGACAGGAGGAGCCTCGCCAGTGCTCGCGACTCGGCGATCTTCTCCCTCGCCTCACCATCGGCGATACGCTCGGCGATCTGCAGGTTGATCGACAGCGCGGTCAGGTGGTGACCGACGAGATCATGCAGGTCGCGAGCAATTCGCGTCCTCTCGCTGTGCCGTGAGGCCTCCGACAGGAGGTGCTGCGTCGAGATCAACTCGCGGTTGAGGAACTCCGCACGATCACGGGCCGCTTCGGCCGCTGCCGTTGCACGTGACATCAGCAGCGCGAAGAAATGGAAAGTGCCGTACAAGAGCACCGTGATGAATGCCTGTTCCTCACCCCAGCCGACGCGCATGACGGCGTACCACGCGGCAAGGACGAGGGCGAGCAGCCACCACAGTACCCGCTCCGGGTAGAGACGCCCCGCTATGGCAATCCAGATGATCGTATAGATCGGGACGAAGCTGACAGGCAATGCCAACCCGAGCACCAGCGCACTCCCCGCCTGAATGCCGTGAGCGATGCGCCGATGGGTCAGCGAAAGCACAGGGCTGGCACTGAAGACCGCCAGCATGCACGCGAGATTGGTCAGCGCCATGGCGACTGCCAGCGCGCCGTTGGCCTCCAGGCGGTCACCACTTGCGTACAGGATGTAAAGGGCAAGACCGGTAACGGCCGCCCAGGTCAGAATGCCCGCGAAATGCTGCATCGACTTGCGTTGTTGGCGCTCGTCCATGGCCATATTCTGGCGCGCACGCGCGAGCGGCGCTATAGGCCGAAAGTCATGCCCTGGGGTCGAGTTTGCGCACGCCGGCGTCCGCCAGCGCTTACTCGACCGGCCCCAGGTAGCGATCCAGCCAGGCCAGCACCTCGCGCACTGTCGCGTTCCAGTCCGTTGGCGCATGCCCCCCTTCAAACACGTACATCTTCTTGTCTTCGGCGGGCGTGCCGAGCAGTTCGAGTATGGGCCGCTGGTAGGTTTCGACGGGTGCCTGCGGGTCGTTCCGGCCTGCAATCATGAGCGTAGGGACACTGACCTGCGGCGCAAAGTTGGCCGGCCGGTGCTCGTCGGGTAGTCGATAGGTCGTTCCTCCGGATATGAGTACGCTGGCACTAAATCGCTCTTCGAGCGCCGTGAATATCGGCGCATAGGTTCCACCAAGGCTGAAGCCGTAGTAAGCCAGTCGGCTCACATCGATATCCTCGCGTGTCTCGAGATAGTCGATGGCGCGCATCAGGTCCTGTGCCCAGTGGATGACAAGCTGCACCTTGGCGCGTGACTGGTGATCCGGGTACGGCCGGTCACGGTCGAACATTCGACCGTACATGCCGGAATAGGTCGGCACGACCAGGGCCCGGCCGCTCAGCGGCAGGAAGTATAACCAGCTACTCTCGCCCGAGCTTCCGACAGTCGGCTTCAGCCGTGCGCCGGAGTGCGGAAAGAAAACGACGGTCTGGTACGGTGGCTTGCTGTTGTTCGGCAGGAACACGTGCACATCCATCCGTTCTCCGTACGCCGTGTCGATGGTCACAACTTCTACGCGCCAGTCGGCGTTACCCTGGGGCTCGCCCTTTGGCACCGGATTGAGCGGTAATGCGTCGTACTCGTACTGCCGACGCAGCACCTCATAAACCCCGGATTCCACCGGCGCCAAATCTTCACGTCCGATCGGGCGCTCTATGTCGATCCGGGCCTGAAGCCGAGCGAGGTTCCCGTCTTCGTCGGTACGCATACAGCGAGCACCCGCAAGCATTGAACGTACGAGCGGATCGGCCTGGTCACCGACAGCCGTAAAAAGGTACTCAGGGCCTGCATACGAAGCGCCAGACAGATACCTGAGGTCCCGATAGTCAACATTCCATGCCCATTCTGTGACGTTACCCATCAGGTCATAGGTACCGTAGGGACCGAGCGCCGTTGACATCGTTACCGGGTGCGGCCCGTCGAGACCGAAGTTGCTTGCGACCAGCTCGCCTGCAAATACACGCGTCGGCAGGGTTTCTTGCTCTCCGGCCTTCGCGTAGTGAAATACGGTTGGCAATAGCTTGTCGCGAAAGGCGCAATAGGCGGCGGCCTCTATCCAGCTGATTCCTCGAACCGGCTTCTCGTCGTCACCATCCGCAAACTTGCTCAAAGACCAGACGGCAGGCCCCGGCTGGCCGGTGGAATCGACAAGGGACGCACGCAGCTCCGCGGGCGATACCTCAAGTCCGAGTTCGTTGATTAGCGGTTTCCAGAGCGCATCATCAGCGTAATCGGGCGACGCAAGAAAATCCCGGTAGTCGGCGTTAGTTATTTCGTACTGGTCGATCCAGAAATCGGCGATGTCGTGCTCGCGGCCCTGCGACAGCGATTCGTCGAACACGGTCGCAGCACCACCATCGACATACACCATCCCGGGCGGCTGGCCGGCTTCCCGGAATAGCGTAACGTTGACCTCCCGGCGGAACGGGTGACGGCCGACCTCGCGCGTTGCGTAGCCTTCTTTCTCAAAGCGCCAGCGCAGCTCGATGGCCGGGACACCCGCAAAGGGCGTCGTGCCTACTTCAACCCAGTCGGCGTCCGGTGCATCGTAGGGCTTCACGTAGACCGAGGCGCCAAGGGGCTCACTCGTCACATTGACCGGCGAACTCGCTTCGGCAAACAGGGTCTGGATATACGATTCGTTCGGCAATACGGCCAGTGCTTCGCGTGCCAGCTCAAAAGCCTCGACCAGCTGGTTTGCCGCCAGCAGACGCTCGATCTCGGGTGCAGCGACCTCGGTCGCCCACTGCACCTGCGTCATCGCGGTGGGTGGCTCCGGCAATGCAGCTTCCCGCTTTGCGCCAACGCGCGGCACGAGGAACGCCGTGACGCTGACGATCGCCAGCACTGCCGAAGCGATGAACACGATCCCGGTCCGACTGTCCGGACGGGCACGACGCACCCCGCCCGAACCGATGTCGAACAGCCACGCGAGCCACACGACGGCCGGGAAACCCAGTACGAACAGGATAACGACTGCGTCGCGCGTCCACTCAGGCCAGCCGAAAGTTGCCGAGACGGTCGTGAAGATCTCGGTGAAGCCCCAGGCCAGTGCAACGTAGATCGCCAGTGCCTGGTACACGCGACGACGGGCCAGTTCGCCGAGCCAGTTTGTCGAACCGTCTGCGTCGGGCTCGTCGTTGTTATTGATGCCGGGCTCGTCGTTGGACACTGCCAACCCCTGCTGTTGCTCCACTGCGTCTCAATGGTACCAACGCGGCGGCATTCCTGACGATAGCCGCTACCAACCGAATCGGAGCTCGCGCTTCGGCCCACGCCGCGGCGCCTCGATGCGTGCCGCAAACAGCAGTCGCACCACCTGGAAGGCGTGGTGTTCGAACGGCTTGAGCAGCTCCAGCATGCGTTCGTCGCTGCCGCGGGCCTCGCCGGCCAGCGCCCAACAGACCGTGTGCGGCAGATGCAGGTCACCCATGACGACCGCGTCCGGTCGGCCGAGCCGGAGACCCAGCAGCATGCCGGCCGTCCACGGCCCGACACCACGCACCGCGGTCAGGAGCCCAAAAGCATCAGCCGTCGGCAGCTCGGCGGCCCGCTCGAGCCGTGACGCCACGAAGGCCACCTCGTGGATTGTTCGTGCTCGCTGGCGACTCATGCCAAGCGCCATCAGGCCGCCTATACCGACATCACGCAGCCGCTCCGGTGTCGGCGCAAGCCTGAGACCGAAGGGTCCGGGCGCAACCTCGCCATGGTCTTCGACCAGCCGGCGCCAGCCGAAGGCAGCCTCCTCCCACGTGACCTGCTGCTGCAGGATGATGGGCAGCAGGCCTTCGAAGACATCGCCCGTATCGACAAGGCGCAGGCCACGGTGGCGGCGGGCCAGCGCATCGATCGCCTGGTGCCGGGGCAATTCCCACGGCGGCTCGAGGAAACCGAGCCTACGCGGCAGCTCTGCAAGCGCTTCGTCACTACCCGGTCCCCAGGCACGGGCGTCAATGCCGCCTGCGTCATCTGCCGCAAGTTGTACTGTGGCAGGCCCGCCCGGATACCGGCCCGCCCGCCGAAAGCCGTCAGCATCTCGCCGGAAGGTAGGGTCAGCGCCACCCGTCCGCAGCAAGCGCGCCGTTTCGGCGAGATCGTACGGGTGATCCGGCGCGGGCCAGCGTTGCTGTGCGTCAGGTGTCATGAACAGGCGATATCCGGGTGAGCCTGGCCGCGAGGCTCGTTGATTTCGAAGGTTGTTGCGGCGTTCTGGGACAGTGTGCCTGACCGGCCATGACTTTTGGCACATCCGCCGCGGAGTGCGCGCGTATAGCATTGCCTCAGTCCTGACTGGATAGCAACGGAGACTACTCATGTTCAGAAGCATCCTGGTCACACTCGTCGGGTTCGGTGCTTTCGCTTCATTGCATGCAGAGCCGTCTACATCGCTGACGGTCGCCGTCACGGCCATCGAGGAAGTAAAGGGCGCCATTATGCTCGCCATGTTCGACACCGAAGACGCGTACGACGGCGGCGGCCCACCGGTCAAGGCCGTGAAGATCGAGGTTACCGGTGAACAAGTATCGGTGTCCTTCGATGACCTGCCCGCCGGGCGTTACGCCATCAAGCTGTATCACGACGCCAACGGCAACGGAGAACTGGACAGTAATGCTTTCGGACTACCGACCGAGGGCTACGGCTTCAGCGGCAAGGGTGGGCGCTTTGGTCCGCCCCCGTTCGACAAGGCTGCGTTCGACGTCGCCGAAGGCGAGGACAACAGCGTTTCGATACAACTGCGCTAGCGGATTACCCGAGGCAAAGGATTCATCATGGACCGCCGACAGTTTCTTAGGGCAAGTCTTGCTACCGCGGCCGGTCACTGGCTGGCCGCAAGCGTTGGCCATGCCGCGGCCGCCGACTGGACGCTCGGCTGGCGCGGCACAACCGTGGACCGCTTCGAGCCTCTCGACATGCGCGTGGAAGGCGCGATCCCGGCCGCGGTTCGGGGCAGCTTGTATCGCAATGGACCGGCCCGTATGGAGCGCAACGGCGTTCGCTACCGGCACTGGTTCGACGGCGACGGCATGATCCAGCATTTCCGGCTCGGCGCAACGCGCGCGTCACACGAGGCGCGCTTCGTCGAAACCGGGAAATACGTCGAAGAGCAGACGGCGGGGCGCTTTCTCTACGGCGGCGCCGGCACCATGCTCGCCGATGAGAAGCCCTCGCGGAACAACGATACGGGAAACGTCGCGAACACGGCGCTCCTGCCCTGGGGCGATGAGCTCCTCGCGCTATGGGAAGGCGGCTCGGCCTACCGGCTGGATCGGACGAGCCTCGAGACGATCGGTCGCAAGGACTGGCGGGACGATCTCCTGCACATGCCGTTCTCGGCGCATCCGCTGCTGGATGCGGACGGCACGCTGTGGAACTTCGGATCAGCGCCCTACGCCGGCAAGAACGGTGTGCTGGCGCTGTACCGCATTGCGCCGCACGGCGGCGTCGACGATGTGGGCTTCGTCGAACTGCCGTTTGCAAGCTACATGCACAGCTTCGCCATCACCGAGCGCTACCTGGTCTTCTACCTGTCATCGCACCGTTTCCGGCGAGGCGCCGAGACGTTCGTCGACAGCTTCGAGTGGTCGCCGCAATTCGGCGGGCGGGTGCTCCTGGTCGACAAGAACGACCTTGATACTCAGCGCTGGTTCGAGGCACCTGCCGGTTTTGTCTTTCACTTCGCGCACGCCTTCGAGCGCAAAGGCGAGGTCGTTGCGAGACTGGCGCTCTACGCGAATGCCGACATCATGTCCCACGGCATGATAGAACTGATGCGTGCCGATGGTGGTGATGCGTACCCTTCCTATTCGCGGGCATCGCTGGCCTCGCTCCGCCTTGACCTTGCGACGGGACAAGCGCGTTTCGAGGATACGGAGACGCTGATCGAATTCCCGGGCGTAGACGCCCGTCACGCGGCCGGTCCGACGACGGTGTTTGGCGTGGGCCATGCCGATGACGCGAACGCCGCCTGGTCGAACTCGGTCGTCCGCGTTGACGCCGACAGCGGTCGCGTCGATCGCTATGCCTTCCCGGACGCGCACATCGTCGAGGAGCCGCTGTTCGTCGCCGAACCCGGAACAAACACGTCAGGCTGGCTCGTCGGCACCTTCCTCGACTTCGGCACCGAGCGATCAGGGGTCTATGTGTTCGATGCCAGTGACCTTGCCGCCGGTCCGGTGGCGCTGGCGACCATGGAAAGGCACCTGCCGCTGGGATTCCACGGCTGCTTCGTGGCAAACGGCTAGTGCTAGGCCCGGCCCCCGGCAACAGGCGGGCGTTGCGCGGCCCATCTAGGGCTTTGCGTCGGTGCAGGCGCCGAAGACCGAGACAGAGAAACCGTCCGCCGCAATAGCCGCCGACATGTGACCGGTCGCCTCATTGATTACGAAGCTGAACGCGCGACCTGAATCGATACCCTGAAGGTGGATCGCACCGTTACTGCGATCCGTTTTCGAAAACTCGGTCTCGCGGTTGAGGCCGCTGGCCGCTGTCGTCGAGATAACGCCCTTCTTCGTGTCGATCAGCACGAAGTCCGGGATCTCGAGCTCCCACGGAGTCACCGCGTAACATTCGCCGTTCTCGAAGCAGATCTGTGCCCGCGCCGTGGAGCAGAGGATCCGGTTGGCGCCCGTGACGTCTTCCGCTCCCGCGAGGCCGGACAGAACCAGTAGTGCTAGTGCGCTAAGCGTCTTCTTCATCGTTGGCTCCCCCGGACTCAATACTTGACCATATAGTCTTTTGCTTCGAGGCAGACCGAGAAGGCTTTCTTGAAGTTCGAAAGCTCCTCTGCCGTCACCTGCTTTTGCTGCTCGGCCGCAGCGGCCGCCTGCTCCTGCGCCTGCCGATTTGCCTCACGCCCCATACGCCTGCCGCGAATCGCCCCTGCCGCCGCGCCCCACGCAGCACCTTCGCTCGCGTCGTCGTTGGCGATCTCGCCAATGAGCGCGCCTGCCGCTGCGCCGCGCACGGCACCGCGGGCACCGGCACCACGGCCGACGTTTTCCGCCGCTTCCTGGTTGGCCGCAGCCTGCTGCTGGTCAGCCTCCTTCTGTTCTGCAAGATCGAAAGGATCGACGCCCGCGTTGGCGACCGCCCACTCGTAGCACTCTGCCTCGTCCTTTGACTGCTGCGTGGACTCCTGTCCTTCGGTTGGGAAGACGTAGATATCCATGGTTGAGGCCAGCGACTTCTGCTGGGCGGCGACTGGCATCGCGGAAGCGGCCAGCAACACGAGGCCGGCAATGACGAAAAAAGCGGTCTTCATACGGTGAACTCCTTGGCAGGGGCGTGCATCTCCGTCGGTGCCCCGTTGCGGCGGTCACGTTAGTGGAGAACGCGGTCGATCGTACCTGAGGGAGTATAGGAGACGGGGACCCCCGATGCCGAGCGATGATCAGGGCGACGTCGAGGCATTGTCCGCGCCAGCAGGCTTAGCCGGTCGGCTTACCCAGCATCAACGCACTGCGCTCGGCAACGACCACGGTCTCTCCCCGCTGGTTCGTGGCCGTGTGTTCGAACGTCACGATCCCCTGCCCGGGTCGTGACTTCGACGGCCGCAAGGCCCTGACCTCGGTTTGCGCGGCCAGGGTATCGCCGATGAACACGGGCCTGGGAAAGGTCACGGCGCCGAAACCAAGGTTGGCCACGGTCGTACCGAGCGTCGTGTCGTTGACCGAAATGCCGACGACCAGCGACAAGGTGAACAGGCTGTTGACGAGGATCTGGCCGAACTCGGTGTCTTTGCAGTACTCGGCGTCGAGATGCAGCGCGGCCGGGTTGTGCGTCATCGTCGTGAACAGGAGATTGTCGGTCTCGGTAACGGTGCGGCGAATGCCGTGCTCGATGACCTGGCCGACCGTGAATTCCTCGAAGTACAGACCCGGCATGTGCGGCAACCTCCCCTTTGGCTGGCGGCCAGTATACGTTCAGACCGTCGCGCTGTTCTCGAACAACTCGCGGCCGATCAGCATGCGGCGGATCTCGCTCGTGCCGGCGCCGATCTCGTATAGCTTGGCGTCGCGAAGCAATCGGCCCGTCGGGTACTCGTTGATATAGCCGTTACCGCCAAGGAGCTGGATCGCATCGAGTGCTACCTGCGTGGCCTTCTCGGCCGCGTACAGGATGCAGGCCGCCGCGTCCTGACGCGTCGTCTCGCCGCGATCGCAGGCACCCGCTACGGCGTAGACGTAGGCCTTGCAGGCGTTCATCGTGGAATACATGTCGGCGATCTTGCCCTGCACGAGCTGGAAGGTGCCGATCGGCTTGCCGAACTGCTTGCGGTCGTGCACGTAGGGGATCACCTCGTCGAGGCAGGCCTCCATGATGCCGAGCGGCCCCGCGGCGAGCACGGCACGCTCGTAGTCGAGGCCGCTCATGAGGATGCGCACGCCATCGCCTTCGCCGCCCATCAGGTTGGCCGCCGGCACGTGGCAGTTATCGAAAACGAGCTCGCAGGTATCCGAGCCGCGCATACCGAGCTTGTCGAGTTTCTGCGCCGTCGAGAATCCCTCGAAATCCTTCTCGATCAGGAAGGCCGAGATGCCGCGAGAACCGGCGTCCGGGTCGGTCTTGGCGTAGACGACGAGTACGTCGGCCGTCGGCCCGTTGGTGATCCACATCTTATTGCCGTTGAGCACATAGTCGTCGCCGTCGCGGCGGGCTGCGAGTGACATCGATACGACGTCCGAGCCCGAGCCTGGCTCGGACATGGCGAGCGCGCCGAGAAATTCGCCCGAACAGAGCTTCGGCAGAAACCTCGCCCTCTGTTCTTCCGAACCGTTGAGCTGGATCTGGTTGACGCAGAGATTCGAGTGCGCGGCATACGACAGCCCGACCGACGCCGAGCCGCGGGAAATCTCCTCGGTTGCGACCGCATGTGCGAGATAGCCCATGCCGCTGCCGCCATACTCCTCGGCGGCCGTGATCCCCAGCAAACCGAGCTCGCCGAGCTCTGGCCACAGATCCCGCGGGAATTCGTTATTCGCATCGATGGCGGCGGCACGCGGCTCCAGGCGGTCGGCCACCCAGCGCGCTACGACGTCGCGCATTTCCTCGATCTCCTCGGGGAGGCCAAAGTTCATCGTCAATCCGGGTGCTGTACGGCGCATGGGACTCCTGTCGTCGTTGCCTCGAGGGACTCGATTGCCAGTCGACGATGTCACAAGGCTGGCCAGCTGTGCATATGCACCTTATGGTATGTACCCGTTGTGGCCGCTTTTCTACGATGCGGACACGTTCAGCACAAGAGTCGCTCATGCCCGCCAAGCGCCCGCCCGGCATCGCTTCATCGATCGACCCGACCTCCGCTGCTTTCGCGAAGAACCGCGATGCAATGCAGTCGCTTGTCGATGAGCTCAACAGAAGAGCTGGCATCGTTCGACAGCACGGCGGCGAACGCTATACGACCCGGCACAAGGCACGCGGCAAGCTGTTGGCCCGCGAGCGCGTCGAGCGCTTGCTCGACCCGGGTTCGCCGTTTCTCGAGATTGGTCAGCTAGCCGCCTGGGAGATGTACTCGGGCGACCTGAGTGCGGCCGGCGTCGTCGCCGGCATCGGCCGCATCGAAGGCACGGAATGCGTGATCGTCGCCAATGACGCGACGGTCAAGGGCGGCACCTACCACCCTATTACGGTCAAGAAGCACCTGCGCGCGCAGACGATTGCGCTCGAGAATCGCCTGCCCTGCGTCTACCTTGTCGAATCGGGCGGCGCCTTCCTGCCCATGCAGGATGAGATTTTTCCGGACGAGCAGCACTTCGGCCGCATTTTCTATAACCAGGCGCGGCTGTCGGCGGCGGGTATCCCGCAGATTGCCGTCGTACACGGCTCTTGCACGGCCGGCGGCGCCTATGTCCCTGCCATGTCGGACGAAACGGTCATCGTCAGGAACCAGGGCACCATATTCCTTGCGGGCCCGCCGCTCGTCAAAGCCGCTACCGGCGAAGTCGTTGACGCAGAGGATCTTGGCGGCGGCGATCTTCACGCCCGCAAGTCCGGCGTCGCGGATTACCTCGCTGACGATGACGACCATGCGCTCGGCATTGCCCGACGCATCGTCGCCAACCTGAATTGGCACAAAGAGGGACGCATAACCCGGCAGGAGCCGGTGGCCCCGGCCTTCGATCCGAAAGAGATCTACGGCATTGTCGAGTCAGACATTCGCAAGCCTTACGACGTACGCGAAATCATCGCCCGCATCGTCGATGCCTCGGTGTTCGACGAGTTCAAGCCGCTGTACGGCTCGACGCTCGTCACGGGCTTCGCCCACATCCACGGCTACCCCGTCGCCATCCTCGCCAACAACGGCATCCTGTTTTCCGAGAGTTCCAAGAAGGGTGCGCACTTCATTGAGCTCGCCTGCCAGCGCAAGATCCCGCTGGTCTTCCTGCAGAACATCACGGGCTTCATGGTGGGCCAAGCGGCCGAAGCCGGCGGCATCGCCAAGGATGGCGCCAAGCTCGTGACGGCGGTTGCGACGGCCGGCGTGCCGAAGTTCACGGTCATCATTGGCGGCTCCTACGGCGCCGGCAACTACGGCATGTGCGGCCGCGCCTACGGCCCTCGCTTCCTGTTCTCCTGGCCGAACTCGCGCATCTCGGTCATGGGCGGCGAGCAGGCCGCGAATGTACTGGCGACCGTGCGCCGCGACGCCACCGAGGCGAAGGGCGGCAGCTGGAGCGAGGAGGAGGAAGAGGCCTTCAAGGCAGAGACGCGCGACACCTACGAGGCGCAGGGCAATCCCTACTACGCCACGGCCCGGCTCTGGGACGACGGCATCATCGACCCGGCCGAGACTCGCAACGTGCTCGGGCTTAGCCTTTCCGCCAGCCTCAACGCACCGGTCGAGGCAACCCGCTTCGGCCTGTTCCGGATGTGAGCATGTTCGATACGCTGCTTATCGCAAACCGCGGCGAGATTGCCGTTCGCGTCGCACGCACTGCAAAACGCCTCGGCATACGCGTTGTCGCGGTCTACTCGGACGCGGATGCTGACGCGCCGCATGTCCGTATTGCGGACCACGCCGTTCGGCTCGGCCCCGCGCCCGCGACCGACAGTTATCTCCGCATCGATCGCGTCATCGCTGCCGCGGTTGACAGTGGTGCCGATGCCGTCCATCCGGGCTACGGCTTCCTGTCCGAGAACGCAGAGTTCGCCGACGCGCTCGACGCGGCCGGCGTTGCTTTCGTTGGCCCGACGGCCGAGACCATTCGCTCGATGGGTTCCAAGGCGGCTGCCAAGGACCTCATGGCCGCGGCCGGGGTACCGGTGCTGCCCGGCTACCAGGGGGAGGAGCAGTCCCTTGCGACGTTCCTTGCCGAGGCGAAGCGCATTGGCTACCCCGTGCTCCTCAAGGCCGCCGCCGGCGGCGGCGGCAAGGGCATGCGCCTCGTCGACAGCGCCGATGAACTCGAGGGTGCCCTGGCCTCCGCGCAACGCGAAGCGCGCTCGGCGTTCGGCGACGACCGCTTCATCGTCGAGAAGTACCTTGCAGAACCGCGCCACGTCGAGGTGCAGATCTTCGGCGACGGCAAGGGCGACGTGGTCCACGTCTTCGAGCGCGACTGCTCCGTACAGCGTCGCCACCAGAAGATCATCGAGGAGGCGCCGGCGCCCGGACTGCCACCTGCGGTGCGCCAGTCGCTGCTCGATGCCGGCGTTCGCGCCGGCGCCGCTATCAACTACCGCGGTGCAGGCACGGTCGAATTCCTCTACGACGGCGCAGACGGCGTGTACTTCATGGAGATGAACACGCGCCTGCAGGTCGAGCATCCGGTATCCGAAGCCATATCCGGTCTCGATTTCGTTGAGTGGCAGCTGCGCATAGCAGCCGGCGAGGGCTTGCCGCTTAAGCAGGATGACATTCGCGAGCACGGGCATGCGTTCGAGTCACGGCTCTACGCGGAGAACCCGGAGCGCGACTTTGCGCCGTCGACCGGCACAATCACACACCTCGAGCTGCCCTCGAGCGCGCGCGTCGACAGCGGGGTCGAAGCCGGGCTGACCATTTCACCGCACTACGATCCCATGATCGCCAAGATCATCACGGCAGCTGCCGACCGCAAGACCGCGCTCGCGCGCATGTCGAAAGCGCTGGCGGTGACACGGGTCGCCGGCCTCGACACCAACGCCCGCTTTCTGCATGCCCTGACGATCGAGTCCGACTTCGTTGCCGGCAAGGTATCGACAGCGTTTATCGAGCAGCACGCCAGCGCCCTGTTCGCGACCGAGGATATCGGCGACGTGCCACTCGTGGCGGCAGCGCTTTCGAGCGTCCTCACGGCAAAGCCGGCAAGCGACGACCCCTGGGACGCGCTAGCCGGCTGGCGCGCCAACCGCCCGAATAGCGGGGTATTTGCGGTGCTGTCCGGCGACCGCATCGACACGATCAGCCTGTCGATTGACGGCCGTCGCTTTTCGGCGAGCATCGAGGAATCGGCGGCCGCAGCAGACCGCAAGCAGAACGCCGCGGCAGGCGCCCTCCGCTCACTGTCGGGCAGCGCGAAGATTGGCAGCGATGATTTTCTGACACTCGATATCGACGGTCGACGCTACGACGCCTGCGTCGCGCCGCATCGCGACGGCGTCCGGGTCTGGCTTGGCCCGGTACCGACGGACATTCGCTTCGTCGACATCGTCTCCACCGCAGGCGAACACAAGTCGGCCGAGGGCTCGCTGGACGCACCGATGCCGGGCGTCGTGATTTCGGTGGCCGTCAACGAGGGCGACGAGGTCAAGGCGGGAGACACGCTGCTCGTGCTGGAGGCAATGAAGATGGAGCACCAGGTTCATGCGCCGTCAGCCGGCATCGTCCGACGGGTCCTGTTCAAGGCAGGCGCTCAGGTGTCGGAGGGCGATCTCCTGATCGAACTCGAGGCTGAGTCAGCCTAGCGCGCGACTGCCGGCAGGACGTAGCGCGTCATGATGTCGTCGACCTGCCGGTGCATGTAGCTCTGTCCGTAGGCACTTGCCGTCACAACAACGACGAGGTCACGATCGTCGAACACGAAGATCTTGTTGCCACCGTTGCCGCTGCAATAGGTAACCGGCCAATCGACACCGTTCACCGGGTAGGTTTTGTGCCACCAGAGATAGCCGTAGGTATCGTCGGCCACGGTCGTTAGCACTCTGGGCTTCAGCATCTCGTCGACCCAGGCCTCGGGCACCACCTGCTTGCCGTCCCATACGCCGCGCGCCTTGTGAAGCTGCCCATAGCGCGCGAACCCTAGTGGCGTCAGCTGGATGCCGCCCGCCGTGTTGGCGACGCCCTGTGGCGTGTGCTGCCAGCGGTAGTTCGAGATGCCGAGGGGCCTGAAGAGCTTCTCGTCGGCGTAGGCCTCGAGCCCGCCGGGAACGGCGTTGTGCAGGATGTCACCGAGGATTACAGCACCCGCCGTAAAGTACCGCCACGCGTCGCCCGGCTCGCGGTTTGCCGCCATCGGCAGGTTCAGCGCCCAGCGCACCCAGTCATCCTGCGGATACATGTTCTCTTCATTGCCGATCGAATCCCGCTCGAAGTCGAAGCCCTCGAAGCCCGAGGTCATCGTCAGGAGCTGCTCCAGCGTCACTGCTGCCTTCTTCTCCGAGTAGTTGTCGTAGTCCTCAAGATCGTAGAAATCGCTGAGCGGCTGGTGCACGCCGTCGATATAGCCTTCGTCGATCGCAATACCGAGCACGGTCGCCGCGAACGTCTTGCCGACCGAGCGTGGATTGTGACGCTGGTCTCTCGAGGCGCCGTTGTAGTAGCGCTCCACCAGCAGCTCACCGTCACTGAGGACGATGATGCTGTTGATGTCGCGGAAGCTACCGTCTCGGATGGCGCGGTCCAGCGCATCGATCCGCGCTTCAGGCGATAACGCGTCGGTGCCCTCAAGCGTCTCTGCCTGTGCAGTCGCATGCGGGAGGACACACACCAGCAGGGCCAGGGCCGAGGACAGCGTGCGAAGAGACCCTCGAAACCGTACGCGAAAGAACGGCATGCTAACCGTCAAAGGTCTGCTCACCGTTCATCCACGTCTCACTGACGCCAATATCCGAAATTGCGGTCGGCTCGACCTTGCGTGGATCGTCTTCGAGGATGACGAGGTCGGCAAGTTTGCCGGCCTCGAGGCTGCCGATCTCCTGCTCTGAATGGCAGGCCGCCGCCGCGTTACGAGTGACCGAACGAATCGCGGCCTCTACGCTTACGCGCTCATCGGGTGCGAGAATCGTATCGGGCTCCTTCCACAGATCCCTGGCCACGGCGACGCGAATCTTGTGCAGCGATCCCAGGGGCGATACCGGCGCGTCGGTATGACTGACCCAGTCGAGTCCCGCATTTTCCACTGCCGCGCAGCGATCGAGCAGCTGGACCTTGTCAGGACCGAAGACCTGGTCGCGCATCACGTGCCCCCAGTAGTGGACGTGGTTGATCAGGAAGCTCGGCACCATGTTCAGCGCACCCATGCGTTCAATCTGCTCGTCATGCAGGATCGAGCAGTGCTCGATGCGGCAGCGCAGCGCGTTGACGTCGATCCCCTCGTCGCGGGCCGCTTCGACGGCATCGAGAATGCTGTCGATGGCCGCGTCACCGTTACCGTGCATCGACAGCGGCCAGCCACGCCGTGCCCGGTCAATGACCATCGCGCGCAGGTCCTCGGGCTCGACATAGTAGAGGCCAACCGTGTCGCGCGTGTAGTAGCGTTCGCGCTGCCGTCCCGTAAAGCCCTGGTTGGAACCATCGGTGACGATCTTCCAGCCGGCCACCCGCATCAGCGCATCGCCCTGACCGGCCTCGACGCCCGCCTCGTCCCAGCCCGGTTGCTCGCTATAGGCGTAGGCACGGATGCGCGCTTTCATGGCACCACCGTCGTACATGGCACGATAGCCGTCGAGCTCGGCCGGTCCGGCAAGACCTCCGGTAGCCTGGTCGCAAAGCGTCGTGATGCCGAGCGCCGCCGCGTCGGCGCCAACCCCTCGACCCGCCTCGACAAAGCCGTTCTGCATGCGGTCCAGCGTGTTCCGGTCGAGGAATAATATGTTGCCGAACGCCGCCTGTCCGTACAGCACACCGTTCGGCGTGCCGTCTTCGTAGCGGCCATAGTCGCCGCCCGCCGGAACCTCGGAATCGCGGGTGATGCCTGCCAACTCCAGCGTCTTGCTGTTGACATAGGCAATGTGGCCGGACGCATTGAGAACGAACACCGGCTGATCCGGCACGACGCCATCAAGGTCGCGCCGCGTCAGATCGCGCGGCGGATCCAGCAGGATCGGGTCGAACTGGCGGCCCATGACCCAGTCGTCAGGCCCGGCCGCTGCTGCGGCTTTTGTCAGCGCAGCGAGCGCGCTTTCAAACGTCGGGTACTCGAAGGGACCGATATCGGGCAGGTGACCGAGGCCTGCCATGAGCGCAAAGTGCATATGCGGCTCGATGAAGCCGGGCAGCACGACGCGACCGTCGAGATCGACGCTGGATGCGCCCCGGCCCGCCAGCGCCAGCACGTCGTCATCGCTGCCAACGGCAAGAATCCTGCCGTCACGGATAGCCAGGGCAGTGTACTCGGAAAAGGCCGCGTCCACTGGCAGCACCGTGCCATTGCGAAAGACGATCGTTGTGTTGTCGACCACAGCCCCTCGCCCCGCGTCGGTGCCCCGCCCACAACTTGCGAACGCCAGACCCAGTACTGCTCCCGAACCTGCCTGCACGAACCTGCGCCGGGTATACCGCATCACCATTTCTCCTGATGGCCAAGAACCTGGGCACGCTGCGCGACGGCGACGAGCCGCTTGCCAATGTGCCCGCGACACGCCGACACCGCAACCCGGGTCACTGCGATGAGTGCCGGGCTTGTAGATCTTCCGTAGCACCGCGTACCCTGTTGGTCGGGGTCGCACGGGGGGACCGGGTGCTGGTATCGATCATCGGGCTGTTGGCAGGCATCGCGCTGCTGATCACGGGCGGCACGCTACTCGTTCGCGGCGCCTCCGAAGTCGCAACCGCGCTCGGCGTATCGCCGATTATCGTTGGCCTGACCATCGTAGGCTTCGGTACCAGTTCGCCGGAACTCGTCGTTAATATTTTCGGTTCCCTGCGAGGCGTTACCGAACTCGCCTTCGGCAACGTCGTCGGCTCGAACATCTCCAACATCGGCCTCGTGCTCGGCACCGCGGCGCTGTTCATGCCCATTACGCTGCAAAGCCAGCTCATCCGCCGCGAGGTGCCGCTGCTCATCCTCGTGACGACGATCATGACGGTCATGGCACTCGATGGTCTCTTGAGCGGCGAGGCCCGGTTCATATCGCGCAGCGAAGGCGTCGTCCTGATGCTGCTGTTCTGCATCTTTTTCTACGTCAACCTGATGGACATGCTGAGGGTCGACAAGGAAGACCCGATCTCGGCCGAGATCGTCGACAACCCACTCATCGATACCGATGTGTCGCCGTATCGCTGGATCATGGTCATCGCGGGCTTCGCCATGCTCGTCGGCGGCGGCGAACTCACGATCCGTTCCGGCACGTTGCTCGCCACCGCACTCGGCATCTCGGCAACGCTGGTCGGCCTGTTCGTCGTCGCCATCGGCACGAGCATGCCGGAACTGGTCACCTCGATCATTGCCGCGCTGCGCGGGGAATCGGACCTTGCGCTCGGCAATGTCATCGGCTCGAACATCTTCAACAGCCTGATCGTGCTGCCGACCAGCGCCGTCATTGCCGAAGTGCCCGTGCCGAAAGGCGGCGTTTTCGACCTGCTCGTCTCCTGGGGATTCGTGGTGCTGCTCGTGCCGTTCTTCTTCTTTGGCAGGGCACGGCTGTCGCGAGGCACGGGCGTATTCCTGCTCGCCTGCTACGTGGCCTACCTGGTCAGCCGCGTAGGCTTCGAGACCGGTGCATAGCCGACCGGGCGCACGAGCTCTTTCTCATACTGATGTCAGGACTGGAGAGTCACAGCGATATGGAACTATCGAAGATGACAGGCCTCGAGACCCTCGAGGCAATCCGTGACGGCGTAATTGAGCACCCCTCCATGGCGCACACGCTCGGCTTCAGGCTCACCGAGGTCGACGAGGGACGCGCCGTCATCAGCGGCCATACCAGCGCCGACTACTGCAATCCCGATGGCGGCATCCACGGCGCCTGGCCAGCGGCGCTGCTCGACTCCTGCATGGGCTCGTCGGTGCACTCGCTGCTGCCGGCAGGCACGGGATTCACCGTCGTGGAATTCAAGATCGACTTCATCCGCCCGATCGCCGCCGACACGGGCGCGGTTCGTGCGGAAGGCAAGGCGCTCAGGGTCGGCCGCAAGCTCGGCACGGCCGAGGGCTATCTCTATGACGATCGCGGCAGGCTGCTCGCGAAGGGCTCGACGACCTGCCTCGTGTTCAGCCCGGGTGCTTAATCGTACGCCGGCGGGCGAGGGAGCCCGCCGGCGTTAGTCACGCGTCTAGAAGCGGAACGAGACCTCGAACTCAAACTGGCTCATCGTGAGATCGATCGTCTGGGTGGGATCGAAGAAGCTCGGTCCCGAGACCGTGTTCTCCGGTGCGTACATGAACGAGAAGTTCCACGCGCCGCCGTTCTCACGCATGCGCGTGTAGCCGAACGTAATGTGCTGCTCGATGACACCGGGTGCCAGGATATTGAACAGCACGTCGGCGGCCTGGATCGGCTGCTCGCCGTAGCTGTAGCCGAAGCGGAATATGTTGTCCTGGCTCTGCATCCACTCGAAGCCGAGCTTGTAGGTCGTCATGTCTTCCCAGCCGAAGCCGGCACCGTTGTTGCCGCCAAGGCAGCTTTCGAGGTCTGTCCCGCCGAACGGCAGCCCCGGGCAACCCTGCATGTTGACCATCGGGTTGGCGATCGCCTTGATGTCGCTGTAGGTGGTGTGCTCGATATCGAAGTTGATGCGCAGCGCTTCGGTTGCGATGACCGACAGCCCTGCCTTGATGCTGGAGGGTATGTTGAACCCACCCGCTTCGGCAAAGAGATCCGAGTACTTGCTGAACTCCTCCATCTCCATCTCGGTCTGGTAAGCGAGGCCGAGACTGACACGGTCGGTGATACCCCACCAAAGACCCAGCGCGAGGCCATAGCCAAAGGACGTATCGTCGCCGTTGTTGCTCAGCGACGTAGGATTCGCACCGCACTGCTGCGTCGCCGGATCGAATCCGTCCACGCAGGTTTTCGTAATAGGAATAAACGTCGGCGATGTACCCTTGGCTTCAAACATCTGGAATGCGAGGACCGGGCCGATGCCGAAGGCAAAATTTTCGCCGACTTTCGCCGAGTAGTTGATCGCAAGAAATGCCTGGGACAGGTTGACGCCTGTGACGCCGGCGCAATACGGGCCCTGCCCCGTTGCCGGTGGCTCGCCCGCAAAGGGGTTTCCACCACAGAGATAGGAAGTTGCTGTCGAGTTGACGTCATCCCAATCCGTGTTCATACCGCCGCGGCCGTAGAAGGCAGCCGTGATGTTGCCATCGTTGGCGAGACTCCAGTTCTTGGCCACGTAAGGGATCGGGAAGAACTCGCTGCTGCTGTCGATCTTGCCTGGCGTGATCGTGTGTGACGGCAGACAGAGGTCTGGACTGGTCGGGCTGCAGCCGCCAAGATCGATCACACCGCCGTTTAACTGGCTCTGGCCGGCCGTGAAACTCCGACGCGGACTGAAGATCGACAGGCCGATCTCCCACTTGTCGCTAACGAACGCGCCGAGCGCCGGGTTGGTCGCCGACATGATGGCGCCCATATCGGCATTCGAGCCAACGCCCGTACCTGCCATACCTTTTGACTGTGTACCGACGCCGTGTGTGAAATAGCCGTTGGTTGCGAATGCCGGCGTAGCGACGGCCAGTGCAACGGCGACCGCCGAGGCCTGAAGTCCTCTCTTCATTACGTTTCCCCCAGTGGCGGCACCTGTCGGCACCGCGTGTCAGTGGCAGCGCGGTCTCCCCACCGTGCTACCTGTTCCTAAAACTCAGTCTTCCTGCTCCGCCCTGCCGCAATAAAGATCGTGCAGGGTTTGCATAACGGCAGTCGCTTCGTCCCCGGAGAGCGAGTAACTCACCGACTGCGCGTGCTTGCGTGACTTGACGATCTTCTCGCGACGCAGCACAGCGAGATGCTGCGACAGCGCAGACTGGCTCAGGCCGAGAATCGCCTGCAGTTCGCTGACGGTCTTCTCGCCTTCCGAGAGCTGGCAGAGAATCATCAACCGCCACTCGTTCGCCATGGCCTTGAGCAGGTCGCAGGCATGCGCCGCCATGTCGTGCAGCTCGGTGAGCTTGCGAAAATCCGTCGATCTTGCTGTGTCGTCCGGCTTTGCCATTACAGGTCCCTTGCGTGGTTGTCCGACGCTGCGGCGAGCCTTACGCGCAGCCTGCAAACCCTTCCGAGTCCATCTTCGCCTCGTAGGGCGACGTTACGTCGGCGCCGATCACCAGCGAACCTTTCACTGAATCCCAGTCCTCCGGTTTCAGTATGACGAGCCATCCGGCATCGTACGGGTCGTCGTTGGCGATTGCCGGATTGGCAACGAGATCGTCGTTGACAGCCACGACTTCCCCGCCGGCCAGCGATTTCGCAGGACCGACCCACTTGCCAGACTCGAGCGTGCCGCAGGACTTGCCGGCGCGGACCGATCTCCCTACACGCTTTGGCGTATAGGCAACGAGCTTGCCGGCCATGGCCGTTGCGACGGCGGTCATGCCGAGTTTGACCGTGCCGTCGCCCTGTTCCTGGAACCAGATGTGATTGTCGACGTCGTAGAGCAGTTCGTCGGGCAGATTGCAGCCGCGTACAGATGGCATGGTCAGGACTCCTTTCTTGTCGAGGGGTCGGCATCGGCCCCGAGCCGGACCGGCTTCGAGGAGCAACAGAACTCGCCGAGTCCAGCCACTTCCAGCTTGCCGGATATGAATAAAAACAGATGGTTGCACACCACTCGCATCATCTCGGCACGATGCGCGGTATCCGCATGCCCGGGCTCGAGCGTGATCAGATTGTAGTGGTAGGCGATCTCGCGGCAGGTCTCGCGGCAAGCGTTGAAGCTCGGCTCACCTTTCGCCCCCTGCCGATGCAGTGCGAGCAGGCGAAAGCCTTCGCGCGTGTCGCGCGTCGGTTCCTCGCCGCGCGTCTCGATAATCCAGTGTTCGAGCACCGTCTCCGACAGCGCCAGCAACGCGTCGGCCGCAGCCCCGGGATCCACCGTAGTGTCCACGGCCTCGATCGCGGCGCCGAGTTCCGAAAGCGATTTCATGCGATGCCCTTCTCGCGCAGGAGCGGCTTCGAGTCAGACAGGTTCTCGTGCAGGCCGACCTTCCGCGACGACAGTCCCAGCGCCATGCCGATAAGCTGCGTGAAGTAGACAATCTTGACGTCGACCTTCTCGCCGAGGACCTTCTCGGCACGTATCTGGTGCATCTCGAGCCCGGAATGGCAGGTGGGGCATTCGGTAGCAATCACCTCGGCGCCCGAGAGCTTCGCGGCCTTGAGAATGTTGAGCACGAGCTTCGTCGACGTGTCGCTGTCGGACAGCGTATGCGCGCCGCCGCAGCAGGCTGTCTTCAGCGGGAACTCGACGTTCTCCGCGCCGGCGGCCGCGAGCAGGTCGTCCATGAAGTGGGGCTTGGCGGTCGACTCGCTGCCGGGTCCCTGGTCCTTCTCGGGGAAGATGTGCCGGGGCCGCGTGTACATACAGCCATAGTAGTTGGCGACCTTCAGACCCTTGAGCGAGTTCTTCACGCGCTCCTTGAGCCCGTCTTCGCCTATCGTGTCCTTGATCCAGTCGAGCGCATGGATCGTTTCGACCTGTCCGGACTCGTAGGCCTTGTGGCCGGCCTTCTTCGAGAGCTTGTCGACCGTCTCGACCGAGGCAGCATCGTTCTCGAGGTCGTACTCCGCCTTCTTGAGGTTGTGGTAGCAGCCGTTGCACGGCGCCATCACGACGTCCATGTCCATCTCGTTGGCGGCTACCGACATGACCCTCGATGACAGGTAGGTCTGCAGCTTGGGGTCGATGTTCTTGACCTCCATGGCGCCGCAGCAATTCCAGTTCTTGACCTCGACGAGGTCGAGCCCGAGCGCCTTGCCCACAGCCTTGGTCGAGCGGTTGTAGGCGTGTCCCGTACCCTCGAGCGCGCAGCCGGGGTAGTAGGCAACGCGCTGGTACTTGTCCTTCTTGTCCTTGACGGGTGTGTCCATGTCAGGCCACCTCCTTTTCCGGGCGCTTGGCGAGAGCCGCAAGATTGAGGGCCTCGGTATGGTGTTCGCGCTGCTCGTCGATGTACTCCTGCATTGCGTCCCTCGCTTTCGACCAGTTGCTGGTCCGCGGCGCAACGAACGACGCCAGCCCCATGCGAATCAACAGACCCGTGGGCAAGCCGCGCAGCATCTTTTTGACCATCTCGATCATCCAGTCCTGGAACAGGCTCTGGCCGGTCCTCGAAAAGAACCGACGAATCGTGCGGCTCTCCTCGATCTTGCCGGTGGCGAGGATCTGCTCCGTGAAGACCTCGTCGAAGTGCATCGACGGCGACTTCGGCGTGTGCCCGCGGAGCTCGAGCCAGTGCGACGTTGCCTTCATGACGCCCTCGGGGAAGACGTCGCGCGGGCAGGCATAGGTGCACTTGTTGCAGGATACGCACTGCCAGATGATGTCCTTGTCGCGCAGGAGCTCGGACTCCATGCCCATGCGGATCAGGTAGATCCAGTAGCGCGGATTGAAGTCCGGGTTGATGGCGTTGACCGTGCACGAGTTCGTGCAGGAACCGCACTGCCAGCAGCGATGGATATTCTCGCCGCCCGGCAGCGACGCGATTTCGTCTTCCAGCGCCTCGTTGTAGTCGCTTACAACACGCGACTCGATGAACGTACTCCAGTGCCCCGAGACGTCGACTCCGTCGATCACGAGTTCATCGTGAGTCTTGAGGTTTTCCGGGCGGATCAGCGATTTTTCATGGATCGGCATTAGTCGGCTTTCTCGCTCAGTAGTGGCGCATCGTCGATGACGAAGGCCTCGCCATCGATGGATTTCAGGCGCGTCTTGCCGCTGCCCGGCTGGACGCCGTCCAGTCCGAGAAGTCGGCGCGTGTGTTGCATCGGGTCTTCGGGTGCCGAGAAGTCGGCACGGAGGTAGCTACCGCCCTGCTCGCAAATGTAGTTCGCATAGACCTGGGCGCAGAGCATGTCGGCGTACTGCAGGATGTCGCGGAAGAACCCGTTGTCACTCAGGAACTGGCTCAGCTCCTCGCGCAGCATCAGGAAGGTCCCGTAGCCGTCGCCAACGGGAATCGTCAGCGCATCGATATCGCCGTCGGTGTGCCAGATCTCGCGCAGCACGCCCGTATTCGCACGCGCGTCCCACACCCAGCGGTTCATGATCGGGTAGCGCTCGGGCTCGACGTTGTGCAGGAGCTCGGTGGCAAGGTCGCGCACCCAGCGATGCTTCTTGTCACGCGGGAAACGCTCGACGAAGACCGTGACGCGCTGGTCGACGGGTTCGACATCGTCGAAGAGGGCCGGCATCGCATCGGCGATACGGTAGAAAGAGGCCTCATCGAGCCAGGGCGCTACGCGGCGGCGCACGGTCGCCATGAAGGTACAGAGCCCTTTGAAGGACTCGATGCCGACGCGCTCGGGACCGTCTTTGAAGGCTTCCTGGAACATGGCGCTCTTGAGCTTGATCGCGTCTGCGTAGCGTTCGACGCCGCCATGCTCCTCGGCGCCCTGCACCATTTGCTCCAGCGCGGCGCGGAGCGCCTGCCCGTCGAGGTCGAGTACCGGGCGCTCGATGTCCTTGGGTTTGACGGCGAACAGGGAAGCCATGGCCTCAGGCAGACTCGGCGATAGCGCTCTCAGCCTCACGGCTGGCAGAAAGCACCGCCATGGCGGCCGCGTGACCCTGCGCGATCGAATCGTCGATCGTCTCGGGACCCGTAGCGGAACCCGCCACGTAGACGCCCGGGCGCGAGGTCTCACCCATGGCGCCGTAGCGATTCGCGGCGTCGATGTAGCCGTGCTGTTCGAGATCGATACCAAAGGTGCCGGCGATGTCCCGGTTGTCGACATTCGGGTCCATGCCAATCGCGTGCACGACCATGTCGAACGGAATCGTGATCGGTCGCTTCACGAGTGTATCTTCGCCCTTGACGATGAGCTTCTCGCCGTCGGACGTGACTTCCGCGATGCGCGCCTTGATGTACTTGACCTTGAACTCTTCCTGGCTGCGCCAGTAGTACTTGGTCTCGTATAGCCCGAAGGTACGGATGTCCATGTAGTAGATATAGACATGGCAGTCCGGCAGCTCCTCGCGAATCTCCATGGCCATGTTCGCAGACACGGTGCAGCAGATCTTCGAGCACCACTCCCGGCCGATCTGCCGGTCGCGCGAACCGACGCAGAGCAGGATCGCGACACGCTCGGGCTTGCGGCCGTCAGAGGGACAGCGCACGCCCTGTCCCGAGGAGATCATCTGTTCGACCTGGGTCGTCGTAACGACGTCAGGGAAGGTGCCGAAGCCCCACTCCGGCTTGTTGACCGAGTCGAAGTGTGTGAAACCGCTGCAGAGTATCGCCGCTTCCGCCTCGAGGCTCTCACCGTTGGACAGCTTTGCCTCGAAGTCGCCCGGTGAGCCGTCGAACTGCGTGACCGTGGCGCCGGTGACAACCTTGACGTGGGGATTTCCTTCGACGCGGTCCACCATGCCGCCAATGGCATCCTTCGCCCATTCGCCCGAGGGTACGAGCTTGGCGTAGCCCGACAGGATCGGCGCGCCGCCGAGGCGGTCTTCCTTCTCGACGATGACGCAGTCCTTGCCGACAGTGGCGAGGCTGTGTGCGGCGGCGAGTCCGGCGGGTCCGCCACCGAGGATCAGTACCGGCTTGCTCATTTCGGGCCCTCCACGGCACGGAAGCCCGGACCGGAGGTAATCATCTTGCGCGGATCGTAGAGCGTCTCGCCCCGGCCGGCCTCGACTTCCTTGAGATAGTCTTCGAACTCCGCCTTCTTCGCCTGCCAGTCGATACCGAGTTTCTCCATTAGCGACTCGGTCGACGAGGCGTGCCAGTGTGACTGCACGATCTTATAGGGATGCGCGCCGCACACGAGCGCTGCGAACTGGACGTCGGCGAGCACGGGCAGGTCGACCGGCTTGCCGGCCGCGGCGCCGATCCACTGGTTCTTGTCGAGCGTCGTGATGCAGCCCGTGTCGTGGCCAACCATCATGTCGGCACGCGCCTCTTCCTGGGCGACGCGAATCTTGCGATCGATCGCGAAAGACCGCGTGAATTCGCGCTCGGAGATGATGTGCCGGAACCCGAAGCCGCAGCAGTCGTACCAGGTCGAGTAGTCGATCACCTGGGTACCCAGCGCCTCCATCAAGCCGGTCGTCACCGCGACGCGGTTGCCCTCGAGGATGTCGTCGTCGTAAATCGCATCCTCGGGCACCATCTTGTAGACATGGCAGGCCGGGTGCACGGTCGCACGAATGTGGCTGCAGTCGATGACCTGGCGCTTCTTGATCTCGTGGCGCATGACGTGCAGCCACTCGGAGTAGTGCACGACCTCCTCGGGAATGAGCAGCTTGCCGTCGACGAGCCGGCCGAGCTTGCCGAGGATGGTCTTCATACGCTCGCGCAGCTTGGCGGACTGGATCAGGTAGCCGCGCACTTCCTTGTAATTGCCGAAGGAGGTACCGCAGTGCACAAGCGGGTAGTAATACGATTCCGGCAGACCCTGCGCCTTGGCGGCGACGTAGGCCTGGTGGAAGTTACGCAGGAACACGGCCGCGAGGCTCTCGATGTTGCCGATACCCGAGCCGTGGTAGTTCCAGGCCGTGCAGGAGGTCTGGTCGGTCTCGTCGAGGTACTCGATGCCCATCTCGTTCATGAGCCAGAGTAGGGACGCCGGGTAGCCCGGGATGTTGCCGCACTGTCCGCAGGACTTGTGATGCCAGAGGCGCGTGGTCGGGATCTTCTTGTCCCAGCCGTACAGCGTCTTGACCATGACGGGTTCGTGCTCGTCGCTGACGCGATGCACGACGATCTCGCCGTCCTTCTCCAGCTCCCACATGGCATCGCGAACATCTTCGACGCGATCCTTGTTAGTCAGCATGGACCGCTTGTTGATGATCTGGTCGACCCAGACCGTCGCGACGTGGGCATCTTCCTTGCTGAGGTTAGCGTCCTGCCATTCGGCGCCATGGCCGGTAAAGCGCTCGCCGTCGTTGCCGTTACCGTGGTTCATCGTTGTACTCCTGGTGTCACCGGGCAGGCGCGCCGAGACGCCACCTGCGCAAGTTCTCAGTCGTCCTGCTCGTCGAGGAAGTCCTCATAGTCGTCGCGCTTCTCGTCCATGATGTCGCTGATGACGTCGAACAGGTTTTCGTCAATGGTCTCAAGGCTGTCGAGCACACCGGTCTCTTCCCAGATCGTGTAGAGCTCGACGGATGTCTTGAGGTTGACCTCCCACGCCGTCTTGGTCGTGTGCAGCGTGGGCATCGGGATAGCCTTGCGCAGCGTCGTAAGCGGCGCATCGACTTTCGAGATATTCGGCCCCCAGTCCGCGAAACCCTCGGGGTTAATCATGTCGGGCGACAGCTGGTTGCCCGTGGAAATCAGCTTGAGCATGACGCGGCTGAAGGGCCTCAGCACGCTTTTCGCGGATTCCATGCCGTGCTTGATCGCGGTCTCGCGCATAAGCATGACGAGCCCGCCCGGCGAGTTGCCGAAGGGACAGCGCGCAGCGCAGGTGTAGCACTGCGCACAGGACCAGATCTTCTCCTGCATCGCATCGTGGATGCCTTCGAGGTTCTCGGTCCACAGCAGCTGCACGATCTCGCGCGGGCTGAAGTCGTAGTAATGCGCCGCGGGGCAGGTTGCCGTACAGATACCGCAGTTCAGGCAGCCGTTGAGTTCGTGGTCAAAACGCAGGTCGGCCTGGATGTCCTGGAAGATCTCTTCGAGTTGTTCACGATCGACCGGCGGCGAATCCGACACCGGATCGCCCATAACGTGTTGAACTCGGCTGGTGGCGGAATGCGACATGGTCTTGGTCCTCTCTGTGCGCCTAGTAGGACAGGACCCTGCAGTCGCCTTCCATGACCTCTTCGATCAGGTGGGCGCCACCGACTATGCCTTCGCATTCGGGGATCAGGTCGTCCTTGGTCATATCGAACAGGTCGAGGTTCGGCGAGCAGCAGAAGAACTTGACGCCGGCCTCGTGGGCATCCTGGATGAAGCTGTAGACGCTCTTCGGCGACCCTTCCTTGACGAACAGGGTCTCGGCGACGCCTTTCTTCATCAGGCGGCCGGACGTTGCGGTGCAGATGACGTCGACGTCGTAGTCCATGGCGGCGGCAACCGTCGCCTGGAAAATCGGCGCTCCGAGCTCCTCGCCGTTACGCGGGTCGGTATTCGCCATGACGATAATGAGTTTCTCAGCCATCCCTCTCTCCCCCTGGCTGGTGAACGGCGGACAAGCCGTTCAACAGTTAATTAGCATATACTAAATTACTCAAGTATCCAAACCGCCGACACCCGCATCGAGCGCCTTCGGCGTTGACATAAGCGCCGTGCGCTGCACGAGCCCGGTCATGATCGGCACCAGCTCATCCTCGAGCCGGGGCTGCAAACCGCGGAGTACCTCGAGCTTCGCCGGCGCATCGTCGGGCACCTCTTCGAACTCCATGACGAGGTCCTCGATCATCCCCAGTTTGATACCGGGATTGCCGGCGAATCCATACGCATTTTCGCCAACTTGAAAGACTGCGGGCTCCCCGGCCGCGTCGACCGCCAGCACAGTCGCGTCGGAGGGCGGCACCGCTCGATCGCGCATGTAGGTCACCTGGCAGAAGGTCTCGGGCAGGAAACCGTTGAGCGCGTCGTCCCGCGTGCGCGTCGCCTCGCCAATATCGAACGCGAGCGGCGTCGGCGCAGAGCCGCCACCGGCTGCTATCGCAAGTATCTGGGCGCCGAGGCCGAAGCCGACGACGGGGGTCCCTTCCTCGAGCCGCTGCCGGGTAAGCTCGACCTCGCGATCGAGCGTCGGCAGGTCGCGACCGCCCGCCGAGCCCCATGGACCGCCTCCAAGCAGGAACAGCGCGTCGGCTGGCAGCTCCGCCTCCGGCAGGCTGCCGGCCGCGAACGGCCGGAAATACTGGAATCGAATCCGGCGACCCTCGAGATGATCTTCCATTAGCCCCAGGTACTCGCCGGACGTATGCTGGATTACCGCCACGACGTTCATTGCGGCGCCCTCGCGACGGGCGAGCTTGAACGCGTCGTCGGCCTTGCTGCACTCAGCCACGACGGTCAGCAGCCAGCGCGCTGTCGATCGCGGCAATGAAGTCGGACGGCAGTACGCTCAGGGTATCGGTCGGGTGCGCATCGAAGAACGCCTCAATGGCGGCGGCGTATTCGTCGAGTCCGGCGCCGGCGAGATGCGCCTCGAGATCGAGCACGAAGCGCGGTGGCGTTACGAAGAAGTCGCCGGTAAACAGCACGCGCTGCAGCAGCCTGCGCGGCGGGCTCTCGAGTTTCAGGTAAGCATCGATCGTGCCGCCGGCACTCGTATGGCTACCGGCGAGGAAGCCGCTGTCATCCCTGACGTTATCGATCTCGAACAGGAACTCGTCCTTGCCGATCTCCTCGTCGAAGCAGTGGCTCGCGAGGCCTTCTTCCTGCTCAGTGATCTCGCCCGGACTCGCCTCGATGCCGAGCCTCTCGGTCAGGCCCTTAACGACCGCCGCCTTGACCGCGTCGAGATCCGGCATATCGTCGCCCAGGAGGTCGCGGAGACTCACGACACGATCCGCCGCCGAACCGAGCTCGCGCTTCGCGAGCTTGCTGTCGGGTACGCGCAGGGCTTTGACCATCCGGTCGGCGTCGAAATCGACGAGCACCGTGCCCTGGTAGATCAGCACGTCGCCGTCGTAGAAGCCGCCCGTGCCGCTGATCTTGCGGCCGTCCACCTCGATGTCGTTGCGCGGTCGAAAGCGGGCGTCGATACCCAGCGTGGACAGCCCGGCGGCGACCGCGTTACAGATCTCTCTTGCCACGTCGGGCAGCTTGGCGACCCCCAGCGCGGAGCGGTGGAAAACGAGTTCCCAGCCGAGCTGGCTCTCGTCGAGATAAATCGCGCCGCCGCCCGTGATGCGGCGGACGAGACCAATGCCATTCGCCTCGCAGTACAGCCTGTTGACCTCGAGGCTCAGGTCCTGGTGGCGACCCACGAGGACCGTCGGCGGAAAGCGCAGGAAGCGAATCGTGTCGGGCACGAGGTTCTGCTGGCGCGCCTCGATCAGCGCGGCATCGAACGCGATATTCGCGCGGCCCTCGCGGACGCCGGTATCGATGATCCGGAACGGGTCACCCATCAGCTGGCTGCCCTATTCGACGGTAACCGGGATGTCGAGCTGCCGGCGAATCTTCTTCAGGTCCTTCTTGCCCGGCTGGAATGGATAGCTCGCGATATCGCTTGGCGGTGAGTCGCCGTAGGGGCGATCACAGGCCGAGATGTCCTCCCGGACCTTGCCGGGGCAGCCTGACGTGCGGAACGCCACGCCCTCGGCGATGACGGCATCGAGTTCCGCCGCCGGTATGCCGAAGTCGGTCACCCTGCCCTGTTCATCGAAGCGCATATGGTCGACGCGCACGTCGCGGTAATCGATGAGGTAGCGGGCGAGCTGCACGCGCCGCCACTGGTCGCGCGGCGTCGCAGGCAGATGGTCCATCAGGGAACCGTCTTCAGGGAAGAAACAGAACATATGGCTGTGGCCGCCAAGGTCGACGAGGCGCTGTACGAGCGTCAGCACTTCGTGTTCGGTTTCGCCCATGCCGACGATGATGTGGGCGCCAAACTTCTCGGGCCCGAAAATATCCGCTGCATCCTCGAGGATTTCCCAGTACTTCGACCACTTGTGTGGCGACTGCACACCCTTGCCGCGCGTGCGGTCGAATACCTCAGGAGTCGCGGCATCGAGGGCAACCGTGAAGATATCGGCACCGAGATCACGCGTCTTCTGGACGTCCTCGCGAGTCATCGTCGTCGGATTGGAGAGGATCGATACCGGTATCTCGTGCGGTTCGATGCGATCGGTCCACTGCTTGAGCACCGTGAAGGTGTCGTCTTCCGATCGCGGGTGCGTGATCATCGAGATGCACATGCGATGGAAAGGACTCGACGCCGGATCCTTTGCCACGATGTCGATGATCTGGGACATCGGCACGGCGGGCCAGTCGACGCGAATAAAGTTCCGGTCCGCGTAATCGCGATCCGCCTCGCGGTGGCGGGCGAGGCCACAGTAGGCGCAGTTGGCGCGACAGCCCTCAGGATAGGTCAGGAGCAGATTCAGGCAACGCGTGCACTCGCAGCCGTACATCTTGCCGCCCATGATGCCGAGCGTAATCGCGGCGGCCGTCGACAGCTGTACGTACTCGGGCGACTTCATGTGCGGCGCCAGTATGTTGTTGTTGGGCAGGTAGACACCTTCGGGCGGAATGTCGTTTGCCTTGACGTGCTTGCCGTTCCGGCGCTCGGCGGGTGTACGCTCGGGGCTTCGCGGCTGCATGGCGCCGAACGCATTGAAATCGACGCTGCTCTCTTCGGCGGGGCTCTTTTTCTGCTCGATACAACTCATGATCGATTACTCACAGGTCAGGCCGCGCAGGAACGCGCGATCGTTGGAGAGGCGTCGCTGCCCAGCTTGATCGAGCAGCAGGAGTGGGCCTGTACGAAAGGCCGGCCGATTTCGTGTGCGACCGAGACAGCGCCATCGGCCGGGAACGCGATACCGTCGAGCCCGGCCATAATCGCGTAGGCATCGGTCACGCGCTTGTGCATACCCGGCGGCCTGGCGCAGCCGAGCAGTACCTGCTTGTCGGCAAGCCGCTGCCGCGCCTCGCCGAAGATACGGCCCACATCGCCCGTCGACGGCGTAACGAAGGTGCCGGGCTTCGCGTAGAACGGCATGATGACGACGAGCACCAGCGCGGTCACCGGGTAGCGGCTGACGATATCGAGTGCGCGGGACTCGCCGAGGATGCGCCCGTAGTGCAGGCCGACGACGATGTGCGGCGTCACTTCCATGCCCGTGCTGCACAGTGCCGCGAGCGTCGACTCGAAGTCTTCTACCGGCCGATCGAGCTTGTAGACCTCGCGGATCGTGTCGTCGTGACCGATCACATCCATCATGACCGTATCGACGCCTGCCGACTCCATGGCCTTCGCGCGTTGCTCGTCAAGGAGTGCACTGTGGATGGCGACGCTGAGATCCGGAAAATCCCGCTTCAGACCCTCGACGACCGGCAGGAAACGACCGTAGTTGATCTCGTTCTTGCGATTCGAGCCGCCGGACAGGAGGAAGCCCTTTAGGCCGTCGCTCTCGATCAGCGCCCGGACCTTTGCATCAAGCATCTCCGGGTTTGTCGCCGGGATCATTGGCTCGAGGATCTTCTTCTGGCAATGATCGCAGTTGAGTCCGCACTCGCCCGCCGTAATCGAGAACGCGGGAAAGCTGTTCTTGCCGCAACCCTTGAGTTCACTCGAGGCGTACTCCTTGAAGGTTGGGGTAGAGAAACGGACAGGGCGTTCGCGGACCCGATCGGCGCGCGACTCGAACTCGGCCACGAGGCCCTCGTCGAACTCCGCATCCTCGAGATCCTCGATATGTTTAAGCGCGTCAAGCCAGGTCATTGTGTGACTCCCCCCGAGTCGTCCGGCGAATCGGCCTACGGCCGGTTCGAATCAACCAGTGTTTGTATCGTGTCCCTGACGGGTCCTGTATACGGTGTATCCGCAATGCGCCTGAGCCACGCCGGATCGCGCTCGTCTTCGTCGACGAGTTCGCAGTCCATCGCGGCGAGGATTTCCACAGCATCGGCCGGCAGCGAATCGGGAATGGGACAATGCGCAAGCAACGCCCAGAGACCGGCCCAGTATCGCGTCAGCGTCCACGGGTTATAGCCGCCGCCGCCGAGCACGACCGTCGGCAGGCCAAGATTTACCAGTCGGTCGACCGTTGACCATAGCGCGACGTTCGTGAGCTGCATCGCCGACAAGGGATCGCCGGCCAGGCAGTCGGCCCCACAGCAGATCACGAGCGCATCGGCGTGACGCTGGTCGATGACCGGCATCACGACCCTGTCGATGAGGAAATGCAGCTCGCTGTCGATCAGGCCGCGCGGCACGGGCAGGTTGTATACCCCGCGACCAGGGTCGGACGCGGTGCCTGTATGCGGCCAGCGGTCTGCCTCGTGAATCGAGATCGTGGTCACGGCATCGTCATCGACAAAGGCCGCCTCGACGCCGTCCCCGTGGTGCGCGTCGAGATCGACGTAGGCCACGCGCCGCGCACCGTCGTCGGCCAGCGTACGAATCGCGAACACCGGGTCGTTGAAATAACAGAAGCCACAGGCACGATCCGGCCGGCCATGGTGGGTACCGCCCGACGGATGGAATGCCACGCCGCCATCAAGCGCAAGGCGCGCCGCTTCTATGGAGCCTTGCACCGTCGCAGCGGCCCGCGCGAATACGCCTGGAAACAGTGGATTCTCCAGGGTTCCGAAGTGGTAGCGCTCGCGCTCGGCCCGCGCGACCGACCCTACGGTGTCTGCGTATTGCAGCGCCTCGATGTAGTCAAGATCATGAAACCGGGAAAGCGTCTCGCTCGGGGCGGGGCCGACCGCGCATGTGTCTGCATCACCGAGCCAGCCCATGGCCCGGGCGAGGTCGCGGACGGCGCTGTGCCGGATGATCGCAAGCGGGTGGTTTCCCGGGAAAGCGGGTTTGCCGAACAGCTCGCTCGTAATGAAAGCGGCGTGTCGCGCCTGGGCAGCGACAAGTCCGTGGTCACGGGCGTGCTGCTGGTTTTCGAGGGGCCGCTGCATCGGGACCGGGAACACCCTGGACTGGTTGAAATGCCGTAGTCAGAGTATTCCATACCGCTAATAAAGACAATTATGATATTCTAATATTCAGAGAGATCGTTCATTCTGAACGGGAGGGGAACCACAATGGCCAGTGAAGCATCGGCCGTGACGTCCGACATGCAGACGTCCGCGGACCAGGCGCCCGTAGCGGCGCCCGAAACCAAGAGCATGTCCATCATTGTTACCAAAGGCTCGCTCGACTGGGCGTATCCGCCGTTTATTCTTGGCACCACTGCCGCAGCAATGGGCTTGCCGGTGACAATGTTCTTCACCTTTTACGGGCTGCCGCTGCTCCTGAAAAAGCTCGACCTTAAGCTTACGGCTGCCGGCAACCCCGCAATGAAGATGCCTATGATGGGCGCGCACGTCGGCCTGCCGAATCTCCTGACGGCGGTCCCGGGCGTCGACGCCGCCTGCTCGACGATGATGAAGAACCTCATGAACAAGAAAGGCGTTGCCTCGATCGAGGACCTCAGGGAACTCGCCGTGGACGCAGAAGTTCGCATGATCGCGTGCCAGATGACGATGGACCTCTTCGAGTACTCCCTCGACGACATGATCGAGGGAATCGAACTCGGCGGAGCGGCCACCTACATCGAGTGCGCCACGCAAGCCGATATCAACCTGTTCATCTAGCCGGGGGAGGCAAGACCATGGCAGACCATACTCTCGACGCGAAAGGGCTCAATTGCCCGCTACCGATCCTCAAGGCCCGCAAGGCGCTCAAGGAGGTGCCCGCCGGCGGTACGCTGGAAATCCTCGCGACCGACCCGGGCGCGGTAGCCGACTTCGAGGCGTTTTGCCGGCAGACGGGCAACGAACTCGTCGAGCATTCGGAGGACGACTCGGTGTACCGCTTCCTGATCAAGCACACGGCAGCATAGTCGCTGCGCGAACGAGGGCGTCGCTGAAGTCGGCGCCCTTTTCGTATGCGCGGCGCGCATCGATCGCATAGACCAGGAGACCCTAATGAACGTCTTACCCGGGTTGCTGCTGGCGCTGGTGATAGCGCTTGCCGGCCAGTTCCTGTCCGATTTCATCGGCATTACGCTGATGGGCCTGCCGAAGAGCCCAATTAGCGCCATCATGATGGCGATCCTGCTGGGCATCGTCGTCAACAACGTGATCCGGCTGCCGGAATCGTTCAAGCCCGGGATTCGTTTCGGGCTGGTGCGGGTACTGCGGCTCGGCATCGTGCTGCTGGGTATTCGCCTGTCGATTTTCCAGGCCGGCGAGATCGGCCTGAAGGCGTTGCCTGTGATCATCGGCGCCGTCACCGCGGCACTCGTTATCGTGAGCTTCCTGAGCCGCAAGCTGGGCTTGAGCCGCAAGCTCGGCACCCTGCTCGCGGTGGGCACGAGCATTTGCGGGGCAACGGCAATCGTCGCCACGGCGCCGACGATTGGCGCCAAGGACGACGAGGTCAGCTACGCCGTAGCCTGCGTCACGCTGTTCGGCATTCTCGCCATGCTGATCTACCCGTTCGCCGCACACGCGATCTTCGCGGGCGACGCATTCCCTGCAGGGCTCTTCCTCGGCACCTCGGTGCACGAGACGGCGCAGGTCGCGGGTGCCGGACTCGTTTACCAGCAGTACTACGGCGACGCACTCGCCCTGGATGCAGCAACTGTCACGAAACTGGTACGCAACCTCGGCATGCTCGCCATTATCCCGCTAATGGCAATCCTGTATCACCGTAACTCCGATGACGGTGAGCAGGCACCCGCCTGGTACAAGATGATCCCGCTGTTCGTCGTAGGTTTTGCGGTGATGAGCATACTGCGTACCGTAGGCGATGCGGGTGACCCGGCTTTCGGCATAATCCCGGTCGAACGCTGGAACTGGCTCGTTGCCCACACCAAGGAACTGGCCGAGCTGCTGCTTGCGATTGCCATGGCCGCGGTCGGTCTCGGCACGAGCGTCAAGGGCCTGATCTCGATCGGCTACAAGCCGCTGGCCATGGGCCTCGTCGCCGCGCTGCTCGTCGGCGGCGTTAGCCTGGTCCTGATCAGCGCACTCTATTAGGAGCACACGATGGCGAAGAAGTCCCGCGGTCTGCACGAGCTCTATTCGAACGGCGCTGACGCCGACGGGACGCTCTGGGGTCGCCAGGTCGACCCGCTGACGCGACGCGGTTTCCTGAAGGGCAGTGGACTCGCCGCCATGTCGGCTGCGCTCGGCGCCAGTATTCCCTTCGCAGAGTACATGCCAGGCGGCCTGATTCCTGCCGCTTTGGCACAGAGCGACGCGGCCTTCGAGATCCCGGGCAAGGACGGCCTGGTTGTCCTTAATGACCGGCCGATCAACGCCGAGACCCCGGCACACCTCCTCGACGATCGCGTGACGCCGGCATCGCGCCTGTTTGTCCGCAACAACGGCATTCCGCCCACAGCGGAGGCCATCGATCCCGATAGCTGGACGCTGGAGATCGGCGGGGAATCGGCGACAGAGACGGTGAGCCTGACGCTCCCCGAGCTCAAGGCGAAGTTCAAACACTACACCTACCAGCTGTTGATCGAGTGCGGCGGCAACGGCCGCAGCGAATTCGTGCCGTCGGCGTCGGGCAACCAGTGGACGACCGGCGCGGTTGGCTGCCCGGAGTGGACCGGCGTCCGCCTGGCCGACGTGCTCGACTACGTCGGCGTGCGCGACGATGCCGTATATGTCGCGTACTACGGCGCGGACCGGCATGCGAGCGGAGATTCGCGCAAGGCATCGATCTCTCGCGGCGTGCCGATCGCGAAAGCGCGCGAAGACGAGTCGCTGATCGCGTGGGCGCTCAACGGCGAAGACATGCCACTACAGAACGGCCACCCGTTGCGACTCGTGCTGAGCGGCTGGCCCGCCTCGGTGTCGGGCAAGTGGCTCAATCGACTCCTGATTCGCGATCGCGTGCACGACGGCGCGAAAATGACAGGCTCGTCGTACCGCGTGCCCTGCAGCCCGGTCGCGCCGGGCACGACGGTGCCCGACGAAGACATGTGCATCATCGAGGCGATGCCCGTGAAATCACTCGTGACCTTCCCGAAGTCGGGTATCGAGCACTCGATCGACAAGCCGCTTGCGGTACGGGGGCACGCCTGGGTGGGCGACGACCGCGTCCGCCGTGTCGACGTCTCGATCGACTTCGGTGCGAGCTGGCAAAAGGCAAGGCTCGAGAGGCCGGCGAACCGCCTTGCCTGGCAGCACTGGCAGACAGCTATCGAGTTCCCCGGCAAGGGCTATTACGAAGTCTGGGCGCGTGCCACGGACAAGAGCGGTCGCTCGCAGCCCATGGTGTTACCGGGCTGGAATCCCAAGGGTTACCTGAACAACGCCTGCCATCGCATCGCCGTCCAGGTCGTCTGATGCGAAGGATCGTAGCTGTCGTCGCGACCGCCCTGCTCGCCTGCGGCGTCGCACCCTTTGCGGCGGCCGAATCCGAAGTCGACGCCTACTCCGGGCTCATCAAAGAGGGCGACTGGGAGCTCGTGCGCAACAACTGCATTGCCTGCCACTCGGGCAAGCTGATCACCCAGCAGCGCGGCTCCCGGGAGCAATGGCTGAAGATGATCCGCTGGATGCAGGCGACGCAAAACCTCTGGGCGTTCGAGCCGGCGGTCGAGGCGAAGATTCTCGATTACCTCGCCGCGACGTATCCCTCGGCCGAAGACCGTCGTCGGGCGCCGATCCCCAGGGCATTGATGCCGCCGAACCCCTACAAGGCAACATCAACCGAGCCCTGAGCGCCCCGCGTTGGTAGAAACCGCTATAGCGGCCGACCGCCCCTTCCATTAGATTTTTCTAATAAGAAGAACGCCTTTGGAGGGGGGCGAATGGCCGCTTTTGCTGTGCTCGGCGTCGGCAACAACCTGCTGACCGATGACGGCGTCGGGATTCACGTCCTTAATGCCGTCGGCCGTACCTCCCGGTATCCGGATACCGCGCTGATCGACGCCGGCACGGTCGGTCTTGCGCTGGCCAGCCACCTCGCAGATCTCGATGGTCTCGTTGCCGTCGACGCCATGCGCCTCGGCAAGGAGCCGGGCTGCGTATCGGTGTTCGAGGGTACCGACATGGACGCACAGCTTCGCCGGCATCACGGCAGCGTACACGAGCTCGGTCTTTCCGATCTCGTCGACGCGTTAAGGCTCTCGGATGCCCTGCCCGACCGCCGCGCTATCGTGGGGATCGAGCCGGCAAGCCTCGACTGGGGCACTGAACCCACCGAGGCCGTCGCGAGGGCGATCCCGAAAGCCGTCGACTCGATCGAGCGCCTGTTGAACGCCTGGCGTTCCACACAGCAGGCCGAGGACGCGGCCTAGCAATGGGCAGCCCGCTCGCCGCCGCTTCCGCTGTCCCCCGGGGCAACATCGTCCCGATCCTCAATGAGATCGCGCACGCACTTGATCGCCTGATCAGTGACGGTGAGAGCACGGTCATCGACCTTGCTCGACTGCCGTTCTCACCCGGCGAACTCGAATCGCTCGAGACCACGCTTGGCGAAGGCGAACTCGTCGCGAAACTTGATGCGCTCGGCGAGAGCAGGATTAGGGAGACCGTCTTTCCCGGCGTCTGGTGGATCGAGCATCGCAACGCCGGCGACGACGTCGTTGGTCGATACATCGAAATCACGCGGTCTCCCGACATCCTCCGGTCGCAGACGCCGGACATCGAGGCCGGTCAGAGGGTGCTGGCCGAACGGCTCACGACCATGCAGGCCGCGGACGACAACGTGACAGCCGAAGAGGAGCGCGAATGAACGAACGAGCAACGCTCGGCGATATGCTGCAGCAACGCGGCGTTTCCCGCCGCGGCTTCATGAAGTACTGCGCGGCCACGGCGTCTCTGCTTGCGCTGCCACCATCAATGATCCCTCGCATTGCCGCAGCGCTGGAAACCGCTCGGCGCCCGTCGGTCATCTGGCTGTCCTTCCAGGAATGCACGGGCTGCACAGAGTCGCTGACGCGCTCGTCGTCGCCTACCGTCGAGAGCCTGATCTTCGACAGCATCTCGCTCGACTATCACCATACGCTGCAGGCGGCATCCGGCGACGCCGCGGAGGCGGCGCGACATGCAGCGATGAAGGAGAACGAGGGCCAATACCTCGTCCTCGTCGACGGCTCGATACCGCTTGGTAACCCTGGCTACTCGACGATTGCCGGCATCAGCAACGTCGACATGCTGCACGAGACAATCGAAGGCGCCGCCGCCGTCGTCGCAATCGGCAGCTGCGCCGCCTTCGGCGGCATCCCGGGTGCAAACCCGAACCCGACCGGCGCCGTCTCGGTACAGGACATCGTCAAGGACAAGCCTATCGTCAATGTCCCGGGCTGTCCGCCGATCCCGATGGTCATTACCGCCGTGCTCGCGCAGTTCCTGACCTTTGGCCAGCTGCCCGAACTCGACATCTACGGCCGCCCGGTTGCGTTCTTCGGACAGACGATCCACGACCGCTGCTACCGCAGGCCGTTCTACGAGCAGGGTCGTTTCGCCGAGAGTTTCGACGACGAGGGTGCGCGCAAGGGCTGGTGCCTCTTCAAGCTCGGCTGCAAGGGCCCGATCGCCTACAACGCCTGCGCGACGCTGAAGTGGAACTCGGGCACCAGCTTCCCGATCGAGGCGGGTCATCCGTGCCTCGGCTGCTCCGAACCCAACTTCTGGGACAAAGGCGGCTTCTACCGGCCGGTCTCCGCCGGCGAGATCGGCAACGGCACAGCGTTAGGCGGCGCGGCCGTGGCCGGCGTAGCACTCGGCGCTGCCGCTGCCGCCATGGCGCGGAATCGCCAGAAGAAAATCGCGAAGGAGGGTTAACATGGACCTGCTCGACCTGGCCCGAGGGCCGATCTTCCAGGCAGCGATCTACGTATTCGTGATCGGCATATTCTGGCGCCTGTTCGGCATCTTCTTCCTGCAGAAGAAGCCCGACCATTCAACGCCGCGGCAATCCGCGGGTCTTGGCGCCGCGCTGCGGACAATCGTGTCGCGGACCGTGGGACCGACGGGCTTCAGCGATACGCCGAAGATGCCCCGAGCCCTCAGCACCGGACTGCACCTCGGGCTGTTTGTCGTCGTCTTCCTGTTCGTGCCGCACATCGTGTTCTTCGAGGACATCTTCGGCATCGACTGGCCGGGACTGCCCAACAACGTCATCTATTTTGTCGGCGTGATCACGGTTGGCATCGGCATGTACCTGCTGGTCCGGCGGCGTACGCACCCGGTGCTCAGGCTCATCTCGAACTTCGATGACTATTTCAGCTGGTTCGTGACGATGCTGCCGCTGCTGACGGGCCTCGCGATGCCGATTCGCTTCGGCGTGCGCTACGAAACGCTACTGGCAGTGCACATCCTGTCGGTGGCACTGCTGCTCGTCTGGCTGCCCTTCGGCAAACTGGCTCACGCCTTCCTCGTCTTTTACTCACGCGGCGCGACCGGCATGGTCTTCGAACGCCGGGGAGCACGCTCATGAGCGCCAACTCAGACGTCGAGCTCGACTTCGAATCAAAACGCCTGAGCGTCAAGGAGCCCGAGCGGCGCGTCGACAAGCAGGGCGATATGAGCGATGACGAACGTGTCACGAAGGCCATGGCACATTTCGTCAAGGACTTCGGCTCGACGTCGGCGGCCTACCTGGATGCCTGCGTACACTGCGGCGCCTGTGCCGAGGTTTGCCAGTACTACGTGACGACCGGCGACCCCAAGTACACACCGATCTGGAAGCTCGAGCCGTTCAAACAGGCCTACAAGCGCGAGTACGGGCCGCTGTCATTGCTCTATCGCGCGTTCGGACTCAAGAAGGAGGTGACGGCAGAGCAGCTCGAGGAATGGCAGCACCTGCTCTACGACAGCTGCACGGTCTGCGGCCGCTGCTCGCTGGTTTGCCCGATGGGCATCGACATTGCGACGCTCGTCAGCACCGCGCGACACGGCATGTTCAAGGCCGGGCTTGTTCCTCACGAGCTCCACGCCGTGGCCGAGCGAGCGAAGACGGACGGCAGCCCGCTCGGCGTGACGCCCGAGGTCTTCGAGGACCGACTCGAGTGGATGGAAGACGAGCATGAGGTCGATATCAACATCGACCTCGACGAGGCCGACGTGCTCGCGGTCATGTCGTCAATCGAGATCCAGAAGTACCCGGCCTCGATGGCGGCAACGGCGAAGATCCTGAACGCCACCGGTGAGAGCTGGACCTTCCGTACCGACGGCTTCGAGGCGACGAACTTCGGCCTCCTCTCCGGCAACATGGACTGGCAGAAGGAAATCAGCCTGCGGATCATCGACGCCGCCATCAAGGTTGGCGCAAAGAAGGTCGTCCTGCCCGAGTGCGGGCACGCCTACATGGCGTTGCGCTGGATGGGTGCCAACATGTACGGCAAGCCGCTGCCGTTCGACGTTTACCATGTTTCGGAATACATCGCCGAAGCGCTGAACAGCGGCAGGATCAAGGTCGACAAGCTCGAGGCTTCCGTCACCTTCCACGACCCCTGCCAGGTTTCCCGGCGCGGCGGCGCGACCCAGGCGCCGCGCGACATCCTGAAGCACCTTGGCGTCGACTTTCGCGAGATGCCCGAGGGCGGTGACTACAACTGGTGCTGCGGCGGGGGTGGCGGTGTCGTCACGATTCACCGTGCCGACGAGCTGCGCTACAAGGTCTTCAAGATCAAGATGGACCAGGTCGAGCAGACCGAGGCCGACAAGCTCGTTTCGAGCTGCGCGAACTGCCGACAGAACTTCGATGATTGCCAGAGCCACTACGACTGGAACTACAAGATGGAGAGTCTCCTCGAGCTCGTGGCCGAGAATCTCGTGGAGGAAGCAGCGTGAACGAACGCATCGTCGTCGACCCGATTACCCGCATCGAAGGCCACCTGCGCATCGAGGCGCAAATGGATGGCGACCGCATTGCCAGCGCCTATTCCTCCGGCACAATGGTTCGCGGTATCGAGATCATCTTGAGGGACCGTGATCCCCGCGACGCATGGGCGTTCGCGCAGCGTATCTGCGGTGTCTGCACACTCGTGCACGGCCTTGCCTCGGTTCGCGCGGTCGAGGACGCTATCGGCGCCAAGGTACCGCCGAACGCCGAGCTGATACGCAACCTGATGGTCGGCGCGCAGTACATTCACGACCACGTCATGCACTTCTACCACCTGCATGCGCTGGACTGGGTAGACGTCGTGTCGGCGCTATCGGCCGATCCCGCGTCGACAGCTGCACTCGCCCAGTCCCTGAGCAGCTACCCGCGTTCATCAGTCGGTCACTTCACCGATGTCCAGAAGCGGCTCAAGACCTTTGTCGAGGCGGGACAGCTCGGCATATTCGCCAACGGTTACTGGGGCCACCCCGAGTATCGGCTGCCGCCCGAGGCGAACTTGCTTGCCGTCGCTCATTACCTTGATGCACTCGAATGGCAGCGCGACGTTGCCCGACTGCACGCCATTTTCGGCGGCAAGAATCCACACCCGAACTTCGTCGTCGGCGGCGTGCCCAGCCCGATCGACCTGAACTCGGATTCGGCGATCAACAGCAAACGGCTGTCCGAAGTGCAGGACATCATCACGAGCATGAAGAACTTCGTGACCCAGGCCTACGTGCCGGACACGCTGGCGATCGCGGGGTTCTACAAGGACTGGTTTGCACGAGGCGAAGGGCTCGGCAATTTCCTCTGCGTTGGCGACCTGCCCTCGAACGGCATGCACGACCCTGACTCGTTTTTCTTCCCGCGCGGCGTCATTCTCGATCGGGATCTCTCGACCGTGCACGACGTCGACCTTGCGGATCCTGACGGTATCCAGGAGTTCGTGTCGCATTCCTGGTACGACTACACGAACGGCAAGGACAAGGGCCTGCACCCGTGGGCCGGCGAGACCGAGCTCAACTACACGGGCCCGGAGCCGCCGTACTCGCACCTCGATGTCGAAGACGCCTACTCCTGGCTCAAGTCGCCGCGATGGCAGGGCAAGGCCATGGAGGTGGGACCGCTCGCGCGCGTGCTGCTGCTCTACGCCAAGGGCCATGAGCCTACCCAGGCGCTCGTTGACAGCACGCTCAGACAGCTCGAGCTGCCCGTGGATGCGCTGTACTCGACGCTGGGCCGCACCGCCGCGCGCACGCTCGAGACGGCATTGCTTGCGGACGCCATGCAGGGCTGGCTCGACGGCCTCGTCGACAATATTCGTGCCGGCACGACGCAGACCTTCAACGAGACGCTGTGGGAACCGTCGAGCTGGCCGCGACGCACCGAGGGCGTCGGCACGATGGAAGCGCCGCGTGGCGCCCTGACGCACTGGGTCGTAATCGAGGACGAGAAAATAGCCAACTACCAGGCGGTCGTACCCAGTACGTGGAACGCTGGCCCGCGGGATCCGAGCGGCCAGGCAGGCGCCTACGAGGCTGCGCTCGAGGATCGGCATACGATGCACGATGCCGAGCAGCCACTCGAGATCCTGCGCACGATCCACAGCTTCGACCCGTGCATTGCCTGTGCCGTGCATGTAACCGATCCGAACGGCGAGGAGTTGGTCAGGGTCAAGGTGTCCTGACAGGCCCGCACCGGCAGTCATCGCGGCGTCACCGCCAGAGGTCCTCCACAAGGTAGCGATCCCGGCCTCCATCGGTCTGCACGAAGGCAACCCAGTGACAACGCCCGGGAGTCGCTATACCGTAGCACCGGGAATAACAAGCGACTCATGAGCAACGTCCAGGGATCACGATGCAGAAGACCATACTCATTACCGGGGGTTCGTCAGGAATCGGCGCAGCGTGCGCGAGGGCCGCTGTCACGGCAGGGCATCGAGTGGCGCTGGCCGCTCGGTCACGGGAAAAACTCCTTGCGCTGGTCGAGGAGCTCGGCACGGACAATGCCCTTGACATCGAGTGCGACGTAACGGACGCGGACGCGCAGGCGAGGATGTTCGAGCGCGCGGTTGAGGTATTCGGAGGCCTGGATGCGGTCTTCGCCAACGCCGGATTGGGTGCCACCCAGGTCGGTACAGAGAACGGCGACATCGATAATTTTCGCGAGATGATCCTCGTCAACAACTACGCCGTGACGCTGACCTGCAAGTACGCGATACCGCACCTGAAGCAATCGAAGGGGAGCCTCGTGCTCACCGGCTCACAGGCCGGTCATGTCGCGCTGGCCGGCTCCGTCTACAGCGCAACCAAATGGTTCATTCGCGGCTACGCAAAGAACCTGTCGAACGAACTCGGCGAGCATGGAATACGCGTGTCGAGTATCGATCCCGGCATGGTCGAGACGCCGTTTTTCGACAGCCCCCAACCGAATGCCCTGCGGCCGGAGGACATTGCGCGCGCGTTTCTCTACATCGTTGAGCTGCCGCCGCATGCGCGGATCGCCGAGATCGAGATAAACCCAATGGTAGGGGCGCATCGCGCCTGACTATCGGTAGACAGGCAGAGTCGCTACCTGCCCCAGTCTGCTGCTCGGTACGTTCGATGGCTGCGCACCGAGGGGTGTGCGCATTGCCTATTTTCTGCTTCGCTGGCGCTCGTCACCGTCATCAGGGATAGAACAGTCGGTCAGTACGTCGCTGAACTCTTTCTGGAGATTGACGAGCCGCTCTTCGGCGAGCTGATAGCCGATGAAGTACTTGAAGACACTGCTCACGTAGGTGACGGTCTCCCTGCCGATTCGCCGCCCGGCGACAATCTCGACGCTGTCGAACCAGACGTTGGGATCGCGGCCCTCTTTCTTCGCCTCGTTGCGCAGGCGCGTGACCCGCGCCGGTCCGGCGTTGTACGCCGCGAGTGCGAACAACCACTGGTTGAGTTCGTTCATGCCGCTGTCGGCGAAGTAGCGATCGACTATGAATCGCATGTACTTGCCGCCCGCCCGGATGTTGTTTTCGATCGAACTGATGTCCGGGATGTTCACGTTCTTGTCGGCTGCGGTCGACGGCTTGATCTGCATGATACCGACGGCCCCCGCAGGGCTCTTGCGGTTGTGACGAAGCTTCGATTCCTGGAAGCCCTGCGCCGCGAGCATGAGCCAGTCGAAGCCGAACTCCTCGCCGCTCGCCTTGAATGCAGTCGCGAGTCGCTCGATGTCTGGCGACATGCGCATGTCGCCAGAGCAGCGGATATGTTCCACGCGCGAGAGGTAGCGCTTATAGGTATCGTTGCCGACGAGCGAGCCTTTGCCGTACTTCCGCATGAAGCCCTTCATCAGCTCGGCGAACTCCGGGCTGTTCTTGCGAAATGCCCACGACGTATCGCTGCCGCTGTAGACGACGAGATCGTGGTGCAGCGTAATGTCCGGGAAAACGGCGCTCCAGAACTCCGCCTTGTAGTCGTCAACGACGGTCGCCGCAACGATGCCGCTGTTGACCATCTCGAGAATATCGTGTGTCTCGAGCAACTCGTTGGCGACGACGACCTCGGGTGGCTTGAGGCCGCGTTTCCTGAAGTCGAGGCCCAGCGCCAGCAGGTGGTCGTAGTAGCTCGAGGACGCCCGAACGAAGATCGGCTTTCCGGCAAGGTCATCGATGCTGTCGAGTGATTGGGCGGCCGGACCCGTTACGACGATCTCGTCAATATCGGTCAGGAGGGGGCGCGTGAAGTCGACGAGTTCACCGCGGCTTTCGGTCTTGGTCAGGTCAGCGGCGACGAGGTCGGCGTTACCGTTAAGGAGCGCCGGAAGGAACTGATCCCGATTCATCGGCACGGCGGTAACGTAGACCCGTATATTGCGCCGGCCCAGCTTCTCGTTCAGGTGATCTTCGAGTCGCTTGAGCAGCTCCCAGACCGCCCCTTTGGGTTCGCCTTCTTCATAATAGAACTGGTAACCGCCGTACGGCACGACCGCGCGGATCACGCGACGCTCGATCATCCCGTCGAGGTCGCCGGTCCACGGTGCCCATACTTCTTCGAAGGGAACCGTAAAGGCGTCGCTGCGCTCGAGCACCTGCGCCATCGCTGCGGATGGAACAAGCGCGAGCACAATGGTGAACAGTGTAGCCAGTCTCTGGATCACGGCGCGCATTCCGGCTCGATCTCACAGGATAGTGTCGGTATAGGACGCCGGACTCAACAGTAACCCTGTCACAGTTCATCGCCCCTCGGAACGCCGGCTATGCGACAGGGCATGTTGCCTGCCGTCAGCGCGTCTTCTTCGCCATCGCAAAGTCACCGCCCAGCGCCTTGAACAATGCTGCAAGGGCGGTCGCCCGGTCGGTCCGACCGAGTGCGAGCTCGTTCTCGAGATCGATGCGCGTGCGATCGGCATCGAGGACGACAAGGTAGTTGTCGGCGCCGACATTGAAGCGCAGCTCGGCGAGTCGAGCCGCCTCGTTCGCCTCGCCAACGGCTTCCTCGAGTCGGGCCACTCGCTCCGTTGCCGCCCGGTAGTTGGCCAATGCATTTTCGGTTTCCTCGAGCGCAACCAGCCAGGCTTCGTCGAACGCAGCCAGCGCACCGGCGGCGCGAGACTTCGCCGCCATGACCTCGCGGCGTACGCGACCGTAATCGAGCAGACGCCAGGAGAGCTGCGGCGCAAAACTCCAGCGATCGGCGGTCGAGCGGCCGATGGCTGCCGCCTCGGTGCCGGTCCAGCCGAAGTCGCCCGCGAGGGTCAGCTTGGGATAGAACTCCGCGGTCGCAACGCCAATGTCGGCAGTGGCGGATGCCAACCGCCGCTCCGCTGCGCGCACGTCCGGGCGGCGAACCAGCCATTCCTCGGGCGTGCCGACCGCCACGAGCGGCGGCAGGGCCGGCAGACTGGTCGGCGGCACGAGTTCAGCACGCAGGGTTTCCGCGGGCGTTCGAGTGAGTACGGCGAGGCGCTGTAGCGCGCGCTCTATTGCCGCCTCTGCCGTCGGCACGGCCGATGCGATCTGGCGCTCGACAGCGCGGGCGCGGGCAACATCGAAGGCCGTGCCGCGACCGGCTTCGAGCCCCGCCTCGAGGATCGCGACATTGTCGGCCTGGTTGGCGAGGTTGCGGCGCAGGATGTCGAGCCGTAGCGACTCACCCTGCCACTGGAAGTAGGTCTGAGCGGTCTCGGCAACGATCGACAGCTCGACCGCATAGACGGTCGCCTCGTCGGCCTCGACGAGATAGCTGAAGGATTCTGCCTGCCGCCTGAGCGAGCCGAACAGGTCGATCTCCCAGACCGCATCGAAGCCTGCACGGTAGCGCTCGATGACGCCGAGGCCCGGGAACGTGAAGGGATCCTCGAGACTCTGCCGGTTGCGCTCGTAGGCTGCGGTCGTGTTGACCGTCGGCAGCAGGCTGTACACGGCGAGACCGCTCAATGCGCGCGTTTCATTCAGCGTGGCCATCGCCTGCAGGATCGTCGTGTTGTTCTCGAGCGCACGCCCGATCAGTAGCGTGAGCTCGTCGTTGCCAAGGCTCTGCCACAGGCCCTCGATGCGCTGACCGTCCGGATCACCGAGCGCGTCGGCCTGCGAAAACGTCTCCGGAATATCGGTCTCGACGGTCTCGTAGTCGGGACCAACGGCGCAGCCTGACAGGAGAAGGAGCAGCGCCAGGCTCGCGTAGCTAGACCGCATGCGACACCTCCGGATGTGCGCGTCGGCGCTCTTCGAATCGTCGAATCCCGACGTAGAACACCGGCGTGAAAATGAGGCCGAAGAAGGTCACGCCGAGCATCCCGAAGAACACCGTCACACCCATGATGTGGCGAATCTCGAAGCCGGGACCCGACGCAAACACCAGCGGTATGACGCCCGCAATAAATGCGAAGCTGGTCATAAGGATCGGCCGCAGTCGAATTCGGCAGGCCTCGACGGCCGCGTCGTAGATGCTCTTGCCCTCGAGCTCCAGATCGCGCGCGAACTCGACGATCAGGATGGCGTTCTTGCAGGCCAGTCCCATGAGTACGACGAGGCCGATCTGCGTGAAGATGTTGTTGTCGATCATCGTTGGCGGCACCGACATGGGCGGTGGCGGTATTGCACCCGACGCAATCTGCAGGCCGAACAGCAGGCCGTTGATCGTGTTGATCGTCCAGATGCCTGCAATCGCCGAGAGCAGGCACAGCGGCACGATCAGGATGACTGCGAGCGGCAGCGACCAGCTCTCGTACAGCGCCGCGAGGATCAGGAACACGAACAGGATGCACAGCGGGAAGACGATCAGCGCCGTGTTGCCCTGCGTCGCTTCCTGGAAGGTCAGGCCGGTCCACTCGAAGTCCATGCCCTGCGGCAAAACCTGTCCGGCCAGTTCGGTGACGACGTCGAGTGCCTGCGCCGAACTCATGCGCGCCGGGTCAATACCGGCCGAAAGGTCGGCTGCCGGGTAGCCGTTGTAGCGAATGACAGGATCGGGCCCGAAGCTTTCCTCGATCGTCAAGACGCTCGTGACCGGAATCATGCGGCCTTCGGCGTTGCGCACCTTGAGCTGGGCCACGTCGCTGACCTCGTCACGGAACGGCGCGTCGGCCTGCACATAGACGCCGTAGGTTCGACCGAAGAGATTGAAGTCGTTGACGTAGGCCGAACCGAGATAGGCCTGCAGCGCCGTGTAAACCTCGGTCAGGTTCATGTTCTGTTCCTTGACCTTGCGGCGGTCGACGTTGACTTCGAGCTGCGGCACGTTCGACTGAAACGACGACAGCACCGAGAACGGATCGAAGCCCGGCGTCTGCCGAATCGTCCCGGCCAACGCCTGGGTCTGTGCATTCAGCGTGCCGAAACCGAGGCCGCGCTTGTCCCGCACGTACATCTCGACACCCGTCGCGTTGCCGAGGCCCAGGATCGGCGGCGGCATTAGTGCGAACGCAAGACCTTCCTCGAGCTGCGAATACGCACCCGACAGCGCCGCGGCAATCTCCTCGGCGGAGAGCTCGCGCTCGTCGGGTTGATCGATGCCAATGAACATCGTGCCGATGTTCGGCGTGTTGACGAACTGCACGGCGTTCAGGCCCGGGAACGCAACGGCGGTCGCGACGCCGGGCGTCGCCATGGCAATCTCGCCCATCTCGCGGATCATGTTCTCGGTACGATCAATCGTGGCACCCTCGGGCAACAGCGCAACGCCGAACAGGTACTGCTTGTCCTGGGTCGGCACGAAGCCGCCTGGCACGGAGCGGAAGCCCATGAAGGCCACGCCGATCAGCAGCAGGTAGATAACCAGCAGCCGGCCGCCGCGGCCGAGGTTCCTCTCGGTGCTCTGTCCGTAGCGTTCGGCGCCGCGCGCGAACACGCGATTGAACGGCCGGAAGATCCAGCCAAACAGCAGGTCAATCACCTTCCCCGCCGTCTTGGTCTCGGAACCCTGCGGCTTCAGCAGCACGGCCGCCATGGCGGGCGACAGCGTCAGCGAGTTGAAGCCGGAGATAATGACGGCGGCCGAGATCGACACCGCGAACTGCCGATAGAACTCGCCGGTGACGCCTTCGAGGAAGGCGAGCGGTACGAACACGGCAGCAAGGACCAGCGTAATCGCGACAATCGGGCCGGACACTTCTTTCATCGCGTCCTGCGCTGCATCTCGCGGCGACTTGCCCATCTCGATGTGTCGCTCGACGTTTTCGACCACGACAATCGCGTCGTCAACGACAATACCGATCGCAAGTACGAGCCCGAACAGCGTCAGCACGTTGATCGAGAAGCCGAGCAACAGCAGCACGGCGAAGGCGCCAATGATCGACACGGGCACTGCCAGCAGCGGGATGATCGAGGCACGCCAGGTCTGCAGGAACAGGACGACGACAAGGACGACGAGCAGTACCGCCTCGAGCAGCGTGCTGATCACCGACTTGATCGATTCGCGCACGAACACCGTCGGATCGTAGGCGATCTGCCAGCTGACACCCGGCGGGAAGTCCTGCGAAAGCCGCTCCATCGTCGCGCGCACATCGTCGGACAGCGCGATCGCGTTGGCACCGGGTGCCTGGAAGATCGGCAGCGCGGCCGCCTCCTGGTTGTTGATCAGCGAGCGTAGCGAGTAGGTCTCGGCGCCGAGTTCGACGCGAGCCACATCGCCGAGCGTGGTCACCGAGCCCGGTGCGTCGCCGGTCTTGAGCACAATGTCCTCAAACTCCTCGACGGTCCGGAGCCTTCCCTGTGCGCTCAGCGAGTACTGCATCGTCGCAAGGCCTGGCTGCGGCGGTCCGCCGATCGTGCCGGCAGACACCTGGACGTTCTGCTCCTGGATCGCCGCGATAACATCGCCCGCCGTCATGTCGCGGCTGGCTATGCGCGCCGGGTCCAGCCAGATACGCATCGAGTACGTGCCAGCGCCGAAGGTCAGGACCTGGCCGACGCCCGGAATCCGGGCGATCTCGTCGCGAACGTTGAGATCGGCATAGTTCGACAGGTAGGTACCATCGTAGGTGCCGTCGGGCGAGGTCACGTGTACGACCATCGTCAGGTTCGGCGAGGACTTCTCGGTTGCAACGCCGAGCGAGCGAACGGCCTCGGGCAGTCGCGGCAGCGCCGTCGATACCCGGTTCTGCACCTGCACCGATGCAAGATCGATATCGGTGCCGCCCTTGAACGTGACCTGCACCTGCAGCACGCCGTCGGAACTCGCGACCGACTTCATGTAGATCATGTTCTCGACGCCGTTGATCGCCTCCTCGAGCGGGGCGGCAACCGTCTCCGAGATCGTCTGCGGGTTCGCGCCCGGGTAGGTGGCGGTCACCTGGATCGTCGGCGGCACGACGTCCGGGTATTCGCCCACGGGCAGGTTCGGGATCGCAATGAGACCTGCGATCAGGACAAATATCGACAGCACGCCCGCGAAGATCGGACGGTCGACGAAGACGCGGGACAGGTTCATTCCATGCTACCTGCCGCGGCCGGCGCACCCGTCGCCAGCATCGGGTTGTTCATATCGGCAGGTGTCGGCGCGACCGGCGCGCCCGAGAAGAAGATCTTGCGCACGCCGTTGACGACGATGCGCTCGCCGGCCGTTAGCCCATCGTCCACGATGCGAAGCCCGTCGATCTCGCGACCGAGCACGACATCGCGCCGCACGGCCTGGTTCTCGTCCGTCACGACGTAGACGTACTTGCGGTCCTGGTCGGTCATGACCGCCGCCTCGTGAATGAGCACGGCCTCGTACTCGCCGCTGCCGAGCAGGCGTACCCGTGCGAACAGGCCCGGGATCAGGAGACCATCGGGGTTCGGAATCAGCGCCCGGCCCTGGATCGTGCCCGTCGCGGGATCGACCTGGTTGTCGACGAAATCCATCTCGCCGTGGAACGGAAAGCCCGTGTCGTTGGCGAGCCCGACCTGCACCGGGTTACGCACGTCGCGCGAGCTCGGCCGTTCGCCGGCCCGCGCCTTCGCCTGGTACTTGAGATAGATGTTCTCGTCGCCTTCGAAGACGACGTGAATCGGGTCGATCGAAACCAGCGTCGTCAGCACCGAGCCGTTCGGGCTGACGAGATTGCCGGCACGAATCAGCGCTTCACCGACGCGGCCGGAGATGGGCGCGGTAACCTTCGTGAAGTCCAGATTCAGGAGCGCCGCATCCAGCGCCGCCTTTGCGGCGCGCAGGTCAGCCTCGGCCTGCTTGAGCTCGCCTTCACGCTGGTCGAGTTCCTCGGCCGACAGCGCACGCGCCTCGGCCAGCTTTACGCCACGCTCGAGGTCCTGCCGCGCGAGCTCGACGCGCGTTTCGGCACGCACAACATCAGCCCGGCTCGACGCGGCCGCTGCGCGATACTCACGATCATCGATCGTGAACAGCAGGTCGTCTTCCGCGACGACCGCGCCTTCCTCGAAGTGCACCGCGTCGATGTAGCCCGTGATGCGCGGCTGCAGTCTGACGGAGTTGACCGCCTGGATACGACCCGTGAAATCGTCCCACTCGACGATCGGCTTGACGATGACCTCGGCCACGCCAACGCCGGCGGGAGGCATCTGCGGCATCTGCTGATCGCCGCCGCCACCGCAGGCGGCGAGCGCGAGGCTTGCAAAGGTCACCGCTGTGCATTTCGTAAGCGCATGGAAAGGTCTCATCGTTCTTCTTCCTTGTTGTTCGTTGTGTCGTCGACGGCGGACCACTCCACCGCGAGCGCTTCGATCATCTCGACCAGCTTGTCCCGAAGTTCGGCCGGCAGCTCGGGGCAGCCGAAGAGATCTGCCCAAAAGATGCCGCCTGCCGCCATCCGCAGAATCTGCAGACGTACGTTCCGAGCATCCCACTCGACCCCTTCGAGGCGTTCACGCTCGTACTCGCGGGCGGCGTCGATTACGGGCGGATCCAGCGTCGCGGCACCCAACATGCCCGCGACGAAGCGCCGCCGCTCGGGCTCGGCCGCCGTGAACGTCCGTAGCACACCAATGAGCTCGGCGGCCTCAGCCGGGCAGTCGTCCGGTCGATGCTCCACCTCGACAGTCCGCCACTGCTCGATGTCCTGCTCGACGAGCGCCTGCAGGAGCCGCTGCTTGGTCGGGAAGTGATAGGTAATGCCGCCACGCGTTACGCCGCTTTCGTGAGCGATTTCGTCATAGGTCAACGCGCCGGCTCCGCGCTCCTTGACGATGCGCCGCGAGGCGTCGATGACTTTCTGCCGGGCTGTCGGTGGTCGTCCCATGGGCGCGAAACTATACAGAACGTTCTGTCTAGTTAAGAGACGATTTTGTGACAACCGGTATCAGTAAATCGCATAAAGAAAGTGAGCGTTTGCTCCATTATTTGCCGGCCCGTCAACGTAGCGGCGGCTGTCGCGTTGAAGGAACAGGCGAACGACGACAGGGAGTCGACACATGATCTACGCACGGACCGTCACTTCAGCATTGCTGGCGATGACCGCGCTTTTCCTGGCGGGGTGCAGCAGCACACCCTCCCTGAGCAGCGACATGGCGGCGCTCGACGGCGAGCCGCTCGGGAAGGCACTGACCGCCTGGGGCGAGCCGGATCTCGTCGAACCCTTCGGCGAGCAGCGTATCCTGACCTGGCTGGACCGCGCGCACGGCAGCAGCGCGGACACCTACGTCATCTGCAAGCGGCAGCTCGCGGTCGACGTCAACGGCATCATTACGGGCTGGCGCTGGCGCGGCGATGCCTGCGAATCGGCGTTGACGCTCGAAGCACGCAACCAGCTGGCGGCGGTGCGCTGACCGTCAGCATCAAGGCCGGCGAATCTACTGAGCGGGCGCTCTGCTCCCGCTCCAGGCGGCCAGAGTATCCGCGAGCCGATCGTCGAACACGATCTCGTCGACGAGTGCCGACAATGCGCCGGTGAGCGCGGGTTCGTAAACGTCAGCTGCTGTCATTGGCGCCTCCCGCTCTATGTAGCTCGCGTGGTAGGTCTCCCGGAAGACTTCTTGCGACGTCGCGGTATCGCGCAGGACAAGGATCATCTCGATATCTGCTACGCCTCTCGACACCCATGTCTGCGGGGCAACATCGATCAACAGCCGGGTTACTGAGCCTGAGATCTCGAGCCCTTCCGTCGCCATGCGGTGACCGTTGGTCTCCACGGCGCGCACGAGTGCGTCCATCACCACGTCGCCGACCGGCTCGTCCAGCAGCACGTCGGCCGTGATCTCGTTGAAGCCGTTGCGCTTGTAGCCGACGCGCCCCGGCTCCGGTCGATCGTCGCTAATCTCGCCGCGGACAAAAACGAGGTTTTCAGGACGCGCAACCTGTCCTACCTGGACCGGAACGTCCGCGTCTTCCACGGTCACCTGGTAGTCCGTATAGGCGCAGGCAGATAATGACGCGGCCACGCACAGGATGACGACGCGCCGTACCGCGTCTCGCCGCTTCATCGGCTCTCACCATAGACGACTTTGTCAGCGACTCGCTTGCCGGCTCGTACCGTCACCTCTTCGAACTCGTCCGCCGCGAGTACGGGCAGAGCAAGGAAGTCCTCCCAGGAGGCGCGATGGCTGCCGGTAATGATCACGTTCCTGGCCTGTGTCTCCGGGTCGTCGCCGGACAGCCAAAAACTGAACTCATAATGCGCCGCCAGATGCTCCGCTTGGCGGTCCATGATCCGAAAGCCGCAGTTGCGTATCCTGATTCCTACGTCTGCATTGGCGTCTTCATCCCGACCGCGAGCCTCGGAGATGAATTCCACAGCGACGCCGTAGTGCTGAAACCTCGCCGTCATGGCTTTCGTGAACTCTTCGACGCACCCGGCCTCCTGGAGAAAGGCCGCGATTTCGACTTCACGCTCGGTGTCGGATTCCTTCCGATTCGCGTTGTGCGGAATGCTGTACATCAGGTTCATTGTCCATCGCTCGGCACGAGCGAGGATGACCTCGAACTCGCCTTCATCGACAATTTGGACGGTCACGGTATCCGGCTCCGCGCCGTATGCTATCGAACCCGTGGCGAATACGCCGGCGAGGATCAGAACCGTTCGCTGAGTGACGGACGACCGCGGTCCGTCGGGGGTCTTCTTGGTCATGCGCCGACCATAGACGCGGACTACGGGTTTTTCAAAGCGCAATGAACTCAGTCACCGGCTTGCGATAAGGCGAAGACCCAAGCCCCCGAGCACGACGGCTGCGCCCCGATCCAGCACCGGCTTCACCTTGAGATAGCGTTGGCTGACGGCCGGCGAACTGATGAACGATGCGAGCAGGCCGTAGAAGACCAGCTCGACGAAAAAATGATTCGAAACAACCAGCGCGCTCTCGGCAAGACTCATGTCACGAGGAAACACGACAACCAGCACCGCGGCTGCGAACAGCACCGATTTCGGGTTCAGGAGATTAATCATCAGGCCCTGCAGCACAGCGTGACCGGCTGCTGCATCGCTTGCGTCCGCGGGGGAATTTGCACTCTGCCAGATCCGGATTGCAACGTAGAGCAGGTAGAGTGCGCCGAGCGTCCTGACGGTGGCATAGACCCAGGGAAACAGGCGAAAGATAGCGTCCAGTCCGAGCAACGCCGCGAGAGTCCACGTGGCTGCCATGGCACCCAGCCCGAAGCCCACCGCCATCCCGGCGCGGCGACCACTGCTCAGCGTTGTACGAATCGCAACGAGGAGGGCCGGTCCGGGCGTCACGATCGCAGCAAGCAATGCAGCGTTGAACGCGAGTATTTCCCCTACGGTCATGAGGTCCACCCATCGTGCAGGAATCTCGTGAGGAAAAGGGACTTGTTCACTGCGAACAGCATGAATCAGTGCCTTAGCGTGGAAGTCACTCGCAGCGCGAGAATGTGGTTGCCGATATCCAGGGGCCCGACTCGATCGAACTCCTGGTAGAGATAGCCTGCCGTAAGTCGCGTGCTGTCCGAGAGCGGATAGCTGCCGCCGAGGGCTATACGCCATTGCACTCGGCGCGCCGGCCCTGCCCAGTCGGCGTCGTTGAGCGTCTGGAACGTCTCGTAGTGCATCTCGAGGCGGCCACCGCTGGTACCTAGCGGATGCCGATAGCCCACGAGTGCCCTCACAACGTGCGAGGTGTCATCACCAATGTCGACTGAGCGCTGTTCGTATCGTCCTCGCAGCACAAAGTGCCGGCGCCCCTGTGTCCGGTAGAAGACCTGCTGGAACCCCCGGTTCTCGCTGGCGACGATTCCACTTGATGCAGACGTGCGAAAGCGGGCGTAGCCCACCCTGAGCGTAGCCCCCTCGGCAAAGCGATAGCCCACCGATGGCCGGGCGAGCCACTGGTTCACGCCCGAGCCGAGATCGAAGTAGCGCGCCTCGGCGTTCAGCATGACGTCCCAGCGTGTTTCTCCGTCGGCAGATTCAAATGGCGCACTGACAACGAGGCTCGCCCAGGCACCCGGGCTCGTCTCTGCTGCCTGGCCCAGGCCCGCTGCGAGCAGCGCTGCGCAACAGACGATCCGGCACGCGCTGTGCGATCCGTGGAACGCCGTCACGCCGCCCCGTCGGGCGACACGGTCGTACCGCTGAAGCGGCCGAACAGCGCACCGGCAACGACCCCGGCAAAGCACGCCCATAGAATCGGGTTTGGTCCGCTCTCACCTGCATAGACGGGTGCCGCAAGCGCCAGCAGACCCGCCGTAAACATACCTGCGCGCACGCGCGGCACGTTTAGCGGCAGCTCGTCGATATCGCCCACCGACAGGAGCGAGCCCAGCGCGAACATGACCACGCTGTACGCCGTCAACAGCCCGAGCAGGAGCCACATGACGAGGTCATCGGCGGCGAATACCGCGGGCATCTGCATGCCGTCGCGAACGACAAAGAACATCGAGCCGCCGAGGCATATCGTGCCGAACACGACCTGCAGGCGCGACGGCTTCGACAGCGACGCATCGAGATAGAACGCAATCGTTGCCACCATGCCGAGCATCGGATCGCCTGTCGCCGGCATAGCCCAAAGGACAAAGCCGGTCACGAGGCAGGCATCGAGGAGGCGCGGCGGGCAGCCGGTCGTACGATTGACGATGCGCACGAGAAACAGCGCGACGAACAGCGGCAGCACCGTGGCCGGGCCGAACACGGCCTGGCTGATTACGGCGAAGCCCAGCGACAGGAACGCCGCGAAGTCATCGTCCGGGGCGAGCTCGCGCGTCAGTGCCCAGCCACCGAAGGCAGCCAGAGCACCGGAGAGCGCTGCCGTCTCGGGCGCGACGTTACCGGCAACGATGGCGTACACGGCGGAGAGGATCGCGGCGATCGGCAGAAGGATCAGCACGGCCTTGTTGGTCGGATAGGCAGGGTCGACCGGCCGGGCGATCGACGTGAACCTGTAAACACCTGTCAATTGCATGCGGCGGAGACTGCCACACCCGGCTTTGCCGTGTCGACGCAGCGCGCCCAAGCGAAACACTTGGAGACCTGTTGCATCGGCGTGTCCAGGGTGACGCTCAGCCGGTGTCGATGACCTCCAGCGCGAAGCCTGCGAGCGGCTCGACATAGCCGCCGAGGCGCGCCGCGTCGGCGTTCGAGGCGTTCCCGTCCACCGCGCGGCGCGCAACGCCCTGCACGATCGCGGCAAGCCGAAAGAAGCTGAACGCCACGTAGAAGCCGGGATTGTCGATGCGGTCGACCCTCGCCATTCGACCATAGCGCTCCAGCGTATCGGCCTGCGACGGGATGCCGAGCGCATCGAGGTCCAGACCGCGAAGGCCCGACATCGAGCCAACGTTCTGCGGCAGGTAGAGCTGCATCAACAGGTAGCCGACGTCGGCGAACGGATGACCCAGCGTCGACAGCTCCCAGTCGAGCACGGCCAGCGGTCTCGGTGTGTCGTGAGCAAAGATCAGGTTGTCGATGCGGTAGTCACCGTGCACGAGCGCCATGCGCCCGTCGTCGTCCGGCAAGTGCTCGCCAAGCCAGGCAATGAGACGCTCCATCGGCTCGATACGACCGAGCTCGGACGCGCGGTACTGCCCGGTCCAGCGGTCGTACTGGCGCTCGAAATAATTGCCGGGCTTGCCGTAGTCACCGAGTCCCACGGCGTCGATATCCACGCTGTGCAGCGCCGCCAGCGTATCGATCAGCGATGCATAGATCGCCGCGCGCTCCTCGCGATCGAGACCCGGCAGGGCAGCGTCCCAGAAGATGCGGCCATCCACGAACTCCATGACGTAGAACATCGAGCCGATGACCTCACGGTCCTCGCAAAGATGAAAAACGCGAGCGACGGGGACCGGCGAGTCGGCCAGTGCCGCCAGCACGCGGAACTCCCGGTCCACGGCGTGTGCGGATTTCAGGAGCTTGCCCGGCGGCTGCCGCCGCAGCACGTAGTCACCCGAAGCCGCACGCAGACGAAACGTCGGGTTGGACTGACCGCCCGCGAACTTCTCGATCTCTAGCGGTCCCCTGAATCCCTCGACGTGGGCGTCGAGGTAGGGTTCGAGACGATCGGTATCGAGCATATCGACGGCTGTCACTCGTCTAGCTCCCTGCGCCGATCGCCGCGGCAAGGTTGCGGCCGAGCTGCATCATGTGCACCTCGTCGGGACCGTCGGCGAGCCTGAGCGTCCTCGCATGAGCGTAGGCACGAGCAAGGAAGAAATCCTGACTGACACCGCCGCCACCGTGCACCTGGATGGCCCGGTCGAGGACGCGACACGCCATGGCCGGTGCGACAATCTTGATCATGGCGATCAGGTCTTTTGCGGCCTTGTTGCCGCCGCGGTCCATGCGGTCGGCCGCCTTGAGTGTCAGGAGCCGCGCCTGCTCGATCTCGCAGGCCGAAGCCGCGATGGCCTCGCGAACCGACTGCTGCTTCGATAGCGGCCGGCCAAACGCCACGCGCGACTCGGCGCGCCGGCACATCGCTTCGAGGGCACGCGCTGCGACGCCGATCAGACGCATGCAGTGATGAATCCGCCCGGGCCCCAGCCGCCCCTGGGCGATCTCGAAACCACGGCCTTCACCCAGAATGAGGTTGTCTGCCGGTACGCGGACATCATTGAGAACGACCTCGGCATGTCCCTCCGGGGCGTCGTCATAGCCGAAGACGGTCAGCGGCCGAACGATATCGACCCCTGGCGTGTCGACCGGCACGAGGACCATCGACTGCTGCTGGTAGCGATTGTCACTATCGGGGTCGGTCTTGCCCATGACGATCAGGACGCGCGCATGCCGCCCGCAGGCGCCGCTTGTCCACCACTTGCGCCCGTTAATGACGTAGTCGTCGCCGTCGCGAACGATGGAGGTTTCGATATTGGTCGCATCGGACGAGGCAACGTCCGGCTCGGTCATCGCGAACGCCGAGCGAATCTCGCCAGCGAGCAGCGGCTTCAGCCAGGCTTCCTGCTGTGCCGGCGACCCGTAGCGCGCGAGCACCTCCATGTTGCCCGTGTCCGGAGCGCTGCAGTTGAACACCTCCGGCGCCCAGGTCACGCGCCCCATGATCTCGGCCAGTGGCGCGTACTCGAGGTTCGTGAGCCCGGGGCTGAACTCGCCGTAGCTCTCGGGCAGGAACAGGTTCCACAGTCCGGCGGCGCGGGCTTTCGACTTGAGCGTTTCGAGGAGCTCGGGCGGCGTCCAGCGGTCGCCTGCTTCCACCTCGGCCCAGAACCGCGCCTCGTTCGGGTACACATGTTCATCCATGAAGGTCGTGAGTTCCTGTCGCAGGCTCGCGACCTTCGGCGAGAATTCGAAGTCCATTGCAATCTCCGGTTGGGGCCGTCACTGTACCAGCGACGCATGCTCGTACAGAGAGACCGACCGTGACAAGCCATTTGCGCGTGGCCGGCGTGCCCGAGCACTTCAACTATCCGTGGCAAATGGCACTCGACGACGGTGCCTTCGCCGCCGCCGGTATTGCGCTCGAGTTCATCGACTGCCCGGGCGGCACGGGCGCCATGGCGGAGGCGCTCAACAGCGGCGCGATAGATGCGGCCCTCGTGCTGACCGAGGGCGCCGTGCTCGATATCGCACGCGGCGGCAACAACCGGCTCGTCAAGGTCTACGTTGAGTCGCCGCTGACCTGGGGCATCCACGTCGCGGCCGGCAGCGACATCGTTGAGCTGCCGTATGCACCAGGGACCCGGGTGGCGATCAGCCGCCACGGTTCCGGATCACACCTGATCGCTGTTGTCGACGCGCTCGAGCGAGGTCTTGCGCCCGGCACGCTCAACTTCGTCGTCGTCGACAACCTCGACGGCGCGCGTCATGCACTGGCGGACGGCAACGCCGACATCTTCCTGTGGGAGAAGCACATGACCCAGCCGCTCGTCGATCGCGGCGAGTTCCGGCGCATCGGCGAGCGTGAGGTACCCTGGCCCGCATTCGTAGCGTCGGTGCGGCGCGATGTGCTGGACCGCGTCGCCGCGGTTGTACGACGCGCACTCGATATTGCGGCCGACTATGCCGTGCGTCTCAGGGCAGACCCGGGGGCAGCGCAACGCATCGCTCACACGTATGCTATCGAGGTTTCGGATGCCGCAGCCTGGCTGACGACGGTACGCTGGAATCGTGACGATTATGCGCCGCCAACGGCTGCGCTCGACCGCGTCATTGCGGCGTTGATAGCACAGGGCGCTATCGAAGGTCCTGCACCGCCACTCGACCGGCTTTGGTACCCCCTCTAGCTTCGCGGAGACAACACGATGCCTGATTCGATTCGATGCATTCCAGGTGCGGCGCTCTTCCTCGTCGCACTCGTTGCCGGCTGCTCAACGGTCAAGTACGAGGCGCTCGAGCAGGTTGGTGTCTACAAGCGCGACATCCTGGTTGATCGCGTCGAGGACGCGCGCGATGCCCAGAGCGAGACGCGCGAGGAAGTGCTCGCCGCCTACGAGGAACTCAACCTGCTGATGGGCGAGGATGGCGGTGATCTCGAGCGCCAGTACAAGCGGCTGAACAAGAAGGTCGAGCGCTCGAGGAGCCGGATCGAGGAACTCGATGAACAGCTTGGCGCCATTGATCGGGTCGGCAACGACCTCTTCGAGGAATGGGAGGGCGAGCTTGCGGAGTACAATAACCCGTCGCTGCGGCGCGACCAGGCGGCGAGGCTCAAGGAGTCGCGTGAGCAGTTCGCGGCCTTGCAGAGCCGTATGCAGGCTGCGCGCGACCGCGTGGACCCTGTCATGGCGGTACTCAACGACAATGTGCTGTATCTCAAGCACAGCCTGAACGCCCGCGCACTCGATGCACTCCGTGGCGAAGCGGCAGAGCTCGAGACCAAGGTCGACGCGCTGATTCGGGACATGCAGATCGCCATCGACGAGGCGGACGCGTACATCGCTCGCCTCAAGCAAGGCTGAACCCCGCCTTCGTCCCGCAGTCGAAGACCGCGGGGACACCTACGGGGGACGATGATGCTCAGGAAACTATCGATAGCGGCGGTCCTGCTGCTCTCGACCGCAGCGCACGCGCAAACGGCGCCAGCAGGCTGCAGCGACAGCGCCGGCTTCAGCGACTTTGACTTCTGGCTCGGCGAATGGGACGTCTACAGCAATGACGAACAGAAGCAGTACGCCGGCCACAACCGCATCAGCAAGCACTACGGCGACTGCCTCGTGCTCGAGGAATGGACCAGCGCCTCGGGCGGCGGCGGCATGTCGATGAACTTCTACAACAGCGTGACCGATGAATGGCGCCAGGTCTGGGTCGCGAGCGGCTACTCGATCGACTATACCGGCGGTCTCGACGATGACGGTGCCATGGTGCTCGAGGGGCACTTGTACAGCTATGCCCAGAACAGCCAAGCACCGTTCCGCGGCCGCTGGACGCCACAGGACGACGGCAGCGTGATACAGCACTTCGACATCTATGATGCGGACAACGATCGCTGGGTCGTCTGGTTCGAGGGTCGCTACGAGCAGCGGGACGAGAGCGACTGATTCCATTCGACGCCGGCCAACGCGCGTGCGCCGCCGTCCTGACTTTATCGGGCAGCGAACGCCGCGTAGCATCGGACGCCCGCGCCCAATCGACGAGGACGTCCAGCCGCCATGAAAACCAGAATTACCGAACTCTTCGGGATCGAGCACCCCATCATCCAGGGCGGCATGCACTACGTCGGCTTCGCGGAGCTTGCCGCGGCCGTATCCAATGCCGGCGGACTCGGGATCATCACAGGCCTCACACAGAAGACCCCGGCGGACCTCGCGAACGAAATTGCGCGCTGCCGTGACATGACCGACAAGCCCTTCGGCGTGAACATTACGTTCCTGCCGGCCGTAACGCCGCCGGATTATCCGGGCTATGTGAAAGCGATCATCGAGGGTGGGGTGCGCATTGTCGAGACCGCGGGTAACAACCCTGCGCCCGTCCTGCCGCCCCTGCACGACGCCGGCATCAAGGTCATCCACAAATGCACGTCGGTCAGGCACGCGCTTAAGGCACAGAGCATCGGCTGCGACGCGGCATCGGTCGACGGCTTCGAATGCGGCGGCCACCCCGGTGAAGACGATATCCCGAACTTCATCCTGCTGCCGCGAGCGGCGGACGAGCTCGAGATACCGTTCGTATCCTCGGGTGGCATGGCCGACGCGCGCAGCCTCGTTGCCTCGCTGGCGCTGGGCGCGGACGGCATGAACATGGGCACGCGTTTCATCGCCACAGAGGAGGCGCCGGTGCACGAGCACGTCAAGGCGGCGATCGTTGCCGCGAGCGAGCTCGATACCCGGCTCATCATGCGGCCACTGCGGAACACCGAGCGCGTATTGACCAACGCCGCCGTCGAGCGCCTGCTCGAAAAAGAACAGTCCCTCGGCGACAAGCTCAGTTTCGAGGACATCCTGCCCGAGGTTGCCGGGGTCTATCCACGCATCATGCAGGAAGGCGACATGGATGCCGGCGCTTGGTCCTGCGGCATGGTCGCCGGCCTGATCGACGATATTCCGACCGTTGCGGAACTGATCGATCGCATCATGAGAGAGGCCGATGCGATCATCAACGACAGGCTCAGGAGCCTGTAGGCAAGGCGAGCGCTACATCACCACGGCAAGGTTGAACTTACCGCCATGCTCGGCCGCACGCCTCGCGAAGCCTGTGGCGAGTTCGAGTTCCTCGATGATATCGTCACGAGCATTGCTGACGAGGCCGAACCGGATGTCGTTCGCTCTCACGTGCTCGAGCAGCTGCTCGAGTGTGTCCGCTGCAAGCGCTGCATCAACCCAGACGCCTTTCATCGCCATCAAGTCGTCAGTGCTTTCCATGCCCTCCGGCATATCAAGCTGGTCGAGGTTGACCATCAGGTCCGTGTCATCGACGAAGCTGGACAGCTCCGCAAGGCCCAGTGTCTTGCACAGGCCATCCAGCTTGTCCGTGTGCTTGTAGACCGCGTAGAGGTCTTCGCTGTCGCTCGATACCGCTCCATCGACCAGTGCATTACTCCAGTAGACCGTGCTCATCGACTCTCCCCGGCTGTTGGTCGAAGCAGGGACTCTATTCGTAGACGCCGAACATCCCGCGGGGCTGCTCGCCGCGAAAGATCGCCTCTTCGTTGTCGAGCATTTCAATTAGTTCGTCACGACTGAAGGTCTGGGAATGCCCCTCGTTCATGTTGACGAGTTCTTCGATGAGCTTGCCGATCGTGATGCGCGCTTCGAACGGGTTGTCGACGACGAGATAATGTTCTTTCGGTGTCTCGGCGAACAGGGCGTGCTGAATCGCGTCCGCAACCGCCTCGGGCGACGGGCCCTGTGGCTCGTAGCTATCCGAGAGACGCTCCTCGCAGATTTCAACGTACTCCTTCATTTCGTCGGCATAGTACGCGTACTGCCGGCCCTCCTCGCCCGCGAGCATTCGCGTGCACCGCGAAACGCCAATGTTGGACGCGTAGCTGCCTGGCTCCACGGCGGATACGCGCACACCAAACTTCATCAGTTCAAACGCGAGCTGGTCGGAGAATGCCTCGACGGCGTGCTTGCTCATGAAGTAGAAGCCGTAGCCGGTGAGCCCGCCGGACAGGACGCCAGAGATCGAGCTGATGTTGACGATCCGCCCCTTCGACTCGATGATCAATGGCGCAAATGCCCGCGTCACGCGAACCACTCCGTAAACATTGACGTTGAACAGAAACTCCATCGTCGCGTCGTCCGCCTCGATCAGCGGTTCAATTTCGTTCACGCCTGCGTTATTCACGATGCCCCACAAACCGCGACCTTCGGATCGCACAAGCTCTACGGCAGCATCGATCTCGTCCTGGATCGTCACATCGAGGCGCACGCCCATGACGTTGTCGATGGCATTCAGGGCGTCAAGATCTTTCTGCTTGCGCGCGCCCGCGTACACAAAGTAGCCGGCCTCGGCGAGTCGCTCTGCCGCAAGCCTGCCGATACCTGTACTGGCGCCGGTGATCAGAACGGCTTTCTGCGCCTCGTCCGACTGAGCAAATGCCTCATCGCCTGCCGCGCCGGCAAGCAGAAGCGCAACGAACATCACCCAACAAACCTTCATTGCATGTACCCCTTGTTGTTGTTCTGTTTGCCTGCGTTTGCAGACCAGTCTCTTGTACCTTCGTCATTGTAGAGCAGAAGCCGTCAGGAGAGCGTCGGGCGGCGATCGTGGACGACCGCGCTTGCGGTTCGCGAGATCAGTCGTTCCGCAGCTGAGCCGTCAGCTCCCGCTGATACACCCGCACCCAGTCGATCTCGAGACGCTGGGGGAATACGCTGTCGTCAATCGGCCCGCCCGCGCGTCCCCACGCGCCGCCTACCGCAAGGTTGAGCACCCAGTGATACGGATGGTCGAAGGGCCAGGCCTCCCAGCCCGTGCCTTCGTTCACGTAGGTGAAGTACAGCGTGTCATCGACGAACACGTCGATCTTCTCGGGTGACCATTCGAGCGCATACACGTGGAATGCATCGTTGACGTCATCGAGCAGGACGCGACCCTTGCGCTGCTCCCACATCACCCAGTAGTAGGCCTTGGTATGCACGGTGCCGTGCACGTGGCCCATCTGGTAGCCGACGTGCTCCATGATGTCGATCTCGCCGGAGTTAGGCCACGCGTCGCAGTTTACGTTGCCGTGCCAGCGATCCTTGCTCGTGCAGGTCGTTGCGTAGCGAAACGGGTCGCTCGGCAGCATCCAGATCGCCGGCCAGGTGCCCTGGCCTTCGGGCAGCCGCGCGCGAGCTTCGAAGCGACCATAGAGAAAATCACCCTTGCCGCGTGACTGGATGCGCGCCGAGGTGTAGCGAGCGTCGCCATAGTCCTCGAGGTGGGCCTCGATGACGAGAATGCCATCCTCGATGCGCAGGTTCTTCTCACGGTCCGTGTAGGCCTGGTCCTCATCGTTGACCCGTCGTGCCTCCCACAGCTCGATGTTCCATTTTTCGGGATCGAGCTCACCCTCGAAGTCGTCCTCCCAGGCAAGCTGCCACTCCGCCTCACGCGGCATCGCGTCGCGGACGAGGACGGCACAAAGCACCGCCTCCCCGGCCGACGCGTCGAACCTGAGATTCAGCTCACCGTCGTTGACCGCAACCGCCGGCACCGCGATCGCCAGACCCGAGCGAATCTTGCCGTCGCGAAACGCCATGACGTCGATGTCCTGCATGACCCGCTGGTCCTCGGCATAGACATCGAACACGCGCTCGCCACCGCCGATCTCGTCCGGTTCCGCAAAGTAGAGCGTCAGGTCATAGCTGCCGTCGTCGACGGGCATGGCAACCGTGACGTCCCCGACACGGCACTGCCGGTACAGCACCGCGTTCTGCGATCCCTTCACCTTGTCGATCGTTGCAACTTCACCGCCTGCCACGTGGGTCTCGGCCAGGAATTCGGCGCCGTCGACCGCCGTGTATGCCGGTCCGGCAACGTTGATGCCGCTTGCGGCGCTGGCGATACCGCTGGACAAGCAAAAGACAACACAGCCGGCCAGCACGGCCGAAATGTCCACGTTGTTCCTGTTAGTGACTGTCGATCGATTCATGGCAGCACACGCCCCCCGGTCATTGAAATGCCAACTGCGATTTGTAAGCTATCGTTTGCTCGAGAAGTGTGTATAGTTGAGGTCTGACAGCGCTGTCAAATCAGCCGTTGCGCCGCGGAACGGTCCGATCGGCAGATCTGCCACGCAAGGCTTACACTTTGTCGTAAACAAAAGAAGAGACCGTCAGGGTCCAACAAGTCTTTGTAACCATGGCCACAGTAACGATCGACGATGTCGCCGCACACGCCGGCGTCTCCATCAAGACTGTTTCCCGCGTCGTCAACCGCGAGCCGAACGTCCGCATCACGACGCGCGCCCGGGTTGAAGCTGCGATCGCAGAGCTCAACTACCGGCCGAACAAGGCGGCGCGCAGTCTCGCCAGCCACCAGACAAACCTGATTGGCCTGATCTACGACGACCCCAGTGCGTACGACGTGCCGAGCGCGGGCTACGTGTTGAACATGCAGCAGGGCGCGCTTGCCGCGTGTCGCGACACCAACTACGAACTCCTGATTCATCCCTGCCGCTTCAGTGACCCGGCTATCACGCGCGAATTAACCGAGCTCATCGAGCAGGTTCGCCCGGACGGTATCGTTCTCGCTGCGCCGCTATCGAACATACCCCGCATCGTCAGCGCCATCGAAGCCACCGGAACGCCGCTCGTGAGGATGTCGCCAGGCAAACGCGGCGGTGGACGTCCGAAGGTTGCCACCAACGATTGGGAGATCAGCGCCGAGATGACGCGCTACCTCGCCTCGCTCGGCCACCGGAAGATCGCCTTCATCAAGGGCAATCCTGACCACCACGCCGTCAGCAACCGCTACCGGGGCTACTGCGAAGGTCTCGAGCAGAGCGGCCTCAGCTACTCGGAAGAGCTCGTAATCGACGGCGACAACTCGATCGGCTCGGGTGAGGCGGCGGCCGAGGCCCTGCTCACATTGCGAGATCGCCCGACCGCCGTATTTGCCGCCAACGACGATATGGCAGCGGGCGTCATCCGCGTTGCCTACCGCTACGACATCCATATTCCCGGCGAACTGTCGGTGGCCGGCTACGACGATACGTCACTCGCGCAGCAGATCTTCCCGGCGCTGACGACAATCAGGCAGCCATTGTCGATAATGGCAGAGCGCGCCGTGCACTCCATTGTCGACATCCTCAAGACCGGCAGCACAGAGGAAGACATGCTGATCGTGCCAGCGTCAATCGTTGTCCGGGAATCGACCGGGCCCGCGGCGCACTAGGCGCGCTTACCCGGTTCCTCAGGCGCTTGCCAGCGCCTCCTCGAGCTCTTCCAGTGACCGGCCGCGAGTTTCGGGCAGAATGCGCATCACGATGGCAAAGCCGGCAATGGCGACGAGGCCGAAGACGAGGAACGTCGTCGAAGCGCCCAGCCGCTCGAGCTCCCAGGGAAACACCAGCGTCACGAGAAACGCTACGGCCGAGTTGACGAGGCCAACCGCCGATATGGCGAATCCGCGCACGCGATTCGGGAACAGCTCGGAGAACAGTACCCACATGATCGGTCCGAGCGACATGGCAAAACTCGCGACGAAGCCAAGAATGGCCACAAGGATCAGCCACGGCCGCGTATCGATGGCGGCCTTGAGGAGCTCGGATTCATGCAGGGTGTATGCGTTGCGGCCGATAGCCGACTCGACGGCGCTGCGAAACGCCACATCGCTGTCGAAGGTCTGATCGACAAGCCCTTCGAGCGCACCGCGGTTGATCTCCACGGGCATGCCATCAAGGTCCGCCGCATCAAGCCGGTAGGTCGCTGTGCCGAAGACCCATGCAAGGAGCAGCATGCACGCCGCAATACCGACCAGCCCGGAACCCAGCAAGGGACGCCGACCCAGTCGATCGATCAAGAGCATCGCCAGCACGGTAAACGCGAGGTTGACCAGCCCGACAAGGACCGCCTGCATGAAGGCCGCGTTGGTCCCGACGCCGGTCTGCTCGAAGATCATCGGCGCGTAGAAAAACACGGCGTTGATGCCGGTCGCCTGCTGCAGGATGCCGACGGTCAGGCCTATGGTCATGACCAGCCGCAGCGATGGCGCGACGAGCGCCCGGAACCCTCCGCGCTCGTGACTCTCGTCGGTCGCCAGGCTGGCACGTACCTGCTCGAGCAGCGCGTCGCTCGCCGCGCGGCCGCGAATACCCGCGACGATCGTGCGCGCATCCTCATCGCGCCCCTGCATGAGTAACCAGCGCGGACTCTCAGGCACCAACAACAGAGCGAGCGCAAAGACGACGGCGGGCACGGCCTCTACGGCCAGCATCCAGCGCCAGCCCCATTCGTCGAGCCGAAGCGTCGCCACCAGCGGCCACGCGGACTCGGCCAGCGAGAGAATGAAATAGTTGGAGAAGAATGCTGCGGAGATGCCAATGACGATGTTGAGCTGGTTGATCGACACCATGCGACCGCGCAGCTCGGGCGGCGCAATCTCTGCGATATACATGGGCGCAATGATCAGCGCTGCGCCCACGCCGAAGCCGCCGAGCATGCGTGCCGCAACGAAACTCGTGAAGTCGGGCGCCGCCGCCGATGCGAGCGCGGACACGGCGAACAGTACGGCGGCGATCATGAGCACGGGCCGGCGCCCGATGCGGTCGCTCAAAGGCCCCGACAGCAGCATGCCGAGCGTTGCGGTCAGTGACAGCGACGACACCGACCAGCCAAGTTGGAGTTTGCTGAGACCGAACTCGAGTTCGATCGCGCCGACGACGCCGGCGATCACCGAGGCATCGAAGCCCATCAGGAAGCCGCCCAGCGCGACGATTACCGCGATCATCGCGGTTTTCGTATTGCCCTCGCTCACGGCGTTGTAGTCTGCCCTGCCGCCAGGCGAAACGCGGCCATGAGCGTCGCGTTGGCGCTGCCGCCGATCCAGACGTGAAAGTCTCCCGGCTCGACCCGTCGCGTGTTGTCACGCCCGTAGAACGCCAGGTCTTCAGCGGACAGCTCGAAGCTAACGCGCTCAGACTCGCCCGGCGAGAGACGCACCCGACGAAATGCCTTGAGCTCGCGAACCGGTCGCGTCACGTTGCCGACGAGATCACGCGTGTAGAGCTGCACGACTTCTTCGCCAGCGACCTCACCCGCGTTGCGCACGACGGCGCTCACTGCCAGCGTCTCACCAACGCCGAATTCATCGCTCCCGAGTTCGATGTCGCTGTACTCGAAGTGCGTGTACGACAAGCCGAAGCCGAACTCGAACTGCGGCGTATAGCCCGCGTCGAGGTGAAAAGCCGTCATGCCGAAAGAGGTTTGCGGTGCCTGCGCGTCAATGTCGTCAATGTGCACGACCGTCTCGGGTGACGGCGGCTTGCCCGTGTTCTTCTGGTTGTAGTAGATCGGCACCTGGCCAACCATGCGCGGGAAGCTGACGGGGAGTTTGCCCGACGGCGTCGCGGCGCCGAACAAGAGCTCCGCAATTGCCGCGCCCCCCATCGTGCCCGGATGCCACGCGTACAGGATCGCATCGACGTCGTCGAGGATGTTGCCGAGTGTCAGCGGGCGACCCGCCATGATGACGGCAACTACGGGCGTGCCCGCGTCACGTATCCGGCGGACCAACGCCTCCTGGGCACCCGGCAAATCGATGCTGGCGCGCGAATGCGCCTCGCCGGAAAGGATGGACTCCTCGCCGAGGAACAGCACCACCGCATCAGACCGTCGCGCCGCATCGACCGCAGCGTCGAAACCGGACGTATCGTTGCTGCGACTCGTAGCCAGCGCCTCGACGTGGTGCAGCTCGACCTCGTCGCCGACGAGCGCGCGTATGCCCTCGAGCCCGGTAACGCTCAATGCCGGATCGCCGTCGAACACCCAGGTGCCGAGTTGCTCATAGGGCGCATCGGCCAGCGGCCCGATGATTGCCAGTGAGCCGAGCGCGTTCTGGTCGAGCGGCAGGGTGCCGGCCGCGTTTTTCAGAAGCACCGCGCTTTGCTCGGCCAGCTTCTTTGCCGTTGCCAGCGTATCTGCTGACGCCGTCGGCGGCAGTGCCTCGAGATCGGGGTAAGGACGCTCGAACAGACCGAGCTCGAACTTGACGCGCAAGATGTTGGCAACGGCCGTATCGACCACGGCCATGTCGACATCGCCTGACGTCACGAGACTATCCAGATGCTCGCGATACGTCGTGCCAGCCATTTCCATGTCGATGCCGGCGGTCGACGCTGCTTCTGCCGAGCCGCGATCGTCGGCGGTCAGTCCATGGATCGACAGCTGGTTGATCGAGCGCCAGTCGCTTACAACGAAGCCATCGAACTGCCACTCGTCGCGCAGCACCTCGCGCATCAGGAACTCGTTGGCCGTCGCCGGTATACCGTTCAGGTCGCTGAACGAGGCCATGAGTGTCGACACCCCGGCGTCGACCGCCGCACGAAACGGCCGCAGGTGCACGTTGCGCAGCTCGTTCTCGGGAATATTGGTCGTCGCGTAGTCCCGGCCGCTTTCGACCTCACCGTAGCCTGCGAAGTGCTTGGCACAGGCTGCAATCGTGCCGGGTGCCGTAAGGTCGTCGCCCTGGAAACCCTCAACCATGGCGACGGCCATTACGCTCGCGAGGTAGGGATCCTCGCCGGGACTTTCGGCAATACGACCCCAGCGCGGATCGCGCGTAATGTCGATCATCGGTGCGAAGGTCCAGTTGATGCCCTGCGTGGCCGCCTCGCGTGCCGCGAGCGCAGCGCTTTCCCGGACCAGTCGCGGGTTCCAGGACGCCGCCTGCCCCAGCGGTATCGGGAAGATCGTCCGGAAACCGTGAATGACGTCGCGACCGAACAGGAGCGGTATGCCGAGCCGGCTGTCCTCGACGGCGATCCGCTGCAGCGCATTGACGGTATCGAGATCGACGTTATTGATGACCGAGCCGATTCGACCGTGCCTGAGGTCGTCGGCAAGCATGTCCAGCGCCCCGGCGCCCTCGGCATGCACCTGGCTCATCTGGCCGATCTTCTCCTCGAGCGTCATGCGCTCGAGCAGCTCGGCAATGCGTCGCTCGATGTCTGCGTTCCCCGGCGCGGGCATGGGCGTGCTCATCAGGTCTCCCGGCAACAGGCTGGACACGGGAGCGGCGACGGCTGCCACCTTCTGCAAACCCCTCCCCCAGGGCGGGACGCCGGCATTGTGCTACCCGGCAATCCGCGAGCGACACTGTGTAGCAACCGATGACAACGCTGTCAATCGAGCCTGTGCCCTGACGGTGAGGCAGGCCGCACCGGCGCGGTTGGCCGGTCGACGCAATGGAAGCGCCTCGGAGCGCCCTACAACCGGGCGAGGATCTGGGTTACCGCCGCGTCGAGCGCAGGCTGCAGGTTCTCGCGGTCCCGGTCGGTCACCCGGCCTCGCGCCACGCCTTCCCAGACGAGCGTGTTGGAAGCGCGATCGACCAGGTCGATCGCGACGGAACCCTCGGTGCGCTGGACGATGTCGTTCGTCGATGTGCTGACGCCCATGCTGTATCCGCCCCAGGTGCCATAACGGCTGCCCCGAAACGATACGCTGGTTCCAGCCGATGGTCGCGAGCTGATCGTCTCGCGGGTCGACACCACGAAGTTGACGAGCAGATCAGGATTGTTGCTGTCGCGCGTCAGGCCACGCGCCTCGAGCTCGCGGGTTGTCGACGCCATCATGAAGGTACTCATCAGCGTTCGCGTGCCGTCCCGGTCAGTGCCGAGCGGATCCATGAAGTCGAAGGTACGGACGTTGGCGAGGCTGAAGCCTGGCGCCTGGTTGGCAATGATCGTGGGTCCGCTCGCGCAACCAGCCATGACAACGACGGTGAAAAGGATAGTCATGCGGAGTGGCCGAAACGCTGCTTTCATTCTGGATCTCCCCGGTGATGCATGTACGCCCACTTATGGAACGCGGGCGTCCGGCCGTCAGTATGGACGATGGCCCCGGTGTTGTCAGGTTGCGAAAGCCGTGCCCGGCAGGCCATAGTGCAGCCGCCGGAGCCGACAGAGCAGCCAGCGTTTCCCTCCATGAATCACGAGCACCACGACATTGTCATTATCGGCGCGGGTCTGTCGGGCATTGGCATGGCCTGCCATCTCCTTGCGGACGATCCGGACGCCGACCTCGTCATTCTCGAAGGCCGGGACTCCCTCGGCGGCACCTGGGACCTGTTTCGCTACCCGGGTATCCGCTCCGACAGCGACATGCACACGCTCGGCTATGACTTCAAACCGTGGCGTAACCCGAAGGCCATTGCGGACGGCCCTGCCATTCTGGACTACATCCGCGAAACGGCTGCCGAGCACGACGTGGAGCGGCGTATCGAGTATCGACAGGCACTGAAGAGCGCCGCGTGGTCATCGGCGGATTCGGCGTGGACGCTTGCCGTCGAGTCGGCCGGCGTCACGCGCACGATCTGCGCAAGAGTGCTGATCATGTGCGCCGGCTACTACCGCTATGAATCGGGCCACACACCGGAATTCCCCGGCAGCGAGCGCTTTCGCGGCACGATCATTCATCCGCAGCACTGGCCGCGCGACTTCGACCATGCGGGCAAGCGCATCGTTGTCATCGGCTCCGGTGCCACCGCCGTAACGCTCGTGCCCGAACTCGCCAAGACGGCCGAATCGGTCACGATGCTGCAGCGCTCGCCAACCTACATGATTGCGTTCCCGGACGTAGACCACATTGCCAACATCCTCCGGTGGCTTCTGCCGGAACAGCTTGCCTACCGACTGACGCGCTGGAAAAACATACGCCTGCAGCGGCTGATCTTTCGACTTGCCCGCCGACGCCCGGGCTTCGTGCGGCGTCTGCTCGTTGGCCATGCGCGACGGACACTCGGCAAGGACTACGACGTCGATACCCACTTCAACCCAGCCTATAACCCCTGGGAACAACGCCTCTGCCTGGTCCCGAACAACGATTTCTTCGACAGCATCAGTGCCGGTCACGCCACGGTCGTCACGGACCACATCGAGACCTTTACGGAGAGCGGCCTACGGACGCGCTCGGGCCTGGAGCTCGAAGCCGATGTGATCGTCACGGCAACCGGCCTCGAGCTACAGCTAATGGGCGGCGCCGACTTCTCGGTAGACGGCGAGCCAGTCGACTTCGGTAAACGCTTCACCTATCGCGGCACGATGATCGACGGGGTTCCGAACATGGTGTCCGCTTTCGGCTATATCAACGCGTCGTGGACGCTGCGTGCCGACCTTGTTGCCCGCTTCACCTGTCGACTTCTGGCGCACATGCAGAAGAGCGGCACTGCGGTCTGTACACCCACGCGCCGGGAAACGGACCGGGACATGCAGCCGCAGGCTTACCTGACCGGCTTCTCGTCTGGCTATCTGCTGCGGGTAATGGATCAACTTCCTAAACAGGGCGACCGTGAGCCCTGGTTGAACCCGCAGGATTACCTCGCCGATCGCGCACGGTTCCTTGACGAACCGCTCGACGACGGTGTGCTCGTGTTCACACCCGCGGCAGCAACTGGCGACATGAGCAACACGACAGACGCGCCGGAAAAAGCAGTCGCGACTTCGTAAGCAGGCATGAGGGCAACGCTGATCATCTTTGATCTCGACGGCACGCTCGTCGACACGGCACCGGAAATCGTAGCGGCCACCAACGACTTTCTCGCCCACTACGGTTGGTCATCGCTCGATGCTGACGTCGTGACCGGACTCATCGGCCGCGGCGCACCGGTGTTGCTCAGCGGAGCCATTGCGAGATCCCGGGGTGGTGACGTCGACGAGATAGCCGCCAGCCCTGACTTTCCTGGCTTCGTCAGCGTGTTCGGTCACTACTACGAGAAACGCAGCGGCACTATCGGTTCATTGTTTCCGGGCGTTCGCGAGACGCTCGACAGGCTGGCTTCGGATGGCCGGCGACTCGCCGTTGTCAGCAATAAGGACTACCGACACTCGCTGAAGGTCCTCGATGCTCACGGGCTCTGCGGATACTTCGACCCGGTCATCGGTGGCGACACGCTGCAAACGCGAAAGCCGGATCCGGCGGGCGTACGGGCTTGCCTGGAGGCGCATAGCGCGACGACCGCGGAGACTCTCTTCATCGGCGACTCGTCGGTGGACGCGGAAACGGCAAGGAATGCCGGCGTTGCCTGCTGGCTGCTGCCGTACGGGTACAACATGGGCGCGCCGGCAGCATCCGTGGACTCAGACGGTGTGCTCGACGATTTCCCAAGTATTGCCGACCGGCTGCTTGGCGACCGGGAGCGCGCCGCCGTCGATCGCGGCTAGAAAAAAAACGGCGCACAGGGCAGGGCCCTGTGCGCCGCTGTGTCAGTAACGAGTGCGTTAGCCGACGAAGGCGAGGCGGTCCGGCTTCTCGGCCGGCGCTTCGGTACCCTTCAGCGCCGCGAGCATCGTATCGGCGTCAGAGACCTCGAACGGATCGGTCGGGCAGTTGTCGCCGAACTCGGGCTCGACGAACAGGTGCTCGATCTTGCCGTTGTCGACGAACATCGAGTAGCGCCACGAGCGCATGCCGAAACCGAGGTTGTCCTTGTCGACGAGCATGCCCATCTTGCGGGTGAACTCGCCGCTGCCGTCGGGCAGCATCTTGACGTTCTTGAGGCCAAGGTGCTTGCTCCACTGGAACATGACGAAGGCGTCATTGACCGACAGGCAGTAGATCTCGTCGACGCCGAGTGCCTTGAACTCATCGTACAGCTCATCGAAACGCGGGGCGTGGGTCGACGAGCAGGTCGGTGTGAAGGCGCCAGGCAGTGCGAAAACGATGATCTTCTTGTTGCCGAAGATGTCATCCGTTGAGACATCCTGCCAGCGATACGGGTTGTCGCCACCGACGCTTTCGTCGCGGACGCGCGTCTTGAAGACGACTTGGGGAACGTTGTTGGGGGTCATTAGCTCATTCCTATGCATTGTTTTGTGGTGCCCGGAGTCTGGATACAACAAACGCGCCTTCCGAAGCGATTCGTCGAAAGGCGCGCTGTGTAGGAGCCAGGGCCCGGGGCGACGGGGTGTCCGTCAGCCCGTGCGGGAAGCCCGGCGTCCACCGTCAAGACTTAATCTAAACGCTTATGAATCAGCTTTGCAAGCGCCGCTCAGCGGGCCGACAGCGCCCGGAGCAGTCTCAACGCGGACGACAGCGGCAGACGCGCGGGCCCGAGACCGCCGAGCCGCGCCAGCCAGCTCGGCCGGACGCCGTCGCCGAGCTCCAGCAGCGTGTCGTTGCCAACACGCAGTGTGAACGTCAGTCCGTAGCATCGTAGTAGCGTAGCCAGCCTGGACACGAGGTCCCGGCGCAATCGCGTGGACCCCGGCAGCAGCGTTCGCAAATCACTGAGATCAGCGACGTCGAGGCTCAGTGCCCCGCCGTCAGCAACAAGATCGAGCGACCGGCCACGAGGGCCTTCGAGCCGCAGCTGGCCGACAGCGTCTACCGGCAGGTACAAATCAGGCTTCGACGCCGTCACGGGCGCGGATCTTCAGGGCGCCGTTGACCTTCCAGTGCGCGTGGTCGGCATCGTCACCGACACCGCTGGGTACCCAGATTTCCATGTTGTCGGCTTCGTAGGTGATCTCGGCGTTACGGCCGGTGAGCTTGTCGTAGAGGCTGATCGCAAGTTCGGACCAGTCGCGGGTGTGGTTCGCCATGTCGTTTTCCTGTGATGAGTGAGGATAGCCCGAGCACAGTAAACGGCTTGTGGTTGCCCGCGCTAGCCGGCAATACTTGAGGAAACACCTTGTTACCTCCAGATACAGCCGGCAGAACCTGACCGAGGACCCGCCTGATGGCCGATTCGCCCTACATTATCGACGTTACCCGCGACAACCTCGCCGAGCTCATGGAGGCTTCCGCGCGCCTGCCTGTGCTGATCGACTTCTGGGCCGGCTGGTGCCAGCCCTGCCTCGCCCTGATGCCGGTGCTCGCAAAGCTTGCCGACGCCTACGGCGGCAAGTTCCTGCTAGGCAAGGTCAACACCGAAGAGCAGCAGGAACTGGCGGCTGAGTTTCGGATCCGGAGTCTCCCGACCGTCAAGATCTTCAGGCACGGGGGGCTCGTCGACGAATTCATGGGCGCGCTGCCCGAAAGGGCCGTACGCGAGTTCATCGACCGCCACATCGTGCGCGAATCCGATGCGGCACTCGACCGCGCGCTTGCCGCGCTGGAGAGCGGTGATGCCGCATCGGCAAAGACGCTGCTTACCGACGTTCGACAAAGCGACCCGGACAATCCGCGCGTGGCGCTCGCGCTTGCCGAGGCTGAGATCGCCATCGGTGACCTCGACGAGGCCGAGGCAACGCTTGCCGGCCTGCCCTCCGGGCAGCAGGCAGAACCCGAGGTCGAGAAGCTCAAGAGTCTACTGTTCTTCGCACGCGCGGCGGCGGATGCACCAGCAGCCGCAGAGCTCGAGACTCGCCTTGCCAGCGATGCGGCCGATCAGGAGGCGCGCCTCAAGCTCGCGCAGCAGAAGATCGTTGCCGGCGATGTCGACAGGGCGATCGAGCTTCTGCTCGAACTCATGCGCGTGGACCGAGACTACGGCGAAGACGCCGGGCGGCGCAGCCTGCTCAAGGTATTCGAGCTACTGGGCGACGATCCGCGCGTCGCTGGCTACCGTCGTCGGATGGCGAACCTGCTGCACTAGAGCGCTCATACAGCGCGTCGCGGCATCAGTACCGTGTAGTCGAAGTCCAGTACGACGGCGGGCTCGTACTTGCCATCGCCGTCCTTGTACGGAAAGTCATGACAGTCCCGATCCTTCGTGGCCACCGTGCGGATGCGCAGCGCGCCGAGCTTCGGCTGCCCGTCGAGCGGCGACTTGTCGAGAACCTCGGACCAGGCGTAAACGGTATCGCCGGCAAAGGTGGGGGCCGTGTGGGAACCGCCGTTAATGGCGGCAACTGTCTGCGCGTTGGCGAGACCGTTGAAGCTCGCCGATCGGGCAACGCTGATCAGGTAGCCCCCGTAGACGATGCGCCGGCCGAAACGGGCATCCTTCTCAACGTGCTGGTTGAAGTGCACGCGCGCCGTGTTCTGGAACAAACGGCACGCGGTCATGTGGTCAGACTCCTCGACCGTGACGCCGTCGATGTGGTCGATGCGCTCGCCGACCTCGTAGTCGTCCCAGAGAAACTCGCTGCCGCCCGCGACGCAGTCGTACTCGCCGGTCGGCGTCGCGGGGACGGCAAGATCCGCAGCCGGAACCGCGTCCTCCAGGCCCGGCACGACCGCCTCCGGATGCGCTCTGCCGGTGTCGCGCTTCGGCACCATCACCCAGCGATTGAAGTCCATGACGATCTCGCCGCGCTGGTTGACGCCCGTCGACCTGACGTAGACCACACCCGTCTTGCCGTTGCTGTTCTCCTTGAGGCCCGTAATGCGCGTCGTCACCGACAGCGTGTCGCCCGGAAACACGGGCACGCCGAAACGCCCGCCCGCGTAGCCAAGGTTGGCGATCGCATTCAGCGAGATATCCGGCACGGTCCGGCCGAAGACAATGTGGAACACGAGTACAGGATCAACGGGCATGCGGTCGAAGCCCAGCGAGCGGGCGACCGTCTCCGCCGAGTAGAGCGCGAAGCGCGGACCGAACAGGCCCTGGTAGACGGCAATATCACCCTCGGTAATGGTCCGCGGCGTCGAGTGCCGAATCTCCTGACCGACCGCGAAGTCTTCGAAATAGTTGCCGCTGTGCGTCTTCGAGACCATGACGGACTCAAAGGCCGTAGGCGTCGGCAAGCTCGGGGTCTTTTTTCGCAACGAGCGTCGCAAGATCGACAATGACCCGTGCCTGTTTCCAGGTCGCATCGTCCTGCATCTTGCCGTCGATCATCGCGACGCCCGTGCCATCCGGCATGGCTTCGAGGATCTGCTTTGCAAACAGCACCTCGTCGACGTCCGGGCTGAACACGCGCTTGGCAATACCGATCTGGTTGGGCGCCAGCGACCAGGCGCCCGAACAGCCCATCAGGAACGCATTGCGGAACTGCGCCTCGCAGCCGGCCTCGTCGCGTATGTCACCAAAGGGGCCATAGAACGCGCCCAGTCCGTGCGCGCTGCAGGCGTCGACCATTTTCGCGAGCGTGTAATGCCAGAGGTCCTGCTGGTAGAAGCTGCGCTCGTCGGTATCCTCCGACGGGTCCGCAAGCACGCCGTAGAAAGGATGCCCCCCGCCCACGCGCGTCGTCTTCATCTTGCGCGAGGCCGCAAGGTCGGCGGGACCAAGGCTCATGCCGTGCATCCGCGGACTGGCGCCCGCGATCGCCTCGACGTTGTTGACACCCTGCGCGGTCTCGAGCAACGCATGCAGCAGTATTGGCTTGTCGATCGAATGGCGCGCTTCGAGCTGGGCCAGGAACTGGTCGACGTAGTGAATATCCCACGGTCCTTCGACCTTGGGGATCATAATAGCGTCGAGGCGGTTACCGATGGCCGCCACGATCTCCATGACGTCATCGAGGAACCACGGACTGTTGAGCGCGTTGACGCGCACCCACAGCGCCGTCGTCCCCGGCTCGATGTTGTTGACGACCTCGATGAAGCCGCGACGCGCCTCTTCTTTCGCATCCATCGGAATCGCGTCCTCGAGGTTGCCGCAGAGCACGTCGACCTCGGCTGCAATGGCCGGCGCCTTGGCGCGAATCTTCTCGATGTGCGGCGGCAGGAAATGAACCATGCGCTCGGGCCGGACGGGCAGCGTGCGGTAAGGCTCGGGCGCACCAATCGCAAGCGGCTGGTAAAAGTCGATGGGCTGTCGGCTCATGATGTCTCCGGGTCAAGGCGTCCGGCAACGACGCCGTCGTCATGCAGCTTGCCAACCTGGCTCGAGGCAAGGCCGAGGACGTCCTGCAGGATCTCGTCGGTGTGTTCGCCGAGGACCGGCGCCCGCTTTACGGGGACGCGCGGCAGCGCGCCGAAGTCCAGCGGCGATCCCGGCACGAGGTAGTCACCGATCCCGGGCTGCTCGATGCGTTCGAACATCGGGTTGTCGGTCGAGCAGTCCGCATCGACTGCCAGGGTTTCGGTGAGCGTGCGATAGGGCCCAAAGGACACGCGGTGTTCGCGAAACTGCGCGTAAACCTCGTCATAGTCACGCGCGCCGATCCAGTCCTCGAGCAATACCGCTATGTCGTCGCGGGCGATGAAGCGGTTACCCTCGTCGCCCAGATCAAGCTCGAGACGCTCCGCCAGGCTGTCGATCTCGGCGGCAAGACCGGTTGCTTCGACCAGGCCCTTCCATTGCTGTCGCGTGAGGCCGATGACCATGAGCCGGTGGCCGTCGCGGGTCGAAAAGTCACGACCGAAAGCGCCGAACAGGTAGTTGCCGCAGCGCTGCCGGTCTTCGCCGTTGAGCGTCGACTCGGCGATCATGCCGAGATGGCCGACGGACGCGAGCGCCACGTCCTTGAGCGCCAATCTCACGAGCTGGCCCTCGCCGGTCAGCCGCCGATGCCGCTCGGCGGCCAAGAGGCCCACCGCAATCGTCTTGCCCGCGATCAGGTCCCAGGCCGGCAGCACGTGGTTGATGGGCTCGGCGCTGTCGCCCGCGCCGGTCATGAAAGGCAGTCCCGTCTGCGAGTTGACCGTGTAGTCGATCTCCGAGCCGCCATCACGTCGGCCGACGAGATTCATCATGATCAGGTCGTCGCGGCGCGCCTTGAGCGCGTCGTAGTCGAGCCAGCCGCGTGCCGGGAAGTTGGTGCTGAAGATGCCGTTGTCTTCGCCCGGCTGGGTGATGAGCTCGGTCAGGAGTTCACGGCCGGCCGGGCTGCGAAAGTCCACGGCGATCGAGCGCTTGCCCTTGTTGAGGCCGGCCCAGAACAGGCTCCGGCTGGTACCCGGTGCCAGCGGCCAGCGGCCGTAGTCGATACCGCCGCCGATCGGGTCGAAGCGAATCACGTCGGCGCCGAGCTGCGCGAGCGTCATGCCACCGAGCGGCGCGGCGACGAAGGCGCTGCCCTCGACCACCCGGAGTCCGGCCAGTATGCCTGCCGTCATATTACGGCCTTGTCGCGCAGGGCCTGGATCTCCTCGTCGTCGAGATCGAGCCAGTCCTTCAGGATCTCCTCGGAGTGCTCGCCGAGCCGCGGTCCGAGATGACGGATTTCGCCGGGCGTCGCCGAGAGTCGCGGCATGACCGCGGGAACGACAATCGTCTCGCCAACGTCCTCGTCATCGATGGCGACCAGGGTGCGACGCGCATGGAACTGTCGGTCGCCGAAGATATCTGCGATCGTGTTGAGCGGTCCTGCTGGTGCGCCCGTTCGAAAACAGCATTCGAGCACCTCGTCGCGGGTAAGCGAGCCTGCCCAGTCACGAACGATCTCGTTAACGTCGTGCGGACTCTCGAGCCGGGTCTCCTGTTTGCCGTACACGTGATCGGCGGCCAGCTCCGGCCTGCCCATTGCATCGGCAAGGCGCTTGAACAGCTTGTCGGTCGCACAGCTGATCGCTACCCACTTGCCATCACGCGTGGGGAAGTGCCCGTTCGGACAGGCAAAGGTGTTGTTGTTCGGTCCGCTGCGTTCGCGGACGACACCGTACATGCCGTAGGCAGGCGCAAGCTCGTCGGTGCAGCGGAACACCGATTCATAGAGACTCGCGTCGACATACTGACCCCGCCCGCTTTCCTCACGGTAGCGCAGCGCCATGAGCAGGCCTATGCAGCCGTAGAGACCCGTCAGATAGTCGCCGAGCGTCGTCGAGCCGGGCGTGACAGGATCGCCTTTCGGCATGCCGGAGAGATAGGCAAGACCGCCGACACCGTGCGCAACGCGTGCGAAACCCGGGCGATCCTTGTACGGCCCGGTCTGTCCGTAGCCCGTAACCCTGAGCATGATCAGCTGCGGGTTGAGCTCATGGAGCGTCTCCCAGCCGATACCCCAGCGCTCCATTGTTCCCGGCCGGAAGTTCTCGATGAGGATGTCCGCCTCAGAGGCCAGCTTCTTGAGGATTCCGGAACCCTCCTCGGTGCGCAGATCGAGGGTCAGCGATTTCTTGTTGCGGGCCTCGCTGAGCCAGGTCAGCGTGTCGCCGACGCGCGTCGGCGTGCCGAACTTGCGCAGCGAACAGCCACCCTTGGGCTGCTCGATCTTGATGACCTCGGCACCGAACTCGCCAAGGATCGACGCGGAGTAGGGACCGGCAATGACCGTCGCGAGATCGAGGACGCGGAGTCCCTGTAACGGCAGCTGCTTCTTGTCATCGCTCATGCTTGCTCGCTCGTGTGATGCCGACGCTAGATGACGTCGTCCCGCCGGAGGCGCTCGATATGTTCTTCGCTCAGGCCCAGGAGCTCGCGCAGCACCGCAACCGTTGAGTCGCCGAGCGCAGGTCCGAGATTGCTGATCCGGCCCGGCGTTTCGGAGAGTATCGGCAGCACGTTGGGCACCGTGACATCGCCAACCCCGGGTACGTCCACGGTCGCCAGCGTGCCGCGCTCCCTGAACTGCTCGTCCTCGAAGATATCGGCAATGCTGTTGACCTTGCCGCAGGGCACCTGGCCGTCGAGGCAGCGCTGCATGACCTCGTCACGCTCGAGAGACTCCACCCACTCGGTCACCATGGCGTTGACCTTGTCGCGATCCGCGAGGCGGTTCTCCTGCTTGCCGTAGGCATGGACGGCTGCCAGTCCGGGTTGGCCCATTGCCGCCGCAAGGCGCTCGAACATGCGATCCGTGGTGCACGCAATCGCCACCCACTTGTCATCCTTCGTGCGGAAATGGCCGTGCGGCACCGCAATGTAGCTACCGGCGCCCTCGCGCTCGCGCACGATGCCAAAAAGCCCATAGGCGCCCGCGATCTCGTCGAGCGTCCGGAACACGGATTCGAAGATCGCGACGTCGATGACCTGCCCTTCACCGGTCAGGTCGCGATGCCTCAAGGCCAGCAGGATGCCGATCGCACCATAGAGACTCGAGATGTAGTCGCCGAGCGGCACCGTGCCGGGCACAACGGGCGTCTGGCCCGGAAAGCCCGCGTGATAGGAGAGGCCACCGTAGGCGTGCGCAATATGCGCGAAGCCCGAGCGCCGTCGGTAGGGCCCCGTCTGGCCGTAGCCGGATACGCGCAGCAGCACGAGGCCCGGGTTGGCTTCACGGAGCACGTCCCAGCCCATGTCCCACTGCTCCATGGTCTCGGGGCGGAAGTTCTCGATCAGTACGTCCGATCTCTCGACGAGCCTTAAGAACAGTTCGCGACCCTCGGCCTGGCGCAGGTCCAGCGTCACCGACTTCTTGCAGCGGGCCTCGGTCAGGAACGCAAGAGAGGAGTCATCGCGGCTCGTAGCGCTGCCAAAGCGCCGCATCGGATCGCCCGCCTCGGGGTGCTCGATCTTCAGGACCTCGGCGCCGAACTCGCCGAAGATCGATGCGGCGTGGGGACCCGCAAGGAAAGTGCCGAGATCCAGGATACGGACACCCTGCATCGGCAGCGGTGTCTCGGCACCGCTGCCTTGTGCTGAATTGGCAGATTGTGAGTCGACCACCTTGCCCCCAAATGGCGCATCGCGTTCCCGGCGCGCGCGCTTTTCGGTAAGTTACCGAAAAGGAGGACACGATGGTAGACGCCCCGGCTCGCCTCGAAGACTGGATTGGTCGCAGCGAACACATCGACGACACGCTGTCGCCGTGGCCGGCACAGGCCGTTGCTGCAATGCTCGATGACCCGGCACTGGCACCGGGCGACGGCGGCAACCTGCCGCCGCTGTGGCAGTGGTTCTACTTTCTCGGCACCGTACCCGAAAGCCGGCTATCCACAGACGGGCACCCGGAGCGAGGTGGCTTCCTGCCTCCCGTGCCGCTGCCGCGACGCATGTTCGCGGGCGCGCGCATGAGCTTTCACCAGCCGCTCGTCGTGGGCCGGTCGGCGAAGCGCACCGGCACGATCCGGAATGTCACGACGAAGGAGGGTCGCTCGGGCCGGTTGACGTTCGTCACGGTCGGTTACGAGTTCCACCAGGACGGCACGCTGTGCATCGAGGAGGAACAGGACATCGTCTACCGCGAACCCGGCGAGCCCGTGCCGGCCCCGACGCCGGTCGAACCCGAGACGCCAGCGGCAGGAACGTGGTGCCGCGATATGGCGGCAGACTCGCGCCTGCTGTTCCGCTTCTCGGCGCTGACGTTCAATGCGCATCGCATTCACTACGATCGCGCTTACGCGAACACCGAGGAAGGCTACCCGGGCCTGATCGTGCACGGTCCGCTGACCGCTGTACTGCTGGCACAGCTCGTCGCCAGCCATACGGACCGGCGTTTCGTGTCCTTCCGCTTTCGCGGCAAGGCGCCGCTCTTTGACCTGCACCCGTTTCGGCTACTGGGTCGTCCTGACGGTGACAGCGTGGCGCTCGAGGTGCGCGGCCCGGACGGGCGTACGACGCAGGAGGCCACGGCCGAGCTGGGCAGCGAATGACCCGGGTGTGCGCGGATCTCGATCGTCGTGTACACAACGAGGGGGCCGGCGCATACGACGGGCTCCTCTCCGGACGAGCGATAGTCGACTATCGACAGCCGTAAGGCCGCTCGTCAGCCCATCGAACGAGACGCTATACTGTTTCGCCAAAACAATAACAAGAACGGGTAGCCATGCCGCAAGCGACACCGCACACGATCCGACGACTTCTTGTCGCCAACCGCAGCGAAATCGCGATTCGCGTCATGCGCGGCGCGGCCGAGCTCGACATCGAGACCGTGGCGGTCTACTCCGAGGAAGACCGCTTCGCGCTGCATCGCTTCAAGGCCGACAAGAGCTATCGCATTGGTGAGGCCGGCAAACCGATTGCCGCCTACCTGAACATCGATGAAATGCTCCGCGTCGCTCACGAGTCGGGGGCCGACGCCGTGCACCCGGGCTACGGCTTCCTGTCAGAGAACCCGGATTTCGCCGACGCCTGTCGCAACGCCGGACTGATCTTCGTTGGCCCCGGCTCCGACGCCATGCGGGCACTCGGCAATAAGGTCAGTGCGCGCAATCTCGCCGAGGCAGCCGGTGTACCGGTCATGCCGGCAACCAGGCCGCTGCCCCCCGACCTCGACAACGCCATTGCAGAGGCCGAGAAGATCGGCTATCCGCTCATGCTCAAGGCAAGCTGGGGCGGTGGCGGCCGCGGCATGCGACGGATTCACTCGAAGGATGATCTTGTCGAGCAGTTCGATACCGCACGACGTGAGGCCGAAGCAGCCTTCGGCAACGGCGAGGTCTACCTCGAGAAACTCGTTGAGCGTGCACGACATGTCGAAGTGCAGATACTGGGCGACCATCACGGCACGCTCGTGCACCTGTTCGAGCGCGACTGCTCTGTGCAGCGCCGCAACCAGAAGGTGATCGAGCGAGCGCCGGCGCCCTACCTCGACGACGCCACGCGCGACGAGCTTTGCAGCTACGCGCTCGCACTCGGCAACGAGGCTGGCTACGTCAATGCCGGCACGGTCGAGTTCCTCATGGATGCCGACACCGGCGCGTTCTATTTCATCGAGGTAAACCCGCGCATCCAGGTCGAACACACCGTCACCGAGCAGGTCACGGGCATCGACATCGTCAAGTCACAAATTCGCATGGCGGAAGGCCGGAAGATCGGTGACCCGGACAGCTTCGTCCCCAAGCAGCCGAATATTCGCCTGTCCGGTCACGCCCTGCAGTGCCGGATCACGACCGAGGACCCGGAAAACAGCTTCACGCCCGACTACGGCCGCATCCGCGCCTATCGCGGTGCGACCGGTTTCGGCATCCGCCTCGACGGCGGCACGGCCTACTCCGGCGCACTGATTACGCCGTTCTACGACTCGCTGCTCGAGAAAGTCACCGCGTGGGCGCCAACGCGCGATGACGCGATCGCCCGCATGGACCGGGCACTGCGCGAGTTCCGGATACGCGGCGTCACAACCAACCTGCTGTTCCTCGAACAGATCATCAACCACCCGAACTTCGCGGCGGGCAACTACACCACTCGCTTTATCGACGATACGCCTGAACTCTACGAGTTCCCGAAGCGACGCGACCGCGCGACGCGCTTGCTACGCTTCATTGGCGAGGTGCAGGTCAACGGCAATCCCGAGGTAGCGGGTCGCCCCGAAGCCGCGGAGCGACGCGCGGCGCCGGTACCGAAGCTCGAGACCGGGCCGGTGCCTGACGGCACCGTGCAGCGGCTCGAGGAACTCGGCGCCGAGGGCTTCGCGAAATGGATGCTCGAACAGAAGCGGGTGCTCCTGACCGATACGACGATGCGCGACGCCCACCAGTCGCTGTTCGCGACGCGCATGCGCACGGCGGATCACACGGCCATTGCGGCCGCCTACGCAAAGCTCTTGCCCGAGCTGTTTTCGATCGAGTGCTGGGGCGGCGCCACCTTCGACGTGGCAATGCGCTTCCTCAAGGAAGACCCGTGGGCGCGGCTTCGCGAGATCAAGGCCCAGGCGCCAAACATCCTGACGCAGATGCTCCTGCGCGCCTCGAACGCCGTCGGCTATACGAACTATCCCGACAACGTTGTCCAGTTCTTCGTCCGGCACAGCGCCGAAGCCGGGGTCGACGTCTTTCGCGTGTTCGACTCGCTCAACTGGGTCGAGAACATGCGCGTTGCGATCGACGCCGTACTCGAGACCGACAAGCTGTGCGAAGCCGCCATTTGCTACACCGGCGATCTCACCAACCCCGAGCCGTCGAAATACGATCTCGAGTACTACGTCTCGATGGCGCGCGAACTCGAAGCCACAGGCGCGCACATCCTCGGCATCAAGGACATGGCCGGCGTGTGCAAGCCGGCCGCGGCGCGCCTCCTGGTTTCTACACTGAAGCAGGAAGTGGGCATCCCGATTCACTTCCATACGCACGACACGAGTGGTATTGCCGCCGCCTCCGTGCTCGAAGCCGTAAACGCCGGTTGCGACGCTGTCGATGGATCCATGGACGCCATGAGCGGCCTGACCTCGCAGCCGAACCTGAACTCGATCGTCGAAGCGCTGCGGCATGGCGAACGTGATCCGGCCGTGTCTACCCAGGCAATGCGCCAGATATCGCGGTACTGGGAAGGCGTGCGGAAGTTCTACGAACCCTTCGAGCCCGAGATCCGTGCCGGTACGGCCGACGTGTACCGGCACGCTATGCCTGGCGGCCAGTACACCAACCTGCGGGAGCAGGCGCGATCACTCGGCATCGAACACCACTGGCCCGAAGTCGCGCAGCGCTACGCCGAGGTGAACGAGCTGTTTGGCGACATCGTCAAGGTCACGCCCTCGTCGAAGGTCGTCGGCGACATGGCCCTGTTCATGGTCACGAGCGGCCTCACGCCGGAAGACGTCATGGACCCCGACAAGGAGATTGCCTTCCCGGAATCTGTCGTCGAACTGTTCCGCGGCGATCTCGGCCAGCCGCCCGGTGGCTGGCCGAAGGACCTGCAGAAAAAGGTACTGAAAGGCGAAAAGGCGAGTACCAGCCGGCCGGGCGAACACCTGCCGCCCGTTGACCTCGAGGCGAAGCGCATCGAGGCCGAGAAGAAGATACGCAGGAAGGTCAGCGACGACGACCTCGTCTCCTACCTCATGTATCCGAAAGTCTTCGTCGAGTACGCCGCGCACCAGAGTCATTTCGGCAACGTCAGCATCCTGCCTACGCCGGTGTTTTTCTTCGGCATGCAGCCCGAAGAAGAGATCGCCGTAGACCTCGAACCGGGCAAGACGCTGATTATCCGGCTGCTGGCAACGAGCGATCCCGATGAGGAAGGCAACCGGCGGCTGTTCTTCGAACTCAACGGCCAGCCTCGAACCGTGGCCGTTGCCGATGCATCGGTTAACGTCACCGTCGTCGCCAACCGCAAGGCCGAGGAAGGCAACCCGCTGCACGTCGCCGCACCCATGCCCGGGCTCGTCGTCGCCGTGCCGGTATCGGCCGGCCAGACGGTCGAGAAAGGCGCTCCACTGGTTGCGCTCGAAGCCATGAAGATGGAAACCGTCATCCGCGCCGAAAGCGACGGCACCGTCAGGACGGTTCCCGTGTCGGTCGGCACACAGGTTGAGGCGCACGATTTGCTCGTCGAGTTTGGCGACTGACGCTGTCACAGCGGATTGAAACAAGTGGCTGCTTGCTGCAGAAAGCCAGACGGTCAGCGTCCGCTTTCGGAGACGCAAAGCGACCGCTGGTGACCCAAAGCAGCCATTCAAGTAGACGCTCGATTTGGTTTTTCGGTGTTGTTTAGGGTCCGCCTAACAAGAACAGAACTGCTAATCCGCCCACCATCGCGCCGCCTGCAATTGCCTGGCCAAGAGACGCGACCTCCGGGCCAACGGACAGCCACCAGATCACGCCACCAATACCCCCGGCGATCACTCCAATCAATACGAGTAGGATGCCCCCTCCTAGTTCGCTTTGCATGAAACCAGCGTCTAAATCGCCCAAGAACCGCACAATTGCAGCGGTTAACGACCAAGTTGTGGCGAGATACACAATGACAGCAGCCGTGGTGCCGACCAAAGGGAACTTAGCTGCATTAAGGTAATGGAGAACCAAGGCGGCAACTACTGCGACTACACCAATAACCGCGTATGCCCACCACGGCAACTCAAGTAGGCGGGGCAGAACTGCCTCCCTGTCCTGCGAATCGTTCGAAGTCACAGGGGCATTCTATCTCGAACTGATTGGTGTGTACTTCTGATGCGATTGAGCGGCTGCTTCTGGCCGATAGCAGCCGTCTACTTCGCGGTAGACGCAACGAACGCCATACTGTCACCAGGCGTCGTAAGCGCAGACGAGAAATAGACGAGTGCAGATAGGCCAAGCCAAGCCGTGAACATCAAAAGATACGGCCAGCGCCGAAGCCAAAGCCTGGCAGCCAGCAGAGTCGTCGCCGCGGTTCCAGCGAGAGCGATCAAGACCGACATTGCCGAAATTACGCCCGACCCGGTGAGTGCCACTTGAATGGCAATGCTTGCCCACTGTGCAGGCAGAAGTGCTAGAAACCAATGCGGCAGCAAGCCCGGAAACGCGGTGGCTATCAGCAAAACCGACGCCTCACCTGCGACGACAAACAAGGCCATCAACCATCCTCTGCTAGACAGGGTTTTCGCAAACAGAGCACCTCGCGCGGCGAAACTGCCACTGGCGATCAACATCGCTAACCCCATTGAGAGCGGATCTGGCAGCGCCGGCATGCCCAGTGCACGTGCCAGCACGATCAAGCACGCTGCATTGAGTAATGCCAGAAGAACGCCGATCCAGAAGTGTCCCGCAGTCGCTGATGCGATAATGCCGACGCCCATCAGGCCTAGAGTGAATATCGGACCACCTGCCAGAGCCAGTGGCGAGGACGCTGCCGACAGCATGACCATGATCAAGACCGGAACGGCAACACCGGCCAGAAATGCGGTACCCCATGCTAGGCTATTCCGGTTCGGCTGTTCGCCTGACGTTATCGTGCTCATGGAAGCGATGCTGACGGAAGCGACTGTTGTTGTCGACCGCTCACGGATCGAACACGGGATGAAGATTTGTTACTGCCCTTGGTGCGGGAGCGATCTTTCCGATTATCGAATGACCGCTGCTGGCGGGAGCAGCCAGCAGCCTGGATCGGGTCAGGATGGTGCCGTCTGAGCCAAAGCGGCCGTTCGCTGCGCCGCGTTGATTCACACAGGACGACTTGAAGCGGGAGTAGGTTTTGTACGATCAACTATCGACGCGAGGTGTCAGTACCGTTCTTGTGTATCTCCTGCTGCAGGGGTGTACGGATACTACCGTTCAGTACTATGGCCCCATCACGCTGCCTGTCGATGATGGGAACGAGCTTCACATTTCCACGTACCCGGCAGATTTCCCCGACCAGGAAGCACATACTCCCTTCCTTTATCGGAGATTCAGAACGCCGGATCAGGTGTATTTTCAGGTCTTCGTCCGGGAGAAAGGCAAAGAGGCAGGCCGTAACCCGAACATTGAATCCATAAAGATTCGCTCGTTCAGCTATCACTTTCCCGGCCAGGAGCCGACCGAACTGATTGCGGATTACGACGACAATTTCTGGATGCAAGGTGCACCGAACTACAACCCCGGCGCTTCCGAGCCAATCCCCTTCAATGAGCATTGGTACCTTCACGTGCAGCTCGATATGAGTGTGAACGGCGTCGATTACAGGTTTGATGAGCGCATCGATGCAAACACCCGGCGTAGCTTACGCCCGCTTTTGATGTGGTCCCTGCAATAACTCGAGACCGCTACTGACCGTTTGCTTCGGCGCCAACAGATCGGACAATTTGAGAAAGCTTGTGTTCTCGTTTCTGCTCCAGCTCGAGTCCAATCCGAATCCGCGACTGGCCTGCTCAAGCGTCCCAGGCCGATAGGTCGAGGCGCTGTGGCCGTTGCCGGATGACGGCGCAGACTCCGCACGGTTGGCATGGATTGACGCCTGTGGCCAGGAAAACGCCCCGCCCGAACGCAGTGAATACTCTCAAGCGTCAACTCGTCTCTATGCTCCGCGATAGCCTCTGGCGCCGGCTTGTCATCGCGTGTTGAAATGACTCGACGATTACGAATCCTGACAGGGCAAGTCGATGCATACGGAGACGAGAACAGTCACATTCGAAGTTCAGAAGAGCGACTGGAGCACGACACGTGTCGCTGAGGAGGCGCTCAGCCTCGATCTCGCCGAGAACGAGGTGCTGTTCCGCGTCGACAGTCTGGCCCTGACGGCGAACAATATTTCCTATGCGGCGACGGGAAACAGCCTCGGCTACTGGGGTTTCTTTCCGGGTGACGAAGACTGGGGGCGCATTCCCGGCATGGGCTGGGGCGAGGTAATCGCGTCGGCTCACCCGGACGTGCCCGTCGGGGAACGCGTCTGGGGATGGTTCCCGTACGCAACCCACCTCAAGATACGGGCAGGCAAGGTCAATGCGACGCGCATTGTCGACGTCTCGCCGCATCGCGAGGCGTATGCACCGGTCTATGCGCAGTTCGATCGCGCCTCTGCCAATCCGATCTACGCCCCGGAGCGCGAGGATCACGACAGTCTCTTGCGCGGCCTCTTTATGACGTCCTGGCTAGTCGAGGATTTTATTTCCGTCAACGGGGCCTTTGACGCTAGCACCTGCCTGATCACGAGTGCGTCGAGCAAGACAAGTGTGGCGCTGGCCTATTGCACAAAGGCAAGGGACGATCTCGAGAGTATCGGCATCACGTCTGCCCGAAACCTCGACTTCTGCAAACGTCTCGGTTGCTATGACCGGGTGATCAGTTACGAAGAAGTGGACAGTCTCGACACATCGATGGCCGTCGTTCTGGTCGATATGGCGGGCAATGTAAAGGTGCTGAGCGCGCTACATCATCACTTCGGTGACAACATGCGACTTTCCCTCCGAATTGGCGCGACCCATCACACCGAGGGCGGTTCGGTCGACGGCCTGCCCGGTGCGCGGCCGGAGTTTTTTTTCGCGCCGACGCATGTCAAGCGTCGCAGCGACGAACTCGGCGGCGCAGAGCTGATGAAACGAATGGGCGGATCCTACGTGGGCTTTCGGGAATTCTGCGATAGCTGGCTCAGAATCGAACACAGTCACGGTGCGGGCGAAACCGCAACTGCCTACCTGGCGGTTCGCACCGGACAGAGCGATCCGGCATCGGGCCAGATCGTCTCCCTGTGGTCGGCGGCAGGCTAACGGTACGCTGGCGCTGGCCTGCAGGTAACGGCACCGAAGGGTAGCTCCTGGCCGATTCCAGCCATACAGGCGAACCAAGGTAGAATGACGGCTTCTGGCCCAGTGTAGTCATTGCTTTGCAGTGGTCAGTCTTCTCGAGCGAGTATGAACATGACACCTAGAATAGTTGCGGTCATTGGATGCATTTTTTTCCCGTTGTTCATCGTTAGCGCACAGCCCTCGCAATCGCAGCCAACGGATGAGCAGATAATTCGCGACCTGATCGCAAGACACGCTGACGCCTCGCAGACGGGTGACTTCGACCGCCTGGTTTCCGGTTATCGTGCCGATAGCGACGTTCGCTATGCCGATGGCGTGTTGTTGGACGGCCAGCAAGCCATTGAGCAACACTACAGAAGGATCCTCGAGTATGGTCCGACGGCGATGGCTCATTCGCATCCGCAAGAGTCTATCCGCATACGTTTCCTGCGAGATGACGTGGCGTTTGCTGATGTCGTTTCTCTCTCAGGAGGAGGTATCGATGAGGATGGCAACGCGGCACCAGAGAGGCGGGTTTCCTTCTTTGTCGTGTTTACAAAGATCGATAATGAGTGGGGAGTGGCGATAGAGCGCATGGGGCCTCCTTTGCCGTAAGGCATTCGGCTCAATCGAGGATGCGCCGATCCCACATGGCCGCTTCTGGACAGCCCCGGTAGTTCCGTGATTCAGCGGCAAACAGGCCGCCTCTGACCCAGAGCAGACCTTCTTCTTATGAGTAAGACACTTGATGTTGACGGCAGCGTCCGGCCCCAGGTAGCCAGCCGAAGCGCCCGCTCTCAATGGCCCACCAATACACGGAGTCGTCGTTCACGACGTTCGCTTTTCGACCGGCGCCCCGGATCGGGCGCCGCTTGAAGCAGCCTTAAACCGTGACCGCGTTCCCGCGGAAGATCCTCGCGAGGTAGCGACTCTGCGCCGGGCTCGGCGCTGGCACCGAGCACAGCAGCACGGCGCCGACGAGGCGCTCCATCTCCTCGGCAATCTCCTGGTCGTTGCCCGGTTCTTCGGTACGCGCGCGCCGCGTCAGCTGCACCTGGTTGACGGCAGGCACGGTCGGCAGGCGCTCGCACTCGACGCCCATCGTGACGGTGAAGGCGTGCATCGTCGTCTTGATGAACATCGCCAGTGCGAACTCCTCGCGTGTCGACGCGCGGGTCGTGTCCGGCGTAACGAGCACGATCTGGCAGCCCGGCACCATGGCAGCCGCCTTGGCGACGCGGAAGTGGTGCGTGAGGTGATCGCGAATCAGATCGGAGAACTGCTGACGCGACAGCACGCGGTCCCAGTCGCCGCCGGCCTCCCCCGCCAGCGGGTTGAGCGGCAGCCGCACGAACGGCGTGTTGACGACAATATCGAATCGGGAGCGTTCGTTGAGTACCGAGCGCAGGCCGCCCTCGAGATCGTCCTCGATGGCGCGCGCCGAGACGTCGACGCCGTCCAGCCCGTCGAGGCGATTCGCAATCTCGGTAGCAGCATCCTCGCTCTTCGTCAGCACCGTAATGCTCGCAACGTCAAAGCGACCGAAGCCCTCGGCGATCGCCACGACCTCGTCGCGCATCGCATCACCAAGGATGACGACGTGACGGCCAGCCAGTGCCTCGAGGTCCTCCGAGCCTGGCGGCAGCATCATCTCGCCCTCGGTGACGGAGCGATCGAACTTCAATCCGCCGGACGGGTGGAAGGTCTCGCCGCTGACGCAGTCGTCGGCAAGGCTAAACACCGTCGACAGCCCCACTTCTTCATCGGTCGGCATGCGATGCAGATGCAAGAGCCCGAGGATGCCCGTGCGAATCTTCTCGGCAGACTTGTCGATCGCGGCCTGTTCGAAGAACGGCTGTGGCGCCTCGCCACAGGCCTCGACGAACGCCTTCGCCTCGGCGTCATTGATGAAGCCACCGCCGACCAGGCGACGCATCAGCTTCTCCGCCATGCCCGGGCCGAGCAGGTAGTGCGTCGCGTTCGCCTCGGGCTTGCCCTCGGCAACCTGCGCGAACAGCTTGAGGAGCGGCGCCGGTGCATCGGTCCACTGGTTGAGCTTCGCGATCTCGTTGACGGCAAGCCGCGTCACGATGTCCGGGACCGGCATGTCGTCCATGGCGGCAAGGATTGCCGCGTGTACGCGGTTGAGCCGGATGTTCTCCATGATCAGGCGGCCGCGACGCGCGAACAGTCCCGGCGTGCCGCCGAGACCGCGCAGCCTTGCGCCATCCACCGGACCCGGCGCACTGGCGTTGATCTGTATCTCGGGACCGAGATGCCGCGACAGGATTTCGGCCAGCGCGCGCTGGCCTGCTTTCGACACCGAGTAGTCCGCGCGGTTGGGATAGGCGACCGCCACGTACTTCTCGCCGCCGAAATAGCTCGACACGTTGAGGATCGAACCGCGGCCGCGCGCCTTCATGCGCGGAGAGAACTTCCTGATCAGCGAGTAGTTGGAGATCAGGTTCGCTTCCATCGTGTGGTTCCACGCCTCGAGGCTCATGTCGACAACCATCTCTTCCGCGCCGGCTATGCCCGCGTTATTGATCAGGAAATCGAGTTCGCCGAACTGCTTGATGGTCTCCTGGTACAGCTGCTCCAGCGCGTCGTCATCGCCAACATCGACACCGGCCATGATCAGCACGCGATTCTCGGCGTCCGGATAGCCAATGCCTCTGAGCTCCTCGACGATCTCGTCGCGAGCAGCCTCGAGCTTGCCCGGGCTCCGCGCCGACAGCAGCACGCGCGCACCAGCCATGGCGAGATAACGGCCGAGCTGCAGGCCAATGCCCAGACTGCCGCCCGTAATCATTGCGGTCTTGCCGTGATGCAGGCCCGGCAGGACTCGCTGGATCGACTTCGGCATCGCGGACTTGCCCGTCGCCCGCATGATGTTCTTCGGCACCCACAGGTTGATCGGGTCCATCTTGCGCACGCTGTTGTTGAGCGTTGCCGTCCAGTCGGCCGAGAACGTGAGATTGTACGGGTCGTCGTTGTCGTAGCGAACGATCTGGTTCGGCACGCTCTCCCACCCCCAGCCGGCCTGGTCGTCCTCCTGGTGCTCTTCGTAGCGCCAGACGCGAATCAGCGCCTCGACCGCGGCGCGCTTGATGGCATTGAGCCGGTTGCCGCGGCCGTCGTCAGGGTTGGTCACGAACGTGACCGCCGGGGCACGCCGACCCGGGGTGCTCGCAAGGTATCGCGCCAGCGACGAGGCGAACGCGACCGGGCCAACGATTTCGGTTTCGACGAAACGTTCGATGTCCGTGTCGTCGGCCGTGCTCAGTGAATAGCCGTGCTGGCCGTTGGGCGTGGCCGGCAGCATGATGACGCCGTCGAGACGGCCGAAGCGCTCGTCGAGAAACTCGAAGACGCGCTCCATCGACTCGGGCCTGAGCGGGTCGACCTGCTGTACATGAATCGAGTCGCTGCCCGCGCCCTCGACCCGCGCCCGCGCAAGGCCGACCGAGTCCAGCGAGCGAAAGCCCAGCACGACCTTCGCCCCGCGGCCGATGTTGGCCTCGGCGAAGGCAAAGGCCTCGTCGACGTCGGCGCCGCCAAGGATCAGGACCGTCTGGTCGCGGAGATCGACAAGCCGGCTGTCAGGCCAGGACACGAGCTTGGACCGGCTTTCCGCCGGTACCTGCATGCCGTTGGTGACCTCGAAGGACTGCCCCGAAAACGCCGCAGATTCGTGCGAGGCCAGCCAGACGATCGTCGAGGCAACGTCCTCGGGCGTCGGGTAGGTGTAGCCCAGCTGCCCGTCATCGTCGGGACGCTTGGCAATCATGAGTCCGGTGAACTCGCTCCGCGTCGAGCCAGGCTCCTTGTCCTGCAGCTCGTCCATCGCGGCGAACACGGTATCGATGCGCTCGGACTTGATCGGTCCCGGGTAGACGCAGTTGACGCGGATCGCGCGCTCACTGCCGCCGAGTTCCAGCGCAAGACCCTGCGAAAACGCATTGAGGCCCGACTTCGGCACCACGTAGGGAATACGACCGTAGTAGCGCGTCCGCGAGAAGATCGTCGACACGTTGATAATCGAACCGCCGACCGACATCTCGGGCGCCGCGGCGCGCGACATGTTCCAGGGTCCGCCAAGGAGGTTCATGGCCGACTCGAACATCGTCTGGCTTTCGCTGCGGGCTTTCTTGCCGGCCTCGGTGAACGGTATATCGCGCAGCGTCCGCTTCGGTCCTGCGGTGCCGGCGTTGTTGACGAGCACGTCGATCGGCCCGAACGCCTTGACGGCCTCGCTCACGATGTGGCGACAGGCATCGGGGTCGGCGCAGTCACCGGTCACGATCAGCGTGCGGCTGACGTCGTAACCTTCAGCCTCTAGCGCGTTCCTGAAGTCGAGAAGACGCTCCTCGCCGCGCCCGGTCATGACGACGCTTGCGCCTTCGGCGAGCATCTGCCGCGTGATGTACTGGCCAATATTGCCGCCGGCGCCCGTCAGGATGACGTTCCTGCCGGCAAGACGTCCGTCGCCTGTCGTTCCCCCTGTCATCGCAAACTCCCTGCAGATCCCGTGTCGATCCTGGTTATCACTTCGCCGCGCGCCTCGGCATCGCGGATGGCCCAGGCGCGATACAGCTCGTCCCGGGTCTTGAGTCCCATGCGTGGCAGCGCGTGCACAGCCACGTAGTTGGCGCCGGCATGCCGGTTGTCCCACATGGCCTGGTGCGCCTCGGCCAATTCATCGAGCGGCACGGGCACGGGCGCGACGACGTCGATCATGCCGGCAGCGATGCGCTCCTGCATCTCGGCGAACTGCCGCGCGCTGTTGAGGTGTGTCCCGCGTATCTCAGCGGTCGGCATGATGATCCGCCGCTGCCGCATCCAGACCTGCGGCGCATAGAAGCTCAGCCGCTGTCCGCCGACGTCCTCGGCGTACACGACCCGACCGACGTTGGGCTTGACCAATGACGTCGACAACGCGAGGCCGTCGCGCGCCGGGCGCTCGAAGATCACGTCCGGCAGGCCGCGCCGGTCTAGCGTGCTCCGCAAGAGCGGTGCAATGGCCGAACCGACCGGCTTGAGCGTCCGGTCCGAGAACCGCCGGACGGCTTCCTTGAAGTCAGCCGAGGCGTTGAACGGGTTAGGCAGTGGCGCAAAGGGCCCGGGCGGATCGAAGTCGTCTCCCAGGCGGCGCTGAATTTCCTCGAGGCTGACTACGCCGCGGAACTGCTTGCCGAAACCCAGCGAGGTCACAAACTCGCGCTGCGAGATCGTATCGGCGAGCACGGCAACGCGCGCACCCATGGCACAGCCGATTTCGATGGCCTCGATCGCGCGCGGATCGACGATGCCGTCGTCGCTGCCCGGGCCGTAGATAACGAGCAGCGCACCGCCGGCGCGAAGCTCGGCCTTGTGGAACAGCTCGGTCGTACGTGCCTCGCCTGGCTTGCCCATGAACGAGAAGCGATAGCCTGACGACGCTCCGAAGAAGGTCAGCACGCCGCCATCGCCGAGCACCTGGAACGACCGCGCGAAGGCTTTCTCGCCAGCGTGCGAGACGACGTAGTCAACCGGGCCGCCCGCGAGCGTCGTTACCTCGTCGAGGAAACCCTTGCCGTCGGCCTCCCACGCCGACCACTCGGCCGGGTCGTCCGGGACGGGCGTGAAGATCTTCGCCCAGCGCTCGTCCTTGCGGTTGACGGCGCTGCCGCCGTGGTCGCGCACGCGCTCGGCGCGCTCGTCCGACGACACCATGCCGACGACCGATAGCCCGGACTGCGTGGCGCTGCGCAGGCACTCGAGGCCCGTTCCGGTTGACGCGCCTTCGACGAACAGGCGTTTGCCGCCGGTAATGTCGAGCGTGTGGTACAGCGCGCGGTGAATCGTGCCCTGCGTCAGGCCGTAGGAGCCGGCCTCCTCGATCGTCAGGCCGGCAACCTTCGGGTGTAGCTGCGGGCCCTGCACCGTCAGGAACTGCGCGTGGCTGCCGTCGTTGATCTCGTAACCCTGAATGTGGAAGTTCGCCGCCATCGGGTCGAGACCCTGGTCCGGTGACATGAGCTCGCTTTGCCCAGAGTAGATCGTCACGATCTGGCCCACGGCAAGACGGCCCTCGCGCAGGAGCTCATCGCCGAGCTGCGCAACCAGACCAATACCCCCTGAGCCCGTAACCTGCAGGTCGACGTCGCGGTTATCGAAAGGCGACACGGGTATGCCGGTCAGCGCCCAGATGTCGTTGAAGTTGACCTCGGAGGCAAGCACGTAGACGAGCGCCTCGTTCGGTCCGGGTGTCGGCGTTTCGAACACGAGGAGCTTCTCGGAGTCCTCGGGATCGGCGTGCTTCGGCAAGCCCGTCGCGGGATCCTTGCTGACGCCCATGCCGTACTGGTACTCCGGAATCGGCGTGACGCCCGGGAAGAAACTCGCCTCCAGCGGCAGCAGCCGGCCATCGGCCTCGAGCTCCTTGCGGAGCGCGTCGTCGGCATCGGGCGGCACCTCGACGGCACGCAGGGGCAAGGGCGCGCTGCGCTTTTCGAGGAAAGCGCGAATACCGGTCGGGCCGCTGTCAGGATCGCAGACGGCCTCGGCAAACAACCGCGCCTCGGTCTCGACGCCGGCCCGCTGCCCACTGCGGGCACCCGTGGAAAGCGCCTCGATGATGCGTTTGACGGTTGCTCCTCGGCCGCTCTCCTCGAGCTGCAGCACGGCAGCCGCGAGCGTTGGCTCGTCGAGTCGCTCGGCCGGATCGGGGATCGGCTCCTCGACACTGGCGAGGTACTCTTTGCGCCGCTCGAGCGCCGCCGGCAGCGGTCCCTTCCCATCGAAGTACTCGCGCAGAACGGCAAACGCTGTGGCAACCACGTCGCTGCCGTTCGCGTCGGTCAGCGCATCGATCAGTCCGGCAGCGAGCGCCTCATCGGCCTCGATGCTCCGCCCGGAAAGGATCAGCCGGGTTGCCTCGATGAGTCCGGCGTCGCCGTTTTCAAAGTGCAGCCGCCGCGGCAGGCGCTGCGTGCCGCCATAGCCCGGCAGCAGGTTCAGGTTGATCTCGGGCTGGCCGAAGCGCGCCCGCCGGTTGGCGATCACGTAATCGCAGGCGAGCACCACCTCGTTGCCGCCGCCCAGCGCCGGACCGTTAACCGCCGCTATAACGGGTTTGCCGAGGTTCTCGAGCGACGCGAACGCCGTGTGCGCCGCGTTCGGCAGGGTCAGGGCGCTATCGAAGTCGCCGCTCTCGCCGATCTCGAGCATCTCCTTGACGTCGGCGCCGGCAACAAAGGCGTTGCCCGCGCCCGTAATCACGACGGCCTTGGTCTCGTCGCGATTCGCGATATGCGACAGCACCGTGTTGAGTTCGTCGAGACTGCGTTCGTTCAGCGAGTTGACGGGCGGATGGGTAATGACGACGAGCGCAACCTGCTGACCAGGCATGATCTCGTGGGTCTCGACGCGCAGGTAGCGATAGGTCTGGACGATCTGCCGCGCGTGGCTCAGCCGCCCGAAGGCACGCCACTCATCGACCTTTTCGCGAATCTCGTCGATAACATCCGGATTCCGGAGCGTCGACAGGTCGCCGAGCGGCTCGTCCAGCAGCACGGCACGCAGCGTCCGCCGCATGTACTTGCCGGAACGCGTCTCGGGAAACGCCGAAACAATGATGAAGTCGGACGGCACGGCCGTCGCGCCTTTCTCGGTACGAACGAGTCCCTGCAGCCGCGCAATATCGTCATCGCCAATCTTCATGCCGGGCGCGGCAATCAGGAAGGCGACGGGCGTCTCGCCCTTTTCCTCGTGCGGCGCGCCGACGACGACAACGTTGCCCACCGGGGAATCCCGGCGCAGCACCTTGTCTCGCAAAATGGCGCCCTCGATCTCCTCGGTACCAATACGATGGCCAGACGCATTGATCACATCGTCGGAGCGACCGTGCAGCGTAAAGCTGCCGTCGTCGTGCTGGCGGGCGTAGTCACCCTGGGTGTAGGCGAAGCCGCCGGACCAGCGATCGAAATACACGGCGGTGAAGCGCTCGATGTCGCCGCGCCATTCGGGCGTGCCGAGACGCTCGGCGTCGCCCCAGATCGTTCGGGCCAGGTACGGGTACGGCTGCTTGATGACGAGCTCGCCCTTCTCGCCGAGCTCAGCCGCTCGCCAGGTGTCGGCGCGGCCGTCGTCGTCCGTGTCTTCCGCGATGCGCACCTCGGCATCGATCCAGGGCAGTGCCCAGGTCTTGGCGTCCGGCGCGAGCGGTTTGAAGCCGCCCCAGGGACAGGAGAACACGATGCCGCCATGCTCGGTCGCCCAGTAGCTGTTTATATAGTGTTCGCAGACGTTGCCCATCGCGAACTCCTGGACGGCCGGCGAGACGGGCTCGGCGCAGAAGGTCGCAGCCTTGAGGCCGGACATGCTGTAGGCAGACATATCGGCCGTGCTCGACGGATCGGTCATGACGGCCTTGAGGAACGTCGACCCGGCCTTGAAGATCGTCGCACCGCGGCGCGCGACGATCGACGAGAAGCGACCGGCATGCGGGAACAGCGGCGAACCCTCGGCAACGATCGACGTGATGCCGAGCGCAAGCGGCGCGGCAATCAGGTAGGACTGACCGGTAATCCAGCCCGGGTCGGCGATAACATAGATACGATCGTCCTCGTCGGCGTCGAACACGACGCGCATCGAGTGGGCAATGCCGGCGAGCCAGCCGCCGTGCGTGTGCACGACACCCTTGGGCTTACCGGTCGAGCCTGACGTGTAGATAATAAAGAGTGGCCAGTCCGGATCGACCGGGACGGCCGGGTGGCTCGCATTGAGCGCTCGCCACAGCGCCTGGTCGTCGAGCTCGTAAAGCGCATCGATACTGTCGACCTCGACGCCGGCTTCGCGCGCGGTCGCGAGGACGCGCCCGGCGGCGGCATCAACGAGATGGTCCGACCACTGGTCGCGCGACTGCTCGACGATTTCCTGGCCCGTGTAGCGCACGACGACGACCTGCTCGACGATGTGGCCGACGTCGGCGAGGCGACGGGCGACTCCCGTGCGGATCTCGGCGCTTTGCTCGGCGCCCACCGTGTCTTCGAGCGCCAGCGCCCGGCCGAGTTCGCGCATGACGTCGCCGCGTTCGATCGTAATCTCACCCGTGAGCGCAGTGGCAACGGCCAGCGACAGACGCTGGCCGAGCTCGCCGAGCTCGAAATCACCGAGCACGTCGTCGAGCGCCGTGAGCGCGTTCCCCAGCGGCACGAAGTTGTCGAGCGCCTGGTCGGTAAAGCTCTCCTTGTAGGCGACGACCTCGGCATTGCGATAGCCGCCGTCGGCCGTCACGACCACGCGGGCGCCCGCGTCGGCAATGCGATCCGACAGGGTCTTGGCCGAGAAGCCGCCGAACACGGGTGTGTAGATCAGGCCGAGACGCTTCGCAGCCTCGGTGTAGTAGAGCTGGTCCGGGATGTTCGGCAAGTTGAAGGCAATACGGTCGCCCTGCTTCAGCCCGAGGCTCGCAAGCACCTCGGCGCGCAGCACGGTTTCGACGAGCAGGCGTCGGTAGTCGATTGTGAGCTCGAAAACCGGTCCGCCGCGACCGTCGTTCTTCGACGGATCCCAGCGGTCGCCCTCGAAGATAAACGCCGGGTGGCTGCCCCGACCGCCCAGCACGTGGCGGTCGACTTCGTTGAAACAGGCATTGGTGCTCGCGCCCGCAAACCAGCGGTAGAACGGCGCATTGCTGTCGTCGAAAGCAGCGCGCCAGGGCCGCCAGTCAGAATCGACGCCGGCAAGGTCGAGCGCGTCGCCCGTTTGAGCGTCAATAGCGCGCCACTGTCCGGTCGCCGCGTCGCGATTGAGCCAGCGCGCCTGCCCGGCATCGAACCAGTGCAGCTCGGCCGCGGCAATATCACCGTGATACTCGCCCGGATTATCGAGCGCATGCTGTCGCTGGCGGTCTTCTTCCTGCTGGTTGCCGAGCCGGCCCCAGTGGTCAGCTCCCGCGTTTGTTGTTGTTATCGCGCTCATCGCGAACCGCCGCTGCTGTCAGAAGGGCCGTTAATAACACCAGCACTCCGACGCGTAAGCAAGTCGGAATATCCACGATCGGCTTATTGAGAAGCGTTACGCGTTCGCAGCCTCGCGTGCCTTCCTGCGACGCTTGTTGGCTGCAAAGGCGAGTCCCTGCGCATTAAGGTCGATATCGAGGCGAACGAGCTCCCAGTCGTCAGCCGACGCACCGCCGCGCTGGTCGAAGAGCCCGGCGAAGTAGTCGGCGAGCCGCGGTCTTATGTAAGCCTCGAGTGCGTCATCGGCCAGGTCGCTGGCGAAGGCGTCGTCGTGCACACGGTCAGCGAAGTCGAGGTGACGAATGAGCTGTGCGCCGCTCTCGGCGATGTCCGTTACGGCGCCGAAATGTGTCGGGTAGACGACGTCGGCGCCAAGGTCGACGAGGCGCCGCACCGATTGCCGCGCCAGCTCGCCATCGAAGTCGGTCGGGCTGGTCGACGGGAAGGCGAACGTCCCGGCGCCCTGCAGGTCCGGGTAGTGCAGGCCGAAGGCGTCGCCCGTGAAGACAGCGTTCGCCGCGTCATCGGCAATGCAGAAATGGTGGTTGGCGTGGCCGCGAGTGTGCAGGAAGGTAAATTGCCGTCTGCCGAGGCGGAGCGTTTCCTCGTCGTCCATCTCGCGAACTCGCTCGGCAGGTATCGGCACGATATCGCCGTAGAGCTCGCGGAACTGCGCTTCGCCGTACACCGCCGAGGCACTCGCGACCAGTTTCGACGGGTCGATGATGTGCCGCGCGGCCCGCGGGTGCGCGATGATCGTCGCGTTCGGACAGGCGTCGGCGAGCGCCGAGGTGCCGCCGGCATGATCGAGGTGCACATGCGTCACGATCAGGTAGCGCACGGCCTCGGGCGCAAGGCCGGCGGCCTCGAGCTCGGCCAGCAGGGCGGGCACGGCGTGCACGGTGTTGTTGTCGATAAAGGCTGCCTCATCGCCGTCGACGACGAGATACGCGGCCGCAAAGCGCGGCCTGCCCAGGTAGTGGCAGTCCACCGTGTGGATTCCGTTGCTCACGGCCATTCGAGTGCTCCCTGAAGGACCGGGCCACTATAGCGAACTGACGGAGCGACGGAGAGCCGCAAATGCAATCGGCCGGGGAGCACCGCCCTGGTTGGCTGAGGGTCGGGCAGCGCCGGCCCCGGACGATTGCAGGGTTCGCCTACTTGAACGCGTACTGCAGGCCGATCGACAGGACGGGGTAGAGTTCGTAGCCGTCGAGGTCCTCGACGAAGCTTTCCTCCTCGGCGTCGAGGTCTGCTCGAAGGCCCGGATCGTCCGACAGCGTGCCGCCGGTCGAGTCGATGCCGACGTCCGGATCGCCCTGGAAGAGCACGCCCAGATCGACGTAGAAGCGCAGGTTCGACTGCATGCCGAAGTCGTAGCCTAAGCCCAAGTAGGGCGCGAAGCTGTCGAATTCCGCGTTGGCCGAGAGTACGCCGACTTCCTCGAGCGTATAGATGTTCTCGCCGATCTCGTAGGTTGGCGCCGGGTCGGCAACGGCACCGACCTCGTTGCCATTGATCACGGCGCCGCCGGTCAGGCGAAAACCACCGCCCTGCGGCCGAAAGTCGCCGAGCACCGAGAACGAGGACAGGTCGAGGTCGCCCTGGTAGCTGACGCCGTCGACATCGTCTTCGAAGTCGTAGCTGAAGGTGTTGAAGCCGGCACGGACACCCCATTTTTCGCTGAATGCGTAGGTCCCCTCGATGCCGAGGCCTAGGGTCCCCACTTTGCCACCGAGCGTAAACTCGGCGTGCGCCGGCGCGGCCAGAAGGGCGGCCAGGATGCTGATGAATAGCACACGTATCATTGTTATCTCCTTGGGTCGGGTCGCGTCGCCGGGCGATCGGCAACAGCCCTGACTGTTGCAGAGCAGCAGCGCCAGGACCTTACGGAAGGCTTACGAAACATTTACGAATCGTGACAGCGCGCCATTCCGCGGGGTTCAGTCCGCATACCCGGGAATCGACGGGACATCGATGTAGAAGGGACGCAGGCTGCACGGCGCCGACGTACGCGGTAATGTCGGTCCGGGAACGGACCTCGGCGAAAGACCACGATGAACCGGAATACCGATCTCTTCGACTTCGAAGCCTGCGCCGGAAATGACGCCTCGTTCACCAGGTAGGTCAGCGCCAGACTCCGGCTTCGAGGCCCTGTTGCAGCAGGTGCGGGCCTGCACGATCTGCAAACCGCATCTATCCGAAGGGCCTCGACCGATCCTGCAGCTTCATCCGCGCGCCCGTATCCTCATTGCCGGACAGGCACCCGGCCGACGCGTGCACTTGAGTGGCGTGCCGTTCGACGATCCGAGCGGCGAGCGCCTTCGCGACTGGATGGGCGTGACGCGCAACGTGTTCTACGACCCGGAGAAAGTAGCGATCCTGCCCATGGGCTTCTGCTATCCGGGCACGGGCACATCCGGGGACCTGCCGCCACGACCGGAGTGCGCACCGGCGTGGCGCGACGCGCTGCTGGCCGAGCTCCAGAACATCGAACTCACGCTGGTCATTGGCCAGTACGCGATCCGGGCGCATATCCCGAACGCGAAGCGTACTCTCACCGAGACCGTTCGCCACTGTCGCGACGGCGACAAGGGACTCTTTCCGCTGCCGCATCCGAGCCCGAGGAACAATCGCTGGCTGAAAAAGAACCCGTGGTTTGCGGCGGAGCTACTGCCGGGCCTCCGCAAGGCGACGCGCTACGCCTTGCGTGATGGCTGAGGTCGGCCGGGCAAGCGGATTTCCACAGAGAGACCGTCGCCCTCGTTCCGGGCCGATATCGTTCCGCCGTTGAGATCGATGGCGCGCGCCGCGATCGCGAGGCCCAGCCCGCTGCCCGAGTTGCTGGTCCGGTTCCGGCCCGCGCGGTAGAACGGCTCGAACACGCGTTCGAGTTCGCGGCCCGCGACGCCACCGCCCGAGTCGCTGATCGTCACGACCGCGTTGGCATCATCGGCGTCGAGCGTTACCTGCACCGCTCCTCCGGCCGGGTTGTGCTGGACAGCGTTGCGCACCACGTTCTCGATGGCTCCGCGCAGAGCGGCCGGGTAGCCCCGGGTCGTCGTCTCGGCGGCCGACTGCACGTCGATCCGGCAGGCTTCACCGAATTCGAAGGCCACGTCGTCGACGACGGCAAGCACCAGCGCGTCGAGGTCGACCTCGACGGGCTCTTCGTCGGGCGCCGTATCGAGACGCGAAAACTCGAGCAGCTGGCCGATCAGCGCGTCGAGGCGCTCGGTCTCGGTATCGATGCGGTCGAGTTCGGCGAGCTCGCCGGTCTTGCGGCGTGCGAGCTCGAGCGCCACCCGGAGCCGCGCCAAGGGCGAGCGCAGCTCGTGCGATACGTTGGCCGTGAGCTCGGACTGGCGGCGCCAGGCCCGCTGCAAGCCCGCTGCCATGCGATCAAAGTCCTCGGCCAGTAGCCCGATCTCGTCGCGCCGCGTGCCGACGCTCGCAACGACGCGGGTATCGAGATCACCGTCGGCAATGGCGTTGGCGGATTCACGAAACCGCCGGATCGGCCGCGATATAGACCTCGCCAGCAGGTACGACATGGCTGCACTTACCAGCAGCGCGATAAGCACAAGCGTCGCACCGCCGCGTTCTGCCAGCCAGCGCGCAACGCCCTTCTGCGGCGGCAGGACAAACAGGGTGTAGACCTCGTTGTTCGGGCCGACGAGCTGTGTAAACGGCCGCGCCGGGCGCAGGTTGCCCGGTTCGCGCAGCTTCATCCGTGCCGGTCCGCCGCGACCGAAGCGGCGCATCGCGAGCGCGACCGGCGGCGGCAGGGGTCGACCCAGCAGCTCACGGCCGCGCTCGTCGACGATAAACACGAGCTGGGCGGTTGCTCCTGGCAGGCTGCCCAACCACTCGCCAAGGCCCTCGCGACCACTCTCGTCGAGTGCGGCGCTGGCGTCGAGCATCGCATCGCTCACTTCGAAGTTCTGGATCGTCGTACGGACGCGCTCGGCGTAGAGAAAACCGACGCCAGCGGCAACGACGATCGTGATCAGGATGATCGACCAGAACGCAACAAAGACCCGTAACAGCAGGCTTCGCATGACGCCCTAATCGTTGACGACGAGGCAATAGCCGACGCCACGGCGTGCCTGGATCAGTGGGTTCGTGACGTCAGCCGCGGAGAGTTTGCCGCGCACGTTACTAATATGTGTGTCGATGCTGCGGTCGTAAGGCATATGCCGTCGGCCCAGGGCTTCGAGCGCCAGTACTTCTTTACTGACAACGTCGCCCGGGGCGACGGCAAGCCGCCACAGCAGTTCGAACTCGGTACCGGTCAAACGGATCGGTGTGCCGTCGACCGTGACGCTGCGCGCCCGGCTATCGAGCTCGATGCTGCCGATCTCGAGGCGACTGCCGGTAGTCGCCTGCGGCTGCGAGCGTCTCAGGATTGCCCGAAGGCGGGCGCGTAGCTCGCGCGGATTGAAGGGCTTCGTCAGGTAGTCGTCGGCACCAAACTCCAGCCCGAGGATGCGATCGACGTCGTCCCCGCGCGCCGTCAGCATGATGACGGGTATGTCGCTGGATGCGCGTATGCGCTTCAGAGCCTCGATGCCGCTCATGCCCGGCAGCATGATGTCGAGGATGACCAGCTCGTAGCTGCCGGTCTCGATGGACGCGAGGCCGTCCTCTCCGCTCAGGCAGGCGGTCAGCGCGAAGCCATCGGGCGCCAGGAACTCGGTCAGCATCTCGCCGAGTTCGCGATCGTCATCGACGATGAGCACGCTGTGAGTGTGTGTCGAGTCGGTCATCGGCCTCGGTCGATTGCCCTGTCTTGATTGAGGCAATCATCGTGGGGCAATCATTCCGGGTCTGCAATGCCGCTCGTGCGTGTCCTGACAGTTCTTGACACTCCTTTGCCTCTGGTTGACCCAGCTCGATGTTTCGCGGCCTAGGCTATGCCTTACACCACTGGCGGTGTGTCACCTCACAAAGGAGAGAGACAATGAAAAGCACTGGACTGGCCCTTCTGGCCGCGATCGCCCTGGCGATGGTCTCGAGTGTCGCAACGGCGGGCCCCGGCGGCTTCGGCGGCCCGGGCATGGCAGAGCCCCGCCTGATGCTCGAACACATGGCTGACCATCTCGACCTTGATGACGTTCAGCGTGCGAGCGTCGAGAACATCATCGAGGCCGTGAGGCCCGAGTTCGAGGCCCTGCGCGAGCAGCGGCGGGCCAACCGCGAGGCGATCGAAGCACTCGACCCGACGGATCCTCTGTACTCGACCGAGCTCAACCGTGTCGCGGTCTCGAATGGCGAGCTTGCCACGCAGGCGACCCTGTTGATGGCGCGGGTACGCAGCGAAGTGCACGCCGTGCTGACTGACGAGCAGATCGCGAAGCTCGAGCGCAGCAAGGAGCGGATGCAGAATCGCGTCAAACGACGCTTCTCCGGCCAGTAGCCTGGCCCGGCCGGCGGCTGCGGTGGCCCTCCCCCTGCTGTTGTCGCGGTTCGCCGGCCGTCTTTTTCGGTGTACCTATCCGGTGCGACGAAAGCACCGACGTAACAGTGCCGTGTCGAGGTCAGGACTTGCGGGTCAGCGGCGGCGTCGCGCCCGGACTACGCTCCACGCTCGTCGCTGCGACTTGCTGCGAGCCGATCGAAGAGCTTGCGGTACACGCGCGGCACGACCAGGAGTATGGCCACGACGCAAAATGGCATCAGGAAGATGCTCGGGAACACTAACAGCGGCACGACGGCACAGAGCGCAAATGTCGCGACAAACGAAAAGCAGTAGAGCGCGACGCGCTCACCCAGTGTCGTTACGTTGTCAGGATCCTCGAGGATCATCGTTTGGCCTCGTTCCGGGTGTCGTGATTCGCTAGCCGAAGACCTGGTTCACCACGGAGCGCGGAACCAGAACACTCGCACTGTAGCAACTTGCGGCAGAGCCCGGTAACCCGCTCCTGCCCGTACAACGATCGTCGAATAGCCGTCACGGTCCGCACGCCCTAGACTGGCATGCTAAGCGAGGGGGATACCGTGGATCGATATCGCGAACTGCACCAGGCTTCGATCGAAGCGCCCGAGGCCTTCTGGGCGGAAGCCGCGGCCGGCATTGACTGGGATACGCCCTGGGACAAGGTGCTGGCGAACCCTCGGCCCAACATCTATCGCTGGTTCGACGGCGGCCGGCTCAATACCTGCTTCAACGCGCTGGACCGTCATGTCGAGCGAGGTCGTGCCGAGCAGGTGGCAGTCATTTACGACAGCGCCGTAACGGGCGCCAGGCGCCACATCACCTACACCGAGCTCCGCGACGAGGTCGCGCGCTTCGCCGGGGCGCTGGCGAACCAGGGCGTCACGGCGGGTGACCGGGTCATTATCTACATGCCCATGATTCCCGAGGCCGTGGTTGCCGTGCTTGCCTGTGCGCGCCTTGGCGCCGTGCACTCGGTTGTGTTCGGCGGCTTCGCAGCGGCCGAACTTGCCACACGCATTGACGACGCGCGACCCCGGCTCATCGTCTCGGCCTCCTGCGGCATCGAACCCTCGCGGCTGGTCGAGTACAAGCCGCTGCTCGACGAGGCGATCGAGCTCTCGACCCACAAACCCGACGGCTGCATCGTGTACCAGCGGCCGGAGCTGGAAGCCTCACTCGTTGCCGGCCGGGACGTCGACTGGAACGACGCAATGCAGGCTGCCGTTCCACACGACTGCGTCACCGTCGCAGCTACGGACCCGCTGTATCTTCTCTACACGTCGGGCACGACGGGACAGCCGAAGGGCATCCTGCGCGACAACGGCGGGCACGCCGTGGCGCTCCACTGGTCCATGCGACACGTGTACGGTATCGAGCCCGGCGAGGTCTTCTGGGCCGCTTCCGACATCGGCTGGGTGGTCGGTCACTCCTACATCATCTACGGACCGCTGTTGAACGGCAGTACAACCGTGCTCTACGAGGGCAAGCCGGTCGGGACCCCGGACGCCGGCGCGTTCTGGCGCGTGGCCAGCGAACACGGCGTGTCGGCCCTGTTCACGGCGCCGACGGCGTTCCGTGCCATCCGCCAGCAGGACCCGGACGGCCAACTGATCGGCCACTACGACCTGACGACACTGAGGACGCTGTTCCTGGCCGGTGAGCGCTGCGACCCGGACACCCTGCACTGGGCCGAGGACAAGCTCGGGGTCCCCGTGATCGATCACTGGTGGCAGACCGAGACCGGCTGGCCGATTGCCGCCAACTGCGTTGGCATCGAGCTCCTCCCCGTGAAGGCAGGATCGGTTGGTCCCGCGGTACCGGGCTGGGACGTCCGCACGCTGAAGAGCGACGGCAGTGACGTCGCTGCCGGCGATGTCGGCGCCATCGCCTGCAAACTGCCGCTGCCGCCGGGCACCCTGCCCGGTCTCTGGAACGCCGAGGAGCGCTTCGTCGAGTCCTACCTCACGACCTACCCGGGCTACTACGAGACGGGCGACGCCGGCTTCATCGACGAAGACGGCTACATCCACGTCATGTCCCGCACCGACGACGTCATCAACGTGGCGGGGCACCGGCTGTCGACGGGCGCGATCGAGGAGGTGCTGGCAGGTCATCCCGATATTGCCGAGTGCGCAGTCATCGGCGCGGCCGACGCGATGAAGGGTCAGCTGCCGCTCGGCTTTCTCGTGCTGAAGGCCGGGGTCGAACGCGACAACGCCGACATTGTGAGCGAAACGGTCAGGATGGTGCGCGAACAGGTGGGCCCCGTGGCCGTGTTCAAGCGGGCCGTCGTCGTCGAGCGGCTGCCGAAGACGCGCTCGGGCAAGATCCTGCGCGCCACCATGCGCAAGATCGCCGACGTCGAGGACTATCGCCCGCCGGCGACGATCGAGGACCCGGTGGTACTCGACGAAATCGCCGCGGCGCTCAGGACTCTCGGTTATGCTGGGGGCTCGTCAGGCTGATTCCCGTCCATGGCCAATCCGCAGTTCCGACGGATCATCAAGAAGATAAACCTGTACCCGCCGTACCTCGGTATGGGCGTCAGGGTCCGTGACTATGCCGACGACTTTTCCCGTTTCGAGGTCGAGCTCAGGGCACGGTGGTACAACCGCAACCTCTTCGGCACCCATTTCGGCGGGTCCCTTTACTCGATGGCCGATCCCTTTTATCTGTTCATCGTGACGATGAACCTGGGCCGCGGCTATATCGTCTGGGACAAGTCGGCGAGTATCGACTTCCTCAAGCCCGCCAAGGGAACGATCCTCGGCGTCTTCGAGATCGATAAGGCGCGCCTCGAGGAGATCCGCCGCGACATCGACGAACGCGGCAAGAACACCTATTTTTTTGAAACCGAGCTGAATGACGAGGCCGGCGTCGCCGTCGCCCGCGTACACAAGGAAGTCTACGTCCGCTCGAAGGCGAGCCAGCGAACCGGCTAGGCTACTGCCGGGCGTCCTGCTCGAGCATGTCACGAATCGACGCCTCGATCTGGCCGCCGCAATACAGCGTGCCATAGCGCTCCGCCTGATCCTCGACATGCCGCGCCAGCGATGGCGTGCTGCCGATGCGGTCGCAGTGTGCATGAATACCCGGAGCATGCTGGCGGACGTCGGCGCCAAGCTCGGGCAGACAGCGCTGCATGTTGCCGAACAGCGCGTACACCGCAATATCGGCGAAGCTTGCGGCCTCTTTGCCGATATGACCCCGCCGCAAAGACTCCTCAAAGACCGCGAGCCAGCGTGGCAGGCGCTCCGACCGAAACTGCCGCCATTCCTCGCGCTGCCACATGCTCGAGCCGTTGTAGCGGCATATCTCCATCAGCACGTCGTTGCAGTCCATCAGCACTTTGAGCGCAAGCGCAAGCTCGAACGAATCCTCCGGGGCGAGATCGAGCGCGGGTGCCACGTACAGCACGATGGCCGGCATCTGGCTGAGTGTATTGCCGTTTTCGAGGTCGGCGAGGACGGGCGGACCAATGAACGGGACGTCCTGCTCGGCGGGCGGCTGCTCGACACGGCGCTTGATGTCCTCGAAACTCGCAGCTTCCTCGAGGGGCACGTTCCGGTACGCAAACAGGTAGCTGACGAAGCATCCCCGGAAAGGGATTGGCCAGTAGTACAGCCGGTAACGCGGCGAAGACGGCATGGTGCACTCCTTAGTGAGCGACGGCGACCCGTCAAGCGTACCTGACACTTGCTTGTCGCAGGCGCCGCGGTCGACTCGCAAGTTTTCGGGAACCCGTGCCTTTTGCAACAGTCTGTAACGTCTCCAGTCACAAAGGCCCGCACTCGGCGTACGGGGGAAGTAAGCCGGGTACCGCGTGGTAAGCTCCCGAAAAAACCCCGGCGTGCCCCTCCGAGCACAGCCGACCGTATCCGTCCCGAATCGAAGGCAATCCCAATGGACAGACGTCAATTCGTAAAACTGACCGGTATCGGTGTGGGCAGCCTCATGCTGCCGATCGCCGGACGTGTCGTCGCCGCCGAAGAACTGCTGAATCCCGGCATGGACTTCGCCACCAAGAAGAAACTCGGCTCGATCGCGCTCGAGGCAGCGACCGAAGCCGGCGCAACCTATGCCGACGCGCGCATCGGCCGCTACCTGAACCAGTTCGTGACGGCACAGGAGACGCGCGTCGACAACATCGTCAACACTGAATCGGCCGGCATCGGCGTCCGCGTCATCGCCGACGGGACCTGGGGTTTCGCCGCAACGTCTGACGTCACGCCTGACAGCATTGCCGAGACCGCGAGGAAGGCCGTTGCTGTCGCCAAGGCCAACGCGAAGTTCCAGACCAACCCGGTGCAGCTCGCGCCAGTGAAGGGCGTCGGCGATGTACAGTGGCAGACGCCGATCAAGAAGAACGCATTCGAGGTGCCGATCGAGGACAAGGTCAACCTGCTCATGGACGTGAACAGCGCGGCCATGGAGAACGGTGCCAACTTCATTACCTCGGTCCTGTTCCAGGTCAACGAGAAGAAATTTTTCGCCTCGACGGACGGATCGTTCATCGACCAGGACGTACATCGTCTCTGGGCGCCGTTCTTCGCAACGGCCGTTGGCCCCGCCGGCTTCAAGCAGCGTACGGGCCTCGGCAACCCGGTCGGGATGGGCTTCGAGTACCTGGACGGCGATCCGAAGGAACAGATCACGGTCAGCGGCGCCAACATTGGCTATCGCTGGTCCTACGACATGGTCAAGGATGCACGCGACGCGGGGCAGCAGCTCAAGGCCAAGCTCAAGGCACGATCGGTAGAACCCGGCAAGTACGACCTCGTGCTCGACCCGCACCACCTCATGCTGACGATCCACGAGTCGGTCGGCCACCCGCTCGAGCTCGATCGCGTGCTCGGCTACGAGGCGAACTACGCCGGCACGAGCTTCGCGACCCTCGACAAGTGGGAGAGCGGCAAATTCCAGTACGGCTCTGACATCGTCAACCTGTTTGCCGACAAGACCCAGAAGCACTCGCTCGGCTACGTCGAGTACGACGACGAGGGCGTCAAGACCAAGCAATGGGATCTCGTCAAGGACGGCATCCTCGTCAACTACCAGGCAATCCGCGACCAGGTTCATATGATCGACCAGGACGAATCGCACGGCTGCTGCTACTCGCAGTCGTGGTCCGACGTCCAGTTCCAGCGCATGCCCAACGTGTCGCTCAAGCCTAACGACGAAGACCTGAGTGCAGACGACATCATTGCTGACGTCGAGGATGGAATTTACATCGTCGGCCGCGGGTCCTTCTCGATCGACCAGCAGCGCTACAACTTCCAGTTCGGCGGCCAGCTGTTCTACGAAATCAAGGACGGCAAGATCACCGAGCAGATCGAGGACGTGGCCTACCAGTCCAACACCCAGGAGTTCTGGAACTCCTGCGTCGCAATGGCGGGCACGAGCGACTACCGGCTCGGCGGTTCGTTCTTCGACGGCAAGGGCCAGCCATCGCAGGTGAGCGCCGTGTCGCACGGATGTCCGACGACGCGCTTCAACCAGGTGAACGTCATCAACACGGCCCGCAAGGTCGGCTAGCTCGAGAGACCCAGGAGAATTCAGACAATGGCGATAATGACCGAACAGCAAGCGAAAGAGCTTCTCGCCCGGGTGCTCGAACTGTCGGAAGCGGACGAGTGCGAGTGCAACCTCACAGGCTCCAACGCGGGCAACATCCGCTACGCGCGGAACACCGTGTCCACCTCTGGCGAGGTCAGCGACGTAACGCTGGCCGTGCAGTCGAGCTTCGGCAAGCAGACGGGCGTGGCGACGATCAACGAGTTCGATGATGCATCGCTCAAACGCGTGGTTAGGCGCTCCGAGGAGCTCGCGCGGCTCGCACCCGAGAATCCCGAGTGGATGCCGCTGCTGGGCCCGCAGGAGTACGACGATACGCCGACCTACGTGGAGGCCACGGCGAAGATCACCCCGGAACATCGCGCCCGGGCGGCGGCCTCGAGCATCGAGCCGTCGAAGAAGAATGACCTCGTGGCAGCGGGCTTCCTCGAAGACAGCACCTCGTTCGTTGCGATCATGAACAGCAAGGGCCTGTTCGCCTACAACCTCGGCACCGACTGCAGCTTCACGGCGACGATCCGTACGGCCGACGGCACGGGCTCGGGCTGGGTGTCACGGGACTACAACGACATTGAGAAGCTCGACACGGGCGCCGCTTCGGCGATTGCGATCAAGAAGTCGATGGGGTCGCGTGACGCCAAGGCAATGGAGCCCGGCCGGTACACGGTCATCCTCGAGCCAGCTGCTTCGGCAACGCTGCTCGGCAACATGGTCGGCAACATGGGCCAGCGCGCCGCCGACGAGGGCCGGAGTTTCCTGTCGCGGAAGCCGAAAGAAGGCGAAGAAGCAGCCGAGGATACCTCGACGAACCGCGTCGGCGAGAAGTTCTTCGACGAACGCGTCACGATCTACAGCGACCCGCAGCACCCCGACGTGCCGACGCCGGCTTTCGCCGGTGACGGCCATGCCGTCGAACGCACCGTCTGGGTAGAGAACGGTGTCGTCAAGACGCTGCCGAACACGCGCTTCTGGGCCGACAAGACCGGCGTTCCCTACCGGCCGACCGCGTTCGCGGGCGGCGGAATCTTCGGCGGTGGCGTCCAGTTCATCATGGAAGGCGGCGATCGCTCTCTCGAAGAGATGATCGAGGACACCCGGCGCGGCGTGCTCGTCACGCGCACCTGGTACATCCGCCAGGTTGACCCGCAGTCCCTCCTGTACACGGGCCTGACGCGCGACGGCACGTTCTACATTGAGGACGGCGAGATCAAGTACCCGATCAAGAACTTCCGCTTCAACGAGTCGCCGATCGTCATGCTCAACAACATCGAGGAACTCGGCAAGCCTGTGCGCATCGACGGCCGCATGGTGCCGCCGATGAAGATTCGCGACTTCACGTTCTCGAGCCTGTCCGACGCCGTCTGACGCGCCCCGATGCAGAGGCGCGAGCTCCTGAAAACGATGGGCGCGACGCTGGCAGCAGGCCTGCTGCCGGCGTCGCTTGCCCGCGCCGCTGACGACTATGACTTCTACCTGACGCGGCTGAGCTACGAATCCGGCGACTGGAACGTCGATGAGCGCGCGCCCTCGAACATCATCAACGCGTTGATCGAGTACACGACGCTGCGCGTCAACCCGAACGAGCGCGTCGTCGCGCTGGCGGATCCGGCCATGCTAACGGCGCCGTTCTGCTACATGGCCGGTCGCCGGCTCGTGCGCTTCAATCGCGCCGAGCGCGAGAACTTCGAGACCTACGTCAGGAACGGCGGCTTCGTCTTCGCGGACGACTGCAACCACGACATCGACGGGCTGTTCGCCGAGAGCTTCGAGGCGCAGATGGCCAATATCTTCGGCGGCGACGCACTCGTCAAGCTGCCGAACGATCACCGCCTGTACACCGCTTTCTTCGAGTTCGACGGTCCGCCGCGCACGTCAATGGAGCTCAACGGCTGGGGTGACGGGCTCGTGCACGAGTACCTGAAGGCCATCGAGATCGACGGCCGCATCGCCGTGCTCTACAGCAACAAGGACTATGGCTGCGAATGGGACTACGACTTCCGCAACAAGCGCTTCATGGTCAACGACAACACCCGCTTCGCGGTGAACATCGTCATCTACTCCATGACGGCCTAGCGCACTGCGATGGATAAACAACACATAGAACAAAAGCTTGCACGACTCGATGACCTCCGGACCCAGATCGACCAGGTCATCGTCGGCCAGGAAAGCGTCGTCGAAGAGATGCTGCTGTGCCTCATGGCAGGCGGCCACGGCATCCTGCAGGGCGTGCCGGGGCTCGCGAAGACCCTAATGGTCGACACGCTGTCGAAGTCGCTGGACCTCGAGTTTCATCGCGTGCAGTTCACGCCCGACCTGATGCCGAGCGATATTGTCGGTACCGAGATCCTCGAAGAAGACCACGGCACCGGCAAGCGCTTCTTCAAGTTCCAGAAGGGCCCGGTGTTCACGAACGTGCTGCTCGCCGACGAGATCAACCGCACGCCGCCGAAGACCCAGTCCGCACTACTCGAGGCGATGCAGGAACACGCCGTCAGCTATGGCGGCGAGCGCTTTCCCTTGCCCGAGCCGTTTTTCGTGCTGGCAACCCAGAACCCGGTCGAACAGGCCGGCACCTACCCGCTGCCCGAGGCGCAGCTCGACCGCTTCCTCCTGTTCATCCACATTGACTACCCGAGCGCGGACGAAGAGGTCGACATCCTCGCGCGAACCACGGGTGCGGCCAGGCCATCGGTCAACGCCGTCCTCGGTGCCGACGACGTGCTCGAGATCCAGCGCATCGTCCGCGACGTCGATACCAATCCAGTCTTGTTCGACTACGTCGCCAGCATTGTGCGCGCAACGCGTCCGGCCGACGACAGTCCGTCCATGGTCCGCGACTACGTGCGCTGGGGTGCTGGGCCGCGCGCCGGCCAGGCAATGATCCTCTGTGCCAAGGCCAATGCGCTGCTGTCGGGACGCTACGCCGTTACGCTCGAGGACATTCGTCGTGTTGCGCACCCTGCGCTACGCCACCGAATGCTCCTGAACTTCCAGGCGGAGGCGGACCGGGTCAGCCCCGACGCCATCGTCAGCCAGCTGCTCGAGACGGTCGCGGAGCCCGAGAGCCCGATACGCTGACGGCGTCGTCATGGAACGCTTTATCGACCCGACGACGCTCGCAAGGGTAAAAGACATGCCACTCGTGGCGAAGAGCGTCGCCGAGGGCTTCCTGAGCGGCATCCAGCCCAGCCAGCAACGCGGCATCGGCATCGAGTTCAGCCAATACCGCGCCTACGAGGCCGGCGACGAGCCGAAGCGCATCGACTGGAAACTGTTCGCCCGCTCCGATCGCTATTTCGTGCGCGAAGCCGAGCGCGAAAGCGAGATCGCAACGTGGATCGTCGTCGACTGCAGCCGCTCGATGGCGCAGCAGAGCGAAGACGGCGCCTGGGACAAGTCCGACTACGCGCGCCACCTGGCCGCCACGCTTGCCTACCTTGCCCAGCGGCAGGGCGACCTGCCGGGGCTTGTGCTCGTCAACTCGGCGGGGCTCGAGCTCGTGCCACCCGCCAGCGGGCAGCGCCAGTGGCATCGAATCTTGAGAGCGCTGCATGGCGCACCGCCGGAGGGCCGCTTCCCCGACGGCGATGCCGTCCTGTCGATGATTCAGAAGCTGCAGCTGCCGAGCCTCGTCGTGGTCATCAGCGACTTTTACGAGCGACAGGATGAGCTCCTGTCGTTCATGCGAAGCGTCTCGACCTCGCGCAACGACGTGATTGCCCTGCAGCTCCTCTCTACCGACGAGACGACCTTCCCCTACCGCGGCGCCATTGACTTCGAGGACCTCGAGACCGGGGAGCGCCTGCTCGTGCCGGCAGCGGCGGTCCGGGCCAGCTATCTCGATGCGCTCGAGGCCTACGAGGCGCGCCTGCAACAATCGTTGGCGCAGATCGATGTCGACCTCGAGACGCTCAACATCGACGAGCCCATGGACGCAGCTCTGCAGGCATTCCTGCAGCGTCGGCTGCGCATGCAAGCCTAGTGTCCGGCGCGTGGCTGCTGCTCGCCCCGGCGGGTCTCTGGGGCCTGCTTGCGCTCGGCGTGCCGATTGCCATTCACCTCATCAGCCGTGGCCGCGGCCGCCGGGTACTGATCGGCAACCTCGAGCTTGTGCGCGCCGCGCGCCAGGCGCAGGTGACAACGCCACGCATTACCGAGTGGCTGCTCCTCCTGCTCCGGCTCCTCGTTATCCTGGTGGCGACCCTGCTCCTTGCCCGACTCGCGTTGCCCGGGCTCGGCGCGGTCGACAGCGACGCAAGCTATGTCACGCCCGGCTGGCTCGCCGCGGCAACCGTGTCCGAACGCGAGGCGCTGCTCGGGCTCGACCCACCGGCGCGCGTGCTCGCGGCGGGTTACCCGGCTATCGGTGACTACACGCCGGCCGGAGAAGGCAAGGACTATAACGCGTGGCCGCTCCTGGCCGAACGCCTCAGCACGCTGCGGCATGCCGGCCGGGTCGATGTCTACGCCGAGCGGCGTGCCAGTAACTTCGGCGAGCAGCGCCCGGCATTGCCCGGCGACATCCATTGGCACCTTGCCGCCGGCATGGCGCCCGCCCCGGCCATCGAGTCACGCGGTCTTGTCGTCTACGACGACGACCGGAGCGACGACGTCGAGACACTCGAGCGCGCCCTCGGGGCACTCAAGCGCTATCGCGTCGCCGAGCTTGCCTGGACGCGCTGCGTCGTCGACGACGCAGCCTGCCAGAGCGGGTCTCCGGACTGGATCGCCTGGCTGTCGGACAGAACGCCGGACGTCGGTCGCGCCCGCCTGTACCAACCGGACGCGTCGGCGTGGTCGCTCGCGGTCACGGACCCGCGCTACCCGGATCAGTTGCTCGATGCGCTCCTGACCGATGAACAGCGCCGTCGTGCATGGCAATCCATGCCGGTCAGCACCGCCGTGCTCGCGACCGGCGCCGACGCCGTCGCCGACGTGCCGTTGCCCTACCGGTCACTGACCGCCTGGCTCGGACTGGCGCTCGTCCTGTTGTGGGGCGCGGAGCGTTTCATGAGCGAACGAGCGCGGGGCAATGCGGATGGATAGGCACTTCGATAAGGCCTACGGCACACTCCGTCGCCGACTGTGGTTACGCCGCACGCTCGAAGCCGCTGCGATCGCGATGGTCGTTGCGGCAGGCGCCGCGCTGTACGGCCTGCCCCCGGTGCAGATCGCCATTGCCGGATTGGTTGCGATGCTGCCGGCACTGGTCGGACTGGGCTTCCTGCCACGCTATCGCACGCTGTCGCCCGCCGCGTTCGCCGAGCACCTCGATCGCCGGTTCCCCTCGCTCGAGGAAAGCACCCGGCTGGTGCTTGCTCTGCCGGATGCGCTCGGGCCGTTGCAGGCGCTCCAGCGGCATCGCGTACTCGATGCCCTGCCGGCGGCGCTCGCCGATCAACAGACATGGCTGCCGGCAGCGCTGCGCGGCGCGACGCTCGCGGTGCTCGCCGGTGCCGGTGCCGTTGTCCTGCTCGCGGCACCGCTGCGCGGCATCCTCGACGCTACGGTGTCGGTCGTCACAGGCGAGCAGGACGTGCGAACCGCCGACGACCTGCTCGCATCCGTCGAGGTGCACATCGAGCCGCCCGCGTACACGGGACTGGACGCGCGGGTTTCGGACAGTCTCGATCTCGAACTGCCCGAGGGCAGTACCGTACGCTGGCGCCTCGCCCTTCGCAGCGCGGGCGCCTACGCCTTGCTCATCGGCGACGACGAGCGGCTGCCTCTGGCTGTCGACGACGATGGCGCGTACACCGCCGAAACCCGTATCGATCGCACCAGCCTGTATCGCATTATCGAGGAGGCGAGCGGCAGCGACGCATCGCTCGATGGCATTTACACCCTGAGCGTCACGCTCGACAGGCCGCCCCGCCTGCGTATCGTTGACCCCGATACCTCGGTCCTCGAAGTCGAGCGGGACGGAACACCGCGCTTCACCTCGGAAGTTATCGTGCGCGACGACTTCGGCGTGGGCAACGTCGAGATCCGCGCCTCGGTCGCCAAAGGATCGGGTGAGGGAGTCAAGTTCCGCGATGAGGCCTTCGACTTCGACTCGGCAAGCGATGATGACGCGGGAGATGCGCCAGGCAAGCGCCTCGAACGCAGCTGGAATCTCGAGGCGCTGGGCATGGAGCCGGGCGACGAGGTGTATTTTTTCGTCGTCGCCGAAGACAACCGCAAGCCCGAGCCCAACGAGGCACGATCCGATACTGTCGTCGTGCGCTGGCTCGACGAAGCACCGCCTCCGGTCATGGCCGGCGACATTGCGATCAGCGTCATGCCCGACTACTACAAGTCGCAGCGACAGATCATTATCGAAACCGAGCAGCTGATCGCTGACCGCGACCTGCTCGAGCCCGAGACCTTCGATGCGACGTCGCGGGCCCTGGGTGATGCACAGGCCGAGCTCAGGAACCGCTACGGCCAGTACCTGGGCGACGAGTTCGGCGAGAGCGCCGACGGCGAGGTCGAGCTGCCGGACATGGCCGCCGAGTTCGAGGCGCACGACGATCATGAGCACCACGAACACGACGGTCACGACCACGGCGATCACGATGACGTCGGTGCGTCGGCCGCGGCCACCTTCGGCGACGGCACCGCGCTGGTCGCACAGTTTACGCACACGCATGAAGCCTCAGATATTGGCCCCGTGTCGGCACGCAATCCGGTGGGTCTCCTGAAACGCTCGGTGGCTGCAATGTGGGATTCGGAGCTTCATCTTCGTCTGTCGGACCCGTCGACGGCGCTGCCCTTCCAGTACGAAGCGCTGAACTACTACAACCGGGCGCGCGAGGCCGACCGCATCTATACGCGGCGACTCGGATTCGAACCGCCGCCCGTGTCGGAGGACCGCCGCCTGACCGGCGATATTCGCGACGTCGAGAGTCAGCGCGTCGAGGCGAGCGGCGCTCAGACGGCGGCCGACAAACACCTCTTCCGAGCGCTCTTCGAGCGCCTGTCGACACGTGCGCCCGACCAGCCGTTCGACGCGGAGGAGATCGATCTGCTGCAGCGCGCCGCGAGCCGCTTGCAGGCACAGTCCGCCGAACGACCCGCCCTGATCCGCCAGGCCGCAGCGCTCGAGCAGCTGCGTCTCGCGGGCCAGCCTTCGCCAGCCGGCTGTGACGACTGCCTGGCCACGGCCACGAGCGCCGCGTGGTCTGCCGTGTCGTCAGCGCATGCACGACCGCAGGGCGGCGTGCGACCCGACGCCGCTGACGATGCCATGGCACGGGACTATGCGGGGCTGGAGTCACCGCGTGACTAGCGCGGGGGGCTTCGAGTGGCACCTTGCGTCGCTGCAGGAGGTCGCGGCCGTGGTGCTGCTCACGGCGATCTTCCTCGGCAGCGTCTTCGCAGCCAGGCGTCGACTGGGGAACACGGTCCGCTGGGCAACCGTCGCCGTGCTCAACGCTGTTGCCTGTCTCGCGCTCGCCGCGCTCATCGCGCCGCCCGTATTGCTCAGGCCGGCCACCGATGCGGTTGTTCTCGTCACCGACGGGGCGACGGCTTTGCCCGACGCCGTCGCGAAGACCTTCGTTGCGCCCGGCGGCGGCAACGTCGGCCGCGGACCAACCTACCTGCTGGACCTTGGCCAGCTGCCGTTGAAGGAGCCCGCACTCGGTGTTCTGAGCGTAATGGGCCATGGCCTGAGCGAGGACGAGTGGCAGGCACTGCCACCGGACCTCGACGTCCGTTACGACGCGCCGTCGCTCACGGGACTCATTGCGGCAGGCTGGCAGCGGAGCCTGCCCGAGGGCGACGCGCTCACCGTCAGCGGTCGCTATCGTGACGACCCATCGGCGAGCGCCAGGCGAATCGAGCTCATCGATCCGGCCGGCGTTGTCGTGGCGAGCCACGACCTGCTTACCGGCGACGACTTCAGGCTGGTGACACGACCCAAGGCCCCCGGGCTGCTTACCTACCGGCTGCGAGTGTCGACCGACGAGCGCGAGCTCTCATCCGAACCCTTGCCCGTGCACGTCCGGTCCGGCGAGCGCCCGTTGCTTTACGTGCTGCAATCGGCGCCCTCGTTCGAGACGCGCCAGCTCAGCAACTGGGCCGGCGACAACGGCGCAGCGGTGATCATCGAAACCACGATTACCCGTGGCCGCACGCTCAGCCAGCGCATCAACGCGGAATCGATCAGTGACGACAGGCTGTCGCCTGTGCTTCTTGCAAAGACCGGGCTTGCCGTCGTCGACGGCCGCGCCTGGGTCGGACTCGATAAGTCGCGGCGAGCATGGTTCGAAACGGCTGTACGCGGAGGCATGGGCCTCCTCGTGCTTGCCGACACGACGCTTGCGCGCCAACTCGACGGTGGCGGCGATAGCCTGATACAGGGCTTCCGCCTCACGCCGCGGGATCGCGACGAAGATGGCTATGCCGTGACGCTCGACGGCACCGTATCGGATGTCGACCTGCCGCTTGCGGGCTTGGCACTCGAGGTTGCCGATGGCGGCGCGTTGACAGGTACTGCCGGCGGTGAAGTCATCGAGGCGTATCGCAACGTCGGCCTCGGCCGCGTCGCCGTAAGCGTCCTGCGTGAGCGGCATCGCTGGCTCACCTCGGGTGACGAGTCGAATTACACGGCTTACTGGGCACGAATGATGCGCGAGATTGGCAGGCCGGTCCCGCTCCCCCAGCTATTGCCTGCCGCAAACGACGCGTGGCCAGGCGTCGGGCAGCGCCTCACACTCTGTGCACTGGCCGGCAGCGAAACCGTAGCCATCAGCGTTTCGCCGTTCGCAGCCGACTCGCCCCTCGATCTCGAGACGAGCACCGCTAGCACGGGCGGGCCGCGCCGCTGCGCGATGTTCTGGCCGTGGCAGGCTGGCTGGCATCGCGTGAGTCTCTACGCCGACGGTGCGACGGAAGCCGCCGACCTGGGTTACTACTATGTCTTTGCGGACGACGAGTGGCAGGCGCAGACCCGCTTCGCCCGGCAGCAGGCAACGCTCGCGCGCAGTACGCGAGCGGGCGACGACACCGCGACGCGCACGGCCCGTGTCGCTGTCGAGCCGCTATGGCCCTGGCTTGTGCTCGTGCTATCCGCCGGGCTGCTCTGGCTGGAGCGGAGGCTCCATGGCTGAGGCTTGCGCGATACACTGGGCCACAAGCGGCAAGACAAAGACAGTCGAAACAGGAATCACTTGGTGATGCGACAGTTAACAACAGTCCTCGCGATCATGCTGCTCTGCCTCACCGGCACTGCAGTGGCTGAGGAAGAGCACGAGTCCGAACACAAAAAGAACGTCATTGCGGGCTTCTTAGGCCTGACCCATGAGCGCCGCGAGAACGGACTTGCGCTGGGCGTCGAGTACGAGCGCAAGATTTCTGAGTCGGTCGGGGTCGGCATGCTGGCCGAGTACACCTTCGGCGACTTCGATTTCTGGGTAGTGGCCGTTCCGGTCTATTTCGGCATGGATCGCTGGCGCTTCGGCATTGCGCCGGGCCTCGAGGGCACGCGCGGCGATACCGAAGCGCTGGCGCGTCTCATTGTCGCTTACGAATTCGAAGGTGCGAACAAGCACTATGCGCCGACGTTTGCTGTCGACTTCGTCGACGGCGAGCAGGTGTACGTACTCGGCGTCACGATCGGCTTCGAGTTCTAGCGCCCTCAGCCGGAAAGCATCGGAAACACGGCAGCAAGCGCCCAGGCAAAGGCGACCGCGTTCGCGATGGCGCCAACCGCGGGGTGACCCGTGGCGCGATACGTCCACTTGCTGAACAGGCCGTAGACCAGAAAGTACACGACGATCACGGCCGCAATGATCAGCAGAAAGAACAGGTCCTCGAACGACAGCGCCACGGCAATCCCCAGCGACACGAGAAAACAGAACCGCGTAAACAGGTGACCGCCGCGCGCCGTCGTCGCACCGTGCGTCAGCCATTCGTCGGCGAGAAAGTAGCTGAGCGTTCCCGCGAACATCAGCACGACCAGCGGTAACCGGGGCGCCGTAATCGCAAACGAGGTCACGTAGGTATCGAGGACGAGGGCAACCAGGACCGCGGCGTAGACGGTAGTCAGCACGCTGGCGACGATCAGCCGTGATCGGTTCGTCGTGCTCGTGACGCTGCTCGTGTGGCCGCGCTTGAGCCACCACAGGCAAGCCGCCGAGACGAGGCCGTAAACGAGAAAGTGCACGGCCAGGTAGCCGCCGACCAGCACGCCAAGGAAGTCCGCGGGAAACCACCAGAGCAGGAGCGGCGTTGCGACCGCGGGGATCGCCGCTGCGGGAAGCAGCCGTCGCCACGGCAGCGAGGCGCCGATTGCGGGCTGGCTGACGACCGGCAGGAGCCTTGCCAGGGGCCAGGCGAGCATGACGATACCGGTTACCAGCAGCACGATCGCCAGGCCACGCGAGTCGGCATAGCCCGCGGCGCCGCGCCCGTAGAGCTTGTTCAGCCAGTCGGTCGCCTCGACCATGCTCTCGCGGCTGTAGAGCACCCCGACGTGCTCGACGCCGTCAGCGAATGCCACGCGCCGCGCAGTGCCCTCATCGAACGCGCCGACCGTCACTGCCTCTTCGGGTGCATCGGTGACCAGAGCAAGTGTCCGCAGGGCCTCCTTCTGAAGGAAGCCCTCGAGGCCGCCGACGATGACGAGCAGGTTCCGCGGCACGTCGGCGGTCACCGCCGGCGAGAACATCGACACGGCAATAGTGGCGTCCACCCGAGGGTCCGATTCTGCATAGCGGACGACAACGTCGGACGCCATAGAGTGGCCAAGCACGGCAAGCTCATCGCCGGCATCCGGCAACGCCAGCGCGTAGTCGGCAACGACGCGAGTCTGCTCGAGCAGCATCTGCGTTGCGCCCTCGACCCTGGTGACGTCGCCGCCCAGTGCCTCGAGATTCCGGCCGTGGCCGAAAAAGTCGAAGGTCACGGCGAGGTAGCCGTTCCGCGCAAGCGTTACCGCGAAAGGCTGCATGAGCTGCTGGGAACCTGCGAAACCGTGTGCAATGACGACGACAGGGCGCCCGGCAACGCCTGGTTCCCCGGCACGGAACACGGTGATGGGCGTCGGACCGAGGTAGCTGTGCTCAAGCTCGACGTTCGCGTTTGCCTGTCGCAGCTCGAGCAGGGCAATGACTACGAAGACGATGGCGATACCGCCAGCGACGAGCGCTCGAGGTGTGAGTTGTTGGCGTAAGCTGCTCATGCGTTCCAAGACGAGTTTACGGTCAGACGCCATTGTGTGCCCGCTATAATCGCAGCACATTCCGGGCCGGGAAGTCGTATGCGTCTGTATCTCTTTGCACTGCTCTGGCTGTCGCTCAGCCTGGCCGGCGTCTGCGAGGAGGCATCGTCTCCGACCCCGGGCACGACAACCGTGACCCTCTTGTTCACGAACGATGTCGAGAGCGCGTACGACCCCATCCCGGCCTTCTGGCTCGCCGACCTCGAGATGATCGGCGGCATCGCCGAGATGACGACGCTGATCAACACGCTCAGGGAGAGCGAGCCGAACGTCTTCCTGTTCGACTCGGGCGACATCTTTACCGGCGCGCTGGCCAAGCTCACCGAGGGGCGTCTCGCCTTCGAACTCATGATCACGATGGGTTACGACGCGATGGCGATCGGCAACCACGAGTTCGAGTACGGCCACGAGGTCTTCGCCTGGCAGAAGAACCGGGCTCCCTTCCCCGTGCTTGGTGCGAACTTCTTCTACAAGGACACCGACCACCCTTACGCCCAGGCGCACGCCGTCATCGAGCGCAACGGTGTCCGGATTGGCGTCATTGGCATCATGGGCCAGGACGCCGTCAGCGCCATCATCCCGTCGTTCATTGCGCCGCTCGACGTCACGGTGCCGGCAGAGGCGGTGCAGCGCTCGGTCGATGAACTGCGCAATGAGGTCGACCTTATCGTGCTGCTGACGCACCAGGGCAAGACGGCGCCCATGCAAACGGACGCGGAAAGCGACCCGCGCCTGCAGCGCGACATCGATGCCGACATCAACCTGGCGGGCGCCGTCACAGGCGTCGACGTGCTCTTTGCCGGCCACGCCGACGCCGGCACGCCCGAACCGGTTGTGCACCCGGACACGGGCACGATCATCATGCAGACCTATGGCCAGGCGACCCACCTGGGCTTCCTTAAGCTCGTCATCGATAGCGACAGCGGCTCGATCCTTTCGCACGACGGTCGGCTCCTGCCCGTCGACCCGGCGAAGTACCCGCCGGACCCGGCCATCGTCGACAAGCTCACGCGGTACCGCAACGCCCACCCTGAGCTACAGAGGGTGATTGGCCGGACGGCCGCGCGCATGAACCGGCGCTACATCGAGGAATCGGATATTGGTCATTTGTTTGCCGATGCCTTCATCGATGTTGCCGGCACCGATGTGGCCTTCGTCCACAGCGGCAGCCTGCGCAAGGACCTGCCGGGCGGCTATATCAAGGTGGTCGACCTGCTCGATGCCTATCCCTTCGTCGACGACGTCATCGTCAAGACCATGACAGGCGAGCAGATCCGCCGTGCGCTCGAGCAGTCGTTTACGCTCGAGCGCGGCCTGCTGCAGCTCGCAGGGCTCGAGGTCGAGTACGACCTGTCGAAACCCGAAGGACAGCGTGTGGTTGCCGTTCGGCACGACGGCAGAGAACTTGGGCATGACACAGAGCTGAGCGTCGCAGCACCCGGTTTTCTCGCAGAGGGCGGGGATCTCTACACGGTGTTCCGGGAGTCCGCCGAGGAGCGCCGCGCCGGCCCCGTGACGGAGGTCGTATCAGCCTACCTCGCGACAACGGACGTGCTCGAGGTGCCGGCGCGCGGCCGCCAGCTCGACGTCGGGCGTTAGCGGCGCTCGCGCAATGTCACGCTGCCGCGCCGGGTGATAGGCTGCCCGGCAGTGACCACGGAACGTAATCATTTGGCACATTCCTTTTCCGGAAAGCGCATTGCGCTCGCGACGATGCACGACAAGGACCAGGCTATCGCCCCGCCTTTTCGCGAGATCCTTGGCGTTGAGGTCATCGTGCCGCCCGATCTCGATACCGACACACTCGGCACGTTTTCGGGTGAAGTCGCGCGCCGCGGCACGATGGGCGAGGTAGCGGAGGCCAAGGCGCGGCTGGGCATGTCCAGCGCAGGCCTCGGCGCCGGGCTGGCGAGTGAGGGCAGCTTCGGGCCGCACCCGGCGTCGCCGTTCGTATCGGCCGGCATGGAACTGCTCGTGTTTGTCGATGACGATCTCGGTCTGCGGATATCAGAAAGTCTCGTCGACACCTCGCCGTGCTTCGACCAGCTGGTTGTTGCTAACGACGATAAGCTTGCGGACTTCCTCGAGCGCGTCGCGTTTCCCGAACACGCGTTGATTGTCGTGCCAAACGAGGGGGTTCCTGCCGGGGGCATCAGCAAGGGCATTCGCGACCGCGATGCGCTCAGCGACGCGATTGCGCGGGCCAGAAGTGCCAGCAGCGACGACCGCGCCAGGGTCGAAACCGATATGCGGGCGCACATGAATCCGACGCGCATGGCGACGCTTCGTCGCCTCGCCGAGCAGCTGGCGCGACGCCTGGCCGCAGACTGCCCGGCCTGTGGGGCGCCCGGCTTCGGCACTGTCGATGTCGAAACCGGCTTGCCCTGCGAGTGGTGCGGGATGCCGACCGAACTCGTCCGCCACGAGATCATGGGCTGTGCGCGCTGCAACCACCGGGAGCAACGCCCGCGCCCTGACGGTTTGACGCATTCCGATCCCGGCTACTGCCCACGCTGCAATCCCTGACGCACGGCGGTTGGGCCCGGATCGAGTACACTCCGGGTCCCTTGTCGCCGCGGATTCTGACCATGCCGGTTTTCCTGATGCTCCTTCTTGGCGCTCTTTGCCTTGCCGCACCAGCCAGCGCCATTGCAGCCAACGACCACGCGGAGCTGCTCGAGTTGTTCGCCGACTGGCGCGAGTTCGAATCACCCCCGCTCCTCAACGGCGCACCGGACTACACGGCGGCGGCGTTCGACGCCCGCCAGTCTGACTACGAAGACCTGCGCGCACGCCTGGACGCGCTTGCCATCGACGACTGGCCGGTCGAGCAGCAGGTCGACTGGCATCTCGTGCGCGCCGAAATGAACGGCTACGACTTCAACCGCCGTGTGTTGAAGCCCTGGTCACGCGACCCTGCCTTCTATAACTCGATCTGGACCTATCGCAGCGACGTACCGGCGCACGAAGGACCGACGCATCACGCCGTGATCGAACTGTGGACCTACGACTTCCCGCTCACGCCCGAAGAAGATGCGCGCCTTGCCCTCGAGCTTGCCGTGATCCCGCCGTTGATGGCGCAGGCACAGTCCAACCTCACTGGCAACGCGCGTGACCTCTGGGTGACCGGCATTCGCGATATCCGCTCGCAGCGGAGCGTGCTCGACAGTATCGCCCTGAAGATCGACAGCCGTGCCAGCAAGGCGCTGGTATCTGCCATCGACGCGGCATCCCGTGCAACCGACGAGCTGATTGCCTGGCTCGAGCAAGAGGCGAAGAAAAAGACCGGTCCTTCAGGCATTGGCAAGGACAACTACAGCTGGTACCAGCAGAACGTGCACCTCGTACCGCTTACCTGGGAAGACGAGATGCGATTACTGGAACGCGAACTCGCCCGCGCCTGGGCCTCGCTGAAACTGGAAGAGCAGCGCAACCGCGCCTTGCCTCCGGACACGTCGGCGCAGAACGCCGCCGAGTACTATGCGCGCGCCGACGAGGCCGTCGACCGGATCATGGCCTTCCTCGACGACAAGAACATCGTCACGATCGAGGACTACATGGAGCCAGCGATGCGCGAGCACCTTGGCGTGTTCGTACCCGAGGAGGGCCGAAACTTCTTCTGGATCACGGCGCACTACGACCCGGCGCCGCTGTTCACGCATTTCTGGCACTGGTTCGAACTTGCACGCATGGACAACGAGCCGCACCCGAGCCCGGTTCGCCAGGGCGCGCTGTTGTACAACATCTTCGACAGCCGCAACGAAGGCACGGCGACCGCCGTAGAGGAAATGTTCATGCACGCGGGACTGTACGACGATCGACCGCGCTCACGTGAACTGGTTTGGATCCTGCTGGCGCAACGCGCCGCGCGCGGCCTCGGCTCGCTGTACGCACACGCCAACGAGATGACGATGGAAGAGGCTGGCGGCGTGCACATGGAATGGACACCGCGCGGCTGGATGACGACGGAGGAAGAGCTGTTGATCTTCGAACAGCACCTCTATCTCCGCCAGCCGGGCTACGGCACCAGCTACGTCACGGGCAAGTACCTGCTCGAGGAAACGCTGGCTGACTACGGCAAGCTCGTCGAATCCCGCGGCGAGCCCTTTGAGCTCCGGGACTTCTTCGACCGGCTGAATGCGATCGACAGCATCCCGATATCGCTGGCGCGCTGGGAACTGACGGGGACAAAGCCGGGCCTTCTTGACTAGCGTACCCGGCGTCAGCCGTACTGCCTGACCAGCAGCCAGACCAGGGTAAGAAACTGCGGCTGATTGAACCGAGGCTCGCCGAGGATGATCAGCAGGACGCGCCGGCCACCAATGTACAAAGGCCACGCACCAATCCGACTGGAACCGTAGGCATCGACAGCGGCCCACGCGTGCGACGCCTCACCCAGACTGGCATTCAGGCGCTCGGCATGCCGTTCCTGCAGGCCGACCAGGTCAGCCGCAAGCGCCGCCAGGGCGTCGGCCGTCTCGTCGGCCAGTCCACAACTCGCCAGCGCCAGCCCGTTTTCGTCCACGATCATGCCTTGTTCGACGCTCGACAGAGGCGGCAGCAGCGAATGCAACTGGTCAGCGACCCCCGCATTCGAGGCACTCCGGCTCTCCCCGAAGCCCTCGACCCAGCCGAGTGTTTGCGCCTGGTAAAGAATCTCGAGCGCTTCCTGCTCGTCCTCCGTACCAAGCCATTGGCACAGCTGGCCGGGATCGACCTGGTGGCTCGCATCCTGGCGGAGCAGGCCCAGCAGTAACCGGCGCATCCGACTGTCATCGGGCGAGGTTGTCGCGAAATAGGCGCCTGCCGGCGTCGGCAGCACGAACGTGTCAGCGGCGAGGCCGAAGCGGTTCGCACTATTGTCGTTCATGCGCGTGCGGCGAGATCTGGCAGCAGAGTCTGATTGCGACGAGACGTCTTCCCACACATCTCGAGGTACCTTTCCTGCAAGCGAATCCAGCGATCCCGGAGCGCCAGCGGACGTCCAAGGAATCGGGTGTAAGTACGAAGCATGCGCCGGGCAAACCTGCTGTCTTCATAGATGTCGAGCAGGGCTTTGCAGACCGCTTCGCTCCCCGGATCAGCGTCCAGCATGCACTCGAGCAACTCCATGCCATGAACGGCATTGCCCCTTTTGAGTGCCCGCTTGACGAGTTCCATTGCCGATAGCTCGTGCGATCCGGGCGGTACGACGATCGGTCTTGCAGTAACGGAATGCCGCGCGAGCAGTGACGCGTCAGTCACCGGCGCCGGTCGTGAATCATCAGCAATGAGCGCGTCGCGGTCCCGGAAGTAGCGGCGATGCTCCGGCCTGAGCCGTGCCTCGACCATAGCCAGCATACGGCGCCGGAGGCGCTGACCGTTTTCGCCCAGCGCGAGGTATAAGTCAGCGAGGGCTCCGGCAAGTTTGTCAGGATCCCCCCGCTCCGTCAGCATGACGATTCGGCGAACGTGTGCTTTCAGGTCGCGCGGCCGACGCAGGATCCTCTGATCCAGATAACGCAGGTAGGGCACCTCGAGCTCGGCTATCGGCAACCTCGGCTGTAGCCGCCGTGTCGACGGCAACATACTGGCCTCGATCGCGTCGGCTGGTCGGCCCCGTCGGACGCGGCGCTCCGCGCCGGTCGGCCAGAAGACCGCGTTGACGATCTCGACACTATCCGGCGACGCCGCGCGTATCGGAGTTGTGCGGTAGACAATGGGGTTCTTGGATTCCATGGCAGTGCGACGCCCCTGCTCAGCTGCGGAAAAAGCCGCGCATCCGGGTAATAAGCCGACCATCGGTACGCTTGGTGCCGTCGGCCGAATGCCGCTGTAGCAGGCCTGCGGCCTCGCAGGCATTGCAGAAGTCGATAATGCTGTCGATGTTGACCCCCGTTGTCGCAGCAATTGCGCCGAGGGTGGACGTATGCACGAGCATGTACTTTGCGATCTTGCGATGCTCATGAAGGTGCGGCACGGCATCGAAGTCAGGCCAGGTGATCAGCCGCAGCGAATCATTGAGGTCGACGTTGAGCGGCACGCGACCCTCCGACCCGAACAGGGCTGCACAGTAGAGCAGGTGGTCGAGCGGGCGGCACCGATCGCTGGCCAGTACGCACTCCACCTCAGCGTCATCGACGATCCAGGTCTCAAAGGCGATAGCCGAATTACGGAACAGCCGTGTCGTCGTCAACGCGTTGATGGATGACACGTAGGCATTGTCCTCGGGAAAGACCAGGATCGGCGGGAAGTCGGGATGCCGGATTGCAGCCGGGCGCCCGCGGCCGATGAGCTGCTTCAGTACACCGAGAAAGCGCGTGCCTTCGACAAAGCGGCGCGCCGGCCGCGCTTTGTCTTCCAGGGACTCCTGCTTGCGAGTCGATGATGACGCAAGCGCGCCGGCGGGAGAGGCCACCTCGTCGCGTAGCTTACGAGGCTCGCTGGTCTCGGCAGGTTCGTTACGCTTGACGGCTTCTGCGGGTGGGTCAGATTCGGCGGTCTCCGCGCTGCGGCTGGCGGTCTTGAGTTCCGTCTCGATTTCCTTAAGCAACGCAATCAGGTCTGCATAGCCGACCGGTCGAGTCAGACCGTGACCTTTGGACACGCACTCGCCCGAAAAGGAGACCACGATAGGGCCTTCGTCTTCTTGTATTTCTGGAGGACCTTGCGGCTGATGCTGATCGGTGTCGACGAACAGTACGTCGGCTTTGCCCGGATCACTGACGAACCGACAGGGTGCAATGTCGATGCCCGAGGCAAGATCGACGGTCGTCTGGACGAAGACCGACTCCCACTCGCTTAGTCCCATCGTTGAGATGCGCAGGGGGTCCACGAGGTCCGGCACCTTCGGATAGTCCTAATTGTTCACGATTTCCCACTATAGGTAGAGTGAACGAGGAGCCACAATAAGAGGAAGCCGCAATGAGCCGACAAGAAGACTACATGGCCCTGATCAGGCAGCTCCGTGAGAACGTGCCGGACATTAGCGGCGCGATGATTGCTACGGTTGACGGACTGTCGATCTCTACTGATTTCCCGGAGAGCGAAGCGGCTCGGATTGCGGCCATGGGGGCATCGTCAATCGGACTCGGAAACCGGATCGCGACGACGACAGACCTGGGTAACCTGAGCCAGATGATGATTGAGGGCAAGAGCGAGCTCCTGATCATCTACATGGCCGGACCGGGTGCCATTCTCGCGCTGCGCGCGCCAATCCGCGCGAACCTCGGGCTGATACGTCTCGAGGGTCCGAAGGCGGCGGCGAAAGTGGCTGACCTGGTCGTCGCCTAGGCTTTGACTACAAGGAGGTCAACGGATGGGCGCGCGACAGCTCTATAACCGAGACGATCATCAGTTCATACTTCTCGAAGGCTTCGGCCACGGGGAGATGGTCCCGACAAACCAGGCCGTCATTGGCAACGGTAACGAGTGCATTCTGCTCGATCCGGGCGGCCACAAAGTGCACTACGACCTGATGAACGAGGTGTCGTCGCTCGTTTCGCTCGGCGATCTCAAGTACCTGTTCTTCTCTCACCAGGATCCGGACATTGTCGCCGCGGCGAACGCGTGGCTCATGCTTACCGATGCGGTTGGCTACATCTCCGAGCTGTGGTTGCGGTTTATTCCACACTTCGGCGTCGATGAACTCCTGATCCCCCGCCTGAAGGGTATTCCGGACGGGGGGATGCGCCTGCCACTCGGCAGTACTGAAATCATATTCCTACCCGCGCACTTCCTGCACTCGGCTGGCAACTTCCAGGTCTACGACCCGCTGTCAAAGACCTTGTTCTCGGGTGACCTCGGTGCGTCGATCGCGCCAGGTTATATCGAGGTTACCGATTTCGATGCACACATTGCGTCGATGCAGGCGTTCCATCATCGCTATATGCCGAGTGCGACGGCGAACAGGCTCTGGGCCGAAATGGTTCGCAAGCTCGACATCGAGCGCATCGTGCCGCAGCACGGCGCCATCTTCCCGGATCGCTACACGTCGCAGCGCTTTATCGACTGGGTTGATGCACTGCCCGGCGCGGCGGAGTTCATGAAAGAACTCTACAAGGTCCCCGCATAGCGCGCTGCCGAACGCCCGACGCTGCCACTGCTACCCGGCGGTGCGCCCGGCCGCCGCTGCCTGAGCAAACAGGCGCCGATCGAGCACCGGTACCAGCCAGGGAGCATACCGGGTGAGCCTGCTCATCAGGCGCGCGTAGCGATCAGGCAGGACGTGAAGTCGATTGCCTCGGATGCCATCGATGACGTTTGCGACCACGTCCGCAGGCTCGGACACCAGGTACGGCGGCACGACCAGGCGGTGGTCGTAACCGTACTGCGGCGAGTCCAGAATTCCCGTGCGGCTGAAGCACGGGTACACGTTCGTCACATGAACGCCAGTACCCTCGAGATCCGCCGACAGCGCCTCGCCGAAACCGCGCAGCCCGAATTTCGACGCGCAGTAGGCGGAAAGGCTGCGCGAACCGAACCAGCCGGCGATCGAGGCAATGTTGACGATGTGGCCACTGCCGCGTTCGACCATGCCCGGCAGGAACAGGCGCGTCAGGCGCATGGGCGCCATCAGGTTGAGCTGCATTAGCAGCTCCCAGCGATCGGGCGGTACGTTGTCGAGCCGGCCGGCCACCGCGACGCCCGCGTTGTTGACGAGGATATCCGGCACGACGTGGTGCTCGGCGCAGGCAGCCGCAAGCGCCGCCGGGCCCTCTGGGTCCGCGAGATTCGCCGCGACCGATACGACGAGCCCATCGGCGGCATCACTCACCGCATCGGCGAGCGCCGCTTCTGATATATCGGCCAGCACAAGACGGGAGCCGGCCGCGCGGAACTGCCGCACCATTTCCCGGCCGAAGCCGCCGCCGGCACCGGTGACAAGGACAGTTTTCCTGGCTGGGTTGGTCATTGCGCGGTTTCTTCATTGCTGCCGGCTGCCAAGCGTAGCAGCTAACGCCATGACGTCTTCGGCCCGCGAGCGGTATGCTGCCGACATGGACACCGATCGGCCAGGCTCACAGCTCGTGTACGACGGCGAGTGCCCGTTCTGCTCGCGCTACGTCGCACTGCTTCGCCTCAGGGAGAGCGTCGGGCCGATCGAACTCGTCGACGCCCGCAGCGACGCTGCAATCGTCCGCTGGCTGTACGATCGGGGTTACGACCTCGATGAGGGCATCGCTTTCGTTGACCGTGGCGAGGTCTGGTTCGGCAAGGACTGCCTCAACCGGCTCGCCCTGATGGCGACGCCATCAAACCTGTTCAATCGCCTTAACGCGGCCGTCTTTCGCTCGCCGCGCCTGTCCGCGGCGCTCTACCCGTTCCTGAAAGGAAGCCGCAGTCTTGTGCTCCGCCTGCTCGGGCGAGACCGGATCGGCGCTGCCTCGCTGACGCTACCCGAGGACTCGACGTGAACCTCCTGGGCAACATCATCTTTTTCATTTTTGGCGGCTTCATTATTTTCACGGGCTATGTGCTCGGTGGTCTGCTGCTGTGCCTGACCATCATTGGCATCCCGTTCGGCATCCAGTGCTTCAAGCTCGCCGGCGGTGTGCTCATGCCCTTCGGCAGGGAGATTCGCGACCTCAACAACCCGGACAGCACGCTCTCGGTCATCCTGAACATCATCTGGATCATCCTTCCGGGGCTCGAACTCGCGATCATGCATCTCGTGCTCGCGCTGCTCTTTGCGCTAACGATCGTCGGCCTCCCGATCGCGGCACAACACATCAAGCTGCTGCCGCTGGCACTGCTGCCCTTCGGGCGTGACTTTGCGCCAGCCCGCCGCGCCTGAGTTCCTCAAGCCACGTCCTTGCGTTGCGATAGACGAGCAGGGACCATGGCAGCAATGAACACGTCTCAGTCACTGCTTTCCTCCGCGCTGCTCCTCGCACTACTGGCGTTCAGCGACGCTGCGCTTGCCGAGGAAGACCCCGAGAAGCCGGATACCGAAGAGCGAGCGGAGCGTCGAGACACGCGGCCGAGCGTGGCCCCGGACATTCGCGACGAGAAGCTCCCCCTGAAGGTCGAACGCGGCGACACCGTGGCGGTACCCATCCCGATCTCAAACCCGACGCTCGACACCGGGCTCGTCGGGGCGGCGGCCTACTTCTATCCGCAAACCGAAGAGGAAGCGGAGCTACAGCCGGCGTCGCTAACCGGGATCGCAGGCATGTGGACCAGCAACGACAGCAAGGCGCTTGCCCTCGTCCAGCAGAACTACTGGAACCGCAACAACTGGCGCTTTACGGGCGCCGTGGGCGCCGCCGATATCCGGCTTAACCTGATTCCGCCGGATGAACAGGACGGCGGCGGGGGCCTCGACTGGCGCGTCAAGGGCGGTTTCCTGTTCGCGAGACTCTCGCGCAGGATCGCCGGGCACTGGTACGGCGGCGGTCTCCTGCGCGTCGTCGACACCGAGCAGTCGATCGAGGTACCGGTCCGGTCGCAGGAATTCGATACCGGCCTCGACGTGCGCGCAGCGGGGCTCGGTCTCACGCTCGAATACGATGACCGCGACATGCCGACAAACGCTCATACCGGCCGCTACGCCAAGGTGGAGGCCCTGTTTAACGAAGAAGCGATCGGCAGCAGCCAGAGCTACCAGGACTTCAGCGCCACATTCAGGTCTTATCACAAGCTGAGCGATCCGCTGGTCCTGGCGTGGGAAATCCGCGGATGCCAGAAGAACGGCGAGGTACCGCTCTGGGACGCCTGCCGGATACCGCTGCGCGGCTTTGCGGCGTTCGACTACCTTGGATCGAGCTCGACATCGGGTCAGGTCGAGGCGCGCTGGAAGGCTTACAAGCGCTGGGGACTTGTCGCGTTTGCCGGCGGTGGCTGGGTGGGCGAATCGTTCAGCACGGCGGGAGACGACGAAACCACCGTAAGCTATGGTGCCGGTGTACGCTTCGAGGTCCTGTCGGCGCAGCGCATCAACATCCGGGTCGACTACGCTCGCTCGGATGATTCCGATGCAATCTACCTCTCCGTCGGCGAGGCGTTCTGATCAGCGAGACGCCAGGGACAACCGGATCGCAGTTCAACGAGTAAGCCTTATCCTTTAGAGTGCGGGGACTGACCGGTACGCGAGGAGAGCAATGACGAACCCCGACCCTGCTGCCGCACAGCGACCGCTGCTGCGCGCTATCCTGCTCGCCATCATCCTCGCCGTTGCCTGGCTCCTGTGGTCCGGTCTCTACAAGCCGCTCTTGCTCGGGCTCGGCGTCGTGTCACTGGTCCTGACCATGTACCTCCTGGCGCGCATGGGCTATTTCCGCTACGACACGTTTGCGTTCCGCTACAGCCCGCGGCTTGTGGGCTTCTGGGGCTGGCTCAGCAAGGAAATCGTACTCTCCAGCCTCGACGTCGCCCGCAAGGTACTGGCGCCGACGATAGACGTGACGCCGACCACGCTGAAACTCGACGTCTCGGACCTCGAGCCGGTCGACCAGGCGCTGCTCGGTAATTCGATTACGCTGACGCCCGGCACGCTGACACTCGATGTGCACGACGGGCGCCTGCTCGTACACGCTCTGACCGAGAACGGCGCCGAGGGACTCCGCGACGGCGAAATGCACCGCCGCGTGCGCGCGCTTCGGAAACGCTGACGTGTACGTTGCCGTTTCACTCGCGCTGATCGCGACGATGGGCATTGCCCTGGTACGCGCCGTGCTCGGCCCGAGCGTTTACGACCGCGTACTCGCCGTCAACATGTTCGGTACCAAGACGGTGCTGCTCCTGTCGGTCATTGCGTTTCTCTACGGCCGTCCCGACTTCCTTGACCTGGCGCTGGCCTATGCGCTGATCAACTTCATCGGTGTCTTCGCCGTGCTCGAGTTCTTCCGCAACCGCGTCCGGGAGCAGCGCGGCAGGGCAATGAAGAGCAATTGATGGACATCGTCCTCGACGTGCTCTCCTGGACCCTGCTGACCCTTGGCGGCCTCGCCGTGCTCGTTGGCGGAATCGGTGCCGTGCGCATGCCGGATCTTTACACACGCATGCACGCCGCCAGCGTCACCGACAGTCTCGGCGCCATACTCGTCATCATCGGCATCATGCTGCAGGCCGGCCTGTCGCTCGCCACGATAAAGCTCGCCGCGATCCTGCTGTTCCTGCTACTGACGAGCCCGACCTCGTCGAACGCGCTGGCGAGCGCGGCACTGCTGGCGGGCACACGGCCACTCGACGATCCGGACATCGACGCGGAGCCCGACGTGGCAGGCAACGATTCATGACGGCGCTCTTCGGTGTATTCCTGCTGACCCTGCTGGTCATCACGGCCATTGCGATCGTCCGCGCCGAGAACCTGTTCGTCGCGGTCATGCTCATGGGCATTGCGAGCCTGCTCATTGCCGCTAACTTCTTCATCCTCGACGCCGCGGACGTGGCGCTCACCGAGGCGGCCGTCGGCGCCGGCATATCGACCGTGCTGTTCCTCGGCGCACTGTCGCTGACGACGAGCCGCGAGCGCGCGCCGAGCATGCACCGGGGCCTGTCGATCGTCGTCACGGTCGTGGCGGCGCTGGTCGTTATCTACGCCACCTTCGACAAGCCGCGCTTCGGCGATCCGGAGGCGCCGGTCCACACCCACGTCGCGCCCTTCTACCTCGAGAAGACGCCGGAGTACATTGCGATCCCCAATGTCGTCACGGCCGTGCTCGCAAGCTACCGCAGCTATGACACGATGGGTGAGGTCTTCGTCGTACTTACCGCCGGTATTGGCGTCCTGTTCCTGCTCGGCACGCCGCGCGTCAGCCGCACACGCGAGGAAGAGACCGCGCTCAATCTCGGACTGCGCCACCATCTGATCCCGCGCGTGGTTGGCAAGCTTCTGATCCCGTTCATCCTGCTCTTCGGGCTGTACGTGCAGTTTCACGGCGAGTACGGGCCTGGCGGTGCGTTCCAGGCCGGCGCGATCATTGCCGCGTCGATCATTCTCTATGCGCTGCTCGAGGGCGAGCGGCATGCGCTCGATGTCCTGCCCCAGCGCGCGCTGCTCGGCATGATGGCGGGCGGCGCCATCTTCTACTGTGGCGTGGGCATCGCGGCCATGCTGCTCGGCGGCAGCTTCCTCGAGTACACGGTGTTCGGCAGCGACCCGGTCAAGAGCCAGCAGCTCGGCATCATCCTGGTCGAAGTCGGTGTGGGCGTAACCGTCACGGGTACGCTGCTGTCGATCTTCCACGCCTTTGCAGCGCGGGGCCAGAAGTGAACCTGCTCGGCCTCTTTAATTACTGGGTCTTCGCGATTCTCCTGATGATCGGCTTCTACGCCGTCATCGCCAAGCTCAACCTGATCAAGAAACTGATCGGCCTAGCGCTCTTCCAGTCCGCCGTGTTCCTGCTCTACATCACGATGGGACGCATCGAAGGCGGCACGGCGCCGATCTACTCCGAGGCAGCCGGCAGCTCGATCTACGCGAACCCGCTGCCGCAGGTGCTGATCCTTACCGCAATTGTCGTCGGCATCTCGACGACCTCGCTCGGGCTCGGCATCGTCGTCAGGATTCGCGAGGAATACGGCACCATCGAGGAAAGCGAGATCGCGGAGATCGACAAGCGGTGACAGGGGTGGATGCGCACCTGCCGGCGCTGCAGGTCATCGTGCCGCTGCTGACGGCGGCGTTTGTCGTGCTGCTCTCGCCGCGTGGCCTCGCCTGGGCCGCCGCCACTGCGACGAGCCTCTTGTCCTTCGCTATTGCCGTGACGCTGACGCGCACGGTCCTCGCGGGCGGCTCGATCGACTACGCGATGGGCGGCTGGCCGGCCCCGTACGGCATTGGCCTCGAGGTCGACAGCTTTGGCACACTGTTGCTGTTGGTCATTACCGGCGCCTCGACGCTTGCGCTCATTGGCGGCCGGGAGAGTCTCGACACCCAGGTGCGCGCGGATCGCCAGCACTTCTACTACGCCGCTTGGCTCCTCGCGCTGGCCGGCCTTTGCGGCATCGCGGTTGCCGGCGACGCGTTCAACATCTTCGTGTTCATGGAGGTCTCGTCGCTGGCGAGCTACATCCTTGTCGCGGGCGGCCCTGACCGTCGTGCGCTGCCGGCGGTCTTCAAGTACCTGATCATGGGCACCATCGGGGCGACCTTCTACCTGATCGGGGTCGGCCTGATCTACATGATGACGGGCACGCTCAACCTTGCAGACATGGAACTTCGCATAGCCGACGTCGCGGAGCAGCGCCCGATCCTTGCGGCCGCCGGGTTCATTACGGTCGGCCTTGCGCTCAAGGCGGCCGTATTCCCGCTGCACGTCTGGCTGCCGAACGCCTACACCTGGGCGCCGCATATCACGACCGCGTTCATGGCGGCCTGCGCCACCAAGGTGTCGGTCTATGTACTGCTGCGCTTCGACTTCGTCATCTTCCAGGGCAACCTCGACGGCCATGCCGTGCAGTTCGCCGCCTACCTGGCGCCGCTGGCCGTCCTCGGCATCCTCGTCGGTTCGGCCGTTGCCATGTTCGAGAAGAACGTCAAGCGACTGTTTGCGTTCTCGTCGGTCGCACAGATCGGCTATATCCTGCTCGGCGCGAGCTTCGTCAGCGTTGTCGGCCTGACGGGCGGCATCGTGCACATCTTCAACCACGCGCTCGCGAAGGGCGCCGTGTTTCTCGCGCTGGCCGCCTTTGCCGCGAACGCGAAGTCGCTGCGACTCGACGATCTCGGCGGCATCGCGCGGCAGATGCCGTGGACGTTCGTGGCGTTCGTCATTGCCGCGCTGAGCCTGATCGGCATCCCGGGCACGGCGGGCTTCATCAGCAAGTGGTACCTGATAACGGCTGCGCTCGAGGCGGGCCCTGTCGGGATCGCGCTCGTAGGCGTCATCGTCGTGAGTTCACTCATGGCCGTCGTCTACGTCTGGCGCGTCGTCGAGGTGGCAGCCTTCGGCACGCCGGTCGACCCGGACCGGAGCGTCACGCTCGCGCCGTCGCTCATCGTCGTTGTGTGGGTCGCAGCCGCACTCAACATTGTCTTCGGGCTTGCCCCGGGGCTGCCGCTGTCACTGGCTCGCGCCTCCGGCCTCACCCTGCTGGCGCATCTCGAATGAGTGCCGAGACGCAGATCATCCTCGCCATGGCCATCCCGGCGCTCGGTGCAATCCTGATTGCGCTGGCCGGGCGCATCGGTCCCAATGTCCGCGAGACAATGACCATGCTCGTGTCGGGCGCGCTCGCGTGGAACGTCTGGCAGATCGTCCCGGTCGTGTTCGCCGGCGGTCGGCCGGGCGTAATCTTCACGGAGCTCGTACCGGGCATCGAGATCGCCTTCCGCGTCGAGCCGCTCGGCATGCTGTTCGCGGCGCTGGCATCAAGTCTCTGGATCATCAACTCGATCTACTCGATCGGCTACATGCGCGGCAACAACGAAAAAAACCAGACGCGCTTCTACGCCATGTTCGCAGTGTCGCTCGCCGCGACGATGGGCATTGCCTTCGCCGGCAACCTCATCACGCTGTTCCTCTGCTACGAGATCCTGACCTTTTCGACCTACCCGCTGGTTTCGCACAAGGGCGACGCCGCCACGATACGCTCGGCGCGCGTGTACTTGGGCGTCCTGCTGACGACGTCGATCGGGCTCCTCCTGCCGGGCATCATTTGGACCTACAGCGTTGCCGGCACGGGTGACTTTACGGCCGGCGGCATTCTCAACGGCAAGCTCGACGGTCCCGCGCTCGGGCTGCTGCTGGGCCTTTACGTCTTCGGCATCGGCAAGGCTGCCGTCATGCCGGTGCACCGCTGGCTGCCGGCCGCCATGGTGGCGCCGACGCCGGTAAGCGCTTTGCTGCACGCGGTCGCGGTCGTCAAGGCTGGCGTGTTCTCGATCACGAAGGTCCTTGTCTACGTGTTCGGCGTCGACTACCTGTTCGCCCAGCCGTCGAGCGGCTGGCTGCTGTATGCCGGGGCTTTCACGATCGTTGCCGGCAGCGTCGTGGCACTCCGGCAGACGAACTTGAAGCGCCTGCTTGCGTATTCGACGATTGCGCAGCTGTCCTACGTCGTGATGGCGGCCGCCTTGCTAAAGCCCCTGGCCGAGATCGGCGCCGCGATACACATGCTTGCGCACGCCTTCGGCAAGATCACGCTGTTCTTTGCCGCCGGCGCGATCTACGTCGCGGCGAAGAAGACCGAGGTGCCGGAGCTTGCCGGGATCGGCCGACGCATGCCGTTCACGATGACGGCGTTCACGATCGGTGCGCTCAGTATGATCGGCGTGCCGCCGACAGCAGGCTTCGTCTCGAAGTGGTTCATCCTCGCGGGGGCCTTCGAGGCCAACAACTACGTTGCGCTCTTCACGATCATTGCGAGCACCGTGCTGAACGCCGCGTACTTCCTGCCCATCATCTTCATGGCCTGGTTCGCCGACGAGGCGCCCGGGGGCAAGGAGCATGGCGAGGCGCCGTGGCCCGCCGTGCTTGCCCTGTCGATCACCGCCGCCCTGACCATCCTGTTCTTCCTGTTCAACGGCCCGGCGGTCGATCTCGAACGCCAGGTCATCGAGGCTTTCTCATGAACGAACCGCACGACAACGATCACTGGCTCGCACGGCCGTCGACGATACGGTTGCTCTGGCGGAGCTTTGCCGTCGTGCTCGTCCTGCTTGTCGCGCTGCAGCTCCTGATCAAGATCAAGGGCTACTTCACGATCGACGGCTGGTTCGGTTTCGGCGCCGCGTTCGGTTTCCTGTCCTGCCTCGCCCTCGTGCTGGTCGCCATTGCGCTTGGCGTCGTGCTGAAACGACCAGAGGACTATTACAGGGAGGACGGTGACGATGCCTGAGCTCCTGCCGCCCGCGCTCATCCTGCTGCTCGGCGCCGCGCTCATCGGCGTCGTCCGCGGGCGAGCGCGCGATGCCGTCGTGCTGCTGACACCGCTCGCCACGCTCTGGCTGATCTGGCAGGTACCGGACGGCGTGGCCTACGACGTCGGCTTCCTCGACTACCGCATCGAACCGCTCGAAGGCAGTCCGGTGCGGCGCCTGTTCGCGACGATCTTCGCATTGATGACAGCCGTGGGTGGGCTCTTCGCGCTCCGCCAGGCGAAGTGGTTCGAACTTGCGGCGGCCTTCGCCTATGCGGCGGGCGCGGTCGGTGTCTGCTTTGCCGGCGACCTGATCACGCTGTTCCTGTACTGGGAGCTCATGGCGCTGTTCTCGACCGTCGTCGTCTGGTGCGGCGGCACGCCCGCCGCGCGGGCCGCCGGCGTGCGCTATGCCATCCTGCATCTACTCGGCGGCGTCATCCTCAAGGTCGGCATCGAAGGTGTCTACGTGCACACGGGCTCACTCGACATCCAGCCAATGCTCGCCACCAACTTCGACACCTGGATGATGTTGATCGGCATCCTGCTCAACGCCGCCGCGCCGCCGGTATCGGCATGGCTGGCCGATTCCTATCCGAACTCGAGCGCCACGGGCTCCGTGTTCCTGTCGGCCTATACGACCAAGACCGCCGTGCTCGCGCTGATCCTCCTGTTCCCGGGCGAGCCGGTGCTGATCGGTATCGGTCTGTACATGGTCATGTACGGCATCATCTACGCGCTGCTCGAAAACGACATCCGGCGCATTCTCGCGTACTCGATCGTCA